>NZ_CP090371.1 GCF_021431925.1 Halobaculum sp. CBA1158 | reverse complement strand
CCGTTCGAATACCCCTCCATTTCGACTGGAACCCGTTCCACACACCCGCGAAATAAGCGAACGAGAGCCCGTATAGCGCGGGTTCAGCGTTTCCTCGGGCGACAGTCGGCGTCCAGGTGATGCAACCGAAGTGGATGGACAGCATGTGTAAAAGCGTTACTGTTCGAACGGGAACGCGGTGTACAGTACCGACCGATGTGGCGGGATCGGTCGGTCGGCGCGCAGCCTGACGCTCGCGGAACGACTCCCGGGTCGCCGCCGACTGCTCCGTAGAATCCGAGACACCTCCGATCGAATACCATCGTTCGATCCGATCATTCGGGACACGAAACCGAACGAGATCGAACGCCGAGAGGTACCGAACGGGATCGAACGGGTAACCGATTTCGACTAGAAACGGTGCGGTCGGCGCGAGTCGACGGACCACGTGAACAACTCGACGGGGCGCTGGATCCCGCCCCCCACCCCTTCGTTTCTGGTGGAACGAGTCACAGGTAGGTGGGGGGAGGGGTGTCACTAGCAGTCAGCATCTTTATATTACATGCCGTCAAACAATATCCGTACGACTAGCAAGTTGAGTTTATTTTTGGTTTAGGTGGTGAATACTAACGTGGTTCTCTCCATCTGACCCACCCGATCGTCCGTGTTCCACACGAAACGAGGGGGTGGGGGGCAGGAGAACGTCCAAACCGCCGTCCGAGTACCGGTTACACACCTCTCGAATACCGCCGTACGATGCCCCCGACGACGGGCGTAGCCCGTCTGACGTAGTGCTTAAGTGGCGTGGCTGGTTTGGTGGGACAATGCCCCTATCGGTACGGGGGAATCGGAGGTCAGGATGGGTCTGCTCACGAATCTCAGGGACAGTATCACACGGGTAACGGATCGGCTCTTCGCCGACGACGAGCCCAAACGAATCGGAATCTACGGACCGCCCAACGCGGGAAAGACGACGCTGGCGAACCGGATCGCTCGCGACTGGACCGGTGACGCCGTCGGTCCGGAGAGTCACATCCCGCACGAAACGCGTCGCGCACGCAGAAAGGAGAACGTCGAGATCGAGCGGAACGGGAAGACAGTCACCATCGACATCGTGGACACGCCCGGCGTGACCACGAAGGTCGATTACAAGGAGTTCCTCGATCACGACATGGAGAAAGACGACGCCGTTAAACGGTCGCGAGAGGCGACCGAGGGCGTCGCGGAGGCGATGCACTGGCTCCGCGAGGACGTCGACGGCGTCATCTACGTGCTCGACTCCACCACCGACCCCTTCACGCAGGTCAACACGATGCTCATCGGGATCATCGAGAGCCAGGACCTGCCGGTGCTCATCTTCGCGAACAAGGTCGACCTCGACGACGCCGACGTGAAGCGCATCTCCGACGCCTTCCCGCAGCACGAGACGGTGCCGCTGTCGGCGCTGGAGGGGGATAACATGGACGAAGTGTACGAGAAGATCGCGGAGTACTTCGGATAATGCCCGAGGCGACCACACCCGACGACGGCGACGGCAACGGCGTCCGCATCGACCTGATCAGCGGCGCGCGCATGGAGGGACTCACCTCGATGGAGAAGATCCGGCTGATCCTCGATTCGGTCCGCGACGGCGACATCGTCGTCCTCGAGGCCGGCCTGTCTCCGGAGGAGGAGTCGAAGCTCATCGAGGTCACGATGACCGAGATCAGCCCCGACGACTTCTCCGGCATCGAGATCGAGACGTACCCGTCGACCCAACAGGCCAACCAGGGGCTCGTCGGGAGACTCCTCGGCAAGGAGGAGTCCGCGAAGAAGCTCACCGTCATCGGCCCGGCCAATCAGATCGAGACGCTGCACAAGGACGAGGACCTCATCAGCGCGCTCGTCTCCCGGAAGTAGCCATGCCCCACCAGTGTACCAACTGCGGGCGGACGTTCGCCGACGGGTCGAAAGAGATGCTCTCGGGGTGTCCGGACTGCGGCGGCAACAAGTTCCAGTTCCGCCCGAAGGGAGCCGCGGATTCGGGTCCCGGTTCCGATTCAGAATCCGACCTCGATTCCGACCGTAGCTCTTCCGAGACGACTACTCCGTCCTCTCTCTCGAACTCCGGTTCACCCGACCCGTCGCTCTCCGGCTCGTCATCCCCCGAATCGACACCCCCCGACCCGACGCGTTCCCCGAGCGATCACGAGAGTTCCTCCGCCGTCGAAGGCGAAGACGGCGCACAGGCCGACGCTCGCTCGGAGATCGTCTCAGAGGACGAGATCGCGGAGGCCGCCGGAAGCTCCGCCGGGAACGCGGCGAGCGATCGAGCCGCCGGCGACCCGCCCGCGGGGGACCGCGCCGCCGAACGCGACGCGACGCCCGCGGGGGACCGCGCCGCCGAACGCGACGCGACGCCCGCGGGCGACGACCCGGCCGCCGACACCGCCGACACGGGTACGGCCGCCGGTGACGACTCCGAAGAGGAGTACGACCCGGACCTCGACACCCTCCGACAGAAG
This sequence comes from Halobaculum sp. CBA1158, assembly GCF_021431925.1. Classification (NCBI taxonomy): domain Archaea; kingdom Methanobacteriati; phylum Methanobacteriota; class Halobacteria; order Halobacteriales; family Haloferacaceae; genus Halobaculum; species Halobaculum sp. CBA1158. The sequence goes on along the minus strand of NZ_CP090371.1, from coordinate 2,883,604 downwards.
CTCAACGACCAGTTCGAGTCCATCCGTATCGTCAGCCCCGGGACATACGAACTGAACCTCATGGAGCTGTACGACCGCGAGGAGTACATCATTTCGCTGCGCGAGGACGGCCGATACGTCATCGAGATGCCCGAGGGCTGGGACGACCGCTGAGGCCGCGGACGACGCTCGCCCGGCCGAAATCATTCCACCCGAACCCGCTCCAGCTGAACCCGCTCCAGCTGAAACCGCTATCGACTGTCCTCGACCGTCCCGCACCGACTATGTTACGTTCGACTTCCCTTCCGACGTGTGCGGCGGTGGGAGCGACCCGCGCCGATTTCGGCGCGAAGAGCTCATAGCAGACTTCGAATCTCGTCGGCGAAGGCGGTCGGTGTGCTGATGTTCCGAATGAGGATCTCGAGCGTCGCACCGCCACCGGAGGCGACCCGCACGCTTCCCAGTCCGACGAGCGCCTCCCATGCCGACTTCCGCTCCTCGACGGCTCGAACCTTCCCGAAGGGGACCTCGTGACGGACGAGCGAGAGGAACCGATACTCCTTGATGAGTCGCTGGGTCGTGACGTAGTACGTCGTCAGCGTGTTCGTCCAGAACGTGTGAAGTCCCTTCGAGAAGACGAACAGGCCGACAACGAACGTCACCATCGGATAGGCGTACGGGACGAGAGTGAAGAAGAGCAGGTATCCGGTGACGAGCAGGAACAGGAGCCCGAGCGTCGTCTTCGCGGCCGCCGCCTTCTGGTCGGGCGACCGCGTGTCGACGACCTCCTCGCCCTCGCGCATCGTCGGCGGATCGGGGGCCGCAACGTAGTGGACGTACAGCCCGACCGCGAAAATGAACAGCCCGAACGCGGCGATCGGGAGCCCAACTACGGGGGGCACCGATTGGCTCGGATCGACAGCGAGGACGTACCCGCCGCCGGCGAGGAACGGCGTGGCCGCGACCGCGCTCCAGACCGCTGGAAGGCCTCGTGACATCGATATTACTCCTGTGCGAGCTGGTAGACGAGTCCGATCGCTGATAGCCCGAATCCAAGCGTGGTCAGGTTGACCGCGTCAGAGAGGAATTCGGGCTCGTCGCCGGAGTTCGAGAAGAACCCCCGGTTCGGTTCCTCGTCGCCGTCTCCCGCCGACCCCGGGTCGTCTCCGCCCGACCCCGAGCCGTCGGTGGCGGCACCCCCCGTGGAGGACGCGGAATCGGTCGTGACATCCGTCTCCGGGAGCGTGAGCGTGAGGTTCGTATCGGAGTCGACCACGAGGCTTGTCGAGGCCGCCGGATCGCCGTCCTGCGGACTGCCCGGGGGCCACGCCCGGAACTCCACCTCTCCCGCGAGGTCAACGCCGACCCGTTCGCTCGCCTCCACGTGTTTGACGTACCCGCTCGGGTCCGTCGTGAACGACTGGCTGAAGTGATACCCCCCGCTGATGAGCTTTATCGTCGCGTCTTGTACGGGTTGGCCGTTTCGGTCGACGACGCGAGCGTTCACCCGGTTCGCCGGGGGGAGATCGAACGTCCCGAGTTCCGTCCGCTCGGTCGCGCGGACGGAGTCGAGGTACTGTTGCAGCGGGATCTCGTCTTCGATATCGGGGAACGGCGGCGGGCCGGGCGACTGTATGAAGTTGAGGTGGAACTCGGTGTCGGTCGGGACGGACCGGGAGAACCTGCCGTCGGAGTCAGTCGTCGTCGGAATCAGTTCGCTCTCGTCCTCCGGAACAAAAACGACGCTGCTGTTCGATACCGGTGCCCCCGACGCGGAGCGTACCTGTCCGGTGACCTCGACGGTCGACTGTGCGGTGACCGTCGGTACGCCACAGGCGACGGCTGCTGCACCGAAACCGGCGAGGAACCCGCGTCGGCTCCGAGCTGACATAATACCACTTTTGCGAAAACAAGTATAAAAACGTACGTGTCGCCGGCGGGGGTTGTTCAGGACGACGGGCTGCCAGGGCCGGTGTCTTCGGGCTGGTTCGGTCAGACGCGTCGCGTCGCCGACGGGAGGATCAGTCGGCGGGCTCGCGGTCCGGAAGTCCGCTTCCGTCAGGCCCTTGTCGGCTCCATTCGGAGTCGTCGTCGCATGCTGGGTGCCCTCCGGGAACGGCTCCGATCGGCGCTGTTCGCGTTCCCCGCGGTGCTGGCGTCGCTCGGGCTGGTCGACAGGCGAAAGGGCCGGGAGGCGTTCGACCTCGCGGTCCCGGTGATGGTGACCGGCGGGCTCCGGACTCTGCTTCGAGTCGTCGACTTCCTCATGGTCGGGGTGTACGCGGGAGGTGCCGCGGTCGCCGCCCTGGAGTTCGGCTTTCAGTACTACTTCATCCCGTTCGGGCTCGCGCTCGCGCTCACGTCCGGGACGATCAGCGTCGTGTCTCGGTTTCAGGGGGCCGACAAGCCGGCCGAGGCGAACTTCGCGATCAAGCAGTCGCTGTGGCTGGCGCTCCTCCTGGCGGTGCCGATCATCCTGTTCACCCATCTCTACGCCGAGCAGCTGATCGGCGTCCTCACGAACGACGCCGAGACGGTTGCGCTCGGCGGCGACTACCTCCGGGTGGTGATGTACTCGGTCGGGTTCCGATTCTGGTCGATGATCGCCGCCCGAGCGCTCGCGGGGTCGGGCGACACCCGGACGCCGATGTACGTCCGACTGCTCACGCTCCCGACGAATATCGGGCTCAACGCCGCGCTGATCTTCGGGCTCGGGCCGTTTCCCGAACTCGGCGTCGTCGGGGCCGCCTGGGGAACCGTCGCCGCGACGACGCTTGCGGGGGTGGTGTTCGCGTGGGCGCTGTTGTCCGGGCGGTACGCCGTCCGGCTCCCGATCCGCGGCAAGCAGTGGGACACCGACATCGCGCGCGAGCTCGTACGGGTGAGCCTCCCACTCGCGGGAACCCGGCTCTCGCGGACGTTCGGTCGGTTCCCGTTCCTGTTCGTTCTCGGCGTTCTCGGGACGGAGGTCGTCGCCGCCTACGCGATCGGGCGGCGGGTGATGTTGCTGGCGCTGATGCCGGCGTGGGGCTACTCCACGGCGGCGTCGACGCTCGTCGGGCAGGCGATCGGGAGCGGCGACGCCGAGGAGGCCGACGACTACGGCTGGCAGACCCTCCGGCTCGCGATCGTCACTCAGCTCCTGATCGGGGCCGTCATCGCGATCGCCGCCAGACCGCTGGCCGCCGCCTTCGGGTCCGAGAACGTCCAGCTGACGGTCACGTTCATTCGCGTGTTCGGGCTCGGCGTCGCCGGATTCGCGGTCGCGCGGACGCTCCGCGGCGGACTGCGGGGCGCGGGTGACACGCGCTGGCCGCTGTACGGCGGACTGCTCGGCACCTACGCGATCCGGCTCCCGATCGCCGTGCTCGCGCTCCCCGCGGGGTACACGCTGACGCTGTTCGCCGGCCCCGTCGCCGCGGCGCTCGGGATCGCGCCGATGCCGATCGGTCTCCCCGGGATGGGACTGGGACTGGTCGCCGTGTTCGCGGCCATCGTCGGCGACCTCTACGCGCGCGCCGTGATCAACCTCATCCGGTATCACAGCGACGCCTGGAAGACGGTCGCTCGCGAGTCCGGCGTCGGCGCGTCGACCGAGGCGGACTGAGACGCGCGGGAACGCCGTCGGCGTATCGAACACCGAACCCGGACGGACGCCGTCGGCGTATCGAACACCGAACCCAGACGGACGCCGTCGGCGTATCGAACACCGAACCCGGACGGACGCCGCCCGCGTATTGAAGCCTTTATCACTCGCGCCATGCGAATCGGAGCCATGAGCAAGGCGACGAAGATCGTGCTCGGTACCGTCGGCGTCTCGACCATCCTCTCGGTCGGGATCATCCTCGTTCTCGCGTTCGGGTAAGATGGCCGGCTTCGAGCGCCGGACGCTCGCCCCGCCCGTCGAGGCCGTCCGCGAGTCGTACGCCCCGGAGTGCCTCGTTCTCGACGCCGGGGCGGACTTCGAGACGCTTCCGCCGGAGGCGGCCGAGGAACTCGGCCTCCTCGTCGAGGCGCTGAACCCGGCGGCGTACCCCGCCGACTGGCTCCCCGAGGACGCGCCCGCACAGCTTCGACGCTACGCCGGCGGCGACTTCACCATCGGGATGCCCGGCGACGGCACCGTCGTCCGCACGCGACAGACCGAGCCGCCGACGGTCATCGCGAAGAAGCGCGCCGAGGGGACGCCCGAGGACTTCCTCGGATTCCTGTTCGCCGAGGCGTTCGTCGAGCTGTCGCTGGGAGTGCCCGAGCACTTCCTCCCGTTCTTCGGGGAGTCGTACCGCGATCTCGCGGCGGCGACGCCGCTGGGCCCCAACGAGACGTACCAGCTCGCGGCGGCGCTGTTCGACGCCTGGGTCGGACTCGCCGCCCGCGAGGAGTTCGCCGGATGGTCTCCCGACGAGTCGGGAGAGTCGCATCCGGCGGTCCACACCGCCTGGGTCGACGCCGGCGAGCGACTGACCGGGCGGCTCGACGACCTCCCGGGCGAGGTCGCCCGCGGGAAGACGAGCTTCACCGCGGCCACGGAGTACGCCTGCGCCGCGGTGAAACACGACCTCGACCTGCCCGCGCCGTTCTCGGCGCTCGACACCGACGCCTACCGCGACCACGGCCCGGAGTACGCGGTTCGATGGGCGGAGAAGACGTTCGGCTCGCTGGCGGAGTAGCAGTCTCCCGACGACCGTCGCGGCGTCGCGGCGTGTCGCCTACGCTTCCGGTAACTCGACGCTCACCGAGCCGTCGTCGCGGAGGTCGATCACCACGTTGAATCGCTCGCGGAAGCGCGCGATCTCGTCGTCGTCGTGGACCTCTCGCGAGAGGTGGAACAGTCCGACAGCGTCGTGTTCGGCGAGCAGATCGAGCATCTCCTCGGTGGCGTCGTACACGCCGTCGATGTCGGCGTAGTAGGCCAACTCGGTGAGCGAGTCGACGCTGATCCGGCGCTTGCCCGCGTGGCTCGCGAGGAACGACTCCACCCGGTCGACGACGCCCTCGAGGTCGTCCGGGGCCGAGACGTAGTGGAAGTGATCGGAACTGCGTCGGGAGTAGCCCCGCTCGACGGAGATGGTGTCGAGTATCTCCGCGCGCGACTCGTCGACGTCGTAGTGTTCGAGCTTCTGCTCGACCTCGCGGGCGGTGGTTCGCGTGGAGACGACGAGGAAGTTGTCGGTGTCGGCCTTCAGGAAGTCCGTGTCGATGCGGTCGGTCTCGCCGATGCTCGGGTGGACGAGGAGCACCCCGATCCCGCCGGGGATCGTGGTCTCGGTGTCGGCGACGGCGAGCGTGTAGTCCATGTCTCCGACTCCGGCCGAGCGGACTTAAATTCCGTTGCGACCGATCACGCCCGGGTTCCGCGATCGCGCTGCCGGACACCGTCCGCCCGATCGCAGCACACGTCTTGGGACGTAGAACTCGTCTTGAACGATCTGCATCTTGAGACCTCAGAACTCGTCTTGAACGATCTGCATCTTGAGACCTCAGAACTCGTCTTGAACGATCTGCATCTTGAGACCTCAGAACTCGTCTTGAACGATCTGCAGCACCTCCTCGCGGTCGTCCCAACTGACGAAGATGGCGACGGAGGTGGCGGAGGTGATGATGTCGTGGACGGTGATGCCGGCGTCGGCGATGGGTCCGACGATGTCGGAAACGACGCCCGGGCGGTTCGGAAGCTCACCGCCCATCACGCGGACGACGGCGTAGTCGCCCTCGGTGCTGACCGACGACAGCAGGCCGTCGCCCACGACCACCTCGTCGTGGAGGGCCGCCTCCGCGCGGTTGGAGGCGTCCACGTCGACGTAGAACGTCACCGAGTCCATCCCGGAGGCGACCGCGTCGATGTTGATCCCCTCGTCGCGAAGCGCCGCCGACAGGTCCGCGAGGATCCCCGGTCGGTTGCGGATGGCGCGCCCGGCGACTGTGATGCACGCGAGCGGCTCCTCGCGCATGTCGATGAGGTTCTCGAAGCTCCCCTCGATCCGGGTGCCCCCGCCGAGGAGGTCGCCGTGCTGGTAGTGGACGACGCGGACGCCCAGATTCTCGTCCTTGTAAACGAGCGCCGAGGGGGCGATCACCTCCGCGCCGCGGAACGAGAGGTTTCGAAGCTCGTCGACGGTGATGCTCGCGACGTTGCGCGCGCCCTCGACGACGTGGGGGTCGCCGGTCATGACGCCCTCGACGTCGGTGACGATGACGACCTCGTCGGCGTCCATGTACCGTCCGAGCATCACGGCGGTCGTGTCCGACCCGCCGCGGCCGAGCGTCGTCACGTCGCCGTCGAGCGTCTGGGCGAGAAACCCCGTGATGACCGGGACGACGCCGTCGAGTTGGGCCGCCAACGCGGCCGCTCGCTCCCGCGTCGCCTCCACGTCGACCTCGCCGAGGTCGTCGGTGATGACCGGCCAGTCGTCGCGACCGGGTTCGAGGAAGACGGCGTTCACGCCGCGTGCGGCCAGCGCCGCCTTGAGCATTCGCACGGAGGTCCGTTCGCCCATCGAGACGATCTGCGCGCGGTCGTCGTCCTCGACCTCGAAGGTGATCTCGTCGAGGAGTTCGTCCGTGGTCGAGCCCATCGCGCTGGCGACGACGGCGATCTCGTGGCCCTGTTCGACGGCGGCGGCGATCGAGTCGGCTGCCCGCTCTACCCGCTCGCCCGACCCCAGAGAGGTGCCGCCGAACTTCGCGACGACTCGCATTACGCCCGCACCCCGACGGCGTGCGGTCGGCGAACGTCGGCGTCTCGGTGATTCATGCCGCCGGATAGCACGGGTCGCTGTTTAACCCTGTCCTCTCTCACAATGGTCGCCGCCGCACCGAGCTCGACGCCGTACGGGGATCGGGACCCCGACCGCGACACGTCCTCGTCGCGTGGGACGAGTACGGCGACAGCGACCGCGACACGCCTCCGTTGCCGTACGGCGACAGCGACCGCGACACGCCTCCGTCGCCGACGGGTTCCGGCCGCGCTCGCTGACTTCGTGACTCTGGGGCCGCAGCCCTCACGAGACACTTTTCACCCGCCCCGTCGACCGCGAGGTATGGGTGGACGATCCAGGCGGTACGCGCTGGCCGACACCGCCCAACAGGTGGTGGGCGGGTTCCTCCTCGCCGGACCGTTCGTCGTCACCGAGGAGGTGTGGACCCTCGCCGGAAGCATGGTGTGGTACCAGGCGGTCGCGACCGTCCTCATCGTCCTCGCGATCGGCTACGGCGCGCTGTACAAGGCCGACGACGACCGCGACCCCGACCGCGAGGCGGAGGTCGCCGGGATCCCGGTTCGGTTCCTCTCGCTCGTGGCGGTCTCGTACCTCTCGGTCCTGATCCTCGCGCTCTCGTTCGACGCCCCGAACACCTTCCTCGCCGAGGAGTACGGCGTCGGCACCCTCGAGCAGGCTATCGTGACGATGAAGGCCGTCTCCGTGGGCGCGGTGTTCTCGGTGGTCGGCGCGGCCACCGCCGACTCCGTCTTCTGACGGCTCCGCGATCCGCTCGGGTTACCGAAGCCGATTTCAGTAACTCCGCGGACTAAAATCGCCTTCCGGGAACGCCTTTTTCACCGCTCCGAGTAGCGCCGATATGGTCTCGGTGGTTCGTCGATACTACCTCTATCGGGCGTCGCTCTCGTCGGGGTTCTACGTCCCCGTCTCGGTCGTCTACATGGAGTCGGAGGGGCTCGGCCTCCCGGAGATCGGGCTGGTCCAGGGGACGTTCCTGTTCTCGATGGTCGTCTGGGAGCTGCCGACCGGCTACCTCGGCGACCGCCTCGGCCGCCGGACCGCCCTCGCCCTCGGCAACGTCGTCACCGTCGCGGTAATGATCGGGTTCGCGCTCGCGGACTCGACGGCCGGATTCGCCGCGGTCTACGCGCTGTGGGCGGTCGCGTGGACGCTCAAGACCGGCACGAACGACGCGTGGCTGTACGAACTGCTCGCGCGCGACGGCGACGGCGACGAGTTCTCCCGGATCGCCGGCCGCGCGGACTCGACGCTCCGGCTGGTCTCGGGGGCCGCGGCGCTCTCGGCGGGCCTGCTGTACACGGTCGCCCCGCCGCTCCCGTTCCTCGCGAACGCGGGGCTTGCCGCGCTCGGTCTGCCGATACTGCTCACGATCCCGCGGACGCACGGGGACGGCGACGACCGCCGGGAGGGCGACGTCGACCACGCCGGCGACGCCGACGAGTCCACCGGCGACGTCGACGAACCCACCGGCGACGGTGCGCCCGCCAGCGACGGTGCACCCGCCAGCGACGGTGCGCCCGCCAGCGACGGTGCGCCCGCCGCCGGCGACGCGGCGCTCGGCGTCCGCGAGGCCGCCCGGGTGCTGGCCGCGCAGCTCTCGCGACCGTCGATCCGATGGATCGTCGCGTACGCGGCGCTGTTCAACCTCGTCTTCTCAGTCACACGGGTGTTCGAGCAGCCGGCGATGCGGTCGGTCGGCGTCCCAGTTGCTGGTCTGGGCGTTCTCTACGCGGGGTTCAAGCTCGTCTCGGCGGTCGCCTCCGGGGCCGCGGGGCCGATCCACGACCGCCTCGGCACCCGCGGGACGCTGTTCCTGTTGGTGCCCGTCGTCGGCGTCGCCTACGGCGCTGTCGCGCTCGTCCCCGTCCTGCTGGTTCCCGCGCTGTTCTGCAGGCGGGCGCTCCAGCGGGTCACCCGCCCGGTCCGCAACGGCTACGTCAACGACCGCGTCGAGGACGCCGGCCGCGCGACGGTGCTGTCGGGGGTGTCGATGGCGCTCACGCTCGTCTCCGGCACCGCGAACGTCCTCGGCGGCCGGGTCGCGGGGTCGATCGGTCCGGTGACGTTCCTCTCGACGGTCGGCGTCGCCGTCGCGGTTCTGGGCGGCCTGCTGTGGGTCGCGGTCTCTCCCGTTCGAGCGCCGGCCGCGGAGGCGGATGTCACGCCGTCCTGAGAGCGCGATCGATCCCGCCCACCCGTCGATGGAGTCACTCGCCGTCGTACAGCCTGCTTGCGATCCGCTCGGGGAGCCCGGCGTCGGCGACCGCGTCGGCGACGGCGTCGATGTCGTACGCGACGCGGCGTTCCTCGACGGTCGGCGTGCCGTCGCCGTCCGGCAGGTCGAGCACGGCATACCCCGCCCGCGGGTCGCCGTCGCGGGGCTGGCCGACGCTGCCCGGGTTGAGGACGACCCCCTCATCGAACGTCCGGTGTCCCTGGACGTGCGTGTGGCCGAGGACGAGCGCCTCGAGGTCTGCGGCGTCGACGCCGCCCGCGACAGCATCGTCGTCGCCGTCGCCGCTGTTGCCATCGCCGCCGTCGCCGAGACGGTCGGCAGCGCGGTCGATCAGTTCGCCCGAGAACTCCCGTGGGTAGGTGTAGCGGTCGGGATCGACCGGGTGGCCGTGGGCGACGGCGACGCGGCCGCCGGCGACTGTCCGGCGATCCGGGAGGTCGGCAAGCCACGCCAGCGCGTCGTCGTCGAGTTCCTCGCGGGCGTGTTCGACACCCGCAGCCGCCATCGCGTTGAACCGGAAGGAGGTCCCCGTCGCCACCGCTCGGTCGTGATTCCCCATCACGGTCGGCACGTCGCGATCGCGCAGCGCCGCGACGCACTCGACGGGCCAGGGGTTGTAGCCGACCACGTCGCCGGCACAGACGAGGCCGTCGACCGCCGGCATGTCGTCGAGGACGGCCGCCAGCGCGACGCGGTTACCGTGCACGTCGGAGATGACGCCGAGTCGCATACCGACGACTACGGCGGCCGCGGTGTTACCTCCGGCGACCTCGGCACTCCGACGACCCCGACGATCCGATACGCCGGGCGTTCGACGGCCCGCCGGCGGCTCAGTACCCGCCCGGAAGCGCGAACACGAACGCCATGAGGACGATCGGCGTCGCGAGCGTCGCGGCGTACCACGCGCTCGCGACGAGCGACAGCGCCCACGTCGACGGCCCGTAGCCGGTCGGATCCCAGTCGATCCCGATCCTGGGAAGCACGAGGGCGGCGACGACGGGACCGCCGAGAACGTACGCCGCCGAGAGCGGGACGACCGCGCCAAGCAGCGCGTTGCTCCAGGCGGCTCCCTCCGGGTCGACCGCTCCGATGACGCCCGCGACCACGGCGACGTATGGCAGCGACCCGCCGATCCCGGCGATCACGAACGAGGGAACCGCCGACCCGGACGGCGGAAGCGCGGCGAACAGCGACCGGATCCGGCGGGCGAGCAGGAACGGCGTCCACAGGATCGATGCGACGACTCCGGGAACAAGCGCGAACGCGACGAGCCAGAACACGCCGACAGCGTCGGCGACGAGCGACTGCGCGAGGACCATGTTCGTCGGCTAGCGACCGCGAACAAGTGCTTTTGGGACGACTGCGGAGCGTTCCGCCGCCGTCGGCCGAGGACTCGGTCGCGCTTCGCGCTCACTCGTCCTCGTTCGGTTCGTAGGCGGCTCGCCCGCAAGCTCGCCGCCGTCGGCCGAGGACTCGGTCGCGCTTCGCGCTCACTCGTCCTCGCTCGTGTTCTGTACGGCGAACCCGCTACTCCCGTCGCCGACGTGAACGCCCGCCGCACAGACGGCGTGCTCGTACTCCAGCCCGTAGGCGGTCCGCGCGGCCGCCACAGCGGTCCGCGGCTCGAACTCGAACGGCCGGGGCTCGTCCTCCTCGTACGTCGCCACGAGATGGGGCTCGTCGATCTCCCGAACCAGCAACGCGTCCCGCCGGACGATCCCGACGTAGCCGGCGTCACGCTCGACGACCCCGGCGACCCGCGGCGTGTCGTAGTCGTCCTTCTCGTAGTCCATCGCGTGCAGCGCCTCCACGAGCGCGTCGCGGGCGGGGTACCCCCGATCGTACTTCTCGGCGATCGGATCCACGTGCGAACCGTTGCCGATAACGGCCCCGTCGCCGGCCGTCCGCGCGCAGTTGTACGACACGTAGGGGTTGTCCGTCTCGTCGGCGTCCGCCGTCGGCACCACAGTCAGCGTGTCGTCGCCGCGGCGCGTGACCTTCCGATTCGGGAACGACCGCGAGGAGACTCTGTACGCACCCACGCTCGGCCCGACCACCACGAACCGTCCGATGTACATACACCCATACGGATCTTCTCGGGCCAAGTAGGTGCTGATCTATGCACGGTCGGCGGCGATCCACTTGTGGTTCGCTCTCCGCGACCCGCCGTCCGACTCCGTCGCCTGGATCGACTGCCAGGATCAGTCGCCTGGATCGACTTCCCCGAATGGTTGAACGAACGTTCAGAACGTTTATCGGCCCGGGGGCTCTGCATCCACCGGAAACCCGTGTTCCGATCCGCCCCGGCCGTCGTGCTCGTGTGTGCCCTCCTCGCGACCGCCGGCCTCGCGGGGGTCGCCGTTCCCGCCTCGGCCGACACGTTCGTCACGATGACGACGGACGGCCCGAGCGAGGAGCCGGCTCCCGACGAGGCGTTCACCATCGCCACGACGCTGGCCAACGACGACGACAGCGACGACACCTACCGCGTCACCGACCTCTCGGTCGCGGAGGTAGCCGATCGCAACTACGACGACGACGAGGAGCTCGCAGTCCTCGACGTGTCCGACTCGCTCGCGCCCGACGCCGAGCGCTCGTACGACTTCAACGTCTCGCTGGAGGACACCGGCGAGCAGACCGTCTACGTCCACGCGACGCTGCTCGGTCCCCGCGGCGACCGCAAGCACCTCGTGCAGGCGGTACCCGTCGACGTACGCCAACCGAGTCCGCAGTTGGAGGTGAACGTGAACGACGCCGTCGTCGGGGCCGAACGGACCCTGAACGTCACGGTCGCGAACGGCCTGGAGGAGTCGGTCAGGCAGATCGACGTGCGCGTCTCATCGCCCGCGGAGGCGCTGACGTTCCGCACTCGAAACCGCGTGCGGGCGACGCTCGGGGGCGGAAGCACCGCCGGCTTCACGTTCCCGGTCGTCGCCGAGGAGGCCGGGCAGTTCCCCGTCGAGGTCCGACTCTCCTACACCGACGACGGCGACCGCCGGACGGTCACCCGGACGTTCGACGCCGACTTCTCCGAGCCCGGCGACGCCGGACGGATCCGACTCACCGGCGTCAGCGTGACCCGCGGCGCGGACGGCGTCCTCGGTATCGCCGGCAGCGCCGCCAACGTCGGCGGAACCGACGTCCGCAGCGTCGTCGTCAGCGTCGGCGACGCCGACGGCGTCGTCGCCGCCGAGCCACAGCCCGATTACTTCGTCGGCACCGTCGAGGGCAGCGACTTCGCCTCCTTCGACCTGAACGCCGAACTCACCGGCGACCGGACGAGCGTCCCCGTCCGCGTCGAGTACGTCGTCGACGGCGTCGAGCGCTCGTTCACGACCGACGTGCGCGTCGGCGACTCCGCGCTGGCGACGCCCACTCCCGCGCCGCAGGGCGGCGCGCTCGGCGGCCTTCCGGGGATCGCGACCGCCCTCGTCGTCCTCGTCGTGCTGGTCGGCGGCGCGCTCGTGATCCGACGCCGATGACCGACCACGACCGCGCGGACGACGCCGCGGCGAACGACGCGTCCGTCGGCGGCGACACCCGACCGGTCGGCGACGCGTCCGCCACCGGCGACAGCGACGTGTCCGCCACCGGCGACGACGGTACCGTCGGCGACGCCGCCGCCGGCCGAGCGCTCATCTCCGGACGCGACGTGGTGAAGGAGTACGACACGGGCGGGGAGACTGTGCGGGCCCTCCGCGGGATCGACTTCCGCGTCGACCCCGGTGAGTTCGTCGCCATCGTCGGCCCCTCCGGCTCCGGGAAGTCGACCCTGTTGAACATGCTCGGCCTGCTCGACGTGCCCACGAGCGGCGTCGTCGAACTGGAGGGCGTCGACGTGGAGACGTTCGGCGACGCCGAGCGCACCCGCCGCCGCAAGGAGACGATCGGCTTCGTCTTCCAGAGCTTCCACCTCATCCCGACGCTCTCGGCCGTCGAGAACGTCGAGGTGCCGCGGCTGCTCGACCGCACGCCCGCGCGGACCCGCGAGGTCGCCGAGGACCTGCTCGACCGGATGGGGCTGGGAGACCGCCTCGGCCACTACCCGGACGAGCTGTCGGGCGGCCAGAAACAGCGCGTCGCCATCGCCCGCGCGCTCGTGAACGACCCGCGGCTCGTCCTCGCAGACGAGCCGACGGGCAACCTCGACCGCGACACCGGCGACCAGATCCTCGCGGAGTTCGACGCGATCACCGACGAGGGCGTCTCCGTCGTCACCGTCACCCACGACGACTACGTCGCGCAGTTCGCCGACCGCGTCGTCAACCTCATCGACGGCACCGTCCGCGAAGACGCGGAGGCGGTCACGGGATGAACCTCCTCGACCGGCTGTGGGGGGCGTTTCCCGCGCTGTTGATGGCGCGCCGGAACGTCTCGCGCGCGAAGACCCGCTCGGCGCTCGCGATCGCGGCGATCGTCATCGGGGTCGTCGCCATCGGCGCGATCGGCGCGGGCGGCGTCGCCTTCCAGCAGTCGCAACTGGAGACGCTTGGCACGATCGGGTCGGACGTGCAGGTGTTCGCCGGCGAGGACAACGAGAACGGCTACCTGACCCAGTCGGACGTGGGAACGATCGACCGCGTCAGCGGGCAGGCCGAGATCGTCCCGCTGCGCCAGGACAGCGGACGGCTGATCGACGACGGAGAGGCGGTCGACAGCCCGACGCTGTACGGCGTCGAGGACCCGACGACGCTGTATGAGGTCCGGGACGGCTCGATCCCGCCGAACTGGCGAAACGGCGCGCTCGTCGGCGCGACGCTCGCCGACCGCCACGACCTGCGACCCGGCTCGCGGGTGTCGATCCGTCGGACCGTCACCGAGGACGGCGAGACCGTCCAGCGGACGGAGACGTACCGCGTCCGGGCCGTCCTCGCCGAGGCGGGCCAGGCCGACATCGCCAACCCCAACGAGGCGTTCGTGCTCCCGCCGGGCGCGTTCGCGGACGACCGCTTCGCGCAGGTCGTCGTCCGCGCGGAGGACGCGACCACCGCCAACGAGACGGCGATGCAGATCAAGCGGACGTTCAACGGCCGCCGGACGCTCGTCAGCGTGTTCGAGCGCGGCGACGTGTCCGAGCAGATCGACGAGGCGTTCCGACTGATCAACCTCTTTCTCGTCGGCATCGGTGCGATCTCGCTGGTCGTCGCCGGCGTCTCCATCGCCAACGTGATGCTCATGTCGGCGATCGAGCGCCGCGAGGAGATCGGCGTCCTCCGGGCCGTCGGCTACCAGAAGCTCGACATCGTCCGGATCATGCTCGCGGAGGCGACGCTCCTCGGGACGGTCGGCTCGATACTGGGCGGCGTCCTCGCGCTCGGAGCCGTCGCGGCGATCAACGCGGCGCTGCTGGGCGACCCCTTCGCGTTCTCCGTCGAGGGGCTCCGCTACGTCGCCGGCGGGATGGCCTTCGGCGTGATCGCCAGCCTCGTCGCGGGGATCTATCCCGCCTGGAAGGCCGCCAGCGAGCGCCCCGTGGAGGCGCTCCGTGGGTGATCCTCGACGGTCCCGCCGGTGCAGAGTTTCGGCTTCCGGGGAGTTGATACCCGCGGGGGAGAGAGGGGAGCCAACGGATGAGTGACGGAACCGAGGGGAACGGCGACGGGGTCGACGCGGACGGCGACGCGACTACCGGGGACGTCGCGCCCGCGGACGACGCCGACGACGCCGACCCCGACGACGAGCGGGACGTGGACGTCCTGATCATGGAGGCGACGTACCGCGCGCTCCGGACCCACGGCTACGCCGAGTTGAGCGTCTCGCACATCGCCGACGAGTTCGAGAAGAGCAAGTCGCTGCTGTACTACCACTACGACTCCAAAGACGACCTCATCGCGGGGTTCCTGAGCTTCGCCGGCGACCACTTCATCGAGATGCTCGACGAGGCCGAGCGCGACGCCGACGACCCCGTCGGAACGCTCCGCGCCTTCGTCGACCTCTATCTCGGCGCGGAGCTCGACGAGGAGATGGCCGCCGCCCAGCGGCTGATCCTCGACCTGCGCGCGCAGGCGGTCTCGGAACCGCGCTTTCGCGAGGAGTTCACCCGGATCGACCGACACCTGCGCGAACGGATCGTCGACGCCGTGGAGGACGGCGTCGACACGGGCGTGTTCCCGGCCGACATCGACCCCGAGGCCGTCGGCTCCTACGTGCTCGCGACGCTGTCGGGCGCGATGCTCCAACGCCACACCGCCGAAGACGACGTGGTCACGCCCGTCAGGGACGTGATCCACGCCCGACTCGACGAGTTCGTCGACGAGTAAGACACGTACAGTGTGATCCAGCAACGACCTCCGTGCCCGATTCTCGGTGTTACAATACGGCGAGAACGTGTTGCCAACACTTTAGTCGACCGGGACCTGGCGTATCAACATGAACCTCGAAGAGACAGTCGACTGTCTCGCAGAGCACCTCGATAGCGACCGGAGCGAGCACGTCCGACGGACCGGTCGTGATGTCGCTCATCTCCGGGACTAACTGAAGACGTCCGTGAATTCGTGCTTGTGAACGCCGACCTCAAGATACGTCCGTAAGTCGTCTCTGGTCGGACCTGTTTCGGCAGTAAGGTCAGTTCGGCCGGCCTTGTCGAGTACTTCCACAGCAAAGCTCCGACAGTGTAGCTCGTGTACCTTCGCGTAATGCGAGCGGGCCTCGCGAAACGGCATATCTAGATCGTAGTTCGAAAGCCGGATCTCGATCCCATCCTTCCGCGTTACTCCGTCAACGTCGAGGCTAACGAGCTTCTGAAACCGGACGTTGTTGCGTCGCACCGTCAGTAGCCGTTTCGAGTCGAGAATATACGGATCGACCCACTCCTGCCAGTTGTCATCGTCAATGTGCGTACGAGGCATTGAAAAGCTCCCGTCGACGGCCTCGATACAGAACTGCAACATCGCGATGGCGGTCCGGTGATTTGCGTTTGGAAGCGAGTGGCGGAGAATGAGGTTTGCCATCAGATCACCGGCAACGGTAGGAAGCATTGCACCCCAATCCACGTGAACGAGTGCGTTGTCGATCTGCCTCGGTTGAAGTTCCTTGTAGAGGTTGAACCCCTCCGAGTCCCGCTCATCAACGGCGGCTTCAAGCAGTTCGATCAGCCGGTACATGACGAACCGGCCAAGCAGACTCAGCGAGTCGATCTCCGATTCCAGCCAGTCTCGGTCGAGCTGGAGGTCCTCGATGTTTCGGTTTTCGGTGTCTCGGCCATACACTACATACACCGGTTCGTCGAACGGATATCCGAGAAATTTAAACTCGCCACTAGCTCGCCGGTCAACATACTCCCGAAGGTCCGACGGAGACTCACCTACCGCTTTCAGCGAGAAGTCCTCGAAGACGGGGTGGTGATAGAAGACCGACTTCATGACAGTATCTCTGATTTACATACGATATAACCATACTTGCTCTCTCGCCTTCGACGCAGGGAGTAGTGCTTGGACCGACTCGTACCGATCGTCATTCGGAACCCGCCAACTCGCTTTACAGACACTCGTCGGTATCGAATCGCGCAGGATCACTCCCGACTGCATTCCCCGCGAGCAGTCGCATCGCGGAAATAGGCGACTGAATCCGCTAGAGGATCGGTCTGGCTCAGTCCCATCCGAATTTGACTACCCGAGCACAGTCTTATGCCTCTCCCCGACGTGTCACCTCCCATGACAGACGAGTCGGAGCAGTCGCCCGTCCGCCCGTCGCCGTCGCGTCTCGGACGCCTCCTGTTCGGCCTGGGGGTCGCGTTGCAGGCCTCCGAGGACTTCCGCGACATGGACGACACCGTCGAGTACGCCGAGTCCGCCGGCGTGCCGATGCCGGAACTGGCCGCCCCGTTCGCCTCGGGGATGATGCTCGTCGGGGGCCTCGGCGTCGCGCTGTGGCGGTTCCCCCGGGTCGCGACCGGCGCGGTCGCCACCTTCCTCGCCGTGGTCACGCCGACGATGCACGACTTCTGGACCGAGGAGGGCGACGCCAGCGGCGAGCGCCTGGCGTTCTTCGGCAACCTCGCCATGTTCGGCGCGGCGCTGGCGTTCCTCCGGGAGGCGTACCGACGGTAGGGAGCGCTCTCGGTCGCTGTCGCCGTCGCCCGCGCTGTCACCGTCGTCGCCGTCGCCCGCACAGTCCCTCGTCGCGGTCGCGTCGGTCGCTCAGTATTATTTTTCCGGCACGAGCGCTCGAAGCGCGTCGAGGTCGATCGGATCGACCGCGACCGCCTCGTCCTCGGCGGTGTAGTACACCACGAGTCGGATCGTCCGGTCCGGGTAGACGCTCGCGAGCACGTGGTGGTACGCGCTCAACTGGGTTCGGTACTCCCCGTGTGCGAGGCGATCGGGGTCGGTCTTGTAGTCGACGACGTCGACGCGTCCGTCGGTGACGTGCACGAGGTCGATCACTCCCGCGAGCGTGACCCGCGGTTCGCCCGGAAGCGGCAACAGCGCCGGGACCTCGGTCCGCAGGTCCCCGTCGAGACCGTCGAGGAACGCGGCGACCGCGCGCTGGTCGTCGTTCGACGGCTCCGCCGCCGCGCCGTCGGCGTACGCCTCCGCGAAGTCGTGGAGTTCGGTCCCGAACTCGGTGCCGCGGCCGCCCTCGCGGTCGTCGTAGACGCCGTCGTCCATGAGGTCGTGGACGCTGAGTCGACGCGGAACCGACGACCGGTCGGGGACGTCGACCGCGAACGGCTCGGCCGTCGGCCGCTCGGAGTCGACCCGCTCCGGCTCCGGATCGACCTCGGTCGCGTCGATCGACAGCCCGTCCATGAACCGACTCGGGTTCTCGCCGGCCGTGAACAGGAGATGTCGCTTCGCGCGCGTCATCGCGACGTACAGCAGGCGGCGCTCCTCGTCGTACGTCGACGGGCGAACCGACCGCAACAGCGAGTACCGCCAGTTGCGATAGACGTGCGGGTACGCCCCCGCCTCGCTGTACTCGCGGGTCTGGCGCACCCCGAGGTCGTCGTCGTAGACGACCGGACACGCCGGCGGGCGACCGTAGTGGGGGAACGCCCGGTCGTTGAGGTTCGCGAGGATCACGATCGGGTACTCCAGCCCCTTCGCGCCGTGGACGGTCCGGAGCGTAACGGCGTCCTCCCCGGGACTCGCGTCGATCTCGACGGTCGTCCCGGCCGCGAGGTTCGCCTCGACGTACTGGATCGCCTCCCCGCGCGGGAGCGTGCTGTTCTCGTAGAGGCCGGTGAGGTGATCGACGAGCGCGTCGGCGTAGGCGTTCGTGCGGCCGTAGCGGTCGAAGACGCGCCGGAGGAATCCGCCGAGCGTCTCCAACTCCGCGAGCTCGTCGCGAAACCGCGTCATCGCGTCCGGGTACGCCCCGGCGTCGAGGAGCGTCTCAGCGCGATCGACGCCGTAGCCCGCGCGTTCGAGGGCGACCGCCCACCCGCGGCGGTCGTCGGACTCGGCGATCCGCAGCCACGCGAGCGCGAGCTTCGCCTCCGGCGTGTCGAACAGCTCGACGCCGCCCTCGTAGGCGACCGGTACCCCGTACTCGGCGGCCCGCTCGAGGAACTCCCGGGCGAACGCCCGCGTCCGCGTGAACACCGCGATGTCCCCGTAGCTGGGTGCGCCGAGTCGCTCGCGCTCGGCGGCCGCGCGCTCGGCCGCCGGGGCGTCCTCGTCGGGGCGGGGGTCCTCGCGCACCTCGACGGCGTACGCCTCGTTGCCGACGATCGCTTGAATCCGATCGAGCAACAGCTCGTGTTCCGCGCTCGCTCGGTACGCCTCGATCCGCGCGTTGTCCACGTGGTTGGTCGCGACCAGCGACCGCTCGTCCGCGAGCGGATCGCCGACGCGCTCGCCGTAGGTCGCGGGGATCGAGAGGCTCTCCTCGGCGAACTCGAGGATCGACGCCGACGATCGGTAGTTCCGGTACAGCGGGATCGTCTCGGTCTCGTCGACCGGGTAGTTGATCCGGGTCCGGTCGGCGTTCAGGTCGCTCGCGAACCGCCGGAGCCGGTCGTCGAACTCGGTGATGTTCTCGACGCTGGTGTGTTGGAAGCCGTAGATGGACTGCTTCCAGTCGCCGACGACGCAGACGTTGTTCGTGTCCGACAGCAGGAGCGCGATCTTGAACTGGAGCTCGTTCGTGTCCTGGAACTCGTCGACCATCACGTACTCGTGGGCGACCCGGTCGCGGACGGTCGGCCGGTCGCACAGCATGACGAACGCCAGCGCGAGCATCAGCCCCTGCGTGAGGGTGTTCTGCGAGAGGGCGTACTCGAGGTACTCGACGTACACGTCTCGGACGAACGTAAGGAGGGCGTCGCGGTCGGCGTCGTACGCCCGTTCGACGACCTCCCGAGACACGCGCGTCCCGTCGTGTACGGCGGAGGCGGGCGGCGCGTCCGGGGCGTACTCGCTCGCGTCCCAGTCGGCGACCGCCGACCGGGCGTCGCTGTTGGTCGGCCCCCGCGCGCCCTCCCCCGGCTCGTTGGCCGCCGCGAACGCCTCGAAGAACGCCTCGCGGTCGCCCGTCAGGGGATCGTCGGTCCCGCGGTACCACCCCGCTCGCGTCGGCACGACGCCTTTCGCCGCGAGTTCACCGACGAGTTCGTGCAGCGTCGCGGGGTCGCGGAAGATCCGGAGGAGCTCGGCGTGTTCGGGGTGATCGTCGGCGAACCGCGACACGAACCGGGAGAACAGTCGCCGCTCGCGGACGGAGTCCTCGAGGAGATCGACGGAGTCGGGGATCTCCTCGTCGATGCCCAGCGCCTCGGGGACGGTGTGACCGTACCGGCGGAGCAGGCGGAAACAGTAGGCGTGAAAGGTGCTGATCGGCGCGTCCTGTAGCTCCCGAACGTCGTACGTCGTCCGCCGGCCGATCCGGTCGCGCATCTCCCGGGCGGCGGTGCGCGTGAACGTGACCAGCAGGACGTCCTCGGGGGTCGCGTCCGTCGTCTCCAGGATCCGGGCGTAGCGGCGGGTGACCGCGAACGTCTTGCCGGTGCCGGCACCCGCGTCGACGCGGTAGATCCCCTCTGTGGACTCGATGAGGTGCCGTTGATCCTCGTTCGGCGTCGGCTCAGACATCGTCGATCACCAGGTCGCGTGCGTCGACGCGGTCCCAGTTCGGCCCGTCCTCGCGAACGCGGACCGGGAAGCCGTCGCGCCGGTAGTCGGCGAGGCGGTCGCGCTGACGCGCGACGAACGACTCGAACGCGTCCAGGTCGTCGGTGAGATACCGCTCGCCGACCAGGTCGTCGACGTCGCCGATCGCCTTCCGACAGCCGTTCTCGACGTACTTCGTGTCCTTGTACCGGGCCTTCGTGTACTCGATGAACGCCCGCGTGACGTCCGCTCGACGGTCGGGGTCGACGCCCTTCCGGGGGAGGTCGTGTTCCGTGAAGAAGTCGCGATACGCCTCGTAGCCCAGCGGCTCGAGCGCCTTCACCCGGTCGTTCGAGTCGGCGTAGTCGGTGACGGCCTCGTACGTCTCCCGACGGGCGGCGAACTCCCCGAACGTACACGGGAGGTACTCGACGGTGGTGACGCAGTCGTCGACGGACACGTCGTCGCCGCGGGCGAGCCGGTCGGCCTGTTCGAGCACGTGCACGAAGCGGATCTCCAGGGGCCGGTTCGGCCGCTCGCGACGCTGCTGGGCGAGGTACGCCGCCGCCTGGAACGTCGGGTCCTCGTGGGGCGGATCGAGCGCGCCTCGCCGCCGGAGGCTCGCGGCCGTCGACTGCGACCCGGTCTTGTAGTCGACGACCGCCGTCCCCGAGTGGAGCAGGTCGACGAACCCGTGCAGCCCGACCTCGGGGGCCTCGAACCACCGCTCGGTGAGCGCGGAGTCGGCCGACATCCCGAGGCGCTCGGCGAGTTCGTTCGACTGCGAGCGGTCGGCGTAGGCGTCGTGGCTCGTCTCCTCGGGGGGATGGGCGTCGAGGTACCGCGTCACCGTCTCCAGCGCCAGGTCGAGTCGCGTCCGCTCGACCGGCTCGCGGACCGTCGAGGCGTACGCGCGGACCTGTTCGCACATCGCGTCAATGACGGCCTCGCGTCGCTCGCGGACCGCGTCGGGGTCGGCGACGTACAGCTCTGCGGCCTCGTGGACGACCGTCCCGCGGGCCATCGGGAGCGACGTGGGCGAGTCGACCAACCGGCGGAAGTACTCCTCGCGGGGACAGTTCGCGAGGCGTCGCAACGTCGACTGGCTCACCGTCGCCGGCGCGGTCCGGTCGCCGTCGTCGCTGTCGGCGTTGCGGTCGCTGTAGTCGCCGTCGGTGTCGTCGCGGTCGGGGTCGCCGTCACGGTTGTCGTCGCGGTCGGGGTCGCCGTCACGGTTGTCGTCGCGGTCGCGGTGGCGGTCGCTGTCGCGGTCGCGGTAGCCACCGCCGACGGTGGCGCTGGCGCTGGCGTCCGGAGCGACGAACGGCGTGCCGACGCCGTCGCGGGTGGCGTCGTCGCCGTGGGTCGCGTGCGGGAGGTCGGTGAACGTCTCGACGGTGTCGTCGACTGCGTCCCGGAGGTAGACGCACGGCGTGACCGCCGAACCGGCGTGCGTCTCTTGGACGAGGGCGTGTCGCTCCCGCCCGTTCTGGAGGAGGATCTCGAAGCGGTCGAGGTCGCGCTGGACGCGCTCGCCGGGGTCGACCCACGGGAGGTCAGGAGGCGTCCGCGCCCACCCGTCGCCCAGTCCCAGGTAGAACACGACCGGCCGGTCGATGTAGCTCGCCACGGCACCGTCCGCGAGCAGCACGCCGTCGTCGTCGCGGTCGACGGGGACGTCGAACGAACCGACGTAGTACCGCAACTGATCGAGTCGCCGCCGGGTGAACGTCCCGTCGAGCAGCCCGAGCGCGTCGCACTCTCGCCGGAGCGGGTCGAGCGAGCCGGCCGACGCCTCCTCGTAGACCGCGATCGCCTCGCGAAGCGTCCCCGTCCGAACCGCCTCCCGGAACCGATCGTAGGCAGTTCCGACGGCGACCCGGTCGACTCGCCGGTGGTCGTCCTCGCGGTCGAGGTCGATGCCGAGGCGGGCGACGAGCGGTCGCAGGTCGCTCACGCGGAGGTCGCCCCCGGCGAAGACGGCCTCCGAGAGGCGGAGGAACGCCCGGAGGTCGTCGTCGTCGACGAAGCCCGGCCCGCCCTGGTACGGGACGCCGGCGGTCTCGAGCGCCGACTCCACGAGCGGGCTGAACACGCTCGAGTCGTCGAGGACGATCCCGACCGCCTCGGCGGCGCGCGCGTCCAGCTGCGTGACGAGCGCGTCGACGATCGCCGTGGCCGAGGGAAAGACGTGAAACGACGGGAGCTCGGCCGTTTCGCCGGTGAACGGCGATACCGTGCGGTAGTCGTCCGGGAGCAGGGTCCGATCGAGCGAACTCAGCCTCGCCTCGTCGACGACCGCCGTCGCCCCCGACGGCGGCGTCGCGGCCGCGAGGTCGCGATAGCTGGAGTCGGCCTCCCGGAGCACGTCCCGGGTCGTCCGGACCGCCGGGGTGTCGAACTCCTCGTAGTCGGTGATCGCCTCGAGCGATCCGGTCGCGTCCCAGCAGTCGAGACACCGATCGAGCGCGCGGTGAGCCCGCTTCCACGTGAGGTCGGTCGACCCGACGAGCGTCTCGAACAGCGACCTGCGATCGCGCGGAACGAACTCGTCGGCCGCGTAGCTCCGCGGCGTCGCGCTCGCCCGACCCAGCCGCGGAGCCGTGACGCGACGGTCCAGCGCGAGCGTCAGCGGCGGGTCCGCAGAGAGCGTGAGGTCGGCGTCGCTCGTCTCGGCGGCGAGCGCGTCGATGGATTTCGCCTCCCGAAGTGGCACACCGAGGCCTCGCGGACGCGCCGTTTCAAGCTGTCGCCGGGGCGTCGTCGGAGAAATTCGGCGGCGGATCGTCGCCGCCGGCGTCGATCGACCGGCCGGGGCGACCGGTCCCCGGCCGGACCCTAGATCTCCTCCCAGTCGACGCGGTCGCGGTACTCCTCGCGGAGCAGGTGGCAATTGAGCTCGTGGCCGTCGCCGGCGTCGTGTGCCGCGGGCACCTCCGTCTCGCACACGTCGCCGATCTTGTGCGGACACCGCGGGTGGAACCGACAGCCCGAGGGGACGTTCGACGGGTCGGGAACGTCGCCCTCCAGGATGATCCGGTCGTCCGCGTCGACGCGTCCGGGGATCGCCGACAGCAGCGCCTCGGTGTACGGGTGGAACGGCGGCCCGAACACCTCCTCGGTCGTCCCGGTCTCCACCAACTCGCCGAGGTACATCACAGCGACCCGGTCGCAGATGTGCTCGATGACCGAGAGGTTGTGGCTGATGAACAGGTACGACAGGCCGAGGTCGTCCTGCAGGTCCGACAGGAGGTTGAGGATCTGCGCCTGGACGGAGACGTCGAGCCCGGAGACGGGCTCGTCCAAGACGATCACCTCCGGGTTGACTGCCAGCGCCCGGGCGATGGCGACGCGCTGTTGTTGCCCGCCCGAGAGGTCGCCGGGCCGGCGTTCGAGGTGGCGCTCGTCGAGGCCGACCTCGGTGACCAGCTCGCGAGCGCGCTCGTGGCGACCGTCGGCGTCTGCGAGGCCGTGGAGCTTCATCGGCCGGCGGAGGATCTGCCCGACGGTCCGCCGGGGGTTGAGACTCGACTGCGGGTTCTGGAACACCACCTGCAGGTCCCGTCGGATGCCCCGCAGTTCCTGCTTCGAGGCGGCCGTGATGTCGCGTCCCTGATACACCACGGTCCCGTCCGTCGGCTCCAGCAGTTGGAGGATGGCGCGGGCGGCCGTGGACTTCCCGCACCCGGACTCGCCGACCAGTCCGAGCGTCTCGCCGCCGTCGATCTCGATGTCGATCCCGTCGACGGCTCTGACGGTCTCGCCGCGGCCGAGGAGGTCGTCGATGACGTTCCCCGTCTCGAAGTGCTTCGTCAGTCCCTCCGCCTCGAGCACCGGCGCTCCGTGACGGTCGACGGCCCCGCTGCCGTCCGGTACTCCCGGCCGGGATCCGTCGTCGCCCGTGTCGGTCTCGTCGGTGCGCCACGAGAGCGTCCGCGTCTCGTGGTCGTAGGTGTACTCCATCTCGCCGATCGACTCGTGCCGGTAGCACGCGACCTCGCGGGACTCCCCGTCGATGGTGAGCGACTCGAGGTCCGGATGGGCCGTGCGGCAGTCCTCGGTCGCGCCGGGACACCGGTCGGCGTACTTACAGCCGCGGAAGTCGCTGCCGGTGAGGTCCGGCATCGACCCCTCGATCACGCGGAGGCGGTCGGCGTCGGCGGGCTTGTCGCCGATCACGTCGGCGTCGAGGCCGGGATTGCTGGCCAGCAACCCCTTGGTGTACGGGTGCCGCGGTGCCTCGAACATCGACTCGACGCGGCCGGACTCGACGACGCTGCCGGCGTACATCACCATCACCCGGTCGCACACCTCGCGGACGACCCCGAGGTCGTGGGTGATGAACAGCACGCTCATGCCGAACTCGTCGCGCAGTTCGACGAGCAGGTCGAGGATCTGCGCCTGGATCGTCACGTCGAGCGCCGTCGTCGGCTCGTCGGCGACGAGCAGGTCGGGTTCGCTCGCGATCGCGATCCCGAAGACGATCCGCTGTTTCTGTCCCCCGGAGAACTGGTGGGGGTACTCCTTGTACCGGGCGGCCGCGTTCGGGATGCCGACGCGCTCCATGATCTCGATGGAGCGCTCCCTCGCCTCGTCGTCCGACAGCGACGGGTCGTTGCTGCGGACCGCCTCGGCGACCTGCGTGCCGACGGTCATCGTCGGGTTCAGCGTCCCCGTCGGGTCCTGGAACACCATGCTGACGTCGGTGGCGCGGAACTCGCGAAGCGCCGCCTCGTCCATCTCGAGCACGTCCCGACCGTCGAACTCGACCGTGCCGTCGACGATCTCGCCGGGCGACTCGATGAGTCGGACGATCGACTCCGCGGTCGCGCTCTTTCCGGCTCCGGACTCGCCGACCAGCCCGACGATCTCGCCGTGATCGAGGGTGAGGTCCACCTCGTCGACGGCGCGGACCGTTCCCTCCTCGGTTCGGAACACGGTCTCCAGTCCCCGAACGGTGAGGAGGCGGTCGTCGTCGCGGTCGCTGTCGGTCGGAACGGCGCTGGCGTCGGTCGGTCGCGTGGATTCGCTACTCATCGGCCACCCCGAACTCGGTGCTCGCGTTCGGATCTAATACGTCGCGGATGCCGTCCCCGAAGAGGTTGAACCCGAGGACGGTCACCGCGATGCCCAGTCCCGGGAAGATCGCCATCCACGGGGCCTGCGTGAGGTACTGCTTCGCCTGCTGGAGCATCAGTCCCCACGACGGCGTCGGCGGTTGTGCGCCCAGGCCGAGGAACGACAGGCCCGCGGCCGCGAGGATCGCAAAGGAGATGCTGATGCTCGCCTGGACGATGATCGGCGCGGCGGCGTTGGGCAACACCTCCCTGAACAGGATGTACGAGTCGCGCTCGCCGAGCGCCTCGGCGGCCTCGACGAACTCCTCTTGGGAGACGGAGATGGCCTCCGAGCGCGTCACCCGCGCGAAGTAGGGGATGTACACGAGCCCGAGCGCCAGTATCGCGTTGTTGAGCGTCGGCCCGATCACCGCCGTGATCGTCATCGCGACGAGGATCGGCGGGAAGCTCATCAGGATGTCCATCGTCCGCATGACGAGGTCGTCGACCGCGCCGCCCGCGTACCCCGCCAACCCGCCGAGCGGAACGCCGACGGCCGAGGAGATGGCGACGCTCGTCAGCCCCACGTAGAGGCTGATGCGGACGCCGAGCAGGGTTCGCGAGAGCATGTCGCGGCCGAAGTTGTCCGTCCCGAACGGGTGCTCCGCGCTGGGCGGGGCGAAGCGGTCCTGGACGTTCATCTCGTTGGCCGCCTCCTGTGAGATCATCATCGGCGAGACGACCGCCAACACGACCAGTCCGAGGATGAGCGCGAGGCCGACGACGGCCTTCGTGTTGTGGCGGACGCTGCGCGCGAACCTGTACAGCCGTTCGCGCTGGTACTCGTCGACCACCGTCGTCGTCCCGGTCTCGGCGGCCATCAGGCCTCACCTCCAGCGGTGACCCGCGGGTCGATGACGGCGTACAGGAGGTCGACGACGAGGTTGCTCGTCATGAACACGACCGCGATGGTGAGCACCGACCCCTGGATGAGCGGCGCGTCGCGGTTGAGCAGGGCGTTGAACGCCAGCCTGCCGAGCCCGGGGTACGCGAACAGCTGCTCGATGATGATGATCCCGCCGAACAGGAATCCGAGCTGAAAGCCGATCACCGTCAGTACCGGGAGGAACGCGTTTCGAAGCGCGTGCCGAAGCACGATCCGGCGACTCGACAGCCCCTTCATCTTGGCGAGGTTGATGTACCCGGAGCGGAGTTCCTCGATGAGCGACGACCGCGTCATCCGCGTGATGTGCGCCATCAGGCTGAACCCGAGTGCGCCCGCCGGCAGGAGGACGTGCGCGACCGCGGCCTGGAAGTCCTCGAAGGGGCTGACGTAGCCCGAGGGCGGTAACAGGGAGGCGTAGCTCGCGATGAGCAGTATCAACACCATCCCCCAGAAGAAGTTCGGGAGGCTGATCCCGGCGAACGCGGCGATGCTCGTCAGGAAGTCCTTCCAGGTGTTCTGCTCGACCGCTGCGACGATCCCCATCGGGATCGCGACGAGGACGGCGATCGTCAGCGCCGACACCGCGAGGAACGCGCTCGCGGGGAACCGCTGGGCGATGAGCGTCGCCACGGGGTCGCCGAAGCGCAGCGACCTGCCGAGGTCCCCCTGGAGGACGCCGACGATCCAGTCGATGTACCTGACGTACACCGGCTGGTTCAACCCGAGTTGCTGGCGGAGCGTCTCTACCTGCTCTGGGCTCCCGCTCGTGCCCAGGATCATCACCGCCACGTCGCCCGGGAGGACGTTCACGAGCGCGAAGGTGATGACTGAGGCACCGAACAGCGTTCCGATGAGGAAGACGGTTCGGCGAGCCGCGTAGCGTGCCAGGCTCATATCACGGTCGAACTCACGACTGATCCAGCCATACCCGGCCGAAGTTGAGTTCGCTGTTGTTCGGCGAGAGGACCGTGTCGAGTCCGTAGACGTCGTTCTTCGCTGCGACCGTCCCGTCGCGGAACCACAGCATCACGTCGGGCACGTCCTCGTGGATGATCGACTGCGCCTCCTGGTAGTGCGGAATGGCGTCCTCCCGACTGTCCGCCTGTGCGGCGTTGACGACGGCCTGGTCGTACTCGTCGCTGGCGTATCCGCGGAAGTTGAACGAGCCGTCGCTCGTCCACATCGACGTGTACAGGTACGCCGGCTCCCAGAAGGTGAAGAAGTTCACCATCGAGAGGGTGAAGTCCTGGTTCGTGAACACCTGCGAGAGCCAGTCGCTCCATTGCAGCTGCTGGATCTCCACGTTGAGCCCCGCCTGCTGGAAGTACTGCTGGAGGATCGTCGCGGCGTCGACGTGCCATGGGTAGTTCGTGGTCACCTTGAACGTGATGTCGAACTCGTCGACGTCGTACTCGGACTGCTCGAACAGCTCCGCCGCGCGGTCGAAGTCCTGCTCGCGGGGGGAGATCTCCTCGTTACGGAACGCGCTGGCCGGGAAGCTCGGGCTCGCGGTCGGCTCGCCGTTCCCGAACAGCGCCCCTTCGACGAGCCCCTGCTTGTCGATGCAGAAGTCGACGGCCTTGCGGAAGTCGGGGTCGTCGAACGGCGGCTCGGTGTTGTTCATGTTGAGGAACGCCCACGACAGCGGCGACCACGTCCGCGTCTTGAGGTCGTCGCTGTCGTTCCCGACCACGTCGTTGACGTCGTCGAGCGGGATGTCGTTGATGAGGTCGAAGTCCCCCTCCTCGATCCCGGTGAGTCGGCTGTCGGGGTCGGTGACGGTCCGCTCTTCGACGGCGTCGAGGTACGGTCCCTCTCCCCAGTAGTCGTCGAACGCCTCGAGCTCCGCGCGGTTCCCCTGCTGGCGCATGACGAACTGGAAGGGGCCGGTCCCGATCGGTTCGTCGCCGATCTGGTCCCCGGAGTCCGCGGGCACGATCGACGTGCCGGAGAACGCCAGCTGCCGGAGGAACGGCTGGTACCGCTCGGACTGGTTGACGACGACCGTGTAGTCGTCCTCGACCTCGACGGACTCGGTCGAGCCGAAGACGAACTGCATGATCGCGCCGGTGTCCGGATTCGCGATCCGGTCGTAGCTGTACTTCACGTCCTCCGCGGTGAGCTCCGTCCCGTCGTGGAACGTGACCCCCTCGCGGAGCGTGAACGTGTACGTCATGAGGTCGTCGCTGACCTCCCAGTCGGTCGCGAGGCCCGGGCTCTGGATGTCGGGATCCGTGGACAGCTCCAGGTCGCTCGTCAGGCCGACGAGGGCGTCGTAGACGCTGTTGAGGAACCGGCCGGTGCTCGCCGTCGCGGTCTGGTGGATGTCGAGGTTCTGCGTGACCTCGCTGTGTCCCCAGATGAGCCTCCCGCCCTCCTGGACCTCGCCGGGGTCCTCGGTCTCCGCCGGCGTGGCGTCGCTGTCGCCGTCGCCGGAGCCGTCGGTCGGTGTCTCGGTGCCGTCGCCGCCGCCGGAGCAGCCGGCGATGGTGGTCATTCCGCCGGCTCCCGCGAGGCCCGTGGCCTTCAGGAAGCGGCGGCGGTCGATGTCTGTCGGGTCGAATGTGGTGTCGTCGCTCATTGTGGATTCGTCAGTACTTCAGTCCGAAGTCGAGTATCTCGTCGGGGTACTCCCCGAGCATCTCATCGGTCGACGCGGGCAGGTCACGCTCCGTCTGCTTGCCCAACTCGAACGCCTCGCGCAGGTCCCCCACGGGGTCGTCGGAGTTGTCGATGCGGAGGTTGTGGTACAGTTTCGGGTCCGGCGAGTGGACCAGCAGCGCGGCGCTGATCTTCCCGCGTTTGTCGCCGCCGGCCCCCTGGCCGGCCTCGAGCGCGGTCATGAGTCGCTCGGCGAGTTCTCCCTCCGCCTCGGTGAACGTCTCGCTGATCTCCTCGATCACGTCGCCGTTGTCGAGCATGTTGCCCGCGACGGTGTGGTCGTCCCGCTCGAGGTGACCGTACCAGTCGACGCAGTCGTCGCCGCTGAAGGCGAACGTGCGTCCGTCGGCGTCGATGCCGTGAAGCTGTCGGTAGCTCGCGTGCTCGTCGTCCTCCAACAGCGCGTCACACGCCGTCGGAACGCTCACGCCCCGGTCGGCCATGTCCACGGCGTTGGCCCCGTGGGACACGTTCACGAACGACTGCGTCGCCACCGCGGCGTTCTCGCTCACGAACGGACACAGCGCGCCGACGCCCACGAGCGCCGTGCTGACCGCCACGCCGAACTCGTCGGCCTCCGGGTCGTGGGCCGAAATCGAGAACGTCCCGGGCACGAACCCGTCCGTCCGATACTCGTCTTTGTTACGCTCTCCCATATCGCGTCACATCTTCCCAAGGCCAACGGAGACTGATAAGCTATCGCATTGTGAAGGAATTCGCCGGATATCTGACTCAACACAACAGAAAATGGTGATGTTGATTCGGTGGTTTGAGATTATTTTTCGGATACCGGCCGATATATTTGACTCTGTTTTCGGAGTACGTGGTAGATCGTGGATTTCATGGAACGTCGCGTCCGCGCTGGTTCCGCGCTTCCGGCACGGCCGTCGATCGCCGACCGCCGTCGCCCCCTCCCGACTTCGCAACACTCATAACTCCCAGCGGCATACGTCCGATGCCGAGATCCGAACGCGGACCGGCGACGTGGCAGTCCATTGGGGTAGCTGGCCAATCCTGTTGCCTTCTGGGGGCAACGACCCTGGTTCGAATCCAGGATGGACTACTTCTCTCGGCCGTTTCTACTCGACGAAACTACGGGCGTAGTACGGCGGTTTCCACACGAAACGAAGGGGTGTACGGATCTCGACCGCCTCGGCAGAGCGTCGCCGTCGCGAGACCGTCGCTGCCCCGGACCGATTTACGTCCCCCGCGTCACGCTCGTGGTATGGCCGCATTCGATCCGCTCTCGTTGCCCGTCGTCGGCTCGGGGCTCATCTTCGTGTTGCTCGCGTGCTCGGCGTTCTTCTCCAGCAGCGAGATCGCGATATTCAGCGTGGAGCGCCACCGAATCGGCGTCCTGGCCGAACGCGGTGGTCCCGGAGCCGTGCTGGAGGCGTTGCGCTCGGACCCCCACCGGCTGCTCGTGACGATCCTCGTCGGGAACAACGTCGTCAACATCGCCATGTCGTCGGTGGCGACGGCGATCCTCGTGGCCGCGTTCCCTGCCGGCGTTGCGGTGACCGTGTCGACGGTGCTGCTCACCGTCGTCGTGTTGGTGTTCGGCGAGATCGTCCCCAAGTCCTACGGCGTGGCGAACGCCGAGTCCTGGGCGCTCCGGTCGGCTCCGACGCTCCGCCGCTTCCAGCGCGCCGCCGGCCCGGTCGTGAGCGCGTTCGACGCGGTGACCCGGCGGCTGAGTGCGGCCGTCGGCGGCGAAGCGGGGATCGAGGCCCCGTACGTCACCCGCGACGAGTTGGCGGCGCTGGCGCGGACGGCCGAGCGGGGCGGCGAGATCGACGCCGACGAGCGGGCGATGGTGGAGTCGGTGCTGGGCCTCCACACGATCACCGCCGGTGACGTGATGGTGCCGCGTGAGAACGTCGTCGCCGTCGACGCCGCGACCTCGATCCGCGACGCGGCGACGCTGGCGGCCGACGAGCGCGTGACGCGGCTCCCGGTGTACGACGGGTCGCTCGACGAGCCCCGGGGTATCGTCGACCTGCGCGACCTGGAGCGGACGCTCGCGCTCGACGAGTCCGTGCCCGTCGAACGCCTCGCGACGCCGACGCTGACCGTGTCGCGCGGCGAGCCGATCGACGCGCTGTTGACGCGCATGCAAGACGAGCGCGTTCGGATGGCGATAGTCGCCGGCGACGACGGCGATGTCGTCGGGATCGTCACGGTCGGTGACGTGCTCGAGGAGGTCGTCGGCGACCTGTTCGACGCCGGCGTCGAGGCCAGCGTCCGCACGGTCGCCGACGGCGTGATGGTCCGCGGCGACGTGTTCCTCAACCGGATCGACGCCGTCTTCGACACGGCGATGGCGGCCGACGCGCCCGCCGGGGCGGAGACGCTCGCCGGCTACGTCTACCACCGCCTCGGTCGCGTCCCGCGTGCGGACGAACGGATCGACCTGGACGGCGTCGCCGTGACGATCGAACAGATCGACGGCGAGCGCATCCGGCGCATGTTCCTCCAGCGGACGGCCGCGGTCGACGGCGACGGTGCCGGCGACGTTCCCGGCGACGGCTCTCCTGGCGACGACTCTCTCGGTGACGACTCCCCCGCCGGCGACGCTGCCGACGACGCCGACGAGGAGTGATCGCCGACCGCGAGTGACTGCGGACGAGGGGTGACCGCAGACGAGGAACGACGGCGGACGGCTCCGCGCTCGCGAGGCGCGACCGGCCCGCGTTCGGCTCTGCGCTCTCCCGGGACCTCGCCTCCTCACTTCCGCACGTCGAGCAGCGCGACGCGCTCGTGGATCACGTCCGCGAGCGTGCCGGCGGTCGCCGCCAACTCGGCGTCGGTCACGTCGAAGTAGTCGCGCACGACCGCCTCGTCGTACTCCCCGAGCGCCTCGCCCGGGTCGAGCAGGTCGCGGACGCGGTCGGCGGCCGCCCGTTCCCGCTCCCCTTCGTCGTCGCGTCCCGCCCCGGTCCCCGTCGCCGTCTCCGTCTCCGGGTCGGCGGCGACGAGCACCACGACGGGCCCCTCGCCCTCCTCGACGCCCATCGCGAGCGCGCGGTCGATCTGGCGACGGCCGGCGGCGTACAGCATGACCTCGACGCCGCGGTCGCGGGCGACGTTTTCGCCGCGCGCGATGGCGCGGTCGGCGCGTTCGAGCGCCCGTTCGAGGTGCGCGCGGTCGACGACGTACCGGGCGTCGAACGCCTGGACGGTGCAGTCGGTCGCCGCGCCGATCGCGGTCAACTCCCCGAGGAAGTCGTCGAGGTCGTCGATCCGCGCCGTCCCCTCGACGAGCCTCACGAGAAATCACCGAAAGTCGCCTGTCCGTCGTCGGCGTCCCCGCGCTCCCCGCCGCTGGTCTCACCCTTCTCTCCGTCGCCGTCGGCGGCGACGGCGCTCGCGGTCGCGTCGTCGTCGGCCTCGACGCCGTCCATCGAGGGGTCCTGTCTCCCGGCCGCCTGCAGGACGTTCTCGGCGGTCTTCTCGCGCCCGCGGAGCGCGCCGAGGACGACGGACTTGTCGGCCTCGCGAAGCTCCGCGCTGGTCTCGATGCCCGCCTCGAACAGCCGCCTGGCGCGCTTTCGGCCCACGCCGCGCACGCCGACGAGGTCGAGCAGCTCCTCGCGGACGCCGTCGGCGACCCGTTTTCTCGCCGCGCGAACGTCCCGCACCGCCGGCAGGTCGAGTTCGCTCGCGAGCTGCTCGGCCGCGCCCAGCAGCCACTCGGCGGTGTCGACCTTCCCCCGGATGTCGCCCGGGCCGACGCCGTACCGCTCGGCGATGGTGTCCTCGTCGAGTTCGCTCGCCCAGTCCTCCAGCAGCCGGGCGGTCTTGAGCGCCGCCAGCCAGTCCTCCCACGCCACGTCCTCGAACTCCGAGGGGGCGTGACCGAGGAACTCCGGCTCGCGCTCGTAGAACTGCTCCTCGTACGTCTCGCGGTCGCCCGACTTCAGGTAGAGCTGGTACATGTCGGGCGTCCGCGCGACGAGGTGATACAGCCCCAACGCCGACAGCGTCGGACCGTCCCCGACGGTGTGTTCTCCGTCGCCGCCCGCGTCGCTTCTGCTGTCCGGTTCGCCCCCGCTGTCCGCGTCGCCGTCCGCCTCGGCCGCGAGGTCGCTCCCGGTGACGAAACCGACCTCGGCGTCGTCGGGGGCCTCCCCGTCGTCGCTCGGGCGGGTCCGCGCCGGCGACTCGGCCGCGTCCGTCCCGCCGGACTCGACGCCCTCGCGAAGGCCGTCGACGATCTCCGCGGCGGACATCGGGTCGAGGTAGAGCCGCGAGACCGTGTGTCCGATCCCCGTCGCGGTGAGGGTGTCGCCGTCGCGCTCGAGGAAGTCGTTGGCAGCGAGGTACTCCAGCACCCGGTCGGTGACGGTCGCGAGCCGATCGTCGTCGTCGGTCTGGCTGGCGTACAGCGTCTGGTCGAGGAACTCGAGCAGTCCACTGCGGGTGGTGGCGAACCCGGAGGCGACCGTCGCGAGCACGTGCGTCCGCAGCGCGGGCTCGGCCGCGAGCTTCGACCGGACCGCCTCCGGCTCGGCCCAGAGGTAGCGCTCGAACAGTTCGTCCATGGTGTCGCGGTCGTTCGCGAGCAGCACCGCCTCGCCGTAGGGGTCCAGCCCGGGACGGCCCGCCCGGCCCATCATCTGGTGGACCTCCAGGGTGTCGAGCGGCTGCATCCCACCGAACTCGCCGTCGTACCTGCGCCAGTCCCGGACGATCACCCGGCGGGCGGGCGTGTTGACGCCGGCCGCGAGCGTCGGCGTCGCGCAGACGCACTTGATCAGCCGGTCGCGGAAGGCGTCTTCGACGAGCGACCGGCTCTCGCTCGAGAGGCCGGCGTGGTGGAACGCCGCGCCCGTCTCCACGCAGTCGGCCAGATCGACGGCGGTGTCGGTGTCGGAGGCGTCGCGGATCTCGCGGGCCAACTCGTCGAGTTCGGCCCGTTCTTCCGGCTCCAGCCGCGTGTCGGTCACGCCCGTCAGGCGCTTGGCCGCGCCCTCGGCGTTGCGTCGGGAGTTGACGAACACCAGCGAGGAGCCGCGGGTCCCGTCGACCGTCTCGTCGAGGGCGTCGGCGACCAGCGCCGCCTCGGGCTTCTGTCCCGTCCCGACGGACACCTCCCGCTGGCTGCCGTCGTCGAAGTTGATCGCGCTGCCGTAGTGGACGCCCGTCCGGAGGTCGATCGGCCGCCAGTCGGACTCGACGAGTTCGGCGTCGAGCCAGCCGGCCACCTCGTCGGCGTTGCCGACCGTCGCCGAGAGCGCGACGACCTGGAGATTTCGGTTGATCCGCCGGAGCTTCGCGAGAGTGACCTCCAGCGTCGGGCCGCGGCCGGAGTCGTCGACGAGGTGGACCTCGTCGGCGACGACGCAGGTGAGGTCGTCCACCCACGGCGCGCCGTTGCGGACCAGCGAGTCGACCTTCTCGCTGGTGGCGACGATGAGGTCGCGGGAGGCGAGCCACTCGCCGTCGGAGTCGTAGTTGCCGGTGGAGACGCCCACGTCGACGCCGAACTCCTCCCAGCGCTCGAACTCGGTCTTCTTCTCGCTGGCGAGCGCCCGCAGGGGGACGATGTACAGCGCCTTCCCGCCCCGGGCGATCGACGACAGCATCGCCAGCTCGGCGATCAGCGTCTTGCCCGAGGCGGTCGGCACGGAGGCGACGACGCTGTCGCCGTCGGCGACGCCCGCCTCCACGGCCGCCGACTGCGGCGGATACAGCTCCGCGATCCCCTCCGCCTCCAGCGCCTCGGGGACGCCGTCGGGGAGCGTCGACACGTCGGAGGGTTTCATTACCCGAGGTAGCGGGGTTCTCGGGTTTAAACTGTCGGAGCCGGGAACGGCGACGGTGTCGATGGCGACGGAGAGGATGGCGACGATGCGCCGGCAACAGCGGTGGCGACGGCGACCGCAACAGCGACGGACGTGATCACTCGGACGCGAGGAACGCTCGGATCACAGCGCCCTCCGCCTTCCGGAGCAACTCCCCGGCCGTGCTCGTCGAACATTCGAGGGCCTCCGCCACGTCCGCGACCGTGCCTTCCCTTGGTATCTCGTAGTAGCCGGTCGCGGCGGCTGCCTCCAGCGCGGCCCGCTGTCGGTCGGTGAGCCGCGAGGGCGAGCGGCTCCGCTCGAACGCGTGGACCCGCTCGATGGCGGCCTCGCCCAACTCGGACAGCTCCCCGTGGAAGTCGCTGAGCGCCGCCGGCTCTCCGACCGCCTCGAACCGAACGTCGCCCGTCTCGCGGAAGACGACCGGCGGGAGAAACGCCACCCGCGCGTCCGAGACCGCCTCCAGGATCGACGACGCGAACTCGTAGTCGTCCTGTCTGAGGAACGCGTAGGTCCCGTCGCCGTCAGCGACGAGTCTGCTGTCCACCACCGATTCGACGGCGTCGACGGCCCGCTCGGTCGCCGCGAGTTCCCCGTCACACCAGAACAGCGTCGTCGCGTCCGCCGTGGGGCTCCACGTCAGCAGTTCCGCCCGAGTCAGGGCCTCCCCCTCGATGACCCGCCGGTGAAGCGGGTGGATGAGGCGGTCCGGATACGTCGTCGAGATCTGGACGCGTTTCATGCCGGCGTCGAACGGGATCGGACCGATCGGCGTATCAACCCCCGTGATCGTGTCCGACCGGTCGAGCGAGGCCGCTCCCGCGGGCCGCCTTCGCCCCTCGCGACTCGCCCCTCGCGACTCGCCCTTCACGACTCGCCCCTCAGGACCGCCGGCGCGGCCCGAAGCAGCGTCTGGAGGTGATCAGCACCGTCGATCACCCGGAGCCGGGCGGCCGGGAGCGTCGACGCGAGGCGACGAGCCCCGTCGATCGGGACGTTCGCGTCGTCGCTGCCGTGCCACAGTCGGACCTCGGCGTGAACCGCCTCGGGATCGACGTCCCAGCCGTCCGCCGCGTGGCGAAACTCCGTGACCGCACCGCGACGGGAGCGCGAGAACGCCTCGAGGAAGTCCTCGCGAACGATCGCCGCGGTCCGTTCGGGGACGGCCTCCGCCGGATCGCCGGTCGTGTACTGCCCCACGACGAACGACGGATCGAGGCGTCGCGCGAGCCACGCCTGGCCGCCGAGGAGACCCCGGAGAAGCGTGGGCGTCGTCGTCGCCAGTCCGCCGAGGACCGCCTGTACCGCCGGGCGGTGGTCGACGATCCCGGGCGGCGGCGCGCC
The DNA here is from genome assembly GCF_021431925.1 of Halobaculum sp. CBA1158. Taxonomy (NCBI): domain Archaea; kingdom Methanobacteriati; phylum Methanobacteriota; class Halobacteria; order Halobacteriales; family Haloferacaceae; genus Halobaculum; species Halobaculum sp. CBA1158. Next base: position 2,847,783 of record NZ_CP090371.1, on the reverse strand, counting down.
GGCGACCACCTCCACCCGGCCGACGCGGTCCGGGCGCGTCGCCGCTGTCGCGAACGCGGACGGCGCGCCCCCGGAGAACGCCAGGAGGTCGGCCTCGGCGACGCCGGCGTCGTCGAGGACCGCGGCGACGATCCGAGCGCCGTCGGAAACCGACCGGCCGGTCCACGGCGGCGACCTGCCGTATCCCGGGCGATCGGGCGCGAGCAGTCGAACTCCGGCGTCCGCGGCGACCGAATCGAACAGTCCGCCGAGCAGGCGCGATCCCGGCGTCCCGTGGAGGAACACGACGGGCGCGCCGTCGGGCGATCCGTACTCGGTGTACGCCACCCGTCGTTCGGCCGAAACCGGGGCGGTCGTCGCCTCGGCGTCGCCTCGATCGTTCCGATCGGTTCGGTCGGGCCGTCCCGCTCGCTCGCCTCGATCGGCTCGCTCGCCGAGGGGACCCGCCGGCGGTGTCGTCATCACGTCGATAGTGGCGTGCGGTTCGCATCGGCGTGGTGCCGCATTCATCCGGGAGTTTTTATTCATCGGCCGTCGATCCGGTCGCGACAGGCCTCCCAGCGCTCCGTGTTCGCGCGAGCGAGACCCGGACACGCCGGGAGTTAAGGGATCGCCCGGAGTACACTCGCGTAATGCCCGACATCGACACCATCGTCGTGGCGACCGACGGCTCCGACAGCGTGCGCCGCGCGGTCGACGCCGCGCTGGACCTGGCCGGTCGCTTCGACGCGGCCGTCCACGCGCTGTACGTCGTCGACAGCGGCGAGGTCGACTCCTCGCCGGAGGCGGTGCGCGAGGAGATGCGCCACGCGCTTCAAGAGCGCGGCGGCGAGGCGATCGTCGAGGTGCAGAAGCGCGCCGACCGCGACGTGACTGCCGTCGTCCGCGAGGGCCGCCCGGCCAACGAGATCGCCGACTACGCCCGCGAGATCGACGCCGACCTCGTCGCCTCCGGCACCCGCGGCCGCCACGGCGAGAACCGGTTCCTCATCGGCTCGGTCGCCGAGCGCGTCGTCCGGACCTGTCCCGTTCCGGTGCTCACCGTCCGCCAGTTGGAGGGCGAGAACGGCGACGCCGGCGGCTACGACAGCGCACCCGTCTGAGCGGTCGACGGCGACTGCATCGCCGTCGTATCCCGCGCCGTCGACGCGACCACCCCCGTCTCCCGTTCCCCGCCCTCCGGCCCTCGGCCCCCGATCACGCCTGTTTTCACTCAGCGCCGTGACTCGGAGGGTATGGACGACGAACTCATCGAGAGCGACACCCTTCCCCTGGAGCGCAAGTCGCGCCTCCCCGGGACGGGCTTCTTCTACCCGGACTCGCTGGACGAGGACCGCGCCGAGGAGCGCGCTCGCGAGGCCATCGAGGGCGCGGAGGCGGTCGTCATCACCGACTCCGACGCCGACGGCCTCGGCTGCGTGGCGCTGATCCGCCAGGCGTACGACGCCGCGCTCGCCCCCGACCCGTTCGAGGCGCGTCGGCGCGCGAGACTCGACGGGACCTACGAGGAGGAGTACGGCGAGGAGGGCGACGGTGACGACGACGGCGACGACCTCCCGGAGTCGCCGGTCGCGCTGTTGCCCTCGGGACCGCACTCCTTCGAGGAGGACCTCGGATACGCCGCCGAGTACCTGGAGGAGGGAGCGGACGTGTTCGTCTGCGACATCTGCCCCGACGAGTTCCAGTACATCGCCGAGGACCTGCGCGCGGTCGTCCGCCGCGCCGAGTCGGTCCGCTGGTTCGACCACCACCAGTGGGGCGAGGAGCTGGCGGCGTCGGTCCGCGAGCTCGGCATCGACCTCGTCGTCGGCGAGAGCGACGAGGAGTGCTCGACGGACGTGACCCTCCGCTCGCTGGGACACGACTTCGACGAGCGCTTCGCCGAGCTCGCGGCGGTCACCCGCGACCACGACCTCTGGCTGAAGGAGGACGAGCGCTCCCAGGACCTCGCCGACTTCGCCTACTGGACCGGCGGCGAGGAGTACGCCGCGGTCGTCGGCGCGTACGGCGTCGACCTGCCGCCGGTCGCGATGGAGTACGTCGAACAGCGCCGCGTGGAAAAGCAGCGCCTGATCGAGAAGGCGGTCGGCCGCGCGGTCGAACACGAGGTCGGCGACTGGTCGGTCGGCGTCACCTACGGCCGGTGCTCGCAGAACGAGGTCGCCGACGCCCTCCGCGAGCAGGGGATGGACGCCGCGGTGATCGTCAAGCCCTCCGGCTCGGCGTCGATCCGCGGCTCCGAGGAGTTCGAGCGCTGTCACGAGGTCGCCGGTCGAGTGAACGGCGGCGGCCACCCGAAGGCCGCCGGCTGCATGCCGGACATCTACGACGACATGCTCGATTTCGCCCACCACTGGAGCAGCGAGGGCGCGACGGCCAAGCGCGTCATCCTCCGGGCGTTCGAGGCCGTCGCCAGCGAGGCGGCCGCCGAGGACGCGGCCGACGCCGCCGAGTAGGCGACCAGCGCCGCGCGACGCCGTCCGACCGGAGGCCCTTTGTACGGACGCCCGAAAGGTAGAGTCGACGGCACGGTCAGGCGGCACCTTTCAGCCACGTGGTTCCGCCACGACGGCGATCGCCGACTGACCTACCCCGTCGCTCAACACTCGAGAGCGGCGGCGCTTGCCACGTTCTCGGTGGACTCGGTTCTGTTTGAATCTCGTCGTTCAAAACACAATCACGCCCGCCGACCCCGATTTATTCCGTCCTATTGACTGTAAAACAGTTGTTAGAAACCTTCTGTGTATCCTGCATTCGCTCTTCTCGGACCCACGGGGACTCGGATCGGCCAGTACAGGAGCGTCTACTAACCGCGTTTGTGAGCTATTCACTCACTTTTTCGATAACGCGCCTATTTATTCATCTCAGGTGTCACGATTCCTTCTGATGGACGAGTGTTTCTCCTGTGCTGGTTCTGCTTTAGAACACCGTACTCTGCTGCTAGAAGGCAATACCGTGTTGGAAGACGTGGTGATCTGTGCAGACTGTCTGTCCGATTTTGAAACCGTCGAGTGGATCGAAGTTCTTCAGAACCAGTTCGCATGATCGCCGTGGATACCACACAGAAGCAGACTCGATGAGTGTGAATCACCGAACGGTCGTCTGATGGGCGGTCGATTTCGACCGGCGCACCGGTCGTGGGATCCGGATTCGAACCGGAGTGTTAACTCGTCCACCGAGCCGATCCCCGACCCGCGCCCGCGACGCGATCTGCCGAGCTACTCCTCGACGACGGCGTCCTCGCTGTACTCGCCCATGACCCACTTGTGGGAGTAGTCGGTGCCGCAGCGACAGTGGGCGTACGCGTGCATCACGTCGCCCTCGGCGTAGAGGCCGCCGACGCCCTCGTTCCGCTCCTCGCCGAACGCGAAGAGGAACTCCGCGCGGTGGTCCGCCTCGGGGTCCGCAGCCGCGTCGGGACACTCGCCGCCGCCCAGGTCGGGGTGGATCACGCCGTTGCGGTCCATCGCTCCCTTCGCGAACTGCATCGGGTCCATCCCGGTGCCGGCGGCGAACGCCTGCCGGCCGTCGTCGCCGGGGACGACGAGGACGACGCCGCCGTCGACGGCCTCGCCCATGTTCGCGATCTTCCCCTGTTCGTCGAGGTGGTCGTGGGTGAGGTAGATGGCCACGTCGTCCAGGCGCTCGCCCGCGAGGAACTCCGCGAGCTTCTCGCCTGCGTCGTCAACGGTGCCGGGATCGGCGGCGTCGTCGGTCATGCCTCCGAATCGGCGGTCGAGTGGTAAAAGGTCGTCCGTCGCGGGCCGAGGTCGATCGGTCGCCGAAGAGTCCGTCGTCCGCCAGCCGCGCCATACCGGTCGGTATCGCCCGGCTGAGCGGTCGCTGACGACGCTCGATTCAGTCCTGATAGCTGGATCGCGACTCCTATATAGGTCAGATGAGTAGCAGGACCGGACAGATGAATTCGGCCGGTGATCAGATCGCCGTCCTCTACGTCGACGACGAGCCGGAGCTACGCGATCTGTTCCGACAGGGACTGGAGCGGCAGTCGGACCGGATCGCCGTCGACACGGCGGACTCGCCGTCGGCGGCGCTGGAACGGTTCCACGAGGGCGGGATCGACTGCGTCGTGAGCGACTACTCGATGCCCGGGGGGACCGGCGTCGAACTGCTCCGATCGGTTCGTGAGACCGACCCGGAGCTCCCGTTCATCATGTTCGCCGAGACGGGCAGCGAGCACGTCGCCAGCGAGGCGATCTCGGCGGGCGTCACCGACTACGTCATCGAGAAGGCCGTCGGTGCGCAACACGAACTGCTGGCGCGGAAGATATCCACGTACGTCGACCGGCAGCGTGCCGAGCGCCGCGCCGAGCGGGTCAACGACCGACTCCACGAGCTGGCGGGAGTCGCCAACGACGCGCTCTGGGTGTTCTCGGCCGACTGGTCGGAGCTGTTGTTCATCAACGAGGCCCACGAGCGGCTGTTCGGCCAGCCCACCGAGGAGCTGTACGCGGAGCCGGACTCCTTCCTGGATCGGGTTCATCCGGACGACGTGGACCGGGTCCGGGCGGCGATGGAGCGGGCCACGGCGGGACACTCACAGAGCGTCGAGTACCGCGTCCGGCCGTCGGAGTCGGTCGAGCTGTGGGTGGAGTCCCAGTGTGAACCCGTCGTCGACGAGGAGGGGACGGTCGAGCGAATGACGGGATTCACCCGCGACATCACGAACCGGAAGACGCGCGAGCGCGAACTGGCGACCACGAACGAGCAGTTGGACCGCTTCACCTCGACGGTCGCCCACGACCTTCGCAACCCGGTCAACATCGCCGACGGCCATCTCGGTCTGGCTCGAGAGGAGTTCGACAGCCCCCACCTGGACGCCAGCGCCCGGGCGATCGAGCGGATGGACGAACTCCTGTCGGACCTCCTGTCGCTCGCACGCACGGGCGAGGCGGTCAACGAGGCCCAGTCCGTCGCGCTCGAGGAGGTGATCGAGTCGGCCGAGCACAACGTCGCCATGGGGGACGCACGTCTGGCGGTCGAGTCGAGCGAGCCGATCGAGTGCGATCCCGTCCGGCTCAAGGAAGCGATCGAGAACCTCCTGCGCAACGCCATCGAACACAACGAGACGACGGTCCGGCTGACCGCGGGCGTCCTCCCGGGCGGCGACGGATTCTACGTCGAGGACGACGGACAGGGGATCCCGGAGGAACAGCGCGGGGAGGTGTTCGACGACGGCTACACCACCATCGAGAAGGGGACGGGGTTCGGGCTGTCGATCGTCACGCGGATCGTCGACGCGCACGGTTGGGACATCGAAGCCACCGAGAGCGTCGACGGCGGCGCGCGCTTCGAGGTCACCGGGGTCGAGTGCGGCGGGACGGTCGAGGGCTCCGCGGACTGACCGCGGCGGACTCCGCCGACCGGTCGGGGGACGGCCCGGTCGACGCTCCGTGTTCAGGTGTCGTACAGCGACTCCGCGATGTCCCGCAGCCCCTCGTCGGGCCGCTTCGTCACCGTGTAGACGGCGCGGTCGCCGGGGACGCGCAGGCCGTAGAGGTAGCCCGGGTCGACCTCGTCCAGGTCCACGGCGTCGCCGGGTTCCCGGTCGTGCTCGCGCGCCCACTCGACGAGGCGGTTCGCTCCGCCGTCGCCCGCGCCGTCGGCGTCGGTCGCCTCGCGCATGCGTCGCCGGTCGTCGTACGCGCCGCGAACGAGCAGGCCCGTGGAGTCGCTCGTCACCTCGGCGTGGCGCTGGTGGCCGTCGAGGACGAGTCGGACCTCGTCGCCGGCCGAGAGGGCGGCCTCCTCGGGGATCCGCAAGCAGGGGAGTCTGGTTCCTCCCGAGCGCGCGAGCCGGGCGCGCAGGCTGTTCACGTCCGCGGCGTCGCTGGCGAGTCTGTCGCTCATGATCGCGAAACCGGTGAGGGCGGGGAGTTACTCCTCGTCGTCGTCCGACTCGTCGCCGTCGGCCTCGGCGTCGTCAGCCTCCGCGTCGGCCGCTTCCTCGTCCTCGGTCTCCTCGCCGAGCGCCTCGGCGATGGAGCCCTCGACGCGGGCGTTGATCTGGACGGTCTCCTCGGACACCTGGCGGCCGCGGACGGTGACGCGCTTGCGCTCGCCGTCGCGGGAGGGCTTGTAGCCGACGCCGCCCTCGAGGAGGAGCTCCTTCAGTTCGCTGCCGGGGACGTCCTCGCGCATCGGGCGGCCGGCCTTGTCGGAGCCGCCCGTCAGCGTCAGGTCGACGCCGTCGATGTCGACGGCGGCCCCGTCGACGGCCTCGCCGAGTTCCTTCCCGAGGAATCGGTTGGCGTCCTGTCCGTCCACGTCGAACTGCCGCGTGTCGCCGGTGTCGTCGCCGACGACGATCTTGAATTCGGCCATTACGGGTGAATGCTCGACGGTGAGAGAAAAGACCGTCGAAAGCGTGGCCGAGAGATGCGAGGACGAGCGCTGCGTGGCCGAACGGAGTGAGGCCACGAGCCGAGCGGGGAACGGAGTGACCCGCGAACGTAGCGACCGAGGCCACGGCCACGTGCGGCGCGCTTGCGGGCGCGCCGCCCAGAAACGAAAACGTGGTCCGAGGCCGTGAGGCCGAGGACCACGGGAAACGGCGTTCACAAATCGCTCCGCGATTCGTGCGCTCACGAGACCGTCGGTCTCGCGAACGGCGCGCTCGCGAGAGAGTCCCGACGAACGGACGGGTCGGACGCGCCCGTCGCGCTACGGTCTCCCGTTCCCGACGCGCTCTGCGACCGCGCCGGCGACGCCGCCGGCGACCGCGCGCACCGCTGCCAGTCCCGGCGTCCCGTCGCGACACCAGACGCCGACGGCGACCGCTGTGAGCGCGAGGCCGGCGACGATCGCCGGAGTCGGCGTGAGTTCGAGGAAGAAGCCGAGGATGGAGGCGTCGCTCTCGGCGTAGCCGCAGACGGGCGCGACCGGCCACAGGAGGTACGAGACGCACGCCTCGCCCGGGAGCACGACCCGGTAGGCGTCGCCCAGGAGGTGCGCGTACCACCCGAAGGCGAACCCGCCGGCGGCCGCGACCGCGGGCGTCGCCGGCGCGTCCGCTGTGTGGCCGTCCGGGGCTCCGTCCCGGCGTGCGCGACGGATGAGGACCACCGCGGCGGCGACGGCGACCGTGACCGGAACGATCACCACGAGCGAGTGCGCCAGGCTCCGTCCCGACGGGAGCACGGGCACGGTCCACGCCAGCGGCTTGTCGATCAGGTCGGGGAACTGCGTCCCGACGGCCAGCCCGACGACGGCCCACCCGCCGGGCGGCCGTCCGGTCCGGAGGTGCCGCCACGCCGAATACAGAAGGTAGCCGAGCGCGGCGTGTCCCCACGGAAGCATTCGGGTCCACGTCCCGCCGACGCGGCAAAGTGGCTGTCGGTCGGTCGTGCGTCACCTGCGGATCGACCGACCGGTCGAGGCGACAGAGTTAGTAGTCCGATACCCGAGATGCGGGTACGATGACGGCTCGGCGCGAGCGCTTTCTGTACGCGTCGATCGCCTGGTTACTCGCGTCGGCGCTGGTACTCGATCTGCTGTCCGCGCTCGAGTACGAACTGTTCGTCGTCGTCTCGCTCATCGGCGTGCTCGTCGTCGCCGAACTCACGGCTCCGATCGCGGTGACGCCGCGGTGGCGGACGCGCCTCCGAGCGGTGATCGCGGTGGGGCTGTGCGTGTTCGCCTACATCGTCGTCCGGCGGGTGCTCGCCATCCTCCCGCCGGGGGTGATCTGAGTGATAGACGGAGGTGACCCGAGTGGCTGACGACTGGCGCGACCCCCGGGGCTGGTCCGGCCCGCGGTGGCTCCTCGTCGGACTGATCGCGGCGCTGCTGCTGGCCGGGGCCGTCGGCGCGAGCACGTCGCCGGCCGACTTCGGCGTGTACGACGCCGACTGGGACGGCGCGGCCGACCTCCGCGGCGTCGCCGAGGCCGCCGGCGCGGACGTGTCGATCGCGACCGAGACGACCGCCTACGCCGACGCCGACCCGAACGGCACCATCGCCGTCGTGCTCGCGCCGGACCGCCCGTACGACGCGACCGACCGCCGGCGGGTCGGACGGTTCGTCGAGCGCGGCGGCACCCTCCTCGTCGCGGCGGACTTCGGCGGTCACGGAAACGACGTCGCCGCCGCCGCCGGCGCGAGCGCCCGGTTCGACGGCCGGCCGTTGCGCGACGAGCGGAACTACCACCGCGCACCGGCGCTTCCGATCGCGAGTAACGTCACCGACGCGCCCGAGACGGAGGGCGTCGACAGACTCACTCTCAACCACGGTACTGCGGTCGTGGTCGACGACTCCCGCGAGGAAACCGCCGTCCTGGTTCGCTCGTCGCGCTTCTCGTATCTCGACGCCGACGGCGACGGCGAACTCGACGACGACGAGTCGCTGGAGCGACGGCCGGTGCTCGTGCGCCAGCGCGTCGGTGCGGGGACGGTGTACGTCCTCTCGGACCCGAGCGTGTTCCTCAACGCGATGCTGGAGCGCCCCGGCAACGAACGCCTCGCCGCGAACCTGTTCGGCGCTCACGAGCGAGCCATCCTCGACCTCTCACACCGGTCCGATCGCCCGCCGGCCGTGGTCGCGCTGGCGACGCTGCGCGCGACGCCGTGGCTCCAGTCTCTGGTCGCGCTGGTCGGCGTCGCCGGGATCCTCCGATGGCGGACGCTCAGGCGGTGGACGACGGGACTCGTCCGCCGAGGCATCGCCGCCGGCGACGGCGACGGGGAGACCGCTGACGCCGTCGGCGACGGAACCGGAACCGCGGCTGTCGGCGACGACGAGCGGGCGGCCGACCGGGAGGCGCTCGTGGCGCTGTTGGAGCGTCGCCACCCCGACTGGGACCGTCGGCGGATCCGGCGCGTGATAGGAGGCGTTTTGCCGCGCGGACCGCAATCGCGTGACGATGAGTGATCCGGCGGCGGTGTACGAGGCGATCCGGGAGGCGGCCGACGAGGTGCTCGTCGGCAACGAGCGCGTCCTCGAACGGCTCACCGTGAGCGCGCTGACCGGCGGACACGTCCTGCTCGAGGGGGTTCCCGGCGTCGCGAAGACGACGATCGCGAACGTCTTCGCCCGCGCCACCGGCCTCGAGTTCACCCGGGTCCAGATGACCCCGGATATCCTCCCCGCCGACATCACCGGTACGAAGGTGTACCGGGAGTCCACCGGCGAGTTCGAACTCCAGCGCGGCCCCGTGTTCGCGAACGTCGTCGTCGCCGACGAGATCAACCGGGCGACGCCCAAGACCCAGTCGGCGCTGCTTGAGGCGATGGAGGAGCGGACGGTGACGATCGGCGGGGAGACGCTGTCGCTGCCGCGGCCGTTCATGGTGATCGCCACGCAGAACCCCATCGAGATGGAGGGGACGTTCGAACTCCCCGAGGCGCAGCGGGACCGCTTCCAGCTCAAGCTCGTCGTCGATCTGCCCGACCGCGACGTCGAGCGCGAACTGATCGACCGCTTCGACGCCGAACCGAACCTCGGCCCCGACGCCGTCTCGCAGGTGGTGACCGAGGCGGACCTGTCCGCGGCGATCGACGCCGTCGCCGACGTGCACGTCGCGAGCGCGGTCGCGGAGTACGTCCTCGACGTGATCGCGGCGACCCGCGACGACCCCTCGCTGGAACACGGGGCCTCCCCCCGAGGAACTCTCGCGCTGTTGCACACCGCCAAGGCGAGGGCGGCGATCCGCGGGCGGTCGTACGTCATCCCCGACGACGTGAAGGCGCTCGCCGAGCCGGTGTTGGCACACCGGGTGGTGGTGAACACCGACGCCGAACTGGCCGGGGAGTCGCCCCGCGAGATCGTCGAGCGAACCGTCGAGTCGGTCGAGCCGCCGGAAGCGCGGGCGGTGGAGGCGGACGGCGAGATCGAATGAGGCCGCTTAGATACCACGTAACTACTACATTATTTGCTACTATCTGTCGGGTAGAAATCCAGTATATTTAATTGATGCTCTGACGACGCCGTATTTGTTCATGACAGCAACTGCGGGCGGTTCTGCTCCGATGCGTGCGGTGAAGTTCCTCGCGCTGATTTCGATCGTCTTGGGAATCATGGCCGTTCCCGTCGCAGCAGACAATCACACACCGACGCCCACGCAGGAGGAACGCGAGCAGCAGATTCAGGACCAGTTCCAGCAGATCGCCGATCTGCTCGTCCTCGTCATCGGCGCGGTCGCGGTGCCGAACGGCGCGTTCGGCCTGTTGCAATGGATGACTGCGGGTGCGAACGAGGAGAAACTGCAGAAGGGCAAGACGCGCATCCGGAACACCTTCATCGCGCTCGCCGGTGCGGCGATCATCCAGGTCGCGGTCGGCTTGATCCAGGCGACGCTGTTCTGACATGGCTCGCTCGGCCCGGCATCGCCAACTCGCCGCGCTCGTCGCGGTCGCGATGGTACTCAGCGCCGGCGTGGCCCCGCTCGCGCTCGCCGACGACCGACCGGTAGACGAGTGGCCGACGGGACCCGAGCGAATATTCTACGCCGACGATCCGGATGACCAGTCGATCGCGGATACGAACTCCTCGGACCTCGCCCAGTTGGGTGCCGCGTTCGACATCTACTACCGCACCACGGATCGGTCGTTCGGTTCGGACGACCGCTCCTACAGCGACTACCGTATCGAACAACTCCGCGGCGTTGACCGAAACGACTCGACGAGCAAGTACCTCCCCGAATCACGGCTTCGCGACTCAGCCACCGGAGTGATCAAGGACGCACACGTGACGTATCTCGGTACCGTCGAAGGTGCGACTCCGGTGACCCCGATCGACGGAACCGATCAGGAGTTCATTCCCGCCGACGGCCGGGTGCTCAACTTCCTCGATTACCGCATCGACGACGGAAACCTCCCCGAACCGGATGTCGACTCAGCCCCGGGGAACTTCACGAACGAGGTGACAGATCAGGAGATAAACGAGGACGAGACGGGCGTGGAGCGTCGAGTCGTCACGATCAACGGCCGCGAGGTCGGGAGTGCAACCGAGGACCCGGAGGGCCGAGTCATCGACTACGCCGGCGCGAACGGCGATGGCGAGGTGACGCTGACGATCGAGACCACCATCGTCGCGGTGATGGATTACACGGTTATCACCCGAAACGAAAACGGGAGTATCGTCGACGAGGAACCGAGACAGCAAGAGGCCGGTAGCGTTACTGTTCGCGATACTGCGACCGTCCGCGTGGTCGACGACCAGGAGGCGACGATCTCCCAACGGTACGTCGACATCGAGGGGCAGTCCACGGGCTATCTCGCGGTACGGTTCGACGGTCCGGAGTCGATCACGGACCGCCAGATCTGGTCGCGGCTCAACTTCAGTTCGGGCACGCAGATCGAGAACAACTGGGGAATCTACTCGACGACTAGGTACACGCACGGGCACATCGCCACGGACTCCGGAGACACCGAGACGTTCGACTTCCCGCACGTGTTGGAGACGAAGTTGACGAGTTCGTACGCCCGCCCGCAGAGCGTCGTCGACACCGAGGCGGTGGACGAGCCGACCAGCCCCCGAATCGAGACGGTCGAACAGTCGCAGATCGCCGACGAGGAGCCGACGCTCGGACCGCAGGTCAACATGACAACGACGGAGCCGACGGTGGTCGACAGCATGTTCATCGCCGGGGTTCCGAGTCAGATCCTGGATGCGACCGACCTGTTCGGACGCGACGTGCCGGTCGAATCCGAGCCGACCGTGACGGTTCGCCGATCCTCGATCGAGATCGTCGAGCAGTCCGACGGCGAGGTGACGTTCCGGCTGCAGAACGCCACCACCGGGACGGGACTGGCTGATCGTGAGCTCTCCGTACAAGGGGCCGCGAGCGATACGGTCGTGACTGGCGACGACGGGACGGCGACCGTCGAACAGACGTCGACGTACGTCTCGGCATCGTTCGACGGGGATCCCTGGCGTGCGGATATCCGGTCCGGTACGGTCGACGGACCGTACTACGGCGAGAGTAGCGAACGGCTGATCGCCACCGACGCCGACGGCCTGATCGCCAGCATCATCGACCTCGTCAGGTGGCTCGCGTTCGCCACTCCGTTCTTCATCGGGTACTTCCTCGTCCGCCGGATCAACGAACGACGATAGCTGACCACAACAATTATGACACTAATCGGTAACTATCGGCCAGACCGAATGGCTGGAGAACAACGATGATCGGAGCGAGTCTGTTAGCGGAGATCACGGCGACGCAACCCTCTCCGCTTGTCCTCGGCGGAAGTCTCGTCGGACAGGCGTTCGAGAACCTGTTGCGGAACGCCTACGAGGCGCTCTTCGGAATCCTCCAGTTCCTCCTCGAAGTCGTCGAGCAACTGCTGTTCTTCACCGAACCGAGCGAGTTCGGACAGCCCGGCCCCGCGAACGACCTCGGTGACCTCTACGACCGGTCGCTCACGGCGTTCGTCTTCATTCTCGGGATCGGATGGCTCGTCACGCTACTCAGTATTCAGGTGTACCCCAGCACGAAAGCCGATCCCTACCGGCTGCTCGAACGCTCGTTCGTCGGCGTCGTGATGGCGGTCGTCGGCCGGCAGGCGGTCAGTACTGCCGTCGAGTTCACGAACGTCCTCGGGCGGTTCTTCTATCCGAACGCCAGTTCGGTGGTTGACGCCTTCGGATCGATCCTCACGGACCCGGAGTCGGCGGCCATCACCGGTGCCGCGGCGATCATCGTCGCGTTGACGATCGGCTCGACGATCCTGGTCGGTCTCGCGATCTTCCTCGCGTTGTTGCTCTTTCGGGTGTTTATCGTCTACGCCACGTTCGGACTGTTTCCGCTGCTGGCCGCCTTCTGGATCTTCGACATGGGCGTCGGAAAGTACGGAAAGAAGGTGAGCGACCTGTTCCTCAAGGCGACGGGGATGACGCTCGTCGCGGGCGTGTTCATCGCGGCGACGCTGAACGCGGGGATCGTCATCGCGCAAAGCGACACGCAGATCATCACCGCCGGACCGTTCGAGTACGTGAACATCACGCCGGTGATCGGCATCGGCGGCGCGATGACGCTGTCGACGACGCTCGTGTTGTTCGGACTCTCCTCGCTCACCGGCGGAACGACCTCAGCGATCGGCGGGGCCGTCGCCGGCGCGGTCGCCGGGGGAATAACCGGTAGCTCGGGCGGATCCGGTAGTTCGGGGGGCTCCGGACTGCTCGGCGGTGGAGGCGGCGGCGGGGACGGCGGTGAACCCGACGTTGGGGGCGGAGGCGGCGGTGCCACCGGCGACGCCGGCGGCGCGCCCGACACCGGCCGCGGCGTCACCGCCGACGGCGGTGCCACGACCGCCGAGTTCGAGCCGAGCAGCTCGCAGAACTCCTTCGGCGGGGGCGGCGCGGCCGGCGCAGCGGCCGGCTCCCAACAGAAACTCGACCGGGCTTCCGGAGGCGGCGAAACGCAATCGCCGGCCGGCGGCGGAGCGCAGGCCGACGCCGAGAACATGAGCACGGGAGAGAAGCTGAAGCAGGCCGGGAGCGACGCCGTTTCGGAGCTCAAAGAGAACAAGGACTCCCTCATGGGAGCGGCCGTGCAGGGAGCCGCCGGCGGTGCGGCCATCGGGTCAGCCGCCACGCCACTCGGGACGGTAGCAGGCGCCGCTACGGGCGCTGCCGGCGCTGTCGGGGGAGAGGCGATCAAGGTGGCTGGTGGGGCAGCGTCCGAATCGCTGTACGATAACGACTTCGGCGGCGCCGAGAGTGCCGTCGAGTCGGCCAAGGGAGGGGCGATGGACGTGGCGGACCGCTCGATCAACGCCGGCAAGGACATCGCCGGCTCGGTGCAGGAGCTCGCCACGTCGAAGTCCAGTCGGACCGCGGACACCGGCGAGTCCGGATACGAAAGCGGAACGGACGAGGTCGACCAACAGGTGATTGCTGAATGAACGTCAGCATATTGGGAACTGCGGACGACAGAGTCGGTGTTCGGGTTGTCGACAACGAGGGTGAGGTGCACAAGGTCGTTGTCATGGAGGGGGACGGTGAGATCAGCACACACGAGTCACCGGACGACTGGCCGGCGTCATTCGATGACTTGAGTGACGAGCGCAAGCAGACCGTCCACCACGTCCAGCGGCGCGCACAGTACGAAGCACATTGGGAGGGCGGACTCGAGGTCTTCGACCCCAACTGGGATCCGCGGGTCATCGCCGACGGGATCGAGGTGATCCAGTCGCTCAGCGACGACGAGTTCGCCCGGCTGTTCCGGCAGACGTACCACCGGCTTCGGGACCCGGCGGTCGGTGCCGAACCCGAAGCGATCGACGTGATCACACAGCTGATCTACCTCACACCCGACCGCCGCTCGATCGAACACGTCTCCGACGTACTCGTGCTCGTCGAGCGGGCACCCGACGAGTACGAGTGGGTCGGCCAACAGCCCTCGCGCGGGCGCGTCGCCGACCTCGCGATCGAACTGCCGCAGCTGAACTTCGAGTTCGAGTTCAGCGAGCGGTTCCGGGAGTTCCTGATTCACCACTTCCGGTGTCAGATACGGGATATCTACTTCTCGATGGGCGAGGAGCCCCCCGAGGAGTGCCAGGTCGACGGCCACGGGAAGATGCCCGACTACGAGGACGTGAAACACCTCGAGGACCAGGTCAACTGACCCGCCGCCCTCGCGTCCGACAAATTCCACGCGGCGTTATCTGATACCTAACGGTACATATAACACCCAGAGGAAGTATCATGGATTGAACTAGTATGAGAACGGTCCCGATTCCCGGACGGATCCTCGAGGACGACGTGGCCTTCGGGCTCTCGTTCGACGAGATCATCTTGATGGCGTCGATTCCGCTCGTGGTCATGCTTCCGAGTCTGTTCATCGAACAGGTACCGCTCCTCGTGAGCATCGGTACCGCGGTAGTTGCCGGGCTCGTCATGGTCGGTATCGTCGTCAGCACGCCCGAGGGTCAGAGTCCGACCTCGTGGGCTCCGGCGGCGCTGCGGCGGCGACTCGGCCCGGACACGTACTACCTGCGCCCCGACGAGATGGGCTACGACAGGAGCACGTACCTGTCGGTGCGCCACTCGGCCGCGACCGACGGCGGCGAACCGATCGACGAGCAACCCGACCCGGACGGGAGCGAGCGATGAGCGGGAACGACGACGGCGACGACGAGCAGAACAACCCGTGGGGCGACACGTCCACGACTAACGAGGGATCGGGCCCCGGGTCCGGGTCGTCGGACGCCGGCGGCGACGGCTCCGCCGGCGACGCCGATGGCTTCGACGGGTTCGACGAGGGCACACCGGACGCCGCCGGCGGCGGCGACGACGCGTCGGGATTCGAGCAGGCGACCGCGGTGTCGACCGACCGCGACGCCGGCGGCGACGCGGTCGGCGGCGGAGCCGTCGACGGAGTCGAACCTGCCGACGGCGATACTGGAGAATCGACGGACACCGAGCCGGCCGACGAGACCGGCCGGGAGCCGACGCCGGCCCCCGACTCGTCGCCGTTCGGCGATGACGGTCCCTCGACGGCCGCGAGTTCGGCGGTCGATCAGGCGTCGCGCTCGCCAGGCGAGACCGCCGAGCGACGGCGGCCCGAGGAGACGGACCCCGCGCTGCAGGGGCCGATGGGGACGCGCAACTACACGCAGGACCTCGTCGACTTCGAGTACGTCTTCGACTCCGGCGACGACTTCGCCCCGCAGTCGGTCAACGCGGACGGGATCGTGTTGACCCAAAGCGGCGACTACGTCGGGATGGCCCGGGTGACTCCGCGAAGCTGGAGCATCCACACGCAGGAGAAGAAACACCAGATCCTCCAGTCGTATCAGTCGGGATTCCTCTCCTCGCTGGACTTCTACACGCAGATCGTCTGTTACCCGACGGAGTTCGACACCAGCGAGCACATCGACCGCCTCGAAGAGCGCATGCGCGAGCGGTCGAACGCGGCCGACGAGTCGCCGCTGGTCCAGTACGGCCGACAGCTGTACCCCCGGTGGCTCACGAGTTTCATCGAAGAGGAGGAGCTCACTCAGCGCGAGTACTACGTGATCGTCCGCGTCGACCCGTCGTCGCTGCGGCAGTTCGACGAGTCCGAGAGCCTCTCGGACAAGGTCGGCGAGAGCGCGGCCGCCTTCGGGTCGATCGTCTCGGCGGTCGAGTCGCTGTTCTCCTCGGACGACGCCGACGCGGGCGAGGCCAGCCGCGAGGAGTGCGTCCGCGAGGTGAGCAAGCGCCTGAATCAGGTCCGCAGCGCGCTCCGACAGATCGACGTGACCGTCGACCCGATCACCGACCGCGACGAGGCGCTCTCCGTGATCTACCACTACTACAACAACGCCCGTCCCGAACGAGCGGCCTTCGATGTGGGTCGCCGAACCGAGTTCGACGCCGACACCGAGTTGAACGTCGAGGGGTTCGAGGTGGACGACCTCATGCGCCCCGACTACGGCGACGTGGGCGAGGGGGGTGAGGAGCCGTGACCGGACTCGGCATCGCCGTTCCGGCGCTCGCGCTCGAGGGACCGCTCGCGCTCGCGGGCGCGCTCGTGCTCGTCGCCGGCATCGCCGACTACATCCCCGGACTGTCGGGCGGCGGCGAGAGCGAGGCCGCCGGGGAGGCGGACGACGACGACGACTTCGAGGACCTCGACCAGGCACTCCTGGACGAGGCGGCGCGACGCCTCGACCGCCGCGGCGAGGAGGTCACCGGCGCGAACCTCTGGGAGGTCATCGAGGAGATCAGAAGCGAGGCGGCCTCGGAGAAGCCCTCGCGCGCCGTGCGGTCGCCGGAGACGCAGGGCGACGCCCAGCGCGTCGCGGTCGCACCGGACAAAGTCGAGGAGCACGAGTCGCACATCGTCCGCCGCGGCGAGAACGGCGAGGAGAAGTACGTCCGCCAACTGATCGTCTCCAGTTTCCCCTCGCGGGTCTCCTACGGCTGGCTCGACCAGCTGTTCGCCGGCGACACGAACATCCGCATCTCCTATCACACCTGGCCGCGCGACCCCGACTCGATGCTCCGGAAGCTGAACATCCGGAACACGCGCCTGCGGGGACAGATCCGCGACAAACGCGAGAAGGGCAACATCAACACCACAGAGGAGGAGCAGCAGCTCGAGGAGATCGAGCGCCTCCGCGAGCAGGTCACTCGCGGCAACACCAGCCTGTTCGACTTCGCGCTGTACATCGAGGTCATCGCCGACGACGAGGAGGACCTCGACGAGCGGACCGCACGCGTCAGGCAGGTGTTCGCCCAGAGCAACGCCCGCGTCACGCCGCTGTACGACCGCCAGCTCGACGGGCAGGCGTCGGTCGCCCCGCTGGGTCGCGACAAGGTCCGCAACACGCAGGTGATGGACACGAACGCGCTCGGAACCACGTTCCCGTTCATCGAGCCGAGCGTCGTTCAGCCCTCCGGCGTCCTGTTGGGCTTTCACGACGTGACCGGTACGCCGGTCGTCGTCGACCGCTTCGACCTCTCGGGGCACAACATGCTCATCTCCGGAAAGATCGGGTCGGGGAAGTCCTATCTGGCGAAGCTGGCGGTCTGGCGTCGCCTCCAGATGGACCCCGACACGGACGTCCTCATCATCGACCCCGTCGGGGGGATGTCCGACCTCGTCGACGCCATCGGCGGCCAGCGCGTCCAGGTGGGCGGGTCCAGCGTGATCAATCCCCTCGAACTGCAGGACAGCGACGTCGACGAGGCCGACGAGGAGCTCGACCTCAACCCCTACGAGCAGAAGATCCGCTCGGTGATGGGGCTGTTCCACACCCACTTCGAGGGTCGCCGGGAGCTGACCAAAGAAGAGGAGGGAATCCTCCGACGGGCCGTGCGGCTCGCGTACCTCCGCCACGGGATCACCCCGGACGTGTCCACTCACCACAACGACAGTCCGACCGTCCAGACCGTCCTCGACGTACTCAGGGCGTTCGCCGACGGCAACAGTCCCAGCGAGTTCATGGACGTGCCACCCGAGCACGAACCGTTCATCGAGTCGATCGAGATGGCCGAGGGCAGCGAGGCCGGCCAGAAGGTCGCCGACCACGCGCACAACGTCCTACTGGGACTCGAGGACTTCCAGGAAGGCGGGCAGAATCAGAACCTCAACGGCGAGTCCAACGTCCAACTGCACGACCGCGTCGTCCAGTTCGACCTCTCGCAGGCCCGCACGCAGGGCGGGACGCCGCTGATGATGCACGTCGTCCTCGACTGGCTGTTCCAGCGCGCCCGCGCCAACGACGGGAAGACGCTCGTCGTCATCGACGAGGCCCACTACATGCTCGGCCAGGAGGAGCCGCTTCGCATGCTGGAGCTGTTCGCGCGCCACAGCCGCCACTACGACTCCGGCATGACGCTCATCAGCCAGACCGTCGACGAGTTCATGAAAAACGAGTCGGCGAAGGCGATCTACGACCAGTGTGACATCCGCGCGCTCATGCGCCACGAGAACATCGGCGACGAGGCGCTGGAGGCGCTGGACCTGACCGATCGCGAGCGTCGGTACGTCATCCAGGCACAGGCCGGCAACTCCGCCAACTACAGCCAGTCGCTGCTGTACGTCACCGACGTCGGAAAGATCCGACTCAAGGTGCTCTCGAACGGCTACGAGCACAGCGTCATCGAGACCGCCGAGAACCCCTGGGCGTACCTCTACGACCAGGGGCTCATCGACTGGGACTACATCCCCGAGGCGGAACGCCCCGGCGTCCGCGCGGAACTGCAGGGATAAGGCTCCGTCGCGTCGCCTCCAACGCGCTTTGTTCGCCTCGTCCCGTTCTCCGACCCCTCAGATGAATCCGGCGACGCGCCCGGCCACGTCCACGAGGTCCTCGCGGAGTTCGTCGGCCGTGCCGTAGCGGGCCGCGGGCTCGACGGCCGTCGCGCGCCGGAGGATCGCGTCGAGGTCGCCGTGGAGTTCGGCGTCGAGGTCGGTGATCGCCGGGATCGGAGCCGACGACGCGCTCGTCCGATCGACCGCGTGGCCCCCGTTCATCGGCGTCTCGCCCACGAGCAGGTAGTGGGTCAACACGCCGAGTTGGTACACGTCGGTCCGCTCGTCGACGGTCGCCTCGTGGTCCAACTGCTCCGGCGTCGCGTGCGCGGTCGCGAGCGGCCGGAACACGTCCGACGGGAGGTCGGTGAGCCGCGGGAGGTCCCAGCCGGTCACCTTCGCCACCGGCCAACTGCCCCGCTCGACGTCCTGCAACAGCACGTTCCCGGGCTCCAGATCCAGGTGGTAGACGCCCGAACGGTGAGCCGTCGCGACCGCGTCGGCGACGCAGGCGGCCAGCCACAGCGCGGTCCGCTGTTCGCTCTCCCCGGCGACGCTCTCGACGGTGCGGTCGCCGCGTTCGACCGCGAGATACGGCCGGTCACCCGCCTCGGCCGCCAGCAGCTTCGCGACGTGCGGGTGGTGGTCGATGTCCCGCCACTCGTCGGCGCGCTCGGCGGTCGTTCGCACAGTCCGTCGGCCGTCCTTGGTGCCGTTCGGGACGGTGACGACGAGCTCGCGGTCGCCGGCGACGACCCGCTTGCGGGCGGTGTGGTCGTTCTCCGCGATCACCTCGTCGGCGGCCTCGACGCGCGCCGGTTCCAGACCGATCCGCGGCGGGTCCGGGCTGGTCGACGGGAGGTGGTGGTCGATTCCAGTCACCCCGACGCGCTCGATCTCGACGCCGTCGGCGACGTTCGGGTCGCCGTCGCTCCCCGCGTCGTCGTCGGGGTCGTCGGTCGGATCGTCAGCCCGGTCGTCGTTCCCCACGACGGGATCGTCGTTCCCCGCAGCGGGGTCGCCGTCCGTCCCGGAAGCACCGTCGCCCTCGCCGGGCGCTCCGCCGCCGCTCTCGTTCTCCCCGTCACCCTCGCTCGGTCGGTCGGTCCCGGTCGCCGGCGACGCGCTCGGCGTGCCCGCTCCCCCGTCGCCACGCCCGTCGGCCGACGCCGCGGAGCCGCCGGCGGCACCGGGGTCGCCGCCGGCGTCCCCCGTCCCGGCGGCCGGTGCGGTCGCGGTCTCCGCGTTCGCGCCCGCCTGCTCCGCGTCCGCCGTCGCTGGCTCGGCGTCCGCGGCCGTCGTCTCGGCGGCGGCCCCCACGTCGTCGACGCCGCCGGGTTCGCCGGTCGTCGCGGGGCGTTCGAGCCGCACCGTCGCCCGGTGGTCGCCGTCGCCGTCGAGGAGCACGTCCGTCCGCTCGCTCGCGTACTCCGGGTGCTCGACGGCGATGGTCGCGCGCTCGGCGGTCGCCGAGAGGGGGACCGTGTGGGTGGCGTCGTCGCGCTCGGCCGCGACGGCGTCGCCGGCGGCGGCGACGGTCGGCTCGGCCCGACACGACACCGTCGCCGTCGGGAGCGGGTCGTCGGAGCGGTCGGCGACGGCGACGTGGAGCCGCGTCGGCGGGATCGCGATCTCGACGGTCTCGTCGTCTCCGACGGCGACCGCCTCGGTCGCCCGCCGGCCGTCGTACGCGGCGGTGAGATCCCACCCCAGCGTCCGGAGTTCGACCGTCGCCTCGCCGTTCTCGACGGCGAACTCGCGCCGGTCACCGATGACGGACTGCTCGGCCAGCACCGACACCGGATCGCGCACTAGCTCGCCGCTCACCGCGTCGACGACCCGGATCCGAACCGGGGCCGTCCCGGGCCCGGTCGCACTCGAGCGTCCGTCGGGAGCGCTTCCGGCGAGACCGCTGCCGCCGGGATCCGAGGCCGAGTCGTCGGTCGACACGAGATACACCATCGCGACGCTCAGACACGCTCCGACGGCGAGCCCGGCCCCGCCCAGCAGCACCGGACCGACACCGGGGACGACGAGGCCGACGGCCGCCGAGAGCGCTGCCCCGCCGACGGGCAAGCCGAGCAGCCACGTCTGAAACGAGGGATCGTCCACGAGTTGCATAGTGTAAGACAATGAATAGCAAAAAGATCCCGGTTAGTTCCCGGCTACCGGCCGGGAAACGACCGGACGACGAGGGAACCCGACCGGTTCGCGACTCAACAGGGTCCGCCCGAGAAGCCGATCACGCCGTACCACACCGCACACGCCAGCCCGGTGGAAGCGACGAGGCCGACGCCGAACAGGACGTTGATGGCGACGACCGGCACCAGATCGGTCGCCTCGGGGGACTCGCCCGACCGGAGGCCCCAGGCGACGCGCAGCGCGAGGCTGACCAGGAGGATCGCCCCCGCGTACACGGCCGCTGATAGCGCTGTCGGTACAACAAACTCCGTTACTCCGAACGGCCACCCCGCCAGTCGGAATACTGTCAGGAACGCGTACCCGAACAGCAAGTAGAACCCGAAGAATGCGCCGTACTGCTGCCAGGCCCAGTCGTTGCTACTGTCGACTGCGCCGCCATCCGTCTCCGTGGGTGTCGCCGACGCGATCGAGTCAAGCCCGGCACGGGAGGCGACGAGCCCCGCGGTGGCACCGATAACGCCGCCGATGGCCGACAGACCCGATGCGGGATAGAGCGACTGGATCGCCGCCAGCGACCCAACGGTCGCGACCGACAGGATGACGCTCATGCCGACGCCGATCCGACCGATGCCGTCGCCGACGAACGACTCCAGCGCCGAGGGGCGCTCGTGGCGATCCTGAACGACCGCGCGGTCGCTGGCGGGCGTCTCGTCGACGACATCGGTCTCGCGTGCGGGGGCGAACCCGGCCGCGACGAGGGCGTCGCGGGTCGACTCGTCCATCGGCGCGAAATCGGCGTCTGCACCCGGCCACAGCACCAGATCGACCCCCTCGGTCTCGGCGGTCGCGCCGTCGGAGTTGATCGCCAGCGTCGCCGCGACGCCGCGTTCGGTCAGGTGTTTCACCGTCCGAAGCGCCGCGTCGTAGGAGGACATGCCGACGACGAGCTGTCCGTCGGCGTCGCCGACGGCCGCGGCGAGCGCGTCCTCGTCGGCGTCGTCGAGTCCCGGACACGCCGCCGGCAGGTCGGGCAGGTCGAAGGCGGCGCGCCAGCGCGGCTCGTCGGCGGTGAAGGTCCACCCGTCGCCGTCGCGCAGGCCCGCGAGACGGTCGTGGAGACCGTCGAACACCGCGGCGATCGGCTCGTCGCCGTCGACGGTGTAGTCGGCGAGGTAGCGCCCGGTCCGCCCGCGCTCGCCGCGGGTCGCGAGCATCGTCCAGACGACGCGCCCGCCTGGCACGTCGACGAACAGATCGACCGGCTGGCCGGTGACGCGCGCGAGCTGGTCGACCCAGCCGTCGACGCGCTCGTCGGCTTCGGTCGCGCGCTCGCCCGAGTACAGCAACTGCGGGTTCGCGTCGGTGGTGTAGACGGTGAACGCGGACATCTCAGGCACCCCGCTGAATCGACTCGATGAGGTTGTCGTAGCCCACCGGAATCAGGTTGTTCGAGGCGTCGCGAAGGGGGACGTACTCCCCGTCGCGCTTCTCGGTCTTGTAGAACACCGGCTGGACCTCCGTCTCCTCGAGCGCCTGCTTGAGCTCCTGGATGTCGTAGCGCTCGCCGAGGAGCTCGTTGACTTCGCTCTTGAAGCCGGTGAAGCCGCCGTGTGCGGACGGCGGCTGGACCGGGATCGACTCGTCGTGGATCAACACGTCGGCCTTCGTGACCGCGATGACGACGTGCTCGACGTTCGAGTTCTCCAGGATCGGCTTGTAGTACTCGATCCCGAGCGTCCGGCCGGTGTCCTGTCCGCCCGTCTCGGCCTCGTCGAACTCCTGGGGGTGGACGAGCCGCTCGCAGTCGATCACGACCATGAGGATGTCCGAGCCGAGCAGGTCTGACGCGACCCGCCCCGCCTGGTCGTCGACCGACTCGACGGCCCCACCGTCGGCCTGCACGTCCGGGGCCTCGTCGCCGCCGAGGAACGGGAGCCGCGACAGCGTCGACGACGACGACATGTGCTCGACGCGGTCGGCGATCTGCGGGAGGAGCTGTCCGGGGTAGTCGTACGCGACCAGCCGCATGCGCCGCGGGAAGAGGTTACCGACGAGCATCTGGAAGCTGGTCTCGTTCAGCTGCTCCGTCTGCGGGAACGGCCAGTCCTCGGCGTTCTCCGGGTCGCTCGCGCGTTCGATCGCGCGCTGGAGGTACGGGTTCGGGTCCGGCTGCACGTCGTCGGTGTCGTACATCTTCAGCGCCATGCCGAGCATCGCCATGCTCTTGCCCGACTTCGAGGGGCCGAGCATCATGTAGCTGGACTTCACCTCGTATTGGATGAACTTGTACAGGAGGAAGATCATCACCACCGTCGCGACCGCGTCGGTCGGCTGGAACACCCCAGCCAGCACGACCTGCACGAGCGAGAGCACGATCACGAACGACAAGATTCCGAACAGCGCCCGCGCGGTGTTGGTGAACTCGGGAATCTCGCCGCTCGCGGTCCGGGGTCGCTTGAGCGTCGACTCCTCCAGGCTGATGCTGAACAGTTTGTCGATGTCGAGGACGATCGCCGCGAGGAACGCCAGCGCGAACGCGGCGACGTTCGGCACGTAGCCCAGGTCGATGTTCGGCAGCAACACGCCCTGGACGGTCAACACCACGAGCCCGAGCACCGTTCCGAGCAGCAACAGCGTCCCCTGTACCCGCTTTTTGATGTCGATCAGGAAGATGAGGAGGAACCCGAGATACAGGCCGAGCCCGGCGCTTCCGACCACCTGGAGCGCGATGAACCTGTTGTCGACCTCGAGGATCGACTGCACCGTGTTCCCGACGAGGTCGTATATGAGGTTGTTCGGTACCCACGCGCGCGCCATCATCCACCCGACGAGCGGGGCGGCAAGCAGGATGGCGAGGAAGCGAATAATGAGCTTCTTCCCGTCTGATCCCGACAGTCCGCCACCGAACTGTCCGGCCGTTTCTGTCATGACGACGTGTCATGTTATGCGGAACAAATTCATCCTTTGGGTTCGTTTCCGTTCGGTAGGCGATCGATAATACCCCGACGGCGCGAGGCCGGCGGTCGAGACCGGGTCTCGGAGGCGAAATTCCAACCGCCGATCACGCCTCACGAGCTATCGAACCGTGACAGCGTCGCGTACAGCGCTCCGAGCACGCCCGCGAGCGCGAGCGGCGCGGCGACCTCTCGGAGGCGCTCACGGAGCCACAGCGGCAGGCCGAACGGTCCCTCACCGACGGCGACCGTGAACGACGCGGGATCGGAGACGACGACGGACTCCGCACTCCCCCCCGTCGACTCCGGATACGCGAGCACCCGGACGCGAACGTTCCACCTGCCGTCGGCCGGCGGCGTCCCCTCGAGCGTCGCGGCCGCCGTCGCGTCGGTACCGACCGGCAGCGTCGTCGCGTTCAGCACCCGCCCATCCTCGTGCCACCCGCCGTCGACGGGCTTCGCCTCCAACCGGACGCGGAAGCTGTGCGGCTTCGGGCCGACGTTCCCGAGCCGAACCGTCGCCGCTGCGGCGTCGCGGGCGTGGTCGAAGTGGAGCGACTGGAACCGGGCGTCGATCTGTCGCTCGTCGGCTGCGGTGTTTCCGGCGACCCACTCGCCGGGCGCGCGCCAGCGTTGGCGGGCCATCGGGACCGGCCCGCCCTCGCCCTCGGGTCCGACCGTCCCCTCGTAACTGGCCCACACCTCGTCGCCGGTGAGCACCGCGAGCTGGTAGTCGACGCCGACCGAGCCGTCGTGGCTCCACGTCGTCGCGTCGCCCGTGCGGTCGGCGTGGATCCCGACGGCGGGCTCGAACAGCGCGGTGTCGGTGCTCGTCTCGTTGACGAACTGGCGCTGGATCTGAATCCCGTCGCCGTCGAACGCGCCGGTGTCACGCAGGTAGTTCGAGTGCGCCCCCAGCGCCGGATACACCGCCGGGTGGCCGTCGACCCGGTCGACGGCGCGCCACTCCCGGCGCTCGCCGCCGTAGTGTTGGGAGGCGGCCAGCCACTGCGGCCCGCTGTCGTTCGCGAGCACCGTCACCGTCTCCAGGTCGCTCTGGTGGGCCAGCAGGCTGGTGATCGACCCCGGCTGTTTCGGGTCGTACACGTAGAACAGCCAGTAGGTGACCGCCGTGTACGTCTCGCCGCGGAACTCGACGTCTCGGTGGACGCTCCCGTAGACGGTCGGCGGGTAGCGCTCGTCGTAGCGCTCGTAGTCGCCGTCGTCGAGATCCAACTCCCATCCGTCGCTGCGCTCGGCGAGCGAGAACATGCTCGGCTCCGGGTCGTCGACGGCGGTGAGTGCCTCCAGGTCGGCGTTGTACACGAACGACTCGTAGCGCGTCGGGTAGTACGTCTCGTTCTCGTGGAACGACACCAGCGGCGCGTACCGCCGCAGCAGGTCGATCCGGTCGGTGCCTTGCGCCCGTACTGTCGCGGTCAGGGTCGTTCCGTCCTCGGTCTCGACGCCCACGGTGTACGACCCGGCGACGTCGGGCCGAAGCGTCGCCGTGTCGCCGTGGGCGTACACCCGCGCGTCGCTCTCGGCCGGGGCGTCAGCCAGCGTCCACGACTCGTTCGCGGCGCTCGCGTCCGCCACGCCCAGCGACACCGGCGACCCGACCGGGGTGGTCGTCCGCGAGGCGAGGAGTCGACCGGCCGTCTCGGCGTCGGCGGTTTCGGCCTCGATCGTCTCGCTGTCGACGACCGCCGCCGGCGTCGCCCTCGGATCCGCCGGCTCCGCGGTCGCGGCGTCCTCGGCCGATCCCGTCTCCGCGGTCGCGGCGTCCTCGGCCGATCCCGTCTCCGCGGTCGCCACGCCCCCGTCGACGCCCGGTTCCGCGAGCGCCGTGCCGCCGACAGCGGCGACCGGCGACGCCGTCCACACCACCGCCAGCGCGAGCACGGCCGCGACTTGGAGACGTGTCGTCACGCGAATCGATCGGGGCGACCCCGACAAGTATCCTGCGGGGCGGGCGTAGCCGACTCCTTACTATCCTCGGCTCCGGCGACCCCCGAGGTGTGCCCTCCCTGCTCGTCCACCTGGCGCTGGCGGCGCTGTTCGCCGGGATACTGCTCGACCGGGCGTTCGACGCGCGCTCGCTCGCGGTCGTGTTGGCGGCCGTGTCGCTGCCGGATCTCGACGCGGTGGTCGCGCTCGCGGTGCCCGGCACCCACCGCGCGGCGCTGCACACCCTGCTGTTCCCGCTGGCGCTCGCGGCCCTCCTCCTGTTCGACTGTCGTCGCGAACGCTCGACCCTGCGCGCGCGCTACGGCGACCGCGGCGTTCGGATCGCGTCGGTGTCGGTTCTCGCGATCGCGCTCGCGGGGATCCTCCCCGACCTGGCCCACACCGGCGTCAACCTCCTGTACCCGATCCACGACCGATTCTACACCGTCGACGGTACTGTGCTGATCACGACCCACCGGGGCCTGGTCGGCGACCCGGGCATCGCCGCGGCCGGGTGGATCCCGCCGATCGACGTGCTTCAGCCCGACGGCACCACTAACACCACCCACCATCCGTCGCCCCTGGATCCGACGATGGGCGCGGACCCGCTCTCGGCCGAGCGGAAGATCTGGGTCGTCGGCGACGGGATCCGGCTCGTGCTCGTCGTCTCGACGGCGCTCGTCGTCGCGATCCGGCTCGCGATCGACCGTCGCGCTCGGCGGTAACGAACCCCGGCAGATCACGTCCTCGATCGCTCAGTCAGCTGATTGCTCAGTTTCCGATCGCTCCGTCGCGTCCCAGCGGACCGCCACGACGAGGTCGTCGTCCCCGTCGGCGTCGACGACCTCGGCCTCGACGGGCGCGTCCAGCCCGCGAGCCAGCGCGACGGCGACGAACGACGCCACGGGGTCGTCCACGTCCGCGGCCGCGCCGTAGGCGCTTCCGCCGACTGCGACGGTCGCGCGGCCGTCGCCCGGGTCGCAGTCGGTCTCGACGGTCTCGGCCAGCTCGAACGCCTCGACGAGCGCGTCGGCGGCCTGCGCCAGCACCCGCGTCGGCGACGACCCGAGCGGCTCCGAGAGGGTCCGCTCGAACGCCTCGAATAGCGGCGCGCCCGCGGGAACCAGCGACAGCCCGCGGCCGGCCCCGTCGCCGGCGTGGTCGACGACGAACGGCTCCGCGAGCGCGCCGTCGTCGGGCACGGCGTACTCGTCGTGGAGCGGCACGAACAGCCGGGCCGGCGTCGCCCCATCGACGGGCACGTACACCCGGACCGCCGACAGCCCGAGTTGGTCGACCATCTCCGAGAGCGACCGCGTTCGGGCGCGGTTCACGCGCTCGGCCGTCCCGGCGGCGACGAACCGCTCCGGGGTGATGACGAGCGTCAACACAGCGCCGAACAGGCCGATGCCGGCGAGCACGACCAGCGTCGAGCGCACCGTCGGGAACGCCGCCGCAAGCGCGGCCGCGACCCCGCCGACGGCCGCGAGGCCGCCGGCGGTTCGCCGGTAGCGGCTCCGGCGCGACCGCCGGTAGCGCTCGCGGAGTCGGTCGAGCTCAGCCTCCAACACCTCGACGCGAGCGCGAAGCTCCGGGGTCGAGAGCGCGTCACGATCGGCGTCGCGGCCGCGGTTCGCGTCACGATCGGCGTCGCGGCCGCGGTTCGCGTCACGTTCCGCGTTGCCGTCGCGGTCGCCGTCACCACCGCGACCCGAGCCGGGGTCGCCGTCGCGTCGGCTCACGACTCGCCCTCCGTCACGAGCCCCAGTCGGACCAGTTCGTACCGGTGGAGCAGGTACGACGCTGCTGCGAGGCCGGCGGCGACGACGACCGTCGCCCGCGCCAGCGAGTCGAGCGCGGCCTCGGCGAGCACGAACACCTCCGCGGCCAGCAGCACGACGCAGACGCCGACGGCGGCGGCGGTCTGCCCAGTCCCCGACTCAGTCGCCGCGACGACGAGCAGCGGCCCGAGCGCGACTTCGCTCGCGACGACCCGCCAGCCGACGGGCGCTGGAGCTACTGCGAGGAGGCCGACGTGCGCGACGACGAACGCCGCCGCGGGACCGCCGAGCAGTCCCGCGCCGGCCGCGACCGCGCCCGCGACGCCTCCCGACGGGCCCCACAGCGCCCACAGCCCCCCGATCGCCGCGAGAGACGCGAGGCCGGCCGCCGTCGACGGCGGTCGAATCGAGCGAGCGACCCGGCGCTCGAGCGCGCGAACGCGACTCATTCGGCGGTCGTTTCGGCCGTCCGTCCTTAGCGTTGTAGGTTCGCGCCGGCGTCACCGACGGCGACCCGCCGCACCGAGCACGGCGTCGAGGCGGTCGCCCGGCGCGACCTCGAGCGCGCGCACTCCGTCGAGGTTGTCGAGCCCCCGTCTGAACTCCTCGAACGACAGGTAGCGGTCGTACGTCGCCTCCACGTCCGCGAGCGACCCCGGCTCGAACAGCGCCCGGGGGGTGAGAAGCACCACCACCCCGGCGGCCGCCGCGCGGGCCCGCCCGACCGCCTCGCCGACCCGGTCTCGGTCGGCGTCGTCGGTCGCGATCACGATCCATCGGCCCTCGGAAGTCTCCGCGCGCGCCCGCTCGACGGCCGCGACCAGCGGGTCGCCGTCGACGCGACGCCGCCCGCGGGTCCCGCCCGCGAGAAACGGCGACAGCGCCCGATCGAACGCCGAGCCGTCGCCCGTCGTCGCCGTTGCCGTCGCTGTCGACGACGGCGCTGTCGTCGCCGGCGACGACCCCGCAGGTGTCGACGACGCCGTCGGGGCCGTCGGTCCACCCGCGGTCGCGCCGTCGGACGCGTCGCCGGACGCGCCGCGGGAGGCGCTCATCACGCCCCGGAGATCGACGCCGTCGTCCGGTTCGATCCGGTACAGGGCGTCGCGTACGCGACGGTAGCGCTCCGGGGTCGCCCCCGGCGCGAGGGCGTCGGTCACGGCGTCGTCGCCGACGGCGTAGAGGCCGACCGGGTCGCCACGGTCCTGGGCGGCGGCGGCGTAGCCCAGCGCGACCTCGCGGACGTACGCCAGCGGCTCCTCGCCGCTCGGTCCCTCGCCCATCGTCCGCCGCCGGTCGACCACGAGCGCGGTCGGGCGGTCGGTCTGGGATTCGAACTCGCGGACGTGAGGGTCGCCGAGTCGAGCGGTCGCGTTCCAGTCGATCCGCGCGAGTTCGTCCCCGGCGACGTACGGCCGGATCTCGCGCGGGATCAGCCCGCTTCCGGACGCGCCGTCGGTGTGCTCGCCGTAGGCCCCTGCAACGCGCTCGCCCCCGCGACCGACGTGGACGCTCTGCGGGTGCGGGGCCGCGACGACGAACTCCGCGTCGCTGGCCCGCCCGAGCGTCTCGCGGAACGCGCCGGTCGGCCCGTCGACGTCCACGACGACATCGGGTACGTCGACCCGGCCGGCGACCGGCATCGTCCACTCGACGACCCCCGTCGCCTCCGTCTCGCCCGGCGACAGCGTGAGCACCGAACCGTCGCCGGACGCGCCCGCGGCCCGCGCCCCCACCGGCGGCGGCACCGACACGCGGACGCGACACGCGACGGGCGACTCCAGCGACGCGCGAACCGTCACCGGAACGGGTTCGTCGACGACCGCCTCGCCGTCCGCGGGTCGCACCGTCACCGTCAGCGCGTCGTCGACTCGGAGGAACGCCCGGACCGCGGCGTACTGCCGCGCGAGGATCAGCCCGCCCAGTCCGACCGCCGCGAGCACGAGCAGCGGGCGCTCCGCGAGGACGGCGATCGCCGCGAGCACGGCGGCGACGGCCGCCTCACGCCGGGTTCGCGCGGTCGGATTCACGCCCGTCCCTCGCTATCGCGCCGCATTCAATCTTCCCTCTGCCGGCGACGCGCGCCCGATCGACCGCCCGTCAGTCCGCGATCGGTCGCGCTGCGAATCCGTCACGCCACGCGACCCGTCGGTGCGATCCGCCGATGCCATTCCCCGCCGGATCCGGGGGCACGAGCATTCGTCGGCGGCCGGACCATCCCTCCGGCGGTCGTTTCTATGAAATGAACGTATCGCCAGTATGGACAGTCTTATGGTAGCTATCGCATAACTGCTGGCAGACGCGGTACCGCCGCCGTCGATCCGCCTGTGGGGGTGAGCCGGCCGGCGCGTGCACGACCGGAGTCGACACCGAAATGTCATCGACGACAGAGACGGAGACCGAACGCGATCGAGGCGTCGAGGAGGGCGACCCGTCGGAGGATCCGGCAGTCGGCCCCGCTGTCGGCGACGAGGCGGTCGACGCGGTCGACCCGACCGACGCGGCCGCCGGCGACCCGGACGACGAGTGGTCGCTGTGTTCGGCCGACGGCGAGCGCGACCCGGCTGTGACGCTCGTGATGCCGACGCTCGACGAGGAGGCCGGCATCGCCGAGTGCATCCGGCGGGCGACGGCGGCGTTCCGGGAGATGGGCGTCTCCGCGGAGATCGTCGTCGCCGACAGCTCCACCGACCGGACGCCGGAGATCGCACGCGAGATGGGCGCGATCGTCGTCGAGCCCGACGAGCCCGGCTACGGCTACGCCTACCGCTACGCGTTCGAGCGCGCCCGCGGCGACGTGATCGCCATGGGCGACGCCGACACGACGTACGACTTCACGGAACTCCCGAAGCTGTTCGAGCACGTCGTCGAGGGCGACGCCGACGTGGCGATGGGCTCGCGCCTCGATGGCGAGATCCGCGACGGGGCGATGCCGCCGCTGCACCAGCACGTGGGTAACCCCCTGTTAACGCGGTTTCTCAACGCCTTCTACGACGCCGGCGTCTCCGACGCCCACTCGGGGATGCGGGTGTTCACCCGCGAGGCGTGGGAGGAGATGGAGTGTGACACCGACGGGATGGAGTTCGCCTCCGAGATGATCATGGAGGCCGGCGCGCGCGACCTCGACATCGCGGAGGTGCCGATCACCTACCACGAGCGCGAGGGCGAGGCGACCCTCGACAGCTTCAGCGACGGCTGGCGACACGTGAAGTTCATGTTGCTGAACGCCCCGGGCTACCTGTTCTCGGCCCCCGGGATCGCGCTGGGGCTCGTCGGCGCGGCGCTGATCGCGGTCGTCGCCCTCGACGTGAGCGTCGCGTCGGCGTCGTTCGGGATCCGGACGCTCATCGCGGGGAGCCTCCTCGCGATCACCGGCGTCCAGGTCGCCAGCTTCGGCGTGTTCGCGACCGTCGCGAGCGACCCGGTCCGCCGCCCGACCGACCCGGTCACCGGGCTGTTGACCGACCGGCTCTCGCTGGAGTCGGGCGCGACGCTGGGACTCGCGACGGCCGCGGCCGGCGGCGCGTACGCCGCCTGGGCGGTCCTCCGGTGGGCCGCGACGGGATTCACCGCGCTGCCGCCCATCTCGACCAGCCTGCTCGCGTTCACCGCCGTCGTGGTCGGCCTCCAGGTCGCGTTCGGGAGCTTCCTGCTGGCTGCGCTGGGCTCGGAGTAGCCCGACAGCCATCGGCGGGAAGCCCCTGTCCTGGGCGCGTGCGACCGTTCGGGGGTATCGGGACGCGTTACGTCTCCGGATCGCTCACGTTCACCCACAGGTGGAGTTCGCGGTAGGCGTCCCCGGCGGTCGCGTCCGCGGGTGCCTCCCCGCGATACAGGAGGTACTGGAGCCGCAGACGCTCGCCGGTCATCGTCGGCGTCACGGTGTGGGGGAGCGTCCACGTCTCGTTGTCCGCGAGGCTCGCGCGGTCGCGCCGGAGTTCGTCCGACTCGAGGACGGTCGTGGAGTTGTTCGCGACCCGCACCTCCTGCAGTTCGACGACGACGGTGTAGTTGGTCCGTCGGTGCTCGTGGTTGCCGATACCGACGACCAGCGACGCCGGCTCGCCGCGCACCAACTCGGTCGGGTAGTCGTCGGCGACGAGCTCGCCGTCCTCGCCCTCGGTGAGCAGGTAGAACTCGGTGAACGACTCGCCCTCAGTCGGGACCGCGACCGCGTAGCCCACGGAGGCGACCGCGACCACGACGCTGACCGCCAGCAGGACGTTGAGCGCGGCGTCGACCCGCGTCTCCGGCTCGAACAGCTCCGTCCGCGCGGCCGCCCCCCACTCGCGGTACGGCACGCGAAAGCGCTCCTCGGCGGGAAGCGCGCGCCGTCGGGCGGCCGCGACGGCCGTCAGCGCCAGCGTCACGCCGCCGACGGCGACGACGATCGGCGCGAGGCGGATCCCCCACGGCGTGAAGTTCAACACGAGCCCGATCAGCGGCACGACCGCGATCGACAGCCCGAACGACAGCGCCACCCGTTCGATCCCGTCGATCCCCTCGCGTGTGTCCGGCTCACCGGGGGCGTCGGCGAGGTCGTCGCTGACGGCGTCGGTGTCATCGCCACGGTCGCCGCCGTCGTCGTCGGCGTTGCCGCCGTCGTCGACGCCCGCACCACGGCCATCGGCGGCGTCCGCGTCGTCCGCCGGCGGCTCGCCCGCCTCCGGGAACAGCGCCGCGACCAGCGCGTACCCCGGGACGAACAGCACGAACGCGAGCCCGACGACCGGTCGGACCGGCGTCTCGTTCACTACGGGGACGAACACGACGACGACCGTGAGCAGCACCCAGCCGACGATCGCCGCCAGGTCCGCCGGGAGCCGGCGAACCGGCTCGGGGAGCAGCAAGCGCCACGACGTGTCCCCGGTCATGTGCCCCGCAAACGGTGCCGCTCACAAAAGGAAGTCGGTCCGCCCGCCCTCGGCGACTCCCCGCTACTCGTCGTCGCTGGCGCGGTCCGCGTCGCCGGCGTTCACCAGCGCCTCGCAGTCCTCGAGCAGGTCGGCGACCGCCGACGGGGAGGCCTGCTCGTCGCCGTAGGCGACCCGCTCGTACCGCTCGGTGATCCGCTCGAAGCGGTCGGCCGCCGCCGCGGGGAGCGCCCGCCCCGCGGCCGCGTTGACCTCCCAGTGGGTGCCGGTCGCGGGGACGCTCACGCCCTCACCGGCCGCGACGGCCCGGCGGGCCGCGCGGTACGCCGTCTCGACGGCGGCGCGCTCCTCGCCCGCCTCGTGGCGTCGCCGCGCGGCCGCGAGGAGGTCCCGCCCCGGCGATCGGTCCCCCGCGGCGGCGTCGTCGCCGACGCGGTCCCCGTCCGTCGCCTCGTCGCCACCGACCGCGCCGGCGACGGGATCGGTGCCCCGGTCGCGGCGGATCAACACGGCCAGGCCGATCCCCGTCGCGACGACCGCACCCAGCGGAAGGACCGGCACCGACGACAGGGCCGACCGGATCGCGGCGGTCGTCGCCTCGTCGCCGGCGTCGCGGTCGACCCTGATGGTCGCCGACGCGCGCTCGAGGCTCGTCGCGGGATCGGCGTACGAGACGGCGATCGCGACGCTCCCGTCGCTCCGGTCGCCGTCGCCGCCGTCCCCCTCACCGACGGCGTCCTCGAGGTCGATCAGCCGCCGAAAGGTCCCGTCGTCGCCGAGTCGCGCCGTGGCGACGACGGAGCCGTCGACGCTGATCTCGACGGCTCCCCGGGTCACCGGGTCGCCGTTCTCGGTCTCGACGGTCCCGGCGACGACCGCGGTCGAACCGTTGGGCGCGGTCGCGTTCGCGTCGATCGTCACGGGCGTCGACGCGACGGTCACGTCGGCCTCGGCGGGTCCGGCGCGAACGGCGCGGTCGCCGCCGTCGACGCCCGCGGTCACCGTCGCCTCGCCGGCGGTGACCGACGCCGGCAGCGACGCCGCGAGGCGGTAGCTCCCGTTCTCGGCGGTGCGGACGACCCCGAGGGTCGTCCCGCCGACGGTCACGCGGACGGGCGCGTCGGCGACGGGCGTCCCGTTCGCGGTCACGGTGCCGGTCACGGCGATCCGGTCGCCGGCGGCGGCGCGCTCCGGGGAGGCGGTGATAGTGACCGTCGCGTTCGTCGGCCGCACGGCCAGCGCGACCGTGTCGTTCGCGCCCAGGAACACCGAGTCATCGGCCGGCCGGTACGCCACGCGAACCGACCGATCCCCCGTTCGGATCCCGACCGGGCGGTACGTCGTCTCGAAGGCCCCGGTCTCGTCCGTCGCGACGCGCAGGCGACGCTCCCCGACGACGAGCGTCACGGTCCGGTTCGCCACGGGGTCGCCGTCGGCGGTCGCGATCCGCCCGCTGAGGCCCACGGGGTCGTCGAACGCGGCCGACTCTCGGGCGACGCTCGCCTCGACGACCGTCCGAACGAACGTCGCCTCGACGGCCGACTCGGTCCGGTTCTCGACCGAGGCGGTCGCGTTCCTGACCGACGACGTCGCGTCCGTCAGGTTCGCCGCGGTCGTCGACTCGACCGCGTCGAACGACCGCGTCAGGTTCGTTCCCGTCCGGTTCACGCGCTCGCCGTCCTCGCGAAGCTCCCGGGCGAGTTCCCGCGCCCGGGACTCGTTGCCCGCGCGGCGGGCCTCGCGGTACGCCTCGTACGTCTCCTCGAACTCGGCGGCGGCCTCGGCGTACTCGCGCTGGCGCTCGCCGGCCCGTTCGAACGCCTCCGGCGACGCGTCGGCGGCGTCGCCGGCGACCTCGACGTACGCCGACAGCAGCTCCGCGTAGTCGTCGTCGAGCGCGCCCCGCGCCGCCTCGTACTCTCCCTGCTCGATCCGGACGCTTCCCTCCGAGAGCCGCTCGGCGAGGCGGCTCGCCAGCGCCGACCGCACGGCCGCAGCGTCGCCGTCGCGGTCGACCTCGTCGGGGTTCTCGTGACTGGTGTTCGTCGCGTTCGTCGCGTTGGCCGGGGTCGCCGTTCCCGTCTGTTGGCCGATCGACACGCCGTCGACGATCCTCGTCGGCGACGTGTCGGTACCGGGCGAATCGCCGGCGACGACCGGCGCGGACGCTCCCGACCCGCCGGCGGCCGCGCTCGCCGCCGGCGTCGCGGCGACGAGGATCAGCAGGGTCGCGATCGACAGCGCCGCGACCGCGCGCGGCGACGGGACGGCGTTCACGGCGAGAGCGTGGTCGCCGCACCGCCTTAGTGGGTTCGGGTAGCGCCCGCGTCCGGTGGTCGGCGGAATACAAAGACACAAGGGAGCCGGAGCAAAGGGTGGCACCGATCCGATGCGACCGACGCGCGCCGCCCGCCGTGACACGCGTTCGCCGGGGTGGCCGCGGTGAGCTACCGGTGGCGGCTCGTCGCGGGGTGGTCGGCGCGCGATTGGCTCGCGGTGGCGGTGCTCGCGGTGACGGTCGCGTTTCTCACCGGCACGGTCCTCGTCGCCGTCGGCGCGAGCGCGCAGGTGCTCGGGCTCGCCGCCGAGTACGGCACCGGCGGCACCGTCGAGCGCGTCGACGACCCCGCGGCGCTGACGGCCGCCGGCGACGCCCCCTCTGCCGACCGCGCGGGCGACGCAGACAGCGCGGGCGACGCGGTCGTGATCCCGGCGACGACCGCGACCGTCGAGGGCGTCTCCGATCGGTCGCTCTCGACCGTCACAGTCGTCGCCGTTCCCGAACCGGTGACTGTGCCGACCCTCGCGGGCGAGGCGACGATCCGCCCTGTCGAGACCGGGGCCGCGACCGGCGACCGTCCCCCCGACGACGCCGTCACGCTGGTCGGTCCCGAGGGGAACGCCACAGTCGGCGTCGACCGCGCCGGCGACGCCGTGCTCGCGCCGGGCTGGTACCGGGTGAACGGCTCGACGCTCGACAGACTGGGTCTGCAGTCGGCGTTCGTGATCGACGCCGGCGACGCCGACGCGACGGCGGTACCGTCCCGGGGGGCACCCCTGCGCAGCGCGTTCGCCTTCTTCGCGGTCGGCTCGCGCGGCCTGGTCGACGCGCTCGCGGCGCTTTCGGTCGGCGTCGGCGCGCTCGCCGCGATCACGGTGTACAGCGTCTCGCGGATCGCCGTCCGCGACCGCCGGCGCGCGATCCGCGTCGCCCGCGCGACCGGCGCGCCGCCGCGCCACCTCGTCGCCGCCTTCGCGCTCCGAGGCGGCGTCCTCGCGCTCGCGGGGACCGCGCTCGGCTACGCCGTCGGCGTCGTCCTGTTGAACCTCGTGGTGAACGCGGCGGTGTTCCTCGGCGTCCCGACCAGCCTCGACTTGGGGGTGTCGCCCGCGGCCGCGCGGGTGCTCGTCCCGGCCTACGCCGGGGTCGCGCTCGTCGGCGTCGCCGCCGGCGGCCTCGCCGGCTGGCGGACCGCTCGCCTGCCGCCGGGAGCGATCGACGACGCGCTCGCCGACCCGGGGGCCTCCGGCGGCGCTCCCGTCGCCGACCGCGACGCAGATCCCGCCACGGACGACGACGCCGCACGCGGCCCGAGGTCCGGCGTCGCGGCCGCGGTTCGGTCCGGGACCGCGCGCGCCCGACGGGCGCTCGAGCCGTCGCTGTTGGGGTGGCGGCCGCTCGTGCCGACGGCCGGCGCGCTCGCCGTGTTCTTCGCTGTGAGCCTGACGCTCGCGGCCGGGGCGGGCGCGCTCGCGCCGCTGGTCGCCGGCGACACGATCACGGAGCCCGGCGCGGTCCACCCCGTCGCCAGCGGCGTCCCCGAGGGCTACGCCGACGCGCTCCGGGCGTCGGGAACCGACGCCAGCGCGGAGCTGCTCGCGTTCTCGGTCGTCGACGGCGAGGCCGTCCTCACCCGGGGGGCCGACTACGGGGCGTTCGCGTCCGTCTCGTCGGTGTCGCTGACCGCGGGCCGCGAGCCGGAACGCGCCGACGAGGCGGTCGTCGGTGCCGACCTCGCGGCCCGCCTCGACCTCGACCCCGGGGACG
This sequence comes from Halobaculum sp. CBA1158, assembly GCF_021431925.1. NCBI lineage: Archaea > Methanobacteriati > Methanobacteriota > Halobacteria > Halobacteriales > Haloferacaceae > Halobaculum > Halobaculum sp. CBA1158. The sequence goes on along the minus strand of NZ_CP090371.1, from coordinate 2,811,331 downwards.
AGATGACCCTCGGCGGGAGCACGGAGCCCGCGGTCACGACGGTCACCGTCGTCGGCGTCTTCGCGGGGCCGGGCGCGGTCGACGACCAGCTGATCGTGTCGCTCCCGACGGCCCGCCACCTCACGGGGAAGTCCGGGGACGCCGTCCAGTTCGTCCGGACCGACGGAAGCGGCGACGCCGGGGGCGGAGGGTCCCCCGGGACGGACGGAGCCGCCGGCGACGCCGTCGGAGTGAACGGGTCAGGCGTCGTCGTCACCTCGATAGACACGCCGGGTTCGGCCGTCGCCGGCCGCAACGTCACGGTCGAGGCGACGCTCGTCGCCGTCGGCGGCCCCGCGACCGTCGAGGTGCCCGCCCGACTGGGCGACCAGCGGCGGAGTCGCACGGTGTCGCTCGAGGCGTTCGAGCAGCGGCGCGTCCCGCTCACGTTCGTCGCACCCCCGGCCGGCGAGCACGCCCTCCGCGTCGGCGACCGCGAGGCGACGCTCGTCTCGCGCGACCCGGACGCGCTCGCGCTCCGGGGGCTGCCGGCGACCGCGCCGCCGAACAGCACGCCCGCGGTGACGGTCGTGACCGTCGGGGGCGACCCGGTCGCGAACGCCACGATCGCCGTCGAATTCGACGGCTCCGAGGACGGCGGCGGCGCTGGAGACGGCGGGGACGGGGACGGAGACGCTGGAGACGGCGAGGCGTCGCGGACGGTCACGACGGGACCGGACGGCACCGCGCGGCTCCCGCTGGGCGACCCCGGGACGGCGACCGTGACCGCGCGGGCCGACGGGCGGACCGCGTCGGCGACCGTCGAGGTGTCGGCGGACGCGCGCCGGGATCTCGTCGCGAGCGTCGCCGTCTCGCCCGAACGGCCGTCGGTGCTGTCGACGCCGACGGTCACGGCGGAGCTGTCGAACCCCTGGAACGCGACCGTCGAGCGCGAGGTGACGGTCGCGGCCGCGGGGACGAGCACCGACCGCTCGGTCGCGCTCGCGCCCGGCGAGCGCACCCGGATCGACCTCGCGCTGGCGCGCCAGCCGCCCGGCGGCTTCGACGCGACGGTCGCGACGGACGGGACGACGCTCGCCGAGCGCCGCGTCGAGGTGGGCGGCGACGACCGGCTCGCGGCGGCGCTGGCGACGGCCGGCGTCGACCGCGACGCCTCGGCGATCGGCCGGGCGGTCGCGACCGTGTTCGGCAACCTCAGGCTGCTGGTCGCGTCGCTGTCGGCGGTCGCGGCCGTCACGGTCGTCGGCGGCGTCGCCACGGCGATGGCCAGCGCCGTCCACGCCCGCCGGCGGAGCCTCGGGATCCGCCGGGCCGCGGGCGCGACGCCCCGGCAGATCCGCCGGCTCGTCGTCGCCGACGCGGTCCGCGTCGGCGCGGTCGCGACGCTTTTGGGCGGCGTCGCCGGGGTCGCCGCCGTGCGCGCGCTCGACGCCATCGGCGCGCTGACTGTCTACGGCGTCTCCGTCGACCCGACCCCGTCGCCGGCGACGCTCGCGGTCCTCGCGGTCGCCTCCGTCGGCCTCGTCGCCGCCGGCGGACTCCTCGCGGCCGTCGGCGTCACCCGCGCGACGCCGGCGTCGCTGCTGGCCGCGTCCGGGAGGTGGGGCGGCGATGAGTGACCCGACCGACTCGAACGCCGCCGATCGGGACGGTCACGGGGGTACCGGAGTCCGCGGCCGTCGCCGTGGCGCGCTGGCTGTGCTCGCGGCGTTCGCGGTCGCGGTCGCGCTCCGGGCGAGTCCGCTGATCCGGTCGTCGCTCCCGTTCAATCCCGACGGGATCGTCTACGCGGGCCACGTCCGGCTGGTCGCCGCGACGGGGCGACTCCCCCTGTCGCGGATGCCCGTCGACGACCTCCAGTTCACGGCGTTCTTGTCGGTCGTCAGCGCCGTCACGGGCGAGTCGGCGCTGGTCGTCGCACAGCCGGCGATCGCGGTCGTCGGGGCCGTGCCCGTGCTTGTCGCCGCCGCGGTCGCCCGACGGATCGCCGCCCGGATCACCCGGACTGCCGTCCCAGTTGGCCGGGTCGGCCCGGGCGTCGCGGCCGGCCTGCTCGCCGTCGGCGGGCTCACCCTCCACCGGGCGATGGCGGTCGACGAGCAGACGTTGGGACTCCTCCTGGTTCCGCTGGCGACGGTCGCGTACGCCCGCGCGAGCCACACCGGCCGGCTCGGCTGGTACGCGGTGACGGCGGCGCTGGCGCTGGCGCTCCCGCCGACGCACAACCTCGACACGGTCGTGTTCGGACTCGTGCTCGTCGGCTGGGCCGTGCTCGCGCCGGGGCGCACCCCGCGCCGACTGGCCGGCCACGTCGCGGCCGCGGTCGCCTTCTGGGCGTACGCGGTCGGCTACTTCTCGCTGACCGCGCGGCTGACGCCGGCGTACGTCATCCAGAGCGCCAGGCTGACCGAGGCGCTCGACCTGTTCGCCGCCTGGGTGATCCTCGGGGCGTTCGGGCTCGCGGCGCTGGCGCGCGCCCGACCGCGGCGGGTCCGGGTCGCCGGCGCGCTCGCGGTCTGCGTCGCGTTCGGCCTGCTGGCACTCAACGCCGCGACCGCGGTGTTCCCGGGGCTGCCGCGGACGCCGGGCGTGCTCCTCGCGGCGTTGCTCCCGCTCGCGATCCCGTCGCTGGCGGCGGCGTGGGCGCTGCCGACCGCGCTCGCGGACCGGCCGGACGGGCGGGCGATGGCGGCGCTGGCGACCGCGGTCGCGCTGGCGATCGGCTTCTCGCTGTCGGCCGCGCTCACGCCGCCGTACCTCAACACCATCTACCGGGTGCAGACGTTCGCGCACCTGCCGTGGGCCGTGCTCGCGGGCGTCGCGCTGGCGGTCGGGCTCCCCCGCGTTCGCGGCGTTACCGGCAGAAGCGACGCCGCCGGAAGCGACGCCGCCGGCGACGGGTCAACTGGGTCCGGGGGGTCCGTCGATCCCCGCCACTCCGGCCGCCCCGGTCGTCTCCGTCGCGCGGCCGTCCCCGTCGCGGCGGCGGTCCTGCTGACGTGTGCGGCCGCGAGCCTCCCGATCGCCTTCGCCGGCGTCGACGTGGTCCCCTACCGGGGGATCACCGAGGAGGCGGAGTTCGCGGGCACGAGCCACGCGGTCGCGCACGTGCCGGGCACGTGGGCCGGCGACGACCACCTCGTCCGGATCGCCGGCTACTACGACCGGGACGAGCCGGCCCGGCGCGCGCCGGTCTCGGGCTGGCTCGCCGGCGGGCCGCCCCCCGACTGCGCCGTCGTCTCGCAGGCGTCGTGGGCGACGGTCGGCGCGCAGCAGTACCCCCGGCCGGCGGTCGCTGTCGACCCGGGTCGCTACCGGGGCCTGCTCGCCGACCGACACGTCGTCTACGACGCCGGCACCCGCGACCGAGTCGCGATGTCGCTGCCGAGTCGCCCCGGCGGCGCGGACTGCTGATCCGGCTCGGGGGTCACCCGAACCGACCGACAGGACTAACAGCCGCTCGGCGTCACTCCCGGCCGTGAGCGACCCCCCGGCTCTCGCCGCGCGCGACCTGGTCGTCACCCGCGGCGGCGAGCGCGTCCTCGACGGCGTCGACGTCGCCGTCGACCGCGGCGACCGGGTGGTGATCCGGGGCGCGAGCGGCTCGGGCAAGTCGACGCTGTTCGCGACGCTCGGCCTGCTGGAGCCGGCCGACGCCGGCGTCGTCGCCGTCGCCGGCCGCGACGCCTCGGGACTGTCAGAACGCGAGCGGGCGACTCTCCGTCGCGACCACCTCGGAATCGTCTTTCAGGACTTCCAGCTCGTCCCCGACCTCGACGCGTGGGACAACGCCGCGCTCCCGCAGGACCACGCCGGCGAGCGCGACCCCGACTGGCTCGCGCGGCTGTTCGACCACCTCGGGATCGCAGACCTCGCGGACCGCTACCCCGCGAGCCTCAGCGGCGGCGAGAAACAGCGCGTCGCCATCGCCCGCGCGCTGGCGAACCGCCCGGCGGTCGTGCTCGCCGACGAGCCCACCGGCCAACTCGACCCCGAGGCGACCGAGTCGGTGCTCGACCTCCTCCGCTCGCTCCGCGAGGCGTTCGACGCCGGCGTCGCCGTCGTGAGCCACGACCCGGCCGTGAGCGGCGGGTTCGACCGCCGACTCGACCTCGTGGACGGCGCGTTGACCGCCCGCGACGACGGATCGTAACCGCCCGCGCGGTACGCTTCGTAACCACCCGCGCGGTACGCTTTTTTCTCCCCGCCGTTCATCCGCGAGCATGGTCGTCGACGCCGGCGTCGTCGCGCTCGCGGTCACGGGCGGGGCGTTCGTCGCGTTCGCGCTCGCCACGCTGAAGCCCGACAGCGGGCTCCGCCGCGCCTACGCGGTCGATCCCGCCGACGACGCGGCGGCACGCGGCAACGCCGCCGTCGTCGCGGCCGTCGGGGCCGGACTGCTCGCGCTCGCCGGCGCGGTCGCCGCCGGCGTCCCGGGCCGCGTCGTCGGCGTCGCGACGCTGTCGGCCAGCGCCGCGGCGTGTCTCGCGCTCGGGTGGCTCGTCCGCTACCGCGACCGGCGGGAGCTGCTCACGATACCGAACGCCGACAGGGAGACGGCCCGCCGACTCGGCGCGGCGGTGATGGGGTGTGGACTCCTCCTGCTTCCCCTGATTCCGGCGGTGTGGCTGGACGCCGGCGACGCCGTCGTCGCGGCGCTCGCGCTCGGCACCTCGCTGCTCGCCCTCGTCGCCGTCGCGGTCGCTGTGCGGTGAGGCCGCCGGCGACGACGCGACCGCGGGTGCGACGAGGCCCCCGCAGTCGCCGGCCGCTCTCAGCCCAGTCGGACCGGGTCGTCGTCGGGGACGATCCGCACGCGGACCTCGTCGCCGACGGCGAACGTCGGGTCGCCGGCCTCGGGTCGAGTCACGAGTTTCGCCCCGAGGTCGTCGCCGCGGGCGGCAAACAGCGACAGCCCGGTGATCCGCTCGCCGTTCGCCAGCACGGCCACGTCGGCCCAGTCGACGTGGCGGCCGACTCGGCTGCCGACCTCGGTGCCGAGCAGCGACAGCGCCGGCGACGCGTCGTCCCCGTCGGCTCCGGCCTTGACTCCGGTTCCGTCATCGACCTCGGTTTCGACTGCGACTCCGGCTTCGACCGTGATTTCGGGTCCGGCCGCGAGGACGCCGCCGCCGGCGTAGTGGGCGAGTCCCCCGTCCAAGGGACGCCCGTCGTCGCCGGCGAGCGCGTGGAACCCCTCGCCCGCGGAGGGCGGCCGAGGGGCGTCCAGCACGGCGTGGCTCGCGCCCGTCTCGACGACTGTGCCGGTGCCGTCCCAGCCGACCGGGGTCACGGGCGCGTCGGCGACGAGCGGGAGCGATCCCGACGCTCGATAGGGGTTCCTCTCGCGCTCGCGGAACTCCAGGTGGAGGTGGTTGTCGACCCACCGGCCGAAGAACCCGGAGCGCACCAGATCGCCGAGCGGGTCGCCGACGGCGACCTCGTCGCCCGCCTCGACCGCGGGGTCGACGTGGAGCACGCGCGCCAGGTGCTCGCCGGCGTCGAGCACGATCAGGTGGTCGCGGTCGACGGCGTACTCGCGGTCCGGACAGCCGACCGTCCGGGCGTCGAGCACCTCGCCGGCGACGGGGGAGCCGACCGCGTCGCCGTCGCCGGCGGGGTAGAGGTCCACAGCGCGGGCCCGGTCGTGGGCCGGGTACGGGGAGTTGTACAGCGAGAACTTCCGGTGGCGCGCGAGCAGGGACTCGGGGAGGACGACCGGGGCCGAGTCGGTCGATCTCGGCGCGCCTTCGTCAGTCCGGCGTCCGCCCGCCGACTCGTCCATATCCGTCGCAGGCGACGCAAGCGCTTAGGCGACCCGACTCCCAGCGGCGGACGTGACAGCCGAGGACGGCGGCGGTCGCGTTCGCGTCTACCGCGGTCGCCGACCCCGTCGCGACGCCGACCGCGCCGCCACCGGCGCGATGCTCGCCGAGGCCGCCGAGTCGACCGTCCCCGCGCTCCGGGTGTGGACGCCCGGCCGGTCGCTGGCGTTCGGCCGGCGCGACGTCCGCGCGGCGGGGTACGACCGGGCGCGAGCCGCGGCCCGCGAGCGCGGCTTCCCGCCGGTCGAGCGCTCCGTCGGCGGCCGCGCGGTCGCGTACGCCGACTCGACGCTGGCGTTCGCGCACGCGATCCCCCTCGACGACGCCCGGACGGGGTTGAACGACCGCTACGAGTCGGCCGTCGCGACCCTCCTCGCGGCCCTCCGCGACGCCGGCGCGGACGTGGCGCGCGGGGAGCCGTCCGCCTCGTACTGCCCGGGCGACTACTCCGTCCGCGTCGCCGGCGGCGGAAAGCTGTCGGGGATCGCCCAGCGCGTGCGGCGGGACGCCGCACTCGTCTCCGGCTGCGTGACCGTCGCCGAGCGCGGCCCGATCCGGGCGGTCCTGTCGCCCGTCTACGACGCGCTCGACGTGCCGTTCGACCCCGACTCGGTCGGCTCGGTCAAGCTGGCGGGCGGCCCCGACGACCCCGAGGCGGTCCGAGAGACGCTCGAGTCCGCGTTCGTCGGCGACCGCGCGGCCGACGTGTGCGACGTGGCGGACCTGTCGATCGACGGCGACTGACCCGTCGGACTTACGCCGCCCCCCGCGCACCGTCCGTCAATGACCACGCTGTTCAGACACGCCACGCTCGCTGACGGGCGAGTGCGGGACGTGCTCGTCGCGGACGGGACGATCGCGCGGGTCGCCGACGCGGACACCGTCGCCGTCGAGGACGCCGCGGGCGACGCGACGGCGGTCGACGTCGTCGACTGCGACGGAAAACACCTCCTGCCGGGCGCGATCGACGCGCACGTCCACTTCCGCGAGCCCGGCTTCCCGCACAAGGAGGACTGGCACACCGGGTCGCGCTCGGCGGCCGCCGGCGGCGTCACGACCGTCGTCGACCAGCCGAACACCGACCCGCCGACGGTGACCGGCGACGCGGTCGACGGGAAGGCCGACCGCGCGTCGCGGTCGCTCGTCGACTTCGGGATCAACGGCGGCGTCACCGCCGACTGGGACCCCGACTCGCTGTTCGATCGGCCGATCCTCGCGCTCGGAGAGGTGTTCCTCGCCGACTCCACCGGCGACATGGGAATCGAGGCGGACCTCTTCGGCGACGCCGTCGCACGCGCGGCCCGCGAGGACGTGACGGTCACCGTCCACGCCGAGGACGCCGACCTGTTCGACCGGGCGGCCCTGGAGCGCGCCGGCGACGGGACCGGTCGCGACGCGGACGCCGACGCCTGGAGCGCCTACCGGACCGCCGAGGCCGAGGCCGCGGCCGTCGAGCGCGCCCTCGCTGTCGGGGCGGACTCCGACGCCGACGTCCACATCGCTCACACGTCGACGCCGGAGGGGATCGACGCCGCCAGCGACGCGGGCGCGACCTGCGAGGTGACGCCCCACCACCTGTTCCTGTCGCGCGAGGACCTCGACGGCCTGGGAACGTTCGGCCGGATGAACCCCCCGCTGCGGAGCGAGGAGCGCCGGGAGGCCGTGTTCGAGCGCGTCGCCGACGGCACCGTCGACGTCGTCGCCACCGACCACGCGCCCCACACCCGCGCGGAGAAGGACGCGAGCGTCCGGGAGGCCCCGTCGGGGGTGCCCGGCGTCGAGACGATGCTCCCGCTGCTGCTGCAGGAAGTCCGTGAGGGGGCCCTCGACCTGACGCGCGTCAGAGACCTGGTCGCCGCCGCCCCCGCCCGGATCTTCGACGTGCCGGGGAAGGGACGGGTCGAGGAGGGTGCCGACGCGGACCTCGTGCTCGTCGACCTCGACGAGGCCCGGGAGATCCGCGGCGACGACCTCCATTCGAAGTGCGGGTGGACGCCGTTCGAGGGCCGCGAGGCCGTCTTTCCCGAGTTGACGCTCGTGCGCGGTCACGTCGCCTACGACGCCCGCGGCGGCGACGAGGCGTTCGGCGGGGCGGTCGGCGAGAACGTTCGGCGAGGGTCGTAGCCGACGCCGGCAGCGAGAACGGCGACGACACCGTCGCCGACGGTCGATCCGCCCGCGTCGGCCGTCGGCTACCCCCCGGCGAGGAGGATCCGCGTCAGCGCCGCACCGGTCACCGATCCGGCCCCGGCGACGGCCCCGGCGGACGCGACTCTGGCGGCCGTCTCGGTCCCCTCGGGGGCGTCCTCGCGCCGGGCCAGCGCGTGCGCGAGGAGCCACCCGAGCAGCCCCGCCGCGAGCGCGACCGTTCCGACGACCCCCGCGACGACGGCCGCTCCGACCCCGAACGGGTCGTCGAGGGCGGCGACGCCGCCGGAGAAGACGACTCCGAGCACGAACGCGGCCGTGGCCGTGAGGACGGAGACGCGTGTCACGCCCGGTGTCTCGGTGGCGACGACGCAAAGGGTTGGCGGCGAGGCGACAGGACAACCGTTTTGAGGCCCCGCCGCCCCGGGTGAGACATGGCCGGAAGCCACCCGCTCGCCGGGTTCACCGACTTTTGGGACGACGTGATGGCCGACATGGAGGCCACAGCCGAGGAGTACCGCGAGTCGGGGTGGGACGTGACCGAGCTCCACCCCGGGGACGTGACGCCGCTCCCGAACGCCAGCACCGCCGGGACCGGCGTCGAGGCGGAGCGCCTCGGCTTCGACGTGCTCCTTCCGGGCGACGAGTTCGAGACCGTCCAGGAGACGGTCGCCGGCGTCGAGGACGGCTTCGACGAGTACGACGCCTACCGCGCCCAGCGCTCGAACGTCGTGTTCCTCGTCGTCGCGATGAAGGCGGAGGCCGCGGGAACGGCCGTCGTCTTCCCGCTGTACTACTCGCAGGACCAGGCCGAGCCGCTGCTCGATCGCGCCGAGCGCGCCGGCGAACTCCACACCTACCTCCGGCCCCTCGACGACTCCGAGCGCGTCGTGTTCACCCAGCGCGAGCCCGACGCGCTGTTTCCCGAAGGCGGCGATAGTGACTCCCTCGACGGCGACGCCGCCGAGTAGGCCTGATCGACCGCGGACCGACCACCGGCCGACCGCTACGCGAACCGCACGTCCGAAAGCGTCGTCGTCTCGCCGAACAGCCAGTCGGCGTGTTCGACGGCGTACTCCTTGTGCTCCTCGTCGATGTAACCGAGGGCGTCGTCGACGACCACCGGCCGGTAGTCGCGCAGCCCCGCCGAGCCGGCGGTGTGGAGGACGCAGACGTTCGCGAGCGTCCCGCAGATCACCAGGTCGTCGATCCCGTGTGCGTCGAGCCACCCCTCGAGATCGGTGCGGTAGAAGGCGTCGTAGGTGTGTTTCTCGACGACGTGGGCGGCGTCCTCGGTCGGAAGGTCGTCTATCAGCTCGGCGTCCCAGCTCCCCTCGACGACGTGCTCGCCCCAGCGGTCGAACTCGTCGTAGTAGTGGGCGTCGTCGAACTGCTCGGGCGGGTGCACGTCGCGGGTGTATACCACCGGCGCGTCGGCGTCGCCGGCGCGGTCGACGAGCCGACTCACGGGCTCGACCGCCGTCTCGCTGGGCGGGGCGTACAGGCTCCCGTCCGGGTGGCAGAAGCCGTTCTGCATGTCCACGACGACGACGGCGGTGCTGTCGGGGTCGAAGGCGGCTTCGTCCGCTGGCATGTCGGACCGTTCGAACCGCGCCCACAAAACGGCTCGGCGCGTCGGCCGACGGGGCGGACCGAACGGCGCGGGCGACGGAATCGCCGTCCGATCTCGACCTTGAATTTCGGACAAGGTACTTCTACCCCCAGTCCAATGGCGACACATGCGAACACCGTCCCCGCAGACGGTCGGGCGGTTCGTCGCCGTCGCGTTCGCGGTCGCGCTCGTGTGCAGCGCGGTCGCCCCGGCGTTCGCGGCGACCCCCCGTTCCGCATCGGACCCCGCCCGCGTGCCCGCCGTCTCGGCCGACACCGCCGGTCAGCCGGCGACCAACTCCGGAGCCACCCAGTCCGCACCCGCCGATCCCGACTCCGACGTGATCGGCTGGGAGGACGGCTACTGGCACAACGAGAGCATCGACGTCGACCAGTCCGACGGCCTCAGCGACGAGGAACTCCGGGCGTACGTCGCCCGCGCGATGGCGCGCGTCGAGTACATCCGCGAGGAGGAGTTCGACTCCCGAGTCCCCGTCTCGATCATCACCCGAGAGGAGTACCGCAACCAGAGCGCCGGCGGGGGCGGCTCCGACGAATACAACCGCTGGAACGACCAGGTGTGGGAGGGGCTGTTCATCGTCGGCGAGTCGACCGGCTCCGGCGAGGCGATCGGCGGAACGACCGGTTCGTCGGTCGCGGGCTTCTACTCCCCGACGAACGACGCGATCACGATCGTCACCGACTCGCCGGACTCCCCGACGATCAACAACGCGACGCTGGTTCACGAACTTGTTCACGCCCTCCAGGACCAGCAGTACGACCTCACCAACGAGACGTACCGGGGCCAGACGCAGGATAGCGACCTCGCGATCGACGGCGTCGTCGAGGGCGAGGCGAACTACATCGAGACGCGCTACGCCCAGCGCTGCGGCGACGAGTGGGACTGCGTCGACACGCCCCAGGCCGGCGGCGGTGGCGGAGGCGGCGGTCCCGGTCCGAACCTCGGCATCCTGATCACGCTGTTGAACCCCTACTCGGACGGCCCGGCCTACGTGAACGAACTGATCGAGGAGGGCGGCTGGGACGCCTTCGAGGAGCGCTTCCGGAACCCGCCCGTCTCCACCGAGCAGGTGATCCACCGGACCGACGAGACGCCCCGCGAACTGTCGTTCGAGGACGAGGGGACGAACGGCTGGGAGACGTTCCCGCGTGACGATCCCCGGCTGGGGGAGAACGGCTCCGACACCGTCGGCGAGGCGTCCATCTACGCGATGTTCTGGTATCAGGCCCGCGAGTACCAGGCGAACACGATCAACCCCAACGGCCTGTTCCAGGGGACCGAGAGCCCGTACGACACCTACAACTACGAGTCGCCCCCGTCCGACGGCTGGGACGGGGACCGGCTGTTCCCGTACCGAAACGGGGAGGGCGACGACGCCGAGTACGGCTACGTCTGGCTGACCGCCTGGGACTCCGAGGAGGACGCCGAGCAGTTCCACGACACGTACCTCCGCATGCTCGACGCCCACGACGTGCGCGAGACCGACGAGGGGTACTACGTCGTCCCCGACGGTCCCTTCGAGGACGCGTTCCTCGTCCGCCTCGACGGCGACCGCGTGACGATCGTGAACGGGCCCACCGTCGAGGACGTGGCGGATATCCGCCCGAGCCTCGACCCGGCGACCGAGACGCCCGCAGACGAGACGGCGACGCCGACTGACGGCGACGGTGACGCCGGCGGCGACGACACCCCGGACGACTCCGCGGACACCACCGAGCCCGGCGACACCGGCGACACCGACGACGGCGTGACCGAGACCGACGGTGCCGGCTTCGGCTTCGGCGTCGCCGCCGCGGCCGTCGCCGTCGCGGGCCTGCTCGCGCGCCGGCGAGGCTGACCGGGCGACCGCCGCGCCGGCGACGAACGCGGGGTCCTCGCACGGACGGCGCGCCCACGGGGGCGATGGCGTGACTTTTTGCGTCGCCCGGTCGAACCTCGCCCAATGAGTTCCACGCCTTCCGACTTCGACATCGTCGGGGCGGACGCGATCCGGGACGGATCGGCGGCGGACGCGTACTTCGAGCGCACGGCGGAGACCCTCCGACACGCCGACCGGAACCCGCGCGTCGTCGCCGAGGTGACCGCTGACCAGTTCCCTGACGGCGAGTTCGAACTGCTGGCGGGCCTGAAAGACGCCGCAGCCCTCCTCGCGGGCCGCGACGTGACCGTCGACGCGCTCCCGGAGGGCACGGCGTTCGACGGGGGTCCCGTGATGCGAATCGAGGGGGAGTACCTCGAGTTCGCGGCGCTGGAGACGTCGCTGTTGGGCTTTCTCTCGCACGCCTCCGGCGTCGCCACCGCGGCCCTGGCGTGTCGGCGCGCCGCCCCCGACGCGAACGTGCTCTCGTTCGGGGCCCGGCACGTCCACCCCTCGATCGCCGCGATGGTCGAGCGGAGCGCGCTCGTGGGCGGCCTCGACGGCTTCTCGCACGTCGCCGCCGGCGAGGTGATCGGCCGGGAGGCGTCGGGGACGATGCCCCACGCGCTGCTCATCTGTTTCGGCCGCGGCAACCAGGAAGACGCCTGGCGCGCCTTCGACGAGGCGGTCCCCGAGGGGGTGCCCCGAATCGCGCTGTGTGACACCTACTCCGACGAGGTCGACGAGGTGATCCGGGCGGTGGAGACGCTCGGCGACCGCCTCGACGGCGTCCGCCTCGACACGACCGGCTCGCGCCGGGGCGACTTCCGCCACATCGTCCGCGAGGTGCAGTGGGAACTGGACGCCCGCGGCCGCGGCGACGTGGACGTGTTCCTCTCGGGCGGCCTCGGCCCCGCTGACCTCCGCCACCTCCGCGACGTCGCCGACGGCTTCGGGGTCGGCGGCTACGTCTCCAACGCCGACCCGGTGGACTTCGCGCTCGACATCGTCGAGGTCGACGGCGACCCGGCGGCCAAGCGCGGGAAGCTCTCGGGAGTCAAGGAGGTGTACCGGACGCCCGACGGCGGCCACCACGTCGGCCTCCGCGGCCGCGAGGGCCCCGCCGACGGCGAGTCGCTCATGGAACCGCTGGTCCGCGACGGCGACGTGGTGCGGGAGTTCGACATCGACGACGCGGCGGGGCGGGCGCTGGCGGACGCGGAGGCGGTCGGCTTCGGCGGAGGGTAGGTCGTCGCGTCCGTGTCGGCAATCCCCGCAAGAGGTTTACCGCGACCGCGACTCCGTCCGGCGATGCCCTCCAGACGCGACCTGCTCCGCACCGCCGCGGCCGGACTCGCCGCCGGCGGAACGGCCGCCGTCGCCGGCTGCGGCTTCCACTCCCCCTCGTCGATCGACCACGAGTTCGAGGTCGACACCGATCCGGACCCCTCGGCGTTCGACTGTGACGGACACGCGATACGGTTCGTGGTCGAGGAGTCGTCCGTCTGTCTCCGCGGGCAGTTCCCCGCGTTCGTGCCGGACTGTCGGCGTCTCACGAGCACCCTCGAACGGGGCCCCGAGGGACTGTCGTTGACGGCGACGGTCACGAGCAACGACACCGACTTCCTTCCGCCCTGTGACGGAGAGGAGACGACCGCGACCTACACGCTCACCGCCCCGGTGGAGTACGTCCCGGACCGACTGATCTTCCGGCACAGTCGCGGCGACGAGCGACTGTTCGAGTTCGACGACCGGGTCGAGGACGTCGCCGATCCGATCGAGGACAGCTGTTGAACGGACCCGGTCGCGTCGCCGGTGAGTCACGGCGCGTCGCGGAGAAGTCGGCGCTGTCGGTCGCCTACAGCTGTTCGACGCTGCCGCCGTCGCGGCGCTCGCGGAACACCTGTCCGTCGATGAGCGTCACCATCGTCTCCTCGTCCTGCCACGCCAGCGGCGAGAGCCCGGCCTTCCGGCAGACGCGCGAGAGGAACTTCTCGGTGCTCCAGTCGTTCTCGACGGGGATCGTCGGATACAGCCAGCCGTGGTGACCGTTGTGGTCGACCGCGACGCCGTGGCGGCCGAGTTCGAGGTCCTCGACGGGGTCGTTGGTGAGCGTGACGCCGGAGACGACGTACGCGGAGACGAGCACGGAGTCGAGTTCCTTGGGCTCGAGTTCCGAGCCGCCGGAGTCCGCCGAGGCCGCCTTGATCGCCGCGTCGACGATGGCGTGGCCGAGCTGGTCCTTCCCCCGATACGACCCGGCACAGCCGCGCATGCGCCCCCTGCCTCGAGTGGACTGGAGGCGGACGAACGCACCGGTTCGCGCGTAGAAGGCGTCGCGCATGCTCCCCGGTTGTTCGCGTTGGCCCTGCAGTACGTACGCCTCGACCGACTCCCGGGCGAGTTCGACCGCGCGTGCACCGTCCTCGTAGGTGAGCCGCACGGTCTCCGCTTCGGACATACACGTACTGTGGGCCCACCGGACTTGAAGCCTTTCATCACCGTGATACGAAGTGACACACCAGCGTCCCACGGCCCGCGAGGCGTCCGATCACGGGGGGAACAGATCGGCGTCGCGATCACCCCGAACGCTTTATCAGAGCGAGCGATCTATCCGGACTCGGCAGAGGGAGCCCGACCCCCGTGCGCTCGACCCTCTCGGGCGACGGCGCATGAGGAAAGTCCCCCCACCCCCGGACGGGCGACCGGGCGCAAGCCCGGAGTCGGAGACGGCTGGCTCTGGAACAGCAACGAGACCCCCCGCCCCGACCGATGAGGTGCGGCGGCGATCCGTCGCCGCCGGCGCTCGCGGCTCCGCCGCGGGCGCGCGAACCGACCCGAGAGGGGAGGGAGCGAACCCACCGAGGACCGACGGGCGGGAACGGATGGAACGGCGAATCCTCGCCGGTGCAAGCCCGCGTCGACGGGCGGCCGCGGCGGTCGCCCCGATGGTAGTCCGGGTTCCCGCACGGCGTCCCCGTGCGGACGACCGGGGCTCGCGCCCCGCAACGACGCGGACGCTCAGCCGAATGTCGGGCCGAACAGAAGGGGGCTTACTCCCCTCGGCCGCTCTCGCGCTCGCCAGCGGCGGTGCCGGGACGCCGCGATCACCGACGGTAGTCGCCCGCATACCGTCCGACGACGGTCGTGCGAACGGCTGACACGCACCCGACTAACTAAAACCGATGGACCACCAACCCTCGGTGTGGACAGCAGAGAACTCACGGCGGCCCTCGAGCGCGAGTTCGGGGGGACGGAGGCGGTTCGCCGTACGGTCGCCCGGCAGGCGCGAGACCTGGCCGACTCCGGGAGGATCGCCGCCGACCGCGGCCACGAGCTGACCGTCGAGGAGGTGCTCGAGGAGCTATCGGACGCGCCCGAGGACCACGACCTCGCGGAACGATGGAACTGGTGGATCGGCTCGCTGGAGACGGCCTACGGCGGCTACGAGCGCTTCACGGTTCGGTTCGTCGACGACGGCCCGGACGTGAACGCGTAGCCGTCGCCCCAGGAACCGCCGCCGGCATCGCCGTCGGTCGCGACGGTCACCCCAGGAACCGCCGCCGGCATCGCCGTCGGTCGCGACGGTCGCCCCAGGAACCGCCGCCACCCGCCCCGCCACCGATCGCCCTCGCCTCGCCGCGGTCCCCGACCGCCCGCGCGCACCCGCCGCGCCCTCCGCGTCGTTCGGGTCGCCAGCGGCGGCTCCGCGTTCCCACGGTTCGGCCGCCTCCCGAACCCTTTTGGTACCGACTAACGCCGGTGCGACCATGGAGATGGAGCCCGGAGACGTGGAGCCGATACCCGGCTGTACGGACCTCTACTACCTCGACACCGGGATGTACGACACGGCCAACTACGGCGCGGTGTACCTCGTCGACGCCGAACGCCCCGCCGTCATCGACACCGGGATCGGGACCAACCGCGAGTACCTGTTCGACGCGCTCGACAGCCTCGGGATCACCCCCGAGTTCGTCCTCCCGACGCACGTCCACCTCGATCACGCCGGCGGGACGGGCTTTCTCGCCGAGCGCTACCCCGACGCGACGGTGATGATCCACGAGACGGGCGTCGACCACCTCGTCGATCCCGAGCGACTCGTCGCCGGCACCAAGTCCGCCGTCGGCGACCAATGGCGACACTACGTCGAGCCCGAGCCGGTGCCGGCCGACCGGATCGAGTCGCTCTCGGGCGGCGAGACGCTCGATCTGGGCGACCGCGACCTCGACGTGCACCACGCGCCGGGGCACGCCCCGCACCAGGTGATCTTCCACGACCGCGGCGACGACGTGCTGTTCGCCGCCGACGCCGCCGGGATCTACATCCCCGAACTCGACCGGATCGAGCAGACCTCCCCGCCCTCGCGGTTCGACCTCCACGGCTGTCAGGACGACGCGGACACGATCCGCGACCTCGACCCGCGGTACGTCTGCTTCGGCCACTTCGGCCCCCGTGAGTTCGAGGACCGACTGCTCGCGGAGTACAAGCGCACCCTCGCCGAGTGGGTCGAGGCAGTCCGACAGAAACGCGAGGAGTTGGGCGACGACGAGGCAGTGATCGAGCACTTCGCCGCGAACGCCCCCGAGGACCACATCGAGGTGTGGGGCGAGGAGAAGGCCCGCGAGGAGGAGCGACTGAACACGCGCGGCGTCCTCGGCTACCTCGACTACAAGGAGAAGCGCGGCGAGACGGTCTGAGGCGAGCGGTGTTGCGGAGGCGGTGGCGTCGCGGACGCGGTACGGAACCGTCGCGTCCCCGTCGGCGACCGCGAGAAACCCGTGACAACGCGCCGGGAATGGGGACCGACTTAATACGCCCCCGTTCGCCAGGGAGAGGCATGGACTGGCGGCAGGCCGAACGCGAGTACGATCCGGAAGTCACCCGGGACTCGCTGGCGGCGACCTTCGACGCGAGCGGCCGTGAGCACGCCGACCGAGTCGCCCAGCGCTACAAGGGCGGAGTGTACGATCGCTCGTTGGCCCGGGCGGGCGTCGTCGACGCCGCGCCCGACGGCGACTACGCCGACCTCACCTACCGCGAGATGCGCGACCTCGTCCGTCGGCTCTCGGCCGGCTTCCGCGAGCTCGGCGTGACCGCCGGCGACCGCGTCGGGATCTTCGCCGACACGCGCATGGAGTGGGCCCACGCCGACTTCGCGCTGCTGGGCGCGGGCGCGGTCGTCACGACCGTCTACACCTCGTCGTCGACCGATCAGGTCCGGCACCTCCTCGCGGACCCCGGCGCGTCCGGCGTCGTCGTCGAGAACCGGGAGCTACTCGAGCGGGTGCTGGCCGTCGAGGACGACCTCGACCTGGAGTTCGTCGTCCTCGTCGACGGCGGAGAACACGAGCGCGACGACGTGTACACGCTCGGCGAACTCCACGAGATCGGGGCCGAGGTCGACCCCGGCGACGGGTGGGTGATCGACCGCGACATCGACGACCTCGCGAGCCTCATCTACACCTCCGGCACCACCGGCACGCCGAAGGGCGCGGAGCTGAGCCACCGCAACTTCCTCGCGAACGTCGATCAGTGCGTCCGCCGCTTCGGCGACCGCCCGGACAAGCCCGACGACGTGCCGGTCATCGACGAGACCGCGGTCACGCTGTCGTTCCTCCCGCTGGCGCACGTGTTCGAGCGCCTCGCGGGGCACTTCATGATGTACTCCGTCGGCGCGACCGTCGCGTACGCGGAGTCGTCCGACACCCTCCGCGAGGACTTCGGGCTCGTGCGACCCTCGACGGCGACGAGCGTCCCCCGGGTGTACGAGAAGCTGTACGCCGCGATCCGCGAGCAGGCGTCCGAATCGAGCGTGAAGGAGCGAATCTTCAACTGGGCAACCGGCGTCGGTCGCGAACACCACCGATCCGACGACCCCGGCGTCGGACTCCGGATGCGCTACGGTCTGGCCGACCGCCTCGTCTTCTCGACGGTGAAGGAGGCGCTGGGCGGCAACGTCGACTTCTTCATCTCCGGCGGCGGGTCGCTGTCGGCGGACCTCTGCGAACTGTACCACGGGATGGGCGTCCCCATCCTCGAGGGGTACGGCCTCACGGAGACGGCCCCCGTCGTCGCGGTGAACTCCCCGGAGGAGCCGAAGGTCGGCACGATCGGCCCGCCGGTGCACGACGTGGACGTGCGCGTCGACGAGGCGGTGGCCGGGGCCGTCGGCGGCGACGACGGGACCGACGGCACGGTCGGCGAACTGCTCGTTCGCGGGCCGAACGTCTTCAGCGGCTACCGGAACCTCCCCGAGGAGACCGAGGCGGCGTTCACGGAGATCGACGGCGAGCGCTGGTTCCGCACCGGCGACGTGGTCGAGATCCGCCCGGACGACTACATCAGCTTCCGCGAGCGCGCCAAACAGCTCATGAAGCTCTCGACGGGCAAGTACGTCCCGCCGGGCGCGATCGAGGACGCCTTCGCGGCCTCCGAGTACGTCGAGCAGGCCATGGTCGTCGGCGACTCGAGGAAGTTCGTCTCGGCGATCGTCGTCCCGAACCTCGCGGCGGTGCGCGCGTGGGCCGACGGCGAGGGGTACGACCTCCCCGCGGACGACGACGCGCTGTGTCGCGACGACCGGGTACGGGAACTCATCCAGACGGAGGTCGACCGCGTCAACGAGGACTTCGAGGCCCACGAGACGATCAAGCAGTTCCGCGTCGTCGCCGAGGAGTTCTCCGAGGAGAACGACCTGCTCACGCCCACGATGAAGAAGAAGCGGCGCAACATCCTCGAGCGGTACGAGGACGACATCGGGAGCATGTACGCCGACGACTGAGCGGGACGTCGACTCACCCGCCGTCGCCGAGGACCGTCCGCCGCCCCACACGCCGTCGCCGGCGGCGGTCCGCCGCCCCCGTCGTCCGCAATTCCTGCCAGTTTATCATCCCGGATCAGAAAGGGGAACTCAATGGTCGTCGGAGACATCTCGACCGGAACGGACGTCGCCGTCATCGGGGCCGGTCCCGGGGGCTACGTCGCCGCGATCCGCGCGGCACAGCAGGGACTCGACACGACCCTCATCGAGAAGGACGCCTACGGGGGCGTCTGCCTCAACCACGGCTGCATCCCGTCGAAGGCGTTCATCCACGGCGCGGACGTCGCCCACGAGGCGGGTAACGCCGAGGAACTGGGCATCTACGCCGACCCGGCCGTCGACGTGGAGCGCATGCAGCGCTGGAAGAGCGGCGTCGTCGACCGTCTCACCGGCGGCGTCGAGAAGCTCTGTAAGGCCAACGGCGTCAACCTCGTCGAGGGAACGGCGACGTTCGCCGACGAGAACAAACTGCGCGTCGCCCACGAGGGCGCGGGGCAGGGCAGCGAGTCGATCGAGTTCGATCACGCCGTCGTCGCCACCGGGTCGCGGCCGATCCAGGTCCCCGGCTTCGAGTTCGACGGCGAGCGCGTGCTCTCCTCGCGCGACCTGCTCGCGATGGAGTCGCTCCCCGAGCGCCTCGTCGTCGTCGGCGCGGGCTACATCGGCATGGAGCTGTCGACGATGCTCGCGAAGCTCGGCACCGACGTGACGGTGGTGGAGATGCTCGACGACGTGCTCCCCGGCTACGAGGAGGACGTGCAACGGATCGTCCGCAAGCGCGCGGAGGAGCTCGGCGTCGAGTTCCACTTCGGCGAGGGCGCGAGCGGCTGGGAGGAGACCGCCGAGGGCGGCGTCGCCGTCGAGACCGAGACGGAGGCGGGCGAGACCTCGGAGTACCTCGCGGACCAGGTGCTCGTCGCGGTCGGTCGCGCTCCCGTTACCGACACCCTCGAACTGGAGAACGCCGGAGTGGAGCCGAACGAGGACGGGTTCATCGAGACGGACCACCAGGCCCGCACCGACGTGGACTCGATCTTCGCCGTCGGCGACGTGGCCGGCGAGCCGATGCTCGCGCACAAGGCAAGCAAAGAGGGGATCGTCGCCGCCGAGGCGGCCGCCGGCGAGCCCGCGGCGCTGGACTACCAGGCCGTGCCCGCGGCCGTCTTCACCGAACCGGAGATCGCCACGGTGGGGCTGACCGAGGACGAGGCCGCCGCCGAGGGCTTCGAGCCCGCCGTCGGCGAGATGCCGTTCAACGCCTCCGGCCGGGCGCTCACGACGACTCACACCGAGGGGTTCGTTCGGATCGTCGCCGACGAGGAGACGGGCTTCGTGCTCGGCGGGCAGATCGTCGGCCCCGACGCCTCCGAACTGATCGCCGAACTCGCGCTCGCCGTCGAGATGGGCGCGACGCTGGAGGACGTGGCCGCGACGATCCACACCCACCCGACGCTCGCGGAGGCGACGATGGAGGCCGCCGAGAACGCGATGGGGCAGGCGATCCACACGCTGAATCGGTAGGCTGGCTCCGACGGCGAACGGAACGGTCACCGGTCTCCGACCCGACGCGACCCGACGCGACACGACCCGACCCAACACGGCGACCTCGCGTCACACTTTTCACACGACGCGGAGTCGATCCGCCATGGGTCTGTTCGACCGAGACACGGACATGAGCGACGACGCTGACGACGACGGCGACGACGGCGACGGTCCCCAGTTCGAGCCGATCGCCGGCACCGCCGATCGCGACGACGCGGTCAGCGGCGACGGCGATGACGCCGGCGGCGACGAGGACCCGCTCTCGAAGCTCGTGGGCGCGCGCTTTCGCGACGACGACTTCAGCGGGACGCTCAAGCGCGCCGTCGACGTCGAGGCCGGCGTCGTGCTGTACGCCTACTCGAACGGGAACGCCGGGGGCGTGACCGCGGTCCCGATCGATCAGACGCGGCTGCTGGACGGGGCGTAATCACGCCGGGTCCCCACGCAGCGGACGCCACGGGGGCGTTCCGCGTTCCGTGGGCCTTTGTACCGTCGGCGTGTTTCGAATCGTAATGAGCGACGCGGAGGAGGAACACGGCGACTTCGCGGAGATCCGCGAGTCCGTCGACGGCAACCCGATGACGGGGCTGTTACGGTACTGCGTGCCGTACTGGCCTCGGCTGTCGGTCGGGCTGGCGGCCGCCATCGTCACGCGACTCGCCCGGCTGCTACCGTCGCTGCTCGTCGGCGCGGCCATCGACCGAGTGATCCGGACGGGCGGGGACCCGGGACTGCTCGCGGACGTGGGGATACTGCCGGGCGGGTCGATCGCGGGCGAGGCCGCCCGGCTGGCGTTTCTGGAACGACTGGTGGTCATCGCCGCGCTCGCGTACCTCGTGCGGTCGGTGACGCGGTTCGCCTCGCGGTACCTGTTCCAGTCGACCGCCCAGAAGGTCCAGCGCGACCTGCGAAACGACACGTACGACCACATGCAGCACCTCTCGCTGGGCTTCTTCGCGGACCACCAGACGGGCGCGATGATGTCCGTCCTGAACCAGGACGTGAACCGGCTGGAGCAGTTCCTCAACACGGAGATCCGGCAGGCGATCCGCGTGGTCGTGACCGTCAGCGGCATCGCCGCGATCATGTTCTACTACTCGCCGAAACTGGCGCTCATCGCGCTCGCGCCGGTGCCGATCATCGGCCTGGCGTCGGGGCGGTTCCTCACGTGGATCGAGCCGAAGTACCGCGGCATCCGCGAGACGGTCTCGCGGCTCAACTCCCGGCTCGAGAACAACATCGGCGGCGCGCGCGTCATCAAGGCGTTCAACCGCCACGACTTCGAGTTCGACCGCGTCGCCGCCCAGAGCGAGCGCTACCACGACGAGAAGGTGGGCGCGATCCGCGCCCGCCGGGCGTTCTTCTCGGGGCTCCGGCTGCTCACGGGCGTCGTCTTCGTCGCCATCCTCTGGGTCGCCGGCAGCGACATCATCGCCGGCGAGGCCGGCGCGCTCCAGGCCGGAACCGTCGCGGTGTTCTTCCTCCTCTTGCGTCGGCTCTACTCGCCGATGCGCCGCGTCGGCAAGACGGCGAACAAGTACCAACTCGCCAAATCCAGCGCCGAGCGCGTGTTCGGCCTGCTCGGGTACGACCCCGAGGTGACCTCCCCCGAGGACGCGTACGTCCCCGAGTCGGTCGAGGGACGGGTCACCTTCGACGAGGTGCGGTTCGGCTACACCGACGACGAGGAGGTCATCTCCGGAATCGACCTCGACGTCGATCCGGGTGAGACGGTCGGCCTCGCCGGGACGACGGGCGCGGGGAAATCCACCCTGCTGAAGCTGATCCCCCGCTTCTACGACGTGGACGAGGGGGCCGTCGAGGTGGACGGCGTCGACGTGCGCGAGTACGACCTCGCGGCGCTGCGCGAGCACGTCGGCATCGTCGAGCAGAACCCGTACATGTTCTCGGGCACGGCCGCCGAGAATATCGGCTACGGCGACCTCTCGGCGCTGGACCGCGGCGGCGACGCGGCCGCCGAGGCCGACGCCGCCGTCGCTGGCGCGGGCGGTGGCGTGGACGCGGACGCCGCCGGCGACGCGGCCGCCGACGGCGATCCGAGCGATCGCATCGTCCGGGCGGCGAAAGCCGCGGAGGCGCACCAGTTCATCACGGACCTCCCGGACGGCTACGACACCCAGATCGGCGAGCGCGGCGTGAAGCTCTCGGGCGGGCAGCGCCAGCGCATCGCCATCGCTCGCGCCCTCCTGAACGACCCGGAGATAATCGTCCTCGACGAGGCGACCTCCGACGTGGACACCGAGACCGAGGAGCTGATCCAACGGAGCCTCGACCGCCTCATCGCCGACCGGACGGCGTTCGTCATCGCCCACCGGCTGTCGACCATCCGCGACGCCGACCGCGTCGTCGTCATGGAAGACGGCCGGATCGCCGAGCAGGGAACCCACGACGACCTCGTCGCCGCCGACGGCGACTACGCCGACCTCTGGGCGCGCCAGGCGGGCGACGGCGAGACCGACGAGTCGCTGGCGGCCGCCGACGACTGATCGGTCCTCGACCGCCACCCGATACCCTACCGTTTTATTATTTATCGCTCTCTCATCGGATCAAACATGTCGGACGATCGGCCGTCGGGGCCGTCATCCGCTCATACCGGTCGTTCCCCGCGTCCACGCCGGACCCGCCAGAGTGAAACAGTAACAGAGTTCCGGTACCGTGAAAACAAGGAGATCCTCCGTCGTCGCAGCTCGGAAACCGAGGCTCTCAACGAGAAAGCGTCCAGTCTGATCCGGTTCCTCGGAGTGATATTCTCAGTGTATTCGGGATTCATCCTTCTGTTCGCGAGGTTCAGAACGGAGCCCTCGGTCACGCTCGACGCGAACTTCCTCAACGTGTTCACCACGGCGAGCGTCATCGCACTAGGTGGGGCGGTGCTCACCACTATCCTGGCCTACCACCGAACGGATATCGCTCAGGGTCCGAGCGCCGACTACCTCCTCGACGAGATCAGCGAGGACGAATCCGTGCGGGAAGCAAAGCGATCGATCAACGAGAAGGTTCCCGGGTGGGTAGCGAACAACGAAACGGAAATCCAGCGCGACCACACACGCATATTCAACGCACAGATGACGACGCTGTTCAGCCTCTCTTATCTCGTTCTCGGCGGCGCGTTTCCGCTCGTGTTTCCCGATCCGCATGTTTCGATCTATGCCCTCGTCGTGATCGTGGCCGCAGTCGCCACGTACGTCGTCTACGATATCGTCCGTTCGCTCGCGAGTCCGGTGAACGGGTCCGGCTGAGCGAAACATTGAATGTGGTAGCCGGGAGAACACCTAGCGAGATGAGCCACTCTAACGACCACAGGAACCAGAAGCCCGACACGGAGGGTTCGACGGAGGACGCGGACGTGAAGTCCAACCGTGTCTCGGAGTGGGGTCCGTCGCTTACCCGGTTCGTCCAGAAACACATTTAGTCGTTCTCTCGGATACCTTTTTTAATCGTTCTCTCGGTTCACACCGATCGCGTGCTAGCGCGCCCGAGGGTATTTCCGGCTCGCAGCCCTGTACGTGTCTATGAGTACGAGACCGCCGGGTCCCCGCGGCGAGCCCCTGCTCGGGAACGGCCGGCGCTACTCGCGAGACCCCTTCTCGTTCATGACAGCCGTCGCCGACGCCTACGGCGACGTGATCCGCCTCGATCTGGGCCCCCGCGAGACGTACATGTTCACCAACCCCCGGGACGTCGAGCGCGCGCTCGTCTCCGAGCACGCCGCCTACGGCAAGCCAACGCTCGACGACGCGATCGACGACCTGCTCGGCGACGGCCTGCTCATGAGCGAGGGCGACCGCTGGCGACACCAGCGCGAACTCGCGAACCCGGCCTTCCACGCCAGCCGGATCGCCGGCCTCGACGACGCCATCGTCGGCCACACGGAGGAGGCGCTCTCTGAGTGGGAGGACGGCGACCGCGTCGACGTGCAGGTCGAACTCGCCCGGCTCACCGTCCGGATCATCGTCACCGCGATGTTCGGCACCGACATCGACGAGGAGACGGTGAAGACGGTCCAGGAGAACCTCGAGCCGCTCGGCCAGCGCTTCGAGCCGAACGCGATGCGGGCTGTGATCCCCAGTTGGGCACCCACCCGCGAGAACCGCGAGTTCCACGACGCCGTCGCGACGCTCGAGGGCGTGATCGACGACCTCGTCGCGCGCCGCCGCGGCACCGAGGAGACCGCCCCCGACCCCGCCGGCGACGCCGTCGACTCGCCGATGCCGATGGACCTGCTGTCGATCCTCCTGCGCGCGCAGAACGCGGGCGAGCAGACCGAAGCGGACCTGCGCGACGAGCTGATGACGATGCTGCTCGCGGGCCACGACACCACCGCGCTCGCGCTCACCTACGCCTTCTATCTCCTGTCGCAACACCCCGAAGCGAAGGCGCGGTTCCAGCGGGAGGTCGACGCGCTCGACGGCACGCCGACGGCAGGAGACGTGCGCGATCTGGAGTTCACCGACCGCGTGCTCTCGGAGTCGATGCGGCTGTACCCCCCGGTGTACACCCTGTTCCGCGAGACGCGCGTCGACACCCGCGTCGCCGGCTACCGGATCCCCGAGGGATCGCTGGTGATGCTCCCCCAGTGGGTCGTCCACCGCTCGGAGCGCTGGTACGACGACCCCGAGGCGTTCGACCCGGACCGCTGGGCTCCCGAGCGCGCCCGCGACCGCCCCCGGTTCGCGTACTTCCCGTTCGGCGCGGGCCCGCGCCATTGCATCGGCAAGCAGTTCTCGCTGCTGGAGGCGAAACTCATCCTCGCGACGGTCGGCCGCGAGTTCGACTTCTCCTACGAGGGCCCGGACCTCGACCTCCGCGGGTCGCTGACGATGCATCCCGACCACCCGGTCCCGATGCGGCTGTCGTCGTGCTGACGGCGCGCAACGCGCACGCGACACGGCGGGAGATCCCGGGAGACCCCCGGTGGCGGGGGGTCAGCCTCGAAGCGGAACCCGCGCCGCGATCTCCTCGTACTCCCGCGTCCAGACGCCGAGTTCGTCGACCGTCCAGCGGACTGACTCGACCTCCCGATCGCGGAGTCGGTCGACGGCCGCGCCGGGGTCTCCGTGGCCGTCCCACCCCCGCGCCAGCGTCACGTGCGGGACGTAGTCCGCGCCCTCCAGGCCGGCGACGGAGCCGAACTCCCTGACGAGTCGGTCGTGGACGGCTCGGAGGGAGTCGCGTCCGGAGACGGGGTCGGCGTCGCCGCGGCGGTCCGCCTCGCCGCCGCGGTCGTCGCCTCGGTCTCCCCCGCCATCGACGGGGAGCGCCTCCACCGCGAGGTACACCACCGGTGCCGCGCCCATCGGGGGGCGCTCGAAGGCGTCGACCCCGGTCACCCGGAGGTCGAACGGGGCCACGTCGGCGAGGGCGGGGCGGAGGCGCTCGCGGATCCGGTGGAGGTCGTTCAGGTCGCGGCCGTCGAGGCGCTTCACGACGAGGGTGTGTCGGTCGCGGACCGTCTCGAACGGCGCGAGATCGGGCTCCAGCGAGGCGGCGAGTCGCTGCACGGGCCAGGGGACGGGGACGTTGACGCTGTACACGTCTCAGATCCGGTCGGTCAGCCAGAGGACGATGAGGACGATCACGGCGACGCCCAAGATCCCGCCCAGCGAACCGACCACGCCGAGCGCGATGCCGACGATCCCCTCCAGGATTTCGAGCACCAGCCAGACCGCGACCAACACCAGGACCAGTTTCAGCAGGTCGTCGACGTCGAGTGCCATGCCCGGGATCGGTTCGCCGGCGACGAAAACCGTTTTGGGCGGCCCGCGGGAGAGACGGGTATGCGACGCCCCGCCGCCGCGGCCGCGCTCGCGCTCGTGCTCGCGCTGGCCGCCGTCGCCCCGGCGGTCGGAGCCGCGGGGAGCGCGAGCGCCTCCTCGGCCCCGCTGCCGACGAGCTACGGCACTCTCGGGTCGGACGCGACCGCCGCGGACATCGGGCTCGGGGCGGCCCAGACCGGCGACGTCGAGGCCAACCGCGTCGTCCTCCGGGCGACGCTCGAACCGGACGGCGACGCCCGCTGGGAGATCGCCTACCGGATCGAGCTGACCGACGACAACACCACCGCCGCCTTCGAGAGCCTGCGCGAGGACATCCGCGCGAACAGGTCGGCGTACACCGCTCAGTTCGCCTCGCGGATGAACGCCACCGTCGCCGCCGCCGAGAACGCGACCGGTCGCGAGATGGCCGCGCGCAACGTCTCCGTGGCCACCGGCCGCGACCCGTTCCCCACGAGCAGCGACTACGGCGTGGTCACGTACTCGTTCACCTGGGAAGGGTTCGCCGCCACGCAGGGCGACCGCGTCGTCGCCGGCGACGCCCTCGCGGGGCTGTACCTCGACGCCGGCACGGTGCTCACGATCGCGTGGCCCGACGACCTCGACGCGCGGTCGGTCGATCCGGAGGCGGACGAGCGCTCCGACACCGCCGTGACGTGGCGCGGCGAGCGTAACTTCGGTCCTGGCCAGCCGCGCGTGACCGTCGCGCCCGCCTCGGCGCTGCCGGTGCGTCCGGCGTACCTCGCGGCGGCGGCGGTCGTCCTGCTCGGCGTCGCCGGCGCGGTCGTCCTCCGTCGCCGCGGGGCGTTCCCCGTCGGCGGCGACTCGGAGGCCGTCGCCGGCGACGGCTCCCTCGGCTCGGACTCCGGGGCGGCGAGCGCCCCGGAGACGGCCCGCTCGACCGCGTCCGAGACGGATCGACGCGACCACGACGATGGCGAGGGCGGCGACGACGGCGACGATTCCGCCAGCGAGCGGTCCGACGCCCCAACCGCCGCCGGCGATCCCAGCGGCTCCGCCGGCGACGACTCGGAGGCCGCCGGCGGCGGCGACGACGCCACGCCGCCCGAGGAACTCCTCAGCCCCCACGAGCGGGTGACGCGTCTCGTCGCCGGCAACGGCGGCCGGATGAAGCAGGCCGACGTGACCGAGGAACTCGGCTGGAGCGCCGCCCGCACCAGCCAGGTCGTCGGCGACCTGCGCGACGACGGGGACCTGGAGAGCTTCCGGCTCGGCCGCGAGAACGTCCTCCGGCTCCCGGAGGCGGACGACGAGCCCCACCCCGGCGAGCCCGACAGGCCGGGCGACGGGGACGACGAGTGAGGACGGTCGCGGCCGGGATCGCCCGTCGGCGACGGGTTAACGGAGCTTAACCGGGGTGAATCCGAGGGAAGCGAGTGGACGGTATTAGTGGGTGGGTCCCCACGACGGAGATATGAGTCGGACGACCGTGCTCCTGGCGGCGGCGATGTTAGTCGTCGCGGGGATCCCCGCGACGGCAGCGTTCGCCCAGGAATCGGGGGACACCGCACAGCCGGGGGCGACGTTCGCCGGCGTGGTGGGGGTGCAAGGCGCGGAAGTCGAGGGGGAGGTAGAGAACAGGGCGCTCGACCGGCGCTTCGAGAACGCGACTTCGAACGAGTCGCGGGCGGCGGTCGTCGCCGAGGAGACCAAAGAGATCCAGCGTCGGCTGTCCGAGCTGCGCGACCGGCGCGAGGCGCTCGAAGAGCGGTATCAGTCCGGGGAGATCACCCGCGGCGAGTACCGGTCGCGACTCGCGAGTCTCGCCGCGCAGACCCGGTCGCTCGAACGGCGGCTCAACGCCACCGCCGCCGCCGCCGCCGAGATCCCCGAGGAGACGCTCCGCGAGCGCGGCGTGAACGCCTCGTCGATCGCCGAACTCAGGCGAAACGCCTCTGAGGTGTCCGGCGGCGAGGCCGCCGAGGCCGCCCGCGAGATCGGCGGCGAGGGGACCGGCGACGGACTCGGGAACCGCGGTCCGCCGGAGGACGCCGGCCCGCCTGAGGACGCCGGTCCGCCGGAGGACGCTGGCCCGCCGGAGGACGCTGGCCCGCCCGACGACGGTACTGACGGCGAGGAGAACGAAACCGAGGGGAACGAGAACGCGGACGACGAGAACGACGACCGCGGACCGCCGGACGACGCTGGTCCGCCCGGTAACAGCGGTGGCGGCGACGACAACGCGGACGACGCGGGCGACGGCCGCGACGGGAACGAGACCGGGGACGACCGGAACACGGCGGCTCCGGGTGCCGGAACCGGGACCGACCGCGGGAACGGAGGAGCCGGCGGCGACGACGGGAGTGAGACCGGACCCGACAGCGACGGCACCGACGGCACCGACGGCACCGACGACGGCTCCGACTCGGACGGCGCGGACGACGGGGCCGGCCCGCCCGACGACGCTGGGAACGACGGCGACAGCGACGCCGGCAACAGCGAAACCGGCGGCGACGACGGGAGTTCAGACGACGGGGACGCGGACAGCAACGGGGACGGCGACGACGGGAACGGCGCGGACGACGACACGGACCGCTGAGATCCGGTCGCGCGACTCCCGATCCCGCGAAACCCTAAGTAGCGCGTCGTTCTATTCAACGGTATGAACGACGCCGGCAGCCGGTTCTTTCGGACGCTGGGTCGTCTGAGCGCCGGTGAGGCCGGTCTCTCGGACCTGCTCCCCGACGACGGCCGCGTCCAGGTCGGTATCGCGGTCGCGCTCGCCCTCCTCGCGTGGCTCCTCCTCCCGACGATGTACGCGCTCGCGGGGACGCTGCTCGTGCTCGCGGCGGTCACGCTCGCCTCGGCGGTCGAGATCGTGCAGGCGTACGAAACGCGCGCGCTCACGGTGCTGGGCTCCTACCGCGGGCTCCTCGACCCCGGCTTGCACCTGATCCCGCCGTTCGTCTCGCGGACCTACCGGTTCGACACGCGCGTCCAGACGATCGACGTGCCGACCCAGGAGGCGATCACCCGCGACAACTCGCCGGTCACCGCCGACGCGGTCGTGTACGTCCGCGTCGTCGACGCCGAGCGGTCGTTCCTCAACGTCGAGGAGTACCGACGGGCGACCGCGCTGCTCGCGCAGACCTCGCTCCGTGCGGTCATCGGCGACATGGACCTGGACGAGACGCTGCGCCGGCGCGAGGAGATCAACCGCCGGATCCGCGAGGGGCTCCAGGGTCCGACCGACGACTGGGGCGTCGAGGTGGAGATGGTCGAGGTACAGGAGGTGCTCCCGACCCGGGGAGTCCTCGACGCGATGGAAGAGCAGACCTCCGCCGAGCGTCGCCGCCGCGCGATGATACTGGAGGCGCACGGCGAGCGCCGCGCCGCCGTCGAGACCGCCGAGGGCGACCGAACGGCGAACGTCCTCTCCGCCCAGGGCGAGAAGGTCGCGAGCGTGCTGGAGGCGCAGGGCGACGCCATCTCGACGGTGCTGCGCGCCCGTGCCGCCGAGTCGATGGGCGAGCGCGCCATCGTCGACAAGGGAATGGAGACGCTGGCGTCGATCGGCCAGGGCGAGTCCACGACGTTCGTGATCCCGCAGGAGCTGACGAGCCTACTGGGGCGGTACGGGAGTCAGCTCTCGGGGTCGGACGTGCAAGACTCCGAGGGACTCGAGTCGCTGTCGTTCGACGAGGACGAGCGGGAACTGCTCGGACTCGACGCTGTCGACGAGATGCTCGAGCCGGACGCCCCTGCCGAGGCGGAGGCGGCCCCGGAGTGGGAGTCGACGTACGAGGCCGAGTGACACGGCCCGAACCCGGCGAGCCGGCGCTGTCGCGTCCGCGGTTCGGCGGTTCAGCGGTCCGGTGGGCTGGCGCTGTCGCGTCCGCGGTTCGGCGGTCCGGCGAGTCGGTCGCGCCGTTTAACCGCGTCTACCGTGTACGCAGCCACGAATGAGTGAGACGCGCGATCGGCGGGAGTTCTGCCCCCGCTGCGGCGATTCGGTCCCCGAGCGCGAGGAGCCGCTGCCGGGCGAGCCGCGCGAGCGCGACCGCGTGCTGTGTGACGCCTGCTATCTGGAGGACTTCGAACTGGTCGACGCGCCCGAGCGCGTCGAGGTGACCGTCTGCCCGCACTGCGGCGCTGTCCACCGCGGCAACCGCTGGGTCGACGTGGGCGCGCGCGACTACACCGACGTGGCCGTCGACGAGGTGTCCGAGGCGCTCGCGGTCCACCTGAAGGCGGAAGACATCGGGTGGGGCGTCGAGCCCGAACAGGTCGACCAGAACACGATCCGGATGCATTGCACGTTCTCCGGCGTCGTCCGCGGCGTCCGCGTCGAGGAGACGGTCGTCGTTCCGGTGAAGATCAGCCGCGGCACCTGCGACCGCTGCGGGCGCATCTCCGGCGGAAGCTACGCCGCGGAGGTGCAGATCCGCGGGCGCGACCGCGTCCCGGACCCCCGAGAGCAGTCGCGAGCCGTCGAGATCGCCGAGTCGCTCGTCGCCGAGCGCGAGGCCGACGGCGACCGCGAGTCGTTCGTCACCGAGGTCGTCGACCAGCCCGAGGGCACGGACGTGAAGCTCTCGACGAACAAGCTCGGGAAGGCCGTCGCCACCCAGATCACCGAGGAGTTAGGCGGGAGCTACTCGGAGGCTCCGACGCTCGTCACCGAGGACGGCGACGGCAACGAGGTGTACCGCGTCACCTTCGCGGTCCGCCTGCCGAAGTTCCGCCCGGGCGACGTGATCGACCCCGACGACGGCGAGGGGCCGGTGCTGGTGCGCTCCGTCCGCGGCAACCTCAAGGGGATCCGCCTCGCGACGGGCGAGCCCTACGAGGCCGCCTTCGAGGAGGGAGAGACGCCCGACGCCGAGACGGTCGGACACGTCGACGACGCCGTCCAGACGACGGTCGTCGCCGTCGAGGACGACAACGCTGTGCAGGTGCTCGACCCCGAGACGTACGAGGCGGTGACGGTGGCGCGCCTGTCGGGCGTCGACGAGGACGCCGAGCGCGTCGACGTGGTGAAGACCGACGCGGGGCTGTACGTGGTGCCGCCGGCGGACGCGGACGACGGGGAGGCCGAGGACGACACAGCCGACGGGGAGTAGCGGCGGCTACCGGTCCCTGCCGAGTCGATCGATCGCGTCGAGCACCTGCGTCCTCCCGGACGCCCGCAGCAGCGGCGGCGACCCCTCGATCTCGGTTCGCGTCCAGAACCGCGCGTCAGCGGCGTCGTCGGCCGCCTCGACGGTCCCCGTCGCGTCGGCGGCCGCGGCGGCGTAGTTGAACGAGACCATCGACACCCCGTCCTCGAACCGGAGGAACCCGTCGCCGACGAGCGTCATATCCGCCGGGTCGACGGACAGGCCGGTCTCCTCCCGGAGCTCCCGGGCCGCCGTCGTCCGCGGCGGCTCGTCGCCGAGGCAGTGACCGCCCGCCAGCGCCCACGCCCCCTCGTCGCGGCCCTCGCCCATCTCGACCAGCATCGCGCGGTCGCCGTCGACCACGGTCGCTCGGGCCATCGGGATCGGATTCCGGTACAGCGTCAGGTCGCAGTCGGGGCAGTACGGCCGCTCGCCTTCGTGGGTCTCGCGAGCGCCGAGCGACGCGCCGCAGGCGGGACAGTACGAGACTGTCGCCGTCTCGACGGTGTAGCTCACGGACCGAGACGCGCGCGGCTACCGGTTGAGTGTTCTGCCGGCTGGAGCGACTGGGGACGAGAGCCGGGGAACGTGGGGGTCAACCGCTCAGTCAGCGTTGACCCCAGAAGGCCCGCTCGGGTCGAGCGACGGCCCCGCGGATCCGACGCCGCGGCGGCGGCACAGCTCGTCGAAGCGGTCGAGGTCGACGCCGGCCTTCCGGGCGGCCTGCGTCCGCGTGAGCGTTCCGGAGTTAAACAGCGTCAGGGCGGTGTCGACACCGTGGATCGTCATAGCTCCGGATACTACAAGGGAATACATAATCCTTCGTGAGATAATATGTCATGATACGCGTGGCGACTCACGCCGTTCCGGTGCTGTCATATAAGGGCGTACTCGGATCGCCGTGGATCTCGAAGGGGCTACTCTCCCCACACGTCCGAGAGCGGGTGGTCCGCCATCGGGTCGTCCCCGTCCTCGTCGTCGCCGTCGTCGCCGGAGGAGGATCCCCGCGACGACCCCGACGAGGACGACGCGGATCCCGAGGAGGGGCGTCCGGTACCGCCCGAGAAGCCACGGCCACCGCCGCTCCCGCCCCCGTCGCTCTCGCCACCGCCGCTCCCGCCACCACCGCTCGACCGTCCGCCGCCGACGCCGTGTCCCGCCCCGGAACTCGGGCCGGGATCGGCGTCCATCCCCGCCATCGCCGCCTCGGGGTCGAACTCCGGGAGGTCCGGCTCGCTCATGCGGTCGATCTGGTCGCGGAACCACGACGGCGTGTCGGCCCGGGCGCGCTCGAACAGGTCCAGCAGGCTCGAGTCCGCGAGGTAGGTCGCGCCGTGGTCATCGGGCGCGCGGACGACCCGGCCGCACGCCTGGATCACAGTCCTGAGGGCGGCGCGGTGGTACCACGCCCACTGACCGTCCTCCAGGCGGGCGGCGACGCGGGAGTCGCTCGTGTTGAGATACGGGGCCTTACACAGCACCTGCCAGCGACAGAGGTCGCCGTTCAGGTCCAGCGCCTCCTCCATCTTCACAGAGACGAACACCTCGGGGTCGTCGCTGGCCTTCCACGCCTCCAACTGGGCGTCGCGGTCGTCGCTGTCGTGGCTTCGGACGCGCGCGCCGACGCCGAACTGGCCGAGGCGCTCGGTCAGTTGTCGGGCGATGGCGTAGCTGTGGGCGTGGATCAGTCCCTTCTCGTCGGGGTGGCGCGCCAGCAGCCGCAGGCACAGCCGCGCGACCTTCGGGAGCGTCTCATCGCGGTGCTCGTACGTCATTTTCCCCTGCGTCACGTCGTACAGCGGCCGGTTCTCGACGGGGAACGTGTGTTCCACGTCGACGAGCGCGACCTCCGAGGGGTCGAGGCCGACGCCGCGGCAGAACGACTCCTTGCTGAGGATCGTGGCCGACAGCAGCGCGAAGCGGTTTCCGCGGTCCCACACCGTGTGCTTCAGGTAGCGCTCGGGGTCGAGCGGCTTGATCGTCAGCGCGCCGCCCTCGCCGTCGGGCTGGTCGACGACCCACGTCGTCGCCGACTCCGCGTCGCGGTAGTCTTCCAGGAACCACTTCACCTCCGAGATCAGTTCCTGCAGGCGGTCGCGTCTGGCCGCCTCCTCCGGCGTGAGGTCGCCCTTCGCGAGGAGGTCGTCCTTGGCGCGCTCGCAGACGCCGACGAGGGCGTCGCCGAACCGGGCGGTGCGCTCGACGGGACCGACCTCGTGATCGTGCACGTCCGGCACCCCGACTTCGTCCCAGACGGGCACGGTCTCGGGCGACAGTTCGATCGTCGCGTACATCTCGGCCCACTCCGCGAGGCCATGCGCCTCGTCGACGACGACCACGTCCCGTTTCCGGAACACGTCCGAGCCGGCCGTCTGCATGAAGTACGCCAGCGTCATCGCCGCGATGGGGCGATTGGAGGCGATCGCGCGGTCGGAGTAGTACGGACAGCGGTGCTTGACCGAGCAGTCGTACCCCCGCTGGCGGGCGCAGGGCGCGCGGTTCACCGGGGTGTCCTCCTCGCCTGGGAGGATACAGGTGTAGTTGGACTTCCCGCGGATCACGTTCAGGTCCTCGAGGAGGTCGTCCGCGGCAACGTCGTCGAGTTGCGACACCTGCGGGGTGGTGTAGTACGCCCCCGTCGCCTGCGACGGACTGGCCTCCTCGACGGTGCGGGCCGCCCCGGCGATCGCCCGCGCCAACAGCGACTTCCCGCTCCCCGTGGGTGCGCGAACGAGCACGACACGGTTGCCGTCGGCGAACGCGTCGGCGATGGCCGACAGCGCCGACTCCTGGGTCCCGCGAAAGGAGGGCGCGGGGAACGCCGAGGGGATCCGGGAGGGGTCCACGGTCTGTCGGAGGAACCGCGGCGGCGGGCGTAAGGGTGTCGGATGGCGGTACCGCGGTCGATCCCGGGGGAGGGGTGAGTAGTCGTCGAGATCGGAGTCGTCGAGAGCTCGATCGGCGGGCCCCGTCGGCGACTCCACTCGACGGACGACTCAGTCGTCCGCCGCCGGCAGCGCCTCGACGTGCTCGCGACGCACCTCCTCGTCGTCGGGGAGCGCCTCGATGCAGTCGTAACACAGGAAGTGCTCGGAGCCGTCGGCGAGTTCGAGGGTGAGGCCGTCGGTGCTACCCGTCTCGAACGACCACATGTCGCCGATGCCGCCGCCGAGGCGGACGCGGTCGCCGCAGCCGTCGCACCGCTGCGTGCTCATGCCCCTGCTGGGGTCGGCGCGGACAATAACCCCGCGGTCGCGCACCGACACAGCGATCCGCAGACAGCTTCTTGCGACGCGACGGCGTCACGTCGACCATGGAGGTGAACTGCGAGGGCTGCGCCGGCTGCTGCATCGACTGGCGGCCGCTGGGTGCGCCCGACGACCGCGAGCGCGAGGGACGCTACCGCGCGCTCGACGACGCGTACAACCTCGTCGCGCTCTCTCGCGACGAGATCCGCGAGTTCGTCGCCGACGGTCTCGGCGACGCGCTCGTTCCCCGACTGTTCGCCGCCGAGGGAGACCACACGGTGACGGTCGACGGCCACGAGGTCGCCGCCGTCGGCGGTCGACCGGCGTTCCTCGTCGGCCTCCGCAAGACGCCGAAGCCGGTCGCGCCCTTCGACGGAGAACGCGTCTGGCTGGACGCCTGCGCCTTCCTCGATCCGACCACGCTGAAGTGCCGGATCCACGAGACCGACCGCTACCCGCGCCGGTGTCACACCTACCCCGGCCACAACCTCGAACTCGACGCCGAGACGGAGTGCGAACGGGTCGAGCGCGTCCACGGCGAGGCCGGGGATCACCTCGTCGACGACGCCGTACCCGCCGACCTTCCGCCGCCCCCGCTGGACCGGGGCGCGATCGGCTCGACGGTGTTCCTGTACCCCGATCCCGACGCCGTGGAGGGAGCCGTCGCTCGGCTCGTCGCCGGCGAGGCGACCGTCGAGGACCGCGCCGCGTTCGTCGCCTGCGCGGCCGCGTCCGCGCCGGGGACCGGCACGGTCGACGACGACCGGATGGCTCGCGAGCGCGAGCGGACGCTCGCGGCCGACTCCTGGGTCGCCGCCGCCGACCGGGAGTGGCGGGACGCGGCGGCCGACCGCGGCAGTCCCGTCGCGGACGCCCCCGACCCGGACGCCGTCGAGACGGATCGCGGCGCGCCCCCCACCGACGACTGGGAGTGACGCCGGCGGGCGATCCGCGGTTCGGGACCCGTGGTCCGTCGACCCGGACACGTACGCTTCGGGCGGTGGCGTCGCTGAACGGTCACAGGCGCACTCGAGAACCCCCGGTCGCCGGCGTCGTCGGCTCAGTCGTCTTTGATCGTCTGGAACTGGTCGAGGAGTGCCTCCGTGGAGTCGCCCGACTCGTAAGTGACCCTCCCGCGGTACTCGCTGCGTTCCTCACCGAAGTCGCCGTCGAGACGGGCCTTCTCCTCGCGACGCTCGTGCTCGTCCTCGTCATAGGCACCCATTGACATGGTACGACATCACGTAACAAATCATCTGCAATATATGTATCGGTCGTTCGTGGTATAGCCGCCAGTCCGTCGTCGTCCGCGACCGTCGGATCGATCAGTGGGTGGTCGCAGGCATTCCTCGGCCGCCGTAGGTCGCTGCGGGCCGCCGTAGGTCGCTGCGGGCAGCAACAGGTCGCTGCAGGTCGCCGCGGACCGGTCCGTGCGAGGCTGTCGGGCGGGGACGTGACGCCCGAGCGGAGGGTTCAAACCGAGCGCCCGTCGATAGCCGACGTGGCACGCCCGCTCCGTTTCAGATACGCCCCCGGCTCGTGGTCGACGGGTCGCGTCCGAAGCGACCTCCTCGGTCCGCTGGACTCGAACATCGGGGCGACCGCCGGCGACCCGTGGTACGCCCCGCCGTCCGGCTACGAGGCGCGACGATTCGACATGGACGACGGCAGCCTCGCGCTGTTCTGTTGGACCGACGACGGGGAGGGCCCCGACGGCGTCGGCGGCGGTCCCGGCGGCTACTGGCTCGGCAACACCGAGACGCCCTCGACGCTGTGGCGCACCGAGAAGTACGCGCTCGCTGACGTGCCGTTCGGCGTCACGCGATGGGCCGAAAAGGAATTGCTGGCGGTGCTGTACGAGGACGACCCGTGGCTGGAGGACTTCCCGCACCTCTCGTGGTACTTCCTGCCGGTCTTATGCTCGAAGGACGGCGCGGGGACGACCCGGGAGTTCTTCCGCGAGCACGCCGCGGGGTTCCCCGACGCCGACCGCTTCGAGGCGCTGGGCTTCTACGAGCAGTTCCTCGCGACGGGCGTCATGGACGACGAGCGCGAGGAGATGGCGAGCAAGCTCGGCACCAGCGAGTACATGGACCTCACCCGAATGACGGCGACGATGGGCGAGTTCGACGCCGCGCGCCTGCTCGTGAACGCGGGCTACGACATCGAACCGGAGATCGAGGTGACGACCGACCACGTGATCGACTTCCGCGCGACCCGCGACGACGGGACCTCGACGCTCGTGGAGGTGACCCGGCCGGTCGCGCCCAACAGGCGCTCGGCGGGGACGCCGTCTGCGGCCGTGCGCGACACCGTCGAGACGAAGACCAGCGGGCAGTTGGAGGCCCACGGCGGCGGGATCACGCTGTTCGTCGACTGCTCGTCGTTCCCCGACGACGACTGGTTCGCCGTCCGCGGCGAGCGCCCCGAGGTGGGCCACCGTCCGGCGGTCGTGTTCCGGTCGCGCCCCGACGGCCGCACGGAGGCGTACCGGAAGGGAAGCGTGCCCCTGGAGTTGGACGCGGCGCTGGAGTGGGTGTAACGGCGCTGGAGTTGGACGCGGCGCTGGAGTGGGTGTAACGGCGCTGGAGTCGGACGCGGCGCTGGAGTGGGTGTAACGGCGCTGGAGTTGGACGCGGCGCTGGAGTGGGTGTCGCGTCCGAACGAAGGTGTCGGGGTCGATGACTGAGCTACGACTGACCCCGAGACCGATCAGTACCGTGGTGCGGCAGCGTGGCGGGTCGCCGCCGCGGCCGTCTCAGAACGAGACGGGGTCCGGTCCGTCCTCCCCGACTGCGGGGGCGTCGCGGTCGCTGTAGAAGCGCCGCCCGACGGCCTCGTGGCCGACGCCGCCGCGGAGGGTCATCCACACGTCGTCGGCGGAGTGGAAGGTCTCCGACCCCAGGCGACCGAGTACCGCACCGAGCGTCTCGCTCCCGTCCTGTAGTTCGATACGGGTGTCGCCGTACGCGTCGATGAGTTCGCCGCTCGTCGCGGGGTACTCGTGGGTCGAGATGTCGTCTTCCGTGCCGTTCAGGCGCATCAACTACGCTGACGCGGTCCGGGTATGTAACGATTGTCCATGTACGACCTTCGTGGGAACGGTAGTCTTTAACGTATTATAATGTCCTTCAATTCGATCGCGTCCGTCGATCGGCGTCCTTTGGGCGGCCACGGCTCCCTCGGGCAGCCACGTCTGTCCGCGACGGACGCGATCCGGGTCGCCGCCGCGGATCGTCCTCGACTGGAACTCTCTCACCCCCGTCGCCGCCGACCGTAGCTCTCCCGCCCACGTCGCTGCCGACCGGAACTCTCCCACCCAGGTCGCCGCCGACCGGAACCGCCTTGGGTCGCGACCGTCCGACTCGAAGCATGGTAGTCGCGGACCTCCACGCGCACACGACGGTCTCCGACGGGACGTTCACCCTGGAGTCGCTGGTCGCCACCGCCCGCGACGCCGGCCTCGAGGCGGCCGCCGTCACCGACCACGACCGGATCCATCCCGAACTGAACGCGCCCGTCGTCGACCGCGACGGGCTGACGGTCGTCCGCGGCATCGAGCTTCGCGTCGAACTCGCCGGTGGCGACCGGGTCGACCTCCTCGGCTACGGCGTCGGCGACGACGACGCGCTCCGCGCCGAGTGCGAACGCCTGCAGGCGGACCGGATCGACCGCGGTCGGCGGATCATCGAGCGCGTCGAGTCCCGCCTCGGCGTCGACCTGGGTATCGAGGCGCGCGAGGGCCTGGGTCGCCCGCACGTCGCTCGCGCGATCGACGCCAGCGACGCCGACTACGACTACGAGGGCGCGTTCGCGCACCTCATCGGCAACGACGGTCCCTGCTACGTTCCGCGCGACGTGACCCCGATCGACCGCGGCGTCGACCTCCTCCGGGGTGCCTGTGCGGTCGTCGGCCTCGCGCACCCGTTCCGCTACCACGACCCCGCGGCGGCGCTCGATCTCTGCGTCGAACACGACCTCGATGCGGTCGAGCGCTTCTACCCGTACGCCGAGTCCGTCACCGACGACCCCGGCCGGGTCGAGTCGCTGGCGGCCGAGCACGACCTCCTCCTGACGGGCGGCACCGACGCACACGGCGAGGAGCTGGGGGTTGCGGGACTCGACGCCGAGCGCTGGGCGGCCGTCGTCGAGCGGTTGCCGGAGGCACGGAGTTAAGTAGGAACGAGCGCCCAGTATCGGACATGCAGTGCCACTACTGTGAGCGCGAGGCGGCGTACGCCGCCGAACGGGGGGGCGTCAGGGTCGGCCTGTGCGAGTCGCACTTCCGCGACCGCGTCGAGGAGCTCGCCGAGAGCGAGGGACTCGAGGCCATCCGCGAGCAGGTCGACGTGACGCAGACCGATCGCGAGTCCTGATCGCTCCGACCGCCCACGTCCCCGCCCTCACGCCCCCACCGTTCGATCGCGTCCCCGCCCTCACGACTCTCGGTCCCACTCGCGCGCGAGCAGCCCGTAGCGGAGCGTGTCGCGTCGCTCCCCGTCGCGGACCGCGTTCTCGCGGAGCCGGCCCTCCTCGGCGAAGCCGAGGCGCTCGAGCACGGCCGTCGACGCGTCGTTGCCCTCGTACACCCGGGCGGTGAGGCGGTGATGGCCGCGCTCGTCGAACGCGTGATCGCACAGCAGGCCCGCCGCCGCCGTCGCGTAGCCGTTGCCCTTGGCGTCGGGGGCGAGCCAGTAGCCCACCTCCGCGACGCCGCGGCGGGCGTCCTCGTCGAACAGGAAACACAGGCCGACCGGGTCGCCGTCGACGCAGATCGCCAGCGTGAGTCCGTCGTCGCCGCGGACGACCTCCTCGCGGTACTCCGCCACGTCCTCGGCGGTCAACGGCTCGAACTCCCCGAGCGGGTCGCGCAGGGACGCGCGGTTGCGGTGCTCGTGGAGGAACGGCTCGTCCTCGCTCTCGACGGTTCGGAGGGCGACGCGCTCGTCGGCGAGGAAGACGGGACCGGGCATACCCCGAGGGGCGTCCGGTCGGGGAAAAACCGTTTCCGTTCCGTGGCCCGCGTTACCACAGCAGGTCGACGCCGAACACGTACAGCGCCGCCAGCCACGACTCGAAGATCAGGGTCCCGACCGCCGACAGCACGAGGAACCGACGCGGCTCCATCTCGGCCAGCCCCGCGGGAACGGTGAGCATCCCCCGGGTGAACAGCAGGGCGTTCGAGACGGGCACCACGACGGGGCCCCAGCGGTCGAACCAGCCGTCGAAGCGGTCGAGGGTGTCCTCGCTCACGCGGAACCAGCGCTTCCGGAGGAGCCACTCCCGGCCGCCGCGCTGGGCGACGACGAACAGCGCGGTCTGGCCGACGGTCGCCCCGAGCACCGCGACGCCGATCACGGCGACGACGGTGTCGGGGGAGTGACCGAAGAGAATGAGCGACCCGGGGACGATGAGTTCGCTCGGCATGAAGTACATCAGCATCGCTCCCTCCAGCACGAACACGCCGAACAGCACGAGGAAGGCGTACTCCGAGGCCAACAGCGACTCCAGCCACGGGGGCATCGCGTCGACCTGGAGGGGCGAAAGCGTCACGCTCCCCGGTTACCCGTCTCCCGATATATGGTTTGCGTGATTCGCCGGCGGGCGAACACGCGTCCCGCCCGGCCGGCCCGTCGCCGACGCCTTCCCCGCCGGTCGACCCGTCACGACGCCCCCTCCACCGGTCGGCCGCGAACGCGGGGTTTACCTCCCGCGCGGGCCGACCCCCGACGATGACCCCCACCGATCGCCCGCGCGACTCGCCGCGCACGCGCCGGCCCCGTCGCCTCCGGAGCGACGGCGTCCGGCCGCTCGTCTCCGAAACCGACCTCTCGGCGTCGGACCTCATCGCGCCGGTGTTCGTCGACGCGACGACCGACGAGCGGGTCGCCATCGAGTCGATGCCCGGCCACGAGCGCGTCCCCGTCGCGGACGCGGTCGACCGCGTCGAAGAGGTGCTCGCGACGGGCGTCGAGGCGGTGATGGTGTTCGGCATCCCCGAGTCGAAGGACGCGGTCGGCTCGCGGGCCTACGCCGCCGAGGGCGTCGTCCAGCGCGCCGTCCGCGACGTCGCGAGCGAGACGGAGGCCTACGTCGTCACCGACGTGTGTCTCTGCGAGTACACCGACCACGGCCACTGCGGCGTCCTCGAGGAGCACGCCGCCGAGGACCCCGACCTCACGGTGAAGAACGACGAGACGCTGGACCTGCTCCGGAAGACGGCCGTCTCCCACGCCGAGGCGGGCGCGGACATGGTCGCGCCCTCCTCGATGACCGACGGGATGGTCGGAGCCATCCGCGCGGGCCTCGACGACGCCGGCTTCGAGTCGGTGCCGATCATGAGCTACGCGGTGAAGTACGAGTCCGCCTTCTACGGCCCGTTCCGGGACGCGGCCGACGGCGCGCCCGCCTTCGGCGACCGCCGGCACTACCAGATGGACCCCGCGAACCGCCGCGAGGCGCTCCGGGAGGCCCGCCTCGACGCCGAGGAGGGCGCGGACGTGCTGATGGTGAAGCCCGGGCTGCCGTACCTCGATATCGTCCGCGACGTGCGCGGGGAGTTCGACCTCCCCGTCGCCGCCTACAACGTCTCCGGCGAGTACGCGATGCTCCACGCCGCCGCCGACCGCGGGTGGCTCGACTTGGAGGAGACGGCCCGCGAGTCGCTCCTCTCGATGAAGCGCGCCGGCGCGGACCTGATCCTCACGTACTTCGCCGAGGACATCGCTGACCGCCTCTAACGGACTCCCGGCGACCCGCGATCGCCGACACCCCACGGCGACACGAGCGGGTGTCCGTGACGCGACGAGTCCGAGAAACCGCCATCGCGACGACGCTCGTCCGACCGTCGGGTGGGACTGAAAGGGGCCGGCGCGTTCGGGGACGGCGCGGACCGGTGAGCACCGCAGGAGCGAGGCGTCGCCGAGCGACGAGGAGCGCGCCGGCTGCACCGACCCGAACGCGCCGGGGGCTTTCGCGGTAGTCAACTCCGTCGCCTCGGCGGTGCTGTTCACCACGGCGTCGCCGTCCGCGACGCTCCGACACGAGTCCGATCGCGAGAACACGAACCGTTTTAGCCCCCACCGAACACCCACCTCCCATGCACCGCCCGGCGGTTCCCGACGCGTACATCGAGGAGGTCGCCGAGCGCACCGACTTCGCCGTCGACGACGTGCGGATCGGACTGCGCGTCCTCCACGACGCCGTCCAGGATCGCATCGTCGAGCAGTACCGCCGCGCCCGCGACGCGGACAGCCCGAATCACCTGCTGATCGACGACGCCGACTCGGCGTGGTTCGCGTTCGCCTTCGCCGACCTCCGAGCCGAGTTGGAGGCCGCCGGCTACGAGATGGACGACGACCTGCTGGCGGCCGTCGCCGCCGTGAACATGACCGTCTTTCAGGAGGTGCACGACCGCACCGTCTCGTTCCCGCGCGACCTGGCCGACGCCAGCGACACGCCGTTCTTCTACCCCGTCTACGTCGGCAAGCCGGACTGGTGGCGCGAGGCCGAGACGCGCGCGCTCCGGTCGCTCGTCGGCCTGCTGGAGTCGGGGTCGTCGCCGGCGGCGGCGCTGGACGCGTGGGCGGTCACCCTCGCCGGCGTCGACGCCGAGGAGTGGGCCCGGATCCGGGGCGTCAGCGCCGAGCGCGTCCGCACGAACGCCGGAAACGCTCCCGACCCCGCACCGGAGGCGGCCGACGGCCTCCGCGCGGAGGCGCGCGGGGAGGTTCCCGACGGCCCGTACGACCCCGAAACCGACCGCCTGTTCGTCCCGACGACCGACCAACTGGCCGCCGCGCGGGAGGCCGACGCCGACGCCGAGAGCGAGGCCGAGTCCGAACCGGGGGCGGAGGTGGACGCGGACGCCGATACCGACTCCCGGACGGCGTCGGACCCGGACGGGCTCGCCGAAATCGACCCCGACGAGGTGCTCGCGGGCGACGTCGACGCCGCGGACCTCCCGGAGTACGCTGTGCAGGGCGACGACGGGCTCGGGGAGGGGTCGGCCTCCGACGCGCCGGCCTCCGATGCCCCGGTGTCCGACGCCGCGGGCGACGATGCCGGGGGGTCCGCCGGCGACGACGACCGCCTCGTCGACGGCGCGGCGGCGTTCGAGCGCGACGAGGGGAGCGAAACCGAGGACGGAGTCGACCGGGGCGTCGACGAGGAGCACGCGGACGGTGCAGGTGGCACGGACGAGCACGGCGGGGACGACGAGCGTCGCCGGGAGGGCGGGCGCGACGCCTGACCGGTCGGGCGGTCGTCAGCGGTCAAGGTACTCCTGCTGGATCGCGACGACCTCCCCGGAGTCGTCGCACGCGGCGTACCGCCGGAGCGGTTCCTCGTTGAGTTCGAGGAACGTCTCACCCCAGGTGAACTTCGAGAGCACCCGCTCGGCGTGATCGGGCTCGCCGAGGATGTGCAGCCCGGCGGCGAACGCTTCCACCGTGGTCAACTGCATCGGTCGTCCGAAGTTCACCGGGTTGGCGGCGACGAGGTACGGGAGCGCGCGGTGTTCACCCGGCAGCGAGAACATCGCCTCGCCCGCCGACTCCCACGAGCAGTCGAGCGCGACGAGCGTCCCGCCGTCCGCCGCCTCGCGGTCGGCGGGCGAGAGCGCCCGCTCGGCGTGGGGGTTGAGCACGGTTCCGTACGGCGTCGCCGAGTCCGAACGGTGGAGCTCAGCCAGGTCGAAGC
This sequence comes from Halobaculum sp. CBA1158, assembly GCF_021431925.1. Lineage (NCBI taxonomy): Archaea > Methanobacteriati > Methanobacteriota > Halobacteria > Halobacteriales > Haloferacaceae > Halobaculum > Halobaculum sp. CBA1158. The sequence goes on along the minus strand of NZ_CP090371.1, from coordinate 2,768,642 downwards.
GCGCGAGCTTCCGGGCCGTGCACTTGTCGGGGTCGTCGTCGCCCTCGTACCGGACGTGCAGATCCACGCCCGAGCAACGCCGCCCGGGCGAATAAGCGCCCCGACCGGCCGCCGCCGCCGGCTGCGACGCGGCTCGCGCCGCCACCCGAACGCGTCTCGCCCGCGACCCGACCATTCAAGCCCGCGGGCCGCCCTGTCGATAGCGTGACGCCCGAGGCGACCGCGCGTGCCTACTACGAGGCCATCGACGCCGGCGAGTACGACGCGCTCGCGGGCCTGCTCGCTCCCGACTTCGTCCACGACCGCCCGGATCGAACGCTGTCGGGCCGCGAGCGGTTCGTCCGGTTCATGCGCGACGAGCGCCCCCGAGCCGACACCGACCACCGGGTCGACGCGGTGCACGCCGACGCCGGCGGCGAGGTCCTCGTCCGCGGCCGACTCGTCGGCGGCGACGGCGCGGAGCTGTTCGGCTTCGTCGACGTGTTCCGGATCGTCGACGCCGGTGAGGGATCCGGGGACGAGGGGTCCGCAGTCGAGGGGTCCGACGCCGCGGCGCGAACGGAGGCCGACGGACGCGACCTCGTGATCGCCGACCTCCGAACCTACACGAACTGATCCGCGTTCGAGGCCCGCGCGGGCGACCGCGACGGCTCCCGATCCCCGACTTCTCGTTACGGCGCGTCGTCGCTCGCGCGGTCGCCGGCGACGAGACCGGCGTCGGCCGCCGCCTCGGCCGCCAGGTCGATCGCCGTCTCCAGATCGGGGCCCAGCGGGGAGCCGACGACCAGCGAGTCCGCGTGCTCCAGCACCGCGGCCATCCGGTCGGCGACCGCGCCGGCGTCGCCGGCCACGCAGAAGGCGTCGATCATCGCCGGCGTCACCGCGTCGAAGGCCTCCGAGAACTCCCCGGCGGAGATGTGCTCGCCGATCGCCTCCGCCGTCTCGGGGTCGATCCCGTGGCGCTTCACCACCGGCGGGGCCGCGCCGGCGGCGATGAACGCCACCGGCGGTCGGGCGGCCTCCCGCGCCGCCTCGTCGTCCTCCGCGACGCTGACGGCGGCGTACGCCGCCAGATCGAAGTCGCCGCGGGAGTCGGGGCGGTCGGACTTCCCCCGCTCGACCTGCTCGCGCGCCCACGCCAGGTCGTCCGGGTGCGAGCCGTTGAACAGCAGGCCGTCGGCGTGTTTGCCGGCCATCCGGCACATGTGCGGGCCCTCGCCGCCGACGTAGACGGGAATGTCGGCTCCCTGCGGCGGCTCGTAGTTCAGGCCGGCGTCGTCGGCCTCGAACGTCGACCCGCCGTCGACGCGCTCGCCCGCCCATAGCTTCTGCGCGGTCTTGAACGCCTCCAGCACCGGCCGCAGACCGCGGTCGTCCCCGAGACCGAGGTTCCGAAGCGTCGAGGGGTCGCCCGGTCCGATCCCGAAGACGGCCCGGCCGCCGCTGGCCTCGTCGAGCGTCGCCACCTTCGAGGCGAGCGTGGCGGGGTGGAACTCCAGCGGATTGACGACGCCCGGGCCGAGGCGGGCGTCGTCGGTCGCGGCCGCCAGCCGCGAGAGCACGGAGAAGGCGTCGCGGTTGTTGTAGTGGTGCGAGACGAACAGCGCGTCGAAGCCGGCGTCCTCGGCCCGCACGCCGAGGTCGACCATGCGGTCGACGGGGTGCTCGGGCGCGAGTTCGATCCCGAGCGTCGGACTATCCATCGAACTCCCACCCCCGAACCGCCTGGCGGATCAGGTCGCCGTCCACGTCCCGGAAGTGCGCGTCGCTCTCGGCGTGGTCGCCCCACCTGAACTCCCGGACGACGACGACCGGGGTGCCGTCGTCGCCCTCGCCGGCGACGAGGTTCGCCGCGGCGGCGAGTTCGTCGGCGACGTTCTCCACGGTGACGCCCAGTTCTCGGCCGTCCCGATCCGACTCTCCGCGCCAGTCACGCGCCGGCGACATGCCGGCCCACCCGATCGCGACGCCGCGCTGTCCGTGGCGGAACGGCCGCCCGCAGGTGTCGGTGACGAGCACGCGGTCGGCCGGGAGACCGTCCCGGATCCGCTCGGCCGAGGCGGAGGGGCGCTCCGGCAGGAGGAGGAGGTCGCTTCCGGGGACGTTCGAGCGGTCGATGCCGGCGTTGACGCCGACGTGGCCGAAGCGCGACTCGGTGAGCAGGAACGGCGCGTCCATGATCACCTCGGTCGACTCCTCCAGGACGGCCTGCGCGAACCGGGGGTCCTTCTCGTCGCCGGAGACCTCAGAGAGACGCGTCGCGACCTCCCGGGCCCGCGGTCCGGCCGGGAAGTCGTCGAGGTCGAACGCGCGTCCCTCGGCCTTCGAGACGACCGTTGACGCGACGCACACCACGTCGTCGGGTCGGAGGTCGACCCGGTCGCGGATCAACTCGGCGAGGTCGTCCCCCTCCCGGACCTCCGGGAGGTCGGGGACGGCGAATAGCTCCATACCGTTCCTGCGGCCGACGCCCGCAAAAGCGCGCCGGTGGTGGTACACGTCTCCGGTGTCGCGGTCGTGGTGGCGGTAGCGTTGCGGTCGCGGATGCTGTGTCGCGGTCGCGGATGCTGTGTCGCGGTCGCGGATGCTGTGTCGTGGTCGCGGATGCTGTGTCGCGGTCGCGGATGCTGTGTCGCGGTCGCGGATGCTGTGTCGCGGTCGCCGTCACGACCGGGGAGAGCGCGACCGACGGCGGCGACCGCGACAGCGACCGCGACGGCGACGCCGCCGATGGGAAGGAGTGATACGCATCCGTTGGCTACGACCGGCCGGGCGGCCGTGACGAGGGTTACCCCCACCGAGCCCCGTGTGACGAGGGATTCACCCGAGCCGCCCGATCTCCGCCCGCCAGCGACGGCTCCGACGCTGGTGCCGATCCGTGTCCGTCGCGGTTCCGTTCCGGTCGCCGCCGAGTGAATGGATCGCCGTCGACCCGTTGAATCGACCGCGTTCGTGACGTAACCAGGGTATATTCTTTTCATCCACCGTCCCCTGAAGTGGTTATGGCTGATCCGATCCGGGTGTTGCACGTCGACGACGACCCGGATTTCGCCGATCTCACCGCCGCGTTCCTCGAACGGACCGACGACCGATTCTCGGTCGAGACCGCCAAAAACGCGGAGGAGGCGCTGGAGCGACTCGACGACGGGATCGATTGCGTCGTCAGCGACTACGACATGCCCGGAACCGACGGGATCGAACTGCTGGAGACGGTTCGCGAGCGCGACCCGGACCTCCCGTTCGTGCTGTTCACCGGGAAGGGGTCCGAAGAGATAGCGAGCGAGGCGATCTCGGCGGGGGTCACGGACTACCTCCAGAAGAAGGGGGGCCAGGACGGCTACGAGATCCTCGCGAACCGCGTCCGCAACGCCGTCGAGCGTGCGCGCGCCGAGCGACGCGCCGACCTGTGGGCGCGCGCCGTCGAGACCGCAAACGAGGGCATCTCGATCATCGACGGGGACGGTAGGTTCGTGGAGGTGAACGAGTCGTACGCCGCCAACTACGGGGTGGAGCCGGCGGAGCTGATCGGTCGCCACTGGACCGAGACGGTCCCCGACGAGGAGGCCGAGCGTCTCCGCGAGGAGGTGTTCCCGACGCTCGAGGGGGACACGACGTGGGTCGGCGACTCGATCGGCGAGCGCGTCGACGGGAGCACGTATCCGAAGCTCCTCTCGCTTGCGCCCCTGTCGGGCGGCGGTCACGTCTGCGTCATCCGCGACGTGAGCCAGCGTCGCGACCGCGAGCGCGAACGGCGGCGCAAGGCCGCAGAGCTCGACGCGCTGTTCGAGAACTCCCCGGCCATGATCGACGTCCACGACGACGAGGGGCGGATCCTCGACGTGAACCGACGGTTCTGTGAGACCCTCGGCTACGACGAGGACGAGCTGATCGGCAGGCGCGTCTGGGAGCTCGACGATCGGATCGACCCCGAGACGGTCCAGGCGATGTGGGACGAAATGAACCCCGGCGAGACGCGACGCCTGGAGGGGACGTACCGACACAGCGACGGCCGGGCCGTCCCCGCCGAGGTCACCCTCTCGCAGGTGGACATCGCCGGCGAGTCGCGCTTCTTCGTGATCAGCCGCGACCTCAGCAACGTCCGCGAGCGCGAGTACGAACGGGCGATACTGGAGCGCGGGGTCGAACAGATCGAGGCCGGCGTCGGCGCGTACGACGAGCACGGGGAGGTCGTCTTCGTCAACGACTACTACCCGCGCCTGCTCGGAGGGACCCGATCGGACCTCGAGGGAGCCCACATCTGGGACGTGAACCCCGAGATCGACGCCGACCGCTTCGACGAGTACTGGGACTCCTACGACGTGGGCGAGACGCGCGTCCACGAGACGGTCAACCGCCGGATGGACACCGGGGAGGACGTCCCCGTCAGGACGACGACCACGCGGGTCCGCGTCGACGGCGACGACTACCACGTCGGCACGATCAGCGACATCACCGACCAGAAGCGACGCGAGGAGCGACTGGAGCGGAAGATCGAACGGCTCGACGAGTTCGCGAGCATCGTCTCACACGACCTGCGAAACCCGCTCAACGTCGCGACCGGGCGACTGCGTCTCGCGAGAGCGGAGGCGGACAGCCCGCACCTCGAGGACGTCGAGTCCGCGCTCGACCGGATGGACGAGCTGATCGACGACCTGCTCGTGCTCGCACGGGAGGGCGACGAGGTCGCCGAGCGCGAGCCGGTCGACGTCGCGGCGTTCGTCGAGGCCTGCTGGGGCACCGTCGACACCCGCGAGGCGTCGCTTCAGGTGGACACCGATCTGACGGTGTCGGCGGACGAGAGCCGACTCAGACAGCTCGTCGAGAACCTCCTCCGCAACGCCGTCGACCACGGCGGGCCGGCCCCGACGATCACGGTCGGCGACTGTGACGGCGGCGTCTACGTCGCCGACGACGGCCCCGGAATCGATCCGGAGCGTCGCGAGGAGGTGTTCGACGCCGGCGTCTCCACCGCCGAGAACGGAACGGGATTCGGGCTCAGCATCGTCGAGGAGATCGCCGAGGCACACGGCTGGAGCGTCCGCGTAACCGACGCCGAGGGCGGCGGCGCGCGGTTCGAGATCACCGGCGTCGACTCGCCGACGGAGTGACCCGGATCGACCCGCAGTCCGTCGATCCCTCGGTCCTCGCTCCGGTGACGCTCTCGTACCCCTCGCCGCCCCCGTCGGCGACGATTCCGGCCGCCCGTGACTCCCGTCTATCGTTCGCTGGCCGCTTCCTCGCGTGCGCCGAGGTGGCTCCGCAGCGTGTCGACATCCTTGTTGCCCGCGCCGGTATTGAGCAGGACCACGGTGTCGTCAGCGCCGAGTTCCCCCCGCTCGGCCAACTCGAACGCCCCGGACACCGCTGAGGCGCACGTCGCGCCGACCTCGACGCCCTCCGCCCGCGCGACCTCGATCGCCGCGTCGAGGATCGCCTCGTCGCCGGTGGCGACCGCGCCGCCGCCGGACTCCCGGAGCGCCTCGAGGATCCACGGCGACGCGCCGGGATCGGGCACCGCGATCCCGTTGCAGGCGGTGGTGATGTCGGTCCAGGCCTCGTGCTCGTCGGCACCCTCCTCCCACGCGTGGACGACCGGCGCACAGCCGTCGGCCTGGGCGGCGTACATCCCCGGGAGGTCGTCGCTCTCTGTGAAGCCGAGGTCCCGAAGCTCCGTCGCCGCCTTGTGCATCCCGATCAGGCCGACGCCGCCGCCGGTCGGGTAGACGATCGCGTCGGGCACCGCCCAGTCCAACTGCTCGATCGTCTCGTAGGCCATCGTCTTCTTCACGTCGTGGCGGTACGGCGTCACGAACGTCTTCGTGGAGTACCAGCCGGCCTCGTCGCCCTCCGCGCCCTCCGCCATCGCGGCAGCGTACTCGTCGCCGGCGTCGGTGATCTCCCCCTCGGCGATCCGGAGGTCGCCGCCGTGGACCTCGGTCATCGCCTTCTGGGTGAAGCCGGCGCGGTCGGGGAGGAACACGTGGGAGTCGAGGCCCGCGCGGGCGGCGTAGGCGCTCGCCGCCTGTCCCGCGTTGCCGGCGCTGTTGAGGGCGATCCCGCTCGCGCCGTGTTCGACGGCGGCCGTCACCGCCCCGGTCTGGCCGCGGTCCTTGAACGTCCCCGTCGGATTGCGGCCCTCGTCTTTGATGTACACGGCGTCGACGCCCATGCGCTCGGCCAGCGTCGGACACTCGACCAGCGGCGTCGCGCCCTCGCCCAGCGAGACGGCCGCCTCGCGGGGGAACGGAAGCAGCTCCTCGTAGCGCCACAGCGAGTCGAACGGGCGCGACTCGAGGTCCTCACGGGCGAGGTCGACCGCGTCGAGGTCGTACTCGGGATCGGTCATCCCGCCGCAGTCCGGGCAGCGGTGGGTGACCTCGCTCGGGTCGTGTCTGGCGTCGCAGTCGATACACCGCAGGGCGACGAAGGCGTCGGTCGTTCGCACACGCGCCGGGTCGGTCGGCCGGGACTAACCGCTTGTGCATCCGGCGGTCCGCGCCAAGAGAACTGTCCTCACTCGACGCGCGTCACGATCCCGCGGACCTCCTCGCGGTACGCGTCGGGCGTGAGCCCCAGGTCCACGTCGATGGAGACGGTGATCGCTTCCGAGAGCTCCTCCTCCGCGGTCCGTGCGACGTTCTCCGCGGGATACGCCCCGCCGGCGATCAGGAGCCCGCCGTCGTGGACCCACGAGGCGAGCAGCCCATCGACGGCGACGGAGCCGCCCTCGACGGTGACCGTCTCGTCGCGTACCTCCGCCGAGAACGCGTCGAACTCGAAGGCGGCGCTGTACTCGGTGAGCGTCGCGTCCTCGCCCGTCTCGACGGTGAGCGTTCCGCCGTCGCTCGCCGAGACGTCGGTGAGCCCGGCCGACGAGAGCTGCGACTCGAACTGCTCGCGGGCCACCTCGCCGGCTCGGGCCGCCAGCTCCTCGCGGGCCGACTCCAGCGGGACGTCCGCGAGGTTCGGCGAGAAGGCGACCCGGCTGGCGAAGACGTTCGACAGCGGCGCGTCGAGCGCCCCGAGCGTCTTCTCGCGCACGTCGGCGCGCAGCGCCGCGTCGTCGTACACGCGCGTCACCGCGGTCGCGGTCACGTCCGTCCCCGCGACGCTCCGCGAGAGCACTTCTTCGGTGTCGGCGCGCGTCCGTTCCCATCCCCCCTCGTCAAGCCGGTCCTCCGGGAGCGACGGGGGCCGGACGGTTCCGGACGCCGCGCCGCAGCCCGCCAGTCCGGCGACGCCGGCGGCGACCGCGCCGGCGAGGAATTGTCGTCTATCCATACTCGGCGGACGGCGTCTGCGGGACAAAAGGCCGTCGCCGCGGGTATCACCCCCGATACCGGTCGATTCCTCGTGCGGTCCGCGTCGTCGTCGACCCGCGCGTGCGAGCGTTTTTGCCCGTCCGGTCCCCCGTTCCGGTATGGAGTTCGCGTTCGAGTTGGCGCTGTGTTCCCACCTCGAACGGGCGACCGACTGGGTGCTCGCGCGCCAACTCGGCGGGGCCGTCGCCGCGCCGGGGAGCCGCGTCGTCGACGTGGTGGGGCTGGTTCCCGGACCCGGATTCGACGACCGCGCCCGGATCACCGACCGCGCGATCCCCGGGCCGGCGATCGAGAGCGACGCGGGCGTCGCCGCGGCCGTCCCCGTCCTCGATGCGATCGACGCCCGCCCGGACCGCGCCCGCGCCGTCGCCGACGCCGCCGTCGACCGCGGCTTCCTCGCCGAGGAGCGCCGCGGCGGGAAGCGGTGCGTCCGGAAGACGACTCGCTACCCGGACGACTGGTTCGGCGACCTGATCGCGATCGAGAACAAGCCCGACCTCGGCCGCCCGGGCGACCTCCGGCGACAGCTCCGCGTCGACGCCAGCCTCGCGCTGTTCGACCGAGTCGTCCTCGCGACCGAGAGCCACGTCACCGGCGCGCACCTGAACCGCCTCCCCGACGCCGTCGGTGTCTGGCGGTTCCGCCCCGAGACGGGCGAGCGAGAGGTGATCCGGGAGGCCGACCCGCTCGCGGTCGACGACCCCGGCGTGGAACTGCTCGCCGAGCACCCCGGCCGCGCGGACGTGGCGCTCGTGAGCGCCGCCGAGAAGGCGCGCAAGCGGCGGCGGATCGCCGAGCGCGCCTACGGCAAGGGCTGGCGCACCTACGACTTCCCGGGGTGTGGGAACTGCGAGGCGACCGCCGACGGCCGCCCCCGGTGCGCCCACTTCGACCGCGTCGTCGACCCCGCGAGCGACTGCGGGGAGTCGTGTCCGGGCTGGACTCCCGGAGATGCGGGCGACGATGTCGGGGAGGCTGACGCAACTGGCGACGCCGTCGACGCAGGCGACGCAGGCGACGCCGTCGACCCCGCGGCCCTGCGCGACGAGCGGACGCCGTGGGTGCGCGACCCCCCGGGCGTGGCGCGACGGCAGGCCGGACTGGACCGGTTCGGGTAGGTCGGCGCGCTCGCCCGATCAGTGAATATCGGCGCGCTCGAACCGCAGGTAGCCGAACGCGAGCGGGAGCACACACCAGCCGGCGAGGATCACGAACCCGACCCAGTCCTGGAGGTACGCGGCGCTCCCCTCGGGGTAGAACGTGAGCGTCTCGTACTCGGGAACGACGCTCCGCACGGCGTGCATGAACGCCGTCGAGGGGTTGACCATCCCGAGGAACTTGAACCAGTCGGGGAGCCCCGCCTCCGGGATCTCCTCGCCGTAGATCGCGAGCTGGAGCACCAACAGCAGCACGTCCCACCCGAGGATGAACAGCGCGTACAGGCCGCCCGCGCCGGCGAACGCGTCGCGGCGCGACGCCATCGCCGCCGAGAACCCGGTCGCGATCCCGACGTACACCGCGCCGTAGCCGATCGTGAGGAGGGTGTACAGCCCGAACACGCGGGCGTCGAACGACTCGTACGTCGCCAGCGCGATCCCCCCGGCGACGGCGTAGCCGACCGCGATCGCGACGGCGATCACCGCCGTCCGTCCGAGGAACTTCCCGGCGACGGCCTCCAGCCGCGAGTTCGGCAGTCCGATAAGCAGCCTGAGGGTCCCGCTGGTCCGCTCGCCGGCGAGCGCGTCGTACGCGAGGACCAGCCCGATCAGCGGGATCATGAACACCGTCGGCTGACGCATGCTGTTCAACAGCGCCAGCGTGCTCGGGTCGACGGCCGGGCCGCCGTACTGGGTCTCCGGGATCCACTGAATCGCCGCCAGTCCGGCCGCGAACGCGACGAACAAAAGCGTCGTGAACTGCAGCGAGAACGACCGAATCGCGTCGGTGAAGTCCTTTCGAACGACCGCTCGGAGGGGCATGCCCGCATCGTTCGACGCGACGATAGTTCGTCGTTTCGGGCCGCCCGGACCGGTGACCGGTCGATCGACCCGTCACCGACCGCGACCGTGAGGATCGGAGTGACAGCCGCTGTTTTTATTATTCTCGTAAATCAATATGTACGCGTTCACGACGGCCGATCTGCCGATCGAACATAGTTGAGAACCTAATGAATCAGCACACCCATTCGATCGCGGCCGATGCGGTACTCCGGCTTCTCTCAGATCACCAGCGACGCGGGGTGCTCCGTCGACTGGCTGACGCCGACGAGCCGGTCTCGGTGGAGTCGCTGACGGCGGCGCTCGTCACCGAGTCGACCACAGCCGACGCCGTCCGGATCCGACTGCTTCACTCTCACCTCCCGAAACTACACGACGCGGGAGTGATCGACTACGATGCCGACGAGCGGACGGTCAGACGCGGCCCGGAGTTCGAGCCGGTCGCCTCGCTGCTTCAGGCCCTCTCGAGCCACCTGGAACGCGCGTCCGAGACGCCGCTGGCCGAGGACAGGTAGCCCGGCCGGTTTCGGGGAATCGACGCGACGGACCCGTTAGCGGGACCGATCTAGCGCGGTCGCGAGGACGCCGTTCCGATCGACGCTGACGCGGACGCCGGCGTAGTCGAACTCGACTCGGAGGCACGACGAGCCCGTTTCGGCCACGAACGGACCGAGGGCGTCGATGTCAACTGATCGGTGCAGCGGGGGGAGCTCCGTCGTCGAGCGGCCCGTGGCGTCCGACACCGCTTCGACGATCGCGACGCACGGGTCCTCGCTTCCCGCCCACGCGGTCTCACTCATCGCTGTCTCCGGGACCGTGTCGCGACTCGGAACCGCGGATATCGGTGGTGCGGGGCATTACTGTCCTATCGTACCGGGCCCGGAGGGATAGCGCTGTTGTGACGATTCGAGTGACAGAGTCGCTTCGGCGTCCAGTCGGGTGTCAAGCGGAACCGGACGGGCGACGGAACCCGCCTCGGAGGGGGCGACGACGGCGGGCGGACCGACTCCCGTCCGCGGGAGGAGGTATCGGTGCGGGACAGCAGCGAGGTTGGGACCAAAACTGCGGCCCCGCACCACCGAGGACGAGTGGTTCGGCGCATTTAGTTTTACTGTGATTAATTGGGTGAACGTCTGATACACCGACAGCGATGCCACGATCCCGCGTGAACGAGTCGATCTGTATGTCACTCGACGAGTGACAGCTGGGCGTCGAGTGGCGATCCGCGATCTGCGGGGGTGATCCCGTCGCGGGCCTACTATATCCCCGGAGCGAGAACTGAGCGTGTCGTACGAGGTTGGGACCTATGAACGACAGTACACATCGTCAACAGGCGGTCGAACTGCTTCAGGAACTCGGACTCAAGGAGTACGAGGCGCGGTCGTTCGTCGCGCTCGCGCGACGACGGGAGGCGACGGCCAAGGAGATCAGCGACACCTCTGAGGTGCCTCGAACGCGCGTCTACGACGCGGTCCGCGTGCTGGAGGCGAAAGGGCTCGTCGAGACGCAACACTCGAACCCCCAGGTGTTCCGGGCCGTTCCGATCGACGAGGCGATCACGACCCTCCAGGCGGAGTACGAACAGCGGACCGAGTCGCTTCGCGACGCGCTGGACGAGCTCGAACCGCCCGACGACGAGGGGACCGAGGTCACCCACGAGGTGTGGGCGCTGTCGGGCGGGCAGGGCATCACGAGCCGGACGCGACAGCTCGTCGACGGGGCCGATCGGGAGGTCGTCATCGTGATCGGCCACGAGAGCGTCGTCACGCCGGAGCTCCTGGAGCGCCTCGAGGCCGCCCACGACCGCGGCGTCGACCTGCTCGTCGGTGCCGCCTCCCCGGAACTGGCGGCGAGCATCCGCGAGTCGCTCCCCGGGATCGAGGTGTTCGTCTCGGGGCTCGACTGGCTCAGCGGGGCCGAGGGAACCGACGACACGACCGAGATCAGTCGCTTGGTGCTGACCGACCGCGAGGCGATCCTCGTGAGCTCGTTCACCGCCGGCCCGGACGGCCGCGATCACGAACTCGGCGTCTTCGGCCGCGGGTTCGACAACGGCCTGGTCGCGATCGTCCGCCGACTCATGTCGACCGGACACGGCTTCAGCGGGGACGCGACACGGGGCGAGTAGCCTCCCGCCGCGTCGTCGATCGGCGGACAGGTCATCGCGGATCGAACCGGCCGGGATCGGACTGCACCGCACTCCCGGGATCGGCTACCCGCGCCGTCGCGCCGTCAGCGCGGCCGCCAGCGACGCGACAAGCGCCGCGAGCGCGACGGGGACGCCGAAGCCGGGCGTGTCGACGATCGACGCGTCGTCGGGGACGGTCGTCCACTCGCGGTCCGCGGTGCCGTCGCCTGCGCCGTTCGCGTCGTTGCCGCCGCCGTTCGCGTCGCCGTCGCCGTCGCCGGCGGTCGTCGTGTCGGCGTCGCCCAGGTCGCCGCCGGAGCCCCACAGCTCGTCGTCGGGGACGAGTCGCGTGCGGTCGACGCCGGTGAGGTGGGCGTAACACTCCTCGATGCGAGCGGTGTCGTAGCCGGCGCTGCCGGTCATCGACTGGTCGCCGGTCGCGCCCACCTGCCGCATCGTCGGCCCCTCGGAGCCGGGGTCGGTGCCGACGCGCTCGGCGTCGTACGGCTGCCACGGCGTGTAGAACTCCCAGACGACCTCGCCGCGCGGCGTCACCTCGACGACGCGGTGGCCCCGGCGGTCGGTGACGAGCGTGTTGCCGTTGGGGAGTCGGTCGGCGTCGCGCGGCTCGTGGAGGCCGCCGCCCGAGAGCGTCCAGGTGCGCTCCCAGCCGCCGTCGTCGGTGCGGGCGTACTCGGCGACGCGGTCGTTCTCGGAGTCGGCGACGAGCACGGTGGCGGTGCCGTTCTCGCCCTCGATGTAGTCGGGGTTGTGCTGCTCGTTCAGCACGTCGTACTCGTCGTCCTCGCCGAGCGTCCACTTCACCTCCTTCGTGTCGCGGTCGACGGCGATCACCTGATCGAAGTTCCGCACCGACACGAGGAAGGTGTCGTTGCCGATCGGGTCAACGTCGTTCACGTGGGTCCAGTCGTCGCCGTAAGGGCCGCCGCCGTCGCGCGGGAAGCGGTCGGTGTGCTCGTCGAAGCGCCACTGCCAGACGATCTCGCCCGAGTCGTCGAACACCACGACCCGGTTGCGCTCGTCGCCCTTGTCGACGGTGACGAACTCGCCGTCGCCGAGGTAGTCCACGTCGTGGGCGTCCTCGACGTTTTCCAGGCGGATCGTCTCGGTGGTCTCACCGGTCGCCGGGTCGATCCGCTCGATCACGGAGATGCCGGGCTCGGTCGTCGCCATCAGCAGTTCGCCGTTCGGCAGCGGGTCCACGTCGTAGGACCACCAGCGCCCGTCGGCGGTGTCGTTGTGGACGCCGTGGATCGAGCCGTCGGGGCCGACCCCGACCAGCATCGCGACGGTCTTCCCCCCGCCGCGCGCGCCCTGGATGCTCACGAGCGTCGAGGCGTCGGGCTCCTCCTCGACGGTTCCGACGCAGGGATTGAGCCCGTCCGACTGCGCGAACGGCCCGGTCGCGCCGCCGGCGTTCGCGCCGGTCGTCGCCACCGCGGGCGCAACGCCCGCCACCACCAGCGCCAGCACCGCCGCGAGCGCGAGCGGCGTCGTCGAGGGGGCGAGCGCCTCCGGGAGCCGACTCATCGTGCCCCCTCCAGCCGGACGAGGACGTCGTCGTTCGAGCGCGGGAAGCCGTCGTCGCTGGCCGACCGACCGTCCCGGTTCGACGTGATCGCGTACAGCTCGCCGTCGACCCCCTGCTCGACGTGGCGGACCCGGCCGAGCACGTCGGTCAAGCGCGGGTGGGCGGTGACGGTGTAGGCGTCGTCGAGCCAGCCGGCGTCGAAGCGCCGCCCCCGATCGCCCAGGGGCGGACGCTCCGCGTCCGGCGGCGACAGCGTCGCGACGATCACCTGCTGGCTTCGCAGGCCGCCGATCACCATCCGGTTCGACCACGAGGGGAGGCCATCGCCCGTGTAGAACAGCGACCCGGTGGGTGCCCACGTCGACTTCTGCGTGTTGACCAGCGGGCGGCGCACGGCGCTGTCCGTCTCGAGCCCCCGGTACTCATCGGCGGTGCGGACCTCCGGCCAGCCGTAGTCGCCGCCGGCGACGAGTCGGTTCACCTCGTCTCGCCCGGAGGGGCCGTGCTCGTTGGCGATCGGCGTTCCGTCGGGCAGCCAGACGATCCCCTGCGGGTTGCGGTGGCCGTAGCTGAACACCCGGGGGTCGCCGCCGTCGACCTCGGGGTTGTCGGGCGCGCCCTCCCCGTTCACGGTGACCCGCAGCACCGACCCGGGGAGCGCGCCGGGATCGGCGGCCATCGGCTTCTCGCCGGCGTCGCCGGTCGTGATCCAGAGGTACCCGCGGGGGCCGAACGCGATCCGTCCGCCGTTGTGGTACTGGTTCGCCGGGATCGACCCGACGACGACCTCCTCGGTCGCCGCGGGGTCGTCGGCCGAGAGGTCGAACCGCGAGACGCGGTTCACCCGATCGCCTCCGCCGCCGTCCTCGGCGTTCGCGGTGTAGTAGACGTACAGCACCTCCACGTCGGGGTAGTCGGGGTGGACCGCGACGCCGAGGGTGCCGCCCTCGCCGCCGTCGACCCACCACTGCTGTTCGTCCTGGTCGGCCGGCACGGAGCCGGCGTCGATGGCGTCGGCGGGCGTGAACACGGCGTCCACGTCGCCGCCGGCGAAGCGGCTGACGCGGCCGACCCGCTCGGTGACGAACACGTCGCCGTTGCTCGCGACCGACAGGTCCCACGGCACCTCCAGGTTCTCCACGAGTACGGTCCGCTCGACCTCGGTCGCGGGGGCGTCGGTCGGCGCGGTCCACTCCTCGGGCGTGAACTCCGTTTCGGGCTCGGGAACCGGCGTCGGCTCTGGCGTCGGCGTGCCGTCGGGGTCACCGTCGCCGGGCCCGTCGTCGCCGGGATCGTCCCCGTCGGCGGTGCCGTCCGTGGAGGGCGCGCCGCTGCAGCCGGCGAGCAGCGCTCCCCCCGCGACCGCGAGCGCCCGCCGCCGGGACCAGTCGTTCGACATGTGACGGGGATACGAACACGGCCGCAAGTGTCTTCGGGTCTCCCCGCGCCCGCGTTCGTCGGTCCATTCGGCCGTCCCGCCGATCCACTCGGCCCTCCCGCCCGTCGCGACGCGACCGGCGCTTGACCCTACCCGCGAAGCGACTCCACGGGCGGCTCCCAGGCGGCGCGGTAGGCCGGGTAGAGCCCGCCGACGAGCGCGACGGTCGCGCCGAAGGCGAACGCGCCGACGGCGACGAGGGCGTTCGTCGGGACGAGCACAGCATCCAGCGGGAGGTCGGTGTTGAGCGCGACGAGGACCACGCCGACGGTCCCGAGCGCCACCCCGACCGCGCCGCCGACGACACCGAGGAGGGTCGCCTCCACCAGCAGCGTCCGCAACACCTGATCGCGGTGGATCCCCACCGCCCGGAGCACGCCGATCTCGCCCCGGCGCTCGGAGACTGTCATCAGCATGACGTTGAAGATGGAGACGCCGGCGACGACCAGCGACACGCCCGCGACCGCCAGCAGGAAGCCGTTGAGCAGCGCGAAGAACTCCCGGATCTGCGAGAGGATGCTCGTCAGCGAGAACACCGACACGCGGCGCTCGCGGGCGTTCAGCCGGTCGCGCACCTCGCCGGCGACCGCCTCGGCGTCGCCGCCGGAGTCGGCGCGCACGACCACCTGCGAGTAGCCGTCGGCGGCGAACTCGCCGGGCGGCAACACGACCGCTGAGTCCGCCTGCAGCGGGGAGACGGACGCCTGTTCGGGCAACACCGCGACCACCCGGTAGCTGTTCGACTCGACCGTCAGGGTTGAGCCCACCCGGAGGTCGAGCGCGCCGGCGACGTCCGCCCCCACGATCGCCCCCTGGCGGTGGTACGCGGGGACGCCCGGCGCGTCGCCGAACAACGCCCCGGGATTCGTCGTCCCGTACAGTTGCGCGACGGTCCGTCCGCTCCCGGCGCTGACGGTCGCGCCAGCGGACTTCAGCGGGACGACCGCTCCGCGGCCCGCGGCGGCGCGTTCGATCGCCTGCAGGTCGCGGGCGTTCAGCGTCTCGGCGTCGGTCTCGGGGGCGGGACTCACGATCACCTGATTTCCGAGCCCCCCGAGTTCGTCGGTCGCGGCCGTCTGGAGCGCGGTTCCGAGCATCCCCAGCGACACCACCGCGAACACGCCGATGACGATCCCCAGCGCCGCCAGCCCCGCGCGGAGGCGCTGTCGCGAGAGGTTGCGAACCGCCAGCGACGCCGCCGGGAACCGCCGACCGACCCGCGCGGCGGCGCGACGCGCACGGTCGGCGACCGGCTCGGGGACGGCCTCGAGTGCGCGGGTCGCCCCCGCGCCGGCGACGCCCCCGATCCGTGCACCGCCCCGACGGAGCGCGCCGACGAGCCGACGGAGGCCGGCTCGGAGGCGGTCACGCATCCCGGAGCACCCCGTCGACGAGCCTGACGGTGCGGTCGGCGTAGTCGGTCACCAGGTCGTCGTGGGTGACGGCGACGACGCCGACGCCGCCGGCGGCGATCTCGCGGACCTCCTCGAGCACCGAGACGCCGGTGTCGCGGTCGAGGTTCCCCGTCGGCTCGTCCGCGAGCAGCACGTCCGGCTCGTTGATCAGCGAGCGCGCGATGGCGACGCGCTGTTTCTGTCCGCCCGACAGCTCGTCGGGCGTGTGGTCCAGCCGGTCCCCGAGGCCGACCCTGCCGAGCAGGTCGCGGGCGCGGTCCGTGCGGTCCTCGGGCAGGAATGCTGTCGGCAGGCGGACGTTCTCCAGGGCCGAGAGCGTGGGGACGAGATGGAAGTCCTGGAAGACGAAGCCGATCGTCTCCCGGCGCACGTCCGTGCGCTCGCGGGCCGTCCGTCCGGCCACCGGCGAGCCGTGAAGCTCGACCCGCCCCTCTGTCGGGTCGTCGAGCAGTCCGAGCAGGTTGAGCATCGTCGACTTCCCCGAGCCGGAGGGGCCCACGACGGCGACGACCTCGCCGGCCGCGACCGCGAACTCGACGTCCGACAGCGCCGTGACCGTGCCGCCGCCGCCCTCGTAGCGCTTGACCACGTCGACGAGCCGCAGCGGCGGCGCGGCGTCGCGGTCGCCGTCGCAGTCGCGGTCGCGGTTGCCGTCGGCATCGGTGTCGGGGCCGGCGTCGCGGTGTGAATCGGCGTCGCGGTCGCGGGCGGCGTCGCGGTCCGCGTCGCGGTCGCGGGCGGCGTCGCGGTCCGCGTCGCTGTCGCCGTCGCCGTCGCGGTCCGCATCGACGTCGTCGGCGATCGGTCCGCCAGCGGCCTGCTCACCGTCGATCGATTCGGGGGCGGCCCCCGAGTCGCCGCGGCTCATCGGTACCGGCGCGCGAGCACGGCGACGGCCGCGGGCACGGCGACGCCGACGACGAGGAGTCCGCCGCCGACGGCCCCGAAGCCGCCGATCGCGGCCGTCGATCCGGCGTCGCTCGCGTCGCCCGCGCCCGTCGGCAGCGGTACCTCGATCACCTCGCGGATCCGGTCGTCGCCGGTCGTGTACGACACGGCGACCGGCACGGTCGACGCGTTCGCGACGTCAACCCGTGCGGTCACCCGGAAGGGGGCGAACTCGCTCGCGCCGACCGAGCCGACGAAGTAGTCGCGCTGCGGGTAGGCGGCCCGGGCGAACTCCCCGTCTGCGACGCCGACGACGACGCCCGAGACCTCGCCGTCGCCGACGTTACCGAGGTTGCCCTCCAGGGTGACTCGACCGCCCTCCCCGACGCTGACGTTCATACCGGTCAGGTCGACGGCCCCGCGCTCGGGACGCACGTCGTAGCCGACGGCCGCCTCGCCCCGCTCTCCGGCGGCGACGAACTCGGCGACGAACCGGATCGTTCCGGCGGTCTCGACGTCCGAGAGGTCGACCGTGGCCGTCGCGGCCTCTCCCGGCGCGAGCGCGTCGGCGACGGCGACGCGGCCGATCGACTCGACGACGGTACCGTTGTCGCCGCGGGGCACGAGCACGACGCGCTCGACGGCGGCGTTGCCGAAGTTCGTCACCGTCACGTCGACGGCCGTGCCGTCCTCGGACCCGCCGTCGCCGCCGCCGGACGGCTGGAGCGCACCGCCTCCGCCGCCCCCGCCGATGACGCCAGCGAGCCCGGCCGCGCCGACGCCGCCGCCCGCGCCGTCGCCGCCGTCGCCGGCGGGGTCGACCCGGACGCCCACGTCGGTCGACCGGGCGTCGACGACGACGGCGCGCTCGTGGGCCGTCTCCGCGCGCGTCCCCGCGGCGGTCGTGTACTCGACGGCGACGCGGAACGGTCGCTCGCCGGCCTCGTCGGGCCGCACGGAGAAGTTGAGCTGCTGGCTCGCCCCGGCCGCGAGCGTCGCGACGGTCCGGCGGGTCCGCTCGCCGTCGCTCGGGCTCTCGACGGTCACGACCAGGTCGCGCAACGCTGCAGTCGTCGGGTTCGAGACGGTGACGCCGACGGTCGAGTCCGCGCCGGCGACGGCCTCGGACGCGTCGAGTTCGACCAGCGGCCCGCCCCGCTCGACGACCAGCGAGAGCGGCCTCCGCGCCGTCGCCGTCTCGTCGTCGTCGTCGGAGAACTCGGCGACGACGGTCAGGTCGTGCTCGCCGACCTCGTCGAGGGTGACGCTCACGGGCACCGTCAGCGTCTCGCCGGGCGACAGGGATCCGAGTCCGGTCGCCTCGCCCACCGTCTCACCGTCGGCGTCGACGACGGCGAGACGGTCGAGGTCGGCCGGGGAGTCGCTGCCTGCCGAGAGTCGCACGGTCGCCTCGACGGTGATCGGCGCGCCGGCGGTCGGCGTGGCGGGCGAGACGGTCGCGTCGGTCACCGCGACGCGGGCGTCGGGGACCGCGCCGGCGACGCCGACGAACGGGACGAGCACCGAGGCCGCGAGGAGGGCGGCGACGGCCACCGTCGCCGCCGGGGTCGAACGGACGTTCAAGTTAGACCGGTTACGGGTCCGAGCGGCAAATACCTTCGCCGGGACGGACGGCCGAGAAGCGCGGGGGCCGTCTACAGATCGTACGTCTCGCCGTCGACGGCCAGCGGCTCGGCGAACGCCTCCTCGGGCGGGTAGTAGTGCGCGAGGTGGACCAGCCGCGTCGTCTCCGCGTTCAGGTCGTCGGCGAACGCGAGCGCGCCCTCCCGAGTCATGTGCTTCGTGCCGAAGGTGTACGGCGTGCCGTCGGGCCCCTCGTCCGTGCCGCCCATCGGGTGGTACTCACAGAAGCGCGCGGGGACGATGCCGTCGGCCAGCAGGAGGTCCGGGTCCGCGAGCGCCGCCCGCGAGTCGCCGGACACGTCGTAGCTCGTGTCGCCCGACAGCGATAGCTTCGCGCCCGTCTCGGGGTCCTCGACCGAGAGCCCGTAACAGACGAGCGGCGGGTGATCGACCGGGACGAGCGTCACATCGAGGCCGCACATGCGGACCGGATCGAACGGGGAGGCGTCCTCGACGGTGACGCGGTCGAGGTAGTCGTACTTCGAGCGGACCGTGTCGGCGACCGACTCGCCGGTGACGGGGTCGACCTCGCTCGCGGCGTACACGGGGAGGTCGTCGACCAGGCGGTAGACGTTGCCGAGGCCGTCGAGGTGGTCGAAGTGGACGTGCGAGACGACCCCGGCGTCCGGCAGCGGAACGTCGTGGGTGAGAAACTGCTGGCGAAAGTCCGGCGAGAAGTCGATCAGGAGGCTCTCGCCGGTGCGGTCGTTCTCGACGTGGACGGAGAATCGGGAGCGCTCGATCCCGCGCTCGCGGGCGGCCTCACAGGTGTCGCAGTCGCAGCCGACGGTCGGAGTTCCCGTGGTGTCGCCCGTGCCGAGGAGGGTGACGCGCATCTACCCGATGGTGTGGGAGGGGGCGACTAAGCCGTGTCGGGAGCGTGGCCGAGCGAAGCGAGGCCACGAAACGCGAACGGGGAGCGCAGCGACCCGTGAGCGGGAGCGAGGTCGAGCGCAGCGAGACTTCGATGCGAACGGGGAGTCGGATAGGCACCTTCACCCGAAGCAGTGCTCCGGTCAGAATCTCGTCGCGGAACTCTAATCGCCACCCGAATGCAGGGCTACCGAACGCCGATGTAGCCGGCGACCTCTCGGGTGATCTTCTCGGTCGTCGCCTCGATGAGACGCCCCTCTACGTGATCCATGTCGGCGTGTCGAACCGTGACGACTGTCCACGGGTTCACGTAGCTCTCTCGGGGCAGGCCGCCCGAAACGAAGTCGTCGTCGGTGAGTGGGATGGCGACTGCGCGTCGCGTCGTCGTGCTTGCCGCGTAGAGCGCTTCCTCGTCGTGGAACGGGTGTGAGTCATCGTTCAAACAGACGTACGGGCGGTACTCGTGGCCCACGAGGAGATCGGGGCCTTTCACGACCGCACCTCGCTCGTAGCCCTCGCTCATTCCTCATCCCCGTAGTAGTCGTCCGTCGTCGAGGCAGAGCTGGCGTTCACCTGCGCCGCGTACGATGCGAGGCGGTCATCCGCTGCGATGGCCCAGTACCGCCCGCGGTGGCGGACGAGGCCGCGGTCCTCCAAGCGCGACAGCGCAGCTCCAACGCTCCCGCGCTTGATGTCTGTCGCTTCGTGAATTTCCGTCTGCGTGAACGCCTGTTCGCTGTTCTCGGCGAGGAATTGGATGATACGATACGGTTGCGTCCCCTCCTGGAGGTCGAGAATATCCGCGGGCCCCTCGTCGAAGTGGTCGATGCTAATTGGCATGTGTAATAGAATGTAACGATCTGTAATAAGTCTGAGGGAGCCACTCGCGAGAGGGAACCGTCGACAACGTCCGACGGATCCTCATCGAACTCACCGTGGGCCAATGCGTTTCGGAGCGTTCGGAACTCCTCGCTTCCCCGGATGGTGACCCCCGAGAGGACGATCCCGGTTGATCTCGACGTGTTTGGCACCGGCCTCGGACCGAATACCGACGAGATCGGCTGCGGCGAGTATCCGAACCGTTCGTCGGACCGTCGCCTCCGAAACGTCGATGCGTTCGGCGAGTTCCCGCCGTGAGAACCGTTCGAATCGGTGGCGGCTGATACTGTCGGAGGTAAGCATTTCAAGAATTTCGCCACACCGGGGGTGGCGAATATTTTCACGAAGTTACGTCCGACAGTATGAGGAACAACAGGATCTCTTCCGTCGCCGAGGAGGCGTACGGGCCGCGGCACCGGACGGAACTGAAACACGGATCCTCGTTCCGTTTTCCTCGTCCACATTCGTATTCTGGCTTATGCCTCATATTCCGACGGCATCATACGTATACCTCATATTGAGAAGCCCGCTGGGACATAAACCGGCTATCGTCAGTCCGCGCTATCCGAAACGGATCTCGAGTAGAGTAGTGAAATAGCGTGTCGTTCGGCCTCAGTCGTCGTGACTGTGATCGTGGTCGTGGTCGTGACCGTCCCCGCCGTCGCCGACGACCTCCGCGCCCTCGCCGTCGATCATGTTCATATTCTTGAGGTTATCGCGCTCCTCGAAGTCCTGGACGGCGTCCATGATGTCCTCCTGGGTGATCTCCATGCGGTCGTCGGTGAGCGCCTCCAAGACGGCCTCCCGGAGCACGAGCCGGAGGTCGCTCCCGGTGAGCCCCTCGGTGCGGTCGGCGACCTCGTCGGGGTCGAACTTGGCGATCTCCATCTCGCGGGTGATGACCCGGAGGATGTCCGAGCGCATCTGCCGGTCGGGCTTGGGGAAGTTGACGATCTCGTCGAAGCGCCGCCAGGCGGCGGCGTCGAGCTGGTCGGGGTGGTTCGTCGCCGAGATGAGAAGCACCTCGTCGCGGACCAGCGACACCTCGTCGATGCTCTTGAGCAGGGTGTTGACCGCGCGCTTGAGTGCGGCGTGCTCGTCGGACTTGCGGGTCTTGGCGACGGAGTCGAACTCGTCGATGAAGAGGATGCACGGCGCGAGCCGCTTCGCGACCTCGAACGTCTTCTCGACGTTCTTGGCGGTCTCGCCGAGGTACTGGCTGGTCACCATCGAGAGCTTCACCTCGACGAACGGGAGGCCGAGTTCGTGGGCGAGCGCGCGGGCGGCGGTCGTCTTGCCGGTGCCGGGCGGCCCCACGAACAGGAGCTTGCCGATCTCGCGCAGGCCGATGTCGGCGAGGTACTGGCGGTGCTCGATCGCCTTCATCAGCTTGCGGATCTCGCCCTCCTGGTCGGTCGTGAGCACGAGGTCCTTCAGCGTCATCTCGATCTCCTCGGGTGCCTTCACCGTGACGAGATCGAGCATCTCGGCGTCCTCCTCCTCGTCGAAGTACTCGCCCAGCAGCGCGTCGATCCACACCCGGTCGGCGCGCACGGGGCGGTTCTCGTCGCGGGCCTCGGCGTGGTCGACGGAGAACTCGGCGTCGTGCTCGACGTCCGGGTCGTCGGCGATCGCCGCGAGCACGGGGTTGCTCAGGAGGTCGTCGTCGTCGACGCGGTCCAGCAGCCACTCGACGGCCATCTCGGGCTGCGACAGCGACACCTCCCCGGAGAAGTCCTTCCGCTGGGTGAACAGGAGATCGGAGATCGCCTCCCACGGGCGCTCGACGCCGGTGGCGGTCTTCGCAGTCGACTCGGTCACGTGAAGCGGGCGCTCCACGCCGCCCGGTCCGTCCTCCTCCTCGGGCGATTCGCTCCAGAAGACCTGGCGGTACCGCGGCGGTAGGTCGTCGGCGTCGAGGTCGCGGTCCTCGTTGTAGCGGTGGACGGTCACGAGAAGTTCGACCACGTCCTCTGCCGGGTCACTCATCCCCCAGGACTTGCCGCCGGAGGCTGTTAAGCGCGTCGAAGCGCCGGAAACCGGCGTGTGAGGCGATCGCACGCGCCGGCTTCCGAGAGTGCCGGAATGCGACGGCTGACGATCCGGTGACGGTCGGTGTGACGCCCGCAGAGGAAACGACGGTCGGTGCGACGCCCGCGCAGGCGACGGTCGGCGCTGCAACGCGGCGAAACGGATCCGGGGTTCTCCCGGATTTATCAGGATCGACCGCGCAGTATCGGCCATGGCAACACCCGTCATCGCGGCCGCGTATCGCACCCCGTTCGGCAGGCAGGACGGCGTCTTCGCGGACACGCGAAGCGAGGACCTCTCCGTGGCGCTCATCGACCACATCTTCGCGGAGCACGACCTGGACGCCGACGACGTGGACGACCTCATGTGGGGGGTCGCCCAGCAGCGCGGCGAGCAGGACAACAACGTCGCCCGCGTCATCGCGCTGCTGTCGGAACTGGGCGAGGGGACGCCCGCGACGAGCATCAACCGCTGGTGCGCCTCCTCGATGCAGGCGATCATCTCCGCCGGCGACGCGGTCGCCGCCGGGAACCGCGAGTGCATCGTCGCCGGCGGCGTCGAGAGCATGAGTCGGGTGCCGATGGACGGCGACTCCTACCAGCACCTCCACCCCGAACTGTCGGAGATGTATAACGTCTTCCAGCTTCAGATGGGGATGACCGCCGAGAAGGTCGCCGAGGAGTACGAGGTCTCCCGCGAGGCCCAAGACGAGTTCGCCGTCCGGTCGCACCACCGCGCCGCCGAGGCGACGGAGTCGGGCCGCTTCGACGACGAGATCGTTCCGATCGAAACCGACGACGGCGTCGTCACCGAGGACGAGGGCATCCGCCCGGACACGGACATGGAGACGCTCGGCGGGCTCTCGCCGGCGTTCACCGGCGACGGCTCCGTGACGGCGGGGAACTCCTCGCAGATCACCGACGGCGCGGCGGCGACGCTCGTGTGCTCGAGGGAGTTCGCCGACGAGCACGGACTCGACGTGCTCGCGGAGGTCGGCACGAACAACGTCGCGGGCGTCGACCCGACGGTGATGGGCATCGGCCCGGTCCCCGCGACGCGAGGGCTGTTGGAGCGCGCGGGCCGCGACATCGACGACTACGACCTCGTGGAGGTGAACGAGGCGTTCGCCTCCCAGTGTGAGTACGCCCGTCGGGAACTGGGGATCGACGAGGACATCTACAACGTCAACGGCGGCGCGATCGCCCTTGGACACCCGCTGGGGGCCTCGGGCGCGCGGCTGCCGGTGACGCTCATCCACGAGATGATCAAGCGCGACGCGGACCGCGGACTGGCGTCGCTGTGCGTCGGCTTCGGGCAGGGCGCGGCGATCGAATTCAGTCGATAAGTCGCGGTTCGGATCGGCCGGTTTCGTCCGCCGGGGTGGGTACGAGCAGCCGTCGGAGTCGGACGACACCGCGGAGACACGGTTCCCGAAAGGCCCCTTTCAGTCCCACCCGCGACCTCACCCTCCCCAGCCGCCTGCGGTGCTCGCTCGGCCTCCGGCCTCGCTGTGCTCCTCGCCCCTCGCGCGGTCGGCGGGCACGGAGGCCCGCCGACGCGCGCCACCGCGGCCGCGGTTCGTGCGCACCGTTCGAGAGGCATCAACGTCCGGCCTGCTCGAACCACGGGTGGGACTGAAAGGGGCCGGGCGTCTCGTGAGGCGAGACGAAGCAAGCACCGCAGGCCGAAGGCCAAGGAGCGCAGCGAGTCGCAGCCCACGAGACGCCCGGGGGCTTTCGGAAACTGTACCCTCACCGCAACTGGATCTGTGGATCAGTCGTCGTCGCTTCCGGAAACCACGACAGCCAATCGATCACACAGACCCGACACGGTTTAGGCGCGACCACCGGAATCCCCACCAAATGATTTCGAGGCAGTTCCTCCGCGAGCACCCCGAGGCGGTCCGCGAGGGCATCGAGAACAAGGGGGTCGACGTGGACCTCGACCGGATCCTCGAACTCGACGAGGAGTGGCGCGACCTGAAGGGTCGCGGCGACACGCTCCGACACGAGCGCAACGAGGTCTCGTCGAAGATCGGCCAGCTCAAACAGGAGGGCAAGGAGGAGGAAGCTCAAGAGGCGATCGACAGGAGCCAGGACCTCAAGTCGGAGCTCCAAGAGATCGAAGAGCGCGCCGACGAACTGGAGGAGGAGCTCCACGAGGCGATGCTCCACCTGCCGCAGATCCCCGACGACGACGTGCCCGTCGGCGAGGACGAGTCGGAGAACGTCGAACGGCGGCGCGAGGGGTTCGACGACCTCCGGAGTCTCCCGCCGGAGGTGACCCCGCACTACGACCTCGGCGAGGATCTGGACATCCTCGACTTCGACCGCGGCGCGAAGGTGTCGGGCGGGGGCTTCTACTTCGCGAAGGGCGAGGGCGCGATGCTGGAGCACGCGCTCATCCAGTTCTTCCTGGAGGTCCACCGCGAGCAGGGGTACACCGACGTGTTCCCGCCGATCCCGGTGAACTCGCGCTCGATGGAGGGGACCGGTCAGTTCCCGAAGTTCGTCGAGGACGCCTACCGCGTCGGCGACGAGAACGCCGACGAGATCGACGACGACGACCTCTGGCTCCTCCCGACGGCCGAAGTTCCCGTGACGAACATGTACCGCGACGAGATCCTGCTGGACGACGACCTCCCGGTCAAACACCAGGCGTACTCGCCGAACTTCCGCCGCGAGGCGGGCGAACACGGCACAGAGACGCGCGGGATCGTCCGCGTCCACCAGTTCAACAAGGTGGAGCTGGTGAACTTCGTGCGCCCCGAGAACAGCGACGAGCGCTTCGACCGCCTCGTCGAGGAGGCCGAGGAGGTCCTGAAGCGCCTCGATCTCCCGTACCGCATCTTGGAGATGTGCACGGGGGACCTCGGCTTCACGCAGGCGAAGAAGTACGACATCGAGGTGTGGGCCCCCGGCGACGACATGGACGACGGCCCCGACCAGGGCGGTCGCTGGCTCGAGGTCTCGTCGGTGTCGAACTTCCGCGACTTCCAGGCCCGCCGTGCAGGCCTGCGATTCCGCCCCGAACGCCACGAGTCGGCCGAGTACCTCCACACCCTCAACGGCTCGGGCGTGGCCGTCCCGCGCGTCGTCGTCGCCATCCTGGAGTACTACCAGAACGACGACGGCACGGTCGACGTGCCAGCGCCCCTGCAGCCGTACATGGGCGGTCGCGAGGTCATCGAGGGGAGCGAAAAGCTCGGCGAGAGCGCGGTCGGCGCGGGCGAGAAGGACTGAACGACGGAGTCGAACTGTCGGGAGGCGGTCGCGCTCCGGTCAGCGCGAGCGCTGCGCGCGGTCGTAGCGCGACTCGCTTGCGGGGTCGCCGATACCGAACTCGTAGCCGAGCGCCCCGAGCGCGAGGTAGCCGAGGACGAGCGACGCCCCGCCGACGAACAGCGCGCCGAACAGGAACGAGACGAACGACAGCGGGTCCCGAAGCGCCACGTCCGTCACGAAGATGACGACGAGGTCGAGGACGCTGGTGACCAGCCTGACGACGAAGTCGGTGACGGTAACCATACGCACACCTCGTCGCCGCGGGGACTTGAGCGTTGATGTGTCGGCCGGGACGGCGACGGCCGACCGGTCGGCCCGATCGGCGGCCGCCCTCGCCGGAGTTATGTCCGCGCCGCCGCTTCCTCGGGGTGTGCCCGAGGACCGCTCGCTCGACGAGTTCGCGGCCGAGACCGCCGACGGCGACGACGTTGGACGCGGCGACGACGCTGGACGCGGCGACGACGGTTCGGACGCCCACGGCGACTCGGACGCTCCCGTCGTCGACGACGCCGATCCCGTCTCTCCGACGCTCGACGTCTCGCCCGACGGAGTCGCCTGCGCGGCTTGCGGGACAACGGTGACGCGGCGCTGGCGCGACGACGGCGATTACGTCTGTGCCGACTGCAAGTCGTGGTGAGCCACCGACGCCCCGGCGACGATCGACCGTCGGGTCACTCCCGCTCGAACCCGGTCGCGAGGGTCGACTCCCCCAGCGACAGGACGGTCGGTCGCCCGTGCGGACAGGCGTACGGGCGCTCGCACTCGCCGAGGCGCTCGACCAGTCCGGCGGCCGTCTCGCGGTCGAGGTCGTCGCCCGCCTTCAGCGACGGGTGACACGCGAGGTCCGCCAGCAGCTCCTCGCGGACGGCCGACGCGCCGCCCGTGCCGTTCGTTCCGCCCGAAGCGTTCGCGCCGCCCGCGCCGCTCGCTGATCCCGAGCCGCCGGCGTCGCGAAGCGCCTCCGCGACCTCCCGGAGCGCCTCGGCGTCGGCGACCCGTCCCAGCGGCGCGGGCACCGCCCGCACCCGGTAGGTGGTGCCGCCGAACGGCTCGACCGCGAAGCCGAGGCGCTCGACCGCCTCGCGGTGCGTCTCGACGGCGGCGGCCGTCGGCGGGTCGAGCGTCACCGTCGCCGCGGGGCTCAGCTCCGCCGACGGCACCGACTCGTCGGCCAGCGCCGCCCGGAGTCGCTCGAAGTTGATCCGCTCGTGGGCCGCGTGCTGGTCGACGACGAGCAGGCCCTCGGGCGACTCGCAGACGACGTACAGGTCGCGTGCCACACCGAGGACGGTCGCGTCCGCGAACGCCGAGTCGGCCCCCTCGACGGGCGCGAGCGACGACTCGAGGTCCATCGCCACCTCGCCGCTGCGCCGGAGGTCGGCGGTCGTCAGCGCCTCGCGAACGCCCGACTCGACCGCCTCGGCGACCCGGTCGCCGCCGCGGATCGCGACGCGCTCTTTCGCCGGGTGGATGTTCGCGTCGACCGCCCACGCCGGGAGGTCGATCCGGACCGCGGCCACAGGCTCGCGGTCGCTCGGCAGGAGGCTCCCGTACCCCCGCGAGACCGCTCGGCGGAGGCCGTCGTCGCGGACGGGCCGACCGTTCACGGCGACGTGGACGTGGTCACGGCTCGCGCGCGTCGTCGAGGGGTAACAGAGCCGACCCTCGACGGTCAGATCCGCCGCGCGCCCCGCGAGGTCGACGCCGACGCGGTGGGTGAGCGCCGTCGACTCGCCGGCCGTCTCGCGCCCGTACAGCGCGACGAGCGCGTCCCGCGTCCCCATCCCCGTCGTCGAGACCGTCTCGCGGCCGTCGTGCGTGAGCGAGAACGACACCTCGGGACGGGCCAGCGCGTACGCCGTGGTGAGCGCCGAGATCCGACCGAACTCCCGCGCCGGCGACGCCAGCGACTCCCGGCGGGCGGGCCGGTCGGCGAAGAGGTCCGTGACGACGACGGTCGTCCCCCGGGCGCGCCCGGCGTCATCGACGGTCTTGGCCGCCTCGCGGTCGCCGTCGCCGGTGTGATCGTCGTCGCCGGTGTGACCGCCGTCCCGGTCGTCGTGCATCGCGGTCCCGCCCGGCGCGCGGTCGACGACGACGCGGGTCCCCGGGTCGGCGTCGCCGTCGTCGCCGTCGCCGTCTCCGCCCCCGTCACCGTCGTTCGTCACCAGTTCCAGGCGACCGGCGTCGGCAATGGCCGCGAGCGCCTCCCCGCGGAAGCCGAGCGTTCGAGCGCTCTCGAGGTCGTCGGCCCCGCGGATCTTGCTGGTCGTGTGGGGATCGACCGCGCGGACGGCGTCCGCCCGGTCCATGCCGCGGCCGTCGTCGGCGACCCGGATCCGCTCTGTGCCGTCGCCGTCGACGGTCACGTCGACGCGGTCGGCACCGGCGTCGAGGGCGTTCTCGACGAGCTCCGCGACGACGCGGGCGGGCCGGGTGATCACCTCGCCGGCGGCGATCCGTTCGACGGTCGCCGTCGACAGCTCGCGGACCTCGCTCACGGCTCCTCACCGCCCGGGGATCCCTCCTCGACGGCCTCGGCCCGTCGCTGGAGGTCGTGCAGTCGGTTCAACGCCTCCAACGGCGTCGTCTCCGCCAGCGAAAGGTCGCGTAACTCGGCGAGGACGGCCGCGACCGCCTCCTCCGGTTCCGGACCGGGCGTCGCCTGCGACGGGTCGGGGCTGGCCTCCCGTCGATCGCGACCCGCCGCCGACGGCTCGCTGTGGCCGTTTTCCGCGACTTCCTCGAGGGTTCGCTGGGGGATCGCTTCGGTCGTGTCGCCGTCGTCGTCGCCGTCGTCGTCCCCGTCCCTGCCGCCGGCGTCGTCGGCCGAGCGGTCCCCGTCGCGCTCGGCGGCGACGAGGTCGTGCGCGCGAGCGACGACGGACTCGGGGACGCCCGCGAGGTCGGCGACCTCGACGCCGTACGACGAGGAGGCGGCCCCCTCACGGACCCGGTGGAGGAACGTCACGTCCCCCTCGCGTTCGGTCGCCGCGAAGTGGCGGTTCACGACGCGGTCGTACTCGTCGGCGAGGTCGGTGAGTTCGTGGTAGTGGGTCGCAAAGAGCGTGGTCGCGCCGACCTCGTCGTGGAGGAACTCGACGGCCGCGCGGGCGATGGCGCGACCGTCCGTGGTCGCGGTCCCCCGGCCGACCTCGTCGAGCAGGACCAGCGAGTCGCCGGTCGCGTCGTGGAGCACGTCGGTCAGCTCGCGCATCTCGCGCATGAACGTCGACTCGCCGCCGGCGATGTCGTCGCTCGCGCCGACCCGGGTGAACACCCGGTCGACGACGGGCAGGCGGGCCGAGTCGGCGGGGACGAACGAGCCGGCCTGCGCGAGCACGACGCACAGCGCGACCTGTCGCATGTACGTCGACTTCCCGCTCATGTTCGGCCCCGTGATCACCGCGACCGTCCCGCGCGGGAGGGCGGCGTCGTTGGGGACGAACTCCGACTCGGTCTCCTCGACCACCGGGTGCCGGGAACGCTTCAGGTGGAGGTCGTCGCTGTCGCGGTCGCGGCCACCGTCGCGGTCGACCATCTCCGGGCGGACGTAGTCGCGTTCGACGGCGACGGTCGCCAGGGCCGCCAGCGCGTCGACGCGGGCGATCGCCCCCGCGAGTTCGCCGATCCGGTCGGACTCGTCGGCGACCTCGTCCCTGAGCCCGGCGAACAGCTCGTACTCCAGCGCGTCGGCGCGCTCGTCGGCTCCGAGGATCTCGTCCTCGCGGCGCTTCAGCTCCGGCGTGTAGAAGCGCTCGCTGTTCTTCAGCGTCTGTCGCCGGGTGTAGTCGTCGGGCACCTTCTCGAGTTGCCCGTTCGTCACCTCGATGTAGTAGCCGTGGACCTGAGTGTACCCCACCTCCAGATTCTCGATGCCGGTGCGCTCGCGCTCGCGCGCCTCCAGCTCGGCGATCCACTCGCGCCCCTCGCGGGCGGTCGATCGGACCTCGTCGAGGTCGGCGTCGTAGCCCGCGCGGATCACGCCGCCGTCGGTGATCTCCTGGGGCGGGTCCGGGACGACGGCCTCGTCGATCCGCTCGCGCACGTCGTCGAGGGGGTCCAGCGCTCCTCGGAGGTCCGCCAGGGCGTCGATCCCCTCGAGCGCCGCGCGGACCTCGGGCACGGCCGCCAGCGTGTCGTGGAGCGACCGGAGGTCGCGGGCGGTCGCCCGCCCCCGCGAGACCCGGCCGACGAGTCGCTCGAGGTCGTAGGCGGCCGAGAGCGCCTCGCGCACGTCCTCGCGGACGAGCGTGCGCTCGGCGAACGCCGCGACGGCGTCGTGTCGCTCCCGGATCCGGTCGGCGTCGACCAGCGGCCGGCGGAGCCACGCGCGCAGCCGTCGACGGCCGAGGGCGGACCGCGTCTCGTCGATTGTGTCGAACAGCGTCCGGCCGGAGCCGACGGGGTTCTCGAACAGCTCCAGCCCGCGCAGCGCGGTCGCGTCCAGCCGGAGCGAGCGCCGCGGGTCGTACCGCCGGACGCGACGGACGTACTCCAGCGGGCCGTCGTCGCCCTGGGTGTACTCGGCGTACGCGAGCAGCGCGCCGCAGGCGACGCGCTCGGCGGCGGCGAAGCGCTCGGGGTCTGCGTAGGCGGCGAGCGTGTCGGCGGCGGCGTCGGGGGCGAACTCCTCGGGGTCGCGCTCGGTCCGCATGCAGTCGGCGGCGTCGACGACCTCCGATGGCACGGCCGGGCCGACGAGCAGCTCCGCCGGGGCGATCCGCGCGAGCTCCTCGTCGACCGCGGCGGCGTCGCCGGCGGTGACGGCGCACTCGCCGGTGGACACGTCGACGTACGCGACGCCGTACGCCGCGTCGTCGCCGTCGGTCCCGCCTCCGGAGCCGTCCCCCGTGTCGCCCACGGCGGTCGCGACGCAGCCGACGTAGGTGTTCGACCCCTCTGACAGCAGTTCCTCCTCGACGACGGTACCGGGCGTCAGGACCTGCGTGACCGCCCGGTCGACCAGCCCGGACGCCTCCTCGGCGTCCTCGACCTGGTCGGCGACGGCGACCCGGTACTCCGCATCGAGCAGCCGTCGGAGGTACTTCGGGGCGTTGTCGACGGGGACGCCGCAGGCGGTGTAGGTGCCCGTGGAGTCCTCGCGCTCGATCCGGGTGAGCTCACAGACGCGCGCGACCTCGTCGGCGGCCTCGCAGAAGGCCTTGTAGAAGTCGCCGACGCGGAAGAGGACGACGCAGTCGTCGTACCGCTCGGCCACGTCGACGTACTGGGCGAGCATCGGCGTGAGCTCCTCGCGGCGCTCGCGCATCGTCGCCGGCGCTCCCGTGACCATTGCTTGGTCGGATGGGGGGCGGGCGAGCGGCGAAAGCGTTTCGCACCGACGCGGGGTCGACCGGGGCGTCCGTCGACCGCCTACAGCCCGACCGCGTCGTCGTCGCCGTCGGCGTCCCAGTCCCACGCCCCGGCCGTCAGCCGGGCGGACGACCGTTCGATCCCCGGCGCGTCGAGCCCCTCGGCGTACGTGAAGCCGTACGTCGGCGGCTCGTAGTCGTCGGGGTCGACGAACGACTCGTTGCGCCGGAAGCGCCGCGCGACCAGCAGGACGGGCGTCCCGCCGGCCGCCTCGCCCGCCACCTCCCGAAGCGCCTCCAGCCGGAACCACTGAGGCAGGCGCTCGCGGAGCTTCTCGCCGAAGCGGGTGTCGCGGAAGCGCCCGGCGATCCGGACGGCGAGCGTGCCGTTCTCCCCGAGCCAGTCGGCCGCGCGCTCGACGTACAGCGCCGACGTGTCGTAGGTGTAGTGGGCCGTCTCGTAGCCGGCGTACGCGTCCGCGACCGGTCCGGCGGCCACGTCGCGCCGCAGCGTCGCCGGCGGCGATCCGACCACGTAGTCGTAGTCCTCCCGAGCCAGCGCCGCCGGCTCGAACTCGTCGCGGATCAGCGGGTCGGTGCAGTACACCGGCGGCGGATCGAGCGCGACCGCCCCGTCCCGGCGGCGCACATCGCGCCAGTCGTCCAGCAGGGACAGCACCAACCGCGTCTCGGTCACTCGACACGCGAGGGGATCCGCGCTCGCGCCCGTCAGGCGCTCGGCGACGGCTCGAAGCCGCTCTGTCGGCTCCGCGTCGTCGAGCCCCGCGCGGATCCGGTCTGCGGCCGCCAGCAGGTACCGGCCGTCGCCGACGGCCGGGTCCAGCAGATCCGGAGCGTCGTCGCCGCCGGCGACCGCGGGGTCGTACCCCGCCGCATCCAGCGCCGCCGCGGGGAGCGGGTCGGCGTCCGCGGAGCCGGGCGTGCCTCCCGACGCCGGCCTCGCCCAGTCTCCGGGGAGGTCCGCGACCGACAGCAGGCGGTCGTACGCCTCGGCGACGCGGACGGGCGCGGCGTCGAACGAGAAGTGATCGAGGTACCAGACGGTCCGCGAGAGCGCCTCGGCGACCCCGTCGTCGGCCAGCGCCCACCCGGCGAGGTTGGGCGCGCGGCGGTCGATGACCTCGCGGCGACGCTCGCGCGACAGCCGGAACAGGTCGCCGGCGTCGCGGTCGAGGCCGGCCGCCTCGGCGAACGACTCCAGCCGGTCGACGGCGTCGCCGTCGACGGTCTCGGCCAGCACGCCGACCCCCGCCAGCGACCGCGCCAGCAACGCCTCCTCGATCAGTTGGAAGGCGGCGACGCGGGCGAACGCCCGGCGGTTCTCCGAGGGCGTGTATCCGGTTCGCCCCGCCCCGCGAACCCAGGTGCCGTAGGCGGCACGCAGCGCGCGGGCGTCGGCGTGCTCGCGTTCGAGCGCGAGCAGTCGCCGTCGCGCCGGTCCCGCGGCCGTCTCGTCGCCGTCGCCCCGCGAGGCCGCCCTCGCCGCCTCGCGGAGGTCGGCGGCGCGCCCGTCGAACGCGACGGTCTCCCCCGAGAGCGCCGATCCCGCCTCGGCGACGGCGGGCGCGAGCAGGTCGTCGAGGCAGTCCCGGAGCGTCCCGACGAGCGTCTCCAGCCCGCCGTCGTCGGCGATCGAGTGCGACCCCGTCGCGTCGAGGTCGCCGGCGCGGTCGCCCGCCGAAAGCGCCTCTCGCCGAAGCTCTGCGAGCTTCGCGACCGCGAGCTGCCGACCGGGCGGAAGCGTCTGCGAGAGCGGGCCGCGCCGGCCGGCCGCGACGACCGAGTCGACGGGAACGTCCGTGTGTCGGCTCGCGGTCACGCCGGCGACGGTCACGGCGTCGTCGCCCGCGGGTCCGTCCTCGTCGTCGTCGACGCGCTCGAAGGCGAGCAGGCGGTCGAGGCCGGCGGCGACGACGTACCTGACGGACGGCTCCCCCTCCGCGGCGGCGAACGCCGTCTCGACGGCGTCGGCCGCGTCCCCGTCGGGCCCGACGGCCGCCAGCACCGCGGCGACGACGCCGTCGCCGTCGCGCAGGCGGACCACCCGGCCGTCGCGCTCGCGGGCGTGCTCGCCGTAGCCGAGCGCGTCCGCCGCGAGCGTCTCCGACAGCGCCCGCGCGACCGCTTCGGCGTCGCGGTCGCTGTCAGCGTTGCGGACGCGGTCGCTGCCGGCGTCGCGGTCGCCGTCGCGGACGCGGTCGTCGACGCTGGCGGTCGCCCGGTCGAGCGCCTCGACCGCGCGCTCCACGAACCCCTCCCCGTACGCACCGCGTGACCCTCCTGACATCGTTCGATCCCGAACCGGCTTTCCCTCCCCCGCGAACCCACCTAACCCTTTCTCAGTCGGTCGCTTCGCTCGGTCGAGATGGGCGCTTCTCTCGGCGGAGTCGGATGCTCCACCCGAAACCATCGGGTCCGCCCGTGAGCACGGGGGAGCCCTCCCGAGCGCTCCGGAGCCTTCGGACGTGCGGATCCGCGAGCCGACGGGTCTCGTCGGGCCGACCGGCTCGGCGTGCGGCGCGTCCACATGCGGCAGAGTTAGGTCCGTCCGGGCCGTGACCCGGCTTGTGCACGACACCCAGACAGCCCGATACCGGGTGTACTCCCCCGCATTCGGGGTGTGTCGCGCGTGAGCGACGCCGAAGCGGACGCGGACGTCGACGCCGAGGTCGAGCGCGACGGCGACGCCGCGGCGCGCGAACGCTCCCCGCTCCCGGTCTCGGAGGCGTCGGAACTCGTCGACCGCGTCGCCGACAACGTCGGCCGCGTCATCGTCGGCAACAAGACCGCCGTCGAGCACGTCCTCGTCACCGTGCTCGCGCGCGGCCACCTCCTGCTCGAGGACGTGCCGGGCGTCGGCAAGACGATGCTCGCGCGGTCGCTGGCGCGGTCGGTCGACTGCGAGTTCAAGCGCGTCCAGTTCACGCCCGACCTCCTCCCCTCCGACGTGACCGGCATCAACGTCTACAACCAGAAGTCCGGCGAGTTCGAGTTCCAGCCCGGCCCGGTGTTCGCCAACATCGTCCTCGGCGACGAGATCAACCGCGCACCGCCGAAGACGCAGTCGGCGCTGCTCGAGGCGATGGAGGAGCAACAGGTGACCGTCGACGGCGTCACCCGGGAGCTTCCCGACCCCTTCACGGTCATCGCGACCCAGAACGACGTGGAGCCCGGCCGCACCTACGAGCTGCCGATGGCGGAGGTCGACCGGTTCATGAAGAAACTGCGCCTCGGCTACCCCGATCCGGCCGACGAGACGGAGATGCTCGACCGCACAGCGGGCCGCCACCCCATCGAGTCGCTGGACTCGGTCGCGACCACCGACCAACTGCGCCGCGCCCGCGACGCCGTCGGCGAGGTCGAGGTCTCCGAGCCCGTCCGGTCGTACGTCACAGACCTGGCGACGTACACTCGCGAGCACGCCCAGTTGGGCGCGAGCCCCCGCGGCAGCATCGCGCTGGTGCGCGCCTCCCAGGCCCGGGCCGTCATCGACGGCCGCGACTACGTCGTCCCCGACGACGTGCAGACGGAGGTCCGGTCGGTGTTCGCCCACCGCGTCCGGCCCCGGACCGGCGGCGAGTCCGGCCTCGACGTGGTCGAGGACGCCCTCTCCACGGTGACCGTCGAGTAGCCATGCGACTCACCCGACGCGGGAAGGCGGTCGTCGCCTGCGCGGTCGTCGCCGTCGCCTCCGGGCTCGCGTTCGGTCCGCGATCGCTCAACGCCGTCGTCGTCCCGGCGATCGTCGCGCTCTCGGCCGCGTACCTCCAGCTCAGGCGGGCCGCGCCGCCGGTCGCCGTCCGCGACGTTCCCCCCGACGACCACGCCGGACGGACGCACGCGGTCTCGCTGTCGTTCCGCGACCCCGACGCGCCGCCGACCGCCGCGGGCGACGGGATGGACCGCCCGTTCGCGGGCGTCGTCCGCGAGCGGGTCGGCGACGGACTCGACGCCGACCGGCTGGTCTTCGAGACGGTCGTCGGCGCGACGCCCGTCGAGTACGACCTCGGCTACGCCGAGCGGGGCCGCCACCGCCTCGGCCCGGCCGAGGTGACCGCCCGCGACGTGCTCGGCCTCGCCGAGGTCGACCTCTCGACGACCCGCACCGACGAACTGCTGGTGTACCCCGAGGTCCACGCGATCGCCGGGTGGGCCCGTCGCGACCTCCGGGCGCTCCACGAGACGGGCGTCCACGAGGAGCGCCGCGAGTTCGACCGCCTCCGGGAGTACGACCGGGGCGACCCCCTCCGCGACGTGCACTGGAAGTCGACGGCCAAGCGCGACGACCTCATCGTCAAGGAGTTCACCGCGGAGGCGGAGACGGAGGCCGTCTCCGTCTCGGCGGGCGCGGCCGCCGACCCCGGCGCGGCCGACGGCATGGCCGAGGCGACCGCCAGCCTCGCGCTCGCGCTCGTCGCCGACGGCGTCCCCGTCGACGTGCGACTCCCCGACGGGACGCTCACGGTCACCGGCGAGCGCGGCAGTCAGGTCCGCCTGCTCGAGCGACTCGCCGTGATCGGTCCCGGCCGGATCGCCGACGAGGACGCCGACGTGACCGTCTACGGCGAGTCCGACCGCGTGCGCATCACCGTCGCCGGCGACGACCACGACTTCGAGGAGTTCCGCGACGGCCGCCCGGCGACGTACGCGGTCGCTCGAGGCGGCCCCCACGGCGACGGCGTGACCGGCCGAGCGAGGGACGGGTACGGTCCGGACGACCGGGGCGACCGCGGCGGCCGCCGCGACGACGGGGTGGTCGCGTGAGCACCCCCGTCGGCGACCGCTTCGGCGGGATGGGGTCGGGGCGGACCGGGACCGACGACCGCTCCGATTCCGCCGCCGCCGACGGGGAGGCGACCGACGGCCCGGCCGCGGGGAACGACGCCGATTCCTCGCTCGTCGCCGCGCTCCGCCGCCCGGCCGCGCTCGGCGTCGCCCTCGCGGCGGCGTCGTTCCTCGCGGTGTTCTACCACATCGTCGACGTGGTCGGCGGGGCGACGCTGCTGGTCATGGAGGTCGCCGCGGTCGCGGGGGTCGCCGCGTGGCTCGGGGCGTTCCTCCGCGAGCGAACCGCCGTCGGGCTCGCCGCCGTCGGCTTCGCGCTGGCGCTTGCGGGGTACTTCCTGTCGATCCCGCCGTCGACGCGCGCGCTGTTCACGGTCGGCCGGGTCGCCGGCGACCTGCTCGCGCTGCTCACCGGGCTGTCGGTGCTGCGCCTGCTCAACGTCGGCGCGTGGGCGCTGTTTCTCGCGCCGGTGCCGACGTTCCTGACGGCGTACCTGCTGGTCCGCCGGCGCGACGCCGCCGCGGCGACCGTCGCGGCCGCGACGACCGGCTTCTTCCTGCTGACCGGCGACGCGTCGCCCGCGGTCGGCCTCGCGGCCGCCGTCGGCGTGACGCTCGCGGTCGGGTTCTCCGGGCTCGCGGCCGCCGGGCGTCGGGGGGTGCTCGCCAACTGGGACACCCTCGCCGTGATCGTGGCCGCGATGGTCGTGCTCACCTCCGTCGTCACGGTCCTCCCGGGGAGCGCGGCGAACCCGGTGGTCCCGGGCGGCGACTCGCCGTCGGTCGAGGCGAGTCTCGTCTCGAACACCGACTCCGTGGGCGTGCTCGGGAGCATCCGGCTGTCGCCGGAGGTCCGGTTCGTCGTCGAGTCCGAGGACGCCGACTACTGGCGCGTCGGCTCCTACGACCGCTACACCGGCGGACGCTGGGTCAGGACCGGCGACACGCGACCCTACGAGGGCGAGGGATCGCTCGGCGGTCCGCCCGGCGAGACCGATCGGCTCGTCCAGCGGGTGACCGCCCGTAGCCAACTCGACGCGCTGCCGGCCGCCTGGAAGCCCGTCGAGGTGCGCGGCCGGGCCGGTGACACCGCGCAGGTGACCGACCACGACGGCCTCCGGCCGGGAACGGCGCTCCTCGAGAACGACTCCTACACCGTGGTCAGCGAGCGCCCGACGGCCTCCGCCGCCGAGTTGCGCCGCGCGGGCACCGACTACCCGAGCGACGTTCGCTCGCGGTACACGCAACTGCCCGACAGCACCCCGGACCGCGTGGGCGAGCGCACCGCCGAGGTGCTCGACCAGGCGGACGCGTCGAACCCCTACGACGCCGCCGTCGCGATCGAGCGCTACCTCGAACGGACGAAGGAGTACTCGCTCGACGTGCCGAACCCGCAGGGGAACACAGCAGACAGCTTCCTGTTCGAGATGGACGCGGGCTACTGCGTCTACTACGCGACGACCATGGTCGCGATGCTTCGCACGCAGGGCGTCCCCGCCCGGTTCGTCACCGGCTACACCAGCGGGCAGCAGGTCTCGGAGGACGAGTATGTCGTCCGCGGGCTGGACTCGCACGCGTGGGTCGAGGTGTACTTCCCCGACCACGGCTGGGTCCGGTTCGACCCGACGCCGGCGTCGCCCCGGGAGTCCGCAGAGCAGTCGCGCGTCGAGGAGGCCCGCGACGAGGGGGCCGAGAACGTCGACGCCGCCGGCTCCGAGGACGGCACCTACGAGCCGCCCACGGAGACGCCCGACAACGAAACGGCCGCTCCCGGCGACGACCCCGTTCGGGAGTTCACCGCGGTCGACCCCGGCGAGGACCAGTTCGGCAACGCCACTATCGGCGGCGGGATCACAGCCGGCGTCGGCGGGACCGGCGAGGCGACCGCCGGAGCCGCCGGCGACGGGGACGGCGAGGGCGGCGACGGCTGGACGCCGACCGGCGAGGACGCCGCCGTCGGACTCGCCGCGCTCGTGGGAGTCGTCGCCGGCGCGCGCCGGTTCGGCGTGGTCGGCCGTCTCCGGCGGGGCGTCTGGCTCCTCCGACAGTCGCGCGTCGACCCCGCGACCGACGCCGAGCGGGCGTTCCGCCGGCTGGAGTTCCTCGCGGCGGTCGTCCACCGCCCCCGCCGGGCGGGCGAGACGCCCCGGCAGTTCGCGGCGGCGCTGGCGCGCGACCGCTTCGGCGACGCCGCCCGCGAGGTCGCCGACGCCTACGAGCGGGCGCGCTACGCCGGCGAGATCGACGAGGAGGCCGCCGCGGACGCCGTCGACGCCGTCGACGACCTGGTGCGGCGACACGCGCCGGTGCTGCGTCGCCTCGGCGGCGGCGGTGCCGGGTCGTGACCTCGAACGGACGGGATCGCCGGCCCCCGCCCCGCGGTGGTGCATTTCCCGTTCGAACACCCGACAGGATTTAATATAGCGGTCCTGTAGTCCCGAGCGGAAATGTCCGAGGTATGCTCGACGTGCGGACTGCCTGAGGAACTCTGCGTCTGCGAGGACGTCGCCAAGGAGTCTCAGGAGATCTCGATCCGCATCGACGAGCGCAGGTACGGCAAGGAGGTAACGGTCATCGAAGGGTTCGACCCCAAGGACGTCGACATGGACTCGCTGTCCAGCGACCTGAAGTCGAAGTTCGCCTGCGGCGGCACCGTCGAGGACGGGTCCATCGAGCTGCAGGGGAACCACAGCGGTCGCGTGGAGGACTTCCTCCGCGACAAGGGGTTCAACGTCGCGTGACCTCCGGGCCGACCTGACACCGCCGTCGAGCACGACCGCCGTCCGTTCTCCCGTTTTCCCGCTCGCCAGCCACGGCGTCGACCGGCGGTTCCCCCGTCGTCGTCGGTCCCCGTCCAGTCGGTTCCCGGTCGTCGTCCCGCGTCCCGTCGGCGGCGGTCACCCCGCCCTCGGTCGGGTCTCGCCCGTCGCTGACGCCGGAGCCAACGGTTTTACGCGCTCCGGGTGTAGCCCGACCAGATGCCTCGGGGGACCCGTGCGGTCGTCGGATTAGCGCTCGTGCTCGTGCTCGTTTCTGCCGCGCCCGCGTCCGCAGTCGCTCACTCGACCGCGCCGACGCCGTCGCCGGCGTCGGCGACCGCCGACGTCGCCGCCGGCGACGCGGCCGCCGGGACCGCCGTGACCGCCGCGGACGAGGACACCATCCACGTGCGGACGACGCTGTCGCTCACGCCCGAGCGCCCCGGCGAGGTCGACGTCACCCTTCGGTTCGACGTGCCCGACCGGGTGAGCGAGCTCTCGCCGACGGTCGACGCCCGCGCGACCGGCGTCGAGACCGACGGCTTCGCCGCCGCCGGCGACGGGACCTACGAGTGGGACGGCGACACCGCGTCGCCGACGATCAGCTACCGGCTCCCCGCCAACCAGACCGTCCGGTCGTCGCGGCTCGCCCGGGAGGACCGCGGCGGCGGGGCCGGCGCGGTCTCGCCCGCGGACCTCGCCGGTGACGCCGCCTCCGTCGGCGACGACGGTGGGTACCGATTCGTCGATACCGGTCCGTGGGCGCTCGTCTCGACGCCGACGGTCTCGGTGTCGTTCCGCTACTACGGCGACACCCAGCCCCGCGTGGTCCGCGACCCGACCGTCAACGGTCCCGGCGCGGTCGGCGAGCGGATCGCGTTCCTCGGCGAGCACGAGGTCCACGAGCACACGGCCCACGGGCAGACGTTCCGGCTGGTCGTCCCGGCGGCGGCGTCCGACTCGATGCGCGTCGAGCCCGCGGCCGTATTCGACTCGCTCGCGTCGGCGTCCGACTCCATGCGCGTCGGCGACCGCGACGAGTCGGTGTTCCTCGTGGCCGCCCCGACCGGGGTCGACTGGGGCGTGGCCGGCCTCCAGACCGGCGACGCGGACGCGTGGGTGCGAGCCGACGAACCCCTCGACGCGGCTCGAAACGCGTGGCTCCACGAGTACGTCCACACCAGACAGGCGTACCGCACGACGCCCGAGACCCGCTGGACGATCGAGGGGTCGGCCACCTACTACGCCGCGGCGCTCGCGCTCCGCCAGGACCGGATCGACTTCCGGACGTTCGCCGACGCCCTCGCGCGCGGCGAGCGCGACGCGTACGCCGACGCCGTGCTCGCCGACCCCGACACGTGGACCGCCGACGCGCAGTACCGCAAGGGCGCGCTCGTCGCCGGCGACCTCGACCGTCGGATCCGGCTGGCCAGCGACGGCGGCGCGACGCTCGGAACCGTGCTGCGGCGACTGAACGCCGAGTCCGACGCGTCGGACCCGAACGCCCAGCCGATCTCCGAGGACCGCCTCCTCGACGTCGTCGCTGACGTGGCCGACGACGCCGTCGCCGACGACGCGCGGCGGTTCACCCGCACGGAGGCGACGCCCGAGGCGTGGTCGGCCGAGGAGCACGAGGCGGCGTTCGGTCGCCTCGCCGCACAGATACGGATCTCCTCGGGGACGGAGCTTCGGGTGAACGGCTCCTCCCGGAACGCGACGGTCGGCCCGACGCCCACGGTCGCCGTCGGCGAGACGGTGTCCGTCCCGGTCGAGGTGGAGAACGTCGGCGGCGAGTCCGGCGACTACCGGGTCACGCTCACGGTCGACGGTGCCCCCGTCGCGAACGCGACCGGCACCCTGAGCGCGAACGCCGCCGAGACTCGCCGCCTGTCGTGGACGCCGAACGCGACGGGGACCTACCGGGTGGGCGTCCCCGGACGGACCTACGAGGTGCGGGTGTCGGAGCCGGACCCGCCCGCGGTGTCGTCGCTGTCGGTCGATCGATCGACCGTCGCCGTCGGCGAATCCGTGACCCTCGAGGCGACCGTCGTCGCCGGGAACTCCGTGCCCACGGTCGGCGACCTCGCGGTCCGGGTGGACGGCGAGCGCGTCGGGACCGAGTCGGTCTCGGTCGCCCCCGGCGAGACGCGAACGGTCCGGATCCCGGTCTCGTTCGACGGGCCCGGCGAGCACACGGTCGCCGTCGGCGACGAGCGCGTGACGATAACCGTGACCGCGGACGCGACGACGACCGACGCGGACGACCGGACGACCGGAGGCGAGCAGTCGACGAGCGCCACCGTCGACCCGATCGACGACGACCGGAACGGCACCGACACGTCGCTCCCGGGCCTCGGCGCGGGCGGCGCGCTGGCGGCGCTGGCGCTGTCGGTCGTACTCGCGGCGCTCGGTCGGAACCGGGACGGGCAGACGTAGGCGGCTCGCGGCTCCGATCGATCTCTGTCGATCGGGTCTCGGTCGGTCCGGTCTCTCTCGGTCTGATCCGCCCGGTCAGAACGGCGACTGGGGCCCCTCGTCGGTCTCCGCCTCGGCGTCGTCGCCGCCGGCCTCGAGGTCGCCGGTCCACGCCTCCAGCCCGCCGGCCATGCTCTCGACGCGCGCGTCGGCCGTGCCCTCGAACGACGCGATGAGGTTCGCCGCCTGCACGCTGGCTTTCCCGTGCGGGCAGACGGTCACGACGCGCTCGCTGCCCGTCAGCGAGGCGACGCGGTCGGGCAGTTGCTGGAACGGGACGTTCTCGGAGCCGGGGATGTGGCCGCGCGCGTACGCCCCCGGCGAGCGGATGTCGACGACGCGGACGTCCGCGCCCTCGTCGAGGAGTCGCTCGACCTCCTCGGGTGATATCTCGCCGTCCATGCACGTGGGGTGCCGTCGCCCGGTGAAAAGCGCTCCGCCGCCGGCGACGCGACCACGCGCGGCGTGCCCGACGTGCGCCCCGCCGTCACGCGCTCGCGTCCGGCCGCCCTACAGCAGCCCCTCCTCGCGAGCCAGCAGCACGCCCTCCAGCGTCGCGTCGTTCGTCGGGGGCGTGCGCGCCACGGCGGCGGCCTCGTCGACGGGGACGGTTCGAGGGACCAGGTACTCGTTGTCGTCCAGCTCCTGTCCGACCGCCTCCAGCCCCTCCGCGAAGACGAACCCCCGCGTGTGACGCAGCAGGCCGGTCGTGCACTGCACCTCCCCGAGCAGCGAGAGCGAGTCGGCGTCGAAGCCGGTCTCCTCGCGGAGTTCGCGGCGGCCCGCGGCGGTGTACGACTCGCCGGCCTCGACGATGCCCGCGGGGAGTTCCAGTTGGGTGTTGCGGACCGTCGGGCGGTACTGCTCGACCACCAGGAGGTCGTCGCCGGCGCGAGCGAGGACGACGACCGCCGTCGCCAGCTCCGCCCAGTAGTAGCGCTTCGTCGAGCCGTCGGGGTGCTCGACCAGGTCGTAGCCGGCGGTCACCCAGCCGGTCTCGTACTCGACGGCCGTCTCCACCACCGGCCAGTCCGGCTCGCCGGGCCAGTCGTGTCGCCTCCCGTCGTCGAACTCGGGGGCGTCGCTCGTCCACGCCGCCTCGTGCTCGCCGCCGTCGCGGTCGCCGTCGGATCGCTCGTCACTCACGGTTGCGTCACCGTTACGCGGTAGCGGGTATCGTTGTATCGGACGAAGACGGCGTCCCCCTCGACGGCCCCGGCGGGCGCGAACTCCCGGAACGTCGCCACCTCGTCGAACGGGGAATGGGCGAACTCCTCTTTCAGTCCGTAGGCACCGCGTTGGTACCCCTCCGACCGGCCGTCGTCGGCCTCGACGGCCGCGAAGAAGTACTGGAAGCGCTGTTCGGCGATGCCGTCTTCGGTCGCGTTCAGCTCGTAGGCCGGTCCCTCGGCGTCGTCGGCGGGGGTCGCCTCCAGGTAGTACGGGTCGCCCGACCCGAGGTACGACGGGAGGGCCCCGAGCGCGAGCAGGAGGAGGACTACGACGCCGAGGCCCACGAGCGTCTTTCGGGTGACCGATCGCATGGGGGCGGTTGGGCCCGCCCGCGAAAACCGGTTACGGCTCCGGCTCGGAATCGGGGTCTGCGTCGCCCCCGCGGTCGCCGTCGGCCGCGTCGCGGTCGCCGTCGACGACCGGACGGTACGCTCGGCCGAACGCGCGCCGGCGGAGCGTTCCGAGCGCGGCCTCGCGCTCGGCCTGCCACGTCGCCGCGACCACGGGCTTGGGGCCCTCGCCGTCGGGCGCGAACGCGACGGGGTGCCAGACGACGTTGTCGACGGTGTCGCTGCCGGCCATGTCCGACTCGTACTCGGGGTGGTCGTCGAGCCACGCCTCGTACTCCTCGCGCGTCCCGACGTGGACGCGCAGCAGCGACGCGAACAGCGCGTCCCTGACCGTCTCGATCACCTCGCCGGTGACGCGCTCGGCGTACTCCTCGCGGTCGAACTCCATCGCCCGCGTCGCCTCGCGGACGGCGACTTTCGCGGCGGGCACGAGCGCCTCGTACTCCTCGCGCGCCTCGGCGGGCGTCGCCGGCGCGAGCGTCCCTTCGGTGTCCATACCCGACGCTGCGGGCGTGCGAGCCAAGAGTGGTTCCCTTCCCGCCGA
Source organism: Halobaculum sp. CBA1158 (assembly GCF_021431925.1). Taxonomy (NCBI): domain Archaea; kingdom Methanobacteriati; phylum Methanobacteriota; class Halobacteria; order Halobacteriales; family Haloferacaceae; genus Halobaculum; species Halobaculum sp. CBA1158. Next base: position 2,725,709 of record NZ_CP090371.1, on the reverse strand, counting down.
CCGATCTGCCCCTCGTCGGCCGTCCCGCGATCGATCCGCTACCGCTCGTCCGCCTCGCCGGCCGTCGCGTCGCTCTCCTCCGTGTCCTCGTCGTCCGTCGTTCCGTCGCCTCCGGCCGTGGCCTCATCGTCCGCCGTTCCGTCGTCTCCGGCCGTGTCCTCGCCCTCGTGCTCGTCGTTCGAGTCGTCCATCCCGTACATCTCCTCGGTGAGTTCCTGCGCCTCCGCGAGCACGGACTCGACCGCCTCGTCGACGACGGCCTCCGCCGCGCCGCCCACGGCGTCGCCCATCGCGTCGTCGGCAGCGTCGGGTCGGCCCGGGTCGCCGTGACCGTCGTGCTCGCCTCGGGGGCTCCCCCCGGCCGCCCCCGTCGTGTCCTCGAACACCTCGTCGTACTCGGTCTCGCTCGCGTGGTCGGTGACGACCGACGCGAGGTCGGCGGGCGTCCGGTCGCCCCAGCCGTCGACGTGCTCGTCCAGCCACTCCTCGTGGTCGTCGCCGTGGAGCATCGCCGTGAACGCGAGGTGGTTCGCCAGGTGCTCGCCGTCGCGCTGGGGCGTCTCACACACCGGACAGGCGTATCCCATGCGCCCGACTCGGGGCTCGGCGTGCAAAAACACCCGCCGTCCGCCGTGAGCAACGGGACGCGAGGAGGATGTCAGCGTGCGCCGTCGTCCGCGTCGCCGGCGGCGTTGCGGCGGCGGACCCACGCGCCCACGTCCAGTCGCATCACGAACGCCGCCTCCCCGTCGCCGTAGTAGCTCGGGACCCGACGGCTCGGCTCGAACCCCTCGTCGACGTACAGTTCCTGCGCCCGGTGGTTGCTCTCGCGCACCTCCAGCTTCACGACGCTCGCGCCGGCGGCCGCCAGCTCCGTCAGCGCCGTCCGGAGGAGTCGCCGGCCGAGCCCGCGCCCCTGGGCGTCGGGACGGACGGCGATGTCCTTGACGTGGCCGATATCGCGTCCGTGATTCGGCGTCACGTCGCCGACGACGTACCCGAGGACCGTCCCCGAATCGATGCGGTCGGGGGCGTCCTCGGGATCGCCGCCCTCGGCGACGAGGAACGCCGGCGCGTCGAGCAGACGCTCGAAGGCGGCGTACGGCCACGGCTGGGCGAACACGGCCTTCTCGATGCGGAACACCCCCAGAAGGTCCGCGCGCTCGACCGGCCGGATCCGGGCGTCGCCGCGCGTGCTGTCGCCGGCGGCGGAGTCGCGCGAGGTGGTCACGCCCCGCTCTTTGGAGGTTGTACGCATAAGTGAACTGGCGGATGAACGTTCGCCAGGAGAGCAGTAGATGGTTGCGGTGCGGTTAACGTATCATACCGCGAGCGAGGCCGGAGGCCGAGCGAGCGGCCTTTCGGCATTACGGAAACTCTTCGATTTCCCGTCAGCAGTCGGATTCCGGAGGAATCCGACGACATGAACGGGTTTTCGCCGAGTGGTTCCCGCAGCGCTCGCCTCCGGCGAGCGCGAGGAAACCCGAGGCGAAAAGAGGTTCTTGGTGGGCGGCTCGGGCCATGCGGCCTCCCTGCGGTCGGCCGCGGACACCTCGCCGTTCACGAGAGCGAAGCTCTCGTGAGCTCACGAGACGCGCAGCGTCTCGTGAACGCCGTTTCACCGAGCCGACTTCGTCGGCTCGCTCTTCCTATGGGCGGAGCGGCACAAAAGACCGCTCCGCCGCTTTACCGAGGTCTCGCTCCGCTCGACCTCGCTCTAGTCGTCAGCGGGCGCTGCGCCGCTGCCGGACTGGTGCTGCTGTTTCGTCCACGAGAGCTTGCCGCCGGCCGCGAGGATCTTGCGCTCGCGCTCGGAGGCGTCGAGGTGCGCCGTGGCCTCCCAGTCGTCGTTCACGCGGACGGTGAACTCGGTCTGGCCGTTGCGGACGCCCTCGTCCACGTCGTCGACGATCTCAACGTCGTCGCCCTGCTCGATGTTCTCGTACGTCTCCTCGTCGATGGTGAGCGGGACGAGGCCGAAGTTGAACAGGTTCGCCTTGTGGATGCGGGCGAAGCTCTGCGCGAGCACGCCCTCGATCCCGAGGAACATCGGGCACAGGGCCGCGTGCTCACGCGAGGACCCCTGTCCGTAGTTCTCGCCGGCGACGAGGAAGCCGCCGTCGGCGTCCAGCGCGCGCTGGGCGAACGTGTCGTCGACGCGCGAGAGCGTGAACTCCGAGAGCTTCTCGATGTTCGAGCGGAACTTGAGGATGTCCGCCGTCGCCGGGATGATGTGGTCGGTCGTGATGTTGTCCTCCATCTTCAGGAGCGCCTCGCCGCGGATGTCGGAGGCGATCCCGTCCTTCAGGGGGACGTCGCCGATGTTCGGACCCTTGATGAGCCCGTCGTCGACGGCCTCGTCGGGGCTGATGATGTCCGGGTCGGACTCGCCCATCCCGGGACCGTACTTCGTGCCCATCTCGAGACCGGGCGCCTCGAGGTCGCCGAGTTCGTCGGCCAGGTCACGCGGGTCGACGATCTCGCCGGCGATGGCCGCCGCCGTGGCGACCTCGGGCGAGCACAGGTACACCGAGTCGTCCTCGATGCCCGAGCGGCCCTCGAAGTTGCGGTTGAACGTGCGCAGCGAGACGGAGTCGGAGGCGGGCACGTGGCCGATGCCGATGCAGGCACCGCACGTCGCCTCCGAGAAGTTCACGCCGGCGGCCATCATCTCGGCCGTCCAGCCCTCGCGGGCGAGCATCTCGGAGGCCTGCTTGGAGCCGGGCGCGACGATCATCTCGGTCTTCTTGGCGACCTCGCGGCCCTCCAGCATCTTCGCGCCGGGGAGGATGTCCTCGTAGGCACCGTTCGTACAGGAGCCGATGATGACCTGCTCGACGTCCTCGCCGGCCACCTCGCTGACGGGCACGACGTTGTCGGGCATCGACGGCGTGGCGATGAGCGGCTCCAGATCCGAGAGGTCGACCTCGATGGTCTCGGCGTACTCGGCGTCCTCGTCGGGCGAGAGGTCGACGTACTCCTCCTCGCGGTCCTGGCGCGCCAGCCAGTCTTTCGTCTTCTCGTCGGTGCCGAAGATCGAGGAGGTGGCACCGAGCTCCGTGCCGAGGTTCGTGATCGTCGTCCGCTCGGGGATCGTGAGGTCCTCGACGCCGGAACCGGTGTACTCCAGCACCTTGCCGACGCCGCCCTTGACGGTCAGCTCGCCCAGCAGGTGTAGCGCGATGTCCTTCGCCGTCGCCCAGTCGGGAAGCTCGCCCTCGAGTTGGACGTTCACGACCTCGGGCATCTCGACGTAGTAGGGGCCGCCGCCCATCGCGACGGCGATGTCGAGGCCGCCCGCGCCGATCGCAAGCTGGCCGAGCCCGCCGGGGGTCGGCGTGTGGGAGTCCGAGCCGAGGAGCGTCTTCCCGGGCGCGGCGAAGTTCTCCTTGTGGACCTGGTGGCAGATGCCGTTGCCCGGACGGGAGAAGTACGCGCCGAAGGTGCCCGCGGCCGAACGCAGGAAGCGGTGGTCGTCGGTGTTCTTGAAGTCGAACTGGTACGTCTGGTGGTCGCAGTACTGCGCGGCCAGTTCCGTCTGGACCTCGTCGAGGTCAAGCGCCTCGAACTGCAGCCACACCATCGTCCCCGTCGTGTCCTGCGTGAGGACCTGGTCGATCTCGATTCCGATCTCCTCGCCGGGTGTCAGCTCACCCTCGACGAGGTGGTCGTCGAGAATCTGCTCTGTAATCGTCTGTCCCATATCGTCCGCGTATCGTCGCCCGGCGGATATAAATCCGGCGAGTTATGACCTCGACGTTCGTGATAGACCGCCATTCCGTCCGGTAATTATTGCGTGATCGATTCGTCCGACCGGCGCGAATCCGACCGAACGTTTTCCGATCGGTCGGTTCGGTAGACGGTCACCTCGGACGGGTCCTCGACGGTTGGCGACCGGCGTGCTTTTTGGTCGGCCTGTATCTCCCTCGGGTATGTTCGAATCCGGCCCGACCGTCGCACGGCACCTCGACCCCGTCGCGGACGAGCAGATCCAGCCCAACGGCGTCGATCTCACCGTCGACGCGGTGTACGAACAGGTCGAGCCCGGTCGGATCGGCCGCGACGAGAAGTCGGTCGGCGAGCGCGCCGAGGTCGCCCCCGAGGACGGTTCGTACCGCCTCGACCCCGGCGCGTACGTCCTGAAGTACGGCGAGCGGATCACCGTCCCCGACGATCACGTCGGCTTCGTCTACCCGCGGTCGACGCTCCTGCGTAACTCGTGCATGCTCAACACCGCCGTGTGGGACGCCGGCTACGAGGGTCGCGGCGAGGGACTCCTCCAGGTGGGCCACTCGATCGAGATCGAACCCGGCGCGCGCGTGGCACAGTTCGTCATCGCGGCCGCCGACCACGAGGGACGATACGACGGCACCTACCACGGCGAGTCCTGACCGCGGAGGGCGACGTTCCTCCGTCTCCGCCCGTCTCTCGCCTGTCCGCTCCCGACCCGAACCGGGTGTTCCCGGTCAACAGCCGACAGGCGTCTGACGAAAGACTGTTTGTATGTCGTGAAAGACTGGCACGTACTTCGGCGTCGGGCCGTATCAACACATGTCGACGAACGATCCGGTCGTGTACCGCGAGGCGTTTCGGGAGACGGTCGATCCGGCCGTCATCACCGACACCGATCTCGTCATCACCGATGTCAACGACGCGGCGCGGGAGTTCACCGGATACGACCGAGAGGAACTGATCGGATCGACGCCGGCGACGTTCGTCAGCGACGAGGCGGTGTACGCCGACATCGAGGAGACGGTCCGCGAGGGCGAGCGCTGGGCGGACGAGTTCGAGTTCACGACCCGAGACGGGGGCCTCGTCTACGGTCACGGCTGCGCCTCTCCGCTGGTGATCGACGGCGACACGCGCGGGTACGCCCTCGTGTTCTCGGACATGACGCGTCGCCGACGCTACGAGGAGTCGCTTCGCATCCTCAATCGCGTCCTCAGACACAACCTCCGGAACGACGCGAACGTGGTGTTGGGCCACGTCGAGCGCGTCGCCGACGAGGTCGCAGAGCGCGTCGACGGTCCGGGCGTCGCGTCGCTGCTGGACTCGCTCGACACCGCCGCCGACCGCGTCGACGACATGCTCGAACGCGCACGCACGACCCGTCGCTTCAGCGGCGTCCTCGCGGGCGACACCGGCACGCTTCGGCCGATCGATCTGGCGGCGGCCCTCGAGGAAGCGGTCGCCGACGCCCCGACCGCCGACGTCTCCGTGACCGACGAGGTGTCCGGCCCGCTGCCGGTGCTGGCCGACGAGATGCTGCCGTCGGCGCTGTACGCCGTCGTCGAGAACGCGATCGAACACAACGACGCCGCTCACCCGCGACTCCACCTCTCGGCCCGAGAGGAGGACGATCGGGTCGTCCTCTCGATCGCCGACAACGGTCCCGGGATCGACCCGTCCCGCCACGACGAGATATTCGGCTACGGCGAGCACACCCAGGTCGAACACGGCGAGGGGCTGAGCCTGTTCTTCGTCGACCGACTCATGGAGGTGTACGGAGGCGAAGTCGACATCCGCGCGAACGACCCCGACGGAACCGTCTTCACGCTCGGCTTCCGCCGCGGCGACGAGTCGGCTCTGTCCCGGGAGGGATCGGACGGGTCCCGCACCGACCCGGACGCGTCCCACGACGACCCGGACGCACCGGCCCACACCGCCGAGAGCATCGCGGACGGGTCGGGTCCCGCCTCGACCCCCGCGGATGTGGACCCGTCGACCGGGATCCTCCCCCCGACGGACGGCGTCGGCTCCCGCCCCGCGCGCCCCCCGAGTGATCGGCCCGAGCAGGCGACGGCCGCCGACCGTTCACTCCCCGACGCGAGTCCCGATCCCGACCCCGGGACAGACCCCGCTCCGTCGCTCGATTCGCCCCCGACCGGCCTTCCCGACGCGAACTCCGTCGACCCCTCGGATTCGCACGCCGCCGAGGCCGACTCGACGGACCGCGAGAACACCTCCGCGTCAGCCGACCGACGGGACTCCACCCGGGAGACGACCGAGACCGTCGCGGCGGCCGTCGGCGACTCGGTGACGGCCGACCGCCTCGCCGGCGACGCCCGCGGCTTCCCGCCGGTGTCGGACGCGCTCTCCGAGCACGAACAGCCGCATCACCTCCTGCGCCTCCGCGCGGGCGACCCGGTCGGCGGCTCCTGCGGCTCGTCCCTGCGGGGGGCCGCCGCCGTCGCGTTCACCGACACCGCCGCGGTCGTCGTGGTCGACGGCGACGACGGGGGGCGACTCGTCGTGCCGTACCGGTCGCTGACGGCGGTCGCCCGCGAGCGCGACGCCGTGGTGCTCGACGCCGGCGGCACGACCTATCGCCTGCTGCTCCCCCGAGCCGCGGACGACGGGGCGGCCGTCGACGACGCCGTGACGTTCCTCGAACGGGAACTCCGGTAGCGACTCGCCGACCTGCTTTGCTCACTCGTGCCGTAGTTCGAACCCCTCCAGCGAGCGCTGTTCACACTCGCTTCGCTCGTGAGAACAGCGGGCTGGGAGGGATTCGAACCACGCCGTCGGCTCGCTTCGCTCGCCGCCGTCTACTTCGGATCCCTCGGACACCGTCCGTGCGCCGCGGCTCCTCACTTTGTTCGTCACGTGCGGCACACGGGAGCGGGCTGGGAGGGATTCGAACCCCCGACCGTCCGGTTAAAAGCCGGACGCTCTCCCTAACTGAGCTACCAGCCCTGGGCCGGACTTACCGTCGTGCCCGCATAAGCGTTTACGAAGCGTCGCCGACGCGACGACCGCCCCCGATCAGCGGTAGGTCTCGAGCGCGTCGGCGATCACGTCGCCGGGCTCGCGGTTCTCCAGGGAGGCGCGGTCCCTGAGCCGTCGGTACACCGCCGGCGGGAGGTCGACCCGAAGTCTGCCGGGGGTGACGCCCTCCTCGCGCAGGGCGATCTCGGGGTCGGTGCCGTCGTTGATCGCCGAGGCGATCCGGCGGACCTCTCGGACCGTGAGATCGGCGTCGAGGATCGCCCACGCCACCCGGAAGCGCGCGTCGCCGGCGACGCGGGCGACGTGCTTCGCCGCCGTCGGGGCGATGTCGCCGCGGGCGACGTGTCGCCGGACGGACTCGGGGAGGTCGTGCACCCGCGCCCACTTCCGGATGAACGACACCTGCACGCCGTCGCCGGCGGCCTCGGCGGCCGCCTTGTACGAACCGTGGCCGCGCACGAGCGCCGCGCAGGCGGCCGCCCCGCGCAGCATCACGACGTTGTCGTCGCCGCCGACGGCGTCGCCGGCGAACTGACGGACGGTCTCGGCGGCCTCGGCGAGGCTCTCGTCGTCGTCGGGGTCGAAGCGCGCGGCCCGCTCGGCGCGTTCGCCGGCGACCGCCGGGTCGCCGCGAACGACCGGCTCGCCGACCTCGGCTCGCCGGTCCGCGGGCCGAAGCCCCGAGTCGCCGTCGCGGTGATCGACATCCCCGCGGCGGCCGCCGCGATCGCTGCGATCCCCGCGACCGCGGCGATCGTCGCGATCGTCATCGCCGGCGCGACCGCCGCGGTCGCCGCCGTCGGGGCGCTCGTCACTCATCGAGCGTGAGTCGGACCCGACGAAGCAAAAGGCTCCCGGGGGTGGCCGTTCTCGCCGACTGCTCTGACGCCGGTTGGGTCTCCTCCCGCACGTTCGGAACCGGACATCGACGCGGCTTTGCCGGGGCCGACCCCAGCGCCGGTATGCTTCGGTACGTCACGACCAACCCGGGCAAGGTCCGCGAGGCCGAGGAGTACCTCGGCGACGCGGTCGCCCAACTCGAGTTCGACTACGCGGAGGTCCAGGCGCACGACCTCGAACCGATCGCCGCCCGCGGTGCCAGGGAGGCGTACCGCCACGCGGGCGAGCCGGTGATCGTCGACGACGCCGGGCTGTTCGTCCGCGGCCTCGACGGCTTCCCCGGCCCCTACTCCGCGTACGCCGAGGACACCCTCGGCGTCGAGGCCGTCCGGCGGCTCGTCCACCGCGAACTCGACGACCGCCGCGCCGAGTTCCGCTGCGTCCTCGCCTACTGCGACGGCGAGCCGTTCGACGCCTCGCCGGACCCGGTCGACCGCGGTGACCGCGTCGCCGCCGCGGCCGCGGGAGCCGACAGCGACCCCGCGAGCGACGCCGACGGGGAGGGAACGGAGTCCCTCCCGGTGAAGCTGTTCGCCGGCGTCGTCCGCGGCGAGGTCGTCGAGGCCCGCGGCGACGGCGGCTTCGGCTACGACCCGATCTTCGAGTACGACGGCTCGACGTTCGCCGAGATGGGTCCCGGTGAGAAGAACGCGATCTCCCACCGCGGGCGGGCGCTGGAGAAGTTCGGGGAGTGGTATCAGGAGCGTAGCGACTGATAGTAGACGAGGCCCGAGCGGAGCGAGGGTCTCGGCGTGGTTCGCCGAACGCTAGTGAGAAGCCGTTGGGCTCGCTCGGGACGGTCGCCGACGCTAAGCCGTCGCCGACGCAACGCCGTCGCATGCCCCGCGCGGTCGCCATCAACGTCGCCGCCAACACGAACCTCCCGGGTCGCCGCGGGCCTGTGTACCCGGACGGCTCGTTCGTCTACGTCCCGATCCCCGAGCGCGAGCCGACCGCCGAGCCGGTGCCCACCTACGCCGACCTGGGCCTGACTCGGTTCGTCCCACCCGAGGCCGCGGACCTGCCGGTCCACCTCGACCCGGAGTTCGCGGGCGTCCTCGGCCGGGAGTCGCACACCTACGGCGACCCGCACGGCGTGAAGGCCGGCCCGATCGCCGAACTCGACCCCGGCGACTCGCTGTTGTTCTACGCGACGCTGACCGTCGCCGCCGACGGTGACGGCGACGGCGACAGCGACGGCGACCCCGTCGATTGGCTCCCTCCGGAGTGGGGCTGCTTCCTGATCGGCGAGTTCCGCGTCGCCGAGGTGCTCGGCGGCGACGAGTACCGCGAGGCCGACGCGGCGACCCGGGAGCGGTTCGCCTCGAACGCACACGTCCGCCGCGAGTCGTTCGACGCGTCCGTGCTCGTCCGGGGCGACCCCGACGGATCGCGGCTGTTCGACCGCGCGGTCCCGCTGTCGTCCCCCGACGCCGGCGCGACGGCGAACCGACTGGTCACCGAGCTGTCGAGCGATTCCGGGAAGGGTCCCTGGTGGCGGCGCGTCCTCCGGTACGACGCCGACGCGACCGCCGACCTCCGGGGCCGCCTCGACGACGACCCCGCCGCGTGGATCCGTCGCGACGCCGAGTGACTGCCGCTTTCTCCGTCGGCGCTCGCGTGACCGCGGCGACGCCGGCGACGAGCGGGGCCGCGCCGACGCGAACGGGCCCCCGTCGCGACCGGAGCGCCCGGGCCGAGTGTCGGTTCGATCCGGAGGGTGACCGCCGCCCGCGGTGCTCGGGGATCGGACGAGAACCCGGCGCTTCCGCCGGTCAACGGCCGCGGTTCTCACTCCGTTCGAAGAATGCGCCGTCCGGGAATTGAACCACGCCCAGACGTGCTCGCTTCGCTGCGCGCGACTGGTCTACTTCAATTCCCGTCGGCAATTTCGCCTCACTTCGTTCGGCAGAAATGCGCCGTCCGGGAATTGAACCCGGGCTATTAGCTTGGGAAGCTAATGTCCTACCACTGGACCAACGGCGCTCGCTTCGTTTCACCCACTCGCGCCCCGAGGCTCGCGATTCCTCCGGGATCGCTCGCCGACGGCGCTCGTGTGTACCTCGACGTATTCGATCGCCGCACTTCAACCAATCGGTCGCACACGTCGACGCCGAAACTGGACGTGCGTCCACCGCCCGACGGACGAAGGGGGACTATTTGTCCCGCGACGCCGTATCCGGGATCGATGAGCGAATCCGTCCTGTTGGACGAGGAATCGACGCCCCTCGACCTCCGGCTCTCGGAGGCGGAACTCGACCGGGTGCACGAGCACGTCACAGACTTCATCGCCGACCGGGTCGACGCCGCGGGCGCGTCCGGCGCGGTGCTCGGCCTCTCGGGCGGGATCGACTCGACGACGGTCGCGCACCTCGCGGTCGACGCGCTCGGCGCGGACGGCCTGCGCGGACTGGTGATGCCCGGGTCGGTCAACACCGCAGCGAACATGAGCGACGCCGAGCGCGTCGCCGAGGACCTCGGCATCGAGTACGACGTGGTCGAGATCGAACCCATCGCCGAGGCGTTCTACGACGCGCTCCCCGCGGCCGCTGACGACCGAATGGCCGAGAGCAACGTCCGCGTCCGGGTGCGGGCGGTGCTCAACTACCTCGCGGCGAACGCCGACGACCGACTCGTGCTCGGCACCGGCAACCGAAGCGAGGCGCTCACCGGCTACTTCACGAAGTACGGTGATCAGGCGGTCGACTGCAATCCGATCGGCACCCTGTACAAACAGCAGGTGCGCCAGCTCGCCGCCCACGTCGGCGTTCCTCACGACCTGGTGATGAAGACCCCGTCCGCGGAGATGTGGACCGGCCAGACCGACGAGGAGGAGTTGGGGCTGAACTACGACACGCTCGATGCCGTCCTCGCGCTCCACATCGACGGCCCCCTGTCGACGAGTGCGACCGTCCGCGCGCTGGACGTGACCGCCGAGGACGTCGCCCGCGTCGAGGAGCTGTACGAGTCGTCGAAACACAAGCGCGCGATGCCCCCCGCGCCCGAGGACCTCTCGCTGTAGCGCCGAACGCCCGGGCGATGCCCGGGGCGCTACCGGACCGCGTTCTCCGGCCCGCGTCCGATGTACTCGGCGGCGAACGCCCGGACGACGTCCTCGTCGTACTCGTCCATCCGGAGGCGGTGTCGCCAGGCGGTGAGCGCGTAGGATGCCTCGGGGTCGTCGTAGGGGTACGGCATCGCGACGAAGCTCTGCCAGGTGTCGGTGTAGGTGTTCGCCCACTCCGTGAGGCTCGACTCCGCCTCCTCGGTCAGCGCGTCGGGGGCGTAGTAGGCGACCACAGCGCCGTGTTCCAGCGTGTGGACCACGTCGCCCATCGCCTGCGGCTCCTCGTAGAAGCCGGCGTTCACGACGCCGCTGTAGTGGGGGCCCGAGGTCGGGGGGCGCGTGTCGTACTCGATGTCGGTCCCGCGCTCGACGTGCTCGACGCCCTCCGACGGGAACGACTCCACGTCGGACAGCAGCTCCGGGTCGCCGTTCTCGGGAAGCGACCCGGCTCCGCCACCACCGCCACCGCCGAGACAGCCCGCGAGCGCCCCGACCGCACCGGCCCCGGCGACGCCGAGGACGCGGCGTCTGGAGAGCGAGGGCGATGTCCGGTCCGCGGGGACGTGTTCGTCCGTCATGTCATGCCCTCGTGACTGCGAGGATTCAACCCTTCCGGTCGCCGGGAGCTACCGCCCGCGATCCCCGTCGCCGAACTGCTCGGCGTGGAGTCGGGCGAACGCCTCGCGCTCGGCCCGCTCGGTCGCCTCGGCCGACTCGCCGCGACTCCCCGCTCGGACGAGTCGTCTCACCGCGGCCACAGCGTCGTGATCGTTGTCGGCGACCTCACGAGCGACCGTCTCGGGATCGGCGACCACCCGGGAGACGAGCCCCAGATTCAGCGCCGTCTCGGCGTCGAGGATCCGCGCCGAGCAGGCGATGTCCAGCGCCGCGCCCTCGCCGACGACCCGGGGGAGCCGGGCGGTGCCGCCCCACGCGCCGAACAGCCCCAGCGCCACCCCCGTCTCCGCGAACGTCGCCGCCGGCGTCGCCACCCGGAGGTCACACGCCAGCGCGAGTTCCACGCCGCCGCCGCGAGCCGCGCCGTCGACGCCGGCGAGGACGACCGGATCGGCCGACTCGATGGTCGACGCGACGCGCTGGCCGTGTGCGGCGAACGCCGCCGGGTCGTCGAGGTCGGCCACCACGTCGAGGTCCGCGCCCGCACAGAAGGCCGATCCGGCACCTCGGAGGAGCACGACCGGCTCGTCGGCTTCGGCGACGGCTGCCGCCAGCGCGTCGAGGTCGGCCGGCGTGAGGGCGTTGCGGGCCGCCGGACGGTCCAGCGTCACGATTCGGTAGTCGCCGTCGGCGGCCCGTTCGGCTCGGATCACGCCGACGGGATGGCCCCCCGTTTCCAAAGGTCTTTGCGTGTCCCCGGCGTATCTCGCTTCGATGGACGACGCCGCGCGGGTCCGTGCCGCCGCGGAGCGGGCGGTCGCCGATGTCGAGCCGCCGGCGCTTCGCGCCGCCCTGACGGACCGCTTCGCCGAGGCCGGGATGACCCCCGGGACGCTCACCCTCCTGTCCGCCCGGGCGCTCGATCCCGGCGTCGACGCCTCGGGTATCGAGGAGCACGCCGCCGGCGTCCAACTCATTTACGAGGGCCTCCGACTCACCCGCGAACTCGCACAGACGGAGCCGTGGGCCGAGGTCGACCTCGACGCGGAGGGCGACATCGACGCCGACCTGGACGTGCTCGCGGCCGACGTGTCGGTCTCGCGCGGCTTCTACCTCCTCGCGCGCACGGCCGCCGCGGACAAGGCCGTCGAGACGGTCCGGGCCTTCGGCCGCGACCAGACCCGCCGTCGCGACGCCGACCCCGCGGAGGCGGCCGCCCTCGATCGCGACTTGGAGGCGGACGTGTTCGAGCTCGCGGTCGTCGCCGGAACCGCCGCCGTCGGCGGCTCTGCACCCGCCGAACTGCTCTCCTACGCCGCCGACCTCGCCGGCGACGACGACCGCATGCCCGCCGTCGGGTCGCTGCCCGAGTCCGCCGGCGACCGGATCGCCTCGCTGGCCGACGACGACCGCGTGGCGTCGTCGGCCGACACCTGAACGGCCGGATCGACCGCGATCGTCCCGGCGTCGTATCGTGATACCTCGTGTCGCTGGCGGGGTCCAATCGTAACGCCTAAAGACGACTCCCGGCTATCCCTACTCGCGCCTGGGTAGCTTAGCGGTAAAGCGCGTCCTTGGTAAGGACGAGAGCCCGGGTTCAAATCCCGGCCTAGGCTTCCTATCTCTGTTGTGCCCGGCAGTCACCGGGTTATCACCCTGGTACAGAGTCGGTGAGCAAGAATTTCTTGATTCAACCACTTCCCTCACGAGTGATTTTGACGGCCTGACGAACCAGTGCGTCGTGTGGATCGGTTTCCGGCCTCCGTTCGAGTATCTGCTCGAAAGCCTCGTCGAGCGTGGTATCCGACAGTCTCGGTATCGCCGCTGCGGCGACTGACGGGCTTCGAGAGGATCCGGCCGAACAGTGAACCAGGACGCACCGATCGTTTTCACGGTGTCCCACGACCGTTTCTACGGCTTCAGCGAATGCCTGGTAACTGTTCTGAGGGCCGTCTACCATTGGTACATCTACAAGGGCGATGTCTCCTGTCTCCGGGTTGCTGTGGGTCAACGAGATGACGACGTCGACACCGTGGTTCCGTAGAAGTGACTCGTCGTTGGCGTCGGATTCTGTCCCTACGTAGATACTTTTGAATACTTCGTCCATCCAAAATCGCCCTGGTGAGAGGTAGCTACAGACACTATTCGGTTAAGTTCTGCCCGTCTACTACCCGCGGTGGTTAGATACTCTCCGAGAGCAACGCGTCGAATCCGATTTCACCACTCGACCCCACTCATCGCTGACCGGACCAGTACACATATCCCGGCGGCTGTGTTCGGGTGAGCGTGGAACTCACGTGGGCCTTCGGCGTGGTCGCGCTCGGTTGGCTGGTCATCACCGTCGCGATCACGGACGACGCCGCGAGGCGGGGAAACTCGTGGCTGTGGGGCCTCGCGACGCTGGTGTTCGGCGTGTTCGCGGCGCTGTTGTACCTGCTGTACCGGAACGACGAACGGGTTCCGATGTATCGGTGTCGCGAGTGTAAGTCGATCTTCTATCGCCCCGTCGGAATCGATAGACACGAACGCAACACGGGACACGACGTGGAGCAGGTGACCGGCGAGTAGTCGGCCACGCCGGCGGGAGGGGTTCGATCACGCCTCGTGGTCTCGACGGTCCCCGCCCCCGTGACGCTCCCGGTCGACCGATCCGCCTCCGTCACCGCTCGAGTCCGCCCCGTCGCCCCCGCCGCCTCCGTCGCCCTCGTCGACCACGGGCACCTCGACGGTGACGGCCGTGCCGCCCCCCTCGCGGTCCTCGAAGCGGACCTCGCCGCCGGCCATGTCGGTGCCCCAGACGACCAGCCACAGGCCGAGGCCGCTCCCGTGCTCCAGGGCGGTCTCGTTGCCGCGGTCGAGCACGGCCCGCTCGTGGTCGTCGATTCCGGGGCCGTTGTCGACGACGCGCACGCGGACCCTCTCGCCGTCGGCGACGCCGCGTGGGTCGCCGCGGGAGCGATCCGGAGCCGATCCCTCCGGTCGGTCGCCGTCGTCGCGTCCCCCGTCGACGGAGACGCGGGTCGCCCGCACGCGAACCCGCGGGTCGTCGGCGGTGTTGTGCTCGGCGGCATTCTCGACGAGGTTCTCGAAGACGGCCGTCACCACCGGGGAGACGGCGGCGTCGCCGGCGTCGACGGTCACCTCGGCGTCGACCGCGGGGAAGCGCTCGTGGACGCGCTCGGCGCACTCCCGCAACACCGGTTCCAGCGGCACAGACTCTCCCTGCCGACGGCCGCGCTCGAAGATGTCGATCACGTCGCGGGCCTTGTCGCTGATCTCCTCGATGCGAAGCGCCCCCTCCTTCACCGCGTCCACGCGGTCGTCGGCGGCGGACATGAGGTCCGCGTGGCCGTAGATGAGGTTCGTCTCCGTCCGGATGTTGTGCCGGAGGACGCGGTTCAACACCTCCAGCCGTTGCTGCTGGCGGAGGTGGTCGCTCACGTCGTGAAACGAGATAACTCGACCCAGCGGACGGTCGTGGAAGTCCTCGATCGCGGTGACGGTCGCGTCGTACTGGCGGCTCGCGGTGCCGGCGTCGACCGTGAGGTGTCGCGTCGAGTGGCCCTCCGCGGGCAGTCGGTCGTACCGCGGGATCACCCCGTCGGCCGGTCGCCCGAGCGCGTCGTCGGGGTCGACACCGAGGACGTCCGCGGCCTGCTCGTTCATGTCGACGACGTAGCCGTGGCGGTCGACGACGACTGCGCCCTCGCGCATCCGTTCGAACACGAGCCGTCGCGCGCGGTGATTCGGCGAGGGGCTCGTCCCGAGCAGGCGAAAGCGGGTGAGCGCGCCGAGGTACGCGACTCCCGAGATCGCGAAGAACACCGGCGTCGGATCGAGCCCGGGAGTGGGCATCACGCCCAGGAGAAACAGCGCGTTGCTCGCCCACGGGGCGACCGTCCCGACGAGCAGGCCGAGGCTCTGTCCCCGGAACGGGACCGCGTCGCTGTTCACCAGTCCGAGCAGCGGGATCGACCCCAGCAGGCCGAGCAGGTACGTGTACCCGGTGACGATCCAGTACCACGGCCCGCCGGTCCGTCGCAACAGCCGAACGCCGTCCTCGGTGACGAGCGTCGTCTCGAGGTACAGCAGGTCGTGTGCGTTCTGGGTGAACGCGAGCGCGACCGTCACGGCCGGAATCGCGAGCAGCAGGGCGACGTACCGCGGGCGGACGTACTGGTCGCGGCCGGTGTACTCCATCGCGAACAGGAACCACGCCACCGGGATGACCACCACGCCGACCCACTGGATGTCGGAGTAGAACACCTTCCCGGCGTACGTGGACGCCCGGATCTCGAACACGAAGAACACCGACCACCACACCTGTCCGGCCAGCATCGCCGCCAGCGGCACCGCTCCCTGTTCGGGTCGCTCGCGCCACGCGAGCAGCGCGGCCGTCGTCCCGACCGCGATCGTGACCAGCATCACAGCGACCAGCGTCCCCGACGCGAGCACGTGCATCCGGTGTCCGGGGAGCGAGGTAATAAATTACACCCTCCGAATTCCCGGTGTGAATCCCCGGGGGAGACGGCCGATGGCGGACAGTTCCGGCCGATCCCCGGTCGACACTCGGCGATCCCGGGGCGATCTCGGAGCAGCCTCGGACCGATCCCGTACCGATCCCCGAGCAGTCGGGGGACTACGCGACCAACGCCGGCGCGAACAGCACCGCGGCGACGACGAGGTACTCGCACTCGGCCGCCAGCGCGACCGCGTCGGCGTCGACGCGGTCGAGCATGGCGATCACTCCGACGGAGTACGCCACGCCGACGCCGAGGGCGACCGCGGGAGCCGCCGACAGCGCCCCCGTCGCGACCGCGGCCGCGACGACGCCGACGGTACAGAGGTCGACCGCGACCAGCGCCCGCCGGGTCGCCGACACGCCGAGGACCGTCGGCAGCGTCGACACCCCGATCGCGCGGTCGGCGACCACGTCGCCCACGTTGGGGATCTCGGTGTCGACGAACGACCGCAACAGGAAGTATCCGAACACGACAAGCGTCGTCGGCGTCACGGCGGCGTCGGTGAACGCCACCGGCAGCGCCGTCAGCGTCGTCGCCCACGCCAGCGCGACGATCAGGGAGTTGACGAGGAACACCTCCTTCAGGCGGCGCAGTCGCGAGCCGAACGCGGGCATCACGTCGGCCGCGTACGCGAGCCAGAACGCCCCGGGGATCAGCGTCGCCGCCAGCGCGACGGGGCCGCCCAGCACGGCGAGCGCGAGCGCCAGCCCGTACGACACCGATCCCAGCAGGTACAACGCGTTCCGATGCCGGCGGACGAACGCCGAACGCTCGGGGTCGGAGACGGCGTCGGTGTCGGCGTCGGCGACCCGATCGTGGGTGTACACCGCGAACGTCACCAGCCCCACGACCAGCGGGGCCGGACTCGGCGGCAGCGACAACAGCGTCATCGCGATCGCCACCTCCGCCATCGCGACGACCGCCAGATACGCGGAACTGTACACCAGCGCGTTCCCGGCTCGCTCGCCGATGTCGGTCACTCGCTCGACGACGTGGGCCCCTGGTTCGCGTACCCGATCACCGATGTCGCTTCGATCGTACCCCTCGGCGGTGTGGTTCTGCTCGTGTGGCATGTGTCGTCGACGGCGTGCGACGGATCGGCGTCGATCGCACCGTCGTCGGTGTTCCGGCTCCACGGTATAAAATTCTATTCGACAATTAGCTGAATCGAGGAGTAAAACGCCCGAATAGAAATCGCCTCTGATACGCGAGCTATATGAACGCCGGCGTACCGTCGGCCGACTACTCGGTGTAGCCGGTTCCGGTCGCGGCGTCGGGCACCTCGTTTCGCACCACGTCGAGGCCGAGTTCGTCGATGGCGGCCTCCATGTGCTCGTCGTCGACGTAGTCGTCGCCGGCGGCGACGCGCTTCGACTGCGCCAGCGCCATCACCTCGCCGCGGCGGTCGTCGGGCAGTTCGTACTTGTCGACGACCAGCTCGATGGTGAGACCGTTGTGATCGCGGGTGTACAGCGAGTGGAACGCGCCGCGGTCGAACTCGCTGAATCGGTGACCGTGCTCCGAGAGCGCCTCCTTGATATCGGGCAACTCCTCGGCCTCGATGGAGAACGCGAGGTGGTGGACCGCGCCGATGCCGGGACGCTGCCCCGCGGCCGACTCGCGGCTCTCCTCGACGAAGAACGTGATGATGCGGCCGTCGCCGCTGTCGAAGAACAGGTGGGTGACCTCGGGCGCGTCGAGGTTCGGCTGGCGCATCACAAGCGGCATGCCGAGCACGTCGCGGTAGAACTCGACGGTGTCCTCCTCGTTGCTCCCGATCAGGGTGATGTGGTCGGTGCCCGTCACCGAGAGCGCGCTGTCGGGCGTCTCGGCCGTCACGGGAATGTCAGAGCGGTCCGCCGGGGGCACGTCGCCGTCGTCGCGGTCGTCCGTTGCCATATCGGAGCGACGGGCTCCGGCCACTTAGCCGCTCGCTGACATCGGTGTCACCGGGGTTCATCGTGGTCGCTGCTATCGTCGCCAGCGTCGCCGGAGACGCCGACGCGGCCGCGACTCACGCCCGTCGCCAGTTCGGTCACGTCGCTGGTGCGCTCGTCGCCGGTGTCGCCGGCGTCGCCGGTGTTCTCGGTGCCGGCCGGCTCGAACAGCGCCACCTTCGCCGGCTCGCGGGCGACCGGTCGGTGGTCGACGCCCGCGGGGACGACGAGCAGTTCGCCCGGCTCCAGCGTCGCCGTCGGCTCCTCGCGGAACTCGATGTCGAGCGGTCCCCCCTCGATCACCCAGAACAGCTCGTCCGCGTCGGGGTGGCTGTGCCAGACGAACGACCCGTCGAGGCGCGCGAGCTTCACCGCCTGCCCGTTCAACTCCGCCGCCAGCCTGGGCGACCACGGCTCATCGAACGAGTCGAACGCCTCCGAGAGCGTCACCGGTTCCATGCCGACGGCTCGGTCTCGGACGAGCAAAAACCCCGGCAGTACCGCGACGGCGGTCGTCGCCCCGGCCGTGCCGCGACGGCGGTCGTCCGCTACTCGGGGGCCACGTCGACGTGGGTGATCTCGAAGCGCGCCCCGCCGGACTCGGCGTCCGTGATCGACAGCGTTCCCCCGTGGGCGTCGACGACCGCCCTGACGATCGCCAGTCCGAGGCCGCCCGTTCCGGCCGTCGAGAAGTCCGCCTCGGCGGCTCGGTCGCGGACCGCCGGCGGAACGCCCGGCCCGTCGTCCTCGACGTAGAAGCCGTCGGGGAGCGGACCGACGGTCACCGCGCAGTCGGGTCCCGCGTGGGTGACGGCGTTGCGAAAGAGGTTCTCCAGCAACTGCAACAGCAGTCGTCTGTCGCCGTGGACGACCCCCGTCCGGTGGACGGTCACGGTCGCGTCCGGGGTCGCCACGGTGTCCCACGCCTCCCGCGCGAGGTCGGACGGCCTGACCGGCTCCACCGTCGACAGCGCGCCGCTTTCGGTGAACTCCAGCGTCGCCTCGGCGATCTCGGCGATCCGAACCGCCGCGCGTCGGATCGTGTCGATCTCCGCGGTGTCGCCGATCTCGTCGGCGACCAGGTCGGCGTACCCCTCGATGACGTTCAGCGGGTTGCGGATGTCGTGCGTGAGAACGCCGAGCAGCGTTTCGAGCTGCGACTGTCGCGCCGCAGAGCGCAACTCGGCGAGGCGCTGGACGGTGATGTCGTGATGGACGACCATCGCGTATCGCTCGCCGTCCAGCGCGAACCCGGCGGCGTCGAGTCGGAACCAGCGTTGCTCCGTCGGGGAGTGACACGGGTACTCGATCGCGAGGTGTTCCTCGGACCCGTCCAGGAGCGCGCGGAGCCCGTCGACGGTCTCGCGGGCGTACGGGTCCTCGAACGCCCGTTCTCCCACGTCGAGATAGTTCTCGCCGACCCAGTAGTCGGGGTGTACGCCGTGGTTCTCGTCGGCGAACCGACGCCACGCGTCGTTCACCAGGACGATCGTCCCGTCCTCGGCGACGACAGCCACCTCCATGGGGAGCGCGGCGATCCCCGCCGTCGTTAGCGACGATGCGAGGGGTGTCATACCGTAACTCGGGTTCGTCCGGGTATCAGGCTACCGACTGACGGACCCACGTGAGCGTCCCCGTCGGGGGTCGCCGGGCCCGTCACCTGAGGTCCTCGATGACCGTCTCGGGGACGGCCGCGAGCACGGACTCCGGGAGCGCGCCCACGGCGCGCTCGCCGGCGTCCACCAGCCGACGACGGACGAGCGCGTACACCGCCGAGACGACGAGCAGCGCCGCCACGACCGCCCGTCCCGGCCCCGAGAGCGTCGCCAGCGCGGGGATCGCCAGCGCGACGCCGAGCAGGAAGTCCTCGGGCGCGCCGTCGTACCGGACCCACCGATGAGGCCCGTGCCACCGGCCGCGGAGGTGCTCGTACACCGCCCGGTCGCCGGTCGCCTCCCAGGGTCGAAGTTCCAGGTCGCCGCCGACGGCGTCGCTCACGGCGTGCAGCGCCGCCGCGAGGAGGAACGCCGCGGCCGCCAGCGTCGCCGGCGCGGGTACCGCGACCGCGACGACGACGGCCAGCAGCGCCGCGAGGCTCCCGTAGGCGGGAAAGTGGAGGTCCTTCCGGTGCTCCCCGAGCAGGTCGAAGTCGGGCGCGAGACCGCCCAACCCGCCGGCGAGCACCGTCGTCGTCGCCGTCGGCCCCGCCCCGGCTCCGGGCGCGACCGCGTGCAGGCCCACCCCCACCAGCACGCCCGCGAGGACGTGCGTCGTCGCCATCATGCCCCGGCTACGCGCTCGCCGGACAAAAATCGGCCGCGAGCCGTGCGCTCACACGACGGGGCGTCGCGGGCGGCACCGGTGTGACCCGACGGGCGACAGCGATATATGGTATGGCGTAGCATGACACGCTATGCGGATCGTCATCGTCGGCTACGGTCGGGTCGGATCGCGGACCGCGCGGGTGCTCGACGAGGAGGGCCACGACGTGGTCGTCGTCGACGACGACCACACGAAGGTCGAGCGCGCCCGCGAGCGCGGGCTGACTGTCGTCGAGGGCGACGGCACCGACGCCGCGGTGCTGGCGGAGGCGGGCGTCGCCGAGGCGGACGGCGTCGGCGCGATCACCGGCGACCCGGCGCGCAACTTCGAGATCTGCACGATCGCGCGGGACGCGGGCGACTGCCGGACGGTCATGCGGATCTCCGAGGAGTTCAGCGCCGACGTGTACGACGAGTACGAGCGCAACGTCGACGAGGTGATCTACCCCGAGCGCCTCGGCGCGGCCGGCGCGAAGACCGCGATGCTCGGGGGAGATTTCAACGCGATCGGCGACCTCACCGAGCGGCTCCAGCTCGTCACCGTCTCGGTCGACGAGGACGCGCCTATCGTCGGCACGCGCGTGCACGAACTCTCGGTCGAGGGCGGCCGGGTGTACGCCCACGGCCGCGAGCGCGAGCCGCTCACCGTGCCGTTGCCCGGTACGACGGTCGAGCCCGGCGACCGGCTCGCGGTGCTCGCGGAAACGGAGCGCGTCGCCGACGTGCGAGGAGCGCTGCTCGGGGCCGCCTGAGCGGCGAGCGACGGCCGCGAGCGCGGCTGTCGAACGGGGGAACGGCGGGGTCGAACGCGACCCCGGCGGACCGATGGGGGTGCGCGGGTCCGCGGCGCGCGTCGAGAGGGGTGGGTGTGCCGGGCGCTCGAAACGGACCGCCGAGGCGAGCGACCTCGTCGCGACGGTCGAGGGGTCGGGTGTTCTCGCGCCCACTCGGTGCTGTCGCGGGTCGGGAATAAATCCTCGTCAGACGGCGGTCACGCGTCCGACGGGCGTGTGACTCGCTCCGACCGCGGTCGCGGCTGGCCGGTGAGCCAACGCTCTTGACACCCGCCGCCCATCGGCCGTCCATGCAGGGAACCGGACCGCCGCTCGTCACGCCGTTCGACGCCGACGGCGACCTCGACGAGTCGGCGCTTCGCGATCTGGTCGAGTGGGTCGAGGCCCGCGGCGTCGACTTCCTCGTCCCGTGCGGGTCGAACAGCGAGGCCGAACTCATGACCGCCGACGAGCGCACGCGGGTCGTCGAGGTCGTCGCCGAGGCGGCCTCGGTGCCGGTGCTCGCGGGCACGGGTAGCCCCGGGAAGCGCGAGACGCTGGCGGCGACGGAGGCGGCCGCCGACGCGGGCGCGGACGCCGCGCTCGTGGTCACGCCGTTCTACTACGACCACGACCAGGAGACGCTGGCGGCGTACTACCGCGAGGTCGCCGACGAGTCGCCGATCCCGGTGTACCTCTACTCGGTGCCCCCCTACACCGACGCGAGCCTCGACCCCGAAACCGTCGGCGACCTCGCCCAGCACTCGAACGTCGCCGGCATGAAGGACTCCTCGGGCGACATCTCGGCGTTCCAGCGCATCCGCGAGCGCACCGCCGACGCCGACTTCGACCTCATGGTCGGTGCCGGGGGCGTGTTCGGGCAGGCGCTCGCGGCCGGCGGCTCCGGGGGCGTGCTCGCGCTCGCAAACATCGCCCCGGAGGGCGCGAGCGCGATCTACGACGCCCACGCCGCCGGCGACGCCGAGCGCGCCCGGGAGCTGACCGCCGCGCTCGCTGACCTGAACCACGCGGTCACCGCCGAGTACGGGATCCCCGGGCTGAAGTACGCGATGCGCGAACGCGGCGCGCCCGCCGGCAACGCCCGGTCGCCGCACCGCCCGCCCGAGAGCGACGCCGAGGCGGCGCTGGACGAGCGACTGGCGGCCGTCGGTCACCTGCTCGACGACTGAGTCTCCGCGCCCGCGACCGTCGCCCGCGTCGCCGTCGCCTTGAACGACGCGACGACCTCGCCGCCCTCGCGCAGGCCGAGCCGGTCGGCGCTGTCGACGGTCACGAGCGCACACACCGGCTCGCCCGCGCCGACGTCGACGCGCACGTCCACGACGGCGTCGCCGCGGTCGACGGCCGTCGCGGTCCCGCGCAGTCTGTTTCGGGCGCTCGTCGCGTCCGCCGCCGGCGTGCCCGCCGGGTCGTGGAGGGTCACGGCGTCGGCGCGCACGGCGACCTCCACGCGGTCGCCCGGCGTCGCCTCCGGGTCGCCGACCGCCAGCGCGCGAAGCGCTCCCGCGTCTGTCTCCACCGCCGCGAGCTCGCCGTCGCGCCCGGAGACAGTCCCCGCGAACACCGACTCCGCCGCGCCCGCGGTGCCCGCAAGCGCCGCCGTCAGTCGCTCGAAGCGCGCGAGCAGCGCCCGTGCTCCCGGCGTCAGCTCGCTTCCCCCGCCGTCGGCACCGCCGCGGCGGCGCTCCACGAGGTCGCCGAAGGCCGCCTCGAGCGTCTCCAGGCGCGAGAGCGCCCGTGCCCGCGAGCGACCCAGGTCGGCGGCGGCACCGCTGACCGAGCCGGCGGCGTCGACGGCCCCCAACAGCGCCGCGTCGCGCCCGTCGAAGGTCACGCCGTCGGCGACCAGGCTCGCCGCGAACCCCGCCGCGCCGTCGTCGCCGGCGGACCCCTCGCCCGCGCCCGCGTCGTTCGTTCCCATCGCCGATCGGTTCGGCGACCCGTCGGAAAACCGTTGCGCGCGCCGTCTCTCTTTCCCCGCGAGCGCGCTGTCGCGGATCGAAACTGGAATCGATTCCGAGACGGCGGATATCCGAGAAATAGTAACTGATTGCAACAGTTATATACCACCGTGGTCGATCGTTGTTTCTATGTCGAAACAACGGAACGACGGACGCGAGCGATCGACCAGCAGGCGGGCGTTCCTGGCGGCGGCCGGGACCGGCGTCACGGGCGCGCTCGCGGGCTGTTCGGGTATCACCGGCGGCCAAGAGGAGAACCAGGCGGGCGTCTCCGGCGAGACGCTGACGCTCACGACGACGACGAGCACGTACGACACGGGGCTGCTCGACGCGATCCACCCGGACTTCGAGGAGATGTACGGCGTGACCGTCGACGCGGTCGCGCAGGGGACGGGCGCGGCCCTCGAGTCGGCGCGCAACGGCGACTCGGACGTGGTGATGGTCCACGCCCGCGGGCTGGAGGACGAGTTCCTGCGCAACGGCTACGGGGTCAACCGTCGCGACCTGATGTTCAACGACTTCGTGATCGTCGGCCCCGAGAGCGACCCCGCCGGGATCCAGGGGATGGACTCGGCGACGGAGGCGCTGACGGCGATCGCCGAGGCGGAGGCGACGTTCGTCTCCCGCGGCGACAACTCCGGGACCCACACGAAGGAGCTCAACCTCTGGGAGGCCGCCGGCACCGAGCCGGGCGGCGACTGGTACCAGGAGACCGGTACGGGGATGGGGGAGGCGCTGAACGTCGCCAACCAGCAGGACGGGTACACGCTCTCGGACCGCGGGACGTTCATCTCCCAGCGCTCGGAGATCGACCTCACGATCCTGGTGCAGGGTCCCATCGGAGGGGGCCCGGAGATCCTCGCGAACCCGTACGGGATCATGGCGGTCAACCCCGGCGTCCACGACAACGCCAACTACGACCTCTCGATGGCGTACATCGGCTGGATCACCAGTCCCGAAACGCAGGAGGCGATCTCGGAGTACCAGGTCAACGGGGAGCAGCTGTTCTTCCCGAGGGCGGTCTCCGAGGACCCCGACTTCCAGCAGTACGTTCCGGAAGGCTGGAGTAGCAACTCCACCGACGGGTGACCATGCCGCTCGATCCGGTCGCACAGCTCGTCCCGGCGGTCGCCGGGTTCCCGTTCGAGGAGGGGTACGTCTCGAGCATCATCTACGTCTCGCTGTACGTGAGTCTCATCGCGGTGACGCTGAGTACGCTGTTCAGCATCCCGCTCGCGCTCGTGATGGGGTTCACCGACTTCCCCGGCAAGCAGTTCGTGAAGTCGGTGATCAACACGGGGATGGGGTTTCCCAGCGTCGTCGTTGGCCTGCTCGTGCTGTTTGCCGTCTCGAACCAGGGACCCCTCGGGGCGCTCGATCTCATCTTCACCAAGGAGGCGATGATCATGTCGCAGTTCGTGCTCGCGACGCCGCCGATCACGGCGATCAGCCTCGCCGCCATCACCGGCGTGAGCGACAACGTCCGGGACGCCGCCCGCGTCCTCGGCGGCACGCGCCTCGACACGGCGCTCGTCGTAATCAAGGAGGCGCGCTACGGCATCGCGACCGCCGTGCTCGCCGGGTTCGGCCGCGCGATCAGCGAGGTCGGGTCGGTGCTCATCGTCGGCGGGAACATCACCAGCGCCGACGGCATCTCGAAGACGCGAACGCTGACGACCGCGATCCAACTGGAGGCTCGACAGGGCCGCTACGAGACGGCGATGGTGATCGGGGCGGTCCTCGTGGTGGTCGTGTTGACGGTCAACGCCATCGTCGTCCGCCTGGGTGACACGGGGGCGGTGAACCGATGATCCGGCTGTCGAACGTCTCTCACGCCTACGACGGCGAGACCGTCGTCGAGGACGCCTCCCTGTCGGTCGAACCGGGCGAGGTCGTGGGGGTCATCGGCCCCTCCGGCGTCGGGAAGACGACCCTGCTGCGGGTCCTCGCGCTGTTCCTCCGTCCCGACGACGGGACCGTCGAACTCGACGGCGACGCGGCCTGGGACGCCGACGAGGAGCGGCGACTGGCGCTGCGGCGACGCGTCGGCATGGTGTTCCAAGACGCGAGCCTGTTCGACGCCACAGTCGCCCGCAACGTGGAGTACGGCCTCCGGGTTCGGCAGTCGTGGGACGAGCGAATCCGGGACCAACTCCGCTCGCTCGTCGGGTCAACCGCGCCGCCGGCGGCCGTCGAGGAGGCCGTCGACGTCGTCGGCCTGAACGGCAAACTCGACCAGGAGGCCGGATCGCTGTCGGGGGGCGAGGCCCAGCGGGTCTCGTTCGCGCGGGCGCTGGCGTACGAGCCGGAGTACCTCCTGCTCGACGAGCCGACCTCCGATCTCGACCCGCGCAACACGGGGCTGATCGAGGACGCGATCGGGGAGGCTCGCGACCGCGGCATCGGGGTCGTCGTCGCGACCCACGACATGCACCAGGCCGAGCGGATCGCCGACCGCGTCGGCGTGCTGCTGGGCGACGGCTTCACCGAGATCGGACCCACGGAGACGATCTTCGAGAACCCGGCCGACGAGCGCACCCGGAAGTTCATCTCCGGGGAACTGGTGTACT
Organism: Halobaculum sp. CBA1158; assembly: GCF_021431925.1. Lineage (NCBI taxonomy): Archaea > Methanobacteriati > Methanobacteriota > Halobacteria > Halobacteriales > Haloferacaceae > Halobaculum > Halobaculum sp. CBA1158. The sequence goes on along the minus strand of NZ_CP090371.1, from coordinate 2,700,289 downwards.
GAGGCTCGAGTGCGCTCCGCGCGCTCTCCCCGCCCCGTCTCTCTCCTCGCCCGGAGTAACTACTCGTGGTTACCGAACACGTTCGGGTGAGTCGTGTTCGGTTTCCGGACAGCCTCAAGTACGAGGCTTCCAACCCTGATTCGTGGCGATCTCGGAGCGACTCGACGCGAAATACGGGCTCCGGTTCGACGCCGGCGAGTGGACCGGCGCGTTGGGGGATTCGGTTACGGTCCTCCCGATAGTCGTGGGGCTGGCGGCGCTGACGCCGGTCTCGCTGGCGCACGCGCTGCTGTTCTTCGGCGTCTTTCAGGTCGTGTGGGGGCTCGCCTACGGGCTCCCCCTCTCGGTGGAGCCGATGAAGGCGCTGGCGGGGCTGGCGCTGGCCGGCACGGTCACCGCCGGCGAGTACGTCGCCGCCGGCTTGCTCGCGGGCGTCGTCCTCCTCGCGGCGGCGGCGACCGGGGCGCTCGGACGGGTCCAGCGGTACGTGAGCGAGCCCGTGATCCGCGGGATCCAACTGGCCGTCGCGCTGGTGCTCGTCCGCTCGGGGATCGATTTGGGGCTGGCGGACCCGGCGCTCGCGGTCGTCGCCGCCGGCGTCGCGGTCGTCGTCGCAGTCGCGGGCTTTCGCCGGGGCGCGGCGCTGGCGGTGCTGGGCGTCGGCCTCGCGCTCGCGGTCGCCGACGCGGGGGTTCCCGCCGCCGACCTCCCCGCGCTCGCGCTCTTCCCGGCCGGCGCGCCCGCGGTCACGACGAACGCGCTGTCGGCGACGACGGGGCAACTCGCGATGACCGTCGGCAACGCCGCCGTCGCGACGAGCCTCCTCCTGTCGGATCTGTTCGACGCCGACGTGTCGGCCGACCGGCTCTCGGGGAGCATGGGCGCGATGTGTCTCTCGGCGATCCCGCTGGGCGGGATCCCGATGTGTCACGGCTCGGGCGGCCTCGCGGGCAAGCACGCCTTCGGCGCGCGAACCGGCGGCGCGAACCTCGTGCTCGGGGGGCTCTACCTCGCGGCCGTCCCGTTCGCGGGCGTCGTCGCCGCGTTCCCGATGGCCGTGCTCGGCGTGTTGCTCGTCGTCGTCGCGGGCCACCTGGGCCGCCGCGCGGTCGACGTGGACGGCCGTCGGGCGCTCGCGCTGGTGGCGGTCGTCGGCTGCGTCGGCCTCCTGTGGAACGTCGGCGCGGCGTTCCTCGTCGGCGTCGGCGTCGACGCGGCCCGGCGGCGGCTGCCGGCCGCCTGAGGCGCGACGGGACCGCTTTTCCTCCCGCGGATCCTCGATTGGGTATGGAGACGTGGGCCGCGCTGTTCGATCGGGCGGAGGCGTTCGGCGTCGACGAGGCGGCGATCCGGTCGACGCTCGCGGAGCGACGCGACCCTGGGTCCGGCCGTGACGACCGCGGGGCCGCCGTCGGCGACGCGAGCGACGGTCGGGCCGACGCGAGCGACCGCGCAAGCGACGGGCCTGCTCCGGATCCGCCGAGCGACGACCCCTCGCCGGCCCGCGTCGTCGCCGACGCGGACGTGCTCGCGGCGGACCTGCTCGTCGGCGGCGACCCCCGAGCGGCGCTGGACGGCCTCCGGGGCCACTCGTGGACGACGCTCGTCGCCAGCGACGACCTCGTCGCCGACGCGGAGACGGTGATCGCCGCGCTCGCCGACTCCGATCTCGCGGCCGACTGGCGCGAGCGCACTGAGGCGTGGCGCGAGCCGGTCGCTCACCCCGCGGGCGACCACCCGGCGCTGGCGTCGGCGTACCGCGGCGGCGCGATGCACGTGCTCTCGTCCGACGACCGCCTCACCGCCGCCGGCACCGGCGCGGGACTGAACGACCGCTTCCCGGTGAGCGTCCGCGAGCCGCGGGCGTTCGCGACGCTGTTCGACGCCGAATCGCTGTATCCGGAAGCGTGTGAGGGAGCGTATCCGGGCCCGGATCGGGACCCGCGGGCGTGACCGTCGGCTACTCCGCCTCGGGCGGTTCCACGTCGTCCGGCGGCGTGAGGTCGCGGCCGAACTCGTCGAACGCGTCGAGGTCGTCCGGGAGGTCGAACTCGATTCGGCGCTCGTCCGCGCGGTTCGGTAGCTTCTCGCCGACCGGCTCGGCGACGGACTCCCACCCGGGTTTCACCCGGATGTCGCGGGCGGGCGACCCCGCGACGATGTGGTGGTCGGGCACGTCGCCCTGGACGGTCGACTTCGCGCCGACGACGGCGTTCTTCCCGATCCGACAGCCGGCGCGGACCATCGCGTCGTAGGTGACGCGCGCGTCGTCGTCGATGATCGTGTGGAAGTTCTCGATGGCGGTCTGGTCGTTCACGTCGTGGTCGTGGCTGTACACGTGCGCCGAATCGGAGATCGAGACGCGGTCGCCGATCGTCAGCTTCCCGCGGTCGTCGAGGTGCACGTCGTCGTGGACGACGGTGTTGTCGCCGATCTCGATGTTGTGGCCGTAGGTGAAGGTGATCCCCTTGAACAGCCGGAGGCCGTCACCGGCGTCGGCGAACAGGTGGTTCGCGAGCATCTGCCGGAAGCGCAGCGCGAACGCGATGTTGTCGGCCATCGGCGTCGCGTCGAACTGCCGCCACAGCCACTGGAGGTGCTTCGAGCGCGTGAACCGCTCCTCGTCCTTCTCGGCGTAGTACTCCGACTCCAGGGTGGCGTTGCACGGGTCGTACCCCTGGAGTCGGACGCGCTCGGCGGGCGTCACGTCGCCGCCGCCCTGCCACCGCTCGTAGGCGTCCCGGTCGCCGAACAGGTCGACGAGCGTGTCGCGGACGACCTCGCAGGTGTCCTCCTCCGAGGAGAGCCGCTCGTCCACCCGCTCGATGAAGGCCGCGACTCCCTCCTCAGCCTCAGCCGGGAGCGACACGTGACGCTTGGTCATACCAGATCGCTTCGCCGTCGCGGGACAAATGGGTTCGGATGTGCGTACCCCACGACAACCCGACGGCCTTGCCGCATGCCGAGGCCGGGCACCGAGAGCGTCCGAGCAACCGGGTTCGATAAGTGCCGGTAGCCCCAACTCCGGCGCATGCAGTACCGAGAACTCGGCGACTCGGGGGTCGAAGTGAGCGAGGTGGCCTTCGGCGCGTGGGTCGTCGGCACCGACTGGTGGGGCGACCGCTCGGACGGGGACGCGATCGACATGGTCCAGCACGCGCTGGACGAGGGGATCACGTTCTTCGACACCGGCGACGTGTACGGCCACGGGCGCTCCGAGGAACTGATCGGCGAGGCGCTCGGCGAACGCCGCGAGGAGGTCACCGTCTCGACGAAGGTCGGCTACGACTTCTACAACAACGCGCAGGCCGGCCACGGCGAGATCCCGAAGGACCTCTCGCCGGAGTATCTCCGCGACGCCGTCGAGGGCAGCCTCGAGCGCCTCGACATGGAGTACCTCGACGTGCTGTTCCTCCACAACGCGAACGTCGACGAGGTGACCGACGAGGCGCTCGAGGAGCTGTACGCCATGCGCGAGGAGGGGCTGTACGACGCGCTCGGCTGGGCGCTCGGCCCGTCGATCGGCTGGCTCGCCGAGGGCGACCGCGCGATCGAACTCGACTTCGACGCGGTCCAGACCGTCTACAACCTCCTCGAGCAGACGCCCGGCCGCCACTTCCTGAACACCATCCGCGAGGAGGGTGCCGACACGAGCCTCATCGCGCGCGTCCCGCACTCCTCGGGCCTGCTGAACAAGCAGGTGCGCCCGGACACCGAACTCGGCAAGGGCGACCACCGCGCGCACCGCCCGGACGCGTGGTTCGAGACCGGCTGGGAGAAGGTCGACGCGATCGAGTTCCTCGAGCGAAACGGCGAGCGCACGATGGGCCAGGCGTCGATCCAGTACCTCCTCGACGACGAGGAGGTCGCCAGCGTCGTGCCCACCTTCCGCTCGCTCGACGACATCGACGAGTGGGCGGCCGCGCCCGACACGCCCCGCCTCAGCGACGAGGAGCGCGAGCGCGTGGACGAACTGTACGCCGAGAACTTCGGGATCGACCGCGACGACGGCATGAACCCGGAGGACTTCCGCACGTCCGTCGACGGCGCGGACCTCCGCGACGCCGGCGTCCTCCCGCTCGAGGAGCCCGCCGACTGAGGTGGTGTCGTGACCGACGACCGCGCGAGCAGGTACGCCCGCCGGCTGGGTCGACTCGCGGCCGTGACGCTCGTCGTCCACGCCGTCCTCGCGGCGCTGGTCCACCGCGACGCCGCCGGCCGCGACGTGTCCGGCCGACGCTGGGCGGCGCTCACGATGCTCGGCGGCCTGTTCGGAGTCGCCGGCTACCTCCGCCGGCGCTGACCGGGCGGCCCGTCCCCGATCGCCACCCGATCGCGACCCCTTCGGTTCGCCTCCAAAACGCACGACAGCGCGCCCCCGATCTGTGGGTTGTTCACTTTCACTCCGCACCCCTGTCGTGTCGCTTGCGTCGGCTCAGTCGCCGGCGGAGTCGTCGCGCTCGCCGTCGCTGTCGAGGACGATCTCGAAGCGCGCCCCGCCGGTCTCGGCGTCGGTCGCGCGCACGTCCCAGCCGTGGGCGCGGACCACCTCCGCGACGATCGCGAGGCCGAAGCCCGTGCCGTCGTCGGTGCTCGTGTGGCCGCGCTCGAACACCCGGTCCCGGCGTTCGGGAGCGATCCCGGGCCCGTCGTCGGCGACGTAGACGCCGGCGTCACCGTCGGGGTCCTCGAAGCGGCCGACGCGGACGCGTACGTCGTCCCCGCCGTGTTCGACGGCGTTGCGCAGGAGGTTCTCGAACAGCTCTCGCAGTCGCGAGGGGTCGGCCTCGACGTGTCCAACGTCGTCGGCGACGGTGAGGTCCTCGCCGCCGTCGACGGTCTCCCAGACGGTCTCGACGGTCGAGGCCAGCGCCACCGCCTCGGTGTCGCCCATCGACTGACCGGTGCGCGCCAGCGCGAGCAGGTCGTCGATGAGCGTCTCCATGCGGTCGTGCGCCTCCGCGATGTGGGAGATGTGCGGGCTGTCGCAGTCGTCGCCGAGGAGCTCGAGCCTCCCCTGTGCGACGTTGAGCGGGTTTCTGAGGTCGTGGCTCACGACGCTCGCGAACTCGTCGAGGCGCTCGTTCTGTCTGGCGAGTTCGCGCTCGCGCTGCCGCGAGACCGCCTCGCGGTCGGCGCGCCCGAGCGCCGCTTCCACGTTGTCCGCGAACACCCGCGCGAGCGTCACGTCCCGGTCGCCGAACTCGTCGGGGCGCGTGCTCCCGGCCAGAAAGACGCCGTGGTCGCCCAGGGGCAACACCAGTTCGCTCTCGATCGCCGTCCCCGGATCCGCGACGCTTCCCGCCCGCTCGGCGCTGTCGTACCGCGCGAGCTCGCCGCGCTCGTACACCTCCCACGCGACGCTGTCGGGGGTGAGGTCGGGCACGTCGCCGAAGCGCTCGCGCGCCTCGCTGGTCACGCTCACCGGGACGAGTCGCTCCCCGTCGGTCGACCGGAGACATACGGCGTTCGTCCGGAGCCCGAGCACCTCGTGGGCCGTGTTCGTCGCGGTGGCGGCCACGGCCGCCGTGTCGCGCGCCGTCATCAGCTCCCGGGTCGCCCCGTGGAGGCCGTTCAGCCGCTCCTCGCGCTTCAGCCGGTCGAGCGCGACCGCCGCGTTGTCCGCGAGCAACTCGACCGGCTCGATCGACGCCGGCGGCGTTTCGGTCCCGGCCTCGACCGCCGCGTCCGTGCCGGCGATGAGCACGCCGTGATCCGGGATCGGAACCACGACGCCGCCGGGGTCGTCGCCCGCGTCGCCGAGGCGGAGCGGCTCCCCGCGATCGAACACGCCGTACACCCGGTCGCCGGGGGTGTACGTCGGCGGCTCGTCGTCGAACTCTCGCCGGACCGCGTCGGGGTACGCCGCCGGTTCCAGCCCCACCCCGTCGTCGCCGCGGAGGTGGACGCCGGTCAGGTCGTAGCCGAGAACGCCGACGCTCACCTCGACGACGACCGAACACAGCGCCTCGCGCGTCGTCGCCGTCATCAGGTCCCGGGTCGCCGCGGACACCGCCCGGAGTCGCTCGACGCTCCCGGTGGCGGCGTTCCCGGCCCCATCGGCCGTCATTATCGAACGTACCCGTCGCCCCGATATAAATCCCGATCCAGGAGAATCAGATCGGATACTCCGACGCGGGTCGTCGGGTCGACGTTCCCCGATTCCGCCCGGAGCTCCGACGCCGATCCGTCACGGCGTCTGCGACCCGATCACGCGAGGAACACGTGACGCGGCCGGTCGGCGAGCACGTCCCGCCCCCACGAGACTGTGTCGCGGAAGTCGTCCGAGCGGAAGAAGCCCATCGCGTCCTCTCGGGAGGCCCACTGGCTCGCGATGAACATGTCGTTCTCGTCCTCGCGGTTCACCATCAGGTCCGTCTCGTGGTGGCCGTCCATGTCGGCGAGCACGTCGCCGACGACGTCGAACTTCTCGACGAAGTCCTCGCGGTGCTCGGACTTGACGGTGTAGAACATCCCCATCGTTCCGAACCCTGACTCCTCGCCGGCGCGCTCGACGATTCCCGGAAGCTCCGAGAGGAACCCCGCGGCCGTCTCGGCGGCGCTCGCGGTGTCCCAGATGCTCACGACCGCGGCCCGGTCGGTCTCCGTCCCGGTGTAGACTGCGGTCTTCACGTGCGTGCCGTAGTGCTCGAAGTTGCCCCGCAGGCCCTCGACCTCCTCGAACAGCTCGTCGGGGTCGGCCTCCGAGTACAGCACAGTCGCGAACACGTCCTCGCCGTGGGGCTGGCCGGCGTAGATGTCCAGGTCTTCCAGTTCGGCGCGGATGCTCTCCTCCTCGTCGCCGGCGCTGTCGCCGTGACCGTCGTCGTCGCCGTGGTGGCTGCCGCCGTCTCCGTCGCCGCCGTCGTGGTGGCTGCTGCCGTCTCCGTCGCCGCCGTGGTGGCTGCCGCCGTGTTCGTCGCCGCCGTGGCCGCTCCCGCCGTGATCGCCGTGGTGACCACCCTCGCCGTGGGGATCACCGGACCCGGCGTCGTCACCGTGATGGCTACCGGCGTCGTGCTCGCTCGTCGGCACCTGCTCGCCGTCGAGATACGCGCCGAGGTCCGTCGGCGGGAAGCGTCGGCCGATGTAGAACGGGCCGAACTCGCCGTACTCCGCGCTCGCCTCGTCGAAGCGCATCTCGTAGACGATGTCCTTGATGTCCGCCGGGTCGCCGCCGAAGAGGGTGACGCCCCACTCGTAGTCGTCGAGGCCGACCGAGGAGGCGATCACCTGTTTGATCTTCCCGGCGTACTCGCGGCCGATCTCGCCGTGGGCCGACAGGAGGTCGGCGCGCTCCTCGTACGGCAGCGAGTACCAGTTCTGTCCGACCTCGCGCTTGCGATTCATCGGGTAGAAGGAGACGTACTCCGTGTCCGGGATCTCCGGCTTCAGCTTCCCCTCGATGTAGCGTCTGATCCCCTCGTCGGTCTCCTCGTCGTCGTCGTCGAAGTACGACTCCGAGACGTAGTCGGACACCTCAGTCACCGAGACGTAGGAGGTCGGCTGCTCGGTGAAGTCGGCCAGCGCCGTCGACTCGAAGCGCCGTTCGGCCGCCGACAGCGCGTCCAGCGTCGGCCGGAAGTGGACGATCATGAGGTCGGCCTTGTGGCCCAGCACCGAGAACGCCGCCGAGGCACCCGCCTCCGCGTCGGCGACGCGCTCGTGCTCCTCGAGGTACGCGACGCCCTCCTCGACGGCCAGTTCGCGCTCGCGGTCGGGGGCCGCGCGCCACGCGTCCCAGTCGATCGACCGGAAGTCGTGGAGCGCGTACCAGCCCTCCTCCGTTCGTGGGGGATTCGCCATACGCGACGTTCGGACGCGGGGGGCTTGGGGCTTACGTCAGCGTCGCGCCGCCGGGTCGTCTCCCCTCGGCGTGCTGCCGCGACCGATCCCCTCTTGCCCGCCAGCGCCGCAGTCCCGGCCGTGACCGACCCCGCGATCCGGCCGGCCGAGTCGGCCGACGCGCCTGCGCTCGCGGCGCTGTATCGCGCCGCCTACGGCCGCCTCGCCGACGCCGGGTTCCCGAGCAGCGCGGCCGACGCCGACGCGGACGCCGTTCGAGGCTGGCTCGCCGAGCGCGAGTGCTGGGTCGCGACCCGCGCCCGCGGACACGCCCACCGGACCGACGCTGGGGATGCAGGCGACGCCGGCCGTGACGGCGATATCGTCGGCGCGGTCCAACTCCGCGAGCGCGACGACTGGCCCTGCCCGGAGGTGTGTCGCCTCGCGGTCGCGCCCGAACAGCAGCGCACGGGGATCGGCGCGGCCCTGCTCGATCACGCCGAGGGCGTCGTCGCGAATCGCGGCGGCGACCGGGTTCGCCTCCGATCGTTCAGCGACCACCCGTTCCTGCTCGACTGGTACGCCGACCGCGGCTACGAGCGGATCGGCCTCCAGGAACTCGACCACCGACCGTTCGACGCGCCCGTGCTCGAACGCCGGCTGTGAGGGGATCGACCCCGTCGCTGTCGCGGTTCGCGACCACCGCGCTGTCGCGGTTCGCGACCGCCGACCCGAACCCATTTGAGCGCTCGCGGCTTGAAACCGATAATGAATACGCTCCTGTGGGTCCTCGTGGGAGCCCTCGCGTACTCGTTCGCGATGATGACGCTCGCGTCGCGGGGCTACCTCCCGAACGGCGTCCGCGTCCAGGGTCCGCTGACGACGATCCACACCGGCCGCGGTCGCGCGTTCCTCAACTGGCTGTCGACCCCCAGGCGGTTCTGGCGCGCCTGGAGCAACGTCGGCGTCGGCATCGCCGTCGTCGTGATGGTCGGGATGTTCGGATTCCTGGTGTTCTCGGCGCTGGCGACCCTGCAGAACCCCGTCCAGACGCAGGCGAACCAGCCCTCGAACTTCCTCATCATCCCCGGCGTCAACGACTTCCTCCCGCTGGCGGTCGCCCCCGAGATCGTCCTCGGACTGCTGATCGCGCTCGTGGTCCACGAGGGGGGCCACGGCCTGCTGTGCCGGGTCGAGGACATCGACATCGACTCCATGGGCGTCGTCCTGCTCACCCTGATCCCCGTCGGCGCGTTCGTCGAACCCGACGAGGAGAGCCAGGCGAACGCCGATCGCGGCGCGCGCAGTCGGATGTTCGCCGCCGGCGTCACCAACAACTTCGCCGTCACCGCGATCGCGTTCGCGCTGCTGTTCGGTCCGGTGGTCGCCTCGATCGCTCCGGCCGCCGGCCTCGCTGTCGGCGGCGCGTACTCGGGCGCGCCCGCAGCCGAGGCCGGGATCGAGGGCGGCGACCGTATCACCGCCGTCGACGGGGCGTCCGTCGCCGACGCCGACGCCTTCGACGCCGCGATCGCGAACGCGACCGACCCGTCGATCGAGGTGACGCTCGCGGGCGGCGAAACCGTCACCGTCGACAGGGAGGTCACGGCCGTCGGCGCGACCGATGGGAACCCCCTCGGCGTCTCGATCGACCCCGAGGGCGACGCCGTCCGGGTCACCGCGGTCAACGGCACGGAGGTCCGGACGGTCGCGCAGTTCCGCGAGGTCGCCCGCGAGCACCAATTGGCGCGCGTCGAGACCAGCGACGGGGAGACGGTCGCCCCGCTGGGCGCGTACGTCTCGAACGTCTCCGCGAACGGGGCGCTCGCCAACCAGACGGACCTCTCGGGATCGCTCACGATCACCGAGATCGACGGCGAGCGCATCCTGGAGTACGACGACCTCGACCGAACGCTCTCGGGTGACGCCTACGACGCGGGCGACACGGTCACCCTGCGGGTGTACGCCGACGGGGAGTTCCGCGAGGTCGACGTGCGCCTCGGCGGCACCGACGAGGACCCCCTGATCGGGGTCGCCGTCGCCCGCGGCGTCTCCGGCGTCGTCGTCGACGACCTCGGCGTCCAGCGGTACCCGGCGGAGTCGTACCTCGCGCTGCTGGGCGGGTCGGGCGCGCCCCCGCCCGGGCTCGGCGGCATCACCGGGTCGGCGCTGGGCCTCGTGTACGCCGCGCTGTTGCTCCCGCTCGCGAGCATCGTCACCCCGGCGCTCCCGTACAACTTCGCGGGCTTTTACGGCGACTTCGCGGGCTTCTACGAGGTGACCGGACCGCTCGCGGTCCTCGGCGAGGGGCCGGTGTTCCTCCTCGCGAACGTCCTCTTTTGGACCGGCTGGATCAACATCCAACTGGGGATCTTCAACTGCATCCCCGGCTACCCGCTCGACGGCGGACGGATCCTCCGCATGGGGGCCGAGGGAGTCGTCTCCCGGCTCCCGGTCGCGAACCGCGACCGACTGGTGACGACGCTCACCACCTCGATCGGGCTCACGATGCTGGCAGCGCTGCTGGTCGTCATGTTCGCCTCGCAGGTGCTGTGAGCGGTTCGGGGTGAGAAAGACGTCCGCGCCGTCCGGATCGCCCCGACCGGCCTTCAGGCGTCGCGCGCGCCGCCATCGGGGGCCGCCTCCGGTTCCCCGGGGCGCTCTTCTGCGTCGTCGCCGGCGTCCGCGTCGCCCCGTCGCGCGTGGAACTCATCGGGGCTGTCGGAGATGCGCTCGAACTCACCGAAGTCGCGCTCGTGGTGGCGGATCACCTGCTCTGCGATCCACGCGGAGTACTCGTCGTCGAAGCACCAGTCGTCGTCCGAGGGGTCGACATCGAAGCGCCCGTCGGTCGCGAACGCGACGTACATGTGATAGAAACCCAGGATCACGTCCGCGAAGTCGCGGGCCTTCCCGCCGACCTCGCGACGCTTCTCGGCGAGGTGCTCGTGACCCTCGTCGGTGAGCGCGAAGTACTTCCGGTCGGGTTCGTCCTCGCGTTCGATCCGTTCGGCGTACCCCTCCTCTTCGAACTTGTAGAGGATGGGATAGACGGAGCCGTAGGACGGTTCCCAATGCCCGCCGCTGATGTCGGTGATCTCCTTGAGGATCTCGTAGCCGTACCGCGGCTTCTCCTCGAGGAGTTCGAGCACGATGTACGAGATGAGGCCACGCGGCGGGCCGCTCTTCCGCATCACCCGACGTTTCCGGTGTCGGTCACTAAGAGTTTCGGTCCGGGAAACCCGATTGACTGACTGGTAAGTTCGTCTCGCGGCCGATCTCGGATCGACGGGACAGCGCCGGCGACGCCGCAGCGACGACACCACATCGAAGCGACGGAACAGCGCCGGCGACGCCGCAGCGGCTCCCTACGCCTCTCGGCGCAGGCGGGCGACGACGAACTCGCGCTCGAGTTCGCCGAGGAACTCACCCAGCCGGGGCCCCTGCGTCTCGTCGAAGAACAGCCGGTAGCCGGCCGAGAAGAAGTCGCCCACGTCAACGTCGTGCCGGCGGGCCGTCTCGTAGATCTCGCCTTGGATCTCCTCGCCGTCGTGTCCCGCCTCGACGAAGTCGGCCAGGTCGTCGAGCGCGTCCTCGACGGTCGCGTCGAACTCGTGCTCGGGCAGCTCCGACTGGAGGCGGTAGTTGTACTCGTTGTCGCAGCGCTCGGCCCACCGACGCGCGCGCTCGACGCGGTCGAGGGCGTCCTCGATGGCCCACTCGGGCGTCTCGTCGGTGAAGTGTCCCTCGTCTCTCGCCAGTTGGACCCGGAACTCCCGGTCGTCGACCATGCCCAGCACGGCGGCGAAGGTGTACGGCAGGCGGACGCGCCCCTCGCGCACCTCGTCGACGACGAACGGGTACGCCCGCTCGGCGACCGCGGCGAAGCGCTCGTCGGCCTCCTCCTCGCCGAAGTACGCGCGCTCGAAGCGGTCGAACTCGTTGACGAGCTGGTCCAGCCGCTCGACGTCGAAGTCCTTCGCCTTCTTCGGGTTCCGCGCGAAGAAGTAGCGAAGCACCTCCGGCTCGATGAGATCGAGCACCTCCTTGACGGTGACGACGTGTCCCTCCGAGGAGGAGAGCGACTCGCCGTTGAGCGTGAACCACTCGTACACCATCGGTACCGGCGGCTCGTTTCCGAGCACGTTCCGCGCGATGTCGACGCCGCTGGGCCACGAGCCCTCGGCGTGGTCCTTCCCGAACGGCTCGAAGTCGACCCCGAGCACCTCCCATTGGGCGGGCCACTCGAAGCGCCACGGGAGCTTCCCTTCGCGGAAGGACGCGACGCCCTCGTGGCCGCAGCCGTCCATGAATCGGTCGCCGGCCTCGATGCCCGAGCAGCGGTACCGGACCTCGCGAGCGTCCACGTCGACCTCGCCAACGTCCTGAGTGAGCATGCCGCACTCGGAACACTGGGGCATGAACGGGACGTAGTCCTCGTCGACCGTGTCCTGGTACTGGCCGAGCGTCTCCCGGGCCGCGTCGGCGTTGCGGAGCACGCGCTCGACCACGTCGTCGAAGTCGCCGTCGGCGTACAGGTCGGTGTTCGACACCATCTCGACGGGGATCCCGAGCGCCTCGGCGTCGGCCGCCAGGAGGGCCGCGAAGTGGGCGGCGTAGGAGTCGTGGCCGTCCTCGAACGGGTCCGGGATGTCCGTGTACGGCGTCCCGAGGTTCTCCCCGAGCGCGCCGGCGTTCACGTCGCCCAGTTCGACGATGTCGCCGTCGGTGTCCGCGAGCTTCCGGGGGAGCTTCCGGAGGGCGTCCTTGTCGTCGCTGGTGAACACCTGCCGGACCTCGTGACCGCGCTCGCGCAGCACCTCGGCGACGAAGTACCCGCGGATGATCTCGTTGAAGTTGCCGATGTGGGCGATGCCGGAGGGCGAGACCCCGCCCTTGATCACGATCGGCTCGTCGGGGTCGCGCGCCTCCACCTCGTCGGCGACCTCGTCGGCCCAGAAGGCGCGGTGCCCGTCGGCTTCCCCGTCGCCGCCGCGCCCCCCGACGGCGTGCGGATCGATGTCGGGGCTCCGGTCGTCGGCGCTCATCGCTGCGCCCAGTACGACGGCTCCTCCCCGCCGGCGGGAACCACGTCCGTTCCGGTGTGTTCGCCGTACAGTACCGCGTTCTCGACCGCCTCGGGGTCGTGACCGTCGAGCACGATCGTCCGCATCCCGGCGCGCTGGATCAGCTTCGCCGCCAGCAGGTCGACCGGGGCGGACGCGCCCGCGTCCCGGCTCATCGGGACGATAACCTCGACGAGCTCCTCGGGGGTCATCTCGGCGAACTGCTCTGCGGTCTCGTCGACGTTCGGGTCGGCGTCGTAGATCCCGTCCGCGCCGGTGGCGTACACGAGGAGGTCCGCGTCGACGTACTCGCCCAGGGCCGCCGCGACGGCGTCGGTCGTCTGCCCCGGCGTGACGCCGCCCATCACGGACACGTCGCCGCGGCGGATGGCGTCGGCCGCCTCGTCGTAGTCGTGGGCCGGCGACGGGTCGACCGAGGAGCCGAGCGCCGTGATCAGCAGCCGGGCGTTCACCCGCGTCACGTCGATACCGAGCTGGTCGAGTTGGACCTCGTTGGCGTCGAGGTCTCGGGCCGCCCCGATGTACTCCCGAGCGACGCCGCCGCCGCCGACGACGATCCCGAGCTCGCATCCGTCCCCCACCAGCCGCTCGACGGCGTCCGCGTACGTCGCCACCCGTTCGGCGTCGAGCTCCGGCGCGAGGACGCTCCCGCCGAGCGACAGCACTACTCTCATTGCTCCCGCCTACCCCCGTTTCGCTCTTAAGGCTCCCGGAGCGGACCCGTCGCGGTGCGGTCGCTGTCGCGGTCGCGGTGCTGTCGCTGTCGCGGTCGCGGCGCTGTCGCGATCGCGTTGCGGCCGGGTCGCCGTCGCGGTCGCGGTGCGGTCCCGCTGTCGCCGTCGCGGCCTGCGGACGACGATCCCCGGTTCCGGGTCGCGGTCGCCGGTGAACGAGCCGAAGGTCTAAGCCGCTCGCTTCCCCTCTCTCACACATGCGCACGCTCTCGCTGGTCGGTCCGGGAACGGCCGACCTCCTCGCCCCGCTCGCGGCGCGCCTCGACGGTCGGGTCGCCACGGTCCGATCCGAGGACCGCGACGAGTCGGTCGACGACGCCGTCGAGGCCGACGGCGGGGTCGCCGTCGACGCCGGAGCCGACGCCCGCCTCGACGACACCGACGCCGACTCGGCCTACCGGATCGACTCCGACGGGACGTGGACCGGCGCGGGGACCGACGGCGGCGTCGACGACCTGCTCGACCGACTCGCGCCCGCCCACGACTACGCGCTCCTCGCGGGGGTCTCGCGGCTCCGGCTCCCGACGGTCGTCGTCGGCGACGAGGCCATCCCCGGCGACGTGATCGAGCGCGTCGACGACGCGGCCGACCTCGATCCGGCCGACCTGGCCGACCGCGTCCGCGACGCGGACCCGTACGTCACCTTGGAGTCGCTCGTCGCGGCGTCGAAGGCCGCCGAGGGGGCCGACCGCTCGGGCGCGATCGCGACGTTCACCGGTCGCGTTCGAGCGCGCGACTCCCCCGACGACGACCGGACGGAGGCGCTCACCTTCGAGAAGTACGAGGGGGTCGCCGCCGACCGCATGGCCCGCATCGAGCGCGAACTCGAGGAACGCGAGGGGGTCTTCGACGTGCGGATGCACCACCGCGTCGGCACGATCGTCGACGGCGAGGACATCGTCTTCGTCGTCGTGCTCGCGGGCCACCGGAGGGAGGCGTTCCGGACCGTCGAGGACGGTATCGACCGGCTCAAGGACGAGGTCCCCATATTCAAAAAGGAGACCACCGAGTCCGAGGAGTTCTGGGTCCACGAGCGCTCCGAGTGACGCCGCGGCGACCGCGCCAGACGCATCAGCTCCCTACCACTTCCTCGGCCGTTTTCGGTGCCGTTTCGTCCGCTGTCGAGCGCGCGCTTGACGGCTGCCGGAATAATTCTCCACTAGATCGGCGAAATGATTGTCATACGCGACGAATCGAACGACGGCGTCATCGATCCGGAAAACGCTCTCAGAATCGAGTATAAACGTTCTAACTGCTTCACGAAGAGTCGTGAAACGTCCGTGCCGTCCGTTTTACTCCGGGAATCGACCTGAACGGAGCCGAATCCCCGTCAACGGACTGGACTTTATATCCCCTCCCGACTCCGTAGACCGAGTCGAGGTGACACAATGAGCGCAACCGTGCAACCCTCCGACACCGACCGCGTCTCGAGTGACGACCCCTCCAGCGAGGAGCCTTCCAAGGAGGAGCGCCTCGCGGCGTTCCTGCGCGAGAAGGCAGAGGACGGCGACCTCTACTTCAAGAGCAAGTTCATCGCCGACGAGGTCGGCCTCTCGCCCAAGGAGATCGGCGCGCTGATGGTGAAGCTCAAGGACACCGCCTGCGGCCTGTCGATCGAGAAGTGGTCGTACACCTCCGCGACCACGTGGCGCATCGAGCCGACGAACTGAGTCCCGACACGCGGCTGCGCACTCGCGGTCCCCGCGCCCCCGCGTCGGTCCCCGCGTCGCTTTCTGCGTGTGACGGTCCGAGGCGACCGTCGCAGCGGACCCTCTCCGTCGCCGAGGACTTATGCCGATACGTCCCGAACGAGCGATGATGAGTGAGGCGGTTTCCGAGGAGCATCCGCGTCCCCCCGAACTCGACGCCGTCTTCCATTGCTCGGAGGTTCGAACGGACGGCGATCGCGTCCTCTATTACGGCGTGAGCGACGTGAGCGAGCGCGAGTTGACCCGGCGCATCTGGCCCGCGTTCCGCGAGAGGGGGTACGAGGTACAGGTGGTCCAGACCGACACCGGACTCGACGTGGTCGTCGCCCGCCCGTTCTCGAACGGACTTGACGGGATCCCCTGGGTCAACCTCGGACTGCTCCTCGCGACCGTACTGTCGACCCTGTTCGTCGGGGCGACCGCCTGGTACCGCGTTCCGTTTGAGGCGATCCGGGCGAACCCCCTCGCGATGCTGGAGGCGTGGCCCTTCACCGCCGCCGTGCTCGGGGTGCTGTTGACCCACGAACTGGGTCACTACGTCATGGGTCGCCGCCACGGCGTCGACGTGTCGCTGCCGTACGTCATCCCGTTCGTCGTCCCGTTCGGGACGATGGGCGCGATCATCCGTATGCGCGGCCAGATGCCCGACCGCGAGGCGCTGTTCGACATCGGCGTCGCGGGACCGCTCGCGGGGCTCGCGGCGACGGTCGTCGTCACCGTCGTCGGGCTCTCGCTCGGACCGTTCCCGGCTCCCGAGCAGGTCACCGCCGGCCAGTACATCGAGTTCCGAACGCCGCTGTTGCTCGAACTGATCGCCGACGCGATCGGCCAACCCACCGAGTACGGCCGAGGACAGACCGCCCATCCGGTGATCATGGGCGCGTGGGTCGGGATGTTCTTCACCGTCCTCAACCTCCTCCCGGTCGGCCAACTCGACGGTGGACACATCGTCCGCGCGATGGTCGGCGAGCGCCAGGAGACGGTCGCCGCGCTGGTGCCGTTCGTCCTGTTCGGCCTCGCGGGGTACCTCTACTTCGTCCAGAACCGCGGGATCAACGACTCGGTCGGTCTGTGGGCCTTCTGGGGGCTGTTCTCGGCGTTCATCGCCTACCGCGGTCCGGCGGACCCGATCGACGACTCCGCGATCGACCCCGGACGGATGGCCGTCGGCCTGATCACCTTCGGACTGGGACTGCTGTGTTTCCTGCTGGTCCCGATCCAAGTGTCGTCGTGAGGTCGTCGTCCGCGGTCGGGTCGTCGTCGCCCGCGGTCGGGTCGTCGTCGCCCGCGATCGGACCATCGTCGCGGTGATTGCGTAGTTCCCGCCGACCGACGCAGCCGCCGGCCCAACGCGGCCGCCGGCGGCGACTCAGCCGCCGCCGTGTCCGTAGCCGCGGTCGGGGAGGGGCTCGCCGTCGATCCTGATCCCGTCCCACGTCACGTTTCCGATCACCGAGATCGGCGTCGGCGAGGCTTCGCGGGCGTCCTCGACGGCGTCGCTCGGGAGCGTGAACACCAGCTCGAAGTCCTCGCCGAAGAACAGCGCCGCCTCTCGGCGCTCCTCGGGGTCGTCGAACTCCTCCCGCACCGCGTCGTCGACGGGAACGTACGACTCGGTGATGTCCATCCCGAGGTCGCTCACGTCGCTCGCCTCGACGAGCTGGTGCAGCGAGCGCGCGAGCCCGTCGCTGGAGTCCATCATCGCCGTCGCGTACGGGCGGAGCGCGACGCCGGCGGCGACGCGGGGGGTGAACCGAAACAGCTCGTTCCCGCGCTCGGCGTCGCCGGCCTCGAACGCCCGGAGGGCGGCGGCGCTCCGGCCGAACGTCCCCGTGACGCAGACGGCGTCGCCGCGGCGCGCGCCCCCCCGACGGACCGGGTCGGTCGTGGCCCCGAGCGCGGTCGTCGCGACCGTGAACTCCCCGTGCTCGTCGAGGTCGCCGCCGACGTACTCGGCGTCGACCGCCGCGCACGCGTCGCGCGCGCCGCGGACGAAGTCGGCGACCTCGTCGGGGTCGAACGTCGGCGCGCCGTAGGCGGCGACGGCCGCCTCGGCGTCGGCACCCATCGCGGCCACGTCCGACAGCGAGGCGGCGACCGAGCGCCAGCCGGCGGTGTAGCGGTCGACGCCGGCGGGGAAGTCCGTGGCCTCGTGGAGCATGTCCGTCGTGAGCACGCGGTCGCCGACGACCGCGCAGTCGTCGCCGGCGGCCGGGAGCGTCGCCGCCAGCCGCGCGAGCGCCTCGCGTTCGTCCATCGTCGGATCGTTCTCCCGCCGGCGACAACGGTGTTTCCCTTCCGGACGGCAGTCCGTCGGCCCACTCGCGGTTCGGAGGCTTGAAGCGCTCGCCGACCCACCGTCGGCGCATGGACTCGGACCAGCTACGCGCTACCGTCCTCGGGTTCCTCGGCGCGTTCGCGGTCCTCGGCGGACTCCTGTATCTCGTCGGCGTCGGCGACCTCCTCGACGTGCTTCGGGGGGCCTCCCTCGAGATGGTCGGGTTCGTCGTGCTCGCGACCCTCGGCTGGCTCGTCGCCTGGTCCGTCGCGCTCAGAACCGTGCTCGGGGTGCTCGGGATTCGGCTCTCGGTCGTGCGGTCGTTCCTCGTGTTCAGCGGCGCGATGTTCTCCAACAACGTCACGCCGTTCGGACAGGCCGGAGGCGAGCCGATCACCGCGCTGCTCATCGCGACGGTGGCGGACACCGAGTACGAGCGCGGGCTGGCCGCCATCGCCAGCGTCGACACGCTCAACTTCGTTCCCTCCATCACGCTCGCGCTCGTCGGCGCGGCGTACTTCGCCACCGAGACGACGTTCGGTACCCGTCTCCAGTTCGCGACCGGCGTCGTCGTCGCGCTCGCGCTCCTCGTCCCTGCGATCGTCTACCTCGGGTGGCGCAACCGCTACGCGCTCGAACACCGCGCTATCGCCGTCTTCGTCCCGGCGATCCGTCGGGTCGCCCGCCTCCTGCCCGTGTTCTCAGCGCCGACCGAGGCGGCCGTCGAGTCGCGCATCGGTCACTTCTTCGGCGCGATCGAGCGCGTCGCGGGCGACCGAACCGGGATCGCCGTCTCGCTGGGGGCCTCGACGCTCGGCTGGGTGCTCCAGATGGTCGCGCTGTATCTCGCGTTCCTGGCGATCGGCCAGCCCGTCCCGTTCTCGGCGATGCTGTTCGTCGTGCCGATGGGCGCGATCGCGGGCGTCACGCCGTTGCCGGGCGGTACGGGCGGCATCGAGGCGGTGCTCGTCGCCGTGCTCGCGGCGCTCCCGTCGGTGTCCATCTCGGCGTCGGCGGCGCTGGGCGCTGTCGTCATCTATCGCGGTGCCGTCTACTGGGTTCCGGTGATCATCGGTGGAACCGTCGTGAGCGTGATCGGAGCCGACAGCGTCAGCTGAGGACGGGCCGCGACGCCCGCGAGCCGCGACGGCCGCGAGCCGCGGCGTCCGCGACTGCAGGTCCCCGGGGACGGATGACACCCGCGACGGTGATACGACGACTTTAAACGGAACGACGGTGAATTCGGCCGTATGGTTACCCTCTACGACGTCCCGGCGGAGGACCTCATCGACGAGGTCGCCGCTCGACTGGAGGATCGCATCGAGCAGCCGGAGTGGGTGCAGTTCGTCAAGTCCGGCCAGGACCGCGAGCTTCCCCCCCAGCAGGAGGACTTCTGGTTCCGTCGCGCCGCCTCGCTGCTGCGGAAGGTCGCCGACAACGGACCCGTCGGCGTCGAGCGCCTCGCCACCGAGTACGGCGGCGCGAAGCGCGGCTCGAACCGGTACATCGTCCGCCCGCCCGAGCACGAGGGCGGCTCCCGGAAGATCATCCGCGTCGCGCTCCAGCAGCTCGAGGAGGAGGGCTTCGTCGAGACCGCACAGGGCGAGGGCCGCCGCATCACCGACGACGGGCGCGCGTTCCTCGACGATGTCGCCGGCGACGTGCTCGAGGAGCTCGACCGTCCCGAGCTGGAACGCTACGCCTGAGCGGCCGTCCGGCCGTCCGACCGTTCGGTCGACCGTTCTCGCCGTTCTCTCCGTCCGCGTCGGACCGCCCCCGCGAGCCCCGAGCGCGCCCACCCACAATCGTTTTGAGCGCTCGCGGGCAACTTCCATCCGACATGGGCGACACACCCGACGACGAGCGACTAGAGGAACTGCGCGAGCAGAAGATGCAGGAGCTCCAGGAGCAGGCCCAGGGACAGGGGCAGGATCAAGAGGCACAGCAGGCCGCCCAGGAGCAGGCCGAGCGCCAGCAGGAGGCGCTGCTCAAGCAGCACCTCACCGACGGCGCGCGCCAGCGGCTCAACGCCGTCGAGATGAGCAAGCCCGAGTTCGCCGCGAAGGTGAAACAGCAGGTGACGGCGCTGGCGAAGAGCGGTCGCGTGAACGGCCGCATCGACGAGGACCAGATGAAGGAGCTGCTGCGGGAGCTGCAGCCCGACCAGAAGAGCTTCGACATCCGTCGTCGCTGACGCACGCGTGGAACTGGCACTGTGTTACAGCGGCGGGAAGGACTCCTCGCTCGCCGCGCTCGTCCTCGATCGCTTCTACGACGTGACGCTGGTGACGACGCACTTCGGCGTCACCGACGACCACGAGCACGCCCGCGAGGCGGCCGAGGCGCTGGGATTCCCGTTCGACACCAACGAACTCGACCCCGAAGTGGCTCGCGAGGCCGTCGAGACGATGCGCGAGGACGGCTTCCCCCGCAACGGCATCCAACTCGTCCACGAGCACGCCCTGGAGTCGGTCGCCGAGCGCGACGTTGACGCCGTCGCCGACGGCACCCGCCGCGACGATCGCGTTCCGAGCGTCTCGCGCGCGTTCGCCCAGAGCCTGGAGGACCGCCACGAGATCGACTACATCTCCCCGCTCTCCGGGTTCGGCCGCGGCGCGGTCGACCGCCTCGTCGACGCCACCCTCGACGTGGAGTCGGGTCCCTCCGAGGAGGTGCCCAAGGCCGACTACGAGGGCGAACTCCGCGCGCTCCTCCGAGAGGAGGCGGGCGACGACGCCGTCCGCGAGGTGTTCCCCGAACACGAACAGACGTACGTGCGCGGGACGCGTTGAGACGGCCGTCGGACTGTGCTGAGACGGCCGGCGGACCGCGGCCGAGGGACGGCGCTCGACGGCGCACATCCGCGGCGTTTTCACCCCCGACCGCCGAGCGGTCAGCGTGTCCGCACTCGTCGCCCCCGGCATCGCCGTCGCCGTCGCGGCCGCGGTGCTGTGGGGCGTCTATCTGTTCGCGCTGAAGCGCTACGTCGCCGGCGTTCCCGCGACGGTGCTCACCGTCCTCGTGAACGCCTGCGCGCTGGCGTGGTACGCGCCGGTCGCGCTGTCGCGGCTCTCTCCGGGTGACGTGCCAACGCCGGCGACGCTGGGCCTCGGCGGGTCGCTCGCGCTCGTGGGGTCGGTGCTGGGCGTCGGCGTCGGATTCGTCCTGTTCGTGAACGCGCTCGCGCTCGGCGAGGTGTCGTACGTCACGCCGATCAACAAGGTCGTCCCCGCGTTCGTGCTTCCCCTGGAGTTGTTGCTGCTCGGTGCCGACCTCCCGGCGCTGGCGTTCGTCGGCATCGCCGTCGTCACGGTCGCGGTGTACGTCGCCAACTACCGCGGCGGCGACCCGACCGAGCCGCTCCGACGGGCGGTGACGGTCCGGCCCGCCCAGTTGGCGTTGCTGTCGGCGGGCGCGTACGCCGTCGGCGACGTGTCCAAGCGGGCCGTCCTCGACGGCGTGGGACTGCCGCCGGAGGCGCTGGTCGTGGTCGTGCTCGGCGGCGTCCTACTCGTCCTCCTCCCGTTGGCCGCCCGCGACTGGCCGGGCGACCGGGCGACACCGCCGGCGACGACGTTCATCGCGCTCGGCCTCCTCGTCGCGACGGCCGAACACCTCACCTCGGTCGCCTTCTCGCTGCTCCCGGCCAGCGTCGCCTCGCCGGTCGTGAACACGCAGGCGGTCGTCGCCGTCCTGCTCGGCGGGGTGCTCCTCGGCGAACGACGGCTCGGGACCCGCCTCGTCGCCGCCGCGCTCGCGGTCGTCGGCGTCGGCCTGCTGGCGGTGTGACCGCCCCCGTCGACCCGCGGTGCCCCCGAGCGGAACCACGGGGTTAAACTCCCGGACGCGATACATGGTCGGTAATGCCCACCTACGAGCGCCTGAAGGGGTTCCGCGATTTCTACCCCCCCGAGATGGCCGTCCGCCGGGAGGTGACCGACACGCTGGAGTCGGTCGCCCGGCGGTACGGCTTCCGCGAGATCGACACGCCGCGACTGGAGCCGGCGGAGATGTGGACCGACAAGTCCGGCGACGACATCGTCGACGAGCTGTACGCCTTCGAGGACCACGGCGGCCGCCACGTGACGCTCGCGCCGGAGCTCACCCCGACGGTGGCGCGGATGTACGCCGCGAAGGCCCAGGAGCTGTCCAAGCCCGTGAAGTGGGTATCGACGCGACCGTTCTGGCGCTACGAGGCGGTCCAGCAGGGCCGCTTCCGGGAGTTCCACCAGACGAACATCGACGTCTTCGGCTCGTCGGAGCCGGCGGCCGACGCCGAGGTGCTCGCGACCGCCGCCGACGCGCTGCGGGAACTGGGCCTCGCGGGCGACGACTTCGAGTTCCGCGTCAGCCACCGCGACATCCTCGGATCGCTGCTGCGGTCGTTCGAGGCGGACGTGGACGTGACGGCGGCGATCCGCGCGGTCGACAAGTCCGAGAAGGTCGACGAGAACGAGTATCTCGACCTGCTGCACGACGCCGGTCTCGCGTACGACCAGGCCCGGGAGTTCGACGACCTCCTCGGCGTCGACGACCCCGCGAACCTCGGGGAACTCGCCGACTTCGCGCCCGCCAGCGAGGAGCTCGCCGAGGCCGTCGACAACCTCCGCGCGGTGCTCGCGGCGGCCGACGACTTCGGGGTCGGCGAGTACTGCGACCTCTCGTTGCGAACCGCTCGCGGGCTCGACTACTACACCGGCGCGGTGTTCGAGTGCTTCGACGCGACCGGCGAGGTCGGCCGCTCCGTGTTCGGCGGCGGCCGCTACGACGACCTCATCGAGGAGTTCGGCGGCCAGCCCACCCCCGCCGTCGGCGTCGCGCCCGGGCACGCCACGCTCGGCCTCCTCCTCGAGCGCGCCGGCGTCGCCCCCGAGGCCGCCGTCTCGACGGACTACTACGTCCTCCAGGTCGGCGACACCCGTCCCGTCGCCGCACGGATCGCCCGCGACCTCCGGGCCCGGGGTCACGTCGTCGAGACGGACGTCTCAGGCCGGAGCTTCGGCGCGCAGCTCAACTACGCCGACTCGATCAACGCCGAGACGGTCGTCGTCGCCGGCGAGCAGGACCTCGCGAACGACGAGGTGACGGTGAAGGACATGGCCTCCGGCGACCAGACGACCGCGCCCGTCGACGAGTTCCCGGGCGAACTCGACCGACCGACGTTCGACGACTTCGCGTAATGGCGACCCGTCGGGCGTACCGCGTCGCCTACGACGGCCGGCCCTTCTTCGGCTTCCAGCGCCAGCCCGACGTGCCGACCGCCGAGGACGCGCTCCTGGACGCGCTTGCGGCTCTGGACGTGGTCGACCGCGACGCGGGCGGCGGCGGCCGTGACACCCCGCCCGGCTACGCCGCCGCCGGCCGCACCGACCGCGGCGTCTCCGCGGTGCGCCAGACGGTCGCGTTCGACGCGCCCGACTGGCTCACGCCACGCGCCTTCTCCAGCGAACTCCCCGCGGGCGTTCGGGTGTGGGCCAGCGCGGACGTACACCCGGAGTTCCACGCGACCCACGACGCGGCCCGCCGGACGTACCGGTATCACCTCCACGCGCCCGAGGCCGACCGCGACCGCGCCCGCGACGCCGCCGCGGCGCTGTCGGGCGAGCACGACGTGCACAACCTCACGAGCGACCCGCGCGGGCCGAACACGCGCCGCGATCTGTCGGTGTCGGTCGCGTCCGACGACGCGGCCGCCGGCGACCGCGTCGGTGATCGGGTCGAAGGCGACGCTGATGACCGCGCCGGCGACGAGTTCCTCACGCTCACGGTGGCCGCCGGCGGCTTCCCCCGCGAGTGCGTTCGCCGGATCGCGACGGTCGTCAGGGGCGTCGCCGTCGGCGACGCCGACCTCGACCGGATCGCCGAGGTGCTCGGGGACGAACCAGTCTCGGGGCCCCGCGGCGTCGCGGCCGCGGCCCCGGACCCGCTCGTGCTCGCGGACGTCTCCTATCCGGGCGTCGCGTTCGAGCCCGACCCCGTGGCGGTTGCGACGCTCCGCGAGGTGTTCTCCGAGCGTCGCGTCGACGCGCTGGCCCGCGTCCGGGTGTTCGACGACGTGCTCGCCGCGGCGTCTGAGTGACGAGCGCTCACGCCCAATCCTCGGGCCACAGCCCAGCGGCCTTCATCCCCGGCTCGAAGTCGGCCTCCCGGAACGCCGCCTCCAGTTCGTACTCGTCGAGCGACGGCACCTCGGTCGACTCGTCGGCCAGTTCCCGGATCGACAGCGCCGCCAGCGCACCGTGTTCGCGGATGCACCGGTCGTCCACCTTGTCGCGGGTGTCGGCGTGGGTGTGACCCCATCCCCGCCCGCGCTCGCCGGAGTCGGAGTGTAACTGCAGCGCGGGCACGCCCCGGCGGACGAACGGCCACTGGTCGGAGAACGGGTGCGGCTCCTCGCGCACCTCGATCGGATGTCGCGTCTCGTCGCTCACGCGATCGGCGACCCCGGCGGTCGCCTCGGAGGTGTGCGTCATCGCGACGAGGTCGCGAAACCGGCCGGCTCCGTCGAGGTTGACGACGGCCTTCACTCCGTCCAGGTCGGTCGTCGCCGCGAGGTGTTCGGAGCCGAGCAGCCCCGTCTCCTCGCAGCCGACGGCGGCGAACCGGACGCCGATGTCGGGGTCGGCGGCGGCGAGCACCCGCGCGGTCGCCAGCAGCGTCGCGATCCCGCAGCCGTTGTCAAGCGCGCCCTCCGCGATGTCGTGGCCGTCGTAGTGTGCGACCACGAGCACGGACTCGTCGGTCTCGGGACCCGTCCGCGCGAGGACGTTCTGTGACTCCCCCTGCACGGTCTCGGCGTCGACCGACAGGTCGGCCTCCCCGCCCTCGCTGGCGTACTCGGTGAGCCACGCGCCCGTCTCCGCGCTCACGCCGACCGCCGGGATCGCCGCCTCCTCGCCGAAGGTGAGCGACCCGGTCGGCGGCAGCTGTCCGGGCACGTGGTTGACGAAGACGAACGCCTCCGCGCCCGCCTCGGCGGCGGTGCCGAACTTCTCCATCCGGTGGACGAACCGCGAGTCGCCCGGCGTCGTCGTCGAGGCGACGGCGATCTTCCCGTCCACGTCCGTCTCGTCGATCTCCGCCGGTGTACCGTATCCCACGTCGACGAGTTCGCCCGACGCCTCGCCCGCGGGGCTGTACGGCAGCGCGATGGCGTCGAACGTGCGATCGGCGGGCGCGGTGAGCCGCAGCGTCGTCTCGCCGCGTCGCCACTCGGTCGCGTCGAACGGCTGTCTCCGGACGCGGTCGAGTCCGATCTCCTCGAACGCGGCGGCGACGAGGTCGGCTGCCCGCGCCTCGCCCTCGCTCGCGCCCATCCGACCGCCAAGCGCCGTCAGATCGGTGATGAACTCCCACGGCGTGGTGTCGGTCCAGGCGCGACCGACCGCCGCGGCGATGTCGTCGTCGAGATCCATGCCGACGGGATCGGCCAGCGGCGGCAAAAGTCCGCGGGTGAGCGTCCCTCGTGCAGTCTGTCGAACCGAGCGATTCCCGTGCGATAGCGGGCATTCTATATCGCGCTATTTGATTTATAGAGGTGCCGGGTGGGTATCCCCGTTGGCGTCGATACGCCGGTACGAACGTGTTCCCCGCGAGTCGCCGTACGGGTGGCTCGCCGACGCGGGGCTCAGTCGGCCGCGGCCGTCGGCGGCCCCCGGCGAGACGCTCGTTTCGCCTGGTCCACCGAAAGCGCCACTAACGGGGCGCTTGCGGGCGATTCTGCCGGGTCTGCTTGGCAAGACTTACCACCGCGCACGGGCGAGACCCGTACATGAGTTCGGTTCCCGAGCGATCCGAGATCGACGCGGAGTACAAGTGGAGCATCGACTCCATCTACGCCGACGACGGGGCGTGGGAGGAGGCGTACGAGGAGTGTGAGGAGCGCCTCGACGACCTCCGCGCGTACGAGGGTCGCGCGACCGAGAGCGCGGCGACGCTGCGCGAGCTGCTCGACACCTACGAGGCGGTGTTCCGCGAGGTGTCGAAGGTGACCTCGTACGCCCGGCTTCGTTCGAACGAGGACACCCGCGACCAGGAGTATCAGGCGATGTCCTCGAAGGCGCAGGCGCTGTCGGCGGAGGCGTCGAGCGCGTCCAGCTATCTCGAACCCGAACTCCAGGAACTCGACTGGAGCGACGTGGAAGAGCTGATCGACGAGGAGCCGGCGCTCGCCGAGTACGAGCACTTCCTCGACGACGTGCTCCGGATGAAGCCGCACACGCGCTCGGCGGAGGTGGAGGAGCTGCTCGCGGACCTGAGCGAGGTCACCGGAGCCGCGAGCGAGGCGTACTCGATGCTGTCGGACGCGGACATGACGTTCCCGACGGTGGAGGACCCCGCAGGCGACGACGTCGAGATCTCCCAGGGCAACTTCACGACGCTGCTCCAGAAGCCGGACCGCGAGTTCCGCCAACGCGTCCACGAGGAGTTCTACTCGGAGTGGGAGACCGTCCGCAACACCGTCGGCACGACGCTCGCCAAGAGCGTCAAGAAGGACGTGAAGATGGCCGAGGCGCGCAACTACGATTCGGCTCGTGAGGCTGCCCTGAACGGCCCGAACGTCCCCGTCGAGGTGTACGACACGCTCGTCGACACCGTCCGCGACAACCTCGACTCGCTGGGCCGCCACGCCGACCTGAAGCGGCGGGCGCTGGACGTGGACACGCTCGAAATGTGGGACCTGTACATGTCGCTGACGGGCGACGAGGGCCCCGAGATCAGCTACGAGGAGGCCAAAGAGCACGTGGTCGAGGCGGTCGCGCCGCTCGGCGAGGAGTACCAGCAGCGCATGGCCGAGGGGCTGGAGTCGCGCTGGGTCGACGTGTACGAGAACCGCGGGAAGCGCTCGGGCGCGTACTCTGCGGGCACCTACGACACCCAGCCGTTCATCATGATGAACTACCAGGACGACGTGTCCTCGATGTACACGCTGGCTCACGAACTGGGTCACTCTATGCACTCCGAGTTGGCGAAGGACGCCCAGCCGTGGCAGTACGCTGATTACGAGATCTTCGTCGCCGAGGTCGCTTCCACGGTCAACGAGACGCTCCTCACGAGGCACCTGCTCGAGAACGCCGACTCCGACGAGCTTCGGGTCCACGCGCTCGACCAGTACCTCGAACGCTTCCGCTCGACCCTCTTCCGCCAGACGATGTTCGCGGCCTTCGAGCAGGCGATCCACGAGCACGACGAGGCCGGCAAGCCGCTGACGCCCGACGTCTTCGACGAACTGTACGGCGACCTGAAGGCGGAGTTCTACGGCCACGTCGACGCGAACGTGGACGAGCACATCCGCCGCGAGTGGATGCGGATCCCGCACTTCTACTACAACTTCTACGTCTACCAGTACTCGACGGGCATCTCGGCGGCCGCGGCGATCGTCGACCGCATCGAGGACGAGGGTGAGGTCGCCGCCGAGGAGTACCGCGCGGCCCTGCGAGCGGGCGGCTCGGAGTACCCGATCGACGTGCTCGAGATCGCCGGCATCGATATGACCGACAGCGAGCCCATCGACTCGGCCATCGCCGTCTACGACGATTACCTCGACGAGGCCGAGTCCCTGCTGGAACTGTAACCCGGCGACCGTTCGCGGGAGTCGCCGCGATCGGCCTCACGTCGGGTCGGCCGAACGAGGGGCGAACGCCCCCGGGACCCAAAGCCACATTAACGGCCGACGCTAACCGTGACCAAGAGATGTCTCGGAGTCCGTCCCTTCCAGACCGCCCCCGCCTCGATCTCGACCCCGACATGAGCGACGGGGAACGCCTGGAGGCGTTGCGCAAGCACTTCGAGCGGATCGTCCGCGTCAACGACGAGCTGGACGACCGCCTCGAACAGGCCCAGGGCCGCCGTACCGAGCTCCGCGAGGAAGTCGACGAGCTCAAGCGGCGCAACGAGACGCTGAAGACCTCATCGCTGTACATCGCTACCGTCGAGGAGCTCACCGAGGACGGCGCGGTGATCAAACAGCACGGCAACAACCAGGAGGTGCTCACGGAGCTGTCCTCTCGCCTCGACGACGAACTGGAGGCGGGCGACCGCGTCGCGATCAACGACTCCTTCAGCGTCCAGACGGTGCTCGACGACGAGACCGACGCCCGGGCGCAGGCGATGGAGGTCGACGCCTCCCCCGAGGTGGAGTACGCCGACATCGGCGGCATCGACGACCAGGTCAGGGACGTCCGCGAGGCCGTCGAGGACCCGCTCGTCAACGCCGAACAGTTCCGCGAGGTGGGCATCCAGCCGCCCAGCGGCGTCCTGCTGCACGGGCCGCCCGGGACGGGCAAGACGATGCTCGCGAAGGCCGTCGCCAACGAGACCGACGCCACCTTCATCAAGATGGCCGGCTCCGAGCTCGTCCGGAAGTTCATCGGCGAGGGCGCGCGGCTGGTGCGTGACCTGTTCGAACTCGCCAACGAGCGCGAGCCCGCCGTGATCTTCATCGACGAGATCGACGCCGTCGCCGCCAAGCGGACCGACTCGAAGACCTCCGGCGACGCGGAGGTCCAGCGCACGATGATGCAGCTGCTCTCGGAGATGGACGGCTTCGACGACCGCGGGGAGGTGCGCATCATGGCCGCCACCAACCGCTTCGACATGCTCGACGAGGCGATCCTCCGTCCGGGTCGGTTCGACCGACTCATCGAGGTGCCGAAGCCCGGGCCCGAGGGTCGCGAGCGCGTCCTCGAGATCCACACCGAAGACATGAACGTCGCCGACGACGTGGAGTTCGCCGACCTCGCGCTCCAACTCGAGGACTACTCGGGCGCGGACATCGCCGCGCTCGCCACGGAGGCGGGAATGTTCGCCATCCGCGACGAGCGCACGACCGTCCGCCGCGAGGACTTCGACCGGGCCCGCGAGAAGGTCGAGACCGACGACGAGGGCCCCGTGTTCAACGACGGCGAGTTCGGTCGCTACCAGTACTGACGACGGCTCCGACCCGCGGCGCGTCCTTTCGATCCGCTCGCGTTCGCCAGCGACTGCGACCCCGGAACTGACCGTCGGCGCGCCCGGAACCGACCGTCGACCCGGCGTCGCACCGTCGCACCGACGCGGTGGTCCCCCGGCCGCGACCGCGATCCGACACGCACTTTCGGCCTCCCGCGCGTTCTCCGACATGGAGATCCACGTCGCCGCCGGCGTCGGCCGCGGGCCCACCGAGCTGGCCGCCTACGACGCCGCCCTCGCCGACGCCGGGGTCGGCGACTTCAACCTCGTCGTCGTCTCGTCGGTCGTCCCCGCCGACGCGACCGTCAGGTCCGTCGAGACCGTCCCGGACCTGGGGTCGCCGGGCGACCGCCTGACGGTCGTCCAGGCGCACGCGTCGGCGACGCCCGCCGACGCCCACGACACGGACGCCGTCACCGCGTGTCTGGGCTGGGCGACCGGCCCGGGCCCGGGGCTGTTCTACGAGGCCGAGGGCACCGACGCCGACGCCGTCCGCGAGACCGTCCGCGAGGGGCTGGCCGCGGGCCGGGACCTCCGCGAGTGGACCTTCGACGACGAGGAGACGCGCGTCGCCACCGTCGAGACCGACGAGGGGGCGTTCGTCGCCGCCGTCGTCGTCGCCGCCTACGGCGAGGGCGAGCCGATCGCCTGACTGGTCGGCCCGCACGGGGCAACTTACTTGTCAAGTCGGTGTACATCGGTGGGGTATGCGGAGGCGAACGTTCCTCTCGATCGGCGCTGCGGCGACGGCGACTTCCTTCGCCGGCTGTTCGTCCGGCGGGAGCTCGGACAGCGGCACGAACGCAGACACCGCGACAGACGCAGACACCGCGACGGACGGGTCACCGACCGACGCCGACACGGCCTCGCCGACGGACGAACCGATCGAGGTCGAGTCCACGGTCGAGACGGCCGTCGGCGGACTCGTCCGCGGCCGGAACCTCCGACTCGTCGTCGAGTCGATCGACCGCGCGGACTCCTTCGACGGCACCCAACCCGGCGAGGTCAACGAGTTCCTCACCCTCCGGTTCGCCGTCGCGAACGCCAGCGACTCGCCACGGTACGCGTTCCACACACACTCCCCGAGGCTCGTCGACGGGACGGGCGAGACGTACGACTCGAAGTTCGGCGGGATCGAGAACCGCCCGCTCGCGGCCGTCCTCGTCCCGGGAGAGGTCGAACGGGCCAGACAGATCTACGAGGTGCCGACCGACGCCACTTTGACGGCTCGATTCGATCTCGATCCCGACCACTTCGGCGGCGTCGAGACCGCGGAGGTCGCGCTCGACTCGACGACCGACGGGCCGACGCTTCGACAGGAGTTCGATCGGTCACATCCGGAGATCGGCGAGCGGGTGAGATCCGGCGGGTACGGCCTCGCCGCCACGGTCGACTCCGTCGAGTTCTCCAGAACCGCCTTCGACAGGCAGGCGGGCGAGGGCAACGAGTTCGTCCTCGTCGACGCGACCCTCGTCAACGAGCGTGACGAGACGATCGAGGTGTTGGGTACCCGCTGGGGGATCAAGTTCGCCGACGGCCGCTCGCGCCACTCCCCGCGACAGTCGTTCTACGAGAACGATCGCCGGCTGACCGCCACGATGTCGCTCGAACCGGGCGAACACGCGTACACGTTCGCGTACGAGGTTCCGAGCGACGCCTCCCCGCTGTACTTCTACTTCCGGTTCGGACCCGGATCCTACCTCGGGGCCTCGGAGCTTCCCGATCCGGCCAAGCGCGTCTGGAAGCTTCGGTGACCGCGACTCGGCCGAGTCGTCCCGGCTCGGTCGGCCGGTCGGCGCTCGTCTGCACCCCTCTATCCGCGTCCAGTTCACCACCGCCGACGGCTTTATGAACGAAAGCCGCCAAGCGAGGGCGTATCTGATGAACGGCAACAACCCCTACGCGGGGGCACCCGGCGTCGTCGACGCGGGTCGGCCCGAGGAGGTCGACCTCACGACCGACCAGAAGGACGCGCTCCGGCGCGCCGTCGCCAACATCGTCACGCGCACAGAGTCGTACCTACCCGACGGCTACGCCGTCGGCTCCGAACTCTCCTACGGCTCCGGCGGCCCCGAGGCCACCGTCGCCGTCCGACCGCCGGTGGGCCACCCCGTCTCGGCGGGCTTCGCGCCCGACATCGAGGACGTCGAGTCCGGCCTCGACGCCGAGGACCGCGAGGAGGTCGCCCGTGGCCTCGCCGCCAGCGCCGCCGCCCAGGTCATGTCCGCCGTCGGCGACGACCTCGAACCGACCGCGCGGTAGTCGCGGCGCTTCGGCTTCGATAGCCCGGCCAATTCCTCCGATTTCCCTCGCAGTCATGCGGTTTCAGTTGGACGCTATCGAAACCTCAGACCGCAGTACGCGCGTCAGATCGGGAGCTACTTCCCCCAGAACGGGTCCGTCTTCCGACGCTTCTCCAGATACGCCTTTAGTGCCTCGATCTCGTCGGCGCGGATCTCCGAGGCGAGTTCCTGTTCGAGGATCTTCGCGTGCTTCTCGGGCAACTCGATCCACAGCTCGTCGCCCTCCTCGATCTGGCGACCCACCGTGGGGCCGTCGATGGCGACGGAGACGCGCTCGCCCGCCTGCGCCGACTCCACGTCGTCGCCCTGGTGTTGGATGCCCGAGAGGGTGCCGACGCGGTTCGGCTCGCTCCCCTCGAACTTCGCGACCGAACGGTTGTTCTGGACGGTTCCGGAGACGACCTCGACGCCGACGACCGCCGGGTCGTTCTGCCGGAAGGTGTGGTCCTCGAGGATCCGGAAGCGCGCCGGTCTCGTGATCTTCTCGAGGACGTTCTCCTGTTGGGCGCGCTCCAGGTCGGCGACGTGCTCGTCGTACTCCTCGACGAGCTGGTAGATCACGTCGTCGGCGAACAGGCGCACGTCGCTGTGCTCCAGCGCCTCCTCGGCGTCGGGCAGTACGTCGACGTTGAACCCGAGGATCACCTGGTGTTTGGACTCCTTTGCCGTCTCGGCCACCGTCACGTCCCGCGGGGCGATGTCGCCGACCTCGGCCCGGAGGATCGGCACCTCGGCCTCGTCGAGGGCGTTGGCCATCGCCTCCAGGCTGCCGAGGGTGTCGGCCTTGACGACGACGCCGTCCTCGGCGGTGTCGACCTCGATCTTGGCGAGTTCCTCACGAACCTCGCGTTTGACCGCCTCCAGCGCCGCCTCGTCGTCGCCGCGGACGACCCGGACCGGCGCGCCCGACATCGCGTCGTCGAGGTCGGGCGCGGCGATCTTCACGCCCGCCGCCGCGCGGACCTCCTCGACGCGCTCGAACTGCTTCTCGGCGCGGATCTCGGCGTTCGGACGGGGCTGCAACAGGGCGCGGACCTCGGTGACGATCGGCTCGTCGCGGCCGCCGACGACGATCGTGTCGCCCTCGCGGACGACCCCGTCGTACAGCACCACGTCCAGCGTCGCGCCGAAGCCGCGCTCGTCTTTCACCTCCAACACCGTCCCGACGCCGGGGCCGCTCACGTCGACGGACATGTCCTCTTTCATGTACCGCTGGGACAGGCCCATGAGGACGGTGAGGAGGTCCGGGATCCCCTCGCTCGTCAGCGCCGACACCGGCACGACGCCGATGTTCGAGCGGAAGTCCTGGACGCGCCAGTAGAAGTCCGCGGAGAAGCCCGCCTCCGAGAGATCGCCGATCAGCTCGTAGAGGTTCTCGTTGAGCCGGTCTTCAGCGCGGTCTGACTGCGCCTCCAGCGACCGCTGGATCGGCTCTCCGTCCTGCGGATTCCACCCGGGCGTCGTGTCGACTTTGTTGGCGGCGACGACGAACGGCGTGCCGGTGCGCTTGAGGATGTTGATCGCCTCCTCGGTCTGTGGCTGGAAGCCGTCGTTCACGTCGACGACGAGCACGGCGATGTCCGCCAGCGCGCCGCCTCGGGACCGGAGCGTCGAAAAGGAGTGGTGTCCCGGCGTGTCGATGAACAGCAGCCCGGGCAGGTCGAAGTCCGTCGGATCGACCAGCGAGCCGGCCATCTCCGAGATGGTGTCGAGCGGGACCGCGGTCGCCCCGATGTGCTGGGTGATCGCGCCGGCCTCGCCCTCCTGGACGGCGGAGCCGCGGATGCGGTCGAGCAGCGTGGTCTTTCCGTGGTCGACGTGGCCCAGCACCGCCACGATCGGCGTGCGAAGCGGGCCGGCGTCGGTCGATGCGTCGGCGTCCGAGTTGGTGTCTGACATGGCTGAATCCCTCTCTGCGGCGAAGAACGGTTCCTGTGGGTACCGAACCGCGGACGCGAAGTAAGGGCTTCGACTCCGTCGACCGCCGGACGCGACGCGGCGTCGCCGGCGGGCCAGTCCGTCGCGGGCGGGTCGGTCCGTCGTCGTCGCCGTCGCCGGCTACTCGCCGTCAGCGTCGACCGTGACGCCGGTGATCTCGAAGCGGGCCCCGCCCTCGGCGCTCTCGGTCGCGCGGATCTCCCACCCGTGGGCCCCGACGATCTCCGCGACGATCGCGAGGCCGAACCCGGTCCCGTCGTCGTCGGTCGAGTAGCCGCTCTCGAACACCGATTCCCGGACGCCTTCGGGGATCCCGGGCCCGTCGTCGGCGACGTAGAAGCCGTCGCCGTCGCTGTCGCTGTCGCCGTTACTGTCGCCGTCGCCGCTGTCACCCTCGATCGCGCCGACGGTCACGGTCACGTTGGAGCCGCCGTGCTCGATGGCGTTCCCGAACAGGTTCTCGAGGAGTTGCCGCAGGCGGTCGGAGTCGGCCCGGACGGTCGCGGCCGTCTCGACCGACAGCGTCGCCTCGGCGGTCGCCACCGTCTCCCAGCAGCGGTCCGCAAGCCCCGCGAGCCC
The DNA here is from genome assembly GCF_021431925.1 of Halobaculum sp. CBA1158. Classification (NCBI taxonomy): domain Archaea; kingdom Methanobacteriati; phylum Methanobacteriota; class Halobacteria; order Halobacteriales; family Haloferacaceae; genus Halobaculum; species Halobaculum sp. CBA1158. The sequence continues at coordinate 2,666,926 of NZ_CP090371.1, read as the reverse complement.
GACCGGCTCGGTGTCGCTGATCCCCTCGCCCTGGCGCGCGAGCTCCAGCACGTCCTCGATCAGCGCCTCCATCCGGTCGTGTGCGTCCGCGACGGTCCGCAGGCGCTCGTCGTCGCGCTCCTCGCGGGCCAGCGCGAGGTGACCCTGCGCGACGTTCAGCGGGTTGCGGAGGTCGTGAGAGATCACGCTCGCGAAGCGTTCCAGCTGCTCGTTGTGGCGGGTGAGCTCCCGCTCGTTCGCCTCGAGTTCGCGCGTGCGTTCCTCCAGTTGTTCGGTGCGTATCGTCGCCTTCGTCTCCTCGACGCCGATCAGCAACCCCCCGATCGAGCCGATCGTCAACGCGATCGCCTGCGTCCCGACCGTCCACTCGGCGCTGACGCCGGGATGCACGTCGCGCAACAGGATGAAGCCGTACATGACCGCGATCCCGCCGAACGACCACGCGAGGATACGCGGATACCGAGTCCTGGCGATCGCCGATCGCGGCATCCACAGGCCGGTGTACACGAAGGCCACGGCGGGGGCGGCGACGAACACGAAATCCAGCAGCACGACCAGCGCTTCCTCCCCCGTAGTGAACGCGCGGACCCCCTGCGCGATCGCCACCAGCAGGAGGAGTCCGCCGCCGGCCGAGATAAGCGACGGTAGCGGGAGCGTTCGTCGACTCGACGTCCCGCCATCCGGCGGGTCTGGCCTACCCATCTGTGACCGTGTGTACCCCCGTCGGTCGATATATCTGTGGGATCTGTTCACCGTACCCGATACGGTATTTTCGACTCCGGCGACGCCGTCGCCCCGTCGGGCCGGTCGGACGGACGCCAGCGTGGCGTTTATGACCGTCGCGTCTGTGGTCGTGGGTATGGCAGACATCCTCGCCGAGAACCTCTCGGGAAAAGCCGTCATGGGCTCCGACGGCACCGAACTCGGCATGCTGTACAACATCACGATGGACCTGAAGACGGGGTCGCTGTCGGACCTGCTCGTCACGCCCAACGAGGAGCTCTCGCCCGCGCAGGTGCCGTTCGACCGCGACGAGGCGGGACGCTTTCACGTCCCGGTGAGCACGGTACAGGCGGTGAAGGACTACATCGTCGTCTCCACGTGATGGAAGTCCTCGACTCGTCGGCGTTCATCCACGGCTACGACAGCGACGACCGAACCGCCTCGATCCCGGCCGTGCAGTCCGAACTCACCAGCGAGACCGCGCTCCGATTCGACGCCGAGGAGGGTGCCGGAATGCACATCCATGTCCCCGACGAGGGGGCCGTCGGTCGGGTTCGACGCGCCGCCGGCGAGACCGGCGACCTGGCGGAGCTGTCCGACACGGACGTCCGACTGCTCGCGGCCGCGTTCGAACTGGACGCGACGCTCGTCACCGACGACTACGCGATGCAGAACGTCGCCCAGCGCATGGACGTTCCCGTTCACGTCATCGCCCGCGACGGCATCGACGACGAACGCGAGTGGCGGTTCCAATGCGTCGGCTGCGGACGGACGTTCGACGAGAACCGGGACCGCTGTCCGGTCTGCGGGAGCGACCTCTCCCGGAAGAATCCGGCGTAGGCGACGCCGTCCGTGGCTGCGCGGTCCGCGACCCGACGACCGCGACTACGCCGCCGGCGACCCGGCGGCCGAGACTCGGAGAGCGCGACTGCGTCGCCCACGACTCGTCGCGTCCCAAGTCTCCGATTCGCGTCGGAGTCGTGCGGTTTCTCTGATCTCTCGGATCGAAACAGGACCGCAACCCTGCAGGGGATCTCGGTCGATCGTCGACTGGTATCCCTCCCGCCGATCACCCGGTTTCCCGGAACGCCCGTCGTCGCCTACGCGCCCCCGGTCGCAGAGAGGTACTGGATCACGTACTGCACCGCGTTGTACGCGCCGTGGACGACGATCGGAACGACGAGGTTGTCCGTGTACTCGTAGAGGGCTCCCAGCCCGAGGCTGAGCGTCGCCGCGACGGCGACGTAGACGGCCCGTTGGGTCGGGGTGCCGACGCCGGCGAGGTAGTGGAGCGTGCCGAACAGCAGCGACGCCCCGGCGACCGCCCCGGCCGGGCCGAGCGCGCGACGCAGTTCGCCCTGGACGACGCCGCGGAAGACGACCTCCTCGGCGACGGCGACGGTGACGAACGACAGCGGGATCATGGCGAGGAAGTACGCCGGCGGGTTCTCCAGCGCGCGGTTCGTGCTCGGGGTGAGCCCGAGGGCCGCGAAGCCGTAGAGGATCGCGTACCCCGCGACCGTGAGCCCGGCGGCCCCGGCGACGGCGACGAGCGCTTCCCGGCGCGTCGGCATCCGGAACCGGAGGATATCGAGGTCCCCGGCGTACAGCAGGAACAACAGGCCCGCGGCTGTGAGTCCGACGGCGTTGCCGGCGGTACCGAACACTGCCACCGTCGCGGAGTCGGCGGCGAACCCCAGCGCGGTCCCGGCGGACTCGAACGTCGGCGTGAGCACCGATCCGGCGACGACCGCCGAGAGCATCGCCAACAGCGCCTGTCCGCCCCGTACGACCACCGCCCGCGCCTCGATCCCCTCCTCGGGGAGGCCGAGTTCGGTGCTCACCTCAGTTCACCTCGAGGCTCCGTCGGTCGCCGACGGCGTCCGCCTCCGAGAAGTCGCCGCCGCCGAGCAGTCCGCGCGCGGCCTTCTTTCCCCACTCGACGGCCGGCTGGGTGAACGTCGAGACACCGGCGAGTTCGCCGTACAGCACGCAGGCGGCCTCCATGCCGTACAGCAGTTCGCCGAGGCCGCGCGCGTCGACGCGGTCGATCTCCACACGGACGGTCTCGCGGCCGGCGGCCGCGAGGCTCGCCTCGGTCGCGCGGAACTCCGCGTCCAGCAGCGCGTCCAGCGAGGATCCGCCGAGGTACGACAGCCCCTCCAGGTCCGTCTCGGGGATCGCGCACTCGCCGTCGGTCTCCCGCGGTCGCACAAGCGTCACCAGCTTGTCGGCCGGTCCGGCGCGGTACAGTTGGAGTTGGCTGTGCTGGTCGGTCGCGCCGAGGGCGCGAGCGGGCGTCTGTCCGCGACCGTCCTTCCCGAGCGATTCCGCCCACAGCTGGGCGAACCACTCGGCGAACCGCTCCAGCGACTCGGCGTACGGCATCACGGCGTTCGTCGCCGCGCCGCGCTCGGCCAGCGCGTACGTCGTCGCGCCGTAGGCGTAAGCGGGCGACTCGAACAGCGACCCCGCGAGCCGGTCGGCCTCCTCGGCCGCGCCCGCGAGGACGGCGTCCAGGTCCACGTCCGCCAGCGCCGCCGCGAACAGGCCGACCGTCGACAGCGCGGAGAACCGCCCGGGCACGCCCTCGGGCACGGCCAGCCGCGGTAAGTCGCGTTCGTCGGCCATCGCCGCGAGGTTGCCCGCCTCGCCGGTCGTGACGACCGTGCGCTCGGTCCAGTCGACGCCCGCCGTCTCCATCGCCTCGCGGACGACGAGGAAGTTCGACAGCGTCTCGGCGGTCGTTCCCGACCGCGAGACGACGTTGACGACGGTCGAGGAGAGGTCCACCTCGTCCAGGATCGCCTCGACCCAGACGGGGTCGACGTTGTCGAGGTAGCGGCAGTCGACGCCGGTCCCCAGCGCGTCGGTGAGCGTCGCCGCCCCCAGCGCGCTCCCGCCGATGCCGACCGTGAGCAGGTGATTCGGGTCGAAGCCGTCGGCGACCCGGCGGATCGAGTCGGGGTCGCACGTCTCGGGGAGGTTCAACGCGGCGTAGCCGTGTTCGGCGTCGTCGCGTCCGCGCTCGATGCGGTCGTGTGCGTCGGCGACGCGCTCGTCTAGCGCGTCGAGGGACGCCCGGTCCAATCCGAGGTCCCCGTCGAGCGCGCCGCCGATGTCGACGTTCATGCGGGATCCGGTGGTCCCCGTCGGCAAAACCCTGCCGTCCGCCGGGAGCGTCCGGCGTCGCCGTCGGTGTCGCGGTCGCGGCTCCCGTCGCGGTCGCGGCTCCCGTCGCGGTCGCGGCTCCCGTCCCGGTCGCGCTCTCGCCGGCCGTCCGCGCCCGCGACGGAACCGGTGACGGGGGGCTTAACCCCGACGCGGTCCAACGCCCGCCGATGACCGACGCCGAGGGCTCTCGAGTCGCGGACGACCGGGCCGGGGTCACCGACGCCGAGGGCGGATACCGCGGGCTGTTCGGGGCGTTCCCGTACGCCTTCCGCGCCAGCGGCTCGCTGACGTTCAAGTCGTTCGTCGTGTTCGGCGGGCTCGCGGCCGCCCTGTTGGGAGTGCTGTTCCTCCTCGCGCTCGTCACGCTCTTCGGCGCGACCGCGCAGGCGCGCTTCTCGGTCGTCCGGGCGTTCTACGTCGTCGTCGCGCTCGGCGCGGTCGTGCCCATCGTCTCGCCGGTCCTGCTGGTCGCGCGCTCGCACCGCCGCGGGATCGCCCGCCGCCCCGGGTACGACGCGGGGCTCGCGATCGCCGGCTACCTGTTCATCCTGTCGCTGTACGTCGGTATGGTCGCCGCGCTGCCCGAGACGTTCGTCCTCGACGGCGAGACGACCGCCCGGCCGACGCCCGCCGGCGCGTTCGCGCCCGCGGTGGAACTGCTGTACGCGCTCCCGCGGATTGCCGGGCTCGTGATCCCCGCGGTCGTCGCCTGCGCGGTCCCGGCGGTTCACCGACTCCGCCGGTAGCGGCGTCGCCTGCGCGGTCCCGCCGCAGTCGAGGGCTCGCTTCGATCGCGGGCCGGTCCTCCCGCTCGCAGTCGGCCTCGCACCGGCCAACCTCGCACCGCTCGACCTCGCGACGCACGAAACCGGGAAAAGCCTCCCTCTCGTACCGACTGCCATGACCGACCGCGACCCCGACGCCTCCGAGATGGACGCGATCCGCGACGCGCTCGACCGAGCCGGCCCCGACGACGCCGGGCCCGCCGACACCGCGACCGGCGAGAAGGACGGCGTCTTCGTCGTCACCCACGCCGACGAGGACTCCGCGGTCCTGCGCGACGTGGACTCGGGACAGGTGCACGCGCTCTCGTCGAACCCCGGCGTCGACGAGGGCGAGGTCGTCGAGGGCGTCGTCGCGCCCGACCCACCGATGAACGTCTCCTGGCAGCTGATCGAAGTCCACGAGAGCCGCTACGTCCCCGTCGAAGAGAGCGAGGAGCGACCGACGCGACAGTCGCTCGACCTCGCCGACGACCAAGCCGTCGGCGAACTCACCCGCACCGACCGCGCCGGCGACGGGGAACTCCACGTCATCACCGTCCCGGAGGGCGAGACCGACGAGGCGGTCGCCGACGTGCTCGCGGACGACGACGCCGCGCGCTCGCGGGCCGCGAGGCTCGGCGTGAATCGCGTCGAGATCCGATCGGCCCCGGGCGTCGTCGTCGTGCGGTATATGCCCTGAAACGGCCCCCGTCCGACTTCTCCGGCGCGAACGACCGGTCCGAACCCGAGTCCTGTCACTCCAGAGATAAACCTTTTAACGCGATATCGAATCGGTCGACCGCGGCAGATCGGGTCGTGCCTACCGCTGCGACCCGCGGAGGATGAGCGGCCCGATCGCGAGCGTCCGCTTGGCGACGGTGGCGATCCGCGCGATATACGACACGAGGATGAGGAACGGGAGCACCGAGACGGTGAACCCGGCGGCGACCAGCCAGAGCACGTTCGCGACTCCCAGGGTTTCGCCGGGAACGGGTCCGCTCCCAAAGAACGCGAGCGTGGCCCCGGCGACGACGAGAGCCGGCAGCGCGGCGTAGAGGATGAGCTGCGAGAGGTCGACGAGCGCCCACTGGAAGTAGAGCGTCTTGATGTGTTCGCGTGCGGGGCCGTACATCGAGAGGGCCGTCCGCAGATCCGATAGGAGGCGTTCGGTGTCGGGGTCGATCGCGTCCGCGTGGTCGTGTCCGATCCGCTCGACCTGGAAGATCTTCCAGCCGTAGTTGAAGTCCAGCGCGGCGAACACCACCCCGAAGCTGCCGAACGTCGCGCCGTCGAGGCGGTCGCTCACCGTCTCCGCGTTCCCCGTGAGGCTCTCGGTGAACTCGTCGACCTCCGCGCGGAGGTCGTCGTCGTCGCTGTCGGCGACGGAGTTGCGCAGCGCCTCCGCCCGACGCCCGGTCTCCTCGACCAGCCGCCGGAGGAACGCGGAGGGGTCGACCGGCGTCGGCCCGTCGTACAGGTCGCCGACGTACTCGCGCACGTCCATCGTGTTGCTCATGCGTTCGTGCTGGTCCCCGAGCGGTCCGTTCTCCTGAGAGACGACCAGTTGACTGATCGTGACAACCAGCGTGGTGCCGGTGATGATCGCCCCCAGCAACGTCGAGAAGATCGTCCCCTTCGTGTCCCCGGACTCGAGGTTCCCGGCGATCCCGGCCATCGTCCCGACCCCGACCAGCGCGAGGAAGACCGCCAGCCCGAGCACGCCGGCGATGAGCAGCCTGTTCGCCTTGAGTAACACCCACAGCTTGATCCGGCTCTCGTCGGCCCGCTCGCGCATCGTGTTCGCCGTGGAGATGTCGGTGTCCCCCGAGGTCTCGATCTCCGTGTCGGTGCCCGCGTCGGCGTCGACCTCGGCGTCGGGTTCGACGCTCATCGCTCGGCGGGCCGCTTGAGCACGAGGTACTTCGTCCCGCCGCCGACGTAGTCGACGGTGTCGACGAGCTCCCACCCCTCCTCGCCGAGCTCGTTCAGCTCGGCCTTCGGATCGACCGCCTCCTTCTGAGTCGCCCCGCGTGGCGGCTGTAACGTTTCGTATTCCCACGTCTCGGATGCCATGTGCGCACATCGATGGCGGGTATGAAAGTCCCTACGTCGGTCGAAGCGCCGGGAATCGGACTACTCCGTCGGTCCCGCTGCCGACTGCACGCGCCACCCGCCGTCCACGTCGCCGGATCGCTCGACCAACTCGACGGCGGTCTCCTCGCTCACGCGCGGGCCGCCATCGACGGCCTCCACGCGAAACGTGAGATCGAGGGAGTCGCCGCAACAGCCCACGTCGACGAACTCCTCGCGCTCGTCGCCGACGGTCGGTTCGTCGAGCATCCGCCGGAGGTAGCCACGGTACCGGTCCGTTCGGATCTGGTCGCGGCCCCACTCGCTCAGTCCGTCGGGGAACGAGAGCACCACGCGCGCCGCCTCGCTGCTCATATCTCTGATGAGGTACCGCCGCCACATCGACCTGTCGCCCGTGTGTTCGCTGGCTGTCGGTCGGACCGGGCGTTCCGAGACGGATCGACGGGATACGGATGCGCTCCGACTCGAGTCGCGGTCGGGTCGGTGACGTCTCACCCGGCGGCCGGCCGCTTTTATATCGCGGAATTCACTGTACTGATCGGAGACCGGGGACGGCGTGTGCCCGCATCGAGCGCCGATGGTGACCGGAGAACGCGACCGCAGGTGACCGGAGAACGCGACCGGAGATGGACCTCGAACGGACTGCGGACGGCCGGAAAGCTGACGCGGACACGGGACCGCGGATCGACCGGGATCGGTGTCGCGGTCGACGGATCCGGCTGAAACGTCGATAGCGGCGAAGAAGAAGGCTTATTCGGGGCGCGGGGGGAGCGAAACCCATGGCTCGATTCGAGGTACCGGAGGTCGATTACACCCGGTACAGTAACCGGCAGCTCGCGGCGATCCCGCTGGCGGTGTTGGCCGCGGCCCTCCTCGTCATCGGCGGCTCCTACGCCGTCACGGGCGCGCCGGTCGACCCCGGACTCGACTTCACGGGCGGGACGGAGCTTCGCATCGCCGTCGACGCCCCGAACGACGCACAGGCACGCGAGGACATCCGTTCGGCGTTCACGGCGACACCGGACAGCGTTCAGCGGGTCGGGGCGGGTGACGTGTACGTCGTGACGTTCCAATCGTCGGAGGCGAGTACCGACGAACTGGAGGCGCAGGCCGATGACGCCGGTTTCGATATCCGGTCGATCGACTCCGTGTCGGCGAACTTCGGGGCCGACACCCAACAGCTCGCGCTGTTGGGCGTGGGCGTCGCGTTCGCGGGCATGGCGGCGCTCGTGTTCGCGCTGTTCCGGACGTTCGTGCCGAGCGTCGCCGTCGTCGTCTCGGCGTTCTCGGACATCGTCATCCCGGTGGCGCTGATGAACCTCCTCGGGATCGAACTCTCCCTGGGGACCGTGGCGGCGCTGTTGATGCTCATCGGCTACTCCGTCGACTCCGACATCCTGTTGAACAACAGCGTACTCCGTCGTTCGGGCGACTTCTACGAGTCGACGTACCGCGCGATGCGCACCGGCGTCACGATGACGCTCACGTCGCTGGCGGCGATGGCCGTGATGGCGATCGTCGCGTCGATCTTCAGCATCGGGCTGCTCGCGAGCATCGGCACCATCCTGGTGTTCGGGCTGGCTGCGGACCTGATGAACACGTACCTGCTGAACGTGTCGCTGCTTCGCTGGTACCAGTTCGAGGGGGTGGCGCGATGAGCGCGTGGGAGACGATCAAGGGCAACTGGCGGGTCGTCCTGCTGGCGTTCATGCTCGTGCTCTCGTCGCTGTTCCTGTTCGCCCCGGCGTTCGAGCCCCAGGAGGGACCGGCCGCCCAGGAGACGGCGACGAACATCCAGTACGGGCTACAGCTGTCCGGCGGCACGCGGGTTCGCGCGCCGCTTCACGGCGTCACCGCCGAGGAGGTGCAGTTCGGCGAGCAAAGCACCGCCGACGTGGAGCGCGCGGTCGCAGACGAGCTACCGGACGCCGACAGCTCCGACGTGATCGCCAGGTACCAGACGAACACCAGCGGCACCGTCGAGCTGGTGGCCGAGAACGGCACCCAGGAGGGGCTTTCGGCCGCACTCGACGACGCCGGCTACGAGTACGACACCGTCCGCGACGGCGTCACGGAGACGACCCGCGAGGACACAGTCGACGTGTTGACCTCGAAGATCAACGCCGCCGGACTCTCCGGCGGAAGCGTTCGGACGGTCCAGACGATAGGCGGGGAGAACTTCGTCCTCATCGAGGTGCCCAACGACGACCGCAGCGAGGTGATCGAGCTCGTCAACTCCCGCGGGACCGTCCAGATCGCGGCGTACCACCAGGTCACCCGGAACAACACGACCGAGTACGTGAACACGACAGTCATCCGGCAGGAGGACTTCCAGACGGTCGGCACCGCACAGCAGGGCGAGCAGGGCCCCGGTCCGAATGTCCCCGTCTCCGTCCAGCAAAGCGAGGCCGAGCGCGTCCAGCGGCTGTTCGTCGAGACCGGCGTCGCCGGGCAGGGCGGCACCGAGTGCACGTACGGCCAGGAGAACGGGCCGGACACCACCGACCCGTGTATCCTGGTCATTCGCGACGGACAGGTCGTCTCCTCGTTCGGAATGAACCCCAACCTCGCGCAGTCGATGCAGGACGGCGAGTGGGCCGAGGACCCGCAGTTCATCCTCGTCACGGGCTCCTTCGAGCGCGCACAGCAGGTCTCGGTCGACCTGCGCGCCGGCGCGCTCCCGGCCGGCCTCGCGCTCGACGAGGGAAGCGCGACCTCCATCAGCGCCGCCCAGGGTGACGACTTCAAGCGCGACTCGCTGATCATCGGCGTGCTCGCGGTGTTCACGGTCGCCGGCGTCGTCTTCCTCCGCTACGGCGACCCGAAGGTCGCCGCGCCGATGGTGGTGACGGCGCTGTCCGAGGTGGTCGTCCTCCTCGGGTTCGCAGCGTTCATCAGGTACCCGCTGGACCTGTCGGTCATCGCGGGATTCATCGCCGTCATCGGGACCGGGGTCGACGACCTGGTGATCATCGCCGACGAGGTGATGGCCCAGGGCGACGTGAACTCCCGGAAGGTGTTCCAGTCACGCTTCCGCAAGGCGTTCTGGGTCATCGGCGCGGCCGCCGCGACGACCATCGTCGCCATGTCGCCGCTGGCGTTCCTCTCGCTGGGCGACCTCCAGGGCTTCGCCATCTTCACGATCCTCGGCGTGCTCGTCGGGGTGCTCATCACCCGGCCCGCCTACGGCGACATCCTCCGCGCGCTGCTGACGGACCGCTGAACCCGTCCCGGGCCCTCTGACCCGGCCCGTCCCGACACGGCGAACGTTTTTCTCCCGTTCGTGTGACCCGACGCGTGTGCCCTCCGAGTCCGCCGACCGGTCAGAACTGGACCACCGTTCCGACGCCGACGAGGAACCGCTCACCGAGGCCGACGTCGAGCGCATCGTCCGCCGCGTCGTCCGCGAGGAACTCGACGCCCGCGACCGCCGCAGCGGTTCCGTGTGGACTCTCCTCGCCGGGGCGTTCGTGGGGGTCCTCGTGTTGCTTCCGGTGTCGGGAATCGCCCTCTCGGCGCTCGCGGACGCCGGCGTTCCGCTCCCGATCCTCGCGGTCGCGAGCCTGCTCGCCGCGGCCGCGCTCGTCGCCTACGGCTGGCGGCTGCCGCCGTTCCGGTGACCGAACGGCAGTTCAATCCGACCCGATCTATTTGTCGATGCACCGTCACTCGACTGATATGAAAGAGCGGTCGTGGCTATCCGTCGCCGGGATCTGGAAGGGAGCGGTCGACGACCTCGAAACCGCCATCGAAGCAGGCCGTAGGCGATCACGGAACCGAGCGCTGAACCTCGATATCAGACCGGACTGAGGCGACAATTCGTCCCGTATCGGGTTCGGATCAGAACTCCCCCAACGCCGACTGCTCGGCGGCCGCGAGCACGTCGTCGCAGGTGCTCCACGAGCGGCGTGCGCACCCCGGCACGTCGCCCTCTCTGTCGACGTACTCCCGCAGGAACGCCCGCGTCGTCGGGTCCGAGGGGTAGCCGCTGCCGACGCCGTCGTAGCCGCGGTCGCGGTAGGTCGCGTCCAACTCGGCGACGATCCGGTCGCGTTCCACCTTCGCGATCACGCTCGCGGCGGCGACGACGGGGTACGACTCGTCGGCCCCGTGTTCGGCGGTCACGTCGACTGCGACGCCGCCCTCGTTCCCCGCGTCCCCATCGCGACCGCCGTCCGCGACCGCGTCGGCGACCCGGCGGGCGAATCGGTCCTCGTCCACGTCGCCGGCGTCGACGACCGCGCGGTCGCCGTCGGCGGCGACACGGGCGAGCGCCTCCGCCTGCCCCGCGACGGTGAGGGCGTTCATGTCCGTAGCGGGGTCGTCGATGCGTTCGACGGACACGACGGCGACGCCGACCGCGACGCGGTCGTCGCCGCGGAGGGCGGCGTCGAGCTCCTCGCGCCTGCCCGACGAGAGCCGCTTCGAGTCGTCGACCGCGTCGGGGATCGCCCCCGGATCGGCGCGGACCGCGGCGGCGACCATCGGTCCCAGCACCGGCCCCTTCCCCGCCTCGTCCGCGCCGAGCATGGCTGTCGGTCGGCGAGCGCGGTCAAAAGCGTGCGGTTCGCGGTCGGGCCGGTCGGCAGGCTACTCCTCGTCTCCGTTCCCGTCGTCGCTGTCGTCGTCGCCGCCGGCTTCGCCGCCGTCGCCGTCCGCGCGACCGTCCTTCAGGAAGAAGCCGGAGTCCTCGAACGGCTCGTCGCGCCCCTCGACGACGAGCACGTCCAGCGCCGTCACCGCGGCGTCGACGCCGAGCAGGCCCGCGAGGCTGGGTTCGGTCCGCCCCTCGTCGCCGGAGATCAGCTCCTTGATGTAGAGGCCGCCCGCGCCGTGGACCTCGACTGTCGCGTGGCGCGCGTCCTCGCGGTCGGCGGTCACCTCGTGGGCGACGCGGGTGCGGGTCTTCGCGGCGCGGCGGTGGTCGACGCGGTTGGGGGTGTACTGTTCGATCGTCGCGCCGTCGAGGGCGTCGACGGCGTCGGCCAGGTCCTCGTCAGCCACGTCGTCCGCGAACTCGACGCTCGCGCGGTAGCGCTTGGTCGCGTCGAGTTCCTTCACCCGCTCGACCATGTCGTGAGCGCAGCGTCGGAGCCCCTCGACCTCGACCTTTCCGTCGGCGAAAGCGTTGATGTCGGCCTCCAGACGCTCGACGTCGACCTCGCGGCGGCGCGGTTCGTCCACCTCGATCACGAACGGGCGGCCGGTACCGAGCATCAGCGCGTCCACGTCCTCGCGGCCCGCGCCATGGAAGGTGGAGTCGACGCCCTCCATGACCTCCTCGACGACGGGGGCGGTCAACTGCTCGACGCTCTCGGGGTACAGATACCCGGAGCCGTCGCAGGTGTCACACGGCTCGCGGCCCTGCCGGCCCGAGCCGCGGCAGTCCGAGCATGGCCACTCCGTCTGGGGGATGTCCCGCTCCAGCTTCCGGTAGCGGCCGTACACGTGCGCGGAGTTGACGGTCGCCTCGACGCGGTCGGCGTCCACGTCGAGGAGGAACTGGACGTGCGGGCGGTCGAAGTCGACCTCGGTGCCGGTGACCCGCCCGACGCGCTTGCCGACCTCCCTGTTGAGTTCCTTGCGCAGCGGCTCGCCCGCATCGGGGTCCATCCCGGCGTCCTCGCGCAGGAGACGGTCGTTCTCCTCGGCCAGCGGCGGCACCCGGGTGCCGACCTGGTAGGTGGCGAACTCGTAGTCGGCGACGGCGTCGGCGGCGCGCTCGGCGAACTCGTCGAGGCGCTCGAAGACGCCCTCGCACACCCAGCAGTCGCCGGCGTCCCCGGGTTCGTAGTCCGCGTCGTCCGCGAGCGCGACGGCGACGCGGAGGCCGCGGCCGCGCTCGTGGTTGCCGAGGCCGAACGAGCGCTCGGCGAACGGGCGGCCCAGGCAGTGGTCACACAGCGGGCCGGTCGCCAGGAGGTCGCGGGCGGCGTCGAGAACGTTGGGGACGCCGCCCCCCTCGGTGGAACCGGCGTCGTCGCCGCCGGCGTCGGCGGGCGCGTCGGAGTCGGTCATACCCGGTCTCGTCGCGGCGGGCGGTAGGCCCTTTCGGTCGCGTCGCGGCGACGGTGCGAAGTCGCCCCGCGCCGTTACTCGCCGGCGACGGCGGCGTGCTCTGCGGCGTCAGGGGGGACCGAGCGGACGGCCGCGACCGCCACGTCGCTCACGCCGAACCGCTCGGCGAGCGCGGCGGCGACGGCCTCGCGTTCGTCGCCGGCGTCGGCCGCGAGTGCGACCGTCGTCTCGGCCTCGACCGTGAGGTCGTTGAGGCCGGGGCTGATCGCCCGGATGTCGAGCGACTCCACCGCCTCGACGGCGTCGGCGCGGCGGAGCTTCGTTTCGGCACCCTCGGCGAGGTCGCCGGGGGCCGATCGGGACACGCTGATCGTCATGCTGGCGTCGGCCAGTCGATGTCGGTGGACCGACATAGACTCCCTGCGCGACTCGAACGCGCGAGCGGGCCGGCCCGGGGGAGCGGGTCGGCCGCGCGACTGTCGACGACGGTGAGCGACGACCTGAGCGGTATGCAGAACGTGGTGGCGTCCGCCTCCGCCCGGGTCGACCCGGCGCACCGTCGCCGCGTCACGCGGCGACTGAGGCGGACGGTACGAGCGCGGAGGCGGCATACCCCGTTCCGACGCCGTCGCCGGTCCCGTTCGCGGTCGCCGTCGGGGCGGCGAACGCGGCACGGGACGGGGCGACTGCGTCGGAGGCCGACCACCACGCGTACCCGCCGGTGCCGAGCGGCGGCCGAGCGGTGACGGTGATGTGATCGGTCATCGGGGTCCTCCGACTCTCGTCGTGGTTCACACGTTACGGGGGGAATTCTTAACTGTTGCTCAGGGGTGGTACCACGTCTCATACGGCTACGTGAACCGCTGGGATCCCGTCACGACGATCCGCCGGACGCCGGACGGGCCCGACCGTCCGTTTCGAACCGAAATACTTTCCGAGCGCTCCGCCAACCGCGGTGCAATGAGCGACGCAGACGGCGACGCGGTCGTGGTTCGCGGCGGGACCGTGCACACGCAGACCGAGCGGGGAACGATCGAGGGCAACGTGCTCGTCGTCGACGGCGAGATCGCCGCCGTCGGCGAGGTCGACGCGCCCGCGGACGCGACCGAGGTCGACGCGACGGGGATGGAGGTCACTCCGGGCCTGATCGACGCCCACAGCCACGCCGGGATGGCCGAGTGGGCGGAGCCCGAGGACGGCGACTTCAACGAGGGGACGAGCGCGACGACGCCGCACGTCAACGCGCTCGACGGCTTCCATCCCCGCGACGAGGAGCTGAAGGGGGCGTTCCAGAACGGCGTCACCACGGTCTCCGCGCGGATGGGTTCGGGCAACGTGATCGGCGGGATCATCTGTTCGATGAAGACGTACGGCACAGTCGCCGACCGGATGCTGATCGCGGAAGACGGCATGAAGGCCGCGATGGGCGAGAACCCCAAGCGCTTCCACGGCGAGCGCGAGGGCCGTCAGCCCTCGACGCGCCCGGGCGTCGCCGCGACGCTGCGCGAGGAGTTCATGGCGACGGAGGACTACCTCGAGGCGCGCGAGCACGCCCGCGAGAACGACGAGCCGTTCGAGCGGGATCTGGGTCGGGAGAACCTCGCGCGCGTCCTCGAGGGAGACCTCCCGCTGCGGGTGCACGCCCACCGCTCGGACGACATCGCGACGGTGTTCCGCATCGCCGAGGAGTTCGGCATCGACCGGCTCTCGATCGAACACGCGACGGAGGGCCACGTGATCGCCGAGGAGTTCGCCGAGCGCGACGTGCCCGCGATCGTCGGCCCGTCGTTCTCCTCGGCCTCGAAGTACGAGCTCCGCAACATCACCTTCGAGACGCCGGCGATCCTCCACGAGGCGGGCGTCACGGTCGCCATCCAGACGGACGCGCCCGTGCTCCCCCAACAGCACCTCGACGTGTGCGTCGGGCTGGCGGTCCGCGAGGGGTTCCCCGAGGCGAACGCGCTCGACGCCGTGACGACCAACCCCGCGGAGATCCTCGGGATCCGCGACCGCGTCGGCGACCTCGCCGAGGGGACCGACGGCGACCTCGTCGTCTGGGACGGCCCGTTCCACGAGATGGGGACGCGGAGTCAGTACGTCGTGGTCGACGGCGAGGTCGTGTTCGACCGCGAGCGCGACGACGTGGACCCGAGAGAGGAGTACGCGTGGTGAGCGAGGCCGGAGCGAAGCGGGGGCCTCGGGAACGCGAGCGGAGCGAGTCCCGCGAAGGGAGACCGCGGAGCGACCGGGGGCCCCTGCGACCCGCGAGCAGGAGCGCGGTCAAGCGAAGCGTCCCGTGAGTACGAGCGGGACGCGAGTCCAGCGCCCCATGTCGGCGCTTTCGACCAGGTTTCGACCGACTGCCGATCGTCGACTGTCACGGTCGCCCCCGCCTTCGACTGGAGTCCCCCCGACGTGACCGACGCATCCGACACGCCCGACCCCGGGACCGACGCCGTCGAATCTGATCGCGAGATCGATGCCGTCGAGTCAGGTTCTGGGACCGACGACGCCGATTCCGCCCCCGCGTACTCGGAGTCGGAGGTCCGCACCGTCGTCCTCAGCCTCGTCGCCGGCGTGTTCTTCGGCGGGATGGGCGGCGGCGTCGCGTTCCCGACGATCCCCGCGCTGGGGTCGGTGCTCGGGATCGCGCCGCTTCTCGTCGGGGTGATCCTCTCGATCAACCGGTTCACGCGCCTGCTCATGTCGACGCCGGCGGGGAGCGTGCTCGACCGGATGGGGACGCGCCGGCCGATGATCGCGGGGTTCGCCGTCCAGGGGCTGGTCCCGTTCGGCTACCTCGTCGGGCTGAGTCCCCCGCTCGGGATCCCGTCGTCCGCCGTGTTTCTCGTCTCGCGGGCGGCGTGGGGGATCGGCTCGGCGTTCGTGTTCGTCGGGGCGTTCTCCACGGTGACGCACGTGACCACCGCGGCGAACCGGGGCCGGTGGGTCGGGTACATGCGGGGCGGACAGAGCCTCGGGTTCCCGACGGGGCTGATCCTCGGTGGGATCGTCACCGAACTGTACGGCTACGCCGAGGCGTTCGCCGTCGCGGGGGTCGCGGGGCTGTTCGCGGCCGCCGTCGCCTACCGGGTGCTCCCGAACGTCTCGCCGGACGTGGGCGAGAAGAGCCGCCTCCGCGACGTGCCGACGCTGGTGCGCGCGGACCCGCGGATCGGCGCGGTCGGCGCGGTCAACTTCACGATCCGGTTCCTCTACGCCGGCGTCCTGCTGTCGACGGTCGTGCTGTACACCGAGGCGAACGACATCTCGCTGGGCGGCTTCGCCGGCACCGGGACCAGCGGGGTCGTGATGGCGGTGTCGGTGCTGGCGCTGTCGGCGTCGAACCTCGCGGTCGGCCGCCTCTCGGACAGCCTCGGCCGGACGACGACCGTCGTTCCGGGGCTGGGGGTGTTCGCCGCCGGCTTCGCGCTCGCGGCGCTCGTGCCGACCGCACGGGGCGTGCTCGTCGGCGTCGGTCTGGTCGGCGCGGGCGCGGGCCTCGCGGGACCGCCGCTTCTGGCGTACCTGGGCGACATCGCCCCCGACGGCGACGTGGGCAAACTCGGCGGCGTCTACAACGTCTTCGGCGACCTGGGCTCGACGCTCGGGCCGCTGGTGGCGCTCCCGCTGGCCGCTCGGATCGGGCTCTCCGGGGAGTACCTCGCCTGCGCCGGCCTCGTGCTCGTCGCCATCGTCATCGCGGCGACGACGCTGCGCGACGACTCCGCCGCCGCCGTCGAGGCCGCGACGGCCGACGACTGACCGGTCGGGGCCGATCGAGCGGGGAAGCAATCTCGGCGGCGGGGACCGACCGATCGGGGAGGACGATCCGACCGCGGGGACCGGACCCGAGTGCGGGTCACTCCAGGTCGATCGGCTCGCCGCCGTCGGCGGCCGTGGGGGACTCCTCGACGACGCGCTCCTCGGTCGCGGTGGGGGAGCCGTCCGAGAGCGCCGCGGTTCCGGCGTCGGTGATCCGGTAGATCCGCTCGCCCGTGGCCGCCTCGACGAACCCGCGCTCCTCCATGGTCGCCAGCCGACGCTCCACGAGCGGGATGTGGAGACCGGTGTTGGCGGCGACGAGCGCGGGGTAGTCCACGCCCGTCCCGCTCAGGTGGCGTAGCACTCGCTCGTCGGCGTCCGAGAGGCTCGTTGGCTCGGGCATCTTCTATGTCATTAGTTACCACGGTACATGAACCTGTCGTCGCCGGCGGCGTCCACCGGCATCCCCCCGACGCCGTCCGTCGGCGCACCCGACCGATACCCTGGGACTCAAGGCGGCCGCGGCGAACTCCGGGCTATGCGACTGTCGAACGCGGCCGTCGGCGACGCGCGCACGAGCGACTTCTCGTGGGACGTGCTCACCGACCTCGTGGACGTGGGGAGTCGAATGGCGGGTCAGGCGGGCGAGCGGGAGGGCGCGGCGGTCGTCCGCGACGCCCTCGAGGAGGGGGGCGCTCGAAACGCCCGGCTCGAGGAGTTCGAGATCCCGGGATGGTGGCGCGGGTCGTCGTCGCTGACGGTCCACGAGCCCCACGAGCGGGTCCACGACGGACAACAGGACGTGCTCGCGCTGCCGGGGTGTCCCGCCGGCGAGGTGACGGGCCGCGTCGTCGACGTGGGCGACGGCGGCTACGAGGCGTTCGAGGCAAAGGCCGACGAACTCGAGGGAGCGATCGCGATGGCGTCGTCGGCGACTCCCGAGGAGGCCGACCGCTGGATCCACCGGATGGAGAAGTACGTCAACGCCGCCGATCACGGCGCGAGCGCGTTCGTCTTCCGCAACCACATCGAGGGGTCGGTGCCGCCGACCGGCGAGGTCGGCTACCACGAGCGCCCCGGGCCGATCCCGGCAGTCGGCGTCTCCCGTGAGGTCGGCGAGCGCCTCGCGCGCTACGCCGAGGAGGGCTGTGAGGCGACCGTCTCCGTCGAGTGTCGGAACGAGCCGACGACCTCGGTGAACGTCGAGGCGGCGGTCGGCCCCGACACCGACGAGCACGTGCTCGTCACCGCCCACGTCGACGCCCACGACATCGCCGACGGGGCCAACGACAACGGCGCGGGCTCGGCGCTCGTCGCGGAGGTGGGTCGCCTGCTCGCCCGCGACGACGTGGACCTCGACACCCGGGTTCGACTGGTCACGTTCGGCTCCGAAGAGATCGGGCTGTGGGGCGCATATCACTGCGCGGAGACGACCGACCTGGACGACACGAAGTGCGTCGTCAACCTCGACGGCGCGTGTAGCTCCCGGAACCTCCGACTCGGCACCAACGGCTTCGAGTCGGTCGCCGCCGCGTTCGAGGCGACGACCGACGACCTGGCGGCGACGCTGTCGACGGACGACACCATCTCCCCGCACGGCGACCAGTGGGCGTTCGTCCAGGAGGGCGTCCCCGCCGTGATGACCTCGACCACCTCCGAGCAGTCGGGGCGCGGGTGGGGACACACCCACGCGGACACGCTGGACAAACTCGACCCCCGGGACCTGCGCGAGGTCGGACTCCAGGTCGCGGAGGCGGTCGTCCGCCTCGCCGCCGACGGCGTCGAGACGCCCGGACGGAGTCGCGCCGAGATGCGCGAGGCGATCGACGAGGGGTACGAACAGGAGCTTCGGATGGGCGGGCGCTGGCCCTACGACGACGGCTGAGCCGCCCGGTCGCTCGACTACTCTTCGCCGAGGAAGTCGCCGAGGTCGTTCATCACCTTCCCCTCGGCTCGCGCGAGGTGCTCCCACGCGGTCGTCGTCCCGATGTCGAGTTCGGCGGCGATGTCCTCGACGCCGGCGTCCTTCTCGTGGCCGTAGTAGCCCGCGCGGATCGCCGCCGCGAGCGCCTCGCGCTGGCGACGCGTGAGGTCGTGGAGCGCGCCGGCGGCCTCAAACCGCGCGCTCGCGCTGATCTCGTCCATCTCCACCTGCCGGAGGAGTTTCACGTCGTTCCCGCGGTCTTCGATGGCGTCGATGACCGTCGAGAGGTCGGTGTCGGCGTCGAGATACAGCGTCCACCGCTCCCAGCCGCCGGCGATCACGGTCCCCGTCCGGTGGTGGACGCCGTGATCCGCGAACAGCTCTGCGATGCTGTCCCACTCGGGTACCCGTATCGTCAGCGCGACGAACACCCGCGGCTCGCCCAGCGGGCTGATCGGCTCGGCGGCGTCGACGGGGTCGCACCCGGCGTACACCTCGATGAACCCCTCCACGTCGTCGGGATCGCCGGTGATCTCCACGATCCGCTTGCGCTCGTCGCTGCGTCCCGTCATCGACGACACCGAGCGCATCGTCACCTCCGGGTACCGCTCGGAGGCGACTGTCTCCGGTTGACCGGCGTGGCGGATCTTCAGGGTGACCTCCCGCATCGGACGGATCGGTCCCGCACCGTCCTCGTCGGCTGCCATGCCATACCGTGAACGACATCGCATATGAACGTTCGCTCGGGGTGCACGCCCGTCCGAGGCGTATCAAACCCCCGTCCTGCCGCCGTCGTTCGATCGTGGCCGGCGGGTCGGCGGTCCGGGTTGCCGCCGCGGGCGATCGGGCGTGCCGCCGCCGACACACCGGATATGTTTGGGTTCACGTTTTGGGTCACGTGTGGACGTATCGATCGCATGGACGAACCGGATGTCGATCAGTTCGGATCCAGACGGTCGACGGTGTACGGCCAGCGCGGCGTCGTGGCGACCAGCCAGCCGCTCGCCTCGCAGGCGGGAATATCCGTGCTGGAGGACGGAGGCAACGCCTTCGACGCGGCCGTCGCCACCGCGGCGGCGCTGAACGTCGTCGAACCCACGTCGACGGGGCTCGGCGGCGACGTGTTCGCGCTCTACCGCACAGCCGACGGCGAGGTCGGCGCGATGCGCTCGTGCGGGCCCGCGCCCGCGGACGCGACGATCGATGCCGTCCGCGAGGCGGTCGCCGACGAGGAGGGCGTTGACCCCGCGGACGCGGAGATGCCCGGGACCGGCCCGCACGCGGTGACGGTTCCGGGGACCGCCCGCGGGTGGGAGGTCACCGCCGAGCGGTTCGGCGAGGAGTCGCTCTCGGAACTGCTGCAGCCGGCGATCCGGTACGCGACCGAGGGCTACCCGGTGTCGGAGGTCGTCTCCGCACAGTGGCAACACGGCGAGGAACTGTTCGAGACCGACAACGCCCGCGAGGCGTTCCTGTTCGACGGCGAGGCCCCCGACGTGGGCCAGCACGTGACGCTCCCGAAACTGGGCGAGTCGATGCGCCGGATCGCGGAGGAGGGGGCGGACGTGGTGTACGAGGGCGAGATCGCAGAACAGATCGCGGGGGAGGTCCAAGACCAGGGCGGCTTCCTCACGGTCGACGACCTCGCGGACTTCGAACCGGAGTTCCCCGATCCCGTCTCGACCACCTACAACGGGACGGAGGTGTACGAGCTCCCGCCGAACAACCAGGGGCTCATCGCGCTGGAGGCGCTGAACGTCGCCGAGGCGATCGGCGCGGGCGAGCACGACTACGACTCCCCCGAGCGCGTCCACTACTTCTCGGAGGCGCTGAAGCTCGCGTTCCACGACGGCCACCGCTACATCACCGACCCGGAGTTCGAGGACCACCCGCCGCTCGGGTCGAAGGAGTGGGCCGCGAACCGCGCCGAGGAGATAGGCGAGGAGTGCAACGACGACGTGACGTTCGGCGTCCCCGAGGCGAACGCCGAGGACGCTGACACCGTGCTCCTGTGCGTCGCCGACGACGAGGGCAACGTCGTCTCGTTCATCAACTCCCGGTTCGCCGGCTTCGGCTCCGGACTCGTCGCCGGCGACACCGGCATCGCGCTCCAGAACCGCGGGTCGTCGTTCTCGCTGGACCCCGACCACCCGAACTCGCTGGAGCCGGGAAAGCGCCCGTTCCACACCCTGATCCCGGCGCTCGCGGACTTCGCCCCCGACGACGACGCGACGGACGACTGGGCCGCCTTCGGCGTCATGGGCGGGTACATGCAGCCGCAGGGGCACGTGCAGGTGATCTCGAACGTCGTCGACTACGACCTCCCGCTGCAGGCGGCGCTCGACCGCCCGCGCTGGCGCTACCGGGAGGAGGGGAGCCTCGCGCTGGAGCCGCAGTTCGACGGCAACACCGCCTCGAAGCTGGTTCGTAAGGGCCACGACGTGAAGACGCTCCCGCCGGCGCTGTTCGGCGGCGCGCAGATCGTCCGCAGCGCCGACGGCGTCCTCTCGGCGGCCACCGAGCCACGGAAGGACGGTAACGCGCAGGGGTACTGAGCCCCGAAGCCGGTCGCCTCCGGGGACGCGGCCGCGACGGATCTCCCTGTTCCCGTCTTCACTCTACTGCCGGCCGAACCGACACCCTCATTCGCTCGTCGACCCTTCCGGCGTCCGTGCCGCAGTCGCCGCGGAGCCACGACGACCGCGACCGCCTCGGCTTCGACGAGACGCGCGACTATCTCGGTGCGGCAGTCGCCGCCCTCCTCCCCTCGTCGGTGGTCACGCGCGGAGTCTCGGTCTCCGTCGAGACCGACCGGGCGGTGTACGCGCCCGGCGATCCCGTCTCGCTTCGGGTCGAGATCCGAAACCGACTCCCCGTCCCGATCGCCGTATCGACGCCCTCCCGCCGGCTGTGGGGGTGGGAGGTCGACGGCGCGCTGGAGGCTACTGAGGAGCCCCGCCGCGACCCCGGCGGCTCGGGCGTGCTCACGTTTCGCGCCCGCGAGCGCAAGACCCACGAGTGGACCTGGGACGGACGCGTGACCCGTCAGGAGGGACGGAGGAACAGGTCGACGCCGCTGTCACGCGGCGACCACGAGATCCGCGCGTTCGTCGCGACCGAGCGAGAGCGGCCCGAATCGCGGACCACGATCCGCGTGGAGTGACCGCTCTCGCCGATGACCGCCCCGATCAGTCGTCGGCGAGCGCGGGGCCCTCAACGCCCTCACGGTGGAGGTGACAGGCGGCGAAGTGCTCGCCGTCGCCGACCTCGGACTCGACCGAGTACGACGGCTTCTCCGTCGCACAGATGCTCGTCTCCGCGAACGTGGAGATGAGCTGATCGGTCGCGTCGTCCCACTCGTCGTCGAGGACTCGATCGATGGCGGCGTCGACGGTCGACCCCGCGCTCCCGCCGGGGGTTCCGTCGGGGAAGAACTCCGCGCGGACGGCGGCGCGGTCGGTCGCCTCGAAGGACCGACGCTTCACAGCGCGGGTGAACGCCCGGACGGCCGCCCACGAGTCCGCGTCCATCGAGAACTCGTCGGGCTGGATGAGCTTCGGACACCGCGTCCGGAAGCGACACCCCGACGGCGGCTCGATCGGCGACGGAACGTCCCCCTCCAGCACGCTCCGAGTGCCCGACACGCGGGGGTCTGGAACAGGAATGGACTCGAGCAGCGCCTCGGTGTACGGATGTTTGGGGTGTTCGAACAGCTCCTCGGTCTCCGCGAGCTCGACCAGCTGACCGAGGTACATCACGGCGACGCGGTCGGAGATGTGCCGGATCACGCTGAGGTCGTGGGCGATGAACAGGTAGGTGAGGCCGAACTCGTCTTGCAGCTCCTGCATCGTGTTGAGCACCTGCGCCTGGATCGACACGTCGAGCGCCGACACCGGCTCGTCGCAGACGATGAAGTCCGGGTTCACCGACAGCGCCCGCGCGAGGTTGATCCGCTGGCGTTGCCCGCCGGAGAACTGGTGCGGGTAGCGGTTGTAGTGGTGCGGGTCGAGGCCGACCTTCTCCAGCAGCTCGCGGGCGCGTTCCTCGCGTTCGCCCTTGTACAGCCCGTGGGCCTTCATCGGCTCCTCGACGATGGGGCCGACCTTCATCCGCGGGTCCAGGCTCGACTGCGGGTCCTGGAAGATCATCTGCAGGTCGCGGCGGCGCTCGCGGAGGTCCGACCCCGACAGCTCCGCGAGGTTGTCGCCCTCGAAGTACACCGCGCCGTCCGTGGGATCGACGAGTCGGAGGATGGTGCGCGCGAGCGTCGACTTCCCGCAGCCGGACTCGCCGACCAGCCCGAGCGTCTCGCCGCGTTTCACGTCGAAGCTCACGTCTTCGACGGCACGCACGGGCGGCTCGTCGAACAGCGCCGACAGCATTCCGTCGGACTGGCTGAAGTGCTTCGTCAGCCCCTGGACGCTGAGGATCGTGTCGTCGTCGGTCCCGCCGGATCCGGTGTCGAGCGCGCCGGTCCCGTCGGCCTCACTCATCGGCCTCACCCCCGGGGACGCCGGCGGGGTCCCGACCGTCGTCGTCGCCCCGCATGTCGGCGAGTCCGCCGGCGAAGGCGTCGGTCGCCTCCGTCTGAAGCGGGGCGCTGTCCTCGTAGCCGACGCGCTCGTATTTGATACACGACACGGAGTGCGGTGCCTCGCCGGCGTCGCTCACGTCCTGGTACTCCGGGTGGAACTCCTTGCACGCCTCCCGGGCCTCCGGGCAGCGCGTGTGGAACCGGCAGCCGGAGGGCGGGTTGATCGCCTCCGGCATCACCCCCTTGATCGGGTCGAGCGACTCGACCGATCGGTCGGGTCGGGGCATCGACCGCAGCAGCGCCTCGGTGTACGGATGTTTCGTGTCGTGGAACAGGTCGTCCACCTCGGTCTCCTCGATGACCTCGCCGAGGTACATGACGTTCACCCGGTCGCAGATCTCCGCGACGACGCCCATGTCGTGGGTGACCCACAGGAACGCCGTGTCGTACCGCTCTTGGAGGTCGCTGACCAGATCGAGGATCTGCCCCTCGACGGTCACGTCGAGCGCGGTCGTCGGCTCGTCGGCGATGATGAGCCGCGGCTCACACGCCAGCGCCATCGCGATCAGCACGCGCTGGCGCATCCCCCCGGAGAACTCGTGGGGGTAGTCGTCGTAGCGAGTCTCGGGTTCGGGGATACCGACCTCCCGGAGCATGTCGACGGCGATCGTCTTCGCCTCCGACTCGCCCACCTCTCGGTTCAACTCGATGAACTCTCGGAGCTGAGCGCCCACCTTGAACACGGGGTTGAGCGACTCCATGGGGTCCTGAAAGACGATCGCGATCTCGCGGCCGCGGATCCGCTCGCGCATCTCCCGGTTCGAGAGCATCTCGTCGGACTGTTCCATCCGGCCGTCGGGGGTCTCCACGATGTCGACCAGCTTCTCCCCGTCGAACGTGACGGTGCCGTCGACGATCCGCCCCGGCTCCTCGACGAGCCGCATGATCGACTGGGCGGCGACCGACTTCCCGGCACCGGACTCGCCGACGAGGCCGACGAGTTCGCCCTCGTTGACCTCGAAGCTCACGCCGTCGACCGCGCGGACGGTGCCTTCCTCGGTGAAGAACTGGGTCTTCAGGTTCTCGACTGTGAGTAGTGGTTCGGACATCAGTTGTTGATACGGGGGTCGAGCGCGTCGCGGAGCCCGTCGCCGAGCAGGTTGAAGCCGACCACGGTGATGAGGATCGCCATCCCGGGCCAGATGCTGAACCACGGGTCGGGCAGCATGTAGTCGCGCGACTGCGAGAGCATCTGTCCCCACGACGGCGTGGGCGGCTGTGCGCCGAAGCCGAGGAACGACAGCCCGGCGACGATGAGGATCGCCACGCCGATCTGCAGGGTCGCCTGTACCAGAACGGGCGCGAAGCTGTTCGGAATGACGTGTCTGAAGATGATGTTACGGTCGCGCACGCCGGCCGCTCGCGCCGCCTCGATGTAGTCCTCTTCGCGCACCGACAGCACCCGCGAGCGGATGAGCCGGGCGAACGTCGGGATGTTGGCGATCCCGACGCCGATCATCGCGAACGTGAGGTTGCGACCGAACGCGACCATGAACACGATGACGAGCACGAGGAACGGGATGGCGTACAGCGTCTCGACGGCGCGCATCAGCACGTCGTCGATGCGACCGCCGTAGTAGCCCGCGACCGACCCGACGAGCATCCCGACCACCAGCGCGATGGTCGTCGCGATGACGCCGACGGACATGGCGATGCGCGTGCCGTAGAACACCCGCGCGAGGATGTCGCGCCCGCGGTCGTCGGTGCCCAGCGGGTGGGCCCACGTCCCCTCGCCGAAGACGTTGGTCGTCCACGCCGGCGGGAGCAGCTGAGGGGCGACCTCGGCGTTGGGACTCAGCCACACGGCCTGCGCGATGGCGTACTGTTCCACCCCGAGTATCGGGAGGACGGTCTGATCGAAGAACGCGATGACCGCGACGAGCGTCGCGACTCCGATGATCCCCAGTCCCGCGAGCGCCGTCGGGTCGCGACGGACCTGTGAGACGGTGTAGCGCCACCCGACGTTCGCGGCGGGCTGTTCGGGATCGGAGTCGACGGGCTGTGATTCGCTCTCGGTTCGCGAGTCCGTGTCGGATCCGGTTGTCGTCGCCATCAGTCTGCGTCCTCGAAGGTGACTCGCGGGTCGATGTACGCGTACGAGAGGTCGGTGACGATGACCCCGACGACGAACACCAAGCCGAGCACGAGCGTCGTGCCGACGACCAGCGCGAAGTCCTGGTTGTTGATCGCGGTGATGATGAGCGTCCCCATCCCGTTGATGGAGAAGACGGTCTCGGTCAGCACCGCTCCGCCGATGGCGCTGGTGAGTTGGAGCCCCAACAGCGTGATGAGCGGGAGCTGTGCGTTACGGAAGGCGTGCTTGCGGAGGATCGTCGTCTCCTTGACGCCGTAGGCTCGCGCGAGCTTGACGTACTCCTCGCCGAGCACCTCCAGCATCGAGGAGCGCTCGATCCGCGTGAGCGCCGCCATCTGGAGCGTGCCGAGCGATATCGTCGGCAACACGAGGTGGTGCAGCGACGTGACGAGCACGTCGAACTGACTGTCGACGCCCACCTCCGCGGGCGACGCCCACGGGAGGACGAGGTTCGTCGCGGGGAACCAACTGACCTGGTAGGCGAACAGGATGATGAGGACCAGGCCGATCCAGAAGGAGGGCGTTGAAACGCCCAGCAGCGCCACGACCCGAGCGACGTGGTCGGTCGGCTTGTTGCGCCGCTTGGCCGAGATGATCCCCAGCGGGATCGACGTCACGATGGCGAACGTGAAGCTCGATACGAGCAGCAGCACCGTCACCGGCAGCCGCTCCATGATCTTCTGGGTGACGGGGACCTCGTAGTACAGACTCGTACCCAGATCGAGCTGTATCACGTCCCAGAGGTAGTTCAGATAGCGGAGCCACAGCGGCTGGTCGAGTCCGTACTTCGCTCTGATGGCGGCGGCCTGTTGGGCGCTGGGCGACGGCCCGAGCATGATGCTCACCGGGTCGCCCGGCATCGCCTCCATCAGGAAATACGTGATCGTGACGACCCCGAGCAGCACAGGCACCGCCTGCAGGATTCGTCGGATCGTATACTGTGCACGTCCCATAGTGTCCCTACTGATGTGTGACCTGGTTTCCCACGGGTGTATATAACTTCGCGGAAGCGGTCGTTACGACCGCTCGTGTCGGTTTTCGCCCATTTCAGCGTGTGAGTTACTTGTCAACGAAGACGTTGTTGTGGTCGGTCACCAGGTGGAACGAGTCCACCGGGTGCGACGTGAAGTCGTTGACGTACTCCTTGACGCCGAAGCTGTTCTTGAGGTTGTACGCGGGCAGGTGCGCGCGATCCTCGAGGATCGTAGTGATCGCTTCCGTGTACAGCTGCTTGCGCTCCTCGCGGTCGGCGGACTGGCGAGCCTCCACGATCTTCTCGGTGGCCTCGATGCCGCTCTCGCTGTTCTCGCCGTAGTAGGTCCCGTTCGTCACGCCGAGCGTGTCGTCGGTGCGACCGAACATGTAGTAGGTGAACGCGTCGGGGTCGGGCGTACCGGACCAGCCGAGCGTGTACATGTTGTAGTCGTCCTCGTTCCCCGTGACGTACGCCTCGAGGAACGCACCCCAGTCGAGCCGCTGGACCTCGACGTTGCTGAACCCGGCCTCCTTGAGGCCGTTCGAGACGGAGACTCCGATCTGTTCGCGCTTGTCGTCCGGCGGGACGATGATCTTCCAGTTGTAGTCCATCGAGACGCCGGCCTCGTCGAACAGCGCGGTCGCCTCGTCGATGTTCTTGTCGTGGGGGATCTGCTCCCACTCGTCGATCGGGAAGCCCCACTCCTCGGTGATCGACGCGGGCGTCGGCGCGTACTGCCGGACGCCGGTCGGCTCGACGTACTGCTCGACTGCGGTGTCCATCGAGAAGCAGTAGTCGATCGCCTCGCGGACCATGGGGTCCGCGGTCGGACCCTCGTTGCAGTTGAACGCGAGGTAGAAGTAGCCGATTCCGGGCACCTCGTCGATGCTCGCGTCGTCGATCCCGCGGACCGTCGAGTACAGCTTCGGCGGGATCTCCTCGATCACGTCGTTCTCGCCGTTCTGAAGCGTGGTGACGCGGGTCGTCGCCTCCGTGATCGGCGTGTAGTGGACCGTCTCGAGGTTCGCCATCGGCTCGCCCCAGTAGTCCTCGTTGCGCACGAGGTCCACGTAGTCGCCCTCCTGCCAGCTGTCGAAGACGAACGGACCGGAGCCCACGGGGTTCTCCGTGTTGAACGCCTCCTTGTCCTCCTCGCGGACGGACATCGGGACGATCCGACCCGCCGCGAGCGTGTTCATGAACGGCCCGTACGGGTACGAGAGGTTGAACACGAGCGTGTCGTCGCCCTCCGTTTCGATGGAGTCGATCATGTTGAACTCCGAGGCGTTCTCGGTCTCCTCGTCGACCGGGGCCTCGAAGCTGTACTTCACGTCCTCGGGGGTGACGGGGTCGCCGTTCGAGAACGTCGCGTCCGTCGTCATCGTCACCGTGTAGGTGGTGCCGTCGTCGCTGACTTCCGGCTCGCCGGTCGCGAGCTCGGGGACGACGCCTGTGCTCTCGTCGTACGTGTACAGCCCCTCGAAGATCTGTGAGGCGACCTGGTCGGACGGAACGTCGTTGAGCACGATCGGGTCGAACTCCAGCGGGCTCTTGACGAGCGCGAGGTTGAGCGTGCCGCCGCTCGATCCCCCGGAGTCGCCGTCGTCGGAGCCGCTGTCGGTCCCGTCGCTGCCGTCGTCGGAGCCGCTGTCGGTCCCGTCGCTGCCGTCGTCGCCGCCGCCGATACAGCCGGACACGGCCGCGACGCCCGCGGCCCCGGTACCGCTCAGGAACGTCCGGCGGTCCATACGGTCGAACACACGCTTGATGTCGTCGTTTGTCATGGTTCGTCTACCCACCGTGGGATACCATCCGTTCGCTCATAGTTCTATATATAATTGTTGTTACTGCGGTCGCACTTTCGGCTATCGGTGGATTATACTGTCGCCAATTTTACTGGTAGGGTTCGACTATCGCCACGCCGGGGCGTCGCCGGATCGAAACCGCAAACAGGAGTCACCTCGGCGGGTGCGTATGCGCCAGTTCGTCGTCAGCGGTCACGACGCCCCCACGACGCCCGAGTTCAGCCTCGACGACCTCGCGGGCGGAGCCGGACGGCTGGATCTGCTGTGTCGCTGCGTGAACGCCGGCTTGTTCCTCTCGCACGGCATCCGCGAGGACAGCCGCGTCCACCTCGTTCTCGGCGACGAGTACACCGTCCGCTTCTCGGGTGCGACCGCCCGCGGGCTTCACCCGGACGAGCGCACCACCGCCGCGCGGGTACGCGACGCGCTCGACGCCCGCGAGGACGCCATCGGCCACATGCCCGCCGAGGTGTCCCCCGGCGTCGAACTCTATCGGATGGGCCTCGCGGAGACGCTCGATTCGCTCGACGGAACGGTCGTCCACCTCCACGAGGACGGCGACCCCGTCGCCGAGGCGTCGCCGCCGGCGGATCCGATCTTCGTGCTCTCGGATCACCACGACTTCACGGCCGCGGAGGCGGACCTGCTCGCCGAGCACGCGGACCGGCGCGTCCGACTCGGGCCGGAGGCGATCCACGCGGACCACGCGATCGCGGTGGCGAACAACTACCTCGACACCGACGGCTACGAGCGCTACTGAGTCGATCGCCGGGCGCGAGTGATCCCGGCGGATCGACCGGCGCGACGGGGTTGCGACCGCCGTTCGGAAGCCTTAACAGAACGGCTCGCCTGCGCTCACATGCGGGCCGGTGGGGTAGCTTGGTATCCTTCGGCCTTCGGGTGGCCGTAACCACGATTCAAATTCGTGCCGGCCCACTTCTCCCGCATTCGGCTTGGATGGGTACGTGACAGGTAGCTTCCGCTCTGTGAGGTGGTCGACATAGGCGTCGGCGACGCTGGCGATCCACTACTTCGCGACTACTGCGGTGGGTGGTCTCGGATCGGGGATGAGTTCGACACGAATAGTTGAACGATTTATATGTAGCAGTCTCTCAGTCGAACGGACGAACGACCGGCGATCTCGTCGAGCCGTGTCCGTCCATTTCGGCGGAAGATTCAAAGTTGCTGTATACGAACGTATACGCATGAGTACGAAACCAGTTCGGCTGGAGGAGGACGTATACAATCGGATCGAGGCCCACAAACGCGACGACGAGACCTTCTCGGAAGCAATCGAGCGGCTGATCGGCGGACCGTCGCTGCGGGACCTCGGGGGAATCCTCGACAGCGATACCGTCGAGACGATGCGCGAGAACGTCGAGGCGGCCGAGGACGACGACGCCGAGGAGGTCGAAGCGGTCGCCGAGCGATTCGAATGATCCTCGATACCGCGTTTATTCTCGACCTGATGGCCGATCTGCCGGAGGCACACGAGAAACTGGACGAGTTGGAGGCGAACGGTGCTGTATTGAAACTCTCTACGATGACTCTGCTGGAACTGTACATCGGCATCGAAGCGTACACAGGGACGGAGGAAGCCCGTGAGATACGTCGGATCCTGCGCGGTGTCCCACGGGTGGATATGGATCAGCAAATTGCCGAGGAAGCAGGTCGGATGATCGGCCGTTTGGACCCCTCGAAGTACAAGCGAAAGAAGGGTGACGCGGTGATCGCGGCAACCGCCGAAGTGGAAGGCGATGCAGTCGTTACACGGAACGTCGACGATTTCGAACGCCACGGGGTACCCGTCGAAGCTTACTGAACGACCTCTCCTCGCGATCCACTAGTAGGACAGGTCCCGAAACGTTCTCCACTATGTATGCAGTACGCATACGCATGAGTACCAGCATCCGAGTGACCGACGAGACGAAGCGGAAGCTGTCGAAGTTGAAACGCGACGACGAGACGTGGGACGAGTTTCTCGATCGGCTCGCGAACAACGAGGAGCCGATCAACGTCGGTGCGTGGTCCGACGAGGAAGCCGAGCGTGCGCGTGACGCGGTCGACCGCTCGCGGGAGAGTTTCGAGCGGTGACGTTCCTCGACTCCTCGGTCATCATCGACATGCTCGCCGGCGTCGACGAGACGGTTGCGTTCGTCGAGGATCAAGGCGGGCCGTATCTCACATCGACGGTCTGTGTGTACGAGGTATTGGAGGGAAAACTGGGTGCGGAATCGACGGACGTGGCGGCTGCTCGCGAGGACTTCGGCGGTGTCACCGCACTCGATCTGACGGAGGCGCTCTCGCTCGAAGCGGCCCGGCTTCAGGATCAGCTCCTCGACGACGGACAGCGCATGGCCGCCCGTGATCTCCTTATCGCCGCGACGGCACGCTCGACCGGTGACCACCTCGTCGTCGCTGATAGCGACTTCCAGACGGAGGTGTTGGAGTCGTACCTCACCGT
Source organism: Halobaculum sp. CBA1158 (assembly GCF_021431925.1). Lineage (NCBI taxonomy): Archaea > Methanobacteriati > Methanobacteriota > Halobacteria > Halobacteriales > Haloferacaceae > Halobaculum > Halobaculum sp. CBA1158. Next base: position 2,636,533 of record NZ_CP090371.1, on the reverse strand, counting down.
GACGAACCTGCGCGAGTAACGGGCAGCATCTATGGAGACACTCTGCCAAGCCTCCTCCTCCGAACCTGCGTTCACGGTAGTGTCCAATATTTCGTCGTTAAACAGCTTGATAACGAGTTACGGCGTGGAAGCGGGGATACGTTGGGCCACTGCGCGCAGGACTGTAGTCCAGTACACAATAGCGAATTAGATGCTGGAGGATTTTTCATAGGGCGTTACGCTAACCGAGCGTTTTTGTACGCCCCTTCCGAGTATCCAGTTAAGCTACTTACTGGTAATGACGTATCTTCGGAACGTATCTATCACGGGGTTCAAAGCTGTCGAAGAACTAGAATTTCAGCCAAACAATCTCACCCTTATCACCGGTAGGAACAACTCTGGCAAGACATCAGTCTTGGAAGCAATAGATCTGTTATTCAATCCATCCAAGATCAAGCAATACGATGATCTTGTCGGAAAATTAGTAAACGCAAAGTCCGAGAAGGCTGTTCTCTCCTGCGAATATCAAAAAGGTACCCAATTGTCGCTAAGGGATTTTGACGGTGATGGAAACGTGGCACGAACAAAAACTCGTGCACTAGAAATAAAGAAGCCAGAACCAGACCGAGTAACTGAGATTTTCATCTCATCTGTACTTGACATTGTGGAGAATAGTCCAGATTCTAGATATTTTGTGGATCGTTTTGCCGGACAAACATTAGATATTGAAGATGAGTCGAACGTACTGGGTGAAATTATAATTGATACAATAAAAGACCTCGTCACAAGTAATTCGGAATCTGTGGCTCGGAAGGCCGAGGAAAGCTGTATAATACTTACTGTAGACGGTGTAGAATACGAATATATCTACTTAGGAGAGTTCTACTCCAACTACACCGAATCAGTCGCGAAGAAAGGCGCAAATAGAATTAGAAATCAAATTGTAGAATCTGATAAGCTACCAGAACAGAACATTGAGGAGGCACGTCTTCTCTCGGCTATCAAGGACGTACTTATACCTCGCTTTGGAAAGGGAAGATTTGTCGGAGATGAACCGACGTCGATAGATGGAATCCAACACATTGGACAATCCCTGTCATTGGATCCAGAAAACATCGATATGAACAAGGAGGAAGCTGCTGTTCGCCTCAGTAACATTGAAGAATATATCAAGAACAACAATATTGTCAAGAATCTTGACACGCTTTCCTTTGACCAGTTAGTTTTCGAGTCCAGGGGAGACAAATACCAGGTACCATTCAGCTTCATGGGATCCGGATTCCATGCGATAATGGGGTTGCTGTGGGCGCTTTCAAACACCCGTAATAGTGGAAATGTTCTACTGATTGAGGAGGGTGAGAACCACCTACACCCAGGGTACATTGCAGAGTTCGTACACCGAATCCTTAAGATAATTATGGATGAGAACGTTCAGATATTTCTCACTACTCACAGCTTAGATCTTATCAGGACTATATTCAATGAAGATATATTCCAAGAAGAACATAAGTATCTACTTGAGAACTTCTGTCTACTGCAAATGAATCCTCCAGTAACTGAAAGCTATTCCTATCAAGAGGCTCAGCGTCAGCTAAACGAACTTAGATTAGATCTTAGGGGATTATGAGTAAGGTAATTCTCACCGAAGGGATCAACGATACTGAATTTCTAGAAGCGTCAATCTCCGAGTATGCGAATCAACTAGAAGTCGATAGGTACGATATCGAAAGCCAGCCTGCGGATGCGACTGTTCCTGAAGAATCTGAGAAATTGCGAAGCTTTGGCGGAAGATTCTGCCCATATGACGTTTTGTTGAAGTCAGAGGGTGGAATACCCAACCTAAAAAGGTGTTTTGCGGATCTAACTCGATACTTTACAACCTACGATCCAGAGATCTATCTCTTGGTAGATTTGGATAGTAGAACGGTATCCGATATTATATCTGACATAAATGATATATTGCGCGGGAAAAATACTTCGCGAAGCATAAAGATAGAACCGAATAGTAGAATTGAGAGGCTAACATATATCCACAAACAAGTACATAATATTCACATAGATGGTAGCCCATCTAAAAATTTCACTCTGATAGCATTTCCCTCTGATCTCGAAGACATCGCTGGCATCGGTGAGGATGATAGTAGGGAATCCAAGAACGAAAAATTGGTTGAACTCGCCGGAGATGAGAGAGTCAGAAAGCCAATTACACGAGCAATTTTCTAATCCTCACTACCGATGATCTCCTAAAATGGCGCTTCAAAGACCTCGGTTTGAACAATAGCTATCTAAATCCCGCGTACTAGCCGGACCGAACCCGTCCACCCGGCCGCATTCCGGGATCGAGCCGACGCAGATCGGCGTCCAGTTCCCCGGCGAGATAGAGCAAGCCCCAGCTAGTGATGTACCACTCGTCCGCATAGCCCTCGCGTTCCTTTCATCCGAGGAACTCCGCCTCGGCGAGCACGCGACACCGACGCGCGACGTGTGCACGCTGATAGTCGGTATCCGACGGGATCACCCATGCAGGAGCGTGGCCCTCCCCAGCGAGCCGTTCAAGGATTTGTCATCGAGGTACTGCATCCACGCCGGTCGTCACGAGCGCCTCGCAGTCGAACGACGACCTCGCGCCCCTCGTCCAGCGCCTCCCGGACCTCCTAGCGGATCGTGACCCCCGGCGATTCACTCAGCCGCCCTGGCCGGGCGGCCCGTCACCTCCCGGGGGTCCGGCGTCGTCCGGCGGTCCCGCATCGTCGGGCGGGCCGGCGTCATCCGGTGGCCCTGCGTCATCGGGCGGCCCGCGGTCATCAACGTCGTCGTCATCGTCGTCCTCATCGTCCTCGTCATCATCGTCGTCGTCCTCCTCGTCCTCATCGTCGTCACCCTCGTCATCGCCATCATCATCGTCATCGTCGTCGTCCCCATCGCCGGCCGGTCCGTCGTCATCGTCTTCATCGTCCTCATTGTCGCGGTCATCGTCGTCGTCTCCGACCGCGTCCCCGCCGCACGCGCCGACCGCGATCCGGAGGACCGCCTCGCGCGAGAGCGGGATCGCCTCGGGCTCGCCGTCGGTCGCCGAGAGGAACACCCACTCGGTGACGGTGCCGTCGTAGAACTCGCCGTACAGGTCGGCGGCCTCGTTGAACGCCGGCTCGACGGTCACGTCGAAGGAGTCGCCGAGCGGCCGGAACGCGCCCCCGTCGGTCCGGGTGCCGGTCCACGTCCAACTGATGCGGTCGCGCTCGTCGTCGAGGTCCCACACGTCGTAGTTGCTCGCCCCGTCGTACTGGTCGTCGCGGACGGCCCAGTCGCCGTCGGCGGGGAGGCCCCGGAAGGTGAGCGTCACCGACCCGCCGTCGGCGCTGTTCGCGCCGCCGTGGATCGCGACGAGGCTGAGGCCGTTGGGGCCCGCATACAGGAACAGGAGACTGGTGTCGGCGCGCTGGAGGTCGTCGGTGCCGGCGGAGTCGTAGCGGTTATCCTCGCCGGCGACCGCGCCGTTGCGGTCGCTGACGAACCGCCGAGGCAACTCGTACTCGTAGAACGCCTCGACGGTCTCGGGCCCGCGGATCGGCCGCACCGCCGCGCAGGTCCCGTCCTGTTCGATGTGGTAGGAGGCGTCCGACGTTCCGTCGGCGGCGCTGACGCGGTCGCTCACGGCCGGACCGACGGCGAGTGCGCCGCCAGCGCCCGCGAGCGTCGAGAGGACCCGGCGTCTGGTCGGCGTCGACGCGTCCTCTGGGTGGTCGGTCATCTCGAGTCCGATCGCCGCCCGGGCGGTTCGTTAGTCGGGCCGTATCGCGGCCGCCGCGAACCGACGGACATTACACCCGCCGTCGACTCACCTCGACCCGAACTCGATGACGAACACAGCGCGGCTCGTCACCGTCTGCGGACTTCCCGGCGCGGGTAAGACCACCGTCGCCGAGGCGGCCGCCGAGCGCCTCGACGCCGACCTCCTCCGGACGGACGTGGTTCGCAAGGAACTGTTCTCCGACCCCGAGTACACGAGCACCGAGTCGCGCCGCACGTACGAGGAACTGCTCGCGCGGGCCGACGACGCCCTCGCGGCGGGCCACGCGGTCGTGCTCGACGGGACGTTCCGCCGGGCCTCGCGCCGGAACCGGGCGCGGGAGGTCGCCGACCGGAACGGCGTCCCGTTCGACCTGCTGCGGGTCGCCTGCGAGGAGCGGGTCGCGAAGGAGCGCCTCCGGGAACGCGAGGGCGACGCCTCCGACGCCGACGTGCGGGTGTACGACCTCCTCCGCGAGGAGTTCGAGCCCGTCGACGACCCCGTCGTCGTCGACAACTCCGGCGACCTCGACGCGACGATGTCTCGGGTCCAGGAACTGTTCTGACGCCGCGGGCGACCACCGGGTCGACCGCCGCCGGCGATCCCGAAACGAGGATCCCGTCACGGTGCGCCGTATCGCGGCGGAGCGCGACGCCGTCTCGGTGCCGCGCGGGCGTCGGATCCGCGTCCCGGAATCCGGGAAGACCGAAGGCTTTTGCTCGGTCACCGGGACCGTTCGTCAATGAACACGCGTGCGGCCGGGCTGGTTCTCGCGGGCGTCCTCCTGTTCGGGCTGACCGTCGCTGGGAGCGCGGCGGTCGCCCCCGACCGCGGAGCCACGCCGGGCGGCGACGGCGACGCTCGCCAGACGCTCGTCGGCTCGCAGGGCGGCGGCACGGGGTGGCACGAGCACGGAAGCGCCTACCTGGTGAACGGGACCGACGTGGAGTGGCGCGAGGCGTCGGCGGACAGCTACTTCGACGTGCAGCGACTGCCCGACGGGCGCGTGCTCGCCGGCTTCATGGACGGCGGCTACGAGGACTGCGGCCCCTACGAGTCGCCGTGCACGCACACCGGGATCCGGCTGATCGACCCCGACGCCGACGGCGGGCCGACCGTCGTCGAGGAGTACGGCTTCCCCGTGCGCACCGAGTCGAACAGCGAGATCCACGACGCCGAGCCGTTGCCCGACGGCGGCTACGCCATGACCGACATGGACGCCGAGCGGATCCTGGTCGTCGAGGACGGCGAGGTGACGTGGACGTGGAACGCCTCAGAGCTGTACGACGAACCGGAGGATCCCACGCGGACCGACTGGCTCCACATCAACGACATCGACCGGATCGAGGAGGACGTATTCCTCGTGTCCGTCCGCAACGCCAACCAGTTGGTGCTCGTCGAGCGCCTCGACGACGGCGGCAGCGAGGTCATCGAGGTGATCAACGCCGACGAGGAGGGATCCTCCGACGACTCCTGTCAGGTGCGCGGCGACCAACTCCGCGACACCGACGGCGACGAGGACATCCGCTGTGGCGACCCCGAGGTACTCGACCACCAGCACAACCCCCAGTGGATCGCCGGCTCCATCGAGGGCGAACCGGGCGACCGTCACGTCTCCGAGGACGCCGCGGTGCTCGTGGCGGACTCCGACAACGACCGCGTCGTCGAGCTTCACCGCACGGCCGACGGCGAGTGGGAGGTCGCCTGGACGCTCACCGCCGTCGACGGGAGTTCGCTGCACTGGCCCCGCGACGCCGACCGACTCTCGAACGGCCACACGCTGATCACGGACACGCTGAACAAGCGGGTCGTCGAGGTCGACGAGAACGGCACCACGGTCTGGCGGTTCCCGACCGACCGCATCCCCTACGAGGCCGACCGCGTCCCCCGCGAGTACCAGGGCACCGAGCGCGACCTCCCGACGGCGACCGCCGGCGGCACGGTCGACGCGACCGCGACGGGGTCGGGTCTGCCGGTGCTCTCGACGCTCGTCGTCGGGGTTCGGGCGGCCGCGCCGTGGGCTCCGGTGTGGTTCGGCGAGACGCAGGTGGGGCTCACGCTCGTCTCCGCGGCGCTCGTACTCGGCGGCGGGGGCGTCGCCCTCGGAGACCGCCTCCGCGACGGCGACGGCGGCGACGGCGGCGACGGCGGCGACGACGAGGACGACGACTGATCTCGCGTCCCGCGTCGCCGTCGCGGTGCACATTCGTTGCCGTCGCCGATGCTGTAGCCGTCGCCGATGCTGTAGCCGTCGCCGATGCTGTAGCCGTCGCCGTCGGCGTCGCGGTCGCCGGTGCCGGTGCATCGTCGGCGCGGTTCGGCAACGACGCGGCGACGACGCGGCGACGACGCGGCGACGACGCGGACGCCGATCGCCCACCTTCTTGCGACCGCGAGACCACCGTGGTCCATGCCCAACCCCGACGACCGATCCGACGCCGAGGGCCTCGCGTGGGAGACGCTCGACTCGGACGTCGACTACTCGTGTCCCGGCTTCGACGTGCGCCGCGACGAGGTGCGCCTCCCGGACGACACCGAGACCGAGTTCCACTACGTCGACGAGCCGGAGACTGTGGTCGTGCTCGCGTTCGCCGACGGCGGCGAGACGGTCGTCCTCGTCGAGGAGTGGCGACAGGCCGTCGGCCGGGTGAACCGCGGGCTGCCGGCCGGCGGCGTCGAGTCGGACGACGCGGACCTCGCGGCCGCGGCCCGGCGGGAACTGCGCGAGGAGACCGGCCACGAGGCGGAGACGGTCGAGCGACTCCACGCCGCCGAGCCGACGAACGGCTTCGCGAACTCCGTACACCACTACTTCCTCGCCCGCGGGTGTGCGCTCGCGGAGGGACAGGACCTCGACTTCAACGAGAGCATCCGTCCCGTCAGGACCGACTACGCGGCGTTCCGCGACGCCGTGCTCGCCGGCGAGGTCCGCGACGGTCGCGCCGTGCAGGGCGTGGCGATGTACGAGGCGCGGCGGAGATCTGACCGACCGTAGCACGGTAGGCATTTGACCGTGGGGGACTGATCGGGCGTAATGGCCGAGTCAGTTGGCCGGGTCCGAGCGTGGTATCACGGACTGGACCCGCGAGCGCAGGCGGTGTTGGCGGCGGTCGGGCTCGGGCTCGCCGGCGTCGTCGTCGCGGCGGCCGTGGTGAACCTCGTGTTCCTCGCGGTCGTGCTGGCGGGCTTCTCGGTGTCGCCGCTGGCACAGGTCGCGCTCTCGCTCGTGTTCGTCCAGGGGATCTCCTTCGGCGGGCTGGCGTCGATCTACCTCCTGCGTCGCGGGCGCTCGCCGCTGTCGCTGTTCTCGATCCCGTCGCTGCGCGACCTTGCGATCACGGTCGCGGGGTTCGTCGGGTCGTTCGTCCTGCTGTTCGGGGTCGGATCGATCCTGCTCGCGGTCGGCGCGGAGGGCGCGCCGAACCAGACGGCGGAACTCGGCGCGGAGAACCCGGAGGTCCTGCTGCTGTTGATCCCCGCGGCGTTCGTCTTCATCGGACCGGGCGAGGAGATCCTCTTTCGGGGCGTCGTCCAGAACCGCCTCCGGGAGGCGTTCCCGGCGCGGGTCGCGATCCCGATCGCCAGCGCCATCTTCGGGGCCGTCCACTACGTCGCGCTCTCGGGCGCGCCGGCCGCGCGACTCGTCACGGTCGGCTCGCTGACGGTCATCACCCTCGTCTTCGGCGTCACCTACGAGTACACCGACAACCTCGTCGTCCCGTCGCTGCTTCACGGCGCGTACGACGCGGTCCTGTTCGGCCTCCTGTACGTGGTCGTGGCGTACGGCCCCGGCGTCGACGCCGAGGGCGGAGGCGGCGGGACCGGGACGACCGGCGCGCTCGTGGACGTCGCGATCGCGCTCCCCCTCGGCTGACTGCTGCCGATCCCCTCCCCGTCCGAACCCTCTTATCCGATGCCGGATCCACTCCGGCGCACCGTGTCCTGATCGGCCGCGGGGCGTGCCGCGACGCGACGACACGCCCGCCTCGCGGAGCCCGGTCGCTCCGAGCCCGACCGGTATCGGATCGCGTGTCGTCCGTTCGCCACCCACGGTTCCGGGATCGCTCGCCAGCGTCGTCGCCGGTCCGCCGCCGAGCGACACCCTTACTCGCGCGCCCCGGGAAGCCCGGCCATGCGCGAGCACTTCGAGATCCGGGACCACGACGCCGCCGGCAGGATCGGCCGGCTTGAGGTCCCACGCGCGGGCGTCACCGTCGAGACGCCGGCGCTGCTCCCTGTGATCAACCCCAACATCGAGACGATCGACCCGGGCCGCCTCCGGTCGGAGTTCGGCGCGGACATGCTGATCACCAACTCCTACATCATCCGCACGACCGAGGACCTCCACGAGCGCGCGCTCTCGGAGGGGCTTCACGAGCTGCTCGGCTTCGACGGCGCGATCATGACCGACTCGGGGAGCTTCCAACTGGCCGAGTACGGCGAGATCGACACCACGACGACGGAGATCCTGGAGTTCCAGCGCGACATCGGCAGCGACGTGGGCACCCCGGTCGACATCCCCACCCCGCCGGACGCGAGCCGCGAGCGGGCCGAATCGGACCTGGACGTGACCCGGCAGGCGCTCGCGGACGCCGAGGCCGTCGACACCGGCGACATGCTCGTCAACGCCCCGGTTCAGGGCAGCACCTACCCGGACCTGCGTGAGCGGGCCGGACGGGAGGCCGCCGCGACGGATCTGGACGTGTTCCCCGTCGGCGCGGTCGTGCCGATGATGAACGGCTACCGCTACGACGACATGGTCGACGCCGTCGCCGCCGCCAAGCGCGGGCTGAGCGAGGACTGCCCGGTCCACCTGTTCGGCGCGGGCCACCCGATGATGTTCGCGCTGGCGGTCGCGCTCGGCTGTGACCTGTTCGACTCGGCCGCCTACGCGCTGATGGCCCGCGACGGCCGCTACCTCACGGTCTCGGGCACCGAGCAGCTGGAAGACCTCGAGTACCTCCCGTGTTCGTGTCCCATCTGTCACGAGCACACGCCCGAGGCGTTGCGTGCGGCCGCAAGCGACGAGCGGGAGTCCCTGCTCGCCGAGCACAACCTCCACGTCACCTTCGAGGAACTCCGGCGCGTGAAGCAGGCGATCCGCGACGGCGACCTGCTCGAACTCGTCGAGAAGCGCGCCCGCGGCCACCCCGCGATGACCGACGGCTACCGCGCCCTGCTGGAGCACGCCGACCGACTGGAGCGCGTCGACAGCGCCTCTACGGGCACCTTCTTCGGCGTCTCTCACGAGTCGGCCCGGCGACCGGAAGTACGCCGCCACCACGACCGGATCGCGCGCCTCGACGTGCCCGACAGCCTGCTGTGCTCGGAGTACGGCGAACCCTCCGACCACGACTACGAGGAGGTCTGGCGCGTCGTCCCGCCGTTCGGGCCGTTCCCCCGGGCGCTCTCGGAGACGTATCCGCTGACCGCAGAGGTTCCCGACCGCACGGACGCGGCCGCCGAGCGCGCCGCGGCCCAGGGAGTCCGCGCGCTCGTCGAGGCGAACCCCGAGACACGCGTGACGCTCGCCCACGAGGGCTGGGGAGCCGATGCGCTCGCGGTGATCCCCGAGTCGGTGACGCTGGAAGATCTCCACGCGAGCGCCGGCGGCGAAGGCCCCGATCCGGTTGAGTCACGAAGCGAAAGCGAATAACGCCCGCGCCGCACACCTCGGGCCATGACCGACTACTTCGAGGTCCACGAGCGGGACGGGGCCGCCCGACTCGGGGAGCTTCGCCTCGATTCGCCCCTCGCGACTCCGGCGCTCGCGGACGACGTGGTCTGCGACGCCGGGTCGCTGTGGAACGCCGACCGCGACGTGCCCGAGGGCGACGCCTCCGTCCTCACGATCCTGCCGCACCGCGCGTACCCGGCGGGCACGCGCGAGGAGGTGGTCGACGGCTTCGCCCCCGACTACGCCGAGGCGGCCGCCGCCGTCGACGGCCCGACGGCCGCCGTGATCACGAGCGACGCGCCGGCCGCCGGCGGGGCCGCCGAGGCGGACGTGGACGCGTACGCGCTCTCGAACGCGCAGGGGGTCGTCGGTCACGCATCGGCGTTCGCCGAGGCCGTGATCGACGTGCGCGGGTCGGTGCCCGCCGACACGGCTCTCTACCTCTCGGGGGTCGCCACCCCGCTGAACGTCGCGACGCTCGTGTACGCCGGCGTCGACCTCGTCGACGCGAAGCGGGCGCGGGTGAAGGGGAGCCAGGGGAAGTACCTCACCGACGAGGGCGAACGCTTCCTGGAGGACCTGGACGAACTCCCGTGCTCGTGTCCCGCCTGTCAGGTGCCGCGCGAGGAGTTCGACCGCGCCGCCTGCGAGGCGCACAACGGCAACGCCCTCGAGGCGGAACTGCGTCGCGTCCGGCGGCGGATCCGCGAGGGTCGCCTGCGCGACTACGTCGAGGGGCAGGCCCGCCACGAGCAGTGGCTCACCGCCGCGTTCCGGGAGCTGGACCAGCAGTACGCCTACGTCGAGGAACGCGCGCCGGTCGCCCGCAACAACGAGCTGGCGGCGGCGACGAGCGACACGATCCGCCGCCCGGAGATCCAGCGCTTCGCCGAGCGCGTGAGCGAGCGCTACGTGAACCGCTTCCGCAACCCCCTCGTGCTTGTGCCGTGCTCGGCGCGCAAGCCGTACTCCGAGAGCCAGAGCCACGGCCAGTTCCACGACGCGATTCAGTTCCGCGCGCACCTCGCGTCGATGACCTCGCCGATCGGCGTCGTTCCCCAAGAACTCGAACTCACCTACCCGGCCCAGCACTACGACACCGTCGTGACCGGCCGGTGGTCCGAAGACGAGAAGGAGTTCGTCGCCGAGGTGTTGCGGCGGTATCTGGAGCGCAACGACTACCCCCGAGTCATCGCGCACGTTCCCGAGGACGGCTACCGGGACATCTGCGAGCGCGTCGCGGCGGCGGTCGACGTGCCCTTCGAGTACACCGTCGAGGATCACCCGACGACGACCGAGTCAATCGCGAACCTCATGTCCGCTCTCGACGGGGAGCTGAAGTACACCAAGCGCGAGCGCCAGCACAACACCGTCCGCGCCATCGCCGACTACATGCTCGGCGACGGCGCGGGCGACGACCTCTTCGACGAGCTGAACACGCGCTCGCGGTATCCGAAGCTCCAGGTCCGCGACGACGACGAGGAGCTGCTGGCGACGATGGTGCCCACCTACGGCGCGCTGGCGTTCACCCTCGCGGGCGCGCGCCGCTGGGTCGAGAGCGACGCCCCGACCAAGACCGTCGAGATCGACTCGTTCGTCCCGCAGGGGAGCGTCCTCGCGCCGGGCGTCGTCGACGCGGACGACGAGGTCCGCGTCGGCGACGAGGTCGTCGTCGAGGGACCGCGGGCGTTCGCCGTCGGCCGCGCCGAGATGCACGGCGCGGAGATGCGTTCGTCGACCCGCGGGATCGCGGTGGACGTGCGCCACAGCGAGGAGCGCTGACGCGGGCTCGGACCCCTACTCGAGTTCGGACTCCGACTCGAGGCTCGCCCCGAGGCGCGCGAGGGTCGGCTCGTCGAACCAGTCGGCGACGAGCTGGAGTCCGACCGGTCGGCCGTCGACGGCCCCCGCCGGAACCGACAGCGCGGGGGTGCCGGCGAGGTTGAACGGGCCGGTGTGGGCGATCGTGTCCATCACGTCCTCGGTGGTGGTCACCTGCCCGAAGTCCGGGGCCGTCGTCCTCGTCGTCGGCAGCGCCAGCGCGTCGACGTCCTCGAGGGCCCGGTCGACCGCCTCGGTGAACCGAGTACGGACGTTCTGTGCGCCGACGTACGCCCGGCCCTCGGTGGCCTCGTACAGCGCCTCGAAGGTGACCGCGCTGTCGACGACGCCCTCGCCCAGCGCGTCCCAGTCGAGGTCCGCCGCCGCCGCCCGCCACGGGTCCGCGTAGCCGGTGCCGCTCCCCCGGACGAGGCCGCGGTTCGCCAGCAACGAGGCGAACTCGCAGTTCGCGACCGCGACGACGACCGCCGCCATCTCGTCGAAGCGCGGGAGGGACACGCGGGTCGTCTCGACGCCGTCGGCCGCCAGTTCCTCGAGCGCCGCAGTCACCCGGTCTCGGACGCCGTCGTCGGCACCGGCCATCGCCTCGTCGACGACGCCGACGGTCAGCCCGTCGACCGGGTTGCCGACCGCCTCGCGGGTGTCGGCCGTCGGGCGGGCCGCGCGCGAGGAGAGGTCGCGCGGGTCCGGTCCCGCGATCGCGTCGTACACCCGAAACGCCGTCGACACGGACGACGCGAGGGGTCCGACGTGGTCGAGCGACGGCGCGAGGTCGCCGAAGCCGAACCGCGGGACCGTCCGGTGAGTCGGCTTCAGGCCGACCACGCCGCAGTAGGAGGCGGGGATCCGGATACTTCCGCCCGTGTCGCTCCCCAGCGCGGCGTCAGCGAGGTCCGCCGCGACGGCCGCCCCGCTGCCGCTGGAGGAGCCGCCCGGGACGCCGTCGTCGGTCGCCGGATTCCTCGTCGGCCCGTGCGCGCACGTCTCGCCGGTCGTCGTCAGCGCGAACTCGTCCATGTTGGTGGTGCCGAGGAGCCGCGCGCCCGCCGCGTCGAGCCGTCGGACCACGGTCGCGTCGTACTCCGGGGTGAAGTCGACGCCGGCGGATCCGCAGGTCATCGGCACCCCCGCGACGGCCATGTTGTCCTTCACGGCGACGCGAAGGTCCGCCAGCGGTCCGTCGCCTCTCTCGCCGTCGACGCGATAGCGGAAGGCGTTGTACTCGTCGTCGCCGGCGGCGTACTCGCGGGGCTCGCGGTCGTCCGTCGCCGGTTCGAACGAGCCGGCCATCGCGGCGGCGTCGCTCGCGTCGGCGGCGTAGCTCGCGATCTCCGTCGCGTCGAGTGCGACTCCCAGGCGATCGGCCGCGATCTCGACGTGGCGTTCGTCGACCATGTGACGTGTGACCGTACGGACACACCGACGTATCAGTATCGCTCCGACCACGGGCCAGTATCGCTCCGACCACGGGCCAGTATCGCTCCGGCTCCTGGCGGCCGCCCGACCGGGAGCGCGTCGATCGGTCGTCCGGGAGGCGAACGCATACAACCGTCCCCCCGTACCCTCGGGTATGACCGACGACCACACGCCGACGGGCACGCGCGTCGGCGTCGACGTGGGCGGCACGTTCACGGACCTCGTGACGGTCCGCGACGGCCGCGTCCGCGTCGACAAGACGCCGTCGACCCCGGAGTCCCCCGACGAGGGCGTCGTCACCGGCCTGCACGGCCTCGACGCGCCGCTCGACTCGGTCGAGTTCCTCGGCCACGGGACGACCGTCGCGACGAACGCCGTGCTGGAGGGCGAGTGGGCCGACACGGCCCTCCTGACGACTGAGGGCTTTCGCGACGCAGTCGAGATCGGCCGCCAGACGCGCCCCGACATCTACGACTTCGACGCGACCAAGCCCGAACCGGTGGTGCCCCGCGACCGCCGCTTCGAGGTGCCCGAACGGGTGGACGAGCGCGGAGCGATCGTCCGCGACCTCGACGAGGACGTCGTCCGCGACCTCGCCGGCGACCTCCGCGAGTCGGGGGTGGAGAGCCTCGCCGTCTCCCTCCTCTTCTCCTTCGAGCACCCGGACCACGAGCGTCGCGTCCGCGAGATCCTCCGCGAGGAGGGCGTCGACGCCAGCGTCTCGCTCTCCTCGGAGGTGCTCCCGGAGATCCGCGAGTACGAGCGCACCCTCACGACCGCGATGAACGCCGCGCTCAAGCCCGTGATGGACGCGTACCTCGGCTCCCTGTCGGCGGCCGTCGGCGACTTCGGGATCGACGTGCCGCTGCGGGTGATGGGGTCGAACGGCGGGCTGATGGCGAGCGACGCCGCCCGCGAGCGCCCGGTCGACACCCTCCTCTCGGGGCCGGCGGCGGGCGTGCGCGGCGCGACCCACGTCGCCGGCCGCCGCGGCGTCGACGACCTGATCACGATGGACATGGGCGGCACCTCCTGCGACGTGAGCCTCGTCCGCGACGGCGACCCGCTCGTGACGACCGACACCGAGGTGGGCGACTACCCCGTCTCGGTGCCGACCGTGGACATCCACACCGTCGGCGCGGGCGGCGGCTCCATCGGCTACGTCGACACGGGGGGTGCACTCCGGGTCGGGCCGCGCTCGGCGGGAGCCGAGCCGGGACCCGTCTGCTACAACCGCGGCGGGACCGAGCCGACCGTCACCGACGCCCATCTCGTGCTCGGCCGGATCGACCCCTCGGGGTTCCTCCCGGACGCGCTCGGCCGCGACGCCGACGCCGTCCGCGACGCGTTCGCCCCGCTGGCGGAGGCCGTCGCCGGCGACCCCGACGCGACGGCGGCGGCGGCCCGCGGCGTGCTCAGGGTCGCGAACGCGAACATGCGCCGGGCGCTTCGCGTCGTCAGCGTCGAGCGCGGCTACGACCCCCGCGAGTTCGCGCTCGTCGCCTTCGGCGGCGCGGGGCCGCTGCACGCGACCGCCCTCGCGGAGGCGCTGGACGTTCCCGAGGTGATCGTCCCGCGTGCCGCGGGCGTCCTCTCGGCGCTGGGGCTGCTCATCAGCGACGTGGTGTACGACTACTCGACTTCGATGGTGCGCCGGCTGGACGACGTGGATCCTGCGGCCCTCCGTGACGCCTACGAGTCGTTCGAGGCGGAGGGCCGGACGGAACTGCGCGACGCCGGTCGCACGGACGACGAGATGGCCTTCGAGCGCACGCTCGACCTGCGGTACGCCGGGCAGTCGTTCGACCTCTCCGTGCCCGTCGAGGGCGCGGTCGACGGCGAGGCACTCGACGCCGTCGGCGAGCGCTTCCACGCGGCACACGAGCGCCGGTACGGCCACGCCTCGCCGGGGGAGCCGGTGGAGCTGGTCACGGTGCGACTGCGAGCGCGCGGGCTGGTCGAGCCGCCGGACCTGGCCGCCGAGGACCGCGCCGGCGACCCGGACGACGCGATCCGGGAGACGCGGCGGGTCGGCTTCCCGACCGCCGGCGGCGACGGCGGTGCTGCCGACGGCAACCGCGACGACGCCGGCACCGCCCGCGACACGCCGGTGTACGACCGCGGCCGGCTCCCCACGGACGCGACGGTCGACGGGCCGGCGGTCGTCGAGGGGAGCGAGAGCACGGTCGTCGTCCACCCGGACCAGCGCGCCCGCGTCGACGGCGACGCGAACCTCGTCGTCGAGACCGGGGGTGCGGGCGAATGACCGACCGAGGCGAGAGCGCCGCCGGCGGCGACGCCGACGGCTCCGGGACCGCGGTCGACTCGGTCACCCTCGAGGTGATCCGCAACGGCTGCGAGGCGGTCGCCGAGGAGATGAACGCGACCCTGGTGCGGACGGGCTACTCGCCGAACATCAAGGAGCGGCGCGACTGCTCGACGGCGCTGTTCGACGCCGCGGGCGAGATGATCGCGCAGGCGGAGACGATGCCGGTCCACCTCGGCGCGATGCCGTACTCCGTCGCCGCCGCGGTCGAGGCGTTCCCGGCGGAGACGCTCTCGCCCGGCGACTCCGTCCTCCTCAACGACCCGTTCCGGGGCGGCGCACACCTCCCGGACCTGACGCTGGTGACGCCGATACACGACGCCGCAGGCGACGAGGTGATCGCCTTCGCCGCCAACCGCGCGCACCACGCCGACATCGGCGGCTCCACGGCCGGCTCGGTGGCAGCTGATTCAACCGAGATCTACCAGGAGGGCCTGCGCATCCCGCCGGTGAAGTTCGAGGAAGGGACCGGGGAGGTCGCCGACGACGGCACGCCGGAGGGCGAGGTGCGCGAGGACGTGCTGTCGATGATCCTCGCCAACGTCAGGACTCCGGAGGAGCGCCGCGGCGACCTCCGCGCGCAGGTGGCCGCGAACGCGACCGGCCGACGGCGGTTCCGCGAGCTCGCGGCCGAACACGGCGCGGATCTGGAGCCGGCCTTAGAGGAGATCAAGAACTACTCCGAGCGCCGGATGCGCGCCGAGATCGCCGCGGTGCCGGACGGCACCTACGAGTTCGCCGACGCGCTCGACGACGACGGCCGCGGCACCGAGGACCTCGCGATCGAGGTCGCGCTCACCGTCGACGGCGACGAGGTGACCGTCGACTTCACCGGGACGGCCGAGCAGACCGAGGGGCCGATCAACGCCGTGCTCGCCGTCACCGCGTCGGCGACGTACTACGCCGTCCGCTGCGTCACCGACCCGGACATCCCGCCGAACCACGGCTGCTATCGCCCGATCGAGATCGTCGCGCCCGAGGGGACCATCGTGAACCCGCGGCCGCCCGCCGCCGTGGTCGGCGGCAACCTGGAGACCAGCCAGCGCGTCACCGACGCGGTGCTCGGCGCGCTCGCGACGGCCGCCCCCGACGCGGTCGCGGCCGCGGGCCAGGGGACGATGAACAACGTCACGCTCGGCGGGACGGACCCTCGGGAGGAGGAGCCGACGCCGTACGCGTTCTACGAGACGCAGGGGGGCGGCTTCGGCGGCCGCGCCGGCGGCGACGGCATGGACGGGGTCCACGTCCACATGAGCAACACGCTGAACACCCCCGCGGAGGTGCTGGAGACGGCCTACCCGCTCCGGATCGAACGGTACGAACTCCGGCCTGACTCCGGCGGCGCGGGCGAACACCGCGGCGGCCTCGGCCTCCGTCGCGATGTCCGCGTCCGCGACCACACCGCCCGGCTCAGCCTGCTCGCCGAGCGCCACGAGTCGCGCCCGTACGGCCTCGCCGGCGGCGGCGAGGGCGCGAACGGTGCCGCATACCTGGTGGATGACGCGGGCGACGAGATCGAGAAACTGCCCGCGAAACACACCCGCGACCTGCCGGCGGGCACAGTCGTCAGCGTTCGCACTCCCGGGGGCGGCGGCTACGGCGACCCCGCCGACCGCGACGCAGCGGCCGTCGAACGGGATCTCGGCCTCGGGAAGCTGACCCCGGACGCCGCGCGCGAGCGGTACGGCTACGAGGTAGCCGACGACGACACGGCGACCGACGACGACTGACCCGCCGGCGCGGGTCGTGTTCGAGTGGGCTGTCGGGGCGAACCCATCCGACTACGGATGACACTCCTCGTCCGGATGCGGGTGGGGTGAAACGGGGCTTCCGCGGTCGGACTGTCGAAGCGGTACCGTTCACTCCCGTCCGCTATCGTCGACAGAACCCCGGACTACCATGGCGGGATGGATTTACCTCGTTGGAACGTCACTCGGTCTGCTCCCGCAGTTCCACGTCCCCGTCCCGGACGACGACCCGGTAGTCGAGGTACTCGAACTCGACCCGGTCGACTCCGGATTCGACCGCCGCCTGCACCGCCTCCACGTCGATCTGCTCGCCCAGCAGGGGCAACTCCCGGATCGCTCGTCCGTCCCGGTCGGCGACCGACGAGACGATCTCATAGAGCAGGTCGTCCCGGGTCATCGCGCGGTATCGACGCCGGTGACCTCGAACCGCGCGCCGCCGCCGTCGGCGTCCGTGACGACGATCTCCCAGTCGTGCATGTCCACGATCCCCCGCACGATGGACAGTCCGTAGCCCGGGCCCTCTTCCGCCGTCGAAAATCCGGACTCGAACACCGCCTCGCGATGGTCGGGCGGGATGCCGACCCCGTCGTCCTCCACGTAGAAGCCGTCAGCCATCGTCCCGACCCGGACCGTCGCCGCCTCGCCGTGGTCGATCGCGTTCCAGAACAGGTTCTCGAAGAGCCGCCGCAACTGGCTCTCGTACGCCTCGAACGTCGCGTCGTCGCCCACGACGAGGTCGGTCTCCTCCGAGGAAACCGTCTCCCAGGCCCGGTCGGCGATGTCCGCCAGCGAGACCTCCGAGCGATCTAGTTCGTCCCCGCGAGCGACGTGAAGCAACTCGTCGATGAGGTTCCGCATCCGGTTGTGCGCCTGTGCAACCTGCTCGAGGTGTTGGAAATCCCCCGTCTCCTGTGCCAACTGGAGGTTTCCCTCGGCGATACTGAGCGGGTTCCGAAGGTCGTGGGAGACGGTGCTCGCGAACGACTCCAGTAGCTCGTTCCGGTACTGTAACTCCTGCTGTTGCTCCCTCTTGTCGGTGATGTCCCGAGAGTGGACGAACAGGAGGGAGTCGACCGGATGAATGCGGATCTCCGCCCAGTAGCCGCGTTGTTCGAACTCGACCTCGAACTCCACCCGCTCGCCGGTCTCTCTCGCTTCCCGGAACCGGTCGTACACGCACGTCTCGGCGGCCTGGGGGAAGACGTCCCAGAACTCCTGCCCGATGACCTCCTCTGGGGAGTGCCCCGTCCGGTCCGAGATCTGCTGGTTCCAATACGTGATCGTCCAGTCCTCGTCGAGGGTGTAGAACCCGTCCGTCTGTTCGTACAGTTGGATGAGACGGTCCCGGGCGATCTTCGCTCGCCGTTCGGACCGATGGCGGTCGACGAGGTTCTGCACGCGGTTCGCGAGGAGTTTGTACGCATCGCTCCCGCCCTTCTGGAGGTACTCGGTGGCGGTGAACTGGGTCACCTCCGAGGCGACCTCCTCGCTTCCCTTCCCGGTAAACAGGACGAACGGGAGATTCGGGTACTCCTCGCGGATGACTTCGAGGAAGGCGATGCCGTCCATCGGCAGCATCTCGTAGTCGCTGACGACACAGTCCACGGGTTCGTCCGCTATCGTCTCGACCGCCTTTCGGGGATCGGTCTCCGATGACACCTCGAACGGTTCGTCCAACCGCTCCAAGTACGCTTCCACGAGTTCGCTGAACCGAGGTTCGTCATCGACCTGAAGGACGTGGATAGTCCGTTCGCCCGAACCCTCGTTCATGGCCGTGTGATCCAGAGTCGGTTTGATAACCTTTTGGTACGAGAATGGTACTCCTCGCCACTTTCAACCGTCGCGCTGACATAAACTGGCAAAATGGGCGATTCAAATGATAGCAATTCTACAACATCCTATATTAATAGTTCTAAATATCGGATTAATGTACTGAAACACCTCGCAGAGGCGGGAAAGGCGACCCCGACGGACATCGCCGAGAGCGTAGACAACCCTCGACCGCACGTCTCTCGCGCCCTCTCGGAACTCCAGGAGCGGGGAGTAGTCGAACTGCTGGTGCCGGAGGGACGGACCGTCGGCAGGTACTACGGGCTCACGGAGAAGGGCGAAGAGGCGTGGCCCGAGTTGGAGGACCAGCTCCGAACCGTCGAGTGGTCCATCGAGGAGCCGACCGACCCGACGATGCGGTCCGTCCTCGAACTCATACGGGGAGAGTTCGACGACCGATTACGCGTCGTCGGCGTGTACGACGGTGAGGAGATCAAGCTGGTACACGCTGACCCCGACGTCCTGTCGAGGTACTCCGACGAGGAGTTCGAGGAGGGGCTTCGGACTATCGTCCTGGATCACTCGTTGGGCGAGTTCGATGTGCCGAGACACGACTGCTGGTCGGAGGTCCTCCACTTCGACGACTTCACCGTGCTGAGCATCGTCGTCTCTGAGGGACTTCGACTCTTCGTCTCCTTCGACAACGACCACGACGTGCTCGTCCCCGAATTCGCCGAATCAGTCGTATCGGAGTTCGAAACCGCGGAATAACCGAGAGACGGAGATCGCTCGTCCCGGATCGACCGGCCGACACGTCCGCGTTCGTTCGATGTTTCGTACCACTCTAGTTCGATATCCCGTACCACTCTAGTACCAAATATTCATGTGAGATCGCCGTGTAGACTTCATCGATGACTGGGGGCCTCCCGCCGGCGTTCGAAGACCTAGAGGAAAGTGTCCTCCTGTTCGATGCGGACGGGAGTCCGTTCGATCAGAACGCCGCGGCTGAACGGTTTCTCGGGTACTCCACCGAGGACATCGGGGACTACACGCTCGAAACGCTCGTCTCGGGGGAGGCGAACAGTTCGGCCGCGGAGGTCCGGCGTCAGTTGGAACGGGCAGCGGACGGAGAGAGCGTTTCCTTCGAGTGGCAGATCCGGCGGGCGAACGGGGAGCACCGCTGGGTCTTGGCGATGTTGAGCCCGTCGGAGCTGTCGGGCGGCGGCGTGCTCGCAGAGATCCGTGACCTGACGAGGTACAAGGCGCAGGACCGTCGTCTCCAGTTGCTCTATCGCGTCCTCCGGCACAACCTCCGGAACGACATGAACGTCATTCGGGGGCACGCCTCGAACCTGGAACGGGCCATCGAGAGTGACGATCACGAGAGGCAAATCGAGGTGATACGGCGGACGGCCGAGCGGGTCGGGGGGTTCAGCGAGTCGGTCGAGAACCTCGAACGCCTCGTGGAGCAGGACGCGACCGAGCGGTACCGGACGAACGCGGCCGAACTGCTGATGGACGTTACGGAGGAGATCAGCGAGGAGTATCCCGACGCTTCCATCGAGACCGAGCTTGAGGACGGGATTCCGGTAAGCGTCGACGAGGGGTTCCGACTCGCGCTCGAACACACGCTGAGTAACGCGCTCGAGCACAACGACGCCGACGATCCCGTCGTTCGAGTGATCGCGACGACGGACCACAGCGGGTCGTACGTGATCGTCCGGGTCGTCGACAACGGGCCGGGGATCCCGGAGGTCGAACTGCGGGCGCTCGAGGGACAGAATTCCGACGTGGAGCACGGACAGGGACTCGGGCTCTGGCTCATCAAACAGTGTACCGAGTCGCTCGGGGGGTCCGTCTCCTTCGAGGAGAACGACCCGACCGGGACGGCCGTGGTACTGAAGATCCCCCGCATTCGTCTGACGGAGGAGTGACTCGAGAGCACGCGATACGGCCGGGACGAGCGGGAGACAACTGACCCGCCGCGGCACGAAGGACTTTGCCGCCGCCGGCACACCACGCGGGTAATGCTCGAGGAAGGAGACGAGGCACCCGAGGTCACGGCCCCAATGGCGACACCCGACGCGGCGCGAGAGACGGAGCGCGGCAGCTACACGAGCGACGACGTGAGCGAGTTCTCGCTTTCGGACGCCCTCGCCGACGGACCGGTCGTGCTCGCGTTCTACCCCGGGATCTACTCGCGCACCTGCACCCGGGAGCTGTGTGAACTCCGCGACTGGAAGGCGGATCTGGCCGACACCGACGCGCCGCTGTACGGCGTCAGCGTCGACTCGCCGTGGTCGCTACTGGCGTTCATCGACGAGTACGACATCGGGTACCCGCTCGTGTCGGGGTTCAACAACGACGTGATCGCGGAGTTCGGCGTCAGGCGCGAGGAGTCGATCATGCGCGGGATCGCGAACCGCGCGGTGTTCGTGGTCGCCCCCGACGGCACGGTGACCTACACCTGGCACGCGACCGAGCCGCTGACGTTCCCCGACACCGACGAGGTGGAGGCGGCGGTGGCGTCGGCGGTCGGCTCCGAGTAATCGCGGCGGCGTCGTCCCCGGTATCGTCGCTCCTGGCGTCGCTGTCGGCGGTGTCGGCGGCGGCGACGCGCCGGCGGAAGCTTTGTTACCCGCGGCCGAGAGCCCCCGACGATGCCCTCCAGTACGCACGACGCCGGGAGCCTCGGCCGACAGATCGCGTTCGCGCTGGCGGCCGCGGTCGTCGCCGGCGTCGCCGGCATGGCACCGGCGTTGGTCCCGACGCTCGTCGGCATCTCGTCGGCCACGGTCTGGCTGATATCGGCGGCGGGAGCCGTCTCGACGCTCGTCTCGGTCGCCGTCGCCGCCGCCGCCGGGGCGACCGCGGAGACCGGCGGCGACGCGACCGCGGCGGTCGCGCGCGCCGCGGCCGTGTTCGCCGGCGTCGGCCTCGTGGCGTTCGCCGTCGCGACGGTGCTGTTCGGCCTGCTCGTCCCGGACGGGAGCGTCGGGCCGGTCGGGGTGGCGGTCGCGGGCGTCGTCGAGCGGACGGTGCCGTTCGTCGCCGGCGGCGTCGCCGGCGCGGCCGTCTCGGCGGCCCGGGGCGCAAGCTACTCGGCGTCCGCGACGAACGACCGGGTATGACCATCGACCCCGAGGACGCCCTCCCGACGGAGGGACTCGTCTGCGTCGTCGGCGCGGGCGGCAAGAAGACGACGCTGTACGCGCTCGCGAACCGGCTCGACCGCGCGGTCGTCACGGCGACGGTGCGCATCCCGATCTTCGACGACCACGTCGCGCGCGTCGCCGTCGACGCCGACCCGGTCGCCGCGCTGGAGCGCCACGCCGCGGACGCCGACCTCGGGGTCGACTGGCCGCTCGGACTCGTCCCCGAACGCGAGCGCGACGACCGCTATCTCGGCTACGATCTGTCGGGCGTCGCCGAGGTCGCCGACGCCCACGACGGCCCGGTGCTCGTGAAGGCCGACGGCGCGCGGATGCGCGAGTTCAAAGCGCCCGACGACCGCGAGCCGCAGGTCCCCGCAAGCGCCGACGCGGTCGTCCCCGTCGCCTCCGCGCACGTCGTCGGCGAACCGCTGACCGACGCGCGGGTGCACCGACCCGAGCGCGTCGCCGCGATCGCGGGCATCGACGAGGGCGACCGGGTGACCGCCGAGGCGGTCGGTCGGGTGCTCGCCTCCCACGAGGGGGGGCTGAAGGGCGTGCCCGCTGACGCCGAGGCGGTCGCGCTCGTGAACAAGGTCGACGACGCCGACGACGAGGCGGTCGCCCGCGAGATCGCGGCGGCGGCGTTCGCGGCCGACGACGCCGGTCGGATCGACCGGGTGGTGCTCGCGGCGCTCGGGAAGGAGCGCGTCGTCGACGTGATCGAGGCCTAGGAGCTACCGGGACGCGAACGTCTCCGCGGCCGCCTCGAACTCCTCGCGGGTGTTGAGGTTCTCGAAGCTCCGGTCGTCGACGCCGAGGTCCGCCAACGCGTCGTCGTCGAGCACCGCGTACTCGAGGTCGAACAGCGGCGCGATGATCTTCCGGTCGCCCCTGGCGAGTGCGGCGTCGCAGGCGTCGGCCATCGGTCCCGCGCGGTAGGCCGCGTGGGTCGTCTGGAACCACTCGCCGTCGACGCGAGGGACCGCCGCGTCGTACCCCTCCTCGAGTCGGTCGAACAGGGCACCGACGAGTGCCGGGTCGACGAACGGCATGTCGCAGGCGACGACGAAGGCGGCGGCGTCCGCGCCGGCCGCGTCGCCGTCGCCGTCCCCGTCGCCGGCCCATCGCTCCACCCCGCGAAGCGCGGTCCGTATCCCGGCCATCGGTCCCTCGTCCGGGTCGGGGTCCTCGGCGTAGCGGACGGGGTTCGGATAGCCGACCATCGCCTCCTCGATGGCCGCCCGCTGGTCGGCCCGGCAGTTGACGACCAGTCGGTCGGTCGCGTCCGCGAGGCGGTCGGCGACGCGGCGGATCATCGGCGTGCCGGCCAGGTCGGCGACGGCCTTGTCGCGGTCGCCGAAGCGGGTCGACCGCCCGCCGGCGACGACGGCGGCGTAGCGTGTCACGCCCGGAGGTGGATCGCCGCGGGTGAAAACGCCTGCGGGGCGGTCGTCGCCGGACAGCGGACTCGGACAGACGACGGGAACAGCCACGCTCGAGCCGGTCGAGACGCCGGGACGCCGGGATGCCGAGACGCCCGCGGCCGTCGCGTCAGCGAGTCAACCAGCCGGCGAGCCAGCGCGACTCGCCCCCTGGCAAACCCTTATCGGCGTCGACCGTTTCCACGGTGACGATGACACGGACCCGGGTACTCCGCGTCGACCTCTCGGCCGGGACCGTCGCGTTCGAACCGATCCCCGCGGAGTGGCGTCGCCGCTATCTCGGCGGAAAGGGACTCGGCGCGCGGTACCTGTACGAGGAGCTGTCGCCCGGGGCCGACCCGCGCGGTCCCGAGAACCTCCTCGGGTTCATGCTCGGTCCGCTGTCGGGGGCGCTCCCCGGCGAGTCGAGATACGCCGCGGTGACGAAGTCCCCGCTGACGGGGGCGTTCCTCGACTCCTACTCCGGGGGGACGTTCCCCGACCGGCTCGCGGGCTCGCTGGCCGACTGTCTCGGCGTGCTCGTGACCGGCGCGGCCGAGGAGCCGACGGCGCTGGTCGTCGGCGACGGCGACCCCCGACTCGAACCGGCGGGCGACCTCGCGGACGCTGACACCGTCGCCACCGCGGAGGCGTACCCCGACGCGGCGGTCGCGTGCGTCGGCCCCGCCGGCGAGTCGGGGGTCGCGTACGCGACGATCGCCTCCGACGCCGGCGACCACCACGCCGGCCGCGGCGGCGCGGGGGCGGTGATGGGCTCGAAGAACCTCAAGGCGGTCGTCGCCCGCGGCGACCCGCCGGCCGTGCCCGACGCGCTCGCCGACCTCCACGAGGAGTACGAGGCGGCGTTCGCGGACGACGACGCCGGCAGGTGGCAGACCGCCGGCGAGACGCTGGAGTCGATCGACTTCGCCGCCGAGGTGGGCGTGTTGCCCGCGAACGGCTGGCGCGACACGGCCGCCGCGGTCGACGGTATCGGGATCGAGGCGGCCGCCGAGGCCGCCGACGGGCGCGAGCACCCCGAAGACGACGTGCCCGGCGGCTTCCGCGTGGAGACCGACGACGGCGAGACGGTGCCCCGCGGGGCCGCCCCGATGACGCTCGGCGCGGGGCTGGGGATGGACGACTTCGACGCGGTCGCGGCGCTGGGCGAGGCGTGCGACCGCCTCGGCGTCGACGTGATCACCGCCGGCAACGCCGTCGCGTGGGCCGTGCGCGCCGACGAGGTCGAGTTCGACTTCGGCGACGAGGACGGCGCGCGCGGGCTGATCGAGCGGATCGCCCGCCGGGCGGACGGCGACGCGCTCGCGGACGCGCTCGCGGAGGGCGTCGACGCCGCCGCCGAGCGTCGCGGCGGCGACGACCTCGTGCCGACGGTGAAGTCGATGGAGCTGCCCGCCTACGACCCCCGCGGCGCGCTCGGGATGGCGCTCGCGTACGCGACCAGCGACCGCGGCGGCTGTCACCGCCGCGCGCGACCCATCGAGGAGGAGGTGTTCCGCGAGGACTGGGACACCGCCCGCCGGGTCGCCGCCGTCGTGGGCGCGCAGAACGCCCGCGCTGTGCTGTGGAGCCTCGTCGTCGACGACTTCGCCGGCGAGACGCTGTGGGGCGATCTGGGCGCGGAGTGGCTCGACGCGCTCGGCGTCGCCCACGACGACCTCGCCCGTACCGGAGAGCGGATCTGGACGCTCGTGCGGCTGTTCAACGCCCGCGAGGGGTTCGACCGCGCGGACGACGAGCTCCCGCCGCGGTTCGCCGACCCGCTGCCCGAGGGCGACGCCCCCGCGGCGGGCCGCGCCGTCGACCCCGCGGCGTTCGCGCGCCTGCTCGACGCCTACTACGCCGCCCGCGAGTGGGACGACGACGGCCTCCCGACGCCCGAGCGGTGCCGATCGCTGGACCTGCCGACCGACGTGCTCGACGGACACCCCGAGCCCTCACGGGCCGACGACTGACATGCCCGACAAGATCGACCTCGACGAACTGGACGTACAGCCCGACGACGAGGAGCGACCGAACCGCGGCGACTGGTTCTGGGGCGACGACTCCGAGAGCGACGACCTCGACGCCGACGGAACTCCCGACGACTCCGAGCGCGACGACCTCGACGCCGGCGAGGACGCCGACTCGGTTGGCGATACCGCCGCCGACGCCGCTGATGCCATCGATGCCGCCGACACCGCCGACACCGCCGACACCGCCGGCAGCGACGCCGGCACAGACGGCTGGCGTTCGGGCGCGGCCCGCGCCGACGAGCTGGGCGCGGACGAACCCGACCCGCCGGAGTACGACGACGACCTCGGCGCGGACCTGGAGTCGTCGACGCCGCGGGTCCCGTACGCCGACGACGACAGGCCCGTCGGTATTCCCCGCGAGGGCGGGGGCGGGGGCGGCGTCCCCGCCGACGCGCGCGAGTCCGAGACCCAAGAGCAGCCGGAGGCGACCGGCCCGCACGGCGAGACAAAAAGCGAGATGACGATGGCGGTGTCGTACGCCGCGATCCGGTCGCTCGCGAACCTCCACGCCGCCCTGGCCGACGCCGAGACGTGGACCGACTACGTCGGCATCGTCGGCGACGTGGACGCTCACGTGATCAACAAGTTCCAACGCGACAACAAGCTGGACCTGGACTTCTTCAACGGGACCGGCACCGGCCCGGGCGAGCGCCTGGAGGAGGTCGGTCCGAACTCGATGTTCTACGCCGACCGGATGGTGCTGGTCGGCGTCGAGTCGAACGGTGAGCGCGCGTGGGCCGAGCGAGCCGGGTGGGAGTTCGTTCCGCTGGCGGAGGCCGCGGAGGCCTCGGGCTGGGCGCTCGCCGACGATGTCGACGACGCGGACGCCGACGCGCCGGAGTCGACTGCCGACGGCGACGCCGACGACACCGTCGACGGCGACGGTGACTGACCGCACGGGATCGCAGGTACATTTTTGACGCGGGCCGTGCGTGATACCCCTATGGGACTTCGAACCGCCGTTTCGCAAAGCTGGGTGCTGACAACCATGGCGACCGCGTTCGCGCTGTGGGCCGGCTACCACGCCGTCCAGGCGTTCGCCCTCAGCGAGAACATCTGGGCGTTCGACGGCTCGTACGTCGGGACCAACGCCGTCGGCGGCCTCGTCGGCGTGGCCGTGCTCGTCGCGTTCGTGGCGCTGCTGTTCGTCCTCCTGGGCGAACTCGGCGAGTCCGACCCCAGCCCGGAGGCCTGGCCGCCCGAGGAGTGAGTGCCCGTCGAGCGGAACCGATCCCGTGACGAGGCGGGAACCGCCGCCGCGTCGCCGCGAGGGACAAGGCTAACAGCCGGGATACCCTGTACCCGCCCATGCAGTACGAGTGCGTCGACTGCGGAACGATGACCCGAATCGGTCCCGTCTCCGGCGACGTGCGACGGGAGTGTCCGGTGTGTGAGGTCGTGACCGAGTGGGAACCCGCGTTCGAGGGCGAGGGGGTGTCGTTCTGATGGCCGTCTCCTTCGAGCCGAGCGACCGCCTCCGCGAGGCCGCGGGTGAGTGGGCCGACCAGCGCATGATGGAGGACGAGCGGGCGCTGGAGGTGAAGGTCGAACAGGCGCTGTTGGAGATCGAACACCTCGTCTCCGGCGGCACGGAGGTCACCTTCGAACTCGAGGACGGCGGCGAGCGCGTCCGGTTCTCGCCCAGCGACGACCTCGAGACGTTTCTCGAGCGGCAGGCCGAGGAGTCCGGGCTGTCGGTCGAACGGCTGCTGCGACTGCACGTCGACCTGTTCGCGAACGTGTTCCTCGACGAGGACGCCGAGCGGCCGCCGAACGCGCCGCCGACCGAGTGACGGCCCGCACCCGCGCGGCCACGATGTCGCGCGAACGCCTTCGCCGGTTCCCGATCGTCGGGAACCACCCTGCCCCGGTTTTTCACCGTCTGCCGTAGGATCACGTGGGTGAAGACGGATGTCGGCAACCACGACCGAGCCGCTCGCTCGATTGGACGAGATCGGAATCGAGACTGAGGCGATCGTCGGCGCTCTCCTCGCGGCGGGGATCGTCGGGCACGTCGCGCTCGGCGTCGCGGCGCTCACGTTCCTCGCGGGGGTTCTCCCGGCGCTACTGTGAGAACGATCCGCACGTGACCGGTCGGCACGTTCACCGGCCGACACGACGACGCGGTATCAGGTCGCATCGGGACAACAGTTAACTTCTCGAATCCTGTTTCCGGACACATGGCAACGGAGGACACCGGCTGGCGACCGAAGGGCGCAGTAGAGGAGTACAAGGGGCACGAGGTCTGGGAGTACGAGAGCGGCCCGCACGAGGAGAACCGTCGCGAGAGCGAGGGCGAGGTCGATATCGACGGCGCTGTCGCCGAGGACGACGAGTAGCAACCGAGCGACCGGCTCCGTCGGACCGTCCCGTCGCACCGCTCGCGCTTTTTTCCCGCCGATCAGGTGATCGTGAGCGGGAACGCTCGCTTCTCCCGCGGCGGGACGACGAAGTTTGCCCGCGACTGGGTACTGATGAAGTTGAGGATCCCGTTGTTCTCGCGGTCGGTGATGTCCGGGTGGTCGTCACGGAGGTACCAGCCGTTCATCGACTTCCGCGTCCGCCGGAAGTGCGCGAGCTTGCGCTGGTAGCTGAGGAAGTGGACGCCCGTCCGGCCGTGGTCGACGGTGTTGAAGTCGCGTCGGAGCATGAGCGGCTCGCCGTCTCGGCGGACGCGCGCGACCTTCTCGTGGTGGCCGACGCTGCCGTGGTCGCGAGCGTGTTCGCGCACCGCGTCGGCGAACGGCACGTCCGTCCCGAGGTCCGCCACGTCCTCGCCGGTGAAGTCGGGCGAGAACATCTTCCCGATCCGGCTCTCCTCGTCGAAGGAGAACCAGTTCGGAAGGTCGAACGTGATGTGCGAGAGGTGCGCTGTGGTGCCGCCGGCCAGCGGGCCGTCCTCGATGGCGACGCGGTCCTCGCTCGCCTGCGACCCTTCCCGGCCCGAAAAGAACCCCGAGAACATCGGTGCATCCGCCTCCAGCCCCTCCACGTCGACGTGCTCGGCGGGGAGCCCCTCGCCGAGGAACCCCGTGCGACGGTCGCGGCGGCGGAACACGCCCTCCAGCGTGTGCTCGACCGGTTCGCCGTTCAGATCGTCGCGCGACCCGAACAGCGCGCTCTCGGCGGCCGGGAGGTGCGACTCCACGTCGGACTCCAGCACGAGCATCGCGTCGAAGCGCTGGAGGTCCTCGTCGTCGGTGCGGGTGAGGACCTCGGGGTGCTCGATGGGGACACGCCCGAGCGCGTCGTTGTCGTCGAAGTACTTCGACCCCCACGCGAGGGCGTGAAACAGTCCGTCGGGGGCCCAGTCGTACGCCGCCTCGAGGGACCGGAGCGCGCGCTCGACGGTCTCGGCGGCCTCCCCGGAGGGGTCGCGCTTCAGATCCAACAGGAGGATGCGTCTGTGGCGCGCCTGGAGCTCGTTTCCGTCGGCGTCGCGTCGGAGCCGGTCGTTCTGCGCGAACTGTCTGCTCGGGACCGAGTGCGGGTTGGCGTCGAGCGGGAGCCCGGGCGGCGCGCCGGTCGTACAGCCGGCGACGCCGATCCCGGCCGCGACCGCGAGCCTCCCCAGCATGCTCCGTCGGGACGGCATTCTAACACGTATCACGGCTCACGCGGGCAAAAGCGTTCGGTCGCCGCCGACCGACGGGCCGTCGCGGCACGGGCCGTCCCGACACAAACGCTTTGAGTCCGCGGACCGAGCGATCCTCTATCATGGGCGGAACACACGCGAACCTCCCGCTCGCGCTCGGTCCCGCGTTCGTCGTGCTCGGCGTCGGCGTGCTCGTCCTCGCGCTGGCGACGTACGACGCGTACCGATCGTACGACGCGGCGGACGCCGTCGACGGCGCGGCCGGGGAGGTCGGCGGCACGACGGGGGGCGTCAACGACACGTCGGGGGGCGGCGTCGATGAGTAGTCCGACCGCGCCCGCCGAGGGCGGCACCCGTTCGGGGGAGGTCGCCGACGGCTCCGGCGACGAGCGGGGCCGACTCGCCGGCGCGCTGTACTGGGTACGGGTCGGCACGTACACGCTCGCGTCGCTGCTCGCGCTCTCGCTGCTCATGGTGGGCACCGTGGCCGTCATCGCGGAGGTCAAGGGCACCTGGCACTGGGCGATCCACCTCGAGTCGACGATCAGCTACATGGGCATCCTGATGGGGGGGCTGCTCGCGCTGTTGGTCCCGCTGCTCCTCGTCTCGCTGAGCGCGCGGGTGGTGTACGATGTCTGATCGCCTCTCCGGCGCGTGGCTCGCTCGGGCGTTCGCGGGGCTGTCGGTGCTCGGGCTCGTCCTGTCGGTCGCCGGCGTCGCGGCGATGGCGATCGCCGCCGAGTCGATCGGGCGGAAGACGTGGGGCGCGTACTTCGCGATGGAACAGGCGATGGCGATCGGCACCCCCGTCGCCGTCACCTTCGCCGGTCTGTCGGTGCTGGGCGGGTTCGCGATCGTGTACACGACGGACGCGTCGGACGCCGCCTCGAACGGCGCGTCGACGGGACGCCCCTCGGACGACTGAGGCTGCGCGGGCGCGAGACCGGAGAACCGAGAACCGCGTCGTGCGCCGACTCCGACCCCTCTTAGGCCATCTGTGCGACGATCTCGTCCTCGAACTCGACGAGGCCCGCCAGGATCTCCGCGGCCGCCAGGAACAGCGGTTCGTCCGTCTCCTCGCGGATGTCGGCGACGGCGTCGTCGACCCACGTCATGAGGTGGTTGTCGAGGAACACGCGTTCGTAGCCGAACGTCTCGTCCCGTCCCTCGCGCTGCTTGGTGACGAGCCACCGCAGGAACGCCAACTCGACGGCGACGAAGTCGTCCTCTTCGGGGTACTCCTCCGGCGGCGTCCACCCGGCGGCACCGTAGCTGGCCTCGACTTCTGCGAGGCCCTCGCCGATGAACTCCGTGTCCTCACGGTAGTGTGTCTCGTGCATGAGGACCGGCGGGCGCGGGCCGACGAACACCTCGGTGTACTTCCGGCGGAGCTCGGTGTGGAGCTCCTCGACGTCGTCGCCCTCGTGGGCGTCGACGAACGCCCGAACGTGCTCGAAG
Source organism: Halobaculum sp. CBA1158 (assembly GCF_021431925.1). NCBI lineage: Archaea > Methanobacteriati > Methanobacteriota > Halobacteria > Halobacteriales > Haloferacaceae > Halobaculum > Halobaculum sp. CBA1158. Next base: position 2,606,320 of record NZ_CP090371.1, on the reverse strand, counting down.
CCGGCGTCGAGGTGGTCGTTGACGCTGTCCTCCGGGGTGCGCATGTCGCCCGAGAGGAGATGCGAGAGGAACTCCTCGGTCGGCGCGTCGTGGAACACCTCGATACAGAAGTCGATCAGTTCGATCCGGGCGTCGTAGACGGCGAGTTCGTCGTTGCTCATGGTGTCTGTGTGAGTTGTGGCGGCTGTGGCGGGTCGGACGTGACGGCGGTCATCGGTTGTCGAACAGCAACTGCGCGCGGCAGTCGCCGCAGTACTCGAAGACGCTGTGGTCGGAGTCGGGCGCGATCCCCTCGACGAGGTCGCCGACCTCCGACTGGATGTGCTCGGCCGAGGCCGCGGAGGTGAACGGGTCGCCACAGCGGGCGCACTCCAGCATTTCCCCGTCGTGGACGGTCTCCCAGCGGGGGTCGTCGGCGTCGACGGCACCCTCTCCGGCCGTCCGGTTCTCCGGCAGTCGTGAGAGGTCTAATCCCTGCTCCATCGTGATGGCGGTCTCGGGACAGCCCTCCTCGCAGAGCTCGCAGTTGACGCAGTCCTCGTGGTTGAACTGGAGGTTCCCGTCGTTCGTCCGGCGGATGGCGTCCGTCGGACACAGCGTCGAACACGTCGGCGTGAGGTTGCAGGCGTCGGAGACGGACATCACGCCGAAGTCCTTCAGCCCCCGGATCGTGTCGCGCTCGGGCTCGGTGAACTCGAGGATCCGGCGCACCGACTCGAGCGTCCAGTCGTGGCTGTTGAACGCGGGGTTGGGCTTGTCCTCGCGGACGACGCCCGTCGAACGATGCTCGCCCTCGGGGACGGGCGTCGGGTCCAGCGTCAGTTCGGTGAACCGGCTGATATCCTCGGCGAACGCGGCGGGTTCGCGGGGGTCGGGCGCGAAGAAGCCGACGCGCTCGCCCAGGCCCAGGTCCGTCGTCGCGCGGTTGAGCCGCTCGACGAGTTCGGCCTTCGGGTCCGGGCCGGAGTGGAGACACGAGCCCCCGCAGCCGACGATGGCGACGCCGGCCGCGCCGGCGGCGAGCGCGTGCATGACGTGCGCCTCGCCGACGGTGTCGGTGCAGTTCACCTCGACCGGGAGCACCGGCGGGTAGGTGATGTCCTCGCCGGCGGCCGCGCGGCGGCCGTACTCGTCGAGCGCGTCGGCGGCGCGCTCGTCGCAGGTGAACGCGACGACGGGCGTCTCGATGCCGTCGTCGCCGCCGGTGAACGGCCAGATGCCGCCCTCGTCGGTCTCGCGGCTGAGCAGCGCCTCGACCTCGCGGGCGATCCGCTCGTTCGACGGCTCCCGCAGCGACGTCGCGCCCGTCGGGCACGAGGAGGTGCACGCGCCGCAGTTCTCGCAGGCGGTCAGGTCGAACTCGACCTCGTCGACGGCGGGACGGTCGACGGCGTCGTGGGGACAGGCGTCGACGCAGGCGGTACAGCCCTGCTGGCCCGAGTCGCCCGCGGCGCACACGTCCATCTCCAGATCGAGGTACTTCGGCTTCTCGACCCCGCCCAACAGCGACTCGACCGACGCGATCGTGCCGGCGTCGACCGGGCCGGTGTAGTAGCCGATTCGGCCACCTCGTGCGGTCGACGTGCCCGCCGGGTCCACGACCTGATCCGCGTCGAGGGTGCTCGTGACGCCCGACAGATCGATCGCGTCGGTCGGACAGCAGTCGGTCCACTCGCCCTCCGGGGCGTCCGGGTGGATGTCGACTGGGCGGCGCGTCACCATCCCGTCCGGGCCCTCCTTCACGCACTTCATACAGGAGATACAGTCCTCGGTGACGCGCGCCTCCACCTGCACCTCGAACTCGCCGAACCGCCCTTCGACGGCGGCGAGGCGGCCGCGCTCGACGCTCACGTCCGAGAGATCCGCGTCGGCGTCCGCGTACTCCGCGCCGTCCGCGAGCAGGGTCACGTCGGCGGTGTCGGCGAGCGCGGCCGCGGTTTCGGCGTCGCCGACGACGAGGACCTCCTCGCCGGCCTCCCGGGAGACTGTGCGCGTGGCCGCCTCGTACTCGATGCCGGTTCGGCGGGCGTTGATCAGCCGCGCCGTCTTGTCGGTCGCGTCGTCGCGCTCGTGGACCCAGCCGGCCCGTTCGCGGTGGTCGACGTAGGCGGCCGCGTCCGGGTGGAGCCCCTTGCGCTCGACCAGGTCGTCCAGCTTCGACTTACAGCCGTCGTCGCAGGCACCCACGATCAACTGGTCGAGGTCGTACTCGTCGATCAGTCCGTCGACGGCCGGAAGCGCGTCCCGGCACAACTGCTCCGAGGACGCGACCACGTCGACGTCGCGGACCCCGTCGCGGACCGACTCCAGGTCCACGTCGCAGGTTCCCCCGCACGAACAGACGAATGCCCCGACGTTCATCGTCGGAGCCAACTCCCTCACGGGTATATACCTTGCGTCGGTGAACCGCACGACGGCGAACTTCCGGGTGATCTTTCCGGTAGGTTTAGGCTCTCCAAAAAATTCCAAGCGCGTGAGGGGCGAAGATTAAAGGGAAATGATCTCGTGGTGGGTTTACGATAGCGTATCAACTAGTGGTGAATGTCAACATGAAACAATGAGCACGGAACCAGTTTCCCTGGACCTAGACAGGCGGTCGTTCATGAAGGCGAGCGCGTTGGCCGGCGCGGTCGCCCTCGGTGGCGGCGGCGCCGGACAGGCGCTTGCGCAGAGCGACGACGGGGAAGAGGACGGGACAGACACAGATCACAACGAGCTGACGAAGACGATCTGCAACTACTGTTCGGTCGGCTGTGGCTTCCACGGCGAGAAGAAGGGCGACGCGTTCGTCGGAATGGAGCCGTGGGAGGACCACCCGGTCAACAACGGGTCGCTCTGCTCCAAGGGCGCGGGCATCTACGAGACGGAGCACTCCGAGAAGCGGCTGAAGTCGCCGATGCGGAAGGTCGACGGCGGCTGGGAGAAGCTCTCGTGGGACGAGGCGTACTCCACGGTCGCGGACGAGCTGACCCGGATCAAAGACGAGTACGGTGCCGACAGCACGATGTGGCTCGGGAGCGCGCACCACTCCAACGAGGAGTCGTACGCGTTCCGGAAGCTCGCGTCGCTGTGGGGGACGAACAACTGCGACCACCAGGCGCGCATCTGCCACTCGACGACGGTCGCCGGCCTCGCGAACACGTGGGGCTACGGGGCGATGACGAACTCGATCAACGATTATCGGAACTTCGATATGAATCTGATAATCGGGCAGAACCCCGCCGAGGCCCACCCGATCGCGATGCAGCACATCCTCGAGGGCCAGAAGCGTGGCGGGGACATCGTCGTCGTCGAGCCGCGGTTCACGAAGACCGCGGCCCACGCCGACTACTTCTACCGCCTGCGTCCCGGCACGGACGTGGCCCTCATGATGGGGGTCATCAAACAGCTCCGCGACCGCGGCGAGCTGGACGACGACATGCTCGAGGGTCGCGTACAGGCGTGGCCCGACGTCGAGAACGACCTCGACGACTACGACATCGAGACGGTGTCGGACATCACGTGGCTCTCGACCGACGAGATCGAGGAGCTGACGGACCTCATCGTCGAGAATAAGCCGAAGATGCAGATCGAGTGGGCGATGGGCGGGACCCAGCACAACAACGGGACCCAGAACATCCGCTCGTACGCGATGCTCTCGCTGGGTGCCGGCGCGGCGGCCCAGTCGGGTGGCGGCCTGCAGGTCATGCGCGGGCACGCGAACGTGCAGGGCGCGACGGACCTGGCGGTCGCGAGCCACATCCTGCCGGGCTACTACTCGGTCGGCTCGCCCGGTTCGTGGCAGTACTGGTGTGACGTCTGGTCGCGCACGCCACAGACGTCCGGCACCATCGAGTTCGAGGACCTCATCGAGGAGTACGGTGAGATGCCGCCGGAGAAGTACGTCCGGCAGTCCACGAACACCGAGAACGCCGACGAGATCGACGAGTCGTTCCCGGCGGAGAACTCGATGATGTTCCAGAAGGGCCTGACGGTGGCCCGCTGGTTCGACGCCGCGCTCCCGCAGGAGGAGCGGCTCAACGAGACGCCGATCTACCAGCCGAACGAGCTGAAGGCGGCGATCGTGTGGGGGCACTCGCTCAACTCCATCTCCGAGATGGAGAAACAGCGCAAGGCCATCGAGAACCTCGACCTGCTGGTCGTGGTGGACGTGTTCCCGTCGGTGGCGTCGGTGCTGGCCGACGTGGACCAGTCCGACACGGAGGTCGTGCTGCTCGCGGCCTCCAGTCAGTACGAGCACTACCGCTCGCTGACGAACTCCCACCGCGCGACCCAGTGGTCCGAGCCGGTTCGCTCGCCGGGTCACAACTCGCGTCCCGACCTGCAGATCATGCAGGAGCTCGCCGGCCACCTCGGCATGGGCGAGCACTTCGACTGGGGCTCGGGTCCGGACCTGTACAACGGCAAGTCGACGTACGAGGCCGTCATCCGGGAGTTCAACCTCGGCATGCGGACCATCGGGTACTGTCAGGACCCCGAACGACTCCAGCAGCACCTGGAGTACGACTACGCCTTCTCCACCGAGGACACGAAGGCGGACGCACCCGGCACGCCCGTCGACGGCGAGTACTGGATGCTCCCGTGGCCGTGCTGGGGCGAGGGGCATCCGGGGACGCCGATCCTCTGGAACGACGACATGGACCCCCGCGACGGGGGGCAGGACTTCCGCACCCGGTGGGGCGTGCAAGCGCCCACCCCCGAGGAGTGGGAGGAGATGGCGACCGACGAGCCGTACCCGATGCAGACGACGTACGACCAGCAGGGCGAGGAGGGCCTCAGCCTGCTGCGTGACTCCTACGAACCGGAGTGGTGGGACGGCACGATCGAGGGCGTCCCGCAGTACCCCGGCTTCGCGACGACGATGCCGGACGACCCCTCGAACGCGGACGCGCTGACGGTCCCGTACGAGTACGCGCTCCGCGAGGACACGTCGGTCGCGGACGCCGCCGAGGCGATGAACCAGAAGTACGACTGGGCGGACTACGACATGGACTTCTACGGCCAGTTCGACAACCCGCAGCCGGACGCGCCGACCGGGCGCGGTCGCGCCCGCGGGGTCGTCTGGAGCTTCCTCGACACGACGCCCGTCCACCGCGAGCCGATCGAGAGCCCGCGGCCGGACCTGGTCGAACAGTGGCCGTCGAACGGCCAGCAGCGGAACTTCTACCGCCTCGACCAGAACAACAGCGTCACCCAGGAGGAGTCCATGCAGCGGCTCACCGACGCCGGCGCGTTCGACGAACAGTCGGGCGACGCCGAGTGGACGATCCTGACGAGCGGCCGCCAGGTCGAACACCAGGGCGGCGGCTCCGAGACCCGCTCGAACAAGCACACCGCCGACCTCCAGCCGCACATGTACGTGGAGATCAACCCCGACATGGCCGAGCGGCTGGGCGTCGACGGCGGCGACCTCGTGGTCGCGTCCACGACCGACCGCGGGTCGATCCTCGTGAAGGCGCGCGTCACCCACCGCCCGAACGACAGCGAGACGTTCTTCCCGTTCCACTGGGGCGGGATGTTCAAGGGCGAGTCCCTGGAGGACCGCTACCCCGAGGGAACGGTGCCGTACGCCATCGGGGAACCGGTGAACGCGATCACCTCCCGTGGGTACGACGTGGAGACGCAGATGCAAGAGACCAAAGCGTCGATGGTCCGGCTCCAGCCGGCCACCCCGGAGGTGGTCGAGGAGCTGTCGATGCGCCCCGTCGAGGAGGACGGCCTCTCGGAGAACGTCGTCGACATCGAGTCGTACGAGTTCCCGCAGGACCGCGACGGCTTCGGCCGGCAGAAGGACTTCGACGTGCGCGACAACAGCACGGTTCAGTGATCCCCAATGGCAACTAACGAAACGAGCGAGCAGGTGATGGGGCAGGGAGTGATGAGCACCGGCGACGATGCTCGGATCTTCCCCGATGTCGAAGCCTGCATCGACTGCGGCGGGTGCGTCGTCGCGTGCAAACGCACGTGGGACGTGCCCAGGGACGAACAGCGCATCAGCATCTCGACGATGCTGGAGGGACAGGCGGCCGAGCCGATGGAGCGGTACAACACCAACAGCGGCGGCGCGCTCGGGCAGGAGGACTCTTCGCCCGGCGAGACGGCCATTCCGATGCAGTGTTACCACTGCGAGGAGGCCCCCTGCGTGTCGGTGTGTCCGACCGACTCGCTGATCAAGAAGGACAACGGCTTCGTCGACGTTCGCGACAACCTCTGCGTCGGCTGCCAGTACTGCCTGTCGGCGTGTCCGTTCGGCGCACCCCAGTTCCCCGGCTCCGACGACGGTGCCGCGCGGCTGTTCGGCAACGGCGGGACGATGGACAAGTGTACGATGTGCGAGGAGCGCCAGGACATCGGCAAGGGTCCCGCCTGCGCCGAGGAGTGCGCGACCGACGCGCTGCTGGTCGGCGACGCCGAGGAGATCTCGAACGAACTCGAGAACCGCGGCTCGGATCACTTCTTCAACAGCGTCGCCATGGATATCATCTTCGGCGAGGACGCCGAGGAGTTCGAGGGGAGTAACGCATGAGCTACCGCGACCACCTCCCGGAGACGAAGGGGTACCCGCGCGCCGCGATCGCGATCAACGCCGCGATCGCCGTCGCGGTGACGGCGCTGATCCTGTGGTGGGCGTCGGACTTCGCGATCTTCTACGAGGAGCTGTTCCGCATCCAGCCCGTCGCCGAGGGCGCGAACGCGGGCGTCGGCTCCGACTGGACCTCCGGGAACCAGATCGCCTGGCTCGACTTCCTCATCGCGATCACGCACGCGGCCGACGTGATCATGGGCGTGTTCATCCTGTTCATGGTGTTCCTCCATTGGGGAGCGTTCCGCCGGCTCGCCGCGCGGATGCGCCAGCCCGGTGACTCGGAGTCGAGCGCCGTCGCCGCCGACGGCGGCCACGTCGCGGGCGACGCGGACGGACAGGCCGACGGCGACGCCGCGACCGACGGAGGTGAGGCCCCATGACGCAACTCGACCACGGGAAGTTCAGCAAGATGACGACCACGTTCCACACGCTGCTGGCGTTGGACGTGTTCGTCCTGTTCTTCTCGGGCTACAGCCTCATGTTCAACGACGAACTGTGGTGGATGGTCGGCCTCATGGGCGGCGCGACCGGCGTCTCCGCGGTCCACCGAGTCGCCGGCGCGGGCCTGCTCGCGCTCATCGTCTTCTGGATGCTGATGATGATCACGACCGACACCGGCCGCGGGAACTTCCGCGAGATCCTGCCGTCGAAGAGCGACTTCGACGCGTTCATCCAGGACGTGCAGTTCCTGTTGGGGAACTCGGACGAGCGCCACCCGAACGCCCGCCAGTTCGCGGGCGGCACGGCCGACGAGATCCCGCTTCTCACCTACATCGGGAAGGGCGTCGTGTTCATCTTCGCGATCGAGCTGACGCTGCTTTCGATCTCGGGGATCCTCATCTGGTCGAAGACCGGCGTGATGGGGCTGTTGGCGACGAAGACCGCCGCCGCGGCGTTCGTCACGTTCCACGGCCTGCTGGGCGTCATCATGCTGATGGGCGTGATGTTCCACATCTTCGAGCACGGCTTCCACCCGGCGCTGTACCCGGTGGAGGTCAAGGCGTTCATCCCGAAGTCGATGATCCCCGAACAGCACGACGACGACGCCGAGGGGACCGGCATCGAGCGGCTCGAGCTGGCTCCCTCCTGGAACATGGCGTCGACCGTCATCGGCGCGCTGACGGTGATCGGCATCGTCTCGGTGCTGCTGGGTAGCCTGTTCGACGAGGGCTATCCCGTGCCGCGCGACATCGCGATCGGCGGGGGTCCGACGGACATCCTGCTGACCGTCGGGATCAACGCCGGGATGTTCGTGCTGCTGCTGGGCATGGTGCTGCAGATGTACGGCAACCTCCTGCGCGTCCGCTGGCAGAAGCAGCTCGAACAGGAGGCCTCGGAGCCGACGACCGCCGCCGACGGCGGGCACGTCGAATCCGACGACTGAGGCGAGACGCGAGCGAAGCGAGCGTCTCGGAGTAACGGCGGCGGACTCCTCGGGGTCCGCCGCCAACGAACACGGCGAGCCGGCGAAGCCGGCTCGGACCGACGGCGGCGCGTCCGTGCTCGCGCCGTCACCGCGTTCTTCCTCGACTCACGCGATCGCGGGCGACGGCTCTCCCGTTGCCGGCGACGAACAGGGGTTCCCCCGTTCTCGGCGACGATCAGACTTACAACCTCGCCGACGAGTCACGACGCATGCGCGCCCTCCATCGCGGCGTGCCGGTCCAACAGCGCACGGTCCGCGCCGTCCTCGTCGCCAGCGCGGTCAGCGTCGCCTACACGCTCGTCGTGTTCGGCTACAGCCTGCTCCCGTCGTCGGGCGTCTCGATCTCCGGGACGCTGTGGCACGCGATCGCGATCCAGTCGGCGTTCGCCCTCGGGACGGTCGGCGTCCCCGTCTTCCTGTGGCTTCGGGCGAACCTGAGGAGTCCGGCCGTGCTGTTGGCCGCGATCCTCCTGTTCTGGCACGTGTTGGTTGAGTTCCCGCCGATCGGGTCGGGACAGGGCGACTCCCCGGGGTTCCTCTTCGTGTTCGTGTTCGCTCCCGTCTACGTCCCCGCGTACGCGGCGCTCGCGGCCGGGGAGTACTGGATCGGGAAGCGGGACGTGTCGATACCGGTCTGAGCGCCCGTTCGAGCGGTCGGAGCGTGCTGCGTCCGGGGCGTGCTGGGCCGGAGTCGATTACGCCTCGACGCCGAGGCTCAGGGCCTCCTCGCTGAGGTCGACGGTCACGTCGTTGTCCGTGTGGGTGTTGACCTGCTCGACGTTGCGCGTGAGCACCTCGAGGATATCCTTCGGCTCAGGGTACACCAGCATGTTGCCGTCGTCGTCCTCCATGACCAGTTGGGTGTCCGACAGCTGGATCTGGTTGCCCTCGATGCTGGCGACGACCGCCGGCAGGGCCTGGGCCGCGCCGCTGTCGCCTTCTGTGACCTTCGTGATGTAGATGGCGTCGAGGCCGATGAGGTCCTTGTACTCCCGGACCGTCTCGGCGCACTCCACCATGTCGTTGGAGACCTTCGTCTTCGAGGGGTTGCCGTGCTCGCCGGCGAGACAGTGCTTGCAGACCCGCAGTTCCATTCGCATACCCCGCCGTCGGCGTCCCGGCCGGATATAGATTCCTCCCGCGGAAGCGCCGACGACACCGACGTTTATTAGCCGTCGGTGTGACCCACGGGGCATGGTATCTGCGCTACTGAACACGGTGTACAGCGCCGTCGTGTTGATCGTCGCGCTCGTCGGCCTGGTCGTCGTGCTCCGCGCCAGCGGCGAGGGGAGCGACGGGACGATCAGAATGGAACTGACGACGGTCGCGGTCGCGCTGTTCGTCATCGGCCTGGTGGCGAGCACGCTGGGGTACATCTGATCGTCCGGCGTCGCCCGGCCATCCGGTGAGGCGACCGTGCTCAGACGCGCTCACGACTGCGACCGCTGCGGGGCGAGCATCCGCCCGGGCGACGAGTACGCCGCGATCGACGGGATCGCGCCCGACGGCGACCTCCGGGTGCTACTGTGTCGGTCGTGCGCCCGCGACCTCTCGGCGTTTCTCGACGGATCGTCGATGGCGGCGTCCTCGGACGGACCGTAACGAGGTCTCTCGACGGCCGGTCGCGACGATTCTCAGCAGCCGGTCGCGACGATTCTCGACGGGTCGCGACGATTCTCGACGGGTCGCGACCCCGGCGACGGAAGCCTTTACTCGCGCCCGGCGAACCCGATGGCATGGACGTCGATGTCGACCTGGGGATCCCCCGGGGCGTGCTCGAATCGCTGCCCGACGACGACGGTACCGCAGAGGAGGACCTCCGTCGGGCGGTCGCCGGCTACCGGCGCGCGCTGGAGGAGGGCTTCGAGGCCGCCGCCGACGAGGCCGAGGCGGCCTCGGTCGCCGTCGACTTCCTGGAGTACGCCGAGGGGCGCGCCGAGACGTACGACGAGTTCGTCCCCGAACTGCGAGCGTGGGGGCAGTCGCCCATCTACGCCATCGCGTGGCGCGACCTCTACATCGAACTCGCGGGACAGGTGTACGAGGTCGACTGGCTCGCCGAACGGATCGACCGGGAACGGAACTACCGGCTGGTGGACGACGGGATCCGGTTCGGCAAGGACTAGTCCTCGGGTTCGTTTGTGGAGACATCCGCGGTGCGGATACCGCGGCATCGACTGCGACGACGACGACCGCGAAAGCCCCCGGCCCCTTTCAGTCCCACCCGTGGCTCGGACGGGGGATCGTCGCGACCGGACTGACCCGTATGCGATGGTTGTCAGTCAAGAAACGCGCGCCGTCCGGGTCGCCGAGGGCTCGGATGGCGCACCTTCGCCTCAGTCGTCTGCCGTCGCCGTCTCTCCCGCCCGCTCGCTCACGGGTCGTCCCTCCCCGTTCCCATCGAGGCCTCACTTCGCTCGGCCTCGCTCCGCGCGCTCGCGCTCGCTGAGGAGGGGCGTCCCGTCGGCCCTCGGGCCGAGCGTCGGGCCGAACGGCGGACCCTCGTCGGGGTCGATCCGGCGGCGGGTCCGGTAGTCGGTCGAGCGCTCGACCGGGATCCGACCCACCGACGTGATCAGGTCGACGTAGTCGTCGAAGCTTCGGAACTCGCCGTAGGAGCCGCCCGCGCGCTTGGTGATCTCCTCGGAGAGGATGGTGCCCATGAAGTCGTTCGCGCCACACGAGAGCGTCTTCAGCGCCTTCTCGTCGCCGTACTTCACCCACGAGGTCTGAACGTTCTCGACGTTGTCGAGGAACAGCCGGGAGACGGCGATCAGCAGTTCGTCCTCGGCGTCGCTCGCGCCGCCGTCGACGACGCCGTGCTCGTACAGCGGCGTGCGCTCGTGGACAAAGGAGAGGGGAACGAACTCCGTAATGCCGCCGGTGCGGTCCTGGAGGTCGCGCACGCGCTTCAGGTGCATCGCGCGGTGCATCTCGTTGTCCACGTGGCCGTACATGATCGTCGCGGTGGTGTCGAGCCCGGCGGCCATCGCGCCTTCCATCGCCTCGATCCAGTCGCCGGTGTCGATCTTCCCGGGGCAGATCACGTCCCGAACCTCGTCGACGAGGATCTCGGCGGCGGTGCCGGGGGCGGAGTCGAGGCCGGCGTCGGCGAGGGCCCGGTACACCTGCTCGTAGTCCCAGTCGGTGCCCCGTCGCGCGTGGTACGCCTCCTCGGGCGTCATCGAGTGGAGGTGGACGCCGTCGACGCTCATCGCGTTCATCTGCTCGACGTAGGTGCCGGGGTCGGTCGCGTACGTCTCCGGCGGCTTGTAGTTCACCGCGCTGGCGGCGTCCTCGACGCCGCGGAGGATCTCGTGGTGCTCGTCGTTCAGCGCGAACGCCGGGTGGAGCCCGGAGACGGACGTGACTTCGTAGATCCCGCGGTCGAGGGCGGCGGCGACGGCCTCTCGCGACTCCGCGGGCGTCTTGGTGAACCCCGCGTGCTCGCCGTCGTGGTCGGCCTCGAACCGGTGGGCGGTGTCCTTGAAATTGCAGAACAGACAGCCGGTATTGCAGGCGGTCGTGACGTTGTTGTTGAGGTTGGCGACGAACGTCACCTCGTCGCCGACGACCTCGGCGCGGCGGCGGTCGGCGGTCTCCAGCACCGCCTCCTTGCGCTCGCGGTCGATACCGGGGGCGTCGCTGCCGGTGGTGAGCAGTTCGACCGCGTCGTCGACCGTCAGCCGTGTCCCGTCGCGCGCCTTCGCCAGCGCGTTCTCGAACGACTGGTCGGTCTCGGGGACGTGCTCGAACCCCAGGTCGTCGGGCTCGAGGTTCGCGGCTGACGGTCGCGTCATCGTCGGATCGGTGTCGACACGCCGTGAAAAACGGGCCGGTCGCGGCCACCGTCGCCTCACTCCCGGACGTGCTCCAGTATCTGGAGGAACCGGAACGCGAGTTCGTTCCGCTGGGCGTACGTCGAGGCCGCCGCCGCCCGCAGCTCCTCGACCCGGTCGGCGTACTCGTCGTTGACGACCAACTCGAGTTCGGAGTCGTTCCGCGAACCGAAGTCGGTCGCGACCTCTCGGAGCGCCGCCTCGGACGCCGGCGGCACGTTCGGGCTCCAGAACTGGAAGCGATGCGTCTCGGCGGGTCCGAACACGCGGTCGACGTACCGCTCCGCGTTCTCGAACTTCGCCGCCACCCGGTCGCCGTTCTCCTCGGCGGTGCCGTACCCGAGGCCCCGAAGGTGGGTCGCGACCTCGCAGGTGACGACCTCCCGGTCGCCGCTCGGTTGGACGCCGATCACGTCGACCTCGATCTGTTCGCCCTCCAGCGGGGAGTGTTGCCCGTACGCGACGATCTCGCACTCCTCGATCAGCTTGAGGTACGCTCCGACCAGCATCTCGCCGGCCCGCGGCTGCGCCGTCATGGTCGGGCTCCCCCGGCTGCGGAAGTAAACGTGGCGGCCGCGGACTCTCGGAACTGTCCTCGGCACACCGCCCGCGGCACCGATGCGTTGATGCCGGCCCGGACGTGCGTGTGAGGTAATGACACGCGAGACGGGAGCGGCGGGGGACGCGTCGCCCGCCCGACTCGACCACGACGTGGGCTTCCTCGCGGACCTCGCGCTCGACGGGGAGGTCAGCCTCGGGAACGCCGACCGCGACGACCACGCCACCGACTACGCCACCGACGACGCCGACGCCGTCCGACCCGACGCGGTCGTGTACCCGGAGTCGACCGCGGACGTGTCGTCGGTCGTCGCCGCCGCGGACGAGCGCGGCGTCCCCGTGACGCCCTACGCCGCCGGCACCGGGCTGGAGGACGGTGCTGTCCCCGCACGCGCCGGGATCAGCCTCGACGTGACCCGGATGGACGAGGTCCGCGAGATCCGCCCCGACGACCTCCAGGTCGACGTGGGGCCGGGCGCGATCGGCGCGGACGTGGACGAGGCGGTCGCGAGCCACGGGCTGTTCTTCCCGCCGTTGCCCTCCTCCGGCGACATCTCCACGATCGGCGGGATGATCGCCACCGACGCCTCCGGAATGGGGACGGTGAAGTACGGCGAGGTGGCCGACTGGGTGCTCGAACTGGAGGTCGTGCTCGCCGACGGCTCGGTCACGACCGTGGGCTCGAAGGCCGCGAAGTCCTCCTCCGGCTACAACCTGAAGGAGCTGATCGTCGGCGGCGAGGGAACCCTCGGGATCGTCACGCGCGCCACCCTGGAACTGGCGGGTCGCCCCGAGCAGATCCGGGGCGGCCGCGCGACCTTCCCGACGCTCGACGACGCGACCGCGGCCATCTCCGACGCCGTCACCGCCGGCGTCGACGTGGCGAAGATCGAACTGTTCGACGCCGAGACCGCGATGCTCGCCAACGACTACAGCGACGCCGCCCTCCCCGAGCGTCCGATGGTGTTCGTCGAGTTCCACGCGAACCACGGGATCGACGAGGAGATCGACTTCTGCCGGGCGGTCTTCGAGGCCCACGACGTGGCGGCGTTCGAGATGGCCGCCGGCGACCGAATGGGGGAGCTGTGGCAGGCGCGCAAGGACATCACGTACGCGGCCGAGGCGTACGACCCCGACCGCGAGATGGGCCAGCCGGGCGACGTGACCGTCCCGATCGGCTCGTACCCGGAGATGATCCGGGCGGTGAAGGACGTCGCCGACGAGTACGACCTGTTCGTCCCCTGCTTCGGCCACGCCGGCGACGGCAACCTCCACTACTTCGTCCTCCGGGACCCGGACGATCCCGACGAGGTCGCCCGCGCGGAGGCCGCCTACGGCGAACTGGTCGAGCGTGCGCTGGAACTCGGCGGCACCGCCACCGGCGAACACGGCATCGGCGCGGGCAAGCGGACGTACCTGGAACGGGAACACGGCGAGGCCGCCGTCGAGGCGATGCGGGCGGTCAAGGACGCGCTGGATCCGAACGGGACCCTCAACCCCGGGACGGTCGTGCCGGACGAGTAGCGCCCGCGATCGTCCCACGAACATGGATATATGGGGTTCCGCCTCTCCAGATATACGCACGAGAGTGGAAGGATTCTTCACCTCCGCGCCCGCGCCTCCGACCATGACGAGCGTCAAGGAGTTCGTCGTCGAGCGCGAGCCGACCGACGACGACCTCGGCGCGGGCCGGTTCGCCTTCACCGACGACTACTCCGTGTTCGACTGGGGGAAGATGCCCGACCCGATCCCTGGCAAGGGCGCGAGCCTCTGCACGATGGGCGCGTACAACTTCGAGCTGCTGGAGGACGCCGGCGTCCCCACGCACTACCGCGGCGTCGGCCCGGACGCCGAGCCGCTGTCGGCGGTCGACGAGCCGCCTCGAGAGCTCGCTATCGATCTCGCGACGGTGCCGGGTCTCCCCTTCCGCGAGGCGACGGGGACCTACGACTACGACGCCTTCCACGACGCCGTCCGCGACGCCGCCGGCTACGTGATCCCCCTGGAGATCGTCTTTCGCAACACGGTCCCCGTCGGCTCCAGCCTCAGATCGCGGGCGACCCCGCGCGAGGCGGGCGTCGACCGCGACGAGTGGCCCGACGGGGTCGTCGACCTCCCCGAGCCGGTCGTCGAGTTCTCGACGAAGTACGAGGAACAGGACCGCTACCTCGACCGCGACGAGGCCGACCGGATCGCCGGGGCGGCCCGGATCGCCGCGCTGGAGTCGGTCGCCCGCGAGGTGAACGAGGTCGTGACAGCGCGCGCCGCCGAGGCCGGGTTCGTCCACGAGGACGGCAAGATCGAGTGCGTGTACGTCGACGGCGAGGTGCGCGTCGCCGACGTGGTGGGGACGTTCGACGAGAACCGCTTCGCGTACGACGGCCAGGAGGTGTCCAAGGAGGTCGTCCGCCAGCACTACAAGCGGGTCGCCCCGGCGTGGGTCGAGGCCGTGAGCGAGGCGAAGGCGCGGGCCGACGAGGAGAACGTCGCCGACTGGCGGTCGCTGTGCTCGATCGAGCCGCCGGCGCTCGACCCGGACGCGGTCGATCGCATCGCCGACATGTACGCCGCGGGCGCGAACGCCTACACGGGAACCGAGTGGTTCGACGCGCCGCCCGTCGCCGACGCGGTCGACGCCGTCCGCGACCTGTGAGCGGCGGCCGGCCCCCGGGCGGGGATCAGAACACCGGAAGCGGCGACGGCAGCGACGCCAGGATCCGGTCGGTGTAGTAGAGGAACACGCCGAGCACGATCGCCGCCAGCAGCACGACGAACAGCGTTAGGCGTCCGCCGAACCGCTCGTGCGTGGCTCGTCCCCCGGTCACGACCGGATAGTGGGGGCGCGTGTGAATTAACCGTTACGTGCGGCTACTCGGCGGCGACGCCGCCCAGATCGTAGGCGTCGGGGTCGACGCCCTCGCGGAAGTGGGTCCGCCCGCGACGCACGACGACCGCGTCGTCGAGGTGCGCCCGCAGGCCCGCCACGAGCGCCTCCGCCTCCAGCGGCTGGCCGCGCGCTTTCAGGTCTTCGGGGCCGTCGTCGGGGTCGACGCGGAACGCCCGCTGGGCGATGATCGGCCCCTGATCGAGGTCGGTCGTGACGTAGTGGGCGGTCGCGCCGTGGACGCGCGCGCCGCCTTCGACGGCCTGCCGGTACGCCTCCGCGCCGGGATACGCCGGCAGCAACGAGGGGTGGACGTTGAGGATCCGTCCCTCGTACCGGAAGACGATCTCGGGCGAGAGAATGCGCATGAACCGCGCGAGCACCAGGCAGTCCACGTCGTACTCGTCGAGCACGCGCAGCAGCTCGCGCTCGTCGTGGGAGCCGCCGTCGTCGCCCACGTCGACGAACGGCACGTCGTACTCGTCGGCGAGGGGGGACAGCGTGTCGTGGTTGCCGATCATCACCGGCACCTCCGCGTCGAGGGTGCCGTCCGCACACGCCTCCAAGACGGCCCGCGGCGCGTGGTCCTCCTTGGTCACGAGCAGCGCGGCCTTGCGCGCGGCGTCGGCGTCGGCGAGGCGCACCCGGATGTCGACGCCGAGTTCGTCGCCCAGGTCCTGCAGGTCCTCCTCCAGCGTCGCGGGCTTGCACACCATCCCGTCGGTGTCGGCGTGGAGGCGCATCCGGAACACGCCGTCGCGCACGTCCTGGTCGAGGTCCTCGATGTTGCAGCCGCGCTCGAACAGCAGGGAGGTGACGCGGGCGACCAGTCCGGTCGCGTCGTCCCCGACGACGACGATCTCGGTGTCCCAGCGCCTCGGTGTCGGACGGTCGGCCGCTTCCATACGTCCGTTTCCTCGTCGGCGAGTAAACCGGTGTCGCTCCGCGCGACGACTGCCGTACACGAACGTGTGTATCGTGGGCGTCCCGAAACGGATTTTACGCATGGACTCGCAGGTTCGATCGATGACCGGCTACACCGCCACGGTGACCGTGCGGCTGAAGCGGGGGGTGCTCGACCCCGAGGCCGAGACGACCCAGGGAGCGCTCGAGCGCCTCGGGTTCGACCTCGAGGACCTCCGCTCGGCCGACCGCTTCGAGATCGACCTCGACGCAGCCGACGCCGACGAGGCGGGCGAGCGCGCCGACGAGATGGCCGAACGGCTGCTCGCGAACCCGACCATCCACGACTACGAGGTGGCGGTCGAGGCGCGCGAATGACGGTCTCTGTGATCCAGTTCGGCGGCTCCAACTGCGACCGCGACGCCGTCAGCGCGCTCTCGCACCTCGGCGTCGACGCCGAGCGTGTCTGGCACGCCGACGGCCTCCCGGCCGACACCGACGGCGTCGTCGTCCCCGGCGGGTTCTCCTACGGCGATTACCTCCGGGCGGGTGCGATGGCCGCCCGCCAGCCGATCATGGCGGAGGTGCGCGAGGCGGCTGAGGCGGGGACGCCGGTGCTTGGCGTCTGCAACGGCGCGCAGATCGGCTGCGAGGCCGGGCTGACCGAGGGCGCGTTCACGACGAACCGCACGGCGCGGTTCCGGTGTGAACACGTCCACCTGCGCGTCGAGCGCGCGGACACGCCGTGGACCGCGGCGTACGACGCCGGCGACGTGATCGAGGTGCCGATCGCCCACGGCGAGGGCCGCTTCGAGATCCGCGAGGACCGCCTGGCGACGCTGGAGGACGAGAACCGCGTGCTGTTCCGCTACTGCGACGCCGAGGGCGCGGTCACCGACGCGGCGAACCCCAACGGCTCGACGGCGAACGTCGCGGGGATCCTCGGCGCGCGAGAGACGGTCGCGGTGATGATGCCCCACCCCGAGCGCGCGACGCTCCCGGACGTGGGCGGCACCGACGGACAGGGCGTGTTGCGGGCGTTCGCGGAGTAGGTCGCGGTCGCGGTCGTCGACACGCTTCGGTCCGCGGTCGCGTCCGTGCTCGTCGTCGTCCCAGCGGCCTCACCCGTCGACGTACGCGGCGATCTCGACGAGGTTCCCGTCGGGGTCGCGGACGTACACCGACTCGATCGGGCCGACAGCGCCCGAGCGTTCGATCGGCCCCGTGATCACCTCGATCTCCCGCTCCGCCAGGTCGCGCTCGACCGACTCGATCGGCTCGTCCGTGAGCACGCAGAGGTCGCCGCTCCCGACGGTCGGCGCGGCCGCGACGGGCTCCACGTCGGGATCGAGCGGGTGGAGGTTGATCTTCTGGTCGCCGAGCGCTACGGCGCGTCGGCCCTCGCCGAAGGTGACCGGCTCGCCGCCGATCGACTCGTAGAACGCGAGCGACTCCTCGACGTCTTCGACGCGGAGGACGAGGTGGTCCAGCCCGGTGAGATTCATCGACTCCTCCGGGTCGCCGTTCGGGTACTGCGTCGCCTGCGCGGTGCTGTCCGGATCACGGACGGTCCGTCGCGATGGGAGCACATAAGTCCGGCCCGCGTTCGCCTCCGCCGCCTCGTCGCCGGGCCGGCGGTCCGACCCTTCGGGTCGTCTACCGCGTCAGGGGCTGGTTGAACGCCGTCTCCTCCTCGAGCACGAGTTCCCAGGTGCGCTCGCACTCGCAGGAGACCTGCTCGAACACCGAGGGGTCCTGCCGGAGGTCGAAGTCCTTGATCGCCGTCTGGACGCGGTCGTCGCACTCGCCGCAGTTGTGCGGGCCGCGGTCGCTCCCGTGGCCCACAGGGTCGGAGACGACGATGGCGTCGGCGTCGGCCGTCCGCTCCAGCACGGCCGCGACCGACCACAGCCACGGCGGGCGGTAGCCCCCGCGGAAGTGGAGTTCGTCGACCATCGTGTACCGCTGGACGTTGCAGGGGTTCATCGAGACCGTGTGGCAGTTGTCGACGGCGGCGCACCGCTCGACCGAGGAGACCATGTCCGCCAGCGCCTCCGACTCCGCGAGGAACGGCGGCTTCATCAGGAGGTACGCCTTCACGCCCGCGCCCGCCTCCGCGGCCTCCGCGCAGGCGTCCTCGAAGTCCGAGAAGGCGAAGTACTTGTTCACGCAGTCGTGGCGGACGCGGTCGGTCGCCGTCTCCAGGCCGACGGCCACATCGGTCTCGAGGCCGTGGTCGGTGAAGTCGGCCAGTTTCTCGCCGGCGACGAAGTCGGGGAGCGATTCGACGACGATGCGCTCGCGGTCGGCGAACGCCTCGCCGACGGCCGCGCGCGTCTCGGCGGACACCTCGCGCTCGTCGAGGAAGGAGCCGGAGGTGTAGATCTTGATCAGCTCGGCGGGGTCGTCCGCGTTCTCGTCCTCGTGGTCGAGGCAGACGTCGATCTGGTCCATGAGCGCCTCGTGGGAGACGCTTCCGCCCTCGACGGACTCGGCGACGTAGCCGCACATGGTACAGCCGCCGGCGCGGGCCCACCGGCAGCCGCCGGTGTTGAGGATGATCGTCAGACTCGTCTTGACGCCGTCGGGCGTGTTGTCCTCGTCGAGCCACACCCGGGTCGGCTCGTGCGGGTCGTACGTCTCGTCGCGCTCGGCCCGGATGTCGCGCATGACCGCGTTGTGGGCGTCCATCCCGCGGTCGCGCTCGTAGACCTCGGGGCTCGGCTGGCTCATTGGCGGGAGTGAGCGACTCCCGCGGAAAACGGCTTCGCTCGACCGGTCTCGGTCACCGAATGGGTCGGGGGTCGTCGTCGCTGTCGCGGTCGCGGTCGGCGGTGCTGTCGCCGTCGCGGTCGCGGTCGGCGGTGCTGTCGGCGTTGCTGTCGCTGTCGGCGTTGCCGTCGACCTCGCGGTCAGCGTCGCTGTCGCGGTCGCCGCCGCGGTCTCGCCGGAGCCACAGCAGCGCCCCGCCGACCGCGCCGACCGCGTTGGCGACGCCGTCGAGCAGGGAGGGCGTCCGCCCGGGCACGAACTCCTGCGCGAGTTCGACGCCCGCGCCGATCCCCGTCGCCGCGACGGCGACGCCGACGAGCGCGAGAAGTGACCGACGACGCCCCCGCGTCGGGAGCGTCCGCGCGAGCGTGTACGCGACGGCGGCGTAGCCGACGGCGTGCATGACGAGGTCGCTCCCGGGCGGAGCGACGGTGCCGCCGGCCTCGCTCCCGGTCGGCATCGGGAGGAGCGAGGCCGTAACGACGACCGTCGTGATCGCGGCGACGATTGCCGCCCGGCGTTCGAACGCGTCCATCGCTCGGATCACGGGACTGCTTCGGGAAAACAGCGCCGGCCTCGCCGTCGGCGTAGTGAGCAGGGCTTAATCGATACCGGTTACCCCGCTGTGGCAACGGCTAACAGACTCCGGCACTATATAACGATTGTAGATTACCATGACCGACCTCGGTGGATTCAGGGACCACGTCGCCCACGTGGACCTCTCGGACGGTGACGTATCGTATGCGGGCGTCGACGACGACGACGCGCGCAAGTACATCGGCGCGCGCGGCCTCGGCGTGAAGTACGTGTTCGACGCGGGTCCCGACGTGGACCCGATGGGGCCGGACAACCGGCTCTGCTTCATGAACGGGCCGCTCACGGGAACGCAGACGGTGATGTCCGGCCGGATCGCGGTCGTGACGAAGTCCCCGCTCACGGGGACCGTCACCGACAGTCACCACGGCGGCTGGTCGGGGGCGCGACTCAAGTGGGCCGGCTTCGACGGCCTCGTGTTCGACGGCGCGAGCGACGAGCCGGTGTACGCGGTCGTCGAGGACGGTGAGGTCGAACTGCGCGACGCCTCCCACGTGGCGGGCGAGGGCGTCCACGACACCATCGACACCCTCGGCGAGGAGGTCGACGGCACCGTCGGTCGCAACGTCTCGGTGATGGCGATCGGTCCCGGCGGCGAGAACGGCGTCAAGTACGCCTGCATCGTCAACGAGGACGACCGCGCCTCGGGCCGCGGCGGCACCGGCGCTGTGATGGGCTCGAAGAACCTGAAGGCGGTCGTCGTCAAGTCGGGCACCAAGATGCCCAAGCCGGCCGAGCCGGAGACGTTCCAGGAGGGGTACCAGCAGGCGATGGAGGTGATCCAGGAGTCGGACGTGACCGCGCCCAACGAGGGCGGCCTCTCGCTGTACGGGACGAACGTCCTGATGAACGCGACCGAGGAGATGGACGGCCTGCCGACGAAGAACGGCAAGTACACCTCGACGAGCGCCTACAGCGGCTCCGAGGGCGTCGACATCGACGCCGAGCGCGTCTCCGGCGAGAACGTCCGCGAGAACATCCTCGTCGACGAGCCGACCTGCCACTCCTGTCCGGTCGCGTGTAAGAAGGAGGTCGAGGTGTCGGTGACGCACAAGGGCGAGGACCTCAACGTGCGCACCGAGTCCTACGAGTACGAGTCGGCGTTCGCGCTGGGTCCGAACTCCGCACACACCGACCGCGACGAGATCGCCGTGATGATCCAGCGGTGCAACGACATGGGCGT
Organism: Halobaculum sp. CBA1158; assembly: GCF_021431925.1. Lineage (NCBI taxonomy): Archaea > Methanobacteriati > Methanobacteriota > Halobacteria > Halobacteriales > Haloferacaceae > Halobaculum > Halobaculum sp. CBA1158. The sequence continues at coordinate 2,585,575 of NZ_CP090371.1, read as the reverse complement.
CGACACCATCGAGATGGGCAACATGATGGCCATGGCGATGGAGATGTCCGAGGAGGGCAAGCTCGACGACCTCGACGAGCAACTCGACTGGGGCGACTCAGAGCGGATGATCGACCTCATCGAGGAGACGGCCCGTCGCGAGGGCGAACTCCCGGACGCGCTGGCGGAGGGCGCGAACGGCCTCGCCGAGCGCTTCGACGCCCACGACAACTCGCTTGCGGTCAAGGGCCAGACGATCCCGGCGTACGACCCGCGCTGCATGAAGGGCATGGGCATCGCGTACGCCACCTCCAACCGGGGCGCGTGCCACCTGCGCGCGTACACGCCGGCCGCGGAGATCCTCGGCATCCCGCAGAAGGTCGACCCCTACGAGCACGAGGGCAAAGGCGAGCTGACGGTCACCTTCCAGGACCTGCACGCCATCTCTGACTCGTTCGACATCTGCAAGTTCAACGCGTTCGCCGAGGGCATCGAGGAGTACGTCATGCAGTACAACGGCATGACCGGCCGCGACGTGACCGAGGACGACCTGATCGAGGCCGGCGAGCGCGTCTACAACCTGGAGCGCTACTACAACAACCTCAACGGCTTCGACGGCAGCGACGACTCCCTGCCGGCGCGGTTCCTCGAGGACGGCATCCGCGGCCAGGGCGGCTCCGAGGGCGAGTACTGCGAGCTCCCCGAGATGAAAGAGGAGTACTACGAGACGCGCGGCTGGGTCGACGGCGTCGTCCCCGACGAGAAGCTCGACGAGCTCGACATCGAGGTCGGGCCGGGCACGGGCGTCTCCTCGGGCGACTCCGGCGTCGCGCCCGCTGACGACTGAGGCGAGGTCGAAGCGAGCGGAGCGAGCGAGACCTCGGCGGTCCGGCGTTCACGAGACGCTGCGCGTCTCGTGAGCTCACGAGAGCGGAGCTCTCGTGAACGGCGAGGTGTGCGCGGCCGAACGGAGTGAGGCCGCGTGGCCCGAGCCGCCCACAAAGAACCGCTTTTCGGATGAGGGTTTCCTCGGCCGCCTCCGGCGGCCTGCGGGAACCCTCATTGAAAACCCGTTCATGCCGTCGGAACGCGGAGCGTTCCGACTGCTGACGGGAAATCGAAGATTTCCCGTAATGACAAAACTGCCGCTCGCTCGGGCCTGACGGCCCTCGCTCGCGGTACAACTGCTAGTGATCGGTTGACTCTCAGCTTCGTCGTCCGCTCGCCTTCCGTTCCCACCTACCGCCCCGATTTATCACCCCCCCGTGAGGATCGCGGTCCGTGTCAAGCGAGTCCCCGCCCACCCTCCGACAGTCGCTGAGTTCCCGAACCGGGATCGCGGTCGTCGTGCTGTTCGTCCTCGTCAGCCTCTACGCCGTTCTGATCCTGGGCCAGATTCTCGCGGTCGTCTACTTCGTCTCGGTCGCGTTCCTGCTGTGGCTGCTGTACCGGTTCGTCCGCGCCCACGAACGGATCGCGGTCGCACAGGAACGCCGCGCCGCCGTCGCCGCCGGCGACCGCGCGGGCGACGCGGGGCGGACGGACGGCGTCGCCGACGCGGACGAGACCGGAGACGCCGACGGCGTCGACGGCGTCGACCGCCCCGCCTCAGGCGTCGCCGAACCGGGCGATGAGGCCGACGGTGAGGAGAACGGCGAGGAGTGAGACGCCGGCGACCGCGAGGAACGCCGCCCGGCGACCGGCCGTCTCGATGAGGTAGCCGAACGCCGGCGGCGCGACGGCGTTGCCCAGCATGACGCCGATCGTGGTGATCGCGAAGCTGGTGCCCGTGGTGCCGTCGGGCGCGAACGCGTCGGTGAGCTTCGAGCGCGCCGGCCCGGCGATCGACCGCGCGCCGCCGACGAGCAACACGAGTCCGATCGCCGCCAGCGGACCGACGACGCCGAGCGCGAGGAGGCCGACGAGCGCGCCGACCGCGGCGAAGCTGGCGACCATCACCGGCCCGGCGCTGATCCGGTCGGAGAGGTCGCCGCCGACGAACACGGCGAGCGCGCCGACGAGGTACGACCCGGTGAGCGCGAGGTTCGCGCGCGACAGCGAGAGGCCGTAGCCGTCCTCGAGGAACACGACGACGTAGCTGGTGAATCCCCAGCCCGCGGTGGAGCTCACGAGCGCCAAAAGCGCCAGGGCGAGTATCCCCGGTGCGGCCGCGAGCTCGCGCAGGTACGCCCGCGTGCGCTCGACCCACGTTCCGCGAGTACGGCTCCTTTCGGCGTCGTCGGCGTCCCTTCCGGAGCCGTCGGCGTCGCCCCGGTCGCGGCTCCGGTTCGGAGCGGTGACGGCGTCGTCGACGCGCGCGGCGAACAGCCAGGTGACGGCGACGGCGTACGCGAGCCCGACCGCGCCGATGAGGCCGACGCCAACGCGCCAGGAGTAGCCGGCCGAGACGACGCCGGCGATGAGCACGGGGGGCGTCGCGAACCCGACCGACCCGCCGAAGCCGTAGAGGCTGTACGCTCGGCCCATCAGGGTCTCGGGGGTCGAATCGGAGATGAGCGGGTAGTGCGCCGGGTGGTGGCCCGCGACGCCGACGCCGATGACCGCCTGCGCGACGAGCAGCCACTCGAACGTGGGCGCTGCCGCCGCCAGCAACACGCCCAGCGCGCCCAGCACCGACGAGAGGCCGAGCGCGATCGTCCGGTCGTAGCGGTCCGCGAGGTGACCGAAGGGGAGCTGAAACGCTGTGTTGGTCGCGCCCTGGACGCCGAGCGCGACGCCCAGCGCCGCCAGCCCGACGGTGAACTCCCCCGAGAGGACGCTCAGGATCGGCGGGAACAACACGAGGTACGCGTGGTTGAGGTACTGCGAGGCCGAGACGGCCCCGACGACGACCCACGTCTCGCGCGGGGCCCGGCGCGCGGCGGCCAGCAGCGACTCCGTCATCGGTCGGAGGTCCGTCCCCCGGCGGATGTCCCCGGCCACTCCGGCAATCGCCGCCGGGTCCGCGGGGACCGGAACCGACCGCCGTCGGGACCCAGCGGTCGCGGCGGTCGACGGCGACTCACAGCAGGAAGCGCGCGAGGTGCAGTCCCGCCATCCCGGCGGCGACGGTCCACAGCACGTCCTCGGTCCGCCAGGCAGCGAGCACGGCGGCCGCACCGCCGAGGATCTCCGGCGTGAGCAGCCCCGAAAGCGTCGCGCTCGCGGGCGCGAAGTCCGGTGCCACGAGCGCCGCCAGCACGGCCGCGGGGACGTACGTCAGCAGCCGCCGCAGCGCCGGCGGCACCTCGTCGACCCGGCCGAACAGGTGGATGAACGACAGCCGGATCGCGAACGTCGCGACGCCGCCGGCGACGATCGCCGCCCAGATCACCCCCGGGCCGTGGGTGGTCGTCATCGGTCGCCCCCGTCGCGGTCGCCGTCCTCGCCTCCGTCGCGGTCGCCGCCGTTGCCATCGCCGATGTGGCCGTCATCGCCGATGTCGCCGTCGCCGTCGTTGCCGTTGCCACCGTCACCAACGTCGTCGCCGAGGCCGACCGCCTCCGCCCCGACGCCGACGAGCACGCCGACCACGCCGCCGGCGATCAGGCCGGCGTTGAACGGCAGCCCCGCTCCGCCGACGGCGACCGCGGCGGCGGCGACGGCCGCCGCGAGGCTCGGCGCGTCCGACACCGCCGGGACGAGCAGCGCGAGGAACACCAGCGGGACCGCGAAGCCGAGCCGCCAGCCGTCGGGGACGGCCGCGCCGAAGACGACGCCGACGACCGTGCCGGCCTGCCAGACGACCCACAGCGTGAGCGCGACGCCGAGGTAGTAGTACGGGCGGCGCGTTCGGGCCTCGCCGGTGCTGCCGTCGGCGTCGCTGTCGCGGTCGACGGTGCGGTCGCCGTCGCGGTCGGCGGTACCGTCGCCGTCGAGTTCGCCGACGTACCGCGCCAGCGCCAGCGCGTACGCCTGGTCGGTGAGCAGGTACGCGCAGCCGGCGCGAACGCGCGCCGACAGGTCCCGGAAGTACGGCGCGATCGACGCCGAGTACATCAGCATTCGGAGGTTGATCACGACGACGGTCAGCACGACGACGCCGAGGGCGGCGTCGCTCCCGAGCAGTTCGATGGCGGCTAACTGCGACGCGCCGGCGAAGACGATCACCGAGAGCCCGACCGTCTGGAGGGGCGTGAGGCCGGCCTCGACGCCGGCGACGCCGGCGACGAGCGCGAAGGGGACGATCCCGAGCAACAGCGGGAGCGCGTCCCGGACCCCGTCGCGCACGTCCGGCGGGAGACGACTGTCCATGCGGGACGGGCGGCGTGCGGACTCAAGGGGCCGTCGGTCTCGGCAGGGGCGACGGGACCGCTCGGACGGCCGGATTCGGCCGGTCGGCCGCCGAGTCGCGTCGGTCAGGTCGATCGGTCGCGTCGGTCAGGTCGATCGGTCGCGTCGATCCGTTCGGGCCCCGTCCGGTGCTCGCCGACCTCGTCGACCGCGGACCGAACCGCCTCGACGAGCGCGCCGTCGCTCACCGGCTTGCGGACGTAGTCGTCCGCGCCGGCGCGGATCGCTCGCTTGAGCTGCGCCTGCTGGCTCACGCACGTACAGAACACCACGACCGCCCCGGGATCGAACTCCTTGATCGCCGCCGTCGCCGACGGGCCGTCGATCACGGGGAGCGCGAAGTCCATCGTCACCGCGTCGGGGTCGTGCTCCCGGTAGGCGGCGACCGCCTCCTCGCCGTCGCCGGCCTCCGCCACCACCTCGAACGTCGGCTCGAGCCGGTCGCGAAGCCGCGCGCGCTGGAAGGCGGAGTCCTCCACGACGAGCACGCGTTCGTTCACGAGGAGTGACAGGTCCGGCCGATATTAAATTTAACTCATACGACGCCGATTCGATCGAGCGATCACTCCTCGATGACGACCGCCTCGCGCAGTTCCAGCGCCGACTCGAACTCCCGCCTGCGCCGCCGTCGGGTCCCGACGCGCAGGAGGTGCTGCTCGTGGGCCCGCCGGAGCGCGTCCGCCTCGCGGCGGTTCAACTCGAGCGCGTCCCCGATCTCCGCCCAGTGGCCCTCTGGAACGAGATACGTCGCGGCCGCCTCGCCGCTCTCGCCGTCCGTCGCGTCGTCGACGCGCTCGTACGTCCGCTCGTACTCGCCGGCGCGTTCCCGGAGGTGATCGTCGGCCGCCCGAAGTAACTCCGGCAGTCGTCCGGGGCCGACGCTGGCCTTCGCGGCGGCGACCAGCAGCGCGTTGGAGTCGATCGGGTGGCCGGTCCCCCGAGTCTCCGGGTCGTAGTCCGGGTCGCTACCGGCTCTGCCGCCGTCCGGGTTCTTGCCGTCCTCCTCGGGTCCGTCGCCGGCCATCAGCCGCCGGCGCGCATCGCCTTCTGTCCGAACCGGTCGATCAGGTCGTCGAGGACGGACGCCTCGCCCCGGAAGGTGACCGTGACCTCGGTGAGCGTGATGCTGCCGGCGGCCGTGACCGACTCGGCCGCGACCGTCGCGCGCCAGCCGTCGCCGTCGACGGTCGTCGCCTCCTCGTCCGGGCCGTCGGCGTCGCCGCCGAGGTTCCGGAGGTAATGGACCGCGAGCCGGCGCGAGATCCCGCGATACGACTCGACGCGCGTCACGAGGTCGCCGTCGCGGTCGCCGGTCTCGTCGTCCCCGTCGTCGACGCCGCCGGCGACCGGGGGGAACACGGCGAGGGTGTCGCCGTCCTCGACCGCGGTGTCGACGCCGTCGATGTGGAGCACTTCCCGGCCGTTGAGCAGGACGTTTATCTGCGGCTTGAGATCCCCGTCCGCCAGGAGATTCCCCGCCAGCCCGTCGTGCTCGGCCTCCAGGGCGGCGAGCACGTCCCCGACGGTGTCGGCGTCGGGGAACTCCCGCTCGACGGTCTTCGAGCCGACCGCCTCGCGGAAGGTGGCGAAGAACTTCAGGGTGAGTTCCATCGTCCCGATCCAGGAGGAGGACGAATAAAAAAGGAGGCGACGGTCGCGAGCGTCGCACCCGAGCGTTGCGCGCTGGCTCCGACTGCCACGGTCGACCGTCGACGCCGCCGGCGACGCTGCCGGCGACGCCACGAGCGAACCGTCACCGGTATGGCCCCGACGCGCCGAGTACGACCATGAGCGACACCGTCGACCGCGACCTCTACGAGCGGACCAAGGCCCTGCTGGAGCCCGGCGAGATCGAACTGCTCGGCATGGTCGTCCACACGTCCCTCGGGGGCGAGGAGGACCTGGAGATGCACGAGCTCACCGTCGAACTCAACGAGGAGATCGCCGACCACGCGGACAAGGGCGAGACGTACATCCACGCCGGCAACGAGGACACCGACTTCTCCTCCAACCAGTTCCAGGGTCGAACCGTCGACGACGAGTCGTTCGTCTGGGAGTGTCAACAGCTCCTGCGCGACGGGAGCTTCGACCTGGTGTTCTACTACGAGGCCCCGGTCGACCAGGAATCGCTCGCCGAGAGCGTGACCGCCCTCGACGGCGTGCGCGACGTGACGGTCGTTCCGTGACCGGCGGCTCCGATCCACACCGGCGTCGACGCCCGCGAGCGCGACGCTTATCCTCGCGGCGTTCTCAGGTGTTCGCATGGACGAAGTCGGGGCCGATGTCGACCTCTCGACGCGCGAACGCGCCGTCGTCAACGCCTTTCAGGGCGGCTTCCCCGTCACACGGCGGCCCTGGGAGCCGGCGGCGGCGGCGCTGACCGAGCGCGGCGTCGACGTCGACGCCGGGGAGTTGCTCGCGACGGTGCGGGACCTCGACGAGCGCGGCGTGCTCTCGCGGTTCGGCGCGCTCGTCAACGCCGAGGAGATCGGCGGCACAGCGACGCTCGTGGCGATGCACGCGCCCGAGGAGCGCTACGAGGAGATCGCCGAGACGGTCAACGGCTTCCGCGAGGTGGCGCACAACTACGAGCGCGAGCACCCGCACCTCAACATGTGGTTCGTCGTTAGCGTAGCCAGCGAGGACGAGGTGGAGCGCGTGCTCTCGGAGATCGAGGAGGCGACCGGCCAGGAGACGTACAACCTCCCCAAGCGGGAGGAGTTCCACGTCGGCGCGAAGTTCCTGCTCGAGGGCCCCGTGAGCGACGGCGACCTGGACCTGTCGCATCTGGGCCCCGACGTGGAGCCCTCCGACGAGCGGGGGATCACCGCCCGCGAGCGCGACCTCGTCGTCGAGGTCCAGGGCGGCCTCCCGATCACCGAGACGCCGTACGCCGACGTGGCCGAGGCGGTCGGCCAGCCCGTCAGTTGGGTCGTCGAGACGATCAGACGGTTCAACGAGGAGGGGAAGGTGCGCCGCGTGGGCGTCATTCCGAACCACTACGCACTCGGCTACACCGAGAACGGCATGACCGTCTGGGACGTGCCCGACGACCTGCTCGGGGAGGTCGGCCCCGCGGTCGCGTCGCTGGGGTTCGTCACCCACTGTTACCACCGGCCGCGCCACGAGGGCGTGTGGCCGTACAACTTCTTCGCGATGACGCACGGCCGCGACGAGGCGGAGTCCGAGCGGCGGATCGAACAGGTGCGCGAGGCGATGGCCGAGTTCTGGGACGTGGCCGACGACGACTGGGACTCGCTGTTCTCCACGCGCATCCTGAAGAAGACGGGGATCCGTCTCGACGAGCGCGCCGACGCGCAGGTGCGCGAGGAGACGGACCCGGCCGACGCGTGAGCCGTGCGAGGTGACTCCGCGCGAGCGACGAGGGTCGCACGCGACCGCGAGGTGGTGACGTGATCCCGCTGTTGCACGACTTCGACGGGGAGACGGTGCTCGTGTTCGGCGGCGGCCCGGTGGGCGCGCGCAAGGCGCGGCGGTTCGCCCGCGAGGCGCGGACCGTGGTCGTGAGCCCCGCCTTCGCCGACCGGGAGTTCGGCGACGCCGAGTTGGTTCGGGCCGCCCCCGACGGACCGGCCGTCACGGACTGGGTCGACCGGCTCTCGCCGGCGCTGGTCGTCGCCGCCACCGACGACGAGTCGGTCAACGCCGCCGCCGAGCGGGCCGCCCGCGACGCGGGCGCGCTGGTGAACCGCGCGGACCGATCGGGCGAGCGCGACGCCGGCAGCGTCGTCGTCCCGGCGACCGTCCACGACGACCCCGTCGTCGCCGCGGTCGCGACCGGCGGGGCCGCGCCGGCGCTCTCGCGGGAGCTGCGCCGCCGGATCGAAGCCGAGATCGACGGCGCGGGGGCGATGGCGGAGCTGGTGGCCGAGATCAGGGCCGAACGAAAGGCCGCCGGCGACCCGCCGTCGGTCCGTCGGGAGGCGGTTCGAGCGGTGGTGGGATCGTCGTCGGTTTGGAAGGCTTTACAAGAGGGAGCCACCAACGCACGCCAGGAAGCGGACCGAGTCATGGAGAGAATCGATGATTGACACCGGCGTCATCGCGGGGGTGAGCGTGAGCCACGCGCTCGCGTCCGTCGAGGAGATCGAGTCGGTGCAGGTCACCGACGAGGAGACGCTCGTGTCGTCGCTGATCGCCCGCGAGGGCGTCGAGGAGGCGGTCTGTCTCCAGACGTGTAACCGGGCGGAGGCGTACGTCGCGGCCGACGACGACGCCGCAGCGCGGTCGGCGCTGTCGTCGTTCGCGCCCGACGTGCGCGATGGCGCGGTCGTCCGCCTCGACCACGAGGAGAGCCTCCGGCACCTCATGCGCGTGGCCGCGGGCCTGGAGTCGCTCGTGTTGGGCGAGGACCAGATCCTCGGGCAGTTGAGCGACGCCGCGGCGCTCGCGCGCGAGACGGGCGGGCTGTCGGGCGGCGTGCTCGACGACGCGCTCTCGAAGGCGCTGCAGGTGGGCAAGCGGGCCCGCGCGGAGACCGGGATCAACGAGGGGTCGGTCTCGCTGGGCTCGGCGGCCGTCGAACTCGCCGAGCGCGAGACCGACCTCGCGGACGCGACGGCGCTCGTCGTCGGTGCCGGCCAGATGGGCACGCTCGCGGCGCGCGCGCTCGACGCCTCGCCCGTCTCGCGGATCGTCGTCGCCAACCGGACCCGCGCCGCCGCCGAACACATCGTCGCCGACCTCGACAGCGACTCGACGGCCGTCGGACTCGCGGCCGTGTCGTCGCTGGCGGCGGAGGCGGACGTGCTCATCACCGCCACCGGCGCGGACGAGCCGGTCGTCGACGAGGGAACCGTCGGCGACGCCGGCGAGACGCTGTGTATAGACCTGGGCCAGCCGCGGGACGTGGTCCCCGAGGCCGGCGGCGACGCGGTCGTCGTCCGCGACATCGACGACCTCGAGACCGTCACCGGAGAGACGCGAGAGCGACGCGAGCAGGCCGCGACGGCCGTCGAGGAGATGATCGACGAGGAGTTCGACCGGCTGCTGGCCGAGTTCAAGCGCAAGCGCGCCGACGACGCCGTCTCGGCGATGTACGAGGCCGCCGAGCGAACGAAGCGGCGCGAGCTCAACGAGGCGCTCGCGAAGCTGGAGGCGCAGGGGGAGCTGACCGACGACCAGCGCGAGACGGTCGCCGGGCTCGCCGACGCGCTCGTCGGGCAGCTGCTGGCCGCGCCGACGAAGAGCCTCCGGGAGGCGGCCGCCGAAGACGACTGGACGACGATCCACACCGCGATGGAGCTGTTCGACCCCGAGTTCGACGACGCCGTCGCGACCCACGGCGGCGAGCCCGCCGGCGGAACCGACGACGCCGGAGGGATCCCCGCGCACGTTCTCGAACGGCTCTCCGACGACTGATCGGTTCGCGGGCTTCGGGCTTCAGTCAGGTGATTTTCACGCCGAGCGACCGGACCGAATTCGCTCGGGGAAAGGGTGATGTGCGATGCCGTTGCACTCGTATGTATGCGTGGAACGAGTCACGGGGTCGGTCGGATATCGACCGGCCCGGTCGAGGAGGGAGTGGAGTCCGTCTGCCGGGCGGCGGCGTGCGATCACCCGGACGTCGCCGTCGGCCTGGCCGTCCTGGGGGTGACGGCCGTCTTCCTGCTGGTGGTCGGAGTGGCGCTCTCGCGTCTCGACGACGCCCGCGAGGCGGTCGCGGTCGAGGCGTCGCGGACGCGGGCCGAGCGCGAGGCGTTCGAGCGGTTCAGCCGCCGCGTCGCGCGCCTGGAGCCGGGGGAGCTGGCGGCGGCGACGCCGGTGGGTGCCGGGACGAACGTGCTCGCGACCGCGAGGACCGTCGACGACGGCGAGGGACTGGCCGCGGCGCGCGAGGCGTACAGAGAGACCGTGATGTCGACGGCCCACTACGACGAGGAGTACGACGAGACGCTCGTCGAGAACGTCGCCGAGGAGTTCTCCGGCGCGGTCGCGGGCGCGCTCGTCGAGCAGGGGGGAGCCTTGACGCCGGCGCTGCGGGCGACGCTCGCGCGCGGCGCTGAACGCGCCAGCGACGAACGGGCGGACCTGCTGTCGACGCTGGAGACGGAGCGCTCGGCATTGACGGACGCGGAGTCGACGCTCGCGCCGGCCGTCGAGGCGGGCGAGCGCGTCGTCGACGGCGACCTCGCGGACGCTGAGTACGGCGACCTCATCGCCGAACACGACCGGCTGGAGTGGCACGAGCGACGCGTCGAGACGCTGCTGACCGACCGGCAGGCGCGCATTCACGACACGGAAGGGGAGCGCGCCCACTGGTTCGAGTACCTCTACGACTCGCTGCCCACGCCGTACCCGGTGTTGTCGGTCGGCGCGGGGACGCTCACGCTGCTCGAGGACGCGAAGTCGACGGTCGCGACCGTCGCCGGCGACCGATAGTCGCTCGGCCGGACCGGGACCGAGGGCAGTCGGCGTCGGAAGAGAGAGGGTCGTCGCCGGAGGGGGTCGCCGTCGGAGGCAGTCGCTGTCGGAGGGAGTCGCTGTCGGAGGGGGTCGCCGTCGGAGGCAGTCGCCGGAGCGAGAGTCGGGGTACGCTTTTGCCGCCCCGGGCCGATCGATCGGACATGACGGACGTGCTCGACGCCGACGAGATCGAAGCTGAGTGTCCCGACGGCTGGCACCACGACGCCGAGACCGACGAGATCGCGCGCACCTTCGAGTTCGACTCGTATCTCGAGGGGGTGGGGTTCGCCGCGGGCGCGGGCGGGATCGCTGAGGAGGCGTTCCACCACCCGACGATCACGATCGGTTGGCGCGAGGTGGAGGTGCGGCTCACTACCCACGACGCCGGCGGCATTACGGAGAAAGACATCGACCTCGCGGGGCGGCTGAACGAACTCGCCGACTGATCGGTCCCGATGGAGGCCGCGTACGTCTTCGGCGTCCGCTTCACGCTCTCGCCGCGTCGCGCGCGGATCGACCCGGAGTCGTTCGAGACGACGCTGCGGATCCCCGCGGCGACACCCGGCGAGGAGGGGTGGCTGCTGTTTCGGGACGCGCTGTGGCGCGGCGAGGCGAACGACGCTGACCACGTCCGCCGGCTGTGCGGCGATCGCCTCCCCGAGGGCGTGGAGGTGCTGTCGGCGGAGTTCCGGGAGCTGGAGACCGACGAGGCGTACCTCGCGGCGCTGCGGGCGGCCGTCGGCGACGACCTCGCGGCCGTCCGGTCGGACTCGGCCCGCGAGGCGCTCCACAAGTACCTCGGGTCGTCGATCCGCGTCGTCGACGCCGACGCGACCGACGCCGCCGACGGCGACGGCGACCGCGAGGTCGACGCGACTGACGCCGCCGGCGGTGACGCGACCGACGATCGGGCGGAGTAGCCGACGCCTACCGGAGAACGGAGTCGACTCGGCCGTCCGCCGGCAGCCGGTTAGTCACCGTCTCGACGCCGTTATCGTGCGAACATATATACCCGGTAGCGACCAAGGAACGGTTCCTCGGATGGTCCCCGACACGTACAACTTCTGGCTGTTCGACCTCGACGGCACGCTCGTCGACGCCGAGTGGAGCTACACCCGCGAGGTGTTCGACCGCGTCGGCGACCGCATCGGGTACGGCTTCTCCGACCGCGAGGCGGAACTGCTGTGGCACGGGCTCACCGGCGCTCGCGATCCCCTCCTCCGAGAGTGGGGGCTCGACCCGGCGGAGTTCTGGCCGGCGTTCCACGCCGTCGAGGACCCGGCCGCCCGCGCGTCGGCGACGTTCCTCCACCCCGACGCAGAGCGCCTGCTCGCGCGCGTCGACGCCCGCGACCCTCCCACCGGGCTGGTCACCCACTGTGCGGAGTTCCTCGCGGACCCCGTCCTCGACCGGCTCGACCTCCGCGACCGCTTCGACACGGTGTTGTCGTGCTCCGACGAGACGGGGTGGAAGCCCGATCCCGGCCCGCTGGAGCGCGCGATGGCCGACATCGGCGTCGACCCGGTCACCGGCCGCGGCGTGTACGTCGGCGACGGCGCGAGCGACGTGGGCGCGGCCTGGAACGCCGACCTCGACGCGATCCACGTCGAGCGCCACGGCCACGAGGAGCGCGGCCGCTGCGTCATGGCCGACCACCGCGTCGAGCGCCTCGATCAACTTCCCGGCGTCGGCTGCGACCCGGACCGGGACCGGGATCGGGACCGCGCGGGCGATGTCGACTGGGACGTCCGGATCGACTCCTCGGGGGCGGCCGGCGTCGAGGCGGGCGACCTGACCGACTGAGCGGGCCGCCGTCCGGCCGACGACCGCTGTCGCCCGGCCGCCGACCCCTCAGTCGTCCGCGACCGCGTCGGCGTCGGCGGCCGCGTCGTCGTGGACCGCCTCCCCCTGCAACAGCCGGGCGGCGATGGAGAACGTCTGCTCGCGCGACCGCCGCGTCGGGTAGTGGGCGGCCATGTAGCGCGCGGCGGCGACGAGACAGTCACGGGCATCGTCGCCGACGCTGTCGTCGTCAACGTCACCGTCGTCGCCGCCGTCGCCGTCGTTGACGCCGCCGTTGCCAGCGCCGTCGCGGCCGCCGCCGACGCGACGATCGAACTGGCGGCAGGCGGCCTCGTACGCCTGGAACGTGTGGAAGTTCGTGTCTTCGACCAGCAGCGCGTTCCCGAGTTCGGCCTTCAGTCGGTCGGGGTCGCCGTCGGCGGCCAGGTAGTCGGCGACGGCGTCGCCGGCCGCCTGCACCCTCCCCTGCTGCTCGAACGCCGTCCGGAGGTCCGCCAGGGCGGCGTCCGGGTCGGCGTCGGGGTCGCCCGTCGGCTCGGGCGCGGGCGGGGTGTTGAGGAAGCGGTCGAGGTAGACGTTGGCGGCGGCGTCGAACACGCCGCGGTACAGCGCTCTCGCGTCCGTCCGTTCGGCGGCGCGGTGGACCGCGTTCGCGAACGTGAACGTGTGATGGACCGTGTTCCAGTCGGCGAACTCGTTGCTCGTGGCGAACAGCGCCACCCGCTTGGCGGCCGCGAACGACACGGCGCTCGCGAGTTCTTCGACGGTCGCGCCCGCCCGGATCGCCTCCTCGAGGGCGTCGAACACGGCCTCCGGATCCGAGGCGTGTAGTCGCTGGGTGAAGTCGTCCGGCTCCGTCCACGTCTCGCCCTCGCCGTCCGCGACCACCTCGTCGAGGCGGTCGAAGCGCTCCTCGCACATCGCCGCCAGGTCGACCGGCTGTCGCCACGAGGAGGTCTCCTCGGCGCGGTCGGCGGTCGCCAGTCCCCGCACGAGCGACGCGAGCACGTCGGCGACGACCGCCTCGTCGTCCCAGCCGATCAGATCCAGGGCCTCCGTCGCCTTGTTCACGAAGTCGAAGACGTGGCCGGTATCGAGGTAGCGGTGGTCGGTCGCCGCGGTGACGAGCAGTTCGGTCAGCCGCTCGGGGCCGTAGCCGGCGGCGACGGCGGTCCGAAGCACCCGCTCGGCCCCGTCGGCGTCGCGCACCTCGACGTTCTCGCGGAACCACGCGAGCAGGCGTTCGAAGGGCACGTCCGTCGCCGCGAACGCCTCCTGGTCGAACTTCGGCGGCTCGCCGTCGCAGTCGCCGGCGACCTCGGTGAGCCCCTGATACAGCGCGCGCTTGCGGTCCTGCTCGTCCAGGTCCGACAGGCGGTTCGCCATCGCGATCAGTATCGTGAGCCCGGAGCTCCACCCGTCGGCTCGGTTGTCGACGCCGAATCGGACGCCGCGCTCGACGACCTCGTCGGGGTCGACGCCGGCGTCCGACAGCGCGACCGCCGACTTCGCGAGCACAAGCCGGAGGTTCTGTTCGAGTCCGTCGTCGAGGCGCTCGCGCCAATGGACCGCGGGCGGATCGTCTCGCCGCGGTTCGGGGGAGACGTAGACGACGCCGTCTCGGATCTCGGTCGGGTACGTGTCCACGTCGTCGGCCCACGGATCGAACGTGTCGCCGCAGGAGAGCTCGAAGCGGGCGTGGTGCCAATGGCACGTGAGCACGCCCTCCTCGACGCTCCCCTCGGTGAGCGGGAACCCCATGTGCGGACAGCGGTTGTTCACGGCGCGGACCTCGCCCTCGTGGTAGAACACGGCGATCGGCGTCCCGTCGACGGCCGTCAGCGCGCGTCCGTCCTCGCGGAGTTCCTCGAGGTCGACCGCCTCGCTGTACCCCTCGGGGACCGCGTCATCGACTGCCATACGATATCCGATAGCGCGGACGGCGAAGAAGGTTCTCGGAAGTGAAGTTTTGTAATATGGTCGTCACTTCGTCATCGATATCCAGGAGATCCGGACCTCGAATCTGTCGACGCTCAGAACGCCGTCTCGTCGTCGTTCGGGTGCCCGATGGGGTTCGCGACCGCCGACGGCGACACGGCCCGTCTCGCGTCAGTCCGCCGTGACGGCCGTCCGCGAGTCGTCGCCCGCGAGCGCCAGCACCTCGTCGAAGAAGCCCAGCGAGTCGTGCGGGCCGGGGTTCGCCTCGGGGTGGTACTGCCGGGTGACCACGTCGTACTCGTCGCTTTCGAGTCCCTCGGCGGTGTCGTCGTTGACGTTCACCTGCGTCACCTCCAGGTCGCCGGGGTCGGCGACCGAGTAGCCGTGGTTCTGAGTCGTCATCACGACTTGGTCGGTGTCCAGATCGCGCACGGGCTGGTTGACGCCGCGGTGGCCGAACGCCATCTTCTCGGTCTCGCCGCCGAACGCGCGGGCGACGATCTGCTGGCCGAGACAGATGCCCGCCAGCGGGATCTCGCCGGTGAACGTCTCGACCAGTTCCGTCGTCGACTCGAAGTTCGCGGGGTCGCCCGGGCCGTTCGACACGAACAGCACGTCGGGGTCGTACTCCGCGACCGTCTCGGCGTCCACGTCGTACGGAAGCACGTGTACGTCCGCGCCGCGCTCGGCCAGCGAGGAGGCGATCGACCCCTTCATGCCGCAGTCGACGAGGGCCACGTCGTACTCGCCGCCGCCCTCGACCGTGTACGGCTCGTCCGTCGACACCTGCTTGCCGATGTCGAGGTGCTCGGACATCCCCTTGCACTCCGACAGTTCCTCTCTCGCGGCCTCGGGCGTCGCCTCGGGGCCGGCGACGATACCGCAGGCCATCGCGCCCTCCTCGCGCACGGTCGTCACCAGATCGCGCGTGTCGAGGTGATCGACCGCGGGGATCCCCTCCTCGGTGAGCCACTCGGCCACGTCGTCGGTGAACTCCCGAGCGATCGCCGCGTTGGGGTGGACGCGGTCGGACTCGAATCGCTCGTCTCGGACGCCGTAGTTGCCGATCAACGGGTAGGAGAACGTGAGGACCTGCTCCTCGTAGGAGGGGTCCGTCAGCGACTCCTCGTACCCGGTGTACGCGGTCGTGAAGACCAGTTCACCACGTGTCCGGCCCGGCGCGCGGGCGCGTGCCTCGAAGACACGGCCGTCCGCCAGGGCGACGTAGGCGTCCGCCATTACGAGAAACGAACCACGCGGTCGAATATAAGTGCGTCGTTCGAAGCGTAGTTACGAAATTCGTAATCACTATGCCGGCGCTCCGGCAAGCGCGTGCATGGACGACCTCGACCGGCGCATCCTCAACCTCCTGCGACGGGACGCCCGGACGCCGTACACGGAGATCGCAGAGCAGGTGGGGACCAGCGAGGGGACGGTACGAAACCGCGTCGACCGAATGACCAACGAGGGCGTGATAGAGCGCTTCACGGTCACCACGCGCACGGGGAACGTGAAGGCGATGGTGGAGATCAGCGTCGACATGAACGTCAACACCAGCGCCGTCTCCGAGCGCCTCGCGGACTGGGAGGAGGTCGACTTCGTCTGGCAGGTGTCCGGACAGGAGGACATCGTGCTCATCGTCGACTGCGTCGACACCCGCGCCGTGAACGAACTCATCACGCGCGCCCGAGAGCTCGACGAGATCGAGGGCACGAAGACGCGGCTCATTCTGGACGAACGGCTCGGCTGACGCGGGTGTCGCGAGCCGTCCCCCGAGTCCGTTCCGTGGCCGTCGGGTCGGAGCGCCGGCTCCGTCCTGCTCGCGCGGATCGCGTCCGCGACCGCCCGCGTCGTCGTCAGCCCGCTCGCGGTCGACCGAAGCGGTCATGGTCCGCGCTTACGACCCACGGCGTATGAGCACAGAGGACGCCGGTGCGAGCGACGCCGCGGCGACCGCGAGCGAGGACCCGGACCACGAGAACGCCCTCCAGGACGTGATCGCCGTCGACGGCGACGACACCCCGCAGGGGACGGTCAACCGACTCGACGCCCACACCGGCGACGGCATCCGGCACCGGGCGTTCACCTGCCTCGTCTTCGACTCGAACGGTCGGCTCCTGCTGGGCCAGCGCGCACCCGGCAAGCGCCTGTGGGGCACCTACTGGGACGGCACGGTCGCCTCCCACCCCGTCGAGGGACAGACGCAAGAGGAGGCGACCCGCCAGCGACTCGAGGAGGAACTCGGCATCACCCCCGACCAGTACGGCGACGTGCGTGTCACCGACCGGTTCGAGTACAAGCGCTACTTCGAGAACGCCGGGCTGGAGTGGGAGGTGTGTGCCGTGCTGAAGGTCACGCTCGAGGACGACGCGATCGACCCCGACGAGGACGAGATCGCGGGCCTGCTGTGGGTCGACTACGAGCACCTCCACGAGCACCCCGAGTGGTACCGGCAACTGCGGCTGTGCCCGTGGTTCGAGATCGCGATGCGGCGCGACCTGGAGTAGGCCGGCGACCGTGTCGGCCGATCGCCTGCTGCTGCCGGCCGACGTGCGCGAGACCCTCCACGAGCGACGCGTCGCCGGCGCGCCCGCGGAGGTGTGCGGCGTGCTCCTCGGGGACCGCGCGGGCGACGCGGACGGCGACGATGCGGCCGCCACCGACCGCGGTAGCGACGAGGCGGCCCACACCGACCGCGGCGACGACGACGGCGGCGGCGACCGCACCGCCGGCGATGACGCTCCGGCCGACCGCGTCGCCGAGGCGGTCGCCGTCGCCAACGTCGCCGCCGACGCCGACCGCCGCTACGAGCTCGACCCGGCGGAGACGGTCGCGGTCGTCGACGACGCCGAGTCCCGCGGCCGCGACGTGGTCGGCTTCTATCACAGCCACCCGCGCGGGCCGGCCGAGCCCTCGGCGACGGACCGCGACCGGGCGACGTGGACGGGGTACGTCTACGCCATCGTCGCGCCCGAGGACGTGGCCGCGTTCCGGTGGACCGGCGAGTCGTTCCGGCCGCTCCGGGTCGAAACGCCGTAATGGCTCGGTCGCAAACGACGGGTATGACCGACACCGACGCGGCCGACGCCGCCGGTGCCGTCGACGGGACCGGCGCGCGTCCGCGCGCCGTCGCCGACGGCGGCGACGCCCGGACGGAGCCGGAGCTGTACGACGACCTCTCGGGGCAGGCGGCGCTCGTGACCGGCGCGAACCGCGGCATCGGCGCGGAGATCGCCCGCAACCTCGCCGACTTGGGCGCGACCGTCTACGCCGGCGTCAGGAGCGTCACCTACGACCTCCCCGACGAGTACGAGCGCGTCACCCTCGACGTGAGCCAGGAGGGCGACATTCAGGACGCGCTGAACCGGATCGGGGAGTCCGAGGACGGCCTCGACATCCTCGTCAACAACGCCGGGGTGGGCCACTTCGGCGCGCCGCTGCACGAGGAGCAGACCCACCACATCGACCACTCCATCTCGGTGAACCTCCGCGGGCCGATGCTGTTGTGCAAGTACGCGCTTCCGCCGATGCTGAACACCGACGCTCCGCGGATCGTGAACCTCTCCTCGGGGATGGGCGCGCTCGGCGAGGACCAGTCCGGCGGGTCGCCCGCCTACCGTATTACGAAGACCGGGATCAACGGGCTGACGACGTACCTCCACGGCGAGTACGCCGACGAGGGGCTCATCGCCAACTCGGCGTGTCCCGGGTGGGTCGACACGGAGATGGGCGGCGAGAAAGCCCCGCGAACGCCCGCGGAGGGCGCGGAGACGCCGACGTGGCTCGCGCGCTTTCGCGACGGCCCGGGCGGGCGGTTCTGGCGCGACCGCGAGGTCATCGAGTGGTGAGCGCCGACCGCCACGGCGCGAGGACAGACCGGGCGTTCGGCCGCGACGCGCTCGGTTACAGCGGGAGGAGGTCGCGGAACTCGCGGACCTCCTCGTCCATGACGCCGTAGGCGGTCACCCGCCGGCCGTTGTGCGAGAAACTGGTGTACCGTCGGCTCATGACGCCGACGACGCGCTCGCTCGGGATCGAGACGTAGTCGTACCCCTCGGTCCCCAGTTGGTCGAAGCCGATCACCCACGGCCAGTCCTCGATGACGAACGCCGCCGCGAGCACGACCGGCTCGCCCTCCTCGTAGTACACCTTCGCGACCGCGTCGTCGTCGACCGTACCGATGGTCCCGTCGAGCGGCTTCGGCTCGCCCCGTTGCTCGGTACCCTGTCCCGTTTCAGGGTCTGCCGCCTGCTCCGGATCCGGGCTCGTCGTCGGCGTCTCGCTCCCCGAATCCGCGTCGCGGTCGGCGTGGCTCGTGTCGTCCATACGACGAGAGTCGCCGAGCGCGAGCATACGATCGTAGTGAGTCGTGTTCACCGCTGTCGAAGGTCGCCGTTCCCGCCGGCTCCGGCGCTATCAAACCGTTTATACCGCCTGGACGGGAATCCCGAGGCATGCCGAGAGAGCAGAAGCAGGTCCGCGAACTGCAAGAGGGGAGCTACGTGATGATGGAGGACTCCCCCTGCAAGATCAACGCCTACAGCACCGCCAAGCCCGGGAAGCACGGGAGCGCGAAGGCCCGTATCGAGGGTAAGGGCGTGTTCGATGACAAGAAGCGCTCGCTCTCCCAGCCCGTCGACGCGAAGGTCTGGGTCCCGATCATCCAGCGCAAACAGGGGCAGGTCGTCTCCGTCTCCGGCGACGACGCCCAGGTGATGGACCTCGACACCTACGAGACGTTCACGATGCGCGTCCCCGAGACCGAGGATTTCACCCCCGACCAGAACATCGAGTACCTCGAGTACGAGGGCCAGCGGAAAGTCGTCGGGTAGTTCCATGCCCTTCCCCGGCGCGACCGTCGAGCGCGACGAGGCGGCGTACGTCCTCACGGGCGCACCGCTCGACGCGACGACGACGTTCCAGCCGGGTACCCGGTTCGGCCCCGAACGGGTCCGAAAGTTCGCCGCGACCTACGACGACTACGACCGACGAACCGATTCGTTCTTCTCCGATCTCCGCGTCCACGACGCGGGCGACGTGCCCGCGTGGGACGCGCTCGACGCCTACCTCGATCACCTCACCGCCGAGTTGCGCGCGGCGGTGATCGACGACGCCGTCCCCCTCCTCGTGGGGGGCGAGCACACGGTCACCTGGGCGGGCGTGCGCGCGACCGACCCCGACGTGCTCGTCGCGGTCGACGCGCACCTCGACCTGCGCGACGCCTACGACGGCAACCCGCTGAACCACGCCTGCGTCGTCCGGCGGTGTCTCGACGGCTACGACGGCGACGGCGCGGACGGCGACCGCGTCGCCGAGGGCGACGGCTATCCCACGGTCGACGAGGTCGTGATCCTCGGCGCGCGCACCGGCTCCCCCGAGGAGTGGGAGCGGGCCGACGCGTCCGACGCGACCGTCGTCGCGCCCGAGGACGTGGCCGACTGGACGCGCGAGTTCGACGGCTTCGGCGACCGCGACGCCTACCTCTCGATCGATATCGACGGCGCAGACCCCGGGTTCGCGCCCGGCACCGGGACGATGGAGCCGTTCGGGCTCTCGCCCCGAGCGATCCGCGACGCCGTGCGCGCCGTGGCCCCCGACTGCGTCGGCGTCGACGCCGTCGAGGTGAACGACCGCGACGACGGTCAGGCCGCCGCGCTGGCGGGGAAGCTGCTGCGCGAGGCGGTGTTCTCGCATGCGGACGCGGACTGACCGCTCCTCGCTGTTCCGGATCGCCCCACGTGGCCGACGCGGTGGCTACAAGCGGCCGCCGCCCGTCCGCCCGGACATGGAGCGTTCGGAGTTCGTCGACAGACTCGACGAGGAACTGGACACCGACGCGTACGCCGACCTCGACGCCTCAGCGAACGGCCTCCAGGTCGGCGCTCGCGAGGGAGACGTGGAGACGGTCGCGTTCGCCGTCGACGCCGTCGAGGCGACCGTCGAGGCCGCCGTCGACCTGGGTGCCGACGCGCTCGTCACGCATCACGGCGTCGTGTGGGGCGGGCTCGACCGCGTGACGGGCCGCGAGCACGACCGGATCGCGCCGCTGCTGGCGAACGACGTGGCGCTGTACGTCTCACACCTCCCGCTCGACGGCCACCCGGAACTGGGGAACGCCGCCGGCGTCGCGGACACGCTCGGCCTCGTCGACCGGGGGCCGTTCGGGGAGGTCGGCCCGGAGTACGTCGGCCGGCGGGGCGTCGCCCCCGACGGCTACACGGCCGGCGAGCTGGCGGGCGTGCTGGAGGCGGAGCTCGACCACGCCGGCGAGGGCGTGCAGGCGCTCGAGTTCGGCCCCGACGAGATCACCGACGTGGGAATCGTCACCGGCAGCGGGAGCGACTGGCTGCGGGAGGCCGAGTCGCTGGGGCTGGACGCGCTCGTCACCGGCGAGGGGAAGGGGAAGGCGTACCACGAGGCGCGCGAGGCCGGAATATCCGTGTTCCTGGCGGGCCACTACGCGACCGAGACGTTCGGCGTGCGCGCGCTGCAGTCGCTGGTCGACGACTGGGGGCTGGAGACGCAGTACATCGACCACCCGACCGGACTGTAACGGCGGGCACCGCCGACGGCGACCACGACGCTCACGCCCACGAACCACGCGCTTCAAGCGTCCCCCGGACGCACGACCGGCAATGAGCGACGAGGGAACCGAGGGCAGCGACGACCGCGACCACGCCGAGAGCGACGAGGGCGGCGAGGGCGGTGAGGGCGGTGACGGCGAGTGGGAGCCGCCCCACCGCGAGGCGTTCGACCACGACCCGCTCGGTCACGCGCGGGTCGAGGGCGGCATGACCGTCGCGGAACTGATCGACCAGTACGGCCACGCGGGCATCGGTGCGGAGTCGGTCCACGAGGCCGCGGACGTGCTCTCGGGGATGTGGGCCGACGACGACTGCACGGTGTTCGTCTCGCTGGCGGGCGCGATGGTGCCCACGGGAATGCGCCGGATCGTGGCCGACCTCATCCGCGACGGCTACGTCGACGCGCTCGTGACGACGGGGGCGAACCTCACCCACGACGCGATCGAGGCCATCGGCGGGAAACACCACCACGGCAAGGAGCGACAGGAGGGCAAGTCGCTCCGCGAGCACGACGAGCAACTGCGCGAGGAGGAGGTCGACCGCATCTACAACGTCTACCTCCCGCAGGAGCACTTCGCGGAGTTCGAGGCGCACCTCCGCGAGGAGGTGTTCCCGCCGCTTTCCGAGCGCGACGGGGCCGTCTCGATCGCCGAGTTGACCGCGGAGTTGGGCCGCGCCAACGCCGAGGTGAACGAACGCGAGGGCATCTCGGAGGGTCCCGGCGTCGCGGCCGCCGCCCACGAACACGACGTTCCCGTCTACTGTCCGGCCGTGCAGGACTCCGTGCTCGGCCTCCAGGCGTGGATGTACGCCCAGACCTCGGACCTGACGCTCGACGCGCTGGCCGACATGACGCCGCTGACCGACCTGGCGTTCGAGGCCGACGGCGCGGGCTGTCTGCTGATCGGCGGCGGCGTGCCGAAGAACTTCACCCTGCAGACGATGCTCGTGACGCCCCGAGCGTACGACTACGCTGTGCAGATCACGATGGACCCCGAGGCGACCGGCGGGCTCTCAGGGGCGACGCTGGAGGAGGCGCGCTCGTGGGGGAAACTGGAGAAGGACGCCAGAAACGCGTCCGTCTACGGCGACGCGACGGTGTTTCTCCCGCTCCTCGTCGCGGCGGCGCGAGAGCGAGTCGAGACCGAATAGGCGACTGGTAGCCGCTTAGTCGGCGAGATCTCCGTCTCGTACGTGTCGCTGGAGTTCCTCTTCGGAGTCGAATCCCCTGCCACAGTCGTGACAGAAGACGCGGTCGGAGCCGGTGAGACTCATGTGTGTCGCTACCACACACGCGAACGCTCTTGAATCCAGGGGCTCGTGCCAAGGATTGCACGCCCGTCGGCGGATCGTTCGCTTCGATCACCCGGGTCGATCGGGTCACCCGACCCGTTCGAGTCAGCCGGTTCGCCGGATAGCCGATCAGGATCGACGGACGTGACTGTTGTCGGTCGCCCCCCGCCACGGGAGTCGGCCGATCGGCGGGTCGGGGAGGACGTTGCGGACGCCGGCGAAGAACGGACCGGGGTCGTCGAGCGCGAGGTAGTCGAACCGCGGCTCTCGGACGATCGACGAAGCGATCTCCCAGACCGTCCTCGCGACCGACGGCCGGTCGACGTACGGCGACTCCTCGGTCAACACGCTCACCAGGTACCCGATCTCGCCGTGGAGCATGTGGGTGCCGACGCCGACCCGGTAGTCGTGGTCGATCTCGTCGGCGCGGCCGGTCGCCGCCAGCCAGTAGTACGCCGGGTAGTCCGCGCCCGCGTGCACCGTGGAGGGGAGCGACTGCCACAGCCGGGGGTTGATCTCCGTGAGGACGAACTCGCCGGTGTCGGCGTCGCGCATGTACTCGATGCACGCGAGCCCGTGCCAGTCCAGTTCGTCGAGCAGCGCCCGCCCGACGCGCTCCAACTCCGGGTCGCGGATCGACCGCCGGTAGACGCCGCCGCCGCCGGTGTAGGAGTTGCCGCGGATCTGGCGGTGTTGAAACGTCGCCAGCGGCTCGCCGCGGTCGTACAGGCCGGTGAACATGAACTCGCCGTCCGTGTGCACGAACTCCTGGACGATCGGCTCGTGACACATCGACCGCCGTAGCTCCTCGGGATCGGGCGGCGTCTCCCGAACCACGTGATGGATGTCCTTCATCACGTCCATGTCGTCGGGTCCGCGGTCGTCGAGGTACGCGTCCGTGAGGACGTTGTACCGCGCCTTGACGAGCAGGTCCTCGTCCCAGTCGTCGACCGCCGAGAGCGGACGGGTCTCCGGTACGGGTACCCCGGCCTCCTCGGCGATCGCGGCGAGTCCGAGGCGGTCGTGGACCGCCGTCAACTGCTCCATCGTCGGGACGACCAGCGAGACGTGCTCGGCGAACGCCGATTCGTACCGCGAGAGCACGTAGCAGTCCTCGGGGCGTATCGGGATCACCGTCCGCACGTCGTCGCGTGCGGCGAGATCCAGCAGGGCGTCGCGGTACGCGAGCAGTCCCGAGCGGGGGTCAGGCAGCAGCGCCGTCTCGTCGCAGAAGCGCGAGGCCGCCGTCGGCACGTCCTCCTTGTCGGAGGCGACGATCGCTCCCACTCCCCGACGCGCGAGCGAGCGGACGCAGGTGTAGCTCGCGGCGTCGTGGCCGGTCGGAATCAGCGCCCGGTCGCCGGTACGGGACGGATCACGCATGTCGTGAGTGGGTACTCCCGCCCCCGCGATTGGTATTCGGACGCAACTGCGACGTACGGCCGTAATAACGACCGACCGCGACCGCGAGCGAGGGCCGACCGCGTCGCCGCCACGTCGCTCGGTTCGGTCGGCCTACGCCGGCCGTGCGGATCGCGCCGCCGGCGCAGTCGCCGACGGCGACGCCGGATCCGCGCTCACGCTGTCGCAGGCGATGTGATTGCTGCCGGCGGTGTCGTCGCCGGTGGCGTTAGTGCCGCCGGCGGTGTCGTTGCCTCCGGTGTCATCGCTGTCGCCGTCGCCGGCGTCGTCGCCGCCGCGGTCGTCGTTCGCCTCCTGGATCACGTATCGCTGGCCGACCATCGGGTCGAGCAGGCTGTCGACCGGTGCGCGGTCGTCGCGTAACACGGGCACGTCGTCGGTCGGCGGCGGGTCGGCGTACGTCTCGATCTCGTCGTCGAGATCGATCCCGATGTCGCGGCGGTCGTTGCGCGCGAGCAACTCGGCCTCCCCGATCCGGGTGTCGTTCTTCGTCGCGATCACCTCGATGTTCTGGACGACGCTGCCGCCGACGGTGGGGAAGGCGTACGTCTGCGCGAACACCCCGTCGATCGTTCGATACTCAGCGCGGTAGAACTGCGAGGCCGGGCCGCTCTCGGCCGAGATCACGTTCGCGAACAGGATGCCGTCGTCGTCGAGACGGCTGCTCGCGAGCCGCATGAACTCCCGGGTCGTCAGCTCGAAGGGCACCTTGTCCTTCTGGTAGGCGTCCATGACGATCAGGTCGTACGTCCGGTCCGTCTCCTGGAGGAACTGCCGACCTCCCTGGTTGTGAATCCGCAGGCGCTGTGACTCCTCGACGCGGAAGTACTCCTTCGCGGCCGAGACGACCTCGGGGTCGATCTCGGCCACGTCCACGGTCACGTCCTCGTAGTCGTCGACGAAGCGCTTGGGACCGGTGAAGCCGCCGCCGCCGACGAACAGCACCCGGTCGATCTCGTCGGCGTCCTCGGCGAACAACAGCGGGAGATGGAAGTAGCGCGTGTAGTCGAACACGTGGCGGTTCGGCTCCTCGAGGTCCATCGCGCTGTGGCGCTGGCCGCCGAGGTACAGGGTTCGGGTGTCGCCCAGGTCGACGACGCGGAGGTTCTGATAGGGCGTCTGCGTCTGGTGGACGACCTGCCCTTCGACGGTGAGGCCGGCCGCGCCGGTGGCCGCCGAGGCGACGAGCAGCAGAACCACGAACCCCGTCACCGTCGCGCGATCGCGACCGATCGGCCGGCCGACCGCCACCGCCGCCGCGATCGAGATCCCGCCGAACACGAGCGCGATCTGGTCGATCCCGAGCGACGGGATCAGGAAGTACGTGGTCGCGAACGCCCCGACGATGCTGCCGACGGTGCCGAGCATGTACACGTGCCCCGACGCCTCGCCCAGCCCGCTCTTCTCGGAGAGTTCGGCGGCGTAGGGGCTGATGAACCCCAGCAGGTACGTCGGCGGGCCGAAGAGGAGGGTGACCGCCGGCAGCGACGCGACACGACTCGGCAGCGGGAACCCCGCCGTCGAGCGAAGCAGGAGGTCGCCAACGAGGATCAGCCCCGCGACGTACGCCGCCGTCAACAGGAACACCCGCGCCATCCGGCCGTTGGTCGCGCGGTCGGCCGCCTGCTTGCCGCCCCGGTGGTAGCCGTAGCTCAGCGCCGCGAGGAACACGCCGATGATGGTGCCCCAGGTGTAGATGCTGCTCCCGAACTGCGGGGCGATCATGCGCCCGGCGAGGATCTCCAGGCCCATGCTCGCGACGCCGGAGACGAACACGGCTACCTCGGGCCTGCTCAGTCGGAGGGCGTCCAGCGACCGCGTCGAACTCATTCGTGTGTGGGTGAGGCCCGAAGGTACAATAACTGTCGGACGCGGCGGTCGACGACGGGGTCGCCGGCGACGGGTCACGCGAGGAGAAACGCACTTGCGTCGCCACCGGGTAGGTAGGGGTGGCCGATGACGAGGCGACCGCTCCGAGCCCGGATGGCACCGGTGCGATGGGGAGCCCTATGAGTGCCGAGGCCTCATACCCAACGTTAGACTCAGCGTGCTTTTCGCACAAGGGTCTAACGGGATTATGAGCAGTATTTCGGAATCTGAAGTTCTGGGTAGATTGTTCTCCCAATGTGTCCGGAGTGGCTCCAGCTCTGGGTCCGGTCTATCCTGTGGATGGAAATCTAGCATTCGGGATGTCAGGTCTATGTGAGATAATGGGGAACAGCCAACCAAATTCTGAGGAACTCATTATCAAAGCAAAGGCTCTGTTGAAATCCTCAGAGGGTTACAGGTTCGCCCGGTAGTTTGACCGAATGCAAGCCCTCCCGAAATCTCGGTTGCTCCGATTTGTTGAGCAGGCGTATCACTTGGCTCGGCGAGCTGTCGCTCGTTACTCCTCAAAGTTCTCGAAACGCCGATACACACTCCGCCAACACATTGTCCTGCTGTGTCTCAAGGTTCGGAAGAATACGACGTACCGAACGCTTCTCGACGAACTTATCGAGATGCCCCGCATTCGGAGCGCCATTGGCCTTGAGGAACTCCCCTCTCCCTCAACGCTGTGTAAAGCGCTCAACCGACTCGATATGGCAGTCTGGCGTGTCCTGCTAAATCTCTCGATCACACTTCTCCCGACTAGTGGTGTCGTGGGGATTGACGCTTCCGGCTTCGACCGAAGTCACGCCTCGAAACACTACACGAAGCGAACGAAGCTGACGATTCAGCAGTTGAAAGTGACACTGCTCGTAGACACGAGAGCGAATGCTACCCTCGATCTCCACGTGACGACGACCAGAAAACACGACTCACAGATCGCACCGTCGCTCATTAAGCGGAATACCGGTGAAGTAACGATTCTCCTTGGTGACAAAGGATACGACGACCAGAAGGTTCGCGCGGTAGCCCGTGACGCTGGTGTTCGTCCTCTCATCAAGCACCGAGAATTTTCGCCCCTTCACAAGGCGTGGAATGCTCGACTGGACGCCGACCTCTACGGCCAACGGAGTCAGAATGAGACAGTGAACTCTCGGCTCAAACGGAAATATGGCGCATTCGTCCGCTCACGACACTGGTGGAAGCAGTTCCGTGAACTCGTTGTCGGCTGTCTCACTCATAACATAGACAAGGCACTCTGAACAGCGTGTATCGATGAACGAGACAGCGAAATGGGTCGAACCTTTCTGATTCTCATCAGAATCGCCGTGACCGACTTAGAGGTTCTATCGATCAGCCTCAATATCACGCGCGGCGTCAAGGATGAGCCCGTCGTCGATGTGCTTGAGGAGTGCCTTCTGCCCTCGTTCTTTACGATGGGCGGTCTCATCGGTTGAGAGATAGGTGTCGAATCGGCGGTCGATATATTCCTCACGTATCGCGACACGCTGGTCTTCATTGAGATCGTGCTCGTCGGTGAATTGACCGTCGATCCATTCGCGCCAGCGGTCACGGTCGCCCCACTCGCCCTCGAGTTCGGTGTCGCGGCGAAGCCAGTCGTAGTGCTCGACGATAGCGTCAGGATACCCTCGGTCACGGTGGATGTCTTCGATGACTTGCAATCCAACGCGGGCACCATATCCAGCAGCCATAATCGCCTGCCGGTCGGCTGCTTTAGAGGGGGAGGCGACGTACAGCCTATCGACTGGTGTCGTCCCATTACTGGCTGCGTAGGTTCGATCGAAGTGTTCGTCGCCGTCGTGCGGTTCGAACATCGCCGCGGCGTCGTCGAGCCCGCGCATGTATTCGCCGTCGTACCGTGTCGCCGCGATCACTCGCCGGGCGGTGACGGCCTCCCCCTCCTGAGGTGTGACGACAAATCCTTCTTCGTCGTCAGCTTGTTCGACGGAGTCGACGAGATCCGGGACGATCTCACAGCCCGCGGTCTCGGCGTGTTCGTGCATCAGTTCATAGAACATTTCGATGTCGATGCCCGCGGGGAACCCGAGGTAGTTTTCGAGGTGGGCACACCGTTGGATGGACGAGCGTCCGCGGTCGAAGATGATCGTGTCAAGCCCGTACCGGGCCGTGAACACACCTGCTGAGCAACCCGCCGGCCCCCCACCGACGATGACGATGTCGTGGTCGTAGTCGTGTGCCGACTCGGTTTCGGTGGTGGACATGGTCAGATGTCGCCGTTGATGATGTCTGCGACCCGCTGGCGGTCAAACAGCCGTTCGTCTCCACTGACGTTCCCCCACCCGGGGAACTCGCCGAACTGCTCAGGGAACAACTGTTTCGCCGCCGCTTCCGTCTGGAACAGGTTCGTGATCGGCCCCTGCGAATTGTTACCTCCCATGTACACCTGATCGTTTTTAACGGCGGACAATTCACCTCCAACTGGGTCCTCCTGTATCTTTGCAATGACTTTCTCCTCGAAGGCCTCACGAGAAGTATACGAGAGGATCGCGTTGTGAACGACGATGATTTCGGGATC
Organism: Halobaculum sp. CBA1158; assembly: GCF_021431925.1. Lineage (NCBI taxonomy): Archaea > Methanobacteriati > Methanobacteriota > Halobacteria > Halobacteriales > Haloferacaceae > Halobaculum > Halobaculum sp. CBA1158. The sequence goes on along the minus strand of NZ_CP090371.1, from coordinate 2,557,411 downwards.
GAATTCAAGCATAGTCTCGTAATCGACCTCAGCGAGATGGGTGTCGTCCGGCACCGCATCGCTCATCGCGTTCCCAATCCCGAGATCAGTGTACTGCTTCTTGCCGGTTCCTTCGTCTACGTGGAAGACGTAGAACGACCCCTGACCGAAGGCGGCAAGAGCTATCTCGGGGCGCTCCGACTGCGGGGGAAGTTCCGATTGGATGCGTCCGATGTACTCGTCGTGGAACGACCTGAACGCCTCGAAGCGCTCACGCTGCTTGAACACGTCCGCCACCTTCCCGAAAATCTCGTAAAGGCTAAGGAAAGGATAGTCGCGGGTAGCGCCCATCCGTCGCCGCGCATAATGACCGAAGAACGGCCCGACCTCTTCTGCAACCCGTTCCCAGTCAACACTCTCGAATGCCCAGGCCGCACTGATTGGGTCCATTAGATGGACATCGAGATCGGCCTCGTAGAACCATTCTTCATCAAAGCTGTAGTTCTCAAGGCTTGGGATAGCTTCGAGGTCATCTGCGCTGGGTACTTCGACACCCAACTCGTCGTACATCCAGAAGGGGAGCTGATCCGGGCTGGATACAGCCTGGAACTTGTTTGCCTGACCAAGTGCGATGCCCATCTCACCGTGAAAGGAACGCATCGAAGCGTATGACTGTGGAATTGAGTCGAACTCTACATCACCAATCGGAGGAATACTCACCGTATAGGGTTCCGATTCGGTCGACGTCGCCGTCTCAGTCGCGGTCTCGGTGGCTGTCTCTGTCACCGTGCTCGTGTCCGTTGACCCGGACCCGCTATCCCCGGTACAGCCAGCCAATAGCCCACCGCCGATGACTGCCCCGCCGTACTTCATGTAGTCACGTCGCGTCGGTGCCTCATGTTCACCGCTATCTTCGGACATAACTTTTAGGCTCACCTAAATATACATAGCTCCTTCGGTCTGGAGCCGACCCTACTCAATTAACCCTTTGACCGACTCGCGCTGTTGTATCCAGCACGCTCGAATAATTATCTATCGAAACTGGTGATTTCTCTAACGAGAAGTCCCACACCTGCATAAAGACTATTCTGATAGGAAGGTGTCGAAAAATAGGATTTCAACAGAGCCAAAGCAAAGTACTTCCTCGCTGTAGAACCGACAGAAGAGAGTCTACGGCGGATTCAGACCCGGTTCACTCAGATTTTGAGAGAGGAGGGATACATTACAGATGATGCTCCTGCTCCCTTCGTAACTCTTGATCGCACAAATCGGAAATGTACCTCTCTGAGGATTTCAACAGAGGCCTCCCGGCCAATCGGCACTCCTGTCTGCTTCCCACCTTTCGGCTCACGCAGTCGAATGAATCCTTCGTCGAGCATCAGGTCGTCCATCTTGATCTCTGGCGCCTCCTCCAACCGACACCCGGTCTTCGCTAGCAACACAACGACCGCCTTGTTCCGCGGGTTCGGAATCGCCTTCACGATCTTCTTCGCGTTCTCCCACGTCGCACGGTCCGGGCGCTCTCGGATCTGTTTCGGAATCTCCTCCAAGACGACACCAGCGGGGTTTCCGAGACAGACGTCCAACGGCTCCTTCAGGCCGTGTCGGTCACGCCCCAGGAGATCCGGTCCCACACGCGCTCGTAGGTGTAGTACGTCGCCGTCTTCACCACGTTCGCGACCAAGCCGATGTTCACGGCGTCGCTCACGTCGCCGACGACCATCCACGCGACGATCACGGTGATCGCTACCATCAGCGCCCGGTAGCAGAGCGTCTTGACGATCGCTCGCTTCCGGTGCTGGAGCGGCGACCGCGGGAGGGGGAGACGACCCATACATGGGTCACGGACCCCGGAGTAATAACCCTCGACGGTTGTATCCGAGTCAGAAGTAATCGTGGAAAGTTATTTATTGGCGGTCCGCTATCCGAATAGATCGATCCCCGGTCGCCACCACAGCAGCGCGACGGTCACGGCGAACACCAGCGTCGAGGGGCCGTAGCCGAGGCCGGCGGCCGCGGAGGCGACGAACCCGCCACCGCCAGCGATCGCCGCGACCGCCCCCGCGAGCAGCGGGAGCGAACACGAGACGCACGAGAACAGTCCGAGCACGCCGGCGATCCCCGCGCCCGCCGCGTCGACGAGCGCGCCGTACAGGAGGTACGCCAGCGCGAGGTAACCCAGCACCTTCGCGGGCATCAACACGGCGGCGGCGACGCCGACGTTGACGACGAGCGCCGGCCCCCATCCCGGCGGAAGCAGCGCCAGTTCCACGCCCGGCGTCGTCCGCGGCGGCGCGACGCCGACGACGCCGCCGAGGACGGCGAGCAACGCGAGATAGCCGGCGACGACCGCGAGCGCCCGGCGACGGGTTCGGCGACCGGCAGCCGCCGGTCGGTAGCGGGCGAACACGACCAGCGCGAGGTTCACCCACAGGAGGCCGTACAGCGTGAACAGCGGCGAGGAGAGCGACGCGTTCGTGAGCGCGAAGTACGCGAGCACCGCGAGGAGTTCGACGTTGACGACGAGCGTCGCGACCTGCAGTTCGCGTCGGGAGACGGAGACGGCGACCGGACCGGCCGACAGCGAGAGGGTGCGCGCGCTCATCTCACACCGCAAGGGCGTCGACGACGACCGCCAGGAGGACGACGCCGAGGTAGGCGTTCGAGGCGTGGAACGCGCGGAAGGCCGCCGACTCGTCGCGCTCGTAGTGGAGGCGGACGATCGCCCACAGGAACGCCGAGCCGACGACGACGCCCGCGAGCGCGAACAGCCAGTCGAGGCGTCCCAGTCCGACCATCGCCGCGGCGACCGCGAGCGTCGCGCCGAAGTACCAGACGATGTGGCGTCGGGTTGCCGTCTCGCCCCGCACCACCGGCATCATGGGGAAGCCGCCGCGTTCGTAGTCGTCCTTGTACGCCAGCGCGAGGTTGTAGAAGTGCGCGGGCGTCCACAGGAAGATGAGCGTCGCCAGCGCGACCCCGCCCACCCCCACCTCGCCGGTGACGGCCGCCCAGCCGATGAGCGCCGGGAGCGCGCCGGCCGCGCCGCCGATGACGGTGTTCTGGACGGTGTTCGGCTTCAGCACGAGCGTGTACACGACCGAGTAGAACACGATCGCGACGAGACCGAGCAGCGCCGCCAGGAGGTTCACCCACGCGAACAGCCCGACGGAGACGACGGTGAGCAGCAGGCCGAACGCGACGGCGCTGCGCACCGACACCAGATCGACGGCGAGCGGGCGGTCGCTGGTGCGTCGCATCCGGCGGTCCACGTCGCGCTCGAACACGTGGTTGAACGTTCCGGACGCCCCGATCGAGAGCGCGCCGCCGGCGAGCGTCGCCGCGACGACCGGGACCGTGAGCCCCGGTCCGCCCGCCAGCGCCATCGCCGCCCCCGCGACGAGACACAGCAGCCACATGAGCCGCGGCTTCATCAGCCGGAGGTACGCTCCCGCGACCATGCGTCCGCGCCGGAGCGGTTCGTCGCCCCAGGCGGGCACAGCGTGCCGGAGGCGGTCGCCCGCGTCGACCGGTTCGGTCGCCGGGTCCGGCCCGGTCGAGGCGACGCTCGGCTCGTCGTCCGGGTCGCCCGTCGTCGCCTCCAACTCCCACGCCAGCGCCGCCAACAGGCCCGCGAACACCGCGAGCCCGCCGACGAGGTGCAGCGTCGACACCCCGACGGCGACGCCGGCGACCGTCGCGACCGCGCCCGTTCCCCTGGTCGCGACGTACGCCCCCAACAGGGACTCGACGGGGTACAGCAGGAACGCGGTCGCGAGCGCCGCGCGGACCCGCCTGTCGGGTCGCGAACGCCAGGCGACGAGCCCCGTCACGAGCACGAGCAGGCCGACGACGAACGCGACCGTGCGGTGGCCGAGGGCAACCCAGCCGGGACCGGTCGCCGGCAGCGAGAGGCCGTCGCCGCAGGCCGGCCAGGCCGCACACGCCCCCGCCGCGTCGGTGATCGACGAGGTCGCGCCGACGACGAGCAGGAGGTACACGCCCATCGCGCTCGCCGCGAGCAGGGCCGGGAACCGCTTCGAAGTCACTACGCGCACTAGCGACCGGCCGCATATCAACCCGACGCTTTCCGGGTCGAGTGGGCGGTTCACGGCGGCCCGAACGGCCGCGCAATCCCGCGGCGGCCGGCCCGCAAAACGGCGTCGGCGTCGGGTGGTTGGCGCGACAACAGTAGGTATTTACGTGGCCTGCGCCAACCGCGTATGTAATGACGCGTACGCGACTGGGGAGTCTGGCGGCGGCGCTCGTCGGGGTGGCGCTGCTCGCGACCCCGGCGGCGGCCCAATCGTCGACGACGGCGGGGCTCATCAACGGCCTGAACGAGAACCTGCTGTACGTCGCGATTCCGATCACGATCCTCGTCGAGGTCATCCTCATCTACACGGTCCTGAAGTTCAAGGACAGCGACGATCCAAAGCCGACCAAGGAGAATCGTCGCCTGGAGATCACCTGGACGGTCGCGACCGCGATCGTCCTCCTGTTCGTGGGCGCGGCCTCCTACGGCGTGCTCGCGGACCCGTCGGTCACCTACACCGGCGGCACCGACGATATCGAACCCGCCGAGGGCGACGTGCACGTCGAGACGGTCGCCTACCAGTGGAACTGGCGGATGAACTACGAGACGTCGAACATCACCGAGTTGACCGCCGGCGACCTCGACACCGAGGCCATCCCGCAGGCGGAGGGGCTTGAGGGGCCGGTCATCGTCGTCCCGCAGGGACAGGAGCTGTTCTTCACCGTCACCTCCGACGACGTGATCCACGCGCTCCACGTGCCCGATCTCGGCCTCAAGCAGGACGCGATTCCCGGCCAGGAGAACACGATCAAGACGACCGCCCAGGAGACGGGTGTCTACCAGGGCTACTGTGCTGAGTACTGCGGGGTCGCCCACTCGAACATGTACTTCAACGTCGTCGTCGTGGATCAGGACACCTACGACGACTTCGTCGACCGGCAGACCGACGGCGAAGGCGACGCCTGAACGCCGTCCGACCGCCACGTCGACGACACGCGGACGCCGCGTCGCCGACGCGTCACCCCCGTCGGCGCGCGATCGCTCGGTCGGCCACCTTCTAAGTCGCGTCCCCTCCAACGGTGACCGTGCGCGACGAAGCCGAGATCAGAGAGCAGTACGAGTACCTCGCCGAACAGCTCGACTCCGAGGAGATGCGACACGAGGGCGTCCGCGAACTGTTCACCCACTACAAGCGGGCGCTCGGCTGGGCGTTGGAGGAGGAGCACATGTAGGGTCGTTCCGATCCCCGGTAGCTTTATTTCCGATCCCGAGGTAAGTCACGGTGACGCTTCGTCTGGAGGGCCGAAGCGTCAGCGGGGACCGATTCGGGCGGCGCGCCGCGGGTGTTTTCCGCGGCGCGCCCCCTTTCGTTCTCGACGCCGCGCCCGTACGACTGTCAGCGGCGGCCACGCGACCCGTCCCCCGTCACTCGAATCGGTCCTGGGTCGTCTCAGATCTGAACAGGACTTCCTCGGCCAAGGGGAACACACGTCGCGTGCGGCCAAAAGCCGTCCCGTGATCGGAGGGAAACGGATGGACGGAGACCCTGACACGAACGTCGACGTGTCCAATACTCGAAGTGAGATCCGATCGCGGTCAGATGGCTCAAATACCCGTGAGCGACCGCAAGGCCGCCGGTATTCACACGTCGGTATGTTTATTGATCATCCAGAATAACACGGAGACGGACATTACCGATGTACGACCTGACGGGGTTCCAGCGAGACTTGCTGTACGTCATCGCGGGACAGGACGAGCCGCACGGGCTGGCGATCAAGGAGGAACTGGAGGAGTACTACGAGAAGGAGATCCACCACGGGCGACTGTACCCGAACCTCGACACGCTCGTCGACAAGGGCCTCGTCGAGAAGGGCCAGCGCGACCGACGGACGAACTACTACACCCTCACGCGCCGCGGACGACGCGAGATCGAGGCGCGACGCGACTGGGAGTCGGAGTACGTCGACATCGAGTGAGGCGGTGCGTGGTGAGCCGACCGGCGGCGCGCCGATGCGCGCGGTCCCCGCCGCGTCGCTCGCGGGTCACTCCGCCTCGGTGTCGCCCTCCGCGGGAGGGTCCGGTCCCGGCTCCGGCGGCCCGTAGACGAACGGCCCCTCGTCGGTGAAATGTGACGGATCGACCGCGTACGGCCGAAGCGGCTCGCCGGCCAGCAGCTCCGGGAGGACGATCCGGGCGAAGTGAACCACGAGCACGAGCAGGATCGGCATCAGGAAGATCCCGTACCAGCCGAACAGCAGCGGCCCGAGCGTGTACGCGAGCATCACCGCCCCGACGTGCAGCGAGCGCCCGGAGACGTACGGCCGGAGGACGAGGTCGGGGATGGTGTCGACGACGACGAACGACGCGAGCACGAAAACGCCGACGAACCACAGCGTCCCGGTCGCGTCGGTCACGACCGCACGGACCGCGAGGAACGCCGCGACCGGGACGTACACCAACTTCATGCCGACGATCGGGATCAGGCTCGCTGCGCCCGCGAGCAGGCCGACGAGCGCGGCCGCGGGGATCGAGCCACCGGGAGGCGCAACCACGTTGAGCAGCGAGTAGACGATGACGCCGATGGTCCCGGTGAGGATCGCGTTGAGGATGTTCCCGAAGAAGATGGAGGTGAAATCGCGGTCGATCGCCCTGCCGTACGTCTCGAGCACGCCCTGCTGGTCGGTGAAGCGGACGAGATAGCTGGCGAGGCGGCCGCCGTCCCGGAGGAGATAGAACGCGAGCGCGAGCATGACGAACAGGTGGACCGCGCCGGTGCCGAGGAACGCGATCGTGTCGACCGCCCCCGACAGCGAGTCGGTGATCCCCGTGACGGTGTCGACCGTGACGTACTGCGTCCAGTCGGTCGCCGCGAGCGTCGCGGGGTCGGCGATCAGATCGAGCGTGTCCTGATCGAGCGGGATCTGACCGAGGGGGATCTGGTCGAGGTAGCCGTTGCCCACCAGATCCTGCACCTGGTTGACGACGATGAGCAGCGCGTACCCCCCCACCAGCAACACCGGCAGCGCCAGCGCGAAGATGGCGATGGCGGCCGCGACGCTCTCCTGGGGGACCCGCCGTCGGATCCGCACGTACACGGGCCGGGCGGCGTAGTAGATGAACACCCCGAAGACGAACGTGCCGACGAACGAGTGGACGACGTAGACCAGCGCGGCCGTCAGCGCGGCGGCGATTCCCCACCACGCCGTCCGCGACCAGTCGACCTCCGAGAGGACCATACCGTGTGCGCCTCGCGAACCGACTAAAGCGTGTCGCGGATCGTCGCCGGGACGAGCAGTACCGCGGATCGACGACGGCGTGCCGCGGTGGCGTCGTCGCTCGACCGAAGAACTATATATCGGTATGTAGTGATATAGACCCCGATGAGCACGGGCGGCGCGACCCAGTTTGTGACGGATCCGACGGCGATTCCGGTGGTACGGCTGGCGCTGGCGGCGGCGCTGGGGCTGTTTCTGGGGCTGGAGCGCGAGTGGTCGGAGAAGTCCGCCGGGATCCGGACGTTCTCGCTCACCAGCCTCGTGGGCGCGGTGTTCACGCTGCTGGCGACGGACGCGACCGTGGGAGCGTGGCTGCTAGCGGTCGGTGGCCTGCTGGTGATCGTTCAGGGGACGCTGCTCGCGGTTCGTGGACTCCAAACGGGCGACGGGAACTCCCTGTCGCTCACCACGTCGATGTCGCTGTTGGCGGCCTACGGCGTCGGCGCGCTCGTGGCCGCGGGCTACGTGCTGGAGGGCGTGACCGTCGCGGTGCTGTCGTCGGCGCTGTTGGTGTTGAAGCGGGAGCTACACACGTTTGCCGGCGACCTCTCGCGGACGGAACTGCGTTCGATGACGGAGTTCGCAGTGCTGGCGTTCGTCGTCTACCCGCTGCTCCCGGCGGGCGAACGGACCGTCCTCGGGGTTCCCCTGGAACCGCGGGTCGCGTGGCTGATGGTCGTCACCGTCGCCGGCATCGGCATCGCGAACTACGCGCTGGTCCGCACCTACGGCGGCCGGGGAGTCGCCGTCACCGGCTTCTTCGGCGGGCTCGCCTCCTCGACGGCCGTCGTCGGTACGATGCTCGACCACGCGAGCGACCGCGCGGAGGCCGTCTCCTATGCGGTCGCGGGCGTTCTGCTGGCGAACGCGGCGATGGCCCTGCGGAACCTCGGAATCGCCGTCGCGTTCACCGTCGGCGGGGGCGCGCCGGTGCTGGGCGCTGTCGTCGCCCCGTTGACGGCGCTCGCGATCGGCGCGATCGCCGTGGCCGCCGTCACCGCCGACTGGCGCGAGCCGGTCCCCGTCGAGATCGAGTCGCCGTTCTCGCTGCGAAACGCGCTGGCGTTCGGCGCTGTGTTCCTCCTCATCCTCGCGGGGAGCACGCTCGCGGAGGGCCAGTTCGGCACGGCCGGGCTGTACGCCTCGGCGGTCGTTTCGGGGCTGGTCTCCTCGGCGGGCGCGACGACCTCGGCGGTGCTTTTGTACCGCGGCGGCACAGTCACCGCCGCCGAGGCGGCCCTGGCGGTGATGCTGGCGACCGGCTCCAGCGTCGCGGTCAAGACGGGACTCGCGCTCGCCGGTCCGCGGGCGTTCAGGCGGCGGGTGGTCGCCTGGAGCATCGCGTTGCTGGGCGTCTCGGGCGCGGTCGCGGTCGCGGCGGCGATGCTGTGATCTCGTGCGTCGCGAACGCGGTCGCCGCGGCCGGGCGTGATCGGACCGCGTTCGCGACGCCGAAAACCCGACACGGACTGGTCGTCCGTCGAAAGAGTTGTACCAGACACAACATCGGACCGAATGTTCGAACCGTTCTCAGTCTGCGGCGGTTTTATTTCCACGTGTTCCAACTCTCGGTATGGACCGAGACACCGCCGAGGTTCGGGTCGGGTCGATGCCCGGCGAACGCGCCCGAGAGTGGGCGGCGTACCACCGCGAGGTGGCCGCGACGAGCACGTACGTGTACGACTTCGTCTGGGACATCACGGCCGAATCGGCGGGCCCGTTCTGCACCGACGTCGACGGCAACGTCCTGCTGGATTTCACGTCCCACGTCGCCGCCGCGCCGCTGGGGTACAACAACCCCAAGATCACCGAGCCGATGGCCGAGTTCGACCTCGTCGACCCGACGAAGATCGCCGGCCAGGACTTCTACGTCTCCGACGGCTCCGACCCGGGCGAGTCGACGATCCCCGGCCCCGCCGACCTGATGCACGAACTCGTCGAGCGGACCGGGCACTACGGACTGGACACCGTGTTCCTGTCGAACTCGGGTGCCGAGGCCGTCGAGAACGCGATCAAGGTCTGCTATGACGCCTCCGGCGGCGGGACGTACGGCGTCACCTTCGAGGGGGCGTTCCACGGCCGGACGCTCGGGGCGCTCTCGCTGAATCGCTCGAAGTCGGTCTACCGTCGGGAGTTCCCCGAGATGTCTGGCGTCCACGACGTGCCGTTCTGTGACGACCGCGGCTGCTCGCCGGAGACGTGCTCGTGCGGCTTCTTCGTCGACGACGGCGACACCTCGGTCCTCCGGGAGAAACTCCACCCGAAGACCGGCCACGTCGACCCCGACGAGCTCTCGTACATCATCATGGAGCCGATCCAGGGCGAGGGCGGCTACCGCTTCCCGTCGGAGGCGTTCATGGAGGAGGTCGCCGACCTCGCGACGGCCCACGACGTGCCACTCGTCGCCGACGAGATCCAGTCGGGGATGGGCCGCACGGGCGAGTGGTGGGGCTCGGATCACTACCCCGTCGAGCCGGACGTGATCACCGGCGCGAAGGGGATGCGCGTGGGCGCGACCATCGCGAACGAGGACACCTTCCCCGAGGAGCGCGCGCGTCTCTCCTCGACGTGGGGCGCGGGCGACGTCGTCGCCTCCGCGCAGGGCGTGTTCACTCTGCGCGCTATCGATGAGTACGACCTGTTAGAGAACGCGGTCGTCCGCGGCGAGCAGTTCAAAGAGACCGTCCGCGACGCCGACCTCTCGGGCGTGACGGACGTGCGCGGGGAGGGGCTGATGCTCGCCGTCGAGTTCGAGTCGGGGGACCTGCGAGACGGGGTGCAGGAAGCCGCGCTGAAGCGCGGCCTGCTCACGCTCGCGTGCGGGTCGACGGTGATCCGCGTTCTCCCGCCGCTGGACGTGACTGAACGGGAGATCGCGATGGGTGCCGAACTGTTGATCGAGGCCGTCGGCGACGTGAACTGAACCGCGTCGGCGACGCGATCCGAACGGTTACTGCTGGTAGCGACGCTCGTCGTTTCGCTCGGGGTAGCCGCCGCCCCCGCCCGCGCCGCCAGCGCCGCCGGTCATCTCGTCGTACGTCATCCCCGACAGGTACTCGTCGTACGTCACGTCGAACGCCTGCCTGAGGTGGAAATCGAGGTCGCCGGTGTCGAGGGTCCGCCGGAACAGCGCGTGGATCCCGCGGCGCACGAGTTCGTCGCGGTCGGTGCCCAGCGCCGCCGCCAGGAGGGCGAGTTCGTGTTTCGTCTCGCGATCGAGGTCGACGCCGACCTCGTCGTCGAGGTCGCCGTACTCTTCGGTGATCGCGGCGTCGAGGTCGTCGAGGCTCATGGCCGATGCAAGCGGCGGCCGCCGGATACCCGTTACGCTCCGTCCCGCGACAGCGACGACGACGGCGACCGCGACAGCGACGACGACGGCGACGGCGACCGCGACAGCGACGACGACGGCGACGGCGACCGCGACAGCGACGTATCCGCGACGCGACCGGCGGCAACCGCGCCGGCGACGCAGTCGCCGTGGGGAACCGTCAGCACCTTCCGCGCCCGGGGACAGCCATCTCCAATGAGCGAACACCTCCCCGACGACGACCGCGAGGCGGTGCGGGAGGCGCTGATCGAGTGGTACGAGGCCGACCACCGCGAGTTCCCGTGGCGGCGAACCGACGACGCCTATCGGATCCTCGTCTCGGAGGTGATGAGCCAGCAGACCCAGCTGTCTCGGGTCGAGGAGGCGTACGCAGACTTCCTCGAGCGCTGGCCGGAGGTGTCGGATCTGGCAGCCACCGACCGCGGCGAGGTGGTGGCGTTCTGGTCGGACCACTCCCTCGGCTACAACAACCGCGCGACGTACCTCCACGAGGCGGCCACGCAGGTCGTCGAGGAGTACGGGGGGGAGTTCCCCGAGGAGCCCGACGAACTGCAGGAGCTGATGGGCGTCGGACCGTACACCGCCAACGCGGTCGCGTCGTTCGCGTTCGACAACGGCGACGCCGTGGTCGACACGAACGTCAAGCGGGTGCTGTACCGCGCGTTCGGCGTTCCCGACGACGACTCGGCGTTCGAACGGGCGGCGTCGGCGCTCATGCCGGACGGGGAGTCCCGGGTCTGGAACAACGCGATCATGGAACTGGGCGGCGTCGCCTGCGGAAAGAACCCGCGGTGTGACGAGGAAGGGTGCCCGTGGCGCGAGTGGTGTCACGCCTACCAGACCGGTGACTTCACGGCACCCGACGTTCCGACACAACCGAGCTTCGAGGGGAGTCGTCGCCAGTTCCGCGGACGGATCGTTCGACTCCTCGGAGAACACGACGAGATGGACCTGGACACGCTCGGTCATCGGATCCGAGTGGATTACACTCCTGATGGGGAGCACGGGCGAGAGTGGCTGCGTGGTCTCCTTTCCGACCTCGCCGCCGACGGTCTCGTCGAGGTCGAGGAGTCCGACGACGGCGACCAACCCCTGGTTCTGCTCGCGTCGTGACCGGCGGGCGACACTCGGGGACACCAGTCGGGCCATCGCCCCGCCGGCAACCGTAATTCGTTTACCGCGCGTGCTCCGCCGAGGGAGTATGCCGACCTGCCAGAACTGCGAATCGTTCGTCACCGAGCGATACGTGAAGGTGTTCGAGCCCGAAGGCGTCACGCAGCCCCGCGCGTGTCCCCACTGCGAGGACATGGTCCGGCGCGGCAAGACCGTCCGCGCGAAGAAGAACTGAGCCGTCGACCGCGCCAGCGTTATCCGCCGACCGGCCGTTCGATGTCGGGTGACCCGCACCTGCCCGGACTGCGACGTGGAGATGAGCGAGACGAGCCACAAGACGACGTACAGCGGTGACGGACTCCGAGTGAACACCTCGGGAGGGCTGTTAGGGGCTCTCGATCTGAAAGGGACGTACGTCGAGACGGTCGTCTGTCCCGAGTGCGGGCTGGTCAGGTTCTACGCGGCGACGGAGTAGGTCGCCGGCGACGATTCGCCTTACGGCTCGATGACGAGTTTCCCGAGGAAGCTCTCGGTCATCACGTCCTGTTGCGCCTCGGCAGCCTCCTCCAGTCCGTAGCTGTCGGCCACCTCGATCGAGACGTCCTCGCCCCACAGCGACCCGATGTCCGCGAGCGCGTCCGCCAGGCTCGGCGTGTTGAACATCGACATGAGCTGGAGGTTCAGGTCCGTGCCGCGGGCGGCCGCGGAGTTCGGGAAGCCGATCGCGGGGTCGTTCTCGCCGATGCCGACGACGCGACAGCCCTGGGCGGCGACCTCGGCGTCGAAGCCGAGGTACTCGTCGAGGCGGTGATCGAGGATCACGTCGACGCCGTCGCCGCCGGCGGCGTCGGTGATCGCCGCGGCGAGATCGTCGCGGCCGTAGTCGAACACGGCGTCCGCGCCCAGCCCGCGGACGGCGTCGTGGTAGCCCTCGGCGGCCGTCGCGATCGTGTGTGCGCCCGTCGCGGCCGCGACCTGGACGGCGGCGTGGCCGACGCCGCCGGAGCCGCCGTGGATCAACACGGTCTCGGCGGGCCGGAGGGTCGCGTGCTGGATCAGCGCTCGCCAGGCGGTGACGGCGGCGACGCCCGCGCCGCCGGCGGCGACGAGGTCCGCCCCCGCCGGCAGCACGGCGAATCGGTCGTCGGGGACGGCGACGTACTCGGCGTACCCGCCCGGTATCGTCGAGGAGAGCCCGGTCGCGACCACCGGGTCGCCGACGGCGACCCCCTCGACGGCCTCGCCCACAGCGACGGCCTCGCCGGCGGCGTCGACGCCCGGGATCGCGGGCAGACCGTACGGCTCGTAAGAGCCCTCGCGGAAGTACGTGTCCACGGGGTTGACGCCCGCGGCGGCTACCTCGACGAGCACCTCGTCGGGGGCCGGGTCGGGCCGGTCGAGTTCCTCCACCTGGAGGACCGATTCGTCGCCGTGCTCGTGGAATCGAACCGCGCGCATGGGATCGATGTCCGGCCGCGAGGACTTAACTCCGGGCGACGGCGGAAACGCACGGATCCCCTCGGGTGAGACCGTCGCCGCTGGCGACCGGTGGAGTGAAATCGTCCGCCGCGATACACGCCTTCGTATGTCACTCCGGCACGTCGGCGCGACGACCTTCGCGGCCGGACTGTTCGTGTGTGTCGTCTCGGCGGTGACGGTCGGGGTCGCGTGGGGCGGCACCGACGCGTTCTGTCCGGGGGCGCGTCGCCTGACTGAGTACGCGATCCTCGGGATCGAGGGGGTCCCGCCGACGGTGCGGTACACCGACGGATGCAACGAGTTCGCGCTCAGTCCGGCGGTGCAGTGGTCGGGTCTCGCGACGGTCGTCGGACTGGCTCTCGCCGCGGTCGGCCAGGCGGCCGCCGAGTGAGACGGCCGCCGCCAACCCGGACGAGTCGGGTCGGACGCCGCCGCGAACGCGGATCCGGGCACGGCCGCGAACGCGACCGGAATCGGCGGGATTTAACCTCCCGAGTGGCCCCTACCCACACGCATGAAACTTCACGAATATCAGGCGAAGCAGGTCTTCGCCGACGCCGGGATCCCGACCCCGGACTCGCGGCTCGCGTCCACCGTCGACGAGGTCATGGACGCGGTCGACGAGATCGGCTACCCGGCGGCCATCAAGGCGCAGGTCCACGTCGGCGGACGTGGGAAGGCTGGGGGCATCGAGATCGCCACGAGCGAGGCGGAGGCGCGCGAGGCCGCCGAGTCCATCCTGGGGATGGACCTCAAGGGCTACACCGTCGACACGGTCCTCGTCGAGGCCGGCGTCGACTTCGAGAACGAGCTGTACGTCGGCATCACGATGGACCGCAACGAGGGCGAGCCCGTCGCGATGGTCTCCACCGAGGGAGGCGTCGACATCGAGTCCGTCGCCGAGGAGACGCCCGAGAAGATCGCCCGCGAGCACATCGACCCCGCGTTCGGCCTGCACCCGTATCAGGCCCGGAAGGTCGTCTTCGAGGCCGGCATCCCGAGCGACGTGGCGATGGACGTGGCGTCGATCCTGGGGACGCTGTACGACCTGTACGAGTCGAAGGACGCCTCCGAGATCGAGATCAACCCCGTCATGGTCACCGCCGACCGCGAGGTCGTCGCCGCGGACGCTGTGATGAACATCGACGAGGACGCGCTGTTCCGCCAGCCCGAACTGGCGGAGATGGAAGACGAGGCCGCCGGCGACGAGCTGGAGGCGAAGGCCAACGAGTACGGCTTCGACTACGTCCGCCTGTCGGGCAACGTCGGCATCATCGGTAACGGCGCGGGCCTGGTGATGACGACGCTCGACCTCGTGGACCACTACGGCGGCTCGCCCGCCAACTTCCTCGACGTCGGCGGTGGCGCGAAGGCCGAGCGCGTCGCGAACGCGCTGGACATGGTGTTCTCCGACGAGAACGTCGACTCGGTCGTGTTCAACATCTTCGGCGGGATCACCCGCGGCGACGAGGTCGCCAAGGGGATCAACGAGGCGCTGGAGCAGTTCGACGAGATACCCAAGCCGGTCGTCGTCCGCCTCGCGGGGACGAACGCCGAGGAGGGAATGGAGATCCTCAACGAGGACCTCGTGCAGGTCGAGGGGACCCTGGAGGACGCGGTGCAGCGTGCGGTCAAGAACGCACAGGAGGTGACCCAATGAGCATTTTCGTCGACGACGACACCCGCGTCGTGGTGCAGGGCATCACGGGCGGGGAAGGCAAGTTCCACACCGAACAGATGCTGGCGTACGGCACGAACGTCGTCGCGGGCGCTGTGCCCGGCAAGGGCGGCGAGGAGGTCGCCGGCGTCCCCGTCTACGACACCGTCGACGAGGCCGTCGACGCCGAGGACGCCGACGCCTCGGTCGTGTTCGTCCCGCCGGCGTTCGCCGGCGACGCCGTCTTCGAGGCGCTGGACACGGATCTGGACCTCGTGGTCGCCATCACCGAGGGGATCCCGACCCAGGACATGGCGAAGGTGAACAAGCGCCTCTCGGAGGTCGACACGCAACTGCTGGGTCCCAACTGCCCCGGCATCATCACGCCCGGCGAGGCGAAGCTCGGCATCCTCCCCGGCAACATCTTCGAGGCCGGCAACGTGGGGCTCGTCTCCCGGTCGGGGACCCTCACGTACCAGGTCGTCTCGAACCTCACCGAGCGCGGCATCGGCCAGACGACCGCCATCGGCATCGGCGGCGACCCGATCATCGGCACCTCCTTCGTCGACGCGCTGGAGGCGTTCGAGGCCGACCCCGACACCGACGCCGTCGTCATGTGCGGCGAGATCGGCGGCGAGGACGAGGAGCAGGCCGCGCGGTTCATCGCCGAGAACATGGACACGCCCGTCGCCGGCTTCATCGCCGGCCGCACGGCCCCGCCGGGCAAGCGCATGGGCCACGCGGGCGCTATCGTCTCCGGGTCGGGCACCGGCACCGCCGAGTCGAAGATCGGCGCGCTCAACGACGCGGGCGTCCCCGTCGGCGACACCCCCAACGAGGTCGCCGACTACATCGAGGACTTCCTGTAGGACGGCCGTCGCCCCGCCGGCTCACTCCTCGTTTGCGTGACCCGCGGAGCCGTCGGCGTCGAGGACGAACGGTCCCGCCGAGAGCGTCCGTAGCGCGACGGTGGCCGCCCGGAGCACGTACGACGTGAGCGTCATGAACGGTGCCAACGCGGCGGCGTACCCGACCGTCATGAACACGAGCAGGTTCGAGACGCCCAGCGTCCGGCCGGTGATGTCGGCCACGTCGACCGCGAGGATGACGTATGAGATGCCGACGATGACGGGGATCGACACCACCAGCAGGTCCCGCGAGAGGCGGGCGAACTCCCGTTCGAAGTACAGCGACTTGACGAACTCGCGGGCGGCGGCGAACCGCTGGAGCGCCTCGACCATCCCGTCGACGGCGTCCTCGGCCGCCGCCGGGAGTTCCTCCTCGCGGCGCGCGCGGAAGCCGCGCAGGGCGTGTAGTTGGGCGGCGTAGTCGTACTCCAGCGTCGCCAACAGCACGCCGATGCTCCCGGGTTCGCTCCCGTCGAGTCCCCGGGTGGCGCGCTCGGCCTCGGCGTCGGCCAACTCGACGAGTCGAGCGACCTCGCCGGTCGGGTCCCCGTCGGTCGCCTCGTCGAGCCCCGGGTGGCCGGGGTTGTCCTCGACGGCCGACTGGAGGTCCTGTGCGGCCGACAGCACGGCACCGGCGACCGCCCGGAGGAAGTCACCGATCTGCGCCGGGGCCATCGACGCGTCGAGTAGCTCCTCGGTCTCCCGCCGGAACTCGGTCGCGCGCTCGATCCGGTCGCGCTGCTGGCCGACGGGCGACAGTTCCTGAGAGACGACCAGCGACGCGACCGAGACGACGATCGACACCAGCAGGATGACCCCCGACAGCAGCGTGTCGAACAGCCGAGCCGTGTTCGACCGCGTGAACAGGCCGGTCACCTCGACCGCCGAGTACGGCGACAGCGGGATCACGACGAGCGGAACGACGCCGACGAGCCCCGCGGCGACGAGCCGGCGGTTCCCCGTGAGCAGTACCCATCGGCGGATCCGGGCCGGCAGCGGACGCCGCGCGCGCACGCCCTCCTCCGATGGCTGCGGCACGCGACCGTCGCCGGACCCTGACTCCGAACTCATCGTCGGGTCCACGAGCGGCCGAGGCTTAACTCCGGGCGGATCGCGGCGGGGAGAACGCGGCCGTCGCCCCCGCGCGTCCGCCGCCACACGCCCTCGCGATCAGCCACCGATCCCCACGCCGTATGCCATCTTATCACGTTCGCGAGCGACGGGTTCTTTCGTGTCTGTCGTGAAACCCGAGGCACCTCCGGCATCGCAGACGCCGAGAGCACTCAGATACCGATGACCACTCGACACGCACTCCCCGCGCTCGTACTGCTCTCCGTGCTGGTCGGTGCCGTCGCCCTGACGGGCGGCGTCGCCGTCGCACAAGAGAACGGAACCGCATCCGTAAGCATCGACGACCAGACCGCGACCGACGAGGTGACGATCGACTCCGCGACGCTGCCCGACGGCGGATTCATCGTCGTCTACAACGCCTCCAGCGCCATCGTCGCCACCAGCGACGCGCTCGACGCCGGCACGCACGAGAACGTCACCCTCTCTGTGTCGCCCGCCTTCGAGCGCAGCCAGGTCGTCGTCGCCGAGGTCCGTATGAACAACGGCAGCGAGTCGTTCAACGCCAGCGAGGACGCGCCGTACACGAACGACAACGGCCAGCCGGTCGGTGACACCGCGTACGTGACCGTCGATACCGGCGACACGTCGACCGAGACCACCGACGCCTCCGAAACCACCGAGGCACCCGAGACGACTGAGGCACCCGAGACGACCGCCGCTGACGACGGGACGACCGAAACCACCGAGTCGACTGAGACGAGCTTCCCCGGCTTCGGAGCCGTCGCCGCCCTCGTCGCGCTCGTCGGTGCCGCCCTGCTCGCCCGCCGGTAAGCGCGCAGCGATCGCGGCGGAATCGAGCGACGCCGAATCGGTCCGGTCGTCGAACTCGGACGACGACGCGAACCGCGGGCCGGCGGACCCGGCCCGTCGAGCCGACCCGCGTTCTCGCGAGAGTACCCGGCAACGGCACAGCAGCGGCACAGCCACGCTCCGATCCGGAAACCACACGGCCGAGTCGGAGGCCACACGGTCATCCGAGAGCCCCGGTGACGGGGGCAGAGGTGGCGGCAGCGACGGAGTGAAGACGGAGACGGAGGCGACGGCGGTCGCCGGAACGCGGGATTGAACCGGCCGCGCGCGAATCAACGCACATGACCGACGACAACGCCGACGCCGCGGACGCCGACTCCGGCGTCGACCCCGACGACGAGTGGGTCTCACAGCTCCGCGAGATGCGCGCCGAGAAGGACGAGTTCTTCGCGAGCGACCCGCAGTCACCGCTCGACCCCGCACACAGCGACGGGTTCGACGGCCTCGACTACTTCGACCCGAACCCGGCCTATCGCGTCGAGGCGGACGTGACGGTCCACGACGACCTCGAGACCACGGAGTTGACCGTCCGCAACGGCACGGCCGAGCGCTTCCACGAGGTCGCGACGCTGTCGTTCACCGTCCCGACGGCCGACGGCGACGCGGTCGAGGAGACGCTGTCGGCGCTTCGCGCCGAGGGGTCGCGGGCGCTGTTCCTCCCGTTTCGCGACAAGACGACCGGACAGCAGACGTACGACGGCGGCCGATACATGGACCTGCACCCCAAGGGCGACCTCGCCGACGTCGACGCGGTGACGCTGGACTTCAACCTCGCGTACACCCCGTTTTGCGCGTTCTCGGACGCGTTCGCGTGTCCGCTGCCGCCGACGGAGAACTGGCTCGACGTGGCGGTGCCGGCGGGCGAGCGGACGCCGGATCTCGAGTGAGGGCCGCGGCCCGGCGACGGACCGACGAACCGGAAGGACAACCCTTAGTACGAGTCGGCGACTTGCCTCCGGCAATGGAACGAAAGGTGCTCCTGGGCGGGGCCCTGATGCTCGTCGGGACGCTGCTGCTCGTCCCCGGGGTCTCACCGACGGCCGGTACGCCGGCACGGCTCGCGCTGTTGCCCGCGGCGGCGCTGTTGACCTACGGAACGTACCTCATCGGCACGAGCGAGGACGGCCGCGCGGTCTGAGCGGGCGACCCCGCGCACCGACTCGCTTCTCCGCCCGCCGGTTTTCTATCCGCTCACTCCGCGCCGCGTCGGTCGTACCGCGCCAGCGACGCCTCCGCGCCGTCAAGCAGGTAGCCCGCGTCGGTGCCGACGATCTGGAAGTCGAAGCCGAGGCTCGCCCACCGGTCGACCTCCGTCGGCGACGTGGCGAGCGTGCCGACCGGGATCTCGCTCGCGTCGAGCACGTCGCCGACGGCCGACTCGAACCGCTCGGAGCCGTACTCGCCGAAGACGCCCAGGTCCGAGGAGAGGTCCGCGGGGCCGACGAGCAGGGCGTCGAGACCGTCGACGCCGGCGATGTCGCCGGCGTTCGCGACCGCCTCGGCGGTCTCGATCTGTGCGATCGTCGCGACGCGGTCGTTCGCGTCCGCGTAGTAGTCGGCCAGATCCCGGCCGTAGCCCGACGCGCGCGCACCGGCGACGCCCCGTCGGCCCGCGGGCGGGTAGCGCGCGGCCGCGACGAACGACTCCGCCTCCTCGCGGGCGTTCACCTGCGGGGCCATCACGCCGGCCGCGCCCGTATCGAGGACGCGCTTGATCCGGACGTGATCGTTCCAGGCGACGCGCACGACCGGGGCGGTCTCCGTGGCGTCGCCGTCGCCGCCGCGGTCGTCGCACGCGTCGCCGCCGCGGTCGTCGCACGCGTCGCCGGCGCGGTCGTCGCACGCGTCGCCAGCGCGGTCGTCGCACGCATCGCCGCCGCGGTCGCGACCGCCGTCGCCGGCGGCGTCGACCGCGCGGACGGTCTCCTCGACGGTCTCGATGCCCGTCGGCGCGTGTTCGGTGTCGATCACGACGAAGTCAGCGTCGGTGAGCGCGAGCGCCTCGGCGACCTGCGGCGACGGGAGCGACAGCCAATGGCCGGCGGGGTTCGCTCGGAGCGTCGCCCGGAGGCCGGATCGGTCGGTCATGGCGGGCGCTCGTCGCCGGCGACACATCAAGCCCGCAGAAAGCGGCGATCCCGGCGCGGTTCACGGTTCGACCGGGCCTCACGACGACGCCGAGCGCACGAGTCCCGCGAGAAAGGCCCCGCCGCAGATCGCGACCGCGACGACGACGACTCCGACAGCCTGCTCGGGGGAGCTGTCGATCCACCGCTGGAGCCACCACGCCCAGTAGCGGAGTTCGGTGTAGACGGCGAAGCGGTACGGGAAGTGGATCCACGCCAACAGCGTCACGACGGCGATGGCGAGGTGGTCGACCGCGTCCCGTTCCCGGACCCACATGGGCCGTCGTCGCCGTCGGCGACGCAAAAGGATTCGTCCCCGACTCTCGGCGCTGAGAACCGCGCGAGCGAGGTCCGGCGGGCGTCGTCGGTCGCCGTCGGTCGCCGTCGATCCCGTCAGGCGTCGTCGGTCGCCGTCGGTCGCCGTCGATCCCGTCAGGCGTCGTCGGTCGCCGCCTCGACGCGGGCGGCGTACGTCTCCAGTTCGCCCGCGAGTTCGCGCGCCTCGGCCGCCGAGAGGGTGACGCCCTCCGCGTGGGCGGGGAGTTCCTCCAGCCCCGTGTTGTCGAGTTCGAGTTCGAGGGTGACGTGGTCGGGGTCCTCGCGCGGTGCCGTGACGTTCAACACTGCGACCGCCTCCTCGTCGAAGTCGTGGCCGCGGGCGTGGCCGTCGAGCAGGTCGAAGGTGGTGTAGGCGTTGACGCGGATGAGCCGGTCGGGCATACCGCCCGGTCAGTCGTCCGAGGGGATAGGACTGCCGTCCGCGCGCGCCGGTGCGGGCGAGTCGTCCATGTCGTCCTCGTCGGCGTAGGGGTACCACGTCATCTTCGTGTTGTGCATGTACGGGTCCTCGTAGTCCGTCTCCTCGGGCTCGACGAGTTCGGCGAGCGCCTCCTCGTCGGTGCGCTCGACGAAGTCGCGGAACGACTCGTCGCCCTGGCGACGCTCCTCGAAGTTCGCGAGGAGGTTCTCGATCGCGCCGGGAACCTCGTCGGCGGGCACGCGCTGTTCGACCCACTCGGCGAAGCGCGGCTCTGCGCCGAGGCCGCCGCCGAGGCCGATGTCCAGCGCCTCGACCGGTTCGCCGTCCTTGCGGGTCTTCATCCCGCGGAGACTGATGTCGGCGATCTGCGGCTGCGCGCAGGAGGCGGTGCAGCCAGACAGGTGGATGTGGAAGTCCTCGACGCCCGCCGGCACCTCGACGTTCTCCTTGAGCCAGCGGGCGTACCGCACCTGCCGGTTCTTCGTCTCGACGATCGACAGCGAGCAGAACTCCGTGCCCGTGCAGGCGATGGAGCCGCGCATGAACGTGTGCGGGTCCGGCTCGTAGGTGTCGAGCAGGTCCTCGGCGAGCAGGTCGTCGAGGTCCTCCTCGGGCACGTCGGTGACGATGACGTTCTGGCGCTGGGTGACGCGCACCTCGCCGGAGCCGTACTCGTCGGCGATGCGTGCGAGCTCACGGGTGTCGTCCGCGCCCATCCGGCCGACGAGGACGTTCAGCCCGACGTAGTAGTTGCCGTCGTTCTGCTCGTGGACGCCGACGTGGTCGTGGTGGCCGTCGTCGTTACGCCCGGAGTTGTACGTGTACTCGTCGCGGAGGTCCTCGCCGGCGGTCTGGAGCTCGAAGTCGACGTAGTCCTCCTGGAGGACCCGGCGGATCTTCTCGGTGCCCCACTCGTCGGTGAGGAACTTCATCCGGGCGTTGTAGCGGTCCTCGCGGTCGCCGTGGTCGTTGAACAGCGCCGAGATGCCGCCCGCGACCGCGTCGGCGTCCTCCGGCGGGACGAACACGTCGATGCTGCGGGCGAGGCGTGGCTCGTTGCGCGAGAGACCGCCGCCGACGCGGACGTTGAAGCCCTTCACGCCGTCCTTCTCGGCCGGCTCGAACGCGAGGTCGTTGATGTCGCCCTGGCCGCAGCCCTCCTCGCAGCCGGTGACGCTCACTTTCCACTTTCGCGGGAGGTTGGCGTGGTCGTCGTTGCCCTTGAACGTCTCGTTGAGGTCCATCGCGACCGGCAGCGCGTCGACGAACTCGTTGGAGTCCTTGCCGGCGACGGGGCAGCCGACGATGTTACGCCAGGAGTCACCGCACGCCTGCTGGGTGGAGAGGCCGTTCGCCTCCAGCTTCTCGAATATCTCGGGCACGTCCTCCAGGCGGATCCAGTGGAGTTGGATCGACTGGCGGGTCGTCCAGTCGACGTACGCGTCGCCGAACTCGGGGTTCTCCCCGGGGCCGCGGGCGTACTCGTCGGCGATGTCGGCGACGACCTCGGTCTGGCCCGGCGTCAGCACGCCGTTGGGCGTCCCGATCCGCATCATGAAGTAGCTCTCCTGGCCGTTCCGCTGGTGGTACAGCCCCCACCACTTGAAGCGCTCGAACCAGGCGTCGTGTTCGTCCTCCGGGATCGACTCCCACCCCTCCTCGGCGAACTCCATCAGGTGCTCCCTGATCTCGTTGCCGTACACCTCCGATTTCCAGTTTTCGACGTCCGTCGGCATTCGTGGACGAACACATTCGCCCCACGTCCCTAAAGCACGCCTCCCCGTCAATCCTCCCCGGCGCTACCGGGAACCGGCAACGCTTGCGACGACCGCGGCGCGCCGAGCCCGCCCCGCGGGAACCGCACCGCTTCCCCCGCTATCGACCGGAACGCCCCGCCGACGATGCGTCCGACCGCGAGCCCGGAGACGTTCGCGGACTGCCCGCACCGGATACATTGGCCGTACACGTCCGCCGTGACGGTGCGGCCGTCGGCCCCGACCCCGGTGAAGCCCTCAACGACGAAGTCCGCACAGTCGCACGCACAGACCGCCTCGTCGCCGCCGGCGACGCGCCACAGTTCGCTGACGCTGACGCGGCGCTCGTCGTTCACCGACACCCACGCGCCGTCGTCGAGCACGCGGATCGCGACGCTCATGGCCGGACGGAGGTGACCGGCGGACATACCCTCGTCGCCGGTCGCAACCGCCGACGCTTCCGGTGACACCTCTATCCCGCCCGATCGGGTGACTGCGGACAGATCGATCGCTCACCATCGTGTTCGATACCGGCAATATCGTACGGTACTGGGGAGCGCCGGTGAGGCTTGGTCGGGCGTGGCTGGTTTATGTGGATAGGGTACGTGTACTTCTTCGATGGCAGAACAGAAGACTGACGATCGATACGGCGACGAGGACGTCGACACTTCTCATCTCGACGATCTCGAGGACGGGTGCGGCTGTGCGGAGGTGTGGGAGCACCTCTCCGACGAGGACGAGGAGGAAGAAGCGGCCGACGCGGAGTGACACGGCTGGGGGTACACACATCGGCCGTCCCGGGCCGCGGAGCCACCTAGTGACGCGTCCGAACGGCCGGACCCCAAGTACTGATTATCTGAATTTATAATCTGACGATAATACTTATTTGGATACATATGACGGTAGTGACACGTGAGACGACGAAGAGTACTGGAGTACGGCGGTGCGGCCGGCATCGGTCTTCTCACCGGCTGTGCCGGCCTTCGCAGTCAACTCGCGGACGAGCGACGAGAACCGACACCGGCCGAGACAGAGCGACGAGACGACACCCCCACGCCCGATCCGACACCGACCGCTACACCCGAACCGACGGCACCTGAACCACGCTTCGTGGTCGACGACTCCGGTGACGGGGACTACGAGACGCTCCAAGAGGCGTATCGGGTCGCACAAGACGGCGACGTGATCGGGATCGAGAGTGGTTCGTACGAGGTGACTTTCGGCGGGGACGACCTGGACATCGAGAAGTCGTTGACGCTGGTCGGCGCCGGTAGGGAAGAGACGACGGTCGCGATCGATGGCCCGCAACAGGAGATATCCATGAGCGGCAACGCCGTCGACTACTGGCACGTCACCGTCGAACCGCTCCGCGAAAATGGGTTCGTGTACTCCGACGCGAGCTGGTCACTCTCGTATGCCACTTACAACGTACCGACCCGGGGGTGGAAGGGGGGTGCACAGATCGGGACGAAGATAGACGCATACGAGACGGTGTTCGACGCGGCTCCCATCTCGTCGGACTCGGTTTCGGGGGTCCGAGAAGATCTGAGCGAGTTCGTGCTCAAGATCGGGATACTCGAAGCCGAAGATTGCACGTTCCGACGTCCGATCGACGTCCAGGAGGTGGCCGTAGAGGACAGTCGGTTTACTTCCCCGGTGCGGCTCAGGGACTCCACGTCGTCCTTTTCAGGAGGAGAGATATCGAATACGAGGTTCGACAATGGGATCACAATCGTGAACGGCTCAGCAGGGGAGTTCACGATCCGGCGCTCGGAGATACGCCCGGACGGAGACGGGACCGCGGTCACAGCCAGTTCGGGAGGTGGCGAATCGAGCATCCTGAACTCGACGATTTTCGGCCGGATCGTCGACGGCGGGGACTTCGGTCTGGCACGCCTAGAAGGCAACGTCTTTCGAGCCGAAGAGGCCGATATCGAGTTCTTCATCGACGGATACGGCGCAGACCGGATCGTCGTGAACGCGTTCCGCGACGGCGACATCCGCATCCAGAATGGGCAACCGACTGTGTTTGACGACGAACGAGGACTCGGCAATTACTACTCGGCCTTCGACGGGACCGACGATGACGACGACGGCATTCTAGACCTGCCGCGTCCGATTCCGGGTGACGGAGATATCTCCGACCAGTATCCGCTCGCGACGGACGATCCGTCGGAATACCTCTAGATGTGGACGTAGGAGGAGACCCGTCGGTAGCCGAAACGAGTTCATCAGTCGAAAGCTAGTGCCGGGGGTGGGCTCCGAACCCACGATCTCCGCATGACCCAGGTACGAGGCTCGGCGGGCCCCGTTGGGGCGGAGGCTTCCAAGGCGTTCCGCACCGAATCTCGAAACCCTATGAGTGCGGCGCTATGTCCAGCTAAGCCACCCCGGCTCACGTCCACGTCGGGTGGTCGCACTCTTGAACCTTCCCATCCCGAACGGGTTCGACACGCCGGGACACACCGACGGCGAGGCCGACGACGAAGACCACCGAACGCCGATGGCGATCCTGACAGGTCCCGCCGGGGTCGACGACGACAGCGACGGGACTGCGACGGTGACAGCGACGTGACGGCGACAGCGCCGATATTACTGATGTCGTGAGACCGCCGGAGTATCGCGGGCGTGACCGGCGTACCCGCCGGGTTTAAGCCATGCGGCGGGCGAAACGGAGGTATGACTCTGCCGGAACTGGTCCAGGGGGAGTTGGGCGACGAGAGCCCGGTCGCCCGCGTCCACCTCGGCGGTGACGACGAACTGTTCGTCACCCCGACCCGCACCCTCGTCTACCGCGCCGAGGGGCTGCTCTCGGACGAATCCGTCGAGGAGTACCCGCACGACGCCGAGCGCGTCGCCGTCTCCGAGTCGCGCAGGAAGGCGACGTTCAGCCTCGAGTACGGCCTCGACGGCGACCGGTCGTTCTCGGTCCCGCGGGGGAAACTCGACGACGTGCTCCACCCCGTGCTCGCGGGCGTCCTCTCGGCGGCCGGGATCACAGAGCCGGGCGAGACAGTCGAGCGGACCTTCCGCTTCTCGGAGCTCACCCTCGTCGTCACCTCCGCGCGCCTCGTGAAGCACGTCGGCGCGGCCGTCTGGGACGCCGACTACGAGGAGTTCCACTACGACGACGTGACCGACCTCGACTTCGAGGAGGGGAGCGTCGCCACCTCGGTCGTCCTGACGGCGAACGGCCGCCAAGAGCGGTTCAAGGCCCCCAGCGATCGCGCTCGCGACGTTCGCGAGACGCTGACCGACGCGCTGGTGACCCACTATGACGTGGACAGCCTGGAGGAGTTCCGCGCGCTCGCGGCCGCCGCCGAGGGCGACGACGAGGCAGACGAGTCGGTCGACCGCACCGACTTCGGGAGCGGTCCCGACCCCCTCTCGGCCGAGCCCGCGGAGGTCGACGCCGCCGGCGACCGTGTCGAGGATCCGTCGGCCCGAGACGGGGAACGGGCCGACGACTCTCCCGCGGCCACCGCCTCCGCCGGCGGCGACGCGGGCGGCGACGCCGTGGGTGACGCAGGCGGCACGGCGGCGGCGACGGAGGTTCGGCCGGACCCCGACGCCGCGACCGACCGCGGCGGCGACGCGGCGACCGAGGGGGACAGCTTCGGCGACACCGGCTTCGAGCCGGCCGAGCCGACCGACGACGTCGCCGAGGAGGTCGCGCTGCTTCGCGAGACCGTCGAGCGACAGGCCGAGCAGTTGGAGCGCCACACCGAGCTGATCGAACAGCTCATCGAGGAGCTCCGTCGCGGTCGCTGAGACGGCGCGACGCCTCGGCACCGCGGTACGACCGTCTCCCTCGCTACTCCTCTCGACCGGTCACCTTCCGGATGCACGAGGAGCCGAACGGCCCGAGTTCGCCGGCGTCGAGCCGGAGGAAGTGGCCCGTCGTGATCCCAGCGCCGCACCGGCGACACGAGAAGTCGCCCTCCCGGCGGATCACTCGCGAGTCGAGTCGGACCGTCCCGGAGCCGTGAACGCGGACGACGGCATCCTCGCGCTCGATGACCCCCCGGCGTTCGGCCTCCTCCAGCGCCTCCCGGGTGACGGCCGGGCTGGTCGTCACCGTCTCCAGCCGGTCGAGCAGCTCCGGCAGCGGAAGCTCGTCGTCCGCCAGGTGATCCAGCAGGTCGACCGCCAGCTCGACCGTCTCGGATCGGCTCCGGGCCTCGCCACGATCCCTCGCCCGGTCGTCTTCCGGTGGCACGTCGTCGTGCGTTGCCGGCGGCGGGCTTTACCGTTTCCGGGACGGCCCGGTCCGACGGCCGCGGCGACGGTCGATCGCGCTGGGATCGTACCCCTTATTCCCCCGAGCGACCGATGACGACCGTGAATCGTCGCGTGCTCGCGGGCGGCGCGATCGCCGCCGGCGTCCTCCTCGCGGCCGTCCTCACGTCGCCGGCGGCGGTACTCGACCGCGTGTCGTGGATCGTCGCCGATCCCGTTCGCCTACTCGCGGTGCTGATCGGACTCGCGATCGTGCGACCGATACTGGCGTGGCCGGTGACGCTCGTGGCCGTCCTGGCGGGATACGGGTTCGGTCTCGCGGCGGCCCCGCTGTCGCTCGGGCTCATGGTGCTCACCTCCGTCCCGCCGTTCCTGTTCGCGCGCCGGGGCCGGATCGACGGCGGCGGGGGGATCGTCGGCGGCGGCGGACGGGCCGGGGCGGCCGTTGACCGACTGGTCGGCGCGGGCGAGCGCGCCGTCTCCGTCGCCGGCGGGACGCGCTCGGTCGCCGCCTCGCGACTGCTCCCCATCCCGTCGGACGCCGTCTCGGTCGGGGCCGGCCTCGCGGGCGTCAAGACCGTGCCGTTCGTGCTCGGGAGCGCCATCGGCGAGCTTCCGTGGGCCGTTGCCGGCACGGTCGCGGGCGCGTCCGCCGGTCGGATCGCGACCGACGGACTCTCGGAGGCGTTCGATCCACGACTGGTCGCGACGGCGGGCCTCGCCGGCCTCCTCCTGCTCGCCGGACCGGCGTACCGCTACTACGCGGCGCGGCCCGAGTGAGTCGCCACGGCGAGCCTCGAGCCGCGCGTGACTGGACGGCCGTCCGGGCCGTCTGCACCGTCCGAGTCGTTCGAGCCGTTCGAGCCGTGTTCGTTCGCGACCGTACTCACGGATCGTTCGCCAGCAGGATCGCGTCCGTCCCGTCGTCGTAGAAGCGGGGGCGGCGCTCGACCGGTCGGAACCCCAGGTCGTCGTACAGCGCCCGCGCGGCGTCGTTGTCGGCGGCGACCAGCAGCGTGACCCGCTCTTGTGTCCTCGCGAGCACGCGCGAGAGCAGGCGCGTCGCGCGACCCTCCCGTCGGTGTTCGGGGTGGACGACCAGCTCCGCAACGTGAATTCCGTCGCCGTCCACCGGGAGCACGTAGCCGACGGGGACCCCGTCGGCGTCTCGAGCGTCGCCGCCCTCGGCCGGAACGCGGTCGACGAGCACGCGCCCGGTCGCGAGCCCGTGAGTCAACAGCGACGGGCTCGGCTCGCGGAGGTGCGCTTGAAGCGCGCGGAGGGCGGGCTCGTCGGCCGGGCGACCGGGGCGGATCGTCACGACACGGGGAGCGCCGCGGCGACGCCGACGGCCAGCGCCGCGGCGTCGAAAGCGGCCGCGAGCGTCGACGCCGCGGGCACCGACGCCGCGCCGACGGCGACCGCGAGGGCGACGCCCGACAGCGCGCCCGACAGCGTCGCGAGCGTGTTCACCGCCTGGTTCCCGAGCCGGTCGCCCTCGACGGTCGCCCCGAGGAGGCTGTCGACGGTCATGCCGACGACGCCGGCGGCGACGACCGCGCCCGCGACCGGTGCGACCGCGACGGAGGCCGACCCGCCGGCGACGCCGGCGACCCCGACCCTCGTCCCGAGCGGCATCACGAGCGCCGCGATTGCGGCGACGAGCCCCGCGCCGGCGACGCCCGCGAGTTCGCCCTGCCAGGTGATCGCGCCGTCGGTACCGGGCTCGACCGGTCGGAGGGTCGTGACGAGCCGCGGCGTGTCGAACAGCCCGCCGAACTCCGAGGAGAGCGTGTCGGCCATCGCCGTCGCGACGGATCCGGCGAACGCGAACGCGAACAGCGTCGGGACGGCCGAGTCGGGGACGACCGCCCGGGCGACCGCGAAGCCGGCCACGGCGACTAAGGCGACGCCGGCGTTGCCGAGGACGTTGCCCGCGGCGCGCGCGCCGTCGTTGCCCTCGGCGACGCCGCGGTCGTCCTTCTCCTCGAACCGGAACTTGGCGGCGAGACCGCCGACGGCGAAAAACGAGATGAGCACGGCGAACCAGCCGTAGCCGCCGAGGACGACCGCTGTGAATCCCAGGAGGACACCGGTGAGCATCCCAGAGACGGAGGCGGTCTCGAGGACGTACGAGACGACGCCGAGGCCGACCGAGACGGCGAGGCCGACGGCGACGACCGACGGCGACGTGGCGACGCCGCCGGCCTCCGAGAGCGCCGACAGCACCCACAACAGGAACCCCACCGACACTATCACGATGGGGTCGTCGCGGGGGAACAGCACCGAGCGAAGCAGCGCGGCCACGAGGGCGGCCGTCGCCGCGAGGACGACGAACGTGGGCAGCGTCGCGAGCGCGAACGACTCGGCGGCGACCGCGACCGCGACCTGCCCGACGACGGCCGCGAGGAACGCCGCGAGCGCGAACGCCGTCGTCATCGCGAACTCGTCGCCCGTCGACTCGCGGACGAACTCCCGACCGAGGACGCCGTACGCCACCGAGACGACGGCCGCGGCGTACACCGTCGTCGGCATCGGTGACTGCGGGAGCGCCGTCAACACGCCGAGGGCGGTCGCGGCCAGCGCGAAGCCCGCCAGCCCGTTGAGCCGGCGGTCCTCGTAGTCGCCGGGACGGGCGAACAGTTCGAACAGGCGTCCCTCCTCGACGACGAACGCCGCGAGGACGGCGACCGCGGCGAACGGCGCGGCCGCCGCCGGGCCCAACGCCGGCGCGGCCAGGACCGCGGAGGCGACGACGGCGAATCCCCCCGCGCGCCGCAGTCGGTGTCTCACGGCCGACGGTATCGCCGACGAGCACTTAACGGTCCCGGGACGGCCGGGCGTCGCCGGCGCGGCCCGCGAACGGTAACGCTTTGACCCGCGACCGCACACCGCCTCGACACGTGGGACTGTACGACGCGTACCTCGGCGTTCGCCACCGGCTGAACGAGGGCGACGCGCCAGAACACGTCGCGCTCGTCATCGCCGAGCGCGACCTGCTCGAGCAGGGCGCATACGGCACGCTGGAGTCGTTTCTCGGGTGGGCGTTCGAGTTCGGGGCCGACCGCGTCACGGTCTCCGTCTCCGTGCTCGACGAGGCGGTCGTCGACACGCTCGCGCGCGAACTCGCGGACGTCGACGCTCCCCGACGGATCGCTGTGCGCACGCCCGACGACACCGAACCGGCCGACGCGCCCGTCCGGGTGAACATCGGCCTCGGCGGCAAGCGGGAGTTCGCCCGGGCGGTCCGCGAGGTCGCCGCGGCGGTCGACGCCGGCGACCTCGATCCCGACGACATCGCGGAGGCGGACATCGAGGAGCGGCTGATATTCCCCGAGGAGCCGGACCTCGTGATCAAGACCGGCGCGGAGCGCCTCTCGGATTTCCTCATCTGGCAGTCCGTCTACTCGGAGCTGTACTTCACGGACGTGAACTGGCGCGACTTCCGCAAGCGCGACTACCTCCGGGCGGTGTTGGACTACCAGAACCGCCAGCGGCGGTTCGGACGGTGAGCGGTCGCCGTCGGGTCCCACCGCGAGCGACTCAGTCGGCCGTCTCGCCCGCGGTCTCCCCGCCCCCCGCCGCCTCGACCTCCAGCGCCTCGTCGACCGCGTCGGCGTCGCCGGGCAGTCGCTCGCGCAACCGCGCGGCGACCGCCCGCGCCTCGTCTAACTCGACCTCCGCCAGCGCGCGCACCAGCGCCGCCGCCCGCCTCGCGCGGGCGCGACGCCACGACTCCTCGCGGGCCTCGTAGGTTCGGATCGACCGCAGGAAGTCGACCTTCGAGAACTCCGGCCAGTAGGGCGAACAGAAGTACGCCGCCGCCTCGTTGCCGTTGGCGTGCCACGGGAGGAAGTTCGAGGTGCGCTCGTCGCCCCCCGTCCTGATGATGAGGTCCACGTCGCGGACGGGGCGGCGGTAGAGCCTGGACTCCACCTCCGCGACCCCCACCTCGTCGGCCGCGAGGTCGCCGTCGGCCACGTCGCTGGCGACTTCCCGGACCGCCCCGAGCAGTTCGTTGCGCCCGCCGTACGCAAGCGCGATGTTGAGGGTGAACGCGTCGTACTCGGCGGTGCGGTCCTCCGCGTACGCGACCGCGTCGCGGACGCGCTCGGGGAGGCGGTCGACCTCGCCGAGCGCGCGGATACACACGCCCTGCTCGTGGACGCGGTCGGCGTCGGCGAACTCGCGGAGTTTGTCCTCGAGGAGGTCGAACAGCGGCTTCAGTTCCTCGTCGGGACGGTCGAAGTTCTCCGTCGAGAAGGCGTACAGCGTCAGCTCCTCGACGCCCAGATCCGCACACCAGTCGAGCACGCGCTCGGTCGTGTCCGCCCCGGCGCGATGCCCGTCCGGGGCGTCCTCGCCGTTTCGGCGCGCGTACCGACGGTTGCCGTCCTGGATGATCGCGACGTGGTCGGGGCCGTCGCCGATCTCGCGCCGGAGCAGACGCTCGTAGGCGCTGTCGAGGGCCGTCCGGACGCGGTCGCGAAGAGTCACTACCCTATCAGTACCCGTCACGGGATATGTGTCTTGCGAGCGGTGCCACCCGGCGGGGACGCGATGGGCGGCGACGACGCACCCCTCCGAGGCCGCGCCGGCGGCCGCAAAGCCGTCGGTCCGTCGCTACGCCTCGTCGGCGACCGACTCCAGCACCTCCACCTCGCCGGTGAGCTGGCGGTAGACGTACGGCATGTCGATGCCCTCCTCGTCGAAGCGCTCCTTCACCGCCTGGACGTACTCCGAGCGCACGCGGACAAAGTCGCCGCGGTCGGGGTCGTCGATCCAGAATCGGCTCTGGAGCCCGACCGCCGAGTCGCCCAACTCGGTGACGCGCACAGAGGGCGCAGGGTCGTCGAGGATCTCGTCGATCGCCTCGGCCTCCTCGATGACGCAGTCGGTCGCGTGGTCGATGTCGTCGTCGTAGCCGATGCCGAAGACGAACTTCTGGCGGAGCGTGTCGTAGGCGACGGGGTTGGTGATCGCGTTGTTCGCGAGATCCCCGTTCGGGACCGTGATGCGCTCGTTGTCGAAGGTTCGGACGCGGGAGACGCGCAGGTCGATGTCCTCGACGCGCCCCGCGTTGCCGTCCCACTCGATCCAGTCGCCCACCTCGAACGGCTTGTCCTTGATGATGAACACGCCGGCGACGAAGTTACCGATGAGGTCCTGCGCGGCGAAGCCGATCGCCAGCGCGAACGCGCCGCCCAGCGTCGCCGCCGCGGTCAGGAACCGCGGGAAGCCGGCCGCCATGAACCCGATCGATATCGCGAGCACGACCACGAGCGCGCCCAGCACGCTGTCCCCGAGGCTCAACACCGTGCGGTCGAAGCCCCGGCGCTTGAGCACCCGTCGGACGAGCGGCACGAGCACGAGCTTCCCGATCAGGTAGGTGAGGACGAAGCCGACCACGAAGCCGAGCACGTTCGTCAGGTACCCCGAGAGGGTCTCCGTCAGTCCGCCGATCGTCGTCTGCAACGCGACAGGATCCATTGTGTCGACTCCGCGTTGGACGGTTGGCGGCAAGAAACTGCTGGCGTCGCGTCCGACGCGAGTCACACCGACAGCGGCGCGTCGCGACGGGCGACGCCGCGGAAGCGCTCCCCGTGAACGCTCTCGTCGGCGAGCGCCGCGGGGATCTGCCCGTGGAGCCAGCTTCCCGGAGCGGGGTCGCCGTCGAATCCGGCGCGCCGGTGCTCCTCCGGCAGGAAGCGGTCGTGGGTCGGGAGCCGTTCGTGCAGCGGAACGCCGCCGGAGTCGGCGATCTCGCTGAGTTCGTCGAGGGCGGGCCACGCGTACTCCGGGTTGATGTAGTCGTCCGTCACCGGAGAGACGCCGCCGAGGTCGTCGACGCCACAGTCGAGCAGGTCGCTCACCGGCGCGAGGTTCGGCGGCGACTGCACCGACACCTCCGGCGGCAACGCGGCCCGCGCCATCGCCGTCACCCGCCGCATCGTCGCCGCCGAGGGCCCCGGGAAGTCCGAGCGCTCGTTGGGCGTCACCGGCTGGACGATCACCTCCTGCACGTGGCCATAGCGCTCGTGCAGGTCGCGGATCGCGAGCAGCGACTCGGCCCTGTCCGACCACCCCTCGCCGATGCCGACGAGGATCCCGGTCGTGAACGGCACCCGGGCTTCCCCCGCGGCGCGAATCGTGTCGAGCCGCTGGCCGGGCGTCTTCCGCCTGCTCCCGGCGTGGGCGTCCACGTCCGCGGTCGTCTCCAGCATCACGCCCATCGAGGCGTTCACGTCGCGGAGGCGGCGAAACTCCGGTTCGGTGAGGTCGCCGGGGTTCGAGTGCGGGAGCAGGCCCTCCTCCAGGGCGATCTCGCAGGCGCGCTCGTTGTAGTCGACGATCGAGTCGAATCCCCACTCGGCGAGTTGGTCGTGGATCGCGGTGTAGCGCGAGTCCGGCTTGTCGCCGAACGTGAACAGCGCCTCGGTACAGCCGGCGTCCGCGCCGACGCGACATCGATCGCGTACCTCCTCGGGCGACAGGAGGCTCGCCTCGCCGGGCACGTCGTAGTAGGTGCAGTACGTGCAGGTGTACCGGCAGGCGGTCGTCAACGGGACGAACACGTTCCGGGCGAACGTCAACTCGGACGCGGCGGAGACGTCCTCGGGGCCGACTGACAGCAGGCGCTCCACGTCCGCATCCGCGACCGTCACGTCGATGTCGTACTCGTCCGCGCCCGGGAACACGGCCGGAGGTCGCCGACCGAGGGGCAAAAACGAGTCGGTCGCGGGGAGGGACTCGGGGATCGGTAGACGCGGACCGGAGTTCCGCGCTGGCCGAACGCCACGCCGTCCCCGACGGCCACGGCTCGACCCGCGAGCGCGACTTCCGCCACCACAACCGATACCCCGTCGCCGCACGACCGACCGACCGTGACCGACATCGACACCTCGACGCTCGAGGGCCCCCACGCCGGCCAGCCCGTCCGCCACGCCGGCGCTGATCTCGACGACGCGACCGCGGCGGTCGTGATGGTCCACGGCCGCGGCGCGACCGCACACAGCATCCTCGGGATGGCCGGGGAGTTCGAGGCCGACGACGTGGCGTACCTCGCGCCCTCGGCCGCCCGCAACACCTGGTACCCCCACTCGTTCATGGAGCCGATGCCGAAGAACCAGCCGCACCTCGACTCCGCACTCGCGTTCGTCGGGAGCGTCGCGGGCGAGGCCGCCGACGCCGTCGGCCGCGAGAACGTGCTCCTGCTCGGCTTCTCGCAGGGGGCGTGTCTCTCCTCGGAGTGGGTCGCGCGCAACGCCGCCCGCTTCGGGGGTCTCGTGGGCTTCTCCGGCGGCCTCATCGGCCCCGAGGGAACTCCCCGCGAGTACGACGGCGACCTCGACGGCACGCCCGCCTTCCTCGGCTGCTCGGACGTGGACCCGCACATCCCGCTGGAGCGAGTCGAGGAGACGACCGAAGTGCTGGAGGAACTGGGCGCGGACGTGGACGAACGCATCTACGAGGGGATGGGCCACGGCGTCAACGAGGACGAACTGAGCGCCGCGAAGGCGATGGTTGCGAGTCTCGAACGCGACGGCGAGTAGGGGACCGATCTCCCCGTTGTCGACTCCATCTATCGAGGCCCCGTAATCTCCGAGTGCGCTCGGTTCCGCGCGGGCGGACGGAACCGTGCGAGTTCGCACGGGTCGCTCGCGAGAGGGGTGATTCCCGAAAATAATTACTCCCTGCCGGTGTGAGTTCTCAGGTATGCCCTCCGCCGGTTCACTCGCCGTCGAGTGGCTCGCGAGCGGTGCGGTCGTCACGCTCCTGGGAGCGCTCATCAGGTTCGCGGGATGGACGTGGTTGCTGGCCGGTTACGACGAGTCGACCTCGCCGCTTCCCGACGACGTCGTCGGGGAGATGGCCGGGAACACGGTCCTCCGCGTCGGGATCGCCGTCCTCGCGGTCGGGGCGCTCGCGAGCGTGACGGACCCGCCGTCGTCTCTCACAGTCGTTGTCGGCGCGGCGATCCTGTTGGACGTGGGACGCCTCTTTTACCGGTTGAACGCCGGGATGTCCGCACGGACTGCCTAACGGTGTCGGGGGCGAACGGACGGATCCGCCGTCGGCTTCCACTACCCGTCCCCCTCCCGCACGACCGACACGCGTCCGTCACCCGTATCCAGGCGAAATCCCGCCGCGACCAGCCAGTCGCGGGCGGCACCGTCGCCCGAGAGCAGTACCTCCGCCAGGTCCTCGCGCTCGTCGATATCGGTCGCGAGCCGCCGGGAGTCGACCTCGCGAACGGTCGCGCCGACGTCGCGAGCCGCCCGGAGGTGATCGAGCGACGACGCGCCGTGGTAGTCGACACGGAACGCCGGATGTCGGACGAGCAGCGCGTTCGTGCCGCCGCCGCGACCCGGGGCGATCGTCACGTCGGCGACGCCCTCGCTGGTGTCGGCACCGTCGCCGCCGATGCCGTCGCGACCGTGCAGGCGTGCGAGTGCCCGGGGCGTCGCGAGCGCCAGGTCCGCCATCACCACCGCCAGCGGCGACTCCGGACCTGGGTCGTGCGCGTCGAACGCGGCGTTCACCGCCTCGGTCAGCGGCCGGTCGTCGACCGTCTCGGGCACGTCGCGGCCGGTCGCCTCGGTGGCGAGCAGTCGCGGCCGGAACTCCGCCGCCCGCAACGCCGCGAGCACGTCCGAGAGCATCGCCTCGGCGAACTCGCGTCGCTCGGCGGGCGAGAGCGTCTCCGACAGCCGCGTCTTCGGGCGGTCGGGGGCGAACGGAACGAGCGCGTCGACGGGACGGGACACGGGGAGGGGAAGTCCGCCCGGGTCAGCCGAGCTTGTCGTAGCCGTCGCCGCGGCTCCGCAGGAACAGCACGACGCCGCCGGCGACGAGCGCGAGCACGACCAGCCCGGCGACGCCGTAGAGGATCAGCTGATTGCGCTGTTGGCTGCTTTCGGCCTGGTTGGCCTCGGTCTCGGCGCGCTCGGCCAGCGAGGCGGCGTTGTCGAAGTTGCCGGCCTCGTAGGCGTCGACGGCGCTGGCGAACGACTCCTCGGCGGTGTCGGGGTTGCCCGCGGCGTCGATGGCCTCGCGTGCGGACTCCATCGCCTCACGGGCCTCCCGGCTGTCGGCGGTGTAGTGGGTCGCCGAGACGTTCGCCAGTTCGTTCGAGCTGCCGCCCTCGCGGGTCTGATCCAGCGCGTACAACTGGAACGACTGCTGCGGGTCGTAGCTGTACGCCTCGACGGCCGGCACCGTCCCCGTCACGCGGACGCGCACTTCCGAGGTGCCCTCGTCGATGTCGACGGTCGCCCCGGAGAAGTTCTGCCCGTCGTACGATTCCTGGCGCACCTGGTTGCCCGCCTGGTTCAGGAACGTCACGGTCCACGTCACGTCCTGCAGCGCGGTCTGGCCGGCGATCTGCCACGTCTCGTAGGTGTCGTACAGCTGCGTCAGCGTCACGGTCGCGGTCACCTGCGAGTCGACCTCGCCCTCCTCTGGCACGTCGGTCTGTTGGACCGAGACGGCTGCCGCCGGCGCGACCGCGGCGATCAGGAGGGCACAGACGACGAGGACCGCGGTGAGCTTAGAACAGCGACTCAAGCTCGTCCTCGTCATCGCTGATGAGTGTGTCGAGGTTGTCCTCGCTCTCCTGCCGGATGTCGTCGATGTTCTCCTGGGCCTCGATGGCGACCTGCTGGAGCTCCTTGATCCGCGGGACGTTCGTCACGCCCGACAACAGGATGACGCTCGCGACGAAGCCGGACCCCTTGACGGGGTAGTCGCCGCCGCGGACCTCCATCGACCCGGTCTGCTCCTCGAGCCACTTGCGACCGCGTTCGATGCCCTTTCGATTGAGGTGCTGCGGCGGCCCCGCCATCACGAGCAGGGCGCGCTCGGTGCCCTCGATCTCACACGGGAGGGTGAGTCGACCCAGCGCCGCCTTGCGCACGAGCGAGGTGATCCGGTTGGTGGTGTGGGCGGTGTCGAGGTCCTCGTCGCCGTCGTCGCCGGTGAGCCGCGAGAGCAGCCCGCCGCCGCCGGCGGCCTCCTCGACCTCCTCGCTGGCGTAGCCGACCGTGGAGACGCCGCCGCCAGAGAGCGTGTTGATGATCTCCGAGGAGTCGACGACCGACTCGGCGACTTCCTGGCCCTGTTCGACCTCGCCCGCGCCGAAGAGGATGCCGAACCGCTTGACGATCTCCTCGTTGATCTCGTCGTAGCCGCCGGAGACGGACTCCCCGGTCTTGCGCCACGCGTCGTTGTCGAACACCATGAGGTTGTCCACCTCGCGGACGAACGTCTGGAACGAGCGCGCCGCGTTGAGCGTGTAGATCCCTCCTTCGTCGGATCCGGGCAGGACGCCGAGCCCGTAGACGGGCTCGGTGTAGATGCGCTTGAGGTGCTTCGCGAGCACCGGCGCGCCGCCGGAGCCCGTGCCGCCCCCCAGCCCGGCGACGACCAGGAACGCGTCGACCTCGTGGACCGGGATCGAGTCGATCGCGCCCTGCACCTCGTCGATGTCCTCCTCGGCGATCTCCGCGCCGAGTTCGTTGTCCGCGCCGACCCCGTGGCCCTTGACCCGGGACTGCCCGATGAGGACGCGCTGGTCCTGCGGGATCTCCTCGAGTCCCATGAGGTCCGCCTTGGCCGTGTTGACCGCGACGGCCGCTCGCACGATGTCGCTTCCCGTGCGCTGGTCGTACTGGACGAACTTGTCCACGATCTTCCCCCCCGCCTGCCCGAATCCGATGAGTGCCAGTTTCATGCGTCTCCCCTCCTCATTGGGCGTGAGTCAATCGGAGGACGACGAAAAGCCTTGTGATGCACCTATCAAACTCGAGACGGTGAGACGGAGTCACATCCGTCAAAACCGCACGAAAGCGCCGGGGTAGTTCTGTCCCCGATTCAGCGACAGTTCGGTGCGTGTCCGCAGCGTATGACACATTTATACCTTCCGTCGGGTGGGGTGTGATCCCCGTCGGATCACCGTCGATCGGGCCGATCCGTCGGCTGGCGCGCGATCGTCGAGGGCGTCGCAGCCGGTCCCCGAGTACACCCGATCCCACGGGGAACGGATAGCGGTCTACGCCGTGGCCGCCGTCTCCGCCCCGTCGTCGGCGGTCGCGAGGCCGAGGTACTCCTCGAACGTCCGCAGGTCCGCCTCGGTGACGCCGAAGGCGGTCACGTCGTTCCCGGAGACGACGTTGTCGAACTGCAGGGAGCGATACTGGTCCCGGCCCATCGGGAACCCCACCGACCCGAGCACGGTCAGGCCGACCTTCGCGAGCGGCATCGGGAGGGGGACGACGGTGATCGACTCCCCGTCGGCCTCGAACACCAGCTCGGAGATCTCTCGGAGCGAGAGCACGTCGGGGCCGCCGAACTCGTACGTCTCGCCGGCGTGTTCGGCCCCGTCGACGCAGTCGGCCAGCATCGGCACGAGGTCGCCGACCCAGATCGGCTGGAACCGGTTTCGTCCCCCGCCCGGGAGCGGGTAGACCGGAACGCCGGGCGCGAATATCTCCTTCAGGCGCTTCGTGAAGTGGACGAACTCCCCGCCGTCGCCGAAGACGACCGATGGTCGGACGATCACGTGGTCGGGGTCGGCGTCGCGGACGATCTCCTCGGCGCGCCCCTTCGAGCGGATGTAGTGGGTCGTCCCGTTCGGGTCCGCGCCGAGCGCGGACATCTGAACGAATCGGTCCACGCCGGCCTCCTCGGCGACGGCGACGAGGTTCTCGGTGCCGCCCCGGTGGATCCGTCCGTGCATCTCGTCGCCGCCGTCGGGCTTGAACAGCGGCGACAGCGCGACGAGGTTCACGACCGCGTCGGCGTCCGCGACGGGTCCCGTCAGCGTGTCGCGATCGGTCACGTCGCCCCGCTTCGTCACGACGCCGTCCGGGAGCCCCGCGCCGGAGGGGTCCCGCGCGAGCGCGACCACGTCGTGCCCGCGCTGGTCGAGTTCCGTACACAGGTGCGTCCCGATGAAGCCGGTACCGCCGGCCACGACTACGCGCATACCTTCGAAAGGAGCGGGCGGAACCTAAAGGTGCGGACGCCGGCGGGCGAACTGTTCCGGTCGTCGTCGGAAGGGGAACGCCCGGTCGGCGGCGACCGCGACGGACGACGGCGACCGCGACGGACGACGGCGACCGCGACGGTCCGGCGATAGTCGACCGCGACGACGCGACCGCGACGGTCGTCGGGCGGACGGAGTCGAGGCGATCGCCGGAGGGCGACGGGTCGGGGGTCGGGTCGGTGGCGGCTCCGAAACGTTCTTCCACGACCCTGCCGCACGGTCAGTATGCCGACCGAACAGACGGGGTACGACCCATCGCTGGGTCGCAAGTTCATTTTCGTCACGGGCGGGGTGATGTCCGGCCTGGGGAAGGGGATCACCGCCGCGTCGACGGGCCGCCTGCTCGCCAACGCGGGGTTCGACGTGACCGCGGTCAAGATCGATCCGTACCTGAACGTCGACGCGGGGACGATGAACCCCTACCAGCACGGGGAGGTGTACGTCCTGAAGGACGGCGGGGAGGTCGACCTCGACCTGGGCAACTACGAGCGGTTCCTCGGGGTCGACATGACCTCCGACCACAACGTCACGACGGGCAAGACGTACCAGCACGTCATCGAGAAGGAGCGCGCCGGCGACTACCTCGGGAAGACCGTCCAGGTCATCCCGCACGTCACCGACGACATCAAGCGCCGCATCCGCGAGGCCGCCGAGGGGAGCGACGTGTGTCTCGTCGAGATCGGCGGCACCGTCGGCGACATCGAGGGGATGCCGTACCTCGAGGCACTTCGGCAGTTCGCTCACGAGGAGGACGACGAGGACATCCTCTTCACGCACGTCACGCTCGTCCCCTACTCGAAGAACGGCGAACAGAAGACGAAGCCCACCCAGCACTCCGTGAAGGAACTGCGCTCGATCGGTCTGCAGCCGGACATCCTAGTGGGTCGCTGTGACGACGAACTGGACGAGTCAACGAAGGAGAAAATCGCGCTCTTTTGCGACGTGCCCACGGAGGCCGTGTTCTCGAATCCGGACGTGGAGGACGTGTACCACGTCCCGCTCACCGTCGAGGAGGAGGGCCTCGACGAGTACGTGATGGAGCGACTCGGCCTGACGGCGGAGGCGCTTCCCGAGGCCGAGCGCGAGAACACCTGGCGCGACCTCGTCACCCGCGAGCGCACCGGCGAGGTCGACGTCGCGCTCGTCGGCAAGTACGATCTGGAGGACGCGTACATGAGCGTCCACGAGGCGCTGAAACACGCCGGACTGGAGCACGGCGTCGACGTGAACGTGGTCTGGGTCGACGCCGACGAGGCCGACGGCGACCACCGCGAGCGACTCGAGTCCGCCGACGGCGTCGTCGTCCCCGGCGGCTTCGGCTCCCGAGGAACCGAGGGGAAGGTGGAGGCCGTCCGGTACGCCCGCGAGCACGACGTCCCCTTCCTCGGGCTGTGTCTGGGCTTCCAGATGGCCGTCGTCGACCACGCGCGAAACGTCCTCGGATGGGATGACGCCGACTCGACGGAGTTCGAACCGGAGACGCCGTACCCCGTCATCGACCTGCTCCCCGACCAGCACGACGAGGAGGACATGGGCGGCACGATGCGGCTCGGGGCCCACGAGACGGAGATCGAACCGGAGACGCTCGCCGAGCGGATCTACGACGACACGTCCTGTACGGAGCGCCACCGCCACCGCTACGAGGTGAACCCGAACTACATCGAGGAGTTACAGACCGACGGACTCGTGTTCTCCGGGCGCGCGGGACCGCGCATGGAGATACTCGAGCGCGACGACCACCCGTACTTCGTCGGCACGCAGTTCCACCCCGAGTTCCGCTCGCGCCCCGACCGCGCGTCGCCGCCGTTCGTTGGCCTGCTCGATGCCGTGCTCGACGAGACCGACCCCTACGGCAACGAGGAGTCCGCGGACGACCGCGACGCCGTCGCCGACGAGGAGGTGACCGCCTGATGGTGAACGTCGAGGAGTTCATCGACGAGGCGACCGCCGAGATCAGCGAGGCCGTCGGCGACGCGAACGCGATCATCGCCCTCTCGGGCGGCGTCGACTCGTCGGTCGCGGCGGCGCTCGCCTACCGCGCCATCGGCGAACAGCTCACCCCCGTCTACGTCGACACCGGGCTGATGCGCAAGGGCGAGACCGACCAGATCCGGGAGACGTTCTCGTTCATGGAGTCGCTGGAGGTCGTCGACGCCACGGACCGATTCCTCGAGGCGCTCGCGGGCGTGACCGACCCCGAGGAGAAGCGCCACGCCATCGGCGAACAGTTCATCCGCGAGTTCGAGCGCGAGGCCAGGGAGACGGACGCCCGATACCTCGTCCAGGGGACCATCTACCCCGACCGCATCGAGAGCGAGGGGAACATCAAGTCCCACCACAACGTCGGCGGGCTCCCCGACGCCGTCGACTTCGACGGCATCGTCGAACCGGTGCGCGACCTCTACAAGGACGAGGTCCGCGAGGTCGCCCGCGCGCTCGATCTGGAGGCCGTCATCTCCGAGCGCATGCCGTTCCCCGGTCCGGGGCTCGCCGTCCGGATCATCGGCGAGGTCACCGAGGAGAAACTGGCGGTCGCCCGCGACGCGAACCACGTCGTCGAGGAGGAGGTCGTCGAGCACGACCCGTGGCAGGCGTTCGCCGCCGTCATCGGGAAGGCGACCGGCGTGAAGGGCGACAACCGCGTCCACGGCTGGGTCGTCTCCGTGCGCTCGGTCGAGAGCCGGGACGGCATGACCGCCAGGGCGCAGAACCTCCCGTGGGAGACGCTCCAGCGCATCCAGTCGCGGATCACCGGCGAGAACGACGACGTGGCGCGCGTCGTCTACGACGTGACCCACAAGCCGCCCGCGACCATCGAGTACGAGTAGCCCGGGCGGCCACGCCCGCCCGTCGGCGCGGCGCGACAGACCGGCGAGACAGGAAGCTTATCCCCGCCAGCCGATTCGATCTGACAATGACTGATCGCTCCGCGGTCGTTGCCGGTCCCGACGACGACGCCCTCGGCGACGAACTCGAGTCGCTCGGCGTGCGCGTCGCCCGCGTCGAGGGGACGGCCACCGCCTCCAGCCTGGAGGCCGCCGGCATCGACGACGCCGCGTTGTACGTGCTGACCGACCACGAGGAGGCGACGAGCGTCGCCGTCGCCAAGGAGCGCAACCCCGACGTTCGCGCGGTGGTGTACGCCGACGGCTCCCTCCCGGAGTACGCGAGGGGTCAGGTCGACCTCGCCGTCGACCCGGCGCTGCTGTCGCCGGACGTGGTCGCCGACGAACTCGTCGACGACCGGTAGCCGACCGCGCGCGCCGACGACCGAACGCGCCCGCGACTCCCCGCTCGTCCTCGTCGCTCCCTCTTCGTCCCCGCTCGTCCTCGTCGCTCCCGCCTCGTCCGCGGTCGACCGCCGTCGAGACCGATCGCCGGACGGATCGAGCTGTTAATCGGACTTAATTCGGGTTTATAGCGCTTCAAACCCGAGAACTCGCGTTCAGCGTGAACTCCCTTCTTTATGTACCCGATCGTTGGCTTGAGCGAGATGAACGCACGAAAACTGCTCGCGGTCGGCATCGCCGCGCTGATGATGAGTGCCGGCGTGAGCGCCGCCGCCACGAGCGTGGGAACCGGGTCGACGATCGCCGCGAGCGACGCGTCAGTCGACGAGTACGACGCGGACGCGTCGCTCGCGAACGGGACTGTGACGCTCACCGTGACCGCGAACGGCAGCGGCGTCGAGGGGCTGTCGGTCGTCCGTGACGGCGAGTCGCTCGGCACGACCGACGCCGACGGCGCGGTCGCGTTCGACGTGAACGCCTCCGACACCGAGGAGGTCGAGCTCGACGTGACCGGCGAGAACGTCACCGGCGAGGTCGAGCTCGCACTCGAGAACGACTCGGTCAGCGTCGAGGAGGCCGAGTTCGAGGCCGAGAGCGACGACGAGACCGACGAGAACGAGACTGACGAGAACGAGACCGAGACCGACCGCCGCGGCCCCCAGATCTCGCTGCCCGACGACGCGTCGGACAACGCGAAGGCCGTCGTGAGCGCGATCAACGCGTACCTCTCGGGCGAGACGAACGCCTCGTCGCTCGGTGAGGCGGTCAGCTCGGTCGCCGGCAACGCCCCCGAGGATGCCGGCCCGCCGGAGAACGCCGGCCCGCCCGCTGACGACGACGGGAACGAGAGCGACGACGACGCCGAGGACCGGCGCGGTCCGCCCGAGGACGCCGGTCCTGATGGCGACGACGACCGGCGCGGTCCGCCCGAGGACGCCGGTCCTGATGGCGACGACGACCGCCGCGGTCCGCCCGAGGACGCCGGTCCTGACGGCGACGACGAGACCGAATCAGACGACGAGGACGACGAGACCGAAGCCGACGACGAGGACGAAGCGGAGGCCGAGGACGACGAGGACGATGACGATGAGGAGGAAGATGACGACGAGGACGATGACGACGATGACGACGACGCTCCCGGCAACGGGAACGGCAACGGCAACGGTCGGTAATCTCCGCTGACGGACGCGGGGACCCGACGCGGGCGCGTCGATCCCTTCGGGGATCGCCGGTCTGCACCCCGCCCGGACGGCCCGGGCGGGTCGGTCGCCGCGACTGACACACGCGACGGGGGCACAGCCCCCGCACCAGGAGAGAGGCACGCGACGGACGGCCACCGCCATCCGGTCCCGCGCCGGGAACGCGGGACGAACCGACGACGATCCGCCCGATCCGCCGGAGCCGCACGGGACTGACACACCCCCGCGCGGCCCGCCGGAGAGGGGAGACGACGGGACGGACTCGAACGGGACGACATCGCGCCGCTCGGGGACGGGCGGCCCACATCGCTTTTGCCGCGACGGCGCGAGGGCCAGATATGGCACTCGACGTGTACGCGGAGGCGCTCGCCGACCTCGACCCCGGAGCGGGCGAGGTCGAGACGGCGGAGTTGGTCGTGACCGACGACGTGCTCGTGAAGCTGTTCGCGCTCGGCCCCGACGCCGAACTCGATCCGCACGAACACCCCGACAGCACGAACGTCTTCCACGTGCTCGCGGGCGAGGTGACCGTCGTCCGCGACGACGAGCGCGAGGCCGTCGCCGCGCCGGGCGTCGTGCGTCACGACCGCGGCGACGTGCACGGGGCGAGAAACGAGACCGACGAGGTCGCGGCGTTCACGGCGAGCCTCTGCCCGCTCCCGGGAAGCGGCTGAGCGGAGCGAGGGCTCGAGAAGCGGTCGCTGTCGACGGCGAGGAACGCGAAGGAAGCCGCGTCGGCGACGTTACTCCTCGATGAGGACGGCGTTGACCTGGCCCGTCTGGCCCGGTCGCGACGTGACGCGCGCCTCGCCCTCGCTGGTGGCGATGACCGCGCCCTTCGTGATGATGTTCCGGCGGACGTAGTTCACGTTCGAGGGGTTCTCGGTGACGTCCTCGATGTCGGCCTCGACGGTCTCCTCGCCGGTGGCGACCTGCGCGACGTTCGTCGAGAGCGCGCGGGTCTTCTCGTTCGTACCGCGCGAGTCGATGACGCGGAACCGGGGCTCGCCGACGGTCGTCTCGGCGGGCTCGCGGCCCAGTTCGTGGCGCTTCTTGGTGCTGGAGGGTCGCCGGAGGCCGCCCGTCCGCTTTCGCTTCCTGCGTCCGCTCTGGTCTTTCATACGGAGAGGAACCCTCGGCGGCTACTTGAATCGCTCGAATCGAACCTCACGGCCCCTCGCGCGGCTCCGAGCCGGATCGACGCGTCGCGTCCAAGCCGAGGGCGACGCGTCGCGGCTGACCCGGGAGCGGTGCGTCGCGAGCGACCCCGCGGCTACGGCTCCTCGGGCGTCGCGTCCTCGACGCCGGCGTCGCCGATGCGGAAGCGGGCGGAGCCGCCGGCGGGCTCCGAGCGGTGTTTCTCCAGCGTCGCCCGCCGGTTGCCGCCGCGAAACCGCTCCAGGCGGAGGACGACGCCCGTCCAGTGCTCGAGGGTGTTGCCCCCGAGCGGGCGGTTGCGGTCCGCCTCCGGGTCGGCGAACACCTGGTTGGTGATCACCACGG
Organism: Halobaculum sp. CBA1158; assembly: GCF_021431925.1. Lineage (NCBI taxonomy): Archaea > Methanobacteriati > Methanobacteriota > Halobacteria > Halobacteriales > Haloferacaceae > Halobaculum > Halobaculum sp. CBA1158. The sequence goes on along the minus strand of NZ_CP090371.1, from coordinate 2,512,775 downwards.
CCAGGTCGTGTTTACGCGCCAGCGACAGCAGATGCGTGACCTGGCGGGCGACCTCGCGGACGGACTCGCCGCCGCGGGAGTCCTCGGTCCGCTCCAGCCGGTAGAAGCCGGTCGCGGAGTCGAGCACGACCAGGTCGACGCCGTCGGCGAACTCCTCGGCGTCGCGGACCGCCTCGCCCTGCTCGGCGAAGCTCATCGCCTCCGTGACGACGAGCCTGCTCGCGACCTCGGCGACCGGCTCGTCGGTTCGAGCCGCCACGATGTCCCGAAAGCGCGTCATCGAGAGGTCCTCGGTGTCGATGTAGAGCGCGGAGCCGCCGTCGACGGCGACCTCCGCGGCGGCGGTCAACGCCAGGTTCGTCTTCCCCGACGCCGGCGGACCGTACAACTGGGTGACGACGCCCCGCTCGATGCCGCCGCCGAGCAGGTCGTCCAGCGTCTGACTGCCGGTCGTGAGGGGATCGGACACGGGGGAGCCTGGGGCGGCACCACGCAAAAACCTCCCGAGTGGTCGGCGGCGTCGGCCCGCGGGACAGTCACGTCGGGGATCAGTCGACGACGCGGTCGACTGCCGACTGACGCGGATCAGTCGTCGCCGGAGGCGGAGACATCGGCTGAGCCGTCGCCGGACCGGCGCTCCTGGCCGAACTCGAAGCCGTCGCCGTCGGCCATCGCGACCGCGTCGTCGCCGATCGTGTCGCCATCGGCGGTGTCGCCGGCGGTCGTGTCGCTCGCGGCGTCGCCGATGGTGTCGCCGTCGGCGGCGTCGGGGACGCCCTCGGCGGTCGCAGACGCGCCCGCCGCCTCCGCCTCGTCGTCCGCGACCTCGAAGCCGCTGACCACGGCACGGAGTTCCTCGATGCGCTCGGAGAGCGTCTCGGCCGAGTCGCTCACCTCGGCGACGGCCGCCGACTGCTCCTCGGCGGCGGCGGCCGCCTCGTCGATGTCGTCGCTCGTCTCGGCTCCGATGTCGGCGACCTCGTCGGCCATGGCGACGACCTCCTCGGTGGTGGCGGCCTGGTCGTCGGTCGCCGTGTCGATCGACTCGACGGCGTCGGCGGCGTCGGCGATCCTGTCGTCGACCGTCTCGACGGCGTCGAGGGCGTCCTCGACGACCGCGACGCCGTCCTCGACGGCCGCCTCGGTGGCGTCCATGTCGTCGGCCGCCGACCGCGACGCCTCGCGCAGCGTCTCGATCCGGGCGGCGATCTCGTCGGTCGCGTCGCTCGTCTCCTCCGCGAGCGACTTCACCTCGTTGGCGACGACGGCGAACCCGTCGCCCTCCTCGCCGGCGCGTGCGGCCTCGATCGAGGCGTTGAGCGCGAGCATGTTGGTCTGCTCTGCGATCCCGTCGATGAGGTCGACGACCGCCGTGATCTCCTCGGTCTCGTCGGCGACGCGCTCGACCTCGGCGGCCGTCCGCTCGGTTCGGTCCGCGACGGTCGCGAACGCGTCGAGGGCGTCCCCGGCGGCGTCGCCGGCGTCGCCGGCGCGGTCGGCCGCACGCGCCGACTCCTCGGAGACGTCGGCGGCGGTCGCTGCGATCTCCTCGACGGTCGCCGAGAGGTCGCCCATCTCGCCGGAGACCTCCGCCAGCCGGTCGGCCTGCTCGTCGCTGGCGGTCGCCACGTCGGTCATCGCGCGGCTGACCGAGGCGCTGGCGTCCTCGATCTGGTCCGCGCCGGCGGCGACGGCCGCCGAGCGGTCGTCGGCCTCGTCGGCGAACGCGCGGACGGTCCCGACCGTGTCCTCGAGGTCGTCCACCATCCGGTTGAACGCGCGGGCGATCTCCGCGAGCGCCTCGGCGTCGGCGTCCTCGTCCAGTCTGACCGTGAGGTCGCCGTCGGCACACCGCGCCATCGCGTCGCCGTACTCGCCGGCGCGCCGCTCGAGCGACTCGGCCAGCGCCTCCGCCTCCGCCCGCGCCTCGTCGGCGCGCTCGCGCTCGGCGCGCGCCTGCTCGATCCGCTCGTCGAGGTCGTCGCGCATGTCGCCGAACGCGCCGTACAGCGTTCCGATCTCGTCGATCCGCTCCGTCGAGACGGACACGTCGAGGTCGCCCGAGCCGAGCGCCCGGGCCCGATCGCTGAGGTCGTCGAGGGCGTCGCCGGTCGGCTTGGCGATCAGCACCCCCGCCAGCAGGAACCCGGCGAGCGCAGTCGCCACGAGCAGGAAGATGTTCTGACGGACGCCGTCGGCGACCGCGTACGCGCCGTCGGTCGGGACGTGGACGGCCATCACCCACGACGTGCCCGGGATACGCGCGTACGAGACGACGAGGTCGCGGGCCAGCGCGTCCTCGATCGCCGCCTCCTCGGTGACCACGTCGTTGCCGTCGAGCGCGCGCTGGAACTCCTCGCCGTCGGAACCGAGGTACGACTGCCCGATTGCCTCGTCGTCGTCGGCCATCACCACGACGCCGTCGCGGTCGACCACGCGGACGAACCCGCCCTCGACGGGCGTCTCGAAGCCCTCGGCGATGTGGCTCACGTCGGCGACGAGCACGACCGCGCGGTCGGGCGCGGAGGGGACGGCGGTGACGAAGCCGATCATCGGGCCGTCGTTCGTCCGGTACACCGACGAGGTCGCCGTCCGGTCGGCCGACGCCGGCACCGCCGTCGGGGCCCACGCGAGCGAGGCGCTCGAGAGCGACTCGCCCTCCGCCTCGGAGTCGCTTGAGGCGAGCACCGACCCCGCCTCTGTGTCGATGTAGTGGATGGCGTGTACGTCGCTCGGGAGCGCGCGGAGTTCGGCGACGAACACCTGGTCGAGTCTCGCCTCGTTGCCCTCGCGCACGTCCTGGTACTCCGATATCATCCGAACCGCCGTGCGGCGCTCCCCGAGCCACTCGGAGAGTTCGCCCGCCTCCGACGCCGTCAGCGTCTCCAGGTCGCCCCTGACGTTCTCCTGGAGGTCCGCCGTCGTCGAGGTGACGGTGTACGCGCCGACGGCCCCGGTCGCGAGCACGAGCACGAACAGCACCGTCGCGAACTTGCGAACGATCCCCCGCCTGATGACGTCCGGGACGAGGGTCGCCCCCGCGCTCGACCCCGAGTCGTTCGGCATAGTACCGAAGCCTTCTCGATGGAACGTTTAACCCTATCCGTGCGGATATCAGAGCCGAGAACCGACGCGCGCGTCTCCTATCACGACGGGGTCGACGGTCGCGGGCACGCGGGTGTCGTCCTCGGGCGACACCGTGATGCCGCGGCCGGCCGTAGTCGTCGTCGAGTGATCGTCGTCGTCACGGAGGACTTCGCCCTGTACCACGCCGCGGTCGAGGAGCTACGGGATCGGGGGGCTGCGTTCACGACGCGCGAACCCGGGGCGGACCTCCCCGAACGGACCGAGGTCGTTATCTCGGCCCCGAGCGACCGCCTGTCGGTTCCGGAGCCGGTCGAACACGTCGCCGCGACGCCGGAGGCCGTTCGGGAGGCGGTCGAGACGGCGCTGGGCGGACTCCGCGGAGGCGACGGGCGGACCGTCGTCGGCGTCGACCCCGGCGAGCGACCGGGGATCGCCGTGCTCGCGGGCGACACGGTCGTCGCGGCGTACCACGTTCCGCTCGGAGAGGCGGTGTCGACGGTACTGACGGCGGTCGAGGGCGAACCGGACGCGCTCGTTCGCGTCGGCGACGGGGACCGCCTCCGGAGCGCGCGGATCGTCAACGGGCTGGAGGACGTGGCCGTCGAACTCGTCGACGAGTCGGGGACGACCCCGAGGCTCGGACGGGGTGTCGGGGACAAGGGCGTCTCCGACGTGCTCGCGGCCGTCAACATCGCCCGGATCGAAGGCGATCCCGTGGAGACGCGCGACCTCGACCCCACCGCGGGGGAGATCCAGCGGATCAAAGACGCCTCGCGCGACCGGACCGACGGCGACCGCTCCATCGACGAGGAACTGGCCCGCCGGGTCGCGCTCGGCGAGGTGACGCTCGCGGAGGCCCTCGACGAGCACCGGGAGTCGTAGCGGCGGGCCGCTTTTCGGCCGGTCAGTCGTCGCCGACGAACACCGTCTTCACCCGCGCGCCGCAGGTCGGACAGCACAGCGTCTGCCACGCGTCCGCGTCGAGGTCGCCCATCGTCTCCGTCCGGATCGCCTCGCTCGCGGTGAACTCGGCTCCGCAGTTGTCACAGGCGTACTCGCCGTCCTCGTCCGTCTCCGAACGGTCGGGTCCCCCGTCGCTCATTCGTCGCCGTTCGCCTCGACCGCCAGTCGCTCGCGGACGATGGCCTCGGCGCGCCGCAGGACGTCCCGGACGGGGACGCCGGCCTCGCGGGCGGCGGCCGCGGCGTCGTCGTACTCGGCGCTCACGTCGTACACCGCGCCGTCGGCGTCGCTGGCGACCTTCACCGGCACGTCGTACGACTCCCCGTCCGCGAGGTCGACCGCGGCGGTCTCGAATCGGCGCTGGGCGATCCAGCGGTGGGTCGCACCGCCCTCGCGGACCCCGAGCGTGCCGGTCTCCTCGGCGAGGCGTCGGGCGACGCGGTCGGCGTCCTCGGGCTTGCAGATCACCTTCACGATGTGGCCCGGGCGCGACTTCTTCATCGTCGTCGGCACGACCGACACGTCGCGCGCGCCGGCTTCGGCCAGCGTTTCCTGGAGACCGCCCAGCACCTCCGGAGCGGCGTCGTCGAGATTCGTCTCCAGCACGGTCACGTCGTCGCGGACGAGCCCCGAGCGCTCGGTCTCGCCGACGACCGCTCGGAGGACGTTCGGCCGGTCGGGGAACGTCCACCCGCCCGCGCCGTACCCCGACTCCTCGACACGAAGCGAGGGGAGGCGCTCGACGCCGTCGGCGACGTGTGCGAGGATCGCCGCACCGGTCGGCGTGAGCAGTTCGGCCTCGACGGGGCCGCCCCGCAGCGACCAGTCGGCGCGCTCGGCCACCTCCATCACGGCAGGGGTCGGCACCGGGTAGACGCCGTGGCTGAACTCCACCTCGCCGTCGCCCGTCGCGAGCGGCGTCGTCACCACCCGATCGGCGTCGAGGTCGTCGAACAGCAGGCACGCGCCCACCACGTCCGCGATGGCGTCGTCCGCGCCGACCTCGTGGAAGTGCGTGTCGTCGAGGTCGGTGCCGTGGACCGACGACTCCGCCTCGCCTAATATCTCGAAGACGGCGAGCGCGTCCGCCCGGACCGACGCCGGGAGGGCCATCCCCTCGACCACCTCGACCACTTCGGCGTACGTCCGCTGGGGGCCGTGCCCCTCCGCGCCGTGGCCGTCGTGGGGGTGATCGTGGTCGTGATCGTGTGACTGGTCGTCCTCGTGACTGTGGTCGTGCGGGTGATCGTGGTCGCCGTCGTCGCCGTGGTCGTGAGAGTGTCCACGACCGTGACTGTCCCCGTGATCGTGGTCGTCGTCGCGGTCGGTAGCCTGGTCGGTGTCGTCGCGGGCGGCGTCCGCGTCGTCGCGGGCGGCGTCGGCCTCGGCGTGACGGACCCGCGCGCGGACGCTCTCGATCCCGGTTCGGTCGACCGACTCGAACTCGTATCGGACGGGCAGCGCGTCCTCGACGGGTGCGAGGGCGTCGGGGTCGCCCCCGGCGGCGACGAGCGCCCCGAGGATCATGTCGCCGGCCGCACCCATCCGGCCGTCGAAGGCGATGGTTCGCATGGCTCGTCGATCGGCGCGCGCCGACAAGTCCCTACCGCACCGGCGACGACGCGACCGCAACCACAACGCCACCGCGACCGCAACGCCACCGCGACCGCAACGCCACCGCGACCGCAACACCACCGCCACCGCCACGGCGACGACCGCCGGCGCGGACCGGCGTCGTCGCCGGTGTCTCGCGTCGTCATCGTCGCCGTCGCCGGTGGTGTTTTCAGGACGGACCTCGTATCGTGAGACAGTCTAGCACGTCCCGCGTCGGGTCGGCCACAATCGCGTTCTCGCGTTGTGACACCACGGCGCGCAACGGAGGGCTTAACCACCGTCCGAACGGACGGACCGCACACGATCACCCCGCCACCACATCATGAATGAAGTCCAACTCGAAGTCGCGAAGGCGTACCCGAACGACTCCGGGAGAGGGATCGCCCGCCTCGACCCGGACACGCTGCTACACCTGAAGCTCTCCCCCGGCGACATCATCGAGATCGAGGGAGCCGAGACCACAGCCGCGAAGGTGTGGCGCGCCGACCGGCAGGACTGGAACACCGACACCGTCCGCATCGACGGCTTCACCCGCCAGAACGCGGACGTGGGGATCGGCGAGCGCGTCACGATCCGCAAGGCCGAGGCGAAGAAGGCCGAGTCGCTGACGCTGGCCCCGCCCGAGGAGGCGTCGGTGCAGTTCGGCTCCGACGCCGCCGGTATGGTGAAACGACAGATCCTCAAGCGCCCGGTCGTCGAGCGCGACATCGTCCCCGTGATGTCCTCCACGAACCACCCGTTCATGCGCTCGCCCGGGCAGGCGATCCCGCTGATCGCCGTCGACACCGAACCCGACGGCGTCTGTCTCATCACCGAGGACACCGACGTGGAACTGCGCGAGGAGCCGATCTCCGGGTTCGAAAAGACCGGCGGCGGCATCACCTACGAGGACATCGGCGGGCTCCAACAGGAGATCCAGCGCGTCCGCGAGATGGTCGAACTGCCGATGAAACACCCCCAGATATTCAAGAAACTGGGGATCGAGCCGCCCCAGGGCGTGCTCCTGCACGGTCCGCCCGGCACGGGGAAGACGCTGCTCGCGAAGGCGGTCGCCAACGAGACCAGCGCGTCGTTCTTCTCGATCGCGGGGCCGGAGATCATCTCGAAGTACTACGGAGAGTCCGAACAGCAGTTACGAGAGATCTTCGAGGACGCGAAAGACGACTCCCCGTCGATCATCTTCATCGACGAGTTGGACTCCATCGCGCCCAAGCGCGAGGACGTGACCGGCGAGGTCGAGCGCCGCGTCGTCGCCCAACTGCTGACGATGATGGACGGACTGGAGACGCGCGGGCAGGTGATCGTCATCGGCGCGACCAACCGCGTCGACTCGGTCGACCCCGCGCTCCGGCGTCCCGGCCGCTTCGACCGCGAGATCGAGATCGGCGTCCCCGACGAGGTCGGCCGCAAGGAGATCCTCCAGATCCACACCCGCGGTATGCCGCTGTCGGACGACGTGGACCTGGACCGCCTCGCCGACGAGACGCACGGCTTCGTCGGCGCGGACATCGAGAGCCTGACGAAGGAGGCGGCGATGAAGGCGCTCAGGCGCTACCTGCCTGAGATCGACCTCGACGAGGAGGACATCCCGCCGAGCCTCATCGACCGGATGATCGTCAAGCGCGACGACTTCCACGGGGCGCTTGCGGATGTGGAGCCGTCCGCGATGCGGGAGGTGCTCGTCGAGCTCCCGAAGATCACCTGGGAGGACGTCGGGGGCCTCGAGGACGCCCAACAGCAGGTGAAAGAAGCCGTCGAGTGGCCCCTCACCACCCCGGAGAAGTTCGAACGGATGGGCATCGAATCGCCCAAGGGCGTGCTGTTGTACGGCCCGCCCGGCACGGGGAAGACGCTGATGGCGAAGGCCGTCGCCAACGAGACGAACGCGAACTTCATCTCCGTGCGCGGCCCGCAGCTGCTGTCGAAGTGGGTCGGCGAGTCCGAGAAGGCGATCCGGCAGACGTTCCGGAAGGCGCGGCAGGTCGCCCCGACCGTGATCTTCTTCGACGAGCTCGACAGCCTCGCACCCAGCCGGGGGCAGGAGATGGGGAACAACGTCTCCGAGCGCGTCGTCAACCAACTGCTCACCGAGCTCGACGGGCTGGAGGAGATGGGCAACGTGATGGTTATCGGCGCGACGAACCGGCCGGACATGATCGACCCGGCGCTCATCCGCTCGGGCCGGTTCGACCGGCTCGTGATGATCGGCCAGCCCGACGAGGAGGGGCGCGAGCAGATCCTCAAGATCCACACCGACGACACGCCCCTAAGCGCCGACGTGAGCCTCCGGGAACTCGCCGAGCGCACCGACGGCTACGTCGGCTCCGACCTGGAGTCGATCGCCCGCGAGGCGGCCATCCAGGCGCTGCGCGAGGACGGCGAGGCCGAGGACGTGAACATGCGCCACTTCGAGCAGGCGATGGAGTCGGTCCGGCCGACCATCTCCGACGAGATCATGAACTACTACGCCGACATCGAAGAGCAGTTCAAGGGCGGCGGCACCGACAGCCTCCGCACCGACCGGGGCGGAAGAATCGGCTTCCAATAGAACCTCTTTTAGTGGGGGCATGTCCTCGCGGGCGGCTTCGCCGCCCGTGGTTCGAGAGACGGCGGAGCCGTCTCTCGTCATCACGAGAGGCGCGAAGCGCCTCTCGAACGACTGCGGCCAGACCCCCACTAAAACCCGTTCATGCCAAAATGGCCGCTCGCTCGGCCTTCGGCCTCGCTCACGGAACAATCGCTAGAGCGAACCGCAACCGCAGGCGGTCATCTAATTGTGTTCCCGAGAATAGTCGTAGAATTCTATTTCGGGGGGTCACAGATGAAATAACTGCTCGATGACGCTGCAAATCTTGTAAACACACTCTCGCAGCGTGAGTATTATCATACCGTGTTGCGGACGAACAGCAATGGTTGAGTTGGCTTATGTACTCATTGTCGGCGCTATCGCTATTCAGATACCGATAGGGATCTTGATGTATTTCGACGCAAAGCGGCTTACTCTGAAGAATCCGGAGAAGTACTGGTTAGGAGTAATAGTACCTGCTGCAGGGTTCATCGTTATTCTATATTACTTCTCAGAGCGGAAGAACCTCCCAAAGAAGGGAACAGATGATTCATAGTGCATCACCTGTCGATAGCAGGATATCCTGGATATCTCGCTGACCGCTTCAGCTTGTAGAACGGCTCCAAGTAGAACGACTCGTAGGTCGGGACTGCCGAAATAGCATCCGTGAGCGAAGCGAGCGGTTCACCGGACCCGACCGGAGGGAGGGTCCGGCCTTTTGGCATGAACGGGTTTTCGCCGAGCGGTTCCCGCAGCGCTCGCCTCTGGCGAGCGCGAGGAAACCCGAGGCGAAGAGAGGTTCGTTAGTAGATAAGCTCGTCGTCGTTCTCGACCATGTACAGCGTCCGGGCGGCGATGTTGACCGCGTGGTCGCCGACGCGTTCGAGGTCGCGGATCGTGAGCAGGAGCCGCGACACGTCCGTCATCATGTCGTCGATGTCCGCCTCCGTGACGCCCTCGCGTTCGAGCAGTTCGCGGACGACGGCGCTGGAGGCGTCCTCACAGAGGGCGTCAACGTCGTCGTCGGCGTCGGCGACGCCGTAGCACGCCTCGGTGTCCTCCTCGGCGTAGGCGGTCATGGCGTCGTCGAGCATCTCCAGGGTCGCCTCCCCGATGCGCTGTACGTCCACGTCGGGGAACACGTCGCGCTCGGCTTGGAGGGCGTACTCCCCGAGGTTGGTGGCGAGGTCGCCGATGCGTTCGAGGTCGGTGATGATCTTGAACGACGCCGCGATGAATCGGAGGTCGCCCGCGACCGGTTGCTGGAGCGCCAGCAGGTCGACGCAGTCCTGTTCGAGTTCGAGGTACAACTCGTTCACCTCGGCGTCCTCCTCGATGACGCGCCGGGCGAGTTCGTCGTCTTTCACGTCGAGGGCGTCCATGCCCATGCGGAGCCGCTCGGCGACGATCTCGCTCATGTAGAGCACGTCCTCGCGGAGCTCCACGAGGCGTTCCTGATACTGCTTTCTCGGCATGTCGAGATATTCCCCCGCGCCGGCGTGTAAACCTTCGGCTTCCGCGGGAGATAGCGGTCCGATCCCGTACGGAACGCTCCGGAGCGTTCACGAGCGTTCGAAAACGCTCGCGAAGCGTCGGCGGCGACGACGGGGAGAGAACGACGGCGAAAACGGGAACCGAGAACCGCGACAGCGGCGACGACGATACGGTACGAACCGCGGCGGCGACGACGATACGGTACGAACCGCGGCGGCGACGACGATACGGTACGAACCGCGGCGGCGACGACGGACGAGAACGGCAACGGGGTCGACCGATCGGGCCGCGTCGACGCGGCCGAGCGGGAGCGACAGCGAGCGCGCGAGGCGTTACCCGAACTTGCCGGTGATGTAGTCCTCGACGCGCTGGGAGTCGGGATTCTCGAATATCTTGTCGGTGTCGTCGAACTCGACCAGTTCGCCGCCGGTGAGGAACACCGCCGTCTTATCGGAGATGCGGGCCGCCTGCTGCATGTTGTGGGTGACGATGACGACCGTGTACTCCTCGGCGAGGTCGTCGATGAGGTCCTCGATCTTCGAGGTCGCCACCGGGTCCAGCGCGGATGCCGGCTCGTCCATCAGGATCACCTCGGGGTCCGGGGCGATGGCGCGAGCGATGCAGAGGCGCTGCTGTTGCCCGCCCGAGAGGTCGAGCCCCGAGGAGTCGAGTTGGTCCTTCACCTCGTCCCACAGCGCCGCCCGCTTGAGCGACTCCTCGACGATCTGGTCGTAGTCGCCGGCCTTGTCCTGGATCTCCAGCCCGTACGCGACGTTCTCGTAGATCGACTTGGGGAACGGGTTCGGTTTCTGGAACACCATGCCGACGCGCCGACGGAGCGCGACCGGGTCCACGTCGGGGTCGTACACGTTCTTCCCGCGGAGGAAGAGGTCGCCCTCGACCCGCGCGGCGTCGATCATGTCGTTCATCCGATTTATGCACCGGAGAAACGTCGATTTGCCACAGCCCGACGGACCGATCATCGCGGTGACGCGGTTCTCGGGGATCTCCATCGTGATGTCGTTGAGCGCGCGGTCGTCGTTGTAGTAGACGCTCACGTCGCGGGCCTCGACGAGCGTGTCGGCCGCACGTGCGTGATCGGTGTCGGTCACGCTCTCGCTGACGTCCGTCTGTATCGACATCTCCGTCGACGGGTCGCTCGTCGTCGCCTCCCCGCCGTCGGGCTCGATTCCGTCGTCGGTCGGTCCGTGTCCGTCAGTCATGATTGGAAGTTACTGCTCACTCTGATACCTGTTTCGCAGGACGATCGCCACGGAGTTCATCGCCAGCAGGACGCTCACCAGCACGACGACGCCCGCGGGCACCGCCTTGGTGTAGAAGTCCTCGCTGGCGAACAGGCTCGACCACGCGAACACCTGCAGGGGCATGGCGCTCACCTTCGAGGTGAACTCCGTCGGCAGCGAGAACAGGACGCTGGGCGCGCCGATCATGATGAGCGGCGCGGTCTCGCCGATCGCCCGACCGAGCGCGAGGATCGTCCCCGTGAGGATCCCCGGGAACGCCCGCGGAAGCACGACGCGGCGGACCGTCTGCCACTTCGTCGCGCCCATCCCGTAAGAGGCCTGTCGCATCTCGTTGGGGACGCTTCGGATCGCCTCCCGCGAGGAGATGATGACGATCGGGAGGATGAGCAGCGCCAGCGTCGCGCCGCCGATGATCACCGTTCCGGTCGGCTGGCCCAGATAGGTGACGAACACGCCCAGTCCGAGCAGGCCGTAGACGACCGAGGGAACGCCCGCGAGGTTGGAGATGTTCACGTCGATGATCCGGGTGAACACGTTGTCCGGGGCGTACTCCTCGAGGTACACCGCCGCCCCGACGCCCAGCGGGAACGACAGCCCGGCCACCGTCACCATCAGCAGGATCGACCCGCCGATCGCGGGGTACAGCCCGGCGTTCTCCGCGGTGCGGCTGTGGGCGCTCGTGAGGAACTGCCAGTCGACCCACGACTGGGGGCCGGCGAACCCGAACGCGCCGACGAGGATCTCGCCGACGAGCGCGCCGCCGATCACCACGAGGGGAACGAGCAGGCCGACCCGCACGGTTGGACGGTCGACCGCCGTGCCGACCGCGTACGCGACCGTCGGGACGACCGAGACGGACGCGAGGACGACCGCAGGCAGCGGGTCCAGCCCGACGGCCGGGCCGGCGAGGGCGGCGACGACGATCCCGGCGAAGGCCGCCCCGCCGCTCAGGAGGCCGGCCCGTCGGTCGCGGATCCCGACGACGTACCAGCCGACGGCCCCGGCGACGCCGAGCCCGAGCGTCGCCGTCACGGACATCCAGTCCAGCGGAACGAACGGGGCCGACTGAACCAGTCCCGGAACGCCGGGGACGACCCGCGGGATACCGAGCGCCGACCCGATCGGTCCGGGCAGGCCGAACAGCGAGAGGTAAAACGCCGCGGTCGTGGCGGCCGCCCGGGTGAGAAACGGGATCCGTCGCGCGCGACGCTGGATGGCCAGCACGACGCCGAACGGGACCGCGAACGCGACGACGTACGCCAGCCAGAGGAGCGGGGGGAGGATGTCGACGAAGATCATCGCCGCCCCGCCGCCGAACATGAGCGTCACGACGAACGTTCCGACGGTCAACGCGCCGTAGCCGAGCGCGTCGGCGTCGCGTCGATAGAGGTACGCGCCGACACCGAGCGTCGGAACCACGAGCGTGAGGAGGAAGGTCAGGTGCCACCCGGGGTCGGCCGTGAGCGGCTGGATCGCGTCGTTGGCGACGTACACGAGCAGGACGCCGAGCACGACCAGCCCGAACAGCGTCGCCGCCAGCATGACGTACCGAAAGACGGTGCCGACGGTTCTGCTGACCGTACCGAATCCCTCGATATCGCCGGTTGCGGTGTCGGTGGCCATCTCAGTACTCCTCGCGGTACCGCTGTGCGATCAGGTCGCTGATGACGTTCATGGCGAGCGTGATGAGAAACAGCGTCAGGCCGATGGCGAAGAGGCTCCGATAGGCGAGCCCCCCGCCAGTAATGTCACCCAGCAGGAGTTGGACCATCGCCGCGGTCATGGGGAGCGCCCCCTCCTGGTAGGCGGTCGGGTCCAGGGGGTTGAGGAACGCCGCCTGCGACCCGGCGGCGATGGTGACGGCCATCGTCTCGCCGATGGCCCGCGAGAGCGCGAGGATGAACGACGAGAAGATGCCCGACAGCGCCGCCGGGACGACGATGCCGGTCGACACGTCGAACTTGGTCGCGCCCATCCCGTAGCCGGCCTGCCGAAGTTCGTCCGGGACGGCCGACATGGCGTCCTCGCTGATCGACGCGACCATCGGGATGATCATGATGCCGACGACGATACTCGCCGAGAGGAGGTTGAACGTGCCGGTCTCCGGGAGCACCGTCCGGATGGCGGGCGTGATGTAGATGAGCGCGAAGAAGCCGTAGACGACCGTCGGAATCCCCGCGAGCACCTCGAGTGCGGGCTTGAGGAACGCGCGGCGGCGGGGGGCGGCGTACTCGCTGAGGTAGATCGCCGTCGACACGCCCAGCGGGATCGCGATGACCGCCGAGCCGATGGTGATCATCAGCGTCGCGGACACGAGCGCGAGCACGCCGAACTCCCCGCTGTTGATCTGCCAGGTAGTGCCCGTCAGGAAGTCGACCAGCGACGCCGTCTGCCCCTCGATGCCCATCAACGGGGCGGTGATCGAGAAGAACTTCGCGGCCTCGGTCACCAGGAGAACGACGATACTCACCGTCGTCACGATCGAGAGCACCGCACACACGAAGAAGAACGACCGCGTCAGTAGTTCCGCGGGCGCGTTCTGCGTGTCCCGGGTGAGGTCGTCCACGATGTCGTCGGTGCTCATTCGAGTTGGGGGTGGGATGGGGGAGTGAAAATTTCTCCGTTCTCAGCTCCGTCGAACGGGTGACACGAGAGGCGAGCGCCGATCAGGAGTTCGCTTCCTCGATGGCTGCCTCGAGGGTGTCCATCTGCTCGGACTGTTGCTCGTCGGTGAGGGGGACGTAGCCGACGTCCTCGGCGACGACCTCCTCGTTCGTCGTGTTCTCGACGAAGTAGCGGGCGAACTCGGCGATGTGGTCCTCCGCCAGCGCCGACTGCTTCGGGTAGGTGAACAGCGGCCGCGACAGCGGGGTGTACTCGCCCGTCCGCGCGTTCTCCAGCGAGGGCTCGACGGGACCGTCGCCGTCGTCGATGGCGACCGCCTTCACCGCGTCGGTGTTCGCGCTGTAGTAGGCGAACCCGAGGTAGCCGACGGCGTACTGCGACCCCTGAACGCCCTGGACGATGGTGCGGTCCTGCTCGGTCGCGGAGTAGTCCTGGCGGTGGCCCGGACCCTCCTCGCCGATGATCGACTCGATGAAGTAATCGTACGTCCCGGAGGCGTCCGAGGGGCCGTACAGTTCGATCTCCTCGTCGGGCCAGTCGGAGTTGACCTCGCTCCACGTCTCGGGCTGTGTCTCGGCGGACCACAGCGTCCGAAGCTCCTCGACGGTCATCGAGTCGAGGAAGTCGGCCTCGTTGTTAACGATGACCGTCAGCGCGTCGGTCGCGACCGTCAGCTCGACCGGCACCACGTCGTTGTCGGCGCACGCCTCCTCCTCGTCGGGCGCGATCGGCCGCGAGGCGTTGTTGAAGTCCGTCTCGCCGGGGCAGAAGAAGTTCGCGAACCCGCCGCCGGAGCCCGTCGACTGGATGTTGATGTTGACCTCGGAGTGCTCCTCCTGGAACGTCTCTCCGAACGCCGTCGCAAGCGGGAACACCGTCGAGGATCCCGCGATGTTGATAGTGCCCGAGAGCTGCTCGGAGCCGCCGTCCGATCCGCCGTCCGACCCCCCGTCGGAACCGCCGTCCGATCCACCGTTCGACCCGCCGTCGGAACCGCCCGAGTCCGGATTGCTCGTACAGCCGGCGAGGCCGAGGACGCCGGCAGTTCCCGCAGCAGTCACGAACGCACGCCGCGTCGCGGAGTCGGATTGATCTGCCATCACCAGTTCGAAGCCGCGAGGGACGTAAGTACCCTACTATGAGAAATATATAGATATAGTGTGAGAACGTGTGATCCGGGTCCATCGCGCTGCCGAACTGGTGAATATGCGACCTAAACGGCGAATATCAGCGTATTTGGGCCGATCTCTGAACCAAGTAGCCTACATACTGATCTAAAACAGCGCGTTCTGCCCCGTTCTATCGCCAGAATTTAGACCAGATCGCTTCGAGTATATAGACCGTCGGTGGGTTTAATGTGCGGACGGTCCGAGCACACGACGATGGTCGAGACACGGAAGGTCCAGGTGACGGGTGGGTCGACGTACACGGTGTCGATTCCGAAGGACTGGGCCACCGACAACGGCGTGAGCGCCGGCACCGAGATCGAGTTCTATCCGGAGGGAGACTCCCTGTTTCTCACCCCCACGAGCGAGGACGAGCGCACCGAGGGGACGCTCGACATCGGCGATCTCTCCGGCGATCAGCTCACGCGCGCGGTGATGACGATGTACGTGTCGGGCTTCGACATCATCGCGCTGGAGGCTCCCCGGATCACGAACGACCAGCGCCGGAGCATCCGCAACTCCGTCCAGAGCCTCGTGGGCCTGGAGGTGCTCGAGGAGACCCGCGATCGGGTCGTCATCCGCGACCTGCTCGACTCGGCGGAGCTGTCGATCCACAACGCGGTGACGCGCATGCGGCTCATCGCCGTCTCGATGCTGGAGGACGCGGTCGACGCCCTCGCCGCCGGCGACGAGGACATGGCCCGGGACGTGATTCAGCGCGACGACGACGCGGACCGCCTGTACATGGTCGTCTCGCGGATCTTTCGGTCGACGCTTCGGACCCCGAAGGCCGCCAAGGACATCGGCCTCTCCCGCGAGGAGTGCTTCGACTACCACTCCAGCGCCCGACAGCTCGAACGGGTCGCCGACCACGCGACGAAGATCGCCCATCTGACTCTGGAGCTGTACGCGAGCGAAAATATCGGCGAGGAGACCGACGAGGACGGCGAGGCCGCCGTCGAGTCGGCCACCGCCGACGGGGGGTCGGAGGCGCTCCCGACGGAACTGGTGGAGGCGTTACGCGAACTCGACGAGGACGCCCGCAGCGTCGTCGATCAGGCGATGGAGGCGCTGTTGGCCGAGGACAGCGCCGAGGCGACGCGGCTGGCGAACGAGGCTCGAGGCGCTGTGCTGGGCGTGGACCAGCGCGCCCGCGAGATCGACGAACTCCTCAGGGAACTGGACCCCGCCCGCGCGCAACTGCTCGGGCTCATCGTCGACTCCGTCTCCCGCTCGGCCGACTACGGCGGCAACATCGCCGAGACCGCCCTCCAGAAGGCCGCACCGACGCCGTAGCGGCCGTCGGAGTCCGGACTCCGGGCCCCGAACCCGTCGATCGACGGCGCTGCGTTCCCGACGGGGTCGCCCGACGGCGGCCCCTCAGCGCCCGTAGCCGGCGAGCGCGTCGAACACGTCGTCGCCGCCGGCGACGGCCTCGCGCAGTCGCGCCACGCCCGGCTTGTCGGCGCGTGCGGGGTTCGCGTGGATCGCCACGGGTTGGGTGCCGAGCGGAACGAAGCCGGTGTCCAGTCGCTCGGCGGTCGCTCGCAGGCCCAGCCCCGCGTCCGCATCGCCCGCGAGCACGCGCCGCGCGGGCGACTCGTGGGCTCTGACCGCCCGGTCGAAGCCGTCGACGGCGTCGGTCACCTCGCGACGGCTGGTCCCGCGCTCGTCCGCCAGGTCCGCGAGCGCGGTCGCGAGCGTGGTTCGCAGCCCGGAGTTCGAGTCGCGGTTGACGAACCGGAGGTCCCGGTCCACCAGGTCCGCCAGCCCGGTCACGTCGTCGGGATTCCCGGCGGGGACGATCAGCCCCCACTCGCGGGTCCACTCGCCGATCGGCTCGGCCGTGACCGGCTCGCCGTCGGCGGTCGGGTCCGGCGCGGCCACGGGGTCGCGACCGGGCTCGCCGGCGACGACGGCGGCGTCCGGGACGCCGTCGCGGAGGCGGCGCAGTCCCTCGCGGGACCCGACCGGGAGGTACCGGGGTCTGTCGACCCGGTCGAGCAGCCGCGAGAGCGCGGGGTCGTCCTCGCCGACGGCCAGCAGCGTCGGCGCGCGCACGTCCGGGGAGAACAGCTCCACCTCGACGGACTCGCCGGCCGCGAGGTACTCGGTGTCCGGGTCGACGACGACGACGCCGTCGGCCTCGACGAGGCTGGTGGTCGCGCCCGACCCCTTGTCGACGGGGTACACGAGCGTCCGACCGCTGCCGTCGTCGAGCAGCCCCGCGGGCATGAGCCGCATCCGTCCCTCCGAGTAGCGCTCGGCCGCGGCCATCAGCCCGGTCGCCGTCGCCGTCGCCGGCACGGGCTCGCCGGCCGCCTCCCGCACGGCGGGCGCGACGAAGGTGCGGAAGATGGTCAGCGCCGACACCGGGTAGCCGGGGAGGCCGACGTACGCCGAGTCGCCCACTCGGCCCACGAGCATCGGCTTGCCGGGCTTGACGGAGACGCCGTGAAGCAGGAGGTCGCCGCGCTCTTCGATCACGCGGTAGATCACGTCGACCGCGGAGGCGGAGGTCGACCCCGACGAGAGCACGAGGTCGCACTCCTCGCTGGCCTCGACGAGCAGGCGCTCCATCTCGTCGTAGTCGTCGCCGGCGTGGGGGTACAGCCGCGCCTCGCCGCCGGCCTCCTCGACGCCCGCGGCGATGGTGTAGCTGTTCACGTCGTAGATCTGTCCGCGCTCGCTGTGGAGGTCGCCGC
This sequence comes from Halobaculum sp. CBA1158, assembly GCF_021431925.1. Taxonomy (NCBI): domain Archaea; kingdom Methanobacteriati; phylum Methanobacteriota; class Halobacteria; order Halobacteriales; family Haloferacaceae; genus Halobaculum; species Halobaculum sp. CBA1158. Next base: position 2,495,290 of record NZ_CP090371.1, on the reverse strand, counting down.
CGGGGCGGACAAGTTCGTCCCCGGTGGAGACGATCCCGACCGTGGGGCGGCCGCGGACGGGCACCTCGTCGACGCCAAGCGCCGACAGCAGGCCGATCTCGCGGGGCGTGAGCCGCGTACCGGGGCCGAGCGCCCGGTCGCCGGCGGCCACGTCCGCGCCCGCGAACATCACGTGGTCGCCGGGGGCGACTGAGGTTCGGATCTCGATCGCGTCGGCGGCGGTCCCCTCGCCGCCCGCGTCCGTCAGTTCGGTCGTGCGCTCGACCATCACCACGGCGTCCGCGCCGTCGGGCATCACAGCGCCCGTCGATATCTCCGCGCAGGTGCCGGGTTCGACAGTCACGTCCGGTTCGGCCCCGGCGTGGACCGCGCCGATCAGTTCGAGGGTCGCGGGATCGGCCTCGTCCGCGCCGAAGGTGTCGCGGGCGCGGACCGCGTAGCCGTCCATCGACGCGCGGTCGAACCCCGGCACGTCGAGGTCGGCGTCGACCCGCTCGGCGAGCACCCGGCCGCGCGCCTCCCGCAACGGCACGGCCTCCGGTTCGGGCGCGAGATCGAGGCCTGCGATCGCCTCGTGCGCCTCCTCGGGCTCGGCGAGGTCGCGGAACTCCCGGCGGTCGCTCATTCGTTCACCTCCCACAGCTGCGCGTCGACGACCTCGCCGGCGTCGAGCCCCTCTCGCGACTCGGGGACGACGACCCAGCCGTCCGCCAGCGCGACCGACGAGAGCATCCCCGACCCGGAGGCGCGCGTCGGGGTGGCCTCCGTTCCATCGGTCTCCTCGCCCTCCGAGAGCGTCACTCGCGCGAACGTCCGCACGCCCGGCTCGGAGGACACCTTCCGCGTCAGCGTCGCCCGCCGCGTCGGGTGCGACTCGTGCGGGAGCGAGCCGATCTCCCGGATCACGGGACGGAGGAACTGGACGGCGTTGACGATGCACGCGACCGGGTAGCCCGGGAGCATGACGACGGGCGTCTCCTCGACGACCCCGAGCGCGACGGGGTGGCCCGGCTTCAGGGCGACGCCGTGGACGAGCACCTCGCCGATCTCGTCGACGACCTCGGGGATGAGGTCGCGCTCGCCCACGGAGGAGCCGCCGGTGGTGACGATCGCGTCGTGGTCGAGGTCGCGCTCGACGGCCCCGCGGAGGGCGTCCTCGTCGTCGGTGACGATCTCGCGGTACGTCGCATCGGCCCCCCAGCGCTCGGCGAGTCGGGAGACGGTGAGCCCGTTCGTCTCGATGACCTCGCCGGGCTCGGGGTCCGCCTGTACCAGCTCCTCGCCCGTCGGAATCACCGAGACTCGCGGGCGCTCGGCCACCTCGACCTCGTCCATTCCGACGGACTTCAAGAGGCCGAGATCCGAGGGGCGCAGGCGGTGTGGCGGCTCGTACAGCGTCTGCCCCTCCGCGACGTCCTCGCCGGTGGGGCCGACGTTCTCGCCCTCGGCGACGGCGTCGAACACCTCGACCTCCGAGCCGCCCTCGTCTCGCGGGTCGGCCCCCTCTCCGCTCGACCCCGTCGTGCCGCTCTGCGGCACGCGCTCGGCCTCCTCGATCATCACCACGGCGTCCGCGCCGGGCGGCAGTTCGCTCCCGGTGTGGACGCGGACGGCCCCCTCGGGAGGTACCTCGTCGTCCTCGGCGACGAGCACCGACGGCGACCGGCTCGACGCCCCGAACGTGTCCTCGGCGCGGACGGCCCACCCGTCCATCGCCGCGCGGTCGTAGCCGGGCACCGGCGTCGGCGACTCGACGGTTCCGGCGACGGCCCGGCCGTCGGCCGCAGACAGCGGGATCGTCTCGGTGCGGCCGTGCGGGGCGGCCGCCGACAACAGTCGCTCGCGCGCGTCGGCGATCCGGGTCCGGTCCTTGAACCCCGCGCGTGTGCGGTCGTGACTCATATGGTGACGTTGCGGCTCCGCGGTAAAAAGAGCGGCAGTCGGGGCGACGCGGACCCCGCCTGCGACGCGACCGATCGGGACGGGACCGCGGCGACCCGGCCGGTCGGGAGGAGTTCCCGGCCGTCAGCGTCCGGTCCGGCCCGCGTCGCCGCCGAGCAGTCTCTTGAGCCGCCCCCCGACGGCCCGGGCGGTCGCCACCGGCCGGAGCGCCGCCGTGGCCTCCTCGTGGGCGTCCGGCGGCACGGTCGCCTCCAGCGAGACGACCGCGGCGTCGGGTTCGACGCGCGCCGGCACCGACGGCGCGGTCGATCGGTCGCTCCCCTCAGATCCCTCGGACATACGAGACCGAACCGGCTCCGCGAAGAAAAGCTTGTGGGAGACGATCACACGCACGACGGGGCGTCGCCACCGCGGGCTTTTTCGACGCGCCGCCCCTTGGAACGTCCATGTCGAAGCTACGCGAGGCGCTCAGGGACCTCCCCGAGCCGGTGTTCGCCGACCTGTTGGAGAGCGACGACGCGTACCTGCTCGTCGTTGACCTGCCCGGAGCCGCCGCCGAGACGACCGAGGTCCGGATCGAGCGCGGCCGGCTGTTCGTCGAAGCGCGCCGGGGGAAGGCCGCAGACGGCGAGTTCGAGTTCGTCGAGGAGGACCGGCCGCTGTTCCTCGACGCGGAGATACCGTTGCCGCCGGACGCGACTCACGAGGGGGGCGAGGCGGAGATGGACCGCGGCGTGCTGACGGTCCGCCTCCCCAAGCGCGCGGCCGCGCCAGAACGGACCATCCCGGTGTCGGACGCGTAACCCGGGTGGTGACGCTGGTCTCCCTGCGCGCGTACCGACGGTTCCCCGTCGTCCTGTATCGGTTCCTGCCGTTGATCGTCGCGTACGCCCGCGACCGCCGACGGTTCCTCCTGTTCGGCCGCTCGCGGGAGGTCACTCAAGAGACGCAGGTACGGCGGGCGGAGGTGCTTCTCGACACCCTGCTCACGCTCGGGCCGACGTTCATCAAGCTGGGGCAGATCCTCTCGACGCGCCCGGACGTGATCCCGTCCGCGTACATCGAGGTGCTGTCGTCGCTGCAGGACGACGTGCCGCCCGCTCCCTGGGAGGAATCGAGGGTCGTCCTGGAGGAGGAACTCGGCCCCGTCGAGGAGACGTTCGACGAGTTCGACACCGACCCCATCTCCGGGGCGAGTCTCGGACAGGTGTACGTCGCGACCTACGAGGGCCGGGAGGTCGCGGTGAAGGTCCGTCGTCCGGGGATCGAGGAGCTGGTGAGAGCCGACCTGCGGGTGATCAGGTGGTCGATCCCCCTGCTGACGCGGTTCGTCGGCCAGGGGCAGTCGTTCTCGCTCGAGAACCTCGCCGAGGAGTTCGACAAGACGATCAACCAGGAGATGGACTACGCCCGCGAACAGCGCATCCTCCGGGAGATCCGCGCGAACTTCGCCGACAACGACGACGTGATCATCCCCGAGCCGGTCGCGGCGGCGTCGGGGCCGCGCGTGCTCACGATGGAGTACGTCCCCGGCACGAAGATCTCCGACACCGCCGCCCTCGACGCGAAGGGGATCGACCGCACGGAGCTGGCGACGACGCTCCAGCGGGTGTACCTCCAGATGATCGCCGAGGACGGCGTCTTCCACGCCGACCCCCACCCGGGGAACCTCTCGGTCACCGACGAGGGACGGATCATCTTCTACGACTTCGGCATGTCCGGCCGGGTCGACCCGTTCATCCAGGAGAAGATCGTCGACTTCTACATCGCCGTCGCCAACCAGGACATCGACGGCATCCTCGACGCCCTCGTCGAGATGGGGACGCTCTCGCCGGAGGCCGACCGGCAGGTGATGGCCGACGTGATGGAGCTGGCCATCGCCGACGTGCGCGGCGAGGACATCGAACAGTACCGCGTCCAGCAGGTGATAGAGCAGGTGGAGTCCACGATATACGACTTCCCGCTTCGGCTCCCACAGAACATGGCGCTCGTGCTCCGCGTCGCCACCGTCGTCGAGGGCGTCTGCGTCACGCTCGACCCCGACTTCGACTTCATCGAGGTCGCGACCGACTACCTCTCCGAGGAGGGGTACCTGGAGGACACCGCCAGGCGGCTGGCGGGCGAGGCGGCCGACCAGACGCGCGAGACCGCGCGGGCGCTGTTCACCGTTCCTCCGAAGCTGGACGACGTGCTCGACACCGTCCAGCGCGGGAACCTCGCGGTGAACGTCACCCTCGAGGACGACAACCACGTCCTCGACCGGCTGGCCCAGCGCATCGCCTACTCGGTGCTCACGGCCGTCGGCGGACTCTCCGCGGCGATCATCTACTCGTTCGGGTCGAGCATGCTCGACGTGTACCTCTCGGTCGGCATCGTCATCGCCACCCTGCCGATGGTGTTCTTCCTGTACCGCTCGTTCACGAAGGAGAAACGCGGGATCCGGGCGCAGCCGCAGTTCACCCGGCAGAACCTCAAGGAACGACAGTCCGCCGAGGCCGGGAGCGACGACGACGGTCCGGGGGCGGCCGGCGCGATGATGCCGGGCGCGGTGAACCAGGCGAGCGAGGAGGGCGGCGACGCCGGAGGCGGCGCGGCCGAGACGAGCGGCGAGCCGGGCGACCGCACGGGCGACGAGGGCCGACGGGTCGCCGAGGACGGCGGTCGCGACCGCGGCGAGCGGACTCGCGGACGGCGCGAATGGGCCGACGACGACGGCGTCGACATTGGCGTCACGGACGAACGGGAGCCGTAGGCGTCGCGACCGCCGGCCCGCGCCCGCTCACGCGAGTTCGTCGAGGATCGCGTTCGCGACTTTCGCGGGCTGTTCGTGCTGGACCCAGTGGGTCGCCTCCTGGACCGTCGTGAGCCGGCCGTCCGTGCAGTAGCTCACGGAGTCGTGCGCCAGCGGGCGCTTGAGGAACTGGTCGTGGACGCCCCAGATCAGTCGCGTCGGCACCTCCGCCCGGTCCGTCTCGGGGACCGGCCGGTCGCGGGCGGCCGCGCGGTACCAGTTCAGCATGGCCGTGAACGCGCCCTCGCGGCCCCACGCCTCGCGGTAGCGGTCGAGGTCGGCCGCGGAGAACGTCCCCGGCATCGACGACTCGCGCAGCATCCGGGTGGCGATCCGCCAGCCGCCCGCGCGGGTCAGCGCTTCCGGGATCCGCGGAAGTTGGAAGAAGCCGGCGTAGCTCGACCGTAACAGCTGGGAGGGATCGCTCCGGAGCCGCCGCCGGAGCGCCGTGGGATGGGGGGCGTTGACCGGGACGAACGCCGAGAGGCGTTCGGGGGCGTGGAGCGCGACCCACCAGCCGACGATCCCGCCCCAGTCGTGGCCGACGAGCGCGGCCGTCTCGCGGTCGTAGGCGTCGATCAGCCCGGTAGCGTCGTCCGCCAGTTCCTCGATCCGGTAGTCGCGGACGCGGTCGGGTCGCTCGCTGCGGTTGTAGCCGCGTTGGTCGGGCACGACGACGCGGTACCCCTCGTTCGCGAGCGGGCGGATCTGGTCGCGCCAGCCGTACCAGAACTCCGGGAACCCGTGCAACAGGAGGACCAACTCGCCGTCGTCGGGGCCGGCCTCGACGACGTGGAACGTCCGGTCGTTCGCCTCGACGAACCGCGCCGCTCCGGGCACGTCCGCCGGCAGCGACTCGGCCTCACGGGCGGCTTCGAGCGTGTGACGCATTCTGATCGATCCCACGTGCGCGCGGCGCAAAACGTCACGGGCGAAGCGGCCGTCGGTGACTGCCGGAACGGGACCGTCGGCGACTGCCGGAACGGGACCGTCGGCGACTGCCGGAACGGGACCGTCGGCGACTGCCGGAACGGGACCGTCGACGCCCGCCCGGTCGCGCGGTCACTCCGTGGCGTCGCGGCACACCTCGATCACGTCGCGGATCGAGCCGGCGTACTCGCGATCGAGGCTGACCAGGAGGCCGCCGGGACCCGCGTCGTCGGTCGGCACCTCGACGACGAACGCCTCCTCGAACTGCCGGACGGTCGCCTCGTAGCGACCGGCGGTGGCGAAGATCCGCTCGTAGTAGTCGCGTTCGAGCGAGTCGAACACAGCGTTCTCGCGGATCGCGTCGAGCCCCTCCTCGCCGAGTTGCTCGGCGACGGCGTCGCGGAGGTAGTGGACGTCGTAGCCCCCGTCGTCGTACGTTCCCACCGCCCGGAGCGCGTCGCCGACCTCCTCACGGAGTTCCGTCACGGGAGCGTCGTGCATCGGTCGAATTCGGATCCGAACCGAGCGAAAATATAACCGCCCGATCTCGACTGACTACTCGCCGCCGACCGCGAGGCTCCAGACGGCCGTGATCCCGAGCAGCAGCGCCGGGACGAACGGCAACACGAGCATCGCCGCGAGGAACCGGAAGCCGAGTTCGCTCGGCGCGGTCGGCCGCACGTAGATGATCCCGGGGACGACGAGGAACGCGATCACGACGACGGCCACGAGCACCCAGCCCGCGCGGCCGAGGTCCTCCTCGTCGCCGCCGGCGGATCCGGTCTCGCCCCCGTCGCCCTCGTCGCGCTCGGCGGGCGCGCCGTCGACCCGTTCGTAGCCGTCGCCCGTGTTGACGACGCGGTCGCCGGCGCGCCGGGTCGAGTCGTCGGACGAGTCGGCGGGTGCGCCGCCACCGGCGTCGCCGTCGGCGTGCGCGTCGTTGCCCTCAGAGCTCACTATCGGGTCGTACCACCACCTTCCCAAAGCCTTCCCGGTCCTCGATGATCTCGTGGGCGCGCGCCGCCTCGCTCATGGGAAGCGTCTCGCGGATCCGCGGCTCGAAGGTGCCGTCCCACACGAGTTCGAGCACGTCGTCGACCTCGCCGGGCGTCGCCATCGTCGAGCCGATCACCTTCAGTTGGTTCCAGAAGATGCGATTGATGTCCGTCTCGGGCCGGCCGCCGGTGGTCGCCCCGCAGGTGACGACGCGCCCGCCCTTCGCGAGGCTCTTGAGGGAGTCGTGCCACGTCGCCGCGCCGATGTGGTCGACGACCATGTCGACGCCGCGGCGACCCGTCAGATCGCGGATCTCGTCCGCGAAGTCGTCCGCCTCGTAGTTGATCACGTGCTCCGCGCCGCACTCCTCGGCGTAGCTGAGTTTCTCCTCGGTGGAGGCGGTGGCGTACACCTCCGCGCCGACGAAGTCGGCGATCTGCACCGCCGCGTGGCCGACGCCCCCGGAGGCTCCGTGCACGAGGATCTTCTCGCCGGGCGCGAGTTCGCCCTGGGTCAGGAGCATCCGCCAGGCGGTCTGGAACACGAGCGAGGCGGAACCGGCGACCTCCCAGTCGACGTGGTCGGGAACGGGAACGAGGTTGTCCGCGGGTACCGCCGCCTTCTCCGAGTGGACGCCGCGCTGGTGCTCGCCGATAATCGAGAAGCGGACGCACTGGGACTCCTCGCCGTGGCGGCAGAACTCACACTCCCCGCAGGAGACGCCCGCCGAGACGGCGACGTGGTCGCCCGCCTCGAAGCGGGTGACGCCATCGCCGACCGCCTCCACGACGCCGGCGGCGTCGGACCCGGGAATGTGCGGCATCTCCAGGTCGATCCCGGGAAGGCCCTTTCGGGTCCAGATGTCGAGGTGGTTGAGCGCCCCCGCCTTCACGTCGACGAGCACCTCGCCGCGATCCGGGTCCGGGTCCGGGAAGTCGTCGTACTCGATCACGTCGCGGTCGCCGTGCTCCGAGAACTGAACCGCTTTCATGCGTGTTCTCATCTCCCACCGCGGGGGACTAAACCCTACTCCCCGCGGCGAACTGGCAGGGACCGACCGCAGCGGTAGATTTAATATCTTGTGTAAAGCTTCCTTTACTGTAAAGCGAGCTTTACAGCTCGCGGTGACAGATCATGCACGCCACGAAATCGGACGGACGGAGCACGGAAGCGACTGCCCGAATCACGGCCGGGCTACCGGGAGGGAAGCGATGACGGAGACGGGAGTCAGCTCCGGGGACGGAGGGACCGGGACTCCGACCGTCGCGACGCGACGTCGATACCGGCGGCTCCTGTTCGGATCGGTCGGCGTCGGCGTGATCGCGAACCTCGCGCTGCGGTTCCTCTCGTACCCGGTCGCGGCGGAGGCGGCCTACTGGGTGGGGATCGTCGGGTTCCTCGCGGTCTGGACGTTCAGTCCCGTGACTCTGTTCGACGAGCGCGACGCCGAGTTGGAACGTCGCGCGAGCACGATCACGTTAGTCGTGGCGGCGGTCGTCCTCGTGCTCGGAGCCTCCGGCACGCGAACGCTGAGCGCGCTCGGAGTCTACGACGCGTCGTCGTTCGTGTCCGGGGTGCTGTACGGCTACGTCGGGTTGTTCGTCGTGTTCGCGGTCGCGTACGGCTGGGTCAGCAGGAACCGATGAACAACGACGTGCGCGCCCGCCGCGAGCGACGCGACCTGAGCCAGGCCGACCTCGCCGAGGCGGTCGGCGTCACGAGACAGACGATAAACAGCATCGAACGGGGTCGGTACGACCCCTCGCTGGAGCTCGCGTTCGCGCTCGCCGACTTCTTCGGGTGTCGGATCGAGGAGCTGTTCGATCCGGGAGGCGACGGCGACCCCGACGCCGACGGCGACGCTACCGACCCGGCGTAATTCGAGCACCACAAAGCCCATCATCGGCCGTCGGCGACGACCGATCGTGAACCGGTCCCCCCTCCTCGCGGCCCTCCGGATCGCAGTCGTCACCGCCGGCCTCGTCGGCCTCCTCGCGGTCGCGGCGTTCGCGTTCGACCTCCCGCCGCCGCCCGAGACCGGCGACGGCCTCCCCTCGGCGTTCGGCTTCGCGATCGCGTTGCTCGGGGCCGCCGTCGCCGGCGTCGTCGCCGTCGTCGGCTACGGGCTTCCGGCGGGCACGGGACGGCTCCGCGTCGGCCCCCTCGCCGACCGGTCGAGCGAGTACCGACTCGTCGCCGGGGGCGCGGCCGCGGCGGCCGTGGGGCTCGTGTTCGCCCTCGGGCTCGCGTTTCTGGCGTCCGGCACGGTCTCGGTCGCCGTCTGGGTCGTCGGCGTCGGGCTGCTCGTCGGGGGCGTGGTCGCCGTCGCGCTCGGGGGACTCGTCGTGGCGAGTCGGCTCGTCGCCGAGGCTGTGCGCGAACGCACGGGTGCCCGGGGTTGAAGCGCCCGCGGACGGTAGGCGGGCCCATGGACGACGGCGGCGACCACGAGCACGACGGCGGACACGACCACGACCACGATGACGGCCATGACCACGGCGGTCACGCGCACGACCACGGCGGCGGACACGACCACGACGGCGGCCACGACCACGGCGGTCACGCGCACGACGACCACGCGCATCACGCTCACGACCTCGACGCGCTGGGGTACGCGGTCGTGACGGTGTCGTCCTCGCGCGGGTACGACGACGACCCCGCGGGCGACGCGATCGAGGCGGCCGTCGCGGCCGCGGGCGACGAGGTCGTCGTCAGAGAGATCGTCGCCGACGACTTCGACGGGGTCCAGGGGACGGTCGACCGGCTCGTCGACCGCGACGACGTGGACTGCGTGGTGACGACCGGCGGGACGGGCGTGACCCCCGACGACGTGACCGTCGAGGCGGTGACGCCGCTGTTCGACAAGGAGCTGCCGGGGTTCGGCGAGCTGTTCCGGTCGATGAGTCGCGACGAGATCGGGACGATGGTCGTGGGGACGCGCGCGACCGCCGGCGTCGCCGGCGGGGTGCCGGTGTTCTGTCTCCCCGGGAGCGAGAACGCGGCGCGGCTCGGGAGCGAGGAGATCATCGTCGAGGAGGCGGGGCACCTCGCGGGGTTAGCGAGGCGCGAGTAGCGAGGTCGAGCACCGCGAGACCTCGGTGCGAACGGCGAACGGAGTGAGTCGTGAGCGGAGCAACGCGACCGGAGGGAGCGAACGAGCGCCTCGGCCGACGGCGGCGAGCTTGCGGACGCGCCGCCCGGAAAGTACCGGAGCGCGAGGCGGAGCCGAGTGCCTCAAAAGTAGCAAGGCGCGATGAGTAGCCGAGCGACAGCAGTCACCCGTCGAGGAGCGACGACATCGACGCGGGAAACCGACGAGACACGTCGAGCGATCGCGTGAGGGCCGAGCAGTCGGGGAGACGCTCTGAGGGCAAATCACCGTACTGCGGTTGCACACATTACTTCACCGTTCAGTAGACTTCCCACCGATCGGGGAGATTCCCGAGAAACGGAACACCCATTGGCCGGCCGCCCGTTCCCCCCACGAATGACGACCGGCGACGCGGCGGAGATGGCGAGCGTGCTCGCCAAGCGGCGCGAACTCCTCGCGACGCTGTGTGACGGCCCGGTCGAAAAGCGGGTCCTCGTCGACGAACTCGGGGTACCGCGGACGACGCTCGACCGCGGGGTCCGCGAGCTGGTCGACGCCGGGCTGGCGCGGCGGGCCGACGGGGGCGTCCGCGCGACCGCGGTCGGAGCGCGAGCGCTCGCCGAGCGCGATCGGTACCGCGAACGCCTCGACGGCCTCGAGCGGGGAGCGCCGCTGTTCGAGGCGCTCCCGGACGACACCGCGCTCGACGCCAGATTCCTGGCCGGCGCGTCGGTCAGCCGACCGGACCCCAGCCTCCCCGACGGCGTCGTCGAGCGCCTGCTCGAGTCGGTGCGTGCGGCCGACGGGGTGACCGGCGTCGCGCCCGCGGCGCTGTCGGGTCACCTCGACACGTTCGACGCGGCGGCGACGACCGGCGACGCCGTGCCGGAGTTGGTCGTCACCCCAACCGTGTTGGATCACCTGATCGACCGCCGCCCCGAGCGGCTCGTGGCCGACCTCCGCGAGGGGGCCTTCGAGTTCCGCTGCGGCCCCGTCGACGTCGAGTTCGGCCTCTGGGTCGGCGAACACGACGACCGCGACGACGAGGCCGGCGTCGTCGTCTACAGCGACACCGGCGTCGCCGGCGTCGCGGTCAACGACGACCCGAGGGCGGTGTCGTGGGCCCGCGAGCGCGTCGAGCGCGCGAGAGAACGCGCCGACCCCGTGACCGTCGAGACGGTGCGCGAGCGGCGCGACGAGGTCGACGCTCCGAACGAGGAACGGCCGTAGCGGTCGGCGCGTCGCCGACGCGGTCGGCGATCACATCGCGTCGCCCCGCGGACCACGCGATCGCGACACACACGGGGGAACATGGACGCCTTTTTGAGTCAGTCGGGCGCAGTTGGGATATGTTGCTAACGGTCTCCGGCCCGCCGGGCAGCGGGAAGAGCACCACCGCCGCGGCGCTGGCGGAGGCGTTCGACCTCGAGCACGTATCCGGGGGCGACATCTTCCGGGAGCTCGCCGCCGAACACGACATGACGCCCGTCGAGTTCAACGAACACGCCGAGGAGGACGACCAGATCGACCGCGACCTGGACCGTCGCCTCCGCAGTATCGCCATCGAACGCGAGGACGTGCTGCTGGAGTCGCGCCTCGCCGGCTGGCTCGCCGCCGAGCACGCCGACCTCCGAATATGGCTCGACGCCCCGCTGGAGGTGCGGTGTGAGCGCATCGTCGACCGCGAGGAGAAGCCGCTCGAACGGGTGGTCGAGGAGACCCGCCGCAGGGAAAGCAGCGAGGCGAAGCGCTACCGGGAGTACTACAACATCCACATCGACGACCTGAGCATCTACGACCTCGTGTACAACACCGCCCGCTGGTCGCCCGAGGGCGTGCTCGGGATGCTCACCACGGCCGTCGACTCCTACGACCCCGACAGCGACGAGGGGAAAGCGCCCGTCGAGGGCGTCGACTACGACTTCTGAGCCGTGCGCCCGGCACCCGAGGAGCGCACGGTCGCGGAGTTGGCCGCCTTCGGCGTCGTCAACCTCGACAAGCCCGCCGGTCCGTCGGCCCACCAGGTCGCCGCCTGGGTCCGCGACCGCCTCGACGTCGACCGGGCGGCCCACGCGGGCACGCTCGACCCGAAGGTGACCGGCTGTCTCCCGACCCTGACGGGCGACGCCACCCGGCTCGCGCAGGTGTTCCTCGAGGGCACCAAGGAGTACGTCGCCGTGCTGGAACTCCACGCGCCCGCGCCGACGGATCTGGAGCGCGTGATCGCCGAGTTCGAGGGCGATCTCTACCAGAAGCCGCCGCGCAAGTCGGCGGTGACGCGTCGCCTGCGCACCCGCGAGGTGTCCGACCTCGACGTGCTCGACCGGACCGACCGGCAGGTGTTACTCCGGATTCGCTGTGAGTCGGGGACCTACGTCCGGAAGCTGTGTCACGACATCGGTCTCGCGCTCGGCACCGGCGGCCACATGGGCCACCTCCGCCGCACGGCGACGGACCCGTTCGACGACCGCGACCTCCACACCCTCCACGACCTGATCGACGGCGTCGCGTTCGCCGAGGGGGAAGACGCAGTCGGCGGCCGGGACACCGACGCCGGCGCGCCCGACGAGTCGCTCCTGCGCGAGGTGCTCCGCCCGGCCGAGGAGGCGCTGACCGGGCTCCCGTCGCTGACGATCGCGGACTCCGCCGCCCGCGAGGTCGCCGAGGGCGCGCCCGTGTACGCGCCTGGCGTGGTCGCCGCCGGCGATACCGGCTCCGGCGCGCCCGCCGAGGGCGACCTCCTGGCGTGTTACACGCCCGACGGAGCGGCCGTCTGTCTCGGCCGGCTCGTCGGCGACCCCGACGCCGACGCCGGCGAGGTCGTCGACCTGGAGCGCGTGTTGGTCTGAGCCGATACGACCGACATGCTCCTGCCGACCGATACTGATCGGCGGCCGCGTCGACTGCCGGTGATCGGGCATTTTTGCACCCCGGCACCCAGCCCTCGCCATGGACGTCACACTCGCGGTCGGCTCCGCCGTCGCGGAGCCCGGCGAGCGCGCCGACGGCTGGATCGAGGCGACGCCGCTCCCGACCGGCGGGGACGAACGGCTGCCCGTGATCGCGGTGAACGGTGCCGAGGAGGGGCCGACGCTGTGGGTCACCGGCGGCGTCCACGGCGACGAGGCGACCGGCGTCGCCGTCGCGCAGGACGCGGCCGCGGCGTTCGCGGACGTGCGCGACGACCTCGCGGGCGCGGTCGTCGCCGTGCCGGTGGTCAGTCCGGCCGGCCTCCGCCGTAACGAACGTACCTCCTACTACGGCGGCGACGACCCGAACCGATACTTCCCCGACGCCGAGCGCGAGTCGTCGCGCCCGCCCGAGACGCAAGAGCGGATCGCCACCCGGCTGTTCGAGGCGCTGACCGACTCCGCGGACCTGCTCGTCGACTGCCACACCGCGCAGGTGGGGTCGATGCCGTTCACCATCCGCGACCGCGTGCTCCACGGCGAGGAGCGAACGGAGGCTGAGGCCGAGGCGCTCGCCGAGGATCTGGACCGCCTTGCCGGGGCGCTGGGACTTCCCGTGCTTACTGAATACCCCGCCGAAGAGTACCTCGAGCAGTCGCTCCAGCGCTCGACCGCCGGCGCTGTGCTCAACACCGCCGGGATCCCGGCGGTCACGGCGGAGCTTGGCGGCCACAGCGTCGTCGAGGCCGACGCCCGTCGCGCCGGCGTCGCGGGCGTCGTCGCCGCGGCCGTCGAGTTCGGCCTCCTGGCGGACCGACCGCCGAGCCTTGCGGCCGCGGGCGACGGGGTACCCGACGCGCCCGTCGAGTACCCCGTCCGGCGGTTCGTCGGCCCCCGTACCGAGACGGCGGGGGTGGTCCGCCACCGCGTCGCAGTCGGCGAACCGGTCGAGGCGGGAGAGGTCGTCGCCGACGTCGTGACTCCCCACGGCGAGGTTCTGGAGGCGGTCGAGAGCGAGCGCGACGGCTACGTCATCGGCCGCGCCGAGGGGGTGGCCGTCTACGAGGGCCAGGCGGTCGCGAGCATGGCCGTCCGCGACGACGGCGACCTGGTGGTCCCGCGCGACGCCGACGGGGCGTGAGTCGGCGTCGCGCCGTGTGATCGCACGACGGAGTAGCCGTTCGAAACGAAGGGCTTAACCCCGACGCTCGTTTCTCACCGGGTACGGGACCGTAGGGTAGTGGTATCCTCTGCGGATGGGGTCCGTAGGACCTGAGTTCGAATCTCGGCGGTCCCATATCGTTTTCGACGCGATCGATACAACTTGGCGAATCTATCACCGGACGGCAGGAGGCGAAGCCGTGGTGACGGGTCGTTCCGGCCGATACCGGTTTGGCTACGACCACGTTCGTCCTCGAAACCGGCGGAACACACGTCCCGATCCGATAGCGGGAGCGGACTCTCGATTCAACCACCCGCGTACGTCCACTCGGCGATCACGGACCCGGTCTCGCCGTTCTCGCTGAGCCAGTAGACACGAACAGTCGCGTCCGAGAGGTCCAGTTTTCGAAGGCTACCCAGGTTCCCGGAGCCGTCGTTCGAGACGAAATCGAGGTCGCTAATCGTGTAGCTGTCACCCGCGCTCACCTCGCCCGTATTACCGAAGAGGTTGCCGCCCCCCGCGTAGTTCGGCTCGAAGGTGAGGTCCGTCCCGATCACGTTCCCGTTCTGATCGATCTCCTTCGCCCCCGTGACGGTCACGTTGATCCGGTCGGCCCGGATCGTCTCGCCGCCAACGAACGACACGGAGAGGTTGTCGGAGCCCCGATCCGGGTCGCCCGGCAGGTAACTGGCCGTGTCACCCTCCTGCGAGTAGTCGAACTCGAATGAGCTACTCGGTGGGGGTTCCTGGACGGAGTTGGCGATGCCGAGAACGTACACCGAGGCGGTACCGGCGAGGATGACCGTGACCGCGACGAGGATCACGACGCCGATGACCGAGGATGCGGCCCGTTCGTCCGAGTGCACCACGAAACGTTCCTCTCTGTTGACTGGTCTTTAATCTACTGGAGGCCACGAACTACGCGGAACGACGGACGGAGGTTCGACCCACGCCGTCGCCGCGGCCGAGACGGATCGAGGTAGCGGAGCGAAATCTCCGCGACCCGGGTCGGCGCATCACTTAATCGCGTTCCGTCCTAGCACGCAACATGGCGATCGCCCGCCACGGCCGCGGCCCGGGGGCAGTCGCGCGAGCGTACGCGTCACAGGTCCACCCGGTGTTCATGCTCCCGCCGGTGGCGACGGCGCTGTTCGGAGCGGCCCTGGCCGGCGAGTTCGACCCCGCGCTCGCGCTCGTCCACGCGGGAACCGCCTTCTTCGCCGTCTACACCGCCCACGTGAAGGACGGGTACGTGGACTTTCACCGTCGCGGCGAGGACGACGACCACCCGATGACCGAGCGGGGCTGTCGGCTCGGACTCGTCGGCGCGACGCTGGGATTCCTCGCGTGTCTGGCCGGGGTGGCCGTCCTCGCGGAGTCGACGGCGACGCCGCTCGCCGTCGCGCTCGTGACGCCGACGTGGGTCATCGGCTACCTCCACGCGCCGCAGTTCGACACCAATCCCGTCACGACGACGCTCGGGTACCCCGTGGGAATCGGGCTGTGTCTGCTCGGCGGGTACGCCGCACAGACCGGGCGGATCGCGGCCGCACCGATCGCGCTGGCGGCCGTGCTCGTCGTCACCCTCGCCGGGGTGAAGGTGATCGACGACGCGCAGGACTACGAATACGACCGCTCCATCGACAAGCGGACCGTCGCTGTCACGCTGGGACCGCGGCGCGCCCGTCGCCTCGCGACCGTCGCGCTCGGGGTCGGACTGTTCGCGGTCGTCCCCCTCGCGATCGCGCGCGTTCTCCCGGCGAGCGCGCCCGCCGCGAGCCTCGCGTTCGGCGGGGTCGTCGCGGTCGCCGTTCGCAAGGACTCCGGGACCGCGACGATGCTGCTGGTGCGCGGAGCCTACCTCTTTCTCGCTGGGCTGCTCGTGGCGACGTTCTTCCGGCCGCTCGCGGACGCGCCGCTCCCTGACATCACCGTGCTCGGTCCGTACACCTACCTCGCGACCGAGGTCGTCTTCGGAACCGCGGCGCTCGCGCTGCTCGTCCGCGCCGGGCGAGACGCGACCCGCCGCGCCGCCGCGACGATAGCCCTCCTCTACCCCGTCGCGTACGTCTGGGACTGGTACACGCTGGAGGTCGGCGTGTTCTCCATCCCGATGCGGACCGGGATCGAACTGCTGGCGATTCCGCTGGAGGAGCACCTGTTCATGCTCGTCGTCCCCGCGCTGGTACTCGGGATCCACGAGACCGTGCACGCACGACGCGACGCGGAACCGGCCGACGAGGACGCCTGAAGTCGGCGTCGGCGCGTCCAGCCGTCGGCCGTCCGGTCACGACTCGCCCGGCAGCGTCGATCAGGCTCCCGGCGCGTCCGATCGCAGTTCGCCTTTGACGGTCACCAGTAGCGGGAGGGACGCGTCGCCCTCGAACCGCCACCGTCCGCGGTCGTCCTGGACCATCTGCGGCGAACGCCGGATCGGCGAGAACGGGTGCTCGTGGACGAACTCGATCCGGATCCCGGCGTCGGCGAGCGCGGTCACGATCTCGCCGAGTCCGTGTATCCACTTGTGCGTGGACCCGTCAGCGGCCGATACGGGTGCGTCGCTCGAGAAGTACGGATGTTCGACCGATATCGGGTCCTCACCCGCCCCGAGATCGTCCGAGAGCGCGGTCGCGATCGGGTGGTGTTCGGCGAGGTAGAACGTCCCGCCGGGCTCGAGCAACTCGGCGACGACCGCCGCCCAGCGGTCGAGGTCGGGGAGCCAACACAGCACGCCGAAGTTCGTGACGAGCGTGTCGTACCGCTCGTCGTGGTCGTCGGGAAGGTCGTACACGTTCGAGCGGACGAACTCGGCGCGGTCCGCCAACCCGGCCTCGTCGGCGATCTCTCGCGCCACGCGCACGCTTTCGGCCGAGATGTCGACGCCGGTCACCGTCGCCCCCTCGCGCGCCCACGAGAGCGTTCGTGTCCCGATCGAACACTGGAGGTCCAGCAGCCGCGACCCGGAGGCGTCGCCCAGTTCCTCCCGCTGGACGGGAAGCAGCGCCGACTCCCCTGCGAGGAACGCCTCGATCTCGTCGGTCCCGTCCGTCGCCGAGACCGGTTCGACCATGGACTCCCAGTGCTCGCGGTTCGCCTCGAAGCGCGCGGACAGCGCCCGGCCGGAACCGTCGCCGTCGTCGGCCCCGTCGTCGTCACCGTTCATACGCCGGAGGTGTCGCCGGCACGATACTTGGCCGTTCCGCGAACGTCGTTTCTGTCCGACGGTCCACACTTCGGCCGGAACCCGACGATCCGACGATCGCAACCGGCGGCACGTCGGGACGGAGCGCCCGATCAGTCGCGCTTCGCCCTCGGATTCGTGACCGCGCCGTTGGCGGCGCTCCCGAAGTCACGGGCGAACTTCGCGAAGACGCCCCCCGCGTACTGCGGCTCCGGCGGCTCGTACGCCTCGGCTCGCCGGGCCAGTTCCGCATCGTCCACGTCCACCGAGAGTTCGCGCTCGGGGATGTCAACCGTCACCGTGTCGCCCTCCTCGACGAGGCCGATCGGCCCGCCCTCGACGGCCTCGGGAGCGACGTGGCCGATCATCGGCCCGCGCGTCGCGCCCGAGAAGCGCCCGTCGGTCAGGAGCGCCACGTCGTCCTCGTGGCCCGCGCCGACGACCGCGGCGGTGACGCCGAGCATCTCGCGCATGCCGGGGCCGCCGCGCGGGCCCTCGTTGCGGATGACGATCACGTCGCCCGACTCGATCTCTCCCGACTGCACGTACTCCATGGCGTCTTCCTCGGCTTCGAACACGCGGGCCGGCCCTTCGTGGTGGAACGCGTCGTCGCCGGTCACCTTCAGGACCGCGCCGTCGGGCGCGAGGTTGCCCGTCAGGATCTTGATCGCGCCCTCCTCGGTGTAGGGCTCGTCGACCGTGTACAGGAAGTCCGCGTCGATGTCCTCGTCGTCCGGGAGGTGGCCCGTCTCTTCCAGGTGGGCGATCTCCTCGGCCATCGTCCGACCGGTCACCGTCATCGCGTCGCCGTGCATGTACCCGCCCTCGATGAGCCGGCGGATCACGACCGGGACGCCGCCGACCTCGTCGAGGTCCTGCATGACGCGCGTGCCGCCGGGCTGGAGGTTCGCGATCTTCGGCGTGCGTCGGGATATCTCGTCGAACTCCGTGATGCCCAACTCGACGTCCGCCTCCGCCGCCAGCGCGAGCAGGTGGAGCACGGCGTTGGTCGAACCGCCCATCGCCACCTGCACCGCGATGGCGTTCTCGAACGACTCCTTCGTCAGGATGTCCGAGGGGCGGCGGTCCTCGCGGACGCACTCCAGCGCGAGTTCGCCCGCGCGGCGGGCGGTGTCGTAGCGCTCGGGCGACTCGGCCATCGGCGACGCCGACCCCAGCGGTGCCATCCCCAGCGCCTCCGAGATGCTGGCCATCGTGTTCGCGGTGAACATCCCGCCGCACGAGCCCGCACCCGGGCAGGCGTGGCGCTCCATCTCGTCCAACTCGTCGGCGCTCATGTCGCCCTCGGCGTAGGTGCCGACGCCCTCGAAGACGTTCTGGACGGTCACGTCGCGGCCCTCGTGCTCGCCGGGTCTGATCGATCCGCCGTACAGGAACACCGACGGGAGGTCGGTTCTGATGGACGCCATCAGCATCCCGGGGAGGTTCTTGTCGCAGCCGGCGACCGTGACGAGCGCGTCCATGCGCTCGCCGAAGGAGACCAGCTCGACGGAGTCGGCGATCACCTCGCGGGAGACGAGGCTCGCTTTCATCCCCTCGGTCCCCATCGAGATGGCGTCGGAGATGGTGACGGTGCCGAACTCGATGGGCATCCCCTCGGCCTCCTCGATGCCCTCGCGGGCGGCGTCGGCCACGTCGTCGAGGTGGACGTTACACGGCGTGATGTCGGCGGCGGGGTTCGGGATCCCGACCATCGGTGACGACAGGTCCTGATCGTCGTATCCCATCGCGCGGAACATCGCGCGGTGGGGCGCGCGCTCGGCCCCGGCGGTCACCTCGCGGCTCCGGAGGGACTCGTCCTTCTCGCCGGCGAACGCGTCGGCGTCGGCGGCGTCGTCGGCCGCGTCGCCTGCGCGGTCGGGCGGCTCCTGCTTGCTCATGTCCGCAGGTCGGCGTCCGCCCTCATAAACTGCCGTACACGAACAGATGTTGCTGTCGCGGTCGGCGGTGCGGGCGCGGACGGGCGGACCGATGCGGACGCGGACGGCCGAACCGATGCGGACGCGGACGGTCGAACCGACACCGACCGACGATCGACGACCGGACAGACGTGTCATAGGAACACTACGTATATCGCAACACTACGCGGCTGACGGTATTTTTAAGCGCTGTTCGTTCCATCGGTGGTCCACTCGCGGACTCGTGGTCGCACACCGTCGCCGGGAACGCCGGTTCGCACGGACGCGCCCGTACCGGAGGCCATCGCACGATGAGTGTAGTCACCTACGTCGTTCCGCTGTTGCTGCTCGGGGGAGTCGTCTCGGCCGCGATGCTGGTCGCGGTGCTGTGGCGTCGACCCGTGACGCTCGGGGGGCCGGAGATCGTCGGCTTCGTGGCTCTCGCGCTCGGGGCGACGCTCTGGACGTGGTCGTACGCGCTCCAGTTGCGCGCCGACTCGCTGTCGGTGATTCTCGCGTACAACAACCTCCTCTGGATCGGCACCGGCCTCGTCGGCGCGTCGTGGCCCGTCTTCGCGTTCGCCGTCGCCGGCGACGACTGCTGGCTCACCCGTCGCCGGATCGCGGTCGTCTCGGGCGTCCCGCTGGCGTTCGCCGCGCTGGCCGTCTCGAACCCGGCACACCACCTGATCTACGCGGACGCGACCGTCGTCGCCGGCGAGGTGACCAGATCGGACGTGACGCCCGGGATCGGGTACCTGGCGTTCGTCCTGTGGTCGTACACGGTGAACGTCTACGTGCTCTGGCGACTCGTGCGAAGCGTCCGAGGGACGACGGGAACGCTCCGATCGAGGCGACTGGCCGTCCTCGCGGCGGGGCTGTTGCCGACGCTCGCGGGACTGGTGAGCATCTTCTTGTTCCCCGGTGACGGGCAGCCGATCGACTTCACCCCGGTCATGTTCGCGGTGACGACCGTGCTCACGGGGGTCGCGATCACGCGCTACCGACTGCTTGACTCGATCGCGGTCGCGCAGGACCACATCGTCAACCACCTCTCGGATCCGGTCGTGATCGTCGACGACGACGGGAGGATCCGGGCGACGAACGAGGCCGCCCGGCAGCTGTTCGGCGACGAGCGCGTCGTCGGGGCGGCAGTCGGGGACGCGTTCGGCGCGCACCCGGATCTCGTCGAGGCGATCCGGGCGACCTCCGGGACGAACGCAGAGGCGGTCACCGTGACGGTCGACTGGGAGACCCGCCGGAGCCGAGCGGACGGCGGCGACGGCCTCACCGACGCCCGTTCTACCGACGACCCCGACGACACCTCGGTCGGCGACCCCGACGACCCCCCGGTGGGCGACACCGTCCAGTCGCCCGAACACCGGACGTTCACCACGTCGGTCGGCCCGCTCGAGGACACCGACGCGGCCGTGCTCGTGTTCCGGGACATCACCGAGCGGCGGGCGGCCGAACGCCGAGTGACGATCCTGAACCGCGTGTTGCGCCACGACCTTCGCAACGACATCTCCGTGATCGACGGCTACCTGAGCCTCCTGAAGACGGAACTCGAGGCGTCGGACCGGGAGTCCGAGACGGTGCGCGACGCGCTGTCGGTGCTGTCGGCCAGAACCGAGGGGATGCTCGCGGTCACAGAACAGGCCGCGCTCGCGGAGCGACTCGTCGACGGCGACCCCGAGGTCCGGCGGACCGACCTGGTCGCGCTCGTTCGGTCTCACTGCGAGCAGGTTCGCGTGGAGCACCCGGACGTTCGGTTGGAGACGACCCTCCCGGAGGACCCGGTCACGGTGGCGACGCTGTCGGTGTTCCCCTCGGTCGTCGACAACCTGATCGAGAACGCGATCGAACACGCCGACTCCGACCGCCCGTGGCTCGCCGTCTCCGTCGCCGTCGAGCGCTCCGAGTCGACGGCGACGATCCGCGTCGCCGACGACGGTCCCGGGATCCCCGACGACGACCGCGAGGTGCTCCTGGGACGCGAGCCGTCGCTCGAACGGGCGAACGGACTCGGACTGTGGCTGATCAACCGGATCACCCGGCTCTCCGGCGGCGACATCGCGGTCGAACCCAGCAGGCGCGGCGGGACGGCCGTCTCGGTGACGCTTCCGCTCGCGGCGTCGACCGTCGACGCCGCGAGCGACTCGGCGGCCTGATCCGCGCGTCGGTCGGAGATCCGGCGCGCCGATCGGCTGCCGTCTCGCTCCGGGAGTTCCGTGCGCCGATGCCGAACCGCCTCCGGCTACCGGGACGTCGCCGAATCGGTCGTCCCGGTCCCCGTTCTCGATTCCGTCGCCGCGACGCGGGCGAGCAGTCCGCGGATCGCCGCGGTGACGACCTCCGGCTCGTCGAGCGACGCGGCGTGGCCTGCACCGAGCACGACGCGACAGTCGGCATCGGGGATCAGCGCCGCGAGGCCGCGCGTCTGTCGCCGCACGAACCCGGCGTCGTGCTCGCCGTACATCGTCAGCGTCGGCACGGCGATCGCCCGGAGGTCGACTCGGGTGCGCCCGAACGACGATAGCGCGCGGATCACCTTCGCGAACTCCGCCGTCGACATCGTCGGTCCCCGGTCGCGGATCGCCTCGATCCGCTCGTAGTCGCCGGCGACGCCCTCGCCGGAGACCCGCCGCTGGAGCCACACCATCGCGCGCTCGACGCGCTCGTAGCCGACCAGCCGCGCCGGCAGGATCGTCAGTCGCAACGCCGCGCGCTGCACCCGTTCACCGAGCGTCAGCGGAACCGGCCCGAACGTGTCGGCGAGCACCAGTCCCGACAGCCGGTCGGGGTACCGCGCCGCGAACGTCATCGCGATGCACCCGCCCATCGACAGCCCGCACACGACCGGCCGGTCGAGGTCGAGCGCGTCGATCAGCGCCGCGAGGTCGTCGGCGAACAGGTCGACGGTGTAGGTCCCGCGGTCGGAGCCGCCCGTCCGGCCGTGGCCGCGAACGTCGTACGCGACGACGGTGTACCCCTCGGCGAGCGCGTCGAACTGCGGTTTCCATTGCGCGTGGTCGACGATAGCGCCGTGGACGAACACGACCGGCGGCCCGTCGCCGCGGCGCTCGTAGTACGTCTCGATGTCGTCGGTGACGACGGTTGGCATGTGAACGCGTACGCGCCCCGAGAGGATACCTGTTGCTCGAAAAACACGAACACGGGAGCCGACGATCGGGACCGAACGGGGATTCGAACTCGGGAGGGGAGCGCGGCGACCGGCGTCAGGTCCGGCTCAGCACTCGCTCCACCCACAACTTTCGCAGGTTTTGCAGCCCTCCGAGTAGTACAGCGTCATGCTGCCGCAGTCGGGACACTCGGGCGACTCGCCGTTGGCGATGAGTTCGTCCACCGCGTCCGACTGTCGCTCGGCCGCGCCGGCGTCCTCCGGGCCGGGCGTACCCGCGTCGACGGACGGCTCGCCGGGATCGGAGGCGCTGCCGCCGACGGCGGTGCCGCCGTCGGACTCGGGAGTCGCGGCGTCGGCGTCCGCGTCGGTGCCG
The DNA here is from genome assembly GCF_021431925.1 of Halobaculum sp. CBA1158. NCBI lineage: Archaea > Methanobacteriati > Methanobacteriota > Halobacteria > Halobacteriales > Haloferacaceae > Halobaculum > Halobaculum sp. CBA1158. The sequence continues at coordinate 2,472,891 of NZ_CP090371.1, read as the reverse complement.
ACCTCGTCGAGGCTGGTCTGCTCTGGGTAGCCCTTCTCGACCTCGTCGTCGAGGTAGCGGCGCATCGCCGTGCCGATGGCGTCGGGGATGGACTGGATCTGCTCGCCCTTGTCCCAGGCGATCTTCGGGCTCCGGGTGCCCTGCAGTTCGTCGACGATCTCCCGGGGATCGACCCCCGAGCGCAGCGCCGTCGAGATCACCTTCGCCAGCGACTCAGTGAAGGAGTTCGTGAAGCCGCCGGAGTGGCCGATGTTGGCGAACAGCTCGAACGGCTCGCCGCTTTTCGGGTCCTCGTTGATGGTGATGTACATCTTCCCGTAGCCGGTCTCGATGAGCTGGGTGACCCCGCGCAGCGAGTCCGGCCGGGCGCGCTTCTCGGTGTAGTCGATGTGGACCGTCTTCTCGTCGGCGGCCTCCAGCAGGTCCGACACCTCCTCGTCGAGCGCCGCCTGGACGTCCTCGTTCTCGAGGAAGCCCTCGATACCGCCGAAGACCTCCGAGATCTGCGCGACGAGCGCCTCGGCTGCCTCGCTCTCGTCGGCGAAGTCGGCGTTGTCCGCGCGCGTGGTGAGCACCTGCTTCGAGCGGGTGCCGTCGCGGTAGTAGGTGACGCCCTTGCCGCCGTGCTCGTAGATGTACTCGAAGACCTCCTGTGCGTCCTCGAGCGTGGAGTCGTTCGGCGCGTTGACCGTCTTCGAGATGGCCGAGTCGACGCCCGTCTGGCAGGCGACCTGCACGCCCGCGTGGTCCTTCGCGGTGAGATCGCCGGTGACGACGAACAGCTCGCCGATGGCGTCCGGGACCGTGTCGAGGCCGTCGACGCCGTCGAACTCGTTGGCCGCCATCTGCTCTTGCGCCTCGCGCTTGACGGCGTCGACGTCGACGTCGTTGGCCTCCAGCGTGCGCAGGAAGTAGTCGTCGAACTCGACGAGCATCTCGTCGCCCTGCACGTCGTCGGAGACGTTCTTGTAGTAAGCGACGTTGTAGATGGGCTCGCAGCCGCCGGTGGTGTTACCCACCATCGACGTGGTGCCCGTCGGCGCGATCGTCGTCGTGTTGTGGTTGCGGATCGGGTAGCCGTCCTCCCAGTCGTGGGGGTCCTCGCCGACGTACTGCTCGAACCAGTCGGCGTAGCGGACGGGGTCGGCGTACTTCGAGTCCTCCCAGTCGTTGAAGACGCCGCGCTCCTCGGCGAGGTCGTGGCTGGCGGCCTTCGACTCGTGGTTGATGTGCGTCATCAGCTCCTCGGCGATCGCGTTGCCGGTGTCGGAGCCGTAGCGGACGCCCAGTTGGATGTACAGCTGTGCCAGCCCCATGACGCCGAGGCCGATCTTCCGCATGTCGCGGACCTTCCGTTCGATCTCCGGAACCGGGAAGTCCGACATGGTGACGACGTTCTCGAGGAAGCGCGTCCCCATCTCGATGCGGTGGTCGAACGCCTCCCAGTCGATGGCCTCTTCGAGGAACGCCGCGACCGCGGCGTCCTCGGAGTCGTACTCGTCGGCGTGTTCCTCGCTCCAGACGCGCCAGTCGGGCGCGTCCAGGTCCGCGAGCGTGGAGAGGTTGATGTGGCCGAGGTTACAGGCCTCGTACTCCTCCAACGGCTGCTCGCCGCAGTTGTGAACCACGAGCCCGTTTGCGACGAACGAGTGCGTTTCCGGTTCCGTCAGATCGTACACCGGTTCGTGTCCGTCGGACTCGACCGACTCGACAGTCGCCTCGAAGCGCTCGGCGTACGGTCCGCGGTCGTAGCCCTCGAGCCGCTCGTCGAGCGCATCGTTCTTCGAGTCGAGCAGGAACCCGATCTCCTCGCGGAACCGAACGAGGTTGTCCTTGGCGACGACGAGGTCGTGATCGGCTTGACGCTCGTACATCGCGGTGCCGCCGTTCCCGTCGGGCAGCTCGTGCTCGCCCGCCTCGTGGCGCTCCTCGTAGATCTTGCTCGCGATCCCGAAGTTCAACAGAAGCTGCTGTGCCTCCTTCAGGAGACTCGTGCTCGTGCTCGTGAGGCGGACCGAGTTACCCTTCTCCTGTGTTCCCTGCACGCCGCCGTCGGCGGTGAACAGCGCACGCAGGAATTCACGGGCCATCTCCTCGCTGCCACGCATCACGGCGTCGGGTACCTGGAGTTTCTCTTCCGTGAGCCCCGCCTCCTCGGCGTATTCATACAGCCGGGTCGACCGGACTCGCTGTTCGATCGCCTGCGCGCCGCGGTAGTCGTCGTCGCGGGATATGTCAGAAACGCCGACCTCGTAGTCGGCGTTCCCCGCCGGCTCGCGAACCACGTCGTTCACGTCCGCGGCGAACGCCTCGGAGACCTCGCTGTCCCCGTCGTAGAAGTTGAGGACCGCTCGCTCCTCGCCGTGTTTCAGGTGGCCGTCACCGACAAGCCAGCCGAGCACGCGTCCCTCCTCGGCCGAACCGTGCTGGCCGAACGACCCCTTCCGGTTCTGGATGTGTACCGTGTCACCTGTGTCGAGGTCGGCAGCTTCGACCCAGCCGTCTTCGGTCATCACGCGGTGGTCGGCAGTAAGCCGGAGTTCGTACCCCTCCTCGGTCGTCAGCTTGACCACGTCCTTCTCGCCGGTCCTGTAGACGCTACTGGCTTCCTTGACCGTCTCGTCGCTGAGACGCCCGTCGACGACGACATCGCGTGCGACGCCCTGCTCGTACAGTTCCTCAGCCGGAACGAGTCCGTTCTCGGTACTGATGAGCGTGTCGCCGGTAACACACGGATTCGTCGCGAGGATGCGGTGCTCGGGATTTTCTTCCACGTCGAAGCTGTGGAGCTTGTTGATGCGTTCGAGGTAGACGACGCCGGGTTCGCCGTTCTCGTGGGCACCCTCGACGATGTGGTCCCAGACCTCCTGGGCCGGCACCGACAGGGTCTCGCCGACCTCGACGTGTTCGCCGAGGCCGAACATCTCGTACAGCTCCTTCGTCTCGGGGGTGGCGACGTGCGGCTCCTCGGTGCGGGGGTTGGTGAAGGTGAACTCCTCGCCGTTCTCCAGCGCGTCCATGAAGTCGTCGGTGACGCCGACGGAGATGTTGAAGTTCGAGAGGTGGCCTTCGACGGCGTTGCGGAGGTGCTTGGGCACCTTCCCGTCGTCGTCGATCAGATCGCGCGCCTCGTCGAGCGCCTCCTTGAAGCTCGTGTGCGTGTAGTCGTCGGGGTCGTTCAGGCGGAGCGTGTTCGCCAGCGAGACGTCCTTGTTCTTCGCGTGGATGAACTGGATGACGTCGGGGTGGGAGACGCGCATGACGCCCATCTGCGCGCCGCGGCGCGCGCCGCCCTGTGCGATCGTCTCGCACATCTGGTCGAACGTCCGCATGAACGTGATCGGGCCGGAGGCGATCCCTCCCGTGCTCCCGACCGCGTCGCCGTAGGGGCGGAGCTTCCAGAAGGCGTACCCCATCCCGCCGCCGGACTGGAACACCTGGGCGGCCTCCTTGGCCGTCTGGTGGATGTCGTCGATGTCGTCGGCGGGCGAGTCGACGAAACACGCCGAGAGCTGCTGGAGCTCGTCGCCGGCGTTCATCAGCGTCGGCGAGTTCGGCATGAACGAGAGCTGCTCCATCAGTTCCCGGAACTCGTCGGCCGTCTCCTCGACGTGCGCGCGGACGTCGTCGGGGAGTTCGGGGACGATCGTCTCGTAGGCGAACTTGTTGACGTTGTGGACGGTCAGCTCGGTCTCGGCGTTCGCGTCGGCCGTGACGCCCGCGCCGAACACCTCGGCGGCGAGCTCGTCGCGACGCGGGTGATCGGGCTTGAGCTGGTCGGGCGTGACGGTGATGGGGTCGTCGGCCGCGTGGACGGCCTCCGCGAGCGCGACGTTGCGCGCGACGCGAACGAACAGGTCCTCCTGGGACTCGGTCAACTCGCCGTCGGCGTCCTTGCGGAGGTAGCGCGCGGGCAGGATGTTGTCGTAGGCGTTGTCGGTGAGGCGCTCGCGGAGCGTGTCGCCGTCGGTGCGTTTGATCGGCAGTTCGAGTTCGTCCGCGCCGAGGTCCGCGCGACTCATTCGTCGCGGACCTCCCCGGGAGAGCCGGTCGTGACGCGGCGGTCGGTGAGTGAGTAGTGGTGTTCCATGGTGCTATCGGACGGACGTTCGGTACCGGACCCACGCAGATAAACGGCGTGGGTTCCGGTAGGGTTGTATTAGTTCAAACTCACTTGATGTAGCCGTGGCTTATCGGTGTGAGCCCGAACGCGTCGGATTCGGTCCGTATCACCGTACAACGACCGACACTATAAGGGTGTTCAGACCGGGGTGAAAGTGATCATTCGACGACGCGATCGGTGGCACCGGCACTCGTCCCCGGACCGCGGTCGCTCGTCCCTGGACCGCAGTCGCTCGTTCCGCACCGCGGTCGTCCGTCTCGGGGACAAGGGGTATAACGGATGCCGCAGAAGGGCGGGCCATGGATGCCACACTCACGGCGGCGACGGTCGCATCGAGCGCCCTGCTACAGCTCCCCGGACCGCTCGACACGACGCTGGGCAAGGTGTTCCTGGCGCTCGTGGCGTTCCTGGTCGTGTTGACCGTCGGACGGGTCCTGCTCAGCTTCGCCTGGAAGTTGGCGCTGTTGGCGGCCGTCGGTATCGGGGCGTTTCTCCTGGTGACGACGTTCCTGTTGTAGGGTCGAACGTCCCCGCTGATCGGCGAGGGTCGCGGCGACCCGTTCGTCGGTCGCCGACACGCAAGCGGTAAGCCTCCGGCCCGTCACCCGCGAACGAGAACGATGCTCCTCACGCTGGAAGGACTCGACGGGAGCGGGAAGACCACCGCCTGGGAGGCGCTACGTCACGATCGTCCCGAGGCGACGTTCACCCGCGAACCGACCGACTCGTGGTACGGCGAGGCGGTCCGCCGGTCGCTCGGCGACGACGACACCGACCCGCTCGCGGACCTGTTCTGCTTCGTCGCCGACCACGCGGACCACCTCTCGCGGGTGGTGCGCCCCGCGCTCGCCGACGGCGACCTGGTGGTCTCCGACCGCTACACCGACTCGCGATACGCCTATCAGGCCGCGACCCTCGCCGACAGCGACCTCCAGCGCCCGCTGGAGTACATTCGCGGCATCCACGGGGCGTTCACCCGCGAGCCGGACGCGACCATCTACCTCGACGTGGACCCCGAGACGGCGGCCGCGCGCGCCGGGGCGACCGACAAGTACGAGCGGGCGTCCTTTCTCTCGGAGGTGCAGTCGAACTACGAGCGCCTGATCGACGCCGAGCCGGAGCGCTTCGTCCGCGTCGACGCCACGCGCTCGCCCGAGGCGGTGATCGACGCCGTCGAGGACACCGTCGACCGGCTGGTCGAGGCGCACCGCGACGGCGACTGATCCCGTCGACCTTCTTTTGCCCGCAGAGCCCGTGACACGCGTGTGGCTCGCCGCGATCGCTCCAGGTCCGATCACCGCGACTCCGAAGGCCTCGGATCCGACCATCCCGGCTCCGAACGCTCCGGGTCCGATCGGGGGTCAGGAGCCGTCGCCGTCGCCCTCGCGGTCGTCCTCGTCCTCTCGGGATGTGCCGGCGCGCTCCCCGGAGTCGCCGGCGACGACGCCGGCGACGGTCCGACGGTGAACCCGGCGCTCGCGGGGACGCCCACGCCGGAGGCAACGCCGGCGGGCGGCTATCCGGTCGGCGTCGCCGCCGACGGCACCGTCGACGCCGAGCGGCTGGTCGCCGCCCACCGCGACGCGCTCGCGACCGGAGCGGCCGCGAACGGCTCGTGGACGGTGACGCTGACCCGGCGGATAGCGGGCCCCGACGGGACCATCGAACGGGCCAGCGCCCGCGTCCGCGTGAACGGGAGCGATCGCCTGTACACGGTCGAGCGCGTCCGGGGGGACGCCCGGCTGCGTTCGGTCCGGTGGAGCAACGGCACCGCCTCAGCGAGTCGGACGGTCGACTGGGACGGGAACGCCTCGCTCGTCGGCCGGCCGGCCGACGGCGACGGCCGCCGCGGGCTCGACACCACCGGCGGGGACTGGCTGACCGCGGTCCTCCGCGGGCTGGACGCGACCTACGTCGCCACCGAGTCGACGCCGAACGGGTCCGTCGCCGTCGTCGAGGCGAGCGCCGGGCGCGTCGAGCAGTTCGGGTCGCCCGACCGGCGGCAGGTCCGTCTCACCGCCCGCGTCGCCGACTCGGGGCTCGTCCGGTCGGTGACGCTCCGGTATCGGATCTCGCTCGGAAACGAGGGGGCCGTCGAGCGCGTGACCGTCGCGACGACCCGGCTCGGAGCCACGACCGTTCCGCGCCCCGACTGGGTGGACCGGGCCCTCGCGACCGCCACCGCGACCGCGACGCCGACCGACAACGAAACCGCCACCGCGACGCCGACCGACAACGAAACCGCCACCGCGACGCCGTCGGCCCCGCGCCTCCCGCCGTCGACTCGAGGGGCTGACTTATCCGGCGGGCGGCCCTGACGATCCCATGGACCGTCGCACGGTCGTCCTCGCGGTCGCGTGCGCGACGCTGTTGGCCGGATGCGGCGGTGTCGCGGGCGGCGGTGTCGCGGGCGGCGACGTCGACGATAGGGCGACGGTGAACCCGGCGCTCGCGGGGACGCCGACGGCCTCGCCGACCCCGACGCCCGCCCCTTCGTACCCGCCCGGGGTCGACGCCGACGGCGTCGACGTGGAGACGCTGATCGCCGAGCACAACGAGGCGCTGTGGCGGACGAGTTCGGCGGTCCGGTTCTCTCGGACCGTCGTCGCGGCGAACGGGACGACGCTTGCCACCCGCCGGAGCGTCACCGAGAGCGACGACGAGCGCGTCCGCTACCGCGTCGAGGTCGACGGAGCGCCCCCGGGGTCGTCGCCGCCGGGGTTCGCCTCGTTCGCGTTCTGGACGAACGGGAGCGTCACGGTCGTCCAGTCCGTCGACGACGCCGGCAACGCGTCCTCGTGGGAGGTGTCGAGCCTCCCGGAGACGGACGACACCCCCGACGACAGCGGCGAGGACCTGCTGATCGACGCGTTCGCCGGAACCGAACCCCGCCTCGTGAACGCCACCGCCGTCGACGGCGAGGAACTGTCCGTGCTCCGCGTCGAACACGAGCGGCTGAACCGGACCGACCGGCGGCCCCTGCGGAACGTCTCGGGAACGCTGTACGTCACCGACGAGGGCGTCGTCCGCGAGTACAGGCTCCGGTACACCGCGACGTACGACACCGAGTCCGGTCCCGTCACGGCGACGACGACCGAGCGCTTCCGGGTGACCGTCGGCGACGCCACGGCGACGGCACCCGACTGGGTGACGACGGCCACCGATTGAATGACGGTGGCAACCGACTGAGTGACGGCACCCACCGACTGAGTGACGGCACCCACCGATTGAATGACGGCACCCACCGACTGAGTTCGTGAACGACGGGCTACTCCGTCGCCGGGAGGTCGTACTCCTCGGGCGGGGGGACGTACAGCAGCTCGATCGTGAACCCGAGCGCGAGCGGGACGCCGATGAACACCGCGAGGAACAGTCCGGCCGCGCCCGCGAACAGCGGCGACGGGATGACCGCGCCCTGGATCAGCCCGAGGACCAACAGGACGACCGGCGAGACGAGCAGCGTGTAGACGACCCACCCCCACTGCGTCTTCAGCCGGATACGGAAGAAGCGCGAGAGTACGGCGACGACGAGGGTGTTCACCGCGAGCGCGACGACGGTGAGCCCGAGCGCGAGCGCAGAGACCATGCGCCGTCTTGGGACCGGGCCGTCTTTGGCCTGTCGGGGGCGGCGATGCGGGCGCGTCGTAGCCGGGTCGCGGGCGCGTTCCCCATCGCGTCGAAGCGCCGTCCTGTCGAGTCGCCATCGCGTCGCCGTCCCGCCGCAATTTATGCCGGATGCCGCGGCAGGTGCGGACATGAGCGACGACGTGACGCGGATCGTCGGGGAGCGCGACCTCGACGCGACGCGATTCGACGCCGAGGACGCCCGCGCGGCCCTGCGCGACATCGTCCGCACCCGTCGGTTCGACGAGCGCGCGCTCGCCCTCCAGCGGCGCGGGTGGATGAGCGGCTACCCGCCGTTCGAGGGACAGGAGGCCGCTCAGGTCGGCGCGGCCCACGCCATGCGCGGCGACGACCGCCTGTTCCCGACGTATCGGTCGAACGCCCTCCAGATCGCCCGCGGCGTCCCGATGAGCGACATCCTGCTGTTCAGGCGGGGGTTCCCCGAGTACCACTCCGACCACGACGTCCCCGTCTTCCCGCAGGCGGTCCCCATCGCCAGTCAGATCCCCCACGCCGCCGGCGCGGGGATGGCTGCGAACTACCGCGGCGAGGACTGGGCGTCGCTCGTGTGCTTCGGCGACGGCGCGACCAGCGAGGGCGACTTCCACGAGGGGCTGAACTTCGCGGGCGTGTTCGACGCGCCGACGGTCTTCTTCTGCGAGAACAACGGGTGGGCCATCTCCCTGCCAGAACGGCGACAGACGGCCAGCGAGTCGATCGCGATCAAGGCGGAAGCGTACGGGATCGAGGGCGTCCGCGTCGACGGCAACGACCCGCTGGCGACGCGGGCGGTCGTCGCTGACGCGCTCGAGCGCGCCCGCGACGGCGACCCGGTGCTGGTGGAGGCGCTCACGTACCGCCGGGGGGCGCACACCACCGCCGACGACCCCAGCCAGTACCGCGACGGCGACCCGGACCTGCCGGCGTGGCGGACGCGCGACCCTCTCGATCGGTTCGCCGAGTGGTGTGAGGACCGGGGGATCGTCGACGGCGACTTCGTCGAGGCGGCCACCGAGGCCGCAGACGAGGAACTGACCGAGGCCGTCGAGACCGCCGAGTCCGTGCCCCGACCCGACCCCGAGGAGCTGTTCGACGCCGCGTACGAGGACCTCCCGCCGAACGTGCGACGCCAGCGCGAGGAGGCGGGGGCGGTCGCCGACGATCACCCCGACAGCTACGAACTGGACCGGTAGGGGCGCGGCCGACGGGGGTCGACTCGCGCCTCACTCCGTCATCGACACGTACGTGCGGGTGTCGACGACGCCCTCGACGCCGCGGACCGCGTCGGCGACCGTGTCGAGGACCGTGTACATGTCCGGCGCGTCGACCTCGGCGACCACGTCGAAGTCGCCGGCGACGACGTGCGACTCGGACACCGACTCGATCCCGGCGACCGCGTCCGCGATCCCGGCGGTGTCCGCGTCTCCGCTCACTTTCACCATCACGAACGCGTGGACCATGGTGTGGTATCACGTCCCACTATCAAAAGCGTTCCCCGGACGGGGAGTATTGTTATGGTCTCCCGTGTCAACTGGTACCACATGCGGTTCATCGTCATCGGATCGGGACGGGTCGGACTGCGCACAGCGCGCGTGCTACGCGAGGAGGGCCACGACGTGACGGTCGTCGAGCGCGACCACGAGCGCGCCGAGCGCGCGCGGGAGGCCGGGTTCGCGGTCGTCGAAGGCGACGGCTCCCGCGAGGACGTGCTGGCGAAGGCTGCCGTCGAGCGCGCCGACGCCGTCGGTGCGCTGACCGGCGATCTCAACGTCAACTTCGCGGCGTGCATGATCGCCAAGCACCACGGCTGTCGCACGGTGATGCGCATCGACGAGGACTACCGCGAGGAGATCTACCAGAAGTACGCCGACGAGGTCGACGAGGTCGTCTACCCCGAGCGACTGGGCGCTATCGGCGCGAAGAACGCCCTCCTGGGCGGGAACATCCGCGCGATCGCCGACATCGCCGAGCACCTCCAGGTGGTGCTGGTCACGATCACCGACCGGTCGCCGATGCGAGGGTACACCCTCTCGGAGGTCGAGTTGCCCTCGCGAGCGCGCCTGCTGGCGTTCGGCAAGGCCGACGAGCCCATGGGGCTCCCGTTCCCCGACGAGTCGCTGGAGGCGGGCGACCGCGTCGCCGTCCTCGCCGACTTCTCCGTGCTCGACGACGTGCGCAGACTGCTCGTCGGCGACGACGCCGACGAGACGCTGGCGTCGGCCGCGAGGAGCGGGGGTGGTGTCTGAATGGTCGTCGCGTACGTGATGGTGAAGGCCACCTCCGGCGACGCCGACCGGATCCGGACGGCGATCGCGGGGCTCGACGGCGTCGAGGAGGCCCACATCGTCGCCGGCGACATGGACTTCGTCGTGAAGGTCGACGTGGGCGGCCCCGCCGACGTGAAGCGCGTCGCCGCCGACGGGATCCAGGCGATCGACGGCGTCGAGGACACCCGCACGTACATCGCGATGGGGTGAGCGACCCCCGGTCGTCAGTCCCTCGGCGTTCCCGCGCTCCCCGGTTTCCTGGTTCCCCGGTTCCCGCCCTCAGAACGGGCCTGCGCCCTCGTCGCCGCCGGCGGCGCGGGCGCGACTGATCAGCCCCGAGACCGGCTCGCCGTACTCGTAGCCGGGGATCACGCCCTGCACGTACGTCCCCTCGACGAAGTCGACGACGGCGACGGCGTCGTCGAGGCCGCGTCGCTCGTTCAGGTCGCGGACCGACTCCGTCACGGTCACCTCGTCGCCGTCGCGCTCGACGGCCGGGTCGAGGTCGTGGCCGGCGGCGGTCACGTCGCCGATGGCGTCGATCCGGCGCTCGAACGTGTCGAGCCAGCCGTCCTCGACCACGTCGGCCACGTCGCCCTCGACGACCGCCGAGAGCGTCGGCACCGTCACGGTCACGTCGAACTCGATCCGTCCGTCGTCCGCCTCGTCGACGGCCACCGCGGCGTCGAACGGCGTCGATGCGACGGCGACCGTCCCCGCGGGACCCCCGTCGGCGACGGCGTCGTGGTCGCCCACGGCGCGGCGGACGCGTCCGGGGAGGGAGTCCTCGTCGCCGTCAGCGTCGTCGCCGTCAGCGTCGTCGCCGGCGACGACGTTGTCGCCGGCGGCAGCGTCGTCGGTGTCGCTCATGGCCGTTCGGAGGGTCGGCGGCCGGATAAGCGGCGCGCTCGCCGGCGGGAGTCGGCGTCGGCGCGTCCGGCCGCGGTCGATGCGTTCCGATCGTCACCGGCGGCGGCAGTCGACGCCGGCGAACGGGGGGCTTTAGCCCGCGGCGGCGAACCTCGGGGCATGGCCGACACCTTCCACGACACCGACGCGCTGGTCTCGGCGCTGGCGGCGGCCGACTTCGACCGACCGCCCGCCCTCGTCGCCAACGCCCACATCACCGGCGCGAGCGTCGCCCGCGCGCTCTCGGCGCACGACGTGCCCGTGATCGCGCTGGACCGCACCGACTCGGGGCTCGCGCCGCCCTCCGACGCCGTCGACTACGCCGGGCAGGTCACCTACCCGCTGGACGACGCCGACGGCTTCCGGGCGGACGTGGAGCGCATCGCCGACGCCCTCGAGTTCGAGCCGGTCGCGTTCGCCTGCATGGACGAGTGGGTGCGCGGGTTCGCCGAGACCGAGCCCGCGGGCGTCCGCCTCCCGTTCTCGGATCTCGCGGGGATCGAGCGCGTGCTCGACAAGTCGAACCTCTACGCGCTGTGTGAGGAGTTGGGCGTGCCGTACCCCGAGACGTACGAGGTCGGCGAGCACGGGATCGACGAGATCGTCGAGACGCTTTCGTTCCCATTCGTCGTCAAGCCCGCGCACAAGCGCAAGTTCGAGGAGGCGTTCGGCACCAACGTCGTCGAGGTCGCCGACCGGGGGGAGTTCGCGGACGTGGTCGCGGAGGCCGAAGAGCACGGCGCGACGGTGCTCGCCCAGGAGAAGGTGCCCGTCGAGGCCGGCCGCGACACCTCGCTCGCGAGCTACATGCCGCCGGGATCCGCCGACCGCGACCCCCTCGCCGTCGTCGGCAACGCCGCCGTGCGCTACCCGGAGTTCGGTACCTCCTGTCTCGTCGAGCGCGTCGAGGAGCCCGCCGTTCGCGAGCACGCCCTCGCTGTGCTGGAGGAGACCGGGTACCACGGCATCAGCGAGTCCGAGTTCGTGTACGACGCCGACCGGGAGGAGTACGTCCTCCTCGATGTGAACACGCGACCGTGGAAGTGGGTCTCGATGCCCGTCGCCGCCGGCGCGAACCTCCCGATGGCCGCCTACGCCGACGCCGTCGCCGGCACCGACGCGACGGTCGAGTACGAGTCCGAGGACCGCGGCGACACGCGCTGGGTGTACCTCCCGGACTACGTCCAGCGGTGTCTCACCGACGAGGCGTTCTGGGACGTGCTCTCCGACGACGACTGGGCCAGCCTGTTCTCGGGCGACTTCGAGCGCGAGGGGGAGCTGACGACCGGGCTGTACCGCCCGAGCGACCCCGGGCCGGCGGTGAAGTACCTCACCGGCGAGTTCACCGATCGAGAGTACTACTGCTCCTGCTGACGCGAGGTCGACGGTGAAGTCGCTGTGTGACTCTCCGATGGGGCTTTTGTTCCAGCCGTACACGTCAGCATATGAATCGCCGAGGCTTCCTCGTTTCGACGGCCGCGCTCGCCGCTGCTGGGTGCGTGGCGCGCGGGCCATCCGGCACGCCGTCGCCAACCGTAGCGGGGGCTCGGTCCGGGTCCGCGAACCACCTCGGGGAGTTCGTCGTCTGGAACGATCACGACGAGCGACACGCGCTCTCGGTGACTGTCCGGGGCGGAGGAGACGCCTTCCTCGACGTCGAGCGGACCCTCGACCCGGGCGAGGTGGTTCGACTCGACAACCCCATCCACACACGGGGAACGTACCGAGTCACGGCGTCGCTGGCGGACGGCACTAGCGACCGCGTGGAGTGGGACATCGCGTCCTGCGACGACTACGAGTACGTGCGGGCACACGTCACCGAATCCGGCGACGTTTCGGTCGAACTCGGAACGAGGACGGTCGATCCACCCCCGACTGCGACTGAGCGAGCAGGCCCGCCCGCTCGCGAGATAGCCGCGCTCAGACCAGCCGCAACCGCGCCGTCCAGAACTCCGAGAACGCCTCCTCCAGCGCCGTCTCCGGCTTCCCGGTCGCGTCGCTCGCCGCGGTGAAGTCGGCGAACTCCGAGAGCCGCTTCACGATCCCGTGCTCGCCGACCAGCACGACCCGATCGAGGTCCGTGGGCAGTTCGGACAGCGCCGCCCGGCACTCCTCGAGGTGCTCGTCGATCTGCTCCTCGCGCAGGCGCTCGTACCGCGCCTGCGAGAACCCGCCCTTGTCGTGCTCGTCCATCACGTCCGTCCGCACCGTCTCGAGGGCGACGCGCTCGTCGCCCTCGTACACGCCGACGGCGAACGTGTCGGAGCGGGCCACCCCGAACGCGAACCGACCCGTCGGCCGGAACCACGCTCCCTCGACCCGAAAGCCGTCGTCCCACTCGCAGAACGGATCGGGGTCGAGCGCCGGTTCCAGCGTACACGAGACCAGCCCCGCGTCGTCGACGTACACCAGTGTCGGCGCGGCCCGGCGCACCAGCGTCGCACGGTCGCCCAGGGCCTCGCTCACGGCGTCTGGCACGTCGCCGCCGGCGGCGACGAACGCCGACAGCGCGCCCTCCGGGCCGGTCTCCAGGCTCCGAAGCCGCGCGAGCACCTCGTCGCGGCGGTCGGGCCGAAGCGTCTCGACCCCGCGGAAGTCGACGGTCGTGTCCTCCTCCCGGGCCTCGGCGCGCTCCAGTCGGTCCTCCAGTTCCGTGATCCGCGTCTCCAACTCGTTGACGCGCTTCTCGGCCTTCTGGCGCTTGCGCGCCGCCTCGCCGCGGCGCTGCTCCTCGGCCTCCATCCGAGCCACAGCGTCGTCGCGCTCCCCCTCCAACTCGGCGATCCGCTCCTTGAGTCGCTTCCTGCCGAGGAGTCTGTCGAGCATGAGGGAGCCGGCGCGGGCCGGGGCAAAAACGATGCGGGGATCGACCGGGCCGTACCGAGAGCGGTGGCGCGGCCCGTCAGGCGTACTCGGCGGGATCGCCGGTGTCGCCCTCCCACCCGGTGAAGCGGATCAGGTCGCGGGCGCGGTCGGCGTTCGCGAGGAACACCTCGCTGCGGCCCGGCAGGCGGAACTCGAGGTCGTCCGGGACGCCCTCCTCCGGGAGCGCGAGCGTTCCGGAAGGCACGTCGTCGTCGCCGACGACCGGAAAGTGCGTCGTCCCCACCTTCATGACGAGCGGGTTGTCGAGTCGGGCGATGCCCTCCTCGTCCGCGTAGAGCTGTTCGTTCACGCGCTCGTGATCGGATCGCTTGATCGCCGCCGCCTCCTCGGACCTGGGTTGGACGTACATCTCGCCCAGGTAGTAGCCGTGTGAGAACCGTTCGAACATGCTGTGCATGCTAGTCGTTGACGGTGGTCATGATAAGCCTTGTCGGGAACCCTTTTGTGCGACCGCCGAACGACAGCGCCGGTTCTCCTCCGTGAGAACTCGACGCCGAACGACCGCGCCGAGGGGTACCGACGGCTCGCCGACACCGACGACTTGAGGGCCCGCGCGACCGAACGCCGGTGCATGACCGACTTCCAGCGGTTCGGACTCGGCACGTACCAGCTCACCGGCCCGCAGTGCGTCGACAGCGTCGAGACGGCCGTCGAGGCCGGCTACGAGGCGATCGACACCGCCCAGGGCTACCAGAACGAGGCGCTCGTCCGCGAGGGGATCGAGGCGGCCGGGCGCGACCCCGAGGAGCTGTTCGTCGCCACGAAGCTCACGACGGACAACCTCAGCTACGACGACGCCTACGACACGGCGCACGAGTCCGCCGCGCGCCTCGGGGTCGATTCCATCGACCTGCTGTACGTCCATTGGCCGATCAACAGCTACGACGCCCCCGAGACGTGTCGGGCGCTGAACGACCTGGTCGCCGAGGGCACCGTCGACCGCGTCGGCCTCTCGAACTTCCGGCCCGACCAACTGGACGAGGCGCGCGAGCACCTCGACGTCGACGTCTTCGCCCATCAGGTCGAGTGTCACCCGATGCTCCAGCAGCGAGAGTTGCGCGAGTACGCCCGCGACGACGGCCACCACCTCGTCGCGTACTGCCCGATCGCCCGCAATCAGGTCGCCGACGTGGACGACATCGTCGCGATCGCCGAGACCCACGACGCGACGCCGGCACAGGTGTCGATCGCGTGGCTGCTCGCGCACGACGAACTCGCCGCCATCCCGAAGGCAACGAGCGAGGACCACATTCGCGACAACCTCGCCGCCACGGAGTTGGAGCTGACCGACGAGGAGGTCGCCGCCATCGACGACCTCGCCGAGGAGCACCGGATCGTCGACTTCGAGGAGGCCCCCTGGAACCAGGTCGACGCCCGAGCGGACGCCGACTGAATCCGAGGAGACGCCGACTCGACGCCTCGAGCATATTACTTTCACCGCGGACAAGGCCGTTAGTTATCCCTGAACGCGCCGTCGGATGGACCGCGATGACGCGATCGAGAGACGGTACCGGCGACCACGACGGCATCGACGGCATCGACGGCATCGGCGACTGCGACGGCATCAACCGTAACGCTGACCGCGACAGCACCGCCGACCGCGACGGCATCGATGACCGCGACGGCGGCACGGGCCACGACAGCATCGGCGACCGCGACAGCACCGCCGCCGACGACGCGGCCCCCCGCGGTGGCGACGCCCTCGGCGGGCGGGACGCGTCGCACGCGACCGCGGACGCGACCCCCCGGGAGTTGCTCGCGGTCGCTGTGCTGTTCGCGGTGTTGGGCGGCGCGCTCGTCCGGGTCGCGACCGTCGACGCGCCGGCGACGGCGCTGTGGACGGCGCTCGCGACGATAGTGATCGCCGCGGGTGCCGTGCTGTTCGGTGGCGACGCCGTGCGGGCGGCGCTGGGCGGGGGAGGGCGCTGACGCGAGCGCGTCGCCCCCGGCGATCGACGCGACTCAGCCGGTGTTCTTCATCCCGGCGGCGATGCCTTTCACCGTCAGGCGGAGCGCGCGCTCCTCGGCGTCGGTGCGGTGGGTCCGCGAGAGCAGGTCGACCTGCAGGAGGTTCAGCGGGTCGACGTACGGGTTGCGTCGCCGGAGGCTCTCGGCGAGCCACTCGCGGCGCACCAGGTCCTCGCGTCCGGTGATCTCGCGCACCAGTTCGACGGCCCGCTCGTACTCGGCCTCGATCCGCGGGAAGAACTCCTCGCGGAGGTCCTCGGGCGCGAGGTCGGCGTACTCGGCGGCGATCTCCAGTTCCGTGCGCGCCAGCGACAGCGCGACGTGATCGATCGTCGTCCGGAAGAACGGCCACTCCTCGTACATCTCTCGCAGCGTGTCGAGGTCGCCGCCGCCGTCGGGCGCGTCCGCGGCGTCGCCGTCGAGGTACGCGTCCAGTCCCGCGGCGGTCGAGAACCACCCGGGGAGGATCGCGCGGCTCTGGGTCCACGAGAACACCCAGGGGATCGCTCGGAGGTCCTCGACCGTGCGCTCGCCCGAGCGCGACGCCGGCCGCGAGCCCATGTTGAGGTCCTCGATCACGGTGATGGGCGTCGCCGTCTCGAAGAACTCGACGAACCCCTCGGTGTCGAGCAGGTCGCGGTAGGCCGCGCGCGCGCCCTCGCCGGCGGCGTCCATCGCCGCCTCCCATTCGGGCCGCAGATCGGGGGCGTTGCCCCGGAGCGCCCGGAGGCGGGCGCGCACCTGGGCGTCGAGCATCTGTTCCAGTTCGCGCTCGGCGACGCGGGGGTTGGCGAACTTCTCGGCGATCGCCTCGCCCTGCTCGGTGAACTTGATCTCCCCCGTCGCCGTCTCCGGCGGCAGCGCCAGCATCGCCTCGTTCATCGGGCCGCCGCCCCGGGAGATGGAGCCGCCGCGACCGTGGAACAGCCGCAGTTCGACGCCCAGGTCGGCGGCCACCTCCGCGAGCCGTCGGGCGTTCCGGTGGAGATCCCACGCCGCCGCCAGCGGGCCGTTCTCCTTGTTGGAGTCGGAGTAGCCGAGCATCACCTCCTGCACGTCGCCGCGGGCCGACAGCGCCGCGCCGTAGGCGTCGTTGTTCACGAGCGTCCCGAAGATGTCGCGGGCGTTCGCCAGCGCCGACGCCGTCTCCAACAGGGGAACCACGTCCAGTCCGCAGTAGTCGGGCAGGTCGACGACGCCCGCCAGGTCGGCGAGGTAGAGGACTTCGAGGACGTGGGACGGCTCCTCGGTCATCGAGATGCAGTAGGCGTCGATGGCCGCCTCGCCGTACTCGCGGTGCCAGTCTGCGAGCGCGCGGAAGCGCTCGCAGACGCGCTCGGTCGTCTCCGAGAGGTCGTCGCCGTCGCCGGCGGCGGCGTCGGTATCGAGGCTCCCGAGCGCGTCGCCGACGATCGATTCGGTGAGCGTCGCGACGCGCTCGTCCTCGTCCATCGCCTCGTAGTCCAGGCCCTCACGCGCGAGCAGGTCCGCGACGGTCTCGGTGTGGTTCTCGCGGTGGTCGCGCAGGTCCAGCGCCGCGAGCGAGAAGTCGAACGTCTCGACGCGCCGCACCAGCGGGTCGACGTGCTCGGCGGCCGTGGCGTCGTAGCCGTTCGCGCGGAGGTCGGCCGCGAGCGCCCGCAGCGACGCGGCGAACGGCTCGGCGTCGTCGTAGCCGCCCGGCCGGAGGTCGTCGACGCGCTCGACGCGGGCCCGCATCAGCGACACCGCACGGCGGTACGGCTCCTCCGGGTAGCGCTCGGCGAGCGTCTCGGCGACGCCGGGCAGCGCCTCGCTGTCGGCGGCGACGCGCTCGCGGAACGCCTCCGTGTGGTCGAGGCGATCGCCCTCGTGGCTCAACGCCCCCGCGACGGCGTCGAGTCCGTCGAGGTACCGGTCGAGCACGGCCTCGCGCTGGGCCGACAGCGTCTCGGTCGTCACCTCGGGGGTGACGAAGGGGTTGCCGTCGCGGTCGGAGCCGGCCCACGACCGGAACTCCAGCGTCCCGGTGGCGGCCTCGGCGTCCGTCGCGTCCAGTTCGGGGTGCGCCTCGGTCACGCGCTCGGCGAGCGCGGCCTCGGCGTCGGCGGCCACGTCGAACAGCGTGTGCTCCAGGTACCAGCGCACGTCGCGCGCCTCGTCGGTCGGGGTCGGTCGCCGGGGACGGACCTGTCGGGTCGACCACAGCGTCTCCACTTCCGACTCCAGGTCGCGCTCCAACTCGGCGAACTCCCCGTCGGTGAGCCGACGCTCGTCGAGGTCGCGGAGCACCTCCGCGACCCGCCGAAGCTTCGCCTTCACCGTCTTGCGGCGCGCCTCCGTCGGGTGGGCCGTGAACGTCGGAACGACGCGCACGTCGTCGAGCACCCGTCGCACAGTGTCCGCGTCGGCGTCCGCCAGCGCCTCGGCGGTCCGGTCGAGGCCGTCGCCGAGGTCGCCCGACTCGCGTCCCCGACGGATGGCGCGGACGCGCTCGCGCTCCTCGGCGACGTTCACCAGCTCGAAGTAGGCGGCGTACGCCCGCGCGACCGTCCGGATCGTCTCGGGGTCCAGCCCTTCGAGCCGTTCGCGGACCGGATCTCGCGAGGGGGCGTCGCCGGCGCGGTAGTCGATGGACGCCCGCCGGATATCCTCGACGGCGTCGAAGTCCGCCCGCGAGGTCTGTCGCTCCATCACCTCCCCCAACAACGCCGCGAGCTCGCGGACGTCGCGGCCGACGTCCCGCTCGTCGAATGACATGGGATCACAAGGGGTAGCACGGGTCACAACCGTTCCGGTAGTGGGAAAACTCGCGAGAATTGTCTCGGTTTCGAGTACCAGATATCCGACGAGGGTGACCGTGTCGCACCGCCGGAGGGGGACGCGAACGCGGACGCGGAGCCGGCGAACCGAGCGCCGGGATGGGTCGGGAACGCGACCGATCGGAATCGGCCGAAGACGGCCGGTTCACCCTTTCGTCAGGCTTTTGCGTCGCGCCCCCCGAGAGCGAGTTATGAGCGCAGACGACGACAAGTACCCGGGCGAGTCCGGCCGTCGCCGGTTCGTCAAGGGCGTCGTGGGCGGGGCGGCCCTCGCGGGCGTCGGGGCCACCGGCTCGGCCAGCGTCAACAGCCTCACCACCTCTCCGGGAGCCGGGGGCGGTGCGACCGAGGCGATGGCCATCGAAAACACCGCGGGGCCGGCCCCCCGGGGGATGCCGCAGATCCCCATCGAGATCCAAAGCGACGGGACGATCCAGGGCGTCTGGCCCGAGGTGTCCCAGGAGACGGTTCAGGGGCAGACCGTCAACGTCGCCGAGATGGATCTGGGCGGCGTGACCTACTCCTCGGAGTGGTACCAGTACTGCGGAGTCGAGACCTACGAGGGGATCCAGCCGCAGTACGAGTCGGACAACGTCTTCTACGTGGGCTCCGCGCCCGGCTTCGAGTGGCAAAGCGACATCGAGGCGGGCACGGCCCTCAACGTTGACATGTTCGACGACTACGAGAGTTGGGGTAACGGGATCGGCGTCGACGGGATCGGCAAGCCTGGGACGGCGAACTGGCGGTCCCAGGACACCGAGGACACCATCCCGGTGAACGTGCTCCGCTCGCCCGTCATCGAGCAGCTCGCGGCGAACGGTCAGGCACCCGCGCCCGACCAGAACGAGCCGTACACCGTGACCGACAGCGTCCAGCAGTGGCTCCAGGCGTCCACCAGCCAGGGCGTGATGGCCTGGCTCAACAAGTGCACCCACTTCTGCTGTGTCCCCGCGTTCAAGGCGGAAGGCGGCGTGAAGTTCAACGCCTCGAACGAGGTGTACTGTCCGTGCCACCAGTCGGTGTACGAGCCGTTCAGCATCGTCCCGACGCTGTTCACCGCGCGCCCGCGGCCCGACGGATAGCCCCGCCCCGACCCGCACCCGACCGCTTTTCCTCGTCGCACGCGACGACCGGCCCGTGAGCGACGACTCTCCCGACCCAGCCGATGACGCCTCCGACGCGTCCGATGTCGCCTCCGACGCATCCGACGACGCGGCCGCCGACCGGACGTTCGAGCGGGAACTGGCCGCCGCCCGCGCCCTCCTCGAGGACGCCGACGACCTCACCGCGATCCACGTCGGCGCGGTGCGGGGCGACCGCGTCGACACGACGACGGCCCGCCGGAGCGGCGGCGAACGCGGCGGACTCGAGGCCCTGTCGCTGCTCGCGTCACACCTGCGGACGGTCGCGGACGAGGCCGGTGTCGACTACGCCACCGTCGCCGCCGACGCCGCCAGCCTCGCCGGCGGGGTGGAGGAGCTTCCGGCCGACGGCGACCGCGCCGGCGACGGCGACCGCGCCGGCGACGGCGACGATCCGGGCGACAGCGACGACCCGGACGACGGTACCGACGACGTGACCGGCGAGTAGAGGCGACCACGCGCCGGCGATCGGTGGCGATCACAACAGCGTCGGCGACCACAATAGCGACGGCGACCACAACAGCGTCGGCGACCACAACAGCGCCGACCGCCGAATCGGGACCGCGAGTTCCGCGCCCGCGACAGCCTTATCTTGATGCACACATTCGTACATTGTACGACCAACACCGACACAGGTGTTTCACAATGAGTATGGAAGGATACATCGAGCGCGTCGCCGAGGGGGAGGACCTGACCGTCGCGGAGGCGTGGGAGGCGTCGACGCTCGTGTTCGAGGAGGCGACGGAGGCACAGATCGGCGCGCTGCTCGCGGGACTGCGCGCCAAGGGGGAGACGGAGGCGGAGATCGCGGGGTTCGCGCAGGGGATGCGCGAGGCGGCCCGGACGATCGAACCCGACCGCGAGCCGCTGGTCGACACCTGCGGCACCGGCGGCGACGATCACGACACGATCAACGTCTCGACCACGTCGGCCATCGTCGCCGCCGGCGCGGGCGTCACCGTCGCCAAGCACGGCAACTACTCCGTCTCCTCGTCGTCGGGATCGGCCGACGTGCTGGAGGTCGCCGGCGTCGAGGTCGACGCCGAGCCGCCGGCGGTGGAGGACGCCATCGAGCGCGACGGTATCGGCTTCATGCTCGCGACGGTGTTCCACCCCGCGATGAAGGCCGTCATCGGCCCGCGCAAGGAACTGGGGATGCGGACGATCTTCAACGTCCTCGGCCCGCTGACGAACCCCGCGGGCGCTGACGCCCAGGTGCTCGGCGTGTACGACGACGACCTCGTGCCCGTCATCGGCGAGTCGCTCACGCACATGGACGTGGAGCGCGCGCTCGTCGTCCACGGCGACGGCATGGACGAGATCGCGCTGCACGGCCCGACGACCGTCGCCGAGGTCGACGGCGACGAGGTGACGGAGTTCACTCTCACGCCCGCCGACCTCGGACTGGACTCGGCCCCGGTCGAGGCCATCGCCGGCGGCACGCCCGAGGAGAACGCCGACGACCTCCGGGGGATCGTCTCCGGCGAGGTCACCGGGCCGAAGCGCGACGTGATCCTCGCGAACGCGGGCGCGGCGGTGTACGTCGCCGGCCTCGCGGACTCGATCGAGGACGGCGTCGAGGCGGCCGCGAACGCCATCGACGACGGCGACGCCGTCGAGACGCTCGCGGCGCTGCAGGGCTGATGGTCAGAGCGAAGATCTGCGGCGTGACCAACGGGGCGGACCTCCGGGCGGTCGCCGACGCGGGCGCGGACGCGGTCGGGGTAATCTCCGCGGTGAGCGTCGACACCCCCCGCGAGGTCGACCTCGCGCAGGCGGCCGACCTCGCGTCGATGGCCCCGCCGCTGTTGACTACTGTGCTGGTTACGATGCCCGAGACGGCCGAGGACGCCGTCGACGCCGTCCGGACGGTCGCGCCCGACGTGGTCCAACTCCACGGGGAGTTCACCCCCCACGAGATCGGCTACATCCGCGCGGAGACCGACACCAAGGTGGTCCCCGTCGTCGACTACGACGAGGCCGACCGCGCCCGCGACCTCGACGAGGCGGCCGACGCGCTGCTGGTCGACTCCACCGGCGACGACGGCGGCGGCGGCACCGGCGAGACGGGCGACTGGGAGGCGGCCGCCGCGCTCCGCCGCGAACTGGTCTCGCCGGTGATCCTCGCGGGCGGGCTCACCCCGGAGAACGTCGCCGAGGCCGCCGCGACCGTCGAGCCGTTCGCCGTCGACGTGGCCAGCGGCGTCGAGCGCTCGCCCGGCGCGAAGGACCACGCCGCTGTCTCGCGGTTCGTCCGCAACTCCGGGCGCGCGCTCGGCGAGGCAGAGGAGGTGTACGAGTGAGCCCGGACGGCGAGCGCAGCGAGTCCTCGACGCGACCGGGGAGCGGAGCGGGGCGCGAACGCAGCGAGCGCCCCGAAACGTCGAGCGGGGAGGGGAGCGACCCGCGAGACAGCGAGGCGACCAACGAGCGGGGCGGAACCCCCCTCTCTCGCTCACGCGCCGAGTTCGTCGACCTCGTCGAGGACGCCGACCGGCCGTGCGTCGTCCACGCGACGGCGACGCTGGACGCCGACGTGGAACCGCTCACGGCCTACGCCGCGCTGGCGGACCGGTCGGACCACTCGTTCCTGCTGGAGAGCGCCGAGAAGGTCGCCTCCAGCGACCCCGACGGCGCGTTCGCCCCGAGTGCGCGCCGCCGCGGCGACGACCGAAGCGACGGCGACGCCGGCGGGACCGGTGGTACCGCCGACGCCGGCGGCGACGCCGAGCGGCACGCGCGCTACTCGTTCGTCGGCTACGACCCCGAGGCGGTGATCGCGGTCGGCCACGACGGCACCGATATCGAACGCCTCGGCCCCGCCGCCGACTACGTCGACGTGCGCGGCCCCGCCGCCGGCGACACGGTGGACCGCGTGCGCGGGGCCCTCCCCGACGTGGACCGCGTCGGCTTCCCCGACAACGACCGCCAGACGCTCGACGGCGGGCTCGTCGGCTTTCTCGCCTACGACGCGGTGTACGACCTCTGGCTCGAGGAGGTCGGCGTCGACCGCCCGGACCCGGTCGTGCCCGACGCCGAGTTCGTGCTCACGACCCGCACGCTCGCGTTCGACGACCGCGAGGGGAGCGTCTCGCTCGTGTTCACGCCGATCGTCGCCCCCGACGACGACCCGGGCGCTGTGTACGACCGCCTCGCGACCGAGGCCGCCGACGTGCAGGCGACGCTCCGGGACGCCGACCGTCCCGAGACGGGCGGCGTTGCCGTGGACCGCGAGACGGCCGGCCCGCGCGAGGAGTACGAGGACGCCGTCCGCGAGACGAAGGAGGCCGTCCTCGACGGCGAGGTGTACCAGGGCGTCATCTCCCGCACCCGGACGCTGGAGGGCGAGGTCGACGACCTCGGCCTCTACGAGTCGCTGCGCGAGGTGAACCCCTCGCCGTACATGTACCTCCTGCGCCACGGCGACCGCTCGGTGGTCGGCGCGTCGCCGGAGACGCTCGTCTCCGTCGACGGCGACCGCGTCGTCTCCAACCCCATCGCGGGCACGATCCGCCGCGGTACCTCCCCGGTCGAGGACCGCAAGCTGGCGGGCGAACTCCTCGCCGACGGGAAGGAGCGCGCCGAGCACACGATGCTCGTGGACCTGGCGCGCAACGACGTGCGTCGCGTGAGCGAGGCGGGAAGCGTCCGCGTCGAGGAGTTCATGAACGTCCTGAAGTACAGCCACGTCCAGCACATCGAGTCGACCGTCACCGGCACCCTCGCGGCCGACGCCGACGCCTTCGACGCGACCAGAGCCACCTTCCCAGCGGGCACCCTCACGGGCGCGCCGAAGGTGCGGGCGATGGAGCTGATCGACGGCCTCGAACTGGAGCCGCGGGGCGTGTACGGCGGCGGCGTCGGCTACTACTCTTGGACCGGCGACGCCGACTTCGCCATCGTGATCCGGACCGCGACCGTGGAGCACGGCGTGGCGCGAAGCGGCACGGGAAGTCGAGCGGCGGAGCCGCGAGACGGCGGGGGAGCCGACGAGGCGGAGTCGGACTCGCTTTCCGTCCGCGCCGGCGCGGGCGTCGTCGCCGACTCCGATCCCGCCGCGGAGTACGAGGAGACCGAACAGAAGATGGCGGGCGTCCTCGACGCCGTCGACCGGATCCGCGTCGGCGACGCCGCCGGCGACGGTAATCCGGACGACGGCAGCGACGACCCGGACGACGGCAGCGACGACCCGGACGACGGCAGCGACGACCCGGAGGTGGGCGAGTGAACGTCACCGTCGTCGACAACTACGACTCGTTCACGTACAACCTCGTGGAGTACGTCTCGGACCTCCGGATCGGCGGCGAGACCCCCGACATCACCGTGTTGAAGAACGCCGCGTCGCTGACGGCGGTCCGCGACACCGACCCCGACGCGGTCCTGATATCCCCGGGGCCGGGCCACCCGAGGAACGACCGCGACGTGGGCGTGACGATGCCCGTCCTCCGGGAGCTCTCTCCCGACGTCCCGACGCTCGGGGTCTGTCTGGGGCTGGAGGCCGCCGTCTACGAGTACGGCGGCACAGTCGGTCACGCGCCCGAGCCGATCCACGGGAAGGCGTTCCCCGTCGACCACGACGGCGCGGGCGTGTTCGCGGGGCTGGAGCAGGGCTTTCGCGCCGGCCGGTACCACTCGCTGGTCGCCACCGAGGTCCCCGACTGCTTCGACGTGAGCGCGACGACCGACCACGCAGGCGAGGATCTCGTGATGGGCGTGCGCCACCGCGAACACCCGATCGAGGCGGTGCAGTTCCACCCGGAGTCGGTGCTGACGGCGGTGGGTCACGACGTGATCGAGAACTTCCTGCGCGGCGTCTGAGCCGGTCGACCCGACGCACGACAAGACATTTCAGCCGGGGGCGACCACCGAACGCGTATGGTCCCCGACCTCCCCTCCCCGAGCAGGCGAAGCCTCCTCGCGAGCGCCGGGCTCGCGCTCGCCGGCGCGACCGTCGGCGTCGGCGCGACTCGGCCGACGGCGCTCCCGGACCCCGTGACCGATCAGGCGTCGAAGTGGCTTCCCGATCCCACCGACCACCGGTGGCACCCCCCCGTGAGCGAGGCGCACGCCCGCGAGGCCGTCGGTCGACTGGCCGACGAGGTCGAGCGCGGGCGCGAGCTGTGGGAGGAGTTGGACGACGACGACGATCGGTTCACCGGTGCCGGCGGCCACCTGGACAGCGCCAGGGACGACCTCGAGTCCGGCGACCACCGCGGCGCGCTGTTCAGCGCGACCTACGGGATGCAGTTCGCCGGCGAGGACGTGGGCGTGGCCCTCGCGCGCCTCGACCGCGACGGGGGCGACCCCGAACGACTCGCCGAGCGCGGCGAGGCGATCCTCGAGCGCGCGACGGCGGTCGCCGAGGCCGTCGCCGACTACCCCGTCGCCGACCCCGGACGCGACCTCGGGTGGTACCACGAGATCGAGCGGCGGATCCGGCTCGCGCGGCTCGACGCCCACGAGCGCGACCCCGACCGGGATCGAACGTACGACGCCCGCGACATCGGGACGATGTACGGAGGGAACCTCCGAGCCGAGCAGCGCGTCCGCGACGCCGAGTACCTCCACGAGCGCCTTCGCGACCGCGTCGGCGACGACGCCGAGCAGTGGGCCGACCGGGTCGACCGGGTCGACGGGCGCGTTCGCGAGGCGATCGACGGGTTCCCGAGTCGGGAAACGGTCCGCGAGGAGGTGCGCGCCCTCGACGAGGGGACGCCGTACGCGCTCGCGCGCTGGAAGCTCTCGATGTGGTGTTACGACACCGACTACCTCGTCGCCGACTGGGACGAGGACCTCTCGCTTCTCAACGCCGTCGAGGCCGCGCAGGCGCTCGCTCAGCGCCGCGCTCACGACCGCGCGGTCGACGCGCTCGTGATGGAACCGGACGGCCCGCGGTCGTTCGACTCGGGCCACGTGATCCGCGAGAAACGCGCCGCGATGCGGCGCTTCCGGCGCGTCGTCGGCGACTCCCCGGCCCCGTTGCTGTCGATCCTGACCGAGCGTGCCGGCGAGGACATCGACGTGGCAGAGGTCGGATTCGCCGGGAGCTACGAGCGACCGATCTGGCGCGACCGCGTCGACGCCTACTGCTACGCGTTGGTCGCTCGGATGAAGCTGAAGGAGTATCCGCGGGTGTTCGAGCGGTTCGTCGACCGAGCGTGAACGGCGTCGTCGCCGATCGACGCGAGCGTCGGCGTCGCCCGCGCCGGAGTCGCCTTACCGGTCGACGGTGACGCGCTCGACTGTCACGTCGTCGCGCGGCTGGTCGTTGCGGCCGGTGGGGACCGAGCCGATCTCCTCGACCACGTCCATCCCGTCGACGACCTCGCCGAAGACCGCGTGCTTGCCGTCGAGGTGGGGCTGGGCGTCCAGCGTGATGAAGAACTGCGAGCCGTTCGTGTTCGGGCCGGAGTTGGCCATCGAGAGGACGCCCGCGCCGTCGTGGGTCAGGTCGTCGTGGAACTCGTCGTCGAACTCGTAGCCCGGGCCGCCGCGGCCCGTGCCGGTGGGGTCGCCGCCCTGGATCATGAAGTCGGAAATGATCCGGTGGAAGACGATGCCCTCGTACAGCGAGTCGCCGCGGACCTCGCCCGTCTCAGGGTCCTCCCACGTCGTCGTGTCGGGGGCGGGGTCGTCACTGGCGGCGGGGTCGTGCTCGGCGAGGTTGAGGAAGTTCTCGACCGTTCGGGGGGCGCGGTCGGCGTACAGTTCGATCTCGATGTCGCCGTGGTTCGTGTGCAGCGTGACGTGCGGCAGGTCGTCGCTCATACCGATAGCCTCGCGGCGGAGGGGGGAAAGTCGTTCGACTTCCCGCCGCGGGGCCGGGCGCGACCCGGCCGAGGCGGCGGCCGCCCCCGACGTGTTCGGGGCGCGGTCGACCACGGGGCGTGGATCCCGAGATGCGGCGACCGCGCCGGCGACGCCGTCGATGACCCGGATCCCGGACACGTTTATGCGTCGTCACGCCCAGGCACACCTCGGATGCCGTCCACGCTCGTTCACTTTGCCGTCGCCGGCCTCATCGCGGGAACGCTGCTCCACGACGAGTTCGACGTGCGGTCGCTCGGTGCCGTCCTCGCGGTCACGGCGATCCCGGACCTCGACGCGTTCCTCTCGCCGGTGTTCGAGGGGGCTCACCGCGCCGCGCTCCACACCCTGTTGGTGCCCGTCGCGCTCGCGGCGCTGTTCGTCTACGACCTCCGGCGCGATCGGTCGCTCGTCCGGCGGCGGTTCGGCGACCGCGGCGTCGCGGTCGGGTGGGTCTCGCTGGTCGCGCTCGTGTTCGCCGGGATCCTCCCGGACGTGGCGCACACGGGCGCGAACCTCCTGTACCCGCTTCACGACCGGTTCTACACGCTGGAGGGACACCTCCTGATCTCCGACCAGCGCGGCGTGGTCCAAACGTTCGTGGACCTGTCGCCCGAGCCGCCGGGCGGCGGGTCGAGCGAGCCGGCCGAGACGACCAACAACACCCACCACCCCTCGGCGGTCGACCCGGCTCCCGACGACGAGCCGGAGGACGTCGAACGGAAGCTGTGGATCGTCGGCAGCGGAGAGCGACTCCTGCTCATGGCTACGAGCGCCTGCGTCGTGTCGGCGCGGCTGGTCGAGGGACGGCTTCGGCGGTGAGTCGAGTCGACGACCCGCGTTCGGGCCACAGCTACAAGCCGCCGGCGACGGAAGCTGACGCATGGCTGGCCACGAAGCCGAGCGCGTGACCCTCGCGCGACTCCCCTCGGGCGTCGCGATCGAGACGACCGTGCACACGTACACGCCCGAGGACGCGGACGCCGGCGACGGCGACCCCGGCGGCGACGACTCCCCGACCGTCTACGTCCAAGCGGCCCAGCACGGCCGGGAGATCAACGGCGCGGCCGTGTGCCGTCGACTGCACGACGACCTCGTCGCCGCCGACCTCGCCGGAACGGTTCACGTCGTCCCCGTCGCCGACCCGCTCACCTTCGACACCGTCTCGTACACCACGCCGGAGGCGTACGACTCGGTGAACCCGAACATGAACCGGTGTTGGCCCGGCGACGACGACGGCACCCTGCACGAGCGCATGGCGGCGACGCTGTGGGGGTACGCCGGCGACGCGGACTTCATCGTCGACCTCCACACCGGCAGCCGGGACATGCTCACTCACACGGTGTACCTCCGGGGCGACGACGACTGCCGCCGGCTCGCGGAGGCGTTCGGGACGGACCTCCTGCTGGCGGAGTCCGCCGGCGAGGACGCCGACGAGGAGTGGGCCAGCCGCAACTTCGGCGGAAAGCTCCGCGTCGCGGCCACGCGGGAGGGGATCCCCTCGATCACCCCGGAGCTGGCCCACAACAAGGAGCTGGTCGACGACGCCATCGAGACCGGCGTCGCGGGCACGAAGCGGGCGCTCCGACACGCGGGCGTGCTCGACGACCGGGGAGGGGTTCCCCGGTGGGACGGCGTTCGCGCGCGAAACCACCTCGG
The DNA here is from genome assembly GCF_021431925.1 of Halobaculum sp. CBA1158. Lineage (NCBI taxonomy): Archaea > Methanobacteriati > Methanobacteriota > Halobacteria > Halobacteriales > Haloferacaceae > Halobaculum > Halobaculum sp. CBA1158. The sequence goes on along the minus strand of NZ_CP090371.1, from coordinate 2,444,705 downwards.
CCGGGTGACCGCCGGCGAGTCGGGACTGTTCCGCGCGGCCGCCGACCTCGCCATCGGCGACGAGGTCGTCGAGGGGAAGTACGTCGGGGAGGTGTACGACCCGACGACCTACGAGGTTCGCCAGGAGGCGACCGCCGACCGCTCGGGGATCGTCTACTCGGTCGCCCGCGAGGCGACCGTCACGGCGGGCCAGACGCTCGTCGGCATCGCGATCCGCCTCGACGACGAGGAGCGCGGGAGCGAGTGACGGGCGCGACCGCGACCGGACGCGATCAGCCGTCGGCGTCGACGATCAGCCGCCGGCGACGACCGTCGCCTCCCCGCGGCCGTCGCGCGCGAGCAGCGCGAGCGTGACCGCGCCGGCGACGACGCCCAACAGCGCCATGTACGCGAGGAAGCCGACGTACCACTCCAGCCCGAACAGCCCGGGCGTCCAGCCGATGAGCGCCGGCAATGACGCGCCGGCCGCCTGGGTGACGAGCGCGACCACGAGCGCGGCCATCCAGCCGCCGATGAGGAGGCGACACACCTCCCGCCACGGCGCGACCGACACCCCCTTCGCCACCAGGCCGCCGACGCCGACCGGCACGTAGAGGAACGCGAACCCCAGCGCCACCGGGATCCGCGCGGCGTCGGGCGGCAGGCCGAAGCCCGCGCCGACGCCGGTGAAGACGGCGACGAGCGCCAGCATCGCGCCCAGCGCGCGGTCGTGACCGATCAGCCGTCCGAGGACGTACGTCGACAGCCCGAGCAGAACGACGGCGGCGCTGGCCGAGAGAAAGAACAGCTGGTACAGACTCGCCGGTCCCACGGCCATCCTTGGTGAACGAGCCGGGTCGCGGTACAAAAGCGTGGCCCGCCGCGTCTCAGGCGTGAGAACGTCGGAGTCGGTCGCACCGGCGGTCGAAGTCCGTTGCCGGCGGAGCGGTACGGGATCGCGCCGTCGTGTTCGGCGGTCTCGCTCGCTTCGCCCGCTCACGGCTCACTCCGTTCGCCGTTCGCGACGAGGGCTCGCTGTCGCTCGCCCTCGCGCTCCTTCGGCCGCGCGCTTCTCAGAACTCGCGGAGGTCCTCGAGGACGGCCGCCGCGGAGCCGTCGTCGATCGCCTCGTGCGCGAGTTCGAGTCCCTCCTCGACGCTGTCGGCGTCGCCGCCGGCGTAGATCCGGAACGCCGCGTTGAGCGCCACAGCGTCGACCCAGTGGTCGTCGCGCTCGCCGGCGACGACCTCCTCCGTGAGCGTCGCGGAGTCGACGGCCACGTCGTCCACCTCGAGATCGGCCTCCTCGAAGTCCATGCCGTACTCGGGCGTCTCGATCTCGTAGTCGACGAACTCGTCGCTCTCGCTGCCGGCCTCGCCGTCCGCGCCGCCCCCCGCGTTCCATTCAGCGACTTTCGTGTAGCCGGGTCGGATGTCGTCGTACCCCTCCATCCCCTGGAACATGATGACGCGGTCGAGGTCGTGGAACTCGCTCTCGACGAACGTGTCGACGACCTTCTTCGCGAACGCGAGGTGGTAGAACGAGCCGAGGTGCGTCGACGCGCCCGCGGGGTTCGCCAGCGTCTCGATCGTGTTGACGAACGAGCGCACGCCCATCATGTCGCGGCGCTCGAACAGGTCGTCGACCGCGGGATTGAACGCCGGCTGGTAGTAGAAGCCGAAGCCCGTCTCGTCGACCATCTCCGCGGAGTCGCGCGGCGTCAGCTCGGTCGCGATCCCCAACTCGTCGAGCACGTGCTTGTAGGCGTCCTGCTTCTGCGTGGGAACGCGGTCGCCCGAGTGGACGACCACGGGCGTGCCAGCGCCGGCGGCGACGACGCCCGCGGCCGCACCGAGGATCGCCGTCTCGCCCTTGCCGTCGTAGTTCGCCCCGCAGTCGACGGGGTCGGCGTCTGGCTCGGCGTACTCGACGCGCGCGCACATCTCGTCGACGTACGCCGCCAGCTCCTCGGGGTTGTTGCGCTTCCAGCGGTTCGCGAGCCAGAACGCCCCCAGCGTGGTGCGGTCCGGCTCGCCCGCGAAGATCCGACGCATCGCCTCGCTCGCCTGGTCGCGGGTCATGTCGTCGGCCGACTTCGGGCCGGAGCCGCACACCTCGGTCATGAGCCGCTTGAGCGGCCACTCGCCGAACGTCTCGTCCGCCTCGGAGGTCGCCTTCGCCATACGCGATCCGAGGGGCGTTCCCCGCAAAAACCACCCGGTTACCCGGACGGTCCGGGTGATCGAATCACCAGGTCGTCCCGGGGGACCGTCCGATGGAGGACGGTCGCGAGCGAAACCGGTAGGTGCCGCCGGTCCCTACGACGGTCAATGAGTAGCGCCGAGGGCGACGACGCCGAGGGAGTCGACGGGGGCGACAGCGACGGCTGGCGCGCGGGACTCGACGCCGTCGACGCGCGGCTGATCGACGACTACCAGAGCGGCTTCCCCGTGGCAGAGCGGCCGTTTCGGGCCGTCGCCGACGACCTCGGGATCGACGAGGAGGAGGCGCTCGAGCGGGTGACGCGCCTGCGCGAGCGCGGCGTCTTCCGCCGGTTCGGGGCGGTGCTCAACCCCCCCGTGATCGGCTCGTCGACGCTGGCGGCCGTCTCGGCCCCCGAGGAGCGATTCGAGGCGGTCGCGGAGATCGTCAACGGCTACCGGCAGGTGAACCACAACTACCGACGCGATCACGAGTGGAACCAGTGGTTCGTCGTCACCGCCGCCACCCGGGAGACGCGCGACCGGATCCTCGCGGAGATCGAGGAGCGAACCGGCTGCGAGGTGCTGAACCTCCCGATGCTGACGGACTACTACATCGACCTGGAGTTCCCGGTGTGGAACGACGACGCCTTCGCTAGAGAGGGCGTGGCGCGCAGCGCCACGGAATCCGCGAGTAGCGCGGAACGGAGTTCCGCGGACCATTCGAGCGGGCGTAGCCCGCGAGAAGACGGTGACGAACCGCGAGCGGCGCTGGACTCGACGGAGGCGAGCGCGACCCGGATCTCCGAGGACGCCGCCGGCGACCTCTCCGGTCTGGACCGTCGGCTCCTCGTCGAGATCCAGGACGGCTTCCCGCTGTCGGCGACGCCGTACCGCGACGTGGCCGACGCCGTCGACGCCGACGTGGCCGACGTGCTCGCGGCCGTCGAGCGCCTGCTCGACGACGGCTGCATCAAGCGGATCGGCTGCGTCGTCAACCACGTCGTCACGGGCTTCCGGAACAACTGCATGGTCGTGTGGGACGTGCCGGACGACCGCCTCGACGAGGTGGGCGAGCGCGTCGGCGAACTGCCGTACGTCACCCTCTGTTACCACCGCCCCCGTCGGCCCGAGCAGGACTGGCCGTACAACCTCTTCACGATGGTCCACGGGCGGAAGGCCGAGGCGGTGGACGCGAAGATCGACGAACTCGCGGCCGAGTACCTCCCCTTCGATCACGAGCGCCTCTACTCGACGGCGACGCTGAAGCAGACCGGGGCGCAGTACGAGGAACTGGTCGGCGACGGGGCGTAGGCGGCTCGGTCGTCCCCCGCCCGTCCACAAGGCACTTGTCGTGCATCGTCGGAGTCGGGACGATGCCCTCCAGACGCCGGCTCCTCGCGATGCTTGGAACCACGGTGCTCGCCGCTACCGGTGGCTGTCTCACGGCGGCCGGCCGCGACCTGCCGGTGCGCGAGGTCGACGGCGATTCGTACCTCGCCGGCGCGATCGAGGGGTTCCCGTCTTCCTCGTCCCTCGTCGTCGCCGTCGGCGACCGCAGACTGGTCCCGGCGGCGGCCGCGAACCTGCCGGTCGCCGCTCGGGTGTGGAACGACACCGGCGATGCCCGGACGGTCCGGCTCCGGTTGGAAGCGGACGACAGCGGGGTAGTGTTCGACCGCACGGCGACGGTGTCGTCCGGTGCGGCCGTGACCGTCGACCTCCGAGAACCGGACGACTATCGGCTCCTGTGGGTCGACGGCGACGACGTGACGGTGCTCGCCGACGTGCCCGAGGCGGACTTCGACTGCAACGAGACGAGCTACGAGGCCGCGATCCGTCCCGACGCGACCGTCGAGACGAGCCATATCACGACGACGCTCGGGTGCGGACCGCTGTCGAGGGTTCCGACGCCGTTTTGAGATTGGGGATCACCGCGCGACCGCCCGGAACCGCACGCTCCGCGGCACCTCCCACAGCACGTCCGGGCGGTCGCTCTCGGCCGGGTCCGCGTCGGCGATCGGGTCGTTCACGTGTTCTCGCATCCGCGTCACCTCGAAGCCGGCCTCGCGGAGCGCGTTGTACACCTGCGCGACGGGACGATCGAACAGGACCATCGTCGACTCGAACGATTCGTCGACCGTGACCTCGCGGGGGCCGGGATCGAGGTAGTTCCCCTCCAGCGTCCGCGTCTCGGCGTCGAGCGCCTCGTACAGCGGGTGCGGCAGGCTGAGCACGAACACGCCGCCCTCGCGGAGGACGCGGCGGGCCTCCGCGAGCGCCCGGTCGAGGTCGGGGACCATCTGGAACGCCGCCTCCGAGGAGGCCAGGTCGAACGCGTCGTCAGGGAGTGGGAGGTCGGCCGCGTCCCCCTGGACGAACCGCGCGTCGACGCCGTAGAAGTCGCGGAGCCGGCGCGCGTGCCGGAGCTGCTCGCGCGAGAAGTCGACGCCGACGACGGTGTCGGCTCCCATGCGGGCGGTGCCGACGCTCCCCTGTCCGCCGCCGCAGCCCAGTTCGACGTAGTCGGTCCCGTCGACCGACTCCAGGGGGTCGGGGTCCATCCCGCCGGGTCGGTCCGTGTCGAACGGCGACGGCGCGGGCGGGAGGTCGCCGTCGGCGGTGTTCGCGTTCCAGTACGACTGGAACTCGTCGCTCCACTCGTCCCACAGCCGACGGTTCTCCTGTCGGTGATCGCTCACGACGGACGTGGTCGGGGGAGACGGTATCAGCGTTCCGCCGGTGTGGGGACGAGCCGCAGGGCGTCACTCCGACCGCTCGACCGCGCCGGTCCCGTTTCGCTCGACCGCGCCCAGTTCGATCCGCCCCTCCGGCATCGCCACGCCCTCGAACGGGTCCGCGTCCTCGGCGAGCAACAGGCTCCCGTCGAGGTCCGCGTAATCGAGCAGCGGCCCGAGGTGACAGCCGGCGGCGATGGCGGCGTTCGACTCCACCATGCAGCCGAGCATCACCTCCAGCCCGTGTGCGCGGGCGGCGTGGATCATCCGTTTGGCCTCCAGCAGGCCGCCGCACTTCATCAGCTTCAGGTTCGCGATGTCACAGCGGTCGGCGATCCGCGGAATATCGGAGAGCGTGACGCACGACTCGTCGGCGGCGATCGGCAGCACGGAGCGCTCGTGTGCGTCCTTCAGTCCCGCGGGGTCGCTCGCGGGGAGGGGCTGCTCGATGAACTCCACGCCCAGATCCGCCAGCCACTCGCTCTTGCGGGCGGTCTCTCTGGGCGTCCACGCCTCGTTGGCGTCGACGCGGAGCGTCGCGTCGGACGCCTCCTCGCACACCGCTTCGACGACCTCGCGGTCGCGGTCGGTGCCGAGCTTCAGCTTCAGCGTCGAGTAGCCCGCGTCGACCGCCTCCCGCGTCTTCTCACGCATGGTCGCGGTGTCGTCGATGCCGATGGTGAACGAGGAGGTCGGCGCGTCGGCCGGGTTCAGCCCCCACAGGCGGTACAGCGGGACGCCGAGGCGTTTGGCGGCCAGGTCGTGCAGCGCGATGCTCACCGCGCAACGGGCCGCGGGGTTGTCGGAGACGACCGACTCCATGCGCGCTTCGATCGCCGCGATCGCGTGCGGGTCGCCGACGGTCTCGACCGCCGCGAGCAGGTCCGGCAGCACCGCCGCGACGGTGTCGGCGGTCTCGCCGTAGTGGGCCGAGGGCGCGGCCGCGCCGACGCCGACCATGCCGCCCTCGTCGGCGATCCGGACGATCACGTTCTCGGCGGCGACGGTGGTGCCCCGCGAGATGGTGAAGTCGTGTTCCAGCGGCAGGGAGACGCGCTCGAAGGAGGTGGTGAGAGACGACGACGGGGCCGTCATCCGCGGATCGCCTCCAGCACCTCGTCGGTCCCGAACCGAATGAGGTCCGTCGCCGGCGCGTCGACGGCGTCGGCGAAGTCGTCGACTGCGGCCTCGGCGGCCGCGTCGTCGGCGATGTCGACCGTGTTGAGCGCGCCGGCGACGACCTCCGCCCCGTGAACGGGCGTTGCGAGCGACTCGTAGAGGTCGACGTACTCCGGCAGGGGCGGGAGGTCGAACGACTCGTAGCCGTGGATCGCCTCGCGGCCGGTGGCGTGACAGAGGACCAGCCTGTCGGCCATCGCGCCGTGGAGGATGCCGCAGGTGACCGCCGAGTACGCGGGGTGGACGATGCTGCCCTGGCCCTCGACGACGAGCAGGTCGTGATTGTCGCCCTTCTCGAGGATCATCTCCTCGACCGCGCCGGCGGTGAAGTCGCTCACGACGCGGTCGACGGGATGCCCCCATCCCTCGATCATGATCCCCGTCTGGCCCGTGGGGATCGCGCAGGCGTCGACGCCGGCCTCCCGGGCGGCCTCGACCAGTTCCATCGTCGCAGTCATCTTCCCGACCGAGCAATCGGTGCCAACCGTCAGGACCACGTCCGCGTCGACCTCGGCCGCGCGGCCCTCGGCGACGCCGATGTCGGGGTCCGGGCGGCGCACGTCCCACAGGTCGACGCCGTGTTCGGCCGCCAGCGCGGCGAGGTCGTCGTCCTCGTTGAGGAAGTAGTGGAGCCCCGAGATCACGTCGCAGCCGGCCTCGATGGCCGCCTCCACGTCCGGCCGCCACGACTCGTCGAAGCCGCCGCCGATGGGGGCGATCCCGATGACGAGCGCGTCCACGTCGTCGGGCACGTCCGCGAACGAGGCGACGATCGGCGCGTCCGGAACGGCCGGGAGGTGGTCGGCGACGCGCTCGCCGGGGCGGTCGCGGTCGAGGACCGCGGCGACCTCGTAGTCGGCGTAGCGGATGATCCCGTTTGCGGTCTTCGAGCGGTCGGGAAACTTCTCGTGGGCGAGGACTGCGACGCGGTCGGGCATGTGCGAAGGTGTGTGAGCGCGGGTGATAAATCGGACCCACCCGGTTGGATCGGCCGGATACCGTGGGTGCGCCGAATCCATCGCTGAGATCAGGACAGCGGCGGCGACAGGCGTGGTGGCGGCCGCGCAAGCCCCACCCTGCGGGCGGACGGAGAATCGGAAGGACTAATAATTTAGGTCAGCCAAAAAATCGCATGGCTGAAACCGACCTCATACCGACGCGACGTGACGTACTCAGAACCGGAACCGCCGTGGGCATCGGTTTGCTCGCCGGCTGTAGCGGGGACGCTTCGACGGGGACCCCGACGAGTTCTGCGACATCGACGAACACACCGACGGAAACCGACTCGGGACAGTCGGTGACCATGGAACCGGTCGGCGAGGTAGAGTTCGAGGAACCGCCCGAGCGCTGGGTCCCGTTCACCGGCGACTACGCGGACATCGGAGTCGCGCTGGGGCAGGCCGACGGGTTGGCGGGCATCGGGATCCGCGCACGGTACGCGGCGCACCTCTACGAGGAACTCCCGGGTGTCTCGGTGAACAAGGAGGAGCTCCCTCAGCTCTACCAGGATGGCGTCGACAAGGAGATCTTCTACGAGGTCGACGCGGATCTGCACGTCATCGACCCGAATTTCATGATCAACAGGCTTCAGTGGAGCGAAGGCGACGTGGAGGAAGTCGTCGACAACGTCGCGCCGTTCCTCGGGAACACGTCGTTCACACAGGTCTACGACTGGCACAACTACCGCTACTATTCGATCTACGAGGCGTTCGAGGTGCTGGCAGAGACGTTCCAAGAGCGGGCTCGCTACGAGGCGTTCAAGACGTACCACGACGAGGTGGTGGGCGAGGTTCAGAGCCGGACTCCCGAGGCGTCGCCAGACGTCGCCGTGCTGTACCCGGCCGGGATACCGCCCGAGTCGTTCTTCCCCTATCTCGTCGGCGAAGGGACCCAGTCGAGACACTGGCGAGACCTGCAAGTCAACGACGCCTTAGCCGCGAACGGGGTCACCGATGCACAGGCCGGGGGCGGACGGATCGACTTCGAGACGCTGCTGGAGATAGACCCCGACGTGCTCGCCATTCGGCTGCAAGGCGATGTCTCCGAGGAGTACTTCGATCAGAACATCCGCTCGCACCTGGAGGACCACGACGTGGCAAGTGACCTGAGCGCCGTTCAGAACGACCGCGTGATCTACGGCGGAGTCACCTACCAGGGACCGATCATCCACCTCTTCCAGTTGGAGCGAGCCGCACAGGGACTGTACCCTGACGAGTTCGGCGACGAACAGCTGTTCGACCGTGAGCGGATTGCGGAGATCGTGACCGATGGGGAATGAACGCGACCACGACGTCGTCGTCGTCGGCGGCGGACCCACCGGCACGGGCGTCGCCGTGTTCACCGCTCGCTACGGTTTCGACACGGCCGTCTACGACCGCGGGAACGCCGCCCTCGCCCGCGCGGCCTACGTCGAGAACTACCCCGGGTTCCCCGGTGGTATCGACACCGAGACCCTGACCGCGCTGTTTCACGACCACCTCGACGAAGTCGGTGCGACGCTTCGGCCCGACGTCGTTGACGCAGTTGAACGCGACGACGAAGGGTTCCGGGTTACGCCCGCAGAGGGAGAGCCCGTCACCGCGCAGTGTGTTGTCGCCGCCGCGTGGTACGATGCGTCATATCTCGACCCCCTCGACGAGGACGGTGAGATGTTCGAGGTCCACGAACACCACGGCGAGGACCGCGAGCAACTCGACCGGGACGTGCCGGACGCCGACGGGCGGACGCACATCGACGGGCTCTACGTCGCCGCACCGACGGACAGTCGGAACGCACAGGTGGCGATCGCCACCGGCCACGGTGCGCACGTCGCACGAACGCTGCTCGAAGACCACCGGCGGGACGAGGGGCTCGCTGGCGAGGTCGCGCCGCACTACGACTGGCTCCGCCCGGAGAGCGAGTTCAGCGGCGACTGGGGTGACCGCGAACGCTGGCGGGAGTGGTTCGACAACGAGATGGGCGAGACCGACCTGCCCGACGACGAAGTGGCCACGCTCCGCGAACGGTACATCGACCGGGCGTTCGAGACGGAGCTCTCGCCCGAGGAGATCGCCGCCCGACGCGATCGGGGGCACCGTCGCCTGGTCGAGCATCTCGGCACGGACGCGGTTCTCGATGCGATACGCGACGAGGAAATTCAAGCGTATTTGGACGAGAACTCCGGAATCGGGCAGTAGGAACAATTCGAGGATGAGTGGCGGTTCAGGCCGTATCGCCGGTTTCATTCGACATCGTGGGGAAGTGAAACAGCGGTGAGTATACGGTCTGTACTGACCGATTCACGGAGCGGTCAACGAAGCGTATGAACTGTTCTATGATACCCTCGTGCAACCGGGACCGACGTCGTCAGTCTCGACTCCATCAGCGACACCACTCACTACTCCGAGTACAGGCACGCCCGGCCGATTCCACCGCCTCTTACCACCCTCCGACTCCGAACACGACGTAATGAGCGACGGCATCCACCTCAACCTCTTCACGATGAACTCCGTGGAGCACGTCTCCCCGGGCTCTTGGACGCATCCCGCGGATCGATCCGCCGAGTACAAAGACAGGGAGTACTGGACGGACGTGGCCCGCACCGCCGAGCGCGGCGGCTTCGCGGCCGTCTTCTTCGCGGACGTGCGCGGCATCTACGACGTGTACGGCGGCGACCGCGAGACGGCCATCGAGCGCGCCGTGCAGACCCCGTCGAACGACCCCGGCTACCTCGTGCCCGCGATGGCCGAGGTCACCGACTCGCTCGGGTTCGCGGTCACGAAGTCGACCACCTACACCCACCCGTATCAGCTCGCGCGGGAGTTCTCGACCCTCGACCACCTCACCGACGGCCGCGTCGCGTTCAACGTCGTCACCTCGTATCTCGAGTCCGCCGCCCGGAACCTCGGGCTCGACGAGCGCATGGACAAGGAGACCAGATACGACCGCGCCGACGAGTTCATGGACGTCTGCTACGCGCTGTGGGAGGACTCCTGGGACGACGACGCCGTCGTCCGCGACCGCGAGTCCGGCACCTTCAGCGACCCCGCGGGCGTCCACGAGATCGACCACGACGGCGAGTTTTTCGACGTGCCCGGGCCGCACGGCTGCGAGCCGTCGCCCCAGCGCTCGCCCGTGATCTTCCAGGCCGGATCCTCGGATCGCGGCCGCGACTTCGCCGCCGCCAACGCCGAGGCGGTGTTCTGCTCGCAGCCCACCGAACCCGGCGTCCGCGAGTACATGGAGGACCTGCGCGAGCGCGCGGCCGACCTCGGCCGAGACCCCGACGACCTCGCTTTCTTCCCGGGCGTCGTCCCCGTCGTCGCCGAGACGGAGGCGGCCGCCGAGGCGAAGTACGAGCGCCTCCTCGACACCGTCGACGTGGAGGCGACGCTCGCGCTGCTGTCGGGCTTTCTCGACATGGACCTCTCGGAGTTGGACCCGGACCAGAAGATCGAGCACATCGAGACCGACGCGATCCAGGGGACGATGAACGCGTTCACGAAGTCCGACCCCGACCGCGAGTGGACCGTCCGAGAGGTCGCGCAGTTCTCCGGGCTCGGCACCACCTCGCCCGTGGTCGTCGGCACGCCCGAGCAGGTGGCCGACGAGCTCGCCCGCTGGCACGAGGAGGTCGGCGTCGACGGCTTCAACGTGAAGGAGGTGCTGCGGACGGGGAGCCTCGACGACTTCGTCGACCTCGTCGTCCCCGAGTTGCGCGCGCGGGACCTCCTCGCCGAGCCCGACCCCGACGAGACGCTGCGCGAGCGACTGCTCGGGGACGGCCCGCGCCTGTCCGCGTCGCATCCGGCGCGACGGTAGCCGGATCCGGTCTCTGTCCGTTCATACTCGAACAGAACCGCCGCACTCGAGTGCGAGACGCGCACGGCCGCCGGTTCCGGTCGGGGCCGGTACGGCCGACGCCAACATCGTTAAGTGGTCACACCCGTTTGAGTCAGGTGACGCTTCGTCTGGAGGGCCGAAGCGTCAGCGGGGACCAATTCAGGGCGGAACGCGCGCCGCTCTTTTCACCGGCGCGCGTTCGGCCCACGTTTCACACGACACAGCGACTGCTACGACCGTCGAGACCGGATCCCACGAGTCGACGGCGATCGAGTCGCCGTCGGCGGCGACCGCGGAGACCGGGGCGACTGCAAACGCCCGATACCCGAAACCACTACCTCCGAGGAAATCGAACGCGGCGGGCGTGCCCTCCGAGCCGATCGACGACCCGACCGACGCGCTCGAACCGGCGCTGTTGATCGTCGTGGCCGCCGTCGCCCTCGGCGACCTCGCAGTCGCCGCGCACGTGATCCCGGCGGGCGTCGCGGAGACGACCCGCGTCGCGCTCGCGGTCGGTGCGCTCGTCGCCGCGACCCTCGGGATCGCCGTCGCGGTCGCGACCTGTCGTCCCGCCGCCGTCGCCCTCGCGACGCTGGGCGTACCAGTCGCGGGGCTGTACGCCTACACGGGACTGTTGCTTCCGTGGACGCGACTGTCGTTCTCCCTCGGACAGATCGGCGTGGAGGCGACCCTGTCGATACCGGCGCTCGGACCCGCGCTCGCGACCGCTCTGTTCGGTGGGTTCACGCTCTCACAGGCGACGCTGGAGCGCGCGTTCGTGATACACTACGGCCTGGTCGCCGTCGCCGGAGCCGCCCTCCTCGCGCGCGCCGTGGTGCTAGTCCGGCGGCGCGACGCGATCGATCCGGCGTGAACGTGGCGAGACGTGCGACTGCGAGGGAAGGGATTTGAACCACGGTCGGAGCGAAGCTCTTCCCTGCTTCAAATCCTTCCTACTCGTCACTCGTCGTTACACTCCTCGTGACTGCGAGGGAAGGGATTTGAACCACATCCGGACGTGCTCGCTGCGCTGCGCGCGTCCGGCATAGTTCAAATTTTCCGGAACGATTCGGGGGCCTTCGGCCCCACTCATGCGAGGGAAGGGATTTGAACCACGGTCGGAGCGAAGCTCCTCCCTGCTTCAAACCCCTCCTACTCGTCACTCGTCGTTACACTCCTCGTGACTGCGAGGGAAGGGATTTGAACCCTTGAACCCCTGAGGGAGCGGATCTTAAGTCCGCCGCCTTTGGCCAAGCTCAGCCACCCTCGCGCGGATCGCCGTTTCGCCGGACGGTGCAAGTGGATTTCGGTCGCCCGCGGACAACTCTGCGGCGAACGGCGGATCAATTCCCATCTCATTTCCGGCGTACAACCTCAAGAACAGCTTCGGCGCGCGGGACGCAGTCGAGGGGTTCCGTCCCCACACCGTCTCCGGGATCGACCCGCGGCTGGCCGGTGAGGAGCCCGTCAGCCTGAACGACTGATCCGCCTCACCAGTCGACGCTCAGGGTTCCGTCGCCGTGCGGGTCCGGCGCGATCTCCTCGTCGGTCCGCCGGTCGACGACGTGGATACAGCCCATGTCCTTCTTCGCCGGGCACACCTCAGCCGCGCGGACGTTCTCCTCGAGTTCGTCCTCGCCGACGTAGTACGACTTCGGCCTCGCCATCCCGCTGGCGATGTCCATCTCCCAGTTGTCGGCCACCTCCGCACACTTGCCCGCGCCGAAACAGGCGTTCGCCTCGAAGATGATCTTGTACGGCTTCTCCTCCACGGGCGGCCCGTCGCCGCCGACGTCGCTGGCGGTCTGTACCTCCGCGTCGAGGTCGCTCATACCCGACGTTCCGCCCCGGGCGACTTTCGTCTGTCGGTGCCGGGCGTACGCGCCGCCGGGTCATCGGTTCCACTCGACCTCCGACACCTCGTCCGTCTCCCGGAGGATGAACGGGCCGATCGACAGCGTGTGCTTCGTCACGGTCGCGATCCGGAGGACGTACGCGAGCAACACGAGGAACGGGACCGTCGCGACGGTCGCGGCGGCCGCGACCAGGGGGACGAGCGTCCCGACGCCGAACAGGGTAACGGCGTACGCTTCCGCGTGGAAGAACGCGACCATGAACGTCGACACCAGCAGCGCGGGAAGCGCCGACGCGAGAACGGCTCGTGAGAGGTTGATCAGCTCCCACTGGAAGTACAGCGTCTTGAAGTGCTCGCGTGCGGGCCCGAACATCTCCAGCACGTCCGTCAGCCGGTCGAGCGCCTCCAGCCCTTCTCCCTCGAGCGCGTCGCCGTGGGTGGCGCGGATCCGGTTCGCCGCGAACACCTTCCAGGAGTAGTTGAAGTTGAGGGCCGAGGAGATCACGTCGAACCCGCCGAAGCGCGCGTCGTCGAGCCCCTCCGACACCTCCTCGGCGTTGCCGATCAGGCTGGATACGAGGTCGTCGACCGCCGCGGCCGCCTCGTCGTCGCCGGCGCGGTCGGCCGCCTCGCGCACCTCGCGGGCGCAGTCGGCCGACACCTGCACGAGCGCCCGAAGGAACTGGGCGGGCCGCGCCGGGCTGACCGGCGCGTCGAGCAGGTCCGCGGCGTCCGATCGGAACGCCATCGCCTCGTCCATCCGCTCGCGCTGGTCGCCGACGGCCCCCAGTTCCTGTGAGAGGACGAGCTGGTTCAGCGTGAGCACGAGCGTGACGCCGGTGATCGTCGCCGTCAGGAACCCCTGAAACGTCGTGTCGACGGAGTCAGTCGACCGGAGCGCGTGTGCTGTAGGCCCGTACAGCGTCCCCGCGGCGAGCAGGACGCCGAACACCGCGAGTGCGGACCCGGCGACGACGACTCGTCGGTCCGCCTCCAGGAGGAGCCACAGCTTCCACCGGCTCTCACCGGCCCGGTCGCGCAGCCGGTCGCTCGGCTGGTCGGTGTCGTCGGCCATGGGGCCACGGTCGAGACCGACGGACAAAAACGGGACGGCCGACCGGGCGGCGACGAGTCGCCGTCCCGGAGTCGGCACGGGCGTGAACACGGACCGGAGCAGCACGGAGAGGGAACAGCGAGCACGGAAACGGCGAGGACGACGGTGACGACGGCGGCGGCGACGACGGTGACGACGACGACCGTGGCGAGGACCGAGACGGCGTCGCGATTCGGGATCGAGGTCCGGCGTCAGGGAGCTACTTCGAGGCGTCGGCGTCCTCCTCCTGTTGGAGCTCCTCGAGCTCCGCCTCCACTTCCTCGTCGGGTACGTCCTCGCCGCCCACGTCTACGTCGGCGTCGGCGTCCCCCGTGGCGGCGTCCGCGTCGTCGGCGGCGGACTCCGTCCCCATCTCCGCCTGGAGCGTCTCGAGTTCGGCCTCGACCTCGCGGTCGGTGCGTCCGGACTCCAGTTCCCTGTCGATCTCGTCCTCGTCCGAGAGGGCGTCGTCGAACGCACCGGTGTCCTGAAGCTCGTCCATCGCCTGCGACCGCGCCTCCATCTCCTCGGTGCGCGACTCCGCGTTTTCGATCGCGCGAGACACGTCGGCCATCTCGTCGCCGACGCCGGACATCGCCTCCGAGACGCGGGTCGACGCCTCCGCCGCCTCGTAGCGCGCCTTCATCGTCTCCTTTTTCGTCTTGAACTCGTCGATGCGGCCCTGGAGTTCGTCCTTCTTGTCGACGAGCTGATCTTGGGTGTTCTGGAGCTCGGCGATCTGTCCCTCCAGGTCCTCGATCTGGTTCATCTTCGACTTCTTCTTCTCCAGCGCCTTGCGAGCGAGGTCCTCGCGGTCCTGCTGGACGGCCTCGCGCGCCTGCTCGTTGTGTTTCTCGACGTTCTCCTCCAAGCGGCGCTTCTGGATCTGCAGGCGCTTCTTCTGGGTCGTGAGGTCGGCGATCCCCTGTTTCACGTCCTGGAGTTCGTCGCGCATCTGTTCGTAGCTGTAATCGAGCGTCTCCGTCGGGTCCTCCGCTCGGTTGAGGATCGCGTTGATCTTCGAGCGGATGACGTAGGAGGTGCGCGAGAGGATTCCCATGGCCTCGGCTAGGGTGACCTGGCGTATAAATCTCACCCGACCGAGAGGACTCCCGCTACCGTTTTGCGCCGGGCGACCGATCCGCGAGCATGACCGACGTACTCGTCCCCGGCGGACGCGACGTTCGCGGGACCCTCGACGAGACCGACGGAGGGCGGACGGCGGACGGCTCGACCGCCGGCGACGACGCGGGCGCGAGCGCCTGCGTCGTCGCGTGTCCGCCCCACCCGCAGCACCGCGGCCACCGCGGCGACGAGCGCCTCCGGGCGGTGTCCGACGTGCTCGTCGCCGGCGGCGTCGACTGCCTCCGATTCGACTACGGCGACTGGGACGAGGGGTACGGCGAGTGCGCCGACGCCCGCAACGCCGTCGCCTGGGCGCGCGAGCGGTACGACCGCGTGGGCCTGCTCGGCTTCAGCTTCGGCGGCTGCGTGGCGTTGCTGGTGGGAAGCGAGGGCGACGTGGACGCCGTCTCGGCGCTCGCGCCGACGGCCCGCCTCGCCGACGACCTCGACGCCGTCTCGGCGCTCGCGCCGACGGCCCGCCTCGCCGACGACCTCGACGCCGTCGAGGCGATGGCGGACATCGACGCCCGCGGCTGCCCGGCACAGGTGGTGTACGCGACCCGCGACGACACGGCCGACTGGGAGCCGGTGGTGGAGCGCGCCCGGGAACTGGAGTTCGACCTGCGGGAGTTCTCGGCGGACCACTTCTTCGTCGGACAGGCGGGGAAGGTGGGCGAGGCGGTCGGGAGATGGCTGCTCGAGGAGTTGTGATCGGTTCTGCGGACAGCCGTCAGTTGTACTCCCGCCAGCGATACCCGCAGTCCTTGCACTTGAAGAAGCGCGTCGGGGGCTCGTCGGCCGCGCCGGTCTGTTTGATCGTGTACCACGCGACGGTGTGGCCGCACTCGTCGCAGATCACGTCCTCGGAGGTGGGTTTCCCCTCGAAGTTCGCCCCCTCCTCGGTCTCGATCACGTCGTCGTCGCTTTGCGCCTCCGTCGAGACGAACTGCTCGGCGAGCGCCTCGTCGCGGTCGGCGCTCGCGCCGCAGGAGGAACACACCATCTCCCCCTCGGTGGCGTGCATCATCGATCCGCACTCGTCGCAGAACTGCATGTTGCCACCGTAGCGTGCGGCCACCGGTATGGCTTACGCGTCGTCGCCGGCGGCGTCGACCGCGTCGCCCCCGTCGCCCGCGCTCCCCGTACCGTCGACGCCGCCGGCGTCGCTCGCGCCGACGGCCACGTCCTCGTCGCCGTCGATCTCGCCGCCGACGACCGACTCCGAGGCCGTCAGCTCCTCGTCCTCCCGCGTGGCGTCGCCGACGACGGCTCCCCCCGCGGTGTCGCCGTCGGCGTCGATGCCCGCGGTGAAGTCCGGCCCCTCGTCGCGGACCACCGGGCAGCCGCGGACGCGGAACCGCTCGGGGTCGACCGCCTCGACGATCTCGCCGTCCTCGTGTTCGCAGGCCACGTCCGGGGGAGCCGACAGATGCGGGCACTGCTGACAGTACTCGCGCTTGTCGACGATGTGCTCCGAGTCGGCATCCGTCGCCCCCGAGACCGTCTCCGCGGCCGTGGCGTCGGGCGAAAGCGGAGCCTCGTCGGCCCCCTCGGTCAGCGCCGCCCACAGCTCGTCCTCGTCGAGGTCGGCGATCTCGACCGACTCGAACGGGTCCTCACCGTCATCCCGGCGACGGCGCTCCTCGACCCCGCGAGCCAACTCCCCGAACGGGGCATCGCCGCGGCCGTCGCGGTCGGCGTCCCCGTCGGCCGCCTCCTCGAGGTCGCCGGCGCGGTCGGCAGCGAACGGGTTCTCGACGGTCGGGGGACCGTCGTCCGAGCCGTCGTCCGGTCCGGTCCGCTCGCTGTCCTCGCGTTCGTCGTTCGCGCCGGGGCGTTCCTCGTCGAAGGCGAAGGGGTTCGGTCCGGCTCCGGTCGATCCGGGGGCGTCGGCGGCTCCGTCGGCGTCGGCGGCTCCGTCGGCGTCGGCGTCCGCGTCGTCGACCGGCTCGGGTGAGTCGTCCCGGCGGCGGGCGGCGTCCGCGTCGCCCCCGGCGGCGTCCGACGCCGGGATCACCTCGTCGAGCGGGTCAGCCGCGGCGTCGGTCGAGCCGCCGGTGGTCGAGTCGTCGTCGATCGAGGCGGGATCGTCGTCGATCGAGGCGGGATCGTCGTCGATCGAGGCGGGATCGTCCTCCACCGCCGGGTCGGGATCGCTCGCCTCCGGCGTCTCCTCCCCCGGCCCGTTCGCGTCCGACTCCTCGTCGGGATCGTGGTCCGGCATCCGTTACGCCTCGTCGAAGATGTCCTCGGCCGTGGTCTCCTCGGTGGTTTCCCCCTCCAGGGCCGGTCGTCTACCGACCGCGAGCGACGCGGAGTCGAAGAACCCCGAGGCCGGCTCCACCGACTCGAACGTGCCGCCGCAGTGCGGACACTCCGGGGACGACAGCAGGCCGAGACGCACCTTCGACCCGCAGGCGGCACACGACGCGGCAGCGACGCCGAGGCGGTTCGCCTCCGCCTGAAGCTCCGCGGCCGCCCGGCGCTGGGCCTCCCGGGCCCGGAGGTTCGAGACGGTGGTTCGGAGGTCCGCGAGTACCGACGCCAGCGTCGACAGCTTCGCGTCGTGCTCGTCGACGGCGTCGGTGAGGTACTCCAGCACGTCCTCGTAGTTGGCGAACCCGTCTTCGAAGGTCTCCTCCAACTCCTCTAAGTCCGCCCGGAGTTCCGCGAGGTCGTCGTCGAGTCCCGCGGCCGTCGCGGACGCGCTCTCCACCTCCTCGCGCAGATCCGGGTGGTCGTGGTCGGCGTCGGCTTTCGCGTCGGCCTCGCGCTTGACCTGGATCACCCGCGAGCGCACGTCGTCGATCTTCTCGTCGAGTTCGGTATCGAGGTCGGCGACGGCCGCCTCGACCTCGGCGATCCGATCGGTCAGCGCTCCCGACGCCGCGATCGCTCCCTCGCTGTCGGTGAGTGAGTCCGCGTCGCCGTTGGTGATCGGGTCCGCGTCGCCGTCGGCGAGGTCGCCGTCGTACTCGTCGAGGAGTTTCGCGATCGTCACAGCACGCGCGAGCACCTCCTCGGACGACCGACCGGTCTCCTCCGAGCGCGCGAGCACCCACTCACGGAGCCCCTCCGGCAGTCCCTCGACCTGTTCTCCGGCCATTCATCAGGTCATGGCCCCCGGAGGTGTAAATACTACCGCCGCAGATTTCGCCGTCTCGAAACAGAATTGAACGATCGGGTGGGAACGACACCCGGAAGTGTTCGAACATCTCGAAACTGTCGAGTTCGGGGTCGCCGCCGGCGAATTATCGGATCTTCCGCACGTCGCTGATGTCGAGACCGCCGTCGTGGATCTCCGTCTCGAAGCGGACGATGTTCTCCGATTCTAACTGCGAGAGCACGCCGCGGAACTCCCGGACGACCATCGTCCGGGCGCGCTTGGACCCGCCGGACTCCCAGCTGAACTGGAGCGTTCCCCCGCTGCCGTCCATGAGCTGGCCGAACTGGTTATCGGAGATCGTGTCGACGTTGACCAGCGCCAGGAGGAGTCCACCCCACGAGTGGGCGGCCTTGCCGAGCCCCCGAACGAGCATCGCGACGTCCTCCCACTCGACCTCGCCGCCGGACGCCCCGACGAGGTCGGTGATGGAATCGATGACGACCAGATTCCCCGCCGCGTGCTCCGTGAGGTACTCACCGAGCGCCGTGAGCACGCCGTCGCGGTTGCCCGCCTTTCCGAGGTCCGTGATCGAGCTGGTGGTTCCCATGTACCACTCACGGGGGATCGTCGATAGCTGGAAGTACTCCGGCGAGAGGTCGACGAACTCGATCCCGTCGACGGCCGCGTCGACTATCTCGTCGTCCATCGTATAGCGTAACTCGCGCTCGAGGTAGTCTGCGCCGGTGGTAAACGAGAGGTAGTGCACCTCCGGCGGCACGGCGGCCTCGGCCGCGATGTCGTCGTAGTAGAGGTCGAACAGCTCCCGATCGACGCGAGCGAGCGCGTTCATCGCGGCGCTGGTGTAGGCGAACTCGCGCGCGCCGGCCCCCGCCTCGCCGGCCACGAGGACGACGTTCCCCTCGGGCGCGCCGCCGCCGAGCACCCTGTCGAGTTGGCTCACGCCGAACGGGATCCGGTCCATGGGGCGTGTTCACCCGGGCGCGTGCTTAGGCGTTGTGCCGATCAGTCACCGTCTCCGTTGTCGTCGCCGGCACGTCCCTCGTCGCCGGCGCGGATCCGCGCACCGCGGTTGCTCGCCTCGACGACCCGAACGTCGCCGTCGACGCCCGCCGCAGCCAGCGCGCGTTCACCGGCCGAACGGGCCGCATCCGCCCGATCGCGGTCGGTGACGCCGTACACCGTCGGCCCCCACGACGACTGGCCCGCGCCGAAGACCGCGGGGTCGTCGCCGAGGCGGGCGACCAGGTCGCCGACGGGCGGCCGGTAGACGCCGCCTTGCTCGTCGGCGAACCAGACGCCGTTGAGTCGACCGATCTCGTCGACGGCCGCGCCGAAGCGCTCGGCCGACCCCTCGGCGACCGCGGGGAGAAGCCGCCGCTGGATCGTCCCCGCGACGCGGTCGGCGACCGCCGGGTCGGCGTCCTCGACGGCCCTGCGGATCGCGGAGTCCTCGCCGTCGCCCGAGCGTCCGGGGTCGGCGTCAGGGACGACCAGCAGGAAGCGCCAGTCGTCGGGGACGCGGTGACGGGCCGCCACCGCCGGCACCCGCCAGTCGCCGTCGGCCGGGCGGTCGGTCGTGAACCGGCCGGTCGGGTGGCCCGCGTCGAGGACGAACCCGCCGTCCTCGAACGTCGCGACGCCGACCCCCGAGCGACCGCCCCGTCCGAGCGCCGGCGCGCGCTCGCGAACGCGAGGGGCCAGCCCGTGCGCCCGGGCGATCCCCGCGAGCGTCGCGAGGGTGAGCTGCGTCCCGCTCCCCAGCCCCATGTGCCGCGGGAGCGACTCCTCGACGGCGACGCGGGCACCCGGAACCCCGAGCAGGTCGCACGCGCGGTCGGCGGCCCGGGCGACCGCGTCGTCGGCGGCGACGACCGACCCGGCGGGCTCGACGGCGAGCCGGACCCGCGGCTCGGCGAGGCCGACGCCGACCGCGCCGTAGATGCGCTCGTGCGCCAGCGAGAGGTTGCCGAAGCCGAAGTGGAGGCGCGCGCCGGACTCGACCGTCACCGGGCGGGAAACGTCGCCGTCGGCGTCACCGGGATCGGCCGGCATGGTGTCGTCTGATCGGTCGGGTGAGGGCGGCCTGTCGGTTTCGACAGCGGAGAATACGGACGGAAGCGGCGAGCGACGTGATAGCGGCTGACGGCGACCGCGTTGGCGACGGTACCAGCGCCCGCGACCGCGTCGGCGACAGCGCCCGCGACCGCGTCAGCGACAGCAACAGCACCCGCGACCGCGTCGCCGTCGCGGATCGGACGTTCGCCCGGGGTTACAGTCGGTCGGCGACCGCCTCGCCGGTGTCGACGCCGTTCCACAGCGCCTCGTGGACGCGACCCGCTCCGGCGACCCAGTCGCCGGCGACGTACAGCCCCGCGTCGCGAGCGCGGGAGCGCGCGCCGTCGTCCGCGTCGAGGTCGAGTCCGGCGTTCGGGAGCGCGTAGCGCCACCCCTGGTCGTCGACCCACTCGGGGTCCTCGAGGCGGCCGTCGTCGACGAGGCCCGCGACCAGCGACGCCCCGGCCTCGGCGGCGTCCTCGAGGGAGTCGTCGTAGTGGTCGCTCGACCACTCGGGGCTCATCTGCGCGATGAGCAGCGTCTCGCCGTCGGGCACGTGCCCGGGCTTGCACTCCTCGCGGGCGAGCCAGCCGACCTCGTGTTCGGTGTCGGTGTTGACCGCGGCGTACCACGGCACGTCGAGCGAGAAGTCGTAGCCGAACACCAGCGTGCGGATCGTCCGGAAGGGCACGTCCTCGACTGCCGTCGCCAGCGCCTCGAGCGCGCCGTCGTCGTCGGGCCAGTCGGTCGCCCGGAGCAGGTCGGCCGTCTGGGGGGCCGGCGGCGTGAGCACGATCGCGTCGAACGGGCCGTGGTCGTCGCCGTCGGCGTCGGTCGCGGTCCAGGCGTCGTCCTCGGGGTCGCGCGCCAGCGACTCGACGCGGGTGGTCTTGTGCACGTCCGCGTCCGTCCGCGCGAGCAGGCGCTTGGCGAATTGGGTGATTCCCGCTTCCCAGGTGTACTTGCGCTCCTCCTCGCGGTCGCTGGGGTCGATCTCGCCGTCGCGCTCGAACGTCCACACGGGACCGATCTCGTCGACGAGTCCCTCCTCGCCCAACTCGCGGATCAGATCGGTCGTGCGGTCGTCGCGCTCTTTCACGTAGTTCGCGCCGTGGTCGTACACGCAGTCGTTTCGCCGACGGGTCGCCGCCCGGCCGCCGACGCCCCGGGACTTCTCGAGCAGCGTCACCTCGTGGTCCGACTCCCGGAGCGCGTACGCCGCGCCGACGCCGGCGAGGCCCGCACCGACGATGCCGATGTGTGCCATCGTCCGATCCACGGGCGGGACTCCCGTATCGCTTGCGGGTGGTTCCGTCGATCCCCGGAGCGTTCCTCGCGCACCGCCGGCGGGTCGGGTGCGGGTCGTCGTCACTACCGGGTCGTCCACGGTCGTCGTCACTACCGGAGCGGACGGCAGACGGAGGCCGAGGCTCGGGCGCTGTCGGGTGTGAAAGCCTTATGCGGGATGGCCGGCGAATGTGGATGATGGTGTACGACGCGATCGTCTTCGACAACGACGGGGTGCTCGTGGGGCGCACCCACTACGACGTGCTCCACGAGGCCGCCTGGGACGCCTTCGAGGCGCTCTCGGTGGCCGACCCCGACCCCGACCACGTCGAGTCGATGGTCGTCGGCGTCTCGCCCGGGCAGGTCGAGGAGGTGTGCGACACCTACGACCTCACGCCGCGGGAGTTCTGGGCGATGCGCGACCGGACGGCCTTCGAGGCCCAGCGCCGCGAGGTCCGCGAGGGCAACAAGCGCCTGTACGACGACATCGACGTGTTACGTGACCTCTCGGCCCCCCTCGGGATCGTCTCCTCGAACCAGCATGAGACGGTGGAGTTCCTCCTCGACCACTTCGGCGTCCGCGACCTCTTCGACACAGCCTACGGCCGCGAGCCGACCGTCGAGAGCCTCCGCCTGAAGAAACCCAACAGCCACTACATCGACCGGGCGCTCGCGGACCTCGAGGCCGACACCGCGCTGTTCGTCGGCGACAACGAGTCCGACATCGAGGCCGCCGACAACGCCGGCGTCGACTCGGCGTTCATCCGCCGTCCGCACCGCGAGGACTGGAACCTCTCGGTCACGCCCACCTACGACATCGACGGACTCGACGACCTTCGGGCGATCTGTCATTGAGACGACGGACGACGGGCGGCCGGGAGCGAACGACGAACCGCCGGCGAACGATGGACTGGGGTCGAGGCGGACCGTCCCGACCGTGGGTTCATGCGTCTCGGTCACGTATCGCCCTCCATGAGCGATCCCGCAGAGGCGACTCCCGAGGGCGACGCCGCCGCCGACGATGACCTGACTGACGCCGACGACCTGCCTGACACCAACGACCTGCCCGACGGCGACGACCTGCCCGACAGCGAGGCCGAGTGGCGCGAACGACTGACCGACGAGCAGTACCGGATCCTTCGCGAGCGCGGCACGGAGGCGCGCTTCTCCGGCGAGCACGTCGACCGCGACGACGACGGCGTCTACACGTGCGCCGGCTGTGGCACCGTCGTCTTCGACTCCGAGACGAAGTACGACTCCGGGTGCGGGTGGCCGAGCTTCTACGCCGCCGACGACTCGAAGGTGACGCTGACCGAGGACGACCGCCACGGCATGTCCCGCGTCGAGGTGAACTGCGCCGTCTGCGACGGCCACCTCGGGCACGTGTTCCAGGACGGTCCCGAACCGACCGGCGAGCGCTTCTGTATCAACTCCGCCGCCCTCGAGTTCGAATCCGACGAATGACATCCTCCCCGCCGTGAACGGCGGGGTTTCCTCGCGCTGGGGGTATCGCTACCGGCCCACGGAGGCAACTTTCGGGTTCGTATGCTCCTCGTTGGGACGGCGAGAGCGTGATGACTCCAACCAGTCGTGGTTGTCCCACTTGAGGCATACAGGCCGTGCCATCGACCGTGTTACCGTTGTCTGCCGTCGAAGGAACGTCTCTGACGCCACGAGGTCGGCGTGCCCCTCGAAGCCACACGGACACGTCAGAGTGTCTCTGTGACGTGTCGTGTCCTCTGTCGAACCACAGTTCGGACACTCCTGACTCGTCCACGCCTCAGACCGTACTTCCACCGAGATACCGTATTCCTCAGCGGTACAAGCCAGTCGATTCACGAACGCTCTAAACGCCCAGAAGTTGTGCGTCTTCGCGTTCGTCTCGACCGACCAGTGCGTCTCAAGCACGTCCGTCAGTGCCCCGATATATACTGTCGAAACACCTTTGTCGTACAGACGCTCGATGAGGTCACGGGCGAGTGCGTCTTGAGCGTGGTCACGTCGCTTGGTGCGCCGGTCGTACAGGCGTTGGATGCGGTGACTGCTGTATCGGCTGTCCTCCAAGAGTGATTGGAGGCGGGCGATTTCTCTCGTCGTCTCGCGGAATCGCTCGAACAGGTCGCGTCCTTCGTACAGGTATTGCTGGCCGGTTGTGGTTGTGCAGGCGACGAGGTTGTTCACACCAATATCCAGAGCGGCTTCTTCCGAAGCCAGTGGTTGTGCCAGTCGAGAATCATCGACGGTGACTGGCTGAAAGGCCCTGAATGTCTGTGCTTGCTCGTCGTAGAACAACTCCAACCGACCTTGCTTCTCATACTCGTTCCAATTGGGGTCGCCTCGAAGTTCGAGGCGCAGACGTTCGCGGTGTCCCAACCCGTACTCGTCTTTCAGGTCTTGACCGACGAGAATTTCCAGGCGGGAGTATTCACCCCACTCGACGGAGTACGACGTGTTTCGGATGTACGTGCGAAGTTCTCGACCATCGTCTGCGTTACCCCAGAATCCGGGTTTGCCGTTAGCTTCACCCTTCTTCTTGAGGCTGAAGAACGACTTCCACGCTTCGCGGTTCTTGCGTTCGATTTGCTGAACCGTGGATGCGCCGAGTGTTCCGCCATAGCGACCGCGATACTCGCTGATGTCCCACACGTCTCCGTCTGGGTCAGCATAGTTCTCGCGGCGCTCGTAGTTGATTTCGTTCCAGAGAGCGGCAGAAGCGTCCAATAGGCGTCGAAGCAACTCCTCGTCCTCGTCGGACTGCGGAACCACCTCGAATGTGTTGGCTCGCTTCATCGACTACTATTTGTATCAGAACACACATAAAGATGTGGTTTGTGTGTTACTGTATGGTCGAAGTCCGCATCGAGTTCGATGACGATGAACAGTACAAGCGATTGAAAGAACTGAAAAAACACCGAGGGTTGACGTGGAAGGGATTGCTCCTTGAGGGCGAAAAGAAGGTCCGAGAGGATACCCCGGATTAAGCGTCGAGCGTGGTCTGTGTCGTGGAGTGTCGGATTCACGCCCGACCTAAATGGCGGGACTCTCTCTTTGAGTCAGGTAGTCGCTCTCGACACCGCGAAACGGGGATTCGCCACCGAGCGTCTCGACGGGGGCCATCGGCGCGTTTTAGTTTTGACCGGGCGAGGCGGGCGATATGTCCGCCGACCCCACGCTGCTGCTCGCCCACACCGTCGGCCCCGACCGCGGGCGCGACCTCCGCGAGCGACTGCTCGCCGAGGGGCTCCCCGCCGACCGCGTCGTCGCCGCGGAGACGCCCGCCGAGACCGACGCCCACGCCGCCGACGCCCGCGGGGTGGTGATCGGTCGACTCCCCGACGGCCTGCTCGAGCGGGCCGACTCGCTGCGGTGGGTGCAGACGCTCTCCTCCGGAACCGACTACCTCCCGACGGCGGAGCTCGCCGACGGCGGAGTGACAGTCACGAACTCGGCGGGCGTCCACGCCGAGCCGATCGGCGAGCAGGTGCTCGGCTACATGCTGAGCTTCGAGCGCGACCTCCACGCGCTGGCGCGCCAACAGGCCGAGTCGCGCTGGGAGCGACGCGAGGGCGGCGAACTGCGCGGGAAGACTGTCGGTATCGTCGGCGTCGGCGCGATCGGCACGCGGGTCGCCGAACTCGCCAGCGCCTTCGGGACGGACGTGTGGGGCGTGAAGCGCGACCTCGATTCGATGCCCGACGCCGTCGACGAGCCCCGGTCGCCCGAGGACCTCCACGAGGTGTGTCTGGCCGCCGACTACCTCGTGCTCGCGTGCCCGCTCACCGACGAGACGGCGGGGCTGATCGGCGGCGACGAACTCCGCCTGCTGGGCGGGGACGGCGTGCTCGTCAACGTCGCCCGCGGCGAGGTCTGCGACCAGGACGCGCTCGTCGGGGCGCTGCGCTCGCACCTGATCCGCGGGGCCGCCCTGGACGTGTTCGAGGAGGAGCCGCTGCCGTCGGACTCGCCGCTGTGGGAGCTCTCGAACGCCGTCGTCACGCCGCACATGGCCGGGAGCACGCCGCACAAGGCCGAGCGCTGGACGGAGATCATCGCGGAGAACTACCGCCGGCTCGCCAGGGACGGCGAGGAGAGACTGAGAAACCGCGTGACGTGAGGGGGACGACAATTAGTGAGTCAACACGAGGAGGCGCTCGTCCGTCCTGGCGAGACAGATCGGTCCGTCCGGCGCGGACGCGAACGTGACCGTCTCGTCGTCGCTGACGAACAGGCGCTCGAACGGGTCGCCGCAGGCGGGACAGCCCAGTCCGTCGCGGTTCGACAGCGTCATCGACCCGGCGTCCTGTCGCTGGAGCTTCAGCTTGCTGCGGTACTCGTGGACGTCGAAGCCGTCCGAGAGGTCGAGCCGTGCCATACCCGGTCGCGGGCGCTGGCGAACAAGTAGCTTCGGTCCCGACTGTCACGACTGAAAGCGGGAGGCGAACCGAGAGAACTGCGAGCGACGGGTCGCCGTCGCGGTCCGGGTCGAGGTCGAGTCCGGCGGTGCCGTGTCGCCGTCGCGGTCCGGCCCGCTTACGTCAGCCGGGCGAACGCGAGGTTGCCGGAGACGTTGTGGACGTACGCCTGGACGGTCTGGCCCTCCTGTGCGCCGGAGACGAACACGGTGAACTTCCCTTTCTCGGCGACGCCGTCGCCCTTGCGGCCGGTGCCGGTGATCTCCAGTTCGTACGTCTTCCCCTCCTCGATGTCGGGACCCTGCGACTGGGAGGCCGCCGCCGAGGAGCGCTTCTGGACCGGGCGGAACGCACCGCAGGCCTGACAGCGCAGCATTCGGACGCCGTCTTCGGTCTTGAGCACGGTGTCCGGGAGGCCGCACTCCGAGCAGGTGACGAACTCGGCGACGTACTCGTCGATGGCCCCGTCGAAGTCGGCGATCGAGAAGGACCCGTTGTAGCGGGCGACGCCGTTCTCGTACTGGCCGTTCGTTCCGAGCTGTCGCTGGATGGCGCTGTGGAGGTGTTCGGCGTCCCGAGAGAGCGCGTCCGCGATGTCCGAGAGGTTCGTCAGGCGGGTGAACGCCCCGTCGGTCTGGCCCTCCGGGTCCGGGACCTGCAGGCGGTCGCCGGCGTCGGCGGGCGTGTCGGGCAACTCGTCGTAGGCTCTGTCGAGTGCGTCGGCGTAGTTCATAAGCGAAGGAGGACGCTTCGACGTATATGGCTTCCGAGAGAGTCGATACCGTGGTTCCGAGACGATCGGGAGACGACGGCCGTTCGGCGACCGATCCGACCGTCATCCCGCCGCCCCCGACTCACCCCCCGAGCGACGCATCAGTCACTCGGCGACGCCAGCGGTTCCACCCGAAGCGCTCCCGTCCGGATCCGAGCGCTCCCGTCCGGACCCGAGCGCTTCAGAGCGGATCCGAGCGATCCCGTCCGGATCCCGTGTGAACGCCCGACAGGGCCGCGGTGAGGTAGAAAGCCGTTTCAGGCGCGACGGCCCAGCGAGCGTAATGAGCTACACGATCGGTCTCGTCGGAAAGCCGTCCGTCGGGAAATCGAGCTTCTTCAACGCCGCGACGATGAACGACGTGCCCGAGGGGGCGTACCCGTTCACGACAATCGACCCCAGCGTCGGCGAGGCGTACGTCGGCGTCGACTGCCCGGCCCCCGAGTTCGAGGAGACGTGCGAGCCGAACCACGGCTTCTGCCGCGACGACACGCGGTTCGTCCCCGTGAAACTGGTCGACGTGGCGGGGCTCATCCCCGGCGCACACGAGGGCAAGGGGCTGGGCAACCAGTTCCTCTCGGACCTCAACGAGGCGGACGTGCTCGTCCACGTCGTCGACTTCTCCGGCACGACGGACATCGAGGGCGAACCCACCGAGGGACACGACCCCCGCGAGGACATCGACTTCCTGGAGGGGGAACTCGACCAGTGGTACCTCGACATCCTGGAGAAGGGGATCGAGAAGTTCGAATCGATGTACCGGGGTCCCAACCCCGGCGACGAGGTCGGCGTCGAGGAGGTGCTCGCCGAGCAGATGAGCGCGTTCCGGACGAACAAAGACGAGATCAAGCAGGTCGTCCTCTCGCTGGATCTGTCTCTGGAGCCGGACGCCTGGGACGACGAGGACCGCTTCGAGTTGGCCCGCGAGATCCGCAAACGGACGAAGCCGATGGTGATCGCGGCGAACAAGATGGACGCGCCCGCCGCCCGCGAGAACTACGAGGCGATCACGAGCGATCCCGAGTACGAGCACCTCACTATCGTCCCCGCGAGCGCCCACGCCGAGGGGTCGCTGAAGACGGCCGACGAGGCCGGCGTCGTCGACTACACGCCCGGGGACGAGGACTTCGAGGTCGTCGGCGACGTGAGCGACGAGCAGGCGCAGGGGCTCGAGGTGATCCGCGAGTTCGTCACCGAGTACGGCGGCACGGGCGTCCAGTCGGTGATCGAGGCGGCGCTGTTCGACGAGCTCGACGCGAAGGCGGTGTTCCCCGGGAGCGCGAGCGGCAGTTGGAGCAAGGGACCGTTCCGCGACTGCTTCGTGCTCCCGGGCCACGCGACCGCCGAGGACTTCGCGTACACGCTGCACTCGGACATCGGCGACGGCTTCCTCCACGGGATCGACTGCCGGAGCGGTCGCCAGGTCGGTGCAGACACCGTGCTGGCTCACCGCGACGTGGTCGAAGTCGTCACGACCGGGTAGGCGGCGGGTTCCGACGGGGATCCGCCTCGACCCGCGACGGCTTCGCCTCGACTCGCGACAACTCCCCCGCGGCTCACGACGGCCCTCCTCGACCCGCGACGACCGACGACGGTCCTCGGCGGTCTTCGGCGGTCAGCCGTGGACCGTCACGGTTCGTACGACGCGATTACTCGGACCCACCGCGGCGTTGGGTCCGCATACTGACCGCCACGGAACGGGAGCGACGGCCACGTCGCACTCGCGGTGCCGCCGGAGCACGGGGAGGCTACGGCACGCGGAGGGACGTAATCCGATCGTTTCCAGACCGGTCCGACGCATAACAAAGGCCGCACGGGGGGACGGAACGGCCTGCATGACTCAACGAGACGTGTCACGGCGACGGTTCGCGACGGCGCTCGGGGTCGGTATCGGCGTCGGCCTCGCGGGATGCGGCGGCGGCGTGAACAACAGCACGAACGCGACCGACGAGACGGTCGGAACGGTCGACGAGGAGACCGACGGGACACCCCAGGAGACCGAACCAGAGACCGAGACGGAGGACGAACCGGCGGCCGATCCCGAGGCGACAGACGACCCCGCCGAGGCGGTCGCCGAGGGGAACGCGGTCGTTCGGATCGCGCACCTGTCGCCGGACGCGCCGAACGTCGACGTGACCGTCGACGACGCGGAGATCCTGAGCGACGTTGCCTACGGCACCGTGAGCGACTACTACGTGTTGGAGCCGGGCACGTACACGGTGGTGGTGACGGCCACCGGCGAGGAGGAGACGGTGTTCGAGGAGGACGCCGAGTTCGCCACCGGCGCGTTCACCGTCGCCGCCCTCGGCGAGGTCGCGGGGACGAACCAGTCGCTCGGGATCGAGACGTTCGAGGACGAGGTCGAGCCGCCGGACGAGGAGTCGGCGGCCGTGCGGTTGGTTCACGCCGCGCCGGACGCGCCGGCCGTCGACGTCTCCGTCGAGGGCGGCGACCCGCTGTTCGAGGGAGTCGGCTTCGGCGAGGCGAGCGAGTACGTCGAGGTCGCCCCCGGCGACTACTCGCTGGCGGTCAGCGCCGCCGACGAGGCGGCGGGGACGCCGACCGGGACGCCGAGCGACACCGAGACCGGAACTGAGACGGACGACTCTGGGACGGAGACGGGAACTGAAACTGGAACTGAGACGGGAACTGAAACTGGAACTGAGACGGGAACTGAGACCGGAACCGGGGACGGCACGGGCGAGACGGGAGAGGTCGTCGCCGCCGCGGAGGTCTCACTCGAGGGGGGAACGGTGTCGTCGGTGTTCGCCGTCGGCTACCTCGACACCGCCGCCGCGCCCGTCGAGGAACCGTTCGAGCTGCTCACTACGGTCGACGCCGGCGGAACGGTCGAGGGGACCGAAACCGCCGACGGCACCGAGACCGGTACCGAAACCGCCGACGGCACCGGGTCCGGTACCGAGACGGAAGCCGGTACCGAGACCGCCACCGAGACGGAAACGGCCTGATCAGTCGGCGGGAACGACTCGCCTACGGCCGGGAGGTGCCGGGGAGTTCGACTCCCGAATCGACGGACTACTCGTTCGAAGTTCGTCGTTTCGACGCCGGTTGACTCCTTACTCGCAGACTGCACCGGGATCGGGGGTCGACTGACGGCCCCACGGGACGGCCGGGTACGACAGCGTTACGAGCGTGCCGAAACGCCGGCGACAGCGCCCGAAACCGCCCGTCGGTGCATAACAAACCTCATCGCTCACGTGGCCTACTGGCGTGATGCGATATCCAACAGGAACACTCGCAGTAGCGCTCGCGTTGATACTCGTGGGGAGCGTCCTCGCGAGCGGGGCGACCCTCGGCGGCGTCGCTGGGCCCGCACAGACCACCGCGCAGGCGGACGACGAGCCGGCCGAGCCGGTGACGCAGGAGACGGCGTACCTCCGAGTCGTCCACGCTTCGCCGGACGCGCCGGCGGTCAACGTGTCGCTCGACAACGAGACGGTCGTGAGCGACCTCGGCTTCGGCAACGACTCCGAGTACCTCCAGATCGAGAGCGGCGACTACCGGCTGACCATCTCGGCGGCCGGGACCGACGAGGTCGTCTACGAGGCGAACATCACCGTAGAGTCGCGGGCGGTGACGACCGTCGCCGCCAGCGGCGAGGTGGGCGAGAACGCGACCGTTCCGTTCTCGCCGCTGTTCGTCCGTGACGACGCGCTCACGCCCGCCGAGGGCGACGCCGCCGTCGCGGTCGCGCACCTCTCGCCGGACGCCCCCGAGGTCGACATCGTCACCGAGGGAGGCACCGTCATCGCCGAGAACGTCACCTACGGCACCGTCACCGACTACGTGACCGTGCCCGCGGGCGACTACACCCTCGAGATCCGCGCGGCCACCGCCGATAACGACGGCGAGGTCGTCGACACCGTCGACGTGTCGCTCGACGAGGGCTCGGCGTACACCGCGTACGCGATCGGCTACTTCGGTGCGGACGCTGACGAGAACGACTCCGTCGGCAACGAGACCGAGACGCCGATGGACAACGAGACTGAGACGCCGCCCGCCGACGACAACCAGACTGAGACACCCATGGACAACGAGACCGAGACGCCGAGCGCGGACGACACCGCGCCCGACGGGGAGCCCTTCCAGGTCTCGCTGGTCGCCGATGCGACGACCGACGTGACGCTCCCGAGTGAGCGGGAGCCGGCGGACGATAACGAGACTGAGACGCCGATGGACAACGAGACCGAGACGCCCATGGACAACGGGACGGAGTCCCCGTCGGACGACGCCACGGAGACGCCGGACGACGGGACCGAGTCGCCGCCGCCGACCGCCACGGAGACGCCCGCGGCCAACGAGACCGAAACGTCCACCGAGACGGAGACCGGGGACGTGTGACCGACTGACGGCGACGGCCGCGACGAGCGGAACAGGGACCCGCCGTCGGATCAGCGGCGAAGCGAACGATCGGTTCTTTCGCGACTCGGCCGGCGAGCGGACGCGCCGGGAGGACGGGACGCGGTCCCGTCACACCGCCCGTCGCACGAAGGGTCGCCTACCCGGCGGGGACGCGTTCGACGCCGACGAACTCGAGGACGGTTCCGCCGTCGTCGCTTCGGACGGTCGCGTCCCACTCGTGACCGCCGACGACGCGCTCGATGATCGACAGGCCGAGGCCGATCCTCTCGGTGCGCTCGGACCCGGAGGTGAACAGCGTCCGCGCGATCTCCGCCGGGAGCCCGGGTCCGTCGTCCTCGATGGCGAAGCCGCCGTCGACGTCGCGCACGGTGACGGTGACTGAGGGACCGCCGTGTTCGACGGCGTTCCGGAAGGCGTTCTCGAACAGTTGCTGGAGCCGTGAGCGGTTCGCGTACACCGTCGCGTCCGTCTCGAGGCGCAACTCGGCGTCGTCGCTCTCGAAGAACGCCCACGCGTCGCGGGCGACCGCCGTCAGTTCGACGGGCTCGCGCTCGCCCACGCCGCCCCCGTCGCGCGCGAGCGCGAGGAGGTCGGTGACCAACCCCTCCATCCGCTCGGCCGCCCGCCGGATGCGCTCGAGGTGTTCGGCCTGCTCGCCCTCGGCCGACTCCAGCGCGAGGTCGGCGTACCCCCGGACCGTCGAGATGGGGTTGCGGAGGTCGTGAGCGACGATGCCGACGAACTCGTCGAGGCGCTCGTTCTGCTCGCGCAGCTCGCGGTGGTGTCTGTCGCGTTCGAGCTCGTACGACACCCACCGCGCGAGCAGGCGGACGAATCGCCGTTCGGTCTCGGTGAACGCCGTCTCCCGCGGGTCGTCGCCGGAGAAACACAGCGTGCCGTACGTCTCGTTGTCGACGACGACCGGCGCGCCGATGTAGCATGCGAGGCCGGTCGCCTCCCGCGCCACGTCGTCGGCGTACGCCGACTCCGACACGTCCGCGAACCCGAGCGACTCGCGCGACTCCGTCACGTGACGACACCACGTGGTGTCGAGGTCGCTTCGACCGCCCGGAGCGTAGACGCCCTCCCCGATCGTCGACTCGACGACCTCGTAGTCGCCGTCGCCCGTGTACGAGAGCACGCCGTTCTCGACGCCGAGGCGCTCACAGCCGACCGCGATCGCGCGGTCGATCTTCTCCTCGAGCGTCAGGTCGTCGGCGATCGCGAGCCGATAGAGGTCAGCGAAGTACTGTTCCGCGTCCCGGGACTCCGTGGCCATCGTGTCCGCTTGACGATCGACGGACTTAGTCGTAGTGTCGCCGGCGACGTGCCGGTCGCGAGCACGGTGCGGTGCGGGGTCGACCGGGACGGACCCCAACGGAGGTATCGAACCCTCGCCTATTCGAGCGTCACACCGGCGTCGAGGAGGATTCGCTCCACGTAGCCCCGCCCTCCTTTCGTGTTCTGCAGGTAGACGTTGTTCCGTTCGTAGTGTTCCACGCTGAAGTCCTCGAACCGCTCGGCGAGCGTCTCCTCGTCGGTGACCGAGATGACGTACGAGTGCATCTCGACGGTCGGGTCGTCGAGGCGCTCTTCCAGGCCGTCGATGCGCTCGCTGAGTTTCACTTTGTCCGCGTTCTCGACGGCGGCGGGTTCCCATATCATCCCGTGCGGATCGAGGAAGATCAGTTTCTGTTCGGTCCCGGTCTTGACCCAGAGGAGGAAGTCGGGGTAGCCGCCCTGTTCGAATCCGATCCCTCGACCGCTGGGATTTCTCAAGAGATAGACCGTGTCCTCGGAAATCGTCCCCCGCCTGCAGAGGGCCTCCAACCGTTCGACGAGTCGCCGTTCGTCCTCGTTGAGAGATTCCGCCGGCGCTCGGAGACGGGTCTCGGGGTCCCTGTCCTCGATTCGCTCCTTGATCAAGAGGGGTCGATAGAGGCTCCGATCGAAGCCGAGCGTATACTCGTTGTCAGTAGCCGTCGCGTCGTCGATCAGTTCGGTCACCTCCGCGACGAGGTCATCGTCGTCGGGGACCCGGAAGTTCAGATCGAAGTTCAACTCGGGGTCGTCGGCAGCCAGGCGCTGATACTCCCGGCGTCGGTCCTCCCAGTCGGACTTCTCTGCGGCGTAGAGGTTGTCGATGTAGCTGCGGAGAACGATCCTGACGATCTCCTCGGTCTGCTCTTTTCGTTCGACGGGGGTATCCGAATTCAGTCGCCGTTCCGGGCAGTACAGACCGAACTCGTCGTTCAGGACGACCGATCGGAGGGCGGACTCGTTCACGATCAGGTTGGAGTACCCCTTGCGCCGCTTGTACTCGACCATGTCGACGAGCATCCGGTCCCAGTCTACGACCTCGGTGTGCAACTCCGCGCTCGTCACCCTGTTTTTCTCCTCGGAGAGGCCGATCGAGGAGTCGCTCCGGAGCGTCTGAACTTCGGGATAGAGATCGACGATCGGTCCGTGGGCTTCCGAGACGCGTAGCGAGGTAACCGTCTCCTCCGCGTACGTTGCCTCGTCCGTTTTCCGGGGGACCTTCAGGTCTCCATCGAGGAGGTCCGCGTCGACATCGGTCCGGAGCGACTTGGTGACGAAGCCGGCGGGGATGTTCTCCTTCTCGAGTTGCTCCTCGAACTCCTTGATGTAGTCCGCCTTGATGCCGAACACGTTGAGCCGTTCGAGGATCTCGATCCCGTCGGGGACTTCGGACTCCGGGAGACCGAGGTAGGACGTCCGCTTGAGCGAGTGGTCCTTCCCGCGGAGTCTGATTCCTCTCCCGAATATCTGGATGATCTCCGCGCCCTCGGTACGGCCGACGCCCAGGAGCCCCATGCTGGCGACCCGATAGCTGTCCCAGCCTTCGGTAAACCGCTTTGCGCCGATCAGGACGTTGATGTCGGAGTCCCCCTCGTTCAGTTCCGAGAAGACCGATCCCCTGAACTCCTGTTTCTCGACGGCGATGTCCGTGTTCTCCTCGATGCGATCGACGAACCGTCTCGTCGTCCCCTTCCCGATGTTGATGAGTCCGAAGTAGTGCTCGGTTCGGCCGACGCGGAGTCCTATCTCGCCGTCGGCGTCGTTCAGGCGGACGACGTTCAGTTCGGCGTCGGCGGCGGCGTTGAAGACGAGATCCATCATCTCCCGATACATCTCCTCGGGCGTGACAGCCGCCGATTTGAGATACCCGAATCTGTCCTCGAACAGCGGCGTTCCGTTCTCGTCGAGGAACTCCGACCCGGAGAGGATGTCGTCTATCTCGCCGATGACGGCCTCGGGCTCACCGAGAACCCGGTCGAGGAATCTGACGACCTCCTCGACGTCCGATACCTTGTCCTCCCGGGTCAGTTCACGGCCGCGAACCGCGTTCACCGTCTGGCCGACGAAGATCCAGAGCGGGTCCTCCAGGTTGAACTCCTCGAGCCTCGCCGTGTTCTCCGTGAAGTACTTCTTCTGCTCGTAGAAGGAGAGCAGATTCGCCGTGAGGTATTTGTCCCGACGCGTTCGGTCGTCGTCCGCCAGGTTCAAAATGTCGTACTCCTTGCCGAACCCGTCGACGTGGAAGTTCCGGAAGGAGTAATCGAACAGGATCGACTTCACGTATCGGTTCTGTAGCTGTTCGTTGTCGATGGAGCTGAGCGCCTGCCCGAAGGTCGCGCTGTACTCGAAGGAGAAGCCGTCATCCCCGATGACCCGTTCCCGGTAGTCGATGTGCGTGTCTCCCTGTGCGCCCTTGTGCCCCTCGTCGACGAACACCAGATTGTCTCCCTCGAACAGATCTACTGGGAACGTCTTCTCACCCCCCTCCTCCCGCAGTTTGTGGATGTCCAGGACCCCGACCGTGGGTACCGAGGACGAATCGCCGGCGTATCCGAGGTCCTCGGTATGAACGCCGTCGGTCCCGAACGCCTCGGCGTCGATACCGCTCTCCTCGAACTCGGTCAGGTGTTGCTCGGTGAGTCCGCTGTTGGGCGTGATGAGGAGGACGTTCTCCGGTTCCTGATCGGCGTAGCGGTGGAACTGCCAGAGGTTGGCATGCATTATCAGTGTCTTCCCCGAACCGGTCGCCATCCAGTAGGCGATCCTGCCGAGGTTTCCCTCGTCGAGCGGATAGAGGTCCTCGGCATCCAATTCGGTTCGCTTGTCCTCGATCACTCCTCCGAGCTCCCGCTCGAGCTTCTCTCGGTAGTTGTAGTAGAGGTCGAGGTATATCTCGGCGAAGAGCAGCGAGAGGTACTGGTAGTACTTCAACTGGATGGCGTCGTCCCTGTTCTCGTTCAGTCTGCGTTCGTACTCGCCGACGTTTTGGTCGTACTCGTCCATCCGCTCCCGGAGCCAGTCAGTCGGATCCAGCTCCGAGATCAGGCGCTCCTTGAACCGGCTTCGATTGTCGGCTTTGAACCCCTCTTCGACCTCGTTCAGGGCGTCGCGGAAGTCCTCGAAGCTGTCCGCGCCGAACGTGTCGTGGAGGTACTCGACGACGACGAGTTTCTCCTCGAAGTCCTCCATTCAGTCCCACATCCTGTTCTGGAACGCGTTCTCGATGGACTTGGCGTCCGCTACCGCACAGTCGTAGTTGACGTACACGAGGTCCTCGTCGTCGAGGACGGTCGCGTTCAGGAACGCTCGCTCGGCCTCGAAGAAGTCCGCCCCGTCGTCCTCGCTCACGGGTCGCCAGACGATCACGGCCGATTTGCCGTCCGTCTGCCCGTTCACCACTCTGTATTTCCGGCCGTGTTCCTCGAAGGTCCGGACCGTTTCGACCCGCAATCCGAGCAAGTAGTTGAACGTCTCGACTAGGTCGATCCGTTCGGTCCTGGACTCGTCACCGTTCCGGACGTCTATCTCGTAGTCGAACGGGTCTTTGAGTCCGGCAAGGTCGAGGAGGGACGGACCGTCGACGCCGAACCTGAGCAGGTACTCCAGGGTGTTCGGCGTGAACGAGTCGATGCTGGCTTGTCCCTCGTCCACGTCCAAGTTATCGAGCGTGTCGTCGTAGCTCTCCAGCCGGTGATAGCGAACGACGTGTCCGATCGAGTCCTCGGTCTGCGGGACGCCGTCCGTCCAGGTCGAGGAGAACACCCGCTTTTTGATCCTCGGCAGGAGGACCTCATCGAAGTGGTCGCCCATCTCCACCAGGATGTAATCGATGTCCGTGTCGAACTCCCGTTCGAGGGTTATCGCGGTGTCGCCGGTCGTCCCGGACCCCGCGAAGAAGTCCAACACGAGGGGGTTCTCGACGGTGTGGTCCGGGTCCGATAACAGCAGCGCGGGCTCCAGGAGTCGCTTGCTTATCTCCAACGGCTTCGGATTGTCGTCGAACGTCAGTCCCAACCCGGTAAAGAGCGCGTCCGCGCTTCCTCCGTACGAGAGCACAGAGGGGAGGTTCTCCACGACGTTCCCTTCCAGGAGCGTTTTCCTGTTCGGTATCGTGGTGTGGTCGTGGCCGAAGACGATCTCGCCTTTGATCAGGTGATCCGCCCGCTCTCGCAGCGTCCCCTCCTGCATCTCCGCTAACGAGTCGGACGGGAATCGCCAGCCTCTCTTCGGTTTCTTACAGGGTTCTCCGGTCTTCGGATGAACGAGGTCGGACCTGTAGTCGTCGGGGGGATCGTTCTTGTTCGGCCACGCCATCGAGGTGGGCCGGTAGATACGCCCCTCCTCGTCGATGTACTTGTACGCTCGTTCTCCCCCGCTGAGGCTCTCGTTGTTCCGTATCCAGTCTTGGTACCTCGAGTTCGCCTCCTCGAGCGTGATCTCCGACCGCTGTACGGCGTCGAACAGCGAGTCCGCCTTGTTCCGCATCGCCTCGGCGTTCTCCTTCAGGCGGACGAAACCGTTCGCGGATTTGAACTCCTCGATGCTGTTCGTCCACGAGAAGACGTACTCGTGCTGCGTGGCCACCCCTCCGGCGTCCCCCTTCGGGTTTCGCTTGTTCCAGACGATCTCTCCGAGGTTGTTCTCCTCCCCGTAGTTCTCCGTGAGGAGTCGATGGAGCTCGGACAGCTCGTGTTCGTCGATGTGGCAAAGGAGCGTTCCCGAGGGCTTCATCAGATCGAACCCGAGGTCGAGCCTATCGTTCATCATGGACAACCAGCTGGAGTCGGCGAAGTCGTCCTTGAACACGAAATCGTCCTCGCCCGTGTTGTAGGGCGGGTCGATGTAGACGGAGTCTACCTGGTCCTCGAACGTCGCCTCGAGCAGCCGTAGCGCCTGGAAGTTCTCGCCGTTGACCGCGATTCCGTCCGTTCGCTCGGCGATGTCGTCGAAGCTCGACAGAACGGCGTATCGGAACTCCTCGTCGAAGTGTTTCGTATCGAGGACCAGTCCGTGCCGTTCCCGTAGGTCGTCCTCGGTCATCCCATCCTCCCGTTCGACTCCGAAGAGGGACTCCCACTCGTTCAGTTGTCCCTCGTTCTCGAGGATCTCGGGGTAGAGTTCCTCGGGAACGTTGTCCAGCGTGACACAGTATTCGGTGTCGACGACGAACTTCTTCTTCTCGTACAGCCGTTTCTGGAACTCCTCTATCTCGGAGACGAACTCGAGTATCTCGCCGGCGATGTTCTCGATCGCCTCGATCCTCGCGCGGACGTGGGCAGGTATCTCGCCCGTGTCGTCGGTCAGTTCCCTCCAGGAGAATACCTCGTTTTTCAGGTAGAAGTCGAGTTCCCGCTCGAGGAACCCCCGGAGGTCCTTGTGGATGAAGTAGTCCTCCTCGTTTCTCGTCCGGTAGTTTCGCAGGTGTTTCTGGAGGACGGTGCTGTCGCTGTACGCGTCGTCGGTTTCTCGATCGAGGACGCCCTCGAGTTGGGAGCTAACTCCCGAGAGGATCCGGGTCTCGATCCTCGCTTGGAGATCTCGCGCCTTCGTGCGGGACCCCTCCGAGAGGTCGTAGTCGTCGTAGTCGTCGTCCCGGAGCGGTCGGTACTCGAAGTGGACCGTGAGCCGACGGCCGTCCTGTTCGACCGGCGTCTCGGCCCGGAGGACGAAGTACCGCTCGTCGCCCTTCCTGTTGCTCGGTTCGACGGACGCGTCGTGCAGCGAGAACTCGACCTCGTAGGAGTCCTCCCGGAACCTGTAGTCGCTGAACCGTTCGCCCGTCTTGACGAGGTACTGATCCCTGTTGGCCCAATGGAGTTTGACCTCCTCGCCGTTGTAGGGGATGGCGTACTTCTCCTGGTTCGCGGCGCGACGCTGGGGGACGAAGTCGCCGTCCTCGTAGTAGCGATTGAAGAACCGATAGAGGTCCTGATAGATCGCGGCCTCCGTCCGCTCGCCGATCTCGGCCCGTTCCGCCTCGGCTTTCGCCTCCAGATAGGCGTTCATCCGCTCTTCGGCGATCCCCTGTGGGTCCTCGGGGAGTGCGGTCTCGTCGACGGTCCCGTTCTCGTCCAACCACTGCGGAAAGTCCTCCGCGATTCGGTCCACGACTGCATCGAGTCGCTCCCGTGCCGGTCCCCGTTCGGCCGCTCGAAACGCGTCGAGTTCCGCTTTCACCGTCCGTTCAAGTTCCTCGTCGAGGAACTCCTCGATCCGATCCCGCCTCGCGTTCAGTATCCGGTACACGCCGAAGTCGAGGTCGGCGCTCTCGAACTGAAACAGCTCCTCGAGGAGCGATCGGAACCGTTCGTAGTTCTCCTCGGTCTCGGGGGTCTCTCTGAGGTCGTGTTCCTCCAAGAAGTTGAGGAGGGCGCGCCGCTTCGCGGCGGATTTGATCCCGTTGATCTCGCCCAGTTCGTCCCACGTGATTCCGCGCAGATCCTCGAGAGATCGGTAGCCTGCGTCCCGGAAGTTATCCACTTTGGAGGGACCGAATCCGGGGAGAGTAGTGATATCCTCGAGTTCGACCATTGGGGTAGGCTTCCGACTCACCGCATTAAGGGTGTTCCTTGTACGGGAGCTCCGTTCGACGCGGGCGTGAACGACGTAGTCGGGAACGGGTCGGCCTCGGCACTCGCGGGGCGTCCGTACACGCGGACGGTGACACACGTCGAGATCGAGTACTGCGTCCCCTGCGGGATGCTGGACCGTGCACAGGACGTCCAAGCGGCGATCCTCGAGGGGTACGGGACGGAGGTCGATTCCGTGTCGCTGGTCGCCGGCGACGGCGGCGTCTTCGAGGTCCGCGCAGACGACGAGGTCATCTTCGACGAGGAGTCCGACGAGTTCGACGTGGACGCGATCGTCGACGCGGTCGGAGGCCGCGTCGGCGCGGCGGCCTGAGAGAGGGATCACCGGGAGGGCCGCCGCGAGGCGACTCGGATTCCCGTCTCAGTTCTCGCGGAGTCGAGCGAACAGGTGGGTCCACGCGCCGCCGTCGTCCTCGGCGACGGCGTCGTCGAGGACGCGTTCGTCGGTCACACGAAACCCGGCCTCGCGAAGCTGTGTACGAGTCTCGTCGAGACCGGGGAACGACCACGCCATCGTTTCGCCGCCCCCGAGCCAGTCGTCGTTGGCTCCGGCCCACCCCTCCCCGTCGGTCGCGGCGGTGAGGTACAGGCGGCCGCCCGGACGGAGCGCCCGCGCGAACTCTCGGAACACCGTCGGATGTTCGGCGATCGGCACGTGGATCACCGAGTGGAGGGCGGTGACGGCGTCGACGCCGTCGGACGCCACCGGCAGTCGGGTCAGGTCGCCGCGGACGAGGGGGGCGTCGGTCCGGTCGCGCGCCAGGTCGAGCATCGACGCCGACAGGTCGACGCCGACGACGCTGACACCGTCGGGAACGCGGTTCAACACCGGCGTTCCCTGCCCGCACCCGGCGTCGAGGACCCGGTCTCCCGGCGAGAGTCCCTCCAGGAACGGCTCGACGAAGGGCGCGTCCGACGCCTCTCGCTCGCGGTCGTACGCGGCCGCCATGCCGTCGTAGCCGTCGCGGACGGTCGCGCGCTGGGTGTGCGGATCCACGGGCGGATCGGGGTCGTCGCTCACGTCCGCAACTTCGATGACGTGCACAAGAGCGTTTCCCGTCCGTGGTCCGCGGTATCACACGGTTTCCGTCGTCGTCGCCGGCGCGGTGCGGCGACGGTCCGACGGCCGCGCTCGACGGCGGCGACGACGGCGACGACGGCCGCCCCGGAACTCACGTTCGATACCCGTGGCGGTGGAATTATCCGTCGGGGCGGTCCGATCGGTCGGGTATGTCGGGGGGTCCGATCGAGCCGTGGCCGTCCGAGCTCTCCTCGATAGACGCCGTTCGCGGTGCGCTCGCGGGCGAACTCGGCGGCTTCCTCGCGCTCGGCGCGACGCTCTCGCCGGCAGAGTTGCTCTGGGCGTCCCACGAGTGGCTCGTCGGGACGGGACTCGACCCCGCCGGCGCGGCCGCGGTCGTCGTCGCCTGCGCGGTCGCGCGCTGGGCCGTCGGCGTGTCGCTGTTCGCGACGCGGGCGGTCGAGTGGTGAGCCGCCGCCGGATCTCGTCGCTCGCGTCGGCGACCCGCTTCGGCACCCTTACTTCCGCCACGCCCGGAGCCGTGGGCATGAACGACGAGCCGGTCGTGCGCGCCGTCGGCGCGCGCAAGTCCTACGACGGGACGGTCGCGCTCGACGGCGTCTCGCTCGACGTGCGTGAGGGGGAGGTCTTCGGGCTGATCGGCCCGAACGGCGCGGGCAAGACGACGCTGGTGCGCGCGCTCACCGGCACCGTCGACGCCGAGGGAACCCTCGAGCTGTTCGGCGACCCCGCCCGCGACTCCGACCGCTCGCGACTCGGCCTGCTCCCCCAGGAGTTCAGCCCGGCCGAGCGCCTGACCGCCCGCGAACTCGTCGCCTACTACGCCGGCCTGTACGACGACGCCCGACCGGTCGAGGCGGTGCTCGCGGACGTGGGACTCGCCGACGACGCGGACGCCGACACCTGGTACGAGAACCTCTCGGGCGGGCAGAAGCGCCGCGCCTGCGTCGCCGCCGCGCTCGTGAACGACCCCGACGTGCTCGTGCTCGACGAGCCGACGACCGGCATCGACCCCGCGGGCCGGCGCGCGCTGTGGGAACTGCTGGAGTCGCTCGCCGACGGCGGCGTCACGGTCCTCCTCACCAGCCACTCGATGGACGAGGTCGAGCGCCTCGCCGACCGCGTCGGCCTCCTGCGCGACGGCCGCCTCGTCGCGACGGGCACGCCCGCGGAACTGGTCGCGGAGCACGGCGGGCCCGCCCGCCTCGTCGTCGCCGGACCGGACGCGGAGGCCGGGGCTGCCCCGCTTCGGGAGGCGGGCTTCGCCGTCGAGGTCGGGGCCGACGAGGTCGTCCTCGGCGACGTGAGTCCCGAGGACCTGGGGCAGGCGGTGACCGCGCTCGCCGACGCCGGCGTCGACTACGAGTCGCTCACGTGGACCGAGCCGACGCTCGAGGACGTGTACCTCCGACTGACCGGCGAGACGTTCGAGGGCGCGTTCACTCCCGGCGCGAGCGCGGTCGCGGGCGACGCCGCAGCCGGCGACGACTCGACCGCTGACGGCGACGCCGCAGCCGGCGACGACTCGACCGCTGACGGCGACGCCGTCGGCGACGCTTCCCCCGCCGACCGCGCCGGCGACGCTACCCCCGGCGACCGCGCCGGCGACGCCCCCTCGGGGGTGGAACGGTGAGCCGCCTCGGTCGGGTCCGCGCGGAGACGCTGGCGGCGACGCGGTCGTTCCTCCGCCGCCGGACGGCGGTGTTCTTCACCTTCTTCTTCCCGCTGCTGCTCGTCCTGATCTTCGGCGTGCTCGTGCGGACACAGCCGGGCGGCGGGGGGCTGTTCTCCCGGCCGGACGCGTACTACCTCCCGGGCTACCTCGCGACGGTCGTCCTCTTTACGCCCCTCTCCCGAGTCGGCTCGGAGATCGCCCGTCACCGCGACGGCCACCGCTTCGAGAAGCTGGCGACCACGCCGCTGACGCGCGGGGAGTGGCTGCTGGCGCACACGCTCGTCAACGTCGGCGTCATCGGCGTCGCCTCGATCGCGGTGTTCGCGCTCGTCACTCTCGTCACCGGCGCGAGCATCCCGCTGTCGGCGGACCTCCTCCTGCTCGTCCCGTTCGTCGTCGTCGGGGTCGTCCTCTTTTGCGGCGTCGGCGCGGTGCTGGGGCGGGTCGCCGACACCCAGGACGGCGTCATCGCCGCCTCGAACTCGGTGGCGCTTCCCCTGCTGTTCCTCTCGGACACGTTCGTCTCGCCCGACCTCCTCCCGGGGTGGTTCCTCCCCGCCGTGAACCTCTCGCCGCTCACCTACTTCTCGCGGGGGGTGCGCGCGCTCACGTTCGAGGCTCCCGACGCCGGCGGGCTGGCGGGGGTGGGCGCGGCGGAGAACCTCGCGATCCTGGCGGCGCTGTCGGTCGTCGCGTTCGTCGCCGGCGCGGTCGCCGTGCCGCGCGGGGAGTGAGTCGCCGGCGGCGGTGGTCGACTCTCGCCGCCGTGGGTCGAGGCGCTCGGTCGCGTCGCTCCCTTGTTCAGCCGGCAGCTCCGTGGGCGGCTCGCCCACAAGCTCGCCGCCGTTCCCCGAGGCGCTCGCTCGCGTCGCTCCCCTGTTCAGTCAGCAGCTCCGTGGGCGGCTCGGCCCGAAGACCTCGCCGCCGTGAGTACGAGGCGCTCGGTCGCGTCGCTCCCTCGCGCCTCGCACGTCTCGCATGTTCTGTGGGCGGCTCACCCACAAGCTCGCCGCCGTCCGCCGAGACCTCGCTCACTCCCTCCGGTCGTTCGCTCGGTCTCGCACGTCTCGCACCCGTCGCTTTTATTCGCTGCCGGGAAGTTCACTCGCGTATGAGTACCACCGAGGCGTTCGCGGCGATGCGCGAGTCGGGCGTCGTCGCCGTCATGCGGGGGGCCGAGCCCGAGACCGTCGTCGACACCGCCGAGGCGCTCGTCGCCGGCGGCGTCACGGCGCTGGAGGTCACCGCCGACACCGACGGCGCGACCGACATGATCGCGACCCTCTCGGCGGCGCTGGGCGAGGACGTGCTCGTCGGCGCGGGCACCGTCCTCGACGCCGCGACCGCCCGCGCGGCGATCGCCGCCGGCGCGGAGTTCGTCGTCTGCCCCACGTTCGAGGCGGGCGTCGTCGAGACGTGCAACCGCTACGGCGTGTTGTGCGCCCCGGGCGTGATGACGCCGACGGAGGCACAACGGGCCTACGAGGCCGGCGCGGACATGGTGAAGGTGTTCCCGGCGAAGACCGTCGGACCCGACCACGTCGCGGCGCTGAAGGGACCGCTCGGCCAGTTGGAGATCATGCCCACCGGCGGCGTCTCCCCCGACAACGCCGGCGAGTACATCGACGCCGGCGCGGTCTGCGTCGGTGCCGGGTCGGCGCTCGTCGACCGCGACCTCGTCGCCGCCGGCGACTTCGAGGCGATCACCGACCGCGCGGAGGCGTTCCGCGAGGTCATCGAGGCCGCACGCGAGTAGCGAGGTCAATCGGGTGGTGTCGTACAGTTCACACCCGCATCGAGAGTCCTGTGATCCGCTACGAACAGCGGGCGCATTTATCGGTGCAGGCTGTGTACGTTCCGGTGTATGCCCGAAGAAGTCCTGTTCAAATCAGAGAGCGACCAGAGTCGAGAAGCGATTGCATCGTACCTCCGGAAAGTCGCGGACAATCTCGAGAGCGGAGACCCCATCAAGCTGAAAGCGGGCTCCGAGTCCGTAACGCTGAACCCCCCTGCCCGGCCGACCTTCGAGGTCAAAGCTGAACGCGAAGGTCCCGCTGGCAACATGACCGAACGCAGCATCGAGTTCGAACTCGAATGGGACGAGAACGACGGTGGGGAAGAGAGCAGAAGTGGTCAGTTAGAGATCGAGTAGTCACTCCGCAATCCCACTCACCAGCCCGTTCGGCGGATTCTACACCGAAACCGATCGCCCTGAGAAGAGTTCTACGACACCCTCGGCCGAAGCCTATTCGTCGCCGGCGGGCGATCCGGTTCCCATGTCGCACCCCGGCGGCCTCGTCTTCTTCCGGACCGCGAACCGCGACCGCGCCGTCGACTGGTACCGCGAGGTCGTCGGCTGTGAGGTCTGGCTCGAACAGCCCGGCTGTACGATCCTCTCGCGGGAGGGCTTCCGGTTCGGCCTCTGTGACGCGGACGAGGGCGACACCGAGACCGAGGGGATACTCACGTTCGTCTACCCGGACCGCGCCGGCGTCGACCGCCTCCACGACCGCGTCGGCGACGCCGCCCGCGAGGAGCCGCACGTGAACGA
This sequence comes from Halobaculum sp. CBA1158, assembly GCF_021431925.1. Taxonomy (NCBI): domain Archaea; kingdom Methanobacteriati; phylum Methanobacteriota; class Halobacteria; order Halobacteriales; family Haloferacaceae; genus Halobaculum; species Halobaculum sp. CBA1158. The sequence goes on along the minus strand of NZ_CP090371.1, from coordinate 2,400,500 downwards.
CCGGTACGACATCTACCAGTTCTTCGCGGCCGATCCGGACGGCCGGACCGTCGAGTTCCAGACGTTCCTCCACGACCTGCCGGAGTGAGACTCGGGTCCCGTCAGTCGTCGTCGACGGGGATCGACACGCTCGCGGCGTCGCCGGCGACGGTTCCGTCGCCGCGCCCGTTCGCGTCCAGTCGCCGGATCCGATCCGCGGTCACGTCTATCCCGGGCGAGTAGTGGAGGATCGGGTCACCCTCCGGCTCGTCGAAGCCGTTCGCTGCGAACAGGCCGTTCTCGCGGATCTCGCAGTCGGCCGGCGCGAGCGGCCACGGCTCGTGGTCGATGTCGCCGTAGTAGATCCGGTCGCGGCCCTGGGTGTAGAAGCGGTAGTTTTCGACGAGGAACGCCTCGAGACTCCCGGGCTCGGGCGGGCTCGTCTCCCCACACGGACCGTAGGTCGCGTCGAACGGCGCGGGCGGCGCGCCGGGGTGAGCCCGGCGGCTCCGCACGGTCACGTCGCCGTCGTCCCTGGTCACGTCCATCGACGCGCGGTAGTACGGGAGCCGGAACAGCGTCCGGGCGACGCCGACGCCGAGGGCGTCCTCCGCGTCGAGACTGAAGAAGTACACCCCCTTCGTGTCGCCGTGGGTGACGTACGTCCGGAGGTTGAGCTCCGGGAACGACAGGCCGATCGGGGACCCCCGCGGCCGGATGTCGGTCATCTCGAACGGGACGACCCCGAGGTACGCGTCGCCGTCGTGCGTCGCGACCGACAGCGGGTCGGGCAGGCGGGCGGCGACCGTCGCGGGGTCGACCCGCCAGTGGGCGAACAGCGCGTCGCGCCACCGCATCGAGAGCAGCCGTCGGGACACGATCGACCCGACGGGCCGCACACGGAAGGGTCAAACGACCCTTTCACCGTACCGAACGGTTAGGGAACCCGGCGTGGTAGCGCCGGGCATGCGACGAGGCCCGATACTGGCCGTGTGTTGTGCTCTCCTGCTGGTCCTCGCGGGGTGTTCCGGAGCCGGAAACTCCGCCGGCGGCGACGCCGCGCAGACCGGCGGATCGGTGGACGTGACCGCCGAGGCGACCGCCGCCGCCGACGCCGAGTCGGGCGAGGACGGCGGAAGCGACGGCGGCGTGCGCGCGCAGGCGGCGGAACGCGATCTGATCTACGAGGCGACCGTGCGACTCAGGGTCGACGACTTCGACGCCGCCCGCGCGGACATCGCCGAGACGGCCCGCGAGCGCGGCGGCTACGTCGGCGACTCCTCGCGGCAGGTCAACGGCGAGGGGAACCGCACGTGGACGGCCGGGCGGATCGTCCTTCGGGTGCCGACGGGCAACTACTCGGGGGCGCTGTCGGCCGTCGAGGAGCGCGGCGAGGTCCGCTCCTCCGAGCAGTCGGTGCGGGACGTGACCGACCAGGTGGTCGACCTCGAGGCGCGCCTGGAGAGTCTCCGGGCCGAGCGCGACCGGCTCCGCGAGCTGTACGAGGACGCCAACGACACCGAGGAGGTGCTGGCGGTCCAGCGCGAGCTCTCGGACGTGCAAACCGAGATCGAGCGCACGGAGGCGCGACTGCGGAGCCTGGAGGACCGCGTGGCGTACGCGACGATCACCGTCGAGCTTCGCGAGCCCGCCCCGGACCCCGAGCCGGTCGAGCGAACGAGCTGGTACGACACGCCGGTCACGGAGGCGTTCCTCCAGTCGGTCGACGGCGTGATCGTGCTCGGCCGGAGTCTCGTCGTGTTGACGGCCTACGCGCTGCCGTTCCTCCTCGTCGCGAGCGTGCCCCTCGCGGGGGTCGCGCTCGGCGTCCGGTACCTCCGGAATCGACGACGCGGTCCGTGACCGTCGGGGACTCGCCGTTCGCTCACTTCTCGTCCCCGTCGCCGACGGCGACCGGAAGCGCCTCTGCCAACTCCGTTCGGGTCGCCTCGTCGAGCGCGCCGACGTAGTAGCCGTCGGCCGACGCGGAGACGACGCCGGCCTCGCTCGCGAGGAGTTCGCCGGCCTCCTGCTCGAACACGTCCGGATACGCGCAGACGACGCCCGCGATCGAGCCGCGCGCGAGCAGCCCCCAGTCGACGCACGGCGACCACGTCTCCAGCACCCGCTTGCACCGGCCGCGAAGCGCCGACCGGACCGACGCGACCTCCGCCGACAGCGACTCGTCGCGGACGGCGGGGAGGCCGACCACGAGCGACACCGTCGAGCGCTCGAGCGGCCGGTCGCGGGGCGCGGGCGGGAGCGGCTCGCCGTTCAGTCTCGCGCCGCCGTCGCGGACCGCGACGTAGCAGTCGTCGACCAGCGGCTCGTGGATCGCGGCCGCGACCGCCTCGCCGTCGACTCGGGCGGCGACGGCCGAGGCGATCGAGGGGTAGTCGATCGCGTAGTTGTTCGTGCCGTCGAGCGGGTCGACGATCCACTCGACGGGACCCTCGCCGGCGCGGCCCGACTCCTCACCGTGGAGCGAGTGGTTCGGAAAGTCCGCGTGGATCCGGTCGAACGCCAGCCGCTCGGCCGCCTCGTCGGCCGCCGCTTTCACGTCGTCCGTCTCGAACGCCCCGACGGTGTCGCCGTCGCGAAAGCGGTCGGCGAGGTACGCCCCGGCCGCTCGCACCGCGGCCTCCGCGGTCGCCGCCAGCGACTCCGGGGGCGGCGCGTCCCGGTCGGCGTCATCTGTCATATCCGGTGGTGTGCGTGCGGTCGGGTTCAGCGCGTCGGTTCGAGGAGCCGACGGGGCGACCGCGTCGCCGCGGCGGGAGCGGTCACGGGGTCCCGCCGAGCCCGCCGAGCCCGCCGAATCCGCTGAGTCCGACGGCCGGAGGGATGCGGCCGACGCGACCGCATGACGAAGGTATTTGCCGCGCGCGCCGGCACGTCAGAGCATGTCGACGCTCCCGCTCGACGCGTTCTACGACCTGACCCAGGTCGGCGAGGTGGCCGTCTCGCCGACGGGGGACCGGGTCGCCTTCACGACCACCGAGTACGACCCCGACGCCGACGAACCGGTCGCGTCGCTGTTCGTCGCGCCCGCCGACGGCTCGCGCGATCCGCACCGCCTCACCCGCGTCTCGGGTGCCTCCTCGCCGGCGTGGTCACCCGCCGGTGACCGCCTCGCGTTCGTCGCCGCCCGCGACGAGGACGCCGACCGCCGCGTCGGGCGGGACGACGAGGACGACGGCGACGCGGACGCCGCCGACGCCGGTGCCGGCGGCGACGAGGAGCCGACGCCGCAGGTGTGGGCCTTCGACCTCGCGCTCGGCGGCGACGCCCGGCAGGTGACCGACTTCGAGGAGGGCGCGGAGGAGTTCGACTGGGGCCCCGACGGCGAGCGCCTCGTCGTCGCCGCGCGCGACCCGACCGACGCCGAGCGGGCGTACCTCGACGGCCGCGAGGAGGGCGAGCCGGTCGAGACCGAGCGCCTCCAGCACAAGCTCGACGGGGTCGGCTACACCGACACCGTGACGACGTACCTCCACGTCGTCGACGCGGAGACGGGCGACGCCGAGCGTCTCGACGACGCCCACGGCGGCGGGGCGTATCAGGGACTCTCCGGAATGGAGCCCGACTGGGGCGCGAACGACCGGATCGCGTTCACCTCCTGTCGCGAGGAGAATCCCGACGACACCCTCGTCCGCGACGTGTTCACGATCCATCCGGACGGCACCGGACTCCGCCGGCTCACCGACGGCGACCTCTCGGCGAACGCGCCGACCTGGTCGCCGGACGGCGACCGACTCGCCTTCTGCGCCGGCGATCCCGTGAACTGGTGCGTTCCGACGCAGGTGTACCTCTATGCGGACGGCGAGTACGGGTCGCTGACGGCGGACCTCGACCGGACGGTCGCCCGCGGCGGCGCGCCGGCGTGGGCCGACGACGACACGCTGTACTGCCTGGTCGCCGACGAGGCTCGGACGCGACTGGTGCGGGTCGCGGCCGACCCCGACGCCGCGGTCGCCGGCGGTCCCGCGACGGCCGCCGAGACCGCGGACGCCGACGGCGCGCCCCCGGCCGCCGAGCGCGTCTTCGAGGCGCAGGGCGACGACCGGGCGATGGGCGCGTTCGACCTCTCGGCCGACGGCGGGCGCGCCGGGTTCGCCTTCTCGCACCCGAGCGACGGCCAGGACGTCTACGCCGTCGACGCCGCGGACCTCGACGCCGCCGAGGAGACGGACGCCGAGTCGCTGGCGCGGCTCTCCGCCGTGAACGCCGACCTCACCGACGAGTACGCGATGCCGGAGGCCCGCCGGATCGAGTGGGAGTCGGACGGCGAGCACGTCTCGGGGATCGTGTATCACGACCCTGACGTGGACCTCTCCGACGGCGATCACCCGCTCGTCGTCGCCATCCACGGCGGGCCGATCAGCTACGACGAGCCCGTGTTCAGCTTCGCCCACGCCGCCCTGACGAGCAGGGGCTACGTCGTCCTCCGGCCCAACTACCGCGGCGGCTCCTCCTACGGCCGCGAGTTCGCCGAGGCGCTGAAGGGGCAGTGGGGCACCCACGAGGTGACCGACATCGCCAACGGCGTCGACGACGTGGTCGAGCGCGGCTGGGTCGACGACGACCGCGTGTTCGGCTACGGCTTCTCCTACGGCGGCATCGCGCAGGGGTTCCTCGTCACCCAGGAGCCGGATCTGTTCACCGCCGCCGCGCCCGAACACGGCATCTACGACCTGCGGTCGGCGTACGGCACCGACGACTCCCACGTCTGGATGGAGAACGAGTACGGCCTCCCGTGGGAGAACCCCGAGGGGATCGACGCGTCGTCGTCGATCACGGACGCGGGGAACATCGAGACGCCGCTACTGGTGACCGCCGGCCAGGAGGACTGGCGGTGTCCCCCGAGCCAGAGCGAGCAGCTGTACGTCGCCGCCAAGAAACAGGGCGTCGACGCGCGGCTCGTCCTCTACGAGAACGAGCACCACAACATCGGCACGCCCGACCGCGCGATCCACCGACTGGAGGAGGTCACCGCGTGGTACGCCCGACACGACCCCGCCGTCGACGACCCCGACGCGGCGGACCCGCACGACCGCGCGGACGAGGAGCCGCAGTAGTCCCGGGACGCGTCGCCGTCGCGCTCCTCGCCGACGCTCTCGCTCGCCGACGCTCTCGCTCGTTGACGCTCCCATTCATCGACGCCCACCGGACAACGCCTTTGCCGATCGACGCGGATCCCCCGACATGGAGTTCGAGGTGATCCGTGGCGACATCGCCGACCAGTCCGCGGACGCGCTGGTGAACGCGGCGGGGACGAGCCTCAAGATGGGCAGCGGGGTCGCCGGCGCGCTCCGGCGCGCCGCGGGCGTCGGCCTGAACGAGGCGGCGATGGCGAAGGGCCCGGTCGACCTGGGTGCGGTGGCGGTCACGGACGCGTTCGGCCTCGACGCCGAGTACGTGATCCACGCGGCCGCGATGCCCCACTACGGGGACGGACAGGCGACCGCCGAGAGCATTCGCGACGCCGCGCGCAACGCCCTCGCCGCGGCCGACGAGCGCGGCTGTGAGTCGCTGGTGATCCCGGCGCTCGGCTGTGGCGTCGCGGGGTTCGACCTCGCGGAGGGCGCGCGCCTCATCTCCGAGGAGATCCGCGCGTTCGACCCCGACTCGCTGCGGGACGTGCGCTTCATCGCCTACTCCGACTCGGAGTACGAGACGGTCCGCGAGGCCGTCGGCGAGTGAGTCGGCGGCGGCGGTCGCGTCGGTTCACGCGGATCCGCACCGGTACGCGCCGGCCCCGCGGGTTCGCGTCGTCCACGCCGGACCCGTCGTCGCCCGCGGCGGTCCGCACATCCGCCACGGTCCCGTCGACACAGGTTTGCCGCCGGCGACCGTTTCGCTCACGTGGACCGCCCGAGCGACCCGCCGGAGTCGTGTCCGACCTGCGGGGTCGCCTACGACTCCGTCTCGGTGCACGACGCCGGACTCGCGGTGAACCTCCTCGACAACGAGCGCTACCGTCGGGTGTGTTTCGAACCCGTCGCCGGCGACGGGGGCGAGGCCCTCGTCGAGTTCTACCACCACACTCACGAGCAGGTTGACGCCGGCGAGGGGTAGTCGCCCGCGTCAAACCCGGGTCGCCGCGTTACTCCGGACCCTACCGGATCAAATCGCCCCTTTCTGCGATCACCGGTCGGGATTACGGACGGCGAAACGACCCCGTCGTTGCGGGCCCTGTGATCCGTCGATGTCCGACACCGACGCCGACACCGACACCGGCACCGACGAGCACGGGCACGAACACGACCACGTCCACGAGCGGGTCGACGAGGCGGTCGACGCCCGCGACGACTGGGCGCGACGCCGACGCAAGGGGATCCCGACCGACGAGAACCTCCTCGTCGTCGCCTGCATGGACGAGCGCATCCCCGTCGAGGACGCCCTCGACCTCGACCTCGGCGACGCGCAGATCTACCGAAACGCCGGCGGGAAGGTCACCGACGACGTGATCCGCTCGGCGGCGCTGACGACGAACTTCTTCGACACCGACGAGATCGTCGTCGTGAACCACACCGACTGCGGGATGATGTCCGCGAGCGACGACGACGTGGCCGCCGGCCTGGAGGCGCGGGCGGAGGCCGCGGGCGTCGACCTCGACGACGTGGATCTCGATCCGGCGCTGCCCGAACTCGACATCGGCGACGCCGCCGTCGAGGAGTGGGTCCGCATGACCGACAATATCGACGAGGCCTGCGCCGCGCAGGTCCGCTACCTCGAGGAACACGAGCTGATTCCGGAGGACGTGACCGTCTCCGGCTACGTGTACGAGGTCGAGTCCGGCGAGCTTCGGCGGCCGGGCGAGCGCGTCGCCGAGGAGATCAGCGAGCGACGGGTCTGAAATCGGGACCGTCGCCGGGTCGCCGCCGAGTCGCCGCCGGGTCGCCACGTGGTAGCCGGATCACCGCCAGGACGCCGGATCGCCGTCGTGTCGCTTACGGCGATGTGCCTTCCCGACGGTCCCGACCTTCCGGCCGAGCGTTCAAGCCCGACGAGCCCGATCAGATCTCCGTGCCGTCGATCACCGATCCCCTCCGGATCGGGGGGGTCACGCTCCCGAACCGGCTCTACCGCGCGCCGCTGCTCGAGCACGCGGGCAACGGTCCCGACGCGGTGGACACGCTGATCGCGGAGCTGGAGCCGGCGGCCGCGGCCGGCGCGGGGCTCGTCTGTCAGGGCGCGACGATCGTTCGCGAGGAGGGCGGCTGCGCCGCGCCCGGAATGACCCGCGTCCACGACCCCGACTTCGTCGCCGGGCTCTCCCGACTCACCGGGGCGATCCACGATCACGGCGGCCGGATCGCGATCCAACTCGAACACGGCGGCCTGCGCTCGATGGAGACGTGGCACCGCGGCTTCCGCGCCCGCAACCCGGATCTCGAACAGCTCGCGGTGTCGCCTCCCCCGCGACCCCTCCGTCTGCTCGACCGTCTCGGGGTTCTCGACTACGACGCGCACGTCCTCGCGACCGAGGAGTGTCGCGAACTGGCCGCGGACTTCGGTCGCGCGGCCGCCGCCGCGGTCGACGCCGACTACGACCTGATACACCTCGCGGGCGCGAACATGGGGATCCTCCACCAGTTCGCGTCGCCGTTCTACAACCGCCGCGACGACGAGTTCGGCGACCCCGCGCGCTTCTTCGAGGTCGTGCTCGCCGAGATCCGCGACCGCGCCGGCGACGTGCCCGTCCTGACGAAGGTCCCCGCCGAGACCGAGGCACCGCCGGGGATCGGGCCCACGCTGTCGGCCGCCGACTGCGTCCGGCTCTGCGAGCGCCTCGCGGACGCGGGCTACGACGCGCTGGTCCCGGTCAACGGCTCCGTCTTCTGGGACATGAGCGTGATCCGAGGGGCCTTTCCCGGCCGCTCGTGGCGCGACGAGCGCTTCCGCGAGGAGTACGTCGACGCCTTCGGCTCGCGACCGCGGGCGGCGCTCGTCGCCGCCGCGAACTGGGTCGAGTCGCTCGTCTACTCCCGGGAGCCGGCGTGGAACGCGGACCTCTGCCGGCGGGTGCGCGAGCGCGTCGACGTGCCCGTCCTCTGTGAGGGCGGCGTCAGGGACCGGGCGACGATCGACGGGCTGCTCGGCGACGGCGGCCGATCCGCTGACGACAGCCGGTCCGCAGACGGCGTCCGATCCGCTGACGCCGTTCGATCCGCCGACGCCGTGGGGATGGCACGGCCGTTCTACGCCGAACCCGAGTTGCCGGCCAGACTGCTCCGGGAGGACGCCCCCGAGCGCGGGGTCGCGGTCGCCTGCGAGGACTGCAACAACTGCGTCGTCCCCCAGGCGGCCGGCGAGCAGGGCGTCTGTCGGACTCCGTCGGTACTCCGGGAGGCAGGGGAGCACCGGATGGCGGGAGCGTACGACCGCGAGGGGAGCTGAACCCGGTCAGAGCCTCGACCGAGCCGACCCGATCGCCGGCAGCTCGACGCCGATCTCCTCTGCGAGCGCGTCGGCCGCGCCCAGCAGCCACTCGGCGCGCTCGATCCGCGACTCCAGGTCGCCGGGACCGATGCGGTACGTCTCGACCAGCTCCTCGACGCTCGCGCCGTCGACCCACTCCGTCAGAACCCGGGCGGTCTTCACGGACTCCAGCCAGCCTTCGAAGTCCTCGGCGTCCGTCATGCCGGTCGTCAGCTCCGCCGAGCGCGAGCGGGCGAACTGGTAGATGTCGGCGCGCTCGGCGTTGCCGAGGTAGGTGTCGTCCATGTCCGGGGTGTCGCAGACGATCTCGAAGGCGGTCAACTCGGTCACGTCGTCGGGATCCATCCCGGCGACCGTCCGCAGTCCGTCGACGATCCGGACCCCGGTGTCGGGGGTGACGTACTGTCGGGACACCTGCGAGCCGACCGGCGTCGCCTCGATGCCGCCGTCGGGTGCGGGCGCGAGCAGGCCGTCGTCGATGAGGCTCGCGATCGCGTCGCCGACGACGCCCCCCAGGTTCGGGTTCGACGTGCGCGAGGCGTAGAACGTCCCGCCGAGCGCGTCGAGCACCCCCGCCTGCGACCCGGCGATGCCGGTGGCGACGAGCGCGAGCGTGTGCGTGCGCAGCGCGGCGGGATCCCGGAGCTTCGACTCCACGCGCTCGGGGTCGGCCGTGACGTACCGGTCCCACAGCTCCTCGCGCTCGTCGGCGTCGTCGGCGACGAGCACCGCCTCGCCGTACGGATCGAGGTGCGGTCGCCCCGCACGCCCGCACATCTGATGGACCTCCAGCACGGGAAGCCACTCCGTGCCTTCGCCGGTGTAGCGCCGCTGATCGCGAACGACGACGCGGCGCGCGGGGACGTTCACGCCGGCCGCGAGCGTCGGCGTCGCGCAGATGACCGCCAGCCTCCGCTCGCGGAACGCCCGCTCGACGGTCGCCCGGTGGTCCGAGGAGAGCCCCGCGTGGTGGAACGCGACGCCGCGCTCGGCGGCCTCGGCCAGGCGCTCGCCCGTCTCGGTGCCGCCGGCGTCGCGCAGGTCCGCGGCGACGCCGTCCGCGTCGCTCGCGTCGTCGGCGGCGTCGCCACCGCCGCCGAACCGTTCCTCCGCCAGCCGGTCGGCGAGCGCCTCGGCCTCCCGTCGAGAGGCGACGAACGCAAGCGCCTGTCCCCCGTCGTCGACCGCGCCGGCGACGAGCGCCGCCGTCGCCTCGGTGTCGGCGTCGTCGGCAGGATTGGCGGCGTGATCGGCGGTGGGACCGTCGCCGTCGACGGGGAGCGAGCGATCGGTGCCGTCGTCGAACCGGACGGTCCCCTCGGCGTGGACGCCGACCCGGAGGTCGACCGGCCGCCACGTCGACTCCACGAGTTCGGCGTCGAGCCAGTCGGCGATGTCGGCGGGGTTGTCGACGGTCGCCGACAGCGCGACGATCTGTACGTCTGGCGTCCGGCGGCGGAGGGTCGCGAGCGTCACCTCCAGCGTCGGCCCCCGCCGGGGCGAGCCGAGCAGGTGGACCTCGTCGACGACGACGCACGCGAGGTCGTCGACCCACTCGGCACCGTTTCGGATGGCGGAGTCGACCTTCTCGCTGGTGGCGACGATCACGTCGTTGCCGGCGAGGTCGCTCGCGGCCGAGTCGTAGTCGCCGGTGGAGATGCCCGCTTCGACGCCCGGGAGCGCGTCGAACTCCTCGTACTTCTCGCGGGCGAGCGCCCGGAGCGGACAGACGTACAGCCCCGGGCCGTCGGCCGTCAGGAGGGCGAGCTCGGCGACGAACGTCTTGCCCGAGGCGGTCGGCACGGCGGCGACGACGTTGTCGCCGTCGCAGACGCCGGCCTCCACGGCTGCGACCTGCGGGGGGTACAGCTCCTCGATCCCCTCGCCCGCGAAGTGGTCGACGTACTCGGGGGCCAGCGGGAGGTCGGCGACGCGCATTCGATGCCGGCCCTGGGTCCCTCTCGGATATAAACCTCCGTGCGCCGACCGACTCGCCCGCGGCCGTGACGGTTAGTGGTGGCTGTGGTCGTCGTCGTGACCGCGGTGGTGATGTGCGCCGTCGGCGTGTCCCTCGGGCAACTGGTCGGCGTGGGCGTGGGGGTCGCCCTCGACGAACTCGTGGGCGTTGCGGTCGCCGTCGGCGAAGGCGGTCGCGCGGGCCGAGAAGTCCGACCCGTCGACGAGGTCGCGCTCGGTCAGGAAGCGCTCGAGGGCGGCCAGCCACGCGCCGTAGTAGTCGGCGTCGCTCCCGTCCTCCGCGCCCGGGTTCGCGTCGAGTTCGGCGACCAGTTCCGACTGGAAGTCGTCCCACGTGTGCCCGGGGTCGTTTTCGTTAGTGAGCGCGACCGCCAGCGCGAACGACCGCGCCATCCACGGCTCCGCGAACGTCGGGCCGTCGGCGTCGGTCCGCGGGACCTGCTTGGCCGCTGTGTCGACCTCAGCGGTCGAATCGACGGTCGCGTCGCTGCCGGCCGTCGCGTTCGCGTCGCTGCCGGCCGTCCGCGCGCCGCCGTCGGAGGCGATCGAGCCCCCGTCGCCGAGCCGTTCGACGCCGATCATCGCGTTGCGTGAGACGAGCTCCGCCAGCTCGGCTTCGCTCATGTCCTCGGCTCCGTCGGGCCGCTGCGGGAGCACCATGTATCGCACCTCGGAGTTGGAGTCCCACACCTCCACGTCCACGCCGTCCGCGAGATCCGTGTCGAACTCCTCCCGCAGCAGCGCGCGCGGCTCGTCGACGACGCGCGAGCGGTAGGCGGGCGACTTGTACCACGTCGGCGGCAGCCCCAGCACGGCCCACGGGTAACACGAGCAGAGCGTGCAGACGACGACGTTGTGGGTGTCGTCGGTGTTCTCGACCACCCGAAGCTCCATCACCTCGTCGTTCACCGAGATGTCCAGTTCCGTGACGGCCTCGATGCCGTCCTCCAGCAGCCACTCGCGGTACTCGGGGTCCGTCCACGCCCGCGCGACGACCCGTGCGCCGTTCATCGGCCCCACGTCGCCCTCGTAGGTGGCGATCACCTCGTCGACGGCGTCGGTGCTGAGGACGCCCTTCTCGGTCAGCAGCGACTGGAGCGCGCGCGCCCTCGCCTGCGGGCCGATCTCGTCGCGGAGTTCCGGGTCGGGATGAGACGGCGGGTCGTCGTGGTCGCGTCCGTCGTGATCGCCGCGGTCGCCGGTCATGTGATGTAGTGGCGCGTCTGGGGGCTTATGCGTTCGCCCCGCCCCCGAAACCGACCGGTTCGGGGCCTCGGCCGCGTCGGCCTATCGGTCCTCGGGCGCGACGAGGTACGGCTCCCAGAGCTCGATGTGGAGGCCGTCGGCGTCCGTGCAGTCCTCGCCCCACAGCTCGGCGGCGTCGAAGCGGACGTTGTACAGCTGTTCGGCGCGCTCGCCGTCGGTCCCTCTCTCCCGTCGGCTCCGGGCGTTCTCGTCCGGATACACGTGCGCGCCGCGGTCGGCGACGACCTCGCCGACCGCGCCGCGGACGTACCGCGGGCAGCGCGTGTGGCCGGTCGGATGCCGCTTTCGCACCCGGACGCGGTCGCCGACGGCGAAGCTCGGGTCGCCGTCGCCGCGGCGGCTCAGGTACTTCTCGCGGGTGCCCTCGAGCAGCGCGGGGAGCCGGTCGGGGTCCGTCTCGTCGGGCACCTCCGCGTCGCCGGCGGCGAACGCCTCCGCGCGCTCGCGCAGCTCGTCGGCGTCGACGACGCCCGCCTCGACGAACAGCGTCTCGATGGCACCCAGCCAGCGCTCGTAGTAGGGAACCGTCAGGTAGCGCTCGGGGTCGTCCCCCTCCAGCGTGTACCGGAAGCGGTCGAGCTCGAACGTGTCCGAGCCGAGGCCGGCGATGTACAGCGACTGGACGACGCCCTCCCACTCGTGGTGGAACGGGCTGGCGTCGTCGGGCTGGTCCGGCGGGAGGTCGTGGTACGAATCCATCCCGCCGAGGTCGTGGATCCCGTCCATACACGGTTGATTCCGGCGCGGCTGATAAAATCTCGCCACGCGGTAGCATGGATCTGGTTCGGGACGCCGCCCGCGATACCGTGGTGACGACCGCGAAAGCCCCCGCGGCTGTGCGCTCGGTGCGGCCGCTGCGCTCCTCGGCTCGCTTCGCTCGCCTTGCGGTGCTTGTCGGTCCGCGCCTTCGCGCACAGCCGCGGCCCCTTTCAGTCCCACCCGTGGCTCGGACGGGCGTCGTCGCTCGGCGGTCGGACGGGCGTCGTCGCTCGGCGGTCGGACGGGCAGTCGTCGAACCCGGACTCCCGCGAGAAACCGCGCCGGGGAGTCAGAACTGTTGTGCGATGGTTCCGCTACTCGTCGCCGAGGAGTCCGGCGTCGAAGAGGCGCTGCATGCCCTCCTTCAGGCGATCCTCGCTGGCGGCGTAGCTGATGCGGGCGTAGCCGGGCGCGCCGAAGGCGGAGCCGGGGACGGTCGCGACGTGCGCCTCCTGGATCGCCTCCTCGGCCCACGCGGAGTCGTCCTCGTCGACGGGCAGCATCATGTAGAACGCGCCGTCGGGCACCGTCACGTCGACGCCGTGGTCGTCGAACAGGTCGACGAGCATGTCGCGGCGCGACTCGAAGGCCGCGCGCATCTCCTCGACGGACTCGTCGGTGTTGCGCAGGGCCTCGATGCCCGCGCGCTGGACGAAGTTCGTCGCACACGAGACGGAGTGGCTGTGGAGCTTCCCCGCCTGCGGGATCAGGTCGCCCGTGGCGTGGAGGTAGCCCAGCCGCCAGCCGGTCATCGAGTACGCCTTCGAGAAGCCGTTGATCGTCACCGTGCGGTCGGCCATCCCGTCGAGGCTCGCCAGGCTGGTCTGCTCGACGCCGTAGACGATCTCGTCGTAGATCTCGTCGGAGATGACCGCGACGTCGTGCTCGACCGCGAGGTCGCGCACGCCCTCCAGCCCCTCGTCGGCGTAGACCGCGCCCGTCGGATTGCTGGGTGAGTTGACGATCAAGAGCTCAGTGTCGTCGGAGACCGTCGCCGCGAGGTCGTCGAGCCCGTCGGCCAGCGAGAAGTTGTGCGGGGCCAGGTCGACGCGGGCGAGGTCGCCGCCGGCGAGTTTCACCATCGCCTCGTAGGACACCCACGCCGGGTCCAGCAGGACCACTTCATCTCCGTCGTCCACGAGCGTCTGGACCGTCTCGTACAGCGCCTGCTTCGCGCCGGGCGTGACGATCACGTCGTCGGCGTCGGCGTCGATGTCGTCGGCGCGGAGCTTCTCCGCGATGGCCTCCTTCAGCTCGGGGACGCCGTTGGAGGAGGTGTAGCCCGTGTGCCCCGCATCCAGCGCGTCCTTGCCCGCCTCGACGACGGTCTCGGGCGTGGGGAAGTCTGGCGCGCCCACGGAGAGGTCGACCACGTCGTGGCCCTCGGCCTCCAGTTCGTTCGCGGCGTTCGAGATCGCCAGCGTCGCCGACGGCTCGACGCGGCCGACGCGCTCGGCGAAGTCGTAGGCGAACTCCCCTGCGGCCTCCCGTCCGCTCATGCGGCCACCTCCGGGGCGGGGAGCCCCTCCGCGAGGTCGACGGCGGCGCTCGCGGCCTCCGCGCCCTTCTGTGCGCGTTCCCGTGCCTCCGCCCCCGACTGTCCCGGCCCCGACACGCCGAAGGTGACGGGCGTGTCGCGGTCGAGGCTCACGTCGGCGAGCTTCGTCGCGACGGCCTGGCCGATCACCTGGTCGTGGTCGGTGTCGCCGGAGACGATGGTCCCGACGACGGCGACGGCGTCGATGTCGTCGCGGCGGGCCAGTCGGTCGGCCGCCAGCGGCGTGTCGTACGCGCCGGGCACGTCGACTGTCTCGGCGACGGTCGCGCCGCGGTCGGCGACTGCCTCGCGGGCGGACTCCTCCATTGCCTCGGCGATGGACGCGTAGTAGCGTGCGACCACCAGCCCGAGTGCGGTCTCGGTCATTGTACAGGCGAAGGGTCGGCCCGGTCAAAGGCATACCGCTCGTGGCCGATGTGTCCGCCCTCCGTAGTCCGCGTCGCAGACGCGGTCCCGCCGTGTCGCGCGGATCACAAGAGTTGTTACCGGCGGCGTGCGACCGGCCGCCAATGAGTGGTCCCGCCGACGGGGACGACCCCGTGGAGGACGCGTCCCCGGACGATCGGGTCGCGAGCGGCGGGGGTGACCGGCGCGCGGACGACGACGCGACCGACGACGACCCCGCCGAAGCCGGCGGCTCGGACGACGACGAACCCGCCGACGAGGCCGACGCCCTCCCCGATCCGGCCGCCGCCGACGACGGCGCGCTCGATCGTCTCCGCGACCGCGTCGGCGACCCCGCGGTCGCTGCCGTCCTCCTGATCGTCGTCGGCTCGCTGCTCCTCCGGACGGTCCAACTCGGGAGCCGGGTCTTCCATTGGGACGAAGGCCGGGTCGCCTACTGGATCCTCCGGTTCGACGCGACGGGTGAGTTCTTCTACCGGCCGATCATCCACGGGCCGTTCCTCCCGGTCGTCAACAACGTCCTCTTCGACCTGATCGGCGCGTCCGACTTCGCCGCCAGACTTCCGGTCGCGGTCGTCGGGGGGCTGCTTCCACTCGCGGCGTTGCTGTTGCGACACCGCCTGCGCGACCGCGAGGTGGTCGCGCTCGCGCTCGTGCTCGCGGCCGACCCCCTGCTCGTCTACTACGGCCGGTTCATGCGCGGCGACGTGCTCGTCGGCTCCTTCTGCGTCGCCGCGTTCGCGCTCGTCGTGTACGCGATCGACACCCGGCGGACGCTCCCGCTGTTCGGCTCGGCCGCGCTGCTGGCGCTGGGGTTCACCGCCAAGGAGAACGCGCTGGTGTACCTCGCGTGCTTCCTCGGCGCGGCTGTGCTCCTGCTCGATCACCGGCTCGTCCGAACGGCCTCTCGGACCGGCTCACCGCTCGATGCGGTCGTCGGAGAGGCCGTCGCGCTCGCGAGGTTCCTCGACGGCTGGACCGAGGGAGCCCGCACCCGGCGGTGGATCGAGCGTCGCGTCCGCGACCGCGTCGGCGACGGCGACGCGGCTACCGGAACCGAGACCGACGCCGGCGACGCCGACCGCGGGAACGCCGACCGCGGGGCCGCCGGCACTCCCGCGCCGTACGCCCCGGAGGCCGGATTGGTCGGCCACCTCGCGGTCTGGGTGCCCGTCGTCGCGGTCGGCGTCGTCGCGACGTTCCTCGGGGTCACGTCGTTCTTTTACGCCCCGCGGCCGGAGCTGTGGCAGGCGCTCGGCGTCGCCTCGCAGGCCGGCGGGTCCGGCGGCTCGGCGGCGACGCTCGGGTCGGTGCTGACGGAGGCGACGTGGGGGTCTGGCGAGAAGTTCTGGGGGACGTGGGCCGCGGGGAGTCACTCGGGCCACCCGTACGTGCCGTACCTCTTTGACATCGGTGAGACGCTCGCGTACGGGTCGGCCGTGCTCGCCGTGTTCGCGGCCGTCGGCTTCGTCGCCGACGGCTACGGCTCCGAGCGCGGCACCCGACCGCTGGTCGCGTAC
The DNA here is from genome assembly GCF_021431925.1 of Halobaculum sp. CBA1158. Lineage (NCBI taxonomy): Archaea > Methanobacteriati > Methanobacteriota > Halobacteria > Halobacteriales > Haloferacaceae > Halobaculum > Halobaculum sp. CBA1158. The sequence continues at coordinate 2,384,591 of NZ_CP090371.1, read as the reverse complement.
GCGGCCTACTGGGGGCTCGCGTCGCTCGTCGGCTACCCCGTCGCGACGGACATCCAGGCCCCGTGGGCGGCGATCCACATCGTCCTCCCGCTGTCGATCCCGGCGGCCGTCGGCGTCGCACACGTCGGCGACTCGCTCCGGACGGCGATCGCCCGCGAGGACGTCGAGACGGTCATCATCGCGGGGCTGATCGTGTTCGCCGCGGTCGCGGGCGTCGCAGCCCCCACGGCGGACTACTGGAACTCGGCGGCCGAGGAGGACAAGCAGGTGCTCCAGTGGGCACAGCCCGAGAACGACTACAAGGACGCCCTCCGCGACGCCCAGGTGATCGCCCGCAACCACGAGGGCACCGACGTGCTGTGGGTGGGGACCGACACGCCGCGCGGGACCCGGCTGTACGTCGAGGACGAGTCGAGCGTCGAGCGGATGCCGCCCGGCGGGCCGAGTTGGCACTCGCGGCTGCCGACGCCGTGGTACCTCGAGCTGGCCGACGCCGAGCAGACTTCGACCCCGCCCAGCGCTCGGTTCGACGGCCTCCCGGAGGAGATGCCGCCGGTCGTGTTCGCCAAACCCGACGACGCCGACGAGCTGGAGCAACGCCTCGACGGCTACGAGTCGCGGGAGTACGCCTTCCGGCTGTGGACCGAGCGGATCGTCGTGTTCATCGACGAGGAGGAACTCGAACGGGCGTACGAACTTGAGGCCGAATCGGACCCCTGACCGCGCTCCACTCTTCCTCTCGGAACTTCACATACGTGGATCACTCTTCACGCATGAGGCAAGATTTATTCGCGGACCTGCCGAACCGCCGGCCGTGACACCGACCTGTCCCGGACCGACGCTCGGCGTCGTCGGCGGCGGACAACTCGGCCGCATGCTCGCGGAGGCCGCCTCGCCCCTGGGCGTCGACGTGGTCGTGCTCGACCCGACGCCCGACTGCCCCGCCTCACGGGTCGCCGAGCAGATCGAGGGATCGTTCGACGACCCCGACGCGGTCCGTGAACTGGCCGACCGATCCGACGCGCTGACGCTGGAGATCGAACTCGCCGACCCCGACGTGCTGGAGACGGTCGGCGAGGAGTACGACGTGCCGGTTCACCCCTCGCCGGACGCGCTGCGGACGATCCGGGACAAGCTCGTGCAAAAGCGGGCGTTCGCGGACGCCGGGATCCCCGTCCCGGAGTTCGTCGCCGTCGACGACACCGACGACCTCGCCGACGCGGTCGAGCGCTTCGACGGCTGTATGCTGAAGGCCCGTACCGGCGGCTACGACGGCCGCGGCAACCTCCCGGTCGAGCCGGGCGACGACTACGAGGCGAAACTCGCGGAGGTCGGCGCGGGCGACGGCGGCGCGATGGCCGAGGAGCTGATCGACTTCGAGCGGGAGCTCTCGATCGTGGCCGCCCGCGGCGACGGCGACCGTCGGGCGTTCCCCGTCGTCGAGAACGTCCACCGCGAGGAGATCCTCCGCGAGACGGTCGCGCCCGCCAGGTGCTCCGAGGCCGTCGCCGAGCGCGCTCGAGAGGTCGCTCTCGACACCCTCGAACCGCTCGACGGTCGCGGCGTGTTCGCCGTGGAGCTGTTCGAGACCGCGGACGGCGAGACGCTGGTGAACGAGGTCGCCCCGCGCCCGCACAACTCCGGCCACTGGAGCATCGAGGGGGCGACGACCTCGCAGTTCGAACAGCACGTCCGCGCCGTCCTCGGGTGGCCCCTCGGGTCGGCTGCGGCGCGCGCGCCGACCGTGATGGCGAACGTCCTCGGCGACGTTCCGGAACCTGTCCCCGCGTCGCTGTCGGGCGTCGGCGACGTGCTCGCCGCCGGCGACGCGCACCTCCATTGGTACGGCAAACGCGAGGCCCGCCCGCTGCGCAAGATGGGCCACGTAACCCTCTCGGCGACCGACGCCGACCGCGACGACCTGCTCGTCCGCGCCCGCGACCTGCGGGACGGACTCACCTTCGAGTGATCGCCCACCGAGCCGACCGAACTCACGGACCATGACAACCGTTCAGGACCTCATCGACCGACTCGAATCGGAGGCGAACAGCGACGCCGACCCCGACGCGACGCCCGACGTGGGCGTCATCATGGGGTCGGACTCGGACCTCGACACCATGCAGGGCGCGTTCGACGCCCTCGACGAACTGGGGTTCGCCGAGCAGACCGACTTCCGCGACCCGCCGGAGGCGCGGTTCACCTACGAGACGTACGTCGTCTCCGCCCACCGGACGCCCGAGCTGCTGTACGCGTACGGCGAGACCGCCGACGACCGCGGCCTCGACGTGATCGTCGCCGGTGCGGGCGGCAAGTCCGCGGACCTGCCGAACATGACCGCGAGCCTCGCGTACCCGATCCCCGTCGTCGGCGTCCCCGTCCAGGAGAAGTCGGTCGACTCGGTGATCGGGATGCCGACGGGCGCGCCCATCGTCGCCGTTGACGCCGGCAAGTCGTTCAACGCGGCGCTGTCGGCCGCGCAGGTGCTCGCCAGGGAGCACGACGCCGTCGAGGAACGACTCGTCGAGTACCACGAGGACCTCAAGGGCGGCGTCGCGGACGTCTCTGCCGAGCTCCACGACCTCGGCGTCGCCGGCTTCCGCGCGTCGCGCGACGGCGGAGAGTGAGCACTCTGCGGCCTCCGGGCCGCTCCGCGCGTGCACGTGCAAGTGAAGCGCTTATGTGTGGGGGCTCCAAACCGACGTACGATACGGAGAACCCGGTATGAATCCATGGATAGCGATCGGCGCGTTGGCGGTGATGGGCGTGGGCATCCCGCTCGGGATGATGGCGGTGTCCGCGATCCTCCGTCCGAGCGTGCCGGAACAAGGCAAAAGCGCCACCTACGAGTCCGGTGAGGTTCCGACGGGATCGGCGACGGGCATCCAGTTCAACATCCAGTACTACATGGTTGCGCTGCTGTTCGTCGTGTTCGACATCGAGACCGTCCTGATCTTCCCGTGGGCCGTGATCTATCAGCCCGCCCTCGAGGCGGGGGTCGGCCTCACGACGGTGTTGCTCCCGATGTTGATCTTCATCGGCGTGCTCGTCGTGGGACTCGTCTGGGCGTGGCGGCAGGGCGCCGTGAAGTGGGCCTCCAGCCCGCGTGCGGCGAGACAGAAGACGGAGCGTTCCCGACAATGAGTAGCGACAACAGACCGTTCGTCACGGACGACAGCCAGGTACTGACCGACACCCGGGACGCCCGGATGACGGGCGAGGACAACCGCTTCAACTCGAAGCTGCGCGAGGCGTTCGGCTCCTCGCCGTTCATCCTCACCAAGTTCGACAAGTTCATGAACTGGGTGCGGGGCTCCTCGATGTTCATGCTGCAGTTCGGCATCGCCTGCTGCAGCATCGAGATGATGCACACGTACGCGGTCAAACACGACCTCGACCGCTTCGCCGCGGGCGTCCCCCGCGCGTCGCCGCGACAGGCGGACGTGATCATCGTTCCCGGAACGATCGTCTCGAAGTTCGCGCCGCGGATGAAGCGCGTGTACGACCAGATGCCCGAGCCGAAGTTCGTCATCGGCATGGGCTCGTGCACCATCTCCGGCGGCCCGTTCCAGGAGGGGTACAACGTGATCAAGGGTGCCGAGGAGGTCATCCCGGTGGACATCCACGTCCCCGGCTGCCCGCCCCGCCCCGAGGCGCTGGTGTACGGCGTCGCGAAGCTCCAGGAGCGCATCGCCAACGGCGAGTCCTCGCCGGTGACGGTGAAGCCCTACGAGCTCGAACAGTTCGGTGACCTCGACCGCGACGAGATCGTCGATCACCTCGCACAGGAGATCGACGAGGAGGACCTCGTCATGCGGTACAACTGGGCGGACTCCCCCTGATCATGAGTCTGGAAGAACCCGAGCCGGACGTTCCGGCACCGGTCGAGGAACAGTCCCCCGACGAGCTCGCCGAGCTGCTGGGCGATCACGTCATCGGCCGCGAGGAGCACCTGAACGCGCCCGGCTACGTGATCCGCCCGGACGCCGTGCAGGACGTGCTCTCGACGCTGAAGAACGAGGCGGGGTACGACCACCTCTCGTGTGTCACCGCACAGGAGTACGAGGACCGCTACGAGTCCATCTACCACCTGAAGAAGTTCGACGACCCGACCCAGGAGGTCAGCGTCGTCGTCCCCGCCGACCGCGAGAACCCGGTCAGCGAGTCGGCCGAGCCGGTGTTCCGGACGGCCGACTGGCACGAGCGCGAGGCGTACGACCTCGTCGGCATCGACTACGACGACCACCCCGATCTGCGCCGCATCCTCCTGCCCGAGACGTGGCAGGGCCACCCGCTGGCGACGGACTACGACCAGGACCGCCCGCAGGTCGTTCCGCTGCGCGAGAACGCGAACCCGCTGGAGGAGGACCACCGCGGGGAGGACGACACGGACACGATGTTCCTCAACATCGGTCCCCACCACCCCGCGACCCACGGCGTGCTCCACCTGGAGACGACGCTCGACGGCGAGCAGGTCGCCGACGTGGAAAGCGACATCGGCTACCTCCACCGGTGCGAGGAGCAGATCTGTCAGAACGGCACCTACCGCCACCAGATCATGCCGTACCCCGACCGCTGGGACTACATCTCGGCGGGCCTGCTCAACGAGTGGGCGTACGCGCGCGCGGCCGAGGACATGGCCGACATCGAGGTGCCAGAGTACGCGCAGGTCATCCGGACGATGGGCGCGGAACTGTGCCGCATCGCCGCGCACATGCTCGCGGTCGGCACGTTCGCGCTCGACGTGTACGGCGACTTCACCGCCATCTTCATGTACGCGATCCGGGACCGCGAGAAGGCCCAGAACATCCTCGAGGACCTCACGGGCCAGCGGCTCATGTTCAACTACTTCCGCCTCGGCGGGGTCGTCTGGGACCTGCCCGAGCCCCGCGAGGAGTTCTTCGAGAAAACCCGCGACTTCCTCGAGGACCTCCCGGAGGCGCTGGAGGAGTACCACGACCTCATCTCGGGCAACGAGATCCTCCAGATGCGGACCATCGACACCGGCGTGCTGCCGCCGGAGGTCGCCAAGAACTACGGCGCGACCGGCCCGGTCGCCCGCGGGTCCGGCGTCGACTACGACCTGCGCCGCGACGACCCGTACGGCTACTACGACGAACTCGACTGGGACGTGGTGACCGAGGACGGCTGCGACAACTACAGCCGCCTGCTCGTGCGGCTTCGCGAGGTCGAGGAGTCCGCGAAGATCATCGAGCAGTGTATCGACCTGCTCGAGGACTGGCCCGAGGAGGACCGGACCATCCAGGCCAACGTCCCGCGGACGCTGAAGCCCGAGGACGACACCGAGATCTACCGCGCGGTCGAGGGCGCGAAGGGCGAACTCGGCATCTACATGCGCTCGGACGGCACGGACAAGCCGGCGCGGTTCAAGATCCGGTCGCCGTGCTTCTCGAACCTCCAGACGCTGCCGGAGATGGCCGAGGGCGAGTACGTGCCCGACCTCGTCGCCGCGCTCGGTAGCCTGGACATCGTGCTCGGCGAGGTGGACAGATGACCGGGGGGGTCCCGCTCCAGCAGGGGATGCTCCCCGACACGATCGCCGGGCTCCTCCCGTTCGGCGGCCTCGCGGCCGACGTGGTCGGCGCGCTGCTCGGCGCGTTCCTCATCGCCAACTTCCTGCTCATCAACACGGCCTTCGCGGGCCCGTGGGCCAAGCGGAAGATCACGGCGGCGTTCACCGACCGCATCGCGGTCAACCGGGTCGGACCGTTCGGCCTGTTCGTCATCGTCGCGGACGCGGTTCGGCTCCTCTCGAAGGAGCTGATCGTCCCCGAGGGCGTCGACCGCCCCGCGTGGGACCTGGGGCCGCTCCTCATTCCGTTCTCGGCGCTGCTCGGCTTCGCGGTCATCCCGATGGGCAGCGGCCTGCAGTTGGCCGACCCCGAAACGGGGCTGGCGTTCGCCTTCGCCGCCTCCTCGATCGCCTCGCTGGGGCTGATCATGATGGGGTACGCGTCGAACAACAAGTACAGCCTGCTGGGCGGCCTTCGCGCGGTCGCGTCGAACATCGCCTACGAGATCCCGCTCATCGTCACCGGCGTCTCGGTCGTGTTATTCACGGGGACGCTCCAGATGAGCGAGATCGTCGCCCAACAGCAGGTGGCGCTGGTCTCGGTCGCGGGCGTCACGATCCCGCAGTGGTTCGCGTTCGTGAACCCGTTCGCGTTCGTGCTGTTCGTGGTGGCGAACGTCGCCGAGGTCGGCCGCAACCCCTTCGACATCCCCGAGGCACCGACGGAGATCGTCGCCGGCTACCAGACGGAGTACTCCTCCGTGTACTTCGTGCTCATCTACCTGGGCGAGTTCATCCACATCTTCCTGGGCGGCGCGATCGCGGCGACGCTGTTCCTCGGCGGTCCGGCCGGTCCCGGCCCGGCCGTGCTGGGGATCGTCTGGTTCACCGCGAAGATCTGGGCGTTCTTCCTGTTCACCCAGTGGCTGCGCTCGGCGGTCCCGCGCCTGCGCGTCGACCAGTTCATCGAGATCGGCTGGAAGGGGATGCTCGTGCTCGCGTTTGCGAACCTGATCCTCACAGCGGTCATCGTGGGGGTGCTCGCGTAACCATGATCGGACTACTCAAAGGAATGGCGACGACGATGAAGCACGCGCTGGACGGCAAGACGTTCACGGTCGAGTACCCGGACGTCGCGCCCGAGGTGAGCCCGCGGTTCCGCGGGGTCCACAAGTTCTCCCAGGAGCGGTGCATCTGGTGCCGCCAGTGCGAGAACGTCTGTCCGAACGACACGATCCAGATCGTCCAGGACGACCAGCGCAACGGCGAACAGTACAACCTCCACATCGGACAGTGCATCTACTGCCGGCTCTGCGAGGAGGTGTGTCCGGTGGACGCGATCCTGCTGACGCAGAACTTCGAGTTCACCGCCGACACCAAAGACGAGTTCGTCTACAACAAAGAACAGCTGAAGAACGTCCCCTGGTACAAGGGGATCGACCCGCTCAACTCCCGCGAGCCGGACCGCGACGCGTGGATCGGCGAGGGGGACGGCGAGATCGACTACCAGTAACCGCCGGTCGGTCGGGACCGTCCCACGCGCTCGGGTTCTCCACCCCGTTCGACGACTCGACAGCGACCGCGTCGGCCGGATCGCTCCGATCGGGCGACGACCCGCTGGAGATCCGGCGACCAGTAGCCGTCGATTCGGGCGGTACCGGTGTCCTTCCGCCGATATCTCGCACCTGTCGCGTCGCTACCGATCCGCGAGCTCCGACCGCCCGCACACGCGTACGCGCAAACCGTTCTCGAAAGCTTCAAACGGACTCCGGCGGGAGTGTCGGGTAATGGTTGTAGAGACTATCGCGTTCGCGCTGTTCGCCATCGTCACGGTGGGGAGCAGTCTGGGCGTGGTGCTCGTCGAGGACGTGTGGCACTCCGCACTCCTCCTCGGGGCCGCGCTCCTCAGCGTCGCGGTGCATTACGTGATGTTGCAGGCGGAACTGCTTGCCGCCATGCAGATCCTCGTCTACGTGGGCGGGGTCCTGATACTCATCACGTTCGCCGTGATGCTGGTGCGCAGGGAAGGAGAACCGGAGCAACTCGGGGTGAGCGACGCGTGAGCGACGCGGGATCGCGACCGCGCCTGAAGCTCGGGGGACATCTCGTCCCGGGGCTCGCGGCCGTCGCCCTGTTCGCCGTGCTGACGGTCGTGTTCCTCGGTGCCTCCTTCGGGGAGGCGGCCGGCTTCCCCGAGGGCGCATCGATCACCGCGAGCATCGGCTACGCGATGTTCAACATCGACATCGAGGCGATCGACGCCACGCTCGTCTCCGCCGAGGGGTTCGTCGTCGCGTTCGTGCTCATCGCGGTCGCGCTCGACGTGGCGATCGACGCCGCGGTGTTCCTCGCCAAGCGCGAGGGCGAAGACGGTATCGGTGGCGTACTCACCGACGGCGGCCGGGAGATAAGGGAGACCCTCCGCGGGGGTGACGACTGATGTTCGCACCGCCGGAGGCGTACCTGATCCTGTCGGCAGCCGTCTTCTGTATCGGCGTGTTCGGCCTGCTGACGCGCCGAAACGCCCTGCTGTTCCTGATGTCGGTCGAACTGATGCTCAACGCCGCGAACATCAACCTCGTGGCGTTCTCCTACTACTGGGGGAACGTGACCGGGCAGACGTTCAGCCTGTTCACGATGGCGCTCGCGGCCGCGGAAGTCGCAATCGGCATCGGGATCATCCTCGTGCTGTACCGCAACTTCAAGGAGATCGACGTGACCGAAGCGACGACGATGAGGTGGTAACAAATGGCAGGAATCTTCGACTTCGCGCCGGCCATCGTACTGCTCCCGTTCCTCTCGTTCCTGATCGCGATCGGGACGGCCATCTCCGGGCGTGACCTGCTGCCGAAGGGCGGGGCGATCCCCGGCATCGCGGCGACCGCCGGGTCGCTCGTCCTCTCGATCGCGATGGCCGCCACAGTCGCGGGCGGAGACGAGTACGACGCGACCATCTACACGTGGGCCGTTGGGGCCGTCCCCGACGACGGGGCGCTCGAACTCACGTTCGGCGTGCTCATCGACCCGCTGTCGTCGATGATGCTCGTCATCGTGACGCTCGTCGCGCTGCTGGTGCACGTGTTCTCGCTGGGATACATGAACGACGACGGGCAGACGGGGCTCCCGCGGTACTACGCCGGACTCGGCCTGTTCACCGCCTCCATGCTCGGGTTCGTCGTCGCCGACAACCTGCTCATGGCGTTCATGTTCTTCGAGCTGGTGGGGCTGTGCTCGTATCTCCTCATCGGCTTCCACTTCCGCGAGCCCGGCCCGCCGTCGGCCGCGAAAAAGGCGTTCCTCGTCACCCGCTTCGGCGACTACTTCTTCCTGATCGGCGTCGTCGCCGTGTTCGCGACGTTCGGCACCGCGCAGTTCGTCGGTACCGAGGCCGCCCCCGGCTTCCCGGTGCTGGCCGAACAGGCGCTGGCGGGTGAGTTCGCCGCGAACACGTTCCTCGGACTCGGCACCGAGGCGTGGTTCACCGTCGTCGGCCTGCTCGTGCTCGGCGGCGTGATCGGTAAGTCCGCGCAGTTCCCGCTACACACGTGGCTCCCCGACGCGATGGAGGGTCCGACGCCGGTCTCGGCGCTCATCCACGCCGCGACGATGGTCGCCGCCGGGGTCTACCTCGTCGCGCGGATGTACGGCTTCTATGCGGTGTCGCCGACGGCGCTGGGCGTCATCGCGCTGGTCGGCGGCTTCACGGCGCTGTTCGCCGGCACGATGGGCATCGTGAAACGCGAACTGAAGCAGGTGCTCGCGTACTCCACCATCTCGCAGTACGGCTACATGATGCTCGCGCTGGGCGCGGGCGGCTACGTGGCCGCGACGTTCCACCTGCTCACCCACGCGTTCTTCAAGGCGCTGCTGTTCCTCGGCGCCGGGTCGGTCATCCTCGCGATGCACCACAACGAGAACATGTGGGACATGGGCGGGCTGAAGGACAAGATGCCCGTCACCTACTACTCGTTCCTCGCGGGATCGCTGGCGCTGGCGGGCATCTTCCCGTTCGCCGGCTTCTGGTCGAAAGACGAGATCCTCTACGAGACGCTGATCCACGGACTGGACGGTCAGCCGCTCCTGCTGCTCGGCTACGTCTTCGGCCTGCTCGCCGTGCCGGTCACCGCGTTCTACACGTTCCGGATGGTGTTCCTCACCTTCCACGGCGACGCCCGAACCGAGCAGGCGGAGTCGCCGGAGGCTGTTCGCTGGAACGTGAAGCTGCCGCTGGCTGTGCTCGGCGTGCTCGCGGCCGGCGCGGGCGTGGTCAACCTCGCCCCCGTCCGCGCGCTCACGGGCGCACACGTGGACTTCCTGCACACGTGGCTCGACATGGGGTACACGGACCTGTCGGTCCACCACTACGCCGACATCGACCCGTACTCCTCGGCGTACATCGGCGGGGAGGTGACGACGGTCCTGCTGGGCGCGGCGGTGTCGCTCGGGCTGGCGCTCTCGGGCCTGGGGCTCGCCTACCGCCTGTACGCGGTTCCGGAGCCCGTCGAACACACCGACAAGCTCGGCTCCCTCAAGGACCTGCTGTACGACAACTACTATCAGGACGAGTACCAGGTGTACATCGCCGAGCGGGTCGCCCTCCCGCTCGCTCGCGCCGCCGACACCTTCGACCAGGGCGTCGTCGACGGCGCGGTCAACGCCGTCTCCAGCGTGAGCCTGTTCTCCGGGTCGCGCATCCGGCGCATCCAGACGGGCGTCGTGAGTAACTACGCGGCGATGGTGACGCTGGGACTGACGGTGCTGCTTGTGGTCTTCGGCCTCCTCGGGGGGTGGTTACTGTGATAATCGAAGCACTCATCGGAGTGACGTTCCTCGCGGCGCTGGTCGTCATGCTTGCGCCCGACGAGTACGCCGGCAGGCTCGCGTTCGCGCTGAGCCTCCTGCCGGTCGTCGGGAGCCTGTACATGTGGGCCGGCTTCGACGGCGGCGGGAACGCGCTCATGGCCGGGAGCATCGCCTACCAGACGCAACTCGACTGGCTGACCGTCGCCGGCTACGAGCTCCAGTGGTTCGTCGGCGTCGACGGCATCAGCCTCCCGTTGGTCGTGCTGTCGACGGTGCTGTCCTCGCTGGCGATCGTGTCGGCGTGGACGCCCATCGACACGCGCCAGTCGCAGTTCTACGGCCTCATGCTGTTCATGGAGGCGAACCTGCTGGGCGTGTTCACCGCGCTCGACTTCTTCCTGTGGTTCGTCTTCTGGGAGGCCGTGCTGGTCCCGATGTACTTCCTCATCGGCGTGTGGGGCGGCCCGCGCCGGAAGTACGCCGCGATCAAGTTCTTCGTGTACACGAACATCGCCAGCCTCGTCATGTTCATCGGGTTCATGGCGCTGGTGTTCAACCTCCCCGTCAGCTCCTTCGGGCTACCGGAGATAACACAGTCGCTGCAGAACGGCGGGCTGGCCGACCTGAACTACCTCGGTCTGTCCGCCGACGCGCTGAAGCTCGCGGCGTTCGCGGCCATGTTCGCGGGCTTCGCGGTGAAGGTGCCCGTGGTTCCGTTCCACACGTGGCTGCCGGACGCCCACGTCGAGGCTCCGACGCCGGTGTCGGTGATGCTGGCGGGCGTCCTCCTGAAGATGGGGACGTACGCGCTGTTGCGATTCAACTTCACGATGCTGCCGGACGTGGCGACGCGCCCGCTGGTGGCGACCGTCATCGCCGCGATCGCGGTGATATCGGTCATCTACGGCGCGATGCTCGCGCTGGCCCAGCAGGACCTCAAGCGCATCGTCGCGTACTCTTCGGTCTCCTCGATGGGGTACGTCATCCTCGGGCTCGTCGCCTACACGGGCCTGGGCATCGGCGGCGCGACGTTCCAGATGGTCGCTCACGGGCTCATCTCGGGGCTGATGTTCATGGCGGTCGGCGTCATCTACAACGTCACCCACACGCGCATGGTGGGCGACATGTCCGGGATGGCCGACCGGATGCCGATCACGGTCGGCATCCTCGTCGCCGGCGCGTTCGGCTACATGGGCCTCCCGCTCATGGCCGGCTTCGCCGCCGAGTACTTCATCTTCCAGGGGGCGTTCGCCTCGACGGTGATCCCGTCGGCACCGCTTTTCACCGCGGCGTCGATGTTCGGCATCGTCATCGTGGCGGGCTACCTGCTGTTCGCGATGCAGCGGACGCTGTTCGGCGAGTTCCGTCTGGAGACCGACTACGAGGTGCACCGAGCGGCGTTCCACGACGTGGCACCGCTGGCGGTGCTGCTGCTTTGCACCATCGCGCTCGGCGTCGCGCCGAGCATCTTCTTCGAGATGATCACTGACGCGATCGAGCCGGTGGTCGCGGTCGTCGGGGGTGGTGCCTGATGGAGCCGGTGCTCCTGCAGGGCGACCAGCTTCCCCAGTGGACCGCGCTCGCGCCGGCGCTGGCGCTGGCTGTGACGGGACTGCTCTTGATAGTCGTCGACAGCGTCGACCCCGACGACGGCCGCCCGGCGCTGTTGGCCGGGATCGGAACCGTCGGCGCGCTGGCCTCGCTGGGGCTCGCGGGCTGGTTCCTCTCGGCGGGCACCGGCCAACCGAGCACCGACGGCGCGATCAGCCTGTTCGGCGACGCGCTCATCGTCGACGGGATGGCGCTGTTCTTCCAGGCGCTGTTCGCCTCCGTCACGGCGCTCGTCGTGGTCGCGAGCTACGACTACCTCCACGACCGCGAGTACCAGGCGGAGTTCTACTCGCTGGTGCTGTTCGCGGCGACCGGGATGGCGTTGATGGCGGCGGCCAACTCCCTGGCGACGGCGTTCATCGCCCTGGAACTGGCGTCGCTGCCCTCGTACGCGTTGGTCGCGTACCTGAAGCGCGACGCCGGCTCCGTCGAGGCCGGCATGAAGTACTTCCTCATCGGCGCGCTGTCGTCTGCGGTGTTCGCGTTCGGCATCTCGCTCGTGTACGCCGCGACCGGGAGCCTCCTGCTTCCGGACGTGTACGCGGCGCTGTCGGAGGGCGGTGAGGGCCTCGCGGGCGTCGCGGGCGTCGGCATCCTGATGGTCGCCGGCGGCTTCGCGTTCAAGACCGCCTCCGTGCCGTTCCACTTCTGGGCCCCGGAGGCGTACGAGGGCGCGCCCGCGCCGGTCTCCGGGTTCCTCTCGTCGGCCTCGAAGGCCGCCGGGTTCGCGCTCGCGTTCCGCGTGTTCGTCACCGGCTTCCCGCTGGAGGGGGCCGTCGACTGGGTGCTCCTGTTCCAGGTGCTCGCGGTCGTGACGATGACGCTCGGCAACTTCGCGGCCGCCACCCAAGAGGAGGTCAAGCGCATGCTGGCGTACTCCTCCATCGGCCACGCGGGCTACGCGCTCATCGGTCTCGCGGCGTTCACCGCCGGCGACGGCGGCAACGTCCTCGGAGCGTCGATGGCGCACCTGCTGGTGTACGGCTTCATGAACACCGGCGCGTTCCTGTTCGTCGCGCTCGCGGAGCGCTGGGGGATCGGCCGGACGTTCGAGGACTACGCCGGCCTGGCGAGCAGGGCACCCCTGGCCTCGGTCGCGATGACCGTGTTCATGTTCTCGCTGGCGGGGCTGCCGCCCTTCGGCGGGTTCTTCTCGAAGTACTTCCTGTTCGCCGGCGCGGTCGAGGCCGGCTTCTGGTGGCTCGCGGCCGTCGGCGCGGTCAACAGCGCGCTGTCGCTGTTCTACTACAGCCGCGTCGTGAAGGCGCTGTGGCTCGACGACGCGACCACCGAGTTCGAGCTCGGGTCGACGCCGACGGCGCTGTACGCCGCGGTCGTGTTCGCCGGCGTCGCGACGGTGCTGCTGTTGCCCGGATTCGCCCCGGTCATCGAGACGGCGCAGTCGGCCGCGGTGGCGCTGCTCCCGTAACCGGGACCGCACACCGCCCGGTCCTCGACCGAGGTGCGATCGCCGTGGGAACGCCGGTCGCTCGCGATCGCCGAAGGACGGCAGGGTTTTCCGGACACGGCTCCAGCGGCGTGTGTGATGCGTCGGCTCGTGCTCGGCTGCGGAACCGTCGGCAACGCCATCGTCGACGAGCTCGCCGCCCGCCCCGGCACTCTCCACGTGATAACCGACGACAGCGGTCGCGCGACCGCGCTTCGCGACGAGAACGTCGCGGCCGCAGAGGCCGACCCCCGCAACTCCGCCGGCTACCCCGACAGCGCCGACCTCGTCGTCGTCGCGGGCGAGTCGACGACGACCAACCTCACGGTCGCCGACCGCGCCCGCGACAGCTTCCCCGACGCTGTGATCGTCGCGTACGCGGGCGAGGACGCGACGGAGGCGGACCTCCAGGCGCTTCGGGAGATCGCCGATCGCGTGATCGACCCCATCGGCGTCACCGCCGCCCGCGTGCTCGGCGTCGCGACCGGAGAGACGGCCGACCGCCTGCGGCAGATGCTCCGGGCGCTGCGCTCGGTCGACGGGACGCTCGCCGTGGTCGCCCACGACAACCCCGACCCCGACGCGATCGCGTCGGCTGTGGCGCTCGTACGCGTGGCGGAGTTCGCGGGCGTGACGGCGGAGGCGTGTTACTACGGCGAGATATCCCACCAGGAGAACCGCGCGCTCGTCAACCTCCTCGACATCGAGATGCGAACGCTCGATCCCGAGGTCGACCCCCGCGAGGAGTTCGCCGCCTTCGCGCTGGTCGACCACTCCCGTCCCGGCGTCAACGACAGTCTCCCGTCGGACATCGAACCCGTGGTCGTCGTCGACCACCACCCGCCGCGAGAGCCCGTCGACGCGGGGTTTGTCGACCTCCGAGACGGCGTCGGCTCCACGTCGACGCTGCTGGCGGAGTACCTGGACCGGTTCGGGCTGACGCCCGACGAGCAGGTGTCGACCGCGCTGTTGTACGGCATCCGTATCGACACCAAGGACTTCACCCGGGAGGTGTCGGAAGCGGACTTCGACGCCGCGGCGTACCTCCTCGCGCACGCGGACGCGAGCGTCCTCGACCGGGTGGAGTCGCCGAGCGTGAACTCCGAGATGTTGTCGGTGCTGGCGGCGGCGATCGAGAACCGGCAGCGACGCGGGACGGCCGTCGCCTCCTGCGTCGGGGAGATCCGCGACCGCGACGCGCTGGCGCAGGCGGCCGAGCGACTGCTCGCCTTAGAGGGGATCGACACGACGCTGGTGTACGGCTACCGCGACGGCGTGGTGTACGTCTCGGGACGCGCTCGCGGCGGCGACGTGGACCTCGGCGAGACGTTGCGGGACGCCCTCGGACAGATCGGCTCGGCCGGCGGCCACGCCGACATGGCCGGCGCGCAGATCCCGCTGGGCATCCTCGGTGCCGCCGGCGACGACTCGACGGAGTCGCTCACCGACATCGTCCGGGACACGGTCGCCGAACGGTTCTTCGAGACCCTCGCGGACGCGCCGTCCGCGCCAGTCGGCACGACGGACCAGAGCGTCACGTTCCCCGATGAGGACTGACCCCGCGGGCGCGGGAGTGCCTGCCTCGGCGTCGCAGTCGGCGCACGCGGCCGGCGCTCGTCGGTCGCTCCGCCGAGAGCAACCCTTACCTCGCGCCCGCTCGAACTGACCCCGAATGAACGACGATCACGGCGACGCGTTGCGGCCGAAGGTCAAGTCGTACATGACCCGCGACGTGTCGACGGTGTCGCCCGACGACACGGTCGGGGACGTCGCCCGGCGGATCCTCGAGAGCGACCACAACGGCTTTCCGGTCACCGACGGGCGCACGGTCGTCGGGTTCGTCTCCGCGCGCGACCTCCTGTTGGCCGACGAGGACGCCTCGCTGTTCACGGTGATGAGCGAGGACATCATCGTCGCACACCCGGAGATGGACGTGACCGACGCCGCCAGAGTGATCCTCCGGTCGGGGATCCAGAAACTGCCCGTCGTCGACGACGCCGACAACCTCGTGGGGATCATCTCGAACACGGACGTGATCCGCTCGCAGATCGAGCGCGCGACGCCCGAGAAGGTGGGGAAACTGCGGCGGACGCTGGAGGAGATCCACGGCGTGAGCACCAGCGAGGAGCGGCGGACGGTCCGGTTGGCGGATCTCACGCCGACGCAGGCGCGCGTGTACGCCGACGAGTTGGAGGGACGGCGCTACGAACTCGAGCGCGGACTGGCCGAACCCCTCGTCGTCATCGACAACCCCAGCGCCAGCGGCGAACTCGAGGACGACGGGACGCTCGTGCTCGCGGACGGCCACCACCGGGTGATGGCCGCCCGCCGCCTCGGCATCGAGGAGATGGACGCGTACGTCATCGCCATCGCCGACCACGTCGCACTCGGGATGGAGGAGACCGCGCGCAAGGAGGGTCTGGAATCCGTCACCGACATCGAGGTGATCGACTACACCCGACACCCGCTGGTCGAGACGACCCAGCGATTCAGCGAGGAGTAGCGCGCCGCGTTCGCGGTCGCCGACGCGGTCCCGTCGCGTTCGCGGTCGTCCGCCGGAGCCGCCGTGTCCGTGCCGCTATTTAGCGTGCGTTACTCCTCGTCTCGTCCGTCCGCTCGGTCGAACTCCCGTTTCCACTCCGCGAGCAGCGCGTCGGCGGCCCCGCGGTCGGCGACCCGCTCGCGTCGGTAGTCGCGGCCGTCGCTCGCCTGTTCGAGTCGGTCGAGCCTGACCACGTAGCTCCCGTCGACGCGCTCGCGCACCCGCAGCGTCGCGTCGCCGTCGTCGCGTTCCCACTCCTCGTACCCCTCGGGCGTCTCCGTGCGCGTCCAGGCCATACCGGTCGGTGGGGACGGGCCGTCCTCAACGCGGCGGTTCGCGGTCCACACCCGACCGGTCGCGCCGCGTCGACCCGGCCGCTACGCGAGCCGTTTCCGTGCCCCGAGGCGATCTCGGAGCGGACTCTCGCTTTGCGAGCACGCCGGACAGACTGCATACCCCAGCCGGTCGTACCCGATCTGGGTCGACGGCGCACGCACCCCGCACTCGCCACACTCGAACGTCGCTGTCTCCGCTGGCACCATGTCACGTGCTTCGGTGGTATCTCACTTAGTTGTATGCCGCCTGTCAGACGTTACTCGAGAGATAACCGAGTGCGTTCACGATATGCTCGTCCGACGCAGTCCGGCGTTTTCGGGAGAGAGTGCGGGACTCTGTCGACCGAACGCGTCGGCCGGGGTGGACGACAGTCGTAAAACGTCGAGATCCGGGAACCGATATCGCCGGTCTACTCGGCCTACAGCGCGTCGACGACGTTCAAGAAGCCGGAGCCGTAGTACGCCTTGTCGTAGCCGTCGGGCACCTCGGCGGCCCGCTTGAGTGCGCTCTCGACTTGGTTCGCGTTGTAGTCGGGGTTGGCGCTCTTGACCAGCGCGGCCGCGCCAGCGACGTTCGGCGCGGCCATCGAGGTACCGGCCTTCCAGCCGTATCCGGGCACCTGCTCGGGTTCGCCATCCTCGTCGATGTCCTCGTAGGTGAACACCGCGTTGAACACCAGGTCGTTATAATACGGGACGCCGGTGCCGATGGCGTCGAGGTCGGCGTCGCCGCCGGGGGCACCGAGCGTGATCGCGTTCGTTCCGTAGTTCGTGTAGAACGCCGGGCTCTCGGGCGGCGACGCGAGATCCGACACCGCGCCATCCCCATCGGCGTCCCAGCCGTAGCCGATCGGGCCGGTTGCCGAGACGGACACCGCCTGCGCGCCCTCGTTGGGGAGGCTGATGACGTTCTTGTCGTGCTGGAGGTCCGCCGAATCGTTGCCGGCGGCGATCACGAGCAGGGTGCCCGCGTTGTTCGCGTACGTCATCGTACTGTTGAGCACCTTCCCGTAGAACGATCCCTGTCCCTGCCGCGGAACCGGGTAGGCACCCAGCGAGAGGTTCGCCACGTCGGCGTCGATGTTGGCGCTGTAGACGACTGCCGCGAGGATGTCTGCGAACGAGGCACCTCCTCCAGAGGAGAACACCCGACAGTCGACCAAGTCAGTCTTCGGCGCGGTCCCGTTGACGCCGATTCCGCCGCCGTTGTCAGCGGCGACGATACCCGCCACGTGCGTCCCGTGGTCGTCGCCGCCGACGGGGTTGTGATCGCCGCCGTCGTCCGTGAAGTTCCGGGACAGATCGAGGTTGAGCGGGCCCGCGAGGTCCGGGTGAGTCTCCAGCACTCCGGAGTCGATGATCGACACGCGCGTGCCCTCGCCCTCGGTCACTTCGTGGGCTTCGGGGACGCTGAGTATTTCTTTATCCCACTGGAGGAAATCGCCGGGCTGTCCCTCGTAGTCGGAGGCGTCGAACGCGGGCACCTCGTCGTTCACCGGGGGTTCGTCCAGTTCGACCTCGATGTCGGCCGCATACCCCTTTACTGCAGTCGATCGCTTCACGTCGGACTCGCTTCCCTCGACGACGGCGAACTTCACGCCAGGCATCTCGTGGACGACCGTCAGGTCCGAGGGCAGGCGCTTCCCCCTCGTCTCCACGATGAACCGGTCGGTCCGCTCGGCCGCCGTCACGGTCGTTCCGGCGAAGATGCCGCCCAGTACACCGCCGCTCAACTTCAGGAACGTCCGTCTTCCGTGCTGGGACATACCATACCACATGAATTCATTCGATATAAACATTGATAAACGATATAGCTGTTAAATAGGATTTATTCGCGGATCGAAACAATCTGGACGGGAGTATCCACTTCGATAGGCTCTGAACGGACGAATACACGAGACGTGTCGTCTCTACGCGACGGTCATCGTGGCGGCCTACTCGTGACCGGAGACGCGCACCGGCTCGTACGGCTCCTCGAGGTACTCCATGTCCGAGTCGGACAGCGAGAGGTCGAGCGCCTCCACGGCGTCCTCCAGGTGTTCGACGCTCGTGGTGCCGACGATGGGCGCGTCCACGGCGTCCTGCTCGAACAGCCACGCCAGCGCGATTTGGGCCATCTTCACGCCCTTCTCCTCGGCCAGTTCCTCGACGCGGGCGTTGATCTCCTCGCCGCCGCCCTCCAGGTACGGGTGCCGGCGGGCGTGCTCCTCGCTTTCTCCGCGTGTGGTGGTGTCGAGTTCGTCGACGGGGCGGGCGAGCCAGCCGCGCGCCAGCGGCGACCACGGGATCACGCCGACGTTCTCGCGCTCGCACAGCGGGAGCATCTCGCGCTCCTCCTCGCGGTACAGGAGGTTGTAGTGGTTCTGCATCGTCGCGTACCGCTCCAGGCCGAGGTCGTCGGCGACGTGGAGCGCCTCCGCGAACTGGTGGGCCCACATCGAGGAGGCACCGACGTAGCGCGCCTTCCGGTCGCGGACGGCCTCGTCGAGCGCTCGCACGGTCTGTTCGATCGGGGTGTCGTCGTCCCAGCGGTGGGTCTGGTACAGGTCGACCGTGTCCATTCCCAGCCGACCCAGCGAGTTGTCCAACTCCTGCTGGATCGCCTTCCGGGAGAGGCCGCCGGAGTTCGGGTCGTCCTCGCGCATCCGGAAGTACCCCTTCGTCGCGACGACGAACTCGTCGCGGTCGTACTCCGCGAGCGCGTCACCGAGGACCCGCTCGGACGCGCCGTCGGAGTACATGTTGGCGGTGTCGAAGAAGTTCACTCCCAACTCGATCGCGCGGTCGACGAGCTCGGTTCCGTCCTCCTCGTCGAGCACCCAGTCGCGCCAGTCCGAGTCGCCGAAGCTCATGCAGCCCAGACAGATCCGCGAGACGGTCATCCCCGTGTCGCCGAGGGTGGTGTACTCCATGTCGATTGGGTCGTCGGGCGGCGACAAAAACCCGGGTGGCGAGCGCGCCACACGCGGCTTTGCCGGCGTCGCCGACCGACCGCAAACGCCGTCATGAGTCCACCGATCCCGCACCGATCCCGCACTACTCCCAGACACCCGGCCACGGTACCCAAACGATTATTCCCTATACTGTCCACGGTCCGCGTATGCCGGTCGATTACGACACCGCCGTCACCGACTTCGAGTGGGACATCCCGGAGGACTATACGCTCCCTTCGGTCATCGAAGGCCACGCGGAGGCGTTCGGCGACCGCGTCGCCGTCACCTTCCTGGACGACGAGGGAACGCGCGCCGAGCGGACGTACGCGGACATTCACGGCGACATGAACCGCTTCGCGAACGCCCTGGAGGAGTTGGGCGTCGGCGAGGGCGACCGCGTGATGCACTTGCTCCCGCGCCACCCGGACGTGTTCGCGGTGCAACTGGGGGCGCTCAAACGCGGCGCGCTCGTCGTCCCGTGTTCGGCGATGCTCAAGCCGAAGGACCTCTCGTTCCGCGCGAACGACTGCGAGGCGACGACCGTCGTCGCCCACGAGTCGCTCGTGGACATGGTCGAGCCGATCGTCGACGAGACGCCGATCGAGACGCTGATCTGTCTGGACGGGAGTCCCGAAGGCTGGCACTCCTTCGACGACCTGATCGACGGCGAGGGGACCGAACACGACGGTCCCGACGTGGGCGCGCAGGACCCGATGAGCATCAACTACACCTCGGGGACGACGGGCCAGCCGAAGCCCGTCCTCCACCGCCACCGCTGGATGCGCGCCTTCGAGCTGGTGAACGCGCCGTACTGGTGGGGCGTCACCGCCGAGGGGACGGACGCGCCGGGCGTCGACGACGACCCGGACCTCGACGAGGAGCTGCTGTGGGCGACGACGGGAACCGGCTGGGCGAAGTGGTTCTGGTCGCCCGTCGGCGTCGGGATCACCACAGGCGCGCGCCAACTGCTGTACGAGGGGGACTTCGAGGCCGACGAGTTCCTCTCGGTGATGGAAGAGGAGGGCGTCACCCGACTGTGTGCCGTGCCGACGCAGTACCGGATGTTCACCCAGACGGACCTGAGCCAGTACGACCTGGAGTTGACGGAGGCGCTGTCGGCGGGCGAGCCGCTCAACCGCGAGCCGATCGAGGCGATCCAGGACGCCTACGGCATCACGCCCCGCGACGGATACGGGCAGACCGAGACGGTGTGTCTCGTCTCCAACTACCCCGGCATCGACGTGAAGGAGGGGTCGATGGGGAAGCCGACGCCCGGACTCGGTACCACCATCATCGACACCACCGAGGAGGAGGAGGTCGAGCCGGGCGAGATCGGCGAGATCGCGGTGCCGGTCGGCAACCCCGGCACCTTCGACAGCTACTACGAGAAGCCCGACCTCGACGAGAAGACGTTCTCGGGCGAGTACTACCGCACGGGCGACCTGGCCCGCGAGGACGAGGACGGCTACTTCTTCTTCGAGGGCCGCGCCGACGACATCATCCTCTCTGCGGGCTACCGCATCGGTCCGTTCGAGGTGGAGGACGCGCTCGTCTCCCACGAGGCGGTCGCGGAGGCGGCGGCGGTCGGCTCGCCCCACGAGGAGCGCGGCGACGTGGTGAAGGCGTACATCGTCCTCGCCGACGGCCACGAGGGGAGCGAGGAACTGACCGACGAACTCCAGAACTACATGAAAGAGGAGACGGCACCGTACAAGTACCCCCGCCGGATCGAGTACGTCGAGGAACTCCCCAAGACCTCCTCGGGCAAGACGCGGCGGATCGAACTGCGCGAGCGCGAGAAGGAGAAGTTCGGCGAATAACGCGGCAGCGACGCCGGCGGGACGGCTGACGGGCTGCGGGAACATCGCTCCCGCCGCACCCCTTCCGCCCAAGACTTATTCTGCATCCCGGAGAACGCCGGCATATGGCATCCGCGCCCTCCACCGACAGCGACGACGGCTGTCCCAAGTGCGGTCACACCGACGCCGAAGTCGGGAAAATATCCACCACGGGCGGTGGCCTCTCGAAGATGTTCGACATCCAGACGAACAGCTTCCGGGTCGTCTCGTGCACGAACTGCGGCTACTCGGAGCTGTACCGCGACACCGGCTCCGCCGGCAGCGACCTCGTCGACGTGTTCCTCGGGTAGATGGCCGGCGTCGGCGTCGTCTTCGTCCTGTTCGTCGCGCTGGCGGTGATCGCGCCGTTGGTGCTGTACGCGCTCGTCAGGGACGAACGCGAGCGCGACGCGGACCGCGTCGCCGACCGCGAGTCGGCCGAACGGGCCGCCCGCCGCGACACCGACGAGGAGCCGTAGGTCGGCCGCAGAAGGTCGATCACGAGATCGACCCGCCGTAACGTCCTTTTGCCCGGCGGCCCTGACTGTGTCCATCCAGCCACACCGCACGTTCGGCCACTCGGCCGGACCACGATTCGACGCCCGACCGACGCCGTTCCGTCCCATCGCCTCCGTATGACCGTCTGGCTCCTCGGCGATCAACTTCACCCCGACGCCGCACCGCTGCAGTCCGACGACCACGTCCTCATGATCGAGGCGCACGGCTTCGCCGAGCGCATGTCGTACCACCCCCAGAAGCTCGTGCTCGTGTTCTCGGCGATGCGTCACGCCCGCGACTCGCTCCGCGACGACGGCTACGACGTGACGTACGTCGAGGCCGAGTCGTTCGCCGCGGGGCTGGATCGCTACTTCGAGGCGAACCCCGGCGACTCGCTCGTGCTCCAGCGTCCGCCGAGCCACGGGGCCGGCGAGCGACTCCGGGAACTGGTCGAGGCGCGCGGCGGCGACTGCGTCCTCGTCGCCAACGACGGCTTCCTCACCACGCCCGACGACTGGAACGCCTGGGTCGAATCTCGCAACGACGACGGGTCGCCGGCGGGAGGCGACGACACCTACCGACAGGAACACTGGTACCGCCACGTCCGCCGCGAGACGGGACTCCTGATGACGGACGACGGCGACCCGGTGGGGGGCGACTGGAACTACGACGACGAGAACCGCGAGACGCCGCCGGACGACTGGTCGCCCCCGTCGGTCCCCGAGTTCGACCCCGACGAGGTCACCCGAGACGTTCACGCCTTCGTGACCGAGCGCTACGACGACGCCTGGGGGAACGCCGACCTGGACGACTTCGCGTGGCCGGTGACCCGCGAGCAGGCGTTGCACGCGCTGGAGCACTTCGTCGCGGTCCGCCTCCCCGAGTTCGGGCCGTATCAGGACGCGATGGTCGAGGGCGAGTGGGCGCTGGACCACTCGCTTCTCTCGCCGGCGATCAACCTCGGGCTGTTGGGTCCCCGGGAGGTCGTCGAGGCGGTCGTGGACGCCTACCGCGACGGCGACACCGACCTGCCGCTGAACTCGGTCGAGGGGTTCGTCCGCCAGGTGATCGGCTGGCGGGAGTTCATGCGGCACGTGTACCGCGAGTCGATGCCGGCGATGGACGAGGCGAACCAGTTGGGCCAGCACCGCGACCTCCCCGAGGCGTACTGGAGCGGCGACACCGACATGGTCTGCCTCTCGGAGGCCGTCGGCCACGTCCGCGAGCGCGGCTACGCCCACCACATCGAGCGGCTGATGGTGCTCTCGAACTTCGCGCTGATCTACGGCGCGGACCCCCACGAGCTGAACCGCTGGTTCCACCTCGGCTTCGTCGACGCCTTCCATTGGGTGACGACGCCCAACGTCGTCGGCATGGGGACGTTCGCGACGGACGCGCTCTCATCGAAGCCGTACGCCTCCTCCGCGAACTACGTGAACCGCATGAGCGACTACTGCTCGGGCTGTCCGTACTACCACACCAAGACGACCGGGGAGCGCTCGTGTCCGTTCAACGCCCTCTATTGGGACTTCCTGAAGCGCAACGAGGAGGTCCTCAGGGGGACCGGACGGATGGGGCTGATGTACTCGCACGTCGACGACAAGGACGACGAGGAGTGGGCGGCCATCGAGGAGCGCGCGGCGGAGATACGGGAGATGGCCGAGGACGGGACGCTGTAAGAACGGCGGCTCAGCGGTCGCCGCCGCCGACGAGCGACAGCACCCGGACCCGGCGGACGGCGTCGAAGTCCCGCAGGCGGTACACCAACTCCCGGACGCGCCCGGCGTCGCCGCGACAGAACACCGTCTCCAGACACCACTCGCCCTGGTGGACGTGGGAGGTGGTCGTGATCACGTCCTGGTAGTCGTGTTGCACGCCGTGGAGGGCGCGGATCACCTCGTCGTGAACGTAGTCGAACGCGACGACGGCGGCGACCTCGCCGGTTGCGTCCTCCAGGCGCGTGTGGCGTTCGACGTACTCGGCCATCGCCTCGCGGAGCGCCCGCGACCGGGAGTCGAACCCCTCGGCCTCGGCGACGGCGTCGAACTCGGCGAGGGCGTCGTCGGGGACGTTCAGGCTCGTTCGCATACCCGAAGTCGTCGCCCCCGGCGGTTCGGCGTTTCGGTATTACGGCCGCCCCGATCGGGTCATAACAGGCGTTTTCGGTCGGCGTCGCCGACCGTCGGTCGTGCTTCACGACGTCGCTCCCGGCCTGCTCGCGGGATCGCTCGCTCTCGGGGCGCTCCACGGGGCCGAGCCGGGCCACGGCTGGCCGATCGCCGCCGCCTACGCGTTCGACCGCGCGAACGCCTGGCTGGCCGGCCTCGCGGCCGGCCTCGTCATCGGCATCGGCCACCTGATCTCCAGTCTCGCGGTCGTCGGCGCGTTCTTTCTCCTGAAGACGCAGGTTCCCATCGACGGGCTCTCCGAGCCGATGACCGTCGCCGGCGTCGCGATCGGCTCGCCCATCGGCGTCGTCGCCGGCGTCCTCCTGATCCTGCTCGGGATCCGCGAGTACCGCGGCGACGGACACGGGCACTCGCATGGAAGCGATCCCGGCGACGAACACGGGCACGATCACGACCACCGGGACGCCGACGACGACGGCCACGAGCACTCCAACGCGGACGCAGACGCCGTCGGCGACGCGGACGGACCCGGGCGGCTGGACGCCGGCGTGGACGTGACGGCGACGGTCGACGCGCGGGGGACCGATCCCGGCCACGGTCACGCGGACGACGCGGACGACGCCGACGGATCGAGCGTCGTCGGGCGGATTCGGAACGCGATCCCGTTCGTCGGCACCGACGGCGAGGGTAGCCATTCCCACGGTCACTCCCACTCTCATGGTCACTCTCACGGCGACGGCCACACCCACGATCACGAGCTCTCGGCCGACGACGGCCTGTACGGGATCGCCGTGTCGGCGTTCGTACTGGGATTCGCCCACGAGGAGGAGTTCGAGATCATCGCTATCTGCGCGGGCTCCGACCACTGTCTCGAACTGATGCTCGCGTACGCGGGCACAGTCGTCGTCGTTATAACGGCGCTGACGCTCGCGCTGGTCGCGGGGTACGAACGCTTCGAGGAGCGGATGGAGCGCTACGCCGAGCACTTCCCGACGGTGTCGGCGATAGTGCTCGTCGCGCTGGGAGTCGGGTTCCTGTTCGGGGTGGTGTAGCGTGGCGGGACGGGGAGCGCCGACGCGGGAACGACCGCCCCGCCCCGACCCGACTGGACCGGCCTCAGCGGAACCGACCCAGCAGCCGGTAACGCTCGTCCGGGTCGTACGTCCGGAACAGCATGCTGTTGGCCAACACCGACACCGAGGAGAACGCCATCGCGCCGGCCGCAAGCACGGGCTGGAGCAGCCCCAGCGAGGCAAGCGGGATCATCGCGGTGTTGTAGCCGAGCGCCCAAAAGAGGTTCTGCTTGATCTTCGCGAGCGTCCCCTCGGAGACGTTGATGGCTTTCACCACGTCCATCGGATCGTCGCGCATCAGCGTCACGTCCGCGGCCTCGATAGCGACGTCGGTGCCGGAGCCGATGGCGACGCCGACGAACGCCGAGGCGAGCGCGGGCGCGTCGTTGACGCCGTCGCCGACCATCATCGCCAGCGAGCCGTCCGACTGGATCGCCTCGACGGCGTCGGCTTTGTCCTCGGGAAGGACGCCGGCGCGGACGTTGTCCGGGTCGATCCCGACCTCGTCGGCGACCGCGCGGGCTGTGCGCTCGTTGTCGCCGGTGATCATGTGGACCTCGATGTCGCGCTCGCGAAGCGCCGCGACCGCCGCGACGGCCGACTCGCGGGCCTCGTCGGCGACCGCGAGCACGCCCAGCAGTTCGCCGTCGGCGGCGACGAGCATCGCGGTCTTGCCCTCGGACTCCAACTCGCGCATCGCCTCCATCGCGGGTTCGGGGTCGACGTCCTCCTCGCGGAGCAGGTCGGGCTTGCCGACGACGACCGTGCCGTGCTCGGTGCGCGCGCGGATCCCTCGCCCGGATACGTTCTGGAGCACGTCGAGGTCGCCGGGGTCGACGCCGCGCTCGCGCGCGCCGGCGACGACCGCCTCCGCGATGGGGTGCTCGCTGCCGTGCTCGGCGGTGGCGGCGACCCGGAGCAGACGCCGTTCGGCGCTCTCGTCGCCGGACGCGTCGCCGTCGGCGGCGTCCTCGGCGACCGCCGCGCCGTCGGTCGCGGGCGCGACGGGCCGGGCGTCGGTGAGCGTCATCTCCCCGCGCGTCAGGGTGCCCGTCTTGTCGAAGACGACGGTGTCCGTGTCGCGGACGCGCTCGAGCACGTCGCCGCCCTCGAAGAGGATGCCGTGTCGCGCGCCGATACTCGTGCCGACCATCGTCGCCGCCGGCGTCGCGAGCCCCAGCGCGCAGGGACACGCGATGAGGACGGCGGAGGCGAACACCAGCACCGCGAACTCCGTCACGCCGACGGCGGCCGGCCCGCCCGCGGCGAGGCCCCACAGCGGGAGCGCCGAGACGACGCCCGCGACCGCCTCGGGCGCGAGGAACCACACAGCCCCCCACAGCAGGGCGTTGGCGATCACCGCGGGGACGAAGTACGCCGAGATGCGGTCCGCGACGCGCTGGATGTCGGGCTGTCGCGACTGCGCCTCCTTCACGCGCTCGACGATCTGCTGGATCGCCGTCTCCTCGCCGACCTTCGTCGCCTCGACCACGAGCACGCCCGTCTCGTTGACCGTCGATCCGATCACCTCGTCGTTCTCGCTCTTCTCGACGGGCACCGACTCGCCGGTGACCATCGACTCGTCGACGGCCGACTCGCCGTCGACGACGACGCCGTCGGTGGGCACCTTCTCGCCCGGGCGCACCTTCAGGCGGTCGCCGACCTCGACGTCCTCGAGCGGGACCTCCGCTTCGCTCCCGTCCTCCTCGACGACGGTCGCGGTGTCGGCCTCCAGCTCCAGAAGCGACCGGATCGCTTCGCCCGCCTGCGACTTCGAGCGCGCCTCCAGGTAGTTGCCAAGGGTGATGAACACGAGGATGAGCGCGGCCGTGTCGAAGTACAGCCCCGCCTGCGGCAACACGCCGAGCAAGGCGATCACGGAGTAGCCGTACGCGGTGGTCGACCCCAGCGCGATCAGCACGTCCATGTTGGCCCGCCGGTTCACCACGAGCGCCGTGTAGGAGTTCTCGTAGAACTCCCGGCCGAGCAGCACCTGCACGGGCGTCGCGAGCGCGAACGCGACCCAGCCGACGTGGAGCCCGGTCCCGGGAATCTCCTCGGGGAGCGTGCCGGGCGCGAGCAGTTCGAGCGCGAGCATCGCCAGGAGCGGCGCGGACAGCGCCGCCCCGAACAGCGTCAGGCGACGCTGGCGGGCGAGTTCGGCGCTCCGGGCGGCGTCCTTCGCTGACTCGCCGCCGTCGCCACCGGAGCCGCCGCCCTCCTCGCGGATCGGCTCGTAGCCGGCCGACTCGATCGCGTCGTCGATCTCCTCGCGCGTCGTCACCGACGGCGCGTAGCGGACGGTCGCCTCGTCGGTCGCGAAGTTGGCGTCGACGCTCACGACGCCGGGACGGTCGCCGACGGCGTCCTCGATGGTCGCAGAGCAGTTCGCACAGGTCATCCCGGTGATCCCCACGGTCACCGTCTCGGCGATCGGGTCGTAGCCGGCCGACTCGACCGCCTCGAACACCGCCGCCAGCGAGACGCGCTCGGGGTCGTACGCCACGGTCGCCTCGTCGGTCGCGTAGTTCGCGCTCACCTCGCCAACGCCGTCCACCTCCGAGACGGCGTCCTCGATGGTGGCGGCGCAGTTGGCGCAGGTCATGCCACCGATGTCGATCCGGACGCGGTTCGAGTCACTCATTGGGTGTACGTACGGGGTCCGTATTCATGCGGTTTGTGCCTTCGATCGTTCGGCTCTCTCCCGCTCGAATCTAACAAACCAAAGCGAAATCGGATCTGAAACCGATGAGAAAACCTCGCGGGATCGGTCGTCCGCGACCGAAATCCCCATGTCGTCGAGTCCGCTATCGTGAGGTATGACGACGATGCAGATCGACGGGATGACCTGCGGCGGTTGCGAGGCGAACGTCGTGGAGGCGCTGGAGGGCGTCGACGGCGTCGACGAGGCGTCAGCGGACCACGAGGCGAACGAGGCGGTCGTCGAGGGCGACGCCGACCCCCTCGACCTCATCGCGGCCGTGCCCGATCAGTACGAGGTCGAGTCCACGTCTTAGAGACTAAGCTTCGACCAACCCGATAGATTATACCACAACGCGACAAAACACGCTAACATGAGCGTCGGGTCGCAAGTACAGTCACTCACGAGCGCGCTTATTATTGGAGTTATTGCGCTGGCTCTGATTCCAGTATTTCAGGCGTTGGGTAACTCGATCCCTGCTTCAGGACTATTCCGTCTCTTCCTCGATGTCTTTCCCTTGTTGGTCGGTTTGTTCGCGATCGGGCTCATTGTAATCAGCATTCTCGAAACTGTCTAAAATTGGTATATCAATACCATTTTTTATTATCAAATCCGTAAATATATCTCCCTGCTGGTGAACCTCCAATATAATACGGATGACCAGTAGTGCGGCCAGAGTGAACGCCATCACTAATTTCCAATCGGAAACGCCAATCGTCGTGTAGACGGTTACCAGTAACTCAAACAACCCGACAATCAGCAGCCCGTACGTGACGAGCGCAACAATCGCATTTATGTCCGTCTGTCGGCTGGACCTCCTGTCTTCTCTCTCGGCTGCGAACGTTGTATCGCTCTCTGGTGTGCGACATCGAACCCTCTTCTCGTCAACTCGTATTGCTCTGGCAGTCCCCGGTCGGATTCCTGCTTGAGCAGCCCTGTCGCGATCAGATATTCCGCCGCTTCGTCGACTGCATCTGGGTCCAACTCTATTCTCTGGTGTACTGCATCAGATCGGCTGATTGTCTGACCTGACCCAGGAGATGTCTTGAGTGACGACCGTTCCCCCTCATACAACGCTCGGAGGAGCAAAGCCCACGAGGGTTCGTCCGAGGAGGCCATATGAGTCCTCATTGCGGGATAGTATTTATATTATTCAACACCGCATCGATTTCGCACGACTGATTCTACCTGCCCATCCCGTAGAACTCGTCGTTGGGTCGCCAGTCGGCGAACGTCGCCATCCGGTTGGAGAGGTTGAAGAAGGCGGCGACCATTCCGATGTCCCACACCTCCTCCTCGGAGTACCCCGCCTCGTACAGCAGATCCAGGTCCTCCGTGGTCACGGCGTCCGGGTCCTCCGTGAGCTTCACCGCCACCTCCAGCATCGCCATGCGCTCGTCGCTCACGTCGGCGGTGCGGTGGTTGGACACGAGCTGGTCCGCGAGGTGCGGGTCCTCGGCGTAGATGCGGACGAGCGCGCCGTGGGCGACGTTGCAGTACAGGCAGTTGTTCCGCCCGGAGACGGCGACGACGATCATCTCCACCTCCTCGCGGTCGAGGTCGGTGTCCTCGACGAGGGCGTCGTGGAACGCCATGAACGCCCGGAAGTGGCTCGGCTTGTACGCGAGCGCCGACATGACGTTCGGCGTGAAGCCCGCGCGCTCGGTCTCCTCGTCGAGTCGCTCGCGGACGTCCTCGGGGACCTCGTCGTAGTCGGGGACCGGGAAGCGTCGCTGGGCGTCGTCGAGCAGGTCGGGTCGGGGGGACTCCTCGCTCATGTGACGGCGTTCGGCGACGCGGGATAAATCCCTGTCCCCGGGTCGTCGTCGTCGCCGGAGCTGGTCAGCGCCGGCCGAGCAGCACGTACAGGACGAGTCCGAGCAGCGGTGCGAGGAACACGACGATGGCCCACAGGAACGCCGGATGCGGGCTGTTCCGCTGGGCGTCGGTGTACGTCCAGTACACCATGTAGATGAACAGGGCGAAGAACAGGAGGCTGATCAGGAGGGCGAGACCGCCCGCGGCGTTCTGGAGGGGGACCATGGCTCGAACCGCAGACGCCGATGGAATAGGTCTTGTGGCGCGATCCGCGCCCCCCGACGGTTCAGATCGGCAGTCCCCGCACGGCGAACGCGACCGAGGCCCCCATCGCGAACACGCCGAGCACGAACAGCCCCCAGTTCCAGAGCGTTGAGTCCGCGGTCGTCAGATACAGCGACCACTCCCGGGGGTACGGCCACAGGAAGTTGACGCCGGCGGGGGTGATCACGTCGCCCAGGAGGTGCGCGACGACGCTCCCGAATCCGAGCAGGAAGCCGAACGCGACCATCGAGACGCCGCCGGGCACGGCGACCGAGAGGACGGGTTCGACGAGCGACGCCGCGCCGGCGAAGACGCCGCCGACCACGCCCGCGAACAAAAGCGAGTGGGTCGGCCCCCGGTGGGGGATCCCGGGGATCCGGTGGTCCACGTCGGGCAGCATCGCGAGGTACAGCACCGTGCCGGCGACGAGCACGGCGAACACCGGGTAGCCGGCGGTCAACAGCCAGAACGTGATCGGCGCGAGCGTGAGCATCGCGACGCCGAGGTGCCCCCGTTTATACACGCACGGGAGTGGGACGGCCTCGGTGAAGAACGCACGGGATCGACATCGTCGCCGACACGACCTGACGTGACGACCCGATGCGACCGCACGCGACGTACCCGGCGCGACTACCGATTCCAGGCGGCGTCGTCGGGGTCGATGACGCGCTCGCGCACGTCGTACTCGGCGATGCGGTCGAGGTCTTCCCGGTCTAGCTCTACCTCCTGCGCCTCGAAGTTCGCGCGGACGTGGTCGCCGGTCGCCTTCGGGATCGGAACGAGCGCCTCCTGTGCGAACGCCCACGCGAGACACACCGCCGCCGTGGAGGTGTCGTGTTTCTCGGCGATCTCCGTCAGCAGGGGGTCGTCCAGCGCCTCGCCTCGACCGAGCGGCGAGTAGCCGACGAGGGAGTGGCCGTGCTCGACGGCGTACTCCCGGAGTCCCTCCTGCGGTAACAGCGGGTGACACTCCACCTGATGGGCCGCGACCGGCGAATCGAGGATCCCCCGCGCCTCGTCGAGCAGATCGGGGGTGAAGTTCGACAGGCCGACGTGGTCGCACAGCCCCTCCGCGCGGAGTTCGTCCATCGCGCGCAGCGTCTCCTCGGGGTCGTACGCCGAGATCGGCCAATGGACGTACAGCAGGTCGACGGCGTCGAGTTCGAGGCGCTCCAGCGACTCGCGAGTGGTGCGTTTCGCGTCGTCGTACGCGAGGTTGTCCGGGTGGACTTTCGTCGCCACCACGACGTCCTCGCGGTCCACGTCAGCGCGGCGGATGCCCTCGCCGACGGCGGCCTCGTTGTCGTACATCTGTGCGGTGTCGACGTGGCGGTAGCCCACCTCCAGGGCCGTGCGGACGGTCTCGGCGCACTCCTCGAAGTCGTCGTTCGCGGAGGTGCCCAGTCCCAGCGCCGGGAGGTCGAGGTCGGTCATCGGCGGAGGTGGGGCCGTCGGCGAGGAAAGGGTTCGGGTCGGGGACACGCCTCGCCCGTTCACCGCGGTTGGGAAACGACCATGTCGCCGCGGGCGCGATCCCCGTCCGTGTCACCCGACCGCCCCCGCCGCGTCGCCGCGATCGCCGGCGTCGCCTCGACGGTCCCGTCGCTCGGCGGGATCGCCCTCGCCGTCGCGCTCGCGCCGTGGTTCGCCTGGCGCGCGAACGCCCTCTCGGATCTGGGCGTCGCCGGCGACCCGGCGGTCGCGACGGCGTTCAACGGCGGGCTGATCGTCGGCGGGATCGCCGGGGTCGCGTACGCGTGGGCGCTGTGGACGGACGCGCCCGACCGCGCGGGCCGCCTCGTCGCGGCCCTGTTCGCGGTCACGACGCTTTCGATGGCCGGCGTCGGGGCGTTCCCCTCCGACACCGCCGCGCACGCCCCCGTGGCGGTCGCCTTCTTCCTCGTTCTCACGGCGACGCTGGGGATCGACGGCCTTCGGCGACGCGAAACGCTCGTCGGTCGACTGCTGGTGGTCTCGCCGGTCGTCCACCTCGGCGCGTGGTGGGCGTGGCTGGCGGCGCTGGATCTCGGCGACGGCATCGCGATCCCGGAGCTGGTCGGGGCGCTGTTGCTCGCGGCGTGGGTGCTCGCGTGGTCGCCGGTCGCGCCGCTCGCCGGACGATTCCTCGGCGACGACCCGTGAGGGCGTGGGAACTCCCGGACTCGGGATTTCGCGACTCCCTCAACAGAACAGCTCGTTGAACCGGTTGACCGAGTCGTCGGTGCCGGCGACGACGAGCGCGTCGCCAGCTAGGATCCGCGTGTCCGGGCCGAGGTCCGTGCGGAGGTCGCCGTCGCGTTCGACGGCGACGACCGTACAGCCGGTCGCCGCGCGCACGTTCGCCCCGGCGAGGGTCCTCCCCTCCAGGCCGGGCGCTCGCGTGCGGATCAGGTCGACCTGCGTCTCGGGCCGGAGCACCTCCTCGTCGAGCAGGTGCGAGGCCAGCAGGCGACCCGAGACCGTCGACAGCGAGAGCACGTACTCCGCGCCCGCCCGGTAGAGCTTCGGGACCGACTCGGCGTCGTTGGCGCGGACGATCACCTCCGCGCGCGGGGCGACCTGCTTCACCGCCAGCGTCGCGAAGATGGTGGTCGTGTCCGAATCGAGCGCGAGCACGACCGCCCGGGCGTCCTCGACGCCCGCCTTCTCGAGGGTCTCGCGCTGTGTGGCGTCGCCGACCACGTCGACGCCCGGGTCGTCGCGCTCGTCGACGACGATCACCTCGTCGCGCCCGCGAAGTTCGGCGGCGGCGCTGTGTCCGACCATCCCGTAGCCGACGACGACGACCGACCCGCGGCGACGGTTGCGGGTCTCCGAGAGGGTGAGTTCCTTCAGCGCCTCCAGTTCGGCCTCGGTGCCGACGACGAGCAGGACGGTGTGCTCGTCGATGACGCGCTCGGGCCGCGGCGGGGACTCGAACTCGCCGTCGTCCCACGCGCCGAGCACGTTCGCGCCGGTGCGCTCGCCGATACCCGAGCCGGCGACCGTCTCGCCCACCAGCGGGCTGCCGTGGTGGACGAGCAACTCCGCGATCTGGAAGTCCTCGCCGATCTCGACGCCGTCGCCCACCTCGTCGGAGACGCTCGCGGTCGCTTTCGCCCCGAGGCTCTCGCCGAGCAGTCGCCGCGGCGAGAGCACCTCGTCTGCCCCGGCGTACCGGTGGTAGTCGGCGACGTCCTCGTCCTCGACGAGGCTGACGACCCGGAGGCCGTCGGCGTCGTCGACCGCCTCGCGGGCCGACAGGACGATGCTCGCGTTCGTCTCGTCGTCGGCGTCGGCGACGAGCGCGGTCGCGGCCCCGACGTTCGCGTTCCGGAGCGTCTCGACGTCCTCGGGGTCGCCGTGGACGACGTGTTCCTCGCCGGCGTCGTAGATGTCCGCGGCCTCGTCGCCGTCGCCGACGACGAACAGGTACGGCACGTCGCGCGCGCGGAGTTCCTCGCGGAGGACCCGCCCCCGGGGCGTGTGCCCGCAGATGAGGACGTGATCTTCGGCCTCCTCGGCGGCCGTCGGCGGCGTCGTCGACAGCGTCTCCTCGAACAGCGGGAAGACGAACGCCGGCAGCGCCATGAAGATCAACACGACCCCGGTGATGTCCATCACGATGACGAACGCGTTCATCACGTCCGTCTCCCAGGGAGCGTCCGAGCCGTAGCCGGTCGTCGTGAACGTCTCGACGACCACCCGGAGGTGATGGAGGAACGACCGCTCGCTCCCCTCGAACGTCCGCATCCCGTGGTGGTACGCGATCGCGAACAGCAGGACGACGACGGTGATAGCGATCAGGTACGCCGCGGTCCGCCGTCGCCACTTTCCCATATCCCGCCCTGCGGCGGCACAGTGATAACGGATGCGGACGCAACCAGCGTGCGCTCGCGCCGTCCGGGGACGGAAGTGATACCCCCCGGCCCTCAAGGGCCACGCGTGCGCGAAGTCACGCTCACCGATACCGGACCGATCCGGCTGGACGAGGACGACCTCGACGAGGAGTACGGCGACATCGCGGTGTGTCGCTGTGGGCTGAGCGAGGAGTTCCCGCTGTGCGACGGCTCACACCGGAAGACCGAGGAGGAGGCGGAGGGCGTCCACTACAAGTACGTCGACGGCGAGCGACGCGAGGTCGAGGAGATCCGCCTCGCGGACGGGGACGCGATCGATCCCTCAGGCGGAACCGGAACCGAGAACGCGAACGGAACCAGGAACGCGAACGGAAACGAGAACGAAAACGCGGACTGAACGGGTAGCGACCGACTACGCGCCGACCGCAGCGCCGACGTACAGGGCGACGACGAGGAAGATCCAGACGGCGTCGACGAAGTGCCAGTACATCGAGGCGGTCGTCACGGAGACGTGTCGCTCGGCGGAGTACTGCCCGAGCAGGGCGCGGACAAACACGATGCCGAGCAGCACAGCGCCCATCGAGACGTGAAGGCCGTGGAGCCCGGTGAGGCCGTAGAACGCCGAGCCGAACAGCCCGGAGGTGAGGGTGAACTCCTCGTGGACGATGAACTCGTAGTACTCGTACACTTGGCCGCCGATGAACACGACTCCGAGCAGGAGCGTCACCGCGAGCCAGCCGATGAACTTGCTGCGCTCGTCGCGGCGGATCGCGCCGTGGGCGAAGTGCAGCGTCACCGACGAGACGATCAGGATCGCGGTGTTGATCGCGACGAGCGACCCGACGAGCGTCGGGAGGTCGCTCGCGACCTCCGCCCATCCGGACTGCGAGCGGATGAAGAAGAAGTACGTGAAGCCGGCGCTGAAGGTGGCGATCTCCGAGCCGAGGAACGCGATCATCCCCCACCGGAGCTTGCTCGCGCTGTGTTCGTCCGCGCCGCGTTCCCAGAAGTGGACCACGAACGCGTGATACATCCAGCCGTAGATGCCGACCAGGAACAGCCCGATGCTGCCGACGACGACCCCCGGACCGACCATCGGTCCGACGAGGTTGCGGTCGCCGACGGCCATGAGGTACAGCGCCGCGCCGATGTAGATGCCCGCAGCGCCCAGCGCCGTGACGAACGGCCACCACGAGGCCTCTCCGAACCCTCGCGGCCAGTCCTCGACCGCGGGCAGGTGGTGCCCGTCGTCGTGGGCGTCCTCCGTTTCTGTAGCCATGCGCGCCGGTAGCCGACGCGGAGACAAAAATCCTCCCACCTGCGCCGGCGGGCCCGCGGGCGGTCGCTACCCCCTCCTCGACGCCGCCGCCCCGGCGACGCGCTTTTGCTCGCCGCTCGCCCAGGAGGACACGTGCCGCTGTTCGACGTGCACGCCGACGCGCTGACCCGCGGTCGAGCCGATCTGCCCGAGGGAACGCGGCTCGTCGGGGTCGCCCCGCCCGGAGCGAGCGGCGTCCGCGGGGTCGTCGACGAGCGTCGTCCGGCGCTCGCGCCGCCGGCCGAACTTCTCGCCGATCACGCCGACGCCGCCGAGTCGTTCCGCATCGACGGGCTGTGTGCCGCCGGGGCGCACAACGCGGCCTGGGACCGCGTCGGCGTCGACGACCGCTACCGCGCGTACCTCGCGGGCGACGCTGACGCCCGGGCCGCCGTCGCGGACCTCAGGTCGGCGCTGGCCGACGGCGACGACGTGGCGCTGGTGTGCGTCGAGAACACCGACAAGCGCCGGTGTCACCGGACCGTCCTCCGGGAGGTCGTCGCCGGCGACGGGGCCGTCGACGACGCGGCCGACGCGCTCGACTCCCCCGGAACCGCCGAGCGCGACGACGCCCGGTGCGACTGACTCCGTCGCGGTCGGCGGTTCCGTTCCGGAAGCTACTCGGGTGGCCTCGCCCAACCGCGAGTGATGGATCGGTCCTCCCGCCCACGCGGTCGCGTGCGGCGCGTCCTCCTCGCGTCCGTCGTCGCCGCCGTCGCGTCGGTCGCGCTCGTCGCCCGCGCGGCCGCCCACGCTGGCGGCGTTCGGGGCGCGAGCGCCGCCGTCACGGTCCCGACGTGGCTGTTTCTCGCCACCGGGGGCGCGGTCGTCGGGGCGTCGTTCCTGCTCGCGTCGGCCGTCACCGACCGGGCGTACATCGCCCGCATCGACGGGTGGGGCCGGGCGGTCCCGGCCCCGGGACGGCTCGCGCGGCTCCTCGCTCGCGCCGTCGGCGTCGTCGCGCTGGCGGTCACCGTCGTCGCGGGCCTGTTCGGGCCCTCGGACCCCCTCCGTAACGCCGCCGTGCTGATCGTGTGGGTCGGCTGGTGGGGGCTGTTCGTGCTGTCGGCGTACCTCGTCGGCGACGGCTGGCCCGCCGTCGACCCGTTCCGGACGGTCGCCGGCGCGGTCCCCTCGTTCGACCGCACGTACCCCGAACGACTGGGGTCGTGGCCCGCGGTCGCGGGGCTGCTCGCGCTGGTGTACCTGGAGGTCGTGACGCCGCTGGCGGACGATCCCCGGCCCCTCACCCTGCTCGTCGTCGGCTACCTCGCGGTGTCGGTCCTCGGCAGCGCCGTCGTCGGCGTCGACGACTGGTTCGCCAACGCCGACCCCGTCTCGAAGCTGCTGGCGGCGTACGGACGCGTCGCGCCGGTAGCGCGGACCGACGACGGCCTCCGACTGCGACTGCCGGGGATGGGACTCACCGACGCCGACCCGGTCGGGGGTCGAGACGACGTGGGGTTCGTCGTCGCTGTGGTGTTCGTCACCACCTACGACGGCTTCGTCGGGACGACGCTGTGGGCCGATATCGCCCGCCCGGTCGTCGAGTTCGGCGTGCCGGCACCCGCGGTGTACCTGCTGGCGATGGTCGCGGGCTACCTCGGCTTCCTCGGACTGTATCTCGCCGCCGCGGCCGCCGCGCGTCGCACGGCGGGGACGTACCTCGCGCCCGGAACGCTCGCGCGACGGTTCGCGCCGTCGCTGTTGGCCATCGCCGCCGGGTACCACCTCGCGCACAACCTCACGACGGCGCTGACGCTCGCGCCGACGCTCGCGGTCGTGCTCGCGTCGCCGCTCGCCCCGCCCGACGCCCCGGTGCGGCTGATCGTCCCCGACTGGGTCGGCGGGGTCGGCGTCGCCGCCGTGCTGGGCGGCCATCTGCTGGCCGTCTGGGTCGCCCACGCGACCGCCTACGAGCTGTTTCCCGACCGACTCCAGGCGGTCCGGAGCCAGTACGGCGTCACCGTCGCCATGGTGGCGTACACGATGATCAGCCTGTGGATCGTCTCCCGCCCCGGAGGTGCGCCGCCGTTCGTATGACCCGCGACGGCACCCCCGGCCGTGACTCCGATGACAACCGCGTCGCCACCGCCGACCGCGACGGAGATCGCGGCGGCGACGGAGACCGCGGCGGCGACGCGGACCGATACGACGTGCCGCCGGACGCCGAGGCGATCGCCTGCCCGCGGTGCGGCCGGCCGTTCGCCGGTCGGCGGCAGCGGGACCTCCACCTCGGGGTGGACCACGCCGACCTCACAGCCGACGAGCGGGCGGCGTTCGAGGCCGCCCGCGAGGAGGAGACCGCCGACCTCCGTCGGTTCCGGATCCTCTCGCTGGGTCTGCTCGTGCTGTTGTACTTCGGGTTCCTGTTCGTGTACGCGCTCGTCGGCTGACGGACGGGTCGCCGTCGCGGCCTCCCGCCGCTCGACGCGCCGCTCGTCGGACGACCGTCGGACGTGGCGGAAAGTATTTGCGTGGGACGCAGCGATGTACCGCCGATGGACGGCGAAACAGTCGAAACGGTGACCGGGTGGGAGTCCGAGCCGCTCTCGGGGGGGATCGACGGGCTCCGCGAGCTCGCATCGCGCGAGTTCACGGGCGCGGTCACCGACGGGCGCGCGTGGCTGTTCGTGTTGAACGGCCGGATCGTCGGCGTGTTCGACGGCTCGATCGAATCGTTCGCGGACGCCGACGGCACGGCCTACGCCGCGCCCGACCCGTCGCTCCCGCTGCTGTTCGCGATGCGGGAGACCGGCGGCGAGACGAAGGCGCGCTACTACACGAACGACACGGCGCTGTCGGCGGCCGACGCGAAGCTCTCCGCGGGGAGCTTCACCGGCTACGTCGAGCTGTCGGAGAACGTCCTCTCCGGCGACTACTACGCGGTCTACTACGGCGGCCGTCGGCTGGCGTGCGCGTTCGTCGGCACCGGCGAACAGAAGCAGATCAAGACGGGCGACGAGGCGTTCGAGGCCGCCGACGACGAGGTCGGTATCTACGAGGTCGTCGACGTCGATATCGAGGTCGTCGAGCTGCCGGAGCCGGAGCCCGAACCGAACCCGGGTCCCGCCGCCGACGGGGACTCCTCGTCGACCGCCGGCGCGGCGGGCGTCGCGGCTGGTCGAGAGGCCGACGATGCGCCCGACGAACACGCCGGTCCCGCCGGGACCGGCGCGTCCGACGACGGCGGTGCGGGCGAGCCTGACGGTCCCTCACACGACAGTATCACCTTCGGCTCCGGCGGCGGGGACGACTCCGTTCCCCCGGCGGAGACCGAAGCGACGACGGAGACTGACCCGAGGACGGAGACCGACTCCGTCGCGGAGGACGATCCCGTCGATGGCACCGTCGCCGACGCGGAGGACGATCCCGTCGACGGCACCGTCGCCGACGCGGAGCCGACATCGGCGTCCGACGCCGACTCCGCCGCGCCCCCGGACGAATCGCCGGAGGACGCCGACGAACGCGGCGGTCCACGCGCCGCAGACGAGGACGCGTCGACCCCCGGAGACCGCGCGGGCGACGACGCCGGCGACTCGGGCGTCGGTGCCGCGTCGTCGTCGGCGTCAGAGGTGGGGACGGGCCGCGCCGGCGACGGCGCGGACGGCGTTTCCGCCGCCCCTGAGGAAACCGACGCCAACGGCGACCCCTTCTCCGCGGAGGCGCAATGGCGCGAGACGCGGTCGATCCCGTCGCTGGCCCCCGAGGACGCCGGGACCGCGGCCCCGGCCGACAGCGGACCGGAGGCGGAGAGGGGAACG
Source organism: Halobaculum sp. CBA1158 (assembly GCF_021431925.1). NCBI lineage: Archaea > Methanobacteriati > Methanobacteriota > Halobacteria > Halobacteriales > Haloferacaceae > Halobaculum > Halobaculum sp. CBA1158. Next base: position 2,346,148 of record NZ_CP090371.1, on the reverse strand, counting down.
GAACCGGGAGCGCCCCGCGAGCGCGACCGTCGCGACAGCCGCTCCTCGCGCACCGATCGGAGCGACGACCGCGGGAGCGACCGCGGAGGCGACCGGGAAGACGAGCGCGCGTCGGCCGACGCGGACGCGGACGCGAACTCGGCGTCGACCTCGTCGTCGCCGTCGGCGGAGCCGACGGCCGATGACGCCGCGGAGTCGCCGACCGACGAGGAGTCGCTGGCGGCCGTACGCCAGGAGCTGGCGTCGGCGCGTGCGGACCGTGACCGCGCCGCCGAGGCCGTCACCGAGACGCGGGCGGAACTGGAGGCCGCCGAGGAGGAGATCCGACGACTCCGGGAGGAGAACGACCGGCTGGCCGACCGGGTCGACGACCTCGAGGCGGAACTCGAGGAGGCCCGCGCGGCCGCGGAGGCGGCGGAGGGAGCCGCCGAGGGCGACGCCGACGCGGCGGGGCGACCCGTGCCCGCCGACCGCGCGCTCGACGGCACGAACCTGTTCATCCGCTACGACTCGAAGGGAGAGGCGACCCTGGAGACGGCCCACGCCGGCGGCGCGCGCCGGAGCGAGGTGAACGACAACCTCCGACTGGAACTGCACACCGACTTCGAGAGCGAGGACGCCGCCGTCGACGGCCGCCCGTACCGCGAGTTCCTGACGGACACGATCGAGTACGGCTTCATCGAGTGGGTCGTCCGCGACCTGCTGTACGAGATCCAGACCACCGGCAACGAGTCGGGGCTGCGCGACCTGTTCGATGCGATCCCCGAGATCGACCGCGCGGAGCTGAACGGGACCGTCTCGATCGAGGGCGACGCCGCCGCGGACGCCGACGAGCGCACCTTCGACGTGGTGTTGCGCGACCGCATGGGCGACCCGCTCGTCGTCGCCGACGTGACCGAGGGCCGCGACGCGACGACCGAGTCGATGCTCGACGGCCTCGTCGGGGACGCCGGCGCGGTCGCGGAGGCCGACGACCACCTCGCGGCCGCCTTCTACGTCACCGCCTCCTTCTTCGAACCGGGAGCGCTGGAGGCGGCCGCCGACGCGACCGGCGGCGGACTGCTCTCGCGGGGCAAGCGCAAGAGCTTCGTGAGGCTCGCGCGCAAGCGGGGGTTCCATCTGTGTCTCGTCGAGTCGCGCGAGGGCGAGTTCCACGTGAACGTCCCGGAGCTGTAGCCGTCGCTCGCGACGAGTATCTCCCACTCGGTGTCAGTTTACCTTCCTCCCGTCGATCGGCTTCGCCGTCGTCCGTTCGCGGTCGCGATCACTCGGTCCGCCGCCGGCATCGCAGCCGCTCACGACGACGATCCACCGTGGGGCCGAATCCGGCGAGCGCGTGTTCGGGAGGTGTCGTCGCGTCGAAGCCGCGCAGTCGATCGATCGGAGACGTGGTCGGGCCGATCAGCTCTCCAGTTCGGGCGCGTCCTCGATCCGCATGCCGCCGATCTTGTCGACGATCTCGTCGAGCTTCTCGTCGAGTTCGTCGACGAACTCCGCGGTCCGCTCGGTCGTGATCGCACCCTGGCTGGACGGCTCGATGAGGTTCTCTTCCTCGAGCACGCGCAGCGAGTACCGGACCTTGTGATGGGGGTAGCCCGTCTCGTTGGACATCTTGACGATGCCGATCGGCTCGCTCTCGATGACCATTCGGAGGACTTGGAGGTGCCGCTCGAGCATGTCGACCTCCTTCTCCAGTCTATCTATCATGGCACGTGTTAACTCGTGTGTCCTCCTTTTAAAAGTTCTCCTCCGCATCGCCGACCGGAGGGTCGGTCGGCACGTCGTCGGGCGATCGGATCCAATAGTGCGGCGTGGGGGTGGTTAACGCTTACGCCTGGAACCGCCCCGACCAATGCGCGGACGCGGATATCGAGTTTGTGGTGTGTCGAGAGCGATCCACATTCTTGGGATCCTCTCGCGACCGGACCGTAATCTGTTTACCGGGCGGCGCGGAACTGGCGTCCGGTATGACTGTCACCATCGTCGGTTCCCAGCTCGGAGACGAGGGTAAGGGTGCCCTCGTCGACCTGTGGGGCGGGGACGCCGACGTCGTCGTGCGGTATCAGGGCGGCGACAACGCCGGCCACACCGTCGTCGAGGGCGGCGAGGAGTACGCCCTCTCGCTCGTCCCCTCGGGCGCGGTCCGGGGGAAGATCGGAGTCCTCGGCAACGGCTGCGTCGTGAACCCGCGGACGCTGTTCGACGAGATCGGGACGCTGCGCGAGCGCGGACTCGACCCCGACGTGCGCGTCGCACAGCGCGCCCACGTCATCATGCCGTACCACCGGCGGCTCGACGGGATCGAGGAGGAGGCGAAGGCCGACTCCGAGTCGGGCCTCGAGGTCGGCACCACCGGCCGCGGGATCGGGCCGACCTACGAGGACAAGGCCGGTCGCCGCGGGATCCGCGTCGGCGACCTGCTCGACCCCGAGGTGCTGCGCGACCGCCTCGAGTACGTCGTCCCGTACACGCGAGCGGTCATCGAGGACGTGTACGGCCTCGAGGCCGGCGAGGAGTGCGACGTCGACGCGCTCCACGAGGAGTACGCCGAGTTCGGTCGACGCCTCCGCGAGGAGGGGATGACGGTCAACTGCTCGCAGTTCCTCCACGAGCGCCGCGCCGCGGGCGAGAACGTCATGTTCGAGGGCGCGCAGGGCACCCTCATCGACATCGACCACGGGAGCTACCCGTACGTCACCTCCTCGAACCCGACCGCCGGCGGAGCGGCCATCGGCTCCGGAACCGGCCCGACCGTCACCGGTCGCGGCGAGGTCGTCGGCGTCGTGAAGGCGTACCTCTCGCGCGTCGGCGAAGGGCCGATGCCGACCGAACTCGACGGCGACGACCGCGAGGAGTCGCTCGCGAGCGACATCCGCGAGAAGGGCGGCGAGTTCGGCACGGTCACGGGTCGACCCCGGCGGATCGGCTGGCTCGACGTGCCGATGCTCCGGCACGCCGCCCGCGTCAACGGCTACACCGGGATCGCCGTCAACCACCTCGACGTGCTCGCCGGCCTCGACGAACTGAACGTCGGGCACGCCTACGAACTCGACGGCGAACGGCGGCTGTCGCTGCCGGCGACGACCGAGCGGTGGGACGAGTGCGACCCGGTGCTTCGGGAGCTCGAGCCGTGGCCCGAGTTCGACGCCGACGCCGTCGCCGAGGCGGGGTTCGACGCGCTCCCCGCTGCCGCCGTCGACTACCTGGAGTACCTGGAGGACCAACTCGACACGCCCGTCCACGCGGTCGGCGTCGGTCCCGACCGCGAACAGACGGTCGTCCGGACGAACCCCTGGGAGTAAGTTCCCAGTCCCGATCGATCGGCGGCCGGACGCATCGAACCCGCACGCTTTTGACCGGCCCGCGCCACGATTCGGCCAATGAAAGAGTCCCTGTTGGACATCGTCTGCTGTCCGCTCGACAAGCACGACCTCGACCTCGAGGTGACCGAGCGCGAGGAGGGCGAGGACGGCGAGATCCTCGAGGGGACGCTCACCTGCACCGACTGCGGGGAGACGTTCCCCATCGAAGACGGCATCCCGAACCTCCTGCCGCCGGACATGCGGGAGTAGTCGCACGGAGTTCCCGGTCGCCGGCCGTCGCCAGCGACGTGTCGTTGCGGTCGCCGTCACCGACGACCCCGCCGCGAGCACCGACGACCCCGCCGCCGTGGTCGCGACCGCCGCGCTCGCACCGCCGTAGCCGTTCCTGTGCGCCCGAGCGCCGTACGGCCGCAACGAACCTTTTTATCGCGTCGCTGGGAGAGTCGGATGTGTGTCCTCACAGGCGATCACCCTGGCGGTCGCGCTGAACCGCGACCGACTGAATCAGGCGATCGCGCCCGACTCCCTCGTCGTCGACGGGTCCTTCGAGATCGAGCTCCGTAACGAGGGCGAGCCGGTCCACGTCCACCTCCGGTTCGACGGCCCGCTCGCGGCCGCGGCGTCGCTGCCCGAGTCGAACCACTACGTCGACGCCGGGGCGAGTCGAACCGTTCGGGCGTCGGTCGCCTCGGTCGACGAGCCCGTCGAGGGCGTGCTGGAGGTCGTCACCGGCCACGGCGCGGAGACGGCGGAGGTCGCGGTACGCCTCGAGCCGCCCGAGGAGGACGACGTACCGGTCGACGAGTCGTTCGCGTCGCCGCCGGCGGGCGGCTCCCGGGACCCCCACGGCGGGGCCGACGCTCGGTCCCCGACGGGCTGGAGAGCGGTCCTCTCCCCTCTCGTCGCGGAGGGCGGCGTCGACGCTGGCGCGGTCGCGGTCGGCGCGCTCGTGGTTGCCGTGCTGGCGCTCGCGGCCGTGGTCGTCGCGACGTTCGACGGAGTCGCCGTCCTCCTGGGTGCTGGAGCCGTCGTGATCGCCGTCGCCGCGGCGCTGTACCTGCTCGTCGCGTGATCCGATGACGCCGACGCCGGCGCTGACTCCGGTCGCGCGACGTGACCCGTCGGCGACGGGGTTGATCCCCGGCTACTCGTTGTCGCTGTCGTGGTCGTGGTCGTGGTCGTCGTGGTCGCCGTCGCCGTCGTGGTCGTCATGGTCGTCGTGGTCGCCGTCGCCGTCGTGGTCGTGGTCAGCGTCGCCGTCGTGGTCGTCATGGTCGTCGTGGTCGCCGTCGCCGTCGTGGTCGTGGTCAGCGTCGCCGTCGTGGTCGTCGTGGTCGTGGTCGTCGTGACCGTGCGTCTCCGGCTCGGTCGCGACGCCGCCGAGGTTCCCGTCGTCGTCGAACAGCTTCGCGCGGAGGTATCGCGTCCGGTAGCGGTTGGCGTCCTCGTACACGTCGGCCTCGCGGATCTCGTCGACGCGGCCGTCGGCGACGGCGTCGACGATCCCCTCGATCTGTTCTTTCTCGCTGGGCGTGAGGTGGAACGTGTACTCCCGCGGTTCCTCCTCCTCGAGTTTCGTCCACCTGCGCGCGGCGGCGATCACCAGCGAGCACGGCTCCCGGCACGGGAACGCGCCCGTGCCGCCGTCGGCGGCCAACTCGTCGCCGGCGTCGTACTCCCACTCGCGGCGCTTCACGCACTGGGAGTCGTCGCAGGCGGCCTCGGCGACCCACTCGACGGCCTCGCGCGGCAGTTCGGAGACGACCCCGTAGATGCCCGTCTGGCGGTCGGTCGTGTCCGTCCAGTGGTCGATGTCGAGGGTCCCCTCGCGCTCGCGGTACCAGTTCGCGACCGTCGCGGGGTACAGCAACTCGACCGTCTCGACCGCGTCGCGCCAATCGAGGTCCGTGAACACCCACCCGGTCGGCATGTTCGCGCCGGTCTTCAGCGGGCGGTACATCCCGTCGTCGTCGTGTTTCGACAGTTCGCGGGCCTCCAGCGGGTCGTCGTACGTCTCCAGTTCCTCGACCTGGTGGTCGGCGTCGGCGACGTGGCGCACGTCGTAGCGACGGGAGCCGTCGAGTGGGGCATCGTCGCCGGCGACCTCGCCCCCGTCGCCGTCGTCGACGACGGTCGCCTCGATCCGGAGTTGGCCCCACTCGGTGACCATCCCGTCCGCGAGCGCGTCGTACCGCTCGTGGACCGCGTGGTCGTCGGCCGCCTCCGCGTGCCGGAGGAACGCCCGACGGGGGGAGCCGTGTCGCCGCACCTCCCGCTCCCAGAAGTACCAGTTGGTGACGTGCGGGCTCCCGTCGGCGTGGGCGTGAAGTTCGGACTCCGAGAGGTCTGTCGCCTCGTGCTCGGGCGTCGCGAAGGTGTAGCCGCCGTCGTCACCGCGGGCGACGTGTAGCCCGTCGAAGTCGACGCCGCCGTCGCTCTCGGCGGCCTCGAGGAGCGCGTCGAACTGTCGCGCGAGCATTCAGTCGTCCGCCTCCGGGGCGACGCGGGTCGTCTCGCGGACGGACTCGATGGCCGCGCCCACGTCCGCGCCGGCGTCTGCCGCCCGCTCCAGCACCACGTCGGCCATCAGCGACTCCGTGCCGACCGCCCCGGCGTACCAGATCCGGTGACCGTCGACCGCGGCGGGCACGTCGTAGCCCGTCCGGTAGTCGTCGGTGAGGCCCATGTCCTCGGGAATGTCCTCCTGGGTGTGGAAGCCGTCGGAGATGAACAGCGGGACGACGACCACGTCCTTGCTTTCGAAGTAGTCGGTCACGTCGTCGACCTCCGGCTCCTCGTCCATGTACAGCGCCTGGACCTCGTCGAAGCGGTCCGTGTCGCGGACGCGGTCGGCGTGGTACTCGATGGCCTTCGCGGAGTTCTCGTTGCGCTCTGTGCCGTGGCCGACGACGGCGAAGCCGAACCCCTCGCCCACGTCGGGGTCGCCGGTGACGCTCTCGGCACGGCGCACCAGCACGTCCGTCATCGACTCGTGGGTGCCGACCGGCCCGCAGTAGTGGACCGTCTGGCCGGTGTCCTCGGCGGTGTAGGTGGCAACGTCCGCAGAGAGCCCGTCGGAGTCCCAGTCGGCCACGTCCCACTCGTCGAGTCGGAGCTCTCGCGGGATCACCTGCTCTGTGAAGTACCCCTCCGAGATGAACATCGGGACGACGTACACCTCGTCGGCCTCGCAGGTGCGCAGCACTTCCCGGAGACTCGGTTCCTCCTTCCAGAATCCGGTTCGGACCTCGTCGAACGCGCCGGCCGCGCGGATGGTGTCCGCGTGCTCGTACGTGGGCGCGCTCGACCCGGGGTTGAGATGCGACCCGTGGGCGACGATAACCAGCGCCTGGCTCATGATCGAATCGAGGGCCGGAGCGACCTTATCGCCTTCGACGGAGGAGGGCCGTTGCGGCCGGCGGTTCCTCCCGATCCGTTCGAGGGCGGGAGGGCGTCAGCGGGGACTGCATCCGGTTCGGATCAGAGGGCGTCAGCGGGGACTGCATCCGGTTCGGTTCAGACCTCGACGCAGGCGCGCGTGCCGGGGAGACAGAGCCGTCCCCGGCGACGACGCGTCCTCCGAGTCCGAACGGTCGCCAGCAACCGTCGACCGCCGAGCGCGAGCGTCGCGCCCGCGGCTCCTGCGACGACGAGCGGGACCGCGTGGGCGAGGAACGTCGCGAGCGCGAGCGCCGCCAGCGCCGCCAGCGCCGCCGTCGGACCGACCGGTACGTCCGTCTCGGGGGCGTGGTGTCCCCCGTGTGCGGGTCGTCTCATGCACGTGAACGATCGGCCCCGACGCACTAAATGATATTCTGAATGATGTTTCTGTCCGGCGGCTTACTGAAGGTCGTTTCAGCGACGCGAGCGGTCGCCGCGAGGCGCTCGGCGTCGAGCGCGGCTGACCTCCCCAAGCGGGACAGCCAGGCCGGACGCGACGCCAAGCGCCGCCAGCCTGACGGTCGACCCGGCCGCGACCGCCTCGCGAACCGTCGGCGTTATGCCCGCGGCCGCCGCGCCCTCGGACATGACCGTCGCCGAGGAGACCCGTGAGGCCGTCCGCGAGCGCCCGTTCCTGCTCGACGCGCTTCGGGCCGGCGTGGTGAACTACGCCGCCGCGGCGTCGCTGCTCGACCTCGATGCCGACGCCGACGCGGTCGCGACGGCGCTGCGGCGCTTCGGGGACGACCTCCGGGACGAGCGGGCCGCCCGCGGCGACGCCGTCACCGCCGACGGTGACCCGACCGCAGACGGGGGCGCGCGCGTGACGATGCACCGCGGAGTCGGTCGCGTCGCCGTCGCCGACGACGCCTCCGACGGGGGCACCCTCGACGGTGAAACCCTCGACGCCGACGCGACCGACCACTCGGGCCCCGTGCTCCGGGTCGGCGGGGTCGCGTACGCGCTCGACGCGGGCGACGCGACCGCCGTGCTGGCGCGCGGGTCGGTCGACGCCGGCGTCCTCGAACGGGTGCTCGGGCGGCTCCGAACCGCCGGCGTCGCCGTCGAGGCGGCCGGCGCGACGCCCGAGGGGCTCGCGGTCGTCGTGGGCCGCCGCGACGGCGCGAGCGCGCTCCGGGTCGTTGAGGCCGTCGTCGGCTGACCGCGTCGACCGAACGCGCCGGTCCGTCCCCACATCGGCCGAGGACGTTTTCGACCGTTTAACACGGAGGCCCGCGTACCGTCGCCCGATATGGGTCTGTCCGTGACCAACACCCTGACGGGCGAACGGGAGGCGTTCGAGCCGGCGAGTGACGACGAGGTCCTGTTGTACGTCTGCGGGCTGACGGTCTCGGACGACGCGCACCTCGGGCACGCGCGGCTGTGGTTCCACGCCGACATCCTCCACCGGTGGCTCTCGTGGCTCGGCTACGACGTGCGCCACGTCGAGAACGTCACCGACGTGAACGAGAAGATCGCCGCCCGCGTCGGCGAGCGCGAGGGCTGGGACACCGAGGCGGACGTGGCCCGCCATTACACAGAGTCCGTTCTCACGGACATGCGCGGGCTGAACCTCGAGCGCGCGGAGGTGTACCCCCGCGTCTCCGAACACGTCCCCGAGATCGTTCGGATCGTCGAACGCCTGATCGAGTCGGGACACGCCTACGAGGCGAACGGCTCCGTCTACTTCGACGTGACCAGCTTCGACGACTACGGCGACCTCTCGAACCAACGCCCCGAGGAACTGGAGGCCGACGAGGACGAGGACGCGCTCGCCGAGAAGCGCCACCCGGCCGACTTCGCGCTGTGGAAGGCCGACGGCGTGAGCGAAGAGGCGGTCCGCGAGCACCGCAAGCACGACCACGACAGCGACCTTCCGACGGGGCAGACGTGGGACTCGCCGTGGGGCGAGGGTCGCCCGGGCTGGCACATCGAGTGTTCGGCGATGTCGACCACCCACCTCGGCGACACCCTCGACGTGCACATGGGCGGGCGCGACCTGGTGTTCCCCCACCACGAGAACGAGATCGCCCAGAGCGAGGCCGCCACGGGCGACACGTTCGCGCGCTACTGGCTCCACAACGGACTGCTGGAGACGGCCGAGGACAAGATGTCCTCCAGCCTCGGCAACTTCTTCACGGTCTCGGACGCGCTCGAGGAGTTCGGCGTGAACGTCCTGCGCACCTTCTATCTGGGCGCGCAGTACCGGGGCGACCAGACCTTCTCTGCGGACGCGATGGCCGAGGCCGAGGAGCGCTGGGACCGGCTCGAACGGGCCTACGAGACGGCCGTCGACGCCTGCGACTCCGTCGACGCCCGGGCGAAGGAGACCGACGACGACCTCCGCGCGGCCGTCGACGACGCTCGCGAGGCGTTCGTGACGGCGATGAACGACGACCTGAACGTCCGGGAGGCGTTCGGCGCGCTGCTCGAGTTGGGAACGGCGGTGAACCGCCACCTCGAGGCCGTCGATCTCGCCGACACCGGCGATACCGGGGACGCCGGTAACGCTCCAGGGTACGACTACCGCGGGCTTCGCCGCGCCGTCGAGACGTTCGAGGAGTTCGGCGGCGACGTGTTCGGGCTCGAACTCGGGCGCGAGGCCGACGGCGACGCCGAGTTGGTCGGCGACCTCGCGGACCTCGTGCTCGACGTGCGCAAGGCCGAGCGCGAGGCCGGAAACTACGAGCGCGCCGACCGCCTCCGCGACAACCTGGAGGCGCTCGGACTCGCCGTCGAGGACGGCCCGGACGGCTCCGAGGTCCGACTTGAGTAGCGGGGTCGCCGACGGCGACGCCGTCGCCGGCGCGTCCGATCCTCTCAGTTCCCGTCGACGTTCTCGTCGGCGTCCTCGTCCATCGCCGACGGGACGACGAGCACCGGCCGGTCCGCCGACCTGACGATCCCCTCGGCGACGCTCCCCAGGAGGACTCGCCGGACGCCGGTTCGCCCGTGGGTGCCGACGACGACGAGGTCGGCGTCGACGTCGGCGGCGTGGTCGCGGATCGCGCCGATCGGCTCGCCGCCGATCACCTCGCCCTCGGCGTCGACGCCGGCGGCCTCGGCGCGGTCGCGGACGCGGTCGACCGCCCGCTCGGCCCGCTCCGCCAGCGCCGACCGGACCGACTCGACGACCTCCGTGCTGAGCGCACCTCCGCAGGCCCCAGCGAGCGCCTCCGCCTCGTCCAAGGCGCTGACGGCCGTGATGTCGGCGTTCAGCGCGGCCGCGAGACCGACGCCGACGCGCTCGGCCGGGACGGCCGCGGTGCTGCCGTCGGTCGCGACGAGCAGGCGGCTCCCGTCCCCCCACGTCGGGCGCTCGTCGCCGCCGTGGACCGCGAGCACCGGCACCGTCGCGGTACGGATCACCTTCTCGGCGACGCTGCCGAGCAGCACCCGCCGCGCGCCGCGGCGGCCGTGCGTCCCGACGACGAGCAGGTCCGCGCCCACCGACTCGACGTGCGCGCCGATCTCCTCGTGGGGCGTCCCCTCGCGGACGACGGGGTCGGCGTCGACGCCGGCCTCGCGGGCGCGCTCGGCGGCGGCCTCGACGCGCTCGCTCGCGTCCGACCGCAGTTTCGCCACGTCGGTCACCCGCTGGCCCGTCAGGTACGGGTCGACGACCGCACACGGGTGCACTCGCGCGCCGACCGCCGCCGCCAGCGCGATCGCCTCTCCGACGGCCGCCTCCGCGGGATCGCTGCCGTCGGTCGCGACCACGATCTCCGAGAGTTCGTACCCGTCCATACGCGACCGTCGATCGGCGATCCTGAAAAAACGGGCTGCCCGTTCCCACTATCGACTCACTCCGTGGTGAACAGCTCCGTGTCGTCGGGGACCGAGAACAACCCCAGGCGGACGCCGCAGTCGAGCCACCCGTAGCCGTACGAGTACGACGCCAGCGCGTTCACCGGGTCGTCGTTCGCGCGGAAGTGCCGCCCGTCCTCCAGGTACGAGACGGCCATCTCCTCGCATTCGAGGGCCATCTCGTGCAGGGGCGTCCCCTCGGGAACGCACACCTCCGCCGCCGCGAGCGCGTCCGCGAGCATCTCCCCGTACCGGGTCGTCTTCTCCTCGAGATCGGCGGTCATGCGCGTCGATGCACGCGCCCGGCCCCTGAGCGTGTCGCCTCTCGGGCGGCCGCCGGGCGGACACGACAGCACAACGTACAAACCGGACAGCGGCCTACCGAGCGGTAATGACCGACTCAGCCGATATCGTCGAACACCGTCCGCTGATAATCGCCGGGACCGGATCAGCGGGCCTCACGGCCGCTATCTACGCCGCGCGCTCGAACAACGACCCCCTCGTCTTCGAGGGCGACGAACCCGGGGGCCAACTCACGCTCACCTCGGAGGTCGAGAACTTCCCCGGCTTCCCCGAGGGGATCGGCGGCGCGGAGTTCATCAACGACGCCAAAGCGCAGGCGAAGCGCTTCGGCGCGGAGGTGCAAAACGGCGTCGTCGAGCGCGTGGACGACTCCGCGCGGCCGTTCCGTGTCGAACTCACCAACGGCGACGTGTACACCGCAGACGCCGTCATCGCGGCCTCGGGCGCGTCGGCCCGCACCCTGGGAATCCCCGGGGAGGACGAGCTGATGGGCTACGGCCTCTCGACGTGTGCGACCTGCGACGGCGCGTTCTTCCGCGGCGAGGACATGCTCGTCGTCGGCGGCGGCGACGCCGCCATGGAGGAGGCCAGCTTCCTCACGAAGTTCGCCGACACGGTGTACATCGTCCACAGACGCGAGGAGTTCCGCGCCGAGGACTACTGGATCGACCGCGTGATGGAGCACGTCGACGAGGGGAACATCGAGATCATGCGAAACACCGAGGTCACCGAGCTCCACGGCACCCCCGAAGACGGCGTCGAGTCGGCGACGCTGGTGCGCCACCCCGAGGGCCACCCGACCGAGAAGCTCGACGACCCCGAGACCGAGCAGTGGGAGTTCGAGGTCGGCGCGGCGTTCTACGCCATCGGCCACACGCCCAACACCGACTACCTCGAGGACACGGGCGTCGACCTCGACGACGAGGGATACGTCCGGACGACGGGCGGCCACGGCGGGGGCCAGACCGAGACGGCCGTCGACGGCCTGTTCGGCGCGGGCGACGTGGTCGATTACCACTACCAGCAGGCCGTCACCGCCGCCGGGATGGGCTGCAAGGCGGCGATCGACGCCGACGACTACCTGGAGGACCTGAAGCGGGCGGAGGCGACCGCCGGCGAGACGGCCGCCGCCGACGACTGATCCGATCCGTCGAGACCGACACCTGAGCCCGCGATGTACCCAGACCCACGGACCTTTACGTCCGCCACGCCACCGTCGGGGCATGGCCGAAACTGAAACCTACACAGTCACCGGACCCGACGGCGACAGCGACGAGGTCGACCTCCCCGAGGGGCTCGTCGACATGCTCGCCGAACAGGGCGAGGATCCCAGCCAGGTCGTCAGCGACGTGATCCTGCAGGCGTTCGCCCAGCAGGCGCACGCTATCGCCCACCACAGCGAGGGCGAGCCGCCCCAGGACGTGCTCGACATCAACGAGACGGCCGAGCGGCTGTTCGAGGAGCGCTTCGGACGGAGCCTCTCGGACGCCATGGGCCACTCGCACTAACGTCGCGACTCGACTCGACCCGGCCCGACCCGGACGTCGACGACCGCGTTCCCGCGCTGACCCGCTTCTCGCGGAGCCGCCAGTTCGACGACAGCGACAGCGACCGCGTCGGCGACGGCGGCCGTACCGATACTACCGACTCCTCCGCCCTCCGATACACCCTCGACCGCTATACCGAAGTGACCGACAGCAGCGGCACCATCGCGCCGACCCCGACGAGGACGCCCGCGACCAGTTCGCGCCTGCCGCCGCCCGCCAGCCCCTCGCCCAGTTCCAGGGCCTCCGGGATGAACTCCGTGAGCACGAGGTACACCATCGCGCCGGCGGCGAAGCCGAAGCCGACCGGGAGGAAGCGCTCGGCGAGCGTGACGAAGTAGAACGCGATCACGGCCCCGATCGGCTGCGGGAGGCTGGAGAACACCGCCCACCAGACCATCCGCGGGGGCGACACGTCCATCGAGCGCAGCGGGATCGACACCGCCACGCCCTCGGGGACGTTGTGGATCGAGATGGCGACGGTCATGAACACCGCCAGCAGCGGCACCGCCGTTCCGAACACCACCGGCCCGCCGGACGCGTCGAAGCCCAACTCCGCGAAGGAGACGCCGACGGCGACCCCCTCCGGAAAGCTGTGGACGGTGAGCACGCCGAGAATGAGCAGGAGCTTCTTGAAGTCCGCCTCCTCGTACTTCCGGGGGTGCACCTCCACGTCTTCGATCACCTCGTGGGCGACGACCACCAGCAGCACGCCCGCGAGCGCGCCGACACCCAGATCCAGGGGACCGCCGTAGGCCAGCCCCTCGCTCACCAGTCCGAACAGCGACGCGCCGAGCATGATCCCCGACGCGAGCCCCCACAGAACGACGTTCCAGCGGTCGCTGATGTCGTCGACGAGGAAAAACGGGATCGCGCCCAGCCCCGTCGCGAGCGCGGTGATCGACCCCGCGACGAACACGAAGACGTACGCGTTCGGATCCGCCATGCTCGATCCTACTCGTCCCGCGCGGATAACTCTCACGTGGCTGACGTTTTCGGCGAACCAAAACTCTCAGACTACGCTTCCGTATCCGAACCGAAAGCGGAGACGGATACATCACCACCGCTACACGTGCCGGGAACGCGGCCGGTCAGTCGGTCCGCCAGTCGCGGTCGGTGCGGTTGAGCCGGACGCAGCCGTCGTCGGTGACGACGACGAGGTCCTCGATCCGAACGCCGAACTCCCCCGACAGGTAGATCCCGGGTTCGACGCTGAACACCATCCCCGGCTCCAGTTCGCGCTCGCCGTCGGCGACGACGTACGGCTCCTCGTGCACGTCGAGGCCGACGCCGTGGCCCGTGCGGTGGATGAACGCCTCGCCGTAGCCGGCCTCCTCGATGACCTCGCGGGCGGCGGCGTCGACCGCGCCGGTCGTGACACCGGGCTCGACCGCCTCCACTGCCGCGTCCTGGGCCTCGCGGACGACGCGGTGGACCTCGCGAAAGCCCTCCGGGGGCGAGTCGTCGCCGAACACGAGCGTCCGCGTCTGGTCGGAGGGGTAGCCGTCGACGCGCGTGCCGAAGTCGAGGACGACCGGGTCGCCCGCCTCGACGGTGCGGTCGCCGTGGGTGTGGTGGGGCATCGCGCCGTTGGGCCCCGAGCCGACGATGGTCTCGAAGGAGACGCCGGTGCCGCCGTTGGCGACGAGGCGCTCCTCGATGTGGGTCGCGAGCTCCGCCTCGGTCGTCCCGACGAGGTCGTCGCCGTCGCGACGGAGCTCGCGGACCACGGCGTCTGCGGCCTCGCCCGCCCGTCTGAGGGCGGCGATCTCCGCGTCGTCCTTGACCACCCGCAAGTCCGCGAGCACCTCGCTCGCGAGGCCCCACGTCGCGCTCGGGAGAGCCCGCCGGAGGTCCTGGGTGAAGCGCGCGTGCATCGCGTCGTCGACGAGGACGTGCGGGGGAGCGTCATCGGCGTCGCGGTCGTCGCGGTCGTCGCCCGCCAGACCCAACTCCGCGAGGACGGACTCGACGGCCGCGACGGGGTCCTCGTCGTCGGCCCACGTCCGCACGTCGTCGACGACGGACTCGGCGCGCACCTGCTCGCCGGACAGTTCGGGGACCAGGAACACCGGGTCGGCGTCGGCGGTCACGAACAGCAGGAAGTGGCGCTCGCCGGGCTCTTCGGTGTAGCCGGTGAGGTACCGGAGGTTCGTGCTCGGGAACAGCACCAGCGCGTCGGCGGCGGCCGCGTCGGGGGGGACCTCGTCGATGTCGTCGGTCGTGTCGCCGGCGTCGCCGAGGCGGTCGCGGACGGCGCGCAGGCGGCGGGCGTGGGGGTCGTCGGTGGCGACTGCGTCGGTCACGGCAGTCGGTGTGGTCGCCGACGAGAAGAACGCGTCGGAGCTGCGATCGGACCGGACCGGATTGGACCGGACCGGACCGGACCCGAAGCCACGGCGGGAGGGGGAGGCGAGGGGGCGGGACGACGGGAGGGAGAGGTGACGAGAGCACAACGGATATCACCCGCCGGCGACACCGCCGGCCGTGGACCCGAATCGCCGGTGGCTCCTCGCGTGGGGAGCGGGGTACGCCGCCGTCGGCGGCGCGTCCGTGCTGGTGCCGCTGTACGCCATCGCGCTGGACGCGAGCCTCGCGTTCGTCGGGCTGATCGCGGCCACCGCAGCGCTGGTCGGTGTCCCCGGTGCCGTCGCGTGGGCCGCCCTCGCCGCCCGGACGGGCCGTCGGCGACCGTTCGTGCTCGTCGCGCTCGGGTCGACCGCCGGCGTGCTCGCGCTGGTTCCGCTGGCGAGGACTCCCGTCACCGTGCTCGCGCTCAACGCCGCGTTGTGGTTCGTCGTCTCCGCGGCCGTCCCCGTCCTGAACCTGATCGTCGTCGAGGGCGCGCCCGTCGACGAGTGGGACGGCCGCATCGCGACCCTGAACGCCTGGCAGGGGTACGGCTGGGTCGCCGGCCTCCTCGTCGGCACCGCGTGGACGCTTCTCGCGCCCCGGATCGGGATCGCCCCGCTCGTCGGTCAGCGCCTGTTGTTCCTCCTGCTGGCGGCCGTCGCCGCCGTCGCGACGGCGCTCGCACGCGTCTGGTATCCCGAGCCCTCGACCGTCTCCGCCGAGCGCTTCCGCCGGGTGTACGCGCGGCTCTCGCGGTCGAACTGGGGGGCCGGCCGGTACCTCCGCGCGAGCGCCTACGGCCCGACGCGGGTGTACTGGGGCCTGCGGACGGCGTGGCGGGGGCGTGGAACGGGCGACAGCGGGCGGTCCCGCCCGGGGTCGACGCCGGCTCGTTCAGCCTCGTCCGCCCGTTCGGCCGCGTCGCCGGCCCGTCTGTCCCCGTCGTTGCGGCGGTACCTCCTCGCGGTGATCGTGTTCTCGCTGGGCTTCGCCGTCTTCTGGGGTCCGGTTCCGGCGTTCCTCGCCGAGCGCGTCGACGACGGCGCGGTGTTCGCGGTGTACCTCGCGGGCAACCTCGGCTCGGCGGTCTGTTACACCCCGGCGGGTCGTCTCGCCGGGCGGTACGCTCCGCGGACCGTGCAGGCGGCCGCGCTCGCGGTCCGGGGCGCGTTGTTCCCCGGCGTCGCCCTCGTGGGCGTGATCCTCCCCGCGGCCGCCCCCTCGGCGCTCGCGGGGTACGCGCTCGCGTTCGGCCTCGTCGGCGCGACGTGGGCGTTCATCGCCGTCACGACCGCGGGTATCGTCGCCCGACTGTCCGACGACGCGACCCGCGGTGCCGCACTCGGCATACAGGCGGCCGTCGCGGGACTCGCGACCGCCGTCGGCTCGGCGCTCGGGGGCGTCGTCGCCGGAGCCGCGGGCTACCTTCCGACGTTCGGGGTCGGTGCGGCGCTCGTGTTCGCCGGAACGGCGGTCGTGCTCGCCGGCAGGTGAGCCGGGGGCGCGACGCCGGGGTCGCTATCGGTCGTCGAGGAACGCCTCGACCTCCGCGCGGGTCGGGAGCGCGGCCATCGCGCCTCGCGCGGTCGTCGCCCGCGCGCCGACCGCGTTTCCGAAGCGAAGCGCCGCCGGGAGGTCGGCCCCCCCGTCCAGCGCCGCGATCGCGCCGGCCGTGAAGGCGTCTCCGGCTCCCGTGGTGTCGACGACGGACGCCTCGAAGCCCGCGTGGTCGGCTCGCCCGGCCCCCCACGGCGCGTCGGCGCTCGACCGGGCGCACGCGCCGTCCGCGCCGCGGGTGAGGAGCGCCGTGTGCGGGCCGTCGTCGCCGGCGACGATCCGGTCGGCGAGCGCGGGCGGCGCGCCCTCGTAGCCGGCGGGGCGCAGGTCCTCGACGCTGGCGACGAACACGTCGACGCGCTCGAGCGCCCGCGAGAGCGTCTCCGCGTAGTCGAACGTCGTCCACAGCGACGGCCGGGCGTTCGGGTCGAACGAGACGGTGACCTCGCTGGGGGCGCGATCGAGCAGGTCGAACACCGCCGAGCGCGACGACTCGTGGGCGAGTTCGACCCCGCCGACGTGGAGCCAGTCGAGCGACGCAAGCGCCGCGTCGTCGACTCGCCCCGGCTCCAGCCGCGTGCTCGCGGTGCCGTCGAGGTACAGCGAGAACGAGCGGTCGCCGTCGGCGTCCAGCGAGACGAGCGACAGCCCCGTCGGGGCGTCCGGGTCGCGCTCGACGTGCGTCTCCGGGATCCCCGCCTCCCGGAGCGTCGCCGCGAGAAAGTCGCCGAGCGCGTCGTCGCCCAGGCGGGTCCACAGCGCCGGCGGCTCCCCGAGGCGCGCGAGTCCGACCGCGACGTTCGCGGGCGCGCCGCCCGGGCGGCGGAGATAGGCGTGCTCGTCGTCCCCTCGCTCGCCACCCGCAGGGTGGAGGTCGACGATACACTCGCCGACCACGAGTCGGCTCACGCTCCCGGCCCCTCCCGTGCGACCGAGCCCGCGGACCCGACGACCGTTCCGTGCTGCATACCCGCGATCCGGCCGGCCGGTACTTCGACCCTCCGACCCGCCCTCGGACCGGTCGCCGGAGCCGTCGGCGGGGTCGGCTCCCTGCGACCGAACGCTCATGCCGCCCCGGGGCCATCCCGGGACATGGACGGGCTGGGACCCCTGGAGGGATACGTCGACGAGGCGGCCGCGGACGCCGGCGTCGACCCGGCGGCGCTCCGCGAGGCGCTCGCGCGGATGCAGTCGGACGTGCGGGCGTACCCGGGGGTCGCCGACCTCGTCTTCGAGTACCGACGAGCCTTCGACTACGACCCGCTCGTCAGGCGCGAGGGGCGCGTCTATCACCTCCTCGTGCCGCCCCGCGTGTGGCGGGAGTTCGCCGCGAGGCTCGACGCCTCCGCGGCCGTGCTGGCGGCCGCGCGGGCGACCCACGACCGGGCGTTCACCGACGCGGCCGACCTGGTCCCCGAGGAGCGCGGGGACTGGGAGCCGCTGGTGTTCGTCGCCGAGAAATCGGAGTAGGTGGACGGACGACCGGGGGGACGCCCCCGAGCGCGTCAGTCGTCGCGTGTGCCGGTCGGCTCACCGTTCCGCATCGGGGCCTCACGCACGTCGCCGGTCGGGCCGTCCCGTTGGCTCTCTGTCGGGGGGTGCCACCCGTCGTCGCCGCCATCGGCGTGTCCCGCCCCGGCGCTCGCCACGCCCCACGGGTCGATCTGCTCGGCGGCCGGGTCCGGCTCGCGGCCGTCTTCGACCGCTCGGAACCGAAGCACGACGACCGTCCCGGTGTCGTCGAACGGGTCGGGGTCGGGGTCGTCGATGGCGAACGCCAGCTCCCCGTCGACGCCGTCGACGATCCACCGGACGAGCCACAGCCCGATCCCGCTGGCGTGTTGCAGCTGCGTCTCGTGGCCCGACTCGACCGCCTCGCGGTCCTCGTCGGGGATGCCGGATCCGTTGTCGGCGATCCGGAGCTCGACGGCGTCGCCGTCGCGACGGGTCGACAACAGCACCCGCGGTCGGTCGCCGTCGTGGTGACGGACGGCGTTCTCGACGGCGTTCCAGGCGGCCGTGGCGAGCAGTTCGTCGGCGTACGCGATCGCGTCGCCGTCGTCGCCGTCGTCGCCGTCGACGCGCACCTCGGCGTCTGGAAACCGGTCGCGGGCGCGCTCGGCGACGCGCTCGACGACGGCGGTCACGGAAACGGGTCGGCCGCCGTGGTCGGCGCTTCTGAGCGTCTGGTCGACGCCGCGGACGCGTTCGCCCAGCGACGCCAGCCGCTCGGCCGCCCGGCGGATGCTCTCGACGTGCTCGCCGGTCCGGTCGTCGGCCTCCGCGCCGATCACGTCTGCGTAGCCGAGCACGACGTTCAGTTCGTTGCGCAGGTCGTGTCGAAGCACCCTAGTGAGCACCCGGAGCCGCTGTTCGTACCTGTCGCGGCGCGTCTCGTCGCGCAGCGTCATGAGGTAGCCGCCGACGTGAGGGTCGTGAAACCGGTTGACGGCGACCCCGTCGAGCGTCCGCCAGCCGCCGTTCGCGTGCCGGACGCGGAACGTCATCCGGACGGTCCCGCCGGGGTTCTCCAGGCTGGCGACGAACGGCTCGGCGACGCTCCGGCGGTCGTCGGGGTGGATGTACTCGGTGAGGACCTCCCCCTCGATGTCGTCGGCGTCGTAGCCGAGGACCCCCTCCACCGCCGGGCTCACGTAGTGTAACACGCCGTCGGCGTCCGCGACGGCGACGATGTCGTCGGCGTGCTCGACGTACGCCCGGTAGCGGCGCTCGACGCGCGTGCGCTCGGTCACGTCGCGAAAGACGAGGAGCCTGACGCCCTCGCGGCCCAGCGGTTCACACGTCGCCTCGAAGTAGGTCGGGTCGCGGTCGCCGGCGACGACGAGTTCGCCGTCGCCGTCGTCGAGCGTCACCTCCGCGTCGTCGCCGTCGAGGAGATCTTCGGTGCCGGGATCGTCGGGGAGCACCGCTCGCGCGTCGCGACCGACGCCGTCGCCCGCGAGGTCGAACGCCTCGCGCGCGGCCGGGTTCGTCTCGAGCACCCGATCGGACTCGTCGACGACGACGATGGCGTCGTCGAGGCCGCCGAACACCGTCTCGTGGGCGACGGGTGCCACGTCGAAGAGGGCGAATCGATACATCGCGATCAACTGGAGCACGGCGACCGCCCCGAAGGCTATCGGCGTCATGTCGAACGGCGGCACGCCCGGGGGGTCGAGGATGAACGCGAGTTCGGTCGACAGCGGGATCGTCGCCCCCGCCGCGAGCGTCATCGCTTGCAGTCGGTACGGTCCCGACGAGGTGAACGCCGCCTCCGCCAACAGCATCACGAAAGCTGTGCCGATCAGCAGGCAGTACCCGAAGTGGACCAGGAAGCCGACCCCCGGCGACTCGACGAGCATCGCCATGCCGTAGACCGTCCGCTCGGCGACGGACGAGAACATCACCCCGCCAGGGTCGAGCACGAACAGGGCCGCCGCCGCCGCGGGCTCGACCGCCAGCAGGGCCGCCCGTCGGCGGGTCACCCACCCACCGCGGCCCGTGTAGTACAGCGCGAACAGCAGGGCGGTCGTCACGACGGGCGCTCCCGCGGCCCACTTGAGTCGAAACAGCGCCCGCCCGAGCGGTGTCGTCCCGGCGAGCAGCTGAGCCCCAAGCAGCGCGGCCCACAGCGCCGCCCCGTACATGACGGCGACGAACGCCGTCCCGGCGTGGTCCGCGCGTTCGCGAGTCCGAAGATACGCGACCGTTCCCGTCGCTGTGGACGCCAGCGCCGCGGCGAAGGTGACCCCGACCACGATGTCGGATATGTGATCCATTACCGGTCGTCCTCGTATGCTGCTGCAGTACCACGCAAAAAGACGCTGATGAAATTATCAGCCCCGATTTTCGAACCGCCCTCACGAGGATCAACCGCTCGATCCGGCCCGTCTCGCTCCGCCGGGTCGGGCGAGCTAGAGGCCGAGTTCGCGACCGATGATGAGGTGTTGGATCTCGCTGGTTCCCTCTCCGATCTCCATCAGCTTCGCGTCGCGGTAGAACCGCTGGGGCGGGAAGTCGGTGGTGTAACCGTAGCCGCCGTGGACCTGTACCGAGTCCTCGGCGACCTCGCGGGCCGCCTCGCTGGCGTCGAGTTTGGCGAGCGCCGACGCGCGCGTCACGTCCTCGCCGTCGTCGTACATCGTCGCGGCCTTGTGAGTGAGCAGACGCGCGCGCTCGGTCTTGCGGTGCATGTCGACGACCATGTCGCGGACGGCGTCGAACTTCGAGATGGGCTGGCCGAACTGCTCGCGCTCGCCGGCGTACTCCTCGGCCGCCTCGTAGGCCCCCTGCGCGAGCCCCGTCGACAGCGCGGCGATGGATATCCGGCCGCCGTCCAGCGTCTTCATCGTCTGCGTCCACCCCTCGCCCTCCTCGCCGAGCAGGCGGTCCTCGGGGATCCGCACGTCGCTCAACTGGATCTCGCAGGTCGGCGAGCAGTTCAGGCCCATCTTGTCCCAGACGGTCGTCACCTCGAAGCCGTCGTCGTCGGGGTCGACGATGAACGTCGAGATGCCGTCGTAACCCGCCTCGGGGTCGGTGACGGCCTTCACGAGCACAGAGTTGGCGACGCTGGCGTTCGTGATGAACTGCTTCGTGCCGTTCAGCATCCACTCGTCGCCGTCCTTCTCGGCCGTCGTGTCCATGTCGGAGGCGTCCGACCCCGAGTCGGGTTCGGTGAGCGCCCACGCGCCGATCCCCTCACCCGTCGCGAGCGGGCGAAGCCACTCCTCCTTCTGTTCGTCGGTGCCGAACAGCTCGATCGGCTTCGAGCCGAGCGAGGTGTGTGCCACGTACGAGAGTCCGATACCGCCGGAGACGCGGCCGAGTTCCTCGGCGACGACCGAGTACATGAGGGTGTCGCCGCCGAGGCCCCCGTACTCCTCTGTGATCGGGACGCCCATCACGTCGAGCCCCCCGAGCTGATCGAATATCTCCGCCGGGAAGCGGTGTTCGTCCTCGATCTCCTGGGCGATGGGGGCGATCTCCTCCTCGCAGAACTCGCGGACTTGGTCGCGGATCATCCGGTGTTCCGCGGGCAGATCGAAGTTCATGTCCGATGCACGGGCGGCGTCCGGAATACCTGTTTCGATGGCTTGCGGTTGGTGCAATATCCGCGCCCGGGTCCCGCCAGGCGGCGTTCGCTCACAACGATTTATCAGCGTCGCTCGCCTACGCATCACGGCATGGACCTCCAGCGTCTCCTCCGCGGCACCGTCGAGTGGGATCGCCTGGAGACGGTCGCGCGCGACCTCGCCGGCCGCTACGGCGACGGGAGCGCGCGCGTGGAGTTCCTCGACGCCGACAACTGGCTGTCGACGCCGTTCATCCTGCACGCCGGCGGCGACGACTACTTCGTGAAGGTGGTGAGCCGACAGAACTCGGTCGTGCACGCGCTGTTCACCGCCGGCCGCAACGTCGGGGCGTTCTCCTCGGGCACCGAGGGGTTCTTCGAGCACTTCGGGACGCCCGCGGAGATGGCCCGCCACGAACTGGAGGCGACCCGGGAGATGCGCGCCATCGGCGTCAACGCCCCCGAGCCGGTGGAGGCGCTGTCGATCGACGGCCTCGGCGTGCTGGTCGTGGAGTACCTCCCGGCGTTCCGTCCGCTCGACGAACTCGACCCGGGGACCGAGCGCG
Source organism: Halobaculum sp. CBA1158 (assembly GCF_021431925.1). Classification (NCBI taxonomy): domain Archaea; kingdom Methanobacteriati; phylum Methanobacteriota; class Halobacteria; order Halobacteriales; family Haloferacaceae; genus Halobaculum; species Halobaculum sp. CBA1158. The sequence continues at coordinate 2,324,181 of NZ_CP090371.1, read as the reverse complement.
GCCTCGCGTCCGAGCTGTTTCGCGCGCTCGCTCGCCTTCACGACCACGGACTCGCCCACGGCGACCTCCGGGCCGAGAACGTCCTGATCCTCGAGGACGAGCTCTACTTCATCGACGCGACGAGCGTCCGCGAGCCGGGCGCGCTCGACGCCCGCGAGTACGACCTGGCGTGCGGGCTCGCGGCGCTGGAGCCGCTGATCGGCGCGGGCGACGCGGTGGCGGCGGCGCTGTCGGCGTACCCGCCCGAGGACGTGCTGGCCGCGCGCGAGTACCTCGACTTCGTCGCCATCCGCCCGGACCACGACTTCGACGCGCCGACGCTGAAGGGGGAGATCGAGAAACGGGCGGTCGAACGGGGCGGGACCGCGGACGCGAACGTCGACCGTCGTGAGCCGTAGAGCGCGGGCGAGCAGGGCGGCCGGGTGTAGGTAGGACGGGTGCGGCGAGGACGGGTGCAGCGAGGACGGGTGCAACGAGGCTCCAGCAGCGTGCGGTCGACGGGTGACCGTGACCGCGACCGCTACCCCTCGGTGACTTCGATCGTGACGGGGTCGCGGTCGTCCTCCCGGCCGGAGTCGCCCGACCGGTCGGTCGACTCGTTCGCGACGAACTCCTCCAGGTAGGAGACGTTCCACGTGTTCGCCTTGATCACCGCGTCGAACAGCGGGCCGACCACGGGGACCGACCCGAGCGCCGCGTCGGCGGCGACGTTCGCGAGCATGCGGACGACCGTGGTCAGCGGGACGCCGAGGTACGCGGCCTCCGCGACGACGTACAGCGAGACGCCGGCGGCGACCGCGTCGCCCGCGCCAGGAACGACCCCCAACACGGGGTCGAGACCGACCCACGTGTTCGTTCCCGGGATCCGGACGGCCTCGTCCATCACGCGCGCGACGGTCTTCACGCGCCGGAGCGCCGGTTCGTCGACCGACTCCGGCAGATCCATGGTGAGCGACTCGGGTTCCGCGTCGGTGCCGGGCATGGTCGCGTCGAGGCCGCGGCGACGAAAGACTCTTACGGCGGTCGCCGACCGACGGAAATCCGCCGCGGCGACAGCGCCGGCGGACGTGGTATCGCGAGATACGGGGCAGGAGACGCGATCGTCGCGGGCGACCGCCGGCTTTCCCGCACCTATATCACGCCGGTGGCGCAAGATTTGCCCATGAGTCGAGACGAGGGCGTCTACCAGCACTACATCGACGGCGAGTGGACCGACGGCACGGGCGACGAGACGTTCGCCAGCGAGAACCCCGCCAACGGCGAGGAGCTCGGCGAGTTCCGCCGCGGCACCGAGGCCGACGTCGAGCGCGCGGTCGCGGCCGCCGACGAGGCGTTCGAGGAGTGGAAGGAACTCTCTCACATCGACCGCGCGGAGTACCTCTGGGACATCTACCACGAGCTCAAGGAGCGCCACGAGGAGCTCGGCGAGATCGTGACGATGGAGTGCGGCAAGGAGATCTCCGAGGGGAAAGCCGACGTGACCGAGGCGTGGCACATGGTCGAGTGGGCCGCCGGCGACGCCCGCCACCCCAAGGGCGACGTGGTCCCCTCGGAGATCCCGAGCAAGGACGCCTACATGCGGCGGAAACCCCGGGGCGTGGTGGGGTGTATCACGCCGTGGAACTTCCCCGTCGCCATCCCGTTCTGGCACATGGCCGTCGCGCTCGTCGAGGGCAACACGGTCGTGTTCAAGCCCGCCGAGCAGACGCCGTGGTGCGCGCAGATCCTCGCGGAGATGTTCGAGGACGCGGGCGTCCCCGACGGCGTGTTCAACCTCGTGCAGGGGTACGGCGACGCCGGCAACGCGATCGTCGAGGACGACCGCGTCGACACGGTGCTGTTCACGGGCTCGGCGGAGGTCGGTCACGAGATCGCCGGCAAGGTCGGCGGGGAGCCGGGCAAGCTCGCGGCCTGCGAGATGGGCGGAAAGAACGGCATCGTGATCACGGAGAACGCCGACCTCGACGTGGCGGTCCACTCGGCCGTGATGTCGAGCTTCAAGACGACCGGCCAGCGCTGCGTCTCCTCCGAGCGGCTGATCGTCCATGAGGACGTGTACGACGAGTTCAAAGAGCGGTTCGTCGACAACGCGAGGTCCGTCGCCGTCGGCGACCCGCTCGACGAGAATACGTTCATGGGGCCGCTCATCGAACCGGAACACAAAGAGAAGGTCTCGAAGTACAACCAGCTCGCGAAGGACGAGGGCGTGAACGTGCTCGTCGACCGCGAGGAACTGGACGACGACGAGATCCCCGACGGGCACGAGGACGGCCATTGGGTCGGGCCGTTCGTGTACGAGGCCGACCCTCACGAGGACCTGCGGTGCACCCACGAGGAGGTGTTCGGTCCCCACGTCGCCCTGCTGAAGTACAGCGGCGACATCGAGGAGGCCGTCGAGATCCACAACGACACCGACTACGGGCTGGCTGGCGCAGTCATCTCCGAGGACTACCGCCAGATCAACTACTACCGGGACAACGCCGAGGTCGGGCTGGCGTACGGCAACCTCCCCTGCATCGGCGCGGAGGTCCAGCTCCCCTTCGGCGGCGTGAAGAAGTCCGGCAACGGCTACCCGAGCGCCCGCGAGGTCATCGAGGCCGTCACCGAGCGGACCGCCTGGACGCTCAACAACTCCAAGGACATCGAGATGGCGCAGGGCCTCTCGGCCGACATCAAGACGAAAGACGACTGAGGGACGCGGCGGTCGCTCCGGATCGTAGCGTCGATCCCCTGGCGGGGAGATCCGCTCCCGTGACGCCCCGGCGAACCGCCGGGAATCCGCTCCGCGGCGATCTCGGCGCGGTGTGAGACGCCGACAGCGACGCGGACGCGGCGTGTGTGGTGTGGTGCGGTTGGTGTGCGTTCGGTGCGGTGCCGGGAGCGTCGGGCCGGGGACGGGAGTGGGAGCGGGAGTTGCCCCGGCCCCCCGGGCGGATGGGCGAAGTCGCCGTCGCCCGGACGGCCCCCGGTTCGCGCGGGGCGCGAGGCCCCGTGACCCGCGAAGCCGAACCGGATCGACCCGAAGGGTCGGACGCCCGGACACGCTGGGGGGATGTGTCCGAGCCTGGTTCGGTCCCGCGGTACCGAAACGACTGCGCGGTCTCCACTTCAAGGCTCCCTCCGAGATATCGAATTCGATACTCCCGGGCGCGCGGGTGAGACGAGGACGGTCGGTTTTACCACCGGACGCGCCGATCGGACGCGCGTGTACGACACGACGCTCTCGGAAACACGACGACGCGACTGGGACGGCGACGCGACCGGCACGCTCCGGCTGGCGATCGTCGGCTGTGGCAACTACGCTCGCAGCGTCTCCATCCCGGCGATAGTCGAGGGGCGGTACGCCGAGGCGACAGTCGCCGTCAGCGGTGACCCGGACAAGCGCGCGAGCCTCGCCGACGAGTTCGGCGTCACAGCGGTCGATTACGACGAGTACGAGGCGGGCGCGGCGACCGACGAGTACGACGCCGTCTACGTCGCCACCCCGAATCGCCTGCACCTGCCGCACGTCCGGACGGCCGCGTCCCACGGCAAGCACGTGATCTGCGAGAAGCCGCTGGAGGCGACCGTCGCCCGCGCGGAGGAACTCGTCGCCGCCTGCGAGGACGCCGGCGTCCGCCTGATGACCGCCTACCGGATGCAGACCGACCCCGTGATGCGACGCCTTCGCGAGTTCGTCGCCGACGGCGGGATCGGCGACCTCCGACGCGCCACCGGCGACTTCGCGTTCCCCGTGCTCGGGGGCGGTCGCGACCCCGACCAATGGCGGCTCGACGGCCGACTGGCCGGGGGCGGTGCGCTGTACGACGTGGGCGTGTACCCGCTCAACACCGCGCGCTTCCTCGCGGGCGACGACCCGGTCGCCGTCTCCGCGACGACGCGCTCGCCCGACCCGGCGTTCGACGAGGTCGACCAGTACGCCGACTTCCGCGTCGAGTTCGACGACTGGGTCGGCGGCTTCTCGGCGGCGTTCTCCGGGCGCGAACACACGTTCCTGGAGCTGCTCGGAAGCGACGGGCGCGTCGCCGTCGAGTCGGCGTTCCAGCCCGGCGTCGCCCGGGACGTGACCGTCGAGACGGCCGAGGGTCGCGTCGCCGTCGCCGACGCGGGGGCCGACGAGACCGTCGAGGAGTTCGACTACTTCGCGCACGCGGTCCTCTCGGACGGCGACATCGAGCCCGACGGGGCCGACGGTCTCGTCGACATGCGGACGCTCAAAGCGATCCAGGAGTCGGCCGCTTCGGGGGCGCGAGTCGAGCTGTAGTCGGGACTCGCACTCGCGGTCAGTCGGGAGCGACTCGAGAACTCGGGAAGGCGGAAACGAAGGTGGGAGTGGGGAGGCGGTGGTGCGCGCGTCCGGCGCGATGGACCCCTGATCGCGGAGCGGACGTGCGCATCGGGTGTGGCGGCGCGGATTTGGATTCGCCAGCTTGCGACGAGAAAAGCGTCGGTCTGCCGGCGATACACCGTATCGGCGTGATCGGGATAAAGGCTCCGGGACTCGTTTCGCGGCAACGAGCGCCGGCGGCAAACGCCGGCGGCGACGCAACGGTTATGTCGTCGCGACCGAAGCACTCGAACATGGTCCGCCTCAGGGCCGAGGCACTACTTGGCGGTGCCGAGGGCCTGCTGTCACGACCGCGCCGTATCGTCGATCACCGCCGTCTCGGCGAGCCCGGCGAGTCTATCACGGGAGGCGACGGCGGAGCCGTCGGCCGACTCAGTCGGGTCGAGGAGGTTCCGCTCGCGCACGTCGACGTGGACCCCGACGTGCGCGAACGCCTGTGCCACCTCCTCGGGAACGACCGGACCGTCTTCGTTCACTACGTCGAGTAGCGTCGCTCGGACCCGTCGAGCGTCCCCGGCTCAAGACCGGTACTCGCGTCCGTCCCGGAGCGCCGGGAACTCCTCGCGGACGCGCGCGACGCGCTCGGGCTCCACCTCCGCGGTCACGAGCGCGGGGTCGTCGCCGGCGGACGCCAGCGTCGTCCCCCACGGGTCGTACACCGTCGAGCGCCCCACCAACTCCGCGTCCTCGAAGCTCCCGGAGCCGTTGGCGGTCGCGACGTACGAGAGGTTCTCGATGGCCCGCGCCCGCGGGAGCGTCCGCCAATGCTCGACGCGGGGGTACGGCCACGCGCTCGGCACGAGCACGAGGTCCGCCCCGCGCTCGCCGAGCGCGCGGAACTGCTCGGGAAATCGCAGGTCGTAGCAGGTCGTCACGGCGACCCGGAAGCCGAGCAGGTCGACGACCGGCAGCGCCTCCCCGGGCGTGAGCAGTCGCGTCTCGGCGGACTCGTACCCGAACAGGTGGTGCTTCCGGTAGACGGCCCGGCGCTCGCCGTCGGCGTCGAACAGGACGGCCGTGTTGGCGAGTCCCTCCTCGGCGGGCACGTCCTCGCCGTCGGCGGCGCTCCCGGCGAGGTCCTCGACGACCGAGCCCGCGAGCACGGCGATCCCGTGGTCGGCGGCGGCCTCCCGCACCGCCGCGAGGGTCGGTCCCGAGAGGGGTTCGGCGGCGCGCTCGTACGTCTCGAACGCGAAGTAGCCGACGTTCCACAGCTCCGGGAGCGCGACCAGGTCCGCGCCCCGGTCGGCGGCGTCGGCGACGGCCGCGAGCGCGCGCTCGCGGTTGCCGTCGCGGTCGGCCCCGCGGACCCGGATCTGCGCCAGCGCGAGTCTCATGCGAGCCCCAGGTCCCGTTCGAGCGCCCGTTCGAGGTTGTCCAACTCGTCGCCGAACTTCCGCTCGAAGAACGACTCGACGCCCGGAAGTCGGCCGTCGACGACGAACTCGTTGACGAGGCGGGTGCGTCCGTCCTCGGTCTCGGAGACGGTGTGTTCGCCCGTGACGCGGAACGCCCGCGACTTCCCGACGAACTTCACGTACTCCGGGGGGTCCACGCGGACCTCCTCGGTGTCGACGGTGATCGTCGACCGGATCACGGGGATCGGGAGGCTCACGTGCCACGTCGCGGTCCTGTCGCCGGTCACCTCGTACTCGTCGACGACGCTGATCGCGCCGGCACGCTTCGCCGGATCCGAGATGAAGGCCCACACGTCCTCCGGCTCGGCGTCGAAGATCAGCTCCCGACGTACACGCACGGTCATCGACAGCAGGTACGGCCGGAAGGCGAAAAAACGGGGTGGTTCACGATCGAACGGGGGAGGCGACCGACCCTGTCGGGTGCGTCGGCGGGCCCGGTTGCTGACGGGATCTTGGCGTCTGTGGCGCGGCTCGGCGGTCGAGGCGTGCGGAACCGACGCGCAACCGGGCTACGGGAGTTCGACGCGCCAGGTCGTCGAGCGCGCGCGTCCCCACTTCTCGATGTCGACCTCGTCGGCCTTCTCGGCGAGCGTCGGCAGCCGCGAGCCGACCTGCTTGGCCGAGAGGCCGATCGCGTCGGCGATGTTCTTCGCGCGGAAGTACTCCTCTCCCCGGGAGACGCTGTCCCGCAGGTACGCGAGGATGCGTTTCTCCTCGTCGGTGTACTCCGTCATTTGTCCTACCGATACTACGGTGTGCGCGTTCTTAACGCTTCCCTCGGCGGACGCGCCGATCGCCCGCTCGGTTCCGTCCTCCGATCCCGGTCGCTCCCGATCAGGCGTCGAACGCCTGCACCGCCACGACCGCGAGCATCGCCGCGACCATCGCCAGCGCGAACCCCCACGCCATTACCGTCTGGGACGCGCCCACCAGCATGAACCCCGCGCCGACCGTCGCCAGCGCGCCGAACGCGAGCGCGACGCCGACGGACATGTCGCTTTCGACCGTCTCGGTTGCCATACCCGTGGCTCCGAGGGAACGCACCTAACGCTTGCGGAGTCGCCGACGGCGCGACGGCGAGGATGACGACTCCGTCAGCGGCTGAGCCGACGTGCTCGATCCGACCCGACAGGACTTTTTGGGGCCCCGGAGTAGCCGGGCGCGATGACAGGCACACGCGGTACGGGGTCGTTCGGGGGGACGGACGACCGCGGGCTATCGACGCTGCGGGCGATCGCGTTGGCGGCCGTCGTGGTCGTCGGTTCCGTCGGCGGCGCGTTCGCGCTCGGGGTCGTCGGCGCGCCCGCAGTCGAGGGCGTGGAGAACCGATTCGGCGAGGTGACCAACGAGACGACGACGATCGAGAGCGAACTGACGGTGAACAACCCCAACCCGATCGGCGCGCGACTCGCCGGGGTGACGGCGGAGTACGGCGTCACGATGAACGGCATCGCGATGGCCAACGGGACGAAGGAGGGCGTCGACCTCGGCACGGGCAACACCTCGATCCCGTTCTCCACGGCCCTCGACAACTCGAAGATCCCGGCGTGGTGGGTGAGTCACGTCGAGAACGACGAGCACACCGAGCTCCGGGTGAACGCCGACGTTCACTCCTCGCTGGTGGATCGGAGCTACTCGACGCAGGTGACCCGAGAGATCGACACCTCGATCGTCGAGGCGTTCCGCACGAGCGAGCCGACGCCGCTGAACGCGGACGCGCCGGTGGTCTCCGATCCCGTCCTCTATCTCAACCGCACTGAGGCCGAGTGGGGCGAGGTGAACGACGAGACGACCGGCGTCGAGATGACGCTGTACCTCCACAATCCCAAGTCGTACCCGATCACCCTCTCGGAGGTCGGCTACGACATCTACATGAACAACGTCACGATGGGCGGCGGCGAGGCCGGCCGGACGACGACGATCCCCCCGGGTGAGACGGTACCGGTCGAGGCCACGACGGAGATCCGGACCCAGCGACTCGACGAGTGGTGGGTCTCTCACCTGCAGCGCGACCAGGTGACGAACCTCACGATGCCGTTCTACCTCGTCGTCGACCTCGGCGAGGCCGGGGGCGGCGAGCAGCGGATCGAACTCGACAGCTACCAGCGGACCGTCGAGACGGACGTCTTCGGCACGAAGTCCGCCGGTGACGACGCCGACGGCGGGTCCGGCGACGACGGGTCCGAGGACGGCTCCGCGGACGCCGGCGACGAGGACTCGGACAACGGGGACGCCGCCGACGGCACCGCGACCGCGACGCCGGAGGACGACGGATCGGGCGACGGCACCGCGACGCCCACCGAGTCGCCGACCGCGACGCCAACCGAGTCGCCGACTTCGACTCCAGATGACGGGACGAGCACCGACGACGGGCTCTTCGCGCTCGAACCCGGAGCCGACTCGTCGACCGATCCGCCCGCGGCGCGGTAATCGCCCGCGCCGACAAGGCTTTACTCCCCCGGACGGACGTGTGGGTATGTTCCGGAGTATGACCGCTCCTGATCGAGTTCTCGGACGGTAACGTAGCCGCGTCACCTGACGGCGATGCCATCGTCGTCGCGGTCGACGGAGTCCGACACGAACTGAGTCGAGAGGACGCCGCCGAGCTGCGGGAGTCGATAGCCGACGCCCTGACCGAGCGCCGGGAGTTCTTCCGCACGGCCGGGGAGTTCCGCGCCGACGGCAGCTACGTCGTCTCTCGCAAGGCCGCCGACTCGGCGGGTAACGCCAAGGTGTTCGACTCCTTCGAGGCGCTCGGTCGGCTGTACGACCGACTGCCCGAACGCTTCGACGCCGAGGACGTGGGCCGAACCGGGATCACCGGCTCGCGCCGGCACATGCTGATCCGCCACTTCGCGGAGCATCCGGCGTTCGACTGTTCGATCCACCGCCGTAACCCGTTGAGCGCGCGCAAGGAGGAGCCAGCCGCCGGGGAGTCGGCGGACGACCCGGAAGCCGAGGTCGGCGAGGCCGAAGAGTAGAGGCGGCCGGGTGCTCCGACGACTCGCGTCTCGCCGTTCGTGTCGAGGGACCCGGGTTCGCCTCCGGTCCGTCGGGACCGCGGCTCGTCAGTGCTTCAGATCCCTCCTCAGTACTTCGGCTCCGCGCCGGTAACGTCGTACACCTGCTCCATGAGCCGGTCGCGCTCCTCGCGCCAGCCCTCGAAGCCGCCGGGGCGCGACGGGTAGCGACCGTAGTGGTCCATCAGGTCGTCCGCGACTCGCTTCGTCTTGTAGAACTCCCAGATCTGCCCCCAATGGCCGTAGCTGTCCTTGATGACCTCGGCGACGAGCCGCGGCTTCACCGACGCGCTCCCCTCGTACAGCGCCTCCGCGAGGCTCTCCCCGGGTAGGGACGCGAGCAGACCCATCAGCTCGTCCACGTCGACCGCCGTCGAGAGGATGTTGTACACGTCGAGGGCGGCGTACCGCGCGCCGAAGTGGCTCATGACGCGCTCGTTGTAGCGCCACAGCGCGTCCTCGCTCACGTCGCCGGCGTCGATGGCGTCGACCGCCTGCTCGGCGGCGTACTTCCCGGCGTAGGCCGCGCCGGCGATGCCGCCGCCCGTCGTGGGGTTGACGTGGCCGGCGGCGTCGCCGACGGCGACGAATCCGTCCGCGACCGCCGAGTCGTACGGCCGGCGGGTCGGCAGCGCCGCGCCCAGTTTGTCGGTCACCTCGCCGCCCTCGAACTCGGGGCGGTTCCGGAGGTCGCGCTTCAGGTCGTCCACGAGCTTCATCGGCTCCTCGTTCATCTGGAAGCCGAGGCCGGCGTTGATCTCCGTGTCCGTGCGCGGGAAGTACCAGAGGTATCCCGCCGCGCGCTCGGTCGGCTTGAACACGAGCGCGTCGTCCCACTCGACGGGGTCGGGCACCTCGACGACCTCCCGGTACGCCGAACAGAACTGCGAGAAGGACACGTTCGTGTCGAACGTCGCGCCCGCGAGGTCGGCCTTGTCCTGCAGGATCGACAGCGCGCCGGCTGCGTCGACGGTGACTTCCGCCTCGTACTCGACGACCTCGCCGTTCCGCTTCCCGCGAACGCCCGTGACGCGACCCGCGTCGGTCTGTCGCACGTCCTGGACGACGGTGTCGTAGTGGAACTCGACGCCGCGGCGCGTCGCCCCGTCGATGATGTTCCGGCCGTACTCCCAGCGGTCGATGACCGCCAGTTCCCCGGGGATCGGGATCTCGAGCACGGTGTCGTGGCTCGGGATCTCGAAGCGCCCGTGGTCGACGCCGGTGTTGGTGAACGCCGAGTCGATCTCGGATTTCGGGATCGACTCGGGGAACTTGTCGGCTCCCTTCAGGGCGTCGCCGCAGGCGATGTGGCCCGCCTCCTCCTCGTCCTTGCGCTCGACGACGACGACGTCCAGCCCGGCCTCGGCGACCGTCGCGGCCGCATAACAGCCCGCCGTCCCCGCGCCGACGACGACGATGTCGGGCTCGTAGGTGGTCATTGCCATGAGTCACTCGCGGGTGGTGAAAAAGCCAGTCGTTCCATGCGGGACGGGAGGGAGTGAAGTCGTTCGAGAGAGCGAAGCTCTCTCGTGATGGACGAGACGGCTCCGCCGTCTCGAACCACGACCGACCGTCCCGATGCGAACGGCGAGCGGGGAGGAACGACCCGCGAGCGGCGCGCAGTCGAGCGTAGCGAGGCCTCGGTACACGGCGACGAACGCCGCGGGTGACGCGAACGGTCGGCCGCCGATTCTCACCCGAGCGCGTCTCTGGCGATCGGGACCAGGTCGTAGAGCCGGTCGGCGGCCTCGTGGAACTGCCGGTCCCACCCCTCCGGCGTGACGTAGTCGCTGATCGCGAACACCGCGCCCGCGTCGATCCCGCGGACGGCCGCGACGGTGAAGAGGGCCGCCGCCTCCATCTCGACGGTCAGATACCCCCGTTCGGCCAGTCGGCGCGCCTCGAACGCCGTCTCCCGAAACGCCGCGTCGGTCGACCACGTCGGCCCCACCGTCGCCGGCCGACCGGCGGCCTCGCACTCGGCCTCGAGCGCGTCGGTCACCGCCGGGGTCGCCTCCGCGGGCTCGCCGTCGGGAAGGTAGTGGTGGGAGGTTCCCTCGTCGCGGAGCGCGCCGTCGGCGACGACGGCCGTCTCGGCGTCCAGATCGGTGGTCAATGCCCCGGCGTAGCCGACGATGCAGACCGTCTCCACGCCGGCGGTCGCCAGGACGTCGACGACCATCGCAGTCGCCGGGGCCCCGATCCCGAACCCGCCGGCGACCGCGACGCGCCCGTCGGTGCCCGCGAGCACGTGGAGGCTCGCCATCCCCGGCGCGTCGAGCGCTCCGTCCTCTGCGCCCGCCTCCGCGACGGCCCGCTCGAACGTCGACTCGGAGTACGTGAGGATCACCGCCTCCGGGAGCGCGTCGAACGCCCCGTTCAGGTCGCGATAGTACGCCAGGTCGTCGTCCGGCCCGGTGATCGGGTCGTGGTCGTGTTTGTCCGGGAACTGGGGAACGGTCACGCTTCGGTGTGCACGCGGGAGACAAAAAACGTCGTCCCGGTGTGCGGGAGGGACTCGCTGGCGGGGACGCTACTCCTCGCCGGACTCGTAGTGGTCGCCCGCGGCCTCGGGGAGTCGCGTCCGGCCGAACAGCGCCAACACGACGACGACAGACACGTACGGGATGGTCCGCACGAGCGGCCGGGGAATCGAGAGCACGTCCTGTCCCTGCAGCGTGAGCTGGAGCGCGTCAAGCCCCGCGAACAGCAGCGTCGACAGCAGCGCCCCGATCGGGTTGTAGTTGCCCAGCAGGTAGGTGACGATAGCGATGAACCCCTTGCCGTTGACCATCGTCGGGCCGTTGCCGACGAACTGCCCCAGCGACAGCGACAGCGCCGCGCCGCCCAGCCCCGCGAGCACGCCCGACAGCAGGACGGCCGCATAGCGGACTCTGGAGACGTTGATGCCGGCGGTGTCGAGCGCCCGGGGGTTCTCGCCGGAGGCGCGCACCCAGCGACCGAAGGAGGTGCGGTTGAGCGTCCACCACGAGCCCGCGACGGCGACGAACATCAGGTACACCATCGGCGAGGCGTCGAACAGCGCGCCGAAGAAGGGGATCGACGCCAGCGCGTCCAGGGCGTCGCCGCCGGCGGTCGCGACGAACGGCACCCCGCTGTTCGCGACGAGCTGACGGAGGCCGGGCACGGTCGCGACGGTCGCGGAGTTCTTCGACCCGAAGACGATCTGCGAGGCGAACGGCGCGAGCCCCAGCGCGATGAGCCAGATCGCGAGTCCCGCGATGATCTGGTCGGCGCGGAACTCGATGCAGACGATCGCGAACAACAGCGCCAACAGCGTGGAGGCGAGGACGCCGCCGAACAGCCCGATCCACACCGACCCGGTGAGGTACGTTGCGTACACGCCGCCGAACGCCGAGACGATGAGCAGCCCCTCCAGGCCGATGTTGATGACGCCCGCCTTCTCGGCGAAGATCCCTCCCAGCGCCGCGAAGGCGATGGGGACCGACAGCCGAAGCGCCGACGCAAGCGTCGACCGCTGGAACAGCAGGCCGCCGACCGCGAGTACCACGTCGCCGGCCCCCGCGAGCGCGAGTCCGCCGAGCCCCAGTAGTGCGATCCCGACGGCCGCGAGCGCGAGCCGTGCGCGGGTCCCGAGCCGATCGACGCGCTCGGCGAGGGGCGAGCCGTTCACGCCTCCTCACCCCCGTCGGTCGCGACGGCGTCGCGATTCCCCCCGAAGCGGTCGCGCACGTCGACGCGCGCGCCGACCATCCGGAAGAACTCCGGCATCGCCACGAACAGGACGATCAGTCCCCGGAGCACGCCGACGAGCTGGGGCGGCACGTCCGTGCTCACGTCGACGACGATGGAGCCCGACTTCAGCACGCCGAACAGCAGCGCCGCCGCGAGCGCGCCCACCGGGTTGTTGCCCGCGAGGATGGAGACCGTGATGCCGTCGAAGCCGTAGTCGGGCACGCCCGTCTGGAAGTTGCCGGCGATGGTGAGCACGTACACGGCACCGCCCAGCCCGGCGAGCGCCCCCGACAGCGCCATCGAGGCGACGACGGTCTTGGCGGCGTCGACGCCGCCGTACTCGGCGGCCTCCGGCTGGAGCCCGCTCGTGCGCACGTCGTAGCCGAAGGAGGTCCGGCGAAGCAGGTACGCCAGCCCGACCGCGACGGCGATGGCCAACACGAGCGCGACCACCGAGGCGTCGGTCCGCCCGGGGAACACCGGCTGCGGGAACAGGGCGAACTCGGGGAGCCCCCGCGTCTGGTTGGCGAAGCTGTCGGGGTCCTTGAACGGTCCCGAGGCGAGATACAGCGCGAAGGAGGTGGCGACGAAGTTGAGCATGATCGTCGTGATCACCTCGTTGGCGTCGGCGTAGGCCTTCAGCGCCCCCGGGATCGCCCCCCAGACGCCGCCGACGAACGCGCCCACCGCCAGCCCGAACGGGACGAGCACGAGCGTCCCGACGAGGCCGGAGACCGCCCCGGAGAGGGCGTACACCGCCAGGGCGCTCGCGAGCGCGCCGAACACGAGCTGTCCCTGTCCGCCGATGTTGAACACGCCCGCTTTGAACGCCACAGCGACGGCGATGCCGGTGAACACCAGCACCGTCGTCTCCGAGACGGTCGTCGCGAGCTGCCCGTTCAGCGGGTTCGCGGCCACGTCGCCGAACGCCCCCAAGAAGAGGCTGTCGTACACGACGAACGGGTCGTAACAGAAGCCGACGCCCAGCAGCGAGTACGCCGCGGTCTCACAAGAGGTCATCCGGCCCGCCAGCAGGATGAGCACGAACCCGATCGCGATCGACAGCAGTAGCGCCGACCCCGAGATGAGCAGGCGCTCGGTCGCGCTCGCGGCGACGAGCCGGTCGAGCGCGTCGAACAGCCGGTCGCGCGGCGACCGGCCGGCGTCACTCATCGGACGCCACCCCGTCGTCGACGCCGGCGGGAGTCGAGGAACCGATCCCGTCGTCGCCGTCCTCGTCGCTGCCTGCGACACGCGTCGCCCGCGGCACGTCGTCGGGGTCCTCGCCGGCCATCATGAGCCCGAGTTGCTCCTCGGTCACCTCGTCGGGGTCGACCACGTCGACGATGCGGCCGCGGTACATCACCGCGAGGCGGTCGGCGAGCCCGCGCACCTCGTCGAGCTTCGAGGAGACCAGCAACACGGCCCGCCCGTCGTCGCGCAGGTCGATGAGCCGGTCGTGGATGAACTCCGTCGAGCCGATGTCGACCCCGCGGGTGGGGTGGGAGGCGACGATACAGGCGGGGTCGCGGGCGAACTCCCGCCCGACGATGAACTTCTGCTGGTTACCGCCCGAGAGCGACCTCGCCGACGCGGTCGCGTCCGGCGGGCGCACGTCGTACTCGTCGATTATCTCACGGGCGTGGTCGCCGGCGCGGTTCCAGTCGAGGCGGCCGCCACTGGCGAACGGCGGGTCGTGTTGGGAGCCGAGCACGCCGTTCTCGGTCAGGTCGAACTCCATCACGAGGCCGCGATCCTGGCGGTCCTCGGGGACGTACGCCATGCCGGCGCGGGCGCGCTCGCGCCGCGAGGCGTCGGTCACGTCACGGCCGCCGAGCGCGACGCGGCCCTCGTCGGGGTCGTGCAGCCCGGTGATCACTTCGACCAACTCAGACTGGCCGTTACCGTCGACGCCGGCGACGCCGAACACCTCGCCCTCGCGGACTGTGAACGACACGTCGTCGACGGCGACCACGTCGCGGTCGTCGCGGGCGGTGACGCCCTCGACGGCGAGCGACGGCGCGCCGGGATCGGCCGGCGGCGTGTCCGTCTCCAGGACGACCTCGCGCCCGACCATCAGCTCGGCCAGCTCCTCGCGGGTCGTCCCGGCCGTCTCGACGGTGCCCACGTTGCGCCCGTCGCGGAGGACGGTCACCTCGTCGGCGGCCGAGAGCGCCTCCCCGAGCTTGTGGGTGATGAAGATGACCGTCTTGCCCGCGTCGGTGAGTTCCTCGAGCACCCGGAACAGATCCTCGACCTCCTGCGGCGTGAGCACGGCCGTCGGCTCGTCGAGGATCAGGATCTCCGCGCCGCGATACAGCGCCTTCAGGATCTCCACGCGCTGTTGGATGCCGACGCCCACGTCCTCGATGGTCGCCTCCGGCTCCACGTCGAAGCCGTAGCGCTCGGAGAGCTCTATCACGGCCTCGTGTGCTGCCTCGCGGTCGACCGCGAGACCGCCCCACTTCCGAGGCTCGTTGCCGAGGGTGATGTTCTCGGCGACGGTCATCGGGTCGACCATCATGAAGTGCTGGTGGATCATCCCGACGCCGGCGTCGATGGCGTCGCGCGGGGAGTCGAACCGCCGCGGCGCGTCGGCGATCGCGGCGAGCCCGTCGTCGCCGGCGGGGGCATCGCCGTCCCCGTCGCCCCCGCCGTCCTCCTCGTACGTCAGACCGTCCCCGTCGACGTACACGTCGCCCTCGGTCGGCTCGTACAGCCCGTAGAGGACGTTCATCAGGGTGGTCTTGCCCGCGCCGTTCTCGCCGAGCAGGGCGTGGACCGTCCCCCGTTCGACCGAGAGCGTGACGTCGTCGTTGGCGACGACGCCGGGGAAGCGCTTCGTGATCGAGTCGAGGCGGACGGCCTCCGTCATGTCACCGGCCGTTTCGGCGGGGACGGGATAAACGGCGCGTTTCGACGGAAGCGACGTTCGTAAATCCGCGTGTCAGGCCGGCTACTCGTCGGAACAGAGCGTCTGCGGGATCCCGTCGGAACGAAGAGACGGCTGCCGGTGCGGCTCAGACCTCGTCGGGGTCCTGCGGGACGGAGATGTCGCCGTCGATGATCCCTTGGCGGGACGACTCGATCTCAGAGCGGACGTCCTCGGAGATGTCGCCGCCCAGCTGGTCGCCGTATACGAGGTCGACGCCCTCCTCGGCCAGTCCGAGCGTCGTCGCGGTCCCCGTCTCGAAGTCGTCGTTCACGACCGCCTCGGCTGCGTTGTAGACGGCTGTGTCGACGCGTTTGACCATCGACGCGAGGATGACGTCGGCGTAGCTAGAGGCGGTCAACGACTGGTCGGCATCGACGCCGATGGCGAACCTCCCCTCGTCCTGTGCGGCGCGGAACACGCCGGTTCCGGTGTTCCCCGCGGCGTGGTAGACGATGTCCGCGCCGGAGCTGTACATCGAGAGCGCGGCCTCCTGACCGGCGGAAGGATCGGAGAAGCTCCCAGTATACGTCGTCTGCACGTCGACGTCGGAGTCGATCGACTTCACGCCCGCGGTGAAGCCCGCCTCGAACTTCCGGATCAGGTCCAGTTCGATGCCGCCGACGAAGCCGACGTTCGTCGAGTCGCCGGCGGTCGATCCCGCCCCCGCGGAGAACGACTGCGACGTGAGCAGCGCCGCGAGCTGTCCCGCGAGATACGACCCCTCGTGCTCCTTGAACGTGTAGGAGGCGACGTTGTCGAACTGACTGTCCGCCTCGCCGTCGTCGTCGGTGTCGGCCATCGGCACCGCATCGACCGCGAGGAAGTCCTGCTCGGGGTAGTCCGGCGCGGTCTCCGAGAGCGCATCCGCCTGCAGCGACCCGATACACGAGACGAGGTCGTAGTCGGGGTCGGTCGACTGCGCGTACTGCTGTTGGTACGTGGCGAACTGCGAGACCGAGTCGGGCTCGGATTCGTCGTACGAGAGGCCGAACTCGTCCGCCGCCTGCTGAATCCCGGCCTGGGCCTGGTCGTTGAACGACCCGTCGCCCAGTCCGCCGGTCGCGTACACCATCCCGACATCGACGGAACCGTCGCCCGAGGACTCCGTTTCGGAGCCGTCCGACCCGCCGTCCCCGGCCTCCGGCGTCGACTCCTCGGTGTCGGACCCGCCCGACTCGGGACCGCCCGTACAGCCAGCGAGTCCCGCGAGTCCGGCCGCACCGACGCCCTTCACGATCGTCCGCCTGTCGAACCGCTCAGTATCGTCCATACGTGCGTACGGAACGCTGAGTGGGTTAAAAACGTCGCGTTCGAGCGGTCAGATTCTCGAGCGTATCTGACAGTACCGGATCCCTATCCGTCGCCGTCGGCGGCGTCGACCGCGGACTCGACGACGCCGGCGACCTCCTCGACGAACCGGTCCACGTCGTCGTGTTCGGCGTACACGCGGACGTACGGCTCGGTCCCCGACGGGCGCACGAGCGTCCACGAGCCGTCCGCGAACGAGAGCCGGACGCCGTACTCGTCGTCGACTTCGGCGTCCGGGAACGCCGCCGGGAGCGTCTCGGTGAGGCGGTCCATCACGGACGCCTTGTCGTCGTCGGCACACGCCACGCTCACCTTGCGATAGGGGCGCTCGGAGACCGGCGCGCGAAGTCCGTCGAGCCCCTCGTCGGCGACGAGCCGAGTGAACACGGCCGCGCTGGCGACGGCGTCGATCCAGTCGCCGAAACCGGTGTGGACGTGCTTCCAGGGCTCGGCCGCGAACGCCACGTCGCCGCCGGCGTCCCGAACCGAGGCGATGCCGTCGTGGAGGTAGCCGAGCGCGACGCGCTCGACGCGTCCGCCGGCGGCCGCGACGCGCTCGTCGATCCGACCAGAGGCGTTCGGCGTCGTCACGACCACCGGGTCGGCGGCGTCGCGAGCGGCGACGTATCGCTCCGCGAGGATCGCGAGCACGGTGTCCTCGTGGACGACCTCGCCGTCGCCGTCGACGACGACGATCCGGTCGGCGTCGCCGTCGTGACCGATGCCGAAGTCCGCCCCCCCGTCGGCGACGAACGCCCGCAGATCCGCGAGCGACTCGGCGGTCGGCTTCGACTCGCGGCCGGGGAAGTGGCCGTCGACGGTGGCGTTGAGCGTCACCACGTCCGCGCCCAGTTCTCGGAGCACCTGCGGCGTCGCGACCGACGCCATCCCGTTGCCGCAGTCGACGGCGACGCGGACGCCGTCGGGGTCGTCCCCGAACTCGCGGGCGTAGTCGGCGACCGCCGTCCGGTAGTCGGCGAGCACGTCCTCTCGCGCGCCGTCGCCCCACTGGTCCCAGTCGGCGGGGGTGTCGCCGTCGGCGACGCGCTCCTCGATGGCCGTCTCGGCGGTCGCGCCGTACTCCAGCCCGTCGACGAACGCCTTCAGGCCGTTGTCGGTCGGGGGATTGTGCGAGGCGGTGAGCATCACGCCGCGCCGGCCACGGGACGCGAACGCCAGCGTCGGCGTCGGCACCTGACCGACCCGACGGACGGTCGCCCCCGAGGACTCCAGGCCCGCCTCGGCGGCGGCGGCCAGCGCCGGCCCGGTGACGCGCCCGTCGCGGCCGACGACGAACTCGCGGTCGCCGGCCTCGCGGGCGTGTGCTCCGAGCGCGCGGGTCACGTCGAGGACGAGCCCCGGCGTGACGCGCTCGGTCGCGTCGCCGCGGATCCCGGCTGTTCCGAACAGGTCCATACCCGACCGTCCGGCGGAGCGCTCAAGACTCCCTCGGTCCCGACCGCCCGCGAACGTTCAAACCGGATGGGGGGACCACACCCCCCGTGTACTGAACGTGGTCTCGGCGCGCTCGCGGGTGAGCGACGGCACGCGCCGAGGGACCGGACCGCCGAGCGCCGTCGCCTGTCAGCCATCCGCCCGCCGTTCCTGCCCGGCCGGTCGACCGGCGGCGACGCCGACCGCCGCCGCACTTTCGGTCGAGGACGACGAACCGACCCGCCGTGAGCGACGGCGCACGCGACGAGCACGGCGAGGACCGGGTCCGGGCGCACGTGTTCGTCTCCGGGAGAGTACAGGGCGTCTACTACCGGAACACCACGCGTGAGACCGCCCGAGAGCGTGGGATCGACGGCTGGGTCCGAAACCTCGACGACGGGCGCGTCGAGGTGGCCTTCGAGGGGCCGCGCGAGGCCGTCGAGGGCATGGTCGAGTGGTGCCACACCGGCAGCCCGCGCGCGGTCGTCGAGGACGTGACCGTCGAGTACGGCGATCCCGAGGGACTCGACGGCTTCAGCGTCCGCCGATAGCGACGCGGCCGGCGATCCGTCGGCAGACCGTCGACACCCACACGGACGACCGACGCATTCGTCGAGGGACGCTCAGTCGGTGTGAGCCGGATCGCCTCGACGGTCGTCGTCCCCGAGGAGCGGCACCGACAGCGATAGCTCCGCGTCGACCGGCTGATCCGGATCGTGTCCCTTGAGTCGGTCCCAGACGACGAGCGCCGACGGGAGCACGAGTATCGACGTGACGAACGAGTAGAAGATCGATACTGCGGTGAGGACACCGAACTGTCCGAGGATCGTCAACACCGCGAACACGAGGACGCCGATCCCCGTGGTAGTGGTGAGCATGCTCCCCAGGAGCGCGCCGCCTGTGCCGCGGACGGTCCGCTCCAGCGCGGTGACGAGGTCGCGCTCGCGGCGCTCGTCGACGAAGCGGTGGACGACGTGGACCGAGTAATCGATCCCCAACCCGATCGTCAACGAGAGGATCGTCGCGGTGAAGGCGTTGAACGCGATGCCGGCGAGCCGCATCGTCGCCGCGACGAGCGCGACGGACGCGATGATCGGGATCGTGTTGACGATCCCCATCGACGGGAGCCCCTCCAGCAGTCCGTACATGAGGACCAGGAACACGACCGTCAGCGACAGCGCGACCGCGAGGCTCTGGACCGCGGAGGTGAAGATCAGGTCCGACACCGCCGCGAAGACCACGGTGCTCCCGGTCGCGACGGTCGTCCCGCTGGTGGTCCGATAGCGATCGGCGACGGTGCGGCCGTCGGCCGCGACCGCGGATTGATCGGCGTCCGCCTCCGTCGAGTAGACGACCTGCGTGCTCCGCCGGTCCTCGGCCAGGTACTGCAGCGCCTGATCCCGGGAGGACGACGACAGCAGGTAGTCGTATATCTCGCCGAGGTTGTCGTCGGGGATCCCGTTCGCGTTCCGGTCGTTTCGGTCCACGAGTCGGCGGAACTCGGGGTCGGAGGCCGCGCGTTGTTGGATGACCGTGACGATGCTTTGTTCGTCGGCGTGGCCGCCCTCTGCGACGAACGTGCTCGGCGGATCATCGCCCATTCGATGGATCTCCTCGAGAGTGGTCGGGTCCTCCATGTCGCCCTCGACGTAGATCGTGACCGATCCGCCCTGGCTGGCGGTGAACTTCTCCTCGAGGAAGTTGAGCGTCCCGACGGCGGAGTAGTCGCTCGGTGCGAACGGTTCGGGGAGCTCCTGGAGGTAGTCAGGCGTGTCCTCGGGCGGCAGGAAGTCCTCCTGGGAGAACGACGTGTCGATACCGGCCGCGTAGCTGCCGGAGGCGACGGTGAGGACGACGATCGACGCGAGGAACACCCGCGGCGCGCGCTGGCCGATCCAGACGCCGATCCGGAGCACACCGTCGAGGGAGCCTCCTTCCGCCCCCAACGGAGCCTGCGAGAACGTCGGGATGGGAAGCTGGTCGCGCCGCCGGTCGAGCAGCACCTTCGCCGCCGGGAGGAACACGCCGAACAGGAGGAACGTGAACACGATTCCCGCGGCCGCGACGAGCCCGAACTCGCGGATCGGGGCGAGGTCGGAGGTGAGATTCGCCAGGAACCCGATCACGGTCGTCCCCGTGACGATGAAGAAGGCGACGAGGAGTTGGCGCACCGCCATGTTCATCGCCTCGTCGACGCCGTGGCCGTCGGCTCTGTCCTCGCGGTAGCGGTTCACAGCGTGGATGCCGAAGTCGATACCGACCGCGAGCAACAGCGGCGGGACGGCGATCATCATCTGACTGAACGGGATCCCGGCGAGACCCAGGAACCCGAACGTCCACACGACCGCGAGCAGCAGCGTGAACGACCCGAGCAGCAGGTCGAGGAGGTCGCGGTACGCGACGATCAGGAACCCGGTGATCAGGAGGACCGCAGCCGGCGTCACGATCAGGAGCGAGTCGGTGATCACCGAGGAGAACTCCTCGGAGATGATCCCTGAGCCGAAGACGGTGATGTCCCCGCCGACCGTGTCGACGACCCGTTGGCTCCGCAGTTGGATGTCAGTCAGCGGGCTCGAGCCGCTTTGTCCGGCGGCAGCGCCGCCGCCGCCGGCACCGGGGAGTTCGTGGGTGACGACCCCGATCGCCGCCGACGCCGACGCCGCCTCCGCGTTGAAGTCGTCCGAGACAGAGCCGGTGAAGGCGGGGTCGTCGGCGTTCTCGCGAACCGCCTCGTCGATCTCCGTCGGCGTCGACCGCTCGATGACGCGGATCTGCGCCTCCGTCGTCGTCGCGGACGGGTCGATCGTCCGGGCGATCGTCGCGCCCGGCGAGGAGACCGCCGTCACGCGCAGTCCGTCGGTCTCCTGGAGCCGATTTTGCGCCTCGAGCAGCCGCAACAGGGCGGGCTTCGAGAGCACGTTCCGGTCGCGCTGAACGAGCTGTGTCGATCCGGTGTCGGCCGTGAAGGACGGACCGAACTCGCGCTGGATGTCCGACAGCGCTTCCTCGGCGGGAATACCCGAGGTGAACTGCTCGGTTCCCGCCTCCGTGGACACGTTCGCCAGGCCGCCGGCGAACACCACGGTTAACAGGAGGAACGCGATCACCAGACGACCGGGACGCTCGGTGATCTCCTTCGCGACCGCCTCGACGACCCGTTCGTGGTTCATCTGCTTCGCCGGAAGTACACCGCGCCGACGAGGCCGAGCACGAGGGCCGCCCCGACGCCGATCGCGCCCAGCGGGATCCCGTCGTCCTCGGGGGCCGTCGTCTCGACCGGGACGCGGTAGGTGTCGGAGATGAGCGTGTCGCCGTCGCTCGTCTCGTAGCGGAAGTCGACGCTCGCCGGGTACGTCTTGCCGGCGACGGCACCCCCGGCGACCGAGATGTCGAACACGACCTCGTCCGACTCACCGGGCTCCAATTCGGAGACGAACCCCTCGTCGTCGCCCGACGACAGCGGCGAGTCCAGGAACAGCTTCGCGGACACGTCGCTGACGGGCTCCTCGAGGTTGTTCGTCACCTCGAGCGTGAGGGTGCCGCCGCCGCCGACCTCGAAGCTCGCGTCGACCCCGCTGACGCCGAAGGCGTCGCGCTGTTGGGCAACCGACGCGGGCGCGTCGATCGTATCGCTCGTCCGTCGAGTGTCCTCGTCGTCGCGGTACTGCACACGCAGGGAGAACTGCCTGGGGCCGGCCTCGGCCGCGCTCGACACCTCGATGTCGAACGCGAAGTCGGCCGACTCGCCGGGGGCGAGCGAGCCGACGGCGACCTCGGGTTCGAGCGGCGAGACGTTCGGGTTCGAGGTCTCGAACAGGACGACCGCGTTGTCGATCGGGCGGTCGCCGGTGTTCGTCACAGTCCCGGTGAGTTGCCCCTCCTCGCCGACGCGAAGCGAACTCTCCAGCCCGCTCACGTCGAACGTCTGCTCGGGGAGCGGCGTCACGCCGAACGACAGCGTCCGGGAGGCGACGGGCGTCCCGCCGGGCGTCTCGTACTCGACGGTCGCGTCGACGGCGTACTCGCGCGTCTCGGCCGACGCGGCGACCGTCGCGTCGACCTCGACGGTCCGGGTCTCGTTGGGGGCCCACTCGCCGACGAACCGGCGGGCGCTCGACGACTGGCCGAACGTGAGGTCCGAGTTACCCGACTGGAACGAGACGACCGCGTTTCGAGCGGTCGCCTCACCGACGTTGCGCACCGTCAGCGACACGGGACCCGACCCGTCGATCGGGGCGGCGGACTCGGCGTCCTCGACGGCGAAGCGGGCGCGCTCCTCGACGCGCACGGTCGCGTAGACGGTCGTCGCAAGCACCTCGTCCTCGTCGTCGCGGTCGCGGTACTCGACGGTGATCGGCACCTCGTGGGTGCCGCCGGGGATGTCGGCGGGCACGTCGATGGTCACCGACACAGCCCGCGTCTCGCCGTCGCCCATCCGACCGAGGTCGCGGGTGTTCGACCGCACGTCGATGCCGGCGGTGTCCTCGACGGTGGCGCGAACGTCGAGCGCCGGCTCGACGTCCTCGTCGTACTCGGCGGCGTCGTTCGTGAGTTCGATCGTCAACTCCTGTGTCGCCCCGGGCTCGAGAACCGGCTCCGCGACCTCGGCTTCGAACCGCGGGTCCTCGTCGGCGGCGGCGACGCCGACGAAGCCCGCGCCGACGGCCGAGACGCAGAGCAACGCGGCGAGCAAAACGGAAAGCGATCGGTGTGCCATCTGAGTTGTCTAACCGTTCAGTCAGGGACGCATATAACGAATGCGGAACGTCGGAAAACCGCCGGCGCGTTTGTGGGCCGGTCGATAGATCTCACGTTCGGATACCGGTGTGAGTCGGCGGCGTCAGGCGGTGACCGCGTACCGCTCGTTCAGGTGGTCGACGACGGTCGCGACGGTGGCGGGGTCGTACGTCCAGAAGCCGTAGAAGCGGCGTTCGTCGGGGTCGCCGCGCTCTTCGGCCAGCAGCGCGCACGCGTCGCCGGGATCGCCGCCGCCGTCGAAGACGACGAACCAGGAGGTACGGATCTCCTCGGTGTCCTCGGCGTGAAGCGTGACGCCCTCGATCTCCGGAAGCGCGCCGCCGGGCGCGCAGTACGCGTGGATGTCGAGTTCCTTCGTCGCGAGGTCCTCGTAGACGCCCTTCTGGGCGCGGATCGCCCCCACGCGCTGGAACCCCGCGTGGAGTTCGCCGGAGCCGGCGCGCCACGCGCGGTCCTCCATCTCGCGGGTGGCCGCCATCATCTGCCCCAGGTCGTAGGAGGTGAACGTGGTCTCGTCGAGGTGTTCGAGGATCGGGGCGAACGCGCGCTCCTCGCCGGGCCCGGCCGTGAGGTCACCCTCGACGTGCCGGAGGTCGACCGCCGCGAGCACCTCGTCGCCGTCCTCGTCCGACAGCACCACGTAACCCGAGAGGCCGCTGTCGGTGGTCCCGCGCTCGATCCGGACCGCCTGCGACCTGAAGTACTCCCGAAGGTCGTCGACGACCGCCTCGTTCGGCGGGTCGAACACCGTCAGGCGTTTCTCACGACCCTCGACGGAGTCGATAACTGCCCCGAGTGACATCTGGTCTCAACCGACGTACACTCGGTGCACGTAAAAGCCTTCCACCCCGTGAGATCGGCGATGAAACGGGCGACGGACACGATCGGTCGACTGCGTCGCCGTCGGTGACATCGCTGATCCCGCCGCCGGCGACACGGTCGACCGCACCGCCGGTGACGGTCCCGGCCCACCCCGCCGGTGACGGTCCCGGCCCACCCCGCCGGTGACGGTTCCGGCCCGACGCCACCCGCCGTTCGCTACGGGGGCGTGACCCCGAGTTCCTCCAACGACCGGACGACGATGAGCGCCTCCACCACGTCGCGGCGCTCGGTCATGGGGGCGTCGGCGTTCGCGACCGTCTCCTCGGCGTCCGCGAGCATCCGCCCCTCAAGTTCGGTCTGGTCGGGTTCCTCGCGGGTGTCGTTCAACAGCGCCTCGAAGTCTTCCCTGAGGTCGAACGACGCCCTGGCGACGTTACACCGGGACAGCGGGTTCATCCCGAGGTCGATCACCAGGTCCGCGACCGTCTCCCAGTCTGACTCACAGAAGTGGATCGACACCTCGCCGACGATGTCGCGCCAGGCGATCGGGTCGGCGTGCTTCATCAGTCGGACCGCACGCGGCGGGATGTCCACCCGCCGCGTCGTCTCGGTGGAGCCACACAGACAACACGGCTGCTCTGTCCGCCCCGTGTACATGCGATCGTACCAGGGGTCGGTCGGGGAAACGTCCGTCGCCACCGGCGGTCGCCGGGTCCCGACCCGGATCGACGGCGACGCGACCGCGAGAATCAGTTAACAAATAGCTGATGATAGTAACCGTCTCAGATCCGAATCGGTGACTCCGATCGCCCGTACGGAACGATTTTAGCTGTTTCAGCCGAATTTAGACGCCAGTAACAACTGTGCCACCCGGTTACCCCAATATCAGGAAAATTATAACTTCGGCCGGCGTGTAGGACGACTCGATGCTCGATACGATCCTGCTGCAGTCAGAGTTGTTCGCGACCGCCGGCTCCGCCGAGGTGTTCCTCCTCGCGCGGCTGCTGTTCGGCCTCACGCTGGCGTTCATGGGCCTGAACCACTTCATGCAGACCGACGCGTTGGCGGGCTACTCCGAGGCGAAGGGGCTCCCCGCGCCCCGCGCGGCGACGCTGTTCTCGGGCGGCCTGCTCCTGTTCGGCGGCCTCGGCGTCGCCGCGGGCGCGCTCGTCGCGCTCGCGGCCGGTGGGCTGGCGGTGTTCCTCCTGCTCTCGGCGGTCACCATTCACGACTTCTGGGCGGTGCCCGAGGACCAGCAGCAGGACCAGATGACGCAGTTCCTCAAGAACGTCGTCATGGCCGGCGCGTCGCTGGCGTTCCTCGCGCTCTCGGGCGTGTCGTGGCCGTACGCGCTAGGTTACAGCGTCCTGTAAGCGACGACCGTCACGACTCCCGAGCCGGCGATAGTCGCGTTTTTTGCGGTGTTTCCGCGGTCCTCGTCCTCAGACCCGTCCGCGAGTCGGCGCTCTTTTTGCCGCCGACGCGTCGTCTCCGAGCATGCGAATCGGCTTCCTCGTCAACCCGGTCGCGGGGATGGGCGGCCGCGTCGGGCTGAAGGGCACCGACGGGAAGGTCGCTGAAGCTCGCGCCCGCGGGGCGGAGCCGCGCGCCCCCGACCGGGCACGCCGCGCGCTCGCCGCGCTCGCCGAGCGCGCCCCGGAAGCCGACCTCCTCGCGTGGGGCGACCCGATGGGCGCGAGCCTGGTCCGCGAGGCCGGCTTCGATCCCGAGGTGCTCGGATCGCCCGCCGGCGACGACGGGGGTGCCGATAGCACCGACGACGAGGAGACCGACGCCGACGACACTCGGGCGGCCGTCGCGGCGTTTCGCGAGGCCGACGCGGACCTGGTGGTGTTCGTCGGCGGCGACGGCACGGCCGCGGACGTGGCGGGGTCGCTGGCCGGAAGCGGCGTCCCGATGCTCGGGGTCCCCGCGGGGGTGAAGGTGTACTCGTCGGTGTTCGGGGTCTCACCGGAGGACGCGGCGTACGTCGCCGCGACGTTCGAGCGCACGGAGCGCCGGGAGGTGATGGACATCGACGAGGACGAGTATCGGGAGGGCGAGGTCACCCCCGAACTGCGCGCCGTCGCGCACGTGCCCGTCGCCGAACGGTTGCAGTCGGGGAAACAGACGAGCGCCGGCACCGTCGAGTCGCTCGCGGAGGGTGTCGCCGACGACGTT
The DNA here is from genome assembly GCF_021431925.1 of Halobaculum sp. CBA1158. Classification (NCBI taxonomy): domain Archaea; kingdom Methanobacteriati; phylum Methanobacteriota; class Halobacteria; order Halobacteriales; family Haloferacaceae; genus Halobaculum; species Halobaculum sp. CBA1158. The sequence continues at coordinate 2,298,240 of NZ_CP090371.1, read as the reverse complement.
CGCGCGCGTCCGGAGACGACCTGGGTGCTCGGGCCCGGCTCGACCGTCGGCGAGGTGAAAGCGGCGTTGTGCTTCGAGGGGTCGCCGATCGGCGTCGACGTGTATCGCGACGGCGAGGTGGTGGCCACGGACGTCGCCGAGTCGGAGATCCTCGACGCGCTCGGCGAGGACAACGTCATCGTCGTCACGCCGATCGGCGGCCAAGGGTTCGTGTTCGGCCGCGGCAACCCGCAGCTGTCGCCGGCGGTGATCCGCGAGTGCGACCTGGAGATCGTCGCCTCCCGCGACAAGCTCGACGACCTCCGGGTGCTTCGCGTCGACACCGACGACCCCGAACTGGACGAGGCGCTCCGCGGCTGGGTGAAGGTGCGCGTCGGCCGCTTCGAGCGCCGGATGATGAAGATCGTGTGACCCTCGATATCGGGCCGGGTATTTGAACCGACGGGGTAGTCCTTACATACCAGCGGTAGGGTATAATCACCATGGGGTCAACGTTAAGGTCGTATAGATCCTGCGGTTAGCCATGGAAACGCGGAAGGTCCAGCGGCTGGGCCCCTCGACGCTGGCGATGACGCTGCCGGCCGAGTGGGCGAAGGAACAGCACGTCGAGAAGGGCGACGAGGTGTCGCTGCGGATGGGCGGCAAGGGAACGCTGACCGTGCTGCCCGAGTCCGCGAGTACGGAGGACGCGGAGGCGACGCTGCACGCCGACAACCTTGACGCCGACGCCCTCGAGCGGGCGATCCTCGCGCAGTACGTGCTCGGACGGCGCGTGATCAACATCACGACCGAGGACGGCGCGCTCGGATCGGACCACATCAACGCGGTGTACAAGGCCGAGACGCAGCTCATGGGACTGGGCGTGATCGAGGAGACGCCCGAGAACATCGCCATCCGGTGTTCCGTCGACCCGGAGGACTTCACGCTCGACAACCTCCTCGAGCGCCTGGAGAACACCGGCTCGACGATGCGCGGGGAGGCCGTGAAGGCGCTCGCACACGGCAACGCCGACCTCGCACAGCGCGCGCTCAACCGCGAGCGGCAGGCCAACAAGATCTTCGTCCTCCTCCTGCGACTGATCTTCACGGCCTACCAGAACCCGAACCTCGCGCGCGCGGTCGGGCTGGACTCGGGGTTCCCGCTCATCGGCTACCGGTCGATCGCGAAGAACCTCGAACTCATCGCGGACAACGCCGAGGACATCGCCGAGATCGTGATGGAGGCCGACGGCAACACCCTCGACGTCGACGACTCGACGATGCGTCGCATCCGCGACTTCACCGACCAGGTCGACGACGTCACCGAGATGGCCGTCGAGGCGGCCGTCAAGCGCGATTACGCGCTGACCATCGAGGTGAAGTTCCTGTTTCGGGAGCTGAAGGACCGCGAGGAGGACATCCTCACGGACCTGCCGGAGATGTCGAACGCGCAGTTGCTCCAGGTCCGCGAGGTGCTCGTCAGCCTCCAGGAGACCGCACAGTACGCGATGCGGATCGCGGAGGTGTCCGCGAACCTCGCGCTCAACGAGGAGAACGAGTTCGTGACGATCGAGTAGGACGACACCCGAGCGGGGATCTGCTGACTGGGCCGGGCTCCTCCCGGGCGCGAACGATCGCCCACGTGACGGGTCCGAGGGGCGAGAAACCCGGTTCGAGTGCGCTCCCGTCTCGCCTCGCTTCGTTTCAGGGTCGCTGTTCGGCGATCTCCAGCACGGCGGCGGTGAGGAAGTCGACGCCGATGTCGAGCGACTCCTCCTCCACGTCGAACGTGCTGGTGTGGTGGCCGCCGGGGTGGCTGGTGCCGATGCCGACGTACGTCGCGTAGCCGCCGTTCTCCTGGACCGTCCGCATCATGTACGTCGCGTCCTCGCTGCCGCCCAGTTCGTCGCGCTCGGTCACGGTCGTCACGCCCTCGATATCGCCGGCGATCGCGGCGATCGGTTCGACCAGTTCCTCGTCGCTCGTCGCCGAGGGCGCACGTCCCAGTCGCTCGACGCCCACGTCGACCTCGTGCATCTCGGCGGCCGACCGGATCACGGTCTCGGCCTTCCCGTCCATGTACTCCATCAGGTCGGTGGTTCCGCCGCGCACCTCGCCCTCGATGAAGCACTCCTCGGGGATGATGTTCGTCGCCGTGCCGCCGCCGACGATGCCCGCGTTCACCCGCGTCGGGCCGTCCGCGTGACGGGGGATCGCGTAGAGGTTCTGGATTGCGGCCGCGGCCGCCTGTACGGTGTTGCGGCCCTGCTCGGGGTGACCGCCGGCGTGAGCGGGTTCGCCCTCGAACTCCGCGAGGAAGTGCGAGACGGCGAGGAAGCCGTCGATGCCGCAGATCACCTCGCCGGTCGGGTGGTCGAGGCCGACGTGGGCCGCCAGGAAGTACTCCACGTCCTCGATGAGGTCGGACTCGGCCATCGGCCCGCCGCCGACGATCTGCTCTTCGCCGGGCTGGAAGAACACCTTCAGCGTCCCCTCGAAGTCGGACGCGAGGACCTCGTCGATCAGGCCCAGGCCGAACGTCGCGTGCGCGTCGTGGCCGCAGGCGTGCATGTACCCCTCGTGCTCCGAGCGGAACCCCTCGGCCGCCGGGACGTGCTCACCGTCCTCGGACTCGAGGATCGGGAGCCCGTCGATGTCGACGCGGACGCCGACCACGGGACCGTCCCCGCGCTCCAGTACCGCGACCGCGCCCGTGTATCCTCCCTCGATCGCCTCCAGCACGTCCTCGCGCGCGCCGGCCGCCCGGGCGCGTTCGAACCACTCGTCGAGTTCGTCGTCGTCGGGGACGTTCATCCGCTCGGACCCCAGGATCTCGGGGCCGTAGTGGACCGCGGTGAGGTCGCGCGCCTCCAGTTCGTCGACGATGCGGGCGGTGGTGTAGAACTCACACCACGCGGGCTCGGGGTGGCGGTGGAGGTCTCGACGTACGGCGGTCAGGTCCTCGTGAGCGACGGTTCGGCTCATACCCGAGTGGTCCGCGTCTGCGGTGATAAACCCGGGCCTCGCGGAAGCGTGGACCGACGATCGGGACGGCTGCCGCGACGACGACACCGGCGACAGCGACGGGGATTGCGACACCGGCGGCAGCGACGGGGATTGCGACACCGGCGGCAGCGACGAGGATCGCGACGGCTCCCGCGACAGCGACAGCGACGGTGACACCGACAGCGCCGACACCACCGACAGAACAGCGGAGCGGCGATCTACTCGTCGTCGGGCTGGCGGACCGTGAGCACCGGCTGGTCGGCCGACCGGACGACGCGTTCGGTGACCGAGCCGAGCAGGTAGCGGTCGAGCCCCTGTCGACCGTGCGTCCCCATCACGATCATGTCGATGCCCTCGTCGTCGGCGTACTCCGTGATCGACTGGTAGGCGGTGCCGGAGACGACCGACTCGATCACGGGGAGGTCCTCCGTGTCGGCCGCCTCGGCGATCCGCTTGACCGCGTCTTCCCCCTCCTGCTCTAGGGCGTCGACGACGACCTCGCCGCCGGCCTCCAGCGTCGAGTACGCGGTCGCGTCGACGACGTACAGCGCGTGGACCGTGGCGTCGAATCGGTCGGCGATCGTCACGGCGTGCTCGACGGCGGCGTCGGCGGCGGGACTCCCGTCGGTCGGAACCAGGATCTCGTCGTACATGTCACCTCGTCATACGCGAGCCACGCGAAAAAACCGGCGGCCGACGGGTGCGTCCGCCGGCCGTATACGGGAGTCGAGTCGGACGATCGCGTCCGGTCGTCGGCTCCCGGCTACTCCACGTCTGTTACTCGCGCTCGCGGTTCGCGCGGACGGCGTCCTCGCAGGCGCGAAGCGCGTCGTAGCGGTCGCCCTCCCCGTCGATGGGGACGGTCTCGACGACCTCCCACGCGCCACCGAGGAAGTCCAGGCCCTTCACCCACGCGTCGGTCGCGAGGAGCAACCCCTCCGCCCCGTCGGCGGCGGCGTTGGCCTCGGCGGCCTCGGACGCGGTCTCGCTGTCGACGGCGACGGCGAGCTCGACGGCGTCGGCGCGGTTGAGCGAGGCGATCTCCCCGTCGGTGAGCGGACGACCCGGCAGCGACGCGACCAGCGACATACCCGCGTTCGACGCCGAGCCCGAAAGAGCGTGTCGTCTCGCCCGTGGACACCGGTCCGGTTCGCGCGCGGGCCGCCGTCGCGACGCGGCCGCGGGCGCTGGAAACCCGAAGACATACTACCGCGGCGGAGGCACGGCCGGGTATGTCCGACGGCGACCGAGAGGACCGATCGCGACCGGGGCGTCTCGACGGCTCCCGCGTCGCGGTCGCGGTCGCGGCCGTCGTCGCGCTCGCGCTGCTCGCGCGGGCCGTCTTCCTCGACGCCCGCCCGTTCCACTGGCACGAGGGTCGGGCCGGCTACTGGAGCCTCCGCTACCTCGACACCGGCGTCTACTCCTACCGACCGGCGCTCGGCGGACCGCTCGTCCACCTCGGGACCGCGCGGACGATCGCGGCGCTCGGACGCTCCGACGCCGCCGCTCGGGCGTTCGTCGCGGTCGTGGGCGGGCTCCTCCCCGCGGCGGCGCTGTTGTTCCGCGGCACGCTTCGCGACGACGAGACCGTCGCGCTCGCGGCGCTCTTGGCCGGGTCGCCGCTTCTGATCTACTACTCGCGGTTCCTCCGCGGCGACGTGCCCGCGGCCGCGTTCGGCCTCGTCGCGGTCGGCGGCGTCGTCCGCCACCGCGACACCGGCGCGCGCTGGCCGCTGTACCTCTCGGCGGCCGCCTTCGCGCTCGCGCTCGGCTCGTCGGGGTTCGCCGTCGCGTACCCGGTCGTGTGGCTCGTCGCCGCCGCGTTCGTCTTCGACGAGGCCCGGGTCCGCGGCGTCCCGGCCGCGGCGTTCGCTCGCGCGACCCGGGGACTCGCGTGGCTCCGCGCCACCGCGACGCCGCTGGCGCGCGCGGCGTTCGTTTTTCTCGGCGTCGCACTCCTGCTGTTCGCGCCCCGCGGCGGCGGCGTCGCTCCCGGGCTGTGGGACCCGTCGACGCTCCCGACGGCGGTGTCGTTCGCGGTCTCGGAGGCCCCCGAGCGGTTCGTCTCCCTCCGGTTCGCCCACCGGCTCGACCCGCCGGCCGACGGCGAGTCGTTCATCCCCGCGGTCGTCGGCTACGCCCGGACGCTCGTCGCCACCGCCTGGCCGGCGCTCGGGTTCGGCATCCTCGGCTTCCTCGTAGAGCGGTACCGTTCCGACACCCGCGGCGTCGTCGCCTTCGGCGGCTACGCGGCCGGGTTCGGGCTGCTCGTCTTCCCGGTCGTCGCCCTGCCGGTGGCCCCGTGGTCGGTCGTCCACGTCGTCCCGCTACTGGCGCTCCCCGGCGCTGTGGGGCTGGCTCGGGTCGCCCGCTGGGCCGGCGCGCGTGCGACGCCCGCCGACCCGGCGCTGCTGCTCGCGGTGCTGCTCGTCGCCTCCGCCGGTCTCGTCGGCTACGGCGGCACGGCGGCCGGCGTCTACGCGGCCCCGGAGCCGGGCTCGCCGTACGCGCAGTTCGCCCAACCGTCGGACGACCTCGACCCGATGATTGCGGCCGCCGAGGCGGCCATCGACGACCGCGCCGGCGACGGGGACGGCAGCGACGTGGTGTACGTCGGTCGCGACCTCCACACCGGCCAGGAGTACGCGCTTCCGCCGGTCGAACGCGGCGACCGCGAGGCCTGGGGGGCGCGGCTCCCGCTGCAGTGGTACTTCGAGCGGATGGGCGCGGAGTCGTCGAGCGTCCTCTCGGCGGGCCAACTCGCGGAGGACCCGCCGCCGGTCGTCGTCACGACCCCGGACCAGCGGGTCACGGTCACCACGACGCTCGACGGCTACGAGCAGTACGACCTCCGTCTGGGGCTGTGGGACCGGACGGTCGTCGTGTTCGTCGAGGAGTGAGCGGGACGCTGGGTACTGGCTGTCGGGCGGTCGACGCCGAACGGGGCTCCGGTTCGGCGCACAGCACACGCGACGGATGACCGCACTCGCTCACGGCTGCGCCGTTCGCATCGAGGTCTCCGGTTCGTCGACCTCGCACTCGCTGACCGTCGCGTGGCGGCACTCCGGTCACGACGGGGCTGGTCCCGGTATCGGATAAAAGGGTTCGCGGGGTATCGTCGGTTCTCGCCGTCCGTCAGCGGAAGCCCATGGCTTCGATCTGTTCTTGATACCGGTTTCGGATGGTGACTTCGGTGACTTGGGCGACGTCGGCGACTTCGCGTTGAGTCTTCTTCTCGTTGCACAGCAGGGAGGCCGCGTAGATGGCGGCGGCCGCAAAGCCCGTGGGTGACTTGCCCGAGAGCAGTCCCTGCTCGGCGGACACGTCGATGATCTCCGTCGCCTTGGCCTGGGTCTCCTCGCTGAGGCCGAGCGCGGATGCGAAGCGGGGAACGAACTGCTTGGGGTCGACGGGCTTCAACTCCAGGCCGAGTTCCTGGGAGATGTAGCGGTAGGTCCGACCGATCTCCTTCTGCTCGACTCGCGACACCTCCGCGACCTCGTCGAGCGACCGGGGGATGCCCTCCTGGCGGCAGGCGGCGTACAGCGCCGCGGTTGCGACGCCCTCGATGGAGCGCCCGCGGATGAGGTCCTCTTTGAGCGCACGCCGATAAATCACGGAGGCGACCTCCCGGACCGACCGCGGAACCCCGAGGGCGCTCGCCATGCGGTCGATCTCCGAGAGGGCGAACTGGAGGTTGCGCTCGCCGGCGTCTTTGGTGCGGATGCGCTCCTGCCACTTGCGGAGGCGGTGCATCTGCGAGCGCTTCTCCGAGGAGAGCGACCGACCGTAAGCGTCCTTGTCCTTCCAGTCGATGGTGGTGGTGAGACCCTTGTCGTGCATGGTCTCGGTGACTGGGGCCCCAACGCGGGACTTCGACTGACGCTCGGAGTGGTTGAACGCCCGCCACTCCGGTCCCCGATCGATCTGGCGCTCGTCCAGCACGAGCCCGCAGTCGTCACAGACCAACTCCCCCTGGTCGGCGTCCATGACGACGTCGTCGCTGGAACACTCCGGGCACGTGAGCGTCTCGTCCGACTGGGTCTCCGACTCGTCGCTCTCCCGCTGTCGCTGTCGGCTCGGACCTTCCATTGATAAGTCTTGTGTCGCCGCTCGTATTTAACTATTGGGGCGGCTCGACCAGGAGCATCTGCGAGCGACATCGGTCGAGTCACCGGTTTTTGGAAGATTCGGGGGTCTCAACCGGATCGATAGGTATGTGATGCCCGAATCGCCGGCGTCAGACGCGCCCGCGCCACTCCCGGCGTCGGCGACCGACGGCCGTCGATCGCCCGTGGAGATCGCTGCGGAATAACTACTAATTATTCACAAACGCTTTTGTATTACCGTCTCTAGGAGACAGCCATGAGCACACACGCGGCATCACACGTCCAGCGGGCGGTCGCCAGCGCCGAGTCGGTCGACGCGGAGCCGGTGATCGTCGAGGCGGCAGCGCTGGAGTCGACGGCCCCCGGCGACCTCCGGAACCTCCGTGCGGCCCTCGCCGACGAGGGGTACGTCCCGGCCGGTCTGCGGGTCGAGGCGGACTTCGGGACGGACTGTTCGATCGAGACCCAGCGCGAGGCCGACCGTCTGCGCTCGCTGCTGCGGGCGGCATCGCACCTCGGTGCCGGCGAGCTCGTCGTCGATCCCGGCGACGTGGCCGCTCCCGGCAAGGTCGCTCCGGCGCTCGACGCGCTCGACGAGCGGGCCGACCGCGAGGGCGTCTCGCTGACGGTCACCGGCGGGGGGATCACCGCGGCGACTGACAGCGCCGCCGGCACCGTCGTCGCCGACACCGCCGACCGCGTCGGCGACGACTGAGCCGGTGAACACCCGTCGCGCGCTGGAGGGCGAGTTGGCGGTCGTCGCCGGCTTCGCCGATCCCACCGCCGCCCTCGAACAGTACCCCACGCCCGCCGACGTGGCGGCCCACGTCGTCCACCTCGCGGACCTCCGTGGCGACCTCGACGGTCGCACCGTCGTCGACCTGGGGGCCGGAACCGGCATGTTCGCGCTCGGTGCCGCCCTCCGGGGGGCCGACCGCGTCGTCGGCGTGGAACTCGACGCCGGCGCGCTGGCGGTCGCCCGCGACAACGAACGTCGAGTCGGCGCGCGCACCGCCGTCCATTGGGTCAACGCCGACGCGACTCGGCCGCCCCTGACGCGCGATCGACTCGTCGCCGTCGGCGACGGGGAACGCGGCGGTGACGGAGGCGACAGCGACGCCGGAGGCGACACCGACACCGGAGGCGACGGGGCGGTCACGGCGATCATGAACCCCCCGTTCGGCGCACAGACGGGCAACGAGCATGCGGACCGCGCGTTTCTCGCGACGGTCGCGGACCTCGCGGACGTGTCTTACTCGGTGCACAACGCAGGTAGCCGGGAGTTCGTCGAGTCGTTCGCCGCCGACGAGGGCGGCGCGGTGACCGACGCCTTCGCGGCGACGCTCACGCTCGACCGGACGTACGGCCATCAGACGAACGAGTCGGCCGACGTGGACGCCGAGGTGTTCCGGATCGAGTGGAGCCGCGCGAGCGACGACTGACGACTCGCGGTCGCCCGGATCTCAGTTCTCGCCGCCGTAGCGTTCCCGCGTCGCCACCCGAACGCGCGTCGGCGCGGTGACGTTCCCCGCGGCCGGGTCGCCGGTCACCTCGCCGGCGAGCGCGACCACCGCGCGGCCCTCGCGGACGAACGTCAGGCCGTTGGCCGTGACGGTCTCGTTCTCCCCGGGGATCGGAGCCCGGACGGTGTCGTTGTCGCCGGCGACGACGAGTTCGAAGCCGGAGCCCGTGGGGGCGACTGAGACGTTACGGCCGTCGATCCGCGGGCCCGCCGTCGAGGCGTTCGACAGGTACGCCAGCGTCGTCTCCCCGTCGTGCGAGAGCGTCACCCGGTAGGCGGGCCCGTCGCCGCCGACGGTCGTCCACCCGCGTCGGGTGACGGTGACGACCTCCCGCCAGCCGAGGCCGCCGACGACGACGCGCTGTCGCCCGGCGAACGCCAGCCGCCCCTTCGAGACGGCCGTCGCCCACACGCCCCGGTCGGGGTTGCGAACGAGCACTCCGGAGGTGGTGACGCTCGTCGTCTCGCCGAACGCCTCCACGTCGACGACCGACACCATCCCGTTCTCGACGCCCTCGGCGTAGGTGACCGTGTACCCGCGGACCTCGACGGGATCGCCGGGGAGGGGGTCGTCGTCGACGGCCGCGAGGTTCACGACCACGGCGGGCCCCGACAGCGCCGCGAGCACGACCAGCAGGGCCGCGACCGACCCCCGACGGGGGGTGAGGTCCCGGAGCGCCTCCCGGACGGTGTCGGCGGGAGGCGCGTCGCGGTCGACCGCCAGCGCGGCCACGAGCACCGCCGCGACCGCGACGAGCGCGAGGCCGACCCCCCGATAGAGCACGTACGTCTCGCCGCCGCGGTACCAGTACACCGCCCACAGCGACTGCTCGACGGCGACCAACAGCGCCCCCAGCGCCAGCCGTCGCGGTCGCGGGAGGTCGTCGCCGCGGGCGGCCGCCAGCCACGCCGCCGCGAGCACGCCCACGAGCAGGCCCAGCGCGTGCCCCTGGATGGCGATGTCGGCCCACCACGGGGTGATGTACGCCGGACGCCCGCTTGCCTCGACCACCGGCGAGGCGAGCGCCCGGTACGCCGTCGATATCAGCCCCGACGCCGACAGCGCGACGACGGTGCCGAGCGGGCGGTACACCAGCGCCGCGCCGACGAACGCGAACACGACCCCGGAGAAGCCGATGACGGGCCCGAGCGCGAACGCGCCCGAGGCGAGACCGACGGCGACCGTCGCGGCCGGGAACAGCACGAACGCGCGGACGTAGGGATTGTCGCGGGCCGACCCGAACGAGGACGACCCGCGCTCGCGGGGGAAGTGGCCGACGGCGTACTCGACGAGCGGCGCGACCGCGAGCGTGCCGAACAAGTTGCCGAGGAGGTGCCCCGGTCCCGCGTGGGCGAACCCCGAGACGGCGACGCCCAGCGGCGCGAGGTACGACCACGCGCGAAACGGCGTCACGACCGGACTGTACCAGTTCGTCCACCCGCCCTGGACGAACAGGTACACAGCGAGCACGAGTCCCGTGACGGTCAGGGTCCCCCACGGGACGCCGAGGACGAACCGTCGCCGGAGGACCGCGACGCGCTCGCCACCGGCGAGTCGATCGAGCGCGACCGTGACCGCGACGGCGAGGACCGCGGCGACGACGACCGCCGCACGCGAGGCGGTCACGAGGTCGGGGATCACACAGGGGGTCGGACCCCGCCGCACTTCACCGTGCCGCTCCGGGGAGCCGCCGTCGGCGGTCGCCGGTGGTTGCCGAGCACTCCCCCGTCACGCCGGCGGATCGGGGCTCAGAGCGTCCGGAGTTCGGTCTGCGGCGGCACCACCCACTCGGTGCCCGTCCCGGTGACCCGGACCATCTCCTCCTGCCCGACGTACCCCCACTCGGTGGCGACGCCCAACTCCATCGTGTACACTTCCCCCGACCGGACCTCGTGGCGCGGTGCCTCGCCGTAGCGCTCCCACTCCGGGCCGAGCAAGGTGCCTCCGTCGTGGGCGGCCCGGCCGACCTGGTGGCCGAAGGCGTGTTCGAACGCCGGCCACCCCTGCGAGGTGAGTTCCTCGCGGGCGGCGGCGTCGACCTCGTGGCCGACGCCCCCGGCCTCGAGCGCGTCGTGGCCGGCGTCGATGGCCGCGCGCACGTCCCGAAACGCCTCTCGGAGGCCGTCGCTCGCCTCCCCGCGGACCCACAGCCGCTGGATGTCCGACGCGTAGCCGTCGCGTCGGACGCCGAAATCGACGTGCAGCAGTTCCCCCTCGTCGACGGTGTGATCGGCGGGGAGGGTGTGGCCGACCTCGCGGTCGCCCATGTGGACGGTCGGGCAGTAGTCCCACGCCCACGCCGAGTCGAGGCCGCGCTCGACCATCCGCTCGTGGAGGAAGTCGACGAACTCGCGTTCGGTCGTCGCCGGCGTCCACGTCGCCGTCGCGGTCTGGAGCAACTCCTCGGTCTCGGCGGCGGCCGCGCGGATCCGATCGTACTCGGTCTCGGATTTCACTCCGCGCAGGCGACGGATCAGGGCGCTCGCCGACACGAACTCGCGGTCCGGGAGGTACTCGCGAAGCTGGAGGAACAGCCCGTGTGAGAGCCCGTCGGCGACGACATCGTCGCGGTCGAAGTTGAGCGCGACGCGCTCGGCGTCCATCTCGTCGAGCACCTCCCGCAGCGGCTCGGCGATCGACTCGTCGTACGCGCGCACCTCGTGAATCCCGAGGTCGCGGGCCGTCGGCGCGTCGTGGCGACCGAGCACGACCGCCGACGACTCGGGGCCGACGACGACCGCCGTCGGCCACACCACGTCGAACCCGAGCAGGTACGGGAAACACGGCTCCGGGCTCACGTCCGTCTCGCGGCCGATCGACAGCCACGCGTCCGCGTCGTCGCTGGCGGCGACCGCCTCCCGCGCCGCCGCGACCTTCTCTTCGATGACCGCCGCGTCGACTCCCTCGACCTCGCCTGCGTCGCTCATGGGGACAGGTCGCGGGCGGCGGTGTTAGTCGTTCGGCAGGCGGCGAGCGGAGGCCGGGGAGATCACTCGTCCCGTTCGCTCGCGGTCGCTTCGCTCGCTCCGGTCACGTCTCACGCTCCAGTTCGTCCATGATCGGCCGCACCTTCGGCTGGAGCTCGTCCCACTCGTCGGCGGGGTCGGAGTCGCCGACGATTCCGTTTCCGGCGAACAGCGTCGCCTCGCGGCCGCCGGCGACGCCCGAGCGGATGCCGACCGCGAACTCGCCGTCGCCGGCGGCGTCGAACCAGCCGACGGGGGAGGCGTACCACCCGCGGTCCCACGTCTCCGTCTCGCGGATGGTCTCCAGCGCCAGATCCAGCGGGAGGCCGCCGACCGCGGGCGTCGGGTGGAGCGCCTCCACGAGTTCGAGGACGTGCGTGTCGTCGTCGAGGACGGCGGTGATCGGCGTCTCGAGGTGCTGGATGTTGGTCAGCTTGCGGACGCCCTGTTCGCCCTCGCCGACGGTGCCGAACGCGTCCAACTGCTCGCAGATGGTGTCGACGACGAGCCGCTGTTCGTGCTGGAGCTTCTCGGACTCCAGCAGCGAGCGGGCGTGCTCTGCGTCCGCTTCCGGGGTGTCGCCGCGGGGCACCGACCCCGCGAGCGCCTCCGTCTCGACGACCTCGCCCTCGCGGCGGACGAGCCGCTCGGGCGGCGGCCCGAAGAACCCGTTGCCGTCGGTCGGCTGGACGAGAAAGCGGTAGCACTCGGGGTAGGTGCGCCGCAGCCGACCCAGCGTGTCGGGAATGTCGACGTCGTCGGTGAGGTCGACCCGAAGCGCCGTCGCCAACACCACCTTCCGGAGGTCGCCCTCGCGGATGCGGTCGATCACGCTCGCGACCTGGGCCGTCCAGGCGTCGCGGTCGACGAGCCACTCGGTGTCGACGACGCCCGGTTTCTCGCCATGCGGGCGCATCATCGGGAGGTCCTCGAGGCGCTCGCGGGCGGTCGCGAGCGCCAACTCGGCGTCGTCGGCGTCTGCGTCGGGGCCGTGGCGCGTGACCGTGAGGTGGGTGGCGTCGTCCGCGCGAGTGAGCTGGATCGCCGGGAGGGTGAACGACGCGGCGGGAAAGCCAGCCCAGACGCCGTCGGCGTCGTGATCGGAGCCGAACGAGAGCCCGCCGAACACGCGCGGTCGCGTCGCCGCGGGGCCCTCGTGATCGACCGTCGCGAACAGCGTCTCGGCGTCCTCGCGGAGCGTCTCGAAGCGGTCGGGGCCGTCGGCGACCAGCCGCGCGGCCGCGCCGCCGCCGGCGACTTCCAGTCCGTCCGGGGCGGCCCAATGGACCCGGTGGCGGTCGCCCGCGGCGAGGAAGGAGCCGAACGACACGTCCGACACCTCACAGCTGCGACTCACCAGCGCCGCGTCCGCGTCGGGGGCGAGCGCGGCCCCGGCCTCGCCGTCCGGCGGATTCATTAGTCCCGATTGGGGCGGGTCGTTCTTTACGCCGTTGGTTCCGGGTCTCGTCGGTAGTTGAGCGGGCGACGATGCGGGGTCGGTTCGGCTCGCCGTTCACGAGACCGCAGGTCTCGTGAGCGCACAAATCGCGGAGCGATTTGTGAACGCCGTCATCCGAGGCGGTCGGTCGCTTCGCTCTCTCCCGCCTCGCTGTTTTCGTGGGCGAAGCGGCACGAGACCGCTTCGCCGGCGGTCGAGATGCTCGCTTCGATCGCGTCTCGCTCTTTTCATGGGCGGCTCGGCACGGAGACCTCGCCGCCGTCATCCGAGGCCTCGTTCGCTTCGCTCACTCGGCCTCGCTCTAGCTGTACCGCTCTTCGTCCCACGGGTTCGCGGTGTCCGAGTACCCCCGCTTCTCCCAGTACCCACGCTCGGGTTCGGTGAGGAACTCGACGCCGGTCACCCACTTCGCACCCTTATATGCGTACTTGTGGGGCGTGACGACCCGCAGCGGCCCCCCGTGGTCGTCCGGCAGCCGCTCGCCGTCGTAGTCGTAGACGAACATGACCTCCTCGCGGTCGCACTCCGAGAGCGGGAGGTCGGTCGTGTAGCCGTCGAGCGCGTGGAACATGACCCACTCGGCCTCGTCGCGGACGCCGGCGAGCTCGGCCAACTGCGGGAACGTGACGCCGGTGAACTCGCAGTCGAACTTCGACCAGCCGGTGACGCAATGGAAGTCCTGCCGCTGCGTCTCGGCGGGCAGGTCGCGGAACTCGTCGTAGTCGAACGTCAACTCCTCCTCGACGGCCCCCCACACCTCGAAGCGCCAGTCCTCGCGGTGCCAGTCGGGCGTCCCCGACTTCGACAACACCGGAAACCGGTCGGTCTTGCGCTGCCCCGGCGGGAGTCGCTCGTCCGAAAACTCCTCGTACAGATCCGTGTGATCGGACGGCTCGCTGCTCATGTTGTAGTGAAACGGGCGCTGTCACCTGAGACTGTCGACTTCGGACGTCGCCGTCGCTGGCGCGCGCACGATTCGCGGTTTCGACACTATTTATTGGCTGTTCGAAAACGTAGATGCGGCATTGGCGAAGCTACAGTTTTCTCAGCGATAAACAACCCCCACAGGTTTTAAATAGTCCGTCCGTCAAGCCCCGCGTAGATGCCGAAAGTCGAGATCACGGTCCCGGAGCACCTGGAGATGCAGATCGCCCAGATGGTCGAACAGGGCGAGTTCGTCAATCGCGAGGAGGCGATAGAGGAACTGGTATCGACCGGGATGAAGGCGTACAAGACGAGTGGACCGCAGGACAGCGACACGGATCCGGACTTCGAGGACGACGGAATGATGGGCCACGAGGACGAGTACGTTTTCTGAGGATCGTCGGTCTGCGGTGCCGAATCGCCCGGTTCGACCGATATCCCTCCGCGACGCGTCCGTGCGACCGGTGCACGAACAACGCTTAACTCGGAGAGTGGCCAAGCCTGCCGTATGCACAAGGACGAACTCCTCGAACTCCACGAGCAGATGGTCACCATCATGGAGAACTTCGCCGCGCGAGAGGGCGTCGACGAGGAGCTGTTCGAGCCGTACCACGAGCTGAGCGTCGACCCCTCGCACGTCCACAAGTCGAAGAGCGAACACAAACACGCGGTGTTCGTCCTCGGCAACGCGCTCGCGAGCGCCATGTCCGAGGACGAGTTCTCCAACGCCGGCCGCGTCGGCAAGCGCATGGAGGAGCTCGCGGACGACGCCGAGTCCAAGCTCTGATGGGAGATCCGGAGGCGACCGCGCTCGCCGACCGACCGGCGGAGTCGTTGGTGTCGACGCCGGGGGCCGTCCGTCGCCTGCGGCGCGCCCGCCGCCTCGCTCACCTGCTCGACGACGCGGTTCGACTCCCCGTCATCCGCTACCGCGTCGGCGTCGACGCGATCGCGGGACTGCTCCCCGTCGCCGGCGACCTCTTTGCGGCCTTCCTCTCGCTTCTCGTCGTCTGGGAGGCGTTCCGACTCGGCGCGCGCCGACGGACGCTCGCGGTGATGCTCGTCTCCGTCGGCGTCGACTTCGTCGTCGGCTCCGTCCCCGTCGTCGGCGACGTGCTCGACGCGGTCGTGAAGCTCAATCGCCGTAACGTCCGACTGCTCGAACGGGATCTGGCGCGACGGGCGTAAGCGGGGGCGATCTATCGAGCCTATCCGGATGACCCCTCGCCCGATCGACACTCGAGGAGGGTTCCGTCGCGGGGATCGGTCTCGTCGTCGTCGGTCCGCCGGACGACCCGATCGGTGACGTAGTACCGCGCCTCCCACCAGTAGTCGCCGTGGAGACTGGACGCCTGTGCGGTCAGTTCGACCGTGGTTCCATCGACGTCGACGCGGACCGCCTCGCTGTCGCCCCGACCCGAGAGCGACTCGAACTCCGTCGACAGCGACACGAGCAGATCGACGTATCGTTCCACCTCCTCGCCCGGCGAGTCGACGTGCAACTCGGCGTCTCCCGTCTCCGCGGCCCGTTCGAGCAGGTCGGCGAGGGCCTCGTCGTCGACCTCGTCCACGGAGAACTCGGTTTCTCCGTCGTCGGGGTCCGTCGTCGCGGCCTCGAGGAACAGCGTCGGCCTGTACACCCCGCCGCTTCCGGAGTACGTCACCTCCCACCCGTCGCCGACGCGCGTCGGTGACTCGTTCACGCTCCCGGCCAGATCGTAGGAATCGAGCGGGGACTCGGGCTCGTACTCGACGACGCGCTCCCGGTAGTACACGCGCTCGTACGCTTCGACGAACGACTCGACGGTTGACCGGTCGAGGTCCTCGGGCCAGTCGACGCCCAGGTCTTGCGACGTCGGACAGTCCGCCGAGGCGCTCCCGTCTTCGCTCCTCGAGCGCTCGGACGGGTCCCCCTCGGAACTCCGGCCCGCGGACGTCTCGTCGTTTGTTCCCGCCGAACCGGGATCCGCCGTACACCCCGCGAGCGACGCCGCTCCCGCGCCGATGGCCGCGAGAACCGTCCGTCGATCCATACCGATCCGTTGCCGGAGTTGGGACAAGTATCTCGTGTAGGGTCAAACGGGCGTGTGAGTAACCCCGAGCCGTGATCGCCCGGAGCGGATCAGCCCTGCCACTCCTCGAACTCGCGGTAGACGCCCTTCGAGAGGTAGCGCTCGCTGGAGTCGCAAAACACAGTGACGACCGCGTCGTGCGGGGCGTCCACGTCGCCGTCGCGGATCGCCTCGGCGACCTCGACCGCCGCCAGCGAGTTCGCGGCCGCGCTGGAGGCGACGAGTTGCCCCTCCTCGCGTGCGAGCCGGGCCATCTCCTCGTGGACGGCACGGTCGGGGACCGTCTTCAGGTCGTCCAGCGTCTCGGGGTCCACGAGCTCGTTCGTCGACACGTCGTGGGTACCGATCCCCTCGGTCTTGTACTCGCCCTCCTCGGCGTCCTCGCCGAACAGGTCGCCGTACGTCGACCCCTCGGGCTGGACGCCGACGATCCGCGCCTCCGAGCCCTGCTCGCGGGCGTAGTCGGCCATCCCCATCAGCGTCCCGCCGGTGCCCATCCCGGCGACGATCGCGCCGACCTCGCCGTCGAGCGCGTCGAACACCTCCGGTCCGGTCGTCGCGTAGTGCGCCTCCGCGTTCAGGGGGTTCGAGAACTGCTGTGGGACGACCGCGTCGTCGAGTTCGTCGGCGAGTTCGTGGGCGCGCTCGATGGCCCGGCCCATGCCGTCCTCGCTGGGCGTGTTGACGACCTCCGCGCCGAGCGCGCGCATGAGCTGCTGCTTCTCGACGCTGAAGCGCTCGGGCACGACGAACACCGCGTTCACGTCGAGCTGTCCGGCCGCGACCGCGAAGCCGATGCCTGTGTTGCCCGCGGTCGGCTCGACGACGGTGCCGCCGGGGGAGATCGTCCCCTCCTCGAGCATGCGTTCGAGCATGTGCCTCCCGATGCGGTCCTTCACCGACGCGCCGGGGTTGAACGTCTCCAGCTTCGCGTACACCGGCACCTCGTCGGGCGCGGCGTGTACCCGGACGAGCGGCGTCTCCCCGATCGTCTCCAGCACGGAGTCGAGGGGCTCGCGGTGCGTGGTCATACGCTCGCAACTCTTGCCGACGAACACGTATCTTTCCATCCGAGCGCGACCCGACGACGGGGTCGGCGGTCGATCCCTCAGGCGTCGCCGTCGACGGTCGTGCTGTCGTCGCCGTCAGCGGTCGTGTCGGCGGGGCTCTCGCCCGCGTCGCCGGCGGTCTCGTCGGTCGGCTCGTCGCCGTCGTGGTCGACGTCGTCGACGACGGCGGCCACGTCGATCCCCTCGGCCTCCGCCATGGCCTCGACGATCGCGCGCTGTTCGGCGAGGTCGCGCTCGAGCGTCTTCACCCGCTCCTCGGTGGTCTGGACGGCCCCCTGCATGGCCTCGACGCGCTCGCGGATCTCGTTGACCTTCGCGTACAGCTTCTCGGCGAGGTCGGCGACCGTCTGGAGCTTCTTCGCCGTGCTTCCGAGTCCCATATCTGTCCGTCTCGGCGGTCGCCCCTGTGCGTTGCGGTCCGAGCGGGCGCGTCGACGCCGCGGCGTGACCGTTATGTCGCCGGTGGTCGTCTCGCGGATCGTGTACCGACGAACGGTCCTCGCGGCCGCGACGGCGACGCTCGCCGGATGCGGCCTCGCCCCCTCCCCGCCGACGACGGACGGCTACCCCGAGACGCCCCCCAACGCGTTCTTCGCGTTCGAGTGGGACGCCGACGGCCCGGCCTACGAGGTGACGTTCGCCCGCGGGAACCGACTCGCGGCCGACAACACCGGCCGACTCCTGGTCCGCGTCGACGGGGGCGCGCCCGGCGGCGACGCCGTGGCGACGCCGTGGGTCGGCGCGGTCGACGGCGTCGGTGGCGACGACCTCGGCGACCCGCGACGGGAGTTCCCGCTGTCGCCGGGGGCGACGCTGCGCGTGCCGGTCGAGTCGCCCGGGACGGTCCGGGTGGTGTGGGTCGCCCCCGACGGTGACTCCTCGCGGGCGGTCGGCCGGTGGCGTCGGGAGAGTCAGTCGGCCGCGACGGCGACCGGCGACGGGTCGACCGCGGGAACCCCGACCGGGGGGACCGCCACGGCGACGCCCGGGGGCGAGGGGTCGTGAACAGACGCGCCTTCCTCGCGGGCGTCGGCGCGGCCGCGGCGACGGCGACCGGCTACGGCGCGGTCCGCGTCGCCGACGTGCGCCCGTACGACCCGGGCGTCCCCGCCGACGACCTCGGCACCGATCCGACGCCGCGCGAGCGCGTGCTGGCGGCGGTCGAACACCGGTTCGCGGCCGACCACCGGGCGGTGACGCGCGTTCGGGTGCTCGACGACTGGACCGGCGACGCGCCCTACCGGCTGACGCGCCACCGCGAACTCCACGAGCACTCCCGGCGGCGACACACCCACGCGCTCACGACGTTTGGAAACGGGCTGGTGCTGGCCGACCGCGAGCGCGACGGGATCGACCCGCGGACGCTCTCGCCGTACGCGACGCTCAACGCGTACGTCCACTTCGTCGACGCGACGCTGGCGGACCCCGAAACCCTCCCCGAGCGGTTCGTGTTCCACGTGAGTGACGGCAGCCTCGCGTACGACCGGGACGCCCCCGAACAGGCCGTCGGCGATCCCGTCACCGTCGACGGCGGCGACGCCGGAACGTTTCCGGTCGACGACTTCGAGCGCCCGATGTTCGGCGAGTCGATCCGTCCTCACCGCGGCTCATGGACCGAACACGACCGCGACGACGCGACGGTCACTTACCGCCTGTCGGGCCCCGACGCGTACGCCCGGGCGGTTCCCCTGCCGTTCGTGTCCGTCGAGGCGATCCACGACGACGCGGCGGTTCGGGCGACGCTCGACCGCGACACCGGCCGCCTCCTCCGGGTCGTCGACGACAGGCACCTCAACGCGGACGTCGGCGTCGACCGCCGCGAGGTCCGGACCGTCCGGATGCGCCTCGTCACCGAACTCGACCGCTACGGCGACGCCGCCGCCCCCCGCCCGGACGGCGAGTACGGCGGCAGTCCGCAGGGCTCGTTCCTGGGCGGCCCCGCGCTTCGCGACCGGCTCGCCGCGCTCGCGCACGACCTCTCGACGTACTGATTGGATGCGCAAGACGTTAAGTGACAGGCGGCGAAGCGTTCGACCGTCATGGCGTCCGACTCCACCCCGGTCACCGCGCTCGCGGACAAGCAGGTGTACACCGCCGACGGCGAGCGCGTCGGCCGAGTCGTCGACGTGGTCGTCGACCTCATGGACGCCGGCGAGGTGTCGCTCGCGCTCGCGGACGTCGAGCGCCGGACGCTGGGAACGCTCCCGAGCGAGTCGGCGGGACTCACGATCCCGTTCCGCTACGTCAGGGGCGTCAACGACGCGGTCGTGTTACGCATCTCCGCGCGCGAGGCGGCGTTCCCGCTCCCGGGGTCGCGCGACCGAGGCGGCGACGCCGGTCCCGACGTGGACGGCGATGCGGGCCTCGGGGCGGAGGCACCGGACGGCGACGCACGCGAGGGCTCCGCCGGCGGCCGAACGGACTCACCCCGCGACGACGACGCCGCGGACGACGATCCCATCGTCTGAGTCGCGTGGCTCGGGTCGCGCGGCGACCGCCCGACTCACACCGGAGACCGAACGACCGAGGAGCGGCGCGCTTTTGCACCCGCCGTCCCAGCGATGGACGATGAGCGCAAGCGACGGACCCAGGTTCCTGTTGACGAACGACGACGGCATCGACAGCCCCGGGTTTCGCGCGTTGTACGACGAACTGGCGGAACTGGGCGAGGTGGTCGGGGTCGCGCCCGCCGACGATCAGTCGGCGGTCGGGCGGGCGCTCTCGGGGGGCGTCGAGGTCCGCGAGCACGAACTCGGCTACGCCATCGAGGGGACGCCGGCCGACTGCACCGTCGTCGGACTGGGGTCGCTGTGTCCCGACGCCGACATGGTCGTCGCCGGCTGTAACAAGGGCGCGAACATCGGGGCGTACGTCCTCGGGCGCTCGGGCACGGTCTCGGCGGCGGTCGAGGCGGCCTTCTTCGGCGTGCCCGCGATGGCGGTGTCGCTGTACGTCCCCGGCGGCACCGGCGACGCCTGGCGCGAGAAGGCGACCGACGCCGACGACTACCGCGGCGCGGTCGCGGCCGCCGGCTACCTCGCCGAGCGCGCCACCGAGGCCGGCGTGTTCGAGGAGGCCGACTACCTGAACGTGAACGCGCCGTGGGACGCCGGCGACGACGCCCCCGCGCGCATGGAGGTGACCCGCCCCTCGACGCTGTACGACATGACCGCCGAGCGCGACGGCGACCGCGTGGAACTGCTCGATCGCACCTGGGACCGGATGCTCGAGGGCGACATCCCGGACCCGGTCGGCACCGACCGTCGAGCCATCGTCGAGGGACGCGTGTCGGTGTCGCCGCTGACTGCGCCCCACTCGGTCAGACACCACGAGGCGCTCGACGGACTGGCCGCCGACTACGAATAGGTCGCCGATTGCGTCGCCGATCCCGGCGCGTCGTCGTCGCCGTTGCCGACGCGGTCACCGGCGGCATCGCCACCACCGCCGTCGCCGCGAGGGATATACACGTTTATACCCCGTTCGCCCGCAGCCACGGACATGAATCCGGTTTCGATCCTCGCCCAGTCCGGTGCCGAGGTCGCGCTGCCGACGACGCCCGTCGCGGTCGTCGTGCTGGTCGTCAGTCTCCTGATCACAGCCGGCTGGCTGGCGTACCTCTACCGCTGAGCGTCGCGGACGCGCACGTCACTCGGCGGCGTCGCCGCTGTCGTCGCCGCCGTCGACCGACTCGACGCGCTCGCGGAACCACGCGGCCGCCTCCTCGACGAGCGCCTCGTCGGTGGCCGTGAATTTCACTCGGACGTGCTCGCCGGGATACGAGCCGACGGCCACGTCGTAGCGCTCGCGCACCTCGGCGAGCCGGTCGAGCAGGCGCGACTCCGGCTCCGGCGTCTCCACGACGGCGGTGTGCGGCTCCTCGCCGGCGAACTCGTCGGCGACCGACTCGAACATCGCGTGGAGCTCCGCGGGCACGCCGGGGAACACGTACACCGAGTCGATCACGCAGCCGGGCGCGACGCCGACCTCGTTGTGGACGACGCGCGCGCCGGCGGGGAGGTGGGTCGTGCCCTCGGTAAGGTCCTCGGCGGCGTACCCCCCGTGATCGGTGAGATACGCCAGCGCCTCGCCGTTGGAGACGAGGTCGACGCCGACCGCGGCGGCGACGCCGTCCATCGTCACGTCGTCGTGGGTCGGACCGACCCCGCCGGTGACGAGCACGGCGTCGTAGGCGTCGCGGTACTCGCTAACGACGGCCGCGATGTCGCCGACGCGGTCCGGGACGGTCGTGACGCGCTCGACGGCGACGCCGCGGGCGGTGAGGCGCTCGCCGAGCCACGAGGCGTTCGTGTTCACGGTGTCGCCCGCGAGCAGTTCGTCGCCGACGGTGACGAGCGCGACGTGCATCGACGGACCCGACGGCTGTCGCGGGCTTAAGTTCGGCGGCGAGCCCGCGTCGTCGCCGACGCGGTCCGTGGCGGACGCAGTCGGCGAGGGATGCGTCGCCCGGGCGGTCCGTGAGGGGTGGGTCGCCCGGACGGTCCGTGAGGGATGCGTCGCCCGTGCGGTCGGCGGTGAAGGAGCTCGAAAAATGGGATACTGCGGGGGGCTACTCAGAGATAGCCCGCGTTGGGAAGCACGCCGAACAGCGCCAGCACGGCGACGACGAGCATCGCGATCGCGATGGCCATCGCGGGCGGGTCGACGTGGGTCCCCGAGTGGGCGTACAGGAGCCGCTGGGTCACCTCGCCGAGCAGGCCGCTGGCGACGCCGAACGCGCCCGCCGCCAGCAGCGCGACGACGCTCCCGGCGACGGGGTCGACGACGACCGCGCCGACCGCCCCGATCAGGGTGATGTGGTGGGTCACCGGAATGTTCTCGACGCCCAACTGGAGGAACAGCAGGCTCATCGCCGAGATGGCGTAGCCCAGGAAGATGCTCCCGGTCCGGATCCAGATGTAGCCGCCGAGGATGCCGCCGACGAGGCCGATCGCGGCCACGCCGCCCCACTTGTACTGGTGTGGCAGCCACGGCTCGGTCGCGAGGCGACCGGCGTGCTCCTCGGGCACCTCGCCGCCGTCGCCGACGGCGCGAGGCTCCTCGCGCTCGAACGGCGTCATGTCGAACAGGCTCCCGCCGGCGGCCGTCCCGACGAGCGGGTAGTCGAACGCGACGCGGGCGATCAGCGCCGTGAGCACGACCGACAGCGCGATCGTGTCGGTGGGGGTGCCGACGGCCGCGCCGACCTGATTGATGAGCATCCCCAGGAGGCCGAAGACCGCGCCGACCGCGAGGATGTCCGGCTTGGTGCCGAACGCGTACAGGATGTTCTTCCCGAAGTGGTAGTCCCATCCCTCGGGCTCCATCTCGGGGTACTTCTTGCCCGCGTACGCCGAGGCGGCGACGCCGCCGGCGAAGGCGATGTGCGGGCCCGTGACCGCGCCGAAGCCGATCACGCCGGTCACGCCGGCGGCGAGTTCGCCGCCGTTGACGTTCGGGAGCGTGCCGATCTCCCGCTGGAGTATCGCGAGCCCCTCGCCGAGAAACACGACGAAGCCCGTGAAGATGAACGAGGGGAGCGCGCCGATGGCCGCGCCGAACGCCCCGCCGGCGAGCGCCGTGATGAACAGCAGCAGGAACGTCTCCCACTCCATCCCGAGCAGGGGTACCTGCAGGAGCAGCTCGGTCATCGGTCAGTCCTCCCTCGCCCAGTCCAGCGAGCGCTCGACCGCGTCGTCCCAGCGACCGTACATCCGGTCGGCGTCGTCCGCGTCCATCTCCGGGGAGAACTCCCGGTCGACCTGCCAGTTCTCGCGCAGGTCGTCGACGGAGTCCCAGTAGCCGACCGCGAGCCCGGCGGCGTACGCCGAGCCGAGCGCGGTCGTCTCGTCGACCTGCGGGCGGGCGATGTCCGTCTGGATGATGTCCGACTGGAGCTGACACAGGAAGTTGTTCTTCACAGCGCCGCCGTCGACGCGCAGGCTCGTGGTCTCGACGCCGGAGTCGGCCTCCATCGCCTCGGCCACGTCGCGCGTCTGATACGCGATCGACTCCAGCGTCGCGCGGACGACGTGCTCCTTGCGCGTCCCTCGGGTCATGCCGACGATGGTGCCGCGGGCGCGACCGTCCCAGTGGGGCGCGCCCAGGCCGGTGAACGCCGGGACCATGTACACGCCGTCGGTTGAGTCGACCGATCGAGCGAGCTCGGCCGTCTGGGCGGCGTTGTTGATCAGGTCCACGTCCTCCAGCCACTCGATGGCCGCGCCGGTGACGAAGATCGACCCCTCCAGCGCGTACTGCACCGGCTCGCCGGACAGTTGGAAGCCGATCGTCGTGAGCAGGCCGTGGTCGGACTCGACCGCCTCGGTGCCCGTGTTCATCAGGTAAAAGGAGCCGGTGCCGTAGGTGTTCTTCGCGTCGCCGGCGTCGAAGCACGTCTGGCCGAACATCGCCGCCTGTTGGTCGCCCAGCGCGCCCGCGACCGGCACCTCCGCCCCGAGGAACCCGTCGGGATCGGTGTGGCCGTAGTACGCCTCGTCGGAGGAGGGGCGCACCTCCGGAAGCATCGACTCGGGGACGCGAAACTCCGCGAGGAGGTCGTCGTCCCACTCCAGCCCGCGGATGTCGTACAGCATCGTCCGCGAGGCGTTCGTCACGTCGGTGATGTGCTCGCCCGTCAGGTTGTAGATGAGCCAGCTATCGATGGTGCCCATCAGGAGCTCGCCGTGTTCGGCGCGGTCGCGAACGTCCTCGCTCCGGGACGCCTGCAGCTTCAGCGGCTCGGCGTTGTCGAGGATCCACTCCGTCTTCGTCGCCGAGAAGTACGCGTCGGCCTCGAGTCCGGTCGTCTCGCGGATCCACTCGATCTTGTCCTCGGCCTCCAGCTCCTCGATTCGATCGGTCGTCCGACGGTCCTGCCACACGAGCGCGTTGTGGACGGGCCTGCCGGTCGCCTCGTCCCAGACGACCGTCGTCTCGCGTTGGTTCGTGATCCCGAGCGCCTCCAACTGGGTCGCGTCGAGGCCCGCCTCCTCGAGCCCCGCGGTGACGACCGCCTTCGTGTTCTCCCATATCTCCGTCGGGTCGTGTTCGACCCACCCGGGTTCGGGATAGATCTGTTCGTGCGTCCGGTACGCGTTGGCGACGACCTGTCCCGCGTGGTCGAACACCATGAACCGCGTCCCGGTCGTTCCCTGATCGATCGCGCCGACGTACGTGTTGGCCATTCGTGTGTCCTCCGTGTCGGGCTCGCTCCCACGAGTTCCCTCGCTACTCAGTAACATAGTGAACTATTATAAACGTTACTAACGGACAGGGTAGTGAGAGTAAACAATGACGAGACCGGCCTCGACTGACGGTTCCGAGACGATTAGAACCCCCGCCCCCGTAGACGGCGCACGAACGGCGGCACGCCGGCGGGCGCGCCGTCCGACGCCAACGACTCATGGACATCGAGGACAGGATCGCACGCAGACAGCGTACCGGTGACCGTCAGCGCGTCGTGCTCGAGGAGGAGCCGCTGAGCCCCGTCTGGCACCCCGAGGAGCCGGTCGGCCGCGGCTCGCTCGTCGAGCGACTGCTCGACCACTTCGATCCCGTCTTCGACGGACGGACGCCGCCGAACGGCTACCTCCACGGGCCGGGGGGAGTCGGGAAGTCCGCGGTGACCGTCGCGCTCGCGGACCGGCTCTCGGAGTCGCTGTCCTCGACAGGCGACGCCCTCTACACGACAACTCGCGGGGCCAGCGCCCCGGGCGTCTCGTTCGTCCGGGTCGACCTCCGGCGCGCGGACTCGACGTTCGAGTTCCTCCACGCGGTGCTCGACGCGCTGACCGCCGAGCCGGTGCCACGGCGCGGCGTCGGCACCGACGAACTCCGCGATCGGCTGGAGCGACAGGTGCGGGGCACGGGTCCCGTCGTGGTCGTCGCCGACCACGTGGGCGAACCGGAGACCGTCGACGCGCGGACCGTCGCCGAGCGCCTCGACGCCGTCGACGGGGCGTTCGCCTGGCTCGCGATCGGCCGCACGTCGCCCGAGGACGCGGACCTCCCGACGGGCACGGAGGCGATCGGCGTCGAGCCGTACTCCCGGGCGGCGCTGACCGACCTGCTCGCGACCCGCGCGGACGCGGGACTGGGACAGGGCGCGCTCGCTCACGGCGCGGTTCGCCGGCTCGCGGAGTGGGCCGAAGGAAACGCGGGGATCGCGCTGTCGGCGCTGCTCGGGGCGGTCGAGGTCGCCTCCCGCGCGGGCGAGGACGGCGTCGGCGACGACGCCGTCGACGCGGGGATGGCGGCGGTCCCGTGGCCGTGCGTCCCGCTCGGGCGCGTGCTCGCGCTCCCGACGAACCGGGTGCGGACGCTGGCGCACCTGGTCGACCTGGATCCGGCCGAGCGCGCGCCCGTCGGCGACTGCGCCGCCCGGATCGCCGATCGGATGGACCTGACGGCCTCGACGGTCGAGCGGTTCCTCTACGAACTCGCGGAGACGGGCGTCGTCGAGCGCGTGCGCGTCGAGGGCACGGACGGTCCGGGACGGCCGCCGAGCCGGATCGATCCCCGGTTCCCGACGCTCGCGTTCCGTCGGCTCGTCCGGCGGAAGGTGGAGGAGGTCCCCGCCTGAATCCGCGGTACCGTCGGTGAACTGTTATCTACGATCACTAGGGGGTGATCGATAGCGTAATACTCCCGGCGTCCGTGGGGTGTGATACACGGAGTCATACTATGAGCGACCGGACGGAGGTGCTCGTGATCGGCGGCGGCTCGACCGGCTGCGGCGTGGCGCGCGATCTGGCCACCCGCGGGGTCGACGTGACGCTCGTCGAACAGGGCAACCTCACACACGGGACGACGGGGCGGATGCACGGGCTGCTTCACAGCGGCGGACGCTACGCCGTCTCCGACCAGGCCAGCGCCCGGGAGTGTATCGAGGAGAACCGGGTGTTGCGCGACATCGCGAGCCACTGCGTCGAGCTGACGGGCGGGCTGTTCGTCAAGCGCCCGGAGGACACCGAGGAGTACTTTCGGGAGAAGCTGGAGGGGTGTCGCGACTGCGGCATTCCCGCGGAGGTGCTCACCGCCGAGGAGGCCCGCGAGGCGGAGCCGTTCCTCGCGGGCGACATCGACAAGGCGATCCGGGTTCCCGACGGCGCGGTCGACCCCTTCCGCCTGTGCGTCGCGAACGCCGCCGACGCCGAGGCACACGGCGCGCGTATCGAGACGCACTCGCCCGTCACCGACGTGCTCGTCGAGGACGGCGAGGTCGTCGGGTGCGAGGTGACCCACGAATCGGGGTCGGGGAACCGGATCCACGGTCGCGAGGGCGGCACCGAGGAGATACGCGCCGACCACGTCGTCAACGCGACGGGCGCGTGGGCGGGCCGCGTCGGCGACATGGCCGGCGTCGACGTGGAGGTGCGGCCGAGCAAGGGGGTGATGACGGTGATGAACGTCCGCGAGGTCGACACGGTGATCAACCGGTGCAAGCCGAAGGGCGACGCCGACATCGTGGTCCCCCACGAGACCACCTGCATCCTGGGGACGACGGACGAGGAGGTCGACGACCCCGAGGACTACCCCGAGGAGGCGTGGGAGGTCGACCTGATGATCGAGGAGCTGTCGAAGCTGGTGCCGATGCTCGAGGACGCGCGCACCATCCGCTCGTACTGGGGCGTGCGCCCGCTGTACGAGCCGCCGGGCACCGGCACAGAGGACCCCACCGACATCACGCGCGACTTCTTCCTGCTGGATCACGCCGAGCGCGACGACCTGCCGGGGATGACCTCCATCGTCGGCGGGAAGTTCACCACCTACCGCCTGATGGCCGAGCAGATCTCCGATCACGTCTGCGACCTCCTCGGCGTGAACGCCGAGTGCACCACGGCGGACCGACCCCTTCCCGGCAGCGAGGACTTCTCGGTGCTGCGCGACTACATGGACGAGTTCGGCCTGCGCTCGCCGATCGGACGCCGGAGCGTCCAGCGGCTCGGCTCCCGCGCCGACGAGGTGCTCGACACCGACGAGCCGAATCCGGTCGTCTGCCAGTGCGAGGCCGTTACCCGCGCGGAACTCCGGGACGCCATCGACGGCTCGGGGTCGGACCTGAATGCGGTCCGCCTGCGGACCCGCGCGTCGATGGGCAACTGCCAGGGCGGCTTCTGTGCCCACCGGATGGCGAACGAGCTCCACGACGCCGACGAGGCGTTCGACCGCCCGACCGTCGACGCCGCGCTCGACGAGCTGTGGCAGGAGCGCTGGAAGGGACAGCGCCACGCGCTGTGGGGCGAACAGCTCTCGCAGGCGATGCTCAACCACCTGCTGCACGCGACGACGTTCAACCGCGACGGGGCGACGCCCGAGGACTTCTCGGCGTTCGACGCGGGCGCGGCCGACTCGGCGACGGGCGAGGGGACCGCGGACGACCCGACCGCGGACGACGCCGACGGGGAATCCGGACCGGCGGCTGCCGACGGCGGCGTGCCCGCCCGCGACCCGGGAGGTGACGCGGGTGGCGATTGAGGCTGACGTGGTCGTCGTCGGCGGCGGCCTCGCCGGCGCGACGGCGGCGCTGTCGGCCGCCCGGGAGGGCGCACACGTCCACCTGATCTCGGCGAACGAGAGCACGCTTCGGCAGGCGAGCGGCCTCGTCGACGCGCTCGGCTATCCGGACCCGGACGCGGGAGCGACGCCGGCGGCGGACCCGTTCGACGCCGTCGACGACCTCCCGTCGACCCACCCGTATCGGACCCTCGGGGGGGACGCGCTCCGGGAGGGGCTGGCGCTGTTCGACGACGCCGTCGGCGACCCGTACCGCGGGAGTCACACCGACCGCAACGCGCTCGCGACGACGACCTCGGGGCGGGTGAAGCCGACGGCCAGATACCCGCGAAGCGTCGCGCCCGGCCTCGCGAGCGACGAGCGCCCGATGCTCCTCGTGGGCTTCGAAGCCGCGACGGACTTCGACGCGCCGCTCGCCGCACAGCGCCTCTCGGCCGCGGGCGTCCCGTTCGCCGTTGCGGGCACGACGATCGCGTTCCCCGGGGAGTACCGCGCGGACGCCGCCGTGACGCGGTTGGCGCACGCGCTGGAGAGAGACGAGGACGCAGGGGATGGGCGGACGACCCGGCAGCGGCTCGCCGACCGCGTGCGTCCACACCTCGACGACGCCGGGCGCGTCGGCTTCCCGGCGATGCTGGGCGACGGTCGCGTCGAGGAGGTACGCGCGGACCTGTCCGACCGCCTCGGCGTCGACGTGTTCGAGGTGCCGACGGGGCCGCCGAGCCTGCCGGGGATCCGGCTCTCCGACCGACTGTTCGAGGCGCTCGACGAGGCCGGCGTGTCGATGACGACCGGAACGCCCGTGGTCGACTTCGAGACGGACCCGGACGGTCGGATCGCGTCGGTGACCATCGACCGCAACGGCGCGCGGATACCGTACTCGGCGGGCGCGTTCGTCCTCGCGACTGGCGGGCTAGTCGGCAAAGGGCTCGACTCCGGCCGCGAGGCCGCGCGCGAGGACCTGTTCGGCTGTCACGTCCCCCAGCCGGACGACCGGACGGCGTGGTCGGAGGCGGGCGCGTTCGCCGACCACGCGTTCGCCCGGTTCGGCGTCCGGATCGACGGACGGGCGCGTCCGCTCGACGCCGCCGGGGACCCGGAGTTCGAGAACCTGACGGCCGCCGGCGGCGTCGTCGGCGGCGCTGACGTGGCGCGCGAGAAGTCGGCCAGCGGCGTCTCGCTGGCCACCGGAGCGGTCGCGGGACGCACCGCGGCCGAGGAGGTATGACCGACATGGACGACACTCACGACACCCACGACGACTGCGGCTGTGACCGCGAGCGTGACGAGAACCAGCGGACGGCGGCCGGCGCGGAGCCCGTCGCCGACGGCGGCACCGCCGCGGACGCGGGCGGCGAGTTCGAGCCCGTCGACGTGTTCGAGGGGTCCGACATGGACCTCCGCCCCGGCGCGGACTCCTGTTACAAGTGCACCTCCTGTGACACCTCCTGCCCGGTCGCGGAGGTCGACGACTCCTTCCCGGGGCCGAAGTTCCAGGGCCCCGAGCAATGGCGGCTCAAGCGCAAGGAGGACACCGAGATCGACGACTCGATCACGGGCTGTTCGAACTGCATGCGCTGTGACGGGGCGTGTCCCTCGGACGTGCCGCTGTCACAGATGCACAACACCGCCCGCGCGGAGTACGTCGAGAACCAGCAGCCGACGCTCTCGCGGGAGTACCTCCGCAACCGGATCCTCGCCAACTACGGCACGCTCGCCGGGCTCGGCTCGAAGGTGCCCCGGCTGACGAACGCGATCATGGGCAACTCGCTGGTCCAGACAGTCAACGAGAAGCTGCTGGGCATCACCGCCGAGCGCGACTTCCCCGAGTTCGCCGACCAGACGTTCCGGAGCTGGTGGAAGCAGCGGGGCGGACCGAGAGTCGACAGCGAGGACAAGCGGATCGCGTACTTCCACGGTGACTACGCCAACTACAACACCGTCGAGGTCGCGAAGGCGCTCGTCCGCGTGTACGAGGCGTTCGGGTACGAGATCCTCGTCCCCGACCAGCGCTGTTCGGGCACGCCGATGTTCGCCAACGGGATGCTCGACGACGCCCGGCGCTCGGCGGAGGTCAACGTCGAGAGCCTCGGCGACGCCATCGAGCAGGGGTACGACGTGGTCGCCTCCTGTACCTCCTGTTCGATGGCGCTCCGACAGGAGTACCCCGAGCTGTTCGACTTCGAGGGCACCGAGACGGTCGCCGCCAACACCTACGACGCCCTGGAGTACCTGCTGATCAACGAGAACGTGATCGACCCGCTGAGCGAGGTCGACGCCGGCGACCACGACATCCCCGACTTCGCGTACCACGCCCCGTGTCACTCCCGGAACCAGGGCCTCGACCGCCAGGCGGTCGAGCTGTTCCGCCACCTCGACGGCGTGAACGTCGAGGACGTGGGCGACTCCTGCTCGGGGATCTCGGGGACCTACGGCTGGAAGGAGGAGAAGTACGAGTACTCGATGGAGATCGGCGAGGAGATGTTCGAGCACATGGAGCACGCCGAAGGCGAGACCGGCATGACCGAGTGTCCGACCTGCTCGATGCAGATGGAGCACGGCACCGGCTACGAGATCGATCACCCGCTGCAGGTGCTGGAGGCGGCGTTAGTCGACACCGACGTGGAGGTGTGATGGTCCCGCAGTCGGGTCCGACTGCCGTCGGATCCCGACTTGAGACGGGGACGCGGTCGGGCACGTCGACACCGGAACCGGCACCGGAACTGGACCCGGGGAACAGGCATACCCGTCTCGCTCGCGTCCCGCACGCATGGCGACGGTCAGCGACACGTACATCGAGAACCGCGAACGCGTGCAGCCCGACGACGCGAACAACTACGGCACCGTCCACGGAGGGAACGTCGCCAAGTGGATGGACGAGGTCGGCGCGATGTCGGCGATGCGCCACGCCGGCGAGACGTGCGTCACCGCGCGGATCAACCGGCTGGACTTCGATCGACCCGTCCCCCGCGGGGACATCTGCGTCATCGAGTCGTACGCGTACGCGACCGGCCGCACGTCCGTCCGGGTGCGCCTTCGCGCCTACCGCGAGGCCCCGCGGACGGGCGTGCGCGAGCAGACGACGGAGTCGTACTTCGTGTTCGTCGCCGTCGACGACGACATGCGCCCGACCGAGGTGCCGGACATCACAGTCGAGTCCGACCGCGGTCGCGACCTCCGCGAGGAGGCGCTCGACGGCGAGCACGACTGACCGGCGGCCGCGAGACCGACGGAGCGGTCGCCGACGCGGGTCAGTCGATCGGACGAAGGGGGCGCGGTCGGCAGGCTCAGTCGTCGGTCGGCGAGTCGGTCGGGGCCGTTCCTCGCCCGTCGTCGCGACAGGTCGCGTCCGGACTCTCGCGCTTCCCGAACACCTCGTCGAACAGCGCGACGACCCGCGATTCGATCTCGTCGCGGATCGCGGCGACCGCCTCGGGGGACTTCCCGTCGGGGTCGGCGAGCGCCCAGTCGCGCGCCTCGACGGAGTCCGAAAGCGAGAGCGTCGAACACCCCATCGTCGCGACGTAGTCGCAGGCGTTCAACTCGGCGTCCGTCACCTCCCGCGGGGCGCGGTCGGACACGTCGATCCCGACCTCGGCCATCGCGCCGACCACCTCGTCATGGACGCGGTCGGCGGGGCGGGTGCCGCCGGTCAGCAGTTGCACGCGGTCGCCGAGACCGCGACGATCGGCCTCGCGCTCCGCGAACGCGTACGACATCTGCGAGCGCCCGGCGTTCTGCACGCAGACGAACGCGAGGCGAACGGGGTCGGCGGCGGCGTCCGCCGCGTCGGCGGTTCCGCCTCCGACCGCGTCCGCACCGTCGTCGCTCACGCGTCTCCCCCGCGGGTCGCATCCAGCGCCTCGAGCACCGCGTCCGCGCGTTCGGTGGCGTCGTAGTAGCGCCACTTCCCCTCCTTGCGGCGCGAGAGGAGGCCGGCGTCCGCGAGCGTCGACAGCGCGTGACTGACAGCCGAGGAACTCACGTCCATCAGCGGCTCCAACTCGCAGACGCACAGGTCGCCGTCGGCCGCGGCGAGCAGGCGCGCGAGTCGGTAGCGCGTGTCGCTCCTGAGCGCCGACAGCGCGTCGAGGTCGGCGGACTCGTCGCCGTCGGCGACGCTGGCCCGCGCCTCCAGCGCGCGGAGGTCGTCGAGCCGGTCGTCGACGTCGCTCGCACGGCACTCGCCGACCTCGTCGGTGATGAGGCGCTCCAACCGATCTGTCGTTGCCATACAAACGATTGTAAAACTGTTCAGATGAGTGTGTCGGTCGAACGGTTCCGGGGACGGTTCCCGTCGCCAGAAAGTGCGTGAGACGCTGCGGTGGCTTCGGGCCGAGCGGGGGGACGCGGAGCCCACCGCCGCGGCGTCCACCGTGCCGGCGTCAGCCGTCCGCCAGTCGGTCGTCCGCGTCAGTCGTCCGCGGGCGATTCCGCTTCGGCGCGCGCGACGCCGATGGTGACTGCGACGCCCTCGACGGTCCACTCCTCGATGAGATCGAAGTCGGCGGCCGTCCGGTCGACGAACGCGTCGGTGCGGGTCTCCTCGGCGACGTACTCGCGGTGCTCGTCGACGAAGTCGGCGACGCGGTCGTCGGCGACGTCCAGCGAGACGCGGATCCGCTCGTCCACGTCGAGGTCGAGCTCCTTTCGCATCTCCTGGATCCGGCGGACCACGTCGCGCGCGTACCCCTCGGACTCGACGTCCTCGGTGAGTTCGGTGTCGACGTAGACGGTCCCCGAGTCGAACTCGGCGCTCACGACGCCCTCGGGGGCCTGCGAGTGGAACGTCACCATCCCCTCCTCGAGTTCGTACTCCTCGCCGGCGACCTCGACCGCGAGGCGGCCGCTCGCCTCCAGTTCCGTGCGGGTCGCGCCCTCGATGGCCGCCATGACCTCCTGGGCGTCGCCGCCGAAGGCGGGACCCAACTCCGACATCACCGGCTCGGCGACCTCGACGAGTTCGCCGTAGGAGTCGACGACCTCCACCGACCGACTGTTGACGCGATCGGCAAGCAGCTCGCGGAGGTTCGAAACGGAGTCGCGCGTCGCCTCGTCGCCGCTCTCGACGACGACGCGGGTGACGGGCCAGCGGAGCTTGCGCTCGGCGCGCTGTCGGGCGTTCGCGGCCGCCTCCTCCACGTCCCGGAGGACGGCCATGTCGGTTTCGAGCTGCTCGTCGCGGAGGTTCTCGTCGACCTCGGGGTACGCGAGCTGGTGGACCGTCGTCGCCTCGCCGTCGAGGTGCTGGTACATCCGTTCGGTGAGGTACGGTGCGTACGGGGCAAGCAGCCGGGTGACCTCGCCGAGCACGGTCGCCATCGTGTCGTAGGCGGCGCGCTTGCTGGCGCTGTCCTCGTCCTCCCACATCCGCTCGCGGATCGCCTTCACGTAGAAGCGCGACACGTCGCCCGTGACGAAGTCGAGCAGGGCGTTGAGCGCGTCGTCGACCTCGTAGTCCTCCCACGCGTCGGCCATCTCGGCCTTGACGGTCTGCAAGCGCGAGAGCACCCACTCGTCGACGACCTCCAGATCGGCCGATTCGGGGTCGGGCTCGGCCGGATCGTAGCCGTCCAGCCGCATGTACGGCAGCGGGAACCGGAAGACGTTCCAGAGGATGTTCAGCGTCGACTGCATCTCGTGGAGGCCGTCCCACTCGAACGCGAGGTTCTTCTCCTGCTGCTCGTGGCTGAGGAGGTAACACCGCAGGGGGTCCCGGCCGGCGGCGTCGATGGCCTCCTCGGGCTCGACAATGTTGCCCTTCGACTTGGACATCTTCGAGCCGTCGCCCATCGTCGTGAACCCGTGCATCAGGACTTCGTCGTACGGGGACTCCCCGAGCGCGGCGGTGCCCATGCCGAGCTGCGACCAGAACCACCCGCGGGTCTGGTCGTGTGCTTCGATGATGAGGTCGGCGGGCCACAGCTCCTCGAAGTCCGTCTCGTCGCTCGGGTAGCCGATCGTTCCGAGGGTGGCGACCGAGGAGTCGAACCACACGTCGAACACGTCCGGGACGCGCTCGTAGACGGTCCCGTCCTCGGTGATGGTCAGATCGTCGACCGAGGGGCGGTGGAGGTCGATCGTCTCGGGGTCGATCTCCTGGTCGACGCGCTCGGCGAGCTCCTCGCGCGTGCCGACGACGATCAGTTCGTCAGCGTCGTACGTCTCGGCGTCCTCGGGCACCCAGATCGGGAGGGGAATGCCCCAGTAACGCTGCCGGGAGACGTTCCAGTCGGGTGCCTCCTCGACGAAGTTGCGGAAGCGGCCCTCTCGGGCGGAGTGGGGGTGCCACTCGGCGTCGTCGATGTTGTCCAGCAGCTCGTCTTTGATCTCGGTGATCCGGATGAACCACTGGTCGGTCGCGAGGAAGACGATGGGGGTGTCACACCGCCAGCAGTGCCCGTAGCTGTGCTCGTGGGTCTCGCTGGCGAGCAGGTGGCCTCCCGCGTCGAGGTCGGCGATGATGTCGTCGTTGGCGTCGCGGACGAACTCCCCGGCGTACTTCCCGGCCGCCTCGGTGTAGACGCCGTCGCCGCCGACCGGACAGAACGACTCCAGGCCGAGTTCCTCGCCGCGCTCGAAGTCCTCCTGGCCGTGGCCGGGCGCGGAGTGGACCAGCCCCGTGCGGTCGGCCTCGACGTACTCGGCGGTGTAGACCTCTCCCGCGCCGTCGAAGCTCGGGTGGTCGGGCACCTCCTCGGCGAGCGGGTGGTCGTACTCCCAGCCGACCAGTTCGTCGCCGGAATACTCGGCGACGACCTCGTAGTCGTCGTAGCGGCCCCGGCGGAGGGCGTCCTCGACGGTCGACTCCGCGAGGAACAGCGTCTCCGTCTGTCCGTCCCTCGTCGCCTCGACCTCCTGGTAGGTGAGGTCGCTCCCGACGGCGACGAAGGTGTTCGCGGGGATGGTCCACGGGGTCGTCGTCCAGATGACGAGGCTCCCCTCGCGGTCGGAGAGGGGGAACTTCACGTAGATCGACGGCGACTCGATCTCCTCGTACTCGACCTCGTTGTTGGCGATGGCGGTCTCACACCGGGGACACTGCGAGATGGAACGCTTGCCCTGCTCGACGAGTCCACGCTCGTGAACCTGCCGGAGCGCCCACCAGGCGGCCTCCATGTACTCCGGCTCGATGGTCTGGTACGGGTCGTCCCAGTCCATCCACGCGCCGATGGACCGGAAGTCCTCGTCCATGTTCTCTCTGTTCCTGAGGGCGAACTCCCGGCACTCGTCGATGAAGTTCTCCATGCCGAACTCCTCGATGTCTCGCTTGGTGTCGAAGCCGAGTTCCTGCTCGACTTTCGTCTCGATGGGGAGCCCGTGCATGTCGTAGCCGGGGCGGTCGGTCACGTCGTGGCCCTGCATCCGGGTGTACCGGATGACGGTGTCCTTGAGGGTCTTGTTCCAGGCCGTCCCCAGGTGCATCTGCCCGGTCGTGTACGGCGGGCCGTCGACGAAGAAGAACGAGGGGTCGTCGGCGTGGGCCTCCTTCGTCACCTCGTAGGCGTTCGTCTCGTCCCAGCGCTCGGAGACGGCGGTCTCCACCGCCTCCGGCGTGTACTGGTCCGAGATGTCGCTGTCGTCCATGAACGGGAGAAACCGGCGGGAGGTTATCAAGTCGGTGGTCTGGCAGAGCGTGTGTCGGAGGAGTGCGCGGTCGAACGAAGTGAGACCGCGATAGCGAACGGGGAACGGAGTGACCCGTGAGTGAGCGAGGCGAACGACTGAGACACACGGACCACGGCGGCGAGGTCCGAAGGGCCGAGCCGCCCCACCCCGCCGCGCTCTCAGCCGTGAGAACCACGGGGGAGCGTTGATACCGCCGGCCCCGAAACCGCTCGACGATGAGCGACGCAGACGGCCCGGAATCCGAGGACGCTCACGACGATCCGGTTCGAGACGTGGTCCGCGTCGACGGCGAGGAGCCGACCGACGGCGACGCGGAGGACGCCGACGGACCGCCGGGTCGCGAGGGAGTGATGGACCCGGAGGACCTCGACATCCGCGACCGCGACGGCGTCGACGAGACCGACGACGGCCGATACGTCATCACCACGGCCGCCGCACGCGCCGACGACTCAGAGTCGTCCACCGCGCCGAACGGAACGGACGACCGACCCGTCGCCGACGCGGGTATCTCGGGGTCCGAGGAGCCGTCAGCCACCGGAGACGGTCCGGCCGTCGGCGACGACTCGGCCGACGGGGGGGAGTCGACCGGAGGCGAGGGGGTCGACGCCGACCACGACGACCCGCTGGCTGCGGTCGCGACGGAACTCGACGCGCTCGCGGCTCCCCACGGCTTCGCGCTCGCGGTCGCCGCCGGCGGGGAGACCGACACGCTCCGCGTCGCCGCCGGCGACCCGACGGACACGCTGGAGACGGCGCTGCGGTGGTACGCTCGACGCGTGAATCCGGGCGCGCCGCCGGAGGAGACGATCCGGTCGCTGTTGGCGGATTCGGATATCGATCTCGGATAGCTACCGAGTCGCGATCACGCCGGCGACGCCGGCGACGACCGCGGCGGTCGCGAGCCCCAGCGCCGCCCCGACGACGACCGCCGTGGCCGTCAGGAAATACAACGACAGGACGCCGACCGCGCCGGCGGCGACGAGCACGGCCGGGAGTTGGATGCCGAATCGGTACGCGACCGCCGAGGCCGTGGACGCCCCTTCTGACATGGCGCGTGGCGACGAGAAGGCGGCTGAAACCGATTGCGATCCGACGCCGTCACCCGGGATCGCGCGCTTCGTCTCCGGGAGCAGACGCCGTGTTCACGGGACCGGACGCCGTATCTCCGGGTAGCTCAGTCGTCGGCGGGCGCGGCCGCGGGACCGCCGACGTCGTCGTCGGGCACCGTCACCGACTTGTAGAGCATGATCAGCATCGAGACGATCAGCGCGCCGCCCCAGAGGAACCCTGTCGGCATCAGGAACGTGAGGCCGAACCCCTCGCCCAGCCAGACGATCCCCGGGATCCCCCATTGGCCGGCGATGAACAGGCCGGTCACTGCGGTCCGCAGCGACCCGGTCACGCCGAGGGCGGGGACGGCAAAGCCCATCACGATCGCGAGGATCGACAGCACGCCGAGGTGGGCGTGACCCCCGATCATCCACGGCGGGACCGCGCTCCCGCCCGACAGTATCACGAACTGATGCAGCCCCACGGCCATCATCACCGCGAGGCCGAGGAATCCCGATCCTTTCAGCGCACGTGTCATAGATTCATCACCACCGACTGTCGGTGTTGT
Source organism: Halobaculum sp. CBA1158 (assembly GCF_021431925.1). NCBI lineage: Archaea > Methanobacteriati > Methanobacteriota > Halobacteria > Halobacteriales > Haloferacaceae > Halobaculum > Halobaculum sp. CBA1158. The sequence continues at coordinate 2,261,368 of NZ_CP090371.1, read as the reverse complement.
TGATAAGTGTTTCTGTCCGTCACGTCGCGAGCCGACGGGCGGGAGACGAGAGACGGGGCTGAGAGACGAGCGCGGGGAGACGGGAGCCGAGGGATAGGGGTGGGACGAGATTCGGCAGGCGGACGTGGAAAGCGGTAAGCCCCGGGACTCCAAAGCCGGTGACATGAGCGACGACGAGGGCCTCCCGCTGACGGTCCGGGGCGCGGCCAAGCGCGACGCCGGCCGCGGCATCGCCCGCCTGTCCGACGCGACGATGAATCGCCTCGGCGTGCTGTCGGGCGAGACGGTGATCATCGCCGGCGAGCGCGAGACGGCCGCGAAGGTGTGGCCGGCCGGGACCGACGCCGGCGACGACGAGGTGCTCGTCGACGGCGAGACCAGATCGAACGCCGGCGCGAAGATCGGCGAGCGGGTCCGCGTCCACAAGGAGCGCGTGGACGAGGCCGACGCCGTGACGCTGACCGCGCCGGCGGCGCTCGACGGCGTCGACATCGACGCCGAGACGCTGGAACGGTACGCCGCGCGCGACCTCGACGGCCGCCCCGTCAGCGCGGGCGAGCAGGTGCGGCTCTCACACCTCGGCGGCAACGTGTTCGTCGTCGCCGAGACGACGCCGGAGGGCCCGGTTCGGGTCCACGACGGTACCCGGATGACGGTCCGGCACTCGACCGACCGCGCGGGCGACGCGACCGACGGAGCCAGCGCGGAGTCCGGCGGCAACGCTGACGGCGGGGGAGGGGTGAACACGTCTTCTGGCACCGGCGCGTCGGTCGATCTTCCGACGCGCGATCGACGCGCCGGCGGCGACCGCGGCGACGGTGCGCCCGGAACCGGCGCGCCCGACGCCGGCGGCGACGCGCCCGCGACGCCGACGCCCACGGCCGCCGACGTCACCTACGAGGACATCGGCGGCCTCGACGAGGAGCTCGAGCTCGTGCGCGAGACGATCGAGCTCCCGCTGTCGGAGCCGGAGGTGTTCGCCCGCCTCGGCATCGACCCGCCGAAGGGCGTCCTCCTGCACGGGCCGCCCGGGACCGGCAAGACGCTGATAGCGAAGGCCGTCGCCAACGAGGTGGCGGCGAACTTCATCTCGGTGTCGGGGCCGGAGATCACCTCGAAGTACAAGGGGGAAAGCGAGGAGAAGCTCCGGGAGATATTCGCGGAGGCGAACGAGTCGGCACCCAGCATCGTCTTCTTCGACGAGATCGACTCCATCGCCGGCCAGCGCGGCGACGGCGGCGACATGGAAAACCGGATCGTCGGCCAACTGCTCTCGCTGATGGACGGGCTCGACGCCCGCGAGGACGTGATCGTCATCGGCGCGACCAACCGCGTGGACGCCATCGACCCCGCTCTCAGACGGGGCGGTCGCTTCGACCGCGAGATCGAGATCGGGGTGCCGGGCGAGGCGGGCCGCCGGGAGATCCTCGAGGTGCACACCCGCCGGATGCCCCTCGCCGACGACGTGGACGTCGACCGCCTCGCCGCTCGCACGTACGGCTTCGTCGGGGCCGACATCGACTCGCTGACGACGGAGGCGGCGCTGACGGCGCTGCGCCGGGCGCGCCGGGAGGACAGCGCGGTCGACCTCGCCGCCGTTGAGGTCACCCGCGCGGACTTCGAGACGGCGCTCGCGACCGTCGAGCCCTCGGCGATGCGCGAGTACGTCGCCGAACAGCCCGATACCACCTTCGACGATGTGGGCGGACTCGCGGACGCGAAGGAGACGCTCTCGCGGGCGGTGACGTGGCCGCTCACCTACGCCCCGCTGTTCGACGCCGCCGGGGCGGACCCGCCGACGGGCGTCCTGCTGTACGGGCCGCCGGGAACCGGGAAGACGCTGCTCGCGCGCGCCATCGCCGGCGAGTCGGAGGTGAACTTCATCGAGGTCGCCGGACCGGAACTGCTCGACCGCTACGTCGGCGAGTCCGAGAAAGCTGTGCGGGAGGTGTTCGAGCGCGCCCGCCAGGCGGCTCCGTCGATCGTCTTCTTCGACGAGATCGACGCCATCGCGACCGACCGCGACGGCATGGGCGGCTCCTCGGGCGTCGGCGAGCGCGTCGTCTCCCAACTCCTGACGGAGCTGGATCGCGCCGGCGACAACCCCAACCTCGCGGTGATCGCCGCCACGAACCGCCGGGAGGCGCTCGACGACGCGCTCGTCCGGCCGGGCCGCCTCGAGAGCCACGTCGAGGTCCCCCTCCCGGACGTGGACGGTCGCCGGAAGATCCTCGCCGTCCACACCGAGCGAACGCCGCTCGCGGACGACGTGGACCTCGACGACGTGGCCGAGCACAGCGAGGGCTACTCGGGTGCCGAACTCACGGCGGTCGTGCGCGAGGCGACCATGCGGTCGGTCGAGCGCGTCGCCGACGAGTTCGGCGAGGCGGCCAACGACCACGCCGACGCGCTGTCGGTGACGGCGGACGACTTCGAGGCGGCGCTGAAGCGGGTGACGCCGCCCGAGGCGGCCGACTGACTGGGACAGGTGTCGGTTCCGTGGGAACGAGACCGTTCCCTGCCCCCGGTCAGTACCCGTTCACGGATGGGGTCTCTATTCCCGGACGAACACGGAACGCAACGCCTCTCTGTCTATCTCCCTCGTCTCGCTTGGGGACGAGAGCGCCCGGTCGACCGACCACCACTCGACCGCCGTCGCTTCCTCGCCCGGCGTCGGTTCGCCGGCTGTCTCGGCGCGGTCGAGCACGTACGTCACCATGTGGTAGTGTCGTTCCCCGTGGACGCTGTGAACGACCGACAGCAGGTCCAAGTCGGGGGCCCGCGCCTCCAGCCCGGTCTCCTCTCGAAGCTCTCGGACGGCAGCGACCTCGGGGCCCTCGTCGAATTCGGGATGGCCCCCGGGAAGCTCCCACGGTCCCCCGGCCGCCGGGTCGAGCAGGACGACCTCCTCGCCGTCGCGGACGATCACGTCGACGGACACGACGGCGTTTCGGAAGTGGCGGTGGCCGCACTCGGGACACGACTTCCGATCGCGACCGTGTATCCGGCGCTCGATCAACTCGGTACCGCACTGATGACAGTAGTACGGCTCGACGGCGACCATGCAGATCACCCCGGTCCGTCCCGGGTAGCTCTGTCGGCCGTCCGACGGGTCCCACACCGGATCCGCGCCGCGTCACGCCTTCTGCAACACCACCTCGTAGTGGTGGGCGTTCGTGTATCGAACCTCCCCGACGGTCCACGCCGACCCCACGCACGCCTCCCGCAGCACCTCGGGCGTGAACGGCCGGAACAGCAGCGACTCGCCCACGTCGCCCTCGTACTCGAAGTGCATCACGCGGTAGCCCATCCCCGGCGTCGGGTCCGGCCGCCAGCCCAGTAGGTCGCGCGCCGCCGCCGCCTCGGGGTCGTAGTTGTCCAGCACGGCGACGGCGTCGTCGTCGGTCACGAACGCCAGATCCCCGAGGAACTCCCGGAGGCGGTGTGGCGGTCGCGCGAGCCCCAGTTGGGTGCCGTGGGCGTAGACGGCGCGAAAGCGGTCGCGCTCGAACGACTCCCGGAGCGCGAACATGTCGCCCTCGACGGCCGACTCGACGCCGCGCTCGCGCATCGTCGCGATGAGGTGCGCGGAGGGTTCCAGGCCGACAACCTCCCCCTCGTAGCGTTCCTGAAACCGGAGCGCGTCGCGGCCCGCGCCGGCACCCAGGTCGAGCAGCGGCGTCGCCAGCCCGTCGGCGTCGAGCGCCTCGTACACGGACTCGTCGCGCTCGGCGAAGTAGAAGCGCTCGATGGGGTGTTCGAGCCGCTCGTCGCCGTCGACGCACCACAGCGGCTCGTCCTGCTCGCCCCGGCGGAAGTCGCGGATCGCGCGACCGAATGGGTCCGTTCCGTCGGTGTCCGTCGCGCCGCCGCCGGGATCGCCTGTCGACATACCGCCCACGAGGGAGGTGCTCCCGAAAACGGTTCGTGAGAGATGGTACCGCACGCACCGACGCACAGGAACCGGCAAGGATGGCACCTACCACACCGACTACCGACGCGGACGGCGCGTGGCGAGTATGTCCCAACTGCTTCCCGACGAGGCCGCGGAGCGACTCGTCTCGACGTGTCGAACCACGGTCGGCGACAACGCCCGGTCGGTGACGTACTTCTCGCGGACCGACCACGAACAGCTGTACCTCCGTGACGACCTGGAGCAGGACGCCGACCTGATGGCGTTCATCGGCACCGAACGCCAGGACTTCGCGATGGCCAGCGACGGCTACTCGGGCACGGAACTGGGCGAGTACCGCTACACGCTTCGGGTGTTCGAGAACGGCTACGCCGTCCGCATCGACGGCGGCGACAAGGGCGTGCTCGTCACCAGCGACGGGATGGCGCTGCGCGACTTCAACCACCTCGCCAGCGCCGTGGCGGCGACGCTGGAGGAGTGGCAGGGAGAGGACTGAGTCGCGAACGAGCCGCGCCGGCGACGACTACTCCCAGAAGCTCTTGGTTCGGGCGTACTGGCGCTCCTGTTTGAGAATGTCGCGGTAGAAGTCGTCCTCGTTCTCGCGAAGCTTCCCGATGATCCGGGCGGCGTTGTGCGGTCCCACTCCCCTGGCAGCCAGCGCGATCACCGCCTGCTTGCCGTGCGCCTGCACGAGGTTCGCCGCGCGGTTCGCCTTGCGGGTCAGTTTCTCCTGCTCGTCGTCCTTGTCGCTCGCGCGGACCGCTTTCACGACCTCATCGGCCCACGGATTCAGCGCGGCGATCCGGGTGGACCCGCACTCGGGACACTCCGGCGTGTCACGGACGCGACGCACCTTCGTCCGTTGGTTCCACTCGCCGCAATGGACGCACAACTGGATGACGTGGTCGTCCATGATCCGGTCGCGGATCGTCTCGATCACGGAGGCGTCGGCGTTCTCGGGCACGAGGAACTCCCGGCCCGACGAGCGGCCGTCGGTGCCCAGCGGGGTGCGTTCGCGGGCGGCGACGACCTCGACGTCGCCGTCGTCGATAGCGCCGAGCAGGTCCGCCGTCTCCTCGACGGCCAACTCGGTGTGGAACACCTCCCGCACGGCCTCCTCGAAGACGGGAGTGTCCTCCAGCGCCGCCATGAGGCGGTCGCCGCCGAACCGTTCGCTCCCCTGGTAGCGCTTGAGCGCGCCGAACTTCGCGGCGACGTGCGCGAGGGTGAACTTGAGGGTGTCCGAGTTCTTCAGTGCCAACTCCAACAGCGCCTCGACGTGTGCGGGGTCGGTCTCCTCGAGAACCTCGATGACGGTCCCCGGCGTCACGCCGTTGGGCACCTCCAACTCGACGCGGTAGGGGTCGGCCTCCATCCCGACGGACGATCCGGTGCGCTGGCCGATCAGCGCCGAGAGCAGGCGACCCAGCGTCCGATTCATCCGGTGGCCGAGGGCCGCGTTGACCGCGATCGAGCGCCCCCTCCCCTCGACTACGATCCGGTCGTCGGTCGGCATCGGGTGACCGCCCTCGACGTGGCGCTCGACGGATTCCAGGCCGACGCGTATCGTGTCCGCGTCGGCGGGATAGCGCCCGGCGAACTCCCGGCCGACGGCCGTCGCGTCGGCACCGCTCGCTAACTGCGGCTCCGCGACGCCCCGCATCTCCCCGACCTCGCTCGCGACGGCGCGGGGGACGGGGATCTCCTGGCCGGTCCAAGAGGGCACCTCGCCGGCGGGGTCCTCGATGGGCGCGACGTTCACCTCCGACTCCTCCTCGTCGATGTCGTTGATGCGCCACAGCTCCCCCCGCTGGATGAACGCCTCGCCCGGCTGGGCGAAGTTGACGACGAAGCGCTCGTCGAGGGTGCCGATCTGCCGGCGCGAGGAGATGTCGTACACCTCGTACGTCTCCTCGTCGGGGATCATCGAGAGGTTCCGGTAGTAGTACTGCCACGTCCCGCCGGAGGTCTCCAGCACGTCGCGCTCCTCGTCGATCCACAGCAGCCGGTTCCCGGACAGCTCGCGGGCGACCTCCCGGAACGTCTCCTCGGGGAGGTCGCGGAAGGGGTACGCCCGGGTGATCAGCTCGTATGCCTCGCGGGCGTCGACCTCGCCCATGTCCATGAGGAGGCCGACGATCTGGTTCGCGAGCGTGTCGAGGCTGCCGTGGTGGATTCCGGACTCCTCGACCTCGCCCGCGACGGCCCGGCGGGCGATCGCCAGCGCCTCCATCGTGTCATCCGGTGCGTCGGTGACGACGGTGCCGTGGCTCACCTCGTCGCGGCGGTGGCCGGCACGGCCGACGCGCTGGAGCAGGCGCGCGACCTCGCGGGGAGAGTTGTACTGCACGACGTGGTCCACCCTCCCCACGTCGATCCCCAACTCCATCGAGGAGGTGCACACGAGGCCGTCGATCTCGCCGGACTTGAACGCGTCCTCGACCTCGATCCGAGCGTCCGTCGACAGCGAGCCGTGGTGGACGCCGATCGGCTCGTCGAGCGTCTTGAACCGCGAACCGAGCGCCTCCGCGGTCTGGCGAGTGTTGACGAAGATCAGGGTCGACTCGTGCTCGCGGACGAGGTCACGGATGAACCGGACGTGGCTCGCGATCTCGGGATCGGTCGCCAGCTTTCCGGCGAGGCGCTCGTCCTCCGTCGTCACCTCGGGCGACACCACGTCGAACTCGATCTTGCTCCCCGCGTCGACCTCGACGATCTCACAGCCGCGGTCGCCCGTGAGGAACTTCCCCACCTCCTCGGGGTCGCCGACGGTCGCCGAGAGGCCGATCCGCTGGAAGTCGCCGGCGAGCCGCCGGACCCGTTCGAGCCCGACGGTCAACTGTGCGCCCCGTTTCGAGGCCGCCAACTCGTGGACCTCGTCGACGACGACGTGCTCCACGTCCGACAGCGCCGCCCGGAGCTTCTCGCCCGTCAACATCGCCTGGAGCGTCTCCGGCGTCGTGACGAGCACGTCCGGCGGGTCGTCGGCCTGCTTGCCCCGCTGGTAGTCGGAGGTGTCGCCGTGGCGGACCTGTACGTCGAGGTCGAGGTACTCGCCCCACCACTCCAGGCGCTCGCGCATGTCGCGGTTCAGCGCCCGAAGCGGCGTCACGTACAGCGCCCCCAGCCCCTCGGGGCGGGACTCCGCGAGCGCAGACAGCACCGGGAGCATCGCGGTCTCGGTCTTGCCCGTCCCGGTCGGTGCGATCACGAGAGCGTCGTCGCCGTCCGCGATCGGCGGGATCGCCCGGCGCTGCGGGGCCGTCGGCGTGGAGAACCCGCGCTCGGACAGCGCCGACCGCACTTCCTCCCCCAGCGCCGCGAACGCGTCCATCCCGGTCGCTCGCGGCGGTTCGCTCATCGGCGTCGCTAGCGGTGCGAGCGTGTTAAGCGTCGCGCTCGCGGGGGATCTGAAGCCACGCGAGACGACGAACTCGGCTGCGACACGAGGGGACAGAGACGGCGGCAGCGACGACAACGGAGACAGCGACGGCAACGCCGTCGGCGGCGGGACCGGAGCAGAACCGGCGTCGGCGACCGCGGTGTCGAGGCGATCGCATCACGACCGGCTGCAGCGATCGGTCGTGTCGGGTCGGCTACTCCCGGGGAACGGCGATGTTCCGGAGGTCGGCCTCACAGTTCGGACAGGTGCCCGGGTGGTTCGCCGATCGGACGCGACTCCCGCAGCCGATGCACTCGAACAGCCCCTCCGTCGAGCTGTGGGGATCGATGTCGATGGCTGGCATGTGTATACGTGACGCGGTATCCGTTGTAAGCGTTTTCTACGAACACATCACAATATTCCTAGTTCCTTAAACACTAGCGGTGACCGATCGATCGGTTTTATTCGCTATTTCGAAATGCGTCCCCGACCCGCTACGCGAGTGACACGGCGGACGCGACGATTGCCGTCACAGCAGTTCCTCCTCGACGAGGTCGATGGCCCTGTCGACAGCGCCGACGCCGGTGAGATACCCCGCGCCGACGGACGCCTTCGACGCCCTCGCGGCCACCCCGGTGAGCACGGTCGGTCCCAACTGCGCGACCGCGCCGTCGCCGACGGAGACCAGCCATCCGGGGACATCGAACCGATACCGCGCCAGCCGCGGCGCGAAGTCGTCGTCGTCGGCCCGGTCGTGCTCGACGAGGCGGGCGACGTTCTCGGCGGCGGTCTCGGCCTCGCGGACCGCCGCCGACGCCGAGGCCGGCACGGCCTCGCCGTCGGCGTCGACGACGCGGGCGGCGTCCCCCAGCGCGAACGTGCGATCGGTCAGGCGCAGGTCGGCTCGGACGACCGGTCGGTCGCCATCGAGGGCGTCGTCGCCGGCGATGCCGCCGGTCCAGACGAGCTGGTCGTACGCGATCTCGCCCGCGTCGGTGACGAGTCTGTCGTCGGTCACGCGTTCGACGGTGGTGCCCGTCTCGACGCTGACGCCGCGCTCCTCCAGTTGATCGCGGACGGCCCGCCGGAAGTTCGCGGGGAAGTTCGGAGCCACCTCCTCGAGCTGCTCGACCAGTTTGACCTCTACGTCGTCGGGACCCGCCGCGCCCTCCTCGCGGGCGAGCGCGGCGAGCTCGCCCGCGACCTGGACGCCCGAGAGGCCCGCGCCGCCGACCACGGCCCGGTCTCCCTCGGCGACCACGTCGAGGAACTCCTCGCGGATCGCGGCGGCGTCGTCCAGGGACTTCAGCGGCGTCCCGTGCTCGCGCAGCCCGTCGATCCCGTAGTACGCAGTCTCGGAGCCGAGACACACCGCCCCGTAGTCCCACTCGACGGCGTCGCCGGAGGCCAGCTCCGCGCGTCCGGCCTCGGCGTCTATGTCGTCGACGCGGTCGACGACGAGTTCCGCACGGTCCAGCAGATCCACGAGGGGGACCGACACCGCGTCGGCAACAGCCGGTCGGCGGATCGCTCGATGGATCTCGTGGACGAGGACGTGATCCGCTCCCTCGTTGACGAGCGTGATGTCGACCTCCGGCGGGAGTCGGGACTCGAGCTTCCGGGTCACGGCGACGCCGGCGTAGCCGGCTCCGAGAACGGCGACGTGCATTCGATCGCGGTTACGCGGCCCGCGCGTAAGGACGTGACGGCGACCCCGACGGGGAACGTGCGAACGTTCATATACGAAAGCGCGGCCAGCGTCCACGATGACGTGACCCCGGTCCCGAGCGAGAAGCGGGCGTGCGGCGCACCGCTCGGGACGGCGAGGGATCCGACGCTCGCGACGGCGACCGGCCGGCGGCAACCCGCCGGGCCGTGTTCCGGCCGACGACGACTCCCTCGCGGACGCACCCGCGCCGCCTGTCAATCGCGGGCGCAGCGACGGCTACGCGTCGGTTCGCGCTGCGCTCCGGCGATCAGAACAGCGACTTCGACTCCCCGAGCACCCGTGCCGGTCCGCCGACATCCCAGATGTTCGTCTCGACGCCGACCGCCGAGACGCGCTCCTCGACGCGCTCTGCGTGTTCGGCCGGCGTGTTGACGTAGACGCTCGCGCCGGTGTCCGTCGAGAAGTACACCGGAATGTCCTCCTCCTCGCGGAGCTCCCGGACGGCGTTGAACACGGCGATCGTCTCGGGCTGCCAGTACACCCACCCGGCGGGGCCGGTCATCGTCGTCGCCGTCAGCGATAGCGAGTCGTGTTCGGCGATCTCGAAGATCCCGGAGAATTTCCCCGTTCGGAGGCTGTCGCGCATCCGCTGAAGCTGCTCGTGGACGTGCGCCATCCGGGCGTCGAACATGTGGCTGGCCTCCGCCTCCCGGTGGGCCTCTTCGGTCTCCTTGTAGGCCGGAACGAGAGCCGTCACCACGCGGAGGTCTTCCTCCGGGTCGAACCCGTCGGGACCGACGCCGACGTCGAGGCGCTCGGCGCGGCAGTCCTCGTCGTTCATCCCGGCGTACAGCACCGAATACGCCCCGGTGACGGCGCGGGCGGCCGACGAGGACCCGCGACGCGCGACCGTCGATATCTCCGGGCGGGTCATCTCGAGGCCAGCCGCCTCCACCAGCGCGGTCGCCAGCGCGGCGAACCCCGACGAGGAGGAGCCGAAGCCGACGTTCGACGGGAAGGAGTTCTCGGACTCGACGCGGACGGCGGCGTCGAGTCCCGCGATCTCGCGGACGTGATCGACGACCATCTCGATGCGCTCGGCACCGCGGCCGTCGACGACCTCGCCCCCGATCCGGTACTCGTCGTCCGCGGGGGCAGCGTCGGGCTCCCACTCGACGGTCGTCGTCGTCCGCGATGGCGCGGTACAGAGGCTGATCGAGTCGTGATACGGGAGCCGACGCTCGGCGTCGCGCATCCCGTGGTACTTCACGAGGCCCTGGATGGGGTGGGCCGTCGCGGTGGCCTTCATACCCGCCGAACGGGCGGGCCGGGGGTTAGTCGTTCCGAATGGTCGTACCCGGGCCGTCGCCGCCGGCAGCAAGGCCGACGGCGGCCCGCTCGCGTCACTCGTACTCGTAGAACCCCTTCCCGGTCTTCTTCCCGAGGTCGCCGGCGTCGACCTTCCGCTTCAGGAGGTACGCGGGCTTGTAGCGGTCGCCGAGTTCCTCGTGTAGCGTCTCGCTGGCGTCGAGACAGATGTCGAGTCCGATATGGTCGGCGAGTTCGAGGGGGCCCATCGGGACGTTCGTGCCGAGCTTCATCCCCTTGTCCATGTCCTCCTTCGTGGCGACGCCCTCGTCGAACGCGCGGATGCCCTCGTTGATCCACGGCATGAGCACGCGGTTCGTCACGAATCCGGGCTTGTCGTCGCTCTCCCACGTCTCCTTGCCGAGATCCTCGGCGAACGCGTGGGCGAAGTCGGCGGTCCCGTCGGCGGTCTTCTCGCCCGTGACGATCTCGACGCCCTCCATGATCGGGACGGGGTTCATGAAGTGCAGTCCGACCACGAGGTCCTCGCGGTCGGTCGCCGACGCGATGGTCGTGATGGAGAGGGTGGAGGTGTTCGTCGCGAGCACCACGTCGTCGTCGGTGGCCTCCTCGAGGTCGCCGAAGATGTCCTGTTTTACCTCCATGTCCTCGAGCGCCGCCTCAACGACCACGTCCGCGTCAGCCAGATCCGAGAGATCGGTCGTGCCGGCGATCCGTCCGCGAATCGTCTCCGGGTCCTCCTCCAGCGCGTCCTTCTCGTCGAGTCGCGACAGCGACGACTCGATCGAATCGAAGCCGTTCTCGACGTACTCGGGTTCGATGTCGCGCATCACCACGTCGTAGCCGGCGGTCGCGGCGACCTGGGCGATGCCGTTGCCCATCGTTCCCGCGCCGACGACGCCGACGGTTTCCACCGCGGAGAGTTCGCGCATACGGTCGACTCCCCCGTCGCCCACCGTAAGCCTAGCGGAGATCGGCGAGACGGGGACGCCGACCGAACGCGTCGCCGAGGCGACGAATTATCCAGAGTCGAGAATCGCCGCAGAAACGTTAAAGGGTTCGGTCACGAGGCTCACCACAGGTGAGACCGCGTGGGGGATGAACCGATCAGAGAGCTGAAATTCGTGGGGCCGGCGACCGCGGCGGTGCTCGCGGACGCGCCGTTCGGTGCCGAGGACGTCCGCGCGAAGAGCGTCTCGTATCGGATGCTCATCGACGCGGGAGTGAACCCCGGCGTCGCCGCGCGCATCCGTCGCGAGCACTCGCTGGCGTGGTCGTTCGAATCCGAGGGCGAGGACCTCCGCCGGCGGTCCTCACAGATCCGAGGGCTCGGCGACGAGGAGCGGGCGTGGGTGGCGGCCTCTTCCGGCGACTGGCAGGACGGCGACGACTCAGAGGACGCCCGCGAAGTCGACCGGTCCGACGACGCAGACGGATCCGGTGAGGCCGGCGGATCCGGTGAGGCCGGCGGATCCGGTGAGGCCGGCGGATCCGGTGACGCCGGGGAATCGAGCGAGGACGCCGCCGACGCGGAGGCCGCGTGGGTGGCCGCCTCGCCGTCGAACGCCGACGAGTCGGCACCGAAGGCCGACGGCTCGGGCGACCCGGTCGCCGCCGAGTCCGCCTGGCGCGAGCGCTCGCGACCGACGCCGCTGGACGCCGTCGACGGAGTGTCCTCCGCCGACGCCGCGGACCTGGCCGAGGCGGGTATAACGTCGGCCCGGAGCCTCGCCAGCGCCGACGCCGACGCGGTCGCCGACGCGCTCGGCCGCGACCCCGACCGCGTCGAGGCGCTGCGGGAGGCGGCCGCCGAGCACGTCGACTGACTGAACGAAGCCGATACTCGCCACCGAGTAAATATCAGTTCCCGTACACCATTCGATTTATGAGCGATGGCGTTGCCGATTCTGGTACATGCTCCCCGATGCGGTCGACGCCATCAGCCGGGACGGCAAGGTACTCATCCTCGCGTACGACCACGGCATCGAGCACGGTCCCGTGGACTTCGAACCGAACCCAGAGACGGCCGACCCCGAGCGGGTGTTCGAGCTCGCGACCCACGACGCGGTGACGGCGCTCGCCGTCGGGAAGGGCGTCGCCGAGGCGTACTACCCCGAGTACGATGACGACGTGTCGCTGCTGGCGAAGCTCAACGGCACCTCGAACCTCTGGATGGGCGAGCCGGACTCGGCGGTGAACTGGTCGCCCGAGTACGCCGCAGAGTTGGGCGCGGACGCGATCGGATTCACGCTGTACGGCGGCTCGAACAACGAAGTCGAGATGGCCGAGGAGTTCCGCGATGCCCAGGAGGCCGCCCGCGAGCACGACATGGGCGTCGTCATGTGGTCGTACCCGCGCGGGCAGGGGTTGAAGAACGACACCAGCGCGGACACCATCGCGTACGCGGCCCGCCTCGGACTGGAGTTGGGCGCGGACATCGCGAAGGTGAAGTACCCCGGATCGCCGGATGCGATGGCCCACGCCGCCGAGATGGCCGGGCCGACGAAGGTCGTGATGTCGGGCGGGTCGAAGACCGACGACCGGGCGTTCCTGGAGACGGTCGCCGGTGCCATCGAGGGCGGCGCGCGCGGACTCGCGGTCGGTCGGAACGTCTTCCAGCGGGAGAACCCCACGGAGATCCTCGACGCGCTCGAGGCGGTCATCTTCGAGGAGGCGAGCGTCGACGAGGCGCTGGAGCACACGACGACCTCAGCCGTCGCGGACGACTGATGAGCGACCGAGACCGGGACCCGGTCGCCGTCGCCGAACGCGTTCTCGACGCGGTGGCCGAGGTCGCCCCGGAGATCCGCGAGGGACTGCCCGGCAGGCGGCGCTATCTCGACGACGAGAACCCCTCGGGCGAGGACGTGCTCGCGGCGGACGTGTACGCCGACGAGTTGGTGGAGTCGGCGCTCTCGAACGTGCCCGGCGCGGGCGCGTACGCCAGCGAGGAGCGCGAGTCGGCGGTCGACCTCGGCGGCGGCGACGTGTCGGTGGCGGTCGACCCGCTGGACGGCTCCTCGAACCTCGCGTCGAACAACCCGATGGGGACGGTCGTCGCGGTCTACGACGGCGACCTGCCGGCGTCGGGACGGGACCTCGTCGGCGCGGGGTTCGTGCTGTACGGGCCGGTGACGACGATGGTCGCCGGGACGGGGTCGCCCGAGGACGCGACGGTCCGCGAGTACCTCGTCGCCGACGGCGACCGCGAGGACCTGGGTCCGGTGTCGCTCCCGACCGATCCGACGGTGTACGGCTTCGGCGGGCGCGTCCCCGACTGGCCCGCCGACTTCGCCGCCTACGTCGACGCGATCGAGGACGAACTGAAGCTCCGGTACGGCGGCGCGATGATCGCCGACGTGAGCCAGGTGCTCACCTACGGCGGCGTGTTCGCGTACCCCGCCCTGGAGTCGGCTCCCGACGGAAAGCTCCGGCTCCAGTTCGAGGGGAATCCCGTCGCGTACCTCGTCGAGGGGGCGGGCGGGCGCTCCTCCGACGGCGACGGCTCGCTGTTGGACGTGCCGGCGACGGAACTCCACCAGCGCGTGCCGGTCCACGTCGGGAACCCGGCGCTGATCGAGCGGCTGGAGGCGGCGCTGTCGTGACCGCTCGGAACCGATAAACCCACACGTCGCCGGCCGCGAACGCGAGTAATGAGAGACCGGTACAAGGCGTTGATGCTGCGGAGCTTCAAGGACGCCATGGACATCGTCGACGAGTACAACACCTGGGCGGAGGGGGCCTTCGACGACTCCTCGCCGGTTCCCCCGCAGGCGGTGCCGAAGGTGGCGGTGATGCTGTATCAGAGCCGGGTGATGGACGGCTGGGGCGGCGAGGGCGGCTTCGACGTGCCGGAGTTCGACGACAAGATGTTCGACTAGCGAGGCGCGAGGAAGCGAACGGAGTGAGCGACCGAGCCGCCCAAAGCCAATCACAAGCGAGGAAGCGAACGGAGTGAGCGACCGAGCCGCCCAGAAGCTTAGCGTCGTCGAACGAGCGAACGACGGGAGCGAGTGAGACGACGGAACCGCGGCGGCGAGATGTGCGTGACCGACCGCGACCGCGGAGATTCGACGACGGTGGAGAAGACTGGTGGTGGAGCCGACCTGCGTCGGATGGTTCTCTCCCGCCCGTTCAGTCGTCGCTCGCGGCGACGGCGGCGTCGACCGTGCCGATGTGGCGGTCGAGGAAGTCGTCGAGCAGTTCGAGGCTCCGGAGCTTGTCCTCGATGTCCGAGGAGCCGTGGCCCTCCTCGCCGAGTTCCTCGTACTCGAAGTCCTCGCCCTCCTCGAGACCGGTCTCGGCGAGCGCGTCGCGGAGGAGCCGCGCCTGCGACACCGGAACACGGCGGTCGTTGACGCCGTGGACGATCAGGAGGGGGGCCGCGAGGTTGTCGGCGTGGGTGACGGGCGAGCGCTCCTCGTACAGCGCCTCGTTCTCCTCGGGTTCGCCGAGGTACTTCACCATCAGCTCCGAGCGGAAGTGCGGCATCGTGTTCTCGGCCATGTCGAACAGGTCGCTCACGCCGACCCACGTGATGCCGGCGTCGTAGAGGTCCGGGTACTGGACGAGCTGCCAGTTCGCGGAGTAGCCGCCGTAGGAGCCGCCGTAGACGACGACGCGGTCCTCGTCGAGCCAGTCGTACTCCGCGAGGACGTGCTCGGCGGCGGTCGCCACGTCGCCCTGTTCGGCCCCGCCCCAATCGTCGTACAGTTCCTCGACGAACTCGCGGCCGCGACCCGTGGAGCCGCGGTAGTTCACCTGCAGCACGGAGAAGCCGCGAGAGAGCAGAAACTGCGTGCGGTACCCGAACGAGAGCGTGTCTCGAGCGCGCGGGCCGCCGTGGGGGTTGACGATCAGCGGCGAAGGACGCTCGCCGGAGTCGTAGAGGATCGCGCCGATCTCCAGTTCCTCGTAGGGGTCGTGCTCGACGGCGCGCTGGGGCGTCTCGGGCACGCCGTCGGACTCGACGGTGAGGTACTCCGCGTCCACGAAGTCCTCGGGAGCGAACGGGCCGTACTCGGCCTCGAGCACCGTCTCGTGGTCGTCGGTGTCGATGTCGTAGGCGATCAGCTCGGGGCGGCGTGTCGGCGTCGTGTGCTGGATCAGGACGCGCCCGTCGTCGAGGGGCGTGTCGTCCGCCAGCGACGCGACGCCGCCCGGGAGGTCGAGTTCGCGACCGTCGCCGGACTCGACGTCGTAGACGACGGGGACGGCCTCGGCGTCGCGCGAGCGCGTCGCGAGGAAGCGGTCCCCGTCCGGGAGGAAGAACCCGGGCGTCTCCTCGTACTCCCCGGAGCCGTACCACGCCACCTCGTCGGTTTCGAGGTCGTACACGCCACAGCGACCCGTATCCGGCGTGTTGTCGGAGACGAGCAGCGCGTCGCCGGCGGGGTGCCAGTCCGCGGGGGCCGCCTCCGCGCCGGTCTCTCCGACCTCGAGGTTCCGGGCGTTCGAGCCGTCGACAGCGTCGCCGGCCGCCGGCCGGCTTTCCGTGGCGCTTCGCGCCACGCTCGCCACGAAGACGTCGGCGTTGTCGTAGTCCTCCGAGGTGTTCGTCATGAACGCGAACCGCTCGCAGTCGGGCGACAGCTCGGCCGTCCAGACGGCGCGGTCGTAGTCGGTGAGCGCCGTCGTCTCGCCGGTCGGGAGGTCGTGCCGGTAGACGTTCATCTGGCCGCCGGCGTTGGATCCGACCAGCAGCGTCTCGCCGTCGTCGCCGACCGACTGCAGCGTCACCTGCCCGTCCATCTCGACGACCGGTTCGGCGACGCCGTCGCGGTCGATGGCGTGCACGTCGTTCTGCTCGTTGCCGGCCTCGTCGAGGTGGAAGAACACGCGCTCGCCGTCGGCGTCCCACGCGAAGCCGTGGCGGGCGTCCTTGGGAACCTGGCCGTCGGACCACCGTTCGAGGTCTCCGGTTCCGGGGTCGAGGCGGTACAGTTCGTTACGGCCGTCGATGTCGTAGTACAGCGCCACCTCGTCGCCGTCGGGCGTCGGCGTCGGGTGCGCCATCGTCGGCAACTCGGCGAGGGCTCGGAGGGTGTCGTCGGGGTCGTCGGTCACGTTCGTCCGTTCGACCCCGGGGACTTCAGTCTGTCCTGAACGTTCGTTCCGCGACGCCGCGAACGGGGTTGCGTCTCGCCGCCGGTCGATCATGGAAAACCCTTTCCGCAATTCTTGCGCACGTCTCACCATGAGAGTCCACGTGGGCGCGGCGGCGACCGACGAGGAGGCCGCGGCCATCGCCGAGGCGATGGCCGAGCACTTCGGCGTCGCCGTCGACGTGTACGCCGGGGAGAACGCCGACGAGCCGCTGGCGAGCGCCGAGCCGCCGGAGGTCGAGTACCCGCTCGAGGACGACCGCGGGCCGACCGACCGAGAGGCCGCCCTGCGCGACGAGATCGACGACATCCTCCAGGGCGGGCCGGAGAAGTACAAGGACCGGCTCTCCGAGCAGGGAAAGCTGTTCGTTCGGGACCGGCTCGACCTGTGGTTCGGTGACGGCGGCGACGGCGGCGTTGGCGACGCGAGTACCGATGACGCCGCCGACGGCGTCCGGTTCGAGGACGGGAAGTTCGCGCACTTCGACGAGTGGCACCCCAACTCTCCCGACGTGGACGAGTACGACGAGGGGAACCGCCTCCCCGCGGACGGTCTCATCACCGGCGCGGCCGAGTTCGAGGGGCGCGACCTGCACTTCATGGCCAACGACTTCACCGTGAAGGCCGGGTCGATGGCCGGCCGCGGCGTCGAGAAGTTCCTCCGGATGCAACAGCGAGCCCTGAAGAACGGCAAGCCCGTCCTCTACCTGATGGACTCCTCGGGCGGCCGGATCGACCAGCAGACCGGCTTCTTCGCCAACCGCGAGGGGATCGGGAAGTACTACTACAACCACTCGATGCTCTCGGGGCGCGTCCCGCAGATCTGCGTGCTCTACGGCCCCTGTATCGCCGGCGCGGCGTACACCCCGGTGTTCGCCGACTTCACGGTCATGGTCGAGGGGATGTCCGCGATGGCGATCGCGTCGCCGCGGATGGTGAAAATGGTCACCGGCGAGGAGATCGAGATGGACGACCTCGGCGGCCCGGACGTGCACGCGAAGCACTCCGGGAGCGCAGACCTCGTCGCCGAGGATGAGCAACACGCCCGGGATCTCGTCGCGGATCTGATGAGCTACCTCCCGGACAAGGCCGGCGAGAAGCCCCCCCGAAGCGATCCGAAGCCGCCGACGTACTCCCCCGACGGCATCGATGAACTGATCCCGGAGGCCCCGAACCGGCCGTACGACGTTCACGATCTCCTCGAGCGGATCTGCGACGCGGAGTCGGTCTTCGAGCTGAAATCGGAGTACGGGAAAGAGATCGTTACGGCGTTCGCCCGCATCGACGGCAGGCCGGTCGGCGTGGTCGCGAACCAACCCACCGAGCGCTCGGGGGCGATCTTTCCCGACGCCGCCGAGAAGGCAGCGGAGTTCATCTGGACGTGCGACGCCTACGAGATCCCCCTCCTCTACCTCTGTGACACCCCCGGATTCATGGCCGGGTCGCAGGTCGAAAGGGACGCGATCCTGGAGAAGGGCAAGAAGTTCATCTACGCGACGTCCTCGGCCACGGTCCCCAAGCAGACGGTCGTCGTCCGCAAGGCGTACGGCGCAGGTATCTACGCGATGGGCGGGCCGGCCTACGAGCCGGAGTCGGTGATCGGCCTCCCCTCGGGCGAGATCGGGATCATGGGCCCCGAGGCCGCGATCAACGCTGTGTACGCGAACAAGCTCGCGGAGATCGACGACCCCGAAGAGCGCGCCGAACGCGAGGACGAACTCCGCGAGGAGTACCGCCGCGACATCGACATCCACCGGATGGCGAGCGAGGTCGTCATCGACGAGATCGTCCCGCCCTCGAAGCTCCGCGAGGAACTCACCCAGCGGTTCGACTTCTACGAGGGCATCGAGAAGTCGATCCCGGACAAGAAGCACGGAACCGTTCTCTGATCGGACGGGATCAGCTTCAAGTCCGATAACGGGGCCACGATCGCCGTGACCTGACCACCCGACGGACGGCGGTCAGCGGGCGCACGGTGCCCCGCCGTCCGGGCCGACCGCACCGTCTGTCAGCCATATCTCCCGCCGAGCGACGCCGCCGACGCCGACGGAACTCACCGCTCGATCGTCGCTCGAAGCCGTCCGACCTCCTCGCGGACGGCCCGCCAGGCGTCTATCGATCCCGGGATCGACTCGCGGGAGTCCCCGTCGTTCCCCGCGTGCTCGTCGACGAGCGCCCGCACGGCCTGCGGGTCGTCGACGCGACGAAAGGAGACGCCGGCGGCGGCGGTCTCCAACGTCACCGTTCCGTAGCCGAACAGCGATCCGGTGATCGACTGCTCGTAGGCGGAGTTCTCGACGGTCGCGAGTCGCGCGCGAGCGACGCGGCGGCCGACCACGCCCCGCTTCACCGACGCCGCGCGGTCTGTGAGGACGTATCGGGTGTTCGCCAGCGACAGCACCGCGAGCCCGGGGATCGCGAGGCCGACCAGCACGGCGAGCGCGGCCAGCGCCGGGGCGGCCGTCGCGGTCGCGGCCGGGCCGACCGCCACGCCCAGGCCGACGACCGCGACCGCGACGCCGACCACGGCGGCCGGTATCGACGCCGAGAGCCGCGGCCGTCCGGTCCACAGTACCGTCTCGTCGTCGGCGAGCGTGACGGCCTCGGGAACGTCCTCGCGGGTCGCGTGCGCGGTCATCGGTCGTCGGCCGACGCGTCGTCGTCCGCCGTCGGCTCCGCATCTCCCGTCGGACTCGGCTCCGTCGGCGGTGACTCGGTCGGTCCGTCGTCGTCGCCGGCGGTCGCACCGGCGTCTCTCGCCCCGGCCGTCACGGTCGGCGGATCCGCCTCCACGGCCGCACGGATAGCGCGCAACTCGGCGAGGATCTCGTCCAGTACGTCGCCTTTCGACTCCTCGCGCGAGCCACGGCCGTCGCGAGCGCGGATGCGCTCGTTGACGAGTTCCTGGATCCGCTTGGGCTCCTCGACGTTGTCGAAGCTGAGTTCGACGCCCGAGCCGCCGGCCGTCGAGATCTCGACGGTGCCATAGCCGAACTGCGTGCCGAAGAAGTCCTGCGTGTAGGAGGTGTCCTGCACCTTCTCGAAGCCGACGCGCTTCACGTCCCGGGAGAGCACGCCGCGCTTCTTGTACAGCGCCTCGGTGGTGATGACGTACTCCGTGTTCTCGCGCGAGAGGTACGCGGAAGCGATGACGAACAGTCCGACGAGCACCAGCGACAGCGGGATCCCGACGACGAACGCGGGGACGAGACTCATCGAGTGAGGGTTGCCGGTCCAGACGACCTCTTCTTCGGGATCCAACGAAAGCCAGTCGAAGCCGTCGGGCAGCGCGTCGTCCGCGGAGGGTGTTGCCATGCGCGGTAGTGCTCCCCGGGATGGAATAAAGCCCGCACCCGCCGCGAGTTCACTCCTCCCGGTGTGCCGAGAGGATCCGGCGGTAGTAGGGGCGCATCACCCGTCGCGCCTCCGCCCAGCGGGACTCGTCGTGAAGGTCGTGAAGTTCGACTCCGAGGAGATATCGGACCGGCGCTGCACCGTACCCCGACTGGCCGTCGCTCGGCTTCTCCGGATACGTCTCCCGTCCGGTGGCGGCCCGGTACTCGATCGCCTGCGCGCGCAGCATCGGCGTCCAGTAGTCGCCGCCGGATTTGTGCTCGCGCCACGCCCGCGTCGTCGCGTCGGCGTACGCGCGGTCCATCCCGACGGCGTCGGCCCGGTCGAGCAGAGCCTCGCGGACGGGCACCCAGTCGCCGAACGCGACGGCGTCGGCGTCGAGGGTGTCCGCACGGGCGTGGTCGTCCTCGACGGCGTCTTTCGCCCACAGGGCGTCGACGTACCCCTCGGCCGCTCGTCGCGCACGGTCGTCCCCGAGGTGTGCGAACTGCCGCCGGTCGACCGCCAGGAACGACTCGACGGCTGCGTCCCGCTCCCCCTCGTCGTGGTACCGGAACCCCGCACACAGCTCCCGGGCCATGTAGTTCGCGACCCGGTCGAGCGCGTCGTCGTCGTGTTCGTCCGCTCGACCGACATCAGCGACCCGGTCCGCTCGCCCGTCCACGGTCGTCATCTGTCCCTCGTCGCTCCCGTCGTCTTCCGACTCGTCCGTCGTCACGCGTGGGTCATGGCTCTCTCCGTCCCCCGATCACATAGTAGTATGCTACTGTTCCGGAGATGATTTTTCGTCTCACCAGACGATTCGAATCCGTGCGAACGACACGTCGGGGCGTTCGTCGCGACGGTGACGGGAAACGGGCGTGAGCCGTCGGACCCTACTCGGCGTTCGCCCGCTTCTGCGACAGCACCGTCCGCTCGAACGTGCACACGAGCGTGTCGTCCTCCGGTCCCTCGCGGTCGTCCGCGAGCTTGTACGCGTCCACGCGCATCGTCACGATTCCGCGCTCGCCGTCGCTGGTTTCGCGCTTGTCGAGCACCGTCGACTCCGCCCGGATCGTGTCTCCGTGGAAGACCGGGTTCGGGTGTTCCACGTCGTCGTACGAGAGGTTCGCGACGATGGTGCCGTCGGTGGTATCCGGGATGGACAGCCCGGTCGCCAGCGCCATCGTGTAGATGCCGTTCACCAGGCGCTCGCCGAACTGCGTGTCGGCGGCGAACTCCGCGTCTAAGTGCAGCGGCTGCTGGTTCATCGTCATGTCGCAGAACACCTGGTTGTCCCGCTCGGAGACGGTTCGGCGCTTCCCGTGAGCGATCGTCTCGCCGACCTCGAACTCCTCGTAATACGTGCCGGCCATGGGTCGACCGTAGCCGGGGTCGATGAAAACCGTACGGGAAGCGCCGCGGCGGGATCGACGGGTCCGTCGGGGGCGACCGTCCGACCCGTCGCGACGGGTCGACCGCCTCCACACCGTGAGTGGCGACCGCGTCCACACCGCGGGTAGCGACCGCGTCCACACCGCGGGTGACCGTCGGCGGGGAGTCGGCTGGATTGATACGCCAGTCGAACGAACCTCGAGCCATGCCCAGACGCAGCGTCATGTTCTCGCCGGGCGACCGGCCCGAGCTGATGCGGAAGGCCTCCGGAACCGGCGCGGACACGATCGTCTTCGACCTCGAGGACGCGGTCGCCCCCGGCCGCAAGGCGGAGGCGCGGGCGGCCGTCCGCGACGTGCTCGCCGACCCCGACTTCGATCCCGCCGCGGAGGTGTGCGTCCGCGTTACCGGGACCGAGACGTATCGCGACCTCGGGGTGCTCGCCGACCAGGGGGATGCGGCCTTCGACGCGGTGATGCTTCCGAAGGCGGAGTCGGGCGACGCGGTCGAACACCTCGGAACTCAACTCCGCGAGCACGGCCGCGCGGTCCCGGTGATCGCGCTGATCGAGACGGCGCGCGGGGTGCTCAACGCCGAGTCCGTCGCCGACGCGGGCCCGACCGACGCCGTCGCCTTCGGCGCGGAGGACCTCGCGGCGGACCTGGGGGCGACTCGGACCGACGAGGGGACGGAGGTGTTGTACGCCCGCGAGACGGTCGTCGCCGCGGCCGCGGCCGCCGGCGTCGACGCGATCGACACCGTGTACACCGATTTCGGTGACGGGTCGGGGCTCGCCGAGGAGACGCGGTTCGCGGCGACGCTCGGCTACGACGGAAAGATGGCGATCCACCCGTCGCAGGTGCCCGTGATCAACGACGCGTTCACTCCCGAAGACGACGAGATCGCGTGGGCTCGGCGAGTGCTCGCCGCCCGCGAGGACGCCGCCGCAGCGGATCGGGGGGTCTTCGAGGTCGACGGCGAGATGATCGACGCGCCGCTGGTCGCGCAGGCCGAGCGAATCCGCGAGTACGCGCGGCTGGCGGGCGTGTGGGAGGACGGGGCGGACGAGTGAGGGTCGGCGGTCGATCCCGGTCGCTCTGCGCGTCGCTACCGCGTCAGGGCCACAGGCCGCGGACGCTCTTCGCGTCCGCGATGCGGTCGAGCGCGACGACGTACGCCGCGTCGCGCCAGGTTATCTCCTTCGCCTCGACCTCCGCGCGCACGTCGTTCCACGCCGAGAGCATCTCCGACTCCAACTCGGAGTGGACCTGCTCCAGCGTCCACGTGCGGCGGTTGATGTCCTGAAGCCACTCGAAGTAGCTGACGGTGACGCCGCCGGCGTTCGCGAGGATGTCCGGGATGACGTGGACGCCGCGCTCGGCGAGGATCCCGTCGGCGGCAGAGGTCGTCGGGCCGTTCGCCCCCTCGACGACGACGTCGGCGCGCACGTCGTTCGCGTTGTCGACGGTGATGACGTTGCCGACGGCCGCCGGGATAAGCACGTCCACGTCGAGTTCGAGGATGTCGCTCCCGTCGTCGAGCAGGTCGACCCCGTCGACCTCGTCGGCGCGGTCGGTCACGGCGTTCGGCTCCTCGGCGAAGCTCGGGATCGCGTGGGTGTCGAGCCCCGTGGGGTCGTGAACCGCGCCCCCGGTGTCGGAGACGGCGACCACGTCCGCGCCCCAGTCGTCGAGCAGGCGCGCCGCGTTCGCGCCGACCGAGCCGTACCCCTGGACGGCGACGGTGAGGCCGTCGAGGTCGTAGTCGTAGTACTCCGCCGCCTCGCGCGTGACGATCGCGACCGAGCGACCGGGAGCCTCCTCGCGGCCCTCGGAGCCGCCGACGACCGGAGGCTTGCCCGTGACGACGCCCGGAATCGTCTCGCCCTCCTGCATCGAGTACGCGTCCATGAACCACGCCATCGTCTGGGCGTCCGTTCCCATGTCGGGCGCGGGGATGTCCTTCTTGGGGCCGACGAACTTTCGCAGTTCCTCGGCGAACCGCCGGGTGAGTCGCTCTTTCTCGTCGGTCGACAGCTCCTTCGGGTTCACGACGACGCCGCCCTTCCCGCCGCCGAAGGGCAGATCCATCACGGCGCACTTCCAGGTCATCCACATCGACAGTCCGACGCACTCCTCCTCGCTCACGTCGGGGTGGAACCGGAGGCCGCCCTTGTACGGCCCGCGGACGTCGTCGTGTTGGGCACGGTAGCCCGTGAACACCTCGACTGAGCCGTCGTCGCGCTCCAGCGGAACCGCGACCCGATGAACCGTCGTCGGGTGCTTGAGACGCTTGATAACGCCCGAGTCCACGTCGAGGTGCGCCGCGGCGTGCTCCAACTGTCGCCGCGCCGTCTCCAACGCTGTTTCCGGCTCCTGCTGTTGCTCGGAGTTCGCGCGCTTCTCGGCGGAGTCTGCGGTTCCGGTAGACATGATTGTGTGTCGCCCGCCGCATTCGGCGGGGTCGATACCGACGCCTCGACCGTTGACCGATATAGTATTGATGATATGCACCGATCTAAGGGATATAATCACAACGCCATGGTGAACGACGACACGACCGTCGCTCCGAGCGGCGGCGCTCGCCGTCGATGCGTTGTCGTCCGCCGTCTGCGTGTCGTCGATCGCGGTCGTCCGCCGTCGGCGTGTCGTCGCCCCCTATCGCCGTCCCCCGGACCGATCACGCCCCGTCGTCCCGGATCGGCCATCTCCCGGTCCACGGAACTGGTCGCTCGCCCGGACGCGACGGTCGCGGATCCAGATATATAATGCACTATAAGGAATATCAATGGTATTGATTCGATGCGATTAAGAGCGGTGATGCCGGCGCATCAGGCATGTCCGGTGACGAGGCAAATCCCTTCGAGAGCCTCCAGGAGCAGATCGACGACGCCGCGGCGTATCTCGACACGGACGACGACGTCGTCGAGCGTCTCAAGAACCCCGAACGGGTACTGGAGCTCAACCTCTCGGTGGATATGGACGACGGATCGCTGGAACGCTTCCGCGCGTTCCGCTCGCAGTTCAACGGCGACCGCGGACCGTACAAGGGGGGGATCCGGTACCACCCGGGGGTCTCGCGCGACGAGGTGAAGGCGCTGTCGGGGTGGATGGTGTACAAGTGCGCGGTCGTCGACATCCCCTACGGCGGCGGCAAGGGCGGGATCGTCATCGACCCCTCGGAGTACTCGGCGGCCGAACTGGAACGCGTCACCCGATCGTTCGCCGAGGAGCTCAGACCGCTGATCGGCGAGGACCGCGACATCCCCGCACCCGACGTGAATACGGGCCAGCGGGAGATGAACTGGATCAAGGACACCTACGAGACGCTGGAGCACACGACCGAACCCGGCGTCGTCACCGGAAAGTCGCTGGAGGCCGGCGGCTCTGAGGGGCGCGTCGAGGCGACGGGCCGCTCTGTGATGCTCACCGCCCGCGAGGCGTTTGACTACCTCGGCACCGACGTTGCGGACGCCAGCGTCGCCGTCCAGGGCTACGGGAACGCCGGCCACGTCGCCGCCGACCTCATCGACGACCTGGGCGCGAACGTCGTCGCCGTCTCGGACTCCTCGGGCGCGGTGTACGCCGAGGACGGACTCGACACCCGAGCCGTGAAGGCGCACAAGAACGAGACCGGGTCCGTCTCGGGATACCCCGACGCGGACGAGGAGTTCTCCAACGAGGACCTGCTGACGCTCGACGTGGACCTGCTCGTGCCCGCCGCGCTGGAGAACGCCATCGACGAGGACCTCGCGCGCGACGTGCGGGCCGACGTGATCGTCGAGGCCGCGAATGGCCCCCTCACCCCCGACGCCGACGACGTGCTCACCGAGGCCGACGTGCACGTGTTCCCGGACATCCTCGCGAACGCCGGCGGCGTCACCGTCAGCTACTTCGAGTGGGTGCAGAACCGCCAGCGCTTCTACTGGAGCGAACAGAAGGTCAACGAGGAACTGGAGCGTCACATCGTGAACGCCTTCGACGACCTGACGGAGTGTTACGAGTCGCTCGACGTGCCGAACTTCCGAACGGCCGCGTACGTCGTCGCCATCCAGCGGGTGGTGAACGCGTTCATGGACAACGGCAACTGGCCCTGAAGATCGGCCGGTCGCGGCCGATCGCGACGTTCGACACGCCCGCTCGCGGACGCTGAACACCTGAACGCCCGCTCGCGGTCGCCAAAAACGCCCGAAACGGACGCTCACGGCGGTCGGATTGACCGGAGTCGTCGGCCGGATTCGCCCCGGTCGTTTTATGATTCCGTCCCCTTGGATGGCTATGACATCTCATGGGTCCGGTCGCGGCAGCGCGGGATCCGACTCACCGGAGCCGACGCAGTCGGCGGCGTCGCGCCCCTCGAACCCGGCGAGCACGGAGGCGGTCGACGAGCTACTGAAGACGCGGGCGATGGACGAGGCCCCCGTCGGCATCACGATAGCCGACGCGACCGAACCCGAGATGCCGCTGGTGTACGCCAACGCCGCGTTCGAGCGGATCACGGGATATCCCCCGGAGTATGCGGTCGGCCGGAACTGCCGGTTCCTCCAGGGCGAGGCCACCCGGGAGGAGCCGGTCGAGCGCATGCGAACGGCGATCCGGAACGGGGAGGCGACGACCGTCGAGATCCGCAACTACCGTCGCGACGGCGAACTGTTCTGGAACGAGGTCACCATCGCACCGCTGCGGGACGACGAGGGACGCGTCGTCAACTACGTCGGCTTCCAGCAGGACGTGACCCGACGCAAGCGCGCCGAGCGTGCGGCCACCGAACGCGCCGGGCGGATCGAGCGCGAGCGCGTCGCCCAGCGCCGCCTGCTCCAGCGGCTCGACGGGGTCGTCGTCGACGTGACCGAGGCGGTGACGGGCGCGTCCTCGCGGGAGGGGCTCGAACGGACCGTGGTCGAGCGAATCGAGCGGACGTACGCCGGTGCCTGGATCGGCAGGTACGATCCCCGGACGGAGGAACTGACCGTCACCGCCGCCACCGGGGGATCCGACGGCGACGGCGACCGTGACCGGATCCCCGTCGGGAACGCCCCGACCGAGGGGAACGCCCCGACCGAGGGGGACGCGACGGACGGGAGCGCGACCGAGGGTGAGGCGGTCGACGATCCCACCTCCGCGGCGGCGTCGGCGGCGCTCGAGGAGCGCTTCGTCCGGACGGCGTCGGTCGAGGACGCGGACACCGAGGCGACGGCGATCGCGGCGATCCCGCTCCACTACGGCGACGCGACGTACGGGGCCATCGGGGTGTACACCCGATCCAATGACGGCTTCGCGAGCGACGAACACGCCGTGTTGACGGCGCTGGGACGCTCGGTCGCCACCGGGATCAACGCCATCGAGAGCCGGCGGACGCTGCAGGAGGAGGGGGCGTTCGAACTGCGGTTCGGAATCGGTGACCATCCGCTGGTCGAACTCGCCGGCGACGCGGGCCGCACGATGCGGTATCTCGGCGGCCTCAGCGACCGCGCTCGGCCGTCGATGCTGTTCGAGACCTCGCTCGACGGGTCGGCCTCGACCGCGGACAGCCTCGAATCCGTGGGAGTCGACGGGGTCGCCGTCCACTCGATACTCGAGACGGACGGCGAGAGCTCGGTCGTCGAGGTGTCGATCGAAGCGCCGCCGCTCCGGCCGCTGGTCGCCGAGCACGGCGGCGAACTCGACGCCGTAACGGTCGACGGCGACACCGCCCGCGTCACGGTCGTCGTCGCGCGCGAGGCGCTGGCGCAGTCGCTGGTGGCGGCCGTCACCGAGCGGTTCGAGTCGGCCGAGCTGACCGGCTACCGTCGCCGAGAGCGTCGCGGTCGGACCCGGCCGGAGTTCGTCGCCGCCGTCGAGCGCGACCTGACCGAGCGCCAGCGCGCCGCCCTCGTGCGCGCGTACACGACGGGCTACTTCGAGTGGTCCCGCGACGTCGACGGCGACGACCTCGCGGAGTCCATGGGCGTGTGTCGGTCGACGTTCCATCAGCACCTCCGGGCCGCACAGCGAAAGCTCGTGGGTGCGTTCGTCGATCCCGACCGGACAGAATCGCCGACGGCTCCCGCAGATCCAAACTAGTTGTGTAGTTCACTTACCCGTTTAACGTCCTAAAGGACACATGCATCATGCCACAACCTGGCAGCGAAGGCATTTGGCTGTGGATCGGGACGCTCGGAATGTTCCTGGGGATGTTGTACTTCATCGCCAGGGGTTGGGGCGAAACGGACAGACGCCGCCAAGAGTTCTACATCGTCACGATATTCATCACGGCGATCGCGTTCGTGAACTATCTGGCGATGGCACTCGGGTTCGGCCTAACGATGGTGGAACTCGGCGGCGAAGAGGTTCCCATCTACTGGGCGCGATACACGGACTGGTTCTTCACCACACCGCTGCTGCTCATCGACTTGGGCCTGCTCGCGGGGGCAAACCGTAACGAGCTGTCCTCGCTCGTCGGGCTCGACATGCTGATGATCGGCACGGGTGCCGTGGCGACGCTGTCGGCCGGTCCCGGCGCGCTCGGCGCGGGGGCCCGTCGCCTGGTGTGGTGGGGCGTCTCCACCGGCTTCCTGCTGGTGCTGCTGTACATGCTGTACGGCTCCCTCGGAGAGAAGGCCAGCCAGCTCAGCGGCGACGCCGCTTCGACGTTCAGCACGCTCCGCACGCTGATCGTCGTGGTCTGGCTCGTGTATCCGGTCTGGTGGATCGTCGGCACCGAGGGCCTCGGCATCGTCTCGCTGAACATCGAGACGGCGGGCTTCATGGTCCTCGACCTCGTAGCCAAGGTCGGCTTCGGGATCATCCTGCTGTCGAGCCGCGAGGTGCTCGACGCCGCGGGCAGCGCGACTGGCGACGCCGCCACGGCCGACTGATCTCGGCCGCGGCCTCGCCACGCCGCTTGCGACCCGCGTGACGCGGACGGCCGGTCCGCCGACGGGTGTCGCCGGCGACGCTCGACCCCCTCGCTGAGGGTGTCGACGCCGTGCCCGCGAGGAACCGCCCCGCGGGGCGACCGCGTCGCCCGCACCCCGCCGGACCGCCCGGTCGCGACAGGCCTCGGGACCGCTCCCGGGACCCGCGACCGAACCGATATCCGACCGACGACACACACCACCCCCCGATGACGACCGTCCTCACGTATCTCCAGTTCCACCTCGCGTTCCTCGTCCCGCTCGTGCTGTTCCTGGTCGCCACCGGCTTCGTCAGCCGCACGCGGATCCAGGGAGAGGAGGTCCTCGGGTCGCTCGCCGACCGGCGCTACTGGACCGGCGTCGCGATCGTCACCGGGATCGCGCTGGCGTACACGATCCCGTGGGACAACTACCTCATCGCGAGGGGCGTGTGGTGGTACGGCCCCGACGCGACGGTCGCCACCGTCGGCTACGCCCCGGTCGGCGAGTACCTGTTCATCCTGGTCCAGCCGTGGCTGACGGCGCTGTGGCTCGCGCACCTGTCGCTCCCGTCGACGTGGCCGACGGTCGACCGTCCGGTCGCGTCCCGGGCGGCGGGCGTCGCTCTCGCGGCCGCGATCGGCGTCGGCGGGTGGCTCGCGCTCGGGACCGACGCGACGCTGTACCTCGGGGCGATCGCGGCGTGGGCCGCTCCGGTGTTGGCGCTCCAGTGGGCGGTCGGTGCACCCCAACTGTGGGCCCGGCGGCGACTCGTCGCCCTCGGGACGCTCGTCCCGGCGCTGTACCTGTGTCTCGTCGACCGGATCGCGATCGAGTACGGCATCTGGATCCTCTCCGAGCGGTACACGACCGGGATCCACGTCGCCGGCCTCCCGGTCGAGGAGGCGGTGTTCTTCCTCGTGACGAACCTGTTCGTCGTCCAGGGGCTGGTGCTGTTCCGGTGGGTGCTCGACCGCCGCGGAGCCGCTTCGTCTCTCCCGTCCCTGCCGGGCCGCTCCGCCCTCGGATCCGACGACGGGGGGAACTGACGCGATGACGGGGGAGGTCGACGGCGGCGAGCCGATCGACGGCCGGACGACCGACAGCCGGACGACCGACGGCGTCAGGGCCCGACCGACGGCCTCCGCCGCCGGAGACTCGCCGGTTCGCGGCGTCATGCTCGCGCTCGGGTGTCGCCCCGGGTGGGTCGCCGTGGGCACGATCGCCGCCGCGGCGGCGCTCGCGGCCGTACTCGGGGTCGCCCCCGCGGTACCGGCGTGGGTTCGGTACGCCCCGCTGGCGGTCAGCGTCCTCGTCCTCGGGCTTCCCCACGGCGCGGTCGACCACCTCGCGCCCGCACGGACGGTCGGCCGACCACCCACCCCGCGGTGGCTGCTCGCGGTCGGGGGGACGTACCTGGCGTTGGGCGTCGCGTACGCCGCCCTCTGGGCGCTCGCTCCCGTCGCTTCGGCGGCGCTGTTCATCGCGCTGACGTGGCTCCACTGGGGGCAGGGCGACCTCTACGCCCTGGACGCGGTCGGGAGCCGACACCTCGACGGCGCGGGCGTTCGCCTCGGGACGGTGCTCGTCCGGGGCGGACTCCCGATGCTCGTCCCGCTGCTCCGATTTCCCGAGCGCTACCGACAGGTGGTCGACGCGTGGGTGGGGCTGTTCGGCGGGGAGGCGGGCGTGGCGTGGCTCCTCTCCACGCAGGTCAGGAGCGGTCTTGCCGCCGCCTTCGCGACCGTGACCGTCGTCACCCTGCTCGCGGGGTGGCGGCGGGCGTCCGCGGGCGACGACTCCGACGCCGGCGGCCGCGCCGGCTGGCGACGCGACGCCGCCGAGACGCTGCTGCTGTGGGCGTACTTCCTGCTCGTGCCGCCGCTTTTCGCCGTCGGCGTCTACTTCTGCGCGTGGCACTCGCTTCGCCACGTCGCCCGGCTGGTCGAGGTCGACCCCCGGGCGCGCCGCCGCGCCGCCGACGGCGAGTACCTGGGCGCGCTGGCGCGGGTCGGTCGCGACGCGCTTCCCCTCACCCTCGTCTCGCTCGCGATGCTCGCCGGGGTGGCGGTCGTCGTCGGCGTCGCCACGGCCCCGGCGACGCTGGCGGCGCTGTACCTCGTCTTCATCGCGGTGTTGACGCTGCCGCACGTGGCGGTCGTCGCGTGGATGGACCGCGCGCAGGGCGCGGGCCTCGCCGGGCCGCCGACGTAGCTCTCCCGGAGGTCCACGACGCGATGCCTCCACGCGATACCTCCATGGGACACTTCCGCGGGACACCTCTATGGGACACTTCCACGGGACACCTCCACGCGATACCCCGCGCAATACTCCACGCGACACCCCCGACACGACGGCCGCGGCGACGCGACGGGGCCGGATTCAAGCGCGTCGAGCACCGACTATCGGGCGATCAGTCGTGACCCCACGCGTCGAGGCGCTGTTCACCGCCCCCGAGGACTCGGCTCCGATGGTCGAGCACGACCGCGTCCGCCTCGTCGAGGGCGGCGTCGAGGGGGACCGCTACCTGACCGGGCGGGGGTACTACTCGCCGTTCGACGTGTGCGAGGTGACGCTCGTCGCCGCCGAGGCGCTGGAGACGATCCGCGCGGAGACCGGGATCGACCTCGCGGACGGCCGCCACCGGCGCAACGTCGTCGTCCGCGGCGTCGACCTCGACGACCTGCTGGGCGCGACGTTCCGCCTCGGCGACGTCCCTCGCGACGACACTTCCACCGGCGACGGTACGCCTGCCAACGACGGTACCCCCGCCAGCGATGGAGCCCCCGGCGGCGACAGCACCCGCGGCAGCGACGACGGTACCGGCGCGCTCTTGCGTGGCACCCGTCCGCGACCACCCTGTGCGCACGTCGAGGCGGTCGCCGGCGAGGACGGCGTCGCGGCGGCCCTCCGGAACCGACGCGGCGGGATCTGTGCGGAGGTGGTCGAACCCGGGGCGGTCGCCGTCGGCGACGGCCTCACCGTCGTGGAGGGCGATTCCCGTTCGGAGGGGCGGAAGATCGTCGACCGTCTCCGTGATGCACTCGGGGGCTGACACGGGCTCGGAGGCGGTCGCCGGGGCGTCGCCGACACCGTGCGACCGGATCGCACGACCGAGCCACCGCTTTCCCCGTGGTCGACGTACCGGATCCTATGTCACCAGATCCCACGCGCAGGACCCTGCTCCGAGCGGCCGGGATCGGCGGCGCGGCGGCGCTGTCGGGGTGCACCGGCGGCGTCCTCGAGAGCGGCGGGGGATCGTCCGCGGTCGGCGGGGAGGGACCGCCGACGCGCGACGCGCCGCTGTACCAGCCGTGGGACCGTTCGGCGGTCCGCGAGGCGACCGTCGACGGCGGACCCGACGAGGACGGCATCCCCTCGGTCGACGACCCGCAGTTCGCGCCGGCGGCGGAGGTCTCGCTGGCCGGCGACGACGTCGTGTTCGGCTACGCCGGCGAGGATGACGTGAAGGCGTACCCCCAGCACGTGCTCGTCTGGCACGAGATAACGAACGACGTGCTCGACGGGACGCCCGTCGCCGTCACCTACTGTCCGCTCACGGGCACCGCGATGGGGTTCGAGCGGGGGACCACCACCTTCGGCGTCTCGGGTCGGCTCGTGAACAACAACCTCGTCATGTACGACCGGGCGACCGACTCCCGGTGGCCGCAGGTGCTCGCGACCGCCGTGGACGGGTCGATGGAGGGCGATCAGCTCCGCGAGTTCCGCCTCGTGTGGACCACCTGGGACCGGTGGCGGGCGGCCCACCCGGACACCCTCGTCATGACCGAGGACACCGGGTACGCGAAGCGATACGGCTCGGACCCCTACGGCAACTACAACCCGACAAGCGGCTACTACGGCGGCGGGGGACCGCTGTTCGACCCGCTCGGCGACGCGTGGGAGGAGACGGGAGCCGACGCGAAACGCGTCGTGTTCGGCGTCCGGACCGCCGACCGCGCGCTGGCGTTCGACGACCCGGCGCTGCGCGAGCGCGGCCACCTCGCGAGCGCCGACGGCGCGGTCGTCGCCGTCCACGACCCGGACCTGGACACGGCGTGGGCCTACCGAACCGACGGCGCGGACGTGGCGGCCGGCGACGGCGACGGCCGCGTTCGAGTCGACGGCGAGGCGCACCCGGCGGCCGACCTCCCGCTGGAGCGAGTGTACGGATTCGACGCGATGTGGCACGCGGTGGGCGGCTTCTACCCCGAGGTCGAGTATGTCGAGTGAGACCGACGACGGCGGCGAGTCGGTCCCGTCGCCGCTGGCGGTGGCGGTCGAGGCGACCGGCCGGACGCGGCGGGCGCTTTCGGCCGCCCTCGGCGACCGCGTCGCCGTCGCGGTCGGCGTCGCGTCGGCGGTGCTGTACGTACTCGCCTACCTCGTCGCCGCCGGCGACCTCGGAGGCTCCCGGTCGGCGGTCGCGGGCGGCGACACGCCCGCGGTCGACGTGACGCTCGCGGCCGCACCGCTCTCCCGGACGTTGTCGGGCGAGGCCGTCGCGCTCGTGACCGTCGGTCCGGTCGAGACGTTGCTCGCGCCGGCGACCCTCTCCGTTGCGGGCGCTCTCGGGGGTCTCGTGGGAGCGAACCTCGCGCTGTCGGCGCTGGCGTGGCGTCGCCCGAGAGTCTGTTCGGTCTCGCCGGCGTCGGGGGTCGCAGCGGGGGTCCCGGCGCTGCTCTCCGGCACCGCCTGCTGCGGCCCGCTGGTGTTCATCGTGCTCGGACTGCAGGCGTCGAGCGCCGCGCTGACGGCCGTGGCGTGGCTTCGTCCCGTCGCTGCGGCTCTGCTCGTCATCTCGCTCCTGTGGGCTGCCTGGCGGCTGGACGTTCAGTCGCCGTCGTCGTCCGGGAAGATGCTCTCGGGAATGTAGGCGGTCACCGTCCAGTTGGGCGCGTCGACGACCTCGCTGACCTTCAGGTCCATCGCCGCCGAGCACAGCAGGTACGCCTCCCCGCGGGTCAGTCCGCGGTGCTCGGAGAGGTGGGTGATCATGTGCCGGGTGGCCTTCTTGGTCGCCTCCATGAGGTCGGAGTCGATGCCCGTCGTCGCGTACATCGGCTCGTCGACGCCTGTGGCCGTGAACGGCCCGGAGGTGGCGAGTTCGGGCTGTTCGATGTCCATGTCCTTTCGGACGTTGAACCGGGCGGTGACGAACATCGGGGCCTCGATGCCGGTGACACACACCTCGCCGTCGCCCTGTGCGGCGTGGCAGTCGCCCGTCGAGAACATCGCGCCGTCCACTTCCACCGGGAGGTAGACCGTCGAGCCGGCCGTCATGTGTTTCACGTCCATGTTGCCGCCCGCGTCGCGAGGCGGGAGCGTGTCGTGTGCGCCGTCCTCGGCGGGGGCGTTGCCGATCGTTCCCGGGAACGGGTCCAGCGGGACCTCGATGCCGTTCACGAACGTGCCCACGTCGCCTTCGAGGTCCCAGATGTGGATGCCGGGCTCGTCGAAGTCCTCGGGGAGCAGGCCCAGTTCCATCTCGCCCGGGAAGTAGAGGTTGTAGCCCCAGCCCTTGTGCTGGAGGTCGAGCAGTTCCACCTCGAGCACGTCGCCGGGTTCGGCGTCCTCGACGTACACCGGTCCCGTCAGGGGGTGGACCGGATCGAAACTCACGTCCATCACGTCCTCGGCGGTCGTCTCCACGTCGACCTGGCGGTCGACGGCGTCGCGGCACTCGAACCGGACCACGTCGCCGTCCTCGACGGTCAGCGCCGGCTCCAGCGAGTTGTCCCACGCCGAGTGGATGTTGCGGTCGGCGTCCGAGAGCCGGTGGTCGACGGTGTAGTCGTCGTCGTCGCGGCCGTGCTGTGGCATGATACCACCGTACAATCGCACACCCCAAAAACACGAGCCCTCCGGTCGACAGCACCGGTACCCGGTCGGAACGGACCCGTCCGCCGCGTCGAGGCGGCCGCTCCCGACGAGTCGGCCGTTCTCGACGCTGATACTCCGACCGGCGCGGTTTTACCCGTCGATCGGCTCGCACCGCGCATGGACACCGGACGGATCACCGCGGCGGCGATCGTCACCGCGACCGGCGTCGGACTGGTCGCCGTCGCCGCACGACAGCTGTGGCTCGGCGTCTCGGGCGTCGCCGGTTCCCTCGTCGCCGGCGCGACGCTCGTGCTCGGCGTCGCCTTCGCCGCGGGCGGCCCCGCGATGTACCGGACGGACGTGGACTCGGACCACCTCCTCCGCGTCGCCGGCTGGAACACGCTGGGCGTCGTCGTCACGATCGCCGTACTCGGGCTCGTGGCGGCGTTCCAGGCCGCAAGCGGTGGTCGCGTCACAGCGCCGCTGTTGACCGCGGGCGTCGTCGTTGGCGTGAGCGCGTTCGCGCACGTCCTGATCGGGTTCAACGACGTGCGCCGGATCCGCGCTCGGACGGTCGCCAGACAGCGACGGAAGGCCGCGGTCGTGAATCGGTTCGTCAGGCACGACCTGAAACACTACGCGCAGTTGCTGCTCGGCTACGGCCGACAGGTCACAGAGACCGCGGCGGCCCGCGAGGACGCCGACGATGCCGCCGTCGCCGACGGCGGTACCTCGACGGACCTGGCTGCGGTCGGTGACGCGGTCATGGAGGTCGGCTCGGAACTGGCCGAGACGAACGAGCGCATCGGGGTCATCGACGACCTGCTCGACGACGGCGACGAGCGTCGCACCGTGGACGTGACGGACCTCCTCGAGGACGGTCGCCAGCGGTGGGAGAGCGACTACCCGGACGCTAGCCTCACGGTCGAGGTCGACGACGACCTCCGGGTCGCCGCCGGGGATCACCTCGACACGGCGCTGGCGGAGTTGATCGAGAACGCGCTCGAACACGCGGGCGAGTCCCCCCGCGTGACCGTTCGCGGGGAGCGCCGGGGGGACGTCGTCCGAATCGCGGTCCGCGACGACGGCGACGGTCTCCCCGAACTGGAGCGGGAACTGATCAACGAGGACCGTACTGAGACGCAACTCGACCACAGCGACGGGCTCGGTTTGTGGCTCACCAAGTGGATCGTCGAGCACTACGGCGGCCGACTCGCCGTCGAGTCGGAGGCGACGGGCGGCGGGCAGGTGACGATGTCGCTGCCGGCCGCCGAGGCGACGGACTGAGTCGAATCCCCCGGCGCTTTGGGCCGTGAGTTCGATCCGCCTACGCCGGATCGAACTACGAAAATCGGAGATTTTCGAGTTTGACTTCGGCTTACGCCTCGTCAAACAGGGTCTCGCCGTCGACCATGTGCGCCTCGACGGCGTCCATGTCGAGCGTGACGCCCAGACCGGGCTCCTCGGGGATGGTGATGTAGCCGTCCTCGATCACGTCCTCCTCGACGAGGTCCTCCCACCACCCGAGTTCGTAGGAGTGGTACTCGACGGCCAGCGAGTTCGGGATCGCCGCGCCGACGTGGGCGCTCGCGACCGTCGCGACCGGCGAGGAGACGTTGTGCATCGCGACCGGGACGTAGTACTGGTTCGCCACGTCAGCGATCTTGCGGGTCTCGCGCATCCCGCCGACCTTCGGGAGATCGGGCGCGATGATGTCGACCGCCTGGTTCTCGATGAGGCGGCGCTCCTCGGTGACCCTGTACCTGTTCTCGCCGACGGTGATCGGCGTGACCGTCGACTTCGTGACTTCCTCCTGCACGTCGAGGTTCTCGGGCGGGACGGGGTCCTCCAGCCACCACACGTCGTACTCCTCGATGGCGTCCGCGAGGCGCTTCGCGGAACCGCCCGAGAACGTCCAATGGCAGTCGAACGCCACGTCGGCTCTGTCCTTCACGCGCTCGGTGACTCGCTCGACGATCTCGGCCTTGTGGCGGATCTCGCCCGGCCGGAGGTGGCGGTTCGCGCGGTCCTTCTGGTGGCCCGACGGCACGTCGAGGTCGAACTTGAGGGCGTCGTAGCCCAGCTCGTCGACGACGCGTTCGGCCTCGTCGGCGCACGCCTCGGGGTCGGCCTCCGACTCGGTGTGGCAGTCGCAGTAGACGCGCATCTCGTCGCGGTACTTCCCGCCCAGCAGCTGGTAGGCCGGGACCTCCAGGATCTTGCCCGCCAGGTCGTGCAGCGCGATCTCGATGCCCGAGATTGCGGTGACGGTGACGCCCTCGACGGACCCCTCGCCGGACATCTTCTGGATGAGGTGCTCGTACAGCCGGTCGATGTCGAGGGGGTTCTCGCCGACGATCATCGGCTTCATGCGCTCGATGAGTTCGGGAACGCCCGCGCCCCAGTACGCCTCGCCGGTGCCGACGACGCCCGCGTCGGTGTACACGCGCACGAGCGTCCACGGGAAGTTGCCGTCGACCATCGTGCATTGCACGTCCGTGATCTCCACGTCGCGGCCGCCGCCGCGCTTCGCCGCCACGCCCATCGTCTCCCCGGAGAGCTCCCGCATCGTGTACTCCGCGTTGGGATCGTGCAGCGAGTCGTAGTTCCTGCTCATACTGAGTCGTTTACTCGAATCGGTGTAAAGGTTGTGAGAACCCTCAAGTCGACGGGATCGTCGACGATGAGGGAGACAGATCGCTCTCGATGTACAGTCGGCTGAGACGGACACCGAGGGAGGGGTTCAACGTTGCCGTGTAAGCCCCGGGCTACCGTGTGGTCGGCGGAGCGTCGCCGGTGCCGAGGCGTGTCCGTCGCGCGCGGACGACGTGAACGAGGCTGGTCACGGCGAACAGCGCGACGATCCCGAGCCCGTAGGCGGCGTCGGGACCGATCGAGAAGGGATAGTAGTTCAGCCAAGCGACGGTCATGAGCGCGGCCGAAAAGCCCGCCAGTCCGAGGTAGAACTCGCTCCACGGGATGTCGTCTCCGGGGACCACGTCCATGTAGACGCTGAGGTTCTCGCCGGTCTCGGTGAGCTCGATCTCCTCGCGTGTAGACTCGTAGGTGAGCACCCCCGCGTCGTCCAGTCTGGGGAGGTGTGTCTGGTGGAGCGAGACGTACGCGCGTCGCCGCTGTGTCGAGTCGACTTCCGCCGGGTCGACACCGTTCTCCCAGGCGGCGACGTGCTCGGCGAGCTCGCCGATCTCGGCGCTCTCGACGTCCATCAGGTGATGGAGCGCGTACCGACGCCGGTCGTTGCCGAGTAACTCGAACGCCTCGGTTTGTGTGAGTCTCGCGGATTCGTCGTCCCCCGGCCCTGTCGGTCCGGCCGAATTCGATGACCCCCTCACACCTGTTGACATCGCATAGTAGTTTCATTGTCCATTCATTAAACTTGTCTCTCGGTTGCCATCCGTCTGACTTTGTTTTAGAATATATTTCTATTGAAATATATGGACCCGGCAATGCATCCGCATCCTGTCAAAGAAGTGCCGGCGAAACACCGACCACGATCCGGCTGTAAGCACTGCAATACAGTCTGTATGGTCGGCGATACAGCGTTCTCCCGGAGCGTTCGATCGTGTATGCCCATCGATACAGACGTGTAATCGAATCATGAATAGTACCCCCGAGACCCTGCCCTATCATGTGCGCGGCGAGGTGCCGCGCGGTGTGCAACCAATGTCCGACGACAACAGCGGCTCGACGATCGAACTGAATCGCCGCCGGGTGCTCGGTGCGCTCGGCACGGTCGGTGTGGCCTCCGCGGGTGCGGGCGCGGGAACGTTCGCCCTGTTCAGCGACACCGAGACGAGCGGTGGGAACAGCGTGCAGGCGGGGACGCTGAATCTGACCACTACCAGCACTCAGAGCTTCAACGCCTCAGCTACCGACCTCGCACCCGGTGGTTCTACGAACCCTATTCAAATCGACCTCAGCAACGCCGGTACGGTTTCCGGTGATCACGTCGAGGTGTCCGTCGATTACAGTCAGAACGACGGATCCGAGCCCAGCGACGGAAGCCTCTCGGCGAACGTCACGGCCGAGGAGTTCGCAGAGCGGCTGTTCGTCTCGACGCTTGACTACGCTGGAGACGGAATCGGGCTGGGCCCGAGCGCGTTCCAAACGTTCACCTCCGAACCGGAGGGAGCAGCAGTTATCGACATCGGAGGTGACGGAGTCTCGGACGTGCAACTCTCCCGTGTCCCGGATCCGGCGGGCGGATCCCGGGAGGACGTCGTGCTCGCGACCTCCAACGGGAGTTCGACGGACGACTACGCTATCTCGATGAGGAGTGTGCCCAGCACGAACATCAACGGTATCTCCGCCGGAGATATCACGTTCGACTACTACGGCGGTGCAGGGAACTCCAATGCACCGGACGAGGTGTACGTGGTGGTGAACGACTCCGGGGGAACGAATCGCCTCGTGTACACCACCGGAAATACTGATTCCCCGGCATCGCAACAGTGGGAGACCCGTGACGTGGGTGCGGAGATCGCAGGCGCAATGGGTATCCCGGGAGAGAACTTCAACTGGTTTGAGGTCGCTCCGAGTGATACCACGTATTCGGATCCCAGTAGTGGTGGACTCTCATCCGACCTGGACGGAACGATCGAGGCAGTTGGGTTCGGACGTGGTACGACTGGTGGCGGTGATACCATCGAGACGTACTACGACAACCTCGTCGTGAACGGAACGAGCTACGAGTTCCGGCCCGTCTCCCTGGACGACATTGCCAGCCGTGGCAAGTTCGACTCTCTCGCATCGCTCAGCGGAACGAGCAGGTTCGAAGCGCAGTTCGAACTCGACCGGCTCGCGGGCAACGACTTCCAGGGCGACGGTGTCGACATCCAGTTCACGTTCGGGCTCGCACAGAACAGCGGACAGAGTGTGCTGTAGACGGGAACACCACCGATGCGCGACGACCCCGGTCGCTCGTTCGAGCTCTCCCGCCGCGGGGTGCTCGGCGGCCTCGTGACGATGGGCGCGGCGTCGGCAGCCGCGGGTGCGGGGACGGTGGCGCTGTTCAGCGACGAGGAGACCAGCACGAACAACACGGTGCAGGCGGGCACGCTCGACCTGACGGTGAACGGGAGCGGCTCGAACGCGGTCATCGACGTGTCGAACGTCGTGCCCGAGGAGACCGGCCGCGACTCGACGACGCTCACCAACGCCGGGTCGCTTCCGGGGTATCTGACGTTCGGAATCACGGGCTTTCGAACGCCGGAGAACGGCGTCAACGACCCCGAGAGCGACGCGCCCCAGGAGACGGATCCGCTCGGTCCCGACGCCGGCGGGTCGCACACGGGTGAACTCGCACAGAACCTGGAGATCCGCGCGAAGCTCGTCGTCGACGGCTCCGACCGCTACGTGATCGGCCACGAGCCGGTCGACGGCGACGACGGCTACGTCTTGGCGGCGGCGATTCGGCTCGGTCCGTACGACCTTGGAGGACTGGAACTGTCCTCCGGGCAGTCGATCGAGTTCGTGACTGACTACCGGGTGTTCAACGCCGGCAACGAGATCCAAAGCGACAGCGTGGAGATCGAAGCCGGGTTCGCCCTCACCCAGGAGCCCGGGCAGATCACGCTCCCGGAGACCACCGAGGTCGACGCCAGCGCCGTCGGTCGCGACGCGGACACCAACGACGCCGGCGTTCGCTTCGACTACACCAACTCGCTGGGGCAGGAGGCGACCGTCACGGCCGTCCACATCCAGCCCGAGGACACCGACCTGACGCTCGTTAGCGACCGAGTCGGCGGGACGAGCTACGACGAGTTCACGTACGACTCGGACGT
Organism: Halobaculum sp. CBA1158; assembly: GCF_021431925.1. NCBI lineage: Archaea > Methanobacteriati > Methanobacteriota > Halobacteria > Halobacteriales > Haloferacaceae > Halobaculum > Halobaculum sp. CBA1158. The sequence continues at coordinate 2,221,742 of NZ_CP090371.1, read as the reverse complement.
GCACGTCGAGACACCTTCGGCCGGCACCGACGGCTGGGTCGACGGCGGCAGCGGTGAGTTCGCGGTGCCGGGGTGGGTCGACCTCGGCGACGACGGTCGGACCGACAGCGCCGACCGGGAGGCCGTCCTCCCGGCGGGTGAGACGGCCACGGTCAACCTCTACGCGTTCCGCAATCGCAGCGGGAACAAGGAGGACATGACCGACGAACCGGTCCGCGTCACGCTCGACGTGACGCTGGCGGACGGAACGGAGACGTTCATCCCGCTGGTGATGACGCCCGACTGAGCGCTCCCACGACGACGGTCCATACTGGTGTCTCGCGGCGGTTCGATTCCGTCGATGGGCCATCGCGGACGCGACCGACCACATGACACGCGAGGACACGCCGACGCTCGGCCGACGCCGACTGCTGTCGAGCATCGCGGCCGTCGGGGCCGCCAGCGCCGCCGCCGGCGTCGGGACGTGGGCGCTGTTTTCCGATTCCGAACCGACTCGCGGACGGGTCACGGCGGGCACGCTCGATCTGGTCGTCGACGGCGGGTCGGGCGCGACCCTCGACGTCGGCCCGGTCGACCCCGGTGATTCCGGGGTTGCCGCGATTCCGATCGCGAATCGGGGCAACGTCCCCGGACAACTCAGACTGACTCTTCGCGACGTTGTCCTCTCGCAGGGGGACGAGAACGACGATGAAAGAGAGGGAAACAAGTCGAAAGAGGACGTAGACAGCGATGAAGACGACGGGAATGAGATCGACGAGGAGAATGATGGCGATGACGGCGACTCGTCTCGAGGCGATGGGGTCCACCGAATCGAGTTCGACGGATGTGGTCGAGTCGAAATCACCTTCGACCGAGACTTCTCGTTCCCAGTCGACGTGGTCGCGACGGTTCGCCGCGGCGGCGACGACGAAGCGGTCCAACGGAAGGTGCGAGCGGACGACGTGAACCGCGGGAGCGGAACGGGCAAGTCGAAAGGGAAGGGAGACGGAAACGACGAGGGGTCGGACGGAACACGCCCGACGTTTGCCTTCACGCCGAGGGGTGGCCGGGTCGTCTCCGTGACCGTCGGCGGCCGTACGTGGGAGAATCCCTCGCCGTGTGCCGGAGGCGGCTCGAACGGGGAGGACGGCGACGGACTCGCGGAGGCGTTGACCCTCCGAATCGGCGTCGACGACAGCGAACCCGTGGACGCGTCGTCGCCGGCGATCGGTCCCGCCGAGGCTGGATCGATCGACGCTCCCCGAACCGTCGACCTCGATCGCACGCTCGCGCCGGCCGGAGCGGGCGACGGCGACGACACGGCGGTGTTGTACGTCGCGTGGTCGGTCGAGGATGACCCCGACGACGAGGTCGCCGGCGAGTCCGCCCGTCTCACGCTGGTCCCGGAGGTGTACACGTGACACACGCACGACTCGACACGGAACTGACGACGCCGGAGGGAAGAGACGAATGAACCGCGACGCCGCGCGGACGATCGGAGCGATACTGCTGATCGTCGCCGTCGCGCCCTTCGCCGTCTTCGCGGTCCCCCAGGCGGCGGGCGCGAGCCACTCGTACGTCGTGCTCTCGGACAGCATGTCGCCGGAAATCCGCGCGGGCGACGTCGTGATCGTCGACGACGCCGATCCCGCCACGATCGGCGAGGGCGACGTGATCACCTACGAACGCCCCGGGGGGAGCCAACTCATCACCCACCGCGTCGTCGAGGTCGTCGACGACGGCGAGCGGCGGTTCCGAACCAAAGGCGACGCGAACGAGGAACCCGACCCCGCCCCGGTGCCGCCCGACAACGTCGTCGGCGTCGTCGCGTTTCACATCCCGCTGATCGGGCACGTGATCTCGTTCGGGAGCTCGGACCTCGGTATCGTCGCGTTCGTCATCGTCCCGTCGGTCCTGCTCGCGGTCGGCGAGGTGTACGACCTCTACCGCGATGCGACCGCCGACACGTCGGGAGACGGAGGTGACGACTGAATGGCCGGAGCGCTTCGGGCCGTCGCGATCGCGGCGCTTCTGATCGCGGCCGCCATGGTCGTCGTCCCATCCGGCGGTACCGACGCAGCCCTCTCTGACTCCGAGCCCGTGACCGTCGATGTCGAGGCTGCTGGCACCGACGGCATCGACTCGCCCGGGAGGACCGCCACCGGCTCCGCGACGCCGACAGCCACCGTGACGCCGCCGCCGAACGAGTCGGAGACGACATCGAACGGGTCGACGCCGAAGGAAGCAGAGACACCCACGGAGACAGCGACACCGAACGAGACAGAGACTCCGACAGAGACGGCGACACCGAACGAGACAGAGACTCCGACAGAGACGGCGACACCGAACGAGACAGAGACTCCGACAGAGACGGCGACACCGAACGAGACAGAGACTCCGACAGAGACGGCGACACCGAACGAGACAGGAACTCCGACAGAGACGGCAACACCGAACGACACGGAGACGGCGACGCCACCCGTCTCGGGCAACGAAACGGACGACGGCGACGGGGCGAGCGCGCTCGCCGGCGGGCCGGCGGAAGACCCGGCTGATTCGCCGCCGGCCGTCGCGTCGGAACCGCCGGTCCCTCCGTGGGATCCAGATCCACTCGGCCGCCTCGGACTCGGAGGTGACTGACGGTGCGCGGCGGCGTGCGGATCACTAGACGAACGGTCCTCATCGCGCTCGTCGCGCTCCTGGCGTTCAGCGGCGCGGGACTGGGCCTCGTCGGGCCCGAACTCGGGTTCACGCCCCTAGAGGACTCGACGGATTCCGTCTCGGCGACGCCGTCCGAGAGCCCATCCCCCCCGCCGGTGACGGTGACGCCGCCGGCAACGTCCACGTCCGCCCCCGACGCGGAGACGGCCGACGGCGACGACGGTATGGTGGACGACAATAACGGAATAACGGAGACGACGGGGACGACGACCGCGACCGCGTCGGCGACGACCGCCACGCCGGGGCCGTTGACGGCGACGGGGACCGCAAACGCGACGGACTCGTCCGACCGTGACGGCGACGGCAGCGACACCGACGGCGAGTCGGGCGAACCCGACGGTGACACCGGGAGCGACGCCGGCGGCGGGAACGACGCCCCGGCGCTGTCACCGACGATGTCGCTGTCGGCCTCGTCGCCGTCGGACGTCCGAAACCCGACGGGGTCGGTCAGCTCCGTCGAGGGGGTAGTGACCGCGCGGGCGACCTGGACCGGTGAGGTCGACTCGGTCGTGTTCGTCGTCAGCGCCCGGACGCCGGACGGCAACTGGGTCGAAATCGACAGGGGCGCGACGAGGACGGTCGACGGGAGCGCGACGTTGGCGTCGGCGCTGGATCGGTCGTCGTTCACCTACGTCGACGCGGCGAACGCTTCGGCGCTCGACAACCCTGAGAACGGATCGACCGTGACCCGGACGGGGTCGGTCGCGGTAACGGCCGTGTTCTTCGCGGACGGGAGTCCGGTCGGCGAGGTGAACCGCGTGGCCACCTACTCGTTCGAGGTGGTCAACACCGGCCCAGTCAACCTCGAAACGTCGACGCGGACCTCCCGGGGACTCACCGTCGACGACGCTGCGCCGGGCGTGGTCACCGAACGTCGTTTGACGGTCCGTAACCCGGGAGACGCGGACGGTGTCCTCGAACTCGCGTTCGAGAACCGATCGGCCGCGGAGAACGGGCTGGCCGAGCCGGAGCGCCCGGTCGACCGCGCGGGCGTCGTTGAGCTTCGCCGCCAGCTTTCGGTTCGGGTCTCCGTGACGACGCCGGACGCTGACGGCGGCCGAACGTACCTCGTCGGTGGCCCCGATGAGTTCATTGCTTACACTACTGTCGGCGACGCTCTGGGCTCCGTTGATCTCCAGGCCGGCCGAGAACGAACCGTAATTGTGGAGTGGCGCGTGCCGCGGTCGGCCGGCAACGAGATCATGACCGATGTCGTGACATTCGATCTCCGGGCGACCCTAACCGTCGACGGAACGGCCTGATCGCTGGACGCGTCGGATCGGTTGCACGCGGTCGCTCGGTTGCAAAGGCTCGATCGCTCGGACGGCCTCGGCCGCGCACGCGCGCTCGGTGCCTCCGGTACGGGATGATCACCCGACCAGCAGACGAAGGTTCAGCGCGGTGGTGAATGCCCCGACGACCGCGAGGACTGCGGGGGGGAGGTAGTAGCCGAGACGGTCGCCGGCGCGGGCGCTGGCGAGGCTGATGCCGAGACAGACGCCAAAGACGGCAAGCTTGAGTCCGACGAGGCCGAACTCCCCAAAGGCGTTGACGGCGGCGGCGACGAGCGCGTTCGCCTCTCGAATCCGGTCGGAGTAGCCGATGAGCGCGAGCGTCGTCACGATGTCGCCGACACCGTAGGTGAGCGTCGCGAGAAACCACAGCCGGGAGAACTCACCCGGATCGAACGAGGCGAGTGACCCCATCGTTCCAGGGTCGTCGTCGCGACGTTCCTCCCCGTCCCGAGACATGGGGGCGGATCAACCCCCGCGCATAAAACCCCGCCGGATGCGGAGACGCCGGTCGACGCATCCCCCTTTCGTCCCGCGTCGCCGGGGCGACTCAGCCGTCCTCGGGGCGCGGTCGCTCCGACCCGGTCACCGAGCCCAGCTCCCCGTCGGGGTCGCTGAACAGCTCCTGTTGCTTGCGAGCGCGCTCCTCGCGCCGTCGTTCCATCTCGCGTTTCGCCTCCTTTCCGCGCTGTTTCAGCTCGTCGATCCGCCGGGCAGCGCCGACGTTCGAGAACAGCACCGCCGCCGAGACCTCTCGCGCGCCCTCGCGAGGGTCGTCGCCGTGGGCGATCCGCTGTGCGCCGGTGAGGTCCTGCAGGAACTGCCGCGACTCGTCGATGCCGCGCTGGGTCAGTCGGTCGGCGGGACCGGTCACGAGCAGCGCGACGCCCTCGGCGGTCTCCGGGTCGACGTCCATCGTGAGGCTCCGCGAGGCGGTCTTGACTGTGTCGACGAGCGCGCGCGTCGCCCGGTCGCGCTCCACCGGTTGCCCGTTCGTCCGGAACCGGTCCAAGAGGCCGTCGTGGCGCTCGTCGATCTCGCGGGAGGCGTATCCGAGCACGGAGACGCCGCCCATCTCCAGGACTGCGAACAGGTCGGCGACGTCGACGTACATCTCGGCGCTGTCTGGGGCTCGCTCGCCGGCGCTCAGGAACGTCACCCACTTGCGGGCGATGTCGCGGTTGATCCGGCCGTAGTTCTCGCGGATCGACTCGTCGGGCGAGAGGTACACCGCGTTGTCGACGAGAAACAGGTTGTCCGTCGCCTGGCCGAACTCCATGAACGAGCGGGCGGCGTTGAGTTCCATGTGGCCCCGCTCGTTCGGGAGGACCCCGAGCCCGAACACCGGCACGTCGTACCACGCCCGCAGGTGATCGGCCAGGATCGGGGCTCCGCCGCTCCCGGTGCCGCCGCCCAGCGCGGCCACCACGACCAGGGCGTCGGTCGCGTGCCACGGCGCGGACGCGATCGCGTTCTTCACGAGCGTTAGATTCTCTCCCAGCAGGTCCGCGCCCAACTCGGGCTTGTTCCCCGTTCCCGACGGGCGCATCTCCGGCGAGGTGAGCAGAAGTCGGTTCGATTCGGGCAGGTGATCCAGCGCCCGGAAGTCGGACTCGGCCGTGTTGAGCGCGTACGCGTCGGCGACGACGCCGCGACCGACCTCCTCGTCGACCGTCACCAACGCGTCGACGATCTTGCTCCCGCCGTTCCCGACGCCGATGGCCGTGACTTCCATGCGTCGGCCCCCGGACCCGCGACGGTTTGTAATACTCTCCGTACGCGCCACACGATCACGTTACCGCACTACGGCACCGTTGCGCCCGCGGTCCCGAGCGGACCGGTCGACCGGCCGAGGCCTCGGTGTATGCCGGCGTTTCTCCCCGCCGGCGACTCACTCGCCGCGCGCGTCGCCGTTCGCGCCGGCGAGACAGCGCCAGGCGTACACCGTCCGGAGGACGCCCGCCGCGTCGCCGGGCGCGAACACGAGGTCGTCGCTCGCGCGGACGTGCTCGAGCACGCGCTCGGAGGCGTGCTCGGGCGCGGCGGCGACGCCGGCGTCGCGGTCGGCGGCCCACTCCATCACCCGCAGGTCGGACTTGGAGTCGCCCATCACGCAGACGAACGGCTCGGCGATGCCGAGCACGTCCAGCGACGCCTCGACGCCGGCGGCCTTGTGGAGGTCGCCGGCGGCCAACTCCGCCGCGTCGGCGCGGTACAGCGCCACCTCGATCCGCTCGAACAGCGGGACGGCCGCCGCCGGAACCGACTCGGGGACGCCCGCCCCGGCCCGGCGGACCGCGGCCGCGATCTCCGGGTCGGCGTCGCCGTAGAACGCCCGGGCGGCCGCGGGGCCGTTCTCGAGGCCGTCGACGCGCGCGGCGACCGCCTCCCCCACCAGCCCCAGGAGGTGGACCATCGCGTCGTCGATCACGGCCTCCGCGTCGTCGCTGCCGGTCTCGTAGTTGGGCTTGAGCGTGACGTTGAACTCGTTGCCCTGGAGGTGACAGCCGCGTCGGACGCCCTCGGGGGCCTCGCGGAGCACGCTCCCACGGACGTCGTCGACGACGCCGCGCACGTCGTCGTCGAGCCCCTCGTACAGCAGGCGCTTGGTGTCCGCGCCGTTGCCGGGCGTGAACACGCCCGCGCCGGCCTCGTACACGACCGACACGTCGCCCGAGTGGACGAGTTCGTTCCCGAGCCCCTGGATGAGAAACCCCTTGACGTTCTCGAGGGTCTGCCCGGTGCAGATCACCAGCGGCACGTCGCGCTCGGCGAACTCGGTGAGCAGGTGGAGCGTCTCGCGGGGGATCTCGTTGTCCGTGTCGCCGGCCGAGCGCAGCGTCTCGTCCACGTCGAGCACGAGCGCGTTCGGCGCGCGACCGTACTTCCCGTGGAGGTCCAGCGCCGTGAACGCCGCCTCGCGGTCGGCCATCGACGCTACCTCCGCCAGCGCCGCACCCCCGATCTCGCTGTCGGCGCGGTCGGTGTCGCCGTCGCGGTCGACGTTGCTGTCGCGGTCAGCGTTGCCGTCGCGGTCAGCGTCACGGTCGCGGTCGACGTTGCTGTTGCGGTCAGCGTCGCGGTCGACGTTGTCGTCGCGGTCGGTGTCCGTCTCGAGCATGAACGTCCGTTCTATCCGGGCCCGGCGCTGGAACAACTCCGCGTTGGCCTCGTCCCATCGGTCGAGCGCGACACGGGAGTCCAGCGGCGGGAACAGGTCCACGAACTCGCGGTACGCGCGAAGCGTCTCCGTGTCGAACTCCGCGTACAGTTCGTAGAGGCGATCGTAGCGGGTCATACCGAGGATACAGGGGGACGCCCCAAAAGGATCACTCGCGCCGCGAATACTGATGCGTGAAGTACGCCACCGACACCGGCGGGAACCCGAGCGCGACCGCCGCGTACAGCCATCGGACGACGCCGATCCCGCCGACGGTCGCGTCTCTGACCCGGGCGTCCTGCAGGAGGACCGCGGCGACTCCGGGGGCCAGGATCAGCGTGTACGCGCTCCGGACGAGCGCCCAGGGGGAACTCCCCGAGGCGAGGTACGTCGACTCGACGGCGACGAGCGCGACCCACGCGAGCGTCCCCCCGAGCGCGAGCGCGGCCCACGGGCCGGTCTCGTCGGCGGGGTCGGGCCGGTCTTCGGGGTGGAGCATCGACGGCGGCGGCGACGACTCGGACACGACGGCCGTCGAGGACTCGACCGACAAAAACGGCCCGCCGAGGGACATATGTGCCCGCAGGCCGTGTGAGCGGTATGGCAGACGCAGGGCAGAAACGCGAGACTGGACGTCTGTTGTTCGTGCTCGGAGGGATCGCCGCGATCGTGTTCTCCCTCGCGATCGTCGTGATCTGGGCGCTGTCGTACGGGCCGCTCGGGTAGTCAGCTACCCGGACGACGCATGCCGATACGGGCTCTCTGGATCGCCCGCGACCCCCTCACCACCGCCCGCGACCACCTCACCACCGCCCGAGTCCGCCTCGCTACCGGTCGTCGTTCTCGCTCTTCGTGGGCGGAGCGGCACGAGGACCGCTTTGCCGCCCACCCGAGGACTCGTTCCTCACTCCGCTCCTCACCCGTCCTCGCTCGCCCCGTACTCTCTCCCCTCGCGCTCGTCGGCCTTCAACCGCCGAAGGGCCGCCACGGCCTGGCTCGCGTCGTAGCCGAAGAACACGTCCTCCCCGTACTCGGCGGCGACCTCGGCGGCGTGGTTCAGGTCGTCGATGTCCACGTCCACGGCGTACAGCTCGACGGAGAACGTCACGTCGAGGTCCGAAAGCCGACTCTCGAATCCCTTCGCGATCGTCTCCAGCCAGTAGGTCGTCCCGTAGTGGGTGTCGTACAGCGGAACGACGAACTCGTCGACGTGCTCGGCCAGCGCCTCCAGGTCGAGGCCGGCGCGCTCGTGCAGGTGCCCGGGGTACGGGTCCGGGTACAGCGTGAGGTAGACGCGGCCGGGGATCCTGTCGGCCGCGTCGGCGACGAACTCGGTGATGACTTCGGCGCGCCACGCCTCCCAGTCGTCGTGATCGCTGTCTCCGAACCGTCGTTCACACCGGTCACACCGGCAGTAGCCCTGTCGAGGGAACCCCACGTCGTCGAGGCGAACGTCCCCGTTGACGGCCGCGCAGTCGTCGACGATCTCCAGCAGCCCGCGGCGGTACTCCTCGTGGGTGGGACAGATGTAGGCCCAGTCGAAGTAGGTGCGGTCGCGGGTGGCGGGGCGACCCTCGCCGTCGACCGGGACGAGATCGGGGTTCGACTCGGCGGCGGCGGTGTCGCCGAAACACGACACCATGTTCACGGCCGTCGCGAGCGGTTCCGCCGAGCGACCGGTCACGTCCTTCACCTCGTAGAAGCCCAGATCGAACTCGGTCCACTCCACCTCCTCGGCGTTGCGCGTGACGACGCCGTACGCGGTCATGGCCGTGCTTGGTCGCTCGTGTGGGTACGTGTTTCGAAGAAACGGTCGCGGGGCGGTCGGACGGGCGATACCGGCGAGCGGGGGAGGGGGTCGCTACTCCTCGCTCTCGACTTCGACCTCGACCGGTTCGGTGTCGGAGCTGAACAGCACGTACAGGAGGACGACGACGCCGAACAACACGACCAGCTTGGACTTTCCGGACATGGGCGTCCGTTCTCCGGGCGGGCACTAATCGTTTCCGACCGCGGGGGACCCACCGGCGGAAGCCGGTCGGTCGCTCCGATCGGTCTCGACGTTAGTGGACCGCGAGGTGGTCGCCGATGTCCTCGCGGACGATCTCTCCGCAGAACTCGCAGCGGACGCCGTCCTCGACGACCTCGAAGGCGGACTCGACGGGCTCGTCGGCGTTCGTGATGCAGTTGTGGTTGGGGCACTCAAGCAGGCCGACGACGCGCTCGGGACGCTCGACGCGGTTCTTCTCGACCACCGCGAACTCCCGAACGATGTTGACGGTCGCCTCCGGCGCGAGCAGCGAGATGATGTCGACCTCTCCCTGGCTCAGTTCGCGCCCCTCGACTTTCACCACGTCCTTCTTACCGAGTTTGTCCGAGGGGACGTTCATGCCGATGGAGACGCCCAGTCCCTCGTCGCCGTCGATCCCGAGCACCGCGAGGACGTTCAGGGCCTGCCCGCCGGCGACGTGGTCGATGACCGTGCCGTCGCGGATCTTCGAGACGCGAAGCTCCCGGTCGGGGGCGTCGCTCATCGCGACTCACCTCCGTCGGCCGCGGCGGGACCGTCGTCCTCGTCGTCGCCGTAGCGGTCGCTGTCGCTGTCGCCGTCGCCGTAGCGGTCGCTGTCGCTGTCGCCGTCGCCGTAGCGGTCGCTGTCGCCGTCGCCGTGATCACCGCCGAGCAGTTCGTCGAGCAGCGCCATCCGCACGGGAACGCCGTTGTGCGCCTGCGCGAAGTAGGCGGCGTGTTCGGTCGCGTCCACGTCCGGAGCGATCTCGTCGACCCGCGGCAGCGGGTGCATCACGGTGAGGTCGTCGCGGGCGCGCTCGAGCGTCTCGGCGTCGATCTGGTACTCGCCGGCGACCTGCTGGTACTCGTTCTCGTCCGGGAAGCGCTCGCGCTGGATCCGCGTGACGTACAGCACGTCCAGTTCCCCGAGCACCTCGTCGAGGTCGGTGTGTTCCCTGAGTCGGGCCCCGGCGTCGTGGAGGTCGAACTGGACCCCGCGGGGCAGCCGCAGCGACTCGGGGCTGACGAAGTGCATCCGCGCGTCGAAGTTGGTGAGCGCCGACGCCAGCGAGTGGACCGTCCGCCCGTACTTCAGGTCGCCCATGATCCCGACGGTGAGGTCGTCGAGGCCGGCGCGTTCGCGCATCGTGTACAGGTCCAACAGGGTCTGACTGGGGTGCTGTCCGGCCCCGTCGCCGGCGTTGACGACGGGCACGTCGACGAACTGGGAGGCGAGCTTGGCCGCGCCCTCGCTGGGGTGCCGGAGGACGATCCCGTCGGCGTACCCCTCGACGACGCGCATCGTGTCCGCCAGCGACTCGCCCTTCTTCACCGACGACGACTCGACGGTGCCCATGTCGACGGTGTCGCCGCCGATCCGCTTCATCGCGGTGTCGAACGACATCTTCGTGCGCGTGCTCGGCTCGAAGAAGCACAGCGCGAGCAACTGGTCGGCGTGGCGGTCGCCGACCGCGCCCGGGTCGTCCGCGAGGTCGGCCGCTCGGTCCAGGACGGCCTCGATGTCCTCCCGGGTGAGCTGGCCCGCCGAGAGGAGGTGGTCGTGTCGCATCACCGAATACGCCGTCGCCGCCTCCCTTCAATCGCTCGCCTCGGCTATCCGGCCGCAGTCATGCGGTTTTGCACGGAGGTGCACCGCGCGGGCGACGCGGTTTCGAGATTCGAAGCGGCGAGGCGGGAGCGATCGGAACCGGCGTGTCAGCGCTCCCGCCCCGTCACCGCTGGAACCGGAACGTCACGTGCAGCACGGTGGTCTACCGGTCGATCCACCCGGCTGCGACGGTCGCCGTCCGTGAGGCGATCTCGACCCCGGTGATGTCCTCCAGCGTCTCGTCGGCGTCGGCGCTCAACACACCGGTTTCACGTCGATCCCCATCCCGGTCAGCGCGTCGGCGTAGTCGTCGTAGGCGACCTGCACGACGTACTCCGCGACCATCCGGGCGCGCTCCCAGTCGTCGCCGTCCTCGTCTCCGCACAGGTCCTCCAGCAGCGCCAGTCCGCGCTCCAGTTCCTCCTCGGTCTCGGCGCGCAGGTCGCGAAAGAGGTCCGCGCGCGCCTCGTCGCCCTCGTTGACGAACAGGGAGACGATCTGGAGGTGCGAGCGGTCGCTGACGAGCCCGCGGCCGACCGTGCCGGCGGCGATCCGTTCTACCGGATCCTCCCGCGCGCGGAGGTACTCGTGCATGGTGCCGCCGTCGGCCGGATCGTGCTCGACCCCGAGGTCCGACAGCGAGTCGAGCACGCGCTCGCGGTGGTCGCGCTCGCGGTCGGCGAGCCACCCGAACAGCTCCGCGGCGGCGTCGCCGCCGCCGTCCGCGCCGTTCTCCCCGCCGGCCTCGGTCGCGTCGTCGGCCCACTGCGAGAAGGTGACGTGCGCGGCGTGTTCGGAGTCGGCGACCGCCCGCAACACGGCCTCGGGCTCCAGCGTCGCGTCCGTGAGCGCGATGAGCAGCTTGTTCGAGCCGAGTCGCTCCAACTCGGTCGACTTCGCCGACTCGACGCGCTCGCGGAAGGCCTCGCCGTCCATACTCGACGGTCGGTCACGGCGGCGTTAACGTTTCCCCCGAGCGACACCATCGATCTCCCATGGCACACATCGACGCCGGCGAGATCCTTCCGAACGACCACGTCCAGCAGCTGGCCGCCGCGGGCGAGGTGACGCAACTGCACCGCGGACACGCCTACGCCGAGGCGGGCGACACCTTCGAGATCGACGGCACGACGTTCGAGGTGACGGCGATCGAGCGCCGAACCCTCGGCGACCTCACCGACGAGGACGCCCGCGCTGAGGGCTCCGAGGACCTCGAGGCGTACAAGCGCCGACTGGAGCACGTCCACGACGAGTTCGAGTGGGACGACGACAGCGAGGTCGTCAGACACGCCTTCGAGCCGCGGGAGTGAGGTAGTTCGATGAGCGACCGCGCAGGCGACGCTACCGGCGACGACTCCGCCGGTGGCGACCCCGGCGGCGACCTCACCGGCGACGCTCCCCCCGCGTTCGACGGGGTCGAGCCGGGGGGAGAACTGGCCCCCGAGGCGCTCGCGCGTCGCCTCCGCGCCGGCGACGCCGCGTCGGTGCTGGACGTGCGCGACCGCCCGGAGTTCGAGTCGTGGCACGTCGACGGGCGGCGCGTGACCGCCCGACAGGTGCCGCACGTGAAGTTCGTCGCCGCCGGGGCGACCGGCGACGCGACCGACCCATTGCCCGACGACCTCTCGGAGCCGATCGTCGTCGTCTGCGGCCGCGGCGCGGCCAGCGCCGAGGTGGCCAGCGACCTCGCGGCCGCCGGCGTCGACGCTGTGAACCTCGCGGGCGGCATGGACGCGTGGGCCGAGACGTACCTCGCCGAGCCGGTCGTCGACGACGACGACCTGGCGGTGATCCAGTACCAGCGCCCCTCCTCCGGCTGTCTCGCGTACCTGGTCGTCGCCGGCGACGACGCGGTCGTGATCGATCCCCTCCGGGCGTTCGCCGACCGGTACGTCGCCGACGCGGCCGCCCGCGACGCGACCATCGTTCGCGCCGTCGACACCCACGTCCACGCCGACCACGTCTCGGGCGTCCGTGCGGTCGCGGACGCGGCCGGCGCACGCGCGACCGTGCCGGCGGGGGCGCGCGAGCGCGGCCTCGCGTTCGCGGCCGACCTCGTCGCCGACGGCGACGAGATCCGCGTCGGCGACGCGACGCTGACCGCGGTCGACGCGCCGGGACACACGAGCGAGCAGATCTGCCTTCGACTCGACCGCGCCGGCGACGCCCCGAGCGTGCTGTTCTCCGGAGACGCGCTGTTCCTCGGGAGCGTCGGCCGGCCCGACCTGGAGGCGGGCGAGTCCGGTGCGCGCGGGCTGGCCGAGCGGGCCTACGAGACGCTCCACGACCGACTGCTCGCGCTCCCCGACGACACGATCCTCGCGCCCGGCCACGTTGCGGACGTCGCCGACGCCGGAGGCCTCGACGGACGGCCGGCGGTCTACGCGGCCCCGTTGTCGGCGGTTCGCGACCTCGACGTGCTCGCGCTCGATCGCGAGTCGTTCCTCGACCGGGTCGCCTCGTCGCTGCCGCCGCGGCCCGCGAACCACGAGCGGATCGTCGCCGCTAACCTCGGGACCGCGACGATGGACGACGAGACGGCGTTCGAGGCGGAGCTGGGCCCGAACAACTGTGCGATCGAGTGACTCACCGTCCGAGGGGTTTTATCCGAGGCACCCGCCGCCGTCGCATGGGCGAACACGACGTCGTCGAGCGCACCGACGAGCCGCTGACGGCCGACCGGATCCGTGCCGACCTGCGCGACCTGGGCGTCGACGCCGGCGAGACCGCCCTTGTGCACTCGTCGCTGTCGGCGATGGGGTGGGTCGCCGGCGGCGCGCCGACAGCGGTCGACGGTCTGCTCGAGGCGGTGACGGCTGCCGGGACGGTCGCGGTGCCGACCCACTCGACGCAGTTGTCCGAGCCGACGGCGTGGGAGAACCCGTCGGTCCCCGACGACTGGGTCGAGACGATCCGCGCAGAGGCGGCCCCCTACCGACCGGCGGTGACGCCGTCGCGGGGGATGGGAGCGATCCCCGAGTGCCTGCGGACCTACCCGGACGCCGTCCGGAGCCGCCACCCGACCACGTCGTTCTCGGCGTGGGGTGCGGCGGCCGAGGCTGTGGTCGCGGACCACGCGTACGACTCCCCGATGGGGGAGGAATCGCCGCTCGCGCGGCTGTACGAGCGAGACGCGCTGATCGTCCGGATCGGCGTCGACGCGAACACCTCCCTCCATCTCGCGGAGTATCGAGCCGACCTCGACGACCCGCCCGAACGGAGCGGCGGGCGGGCGCTGGTCGACGGCGAGCCGCGGTGGGTGACCTTCGAGGAGCCGACCTCCCGCGACGACTTCCGCGACGTCGAGGCCGCGTTCGAGGCGGCCGATCCCGACCGGGTGTGGCGCGGACGCGTCGGCGACGCCGAGGCCGTCGTCTGTCGCATGCGACCGCTGGTCGACTTCGCCGTCGAGTGGATGGAGGCGAACCGCTGAGGCTCCGCCAAACGGCGACGGCTCACGACCGGGTCGCGACGTCGACCGGCCGGAATCGCATCCGGACCCGGACGCCGGCCGGGTCGACGTTGTCGATGTCCAACCGTCCCCCGGACAGCTCGACGACCCAGAATATCACCCACAGGCCGAGCCCGGTGACGTGCTGAAGCGGGAACTCCCTGGAGGCCGCAAGCGCCGCCAGGTCCTCCTCGGGGACGCTCGACCCGTCGTCGGCGACCTCGACGGTCACCCACTCGGAGCCGGTAGAGACTGACGCGTCGACCGCGAGTTCGCCGGCGTCGTTGTGTGTGGCGGCGTTGTCGAGCGCCTCGCGCACAGCGAGCGCCGCAGAGGGATGTGCCGTCGCCGGGGCGGTCTCTGGCGTCGAGAGGGTCACGTCGACTCCGGGGTGGGTCTCGCGAAAGCGCGACACCTCCGCGCGCACGGTGGCCGCGAGGTCGGCCTCGACGGTCTCGTCGTCGTTCCACAGCTCCGTCAGCGTGTTCGCCTTCTCGGAGAGGCCGTGGACTCGGTCGACGTGGTCGGTCATCGTCCGCAGCCTCCCCGTGAGCGCCTCGTCGTCGGTCGACTCGGCGGCGGTGGCGGCGATCCCGCGAATGATCGCGACCTCGTTGCGGATGTTGTGCCGGAGCACCCGCTGGAGGACGGTGAGTCGCCCGGTCAACCGCGCCTGCTCGGCGCGCTCGCGGCGAACCCGTTCGACGTAGTAGCCGACGAGCGCGCCGGCGCTGACACCGAGACTCCACCCGATCGAGAGGACGATCATCGGCTCGGTGGTGGGATCGCCGTCGGCGATCCGCGTGGCGAGATACAGCGCCGCGAGCGCGCCGACGACGATTCCCGATCCCAGTCCCGTGAGCACGACCCGGCTCACGCGGTCGGGCGCGAACCGGTCGCGAGCCACCCGGACCGCGACGAACCCCAGCGCCACGGCGAACACCACGAGGATCGACGCCTCGGCGAGGTCGATGACGAGTCGGTCGTCGTCGAACACCACGTGGGCGGCGGCGAGCGCGAGGACCGATCCGGTCAGGAGCGCCGGGAGGGCTCGGATCGCCCCCGTTCGATTCACGACCCCCGGTTCGCCCGTGTCCGTTGAAACGTTTGCGGCGAGAGACCCGATCGCTCGCGGCCGATCCGACGCTCACGGCGTTCGCTGCGTTCGTGGGACGGATGAGGCTGGTCGCCGATCAGTCGTCGTCGGCCGCAGCCCCGGTGGCGTCGCCGCTCGCGGCGGCCTCGTCCTCGATGCTCGGGGGGTACTTCCCGCGGTCGAGCTTCAGGTCCGACTGCGCGCGCGCCATGCAGGTGAGCGCGTAGTCCTCCGCCTCCTCCTCGGTGAGCGCGCGGGCGACGGCGGCCTGTTGGGCCACCTCGCCCTCGACGATCTCGGCGGTACAGGCCAGACACATCCCGACGCGGCAGGAGTACTCCTGGGCGATCCCCTCCTCGATGCAGGCGTTCAGGATGGTCTGTTTGTCCGACACCGTGATCTCGTCGCCGGTGCCGACGAACTCCACCGTGTACTCGGTCATGCACCCACGGTTCTCGGGTTCTCCCTTCTACGTTTCGCTCCGCGGGTGACGCCCCCGACGGCGACGCGGGCAGCCCGGCCACACCGGCGACGGCTCCGGTCTATCTCCCCTCGAACGCCGGCGACCGGTCCTCGGTGAACGCCGCCACCCCCTCCGCGTGGTCGTCCGACTCGAGGACGGCCGCCTGCGCGCCCGCCTCGTGTTCGATCGCCTCCCCGAGCGTCGCGAACTCCGAGCGCAGGAGTCGCTTGGACGTCCTGAGCGCGACCGTCGGCCCCGAGGCGATCCGGTCGACGAGCATCGAGAACCGCCCCTCGAACTCGTCGTCCGCGACGGCGTGGTTCACGACGCCCAACTCCTCGGCGCGCTCGGCCGTCAGGAGCTCGCCGGTGTACACGAGCTCCTTGGCGACGTTCTCGCCGACGAGTCGCGGCAGGAGATACGAGGTACCGGAGTCGACCGCGAGCCCGACCTCTCGGAAGCCGAAGCCGATCCGGGCGTCCTCGTGCATCGCGGTCACGTCGCAGGCGACGGCGAGGTTCGCGCCCGCGCCGAAAGCCGGTCCCTCGATGCGCGCGACCGTCGGGAACTCGCACTCGTACACGCGCTTCACGCACCGACCGATCTCCTGGACGATGTGGCGGACGGCGTCGTCGGTCGGCGCGTCCGACTCCTGGCGCTCCAGCATCGAGTCGACGTCGCCGCCGGCGCAGAAGGCGGGACCCTCGCCCGCGACCACCACACACCGGGCGTCGCCGCCTTCCAGGTGGTCGAGGGCGGCCCCGATCCCGTCGGTCATCGCCGTCGACAGCGCGTTGCGCCGGTCGGGGTCCGCGAGGACGATCCGGGCGATGCCGTCGTCGCGTTCGAGCCGCACGACGCCGTCGGAGAACTCCGTTACGTCTGCCATGGCGGTGTAACGGAGCCCCGGGGTATGGCCGTTTCCCCCGTCACGTCGCCGGCGGCGACGCGAGCGCCTCGAGCCTCGAGTGGGCCGCTACTCCCCCCGAAGCTCGAACTTCTGGACCTTTCCGGTCGTCGTCCGCGGGAGCTCCTCGACGAACTCGACCTCGCGGGGGTGTTTGTACTCCGCGAGGTTGTCGAGGCAGAACTGCCTGATCTCGTCGGGCGTCACGTCCGCGCCCGGCTTGGGCACGATGAACGCCTTCACAGTCTCCCCCCGGCGGTCGTCCGGGATGCCGACGACGGCGGCGTCGGCGACGGCCTCGTGTTCGAAGAGCAACTCCTCGACCTCGCGCGGGTAGACGTTGTACCCGGCGGTGTTGATCATGTGCTTCTCGCGGTCGACGATGTAGAAGTAGCCGTCCGCGTCGTGATAGCCGATGTCGCCGGTGTGGAACCACCGCTTCCCGCCGTGTTCGGTGAAGACCTCCTCGTTCGCCTCGGGGCGGTCGTGATACCCCTTCATCACGTTCGGGCCGCTGACGACGACCTCCCCGGTGATGTCGTCAAGGCTCGTCTCCTCCTCGTCGACCGGTCCCTCCTCGACCGGTGCGACCTCCTCGAAGTCGTCGTCGACGATCATCGACGAGACGCCGGGAAGCGTCTTGCCGATCGAGCCGACCCGGCGACCCTTCTCGGGCGTGTTGAAGTGCGTCACCGGGCTGGTCTCGGTGAGGCCGTACCCCTCGTAGACCGTCGCGTCGAACAGCTCCTCGAAGCGCCGGAGCACCTCGACGGGGATGCCGGAGCCGCCGACGCCGCACAGCCGGAGGCTGGAGAGGTCGCGCTCGGCGGCGTCGGGCTGGTTGATCGCGTCGTTGTACATCGCGGGCACCCCGTGCATGATCGTCAGCTCCTCGGTCTCGATCAGATCGAACGCCTCCTGGGCGTCCCACGCGGGCAGCGGGTAGTAGCCCCCGCCGTCGAACAGCGTCGCGTTCATCACGACGGTCATGCCGTAGATGTGGAACAGCGGGAGCACGCCCAGCTGCTTGTCGTCTGTGGTGATCCCGCCGGGCATGAGCGAGGCCGACATCTCCGCGTTCGACGCGAGGTTGTCGTGGGTCAACAGGACGCCCTTCGGGGTACCGGTCGTCCCCGAGGTGTACGGCTGGCAGGCCACGTCGTCGTCCGCGCGGTCGACGGTGTCGTACTCGGGCGGACCGCAGAACTCCTCGAAGGAGACGGTTCCCTCGACCGCCTGGCCGATCGTGACGACGGTGTGAACGTCCGTCTCCTCGCGCACCTCCGCGACGTGCTCGGCCAGGTCCGGCAGGGTGACGACCACCTCCGCCTCCGAGTCGGTGAGCATGTGCTCGATCTCGCGGGCCTTGTACTGGGGGTTCATCGGGACGACGACGCCTCCGGCCCGCAGCGTCCCGTGGAAGCCGATCACGAACTGCGGGAGGTTCGGGAGGTAGATCCCGACGCGCCCGCCGGTCGCCACGCCCGCGTCCGCCAGCCCGGCGGCGAACGCCCCGGTCTGGCCCCACAGCTCCCGATAGGAGATGTCCGTGCCGTCGTAGGACACCGCCGTCTCCTCGGGGTGTTCCTCTACCGTCGAACCGACGTTCGTGACGAGGTTCGTCATACGGTGTTGAGTCGACCGGTCCCGGCTAAAGTCTTTCCCGGTCGTTCACGTAGGTTCGCCGAGTCGCCGGCGCGGTTCCGGTGCGGTTCCGGCGTAGTTCTGGCGCGGTTCCGGCGCGGAAGTCGGTGCCGTAAAACCACACCCATCCCTTCGTGTCGACATGAGCGATCCCACCGAGTCGCCGGCGGACGCCGGCGGGGCGACGACGCGCCGACGGGTTACCACGGCAGTCGCGGCCGCCACGGTCGCGGCGCTTGCGGGCTGTTCCGGCGGCGGGGGTGGCGGTGCGGGCGGCGACGACACGGACGCCGACGGAGACGGCGAGTCCGAACCGTACGACGGGTGGCTCTCGGACGCCCGGGGGTTCGACGGCTCCGTCGCCGACGAGAGGGGAGCCGAGGAGGTGACCGTCGTCGTCGGGGCCGGCGGCAGCGGCTACGCGTTCGATCCGCCGGCGGTCCGCGTCTCTCCGGACACGACGGTCGTCTGGGAGTGGACGGGCATGGGGAACCGCCACAACGTCGTCGCCGACGGCGGCGACTTCGAGAGCGACTACTACGCTTCCGAGGGAGCGACGTTCTCTCGGAAGTTCACCGACTCCGGCGTCACGAGGTACTACTGCACGCCCCACCAGAATCTCGGCATGAAGGGCGTGATCGAGGTCGCCGAGGGGTAACGGTCGTCGAGCGGGAGCGGTCGTCGAGCGGGAGCGGTCGTCGAGCGGGAGCGGTCGTCGAGGGGCGACGGGCCGGCGGCGCTCACGTCCCGTCCGCGAACAGGTCGTCGAACGCGTCGCCGGCGAGACCCGGCCCGGACGGCACGGCGATCCGACCGTCCGCGACCGGGGCGGGGTCGTCGCCGGCGAGGTCGAGCGCGAGCAGGTCGCCGGTGGCGAGGCCGTGCGCGCGGGCGGCTCCGCGGGGGAGCGCGGCGGCGACGTGAACGGCCGCGGTTCGCGCGACCGCGGCGTCGACGGTGGTGGTGACGACGGGCGCGACGCCGGCGTGGGCCGCCGCCCGGCCCGCCGCGAGCGCCCGGGACGGTCCCCCGAGCGCCATCGGCTTCAGGACGACCGCGTCGGCGGCACCGGCCGCGAGCACGTCGCCGACGCCGTGGCGCGTCAGCGACTCGTCGAGCGCGACGGGCGCGCCGACGCCCCGCAGGGACGCGTGTCCCGCGAGGTCGCCGGCGGGCAACGGCTGTTCGACGTACTCGACGACGCCCGCCAGCGCCGACACCGCCTCCCGGGCGGTCGGCCGGTCCCACGCGCCGTTGGCGTCGACCCGGAGCGCGACGCCGCCGGTGCCGTCGGTCCCGTCGGTCCCATCACGATCGGCGGCCGGATCGGTCCCGTCGGCTCCCGCCCCGACGGCGTCGGCGACCGCCCGGACCCGCGCGAGGTCCGCCTCCAGCGACCGCGCGCCGACCTTCAGTTTCACGCACCGGTGGCCGGCCGTCACCGCCTCCCGGGCGGCGGCGACCGCCTCGTCGCGGTCGGCGTCGCCGACGGTGCCGTTGACCGGGACCGACGCCGCCGGCTCCCGGTCGTCCTCGCCCGCCCGCGTCAGCGACGCCGCGAGCGACTCCCCGCGCCGGCGGGCGAACGCGTCGCGGTACGCGAGCGCGACGGCGTGGCGCGCGGCGGGCGAATCGGAGCCCGGTGGGGTCCCCTCGTCGCGGGCGCGTTCGAGGGCGCGCCGGCAGTCGGCGAGCGACTCGGTCCACCCCGGCAGCGGCGCGGCCTCGCCGACACCCGGCGTGCCGGCGAGGTCGACCCGGACGAGCAGCCCCTCGCGTCGCTCGATGTCGCCGCGGGCCGTCGACAGCGGCGCGGCGAGTTCGAGCGCGAACTCCCGGAGCGCGCGGACCGTCACAGCGCCAGTCCGACGGCGAACAGCGCCGCGAACGCGGCGTGGAGCTTTCCGCACCGTTCAAGCGCCGGGTTCAGCGCGTCGCCGGCGGTCTCCGTGAGGACGGTCCGCGTCAGCGGCACCGCAAGCGGGAGCGTCAGGAGGGGGAGCAGGACCGTGGGATCGCCCGTCGACGCGAAGAACACCGGCGGGATCGCGTACGCCATCCCGAGCAGGAGGACGAACTGCGCCCGCGAGAAGCCGTAGCCGAAGCGGACCGTGAGGGTGTTCTTGCCGGTCGCGGCGTCCTCCTCGCGGTCGCGGAGGTTGTTGACGACGAGGATGTCCGTCGCGATGGCCGCCACCGGAAGGGCGGCGACGACGGCCGCGAGCGGGACGAGGTCCGGACCGGGAACGAGCGTGCCGAACGCGACCCCTACCGTCGCCGCCGCCTGCACGTAGTAGGTGCCCGTGACGGCGACGAGCCCGAAGAACAGGAAGACGAACACGTCGCCGAGGCCGTGGTACGCGAGGGGGTACGGACCGCCGGTGTAGGCGACGCCCATCGCCACCGAGACGAGCCCGACGATCAGGATCGGCAGCCCGGCGACGGCGACGAGGTACGCGCCCACGAGGATGGCCGCGAGGAACGTGAGCCACATCGCGCGCTTCACCGCCGCGGGCTCGATGAGCCCGCCCGCCGTGACGCGGGTGAATCCCTCGCGGTCCTCGGTGTCAGCGCCTTGCTCGGCGTCGTAGTAGTCGTTCGCGAAGTTCGTCCCGATCTGGATCAGCGCTGCGCCCACCAGCGCCACCAGCGCCGGCAGGGGCGCGAACACGCTGTCGCGGACGGCCAGCCCCGTGCCGACGAGGACGGGAGCCAGCGCCGCCGGCATGGTCTGAGGCCGCGCGGCCATCACCCACGCCCGCCGCCTGGAGATGTCGGCCTGACTCGTCTCCGTGCTCATTGGCGGCACTCGGAGCGGACGGAGTATGAAGGATGGGTTACGAGCGCGGGTCGTCTCCCCTCGCCCGCGGCGGGCCCGTGAACGTGGCCGCGCCGTCGCGGTGGCGGTAGCGTTGCTGTCGCGGTGGCGGTAGCGTTGCTGTCGCGGTGGCGGTAGCGTTGCTGTCGCGGTGGCGGTAGCGTTGCTGTCGCGGTGGCGGTAGCGTTGCTGTCGCGGTGGCGGTAGCGTTGCTGTCGCGGTGGCGGTAGCGTTGCTGTCGCGGTGGCGGTAGCGTTGCTGTCGCGGTGGCGGTAGCGTTGCTGTCGCGGTGGCGGTAGCGTTGCTGTCGCGGTGGCGGTAGCGTTGCTGTCGCGGTGACGGTAGCGTTGCTGTCGCGGTGGCGGTAGCGTTGCTGTCGCGGTGGCGGTAGCGTTGCTGTCGCGGTGGCGGTAGCGTTGCTGTCGCGGTGGCGGTAGCGTTGCTGTCGCGGTGGCGGTAGCGTTGCTGTCGCGGTGGCGGTAGCGTTGCTGTCGCGGTGACGGTAGCGTTGCTGTCGCGGTGGCGGTGCGGAAGTTCCGGGGGGTCGTACCGCGAGTGAGGGCCGGAAGGCCCGAGCGAGCGGCCTTTTGAGCATCATCAGAATCGCTTCGCGATTCGGATTAGCAGTCGGATTCTTCGAATCCGACCGCATCACCAGACGCCGCAGGCGTCTGGTTAGCAGCAGGAACGCGAAGCGTTCCTGCAGCATCGACGGGTTTTGGCGGGGGTCGAGCGCCCGGTGGGCGCGAGGCCCCGTGAAAAGTGGTCGGTCAGTAGTGCCACGGGTGGTCGGAGAAATCCGGTTCTCGACCCTCTAAGAACGCGTCGCGACCCTCCTGTGCCTCCGGCGTCATGTACGCCAGCCGGGTCGCCTCGCCGGCGAACACCTGCTGGCCGACCATGCCGTCGTCGGTCATGTTGAACGCGTACTTCAGCATCCGCATCGCCGTCGGCGACTTGCTCGTCATCTCGTCGGCCCACTCCAGCGCCACGTCCTCCAACTCCTCGTGCGGGATCGCCTCGTTCGCCATCCCCATGTCGACGGCCTCCTCGGCGGAGTAGGTCTTCCCGCGGAAGAACACCTCGCGGGCCTTCTTCTGGCCGACCTGCTTGGCGAGGTAGGCGGAACCGAAGCCGCCGTCGAAGCTCGCCACGTCGGGGTCCGTCTGGAGGAACTTCGCGTGCTCGTCGCTCGCGAGCGTGAGGTCGCAGATCACGTGCAGGGAGTGGCCGCCGCCGACGGCCCAGCCCGGGACGACCGCGACGACCGGTTTGGGCATGAATCGAATCAGTCGCTGGACTTCGAGGATGTGGAGGCGGCCGGCCTTCGCCTCCCGCACCAACCGGTCGTCGGACTCGTCGGCCTCGTCGTCGTCGCGGTACTCGTACCCCGACTCGCCGCGGACGGACTGGTCGCCGCCCGAGCAGAACGCCCAGCCGCCGTCCTTCGGGGAGGGGCCGTTCCCCGTCAGCAGGACGCAGCCGACGTTCGCGCGCTTGCGGGCGTCGTCGAGCGCGGCGTACAGTTCGTCGACCGTGCCGGGGCGGAACGCGTTGCGCTTCTCCGGGCGGTCGAACGCGATCCGAACGGTCGGGGAGTCGACCGCGCGGTGGTAGGTGATGTCGTCGAACGCGTCGCTCCCGTCGACCGGCTCCCAGCGCTCGGGGTCGAAGATATCGGAGACAGCGCTGCTGTCGTCCCCGCCGGCGTCGTTGGCGTCGCCCGCGTCGGTCGCGTCGCCCGCGTCGTCCGCGTCGTTGGCGTCGTCCGCGTCGTCGCTGTCGCTCATACCCGAACCGGCGGCCGGCGCGCGCAAAAAGGTGCGCGTCGCGACGGCGACGCACTCCCTCGTGTTCGGCGTCGATCGCGGGGGCGTCCCGGCGAGGTCACTCGCTCCCGGTCACGAACACCGGATCACTCGCCCTCGGTCGCGCGTTCGGCCACAGCGTCGGCGACCGCCTCGGTCACTTCCTCGCGCACGCGATGGCTCGCCTCGGCGTCGCTCGCGACTTCGATCACGTCGGATCCGTCGCGTGCGACGCTCTCGCGGTACAGATCGCGAAAGCCCTCGCGGTCCTCGCCGGCGACGCGGGCGAACGACAGGTCGTAGAGGTCGCCCGTGGGCTCGAAGTCGAGACCGTGGGGTGTCTTGAACTGGCTCGTGAACGGCGGATCGAAGTCCTCGATCGGGAGCATGTGGAAGATGCCGCCGCCGTCGTTGTCGATCAGGACGACCGTCGCGTCCACGTCACACCGCTCCAGCGCGAGCAGGCCGTTCATGTCGTGGTAGTACGCCAGGTCGCCGGTGACGAGCGTCAGGTGGTCGGTCGTGGCCGATCCGGCCCCCAGCGCCGTCGAGACGATGCCATCGATGCCGGAGGCACCGCGGTTGCCGAGCATCGTGAGTCCCTTGGCGGCGGGCGCGACGAAGCGGTCGGCGTCGCGCACGGGCATGGAGTTGGAAACGAACACGGTCGAGGGCTCGGGCGCGAGGTCGACCACGTCCGCGAGCACGCGCCCCTCGAAGAAGCGGTCCTCGTCGGCGACCGTCCCCCAGTAAGCGGCCTCGGCGGCCTCCCAGCGTTCGCGCCACGCCGTCGAGTCGGAGCCGGAAGCGCCCCCGGCCCCGCCGACCTGCCCTACCTGCCGCGAGAGCGCGCCACAGAGCCGCGACGGGTCGGCGACCACGAGGTCGGTGGCGGCGAACTCCGCCTCGCGCCACCCGCCCGCGGGGTCGACGACGAACTGGCGGGCGTCGGTGCCGGCGAGATACTTGCGCAGCGGCTTCGAGGTCGGCGAGGCCCCGAACCGGAGGACGACCTCGGGGTCCGGCCAGTCGTCGGGCGGCCCGCCGGCGAGCACGCCGTCGTAGCCGCCGAGGACGGGCGCGACTCGGGTCGCCGAACCGAACCGCAGCCCGGAGAGCGGGTCCGCGAGGACGGGGAACCCGGTCGCGTGCGCCAGCGCCGTCACTGCCTGCGGATCCGGACCCGGCGGATCCGCGGGACCGGCGACGATCAGGCCGCGTTCGGCCTCGAGCGCCCCCGCGATCCGTTGGAGGTCGCGCTCGTCGGGCATCGGGTGGCCCGCGGTCGTCGAGACGAACGGCCGACCGTCGTCGCGGCCCTCCGCGGCCAGTTCCGGGAGCTCCGCGGGCACGTCGCCCTCGACCTCGACGGGCTCCAGCGGCTTGCGGAACGGGACGTTCAGGTGGACCGGGCCCGCGGGCGTGCCCTCGGCCGTCGAGACGGCGCGCGCGAGGTCCGTGCGAAGCGATCGGAGCTTCCGGTCGTCGGCCTCCGGCTCGGGGAGGTCCCTGTACCAGCGGACGGCGTCGCCGTACAGCTTCTCTTGGTCGACCGTCTGGTTCGCGCCCGAGTCGCGGAGTTCGGGCGGCCGGTCGGCGGTCAGGAGGAGCATCGGCACCCGCGAGTTCGCGGCCTCCATCACCGCCGGGTGGAAGTTCGCGGCGGCGGTGCCGGAGGTGCACACCAGCGGCGTCACCGCGCCGGTGCGGCGGGCGCGGCCCAGCGCGAAGAACGCGGACGCGCGTTCGTCGAGATGCGAGAACACGTGGATGTCCGGGTGCTCGGCGAACGCGACGGTCAGCGGCGTCGAGCGCGAGCCGGGAGTGACGCAGACGGCGTCGACGCCCGCCGCGGCGAGTTCGTCGGCGACGGCGCGACCCCACAGCGTGTTTCGGTTGGGCGCGCTGGCAGTCATGCGCCCGGCTTCGACCGGAGCGCGGATAAACGGCGCGTCCCGCGGCTGTCACCGCCGTCGTCGCCGACGTGCTGCGACGCCGCACGAACGCACGGACGCACGTATCCAACGGGGACGTATCGCGAAACCAGACACTTCTCTCCGGGCCCGGAGTAGTAAGCCATGCGACTCTCGGAGCTACGCGCGGAGTTCAGCCGTCAACTGTCGTTCCCGACGGACCGCGAGACCGCCGTCGAACGCGTCGGCGACGTGACGCTGGAGGCACCGAACGGCGACGACACGACCGTGGCGGCGGTGCTCGCCAGAGCGGAGACCGCGGAGTTCGACTCGGCGAAGGAACTCCACGACACGCTCGTCGGCCTGGTCGACGACGCGTTCATCGGTCGGAAGTTTTACGACGACCGCGGGGGCCAGACCGGGATGGAGAACGACCAACAGTCGTTCTGACTGTCGAGGCCCCGCGGACGTACCGGTGGCTCACCCCACGAGACGCCCGTGTTCGACTTTCATACACGTGTCCTGCGTCGTCAGGAGGCCGGCGTCCTCGGCGCGAGCGAGCGCCTCGTCGTCGGTGATCCCGAGTTGGAGCCACAGTCCCGCCACGTCGCCGCGGTCCTCGCGACGCGCCAGCACGTCGTCGACGATGCCCGCGACCTCCTCGCTCGGACGGAACACGTCGACGAGTCCGATCTCCTCCTCGACGTCCGCCAGCGCGTCGTACGCTTCGCGGCCGAGAATCTCGTCGGCGTAGGGGTTCACTGGGATCACCTCGTAGCCGTGTTCCTGGAGGTACTCGGGGATGTCGTGGGCGGCCTTGCCGGGCGTGCTCGAGCAGCCGACGACCGCGACGGGGTCCATCGAGAGCAGTTCGCGCAGGCCGTCGTCGTCGGTGACTGGCATACCCGGAAGTCCACCGTCATCGGGGAAAAGAGTTCGTGCGAGGGACGGGAGACGAACAAGAGGGATGCGACGAACGAGGAAGGCGCGTCGGCGCGCGGCGGCGGGCCTCTGTGCCCGCCGGACGCGCGCGAGGGGGCGAGGTGCGAGCCGGGGCGAGCACCGAGCCGGTTGGGGAGGACGAGGAGCGGTGCGGTCGCCGCGGGCGGGATCGAGAGGGACCCCGGGGACCGCCGTTGGGATCGCCGCGGGCGGCGGCCGCGGACCTCGCCGTGGTACGACCCGAACTGAACCGGCGGCAGCGACCCCACCGACCCCTCGGAGGCGACGTACTACGCGTTCGCCAGCCGAACCGTCGGCTCGCCGTCCTCCTGCGTCTCGATGATGCCGTCGAACAGCTGTTTCAGCGTGTTCATCGTCTGATCGTCGTGGGCCGTCGAGTCGATGCAGTACAGCCCGAGCCCCTCGACGCTCTGGATCCGGCCGGTGAACACGTGGAGGAACCGGAACACCGTCTGCAGGTCCGAGTACATGAGGAGGGTGGACAGCGAGTGGACCATCACGCGGTTGCGCTTGATCCCGCGGTCCTTGTAGAACGCCTCCAGGAACTCCGAGAGCTTGATCCCGATCCCCGTCATGTCGACCGGCGAGGAGGTGTACTTGATCCGGTCGCTTTCACGCACGTCGCTCACGCCCTGCTGGCGGGTGACGGTGTCGACGACGGCGACGGGGCGACCCTCGTAGGAGACCCGCTTTTCGAACTGCTTGAGCAGTCGGTCGGCGGAGTCTTTGGTCGTCACCATGATCGCCCCCTCGCCGTTTCGGGTCCCTTCCGCGAGCACGTCGAGCGCGAGTTCGCGCTTGCCGCTCAGGGGCGGTCCGGTGACGAGAACGTTCGACCCGGGTTCGATCTCGCTCCCGAGCGGTTCGACATCATACATGTGGGTCCCCCGCAGCGGTCCCGACGCGGACGGTGTGCTCGCGCGGATTCGTGTTCGCCTCCGTCTCGCCGGGGGTCATCCAACTACCGTGTCCTTACCGTGAGCCGGTATTATTCTTTATGATTGGATTACCCTCCGGCGGACGGATTCCTGTCACGCAACCACCACCGTGGCGCGTCCCGCGACGAACGCGATCGCCGCGAGGAACGTCCCGCGTTTGATCCATCGCTGCGCCGTCGCCGGATCCCGAAAGCCCCACGCCGTCGCCCCGAGCATCGCAGCGTCCGCCGGCACTACGACCGCGAGGTACGCCGCTCCGAAGGTGCCTCGGAGGTACGGGAGCGCGCTCGCGAGCGCCGCGACCGCCATCGCGGCCGTCGCCAGCGCCAGCGCCGGTCGCTCGCCCGCCACGATCGGCAGCGTGCGAAGCCCCTCCTCGCGGTCGCCCGCGACGTCCTCGACGTCCTTCACGACCTCGCGCGCGAACGTCGCCGTCGCCGCCAGCCCGAACAGCGTCCACGTCGGTCCCGACAACCCGCCGACGGCGGCCGCTCCGAACAGGAACGTCGACCCGGTGAGATACGCGACCACGACGTTCCCGACGGCTGGTAACCCCTTGAACACCTGCGTGTAGGCGAGCAGCGCCAGCAGGTTCGCCACCGCGATCCCGAGCGCCAACGGCGGCAGCGTCACCGCCGCCGCGGTCGCGACGGCGAACAGCACGCCCGCGTACGCCGCCGCTCCCCGCGCCGGTACTCGGCCGCTCGGGATCGGACGGCCCGGTCGGTTCACCGCGTCGATCTCGCGGTCGAAGTAGTCGTTGACCGCGTTTCCGGCAGCCGTCGCCGCGGCCGTCGCCACCACCGCGAACACGACGGCGACGGGCGCGTCCAGCCCCCCCGCGACGAACGACCCGACGAACGTCAGCGCGCCCGCGGCGACCGCGTTCCCGGGTCGCGCCAGCTCGAGGTACCCCTCGAGCGTTCGAGTCGGGTCCATCGTTCCCGTCCACCGCCCGCCCGGTCATAAATGACGCGGGACGGTGGCGCTACCGTCTGTCCAAGGGTACTGTACTTGCGTCCTTCAGGTGAACTGTCCGAGGGAGTGGGTGAACGCCCGGATGATCCGATGCTACGTCCCCGCCGTGAACTGTGACACGCACGACCAACCTGAGATGGGGGTCTACCTGAATCTGAAGTCGTGTCCGGCCACCTGCCGGTCTTCCATCTCGCCCGTCTACGACCGTCGTCGCCAGTCGGCCACAACCGCGTGTGGTCGCGATCGGTTCGGCTCTGGATCGCGACCGGAAACGCGGGACTTATGAGACCGAGGGCGATATAATCGGGTACGGGCGCTTAGCTCAGCCTGGACAGAGTACTTGGCTTCGGACCAAGCTGCCGCGGGTTCAAATCCTGCAGCGCCCATAATTTCAGGTGAAACAATCGCCAGACAGCGTGGCGGTCATCGGTCCAACGGTCGAGATCTTGCTTTCGTTCGATACTCGATTTGACTAGTGAGTGTCCCGTGATTCGCGTACGGCCAAACAGGTGCCCGTTCAAAACTCAATCGCACATTGAGTTAGCGCGTGTCGAACGAGTCGATTACCTCACTCGTCGGGTACGTCTCAACCAGATCCTGTTCGTCGAAGTCGGAGTCGTCACTCCAGATAGCCGCATCGCAGGCTATCGCACATGCTAGATACAGTACATCGTCCGGATCGGTGTCACCGATTGCCTCGTCTGCTTTCTCGATAGCCGGATAGAACTCGCTGGAGGGGACAACGTCAACGTATTGGAACAGAAGGTCGATGAACTGTGCCACTCGGGCCGGTTTCATTCCAGATTTCTCCACGATTAGGTCCTCGTAGTTCTCGATTTCGTCGTAAACGAACGCAGGTGTCAGTAAATCCGGTTCGAGCGTGACGATGAGTTCCCGCGTTTTCGAATCAGCGATGAGTGCAGAGATGACGACGT
This sequence comes from Halobaculum sp. CBA1158, assembly GCF_021431925.1. Taxonomy (NCBI): domain Archaea; kingdom Methanobacteriati; phylum Methanobacteriota; class Halobacteria; order Halobacteriales; family Haloferacaceae; genus Halobaculum; species Halobaculum sp. CBA1158. The sequence goes on along the minus strand of NZ_CP090371.1, from coordinate 2,193,057 downwards.
TGGCGTCGATGACCAGCTCCATTCGTCGTGATTACGCCGATTCCTCGTCAACGCGCTTGCGTCCGCTCTTGTTTATTTTGTCAGCGATATCCTGTACATCGCTCTCGGTAAGTTCGCTCTCGCTAGTGAGTTCGTCCATCACTTCGAGCGTCTCGATCTTCTCTTGGATGGCCTGTCGGGTGACTTCACTCCAGTTGATTTCCGGGTGCTTTTCCATGCGCTCTTTGAGGTCGTCGTCCACGTTGACGGTGATGCTAGGCATATAATATTCTATGATCACACAGATTACTGTGCTTTTCGGTGTACCTCCGATCTCCCGTATTCGGCCGCCTCACGCCTGAAAGATCAATTCGTTCGATAGTCGAACCGGAGCCCGCAGCGCCCATACTTTTGTAGGCCGAATCGGTTCCAACCCCTACAACCGCGTAGCGACCTTCTCACGACCGAAAAACAGAGATTCAGGAGTCGGGATACTGTCCCTTTCTGAGGAACTACACAGGAACCCCGTTGCGGCCCTTACAGTCGGGGTTTGCGTTCGCAAACCAGGGGTGATCGGCCCTGTGTTGGCTGTAGTTCGTTCCCGCGAGCGGCCTCTACGCCCCGACCAGTCGTCGGAGATGCTCCGTCGCGTCCGGCCTACTCCCCCTCGAGCAGGCCCATGTCCTCCGCGACGAGGTCGGCGATACGGTCGGCGAGCGCCGGGTCGACCTGTGCGACGGACTCGCCGTCGTGTCGCGTGTCGTTGTGGCGGTCGACGAGGTCGCCGACCTTCGAAAGCGGCACTCGCGTTCGGGTGTCGCACTCCGTACAGACGATCGGTACCGAGGGCTCGTCGCCGGCGTCGCCGGCGTGGTTGTCGTCGCCCTCGCCGTCGCCGGTGTCGGTCGTGTCGCCGTCGGTGGCCATGGCAACCGTTCGATCGGGGACGGCGGTAAACGGGTCGATCGGCGGCTCACCCGAGTCGGCCGGGATCGGTCCCCGCGCCCAGGGCCGTGAGGCGGTCGCTCTCGGCGACGCCCGACAGCGCCACGGTCACGCGGAACTCCTCGGCTGAGGGGTCCGGCCGGTCGCCCCACCGGATCTCCGGAACCGCGGTCTCCTCCTCGATGAGGGCCCGCGCGCGTTCGAGTCCCCGCCGGTTCAGCCACTCCGGCGGGGCGTGAAAGACGACCGCCGCGCGGCGAGCGCTGTCGACGGCACACGGCAGCGAGAGCCGATGTGTCACCGCCTTCCGTGAGGCGTTGGTCGCGATCGACACCGCCTCGCCGGCGTCCACTTCCGGCCCCGTTTCGCCGGTGAGGCGGTCGAGCAGGCCGCCGACCGTTCCCTCGCGTCGGCCGTTGTCGACGCCGCTTCCGGCGGTGCCGACGACGGTCACGCCCCCTGCACCGAGCGTGTTGGTCAGTTCGCTCGCGTCGAGGACGCGCTCGGGCGTCGGGTCGGTCGCCTCGCCGGCGGCGCACAGCGCGCCCAGTCGCCCGGCGACGGCGGCGTCGAGGCGATCCCACGCCGGGGCGTACGCCTCGCCGTTGGCCCGCCACACGTCCAGGTCCGCGAGCACGAGGTCGTCGCAGGCGGCCGACAGCGCCCGTACCCCGCCGGCCGCGTTCGACGACAGCGGTCGGTCGCCGTCCGCGTCGCCGCGGGTTTCGCGATCCCGTCGCGGTTCCGTCGATCCCGCCGCGTCGCCGTCGCCGCCGACCTCCGCGACGCCCGGCACGATCCCGACCCCGTACACCGGCGTTCCGGTGATCTGCCCCAGCAGGTCCGCGACCGCGGGCGCGACGCCCGCGCCGGTTCCGCCGCCGAGAGCCGCACACACGAGCGTCGCGTCGACGCGTCCCACCGGCAGGCCGTCGACGGCCGCCTGTAACTCGGGGCGCTGCTCGCGGGCGATCTCGGCGGCCAACTCCACGTCGCCGCCGGTGCCCGCCCCGTCGGTGTGGACCGCGCCCAGCAGGTGGCGGTCGTCCTCGGCGACGCTCGTCGCCGCCGCGAGGTCGGCCGCGTCGGTGTCGACGGCGACCGTTCCGGCGAGGTAGTCGACGCGGCGGTCGGCCTCGTCCCCGGCCAGCGCGGTCGCCAGCGCTGTGCCGCCCCTACCGACGCCGACGACTCCGATCTCCATAGTTCGGGGCCGCAGCGCTGGCTCATAACCGTGGCGGAGCGCCGGGTCGTCGACGCGGCACCGGCACTCCCGGCAGCCTCGGCACTCTCAGCACTCTCGGCATCTTCGGCACTCTCAGCACTCTCGGAATCCCGGAATTCTCGGTACGGGGAAAGCGGTATTGTCCGGCCGCCCGATCCCTCGATATGGTCGAACTCGTGTCCGTCGCGGCTGTCTCGGAAAACGGCGTCATCGGCGACGACGGCGAACTCCCGTGGCCGTCGATCCCGGCGGACAAGCGCCAGTACCGCGACCGCGTCGCCGGCGAGACAGTCATCCTCGGCCGGAAGACGTTCGAGTCGATGCTGGACGACCTTCCGGGAGCCGCCCAGATCGTCGTCTCACGCAGCCGAAGCTCTGTCGACACCGACACCGCACACGCGGTCGCCGGCGTCGAGGAGGCGGTCGCGGTCGCCGAGTCGCTCGGCGCGGAGACGGCGTACGTCCTCGGCGGCGGGGCGATCTACGAGCTGTTTCAACCCCACCTCGATCGGATGGTGCTCTCGCGCGTCCACGGCGAGTACGATGGTGACACCCGCTATCCGGAGTGGAACACCGACGAGTGGACGCTCTCGGACTCCACCGAGCACGACCGCTTCACGCTGGAGACGTGGGTGAGGGTCGGGGAGTCGTAGGACCGGCCTGACGCCGGGTCACCGCCGCCGAGTCGACAGCCTGTTCCGCCCGTCCGACCGGGGAAACCGATAGGTGGGACGGGCCCGTTCGGTCCTCCGTGATCCTGCAAACGTCCGTCCCGGTCACGGTGACGGCGTCGATCCTCGTCGGCGTCGTGGCCGGCGTGATCGCAACGCTCGCGATGGACCTCGTGATGGGCCGAATCGACGAGGGTGAGACGCCACCGCGGATCGCCAGCGGCGTGCTCACGGGGGTCCATCCAGACGACTCCCCGCGCCGGCTCGCCTCGGTCGTCCACTACGTCGCCGGGGGTCTCACAGGTCCCCTGTTCGTGTGGCTTGTGTTCGCCGTCGGGGCCGTCCTCGGCGTCGGCTGGCTCGCCGTCGGCGTCGCCGGGATCCTGCTGTACCCGCTCATGGTCGGCTTCTTCGCGCTGGTCGTCCTTCCGCGGTCCCGCGGGCTGGCCCGACAGCGACTCCGCCGGATCCGACGGGCCTGGGCGATCGAAGCGGTGGCGTATCTGCTCGTGCTGGTCCCGCTCGTAGGCGTCGCCATCGCGGCGCTGTAGCGGGGAAACGATTTTCAGCACGACCGCCGTCTCGCTCCCGTGCTCCGACGCGTCCGCGAGACCGCTCCCGCCGGCCTCGTCCCGCTCGCGTGGATCTTCGCGATCACCGGCCACCTCGACCGCGTCGGCGACCGCGCCGTCCTGATCGCCCACGTCGTGATGTCGGTCCTGCTGGTCGCGTTCGTCGTCCTCTCGTGGCGCGACATGCGCTCGGGCGTCCTCCGCGCCTGGCGGCTCGTGATCCTTGCGGGGATCCCCGTCACGCTGGCCGGTGCCGCCGGGGCGGCCGCGGACCTCGGACCGATCCCCCTGCTCGTTTCGGTCGTCGGCTGGGCGCTTCTCCCGGCCCCGGCGCTGTGGTACACCGCCCGCGAGTCTGCGGGATCGGCGCGCCCGGTCAACGCCGTCGCGGCGGCGCTGTCGCTCGCGGGGGCGACCGCGTACCTCGGGGCGGTGGTCGCCGGCGACCCGGCCGTCGCGGTCGCCGTCGCGGGGCTCGCGATCGTCGGCGTCGGCCAGACCGTCGGCATCGTCGACGCGGTCGTTCGGTACTGAGCACCGGTCGCGGGGGCCGATTAGCGACCGCGCAGGCGACGGACCGCGCAGCCGACGTTTCGACCCCCGACGGCGACCCGGTGTCCGCCGACCGCCGCGCTCGGCTACCGGCCCTCCCACTCGGGATCGCGGTCCTCGAGGAACGCGTCGATCCCCTCGTCCTTGTCGCGACTCGCGAACAGCGCCGTGAACAGTTCCGACTCGTACTCGAGGCCGGCATCGAGGTCCAGCCGGGAGGCCGCCCGCACGGCCGTCTTGGCGTGCTCCAGCGCCAGCGGGCTCTTGTCGGCCATCGCCGCCGCGAGGTCGTCCACGCGCTCGTCGAAGCCCTCGTCGCCGTGAACCTCCTCGACGAGCCCGATCTCGGCCGCCTCCGTGGCGTCGATCACCTCGCCCGACAAGATCAGCTTCATCGCCTGTCCCTCGCCGACCAGCCTGGCCAGTCGCTGCGTGCCGCCGCCGCCGGGAATGAGTCCCAGCGCGATCTCCGGCTGGCCCAGCTTCGCGCGCTCGTGGGCGATCCGCACGTCGCACGCCTGCGCCAGCTCGCAGCCCCCGCCGAGGGCGTGGCCGTTGATCCGGGCGATCACCGGCTGGCGGAGGTCGGCGACGCGCTCGTACACGCGGGGCCGTTCGCTCGCGCGGCGCTGCTCCAGCGCGTCGCGCTCGCGAAGCTCCGTCACGTCCGCGCCGGCGACGAACGCCCCCGCCCCGTCGGCACCCGTGAGCACGACGACGCGGACGCCGCTCTCGCGGTCGTCGATCGCGGCGAGCACCCGGATCAGCTCCTCGCGAAGCTGCGCGTTCAGCGCGTTGCGCGCGTCCGGGCGGTTCAGCGTGACGGTCGCCACGGCGGCAGCGCGGTCGCCGACCGCGCAGTCGACGAACTCGCAGTCGTCGGCCGCGGCCTCGGGGTCCCCGCAGTCGTCGCTCATCGCCCGCCTCCGGCCCCGTCTGCCGATCCCGGCGTCTCGTCGTTCGTTCTCGGCGTCTCGTCGTCCGACCCCGGCGTCTCGTCTGCCGCCGGCGACGGTTCGTCCGCCGGTCTCACCGCCTCGCCGTCCTCCCAGACGTAGAAGCCCTCGCCGGTTTTCTTCCCCAGTTTTCCGGCGCGGACCTTCCGCTTGAGCGCCTGTGGCGGCCGGAACCGCTCGCCTAACTCCTCGCGGAGGTGCTCGAGCACGTCCAGGCGCACGTCCAGCCCGATCAGGTCCGTCAGTTCGAGCGGGCCCATCGGGTGGTCGTACCCCAACTCCATCGCGGCGTCGATGTCGGCGACGCCCGCGACGCCGGTCTCGTACATCCGGATCGCCTCCGCGCCGAGCGCGACGCCCAGCCGCGAGGAGGCGAACCCCGGCGAGTCGCGCACCTCCACGGCCGTCTTCCCCAGCGAGTCGACGAACTCCCGTGCCGTCGCGAGCGTCGCCTCGCTCGTGCGCTCGGCGACGACGACCTCCACCAACTCCATCACGTGCACCGGGTTGAAGAAGTGCAGTCCGAGCAGGCGCTCTGGACGCTCGAGGGCGCTCGCCAGCCCCGTCACCGACAGCGCCGAGGTGTTCGACGCCAGCACGGCGTCGGCGGCGACGTGGGACTCCGCCGCGCCGAGCACGTCCCGCTTCAGATCGGCGTCCTCGGGCACCGCCTCGATCACGAGCGCCGCCCCCCCGGCCGCCTCCGACAGCGATGTCGTCCCCGTGATCCGGTCGAGCGCGGCCGTCCGCTCGGCCTCCGTCACCGCCCCGCGGGCGACGCCCTCCTCGAGGGTGGCCTCGATGTCGGCGAGACCGTCCGCCACGCGCGACTCCTCGATGTCCCGGAGCGCGACCTCGTGGCCGGCGGCCGCGGCCGACCGCGCGATCCCCGCGCCCATCGTCCCCGCGCCAAGCACCGTAACTCGCATGGCTGGAACGTTCCGGCCGGCGGCATAAGGGTGGGTGGTGCGACCCGAGTCGGGGTCCCGGTTGCCGCGGACCCGCTCGGAGCGTGCTCAGTCGCCCGTGCTCGGACGGTACTCGCGACTCACCGCCTTCCAGCGGTTCGACCGGAACCGCCGGAGGTTCACGACCATCGGCACGGCCGTCTCCGCCACCAGCGCGAGCAGGAGGCCGGCGACCCCCAACGCGGGGACGACCGTGCCGGCCCACGCCAGCGGGAGCGCCGCGAGGTACGCCCCCGCGAGCGTCGCGAGAAACGGAACGCGGGTGTCGCCGGCCCCGCGTAGCGCCCCGGTGATCGAGCCGTCGACGCCGAGCGCGACGACCGACACCGCGGCGACGCGGACGAAGTCGGCCGACAGCGCGAGGTTCGCGGGGTCGTCCACGAACACGCCCGCGACGGGCTCAGCGAGCGCGAGCACGACCGCGGCGGCGACGACGTACACCACCAGCGACAGGCGGGCGATCCCCCAGCCGTACGCCTCGGCCTCCGTCTCGCCGCCCCGGCCCAGTTCCTGGCCGACGAGCGTCGAGGCGGCGATAGAGAAGCCCCACGAGAAGCTGCCGACCAGCTGGCGCACCTGTCGCCCGACGCCGATCGCGGCGACGGCGACGGGGCCGAACGTCGCCGCGATAGCGAGCAGGGGGAACACCACGAGCCCCTGTGCGGCCCGGCGGGCGACCAGCGGGGCGGAGACGCGGCCGATCTGGACCAGCAGTTCGCGGTCCTCCTCGGAGCCCCGGAGCCGCAACGGGACGGGGCTCGCGCCGCGCCCCCGGAGGTAGCTGTGGCCGGTCATTCCCCACACGAAGACGACCGTGACGAGCCCCGTCGCCAGCGCTGTGCCCAGCGCCGCGCCCGCGACGCCCATGTCGAAGCCGAGGACGAACGTCGCCGACAGCGCGATGTTGGCGAGCGCGCCCCCGGCGCGCACGACCATCGGCGTCACAGTATCGCCGATCCCAGCGTACGTTCGGCTGGCGACGAGGTTGAGGAACTCGAACAGCAGGCCGGGCGCGACGACCGCGAGGTACGTCGCGCCGTGGCGGACGCTGTCGGGGTCGTCGCCGAGGAGCCCCACGAGGGGTTCGGCCGCGAACGCGTACGTCGCCACCGCCGGCACCGCCAGCGCGACCGCGATGAGCACGCTGAGGCGGATGACCGCGGCCGCGCGGTCGCCCTCGCCGCCGCCGTAGTTCTGGGAGACGAGCGCGACCGTCCCGCCCGCGAGCCCGATCGCGAGGAACTTCGCGAGCATCCAGAAGGCGTTCGCGAGCGTCAGTCCCGCCACCGCGGTCGGGCCGATGATCAGCCCGACGAGCGCCAGGTCGACGGTCCGCTTCGACATGATGGCGAAGCCGGTGACGATGCGCGGCCAGGCGAGGTCCGTCGTCGCGCGCAGCCGCGCCTCGTCGATGACCCCGGCGCTGGCGAGCGCCCGAGCCAGCGCCGACCCGGCGCGGCGGAGCCGTGACACGGCTGTCCGGATGATCTCCCGCGGCTAATCGGTTCCGTTACTTCGTGGACCTGCCCGCGGAGTGAGAGGCACCGTCCGTGAGAGAGTGAGACCGCGTCCGGCCGTTCGGGCGTCGCCGGCGACGCTCACGCGAGCAACAGCCCCGCGACCGCGCCGGTCGTCAGCACGGTCAGCGCGTCGGCGGTCGGACCGCTCCACCCCTCGTCGTCGACGAGGAACCGGCCGCGCTCGCGGACCGCGTGGGGGTCGGCCGCGACCGCGAGGTCGCCGCTCGACAGCGCCGCCCAGTACGCCAGCGGCGCGATGGCGAGGAATCGGAGGCCGGACTCCGCGGGCAACACAGCGTCCAGCGCCGCGGCCGCGCCGACGTACGCCAGCGGCGCGAGCGCGATCGCCCGGATCGCCGCCGTCGGCGTCGCCTCCGGAACGCGCGCGTCGAACTGCCCGAGCGGCCGCCCCGGCCCGTCCCACGTCGGCAACACCTCGACCTCGGCGTCGAGGCCGATCGCTCTGGCGGCGGCGGCGTGGGCCGCCTCGTGGGGAAGCACGGCGACCGCGACGAGCGCCCGTCCGATCGGGGACACGGTCGACGTAGCCGCCCGACGGGGATAGGCGTTCGGCGTCCGGTGTGGGGGCGTCCGGTGCGGAGTCATTCGGCGTCCGGTGCGGGGGCGTCCGCGTCGACGACGGCCCGGATGGAAGGCGACCGCGACGGCCGCCGACGACGGCCCGTCCGCGGGTCGGAAGGGTTCTCCGTGTGCGCCGTCACCGTCGATCGTGAACGCCGACGAACTACGCGACGCCTGGGCGGACCGCACCGGGGAGTTCTCCCCGCGGTACTACGCGCACTACGGCCCCAACGAGGTGAGCCGCCACCTCGCCGAACGCCTCGCGGACGCCGTCGGCCGCGACGCGAGCGTGCTCGAACTCGGCTGCGGGTCGGGCCGCCACCTCGCGCACCTCCACGACGACGGGTTCACTGACCTCGTCGGCGTCGACATCAACCCCGACTCCTTCGACGTGCTCCGCGAGGAGTACCCGGACCTCGCCGACGCCGGCTCCTTCCACGTCGGCGCGATCGCGGACGTGCTCCCGCGGTTCGACGACCGCGCCTTCGACGCGGTCTACTCGGTGGAGACCCTCCAACACGTCCACCCCGAGGAGATGTCCGCGACGTTCGACGAGGTCGCCCGCGTCGCCGGCGACGTGCTCGTCACCGTCGAACTCGAGGGCGACGGGAGCGGCGGCATCGTCGAGGTCGACGACGACCTCCCGCTGTACCGTCACGACTGGGGGGCGGTTTTCGAGCCCCGCGGGGTCGACGCGACGACCGTCGAAACGCTCGGGAACGACACGGCTCGGACGTTCCGGCGCGTCGACTGATCGCGACACCGGTCGATCGATCGCGGCGGTCGAGCGGGCGACGACCCGGTCGCGACGCCGCTTACTCTCCGGAGGGGTACTCCTCGGGGTAGGACTCGTCGGCCATGGGGTTCTCGCGGTCGGTCGGCGGTCCCTGGACGGCGACGAACGGCTCCTCCTCGAGGTACTCCACGAGCGAGGTGGTGCCGACGAAGCCGCACGGCGACTTGCGAAGCTGCACGTACTGGAGGCCGCTCTCGGAGAGCCACGTCTCGATCACCTGCTCTGCGGTGTTCTCGAAGAACGCCGACACCTGGTCGGTGGCGATACGCGGGTTGTGGACGTGGACGAGCGTGTCCGCCGGCCGCATGTGCTGGGACTCCTCGAAGTACCGGAGGTCCCGGGCCTCCTCGGACGAGAGCGCGTTCACGTACGCGTCGGCGTTCACGACCGAGGTGAGGTCGGCCTCGTCGTCGGCCGGGCGGATCGACTCGAAGGCGGCGCGCACGCCCGCCCCCGACTCGGGGACGTGGACGCCCTCGCGGTCGCCGTCCCACGTCCCGATGAGGTCGACCACGTGGAGGCGACCCGACGACAACAGATCGTCGGCGTCGTGACCGAACCCCGAGAGGATCGTGTCCAGCCCGTGCGGGCGCAGGTGGATCGTCGGGACGACGGCGATGCGGTCGCCACGCGCCAGCGCCGCATCGAGGAACGACCCGAGGAACGTCGAGACGTTCGCCATCCCGTCGTGTTCGAACAGCACGCCAGCGCCGGCGACGATGCCGCCGCCGACGAGCCGGTCGAACCCGGAGACGCCGATCGGCCGGTGGCCGTGGGTCTTCACCGCCGGGGGCTGGCTGCGGCGCGCGGGCGTCGCGCGCACGCCCCGTTCGGCGTCGATCTCGAGCTCCAGCCGCCGGGTGTCGTGGTCGACGCCCCGGAGCTTCGCGATCTCGATGAAGCGGTGGTCGTCGTCGCGGACGTGTTCGCGCGACAGCGCGAGCACGCCGTGGGCCGCGTACTGCAGCAGGTCGCCGACGGAGTCCTGGCCGCCCTCCTCGGCGGTGAACAGCACCGTCGCCGACCCCTCGTCGGTGAGGGTGGCGATCACGTCGAGCAGTACACGCCGGTAGGTGTGGGTGTCGGTGAACCCCGCGAGGCCGTTTGCGGAGTCGACGACGACGCGGTCGTACTCGGCGTAGCGCTCGAACTCCTCGCGCAGCGTCGCCGGCGTGAGTTCGCGCGTGTACTCCCCGAAGGTGAGGTCGCCGCCGACGGCGGCGTCGTCGTCGAGTCGCTGGAGCGTCAGCGTCTCGCTCGCCCCGTCGGGATCCTCGAGGGTCACCCCGGGCGTCGCGTGCAGCGAGAGCACGTCGAGCCGGTCGTCGTCGAGGGCGAAGGGGAACGCCGCGAAGGAGTCGCCCACGTCGTCGAGCGTCTGCTCGGTCGTGACGTACAGACACTCCTCACCGGCGCGCACCCCGGCGTCGAGGAACTGCATGGCGAGCGTGGACTTCCCCGTCCCCGGTCCGCCGCGGGCCAGCATCGCCTGTCCGCGGGGGAGCCCGCCCCGGAGCATCCGGTCGAGTACCTCGTCGCCGACGCTCGCGGGTGACTCGGCGTGCTCGTCGGTCATCGACTGTGACGCGTCGCCCGACCGACTTAATCGTACCTCCGCCGGCCGCGCCGGCCGATTCCTCGCCGCCGTCGGCCGCGCCGACCGACCCGTCGCCGTCGCTGGGGCGTCGCCGGGCCGTCGCCGATCCGCGTGCGGGAGACGGCCGCCTGGGGTTGAAGTACGGCCACGGCGTCCGTCGATCCATGCAGATCGGGTCGCGTCGATGTCTGATCAACCCCCACAGCGGCACCGCCGACCACGCCGACCGCGTGCGCCGTCACATGGAGGCGCGGGGGTTCGCGGTCACCGAGACCGACAGCGCCGACCACACCGTCGAGCTGGCCGCTCGTGCGGGGCGCGAGCGCGTCTCCACGCTCGCGGTCTGCGGCGGCGACGGTACGATCAACGACGCGCTCGCCGGCCTCCACCGGGCGGACGCCCTCGGCGACGTGACGCTCGCGGTGCTGCCGGCGGGGACGGCGAACCTCCTCGCGGGCACGCTCGGCATCGACTCCCTGGATCACGGCATCGAGCTGTCGGACACGGGAACGGTTCGCGCCCTCGACGTGGGCGTCGCCGCCGGCGACGACGACGAGTCGACGGAGCCGTTCCTCGTCTCCTGTATCGCGGGGCTACCGGCCGACGCGAGCACGGCCACCTCGGACGACCTCAAGGAGCGCTTCGGCACCCTCGCGTTCCTCGTGGCCGGCGCGCGCGAGACGATGGCCTTCGACGGACTCGACGTGCGCGTCGAGTCGCCGTCGTCGTCGTGGGCCGGCACGGCCACCTGCGTCCTCGTCGGCAACGCCCGGAAGTTCGTCGAGGAGGGCGGGCAGGCCGACATGGAGGACGGCCGCTTCGACGTGGTCGTCGTCGAGGCGATGCCGGCGTCGGGGCTGGCCGTCGAGGCCGCGGTCCACCGACTGCTCGGCGAGGAGACCGAGGGCGTCACGCACTTTCGCGCCGGCGAACTCCACGTCGAGAGCGGGGACGACGAGCCGATCGCGTTCAGCCGGGACGGCGAGTTCGCGTCCCACCGGCGGCTCGACCTCCGGACGCTCTCCGGCGCGCTCGACGTGCGCGTCGGCGACGGCTACGTCCCCCACCCCGAGTGACCGCCGAACCGGGGCGGTTCGCTGGGCTTTTCCCCGCCAGTAGGCTCCGGCGATCCGATGGACTGCGGGGAGGGACCGAACGACGAGGACGCCGCCGGCGACGCCGACAGCACCGCCACCGCCCCCGACACCGCAGGCGACGGACCGACGGACCCCGTCGACGCCGAACTCGCGGACGCGCTCGAGCGCGTCGCCCACGGCGCGGTCGTCTCGACGCCGAGCATCGTCCTCCAGCGCGGGCTGACGCTCGCGTTCACCGCGCTGTTGACGAACACGTTCTCGGCGGGTCCGTACGGCCTGTTCGCGCTGGCCCGGCGGATCGCGCGGTTCCTCCGGCGGCTCGCGTTGGGCGTCGCCGCGGGACTCAGCCGGTTCGTCCCCAGCGCCGACGGCGCGGCCGAGCGCGACGCCATCGCGACGGTCGCGGCGGCGCTGCTCGCGGCTGTGTCGCTCTCGTTCGCGGCGGCGCTGTTTCTCGCCGCCCCGCGGGTCGCCGCGGTCGCCGGCGAGGGGTCCCGGTTCGCGTTGTTCCTCCGGATATTCGCGGCCGGACTCCCGGCGTCGGTCGCGCTGTTCGGCGTCGCGCGGCTCCTGCGCGCCACCGAGGAGGTGACCGCGCTGAACCTCCTCCAGCGGGTGGCGTTCCCGGTCGCGCAGCTGGCGGTCGGCGTCGTCGGCGCGGTCGCGCTCGCGGACCTGACGGGCGTCGCCGTCGCTGTGCCGCTGGCGATGGGCGCGGTCGCGGTCGGCGGTGCCGCCTGGCTGGCCCGCAGGCGGGGCATCCGACCGCGGATCCGGGTGCCCGGTGGCGACGGCGACGCGATCCGACGCCGGTACGTCCGCTACACCGCCCCGCTGTTCCTCAGCGGCTTCGCGACGACGACCCAGCGGCTCGGCTTCTACCCGCTCATCGCGGTGTTCCTCTCGGGCACGGCCGGCGGCGTCTTCGCCGTCGGCGTGCTCGTGGGGAGCCTCGTCCGCCTGCCGCTGATGGCGATCAACCAGTTCATCCCCCCGGTGGCGGCCGCGCTCAACGACGACGGTCACCCCGCGGCGCTCTCGCGACTGTACCACGTCACGAGTCGGCTGGTGCTCGTCGGCGTCGTCGGCCTGTCGGTGCCGGCGATCGTCTACCGCGAGGCGGTGATGTCGCTGTTCGGTCCGGCGTTCGTCGCGTACGCGCCGCTGCTGCCCGGGTTCGTGCTCGCGCAGGTGCTGGCGTGTGCGGCCGGCAGCGTCGGCATCCTGCTACGCATGACGGACCACCAACGCGCGCTGTTGGTCGTCAACACCGTCATCACGCTGTTTCTCGCGGTGACGGCGATCCCGCTCACGATCGAGTTCGGGCTCGCGGGCGTCGTCGCGAGCTACCTCCTCATGCTCGGGGTGAACAACGGACTCGAGGTGGCGGTGTTGTACCGGGTCGAGGGGCTCCAGCCATTCACGCTCGCGCACGGCAAGCCCCTCCTCGCGGCCGTCCCGTTCCTCGCGCTCGCGCTGGCGACTCGCGAACTGCTCCCGCGGCTTCCCGGGGCGCTCGCGGGAACGGCCGTCGGCCTCGCTGCGTACGTCGCGGTCCTTCGCGTCCTCGGGGTCTCGCCGGTCGAACGACGCCTGCTCGCGTCGCTTGCCGAGCGCTACCGGGCCGCCGCCGTCCGCCTCCGCGACCGCGTCGGCGACGGCTCCGAATAATCCCTCGGCGGCGTCTCGGCGTCCCTCGGAGGAGACACCGACGGGTGCCCGGCGAGGTGTCGCCGCGCCGCCGCGCCGCCGCGCCGCCGCGCCGCCGCACCGTCGCTCGCGCCGCGAGGCGGTAGTTACACGTCGGCCCGCTCACACGGTGCGGTATGACCGCAGACGAACCCACCGCGACGGACGACGCCGACGACGCGATGCCAGCGGGTCCCGACCGCGCGGACCCGCCGTTCGACGCCCCCGACCTCTCGGGCTCGACGGCGTTCGTCACGGGAACGACGCGAGGGATCGGCAAGCGGATCGCGCTCACGCTGGCCGAGCACGGCTGCGACGTCGTCTCGACGGGCAAGACCGTCGAGCCCGGCGGCGACCTCCCGGGGACGATCCACACGACCGCCGCCCAATGCGAGGAGCGGGGCGTCGACGCCCACGCGATCCAGTTGGACGTACGCGACGCCGACGCCGTCGAGGCGGCCGTCGAGGAGGCCATCGAGGAGTTCGGCGAGATCGACATCGTGATCAACAACGCCAGCGCGATCCAACTGGCGAACGTCGCGGACCTCCCGGCCAACCGCTTCGACCTCATGACCGACGTGAACGTCCGCGGCACGTACCTCGTCTCGCGGGCGTTCCTCCCGCACCTGCGCGAGCGGGACGGCGGGTGGATCCTCACGAACGCCCCGCCGGTGACGGTCGACCGCGCGCCCGGCAAGGCCGCCTACGCCTGGTCCAAGCTCGGGATGTCGTTCGTGACGCTGTCGCTCTCGGCGGAGCTCGCGGGCGACGGGATCGGCTGCAACACGTTCTGGCCGGTGACGGCGGTCGACACCCGTGCGACGCGCTACTTCGGGCTCGGCTCCGAGGACGACTGGCGCACCCCACACGTCGTCGCCGACGCCGTGCTGTCGATCCTCGATCGGGACCCCGACGAGTACACCGGCCACGCCGCCTACGACGAGGACCTCCTGCGGGCGGCCGGCGCGAGCGACGCCGACATCTCGGCGTACAACCTCACCGAGGGCGACCCCGGTCCCACGTCGGCGCAGATGTTCGACCCCGAGTTCGAGCGGTCGTGAGCGACGCCTCCGCGAGCATCACCCCGACGAGCACCACCCCGACGAGAATCACATCGGCAAGAGCCGCCCGCGTGCGTCTCCGACGGGTCGAGAAGCGCCACCGAAGATAAGCGTCTGGGGCGTCGACCCTGCGGCATGCGTCTATCGACGATCGTGCTGCTGGTCGGACTCGGACTGTTCGTGCTCCCGATCCCGGGGACGTTCATCGCCGGCGGTCTCGTCCTCCTGATCGGCGGGGCGCTCAGGTACCTCGGTGAGTGACTCGCGCGGGGGACCAGGTGTCGACGGTCGCCCGCGAGACGGTATCCGGCGAGGCGCGACCCGGCAAATCAGGTGACGCCGCCGCCGCGCGGATCGTACTCCAGGTGGGCGTCGGCCGCCTCGATCTCCCGGAGCGTCTCGACGACGTGCCACACGTCCTCGTAGCGGGTGTACAGCGGTGCGGGACACACTCGGACGACGTTCGGCGGGCGGAAGTCGACGACGACGCCGCGGTCGCGCAGCGCCTCGCTCAGGCGATACCCCTCGGGATGCTCGATCGCGACGTGGCCCCCGCGGCGCTCGGGGTCGCGGGGCGTCCCGACCGAGAAGTCGTCGCCGAGGCGGTCGTCGACCAGCCCGATCAGGTAGTCGGTGAGCGCCAGCGACTTCTCGCGGACGCGCTCGATGCCCGCCTCGCGGACCACCTCGGCGGCCCCCTCGATCGGAGCAGACGACAGCATCGGGACGGTGCCGATCTGCCACGCGCCGGCCGAGTCGGCCGGCTCGTAGGTGTGGCGCATCTCGAACTGGGTGTCCTTGTCGTTTCCCCACCACCCAGCCAGCGCGGGCGTCGTCCCGTGGTGGCGCTCGTGGACGTACAGCCCCGCGGTCGCGCCCGGGCCGGCGTTGAGGTACTTGTACGAACACCAC
This sequence comes from Halobaculum sp. CBA1158, assembly GCF_021431925.1. Classification (NCBI taxonomy): domain Archaea; kingdom Methanobacteriati; phylum Methanobacteriota; class Halobacteria; order Halobacteriales; family Haloferacaceae; genus Halobaculum; species Halobaculum sp. CBA1158. The sequence continues at coordinate 2,177,935 of NZ_CP090371.1, read as the reverse complement.
ACCGCGAAATCGACGCCGCCGGTCGAGTCGTCGCCGTCGTCCGCGTCGTCGCTCGCGCCGGCTCCTCGGAGGTCGTGGTCGACCGCGCCGATCGAGTGCGCGCAGTCGAAGCCGACGAGCGCCCCGTGGTCGTGGGCCGCGCGGGTGATCCGGTCGACGTCGAGCAACTGGCCCGACCGATAGAGAACCGAGGGCATGAACACGATGCCGACGTCGTCGCGCTCGCGGAGAACCGCCTCGATATCGGCCGCGTCGATCGTCCTTCCGTCGCGCGACTCGACGGCGACGAGCTTCTGGTCGGGGTCGATCCCGCGCTGTCGCAGTTGCGCGCGGATCGCGTAGTGATCGGTCGGGAAGTCCAGGTCGTTGACGAGCACCGCCGGCGACTCGGCCGCCGGATCCGGCCCCGCCGGGGTCCCCGCGAGCGTGTCGAGGAACGTCCCGATCAGGGTGTGGATGTTGACCGTAGTGGAGTTGGCGACCACCACCTCCGACTCCCTCGCGCCCACCAGCGGGGCGAGCAGGTCGCCGAGGCGTTCGCCGTAGTGGAACCAGTCGGGGTCGGCCTCCTCCCACCCCCGGATCGCCAGCTCGCGCCACTCGTCGACGACGCGCTCGAGCGTCGCCAGCGCGGCGTCAGGGGCCAGTCCCAGCGAGTTGCCGTCCATGTAGCGCTCGCCGTCCGGGACCGCGAACCGCTCTCGGGCCTCCGCCAGCGGGTCGGCCGCGTCGCGCTCGCGCGCCGCCGCGAGCGTGCGGTCGCCGCCGCTCTGGCTGCGGCCCGCCCCGCCGTCCGTGTCGGTCATGACTGCCGGTTCGGGCCCGCGGAGTTAGGCGTTGGCCTCGCGGATGGCGGTCGCCGCCCGGAAGGGTCGCCGCCCGGAGGGGTCGCCGCCCGGAAGGGTCGCCGCCCGGGATCGCCGCCGCGTCACTCGTCGCTCGCGGCCCGCGTCCGTCCGCCCTCGCTTGCGGTCCCGCGAGCGCTCACGAACAGGAGCGCGCCGCCGGCGACGACGACGCCCGCGGCGACCGCGATCGAGACGCTCCGGACGGCGGCGTCGTAGCCGAGCGGCCCCGCCAGGAACGCGACGGCCGCTCCCATCGCGACGGGCGCGCCCGTCGAGCCGACGCGGCCGACCGACTCGCCGAGGCTGACGAGGCCGCCCCGGAGGTCGTCGTCCGCGAGGCCGGTGATCGTCGATCGGTACAGCGTCAGCGAGAGCGAAAAGCCCGCGCCGACCGGCGCTCCGGCGGCGATCGCGACCGGGACCGACGGGGCCAGCGCGAGGGCCGTCAGGCCGACCGCTCCGACCACGAGCGCCGCGAACGTCGGGAGGGGGCGGCCGAACCGCGCGGTCAGCCGGCCGGCCTGCGTCGTCGCGACCGCGCTGGCGACGGACGCGACCGCGACGAGCGCCCCCGCGGCACCGGGGGACCCGCCCAGCAGTCGGACGACGACGATCGAGTTGTAGGCGAGGAAGGCGAACCAGAGGAACCCCGGGACCGCCCGCCCGACGAGGGTCGCGACGACGTGCGGGCGGGACGCGAGCGCCAGCAGCGCGCGCACGCCGCCAGGTCCATCGGCCTCCGTCTCCCCGTCGGCGGCCGCCGCACCGTCGCCGACCGCGCCGTCGCGACCGCTCAGGTCCGCGGACTCGTCGAACAGCAGCCACACCACCGCGGCGACGGGGAGCGCGGCGGCGTACAGCGCGTACGGGAACTGCCACGCGAGCGCGACGAGCAGGCCCGCGAGGAACGGGAACACCGTCAGCGACACCCCGACGACGGTGAAGCGAACGCCCTGTGCGGTCGACTCGCGCGGGCCCGTGAAGAGGTCTCCCGTGGCGGTGATCAGGATCGGTCCGATGCCGGTGTAGCCGACGCCCTGCAGCAGCCGCAGCGCGAGCGCGGCCCGGAACGCCGTCGTCAGCGTCAGCGCGACCCCCGCGAGCCCGAACAGCGCCAGCCCTGCGGCGAGCACCGGCTTGCGGCCGTACCGGTCCGCGAGCACGCCCGACAGCGGGATACAGACGATCCCCGGGGCGGTGAACGCCGACAGCAGCAGGCCGGCCTCGGTCGCGGAGACGCCGTACGGCCCGGCGGCGAGCGACTCGACGACCGGCGAGACGACGGAGGCCCCCATCGGTGAGATGAGCGACGCCAAAAGCAGCAGCCGGAAGTCGCGGTCGTCGAGCACGTCGGCGTCGGTGCCCACGAGGCCCCGAAGCGATAGCGACACGGCCGTGCTGGGTGGCGGTCCCGCAAGAGCCACACGGTTTCGGCCGCGGTCCCGGAACCGCCGCCGTCGAGAGCGACGCGGTCGAGGCGGCCGCGGTGGGTTGATACCACCGGCGGCCGACCGGGGTCGCATGAGCGACGCCGACGGCGGCGACCTGCCCGGCCGACTCGCCGACCTCGACTCGGAGCTCCGCGAGGCCGTCACCGACATCGAGTCGCTTGGGGTACCGCCGTGGCACGCCCTCTCGGTCGAGAGCGCCCGCCGCATCGAGGACGACCTGTTCTCCTCGGACGCGGACCTGCCGGTCGGATCGACGCTGACCCTCGCGATCGACGGGCCGGACGGCGACGACCTCCCCCTGCGGATCTACCGCCCTGAGGTCACGCCAGCGCCGACGCTGGTGTTCTTCCACGGCGGCGGCTGGTGCCTGGGGACGCTCGACTCGGCCGACGACCTCGCGCGCCGACTGTGCCGCCGCGTCGGCGCGGTCGTCGTCTCCGTCGACTACCGACTCGCGCCCGAACACCCCTTCCCCGCCGCCGTCGACGACGCGGTCCGCGCGCTCCGGTGGACCCGCGAGCACGACGCGAGCCTCGGCGGCGACGGCGTCGTCGGCGTCGCCGGCTCCTCGGCCGGGGGCACCCTCGCGGCCGCGACCGCGCTCGCGACGCCCGACGGCACCGCGCCCGCGGTCCAGACGCTGCTGTACCCCATCACCGACCGCGACTTCACGACCGACTCCTACGAGACGAACGCCGACGGCCCGCTGTTGACTCGCGCGGACATGCGTCGCTTCTGGCGCGAGTACCTCCGATCGGACGTGGACGCGGCCAACCCCCACGCCGCGCCGTTGCGAGCCCGCGACGGCGACCTCGAGGACGCCGCCCCGGCGGTCGTCGTCACCGGCGAGTGCGACCCCCTCCGCGACGACGGCGCGGCGTACGCTGAGCGCCTCGAAGCCGCCGGCGTTGCGGTCGACCACCTCGACCGAGAGGGGATGTGTCACGGCTTCCTCTCGCTGGCCGACGAGGTCGCCGCCGCCGACGCGGCCTTCGACGACCTCGCGGCGGCGACGCGCGAGCGGTTGGCGAGCGCGGCCGCGGGCGAGAGCGCCGAGCGCGGCGGACCCCGCGACGCCGACTGACGCTACCCGTCTCTCGCCAGTCGCTCGTACACCGCCCAGGAAGCGTCCTCGGCGGGGGGATCGATCGCCTCGCCGTCGACGCTGACGCCGCACCCATCGACCACGTCGCCGACGACGCCGGCGGGCGTCCCACGGGACCGCACGGCGTCGACGACGCGGTCGACGGCGGCGGGATCGACCGCCAGCAGGAGCGTCCCCGAGGTGGTGCACGCCCACGGATCGATCCCCAGCGCCGCACACGTCGCCAGCGCGGCCGAGTCGGTCGGCACGGCGTCGCCGTCGACCTCGAGTCCGACGCCGCCGGCGGCCGCTACCTCGCACAGCGCGCCTGCCAGCCCGCCCTCGGTCGCGTCGTGCATCGCGGTGACGCCGGCGTCGGTGGCGTCGGAGGCGTCGGTGGCGTCGGAGGCGTCGGCGGCCCCCGCAACTTCCGACGGGTCCCCGCTCTCCGGGCCGCGTCCGGCCTCGGCGGCCGCGAGCGCGTCGCGCACGACGCTCGTCTCCTCGAGCAGGCCGGCGGCCTCGTCGATCGTCGCCTCGGCGACGCCCTCGGCCGCCAGCGCGTCGGGGAACAGCGACGCGAACAGCCCCGCGGTCTCGATGCCGGGCCCCTTCGTCACGAGCAGGCGGTCGCCGGGGCGCGCGCCGTCGGGTCGGATCACGTCGGCCGGGTCGCCGACGCCGAGCACGGTCGCCGCGCCGACCCACGGCAGCGACGCCTCGGGGTAGCGGGCGGTGTGCCCCGTCGGGATCGCGACGCCGAGGTCCTCGCACTCGTCGGCGATCGCCGTCCAGAACGCGGCGAACTCGTCGTCGCTCACGCCGCTCGGGAGGGCGAACGAGGGGCAAAAGTGCGAGGGCGAAATCCCCGAGACGGCAACGTCGCCGAGGGCGAACGAGAGGGCGAAGCGCCCGGCGCGCTCGGGCCCCAGCGCCGGCAGCATCGAGATCGGGTCAGTCGCGCAGACGACCGCCCGACCGCCCACGTCGAGGAGCCCGAAGTCGACGCCGTGGGCGGGGCCGAGGCGCACGTCGTCCCGGTCGGCTCCGAGGTTCGGACGCACGACGGACTCGAACGCCTCGCGGTCGACCTTGCCGCGGCGGGGGGCGTCGTCGCTCATGGCGTCGACTCCGTCGGGCGGTCGGAAAGCGGTTGTCGTTGCATCCGTCGGTGTCGACGGTGTCGCGGTATGGATGTCGTCGATGTCGTCGACGGCGTCGGTATCGGTGGTGTGGACGTCGCCGGCGACGACGGTCAGAAGCGCGGGGCCATCGGGTGCGACACCTCGTGTTCGGTGCGCTCGGCGGGTCGCTCCAGCGTCGCCTCGCGACCGTCGGGCCAGCGGACGGTGAGGCGCTCGGGCCGCTCGTCGCCGAGGCCGAAGTGCGCGACCGGTTCCATCTGACAGAGGTAGCCCGAGCCGGCGCACACGACCGCCGTGCGGCTCCGCTCTGCGGTCTCGACGGTGACGGTCGCACCCCGGGCGGGCGCGCCGTACTGGGTCGTCGGCCGAACGCGGATCCAGCCGCGCTCGGCCGCGTCGTCGACGCCGTACAGCGACAGCGGCTGGGCGGCGAGTTCGCCGTGGACGACGAGCAGTTCCAGCGCGCCGTCGCCGTCGAAGTCGGCGACCGCCGCGCCCGTGCCGAGCCCGCGCGCCTCGGCGGCGTCGCCCGGGTCGATCGCCCGCCAGCCGTCCGCACCGCGTCGGAACAGGCGGTTTCGCGCCCCCATCGTGTTGCAGAACAGCTCGATCCGGCCGTCGTTGTCGAAGTCGGCGGCGACGACGTTCCGGATCCGGGTGGGCTCGGCGAACGACGCGGGCGCGGCGTCGACGAACCGTTCGATCGAGAGCCGGTCGCCCGCGGCGGTCGCGTCCTCCGGAGACGGCGACCCGCCGTTCGCGACGGCGTCCGGGTCGCCCGCGTTCGCGTCGTCGCCGGTCGGTCCCCCGGTCGCGGGGGTTTCGGTCGCCTCGCCCGTCGCGGTCGCGGTCGCGGCGGATCCGACCGGCGCGCTCGCCCGGGAGTACAGCCGGCTCTCGGTCTCCCAGTTGCCGACGGCGAGGTCGCCGTCGGCGAGGACGACGCCGCGGGCGTTCGTCTCGGGGTCGGCCACGCCGGCGTCGGCGGCGACCTCCCGGAAGTGGCCGGAGTCGTTGTAGAACAGCCGATTGGGGCCCCGTTCGACGCCGACGAACAGGTCCATGCGGTCGCTCGCGACGGGGCCGGCGTACAGCGAGCGCGCGCCGGCGTCGAGGTCTAATCCCACGGCCTCGGCCATGTCCGAGAGCTGACCGTCGTCTCCGAGCTCGTAGAAGCGCGAGGGGACGCCGTAGCAGGCGACGAACACGCCGTAGCGGCCGGTGCCGTAGCGGTCGAGCGCGGCGACGGAGCGCCCAGCCCGGAAGTTGCCGCGGTCGGCGTTGGCCGCGAGCCCGAACAGGTCGCGCCAGCGAACCTCGGGGTGGTCCGGGCGCACCTCCACGGGGTCGAGCAGGAGGTCGGTGTCCCGGCACTCCCCCTCGTAGGCGTCGGTGTTGTGGACGTACAGCTCCTCGTCGCCGTCGGCGTCGAGGTCGGCCGCGACGACGCCGATGGCGTGTCGCCCCTCGTCGGCCACGGCGGGCGTGGCGACGTCCCGGAGCGCGCCGTCGCGCCACGTCAGCAGCCGGTTCGCCGGTCCGTAGCCCGTCACGAGCGCGCAGGGCCCCCTCACGCCGGGCGTGACGGCGACCCCGTATCCGCGGTGGGGCGCGTCGTCGACGAGCGCGTCGGACCGGTCCGCGAACACGCGCCTCCATCCGGGTCCGCCGCATAAGAGGGCTCGGTTCCGCCCTCCGAGGAACAACCCTTTTCGGCGGGCGGGCCGAACCGCGGTCCATGGCAGACGACGACCCGACCGACGCCGGCGACGGAGCCGAGGGCGGTGACACCAACGGGGACGACGGCGAAGAGAAGTCCTTCCGCGAGCGGGTCGAGGAGATCCGCGAGCGACGCGAGCAGGAGCGCGAGGAGGGCGAGGGCGGCGCGCCCTCCCCGGAGGAGATGATGGGCGGTGGCGGCGGTCCCGGCGGGATGGGCGGCGGCGGCAACCCCTTCGCGCAGATGATGGGCGGCATGATGGGCGGCGGTGGCGGCCCCGGCGGGATGGGCGGCGGTCCGCCCGGCATGGGCGGCGGTCCCGGCGGCGAGGAGGAGTCGGTCGGCAACGAGGAACTCGTGAGGGAGGTCCGACAGCTCCGCGACGAGGTCCGCGACGCGACCCGGCAGCTCCAGCGGATCGCGCAGGCGCTCGAGGACTAGCGAGGCTAGCGAGGCCGACCGAGCGAAGCGGGAGAGGCCTCGAAACGTCGGCGTTCGAAAATCGCGTCGCGATTTTCGAGCTCACGAGACCGCGGGTCTCGTGAACGGCGAGGTCCGTGGGCCGAGCCGCCCGGGTCCCAGTCGCCCGCGATGGCGACGCCGACCGCGACCGTGAGGCGGACTGCGACCGCGACGGCGATGGCGACCGCGGAGGCAGCCGTATGGTCCCTTCGGATCCGGGGCACTCGCCGCCTGTGGCGACTACTTGTGTGTTTCGTCCGTGAATCCGTTCGCATGGGAGACTCCGAACTCGCGATCCTGGCACGGTTCGAGGCGAAGCCCGACGAGGCGGAGACGGTGGCACAGTTCCTCCGCGACGCGCGCGAGGCCGCCGAGGCCGAGGAGGGGATGACGACGTGGTACGCCGTCCGGTTCGACGAGACGCGCTTCGGCATCTTCGACACCTTCCCCGACGAGGCGGGGCGACAGGCGCACCTGGAGGGGGAGATCGCCACCGAACTCCTCGAACGGGCGGACGAACTGTTCGTCGAAGAGCCCGACATCGACGCCAACGTGGACGTGATCGCGGCCACGGGCGACTGACGCGGACCGACGCAGACCGCGACCCACCGGAACCGATCTCGGCTCAGTCGTCCACCGCGTCGTACACCTCCGCCAGTCGGTCGACCGCGTGCTCGACGCTCGTCGCCTCGCGACGGGCGAGACAGCCCTCCGAGAGCGCCTCGCGCTCGGCGAGGGTTCGGTCGATGGCGTCGGCGAAGGCGGCGGTGTCGCCGCGGGGGTAGCGGTAGCCCGTCTCGCCCTCGCGGACCGTGTCGGCGAGCGCGCCGTCGTCGACGCCGACGACGGGCGTGCCGCAGGCGTTGGCCTCCAGCGCGACCAGCCCCTGCGTCTCGACGGGCGAGGGGAAACAGAAGGCGTCGAGGCTCGCGTAGAAGGCGGGGAGGTCCTCACGGGGGAGGAACCCGAGGAAGCGCGCGTCGACGCCGGCCTCCTCGCAGGCGTCCTCGAGGGCGTCGCGGGCGGGGCCGTCGCCGCCGAACACGAGCGTCGCGTCGGCGTCTGCGGCGGCGACCGCCGGCGGGATCTCGGGGAGGTCCTTCTCGAAGCCGTGCCGGCCGGTGTACCCGACGAGGGCCCCCGTCCCGCACTCGGGGAGGTCGTACTCCTCGCGGAAGGCCGCGAGCGCGTCCTCACCGGGCCGGGAGAAGAACTCGGTGTCGACCCCGTTGGGGACGACCTCGATCCGCGAGCGGACGCCGATGTCGCGGAGGTGCTCGCCGGCGGGCTCGCTGGGGACCACCACGGCGTCGGCGGCGTTCATGTACCGGCGCTCGTAGCGTCGGGCGGCCCCCTCGACGACGGTCGCGGCCGCGCCGTTGGCGAGGTAGTCGGCGTACTCGGCCGTCGGGGTGTGGTAGGACGCGACCAGCGGCGCGTCGATCCGTCGGGCGAGATACCACCCCGAGAGGCCGAGCGCGAACGGCGTGTGCGCGTGTACCACGTCCGCGTCGCGGACGGCGTCCGGGACCCCGGGCAGTCCGAGTCGGAACCCGTCGTAAAACGGGAAGCCGACGCTCCGTGTGGTGTACTCGCCGTCGCCCGGTTCGTGGCCGGGCGCGCCGGGGAACACCACGTCCATGCGGCCGCCGCGGTCACGCCAGCACTCGCGCCACGACTCCAGCGTGTAGGTGACGCCGTTCACCGTGGGCAGGTACGTGTCGGTGAACGCGGCGACGGTCCGGGGAGTCACTCGCCGAGGCCTTCTCCGGTGGCGTTCAAACCGTTTGCGTCTCGCGGCCGCGACCCGGTCGGCTCGAGTGAGACGGTCACGCCAGAAGTGAGACGGTCACGCCAGGAGGTCATCGTAGATCGCGACGAGCTCCTCGCCCACGCGGTCCAGCGAGTGTTCGGCGGCCGTCTCGCGGGCGTTCTCGCCGAGTCGCTCTCTGAGGTCGGGATCGTCCGCGAGGCGGTTCAAAGCGCCGACGAACTCCTCGCGAGAGTCACACAGCAGGCAGTCGTGACCGTGCTCGAAGTACTCGCGGAACACCGGGATGTCCCGGAGCACGCAGGGCTTCCCGCAGGCCATCGCTTCCAGCACGACGATGCCCTGGTTCTCCTCCTTCGACGGGAAGAAGAACACGTCGCCCGCGCCGAACGCGCCGGGCTTGTCGTCGACCCAGCCGGTGAATGTGACGTTCTCGGGCGGGTCGCTCGTCCACCGCGTCACCGTCGGCGACGCCTGCGGCCCGGAGTCGACCGTGCCGAACCAGGCGAAGTCGTGGTCGGTTCGCCTCGCGACCTCGCAGAAGTCCGTGAGGCCCTTGCGCTCGAAGACGGAGCCGACCGCGAACATCACGACCCCGTCGAGGTCGAACCGCTCGCGGTACGCCTCGCGGTACGCCTCGTGGTCGGCGACGGAGTCGCGGTCGATGCCGTTGGATATCGCCCGGATCGGCGCGTCGACCGGGTACTCGAGCAGCCGGCGCTTGGTGTACTCCGAGGGCGTGAGCACGAGGTCCGCCCGCGAGTAGAACCACCGGAGGTACCGTCGGAGCGCGGGCGCGACGGCGTTCGACCCCCGGAAGCTCTCGCGGAAGTCCTCGCTCGTGACGTGACAATGCAGGACCAGCGGCGTGTCCGTGCGCCTCGCGTGGCGGGCGAGCGCGACGCTCGCGGGGCCGATGAGGTTCAGGTGGATCACGTCGGCGTCGACGAGGAACCCCCGACCGCGCAGGCCGGACTCGACGCCGGCGACCGGGTCGCCGCCGGACCACGGGGAGGTGACGACCCGCACGTCCGCGCCGGCCTCGCGGGCGCGTTCCAGCGCCGCGACCTGCTGGTCGTGGGCGGTACCGATGCCGGCGCGGTCGAGCCGCGACGACAGTTCGAGGTAGTCGAGGACGCGCACGGTCTGTCATCGTTCGATTCGCCGGGGGTGCCTTTCACCGTGCCGGATCCGCCGTCGCGACAGCGTCGGCGACCGCGACCGCGACGGCACCGGTGACCGCGACCGCGACGGCATCGGCGACCGCGACGGCGACCTGACGCCATCGGGTCTCGGATGCGCCCGTTAGTTGCTCTGCCGGTACACGAGGTTGCGCTGGACCTCGCTGGCCCCCTCGTAGATGACGGGGATGCGCACGTCGCGGTAGACGCGTGCGATACGGCGCTCCGTCAGGATCGAGCGTCCGCCGTGCAGTTGCATCCCGCGCTCGGCGCAGTCGACGGCCGTCTCCGTCGAGTTGAGCTTCGCCATCGCGGCCCAGAGGCCGGCGTTGTCGCCCTCGTGGAGCTTCTCGGCGGCGCGCCAGTTGAGCGACCGCGCGGCCTCGAACTCCGTGCGCATGTCGGCGAGGTCGTGCTGGACCGACTGGAACTCAGAGATGTTTCGGCTGAACGCCTCGCGGTCGTGGACGAACTCCCACGCCTCCTCGATGGCCGCGGCGGCGAGCCCGATGCCGTGGCCGCCGACGACGACCCGGCCGTGGTTGAAGAAGTCCGCGAGCATGTAGAAGCCGCCGCCCTCCGCGCCGATGAGGTTCTCCTCGGGGACGAAGCAGTCCTCCATGACGATGTGGCCCTGCTTCGAGGCGCGCATCCCCATCTTCTCGGGGATGTGCTCGGCCTCGTAGCCGTCGCGGTCCGTCTCGACGATGAACAGCGAGTAGTTCCCGTAGCGGTCCTCGGAGTCGCCGGTCTTCGCGTACAGCGTGAGCCAGTCGCCCTCGACGGCGTTGCCGACCCAGTACTTCTCGCCGGTGATCTCGTAGCCGCCGTCGACCTTCTCCGCCTTCGTGGTCATGCCCGCGAGGTCCGACCCCGTCTGGGGCTCCGACACCGCGAGCCCGGATATCTGGTCGCCCTCGGCGACCGGGCGGACGTACTCCTCGCACTGCTCGTCGGTCCCGTAGTCGTAGACGAGTTCGTTGCCGAAGGAGGCCAGCATCATCGTCAGGCCGATGCCGGCGTCCGCGCGGTAGAACTCCTCGGCGATGGCGAGCATCTGGTAGATGTCGAGGCCGCGGCCGCCGTACTCCTCGGGGATGTCCTGTCCGACGAGCCCCGCCTCCTGACCCGCCTCGAGCACCTCCCACGGGTAGTCGTCGGCCTCGAAGTGCTCCTGTGCGACCGGGGCGATGTGCTCCTCGGCGAACTCTCTCGCCTCCCGCTTCACGTCGCGTGCGTGTTCGGGAACCAGCGACTCGTCGAGCAGACCGAGATCGGTGTTCATGATCGAGTATCGGGAACCGCACACCATAACGTCGGTGGAACCGCGAACCCCGGGATTCGCGTTTACAGGCGGTCGAGGAGTGCACCCCGGAGTCGACCCCGAGGCGATTCACCGCGCCCCGGTCGACCTGCCGTCGGTGTCGGTGTCGCCGTCGGTGTCGGTGTCGCCGTCGCGGTCATTGTCGGTGTCGCCGTCACGGTCGCTGTCCGTGTCGTCGTCACCCGCGTCGTCCTCGGCGACCTCGCCACGGCCCTCGGTATCGGCCCCGTCGCTTCCGACGGCCTCGCGTCCGTCGTCCTCCCTCTCGTCGTCGACGAGGCGCTCGCGCACGTCCGGACGGCTGACCGTGCCGGAGGCGGTCCGGGGCAACTCGCTCGCGAACGCGATCGTTCGGGGGATCTTGAAGCCGGCGAGGCGGTCGCGACAGAACGCCTCCAGGTCGTCGCGCACGAGGTCCTCGTCCGAGCGGACGACCAGGGCGGCGACGCGCTCGCCCCACTCCTCGTCCGGGACCCCGACGACGGCGGCGTCCGCGACGCCGGAGTGCTCGCGGAGCGCGGCGACGACCTCGCCGGGGTCGACGTTCTCGCCGCCCGAGAGGATCCGGTCGTCGAGGCGGTTCAACACGTACACGTAGCCGTCGTCGTCGCGGTAGCCCGCGTCGCCGGTGTGCAGCGCGCCGTCGTCGGTGAAGGCGGCGTCGCTCGCCTCGGGATCGCCGTAGTACTCGGACGCGATCGACGGCCCCGAGACGACGAGCTCGCCGCGTTCGCCCCGCGGCAGCGGCTCCCCGTCGTCCCCGAGGACGGCCACGTCCGTCCAGAACAGCGGCCGACCCACGGTGCCGACGCGCTCGAACGCCTCCTCGGGCGTCGCTGTGGCGATCTGCGAGGCGGCCTCGGTCATCCCCCACGTCGGGTGAACCGGCACCGAGTAGTCGCGACAGCGTTCGATCAGCGAGTCGGGTGCCGGCGCGCCTCCGAGCAGGACCGCCCGCAGCGAACTCGGGAGCGTCCCGCGGGCGTCGAGCATCCGGCGCAGCATCGTCGGCACGAGCGACACGCCGGTCGCGTCGTACCGACGGATGTCGTCGACGGCCCCGCCGGCGTCGAATCCCTCCCGGAGGACGACGCTCGTGCCGTACAGCGCCGCGCGGTAGACCGGCATCACGCCGCCGGTGTGGTGCAGCGACAGCGTCGCGAGGTAGCGGTCGTCGGGAAGCACGCCGAGGCGGAACGCCGACGCCGTCGCCGACGCGAGGACGTTCCCGAGCGTCAGCGTGACGAGCTTCGGCGTCCCGGTCGTCCCGGACGTGAACAGCATGACCAGCGGGTCCCCGCGTCCCCACCGGACCGACGGCACGGCTCCGTCGGGCGCGGCGTCGATGTCTGTGACGCGGTCGTCCGCCGGCGGATCCATCGAGACGATCCGACTCGGCGGCCGATCGCGGTCGGCGGATCCGTCATCGCCGTCGAGTGACTGGTTGCCGTCGATCGGTTCCTCATCGACGGCCGGTTCGTCGCTGTCGGTCGATTCGTCGTCGACAGTCGATTCGTCGCCGACAGTCGATTCGTCGCCGACGGCCGGCCCGGTGTCGTCGGGTTTCCCCTCGCTGGGACCGGTCCAGTCGAAGTCCGTCCGCTCGTCGCGGTCCAGCGTCGCCGCGACGACGGTCTCCTCGGTGTCACTCCCGCAGACGACGGCGTCCGCGTCCGCGTCGTCGATCCGAGGGGCCAACTCCGGGGCGGTGAGGTCCGCGCCGCACAACACGAGTCGGACGCCGAGGCGCATCCCCGCGTGGACCAGGGCGACGTACTCGCCCCGGTTCGACATGACGGCCGCGACGTGGTCGCCGGGACGGACGCCGACGCCGGCGAGGCGCGAGGCGAGCACCTCCGCGCTGGCGTCGAGGTCGGCGTACGTCAGCGTCTCCCCCGTGGCCGCGAGCACGAGCGCCTCCGCGTCGGGCGTCGCGGCGATCCGGTGAGAGAGCAGATCGCGCATGGCCCAGCGAACGACCTCTGCCCACTACGCTCTTTCCATCGCCCGAGCGGGAGTCAGGTCAGTCGAGGTAGCCCGTCACCAGGCTCGACGGCCCGTTTCCGTTTCCGTTCGCATTCCCGTTGCCGTTCCCGTTTCCGTTTCCGTTACTGTTCCCGTTTCCGTTTTCGCCAGCGGTACCGTTGCCGTTGCTTCGTCCCTTGCCGCGTCCGTTGTCGCTCTCGTTCGCGAGGACGGGCGGGTCGACGGCGACGTCGTCCGTGACCGGCAGGTCCGGGCGGCCGGCGTTCACCGAGGGGTCGTCGACGACGCCCTCCCCGAGGCGGAGGCCGGTGCCGAGCGCGTCGAGCAGGTCGTTCACCCGCCCGCGGTCGGCCGCGCGGCCGGCGAGCACGACGACCGCGCCGCCGCCGCCGGCGAACCGCCGGAGCGTGGCGAGTTCCTCGTCGGTGTACTCCTCGGTCGGGGCGGAGACGACGATCGCTCGCTCGCGAGCGAGCTTCCCCATCGACGCGAGGTCGTTGTACTGGGTGAATCCGGTGTCGAGCCCCTCGAGGTAGCGCTTGAAGTAGGCGGCGTCCTCGGCGCTGGCGGACTCGTCGGCGGCGAACTGGCCGTGCCCGCCGTCGATCAGCACCTCGCCCGAGCGGGCGGTCAGCCGGTCGACGACGCCCGCGGTGAACTGGTAGGCGTCGTACGCCTCGGGGTCGTCGACGGGCGCGTCCGGGCCGTCGTAGTCCTCCTGAACGGTCTGTGCGCCGACGAGCGCGACGCCGGCGTCGGGGTCGGCGGCCGCGAGCGGCGCGCCGGGGACCGAGGCGGTGTCGCCCGCGCGCGCCAGCACCGTCGCGTCGCCGGCGTCGACGGGCGCGGCCCGCGGGAACAGCACGTCCGCGACCCGCGAGGGCCGAGTCGGCTCGCGGGCGTCGATGTCGCTGTCGGCCCACAGACCCAGGCCGCGCTTGCGGGCTTTCCGCTCCAGTTCGATGAACTCGTCGTGACGGGTGAGCCCCGAGTCGTACACCCGGGCGAACCCGCGCTCGAGAATGCGGCGGTTGAACAGGTCGTCGCGGCCGCCGTCGCCGTCGGCGTCGTACCGGACGTAACACAGCAGCCGGCCGAAGTCGCCGCGGACGCCTTCTTCGGGGTCGAACGAGAGATCGATCGTCGCGCCCGCCAGCTCTCCGACGGCCCACTCGGCGGACTCGCGGCCCTTCTCCAAGAGGTACTCGTAGGAGTCGATACCCTCCCACTCCTCGGCGAGTTCGGGGCTCTCGATCGGGTCGGTCTCCTCGGGGTCGTACGTCTCCGGCGTGTCGAAGCCGAGCAGGCGCACGGTGTCGAAGTAGTCCGGCGCGCCCTCCCGGAGGATCCGCACGTCGACGGTGTCGCCGTCGGTCACGTCGACGACCTCGGCCGTGTACGTCCGCGAGGGGTCGATCTCGAAGCCGAGTCCCTGGCGGTCGGCGAACAGGTCGGCGTAGTCGTCGTCGAAGCGGTCGGTCGTCGGAACGAACCCGATCCCGGCGTTGCTCGTCTCGTCGATGACCTGGTCGTCGTTGAACCGGAACGACAGCGACAGCGCCGCCGCGATCTCGTTGAGGTTGTCGGTGGCGTCGAAGTTCCGGAAGTCGGACTGGTCGAACACGAGCAGTCCGCCGCCGCCGGCGACGAACGACGCCAACGCGTCCAGTTCGCCGTCCGTGAAGGCGGTCGACGGCGAGGTGATCACGGCGGCGTCCGCGTCCGCGAGGTCGCCCGCGAGGTCGTCGGTCGCCTCGAAGTCGTAGCCGTTGAGCTCGGCGTAGTCGATGAACGCCGTATGGGCCGCGGCGTCGTAGAACTGGCCGTGCCCCTCGTCCCACAACACGGTGCCGCCGCCGGCGACTCGGTCGAGGACGTTCAGGACGAACTCCTCGTTGCCGTAGCCGAAGTCGGTGCCGTTCTGGACGATCGGCGCGCCGAACGCCGCCACGTCGCCGTCGAGGCCCGCGAGCGGAATCGGTCGGTCCTCCGGGTACTCGACGGCGTCGCCCTCGCCGTCCTCGTCGACGTTCGTCGCCGTCGGCTCCGCGCGCACCGCCGCGAAGCCGGCGTCGGCGGCCGCCGGCTCCCCGTCGGCCCCCAACAGGCTCGCCGTCGAGTCGAAGGCGAGTCGATCGATTCGGTCGCTCTCGGTCGATTCCGCACGCACACC
This sequence comes from Halobaculum sp. CBA1158, assembly GCF_021431925.1. Taxonomy (NCBI): domain Archaea; kingdom Methanobacteriati; phylum Methanobacteriota; class Halobacteria; order Halobacteriales; family Haloferacaceae; genus Halobaculum; species Halobaculum sp. CBA1158. The sequence continues at coordinate 2,162,790 of NZ_CP090371.1, read as the reverse complement.
GGTCGTACCGACGGCGAGCGCCCCCGCGCTCGCACCGACGCCGGCCAGGAAGTCACGTCGTTCCACGGGGAGGATCCACGATAGGAGGTGCATAATTCTATCGAATATCTCGATAGAATATTCACCATCTCGACTGTGACAAACTGACTCACACCGAGCGGTTAGTGCTCGACGAACTCCACCAGCACCCCACCGGTGTCCCGCGGGTGAAGGAACGCGACCTCGTGGCCCCACGCCCCCGGTCGCGGCTCCTCGTCGATCAGGTCGATCCCGAGGCCCCGAGCGCGCTCGAGCGTCCCCTCGATGTCGGCGGTCGCGAACGCGAGATGGTGGATCCCCGGTCCGTGCCGGTCGAGGTAGCTCGCGATCGCCCCCTCGTCGTCGAGCGGCTCGAGCAGTTCGAGGTACGAGCCGCCCGCGTCGAGGAAGACCACGTCCATCCCGTCGAACTCCTCTTCGTGGGCGACCTCGCACTCGAGCAGGTCGGCGTACAGCGCGGCGAGGGCGGCGGCGTCGTCGGTCGCGATGCCGGCGTGATCGACGTGCATACTCGGTCGGTCGCCCGCCGGGCTGAAAACGGTTGTAGTCGTCGCGAACGGCGTCGGCGAATTCGATCGACTCGGTCGTCGAGCCCGGGGCGGCGCGTCGCAGCCGTCTGCTCCGCGGCCGTCGCCTGACGACTCGACGCCGCTCGCCTGACAGTTCACTACGTGGACACGATCGGTTTTATGACGTGGGAGTCACGCTCTGCGGACATGTCAGTCATCGCCGACCCGAGCGGGGAACAGGTGGAGGCTGCGGCCGCACGGGCGGAGTTCGAGCACGCTCAGGCGATCGGCGCGAAACTCGACATGTTGGAGCGCCGCGCGGAGTGGCTCGACGAGGAGTTCAGACTGCCGTTCACGGACGTTCGCGTCGGCGTCGCGTCGATCATCGGCTTCCTTCCGGGGGCGGGCGACAGCGGGGCGCTGGTGCTGTCGGCGACGATCATCTACCACGGGATGCGGATCGGGGCGTCGACGACGACGCTTGCGTGGATGTCGCTCATCGTGCTCATCGAGGGCATCGTGGGCGTCATTCCGGTCGTCGGTGACGCCGTGGGTCTCGTATGGACGGCCAACGTCAACAACGTCGAGCGACTGCGCGCCGACCGCGACGCCATCGACGGGTCGATGAACTGGGTCTTCTTGCTCCTCCTGCTGTCGCCGTTCATCCTGTTCGTGCTCGCGGTGGTGAGCGCCCTATGACGGCGATCGAGGCACCGGGGTACTTCGCGGTCACCGACGACCCCGACGCGCCCGTCAGCGCGGACGCCTGCACCGAGGGGCGGATCTTCCTCGACGAGGACCGACTGACCTGCGGGGCCGGCGACGCGGCGTCCCGCGAGGGCGTCGTCGCCCGCGTCGACGACCACGCGGGATCGACGGTCAGGCGCTTCCTGGGCGGCGTGCGCGACTTCCAGGAGTTCGACCGCGAGGCGGCGCTGGGGCGCGAGGCCACCGTCGAGGTGTCTCCGGAGGCCGTGGTCGCCGTCGACGCCGTCTCGTGGGACGGCGACGCCGGCGGCGACGACCGGTACGCCGTCCGGGTCGCGGCGACGACGGTCGACGGGTCGCTGCTCGTCCAGCTCGGGGAGGGGTGGCGAAACCGCGGCAGCGACCGCGAGCGCCACGAGGCGCTCGCGCGACTGATCGCGGCGCACACCGACGCCGGGGGGCAGGGGAGTCCGCCCGCCGCGACGGCGGCCGATAGCTCGCCCGCCGACCGCGAGCCGGTCGCCGCCTCCGCGGGATCGACGACCTCGGCCGGGCCGGCAGCGGGCGACGGTGTGGCCCCGGACGCGGACACGGAGACGAATCCGAATTCGAATGCGGATACGGATACGAATACGAACACGAATCCGGGCGGAAGCGTCGGCGTCGAGGAGGGAGCCGGCGAGGATACGGATCCCGCCTGGCTCGTGGACGACGAGCCGGAGGAGACGGCGCTCGTCGCCCGAAATCACACCCGCTCGCCCGTCGAGGCACGCATCGGCTGTCGAAGCGGCGGCGAGGCCCTGTTCCGCGAGGACGTCCGCCTCGAGGGCGGCGAGCACGCGGAGTGGACCGATCTCCCGGCGGAGGAGTCCTTCGAGGTCGGCGTCGTCCCCGACGGCGGCGAGAGCGCGCTCCGATCGTTCGAGGGAGCCGCCTCGGTCGACGGCGACATCGTCGTGTACCTCGCCGGCAGCGACGCGGAGATCCGCGTCTCCGAATCCGAGGCCGGTGTCGACGCGGAGACCGCCGACACCGCCGACACCGCAGATACCGCCGATACGGTGGATGCCGCGGACACCGCCGACACCGCAGGCACCGCAGACACCGCGAACGGCGCGGGCACCGCAGCGATGGACTCCGTCGTGAGCACGGACGACGGCGGCGCTGCCGTCGGCGATACCGCCGCGGGCGACGCCCCGGTGGCGGACGCCGCCGCGGCCGAGACCGGGACGGACACGTCGAATCCGTGGTCGTCCGATACAGCGACCGGCAGCGGTCCGGGTACGGCTACCGGAGCCGCCGGGACGGGGAAGGCGACGGAGACGGGGAAGGCGACGGAGACGGGGAAGGCGACGGAGACGGATACTGCGGACGCGACGACCAAGACGGACGAGAGCGCTGACACCGACGACGGCGGGAGTCGGCTCGCGTCCGTGGGAATCTGCCTGCTCGGGTTCGTCGTCTGGTTCGGCGGGGCCGCCGTACAGGCGCTGCTCGTTACCGTGTTCGACTCGGCGATCGGCCCGACGATGGAGAGCGTCCTCTGGAACGGTCGGATCGCCGCGGGCCTCGTCGGCGTCGGCATCATCATCTACGGGCTGTACACGCTGGTCAGAGGCGGATACTGACCGGGGGCGACCGGACCGAGCGGCGTCGTCGCCGTCGCGGTCGGCGGTACCGTCGTCGCCGTCGGCGTCTCCGACCTACTGCCCCGGCTTGTACTCGCCGAACTCCTCGCGCATCACGTCGCAGATCTCGCCGACCGTGGCGTACGCCTTCACGGCGTCGATGATCGGGGGCATCACGTTCGCGTCGCCGCGACAGGCGTCGCGCAGCGAGGCGAGCGCGTCCTCGACGGCCTCGTCGTCGCGGTCGTCGCGAACCGCATCGACGCGGTCGATCTGGGCCTGCTCCTCCTCCTCGGAGACGTCCTCGAGGTCGACGTGTTTCTCCTCCTCCTCGACCTCGAACTCGTTGACGCCGACGATGATCCGTTCGCCCTCCTCGATCTCGCGCTGACGCTCGAACGCGGTGTCCTGGATCTGGCGCTGGACCCACTGGCTGTCGACGGCGTCGAGCATTCCGCCGCGACGGTCGACCTCCTCGAGGATCTCGAAGGCGTCCTCCTCGATGCCGTCGGTGAGACTCTCGACGTAGTAGCTCCCGGCGAGGGGATCGATGGTGTCGGCCGCGCCCGACTCGTGCGCGAGGATCTGCTGGGTCCGGAGAGCGGTGCGGACGGACTCCTCGGTCGGCAGCGACAGCGCCTCGTCTTTCCCGTTCGTGTGGAGCGACTGGGTGCCGCCGAGGACGGCCGCCAGCGCCTGGTAGCCGACGCGGACGACGTTGTTCTCGATCTGTTGGGCCGTCAGCGTCGAGCCGGCGGTCTGGGTGTGGAACTTCAGCTGCTTCGACTTGGGGTTCTCCGCGCCGAAGCGCTCTTCCATGATCGTCGCCCACATCCGGCGGGCCGCGCGGAACTTCGCGACCTCCTCAAGGATGTTGTTGTGGGCGTTGAAGAAGAAGGACAGCTGCGGCGCGAACTCGTCCACGTCGAGGCCGGCGTCGACGGCCGCCTGCACGTACTCGATGCCGTTGCCGAGCGTGAACGCGATCTCCTGGGCCGCGGTCGAGCCGGCCTCGCGGATGTGGTACCCCGAGATGGAGATGGTGTTGAAGTTCGGCGTCTCCTCGGCGCAGAAGGCGAAGATGTCGGTGATCAGCCGCATGGACTCTTCGGGGGGGTAGATGTAGAGGTTGCGCGCGATGTACTCCTTCATGATGTCGTTCTGGATGGTGCCGCGCAACTCCTCGCGGTCGACGCCCTGTCGGTCCCCGACGGCGACGTACATCGCCAGCAGGACCGCGGCCGGCGCGTTGATCGTCATCGACGTGGAGACCTCGTCCAGCGGGATGTCGTCGAACACGCGCTCGAAGTCCTCCAGCGAGTCGATGGCGACGCCGGACTTCCCGACCTCGCCGGCGGCCATCTTGGCGTCGGAGTCGTAGCCCATCTGCGTCGGGAGATCGAACGCCATCGACAGCCCGGAGGAGCCCTGATCGATGAGGTACTGGAACCGCTCGTTCGTCTCGGCGGCGGTGCCCATCCCGGCGTACTGCCGCATGGTCCACAGCCGGCCGCGGTGCATCGTCGGGTAGACGCCGCGGGTGTACGGCTCCTCGCCGGGGAAGCCCACGTCCTCCTCGTACTCGAGGTCGGACACGTCGTCGGGCGTGTACAGCCGCTTTACCTCCTGTCCCCCGGTGTCGGTCCTGAACTCCTCCTCGCGCTCCCCGAACCGGTCGAGGGTCGGGGAGAGGGTCTCCTCCTCCCACTCCCGCTTCCCCTCGCGGATCGCTTCGAGATCGTCCGGGTCGAACATGACCGATACATCTCGCGCCCCGGGCTTAAGCGGACTGGAGGCGACCCCGACCGCGGGGCGGACGGCACCGCACCCGGCGTCGCCGCGGCGGCGACGCCGCGTCGTGTCGGGATTTATGTGGGTCCCGCCGCTGGAACTGTCCATGCAAGTCGCTCCGATGCAGGCCGCGCTCACCGCGGCGTACGTCTTTCACACGCTGTTTGCCGGCCTCTGGGTCGGCGCGGTCGTCCTCACCGCCTGGAAGGTGATCCCGCTCGCGAAAGCCGGCGACGTGAGCTCCGAACTCCTCGGCGGCGTCGTCTCGGGCGTCTCGACGATCACGCGGGTCGGCGCGCTCGTGTTCCTCGCCACCGGCGGCCACATGGCCGCGACGGTGTACGGTGCCGAAGGGCTGTTCACGCCGCCGCGCGGGCACGTCGTGCTCACGATGCTCGCGCTGTGGGTCGTGATGACCGGGCTCGTCGAGGTCGCCGGGAGCAAGGTCCGGTCGGCGCTCGAACAGAACAAGGTCCGGACCGCCGGACGCGACGCGGGAACGTTCTACACCGCCGCCGCCGTGATCGGCTTCGTCCTGCTCGTGTTGGGTGGATACTTGGTCGGTCCCTCGACGTAACCGCGCCGTCCGGTTCGCCCGATACGTTCAAGTGCCGAACACTCGACGAGCAGACCCGAGTCGACGTGATCCGGAATGACAGGATCGAAGGGCGAGGGTAACCGAGGCCGGCCTCTCGAGGACAGTCCCTCCGCGGCCGGCAACTCCCCGCCAGCAACGACACGTCGGGGAGTCGTGACGACGACCGGTGTCATCGCCGTGGGGGCGTTAGCTGCCACCCCGGCGGTCGCCAGTCAGGACGGCGGGTCGACACCGACCACGCCCGCCGAGTCGAGCACGCCGGCGTACCCCCCACAGCAGCAGTTCCTCGATCGCTCGCCCGTTCACGTCGCCGACGTGACTCACGACGGGACGACCGCGAGCATCTATCGGATCGAGAGCGAAACGGGGCTGACCGGCCTCGCCGGGATCGAACTGTACGGCCCGGACGGGAAGATCCGCGACGCCGAGTCCGTCGAGCCGTACATCCACCGTCGAGCCTGGCGCGTCGGCGTCGAAACGGAACTTTCTCCGGACATCTCCGAAGACCTCGCCGCATTTCGGGACCGGACCGCCGAGACTGCCGAGGTGTTCGTGCGGGTCGAGGCCGCGCTGGAGACCGTCCTCGACGTCCGCGAGCGACTCCGATCGCTTCGGATCGGAAGCGGAGACGCGAGCGTCGACGCGTGGCAACTCCTGACGCGAGCGTATCCCAACGTCCAGCGAGCGTACGAACTGATCGAGGCGGTGCACGAGCGAGTCGAACCGTGGACGGAGGCGGCGGAGGCGGCCATCGACGCGCTCACGTCGCTGGCGTCGTTGCTCAGTCCAGTCGGTCCGTTCTCCGAACGGCCGGACGACTACTTTTCGGAGTCGTTCTCCCGTCGGCTCCGGGAGGAGACGACGACGACCAACTCACTCGCACGCGAGACGGGAGCGATCTACGGGGAGATCATCGAGGCGAGGGATCGAACACGGGAGGCGATCGACGTGGTTGCCGGCGGGATCGAGGCGCTCATCGAGGAGGCACCCTCCGGAGTGCCCGAGGAGGACCTGGTCGAGGTCGTCGACACGGTCGAGTCCGGATTCGACGACCTCCTCGACACCCTCGTCTCGTACGCCGATCCGATCGCGTCGTTCCGTGACAGCGTCCGTGCGACGACCGATCCCCTCTCACGGGCAAGCGAACGAAGCGGCGAACGGAAGTCGACGCTCATGGCCGGATTCGAGGAGCGTCGCCACGCGACGGGGGAGATCCACGGCGTATCGACGGTCGTCATGGCCGGGATCGCGGCGTTCGTTGCCACCCTGTTCCAGCACCCACCGGCGTTCAGATAACCATGTATTCGAGACAGCCCGGGTGGAAACGGATCGCCGGCCAACTGGCGAGGGCGTACGGGCGTGTCCTCGGATTCGTCGCGATCGCCGTGGCGGCGCTCGTCGCGACGGGACTGCCGGGGACGCCCCCGGCTGCGACCGTCTCGGCCGTGTTCGACGACACGTCGCTCCTGGGGACGATCCTCGTCGTTCCGCTCGTCGTCTTCGCCATCGCGCTGTACCGGACGTATCCGCTTCCTCCCGACGACGCCGTTCCGCCGCTCCGGGTCACGGTTCAGACGTTCGTCCTGTTCGCCGTCGTCGCGGCGTTCATGGCCGTCCTGTTTCCCCTGATCGAACAGCCTGCGATCCGGTCCGGTGCCGGCGTCATGCTCGTGGCTGCGGCGGCGGCGTTCGTTGGGACGTTGCCACGCCTGTTCGCGGCCGCACCGACGCGATCGGTGATCGATGTCGTCGTCATCGGTATCGTCGCTCTCGCGATCACACAGACGTACGCGTACGGCTCCAGTCTCTTTCTCCCGGCCGTGCTGATCGGCCCTGCGATCGTGATCTGGCGGCTCGGATCGAGCGCGTTCCTGTTCGGGTTCTTCCTCCTCGGGGCGGCGATCGGCCTTGTCCCGGCGGGCGTGGCGACCCTGTTCGGCGGCGCGGGGTTCGTCTCCAACGCCGGCGTGTGGACACCGCTAACTGGACTCCTGGTCATGATATCGGACCCGTTGAACGGTCAGTCCGTCCGTCGGCACATGTTCGTGTGGCTCCTCCCGGTGTCCGTGATCGTGCTGCTGTTCGCGCCGTTCGACGCGAGCGAGTCGCTCGTGACGATCGCGGCCTTCTCCGGCGTGGTAACGCGCGGGCTCGTCCCGTTCACGGCTAGTCCGGTCGATCTCCTGTTTCAAGGTACGAGACCGGGTCACGTGAACAAGACCAACCCACGGAGGCCCTGACGAGAAACTGGATCGGCCCTCCCGAAGACATACCGTGTCGGCAACACCACCTGTCGGCATGGTGCTCCCCGAGGATGTCTCCCGATTCGTCCGCGCGTCCGGACCCGGACACATCGAGGTACAAGAACGGATGGCCGCGTTCGCCGCCGACCACGACTTCCCGAACATCGGCCCCGAATCGGGAGCCGTGCTCCGACTGCTCGCGCGACTCACCGACGCCGACACCGTCTTCGAGTTCGGATCGGGGTTCGGCTACTCCGCGTCGTGGTTCCTCCGCGGCGGCGCGGACCGCGTGATCCTCACCGAGTTCGACGCCGACGAACTCGACCAGGGCCGGGAGTTCATGACCGAAGCGGGGCTGGCGGACCGGTGCGTCTTCGAGGACGGCGACGCCATGGAGACGATCGACCGCTACGACGGGCCGTTCGACGCCGTCCTGATCGACCACCAGAAGGAGCGCTACGCCGACGCCTTTCGCGCCGTCCGCGACAAACTCTCGCCCGGCGGCGTCGTCGCCGCGGACAACGTCATGCGAGGGCCGATCGACTTCGACGCGCTGCTGGCGCACGCCGAGGGCGTCGCCGCCGGCGACGACACGGCCGAGGACGCCGAGAACCCCGGGGCCGCGCTGGCGACGGCGAACGATCAGACCCGGGGTATCGCCGACTACCTCGACACCGTTCGCGACGACGACGCGTTCGAGACGGCGGTGCTGCCCGTCGGCTCCGGGCTGGCGGTGAGCACGCGCGTCGAGTGAGTCGCGTCGAGTGAGTCACACGAGACGAGAGTTTATACCCGAAGGCGGGACCACCCGCGGTGTGTACTGACGACGACGGCGCGCCGGGACGCGGGTGTGCGACCCGACGGCGCGCGCGGTCGACCGAGGAGACCGCAGCAAGCGCCCGGCACACGCCGGACGCGACGCCGAGAGCGGGGTCGCCTGTTCGCCACTACCGGACGCGCAGTCCGACGCGCCCGAGCGACGCGAACGTCGCGGTCGCCGTCTCCCCCGGGGCGACCGACCGCGGCGCTGTCAGCGATCCGGTGGAGACGAGCGCGCCCGCCGGGAGCCCGTCGACGGCGTCCGCCAGCCACGCCAGCGCCGCAAGTGGATGGCCGAGTACGTCGGCACCGACGCCCGAGTCGACTCGCTCGCCGTCGATCCGGAGCGTCACCGACTCCTCGCCCAGCGGTAGCCCGTCGGGGTCGGTTCCGTCGCCGAGGACGAGTCCCGCGTCGAGGCAGTTGTCCGCGACCGCCAGCGGCGCGTCGAACTCCCACCCGGTTCGGCTGTCGACCAACTCGATCGCGGGGTGAACCGTCGCGACCGCGTCGCGGGCGCGGTCGCGGTCGGCGTCCGACGGGAGGTCACCGCCGAGTCGGAACGCGATCTCCGGTTCGATCCGGAGGCCGACGAACTCCTCGGAGGCGACCGAGACGGGGCCGTCGACGGCGGTCGCGTCGCGGACCGTTCCCCCGAGCAGACGGCCGTATCCCGGTTCGCCGACCGCGAGATCCGCACGAACGCGCTCGTTTGTGAACCCGATCTTGTATCCGACCGGGTTGCCGCGGTCGGCGGCGAGGCGGTCGACGAGCCGTGTCTGCACGCGGTACCCCTCGGCGAGCGTCGCCGGCGGGCCGGACCCGCCGAGCGCCGCGGGGTCGACCGCCGACGCGTTCGCGTGTGCCGCCGCGAGCGCCGCCGCCAAGTCGCCGCCGTCGCGGTCGCTCATCGCCGGCTGCCCGGCTGCGGGTCGACGTGCGACTCGGGCATGAGGTCCGCGAACGGCTGGTCGTCGAGCCACTCCAACAGGTGGACGAGCTGATCGGTGGCCGCCTCGAACAGCTCCGCGCCCGCCTCGGGCGTGGCGTCCGTTTGGTCGCCGAAGACGCCGTTTTCGGAGTTGTCAGCGGAGTCGTAGAAGGTCCGTGCTCCGTACGCCCGAGGATCGGCGTCCGCGAGGTCGACGACGCCGCCGTCTCGGGCCGACTCCAACCGGTCGGTCCGCACGAGCACCTCTGCGATGTGCATAACCATCGCCGTCTCCTTCGGGCCGCCGTGAGGGCCGTTGTGCTCGAAGAGCTCCGAGACGAGATCCGGGACGGACTCGTCCCACATCCACTCGATGGCGTACGCCGTCTCGTCGCGTCGGAGGCGACGACCCACCTCGCGGAGGTGTTGAGCGTTGCCGCCGTGGGCGTTCACGTACACGATCCGGTCGACGCCGTGGTACGCGAGGTTGCGCGAGAGGCTCTCGACGTAGTCGCGAAAGACCCCGGAGTCGACCCACATCGTGCCGTGGAACTGCCGGTGATGTTCGGAGACGGCGATCCTGACGGGGGGCGTACAGAGGAATCCGGTTCGGTCGGTCGCCTCGCGCGCGAGCGCCTCGGCGATGAGGTGGTCCGTCGCCAGCGGCAGGTGCGGGCCGTGCTGTTCGGTCGACCCGAGCGGGACGACCGCCAGCGACTCCTCGGCGACGTACTCGCCGAGTTCCGGCCAGGTCTGATGGGAGAGATACACGCCGACTCGGAGGGCCGGCGGCGTGATGAAACGCCGGGATCGCGGCGACGCGGCCCGACCGGGTCGAGACGCCGTTCGCCACGCTTTTGCTCGCCGCGAGCGACGCCTCGGGTATGTTCGGAGGCGGCGGGATGAACCCGCGCAAGATGCAGCAGATGATGAAGCAGATGGGAATCGACGTGACCGAGATCGACGCCGAGGAGGTCGTCATCCGCACGGACGACGAGGAGCTCGTGTTCGACGGCGCGCAGGTCACGCGCATGGACGCCCAGGGCCAGGAGACGTATCAGATCGTCGGGGAGCCGACGACGCGAGCGCTCGGCGAGGGCGACGACGCGGACGCGTCCGCTGGCGACGCCGGCGGGAGCGACGATGCCGCCGGCGACGACGACGGCGTCCCGGACGACGACGTGCAGTTGGTCGCGACCCGCGCCGGCGTGAGCGAGGGCGACGCGCGAGAGGCACTCGAAGCCGAGGACGGCGACCTCGCGGCGGCCATCTCCCGGCTGGAGTGAGTTCGTACCTTCTCGTTCACGTCGACTCGGACCGGGAGTACCTCCGCGCGCCCGGCGAGGAACTCCAGACGGACTTGGGGGTGCTCGACGTTCCGGAGGACGCCGCCCACGGCGACGTGCTGGAGACGCACCTCGGTGAGGAGTTCCACGTGCGTCGCCTGCGCGGGCCCGACCTGTTCAATCACTTCGAGCGCACCGGCGCGCCGATGATGCCCCGCGACATCGGACTCGTGATCGGCCACACCGGCGCGCAGGCCGGCGACCGCGTGCTCGATGCCGGCACCGGAACCGGGGTGCTCTCGGGATACCTCGGTCGCCTCGGTGCCGACGTGACCACCTACGAGATCGACCCCGAGTTCGCCGAGAACGCTCGCGAGAACATGGCGCTGGGCGGCGTGAGCGACCGCGTCGACGTCCGCGCCGGCGACCTCACCGAGCACCTCGACGACCTCGCCGAGGAGGAGTCGTTCGACCTGCTCACGCTGGACACCGCCGACGCCGCGGCGGCCGTCGAGCGCGCGCCCGACCTGTTGGTGCCGGGCGGGTACGTCGCCGTATACACGCCGTTCGTCGAGGACGCCCGCGAGACGGAACTCGCCGCCCGGGAGGTCGGACTGGGCGAGGTGGAGACGCTCGAGACGATCCAGCGCGAACTCACCGTCGACGACCGCGGCACGCGACCGAGCACCGCGGGCGTCGGGCACACGGGGTACCTCCTGTTCGCACGCGTCGTCGAGTGAAAACCAACGATCGATATCTGAAAACTAAAGTCGGGGTGTCGCGCACGTTCCTCCGTGAGTACACGATCCCCCGTGACGGCGGCCGAGCGCGCGGTCGCCGGCGACGCGCTGGTCGTCGCGCCCGGCCCGACGCTCGCGCGCGCTGTCGTCGGCCGGCTCGCCGACCGTTCCACCGGCGGTGGCGACGCCGCCAGCGACGCCGCTCGTGACGACGCGACCGACCGAGTTCGGCTGCTGTGTTCTCCCGACGATGCGGCCGAGGCGGTTACCGACTTCCTGACGGCGACGGACGCGGCCGACGCCGTCGCCGACGGCCGCCTCGCGATCAGGACCGAGACCGAACTCGACGCCAGTCTCACGATCGGAGACGACGCGGTCTGGGCGAACGTTTCGTTCCCGTCACCGAACGACGACTCCGACGGGTCGAGCGTTCCGGACCCGGCGTCCCTCACGGCCGTCGGCGACGCCGACGGCGCGACGCGCGACGCCATCGCCGCCGCCTACGACCGACGGTGGCGGGAGGCGCAGGTGTTCGAGGTCGGGACGCCAGCCCGGTCGACGCTGCTTTCGACGTTTCGCGACCGGTGGCCCGAGGCCGTCGAGACGCTCGCGGCGGTGCTCGATGCCGCCGACGCGCTCCCCCGTGACGCCGTCGTGGGTCCGGTCGCGACGTGCACGCTCGTGGCGGCGCGCCATCGTCTCCTGACGATGGAGTTGGGCGAGTGGACCGAGGAGGTCGGGTTGTCCAGCCGGACCGAGATCGCCCGGGCGAAATCCCGGCTGATCGACGCGGGCCTCGTCGACACCGAGCGCGAACCGGTCGGCGTCGGCAGACCCCGCCACCGGCTCGTGCCCGGCGACGACCGGCTCGAGTCGGCACCCCCCGCCGACCTGCTCGCGATCGGCCGCGCGGCGCTCGCGGACGCCGGCTGATCGGGACGCCGGCTGATCGAGGTACCGACTGATCGAGATACGGGCGGACCGTCGGAACGCGGACGGACCGTGGACCGGGATCGATCGGGGACACCGATAAGTCGGTCCGCGCTCTCGCTTCGAGTGAAATGAGCGCCGACGACATCGAGGGTTCTCGGACGGCGGAAACGACGACCTGGCCGGATCTGGGGATCGCCCTCTACGAACGGCTCACCGGTCGCGGCGCGGAGATCAGCTACACCTTCGACGACATGGAGGTCGACGTGCCCAGCCGCGCCGGTGAGGACGCCGATCACGCCCGCTGGCGGCTGAACGGTACGATCAGTATCACCTCAAGCGAACGCGGGGGCGAGGAGTGACGGCCGCGTGAGCGACGCCGCCGTCGAGCCGGTCACCGTCGGGGAGCTCCGCGTCGAGGCCGACCTGAACCTCTCGGTCGACGGCGCGCCCGTTCGCCTGCGAAGTGCCGACGGACGGATCGAGGTGTCCGTCGACCGGCCGGCGACGCTGCGGCGACTCGACGACGTTCGGACGGGAATCCGCGCGCTGTGGCCCGACGGGCACCGCGACCCGTTGACGACCGTGCCCGTCGGGATCCACGTCGACGGCGTCGAGGTCGCCCGGATCGACCCGGGGTCGCCGGCGGGCCCCCTCGCTCGCGTCCTGGGAGCGTCGCCCGCACGACTCGACCTCCGGGGCGTCGTTCGGGCGGCGCTGAAACGGCTCCGGTAGTCGCCGTCGGTCACCCGTCCGTCGCGCGCATCAACTCGAACAGCTCCCCTCGAAAGCGGTCGGGGTCGAGTAGCTCCCCGATCGCGGACCCGACTCCGGGGTCGGCGGGGGCGTCTCTGACGGTCGTCGGGTACGCGCCGCCGACGAGGAGGTACGCGTCGCCCGCGGGTCGGACCGCCGCCCACCCGCGGGCGCGGACGCTCACCTCGCCGAGGCGACACAGCGCGTCGTAGCTCGCCACCCGCGAGTCGTCGCCGAGGGCGTCTGCCGCTCCCGTCGTCCCCGCCTCTTCCGCCGGATCGCTTCGACGAACTCCCTCGAAGCCGCGCTCCTCGAGCGTGTCCGCGAATCCGGCCTGCGCCCGGTCGGCGACCAGCGACGTGAGCGCACGCGACGGGGGCGTCGCCGGCGAGAGCGTGAGCCGACTGGCGACGAAAAAGCGCCAGAGTCGGTCGAGGCCGGTCGCCTCGCGGACGCGCTCGCGGAGGTCGACGTCCTCGTAGACGACGGTCGCGGCCTCGACGGTGACGACCTTCGCGTCGAAGGCCGTCGTCTCGCGTCGCTCGCGCTCGCGCCAGCCGTCCGCCGCGAGGGCCTCCTTCGGCACGGTCGGGACGGTCGCGCCCATGTGGGTACCCGTGTCGGACGGCGACGAGATAACTGTGTGTGCACGGCGTCGCGCCTCGCCGTCGTGTCCTCCTCAGGGCGGGTCGCCTCGGGCGGCATCGTCCGGTCGTCGAGGCCGGGAGCCGACCCGGGCGAGTCGGTGACTTTAACCGATATCCTCCCCCATACTCGACAAATGGCTTTTGAGGACCTCCTGGAAGACCCTGTTATCCAGAAGTACCTCCACGAGCTCGTCGGCCCGACGGGGATGCCCGTCGCGGCGGCCCCGCCCGACGGCGAGGTCACCGACGAGGAGCTCGCCGAGGAGATGGGGCTGGAGCTCAACGACGTTCGCCGGGCGCTGTTCATCCTCTATGAGAACGATCTGGCCTCGTATCGCCGCGTCCGCGACGAGGACTCGGGGTGGCTCACGTACCTGTGGACGTTCCACTACGAGAACATCCCGGAGAACCTGAAAGAGGAGATGCACCGCCTGCTCGAGGGGCTGGAGAAGCGTCGCGCGTACGAGTCCGACCACCAGTTCTACCTCTGTGAGGTGGACTCCATCCGCTTCGAGTTCGAGGAGGCGATGGAGTTCGGCTTCGAGTGTCCCGAGTGCGGGTCGCCCCTGGAGTCGATGGAGAACTCCCGGCTCGTCGAGGCGATGGAGTGGCGTATCGACCAGCTCCACGACGAGCTCAACGTCGAGCGTGAGGAAGTCGAGGCGGAAGCGTAGATGGTCGTCATCGCGACCAAGTGCTACATCGGCGGCGACGCCCGCGACCGGGCGCTCGACGGCATGACCTCCCTCGTCGCCAACGCGATCGGCGATCTCGACGTGGAGTACGACGTGGGCGTGCGCAGGGACGACTTCGTGTCCGTCACCGTCTCCGGCGACGACGAGACGGTCGCGCGCAACGTCCTCCGCGAGCAGTGGGGCGAGGTGACCGACCACTTCACCGACGGCGAGACGTACGTCGGCACCCTGGAGGGGTGGGACGAGGACGGGTTCGTCCTCGACGCCGGCACCGAGATCCGGATCCCCGCCGACGGGCTCGGGCTCGGGACCGGCTCGCCCGAGCAGATCCGCGACCGCTTCGGGATCGTCCAGCACCTTCCCATGCGGTTCGTGTACGACGAGGAGGAGGGCCACGAACTCGCCGACGACGAGCGCGACCGGCTGTACGGCTGGACGCGCGGCCAGGGCCGCGTGAACGTCAACTCCGCCACCCGTGCGGAGGTGCGCGCGACGGTCAACCGCGCGGGCCACGCGAACGACATCGTCACCGTCGAACGCCTGGGTCTGCTCGAACAGAGCGTCATCTGCCGGGAGAACACCGACGCGCCCGGACTGCTCGCGTCCATCGGCGGCTATCTCCCCGCGGAACTGAAGGCGGTCATCCCACAGTAGCCCATGACGCGACGGCGACGACTCCTCGCGCTCGCGGCGGTGGTCGGGATGCTCGCGCTGTCGGGGTGTCTCGGCCTGCTCACCGGCGGCTCCGTCCCCGACCAGCGGCTCGACGCCGAGCCGCCCGACGGCGCGTACGCCTGGAACGAGAGCGTCGACGACGACCTGAACGCCCACATCACGGTCCGCGACGACGCCACGTTCTCGGCGGTGTACGCCGTCGACGGCGACGAGATCCGACTGTTCCGGCGCGACGGCCTCGGCGGGACCAATCCCCTCGGCGTTCGTGCTGTGCGGTACCGCTACCCCAACGGAACCGTGATCAACGGCACGCAACTGCGCGAGCGCGGCGACGTCGACCAGACCCGCGACGAGGTCGTCATCGAGCTCCCCGGCGAGGGCGACGTGGAGGGCGACCGGATCGCCTTCTCGGCTGACTCGACCCCCAAGCGGTTCGCGCTCCCGGCGTACGTGAACGGCTCCTACGAGCTGGTGCTCCCGCAGAACCGACGGACGTCGCTCCCGGTGTTCGGCGACATCACCCCCGCGCCGGCGAGCACGTCGATCGACGACCGGGGCCGCCAGCACATCCGCTGGGACGAGGTCGACACCGACTCGGTGATCGTCCAGTTCTACCTCCCGCAGGACGTGCAGATATTCGGCGGCGTCTTCGCCGTCTTCGTCGTGATCGCCGTTGGCGGCCTCCTCTACTACCGTCGACAGATCGACGCGCTCCGGGAGCGACGCGAGGAGATGGGACTCGACGTGGACGTCGACGACGACGACATCGGCGACGACGGCCCGCCGCCGGGTATGCGCTGAGTCGGTCACTCCGTCGACCGAATCGACCGACCGAATCGACCGACCGAATCGATTGAACCCACCGACCGACCGATCGCCGTCCCTTTTTCTCTCGTCGCGTCGTCTATCGCGACATGACCGCGGACGCCCCGGCGATGCCGGACGTACCCCCCGACGCCGACCTCCCGCCGCTCGCGCTCGACATCGACGGGACGCTGACCACGCCCGAACACGCCGTCGACCCGCGGGTGTTTCACGTTCTTCCGGCCTGGCCCGCGCCGGTCGTGCTCGCGACGGGGAAGTCGTTCCCGTACCCGGTCGCGCTGTGTCACTTCGCGGGCGTTCCCGAGCGCGTCGTCGCCGAGAACGGCGGCGTCGTCTGCGTCGACGAGACGGTCGCGATCGAGGGCGACGCCGACCGAATCGCCCGCGCGGTCGACGCCTTCCGCGAGCGCGGCGGCGACCTCGGCTGGGGAGCGGCCGACACCGTGAACCGCTGGCGGGAGACGGAAGTAGCGGCCAGTCGGACGGCCGACGAGACGCTCCTCCGGGCGGTCGCCGACGAGTTCGACCTCCGGTTCCTCGACACGGGGTACGCCTACCACCTGACCGACCCGACCGTGAGCAAGGGATCGGCGCTGGAGACGGCCGCGGCGACGCTCGGGGTCGACCCCGCGGAGTTCGTCGCCGTCGGCGACTCGATGAACGACGCCTCGACGTTCGAGGTCGCCGGCGAGAGCTACGCGCTCGCGAACGCCGACGAGACGGCGAGGTCGGCGGCCGACCGGACGGTCGAGGCGGGGTTCATGGACGGCACGATCGAGGTGCTGTCGGGGATCGTCGACCGGGCGAGCGAGACGGACTGAGCGCGGTGTCCGACCGGACAGCTACGCGTCTGCGCCGCCCCGATCGACGTCCTCGAAGGGGACGAACGAGCCGTTGATGTCCCACTCGTGAATGCAGTACACCTCGCCGACCTCGTCGTCGACCACCCAACTGCCGAGGGCGTCGTCGACGCGCTCGTGGCGGCCGCATCGCTCGCAGGTCCGCTCACTCGGGCGACGGATCCGGGCTGGCATACCCGACACTCCCGCGCGATCGGAGTTAAACCCTCAGGTGGAGTTCGGGCCCCGAGCCCGGTTCGTCCCTCGGCCCTCATCCCTCGTCCCTTTCGGGTTCCCCGCACTCCTCGGACTCCTTTACTGGTCGTCGCCGACGAGCGCGTCCAGATCCGCGGCGACGATCCGCTCCTCGCGCTCCTCGCCGCCGAAGGTGGTGGTCTGACTGCCGACCGTTTCGAACCCCAGCGAGTCGTAAAAGGAGCGTCCCACCTCGTTGTCCGCGAGGACGACCGCCGAGATCCGGTCGTGGTCGTCGCCGAACCGCGCCGCGACCGCACGCAACAGCGCCGTGCCGACGCCCTCGCCCCACGCGTCCGGCCGGACGTAGATGCGTCGGAGGACGACGTTGCCGACGCCGTCGGCGTAGCGGGCGTGGGCGAACCCGAGCGGTCGGTCGTCGCTCCCCGATGCGGTCGCGTCCGTGCGCTCGCCGTCGCCGCCCGAAACCGCGCGCTCGCCGTCGCCGCCCGCGTCCGCCTCGGCGACGAGGAAGGCCCCGTCACTCGCGATGTGTCGCCGGAGCCTCCCGGGGTCGTACCACTCGTCGACGGTGGCGTCGATGGCGTCGGCCGAGAGGACCCCGCCGTAGGCGGCGTGCCACGACTCGCGGGCGACGGCGGCGACGGCCTCGGCGTCCTCGGGATCGGCGTCGCGGACGTGCACGACCGGAGCCACGGCCGCCGGCCGCAAATGCTCCCGGGGTGTTTAGCCGCTCCGGGGTCTCGGGGGAGACGATGGGATTTCACACGTTCGACGTCGACCGGGCGGACGCGCTGGAGGACCCCGACCGATTCCGCTACTGCTCGGGCGAGGAGCTGCTCGCGGCGCTAGGCGTCCCGGAGGACGCAGCCGTCGCGGATCTGGGCTCGGGGACCGGCTTCTACACCGACGTCATCGCCCCGCACGTCGGCACCTGCTACGCCGTCGACGTGCAGGCGGAGATGCACGACCTGTACCGCGAAAAGGGACTTCCGGCCACCGTCGAGGCCGTGACCGCGGAGGTCGCGGACCTCCCGCTCGCGGCGGACGCGCTCGACGCCGCCGTCTCGACGATGACGTACCACGAGTACGCCGGCGACGACGCGCTGGCGGAGCTCGCTCGCGTCGTCCGCCCCGGCGGCCGCGTCGTCACGGTCGACTGGACCGCCGCCGGGCCCGGCGAGGCCGGGCCGCCGCGCGAGGAGCGGTTCCGCGTCGGCGACGCCGCCGCTGACTTCGAGGACGCCGGATTCGCCGTCGAGCGCGCCGAGACGCGCCGCGAGACGTTCGTGCTGGTCGCGCGCCGATAGCTCGGCGCGAGGGCGAGGCGGCGATCCTCGATACCTACCGGTGACCCTCCCAGAACCGCTCGAGTCCGAACCGCAGCATGTCCGGGCTCACGGGGCGGAACTCCTCGCGCTCGTACTCGGGGAGGTACTCCCGGACCGCGTTCCACGACTCGCGGGCGTACCGGGCGTCGACCAGACACCGGACGCCGACCTCCTCTGGGCCGCGGATCACCCGCCCGATCGCCTGGCGAGCCTTCCGAACTGCGGGAACGGTTAGCGCCGTCTCGAACCCGCTCCCGAACTCGCGGTCGTAGGCGGTCTTCACCGCCCTGGTCCGCGGCGACGACGTGTTGATGATGGGGACGCCGCAGACGACCGCGGCCGCGAGGCGGTCGCCCTCGTAGTCGACGCCCTCGGTGAGGGTGCCCCGGATGCTCGTCACCAGCACCTTCCCGTCGCCGGCGAAGAAGTCCGCCTTCAGCGACTCCGTGACGGCGTCGTCGCTCGACTCGTCGAGCAGCACCGGCTTGTCGACCCGGGGGTCGCTCTCCAGCGCGCCGGCCATCCACTCGGCCTCGCCGTAGCTCGGCATTCCCACGAGGACGTTCCCCGGGGTCGCGGCGGTGACCTCGCCGGCGGCGTCGACGTACGCGCGGCGGGTCTCGTTGTCCTCCCCCGGCTGGCCGCGGTTGGCGAAGGTGAACTTCGGCGCGTCGACCGCGAACGACGCCCGGTTCCCCTCGGGGAACCCAAGGCCGTAGGTTCGCTCTTCGACCGGGCGACCCTCCGACTCGAGGTAGTTGAGTCCCGTCACCTCCCGGAACACGTCCAGGGGGGCGAGCGTCGCCGACATGAGGACGCCCCCGCCGAAGTCTGCGAGACGCTCGCCGATGGCGTCGGCGGGCACGCAGTTGTGCAGCGCGAGCCGTGCGTTGTACGGTCTGCGCCAGGAGTCGGGCGGTTCCGTCTCGTCCCAGGTTCGGGTCAGTTCCAACTCCCGGAAGTACGTCTCGTGATCGCAGCGGTACCAGGCGTTGAGCGTCCGACCGACTCCGGGCGCGGCCCGCTGTCGGTCTGATCCGCTTTGCGCCTCGCCGTCCTCCTCTTCGGCCTCGTCGAGGATCCGGGCGACGACCGCGCCCACCTGCTCGGCGCGCGCCCACACTTTTTCGCCGTAGCCGGCGTCCCTGGCCCACTCGGTGATCTCGTCGACGCCCGGCTCCTCCGGGTCGCGAAGCGGGATCTCCTCGTCGTCGAGGTCGGTCGGGTCGTCGCGCCAGCCCCGGCGCTCGGCGTCGAGAAAGCCCTCGACGCGGCGGTCGAGTTCCTCGCGGAGGTCGCGGACGAACTCGGCGAGCAGTTTCACCTCGTCGAGGCTCACCTCGGCGTCCGCGAGTTCGCCGCGCACGAGATCCGCGTCGGTCGTCCCCTCGACGCGCCGACCGGACTCCTCGAACTGCACCGGCTGGAGCACGCGCGTCAGCTCGTTCTCGGCGTCGCGGAGGCTCGCGTCGGCGACGCCGTCGGAGACGAGGTCGCGAACGCGGGGCTCGAGCATGTGCGCCTCGTCGCAGACGACGAAGGTGGCGTCGTCGACGAGCGCGCCCGTGAAGCCGCCGACGGTCGTCGGGTCGAACGCGTGGTAGTAGTTCCCGATCACGACCTCGACCTCCGGAAGGAGCGCGCCCATCACCGAGTGCGGGCAGGTGCCGTGTCCCGCGGACAGCCCCACGAGCTCCTCGGCGTCGATCAGGCCGCGGTCGGCGAAGTCGAACGGGATCGCCTCCGCCGGGTCGCCGTCCTCGGGCAGGTCGTCGAGGTACTGCGCGTAGAACGGGCAGTACTCGACACCCTCCCGAGTGGCGCTTCCTCCATGCTCCGGCATCTCCGGCAAATAGGGGGTCGGCTCGTCCGCCGTTTCGAGATAGTTCGCCCCGTCCTCGCCGGTGTCCGCGAGGCCGGTCTGTGCCCGTCGAGCCTGCTCGGCGAGCGCGCCGGCGGTCGTCTCCCCGCCGTCGCCGACGAGGTCGCGGGTGCGCTCGCGAAGCCCCTCACAGCGGTCGTACACGTTCGTCGTGTCGACGCCGCCACGGTTCTCGCGGGCGTACGGGCAGACGTCGGCCTTGCCCACGACCGTCAGCCCGGAGACGGGCCGCCAGTCGTCGGGCAGTCCGTCGTTGATCGTCCGGAGGTCGGCCTCGAACTGGCGCAGTTGCTGTTTGACGCTCGTGAGCACGAGCACGCGCTCGAAGTCGCTGTCGGGGTCGCGAACCAGGTCGATGCCGGCCGTCAGCGCCAGCATCGTCTTCCCGGTGCCACAGGCACCTTCGAGTGCGAAATAGCCGTCGTCGCTGGCGACGGCGCGGGCGGCCTCGACGCCGTCGGCCTGTTCGGGATACGGCTCGTCGTGCCCGAACACGTCGCGCCACGCGTCCTCCGTCGCCTCGGTCACGGTGTAGTCGGCGGTTGCCACGGGTTTCAGTCCGTCGATGGTCCCGTTCCCGTACTTGAACCTCCGGTAGGCTCGCCGCGATCGGAGTCGTCCACGCCGGTCACACGAGGCTCTCGCCGAGCACGATCACCGAGAGGTTGTTGGCGAACACGGCGAGGCCGACGGCGACGAGCGCGCCCAGCCAGGCCTCGATGACGAGCGCGTAGTACGGCCGGACCCGCGCGGGCGTCAGCCGGTACGTCTCCATGAGCCCGCGAAACACGAGCGCCGCGAGCACGACCGCCCCGAGGTTCACGGCGACGAGGACCGACAGCGGTCGCCCGAGCGCCCACCGGATCAGGGGGTTCGCCTCCGCGGCCGATCCGACCGCGGCAGCGGCGTACATCGTCGTCAGGAGGTCGACCGTCACGAGCAGGAAGAGGGCGGCCGTCGCCCAGCCCCAGTACTCCTCGACGCGCTCGGCGACGCTCCCCTCCCGACCTATCGGCACGGGCGAACCACCGGGCGACGGCGACGTAACCGTTTCGACGGGCGGGTCGCCGGCCGGTACGACGCCGGATACGGCGGGGCGACCCTCGGACTACGGCCCGGCGACATCGACGGTCTCGTTCCGCGAGCCGTTCGCCGACCGGCCGCGCTCGGCGGCGGCGACGGCCGCCGCCGGGTCGACGCGCCCGTCGTTCGCCGTCGTGCGGAGCAGTCGCTCGACCGCTCCGGGAGCGAGATCGTCGTCGGCCTCGGCGGCCATCCGGGCGGCGACGCCCGCGACCGCGGGCGCGGCCGCGGAGGTGCCTTCCAGTCGCCGGCCGTCGTCCAGGCGCACCGTTCCGGGACCGCGAACGTCGGTGTCCGCCGGAGAGTAGTCGGCGACCCCGCCGTCGGCGGCGACCGCGCCCACCGAGATGACGCCCTCGGGCGTCGACGCCAGCGGACCGCTGGCGTTCTCGGCGGCGTGTGTGAGGCGGTGTCGGGCGGCGAACAGGTCGACCGGGCCGGCGTCGGCGTCGCGGGCGTACACCCCGACGTAGTAGTTACCCCGAGGGACGACCGCGTCGATCGCCTCCGCCCGGCCGGACTCGCGGGTCGACTTCGCGACGACCGGGTCGTCTTCGCCCGGGGTGTCGCGGTAGAGATAGAGGTCGTAGTTCGCGTCGCCGGCCCAGTAGAGTCGCAGGGTGACGCGCCCCGACACCGGTCCGTCGCCGAGGCGGTTCCCCTGGGTTCCGTCGTCGTCGAACGCCAGCCAGCCCGGTTCGTCGGCGTCGCCGCGCCAGTGTCGATTCGCCGTGTTGCCGCCGGAGGTGACCACGACGCTGCCGGCGTCGGCCGCGCGCTCGACCGCGTCGCCGATGCGGTCGCGGCCGGCGGCGGTTTGCGGGTAGTAGCTCCCGGCGTCGACGATCACGTCGGCGTCATTGGCGACGAGCCACTCGACGGCCCGCTCGTACTCCGCGGGCGTCGGCCGGTAGCCGACGGTCGCGAGGTACAACGCGGCGTCGTCCGCGCGGTCGGCGACGACGCTCGCGACCGCCGTGTCGTGGCCGTCGGCCGTGAGGCCGAACCTGACGTCTCCGGCGTCGTATCGGCCGGCGACTCGCCCGTCGATCGCCGAGCGATCGCCGCCGAATCCGCTCCCGATCACGCCGACCCGGATCGGATCGCCGTCTCCTTCCTCGGCGTCGTCGGCGACGGCTTCGATCCCGTCGACGCCGTCCGCGTCGGCGATCCCGCCCGTCGGCGGGGGGACGATCCCGTCGTCACCCAGCGGGGCGGGCGCGACCGCGCCGCTCGCCAGCCCGGTGTCGCCGCCGACGGCCGCCACGCTCGCGCCGGCGAGACCGACGCCCGCGGCCGCGACGATCACGGCGAGCGCGAGGACGGCGGGCGACCGGGACACGGTCTCACCGCCCGCGGAGTCGGTCGGCCGCGAGCACGGTCACGAGGACGAGCACGCCGCCCGCGAGGAACGCCGCGCCCGGCGAGAGCGTGCCCAGCGCCGCGCCGCCGGTGGTCGACACAGCGTCGCCGACCCGCGGAGCGGTCGCCGGCCCCGAGGTGGTCGCCACGCCCGCGCCGAACAGCGACTGGACGAGCAGGCTCGCGCCCGCAAGCACAGCGGCCGCGCCGAGCAGCCCCCGCAGGGAGTCGAGCAGCGAGGAGCGCTCGCCGTCGTCGCCGAGCGCGACTACGACGGGGTCGTCGGCCGGACCGTACACCGTCATTTCGCGACCCTTCACGGAGTAGCGGGTGTCCGTGGCCGCGACCAGTTCGGCGTCCTCCAGCTTCGAGACGTGGTGGCGGACGTTCTGGACGGACGTGTCGGCGCAGTCGGCGAGTTCGGATGCGGTTCGCGGCTCCTCGTGGACCGCCGAGAGGATCGCCCGCGCCGTCTCCGGACCGAGCGCGCCGATCACGTCGCCGGCGTCCTCGTCGTCGAGCCAGCAGACGCGGACGCCCGTGTCGCCGTCGGCCGATCGGTCGGCGTCGCCCGGGCGATCGGTCGCGTCGGCCGCGTCCGTCCGCTCGGCTCCGTCGGCCGACTCGGCGTCGACTGCGTCGGCGTGTCGCGCGGCGTCCACGGCTCCCGCCGCGGTCCCGCCGTCGGCCGCCGGCGACCCGTCGGCGTCGCCGTCGTCGTCCGCGCCCGACGGGAGCGTGCCTGACATGTCCGTGCAATATTAGACAGACGACCAAAACGTTTCGGTCGGTATTCCCGTCGGATCGACGGAAGAAACGCCGTCTCGTCGACAGACTGCCGCCTCGCGGTCGCGGCGGCGACGGACTGACGGCCACGGGGGCGGGACTCCGACGGGTCTTCCGACCCGGCTACCCGTCGGCTCCGGCCGCTGTCGCGTCGGCGTGTGCCCCGTTCTCCCGCGGCGACAGCGACCGCTCCAGCGCGAGCAGCGCGACCGCGACGAGAGCGCAGACGGCCACCAGCGTCGGCCACAACAGCTCCGAGTAGCCGTAATCGAAGAACAGCCCGCCGGCGAAGGAACCGAGCCCGATCCCCAGTCGCTTCGCGACCTCGAGCATCGATAGCTGGGTGCCGCGCTCGGCCGTCGTGCCGAGATCCGACATCAGCGCCGAGGCGATCGGCGAGTGGAGCACCTCGCCGACCGTCCGGAGGAACAGGTGTCCGCCGACCATCGCGACCCCGAGGAGCACGGTCGGCGCGGCCAGCCCGGCCGTCTCGGACACCGACGCGAGGTCCGCCGCCCACGCCGCGAGCATCGACAGCCCCCACAGGCACGCCGAGGCAACGAGTCCGCGGGTGCGCCGCCAGCCGCCCACGGCGTCCACCAGCGGGATCTGGAGGGCGACGATCGTCACGGGGTTGACGACGTACAGCGTGCCCAGTTGGGCGGCCGTGAGCCCGAGTCCCTCCTTGGCGACGACGGGGACGGTCGTCTGCATCTGTGCGTACATCACCGCGAAGCCGACGTTGACGCCGGCCAGCGCGATCACCCGCGGACGGGTCGCGGCCGCCCACCACGCCGCGAGCGCACCCGGTTCGGCGTCGTGACCTCCGCGGTCGCGGTCTGCGTCACGGTCCCGATCCGCGTCGCGGTCGCGGTCCGCGTCGCTGTCGCGGTCTGCGTCGCGGTCGCGGTCCGCGTCGCTGTCGGCGTCGTCGCCGCCGGCGTCGACCCGCGGGACGAACAGCAGGATCACGAGCGCGACGACCGCGGAGGTGGCCCCGTCGGCGACGAAGACGGCGACCGAGGCAAGCGAGTAGAGGACCCCGCCGACGACGAACCCCGCGCCGAAGCCGACGTTGTTCGCCACCTTCAGGAGGGCGTACCCCCGGTCGCGATCCTCGGAGTCGGTGAGGTCGGCGGTCATCGCGTGGCTCGCGGGGGTGTACAGCCCGCGGACGAGCCCCGAGACGACGCAGACGCCGACGAACGCGACGCCCAGCGCCGAGACGCCCGTGACGGCGACCAGTCCCGGCGGCACCGCCGTCGCCAGCGCGGGGACGAACGCGAACGCCGCCAGCGCGACCGCCGTCATCGCCATCGAGGCCACCATCACCGGCTTGCGCCCGACGGCGTCCGCGAGGAAGCCGCCGACGGCGGTGCCGCCGGCGGTCGCGACGCTCTTCGATCCGAGGCCGAGGCCGACGACCGACAGCGCGATGCCCACCTCCAGGTGGAAGTGGACGGTCGCGAACGGATAGACGAGCCCGCCGCCGAAGACATTGATCAACTGGCCGACGGCGACGACGTAGACTGCGCGGTCGAACCCCCGAACCGCGTCCAGGGACGGTCGCTTCACGCCGGCGCGTTCGGCGACGGGGTACCTCAAGCGTCCGGTTCCGGCCGGAAGGGACGCGGTCGGCGTCCCGGTCGTAGCGGGTGTCCCGATCGCAGCCGATGTCACGATCGTACCCGGTTTCCCCTCGGGCCATCTCGATGGGCCGCGAACTCGATCGTCCCCGACGCCGCCGTGAACGCGATCGAATGTCATTTCCTCGTATCGTATCGGATATTCTGGTGATAGACGGGCTGTCGCAGTCGTTCTCGACATCCGGACTGTCAGCTGACCAAAAGACTCTATATGACTCGTCACAAGGCCCGAACGAAAGGGGTCCCTCGGACATGGCGAAAGACACAGTACGGTATCCGGACGAAGTCGTCGACGAGATTGACGCGCTCGTCGAGGACGGCGTCTTCGAGAGCAAGTCCGAGTTCTACCGCTTCTCCGCCGAGTACGTCCTCGCGCTCGTCAACGACGACTGGGAGCCCGAGACGTTCAACTACGGCGAGATCCGCGACGAACTCGACCTCCAGGAGGAGCCCGTACTCATCGGGGCCGACGGGGGCCGCGACTTCCTCAACGCCGTGATCACGGTCCGACGGCTCGGCCTGCGCAACGACTTCGCGGAGGCCGAGCAGTTCATCGACGAGAACTACGAGACGACCGACCGCTCGGGGATGATCCTCGAGGAACTGCTCCGGGTGTACCGCGACCGCGCCGAGGGCGGGTCCGGGTCCGGAGTCTGAGCCCCGACGCCGACGCCGGTTTTCCACCGATCGAGCCGACTCCGATCCGATCACGGACGCCGTCTCGACCGCCGACTCCGTTCTGACCGCCGACCGGTACCGTCTACACCCCTCCGTCCCCACGGACCCGTGTGCGACTCGAACGGTACTGGGGCGTCGGCCCGAAGACGGCCGAGACGCTCCGCGACTCACTGGGCGAGGAGGCCGCCGTCGCAGCCATCGAGTCTGCCGACGTGCGCGCGCTCGTCGACGCCGGCGTTCCGCGGGGGCGCGCGACCCGCGTGCTCCGCCGCGCGAACGGCGAGGCCGCGATGGACCTCTTCGGCACGCCCGACGCCCGCGACGTGTACGACGACCTGCTCGACCTCGCGGCGGGCTACGCCGTGACCGACCACGCGGCCGACCGGGTGCGCGTGCTCACTCCCCTCGCGAGCGACGAGCGCCGCGAGGACCGCCTCGACGACGTGATCGAGGCGCGCGACGCGTGGGCCAGCCTCGACGACGCCGACCGGGAGGCGGTGCTGTCGGCGTTCGCCGAGTACGACGACGCCGGCGGCACCGACCGCGCGGCCGTCGAGTGCGCGCTCGCGCTCCGGGCGGCGGGCCTGCGCGGGGGCACCTTCGCGGCGCTGGACGGCCTCGACGAGGACGCCCTCCGCGAGGCGGCCGACGCGCTCGCGGCCCTCTCGGGCGAGGGGGTCGCCGCCGGCGCGGACGAGCGCCTCGACCGACTGCGCGAGCGGGCCGACAGCGCCCGCGACCTCGCCGACTCGGCGTACGACGTGGTGGAGACGGTCCGCGAGCGCGGCGCGCGCGACGCCGACGCGTTCCAGTCGGCGGTCGTCGAGTACGTCGCCGGCGAGACGGGGCTCGATCGCGGGCGGGTCCAATCGGCCGCCCCCGACGAGGCCGTCGACTCGGCGGACTTCGTCGGCGCGACGCTTCGCACCCTCGCGGGCGAACTGGAAGCGGACGCCGAGGAACGGGCCGAGGCCGTGCGCGCGGACCTGGAGGCCGACGTGGAGGCCGCCGGCGCGGACGTGGCTGGCGTCGTCGACGCCGTCGCCGACATCGCCGTCCTCCTCTCGCTGGGGCGATTCGCCGCGGCACACGGCCTCTCGCGTCCGGTCCTCGGCGGCGACGGCGTCGCCGTCGCGGACGCGCGCAACCTCCTCCTCTCGGGGGAGGTACAGCCCGTCACCTACGGCGTCGGCGACCACTCGCTCGACATCACCGCGCCCGACGGGGACCGGGTCTCCGTGCTCACCGGGGCGAACTCCGGCGGGAAGACGACGCTGTTGGAGACGCTGTGCCAGGTGGTCGTGCTCGCGTCGATGGGGCTGCCGGTGCCCGCCGAGGCCGCCGAGATCGGTCGCTTCGACGCGGTCGTGTTCCACCGGCGGCACGCATCGTTCAACGCCGGCGTGCTGGAGTCGACGCTGAAGTCGGTCGTCCCGCCGCTGGTCGGCGAGGGCCGCACCCTGATGCTCGTCGACGAGTTCGAGGCGATCACGGAGCCCGGTCGGGCCGCGGACCTCCTGAACGGGCTCGTGGAACTGACCGTCGACCGCGGCGCGGTCGGCGTCTACGTCACCCACCTCGCGGCGGACCTCTCGCCGCTGCCGGCGGCCGCCCGGGTCGACGGGATCTTCGCGGAGGGGCTGACGAACGACCTGGAACTCCTCGTCGATTACCAGCCGCGCTTCGGCGTCGTCGGCAAGTCCACGCCGGAGTTCATCGTCTCGCGACTGGTCGCGAACGCCTCCGACCGCGCGGTCCGCCAGGGGTTCGAGGAACTCGCGTCGGCCGTCGGCGAGGAGGCAGTCCAGCGAACGCTCTCGGACGCCGAGTGGACGGCCCGCGAGAAGTAACGGAACCGCGTCCGACGACGCGGTCAGTCCGCGGTCGCGACCGGCGCGTCCGTCGCGTCCGTCGCCTCCGGGTCCGATCCGGCGGCGACCTCATCGACGCGGTCGTTCCGGAAGATGCCGCGGTGTTCGTGGACGACCCACGTGTACGGCACCTTCGCGGCGACGTCCATGAACGTCACGAGCATGGCGGTGCCGAGCGTCGAGACCAGCCCGAATCCGACCGGGCTCGCGAGCCAGATGACCGGATACAGCAGCCAGAGCACTCCGACCTGGTTGCGCAGGCGGAGGAACAGCCGCTTGCGCTCCGGCGTCGTCGTGTTCGCCCGCTTGGGATACTGGACGAACATGATGTACAGCATGAGGAAGAACGCCAGCGACGAGACCGCGAACCCGGCCCATCGGACCGTCCCGGTCGTCGTCGTTGCGACGAAGCCCGTCAGTATCATCAGCGCGTCGAGGCCGACGGCGCTGTACACGACCGATCGGTCGACGTCGACGACGTGGCCGACGTAGCCGACGAGCACCGGCGTCGTCACGAGCCAGTCGAGGTAGCGCATCCCCTCGACGTCGTAGCCGTTCACGGAGAACACGCCGATACCCAACGTCATCGACGCGTACGACAGCGTCGCGAACGCGGGGATCACGAGGAGGTAGCGGAACTGCCCGGCGTCGGAATCGAGCGTCTCGTCGCGCAGCAGCCACCAGACGACGACGATCCCGACCGCCATGCCGAGCGTTCCGGCACCGTACACGAGCGAACTGATGCCGTCGATCGAGGGGGTCAGCGCGTCCGCGATCATCGGCGGTCACCCCCGTCGGTTCGCCCCGACTCGTCCAACGGGTCGCCCCCGTCGCTCACAGCCGTCGGCGCGGACCCCGCGCTCCCGGCCGTGTCCGGATCGCTCCCAGCGGCGACGCGGTCGGTCCCGCGCGACTCGCGGAGTTCGAACTGCGAGAGCACCTCGATCAGGTCGCCCGAGCGCTCGCGGAACGCCTCCGACTCCTCGACGACGGCGTCGACGGCGGCCGACTGCTCGCTCGCGGCCGCGTTGGCCTCGGCGGCGCGGTCGGCGGTTCGGTCGCTGTTCTCCGCGAGGTCGTCGATCGTCTCGGACACGCCGACGGCCGCGGAGGCCTGCTCGGCCGTGGCGTCGCTGATCTCTCGGACGCCCTGGTCGAGGTCGTCGACGGCCTCGGCGATGTCGTCGAGTCGGTCGACCGCCTCCGCGACCGTGGTCGACCCGTCGCTCACCTGTTCGCTCGTCTCGCGGATCGCCTCGACGGCGCGCTCGGTCTCCGTGCGAACCTCGTCGATCATCCCCGCGATCGCGTCCGCGCGGTCGCCGGTGTCCTCCGCGAGGCTCTTGACCTCCTCGGCGACGACCGCGAACCCGTCGCCGTCGGCACCGCCCCCGCCGCCGGCGCGGGCCGCCTCGATCGACGCGTTGAGCGCGAGCAGGTTCGTCTGCTCGGCGATGTCGCGGATGAGCTCGGCCGCCTCGGTGATCTCGGCGGTCGCGTCGTCGAGCGTCTCGATCCTGTCGACCGCCTCGCTCATCGTCTCGTCCACGTCGCCCATCGTCTCGATGGCGTCGCCGGCGGCCGTCCGCGCCTCCGCGGAGGCGTCGGCGGCCTCGTCGGTCCGCTCGACGAGGTCCTCGGTCGTCGCGGCCACCTCCTCGGCGGTCGAGGAGAGGTCGGCCGTCTCCTCAGCGCCGGTCCGGGCGGTCGCGCGCTGCTCGTCGGTCGCGGCGTCGATGTCGTCGGTCGCCGCGAGCACGTCGGCCGTGCGGTCGTCGATCCGCTCTGCCGACTCGCGGACGTCGGTGGCCCCGTCGGCCACGTCGGTCGCGAACGTGTCGACGCGCGCGAGCGCGGCCTCCAGTTCGTCGACCGCGTCGTTGAACGCCTCGCCGACGGTCTCCATCGCCCGGTGGTCGTGGTCCACGTCCACGCGCCGCCGGAGGTCGCCGTCGGCGACCGCGCGCATGGTCTCGGCGTAGTCCGTCGCCGTCCGCTGGTAGTCGTCCGCCAGCGACTGCGCCCGCGCCTCCGCGGCTTCGGCCTCCGCGCGCGCCTCGTCGGCCTCCTCGATCCGCGTCGCCAGCGATCGTCGCATCCGGTCGACGGAACTGTACACGCGGCCCAACTCGTCCACGCGGGAGGTCCGCACCGCCACGTCGAGGTCCCCGTCGGCGATCGCCTCCGTCTGTTCCTCGAGCGTCCGCATCGAGACGACCGTGTTCGTCCCGAGGTACGCGCCCAACACCACCTGTCCGGCTGTCGCCATCAGTATCGTTCCGACGACGTTTCGCGTCACGAGCCCGTAGCCGACCACCGCACCCGTCGTGAGCGCGAAGCCAACCAGGAGCTTCGCCGCGAAACTCCGTCGAAGCAGTCGTACCATCTCGAGGGATCGCACGCGATTCTCACGTATCAAACCCACCCGCAAAATATCACATTCGAATACGCGACGTGTGGCGATCCCGAACCCGTTCCGCGGCGCTACCCGAACGCCCCGAGGCTCGACTGGATCTCGCGGTCGCTTCCCCCCTCGTGGAGTTCGTGGCCGACGAGGTCGCGCATGTCGACGGCGTACGTCGTGCCCCCGTTCTCCACGGCCAGGATCCGCCCCTTCGTCCCGATGACCGTGCCCGACGCCAGCGTCTCGCTCACCGGACGCTCCGCCAGATCGAGGCCGTACTCGAAGGAGAACGACGCCTCGTAGTCGACGCCGTCGAGCAGTCGCGCCCACGCGTCGCCGTCGACGGAGGCGGCTAGGCCGGCGACCTTCGTCGGGACGCGGACGCGGTCCGGGAGGCCGTCGTCCTCGCGCTCCTCGGTCGGCTCCCCCGCTCCGCGCTCCAGGCCGTGGGCCGCGATCCCGGCTTCGATCTCGCGGGCGATCCGGCCGTTCGCGACGGTTCGAAGGTGGATCGCTCGGTCCGCGCCCTGCTCGCGCAGGCGGGTGTCGAGACGCCACTCCTTCGTCACGCCCACCTTGAATATATCCGGGGCGAACGCGGCGACGTAGACCGCGTGGTCGTCGAAGCAGTCCATCTCGTCTTTCAGGCACGTCCCGGTACACCGAGCGCACACCCACGTCGACCGGTGCGCATCGCAGTAGGGCGCGGCCGCGGCGTCGCAGGCGACGTGTCCGCCCTCGTGGAGCGCGCCCGCACACCGCCGGTCGCCGAGTCGCCACGAGAGCTCGGTCCCGGGGTCGAGCGCGACGCGTTCGACGGCCGCGTCGTCGACCGACTCCCTCGGGGACGCGTCGCTGACGAACAGCGCGCCCGCCGGCGTCTCGTACCCCACGACCTGCACGCTGCGGCGTAGTCGCTCGGCGAGTAAAGCGGTGTCCTCTTCGGGCGACCCGTTTCGACGGCTCGAACCGAATGTTCCGTCTTCTACAATTGATAAAACGTTGTCCGAACTATAATTTGAATATAGATCGATAGTATTTTAATTGTGAGATGCGGTGCGAATATTGTCATGGTACACCGTGACGGGAGGACACGACGTGAGGTACTGCGAGCGACCGGCGCGGCGGTCGCCACGACCGGGCTGGCGGGGATGGCCGCCGGGTCGTCCGGGTCGTCGGGAACGGTCGAGGTGAACGTCGGGTACGCCGACGAGCGCGGGAAGCGCGCGGCGAGGGCGGAGGCCAGCGAGGTCGTCCGGGAGTTCGCCTTCGACGCGATGACGCTCCGCGTGAACGAGAACGCGATCTCGGGGCTCCGCACGCGTCCCGACGTGCGCTACGTCGAGGAGAACGGGACGATGCACGCGCTGGCTCAGCAGGTCCCCTGGGGGATCGACCGGACCGACTCGGAGGTCGCCCACGCGAACGGGGACACCGGTGCGGGCGCGGATGTGGCGATCATCGACACGGGGATAGACTCGGACCACCCGGACCTGGAGGCGAACCTCGGCTCCGGTCGGGCGTTCGTCTCCGCGCGCGGACCGTACGCCGAAGACTGGGACGACGACAACGACCACGGCACCCACTGTGCGGGCACCGCCGGGGCCGACGACAACGCCCAGGGCGTCGTCGGCGTCTCCACCGAGGCGACGCTACACGCGGTGAAGGTGCTCGACAAGCGCGGCTCCGGCAGCTTCTCCGACATCGCCGCCGGGATCGAGTACACGGCCGACCAGGGGTGGGACGTGGGCTCGATGAGCCTGGGGGCGTCCTCCGGCTCGCAGGCCGTGAAGGACGCCTGCACCTACGCTGAGGGGAAGGGGGTCTTCCTCGTCGCCGCCGCGGGCAACTCCGGCCCGTGCTCCGACTGCGTGGGCTATCCGGCGGCCTACAGCGAGGTCGTGGCGGTCGCCTCGTCGGCGAGCGACGACTCGCTGTCGGGGTTCTCCTCGACGGGTCCCGAGGTCGAGATGATCGCCCCGGGAACCGACGTCTACTCCACGATCCCGGGCGGCTACGACACCTTCTCGGGCACGTCGATGGCCTGTCCGCACGTCGCCGGCGCGGCCGGACAGCTGATGGCGAACGGCTACACCAACTCGGAGGCGCGCGCTCGGCTGACGGACACGGCCGAGGACATCGGCCTCGCGTCGAACGAACAGGGTGCCGGCCTGCTCGACACCGCCGCCGCGCTCGGCTACGATTCCGGGGACGACTGACCGGGACGGACGGGGACCCGCAGTTTCTTTTCGCGTCGCCGAGACTCGGACGTATGACCGACACGATCGACGCGAGCCTGACGGTCGCGCCGACCGAGCGGGGGGTCGACCTCACGCTGACGGTCGAGAACACGGGGACGGAGCCGGTGGAGCTGTCGTTCGCGGACGGCCAGCGCGCGGAGTTCGTCGCCCGCGGGGTCGGCGACGAGGACCGCGCGGGCAACGACGACCGCGTGAGCAACGAGGACCGCGCGAGCAACGACGACCGGGCCGGCGACGACTCGGGGAACGCCGCAAGCGAGGCGTGGCGCTGGAGCGAGGGGCGGGCGTTCGCGATGGCGCTCGGGAGCGACTCGCTCGAGCCGGGTGAACGCGTCGCCTACGACGCCGAGTGGCCGTCGCCGCCGGCGGGCGAGTACGAGGTGACCGGGTCGCTCTCGGCGACGAACGCCGACGCGACGGCGTCGATGACCGTCGTCGTTCCGGCGGAGTAAACGTCGGCGCTCGCCCCGCTCACCGCAGTTCCGCCAGCAGGTCGCGGGTGGCGGCGCGGACGGCGTCGTCGCTGGAGGCGGGCGGCTCCCAGCCCAGCGCCGAGAGCTTCTCGATCGAGAGGCGCATCTTCGGCACGTCGCCCGTCCAGCCGCGGTCGCCGCCGGTGTAGCTGTAGGCGGGGTCGAGGTCCATCTCTTCGGCGACGATGTCGGCGATGCGGTTCACCGAGGTCGTGGTTCTCGAGCCGAGGTTGTACGTGTTGAGGTCGCGCTCGGCGTGTTCGACGACGTGGCACATCGCGTCGACGCAGTCGGTGACGTGGAGGTAGGACTTCTCCTGGCGGCCGTCGCCGAGGATCTCCAGTTCGTCGGGGTCGGCCTGGAGCTTCTGGATGAAGTCGGGGACGACGTTGCCGCGCTGGTACGGGCCGACGATGTTGGCGAAGCGGTACACCCACGCGGTGAAACCGTAGCTCTTGGCGTACGTGGAGACGAGCGCTTCGTCGGCGAGCTTCGAGGAGCCGTAGATGCTGATCGGTTCGAGGGGCGCGTAGTCCTCCGGGGTGGGTCGGGGGGCCTCGCCGTAGACGGTCGAGGAGGAGGTGAACGCGAGGTTCGAGACGCCGGCGTCCGCCATCGCCTGGAGGACGTTGTACGTCATCTCGGTGTTCTCCTCGAACAGCCGGCGGTCGTCGTCGAAGTTCGTGTCCGTGTAGGCGGCGAGGTGGAAGACCACGTCGAGGTCGGCCGTCACCGCCTCGCGCGCCTCGGCCTCGTCGGTGAGGTCGGCCTCGACCACGTCGACGCCGTCGGGGATGCGGTCGCGCTCGCCCTTCGAGAAGTCGTCGGCGACGCGCACGTCGGCGTCGAGTTCGGACTGAAGGTGGTCCGCGAGGTGCGAGCCGATGAGGCCGCCGCCGCCCGTGACGAGCGCGGTCGATCCGGTCAGGTCCATGTGTGTGCGGCCGCGAGGTCGCCGAAAGTGTCTTGCGGTCCGACGCGACGAGGGGTGGCCGGGGGCGGTCCGTGGGGGGCGGTTGCGGTCGCAGTCGCCGATGTCGTCGCGGTCGCCGATGTCGTTGCGGTTGCGGTCGCTGTCGTCGATGTCGTCGCGGTTGCGGTCGCAGTCGTCGATGTCGTCGCGGTTGCGGTCGCAGTCGCCGATGTCGTCGCGGTCGCCGTCGTCGGATCTACGCCTCCGATCTCGACGGGAGCGGCTCGTCGATCTCGAGGAGGTCGGCGCTGGTCTCCCACAGCCGACGCTGGGCGTGACGGTCCCGTGCGGGCGTCGACGGCTGTTTCGGACGCATGTCCGCGTAGTACCGCCCCGAGTCGGTCGCCACCTCGTCGGCGACCGCGAGGTACACGGCCGTCGCGGCCCCGTCGGCCGGCGTGGTGACGAACGGGAGCCGGTCGACGACGCCGCCCAGCGCCGACAGCGGTCCCGGGAGGTCGCGAAGGAACCCCGATCCGGGGACGAATCCGGGGTGGAAGCAGTTGGCGGTGACGGAGCGGTCGTCGCGCTCCTCCAGCCGCCGGGCGAGTTCGGCCGTGAACTGGAGGTTCGCCAGCTTCGAGCGCTGGTAGGCCCGCCACGCCGAGTAGCCGTCGATCGATTCGACCGACTCCAGGTCGATCTGATCTCCTCGATGCGCTTCCGAGGCGGTCGTCACGACGCGGGCGTCCTCGGCGAGGTCGTCGAGCAGGTCGGTCGTGAGCTGGAACGGCGACAGGTGGTTCACGTGGAAGGTGTACTCGACCCCGAGGTCGGTCAGGTGGGCGTCCCGAAAGTAGCCGCCGGCGTTGTTGACGAGGATGTCGAGGCCGCCGGCGTCGCCGTCGGCGTCGTCGGGGTCGTCGCGGGCGGCCGCGATCGTCCGGGTCGCGTCCGCCAGCGCTGCCACGTCGTCGGGGTCGGCGAAGTCCGCGCGGACGAACTCGGCGGTCCCCTCGTTGACGGCGTCCTCGACCGTATCGACGACCTCGCCGCCGGCCTCGGCGTCGCGTCCGTGGACGATCACGTGTGCGCCGAGTCGGCCGAGCGCGAGCGCGGTCTCGCGGCCGATGCCGCTGGTCGATCCGGTCACGAGCGCCGTCTGCCCGACCAGCCGTTCGTCGTCGACGCCGGCGACGTCCTCGGGATAGTTTCGCATGAACAACGAGTGGGGTCGACGGCGTTTATCGCCTGCGGCGGCGACTCCCCGCTCACGCGACCCCGGCCCGCGCGGACTCCCGAGCGGGTCGGCCGGAAGCGAACCGCCCTTACGCCGCCGCGTCGACGCTCCGGTATGAGCGACGACGTCGTCGTCCTCCGGTACGGCCACCGCCCCGGGCGTGACGACCGGATGACGACTCACGTGGGGCTGACGGCGCGGGCCCTCGGTGCCGACCGGGTGATCCTCCCGGACAACGCCGGCCAGTCCGCCGAGACGATCCGCGACATCACCGACCGCTTCGGCGGGCCGTTCGCCGTCGAACTGCGCGACGACCAGCGGGCGGTCACCCGCGACTGGACGGGGACGGTGGTCCACCTCACGATGTACGGCGAGCGCGTGCAGGACGTGGAAGCGGCGGTCCGCGCCGACTCCGTCGCCGCCGGCGAGCCCCTGTTGGTCGTCGTCGGCGGCGAGAAGGTGCCGTTCGACTTCTACGAGGCGGCCGACTACAACGTCGGGGTGACGAACCAGCCCCACTCGGAGGTGGCGGGTCTCGCGGTGTTTCTCGACAGGCTGTTTGAGGGCGAGGAACTGGAGCGCGCGTGGGAGGACGCCGACCGGCGTGTGATCCCGCAGGAGACGGGGAAGAAAGTGGTCGACCCTGAGAGCGTACGAGACGAAAACGACGACGCGTGATGCGCCTCGTCTAGTGGTCGTCCTCGCGCCACTTCTGCCCGCACTCGGTGCAGGTGAAAAAGCGCGTCTCGGACTCGTCGGCCGAGCGGATCTGCTTCATCTCGTAGCGCACGGTCTGCACCTCGTCGCACTCGGGGCACTTCTGTTCGACCGTCGGGCCGACCTCGGACTGGTCCATCTCGGAGACGTCGACCACGGTCGAGCCCTCCTGTCCCTGCGTCGTCGTCATCGCCGCCTCCGTCGCCTCGTCGCGAAGCTCCTCGTGCCCGCACGACCCGCAGACCCACGTGTCGTCCTCGGCTTTCATCATCGATCCGCACTCGTCGCAGAATTGCATGTCCCCTCGGTCCGCCGTCTTCGTACTTAAGCCCCGGGTTCTCCCCGGAACCGCGCCGACCGCGACGACCGCGGCCGGACGGTAGCCGGCGACAGCGACGACTCCGACCGGACGACGCTCGCCGGCGACCCCTCAGCCGTCCCCCTCGGACTGTCCGGGTTCGCCGACCGCCTCGACCGGCAGGACGTTGTTGAGGTCGGCGTACAGATCGTTGGCCGAGTCGAACGTCTCGCTGGGACACTCGGCGACGTACTCGCCGAGGTTCCCGTCGCCGTCCGAGAACCGGAGCGTCACGTCGGCGAACCGCTCCGCCGCCTGCTCGCGATCGACGGGATAGGTCAACTCATCGAACAACGACTCCACCCGAGACAGCCTGACCGTGGTCATGTGCGTCGATCCTACGCTCCCGGGGGATATCATCGTAGTGTCGGATCCCGGTCGTTCTGCGATCGATTGGGTGCTCGCTGATAGTGGCTGCACACACGCGCTCCCGAGGACACGGCGACGCCGGTCACTCGAGGGGGAAGGCCAGCATCGGTCACTCACTCCCTCAATGGAGCATATCGAGCAGGAAGATGACGAGGAAGCCGACGAAGAAGAGCGTCGTCGACACCGGCGTCTCGGGGACCTTCCCGGCCTTCACGAGCAGTTCCTCCGTGACGAGATACAACAGGGCGGCCGAGCCGAACGCGAGGATGATCGCGATCGGAGCGCCGGTCACCCCGTCAAGTGCGAGCACGCCTCCGGTGACTCCGGCCGTGAGCAGCAGCCCGAACGTCAGCGGAACCGCGAGCTTCTTGACCACGCCCATATCCGCCGGCAACGCGACGACGCCGGCGACCCCCAGAAAGAGCACCTCGATGGCCAGCGCGACGGCGATGATGACGCCGGTGTCGGGATTGTCGAGGAAGGTGACCCCGATCAGGACTCCGTCGATGAGCATGTCGATACCGACGGTGATGAGCAGCCCGGTCGCGCCCGCGAACTGTCCGCCGATATCGCGCTTCTCGATGGTCTTGCTCAGGTGGTGGATCCCCAGCATCGTCACGACCCCGATGGCGAACCCGAGCACGACGATCACGGGTGCCCGACCGTGAACTTCCGGCAGGAGCTCGGCGGCCACGGCGGCGATAACGACTCCGGCCGCGAAGTGTTGGATGTTGCTCTCCATCTGCGGCCCCGGAGGATAGTAGACGGCGATCAGTCCGCCGACCAAGGCGGCTACGACCGCGAGCGCCGTGTACGACAGCGCCTGCATCAGTACCATGCGGATCAGTCCTGACGGACGCGTAAAGAATCTTGACTAGACTGCGATCACTCGAAGTCGGGGTCGCGCTTGTTGACGAACGCGTCCATCCCCTCGCGCTGGTCGGGCGTCCCGAACAGCCCCGAGAACACGCGCTTCTCGTAGGTCAGTCCGTCCTCCAGGCTCATTCCGTAGGAGGCGTTGATGGCCTCCTTGGCGGCCGCGAGCGCGAACTGCGGCTGGGCCGCCAGGTCGGCGGTCAGCTCGTCGATCCGCGACTCCAACTGATCGTGGGCGACGACCTCACCGACGAGCCCGTACTCGCGGGCGTCGGTCGCGTCGATGCGCTCGCCGAAGAGGATCAGCCGACGGGCGACCTCGTCGTCGACGAGCCGGGGGAGCCGCTGGGTGCCGCCCCAGCCGGGCACGATCCCGAGGTCGATCTCCGTCTGTCCGAAGACGGCGTTCTCGGCGGCGACGCGCAGGTCACACGCCAGCGCGAGCTCGCAGCCGCCGCCGAAGGCGTACCCGTTGACCGCCGCGATGGAGGGCGCGGGGAACGTCTCCAGCGAGCGGGCGATGTCGTGGCCCAGTTCGGCGTACGCCTGCGCCTCCGGCGTGTCGAGGTCCTTCATGTAGGAGATGTCCGCGCCGGCGATGAACGCCTCCTCGCCCGCGCCGGTGAGCACGAGCGCGCGCGGGTCGGCGTCCTCGGCCTCCGCGACGGCCGCCTGGAGCGCCTCCAGCGTCTCGACGTTCAGCGAGTTCAGCTTCTCGGGTCGGTCGACGGTGATCGTGGCCACCTCGTCGGCGATGTCGAGGGTGACTGTGTCTGAATCGGGCACGCGCGGTGCGTCTCCGTCCCGCACCGTAACCCTTCCCCATCCAACAGACGACGCCGGTAGTCCGGGGCGATTTTCCACCGGTCGGTCGGTGGCCGTCCCATCGCCCGAACCGGGAGGCCCAAATACTCCCCCGGGCAAGCCTCCGGCGATGAGCGACCTCACCGACGAGGAACTGGAGCGCCTCGCCGACGTGGTTCGACTCCAGCCGACGAAGAACAGCGAACTCGGCGATCGGTGGGGGATGGACAGCGGCAGCGACGTGCACGGCTACCTGGAGAACCACCTGCAGGACTACTACTACCGCGACGACGACAGCCTGATCCGGGCGACGAGCGAGGCCGCCGAGCTCACCGGAGCCGAGCCCGGCGTCGTCGACGACGAGAACGACCCGAACGCGGTTCCCGAGCGGATCACGGTGCCCGAACTCCACGCGCAGGTGTACCGCGTCCTCGCCGATCACGACGAGCGCTCGGAGTCCGTCGTGTCGGTGCTGAACAAGCTCCGCGAGGAGTTCGGCGTCGACCCGGAGGCCGGCGACGTGCGCCGCGCGCTCCAGAGCCTCCGGCGCAAGAACGTCGTCGAAGTCGTCTACCGGACGGTGCCGACGTTCAAGCTCGCGGTCCCCCGCGAGGACGTTGCGGTCGCCGTCGGCGACGAGGCGTAGCCCCGGCGGTCACGAGCCATCTCCCGTGACGCGCTCGCGCTCCCGCTCGCGCCGTCGCTCCAACAGCGCCCGGATTCCCTTGCCCGGACCGCCCTCGACCGGCCAGCCGCCGGTGCGCCATCGCGGCGGCTCCGGCGAGAACGACCCGCAGCCGCCCTTACACTCGGCGGCCGTGGGAACGCGTTCCTTCGCCGCGCAGTACGGGACGAGCGCGCGAGCCTCGCGGCGGAGCTCGAAGTGCCTGCAGTCGGGACGCATCGTCTCACGAAACGAACGCCACCCCTTGCCGTACGCGCGCTCGGCCAGCAGCAGCCGGGTCCGCGGGTCGCCGTCGGCGTCCAGCGTCGTCGGGTGCCAGACCACCTCGGGGGCGTCGGCGTCGACGCCGTCCGCGAAGTCGAACTCCAGGACGCCGACCTCGACGGGCATGTCCTCCAGCAGCGCCGGCGAGACGCGGTCGCCCGTAGCGCCCGTGGCGACCCACACCTCGTCCGCGAGCCCAGACGCCACGTCGTGGGCGAGCTGGTCCGCGAGAGCGGCGGCGGCGCTGGCGTCGAGATCCGGCTTGTTCTCGATCGCGATCACCCGCTCGACCCAGTCGGGGTACTCGCGGACGCCTCGGAACTCGATACGGCCGTTCGCGCCGCGGCGCTCCTCGACGAGGTCGCGGGCGGCCGCCCGATGGACCGCCTCCCGAACGTACCGCCACGGAAAGCCGGGGTCGTCGAGCGCGTCGCGGTACCACGTCCAACTGGCCGGCGCGCCGCGGACGACTCGCAGGAGATCTGAGTCGAGGCTGCGCCCGCCGAAGCGCCGGCGCGTCGCGAACGCCTCGGGGTCGACCTCGAGGACGACGGTGTCCCAGCGCCGCTCGCGCGTGCCGAGCTGTCGGGCGACGACGGCCGGTCTGCGACCCGCCGCCGGATGCCACGCCAACTCGGCCCAGCGGCTCACGAGCAACTCGAAGGCGAACTCGCTGTCGCCCGCGCCGGGAAACACGTCCGGCCGTGCGTTCGACACGGACAAACTGATTTCGGTGTCGCCGCGCCGGCAGCGCGCCGCGTCAGCCCTCGGAGGGCTCCGGTTCTAACATGTAGCCGTCCGCCTCGGTCGCCTCCAGGCGGTCGAGGTAGTCGTGAGCCTCCTCGAGGATCTCCCGGGGACCGTCTTGGGTGATGGTGTTGAGCGCCTGCTCGTAGTCGCGCCACTGCAGGTCGCGATGTTCAGTCGACAGCTCCGCGGAGGCCTCGAACGAGTGGGCGATGAACAGGTGCACCGTCTTGTGGATGGTGTTCCCGCCGGCCTCGAACACGTAGTCGTACTCCTCACGGAAGCCGTCGATGAGGCGGAAGTCTTCGACCCCCGCCTCCTCCGTCACTTCTCTGATCGCCGTCTGCTGGAGCTCCTCTTCCCCTTCGACCCCGCCCTTGGGAAACTCCCAGTCCCCGGGTCGGCTCTTCAGGAGCAGGTACTCCCTGCGGCCGCGGGTGTCGCGGAAGAGGATGGCTCCAGCGCTAGTCGCTTCGACCGGCATTGGCGACAAATAAGCTACCCCGGTTCAAGAGTATGTCGGAGCCGAGACCGCGCGATAGCGCCCGACGAGGGCCGAACGACCCTGAACACCGGCCGCGTTGTCGACGATCGTGTGACCGGTCCCCGCGGGGGCCGCCGGTAGATGCGTTTTTCCCGCTCGGGCGAATCGGGACGTGTAGACCCCCAGCTCATGACCTTCGTAACCAAGCTCCGGTTCCAAAGCGGGGACCGAGCCGCGCTCGACGACACCGTGAACAGCTTACGCGAGATGCTCGAACGAAAGGGTGCCGAGTGCAAGGGCCCTCACACCGAGCCCGCAGAGCGCATCTCCGTCCCGCTGTACGAGGGACTCTCCTCGGGCGACGAACTCGGCGACTGGACGTTCGAGGTGTTCGCGCGCCGCCTGGAGATCCACGGCAACGACCACATCGCCCGCGAGGTCGGTCACATGGACTTCCCCGACTCCGTCCACGTCGAGATCGAACTCGAACGAAAGAAGCCGCTCGGCTACCGACAGAACTGAGCGACCGACCGTCGACCGCAACGAGCTTCCTGAAGTGCACGTCCACGTCAACGCCGCCGTCTCCGTCGACGGAAAGCTCTCCTCGCGCCGCCGCGAGCAGGTGCGGATCAGCGGCGCGGACGACTTCGACCGCGTCGACCGGATCCGCGCGGCCGCCGACGCGGTCCTCGTCGGCGTCGGCACGGTGCTCGCCGACGACCCGCGCCTCACGCTCGACGAGGAGGACCGCCGCGTCCAGCGCCTCCGCAACGGCCGTCCCGGGAGCCCCGCGCGCGTCGTCGCCGACTCGCGCGCAAGGACGCCGACGGACGCGCGGATCCTCGACGACGCCGCGACCACCTACCTGCTCGTCGGCGACGGGGCCGACCCCGACCGGCTCGCGGCCCTCCGCGACGCCGGCGCAGAGATCGTCGCCGCCGGTGGGGGGGCGGGCGACGACGACGCCGGGAACGGCGGTCGCGTCGACCTCGCGGCCGCCCTCGACGCGCTCGAACGCGAGGGCATCGATCGCCTCATGGTCGAGGGCGGCGGCGAAGTCATCTTCTCGCTGTTCGAGGCGAACCTCGTCGACGAGCTCACGGTGTACGTCGGGTCGCTCGTTATCGGCGGCCGCGACGCCCCGACGCTCGCCGACGGCGAGGGGTTCGTCGACCCCGACTCGTTTCCCCGGCTCACACTCGTCGGCGTCGACCGCGTCGACGACGGGGTACTCCTCTCGTACGAGAGTTGAAATAGGGAGACGCGACCACACCGGCCGTGTACTGACGACCGCCGTCCGTCGACACGCGGCCGTGCGACTCGCCGACGGACGCCGCGACTGCGAGTCGCCTGTTCGCCACCGACGCGACAGCGGTCGCTGTGCGCCCGAGCGCCCGCGACCGCGGGAACGTTGCGGTCGTGCGCGCGGTCGACATTCACGTGGAACGGTTATCACCACGACTCGCGAACGGACGGGTATGAGCAGTCAAACTCCCGCGAACGAGCCCGTTCACATCGAAAGCGAGGACCAGTTCGCGGAGATGACCGGACGGGGACTGGTGCTCGTCGACTACCACGCCGACTGGTGCGGTCCGTGCAAGATGCTCGAACCGACCATCGAGGAGGTCGCCGAGGAGGTCGAGGATCTCACGGTGCTGAAGGTCGACGTCGACGAGTTCCAGGGGCTCGCGAGCCAGGCCGGCGTCCGCGGCATCCCCGCGCTCCAGTTCTTCGCCGACGGCGAGTCGGCCGAGCGACTCGTCGGCGTCCAGGAGAAAGACGACATCCTGCGCGTCGTCGAATCGCTTCGATAGACTACCACCTCCGACCGACGGAGCGACCGTCTCGAACCGCTTAGACGACGGGATCGAACGCGTCGACGAGCGCCTCGTGTGCCTCGCCGTTAGAGGCGATCAGCCCCTCAGAGCCGGGCGTCCAGCGGTCGCCGTGCACGTCGGTCGCCGTGCCGCCGGCCCGTCGCACGATGTGGACGCCCGCGGCGGTGTCCCAGTCGCTGAGCTCGACTGTCGAGACGGCGGCGTCGATCTCGCCGGTCGCGACGCCCGACAGCGCCGCCTGTGCGCAACCGAACCTCCGGAGGTCGCCGAACTCCGTCATCACGGTCTCCGCCACGCGAACCAACTCTCGCCGGTGGCGCGCGGAGAGCCCGAATATGGGGTTTACCGCGAACGATTTCGGGTCGCTCCGATCGCGCACGGTCGCCGACTCGCCGTTCCTGCGGGCCACGTCGTCGCCGGCGACGTACAGGTCGTCGGTCGCGGGGGCGTAGTTGGCCGCCGCGATCGGTTCGCCGTCGCGACACACCGCCACGCTGGTCATCCAGACGCGGTTGCCCCCGACGTAGTTGGTCGTCCCGTCGATGGGATCGACGACCCACGCGACGCCCGACTCGGGGACTCGTTTCAGCGCGTCGTCCTCCTCGCCGACGACGGCGTCGTCGGGGTACGCGTCGGAGACGTGTTCGAAGACGTGGCTCTGCACCGCGCGATCGACCGCCGTCACCGCGTCCATCGGCCCGTCGGCTTTCGTCTCGACCGTCAGCTCCGAGCGGAACGAGTCGAGCGCGACTCGGCCACCGCTCTCGGCGGCGGCGATGCAGGTGTCGAGACGATCGGTCGCGTCGGCGTCGTCGCCCGCGCGGTCGCCGGAGTCGTCCATAGCGACGCCTCGGGCCCGCGCTACTAACCTCGGTCGGTCCGGCCGCGCCCCGCGCTACTCGACTCGGCCGACGGCAACCTCGTGGTCGGCCCGCGCGGCGTGGCCGTCGGCGATAGCGGCGGCCGAGTCGGCACTCGAACGAAGGGATTCGGTCGGGCAGTTGCGACACACCACGTGGAACAGTTGATCGGGCATTACGACGGGAAACGGATCCCCCGCCATTTGGTATTCTCCGGCTAACCGACGGTCTCGTCCGCTCTGCCGGCGGCTACGACCGGCGGTGCCGAATCACCCTCACGCCGACTCGACCGACCCGGTCTCCGGATCCGGACGCACGTCGGCGGCTCGCGAGCGCGCCCGTTCGACGACGGCCGGCGGGGCCTCGAACTCCAGGTCCACTTGCTCGCCGTCGTACGACTCGCGCTCGACATGTCCGTTGTCGTGGACCCACGAGACGAGACTCATCGCGTCGTCCGACAGCGGTAACACCAGCCGCTCGCGCCGCCAGTCGGGAAGCTCCGCCTCGACGCGCTCGCGGAGTCGGTCGATCCGCTCGCCCGTCAGTCCCGAGACGGGGACCGGATTCGGCGCGAGTGCCGACAGCGCCTCGCGCTTGCGACGGAGTTCGTCGTCGTCGAGGCGGTCCGCCTTGTTGAACACGGTGACGATGGGGGCCTCGTTTCGCTCGTACAGCGTGTCGTGGGAGGTGACGAGCTTCTCGCGCATCTGCTCGACCGGCTCGCTGGCGTCGACCACGAGCAACACGAGGTCCGCGTGATACACCGAGTCGAGCGTCGACTTGAACGACTCCACTAACCAGTGAGGGAGATCCGAGATGAACCCCACCGTATCGGTGAGGAGCACGTCGCGCTTGCCCGTGTTCGCCCGTCGCGTCGTCGTTCCGAGCGTCGTGAACAGCTGGTTCTGCGACTCGGCCGTCGAGTCGATGTCCGGGTGCCGCTCGGCGTTCTCGTCCACGTCGAGATCGTCGGCCAGCCGGCGCAGCAGCGTCGATTTCCCGGCGTTCGTGTACCCCGCCAGCGCGACGAGGTCGAACCCCGACTCGCGGCGCTGTTCGCGACGCTTCTCCTCGGTCTCGGCGATGGCGTCCAACTCGTCGTCGATCCGGCTGATCTGGGCCTTGATGTCGCGTTCGCGCGACTCGTCGTACTCG
The DNA here is from genome assembly GCF_021431925.1 of Halobaculum sp. CBA1158. Taxonomy (NCBI): domain Archaea; kingdom Methanobacteriati; phylum Methanobacteriota; class Halobacteria; order Halobacteriales; family Haloferacaceae; genus Halobaculum; species Halobaculum sp. CBA1158. Next base: position 2,118,828 of record NZ_CP090371.1, on the reverse strand, counting down.
CCCAGTCCCATGAACCCGGGCCGCTCGTCGCGCTTGGCGAGGCTCGCTTTCACCTCCGCGCGCGGCAGTTCGTACCTGAGCTCGGCGAGCTCGACCTGCAGTTGCGCCTTGCGGGTCTGTGCGCGCTGGCCGAAGATGTCGAGGATGAGCGTGAAGCGGTCGACCACCTCGACGCCCTCGGGAAGCTTTCCGCCGATGTTGAACGTCTGATAGGGGCCGACCTCGTTGTCGATGATCACCACGTCGGCGTCCTCGCGCTCGACCAGCCGCGCGAGTTCGTCGACCTTCCCCTCCCCGAAGTGGTAGGCGGCGTCCTGATCGCGCGTCTGCGTGAGCGAAGCGGTCACCTCGTAGCCGGCCGCGCTGGCCAGTTCCGTTATCTCCGTCAGGTCGGCTCGCCCGCGGTCCACCCGCTTTGCGACGACGGCGCGCTCGGCCTCGTCGGTATGACGGTCAGGGATGGCGGGCCTCCACCTCGCGGTCGGTCGCGCGTGACTGTGTGTGCATACGCGCGGGTACGCGGTCGGAGGACTTCAATTCCGCGCCGTCGCGGTCGGTCGACCGCCCACGGCGTCGACCGATCCCGTCCGGAGACTGGTCCGACCGGCGTCCGCCACGTCGTCCGAGCGGCGTTCGTCGTACCGATCGATCAGTATCGGACACGCGTTCGCCCCACAAACGACTTAACCGGGGACGGCCCACACCGCGGTATGCCAGGACCGGAAGTGCTCGTACAACTGGATCTCGACCCCCAGAAGCTCGGGCTCGAACTCGGCACGGGGGCCGTAATCGGGGGGATCATCGGGTTCGCGGCCAAGAAGGTCGCGAAGCTCATCGCGGTGATCGTCGGGCTGGAGCTCGCGCTGTTCAAGTTCCTCGAGTCCCGGGAGATACTGACCGTGAACTGGGAGAAGCTCGGCGGGACCTTCGAGTCGCTGGGCTCGGCCGCGACCGCCGACGCCCCGCCCTCGTGGGTAGAGACGATCCTCTCGACGCTGTCGGTGTCCGCTGGGTTCACCGGCGGCTTCTTCGTCGGCTTCAAGCGGGGGTAGCGCCCGCACCTCGACCGCGGTAGCGACCGGGCTGATGAGAGATCGCGACCGCGTCGGCGACACCGCCGACCGCGACACCGCCACCGCCGACCGCGACGGCGACGCTCACCGACGGCTGATCTCGTCTTCCTCCTTCACGACGCGAGTCTCGGCCTCGCCGCTCGACACCTCGTTCACGAGGTCGTAGAAGTCGTTCTGGAGCCCCGCGGGGAACGTGACGACGCCCACCCACGAGCCGTCGGCCTGCCACTCCTCGCGCTCGAGGTCGCCGAACTCGCGCACCTTCGCCTGTCCGGAGCCGGCGTAATCGGCGGGCAGCTGCACCGCGACCGTCACCTCGTCGAACCGGATCGGGATCACCGGTCGCAGGGCGTCGAGTGCGTCGTCGATCTGGTTCTCGACGGGATCCATCGGGTCGACCGTGAACCCCGCCTCCTCCAGCGCGCGCTCGATGCGCTCGGGCGGGTGAGGCGCGTCGTCCATCTGGGGGTTCACCGCGTTTCGGGTGATCCGGTTGATGAGCTGTTTCCGCTTCTGTTCGAGCATCTCCTGGCGCTGCTCGGCGGTTATCTGGATCTCCCCGCGCTCGACGACCTCCGGGATGATCTCCATCGGGTCGGTCGTACCGAACACCTCCTCGACGTCCTCCTCGGGCGGTCGGTCGCCCCGCGAGGCGTTCTCGAAGACGTCCTCGGCGGCGATCACGTCCTCGAGGTCGCCCTCGAACTCACCGCGCTTGATCTCCAGGGCGGCGTCGGGGTCGATCAGGACCTCGAAGCGCGTGCCGTGGGACTCCAGCCGTGCGGTGACGGCCTCGTCGAGTGATATCATGGGTGGTGATTCCCGGCCCGTGACTAAAAGGTATCCGGCGGACGCAATCGGGACAGCCGAGGCGGCCGTGGCTTACTCCAGAACCGTCTTCTCCTTCGTCACCACCTCCACGTCCGTGATCCGCGTGTCGGGGTAGCCACCCGTCGCGTCCTTCTCGGCGGCCTTCACCATGTCCCAGACCGTGTTGAGCCCGGTCGTAACGCCCTCTAACGCCTCCATCTCGCAGCCCGTCTTCCCGGTCGTCTCGACGGCGACCTCCAGGTCGATCCGGTCGTCGCGGACCGCGAAGTCGGTGTCGACGTTCGTGATCGGGATCTGGTGACACATCGGGATCGTCTCCCAGGTGTGTTTCACCGCCTGCACAGCGCCGATCCGGGCGGTCGCGAGCACGTCGCCTTTCTGCACCTCGTCGTCGCGGACCGCCTCGATCGTCGACTCGGTGAGATGGATCGTCCCGCGCGCGACCGCCCGGCGAGAGGAGTCGGGTTTCTCGCCGACGTTCACCATCTGCACGTCGCCAGCGTCGTCGGTGTGAGTTAACTCGTCGTCGCTCATGTCACTCACCTTCGTCGCGGAGGGCTTGTGGGATCCGGTCCGGGAGGTCGGAGGCGGCCAGGCCGGTTCCGAACTCCTCGGCGGCGGCGTCGCCGGCGCGACCGTTCGCCCACGCTGCCAGCGCGGCCGCCTGAAGCGACGACTCGATCTGGCTCGCGAGCGCGCCGGTCACGCCGGCGAGCACGTCGCCGGTCCCCCCGACGGTCATGCCCGGGTTGCCGGTGCGGCCGACCCTGGTCTCCTCGCCGTCGCTGATCACGTCGTACCTCCCCTTCACAAGCACGGTGTGACCCGACTCGCCCGCGAACTCCGATACGAGGTCGGCGCGCTCGCGCCAGTCGTCGGCCGTCTCCCCGCCCATTCTCCGGAGTTCGCCCTGATGGGGCGTGCAGATCAGGTCGGCGTCGGTGTCGACCTCGGGGACGACCTGCAGCGCGTCGGCGTCGACGACGGCGCGGCCGTCGTATTCCGCGAGGAACTCCCGGACCGCGTCGAGGGTCGCCTCGGCGCTGCCGAGTCCCGGGCCGAAGACGACCGCGTCCTGATCGGCCGCGAGGTCGAGCAGGCCGTCGACGTGGGGGGGCGCGAGGTGGTCTCCGTCGAACGGGCGGACGATGAGGTCGGGGCCGTACCCCTGGATCTCGCGGGCGACCGCCTCCGGACAGGCGACCCGGACGAGGTCCGCGCCGGCCCGGAGGGCGGCCTCGGCGGCGAGCGCGGGCGCGCCGGTGTAGGGGCCGCCGCCGACGACGAGCACCTCGCCGTTGTCTCCCTTGTGGGAGTCGGCCTCGCGCCGGAGCGCGAGCAGGTCGCCCGGGCCGACGAACGTCTCCGCTCCCTCGGGGATCCCGATGTCCGCGACGATCACCTCACAGCCGAGGCGTGCGAGACCGGGCTTCTCGTCGTGGAAGGTGACGACCGCATCCGCGTCGACGGCGGCGCTCGTGCCGTCCGCGTCGGCCGGGTCGGCCGGGTCGGCCACGTCAGTCGCGTCGCCGACGGGTTCACCGGTGTCGGCGTCGACGCCGGAGGGAACGTCGACCGAGACGACGGACACGTCCGCGGGCGCGTCGTTTACTGCGTGAGCGACGGTCGCCTCCGGCTCTCGCAACGCGCCCGTCACGCCCGTTCCCAGCATCGCGTCGACGACGAGGTCCGGGTCGTGGTCGTCGAGGTCGAACTCGCGGGAGTCGGTCACCGTTCGGGTCGGACGGTCGCTCTCGACGAGCGCGTCCCAGTTCTCGCGGGCGATGTCGGTGCGGATCGCTCCCGGCCGCCCCAGCAGGAGCGTCAGCGTGTCGAACTCGTCGAGGAACCGCGCCGCGACCATCGCATCGCCACCGTTGTTGCCGCGCCCGCAGATCAGAAGCACTCGGTCGCCCGGCTCCGCCCGTTCCCGGACCGCGCGGGCGACGGCGTTGCCCGACGACTCCATGAGCTGTTTGCGGGGGACGCCGAGGGCCGCGGCGTTGCGGTCGACCATCGCCATCCGCTCGGAGGTGATCATCGTTCGCTCGGCGGTTCGTCGCCGACGCGGTAAAACGCGGGGGTGAGCGGCTCCGGACCGACGCCAGTGACGCCGACGCATCGACCCGAAACCGCTATCCGACGCACTCACTCACCTCGATACGAGCCCCCGACTCCCGCATGAACGACGACGACATCGCCGAGGAACGGATCGAACGCCTCGACGCGTTCGCCCGATCGATGGCCCGCGCCGGCGAGCGCGACCGCGCCCGCGAGGCCGTCAGGCTCGCCCGCCGGATCGCCCAGCGGCATCGCTGCGGCGTCCCCCGGCGATTCGAGCGGTTCACCTGTGACGACTGCGACGCGTACCTGATCCCCGGCCGCAACGCTCGGGTCCGGCTTCGGGAGGCGAGCCACGTCGTCGTCCGCTGCGACTGCGGCGCGACGGCGCGGTACCCGTACCGCGAGTGACCGCCCGTCAGTTCCGCCAGTTGTTCCGGGCGTACCAGGCCGAACTCGCCGAACGGGAAGCTTCAAACCGCTTCCGGGGGAATCCCGGTGCATGACCGACCAGGAGCTACGAAAGCGCGCGCACGACCTCGACGTAACCGTCTGGGTCGGCAAGAAGGGAGTCGGGGCCGTCGTCGACGAACTGGACGACCAACTGAGCGATCGCGACCTCGTGAAGGTGAAGTTCCACCGCTCGGCGCAGGCGGGGACCGACGTCGAGGAGCTGGCGGGCCACCTGGCCGAGCGCGTCTCCGCCGACCTGATCGAGACGCGCGGCCACACAGCGGTACTGCACCGATGAGCGCGTCGACGGCGCTTCCGTGGGGCTCACAGACCCACCCGTTGCAGGTGCCGGAACCGTCGACGCCGGTCGCGTCGGTGCTCGCCGACCTCGGCGTGCCGGTCGGCCTCGCCGGCCCGCTGGGATCGGCGATCACCTTCGCCGTCGTGCTGGCGGCGTTCTACCTCGTCGGGCGTATGCTCGTGCTCCCGCTGATGGACCGGCTGCTCGACCGAAAACAACTCGACAGCCACGCGAGGGGACCGCTCCGAAAGGTGGCGAACGTGATCGTCGTGTTCGTCGGGATCGCGGTCGGCTTCGGTCTCGCCGGCTACGGCGACTTCCTCCAGTCGCTTGCGACGATCGCCGCGGCGGCGACGCTCGCGATCGGTTTCGCGCTGCAGGACGTGATCAAGAACTTCGTCGCCGGGATCTTCATCTTCACCGACCGGCCGTTCCGCATCGGCGACTGGATCGAGTGGGACGGCAACTCGGGCATCGTCGAGGACATCTCCTTTCGGGTCACCCGCGTGCGGACCTTCGACAACGAGCTGTTGACGGTCCCGAACTCCCAACTCACCGACGACGTCATCAAGAACCCCGTCGCGAAGGACACCCTCCGTCTGCAGTTCCTCTTCGGCATCGGCTACGACGACGACATCGAACACGCCACCGAGATCATCGTCGAGGAGGCCGAGCGTCATCCCGAGGTCCTCTCGGACCCCGCGCCGTCGGTCCGTCTCACCGAGCTGGCGGACAGTTACGTCGGCCTCAAGAGTCGGATCTGGATCGACAACCCCTCGCGCGCAGATTTCGTGAAGATCCGCGGTGAGTACGTGACCGACGTGAAGCGGCGCTTCGACGAGGAGGGCATCGAGATCCCGTTCCCGCAGCGGGACCTCTCGGGCGGCGTCGAACTGAACACGCCCCCCGAGGCGGTGCTGGGCGACGACTGAAGAGGCGACAACTGGACGGGCGACGACCGAGCGGCGGCGGTCTGAGGCGACGACGATCTGAGGCGACGACGATCTAAGGCGGATCGACCGGACGAGAGTGAGGATCGGTTTCGGAAGCGTTCCTTTCGCGACCTACTCGTCGAGCACCTGGCTCGCGATCGTGTTGCGAAGCACCTCGCTGGTGCCCTCGTAGATCTCGTTGAGCTTCGCGTCGCGGTAGTAGCGCTCGACGGGGAAGTCCTTCGTGTAACCGTAGCCGCCGTGGATCTGGATGGCCTCGTTGGCCACCTCGCGGCTGATCTCGCTGGCGTACAGCTTCGCCTGCGCGGCCTCCTTGATGAACGGCTCGCCGCGGATCTTCAGGTCGGCGGCCTTGTGCATCAGTAGCTCCGCGGCCTGGAGCTTCGTGTCCATGTCGGCGATCTTGTGCTGGATCGCCTGGAACTGCGAGATGGGACCGTCGAACTGCTCGCGCTGGGTCGCGTATTCGGCGGCGTCCTCGAGGGCCGCGCGGGCGATACCGACGCCGCGGGCCGCGATGGTGATCCGGCCCCCGTTGAGCGTCTTCAGCGCCTGCACGAAGCCGTCGCCCTCCTCGCCGAGCAGGCGGTCCTCGGGGAGGTACATGTCGTCGAAGCGGAGTTCCGCGGTCGGACAGCCCTTGTCGCCGAGCTTGTGCTCGGTGCCCTCGACGATGAAGCCGTCGTCCTCCTCGGGCCGGACGACGAACGAGGAGATGCCCTTGTTGCCGGCGTCCGGATCGGTCTTGGCGAACAGCGTCACCGTGTCGGCGACCGAGCCGTTCGAGATCCACAGCTTCCCGCCGTTGACGACGTAGCCGTCGCCGTCTTTCTCCGCCGTGGTCTCCATCGCGGGCACGTCCGAGCCCGCGCCGGCCTCCGAGAGCGCGAACGCGCCGATCTCCTTACCCTCGGCCAGAGGCGTGAGGTACTCCCGCTTTTGCTCCTCGTCGCCGAAGGCGTACAGCATGTTGCCCGCCAGCGAGATGTGCGCGGCGACGACGGTTCCGAGGCCGCCCGAGCCGCGCGCGATCTCCGAGAGACCGAGCGCGTAGCTGTGGTAATCGAGGTCCGCGCCGCCGTACTCCTCGGGGAACGGCATCCCCATCAGGCCCAACTCGGCCATCTGATCGACGAGGTCGTCGGGGAACTCGTCCTCCTCGTCGATCTCGGCGGCGCGGGGTTTGATCTCCTCGTCGACGAACTCGGCGACCATGTCGCGGATCTGCTGTTGCTCGGTTGTCAGCGCGAAGTCCATGGTCGTTCCTGCGAGTTGTGCGGCTTCAATCTTTGCGGTGTCGCGCTCGCGGGGCACCGCCCGCCTCCCCGTCGGCGTGTCGCACCCGATCGAACCGGGACGAATCGGCGTCGGGGCGGCCTCGAGGTGCCGTCGAATCGGGATCAGACCGGGATCGGATCGGAACTGAATCGAAGACGGCGCGGGTATCGATCCCGCCCGGAGCGCTCGGGATGTCGCCGTGTTCAACCCCACACCACTTTTTAACCCTCCTACCATAGGCGTGTCCAACTGAATGCCAGACGCCGATCGCCCAGTCGCGACCGACCCCGACGCCGACCTCGCGTGGTGTCACGAGGCCGTGCAGGGAGTCTCGCGGACCTTCGCCCTGACCGTCGACACCCTCGACGAACCGATGTCGTCGTACATCTGTCTCGGCTATCTCGTCTGCCGGATCGCCGACACCGTCGAGGACGCCGACCACATCGCCCCCGACGAACAGGCCGCCCTCCTCCGGGAGTTCGACGCCGCCCTCGACCCCGACGACGACACGGACGCCGGCGAGTTCCGCGCGTCGGTGGACCCGCACCTCCCGCCCGCGGAGGACCGCTCGGCCGACTGGGAAGTCGTCGCCGAGGCCGAGCGCGTGTTCGCCACGTTCGAGGGGCTCCCGCCGGAGGTCCGCGAGGCGGTCGTCCCGCCGGCGCGCGAGATGGCCACCGGCATGGCCGAGTTCGTCGAGCGCTACGCCGACGACGGCGGCCTGCGCATCGAGACCCGCAGCGAACTGAACGAGTACTGCTACTACGTCGCCGGCACGGTCGGCACGCTCATCACGAACCTCGTCACGACGCTGGGGAGCGTCGACGAGGAGCGCACGGAGCGCCTGTACGAGGTCGCCGAGGAGTTCGGCCTCCTGCTCCAACTCGTCAACGTCGCGAAGGACGTCCACGACGACTACACCGAGGAGAACAACGTCTATCTTCCCGCCGAGTGGCTCGAGGAGGAGGGCGTCCCACAGGAGGAGGTCGTCGCCCCCGAGCACCGCGAGGACACCGCGAGCGTCGTCTCGCGTACGGCCGGCTACGCCCGCGGCTTCCTCGACGGCGCGCAGACGTATCTCGAACACGTCCCGCTCGTGGAGGGGAACACGCTCGCCGCGTGGTCGATCCCGTACCTGCTCGCGGTCGGAACCCTCCGCGAACTCTCGGAGCACCCCGAGCGCGCGGTGACGGGCGAGGGCGTGAAGGTGAGCCGCGAGGAGGTGTTCGCGGTCGTGACGGCGGCCCACGAGCACGGCCGGGACGCGCTGCCGCGGCTTCGGGAGTCGATCGCGACGCAGCCGTTCCACACCACGCCGTCGACGGCGGACTGAACGACTTCGACGCACTCGCCTCGGAGTGAATTGGCCGCGGGAGCGGCCCTATCTGATGTATGCGGCCTGTCGTACTATGATCTTCTCTACTATCGAATCTGATTCTTTCACGGTAAATAGTATATACCACCTGTCGTTCGGTACCGGTAGACGGTACAACAGCATGTTCGAGTTCATCACCGACGAGGAGGAGCGGGGGCAAGTGGGGATCGGGACGCTCATCGTGTTCATCGCGATGGTGCTGGTGGCGGCGATCGCCGCCGGCGTCCTGATCAACACCGCCGGCTTCCTCCAGAGTAAATCTCAGGAGACCGGCGAACAGAGCAGTAAACAGGTCAGCGACCGGCTACAGGAGGTCGCCACCGTCGGGACCGTAACCGGTACCAATGACGGTTCTGACGTCGTCGACGTGGTCAACGTCAGCACGAGTCTCGCGCCGGGTGCGGGGGAGATAGACCTCCGGAACGCCACCGTGACCTGGGTCGGACCCGACGGGACGCTGACGCTGGTACACGAGGACGCGCTCTCGTCGTCCACGACTGTCGGATACAACGCGACGGCCGACGACAGCACGAAGTACTTCTCGACGTCGGCAGTGAAGGACGCGGACGACTCTGCGCCCGTGATCAACGATCCCGACGACCGGATCGTCATGTCGTTCAACGTGAGTAACTTCCGCGCACAGCCGGAAGCCGACGGATCCGGGAACACGTTCATCGAGGGGCTCGGTGAGGGCGAGGAGGCCACGATCAAGGTGAACACGATGTCCGGCGCGACGACGACCATCCGGTTCACGGTGCCCGAGTCGCTCGGAAACAAACAGGCCGTCGAACTGTAACGTCTCTCTGCCCGGGTGGGTCGCCCGTCCGTGGCGTCCCGCCGACGACTGTGGCTCTCTCTTTGCAGCTTTTCGGCGACTGACCCGATTCTACCAAACGGCTTCTTCCACGGCTCACAAACGCGACTGAAACACGCTGCCACGGCTTCGGGAGTCGATCGCGACGAAACCGTTCCATCGGTCGCCGTCGGCGGCGGACTAGGTGGGAGGTTCGAGCGAAGAAGAGCCACCAAATCGCTTGATCACGGACGGATACGGATCCTGAACGAAATTCAGCTACACGGAACAGGAACTGTCGACGTGGACGTGCACAATCGGGAATAAGTACCTCCTCCTGAGGGATTTCTCGTCTTGTGGAGGTCGTATCGATACACGACCCTGCAGACAAGAGACCGACCGTTCGATCACTCGTACTCGAGTCTATCTATAGCGATACGCTGGTACAAACAGAATCAGACCTACAATGGCGATCAGTTCGCCGAGACCTTGGATGTCCTCTCCCCTGTTATAACAATCTACTATTACTGCTCTCGTTACGTACCGCTCGCCCCGGTAGATTACTACCGTATTTACGAGCTCATTTGCTGCTGAACTGTTGTCATAGGTGTCGAAATTCTGCCGGGTTGATCCCAGAAGATCCCGGAATATTCTCTGTTCGGGATCCGAGAGATCGCCATACTCTCTCAGTTCGGTGTTCGACCCAGCTGTCTGATCCTCACTAATCTGAGCCACACTCAGCTGAGACCCGGATTCACAGTCGGACTGCGACGCGAAATAGAACCCCACGCCCCCGGTTATCGCGCCGAGTACGATACAACATACTCCAAGCACCATCACGGCACGGGACAACCTGGCCATCTCTCTGATTGGTGATCGCACCTACCATATTTCCTATGGCGCAGCGGCCCACCCACTACCGACCCAACAACTTTCTCCGATCCACACTATCCACCGTTCACTCATGGTCCAGACCGACTCCGACTCCGAACTCGCCCGCAACGATCCGGCACCCGACTTCGCGCTCCCGGGCGTCGACGGCGACACCCACGCGCTCGCGGACTTCGCCGACCACGACGCCGTGCTCGTCGTGTTCACGTGCAACCACTGTCCGTACGCGCAGGCGAAGTTCGACCTCTTGAACCGCGTCGCCGCCGAGTACGACGACTGCGCGGTCGTCGGGATCAACCCCAACGACGCCGACGAGTACCCCGAGGACTCGATCGAGCGGATGCGGGAGTACGTCGACTCGGGGCGGGTCGCCTACGACGCGTACCTCCGCGACGAGACCGCCGAGGCGGCCCGCGCGTACGGCGCGGTCTGCACCCCGGACCCGTTCCTCCTGCGCACCGCCGACGGCGACGGCGACTTCCGGCTGGCGTATCACGGCCGACTCGACGACGCGCTCAACCCCGACGACGAGGCGACGGAGGTCTACATCGAGGACGCCATCGACGCCGTGCTCGCCGGCGAGGACGTGACCCTGGATCCGGGGCCGAGCCGCGGCTGTTCGATCAAGTGGCCCGCGGAGTAGATCCCTCCGTCGACGCTCCTACGCCGCCTCGCCGCCGGAGCCGCCGGCGTTCTCGGAGAGTTCCTCGAACGTCTCGCGGGCGTTCGCGACGGCCTTCTCGTGTTTCGCGGGGTACGCTTCCACCTTCGCGCGGATGGTGATCCCCGTCCCGAGTTCGACGTCGCCCTTGAACGCGGCCTGCTTGTCGAGGCGGAGGAACAGGGAGTTGTTGTCGTCGACGCGCTCGTCGAGTTCCGTGAGCACGCGGTCCCACTCGGTCAACTCCGACAGCTTCGCGAGCACGTGGCGCACGTCGTCGGCGCGCTCGACGCGCGCCGAGCGTACGACGATCCGGTCGCCGTGGTGGCCGGCGTTGACCACGCGCTCGATCTCGAACTCCTCGGGGAGGAACGTCCGGAGGGCGTCCTCGACGCGCTTCTCGTCCTCGGTGGCGTAGCAGAACGTCCGCAGATCGACGTAGTGGAAGGGAACGGAACTCATACCCCCGATAGGCGGGTCGGCGTGAAAAGCGTTGGAGTCCCGGGCGCTGGTCGTGCGCGTTGTATTCGCCGTGTTCGCCGTAACCAGTTGCACCCGTCGCGCCTGTTGCACCCGTCGCGGCCCCTTCTTCTCGCGTCCTGACTCACCCGTTTATCAGTTCGTCGGCGACGAGGTGCGTCCCGAAGCCGGCGACGAACACCATCGGGAACGAGACGAGCCACGCGAGGAACCCCTGCCCGCCAGCGCCGTAGGTGAAGATCAACAGGAGGTCGTTGATCGCCCAGCCCGCGAGCAGCTGCGGCGACAGCACGAGCAGCATGTACACCGCATACGACAGCGGCAACACGACGATGAGCACGCCCGTCGCGCTGGGAAGCTCCAGGCGCAACAGCGACAGCGCCACGCCGGCCAGCAGCGTCAACGCGGCCGGCACCCACGTCGGGACCGGCAGCGCCGCGGGGTAGCGACCGGTACCCTGGATCCAGACGAAGGTGAGCGAGCCGCCGAGCACGGCGAGTCCGACCCCGAGCGCGAGCGTCTCCGCGCGCGAGGTGGCGCGCCTGACCTCGCCCATCAGGCGGCCCCCACGGTCGCGTTCAGCCCGACCGTCGTCTCGAAGCCCGCGATCTCGATCGGCAGCGACCCCCCGAGGTCGTTCCCGAGGACGGACTCGCGGTCGATCGGGCGATACTCCCCGACGACGTCGAGCGTGAGCGTCAGCGTCGCCGTTCCGCCGGCGGGGACGGTCGCGCCCGATATCTCGACGCCGCGCGAGTCGGTGATCCGATCGCCGGGGTTGCCCTCACCGTCGGCGAACAACACGATCCCGGACGCCGATGGCTGCTCGGGCACTCTCACCGCCCGCGGGGTGGGGTTGTCGACGCGCAGCGTCACTTCGACGCGGTCGCCCCCGTCGAGCACGGAGGCGTCGGGCGCGGCGACGCCGATCCGGTCGCTACGCGCGACGGCGATGTGACTGGAGAGCACCGGAACGAGCAGCGTCCCCGTCGCCACGGCGACGGCGACGAGCACGGCGACCGCGGTTCGCCTGCGGTCGGGGAACCGAACCATACCCGTGGCTGGGAACCTCGATCCCTAAACGCGTTGATGCCACGACGGGAGCCCTCCCCGTCAGCGGCGGGCGGCGCGGACTACTCCTCGTCGCCGTCGGCGGTCTCGCTGTCGTCGCCGTCGGCGGCCTCGAGCTGGTCGGCGGGAACGCCCTGCTCGGTCCCTTCCTCGAAGCTGACCGTGTAGGTCGCATCGCCGAACATCGTCTCCATCACCTGCGTCACGGTTCCGGTCTCGCCGTCGAACTCGCTGTGCTCGTCGCTGAGGACGACGCTGTCGTCCTTCTCGAAGTCGGCCATGCCCGACGGTTCGATACGGCCGTACAAAAGGTCGCTGAAAGGCGACGAATCCGAGCGCCTCGAGCGCTCACGTCCGCCGGAGGAGTGCCCACGCGACCGCGCTGGCGAGGCCGTACGCGACGCCGACCGCCGCTGTCGTCGCACCGACCCGGGCCGCCGCGTCGCCGGCGGCGGCGACCGACCGCAGCGGCGCGGTCAGTCCGAGCGCCTCCAGCGTCGCCGGGTCCAGCGCGGCGGCGGCACCGCCGGCCCCGGTCGCGATCGCTCGCGCGAACAGCGTCGCCGCGACGGCGGTCCCGACCGCGACCGGCAGCCACCGCCCGAACGGGACGTCGTCGCCGGCGGTCGCGTCGGCGTCACGGCGGCGACGACGCTCGCGACCGGATCCGTTCGTGCTCGGCGACCGCGGGCGACCGACCGCATCGGGAGACGGCATCAAATATGCGTGGCTCTGCTATCCGATATAAAGTTGTGGAGTCGTCGCCGAAGGCGGGCTCACTCGCCGGCGACGAGGACGACCGCGACGACCGCGAAGCCGACGCCGAGGAGCTTCCGGCCGGTGACCGGCTCGTCGAGCGCGACGACGCCGACCGCGGAGGAGGCGACGAAGAACATGGCGAAGATCGGCGCGACGATCGAGACGCGCCCGAGCGACAGCGCGTGGTAGTACGCGATGATGCCGACGGCGAGACAGACGCCCGCCGCCACGACGTACCGCATTCGCGGATCGCCGAGGTGCTCGACGACGCCCTCACCGGACACGCTGATGACGGCGAGCGTCGCGAACACGAGCACCGTGTTCGAGACGAACGCCGCGACCGTACTCGGGATCGCGCCCGTTCCGGCGGTCGCCAGCCGCATCAGCGGGGCGACCAGCGAGTACGCCGCCATCGCCACTACCGACCACACGAGGTAGTTCATGACCGGACCTGGGGAAGTAGGCGGTATGAGCGGTTCGGATCGATACTGTCGGTCGAGGCTCCAGGTCGCGAGCGCGGTCCATCGGCCGGCGGATCGTTGCGGGCGCGGTCCGTTGGGGGGGTCGTTGCGGGCGCGGTCCGTCAGGGAGGTCGGAGGACCGTTGCGTGCGTGGTTCGTCGAGGGCCAGCACGGACCGTGTGGCGTGTTCGCGGATATCGCACCGGGCGAAACCGCTTTGCCCGGGGGAGCGCAGTCGGGCACATGGACGAGGCAACCCGAACCCTGATCGACGCGCTCGTGGCCGACGCCCGCGAGTCAACGGCCGATCTCGCACGCCAGACCGGGCTCGACGAGGCCGTCGTGGAGGAGACGCTGGCCGATCTGGAGGGGGCGGGTGCCCTGCGCGGCTACACCGCCATCGTCGACTGGGAGGAGCTCGACGAGGAGCACATCAGCGCCATCGTGGAAGTGAACGTCGAACTCGACCGCGAGACCGACTACGACGACGTGGCCCGCCGAATCGCCGAGTCGCCCGCGGTCGACTCGCTCCGGCTGATGTCGGGGGACTACGACTTCGCGGTCCACGTCTCCGGCTCCTCGATGGGCGACGTGTCGCGGTTCGTCTCCGAGGAGGTCGCGCCGCTGCCGGCTGTGACGAAGACGGTGACCCACTACGTGATGGAGACGTACAAGGAGCGCGGGATCCGCTTCCTCGACGGCGACGACGACGACCGACTCTCCGTGACGCCATGAGCGGGGGCGACGACCCGGCCCCTGACCCCCCGACCTCGGACGAGCCGGCTCCCGACGACCCGACGCCGGACGGCGGGACCGCCCGCGGGGCCGACGAGACGACCGCCGGCGACCGGGACGGTACCGGCGACGGCGACCGCACCGGCGACGGCGACTCCCGGTTCGCGCCGGCCGACCGCGTCGCCTCGGTGCCGCCCTCGGGGATCCGCGAGTTCTTCGAGGTCGCCGAGGAGCGCGACGACGTGATCTCCCTGGGCGTCGGCGAACCCGACTTCAGCGCGCCCTGGCCCGCGCGCTCGGCGGCCGTCGACTCGCTGGAGCGCGGCCAGACGAGCTACACCGCCAACCGCGGCACCGACGACCTCCGGCGGGCGATCGCCGAGCGCGTCGCCCGCTACGACCAGTCGTACGACCCCGACTCGGAGATCCTCGTCACGACCGGGGCCTCCGAGGCGGTCGATCTGGCGTTCCGCGCGTTCGTGAACCCCGGCGACGCGGTCGCGCTTCCCACCCCCACGTACGTCTCGTACGAACCGGGCGTGCGCTTCGCCGGCGGCGAGCCGCTTCCGGTGCACACCCGCCACGAGGACGACTGGGCGCTCACCCCCGAGGCGCTGTACGAGGCCGGCGTCGACGAGGCCGAGGTGCTCGTGTTGTGTTACCCGAACAACCCCACGGGCGCGACGATGGACGCCGACGAGATGGACGCCGTCGCCGACTTCTGTCGCGAGCACGACCTGCTCGTCGTCGCCGACGAGATCTACGCCGCGCTCACCTACGACGGCGACCACCAGTCGATCGCCACCCGCCCCGGGATGCGCGAGCGGACCGTCGTGATCAACGGCTTCTCGAAGGCGTACGCGATGACGGGGCTCCGGCTGGGGTACGCGATGGGCCCTGAGTCCGCCGTCGACGCGATGACGAAGGTCCACCAGTACACGATGCTGTCGGCACCGACGACCGCCCAACACGCCGCACTCGCGGCGCTGGACCGGTGTGACGACGACGTGACGCGGATGCGTCGGGAGTACGACCGCCGGCGTCGCTACGTCGTCTCGCGGCTGCGCGAACTCGGCCTGGAGGTGTCTGAGCCGGGCGGCGCGTTCTACGCGTTTCCGCGGGTCGCCGACGTCGCCCCCGACGGCGACGCCCGCGCGTTCGCGACGGAGCTACTGGAGGAGGAGGGCGTGGCCGCGGTCCCCGGCACGGCCTTCGGCGAGGGCGGGGAAGGCCACATTCGGATCTCGTACGCCACGGGCCTCGACGAACTCAAGGAAGCGACGCGGCGGCTGGAACGGTTCCTCTCGTAGGCGACCGTCGCTGTCTCACGGGGGACCGGCGCGTCTCGCGGGCGATCGTCGGCCTCGCGATCGGCTCAGAGGTCCTCGAAGTCGCCGTCGTCGAACAGGTCCTCGTCGTCGTCGATCTCGTCCGGGTCCGCGGGCTCGCCCCCCACGTCGCGAAACGCCCGTTCGAACTCGTCCTCGCCGAAGCCGGAGACGTCCTCGTCGAGTTCCTCCCGAAGCTCTGCGGCGCGGGCCTCCAACTCCGCGTACTCCTCGGACTCCTCGAGGGCGGCGCGGCCCTTCTCGGACTCCAGGACGGCCATCTTCGAGCTGACGGCGAAGAACTCCTGCATCCGCGAGTCGTACGCCGAGCGGCTGTACAGCCCCTCGACGGTGTCCAACAGCGCCTCGCGGGTGACGGGCTTGACGAGGTAGTCGTCGAACCCCATCGCGACGATGTCGAAGTCCGGCTCGACGGCCGTGACCATCGCGACGCGGGCGTCGATGCCGCGATCGCGAACCTCGTCGAGCACCTCGTCGCCCGACAGCCCCGGCATCCGCCGATCGAGGAGGATCACGTCGATGTCGTCGGAGAGTTCCTCCAGCGCCTCGTGACCGCCGTAGGCGCTACGCACGTCGTAGTCAGTACCCAGCCAGGCGGCGTACAGATCCGCCAGATCCGGCTCGTCCTCGACCACGAACACCACCGGTGGGTCCTCGCTCGCGGCGGACTCGTCGGCGTCGGTGTCCTCGCTCATCTATCGTGCTCCGTCGGTTCGTCCGTCCTTGGCGGACGAGTCCATATCAAGATACCCCTTGTCGTCCGGCGATCGGTCGGCTCCTTGCCGGGAGGACTTCGAGATGTACCGCCGCCGTCCGGCCATTGGTATCCTTTCTCGACGCCGGGTACTTAATCGTATCCGATGGAGGGATTCTGTTGGCAAAACGGATGGGGTTGGGTGACGGTTCGCGTCACGCTCGCTGTTGCCCCACGAACCGCGGTGGCCACCAGCCACCTGAACAAGTACACGGCAGGCGACCGTGAAAGCTTACCGGCCGTCGAAGTCCCGTGCTAGCAGTAGCCATGGGTGGTGGTATCATGCAATTCGATCTGCGCGGCACCGCGATCACGGGAACGGCACCGCGACCACAGGAACGGGGTCACCGCCATGGCAACGGTACCGCGACCACGAGCGAGGTACCGTGAGACGCCCGTTACTCGGGCGAGTAGTTCGGGGCCTCGTCCGTGATCGTCACGTCGTGGGGGTGGCCCTCGGTCTGGCCCGCCTGGGAGACGCGGACGAACTCGGCGCGCTGCTTGAAGCCGGGCAGGGTCTCCGCCCCGACGTAGCCCATTCCCGAGCGCATGCCGCCGACGAGCTGGTGCAGTTCCGAGGAGAGCGGCCCCTTGTACGGCGTCGCCGCCTCGACGCCCTCGGGGACGAACTCCTCGTCCTCCTCGGCGTCCTTGAGGTAGCGGTCGCCGCCGCCCTCCGACATCGCACCGACCGAGCCCATGCCGCGGTACTGCTTGTAGCGCTTGCCGTTCATCGTGATGACGCGGCCGGGGGCCTCGTCGGTGCCCGCGAAGTACGACCCGAGCATCACAGCGTCCGCGCCGGCGGCGATCGCCTTGATCGCGTCGCCGGAGTAGCGGATACCGCCGTCGGCGATGACGGGAACGTCGTGGCGCTGGGCCACGTCGGCCACCTGCGCCACCGCGGTGATCTGCGGCATCCCCGCGCCGCTCACGACGCGCGTGGTACAGATCGAGCCCGGGCCGATGCCGACCTTGAGGCCGTCGGCGAACTCGACGGCGGCCTCGGCGGCCTCCCGGGTGCCGACGTTGCCGACGACCACGTCGGCGTCGACCTCGGCTTTGATCGCCTCCGCGGAGTCGAGGACGTTGAGGTTGTGGGCGTGCGCGCAGTCGATGAACAGGACGTCAGCCCCGGCGTCGTCGGCGGCGACGGCGCGCTCCTCCTCGAACGGACCGACGGCGACGCCGATGCGGAGCGCGCCCTCGTCGTCGCGGGCGGCGTCGGTGTGCTCGCGCCGCGCGAGCACGCCCTGCATCGTGACCAGCCCCACGAGGCGGTCGTCGTCGTCGACGACGGGTACGCGTTCGATCTTGTGGTCGTACATCAGCTCCAGGGCCGCCCGGGCGTCGACGTCCTCGCCGGCGGTGATGACCTCGTCGGTCATCGCCTCGCGGACGGCGTCGGACTCGCCGACCTCCAGGTACGGCCGGATGTCGGTGCCCGAGATGATGCCCAGCACGCGGTCGTCATCGTCGACGACGGGCGCGCCCGAGACGCCCTCGTACTCCATCATCGCGTCGACCTCGCGCACGGGCTGGTCGGGGGAGGCCGTCACGACGTTCTCGCGACGGATCACGAGTTCGTCGGCGCGCTTGACGCGCTCGACCTCCGCGACCGTCTCCTCGACGCTCATGTTGCGGTGGAGCACGCCGAGGCCGCCCTCGCGGGCCATCGCGATGGCCAATCCGGACTCGGTGACGGTGTCCATCGCCGCCGAGAGCACCGGGATCGTCAACTCGACGTTGGTGGACACGCGCGTCGACACGTCCGCCTCGTCGGGTTCCACCCGGCTCTCCTTGGGTCGAAGCAGGACGTCGTCGAACGTCAGCGCCGTCGGTACCTCGAGTTTCCGCGAGAACTGACCGCCGCCGTGATCGTCGTTCGCCATATGATCGGTGGTCGTGGCCACCGCAAAAACGTTGCGAGAATCGCTTTCCTTGGACAACGAATCACACACGACCGTGCACAGATCCCTGTGAGTAGACCGGGGGAACCGATCGCAACACTTGCCGAACTCGCGCTGAGTTCCGACGGTCCGACGGTGACTCACCCGAGTTCCCGACGGTCCGTAACAGTATTTTTTATACTCCGCCGAGAGGTCTCTCGTACTGTGTGGGCACGTCCCACGCAATTATTAAGTCTCACCTGGGTTTGAGTAGTGGTATGGACTCCGAGTCCCGCAATGCAACGGGTGTCGTCAGCCGAGTGAGCGCCATCGCGACGCTCGCGACATTTATCCCGTTCAAACGCGGACTCGACTGGTGCACCGGGGAACGCGGCGTCGAGTTCCCCTCCCGAGCGTCCGTCGCCTCAGGGTCGTCACCAGGTTCCCGTCCGGTCACGGGTCATGCCGGGTCGTATCGCTGAGTCGTGAGCACCTCAGCACACCCCATCGCGCTCCGCCTGGAGCGACGCGTGGGCGGGGCGACTCGGCTGCTGGCGACGGTGATGGCGCTCCCGCTGGTCGACGGCATCTTCCCCGCGCTCGTCATCGCGGGCGCGCTCACGGTCCCGTTCGGCATCATCGAGACCGGCCTGCTCATCTTCGGCGGATCGGCGACGATGGCGGTCGTCCTCGCCGAGATGGAGGGCACGCCGCGGGAGAAGGCGACGTCCGTGCTCGCGCTCGGCGTCGTCCTCGTTCCGGTGGCGATGGCGGAGGCCGCCCTCGCCGAGACGATCCAGAGCATGCTGAACACCGAGGTGTTCCACCGCTTCGCCGGCCTCGTGATACTCGCGGTTGCGGCCAAGACGGCCAGCGCCGAGATCGGCGAGTACCTCCCGAGCCCTGGTGCGATCATCGGGCTCGGTCTGCTGGCGTCGTTCCAGCCCACCGGCGCGGAGTTGGTCGTCTCGATGGACCCGGGACTGCTCGTCCGCGCCGGCGCGGCCGCCGGCGTCGGCGTCGGCTTCGCGCTGTCGATCGCGCTGGCGGGCGAGCACCTCCGCGACCGCGTCGACATCGACCGCTTCCGCTTCGGTTCGGCGGTCGCGCTGGGTATCCTCGCGCTGTCGGTGCTGGGACTGCTCCCGACCGAACAGCCCGTCGCGCTGGGCGTGCTCTGCGTCACCGGGCTGTTCTCCTACGACCCGAAGTCGGAGGCCGCCGGCGACGCCACCGCCGACTCCGACTCGGACGGGCCGCCTGCACCGGGCGCGACCGACGACGTCGCCGACGCGCCGTCGACGCCGGCCGGCGTGACGACCGACGGCGGCGGCGAGGTACCCGATACGGACGACGTGCCCGCCTCCGGCGCGGCGGCCGACGACGCCACCGATACCGCCCCGCCGACCGCGCCGGCACCGGCGGCCGGAATCGACCCCGTCGACTCGGGGTCGACGCCTGACGCCGGCGAGGACGAGGACGACGCGAACGACGCCGACGGTCAGTCGCGCGAGCCCTGGCTGTAACGGGGATCGCGGGACCGCGGGCTTTTACGCCGGGCGCGCCGATGCCGCGGTATGAGCAACCGCGTCGTCGAGGGACGCATGGTGACGCCGAAGCGACTCGCGGAGTTGGTCGAGGGCGGGTCGGTGATGGACGCCGAGGACATCGAGGACGCCGACCGCGACTGCCCCGACTGCGGCGGCGACGTGCTCTCGGTAGGGTACATGCCCAGCGTCACGGAGTTCGTCACCGCCTACAAGTGTCAGGACTGCGAGTGGGGGGAGACCGACCGCGAGTGACGACGCCGACGACCGGCGACGTGGCCGGCTCGACGACGACGTACCGCCGGGCAGACAACGGGAGGCTGGGAATCGAAATCCCTTTACGGCGCTCCGAGGTAAGAGCGACTGCACGGGGTCGTGGCCAAGCCCGGTATGGCGACTGACTCCAGAGGCAACGCGCCCGGTGACGAACTCCAGACTGATATACCGAGCGTCCGACTGATCATCGGACGCGACGACGACCCTCTGGAGTACCGAGGTGCCGACCGGAGATATCAGTCGATCGGGGGTTCAAATCCCTCCGACCCCATTCTCTCGTGCGTTCACGTCGCGTAGTCTTGGGTTTCTGAGTGGGTTCAGTAAGAAACGAAGCGGTGGTTACAGCCAGTCCTGGGTCAGATAGACGACCGGCTGGAGGCTCTCGCAGTTCGGGTACGACTTGCAAACCGCGGAGAGGATCCGATACTGGTCGAACGACGAGAGACGCTGCTCGGGGATGTGGAACACGCCGGCGTGCTCGTCGGTGGAAACCTGGGTGTGGTCGTCGTCGTGGCAGACGATGATCCGGTTCTCGCGACGGCCGTAGGCGCGAACGTCGGGGTCCTTCGCGCCGTCGCCCAGTTCCGGCACGTCGACGACGCGCTCGACGTCGTGACCGTCGCGCTCGCACAGCCGTGCGAACTGCTTCTCGGTGTCCTCGTCGAACAACAGGCGCAGCGTCAGCGGCACGTGAGACTACTCCGTCGTCTCCGGGGCGTCCTCGGGTCCGGTCGCGACCGCGGGGTCGGAGCGAGCCGCGTCGAGGTTCTGCTCGCGCTCATCGCGGATCGCCGCCATCTCGCTGGGGTGCTCGTGGTAGTACGCGAGCGCCCGGTAGACATCGGCCACGTCGAGATCGTGGCGGTCGGCGACCGCCCGGGGTTCGAGCCCGCGGCCCTCGACGCGCTCGTACACGAACAGCACGCTGATGCGCGTTCCGTCGATCCGTGGGTCGCCGCCGAGCACGTCCTCGGTTCGGACGATCCGGGGGGCGTCCCCGCCGTTCGACGAAGTCGTCTCGCTCACACTCGGTCGTTCGTCGTTATGGAATAAAGTCTCTCCCCCGCTGTATCGTCCCTGTTAAACGGGGGTCCAGCGAGACAGGGGTTGGATACGCGAGGTCCTCGCTGAGGATGAGTTGGACGATGTTCTGGCGGCTGCGCGGCTAGTTCGGGCACCTCGCAGGGTATTAACTCCCGGTGTCGGGAGCGCGCCTCAGGAGGAACCGACCGACGGCTACGACCGAATACACGTACTTATCCCATTCCGTGCCCAACTCTCCCGCATGAGCGACGACACATCGGGGCGCAAGCCCCTTCGAATGCCCGACGACAACCAGGTGTTCGCTACCGTGACGGACATGCTCGGCGGCCGGCGCGTCACCCTGCGCTGTGCCGACGGCGAGGAGCGCATGGGTCGCATCCCCGGCCGGATGCGGTTCCGGACGTGGGTGAAGGAGGGCGACATCGTCATCGCCGAGCCGTGGGACTGGCAAGACGAGAAGGCGGAGGTCGTCTGGCGATACGAGTCCGACGACGCCCAGCAGCTCCGCGAGGAAGGCCACATCCAGTAGCGACTCGACTTCTCAGACGGCGTCCATCACGCGCACGGGCTCCAGCCCGCGCTCGGCCAGTTCGGCCTCGATGCGCTCGACGCGGGGGCCGATCGACTCGGGTCGATGGCTGTCGGTGCCGACGGCGACACCGACGCCGTGGTCGGCGAGGGCGTCCAGGAACTCGGGTGCGGGGTGGAGCCCGCCGTAGTCGTCGAGCACGCGCCCGGCGTTCAGCTCGGGGACGGTCCGCGAGTCCGCGAACGCCGCCGCCGCTCGCTCGTAGTGGTCCTCGGTCGCGAGCCCCCGCAACGCGGGATTCCGCTCCACGAGGTCGGGGTGGGCGGCGATCGCGAACAGCTCCGAGTCCGCCAGCGCGACGAGTTTCTCGAAGTACTCGTCCACCAGCGCTCGGCGCTCGGCCTCCGACCTGTCGGCGAAGTACTCTCGGACGTGGACGTTCACGCCCTCCAGGTCGTGGACGCTTCCGACGGCGTAGTCGAACTCGGCCTCCTCGAGGAACGACGCGATCGCGGCCTCGTCGTGGGGCTCGTAGTCGAGTTCGACGGCGTCGAAGATCTCCACGTCGGCGCGCTCGCGGATCGCCTCGATTGCGTCGCGCCGCCGCTCGTAGGTGACGTCGAGGTTGAACCCCATCTCGCGGCGGTACTGGTCCTCTGCGGGGTCCTCGGAGACGACGCAGTGGTCTGCGATCCCGATCGCCGACAGTCCCGCCTCGGCGGCGCTGTCGGCCATGAACTCGATGAAGTACCCGTCCGAGTACGTCGAGTGGACGTGGTAGTCGTGTTCCATACGCCGACGGTGGGCGGCCCCCCTCTCGAAGCTTCGGGAGACGCGACACCGATCCACACGCGGGGACCCGGGATCGGGACCCGTTCAGGGACCCTCGTCCTCGACGAGGGCGTCCGCGAGCCGGCGGAGATCGGGCGCGCCGTCGAGTTCGTTCAGCCAGCGCGCCGGAACCGCCGCCTCGCCGTCGCGAGCGCCGGCGACCGCGCCCGCGACGGCTCCCAGGGCGCTCGCGGCCCCGCCGCGGCTCGCGGCCGACACGATCGCTTCCTCGGGATCGTCGGCGACGAGCGCTTCGTGCAGGGCCGTCTCCAGGGTCGCTCTTGGGTCGCCGCCGGCGTCGATCCGCACAGCGCCGCGGTCGCCGACGACCGCGATCGTCTCGCGGACCGAGACCGGGGCGTCGCGGTCGAGTGCGACCGTTCGTGCGTCGGCGCGCGCCTCCTCGACCGACGCGCCGTCGACGAACGCCCCCACGACGACCGCGAGCACGACCGCTCCGGCGATCGGCTCGGGCGGGACGTCGCCGGACACGACGGTTCGTACCGCCCGCGCCGCCGCCTCCGCCCGCTCCGCGGGGGCTCCGGGCCCCAGTCCGGCGGGCACCCCGGCGAGCAGGATCGCCGGATCCTCAGGCCTGACACGGTCGGCATGGGCGTCACGGTCGCCGTCGGGGACCTCGTGTGACCCGTTGTCGCTCCGGTACCCGTCGAGACGCGCGTGGCCGGCGGCGACGGCGGTCGCCGTGGCGTCGGTCGTGGTACCGGCCGGGCGGTCGCCGCCGAGCAGCTCCGTCACCCGGCCGTGACGCTCGCGGACGGCCGCGGCCGTGCTCCCGTCGACCGGGCGACCGAGCGCGTCGCCGCAGGCGAGGCCGAGCAGGCTCCCGCGGGCGCGTTCCCGCCGGCGATCGTCGGCGACGGGGTCGCCGGAGTCGCCGGGCGTCACGTCCGTCGAGTCGCGTTCGGTCATCGTGCTTCCTCGGCACGCGCGCTACACAAGCGTATCGACGCGGTGGGGTCCGGCGGTCGAGCACTCGCGGTCGCGACGGCGCTCGCGGAGTACCGCGAGGTCCAGCTGGCGGGAGTCGAACGACGCCGGCTCAGGCGAACTCGACGAGCGTCCCCTCGTAGCGGCAGTCCTCCAAGGCGTGCTTGGCGTCGTAGCCGGCCTCGTGGGGCGTCGCGCCCTCGCCGACGCCGACCTTGAGTTGGACGTCCGCGTCGTCGGCGACGTGGTCGATCGCGGCCAGGTAGTCCCCGCGCGTGAGATCCGGACACGCGGCGATGACGTTGTCGCCCCCGACGAAGAACGAGAGCGCGCCGTGCTCCTCGCGCATGTATCGCATCAGCGACGCGTAGCCGTGTTCGATGTTGATGAACGAGTCGAACTCGTTGAGCCGGTCGGTGTACTTGCCGGTCGCGTCGTTCACGTCGAAGTGGGCGATCGACACGTCGTCGTCGCCGGCGGCGTCGCCGTCGCGGAACTCGCCCGCGAGCGCCTCGCTGCGCTCGGCGGACTGGGCGGATCCGGCCGCCTGTACCCGTTCGGTCGCCGTCTCCAGCGCCTCGATCGGCACCTCGTCGACGCCGATTCCGAGGCTCACGCTGACGGGGAAGCGGTTCCCGACGGACTCCTGGAGGAGTTCGTGGTCGCGGCGGTCGAGGCCGTTCGTCACGGCCACCATGTTGTCGAAGCGGGTGAAGAAGACGTAGCCGCCCCGGTTGCCGATGTACTGTGCCAGGTCCGCGAACAGGCGCGACTGGAGCGTCTGGAGGTCCATCTCCCGACGGGGCTCCGGGGTCACGGTCCACGGGCCGTAGTTGTCGATCTGCACCAACGTCAGCTGCGCGGCGGTCACTGTGTCCGATCCGAGTACCGGCGACACATACGCGTTACCGTTCTCGGATCCGTTACGCCCGCGGTGGTCGTCACCGTTCCCTGCTTCGCCTCGGCCGCGACCGCTTCGTCCCGCCGGTGACCGCTCAGCGTCGGCGTCGCCGACGGGTTCAACAGCGCGCCGCCCGAACGACGGTCGTGATACGCGGAGTCGTGCTCGACGTCGACGGAACCGTCGTCCGCGGCGACGACCCGATCCCCGGCGCGCCGGCGGCCGTCGACCGCCTACGCGAGTCCGGCGCGGACGTGCTGTTCTGCTCGAACAACCCCACGAAGGGGCCGCCGGCGTACGTCGATCGCCTCGCGCGCGCCGGGATCGACGCGACCGAACCGGCGGTGCTGACCGCCGCCGACAGCACGGTCGCGTACCTCCGCGAGCACCACCCGGACGACGCGCTGTACGTCGTCGG
The DNA here is from genome assembly GCF_021431925.1 of Halobaculum sp. CBA1158. Classification (NCBI taxonomy): domain Archaea; kingdom Methanobacteriati; phylum Methanobacteriota; class Halobacteria; order Halobacteriales; family Haloferacaceae; genus Halobaculum; species Halobaculum sp. CBA1158. The sequence continues at coordinate 2,094,166 of NZ_CP090371.1, read as the reverse complement.
AGAGGCCGGCCTCGTCGACCAGTTGACCGCGGCGGACCTGCGCGTCGTCGACGACCACGACGCGGCCGACGCCGGCGTCGTCTCCGTCGACCGGTCGTTCACGTACGACGACCTCGCGGGGGCGCTGTGGGCCCTCGGCGACGGCACGCCGTACGTCGGCACGGACCCCGACCGCGTCATCCCCGCTCCCGACCGCGACGTCCCGGGATCGGGTGCCCTGATCAACGCCGTTCGCGGCGTGCTCGATCACGATCCCGACGCCGTGCTCGGGAAGCCGTCGGCGACCGCTCGGGACCTGGTGTTCGACCGACTGGGTCACCCGCCCGCGGAGTGTCTCGTCGTCGGCGACCGCCTCGACACCGACATCGCGCTCGGCGAGACTGCCGGCGCGACGACCGCCCTCGTGTGCACCGGCGTCACCGACCGCGGCGACGTGGCCGCCTCCGATCACGACCCCGACTACGTGCTCGACAGTCTCGCGGACATCGACCGCGTCCTCGCGGCGGAGACGGAGGCCGACGCCGACATCGACACCCGCACCGACACCGGCGGGTAGCCCGCCGAGGGCCGGGTTCGCGGCGTCGACCGAACCGCCCTGCAAGAATCACGCGTGGTACTGTCTGACAAAGACTTATATTGGGTAATGTGCTACTCACTACCATGGAAGAGCGCGACTCACCGTACGTCTTCCGCGACGAGCCGGCCGACCCCGTCGGGGTCGTGAGCGATCGGACCGACGACGAGGTCGTGATCATCGACGGCGAAGCGATGACGTACCGAACCTACCGCGGCGACGACCTCCGCGGACGCTGAGCGCGTCGCTCGCGCGGCGCGGGCGCTGTCCGTTCGTCGAATCACGCGACCGAAGAACCGTGAGAGCGACGCGACCGCGACGGTCGCGAGCGCGGCCTCAGAAGGCGTCGGCGTGGGCCGTGATGTCGGCGTGGAGCCCCTCGCGAAGCGCCGCGTGGACGTGACAGATCCCCTCGGCGCGCTCGACGATGTCCGCGAGCGTCTCCTCGTCCAGGTCGGCCTCGACGTGGATGTCGAAGCGGATCGCCGCGAGGTCGTCGTCGTCGTCCAGGTCGGCCTCGGCGTCGATCTGGACTCGCCCGAGGTCCTCGTGCCCGCGCTGCTGGCCGCCCACGCGGAACGCCGGCAGGAAGCAGGAGGCGTAATCGGCGACGAGCACGGAGTTGGGGTCCGGGCCGTCCTCGCCGAGCGCGTCGATCGTCAACTCGAAGTCGCCGACCTCGCTCGTGCTGGTGAATCCTTCCTCGCTGACCGTGGAAGTCTCGATGTCGGACATGTGCGGGTAATGCGACGGTCCGTCGGCGCGTAAACCTTGTTACTCCGGCGTGCGGCCGAGGCACACCCGACGGAGTCGACCACGCGGCCGACCGCGGGCGGCGACCCGACCGGCCCGGCTGAGGCGGGAGTCTACTCTCCGATCGTGAACGTCTCGTCGTCGCCGAGGACGACGGGTTCGGCGTCGCTGCCGGTCGCGCGCACCTCGCGGACGAAGTCGTCGGTGTCGATCTCGATCGGGGGGAACGAGTCGTAGTGCATCGGGAACGCGTAGTCCACGTCGAGCCAGTCGACGGCGATGGCGGCCTGCGCCGGGCCCATCGTGAAGTGGTCGCCCGCGGGCACGGCCGCGGCATCGGGCTCGAGGAACGGCGCGATCACGTCCTTCATCTCCGACATGAGGGCCGTGTCGCCGGCGTGGTAGAACGTCGTGCTGTCGGGGTCGGCCTCCTGGGTCGGCTTCGTCTCGGAGATGACGTAGCCCCCGGGGGTTCCGCCGGAGGCACCGTAGCCGGTGTCGAGGCCGTTCGTGTGGTCCGCCCGGACCATCGTCACGAACGCGTCGCCCAACTCGACGGTGCCGCCGAGGTTCATCCCCGTCGTGTCCTCGACGCCGTACTCGTCGGTCACGTAGCCCGTGACCTCGGGCGTGCCGACGACGTGGGCCCCGCGGTAGCGGTCCACGTCGGCGATGTGGTCGGCGTGGCCGTGCGTGAGCAGGACGTGGTCCGGGTCGACCTCCTCGGGGTCGGTGTCCGTGTGGGGGTTGTCGAAGAACGGGTCGATCAGGAAGGTCGTGTCCTCGATCTCGACCGTCCAGGTGGAGTGGCCGTGCCAGGTGAGGTCCATCGAAGCCATGGGTACGTCCTCGCGTTCGGGCGAATCGCACATAAAACCGGTCCCGACGGAGAGTCGGCGGCGGCGCAGTTGCGCTCACGGTCGGCGGTGCGGTCGCGATCGCGGTCGGCGGCGCAGACGCGGATACCGATCAGTCCGCCGGCTCGGCGACCGCGGGGGTGGTCGTCCGGCCCGAGAGGTGGCCGACGTAGTCGTCGAGGTCGAGCGCGAACTCCCGCCCGCGCGCCGTCGACAGCGGGACCCACGAGAACTCGAACTCGCTCCCGTGCTCGTCGCCGCCGTCGCGAACGACGTGGGTCCACGAGTCCCGGGGCTCGTGCACTCGGGCGTGATAGAAGTGGCGCACGTACGCCTTCGGCGGCGACTCCCGCCTGGTCCACACGTCCGTCGCCAGCCGCTCCACGCCCGAAAGCGTCGCCAGCCCGCTCTCCTCGCGAACCTCGCGATACAGCGCCGGGCGGGGTCGTTCGCCCGGCTCGATCGTTCCCTTCGGGATCTGCAGCCCGTCGTGACCGGGCCCCTCGAACACCAGCAACTCCGAGCCGCCGCGAGTGATGTACGCGCACGCCTTTCCGACGTACGTCGTCTCCGGCTCGTGCATACCCCACCACTCCCGATCTATCGTCATAAAGGTTCCCGGGATGTTATTTGAACGTCTTCACAACAGTACTAGGAACTACTAGGGAGATCGCGCGCGCCGATCCGCTGTCTTCCGATCAAACGGTGAATCGGGTGACGGTCGTGGCGGCCCGCTCGACGTCCTCGTCGGCGGCGGCGGCGACGGTGATGTCGTTCTCGCCGTAGCCGATGTCGAGGCGGACCTCGAAGCGCCCGCCCTCGGGGTCGACCGCGGCGCTGTCGACGGGCGTCGTCACGGCGACGCGCGCACCGGTCGTCTCGCCGGAGACGACGACGGTGTTGCCCTGGAAGTTCGTGTCGACGCGCAGGGCGGGCTTCTCGTCGCCCTCGTGGAGGCGGCGCTCCAGGAAGCGCTCGCGGACGAACGCCGGCGTCTCGGCGGGCTCGTCGGCGTCGATGCCGTGGGCGAGTCGGACGAACTGCGCCATCGACCACGCCAGCGGCGTCGCGCTCCCGGTGCCCTCGCCGTAGCCCCAGTCGTACTCGGTCGGGTAGTCGCGGTCCCACACCTGCTCTGCGATCATCCGGCCGGAGTTGGCGAACCGCTGCATCGTCCGCAACAGCTCCGTCGGCTCCAGCGCCGGGTCGCGTCCGGAGCCACCCTCGTCGTCCGCATCGGCGTCGTCCGCATCGGCGTCGTCCGCATCGGCGTCGTCCGCATCGGCGTCGACCGCGCGGTCGTCGTCAAACGCGTGCAGTTCGTACTCGCCGCGTTCGCCGGTGAGCAGCGGCCACAGCCGACCCTTCCCGTGGTTGTCGACCGACCACGGCGCGCCCACGTTCTCCTCGTCGCGCTCGCCGTATCCGTCGCCGTTGTAGCGGTAGAAGGCGGCCCCGGCCGGCAGGTCGACGCGGATGGTGTCGTCGACCTCGCGCACGGAGTTGCGGACGGTCTCGTCGTCCCACGGCTTGATCCCCAGTCGCACGAGTTCGAGAAAGCCGGCGTCGATCACGTCGCGCTCGTCGAGGCGCGGGCCGTCGTTCGCGAGCGTCCGCAGGTGGCCCGCTTCCGGGTCGCCGTCGCGGGTGACCCGCACGTAGTAGGGGGTGTGCTCGTGGCGCTCCGTGCCGGTCTCGGTCGCCGTCCACGACTCCACCTCGTCGGCCCAGCGGTCCGACAGCGCCAGCCACACGAGCGCGCTCGCCTCGTCGCCGACTTCGAGCGCGAGCTTGCCCGCGCACGCGAGCCCCGCGATCTCGGCGGCGATCGACGACGGCGAGTAGCCGGCCTCCTCCTCCCAGCGCTCCTGTGCGCTCTCGGGGCCGTTGCGGGCGACGTAGTCGGCCGACCGACGGACGTGCTCGAAGTCGTACGCCACGTCCTCGAAGTCGAGGCCGTCCGCCCAGAGGTGATACGCCATCACCGCCGGGAACGAGATGTTGTCCATCTGCTCGCCGCCCCAGCGGGTGACCCCGTTGAGGTAGGTGTTCTGCGGGATGAAGCCGTCCTCGTCCTGCTGGTACTCGTAGATATACGCCAGTTGGTTCGCGGCCGTCTCCAGGTCCCCGGTGAGCTCGGCCGCCGTGAACACCTGATAGAGGTCCCGGGCCCACACGAAGTTGTAGCCGTACCCCTTCCGCTCGGCGGCGTCGACGGCCTCCCCCCACGGCACCGACGGCGAGGCGACCGACGCGCCGCGGTAGGTCTTGTCCTCGACGGCCCGCAGCGTCATCAGCGCCGTCCGGTACTGGTTCGCGAGCGCGTCGTCGCCGGCGACGGACGCCGGCAGGGGCTTGTCCGCGAGGAACGCCCGCCAGGTGTCGCGGTACGACTCGCGCACGCCCTCGTACCCGTGGGCCAGCGCCCCGGCGGCCTCCCCGAGCGCCGCGGCGGCGTCCGCCTGCCGGGCGAACCCGAGCGCGAGCGTCTCGGCGGTCCGCCGGCCGGTGCCGACCCGACCGACGAGCACGACGTTGTCGTCGTCGATCGACTCGCGGGTCTCGGGGACGGTCCCCTCGGTGAACAGCGTCGTGAGGTCGTCGCCGCCGGCGGCACACACCGTCGCCCAGTCGAAGCGGTCGGCCGTCGCCATCGCGACCGCCACGGAGTAGCCGTCGCCGTTCTCGTCGACGAGGCGACCCTCCCCGCCCTCGCCGGTGTACGCGCCGGCGTCGCGGGCGACGAGGTGATGGCTCCCGGGCGTGCCGAGCCGCAGGGCCCGGTCGCGCGTCCCCGTGTTCGTGAGCGCGGCGTCGGCGACCGCGAACACGTCGTACTCCGCGTCGTCGACCGCGCGGAAGTCGATGTCGGCCACCAGCGCGTCGTGGCTCGGGTCGACCGCGTACTCGACGGTCAGCTCCCACTCGTGTCCGCGTCCGTCGCCCGTCTCCGCGACGACGTGCCGGAACAGCAGCGCGTCGTCGGCCGTCGGCTCCACCCGACGTTCGACGGTGTCGTCGGTCGTCCGCGGCCCCTCGACGTGGGTGCGGACGGTGTACTCCTCGTCGGTCGCCGAGACGATGAAATCCAGCGTCCTGAGGTTCATCAGGTCCACTCGCGGGAACCGCACCTCCGTCAGCGCCCCCTGCGTCAGGGTGAACCACATCCGCGAGGGCTCGTCGGCGTCGTGGTCGGCGGCGGTGCCGACGCCGTACTTCTCGCCGGTCGTCCACCGCGGCCGGTCGGTCGGGGGCGACGGCGACGCCGCCGCGCTCGGGAGGGCGTCGCGCTCGGCGAGCGCGGCCGTCGCCCGCAGGCGGAAGCCGTGGGCGTACCCCAGCGGCGTCGCGCTGTCGGCCGTCCCGTCGTCGTACCACTGCTCGGGGAGATACCCCATCGCCGTCGTCAGCGGGCCGTTCTCCTCCAGGAGTTCGTAGAGGTCGGCCGCCTGCTCGAACAGCCGATCGGCCGTCTCGCCGCGGCCGCGGTCGGCGAGCAGCCCCCCGAGCGTCGCCGCGCCGGTCGCGCCCATCCCCGTCGCGAGCGTCCACACCTTCTCGCCGTCCTGCCCGTCAGTACGCCAGCCGTCGCCCTCGTAGCGGATCAGCCCCGCGACGGCCGAGTCGTCGGGATCTCGATACAGCCCGGCCAGCGTCGCCTCGACGTGGTCGACCAGCCGGTCGAGGTCGTCGTCCGCGAGCGACAGCCCCTCGACGGCGTCGTACGCGGCGGCGGCCTCCACGAGCGCGACCGTCGCGGCGTCGAGGCGGCCGTCGCGCTCGCCGTCGGCGAGGCGACGGGCGTACCGCCCCTCGTCGGCGTCCCACAGTCGCTCCAGCCCGTCGAACGTCGCGCTCGCGCCCTCGCGAGCCCGCTCTCGCAGCGTCGCGTCCACGGGCGCGCGGGCGACGGCGGCGTACGCCTCGAGGAACGTCGCGGCCGTGTGGGCGAACCGGCCGGCCGAGTCCTCCCAGAGGTTCTGACACCGCTCGGGCAGGCCGTCGCCCCGGCGGCTCTCGTCGAGCGAGTCGACGCCGGCGGCGACGGCCGCGCGGATCCGCGTCTCGTCGTCGGCCGACAGCTCGTCGCCGCGCTCGCGCAACAGCGCCGCGAGGAACGCGACCGTCGTCGCGGTCTGGTCGGCCTGGTACTCGTCGGAGTCGGCCCGTCCCTCGACGCGGGCGTTCGCCCAGCCGGGGGCCAGCGAGCCGTCCGAGGCCCACACCCTGTGGGGCCACGAGCCGTCCGGTCGCTGGGTCTCGCAGTAGAAGCGGGCGCTGCGGGCCAGTTCTGCGGTCTCGACGCCCAGCCCGAGCGGCTCGTCGGCCGCGAGCAACTGCCCGCTGATCCGGGCGTCGTCGCGGAACCAGGTGTAGCCGTACCCGCCGGAGTCGCGGAAGAACGGGTCGAACTCCGGCCCCGCGATCCGGGCACCCGACGGGGCCGCGAGCAGGTCCAGCGCCCGCAGGTCCGCTCTCACGGTGCCGCGCCGGGGGCCGTCCTCGTCGACGGCGACGGCGGCGAGCTCGTGGGCGACGGTCCGGAGTTCGTCGGCCCCGGCGTGCTCGCGGGCGCACTCCCGGAGATCCGCGAGCACGCGTTCGCGGTCGTGTTGGCCGTTGTCCGCCAGGAGCGTGACCAGCGTCGTCCGGAGACCGCGTCCCGCGCGCTCCAAGGGGGCGGTGACGACCGCGTCGCCGCTGAGGTGCGTGTCCTCGTAGCGGTTGAGCGCGCCCTCGCGGGGGAGCGACACCGGCTCGGGGTCGAGTATCTCCTCGAAGCGCTCGGGGACCTGCGCGCGCACGTCGTCGAGGCCGGTGGAGGCTGTGACGTAGTCGTGTTCCTCGCGGTGGAACACCTCCATCGCGTCGCCGCCGGCCGGGCCGTCGCCCTCGTGGATGAGCCGGCCGACGCGCGTCTCCCGGCCCTCCGGCGCGAACGTGAGAAACGCCACGAGCCGCGCCTCCGAGGGGACCGACCCCCGAAGCTCGACGTGGGTCGCGTGCGCTCGCCCGAGGGTGAGGTCGTACTGGTGGACGGTGAACTCGCCGGCGTCGTACTCCGTCTCGACGAGCGTCGTCTCCCGGTAGTGGTGCTGGCGGACCGTCTCCAGGTCGTCGAACCAGTAGGTGCGCTCGCCCGTTTCGATCCCGAAGCGGGAGCGGTCGATCCCCGACAGGCCCGACAGCGCCGCCGAGAAGTCGCGGATCCCGCCCGCAGGGTCGACATGGACCAGTCGCTCGCCCCGTCCGGAGAACCCGCCGCGGACGGTGCTCGCGGTTCCGGCCGCGCCGTGCCCGCCCGCGCGCTTGTAGTCGTTGAGTGCCGTTCGCAGCCGCATTCACCCGTGAAACCAGGTCCGTGGTTAAAGTCTCAGCGGTGTGCGTGGCGATGGCACGGTCGTCGGTCGCGACGCGCCGTTCGCTCAGCGCCGCACGGGCAACACGACCACGTCGTCGACCGCGACGGCCACGCCCGCGCCGTCGTCGTCGCCGTCGCCGTCGTCGCCGGCGGCGGCCGCGCTCGCCTCGTCGCCGGCGGCGGGTTCCGTCCCCGATCCCGGGCCGTCGGCGGCGACGCGCTCGCCCGTGACGAGGTCGGTCGCCGTCGCGGGCGCGTCGACGCGGACCCGTGCGGTCTCCTCGGCGAAGTTGAGCACGACGACGACCGCGTCCCCCGATCGGCCGTCGTCGTCGGACCCGTCGCCCTCGGCGACCGCTTCCCGGCGGAAGGCGACGACCGACCGCGGGTCGCCGTCGCGGACCGCGTACTCGACCCGCGAGAGCGCCGCCCTGTGGGCCAACGCCGGACGCTCGTCGCGGAGCGCGAGCAGGCGGCGGTAGTGCTCGCGGAGGTCCTCGCGAGGGGCCGAGCGGTCGATGCGGTCGCGCCGGCCGAGCTGTCCGAGTTCCTGGCCGGCGTACACCATCGGCGCGCCGGGGAGGGTCGCGAGCGCGCCGGCGGCGGCGAGGGCGGCCGCGTCGCCGTAGGAGGCGAGGTACCGCGGCTCGTCGTGGTTCTCGTGGTACAGCATGAACGACGCGTGCTCGGGGAAGCCGACCCGGCGGCGCTCCTCGACGGCCTCGAGGACGCCCTCGGCCGCGCGGTTGCCGTCGCCGACCTCCCGGAGCGCGAACGCCGTCGTCGAGTCGAAGTGCATGTCGAACAGCCCCGCCTGGAAGTCCGGGATGTACGGGATCGTCTCGTCGAGCAGGAGGAACTCCGCGTCGCGGGCCTTCACCCGGTCGTGGACCTCCGTCCAGAAGCCGTTGGGCACGGCCCACGCCATGTCGCACCGAAAGCCGTCGACCAGCGGAGCCCACTCGTCGACGGCGTCGAGCAGGTGCCGACGCACCGCCAGCGACGAGAAGTCGAAGTTGGCGATCCGCTCCCAGTCGAAGTACGTCCCCGGCTCGCCGCCTTCGTCCCACTCGTACCACGAGCGGTACGGGCTGTCGGGGTTCCCGTAGGCGTCCTCGAAGAAGGGGTGCTCGCGCGCGGAGTGGTTGCACACGAGGTCGAACAGCACCCGCATGCCGCGGTCGTGGGCCGCGTCGACGAGCGCCTCGTACGCCTCGCGTCCGCCCAGGTCCGCCGCGACCGAGAAGAAGTCCGTGATGTTGTAGCCGTGGGGCGCGCCGTCGTGCTCCAACACCGGCGTGAGCCACAGCGTGTCGACGCCGAGTTCCTCCAGTTCCCCGAGCCGTTCACGGACCGCGTCGAGGTGCGAACCGGCCGCCTCCGAGTCGTCGAACGTCCGCACGTACACCTCGTAGATCCGCGTGTCCAGCGCCCACGATGGCGGATCGAACGGCCGATCCACCTCGAACGCGTCGCCGTCGGCGTCTGCGTTGCGGTCGCCGTCGAGGTCGCTGCCGGCGTTGCGGTCGCTGTCGCCGTTGCGGTTGCTGTCACCGTCGAGGTCGCTGTCGCCGTCGCGGGCGTCTCCCCCGGCGCGTGCCCGCCGAACGTCGACCGCGTCGGTAACGCCGTAGGCGTCGTCGGTCACGGGCACGGCGTACACCCGGGCGCGCGCGCCGAGTCGCTCGCGAGGGATAGTGAGCGTCCGCCCGTCGACGGTCGCCGCCGCGGTCGACAGGTCGTCGCGGTCGTCGATCAGGAACTCCACGCGCGGGGCCGCGGCCGTCGCCCCGTCGGCGTCGCCGGCGCGGTCGGCGTCGCGGCCGGCGGATCGGCCGCGAGGTCGCACGTCCGCCTCGATCACCACAGCCTCGTCCGTCACCGCGGTCTCGAGGTGGACCCGGGGGCGGTCGGCGGCTCCCTCGGGATCGCCGCCGGCGTCGGTCGGGAGCCCGGATCCACCCGACGCGCCGGTGCCGTCGGGGTCGTCGCCGGCGACCTTCCCCGCGAGGGCGTCGTGATCGTCGCCGGCGTCGCCGGAGTACGCCGGCGGTCCGGTCGCCTCGTCGCCGTCGGGCGAGAGCCCCTCGTCGAACGCGCGGACGGTCAGCTCGTGGGTCGTCTCGGGCGTCCGGAGTCGGAGGCGGTAGCGGCCGGGGCGGTCCGGTTCGAACCATTGCACCGCGGCGTCGGGGTCGACGGCGGCAGTCGAGCCGGCCGGCGCGCGGGCGATGCTCCAACCGTAGTCGGCGCTCGGGTCGGGATCGCGCGGCGCGATCTCGACGGCCTCGCCCACGGCGCACACGCGCGGGCGACCCGGGTGTCTCATGTCCGGGTCGTCGTCGGGGACCCGTTTCGCTCTTTCGCCGCGACCTGAGGTGATCGACCGCCACCGCCACACGGCCGGCCGGGTGGGTCCGGGGAACCGCTAAGTGATCGGCGGGGGACGCCACCGATATGCAGGGCGACGACCGCGACGACCGCGACGACGGCACCGACGCCACCGACGCCCCCGCCGAGGGCGATCACCGGAACGCCGGTACCGACGGCCCAGACCCGCCGGTGTCCGTCGACATCGACATCGCCGACGGCCGCACGGTCGTCACCGTGACCGGCGACCGCGACGCGGCCGTCGTCGTGCGCTCGGCCGGCGGCGAGCGGATCTACCTCCCCCCGGAGGACTTCGACCGACCGCCGGCCTCCGCCGGGACGGAGAGCGACGCCCACGGCACCGGCCCCGGGCCGTCCGACAGCCCGTATCAGTCGGCGACCTCGGACGATCCGTACCAGTCACCGGGGAGCAGGGACAGCCCGTATCAGTCCCCGGGGGAGTCCGACAGTCCCTACCAGCGCGGTGGCCCGCCGGACGGCGGCGAGGGGCTCGAGCCGACCGCCGACGGCTTCCGGATCGTTCACCCCGAACCGGTGACTGACTTCAGACTACTCAGGTAGCCGCCGACTCGTCGTCGCCACGTTCGGTCTCCCGGTCGCCGGCGGGGTGGTTCCCTCTGTCGGCGTCCCCCCGTCCCGTCTTCTCGTCCCCGTCGTCGTCCGCGAGGATCCGCTCGTAGAAGGCGACGTGTTCGTCGGCGACCTCCTCCCAGGTCCGGATCTCGTACTCCAGGGGCGTGTCCATCGCGAGGCCGCGCTCGATCCCGGCGGCGATGGCGTCGGAGTCCGGTTCGACCTCGATCAGGCAGTCCTCGGGGAGCAGCTCCGCGGCACCGCTCGGGCCGGCGACGACGCGCGTCCCCGCCGACAGCGCCTCGACGATGGTGATTCCGAAGGGCTCCGCAAGCGACGGCGAGACGAAGAGATCCGCGCTCGCGTAGTAGTCGCCCAGTTCCTCCTCGGGGACGTAGCCGACGAACCGAACCCTGTCCTCGAGGTCGAGCAGTTCGGCGAACCGCTTCAGTTGGTCGGTGAGGTGGCCCGTGCCGCCGACCACGAGCGTCACGTCGTCGCGCCCGATCTTCGAGAGCGCGTACAGCAGGTACGACAGCCCCTTTTGATCGGTGTGGCGGCCGACGAAGAACAGCATCTCCCCGTCGATCTCCAGGTCGGCCTTCAGGTCCCGGCCGGTCGTCTCGACGGCGGAGAAGCCGTTGTACAGCACCTCCGCGTCGCCGCCGTACTCGCGGGCGATCTTGCGGGCGGTGAACTCGCTGACCGCGAGCAGGTGGTCCGACCGATTGACGACGCGCTGCTCCGTGCGCGTCTCGCGCTCGGGCGGGTCGGCGTTGCGGTCCGAGGACAGCGAGTGAAACGTCGTGACCCACTCCACATCGTGGTTCGCCTGCGCGCGCGACCCGGGATTGTAGCCGAACCAGTCGTTCGTGTGGACGATGTCCGCGTCGGCCGCGCGCTCGACGAACGCCCCCGATAACCGGCCGATCCGGGTGATGATGTCGCCCTCGCCGGTTGGAACGCCGTGGATCCCGTCCCGGTCCGCCGGGGCGTACTCCGCGGGGAGCACCAACTCCACCTCGATGCCGTCGCGCTCGCGGAGGCGCTCGAACAGTTCGCCGACCGCTGTGTCGAGTCCCCCGGTCACGTTCGGCGGGAATCCCCACCCCAGCATCAGGACCTTGTGCGGCATCGCGTGGAGGTTTGGGTGTACGGTACTTAGTCACTAGGCGTCGATCGGGTGGGTTCGCGGTCGTCGCGGAGGCGGCGGTGTCGCTCGCGATCGAACGGACGACCGTTCGACCCGACAACTGATACGTCCCCGGCGTGAGGGACCGTGCATGCGGTTCGACCGACGAAGCGGCGTCCTGCTCCACCCCACGGCCCTCCCCGGTCCCCACGGGATCGGCGACCTCGGCGCGGGCGCGCGCTCGTTCCTCGAGTTCCTCGATCGCGGCGACCAGAGCGTCTGGCAGGTGTGCCCGCTCGGACCCACGGTCGACGTTCACGGGCACTCGCCGTACCAGACGTACTCGGGGTTCGCGGGCAACCCCCTGCTCGTCGACCTCCGCGCGCTCGCAGACCGGGGGTACCTCACCGACGACGAGGTCGACCCGTCGGGGGCACCGGACCCCGGCTTCTCCCCGCACGAGACGAACTACGACGCCGTCGAGGCGTTCACGACCGACCGCCTGCGGACCGCCTTCGACCGCTTCCGGGAGTCCGCCGGCGACGACGAGCGCGAGGCGTTCGCGGCCTACCGCGAGGCGGAAGACGACTGGCTCGTCGACTACGCGCTGTTTCGCGCGCTCAAGCGGGAGTTCGACGGCGACCCCTGGACCGAGTGGCCCGCGCCCGTCCGCACCCGCGATCGCGACGCGCTCGCGGAGTACCGCGAGAAGCTGGCCGACGAGATCGACTTTCGCGCGTTCTGTCAGTGGACGTTCGACCGCCAGTGGACGGACCTGCGCGCGGCCGCCGCCGACCGCGGCGTCGAGATCCTCGGTGACCTCCCGATCTACGTCGCGCTCGACTCGGCGGACGTGTGGGCCGCGCCCGAGGCGTTCGACCTGACCGACGACGGCCGCCCCGCCGCGGTCGCGGGCGTCCCGCCGAACCCCGGCGACGACGGCCAGCGCTGGGGGAATCCCGTGTACGACTGGGCGCACCTCGCGGAGACGGGATACAGTTGGTGGCTCGACCGACTGGAGCGACTGTTCTCGCTCGTCGACTACGCCCGCCTCGACCACTTCAAGGGGTTCGACGAGTTCTGGGCGATCCCGGCCGACAGCGACGACCCGGTGGACGGCGAGTGGCGCGAGGGACCCGGACGCGACTTCTTCGAGACCGTCCGCGAGGCGTTCGGCGAGCTCCCGTTCGTCGCCGAGGACCTGGGCTTTCTCGACGCCGAGAGCGCCGCGCTCAGGGAGGCCTTCGACGTCCCTGGGATGCGGGTGCCCCACTACGCCGACTGGTGCCAGCAGGGACACCTCTACCAGCCGATGCACTACCCGGAGGACTGCGTCGCGTACACGTCGACGCACGACACCGACACGGCCGTCGGCTACTACGAGTCGCTCGGCGACCGACAACGCGAGTGCCTCCACTACAACCTCGGCACCGACGGCGTCGAGATCGAGTGGGACCTGATCGAGGCGGTGTGGAACTCCGAGGCCACGCTGGCCGTAACGACGATGCAGGACCTGCTCGGCCTCGACAGCCACGCCCGGTTCAACACGCCCGGCACGGCCGAGGGGAACTGGCGCTGGCGCGTCACCGAGGCCGGACTCGACGACGACGCCGCGGAACGTCTCGCGAGGCTCACCGACGCGACTGTTCGCTGACCCACGCCCTCGGATCCAGAACTGATTCTTTGCGGCTGAAGTATTTGTAGTGGTACCCCTTCCCCGTCGACAACCGACGCGTGAGAACGCGTGGGAGTAGAGATCAAGATGTTCGAGTTCATCACCGACGAGGAAGAGCGGGGGCAGGTGGGAATCGGGACGCTCATCGTGTTCATCGCGATGGTGCTGGTGGCGGCGATCGCCGCCGGCGTCCTGATCAACACCGCCGGCTTCCTCCAGAGCAAGTCACAGGAAACGGGCGAACAGAGTAGTAAACAGGTCAGCGACCGGCTCCAGGAGGTCGTCACCGTCGGTAACGTGAACGAAAGCACCGATCCGAACAGCATCAAAACGGTCAACGTGACCGTGACGCAGGCTCCGGGTGCCGGCGAGATCGACCTCGCGAACGCGACGATCAACTGGATCGGACCGGACGGTACTGAGACGCTCACTCACGAGGACTCCGGCGACACAGACTGGACGTTCTCCACCGTCGCGGTGAAGAACGCCGACGACTCGACGACCGTCCTGAACGACCCCGACGACCGCTTCAACATCGTGTTCGATCTGAACGACAACGGCTTCGGTGACACCAACGCCCCCTCGAACCTCGAGGAGGGTGAGGAAGTGACGATCAAGATCAACACGATGGCCGGCGCGACCACCGAGATCCGCTTCACGGTCCCGCAGTCGCTCGGGCAGAAGAGCGCCGTCGAGCTGTAAGCCGGCCGATCCGGCTCCACGCGGTCCGCATTCGATTCTTGACGCCGACGGCCGGTACCGCTCGGCGACCCGTCCGCCTCGCCGGTCTCACAACGCCTAAACGCCGGCCGACCGACGCTCCGGTAATGCGCTACGCTCGGATCCGCGATCCCGCGGGAACCGTCCGGACGGGTACCTACGACGACGGCGTCGTCACCGCCGCCGGCGAGGCGTTCGACGCGGCGGACGACGACGTGGACCTGCTCGCGCCGTGTGAGCCGTCCAAGATCGTCTGCGTCGGTCGCAACTACGCCGACCACGCGGAGGAACTCGGCAACGAGGTCCCGGACCGGCCGCTGCTGTTCCTGAAGCCCCCGAACTCGGTCGCCGACCCCCACTCGACTGTCACCCTCCCGGCCGGGAAAGAGCGCGTGGACCACGAGGCCGAGATCGCGTTCGTGATCGGCGAGCAGGCGCGCAACGTCGCCGCCGAGGACGCGATGGACTACGTCGCGGGCTTCACCTGCCTCGACGACGTGTCGAACCGCGACGACCAGAACCAGGAGCAAAACTGGGTCCGCGGTAAGGCGTTCGACGGCTCCGCGCCGATCGGCCCCTGCATCGCCGACTCCGAACACGTCCCCGCGGACGCCGGGGTCGAACTCCGCGTGAACGGCGAGACGAAGCAGTCGTCCTCGCGCGACTACTTCATGTTCTCCATCCCCGAACTCGTCGAGGAGATCACGACGTACCTGACGCTGGAATCCGGCGACGTGGTCGCCACCGGGACGCCCGCCGGCGTGGGCCCGCTCTCGGACGGCGATCGGGTCGAAATCGAGGTCGAGGGCGTCGGCGTCCTCGAACACGACGTGCGCCAAGCGTAGCTCTCGTTCGTCTCGGAGCGAGAACGCCGGTCCGGTCGGATTCGGACCGAGCGCGCTCGGCGGTACGCCTTTTGCCCCATCGCGTCTACCGTGGACTGATGCGTCGAGCCGTCGCGCTGGCCCTCGTGTCGCTGCTCGTCGCCCCGATCGTCGCCTCCGTGCTCTGGACCGTCGACGAGCGCGCCGGGATCGCGATCGCCGGGGCGACGATCGCGCTGGTCGCGGTGCTCCTGGTCGCCCGACTCCGGACGATCGTGAGGGGCCGTGTCTTCGGTGGCGAGGGTGCCCCCGGTAGTGAGAGCGGGGAGGGCGACGAGGGCGACGGCTGGTCACTCGTGCCCGACTGGCAGTACGAGGGTCGCTTCGCCGAGGCCGGTGGGATCACCCGGAGCGAGCAGGAGCAGGCGCTCCGGGAGATCGACGAGCGGGCCGAGCGCGAACAGAACCGCACGCGGGAGTAGTCGCTTACAGCCCGGACACGAGGTCTCGAAGCACCGCCTCGGGGTCGTCCGCCTTCGCGACGCCGGAGGCGAGCAGCACGCCCGTCGCGCCCAACTCGCCGGCGGCGGCCACGTCCTCGCCGGTCGAGACGCCCGCGCCGCAGAACAGGTCCACGTCGGCGTCGACGGCCTCGACGGCGGCCACGGAGTCCTCTACGATCGCCGGGTCGGCGCTCGCGACCGACACGTCGCCGCCGATGAGTTCGGGCGGCTCGACGGCGACGGCGTCGGGACCGAGCGCGGCGGCCGCGCCCGACTGCGCGGGGTTGTTGGCGCACACGACCGTCTCCAGGTCGGCGCGCTCGGCGGCGGCCAGGGAGGCGTCGATGTCGGCCAGCTTCAGGCGGTTCTCGGAGTGGTTGATCAGCGTTCCCGTCGCGCCCGCGTCGGCGACGGCCTCGGCGAGCGTCGACCCGGTGTGGCTGCCGTGTTCGACCGGCGAGACGTGCTGTGCCCACGTCTCGACGCCGGTGTCGGCGACGGCCGCGAGGTGGGCCGCCTGCGGGGCGACGGCGATCCGCGCGCCGGTGTCGCCGGCGACGCTCGCGCACGCCTCCGCGACCGCGACGGGATCGCAGGGGTACGCCTTGAGGTTGACGAGGATCAGGGTGTCGGAGTCGGTCACACGACACAGCACGCGCCGGGGGGCGAAAAGTCGCTTTGTTCGCGGCGAACGTTATTCGTTTGCGGCGAACGTTAGCCGTCGTTGCGCTTGACCACGTCGCCGAGGGTCATGCTCCCCGAAGAGGTGCTCTCCCAGTCGGCGTCGTCGACGTCTTTCCCCTCGACCAGCGAGATGCCGAGCTTCTTCTCGAGTTTCGCCTGCACGTCGTCAGAGGGGAGGATGTCGCCGCGCTCCAGCTTACGAATGACGGAGGCCTTCTCGTTGATGTCCTTCGCGAGGTCCTCCTGGCTCATGCTGGTGGCCTCGCGGGCCTGCCGAATGCGGTCGTCGTAGTCGGACGCGACCGCCTCCATGTCGTCGAACATGTCGCGGCGGCGCTGTGACGACGACGAGGAAGAACTCGACGAGGAGGAGGAGTCGGACGACCCCGAGGAGGACGTCGAGTACTTCGTCGACGCCGACGAGGAGCTCTCGGTGCGGACCTCGGTCCCGAAGTCCGAGCAGTCGCCGCAAAGCTCCAACTCCGCGCCCTCGACTTTCGTGGTGGTGAGCGACGCCTTCTCGGCACCGCACATCTCACACTGGGGCATACCGACCGGTAGCGCGCACCGAGGGATAAATCGTGCGCCACTCCGTTGTGACGACTTATTTTTATACTCTACGTATCGATAGTTGGTTCGCGTTCGCTGATATCAGAATCTTTCAGATATATTGATTCAAAAACCAAGTCATGACGCATGTACGATGTCCGAAAGCGACACCACGATGTCGGCATGGCTGTCCGAGCACCCGCGGATGATGGGCGCGCTGTTCACGCTCGTCCTGTTGCTGTCGAGCGCGGGAAGTGCGGTGGCGGCTAACGTGAGCGCAACTGCGGGTCCCTAAGTTTCTAACACATCTGTCAAGTCCACTTCGCTCGACCAGTAGATTTCTCCTTGTATCTGTATCGGTGAATTACCGAGGCTGAATGACGATTCTAATTCCGATTTAGCAATACGAATAGTATCTCCGGTTCCACTTGATATATACTGCACTTCTCCCGGGTCAAAATGGGCATTTGACATTGTCCCCATACCGAACGGTCTTGTCGTGTAGTATTTCGGAACGAACTCAAACACGTCATCATCGTAAGAACCGAATTGAACCACATGTGGTGTACCACTCGCACACTGACACAACTGCACCAACGGATCCCCCACGATACTGTACGCGTTCCCCGCGAACGGGCCGGTCCCCACCACGTCGAGAGCCGCATACAGGGGGAAGCCGGCGTCGAACAGTCGCGCCAGGTCCCGGCCGACCCGGGTCGCGAGCGAGTTCGGGAGGTCCGTCAGCGAGACGACCCCCCCGAGCGCGCCCGCCTCCACCAGTCCCATCCCCTGTCGGTAGGAGGTACAGGCGTTCAGGAGGAACGCGTCGACGCCGGTCGACTCGAGCGTCCGGAGGTCGAGGAAGCCGTCGGCGCACTCCATGCCGCGCTCGTCGACGTGGCCGACGTAGTGGAAGAAGTCGTGGTCCTCGGCGAGCAGGTCGCGAAGCTCAGCGACGGTGAGGTCGAGTTCCTCGCGGATGTCGAAGGTGACGTGATCCCGGAAGCCGTAGGTGTCGCCCAACTCGTCGACCATCGCCTCGTCGTTGCAGACGACGGTGACGCCGATGGTGAGGTCCTCGGCGGGCGTGCGGTCGAGGCGGCGGCGGTACGCCTCGACGGTCGGCTTGGCCGCCCGCATCGGGAAGCCCGGGCCGACCCACGACTGCGCGATGCTGTCGGCCTCGCGGGGGGTGACGACCCGGTCGCTGTCGTCGGTCGCGTTCTGGGTCGGCCCGCGCGTCGTCGGCGCGCGACCGTCGCCGAGGGCGTCGGCCGTCGGGAGCATTCCGACGACGGTCGGGTCGCCCTCGCCGGCGCTGCGGGTGAGCGCGGCCGAGGACACAGCGTCGCGAGAGGCGCGAACGAACTCGTTCAGCTCTACCACGTCGCCGTCGCTGGTCGTCTCCGGCTCGGGAGCGGGCGAGCGGACCGCCGACAGGTCGGAGGCGAGGAACGGGAGAATCGAGACGTTCTCCGCGGCCGGAGCCACGTCGGTCGTGTGCGGCCAGTCGAGGCAGTCGAGCGTCGCCGTCGTCGGCACAGTCAGGTACTGCCCCGTCCGCTCGGCCAGCGACGCCTCGTACCACTCCTCCCACGGCGGGTCGAGCCGCTCGGTCAGCACCTCGTGAACGCGTAGTTCCACGTCGTACAGCCCCACAGCACAGGCACGGGTGGCACAATCCAGCGTGAAGCAATGTCGAAGCAACGCCGAGAGCGCCTCCGAGAGCGCGTCCGGGTCGGAGGGTAGGTCGCGTCTGATTTCGCCGGCCCGGAGATACGGTCGGTCGCTCTCCTCGATCGTCGCCGAGAGATAGAACGCCAGCGGCGTCGCGGCGTACAGCGCGCCGTACTCGAACGGGAGTCCCAGGGTGACGCCGGTGTCGACGCGCTCGACGAACCGGGGCGCGTCGAACTTCTCGCCCCGCTCGATCAGCGGCGGGTGCCCCCTGAGCGTCGGGAACGACCGCTCGGGGGAGGTCGTCGCCAGCGCGGAGCCGAACGTCGAGATCGCCTGCGCCACTCCCGCCGGGCCGTCCGGAACGGTGACGGTGCCCGGGGGCGACATCCGCCGCGAGCGCGCCCCGAGCAGGATCCGAGCGCCGTCGCCGGCGGGGTCCGCGCCGTCGTGGGAGGCCGCGTACCCGTCGCCGTCGGCGGCGATACCGTCGAAGCGGTCGTCGGCGTCGGTCGGATCCTTGACGGAGACTCGCGGGTAGCGATCGGCGTAGGAGACGCGCGCCGGACCGACCACGCGGACGTACGTCTTGACGGGGGCCGTCGACAGTTCCAGCACGTGCGGGCCGGCCGGCACCCGCGCCGGAGCCTCCGCAGTCGCGGTCGCGACCACGGTGTTGTCGGGGGCGCGCACGTACACGTCGGCGGTGCAAAGCGGCGTCACCGCCGTCGCGTCCACGGCCCAGGTGCCGTCGACCGGCGCGGGGAAGCGGTCGGCCGCGTCGACGCGCCGGGCGGTCGTCACTCCCCTCGTGTCGTCGGTCGCCATCCCGATGGGGAGCCGGACCTCCTCGACGGAGTCGACGATGTCGTACGCGCCGGGGGCGGCGGCGGCTCCCGGCTCGAGTCGAACGAGCGCGTCGTCGGGGTCGTCGTCGAGTCGCCGGGAGTCTCCGCGGTGTCGTCCGTCCATGTGGTCACCGGAGGGAGTTCCACTCGGTCCGACCCCATCCGAGGATGTGCCAGCGCTCCTCGGGGCCCGACGCGCGCTCGCGGCACCGGAGCTCGACGATCACGTCGAGATGTTCGCCGAGCGCGGCGGCGACGTCGTCGACGACGGGGTCGTCGCGCGGGCGATCCCCGCTGGACCGCGGGAGGTGCAAGTGAGCCATCCCGCCGCGATCACGCGTCTCCGACGCCAGATCGCGGAGGAGTTCACGGGTCGTATCGCTGCCCAGGGTCGCACACAGCGTGTCGACGCGGTACACCCCGACGCGGAGTTCGAGTCGACCGTCCGCGTCCGCGAATCGATCGACGGCGTCGAAGAGTCGCTCCCGAAGTTCGTCGGCCGAGGTGTCGTCGCTATCGTCGAGATCCACGCTGTCCGGATCCGCGCTTCCCGGCCGAACGTCCGTCGGGTCGCGGGCCGGGTCGTCGACGTGGATCACCGCGGCGTCGTCGTCGGCCGCGTCGACACCGTCGGGAAGCCAGGCGTCGTCGTCGTTCGCGCCCCGCGTGAGCGCGAGCACGCGTCGGCGTTCGCGGTCCGGTTCGCCGAAGTAGCGCGACGCCGCCAGCTGGTAGGCGTCGTCGGGCACGTCGCCGGTGACGAGCACGCAACACCCGTCGTCGAGGCGGGCGAGCGCCGCCGACAGCGTCGACGGCGAGCCACGAGTGAGCTCCGATCGCTCGCCTCGGTGGCCCGTGATACCGTTCATACACCCGCATCCGCACGGGAGAACAAAAACGTTCGTCAGGGATCGACCCGCGCCCGCGCCGAGGCGACGCCCGAGGTCCGGGGGTCGAGCAGCTGAGAGGGCGAGCGGTCGAGGGGCGTCGCGACCGTCAATTCAGATCGCTCCACGCGCCCCAGAACCGCTGTATAGCGGTAAGGTGACCGACGACCGCGAACAGCGCGAGCAGCAGGCCGACCGCGCCGAGGCCCGCCACGAGCGGGCGGGGGACCGCGGCGGCGACGACGCCGACGAGGCCCACGAGCGCGAGGCGGTCGGCACGCCCGAGCAGGCCACCGTACTCGCGGCCGATGCCGACCGCCTGGATCTGCGTGCCGAGATACGAGGTCATCAACACGCCCGTCACCGCCGCGAGCCCGAGCCCGTATCGACCGATCCCGGCCGCGAGTCCGACGATGACGGCGATGTCGGCGTAGCGGTCGAGCACGTGATCCAGCAGGTCGCCGCCGGAGGAGTCGGTGCCCTGCGCTCGCGCGAGCGCGCCGTCGACCAGGTCGAGCCAGCCGTTCGCGAACACGAGCGCCGAGCCCGCGACGTAGAACAGGGGGGCCTCCGCCGGCGGTGCGAGCCCGAACGCGACGCCCGCGGCGACGGCGCAGACGAACGCCAGCGCGCTCACGCCGTCGGGGGACAGTCCCAGCCCGTCGGCCGCGCGGACGAACGGCGACAGCCCCTTCTCCGCGAGCGGTCTGAGTCCGTCGAGCGTCATAGGTACTCCACGAAGTCGACCTCGCCGGCCGACGGCTCGCGGTCGCCGTCGAGCACGCCGCCCAGTTCGGCCGCGACCCGCTCGGCGTCGCGGTCGGTCGTGTCGATCTCGTACACCCGCTCCTCGCCGAACCGCTCGACCGCCTCGCCGAGGATCACGTCGAGCGCCTCGCTCTCGCGGTTCTCCCGCGCGCTCGCCTCGCCCTCTCCGCGCTCGATCAGCCGCCGCTCGAGCACGTCAGGTCGACACCGCAGGACGGCGACGCGGTCGGCGTCGAGGTGGTGCGCGAGGTGGGAGTCGACGACGCCCGTCCAGTCGCCGAGGCGGTCGGCGACGGCGTCCAGATCTGCGACCAGGGAGTCGCGCTCCTCGTCGCGCTCGGCGTACAGTCCCTCCTCGCGGATCAGGTCGTTGAGGTGAACCACCTCGACCTCTCGCTCGCCGGCGAGCAGGTCCGTCGCCGTCGTCTTCCCGGTTCCGGGGGTACCCGTGACCGCGAGGCGGTGGACGGGGCTACCGTCCGCATCGCGGCCGTCGCCGCCGTGATCGTCGTCCGAATCGCGGCCGTCGCCGCCGCGATCGTCGTCGCTTCGGCCGCCGTCGGCTCCGTCGCTCGCGCCCGTCACGCCTCGGCCCCGCGTTCCAGGTCCGCGAGCACCTCGTTCAGCGTCGCCACGGCCTCGCGGGTCTCGGCCTCGGTGCCGCAGGAGATCCGGACGCACTCGGGCAGGCCGAACGAGCCGGTGTCGCGGACGATGACGCCCCGTTCCTGTGCGCGCTCGGCGACGGCCGCCCCGTCGCCGACCTCGGCGAGGACGAAGTTGCCGGCGCTGTCGAACGTCGGCGCGTCCAGTTCGTCGGCGATGTACTCCCGGGCCCACCGGGCCGTCTCGACCGTTCGCTCGACGTGCTCGTCGTCGTCGAGCGCGGCGAGTGCGGCGTCGAGCGCGACGGCGTTGGCCGCGAAGGGCGTGTTCACGCGGGCGTACGCCTCGCCCCACGCCTCGGGGACGAGCGCGTAGCCGATCCGCAGGCCCGCGAGGCCGTACGCCTTCGAGAACGTCCGCGTGACGGCGACGTTCTCGTGCTCGTCGAGCAGGTCCGCCGCGGAGGGGGTCTCGGCGTACTCGCCGTACGCCTCGTCGACGACGACGAGCGTCTCCTCGTCGACGCCCGCGAGCAGGGCGCGAAGCTCCTCCCGCGGGAGTTCCGTGCCGGTGGGGTTGTGGGGGGTGGTGACGTAGACGATCCGCTCGCCGTCGTAGGCGTCGAGGACCGCGTCGGCGGTCTGTGCGAAGCCGTCGGCCTTCCGGAGCGGATACGTCGCGGCCTCGCCGTGGTGGTACCGGGCGCTCATCGGGTAGTAGGCGAAGCCGGGATCGGGAACGAGCACCCGGTCACCGGGATCCAACATCGCCCGCGAGAGGTAATCGAGCGCGCCGTCCGCGCCGGGACTCACCCACACCTGTTCGGGCGCGAGGTCCCACTCGCTCGCGAGCCGCTCGGTGAGGTCCGCGTGCGCGGACTTCGGGTAGACGTGCGCCTCCTCGGTCGCCGCCCTCGCGGCCTCGGCGGCCCTCGGCGAGGGGCCGTGCGGGTTCTCGTTCGAGGAGAGCTTCACCAGGTCGTCGGGATCGAGCCCGAGGTCGCGGGCCACCTCCTCGACGCCCCTGCCGGGGACGTACGGCGCGTTCGCCGAGAGGTCGCGCGTGTTCATGTCTCTGGGAAGTGGTGGGCGCTTCTTAAGGATGCGTACTCCGGTCGCCGCGGGGCCTTGAGGGGTCGCTCCGCGGCGGTCGGCGGAGCCTCGCCGACCCGGAGGTTCAGGGGGCTCGCGGCCGTACCGATGTCGATGACCGACCCCGACGGATCCGACCCGACCGCCCGACGCGACGAGGCGGTCCGCGCGCTCGTCGACCGCCAGCCGACCCGCGCCGGCGACCTCTACACGCTGGTCGGCCGCGGCACCCTCGCCGGCCGCGAGGCGGAGGGACACGACAGGGGCGTCCTCGGGAACAGCGCCGGGTACGCGGGATACGGGCTCCGGTACCTCCTGCTCGCGGCGTTCGCGTACCGGGCGGCCGGCGCGGACCGACGCGCCCGACTGCGCGCTCGCGAGGGAAGCGCCGTCGCCGCCGACTACGTGGACGTGGTCGAGACGGACGCCGAGCGCGCCTGCTGGTTCGAGGGGACGGGCGACCTCGCCGCCGCGGCCGGACTGGACGACGCCGGGGCCGACGCGTACGATCGCGCGACGGAACTGTATCGCGACGCCGACGAGTCGGACCCACTGTCCCGGGCGACGGACCCGCTGTTCGAGGCGATCCGGCTCGGCCCCCAACAGGCCGCGCGACACACCGGCCACGACTTCGACTGGGACGACCTCCACGGCCCCGACCCCGACGCGACCGAGTACCTCGCACACCGCTCGCGGTTCAAGCGATCGCGGGTGCCGCGGGTCGCCGAGGCGGTCGCCGACGCCGGGTTCCTCGCCCCGCCGCGCGGAACGACCGAGCACGGGAACGCGGACTACGTCTGTCCCGACTGCGGCCGCTCTGAGGTGAACTGGACCGCGGGGATCGAGATATGTCTCGACTGCGACGTACGAATGCGGGAGGCGTGACGACCACCGGCACCCACGGGGGGAGACTCAGCCCCGAAACGCCCGCGAGATGCGGTCGAGGAGGCCGCCCTCCTCGCCGAGCAGTTCGCGCTCGACGGCGTCGAGTTCGTCCTCGCCGAAGCGATCGTCCGCGCGCGCCTCGATCAGCCAGTCGCGCCACTCCTCGTCGGTGAGGACGCCCCGCGATTCCGGTCCCCATTGTTCGACGAGTTCGTCGCGGTCGGCGAACGGAACGTCCATGTCGCCGCCGCCCCAGTACAGGGGCGCGAGCCTGAATCGGTACTCCGGGTGATCCAGCGGGACGAACCGGTAGGGATAGCCGTTGAAGCTGAACACCGTCCCCGTCTCGACCGTCTCGCCGGTGGGCAACTCGAGCGTCGCCGGCGACTCGCCGGCCTCCTCGGTCATATCCCGTCGAAGGGTCTCGACGGGAATGGGCCTTCCGTCGACGCGCCGTCGACGGGTCGACGCGGTCGGCCGACGACGCGTCCGATCGACGGCAAGGCATCCAACCGACGGCGACGGATACGGGCCGTACGGAGCGCTACTCCGGCGGTCCGGTGGAACCGGTGGCGTCTCCGCCGATGTCGTCGGCGCGCCGCCTCGCCTCCGCGACGACCGCCGGCTTGCCCGCGAAGCGGACCGCGACGGCGTCTCCCTCGTAGCGAACCGTCGCGTCGCCGCGGTCGTGGAGCCACGAGACCAGCGCCTGCGTCTCGCCCGTGTTCGGCAGGTCGAGCCTCGCGGTCGCCGACGGGAGCGCCTCGCACACGGCCGAGCGGAGGTCGTCGACCCCCTCGCCGTCGAGCGCGCTGACGGCTACCGGATCGCGCGTCTCCACGTCGACGCCGCCGAGCGCGTCCGCGACGACCGTCGCGGCGGTCTCTCGTTCGGCGTCGTCCAGCCGGTCGGCCTTGGCGAGGACCGGGATCACGGGCCCGGTCGCGTCGCCCGCGAGCACGCCGACGGTCGTCTCCACCCGCCGCCTGAGTCGGTCCTCGGCGGCGCTCGCGTCGACCACCGCGAGCACCGCGTCGCTCGCTGCGATCTCGTCGAGCGTCGCAGAGAACGACCGCACGAGGTCGTGCGGGAGGTCCGCGACGAGCCCGACGGTGTCGGTGACCAGGACCCGTCGGCCGCCGATCGTCGCCCGTCTCGTCGTCGTCTCCAGCGTCTCGAACAGCCGATCTGCGGTCGTCGCCGTCTCGGGGACGTCGTCGTGGTCGCCGCCGCCGAGGCCGTGTTCGTCGCGTCCGTCGTGTTCGTCTCGTCCGGCATTTCCGTCTCGTCCGTCGTGTTCACCGTGACCGTCGCCGGCCGGACGCTCGCCGTCGTCGACGGACCGCTCCACGTCGAGGTCGTCCGCGAGCCGACGCAGCAGCGTCGACTTCCCGGCGTTCGTGTACCCGGCCACCGCGACCAGATCGAACCCCTCCTCGCGGCGTCGCTCGCGGCGGTCGGCGGCGGCGTCGGTCAGCTCCGCCAGCCTGTTCTCCAACCCGTCGATCCGCCGCTGCACGTCGAGGACGGGCGATCCTTTCTCGGTCGCGGCGTTGAGCAGCGACTCCTCGGTCGCGCGCCGCACCCGCGGAAGCTCGTAGCGCAGCGTCGCCAGCCGCACCTGCGTCGTCGCCGCCGGCGAGCCCGCACCCTCGGCGAATATCTCGAGCACCAGTCGGTAGCGGTCGACGAGCGCCGTCTCCGGCGGGAGCACCTCCAGCAGGTCCGTGTACTGCCCCGGCGTGAGGTCCCCGTCGACGACGACCGCGTCGGCCCCCGCCTCGGCGACGGTCGTCGCGAGGTCGCGCGCCTTCCCGGCACCGAGGTGGTACCGACGGTCCTCCTCGCGCCGCTGTGTCACCTCGCCGACCACTTCGTAGCCGGCGGCGGTGGCGAGCCGCCGGATCTCCGTCGTGTCGGGCGTCGATTCCGCGTCGCGGGCGGCGACCACCGCCGACCCGCCCGTGAGTCTGTCTCGTACGTTCACGTGTGTCGTGGCCGCCGATCGCCCCCCGCCGGGGTGCGAGCCCCGACGACGACCGACCGCGACCGCCTCGCCCCGTCGTCCGTCTCTGCCCGGGAGCAATCGCCCGTCCGCTCCCGCCGCGGCGACCGCCGCGCCCTCGCCGGCGCGACGGTCACTCGGAGGCGATGTGGGTCTTCATTCGTCTTTCCCGTTCGGACGGCGACAAAAGAGTCTTGTCCGGGTGTGGGCCGACGTGGCGTGGAACACGCCGGATCAAAAACTCGAACGAATTCGAGTATAGTTTACGATCGAAATGGAATGTATTATACAAGTTTGTTTCAGAATGAAGCTCGCGATGTCAAACCATAGCAGGCGGCGCGTCCTGAAGGCGTTCGGGGCCGCGGCCGCAGGTGTGTCCCTGGGTGCGGGGTCGGCGACGGCGTCGGCCGCCGACGAACGGTTCCTCGTCAACCTCACCGAGGTTTCCCGAAGCGAAATCCCCGACGACGTGGAGATAATTCACGACCTCTCGAAGGCGGACGTCCTGGTGGCTCGCGGCGACCAGTCGACGGTCGGGAGCGCGGCGGCGACGGCTCCCGACGTCCGGATCGACCGGAGCGACGACGGGAGCGGCGCGGTCGTCGAGGCGGAGGGTCCCCGCGCGTCCGAAAACAGCGCGAGCCACAACCACGACGGCCCGCCGAGCAACTCGGAGTACCAGTGGGACAAGCGCGTCCAGGACCTGAACGCCGATCTCACCGACAAGCCCGGCGGCGGGCGGTCGATCCACGACGTGACGACCGGCGAGGGAACCCGCATCGCCGTCGTCGACTCCGGCGTCTACGACGGCCACCCGGACCTCGAAGGCGTCGTCAACGAGGACCTCTCGACGAACATCACCGGCGACGGCTACGACTTCCGCCCCAACGGCGCGGGCAACCACGGCACGCACGTCGCCGGCACGATCGCGGCGACGAACAGCAATGACGGCCCCGGCGGCGGCGTGCTCGGGACGGCTCCGGACACGGAACTCGTCGCGATCCGGATGTTCTCCGGGCTGCAGGGGTACGCCGGCGACGGCCTCGCGGCGTGGATGTACGCCGCCGAGATCGGCTGTGACGCCATCAACTACAGCGTCGGATACACGGTTTCGGACACCGAGGAGTACCCGGTGCTGCTCGAACTCGAGCAGATCATCAGCCAGGTCGCGACGGAGGTCCGTTCGCAGGGAACGGTCATCGTCAACTCCGCCGGCAACGCCTCCCTCGACATGGACGCGCCGAATCAACTCAGCCTCCCGACGGAGGCGGACGGCGTCTTCGGCGTCGCCGCGACCGGCCCGATCGGCTACGGCTGGGGCGGCAAGCACTCGGACAACGAGGCCAAGTGGCTGACGGGCAACCGACTGGAGGAGCCGACGACCGAGCCCGCGTTCTACACGAACTACGGCAGCGCGGTCGACGTGAGCGCGGCCGGCGGCAACGCCGACCTCGACGCGATCGCGACGAATCCGAACGCGTACAACGACCTCGTGTACTCGACGATCAACACGACCGACGACGACGGGACCGTCACCTCCGGCTACGGCTGGAAGGCCGGCACCTCGATGGCCGCCCCGCAGGTCGCGGGCGCGGTCGCGCTCGTCAGGTCGCTCCGGCCAGACGCCACCCCCGACGAGGTGGAGGGACTCATCCAGGAGACCGCCACGATGCCCGAGGAGGGCGAGCGCTACCACGGGTCGGGTCACCTCGACCTCGAGGCGCTCGTGCGTGCGGCCGGCGGCAACGGAGCCGGAAACGGCGGCAAAGGCAAGGGCAAAGGTAACAGGTAGCGAAACGCCGTCCCGACTTCCCGTCGCCCTCTACCGTTCGTCCGCCTCGATCAGGTAGTGGTCGGCGTCCTGTCGCACCAGCTCCGCCGACTCGCGCATGCTCACGGCGTAGCCCGTCGGCCCGCGCTCGAGTTCGTGGGCCGCGTTCACGCGCACGAGGTTGCCGATCACCTGCGCAGTCGGGGGCTTTTGTGCTGCGCCGCAGTCGTACACCGTGAGCAGTTCGTTGCCGTCGTCGGTCTCGTAGACGATGACGCGCGCGTGGGGCGCGAGTCGCCAGCGGTCCTCGCCGCTGGGCGGGAGCTTCACAGTCACGGCGATCGCTCCGGGTTGAGGCCCGCGGTCGCCTCGATCTCGGCGACCACCTCGACGAGTTCCTGTTCGTCGGCGTGGTCGCCGTACACTTGTCTGACCAGCCTATCGAGCGCGTAGGCGTACTCCCCCTCGCTGCGGTGGTCGACGAACCCCGCCCGCCGGAGCACCTTGTTCCGGGCGTACGCGTACGTCCGGTCGCCCGACCCGTCGGCCGCCAGGTGCGCCTCGATCGGCGTCGCCCGCCCGGCGCGACGATAGGCCGCGAGCATCCCGCGGGTCACCGCCTCCAGCGACTCGATCGCCCGGATGAACCCCGCGACGACCGCCTCGCGGTGCCGGAGTTCGTCGCTCGCGAGGAACGCCGCGGCGTCCTCGTGCTCGGCGAACCCCGAGCGCGAGCGCGCCGGAGAGATGTCGACACCGTCCGTCGGCGGCACCGCCTCGCGGACGACGCCGTCCGTCGCGCTGGATGTCGTCGTAGCGTCGTCCGTCGATCTCCTCTCGTCCCCGCCGGCGTCACCCGCCGCCGTCTCGGTCGCTGGCGACTCCGATGGCTTCGCATCGCCCCCGGCCTCGACCCCGTTCGCGTCGGCGCTGGCGGCTCCAGCCGTCTCCGTGCCGGCGGCCCCGTTCTCGCGCGCGTCGCCGGCGGCGACGGCCCGCACGGCGTCACCGTCCGCCTCGTAGTCGTGGAGCTCGGCCTGGTCGTCGGTGAGGCGTTCCCCGAACGCCGCGTCGCCGTCGCGGCGCTGGGGCTCAGGGGCGGAGTCGCTCTCGGGTGTCGCCGACGCG
Organism: Halobaculum sp. CBA1158; assembly: GCF_021431925.1. NCBI lineage: Archaea > Methanobacteriati > Methanobacteriota > Halobacteria > Halobacteriales > Haloferacaceae > Halobaculum > Halobaculum sp. CBA1158. The sequence continues at coordinate 2,065,903 of NZ_CP090371.1, read as the reverse complement.
GACGACGCTCCCGCGGTTCCCGCCCCGCGTCCGCGACCGGTTCCTCCGCGGTACGGCGCGTCGGCCTTCTGCAGCAGCGCCTGGGCGAAGGTGTCCGCCATCTCCGACATGTCGCGCGCCTCCTCCAGTTCGCGTTCGAGCTGGGTGATCCGCTGTTTCTTCTTGTCGAGTTCCTGCCGGAGGTCCGCGAGTTCGGACTCCGTGCGCTCGCGCTCGTCGGTGATCGTCTGCAGTTCGGAGACGAGGTCGCCGGAGACGGACTTGAGGTCGGGGCGCTCGAAGTCGTCGAGACCCGGCGTCGCGCCGGCGTCGAACGTCTGCTTGCGGTGGAACTGCACCCGTCTGATCGACTCGGCCCAGTCGGTCATCAAGAACGCCTCGCCGTCGTCCATGTCCTCGATGGCCTCGCCGTACTCGCTGCCGAGGATGCGCGAGACGACCTTCGTGTCGTTGTCCCAGGTGAGCCGGTGCCAGCAGAGCCAGTCGCATTGGGTGATGAAGTCCTTCTTCACGTCGGCCGGACGCTGGGAGATGCCGACGATCCCGAGGCCGTGCTTGCGCCCGCGCTTGCCGATCTTGATCAGCGTCTTGCCCGTCTTGTCCATCCCCGCGCCCTCGGGGATGTACTCGTGGCACTCCTCCACGAGCATCAGGAACGGCTTCTTCAGCTTCTTCTCCTTGGCGAACAGCTGTCTGGCCGTCTCGCGGATCAGCTCGGACGCCTCGTCCTCGTCGAGGTAGCCGGAGACGTCGAGGATGATCGGGACGTTCTCCTCTAAGGCGAGGGAGGCGATCTTGCCGGCGTGCTCGGCCGAGACCTGGATGTCGCACTCCTCGTCCGCGCCGACGTGGAGGATCTCGAACTCCTCTTTCAGCCCGTAGTACTCGCCGTCGCTGTCGACGATCAGCACCGGGAAGCTGTTCTCGAGGAGCTTCTCGATGACCACCGAGGCGGTGTTACTTTTTCCCGAGCCGCTTTTCCCAGTAATGAATCCTCTGCCGGTCAGGATCTCGACCACCGGGAGCGAGATGGGCGTGCCCGCCGACAGGCCGGACTCGCCGCCGGTCCCGTCGCTCACGTCCGCGACGGTGATGGTCTCGTCGCTCATTACCGACACCTGGCTCGCGACCGGGCTTAAACCTCTGCCGTCGCGTCCGACGCGCGTCTGACGTCCGCCGGCCCGCGGTCGCGACGACGTACTCCTTTTCACCCCCGATCCGGACACCGTGATCCGGGCCGGCGGCACGCTCCTCGTCGCCGGATCTCGGCGGCGCTCCCGTGGGGGCTGGGCGACGCGTGACGACGCGCCCGGCACACGTGCGGGATGGACTTACGTCCCGGGCGGGTGATTCCGATCCATGGACACGAACCTCGAACTCCACGCGGCCGACGCGACCGGCTGGCGCGCCGGCATGTACGACGACATCCGAGCGACGTTCCGCGCGCCGGTCGTCAACTGGATCTGGCGGACGGCGACGGCGAACCACCCGGACCTGACCCGCTATCTGTGGGGACAGGTGAAGCCCGCCTTCGGGACGCGCGCGTTCGCGGAGGCGTCGGTCGCCTACCGCGACGCGGTGCTGTCGGCCGTCGACTGCCCCCGGTACCGCCCCGGCGCTCTCGACCTCGCACCCGCCGAGGTACGGGAGCTTCGGGGGCAGATCGCCACCTTCGACGCCGTCGCCCCGCGGCTCGCGGTGCTGTTCGAGCTGGTCGACCGAGCGACGAACGGCGGCGACGTAGGGAGCGGCGTTCCCGACGACCGGGCGGCGACCGAGCCGTATCCAGCCGGTCTCGACGCCGACCGCGGGCTCGACCCCTCGATGGTCGCCGTCGACGCCGTCCCCGAGGGGGCCGCCGACGCGGTCGCGGGAATCCGGGCGTTCCACGGCTTCGACGACGACAGCCTCCCGAGCGTCTACCGCTGTCTCGCGCAATGGCCCGGCTTCCTCTCGCGGCTCTGGACCGCTCTGGAGCCCGAACTGCGATCCGACGACTTCGACGCCGCCGTCGCCGACGCGGGCAGTGTCGTCGACGAGTACGTCGGGGGACTGGCGTATCGCCCCGCTCTCTCGCGGGAGGCAGTCGTCGCCGCCGGCTTCGACGGCGACGCGTTCGACGACATCGCGGGGCTGTTCGCGCAGTTCAACGGCGGCCCCGTCGAGACGGTGATCCCGGCGCTGCCGGTGTTCGCGGAGTCGGTCGGCGCGTCCGGGCCGCGCCGGCCGTAGCCGGATCAGGACGCCGCACGGACCGCCTCGACAGCCTCGTGCCACTTCTTCGCGACCTCGTCGACGCGGTCCTTCTTGTCCTCGACGTCCTGCTGGTCGCGGAGCCAGTACAGGTCCGTGTAGAAGGCGACCAGCGCCTCGACCTCGTCGTCCGTCAGGTGCCCCACGCGGTCGGCGTTGTTCTCGTACACCTGCGGGGGCTCGACGCTCGCGGCGAGCGCCTCGTAGCGCCCCTCCTCGGCCAGGTCGGCCACGTACGACAGCGCCTCCAGTTCGGTTCGGAACGCGAGCCGGAGGTGGTCCGTCTCGGCGCGTCGGCGGCGGCGGAACACGAAGTACGACCCCGCGGCCGTTGCCACAGCGCCGACGAGGCTCCCGAGCACCAGTCCGGTCGCGACGCCTGCCATGTCCGATCCGTGTCGTCCGTGCCCGAAAGGTCCGTCGCCGACCGGCGGCGCGTCGCCCCCGGCGCTGGCCTTACTCGAACTCGCCGAGGTCGACCTGTCCCCGTCGCCCCCGGCGCTCGCGCTCGGCGTCGTGGTCCGCGTCGGTCCACTCGTCGAGCGTCGCGTCGCCGTCGGCCGATCGACGCGTCACACCGCCGGCGTTGCCGTCCGTGTTCGTGGTCGAGATCGCGTCGGCGTCGCCGCCGGTGTCGCCCTCGTAGCCGCCGAGCGTCGCCTGGTCAGCTTCGGCGAAGGAGAGCTTCGACACCCGGACGCCGAGCTTTCTGACCGCCTCGCCCTCGAACTCCTCGAGCAGGTCGAGCGCCACCTCCTCGACGAGGTCGGGGTCGTCGACCGGCCCCGACAGCGAGTCGGCGCGCGTGTTCACGTCGAACGGGGGGCGCACCACCTTCACGCCGATGGTGCGGTACATCGCCTCCCGCGAGCGCGCCCGGTCGGCCACGTCCGCCGCGAGCGCGCGGACCCTCTCTCGCTTCGCCTCGTCGTCGTCGGTCGCCTCGGCGAAGGCCGACTCCCGCGAGAGCGACTTCGGGCGGCCGGTGGGCGTCACCTCGCGGTCGTCCCGGCCGTTCGCGCGCTCGTGGAACTCCCGCCCGCGCGACCCGAACCGCGCCTCCAGTTCCGTCGGGTCCGCGTCCGCGAGGTCGCCGGCGGTCTCGATCCCCATCCCCGCGAGGTCGCTCGCGGTGACGGGACCGACGCCGTGGATGTCCGAGACGGGAAGCGGCGCGAGGAACTCGGCCGCTTCGCCCGGCCGGACGACGGTCAGCCCCTCGGGCTTGTCGTGATCGGACGCGACCTTCGCGGTCGCCATGTTCGGCGCGACGCCGACGCTGGCGGGCACGCCCGCCTCGCGCTCGATGCGCTGGCGGACGTGTCGAGCGAACCCTTCGGCGAGGGTCCGGTCGTCCCCTCGATCGTCGTCGTCGTCGCCGTCGCTGTCGCCGACGGTCGCCCACGACGTCCGGTCGGTCACGTCGAGGTACGCCTCGTCGATGCTCACCTCCCGGACCGTGTCGGCCAGATCGTGCAGGACCGCCTTCACGTCGGCGGCGACCTCCTTGTAGAACTCCATGTCGACCGGGCGGTAGTGGCCGGCCGCCTCCGGGTCGGGCGCGTCCGGGTCGTCGGGGTCGGCGTCCGCGACGCGGGGGAGTCGATCCAGCGCCTCCGAGATGGGCTGTGCCGACTCGACGCCGAACGCGCGGGCCTCGTAGCTCGCGGTCGCGACCGCGCCGATCGTGTCCCCGGGCTCGTACCCCATGCCGACCACGACCGGCTCCTCCGCGAGGACGGGCTCCTTCAGGCGCTCGCAGGAGGCGTAAAAGCAGTCCATGTCGACGTGCAACACGACGCGGCCCCCCCGCTGGTCGTCGGTCGGCGCACCGGGGAGCCGCTCGTCCATGTCGACACCTGAGGACCGGAGTGCCCAAAACCTTCGCCACGCGCGGCGGAAGTGAACGGCGTTCTCGACGCGGTCGAAAAAACGCGTGACAGGGTGCCCCTACTGGTCGTTCATCCGCGTGGCGGACTCGTGCCCGCAGGCACCACAGGTCGCCACCCGGTACGGCTCCCGGGAGAACGCCTTGTTCTGCCCTGATCCCTCCGTTCGGATCTCCACGGACACGTCGTGGGGGGTTTCCGCACCGCACCGCTCGCACGCCTCGGTGAGTGTACCCTCGTCGTGTAGCGCGTGAGACACGGGATTCACCCTGTCGGACGCGATGCCGGGAGGATAGTTAGTGATCGGGGGTTCCCGTCGCTCCGTCGCTTCACCGCCCCGTCCGCCAAGTCACCCCGTCGTCCCGCTGCTCTTGTCCCGTTGCCCCGTTGCTTGGGAGATACCGCCCTCGTGTTACTTGAGCCGCTCCTGCAGTACCGACGGGTGAGCGGCGGTGACGCCGTCGATGCCGCCGATCTCCTCCGAGATGACATCGCCCAGTTCGTCGCCGTCGGACGCGCGGACCTCGGCCATGAACATGTGGTCGCCGGAGGACGTGTACAGCGAGACGACGGAGTCCAACTCTCTCAGGGCGCGCGTTGCTTCCACGTAGCGCTCGCTGTCGACCTCGATACCGACGAGCGCGATCGTCTGCCCCGAGAGCTTCTTCGGGTCGATCTCCGCGGAGTAGCCGACGATGACGCCCTCGTCTTCCAGTTGGTTGATGTATTTGCGGACGGTCGGCTTGGAGACGCCGGCGCGGTCGGCGATCTCGGCGTAGGAGGCCTGCGCATCCTCCTCGAGCGCTTCGAGGATGCGATCGGCCGTAGAGGTCGTGCTCATTACAGGGATATTTCGCGCCGTCGAAAAAATACCTTGCGAAGAAGAAAACGCGATTGTCACCGCCCGGATCGCCGCCGGACGCGGCGGCGAGCTACCGACGATACTGCCGAATTCGGGGGGTATCGGCCGTCTCGCCGGCCGTAACCCCCGTCTGGCTCACTTGTGCTTGTCGATGAACCGGTCGTACGAGCGCTCCCACTCGTAGTCGCCGTCGAAGTAGCGCTCGGCGAGCGGTTCGTCGGGCATCTCGCCGATCTGCTGTTTCTCCTCCTGGTAGGAGGGCCGATCGTCCTCGCGGTAGTAGACGCCCGTCAGGACTTCGCCCTCGTACAGTTTGTCCTCGGTCTCGCGCATGAGCTCCTGGGCGTCGGCGCGATTCGTCGGATCGAAGTCGTAGTCGTCGGACTCGTTGATGTCCGTGTAGGGGACGTACTGTTTCGCGTCCTTGTTCCACGTCGGACACTGCGTCAGGAAGTCGATGTGCGCGAACCCGTCGTGCTCCATCGCCTCCTTGAGGATGCGCTGGGCCTGGTTCGGGTTGACCGCGGCCGTCCGGGCGACGAACGACGCGCCCGAGGTCAGCGACAGCGACAGGGGTCGGATCGGCGTCTTCGCCGAGCCGTGGGGCTGGGTCTTCGACTTGTGCCCCTTCGGACTGGTCGGGGAGGTCTGTCCCTTCGTCAGGCCGAAGATCTCGTTGTTGAACACGATATACGTCATATCGTGGTTCTCCCGGGCGGTGTGCATGAAGTGGTTCCCGCCGATCCCGTAGCCGTCGCCGTCGCCGCCGGCGGCGACGACCTCGACGTCGGGGTTGGCGAGCTTCGCCGCGCGGGCGACGGGCAGCGAGCGGCCGTGGATCGTGTGGAATCCGTAGCTGTCGAGGTAGCTGTTCAGCTTACCCGAGCAGCCGATTCCGGTCACGAGAAGCGTCTCTTCGGGCGTGCGGCCGACCTCCGGCAGCGCGCCCTTCAGCGCCTTCAGGACGCCGAAGTCGCCACAGCCTGGACACCACGTCGGCTGCGGTTCGATCTCGGGCGTGTACTCGTTGCGGTCGATCTCTCGTTCCTCGCCGATTGCACTGAATGCGCTCATTGTCAGTCACCTGCCGCGGGCACGAACTTCGTCTCGTTGCCGGGGAGCTCCCCGTCGTCGACGATCTTCGTGGTGAACCCTTCGACGATCTCCGCCGGCTCGAAGGGGTTGCCGTTGTACTTCAGCAGCGAGGAGAGCATCTCCCCGTGCGTGCCGAGCTCCTTCTGGGTCAGGCCGCGGAACTGCGCCGAGGCGTTCATCTCGACGACCAGCGCCTCGTCGACGGAGTCGAGGAACGCGCGGACCGCGTCGGCCGGGTACGGCGCGAGTTCGGCGACGGTCAGCGCCTTCACCGAGTGGCCGTCCTCGTTGAGTCGGTCGACCGCCTCCTCGACGGTCCCCTGCTGGGAGCCGAAGGTGAGGACGCCGTACTCGGCCTCCTCGGGGCCGTGCTCGACGAGCAGTCCGTCGCCGTCGAGGTCCTCGCGGATGGCGTCGAGCTTGCGCTGACGACGGTCCATCTGCGCGACCCGGTTGTCCGGGTCCTCGCTGATGTGGCCGGCCGGGTTGTGCTCGTTGCCGGTCGCGAGGTAGCGGCCGGCCTTCTGGCCGGGCACCGAGCGCGGCGAGACGCCGTTCTCGCCCTCGTGCTGGAAGCGGTGGAACTTGCCGTCGGCCGTGTGGGGCTGGTCGGCCAGTTCCTCCTCGGTGAGCGTCGCACCGATGTCCGGGTTCGGCTCGCGGTCGAAGTGCGAGGCCGGGACGTTCGTCAGCTCTCCCGACAGCTTCTGGTCGTAGACGATCATCGTCGGGATCTGGTACTCGTAGGCGAGCTGGAACGCCCGCCGAGACGCCTCGTACGCCTCGGCGACGGTGCCGGGCGCGAGCACGACGCGCTGGGAGTCGCCCTGCGACGTGTACAGGACGTGCTCGAGGTCGGCCTGTTCGGGCTTGGTGGGCATCCCCGTCGACGGGCCGGCGCGCATGGCCTCGATGAGCACCAGCGGCGTCTCGGTCATCTCCGCGAGGCCGAGCGGCTCGCCCATCAGGGCGAACCCGCCGCCGGAGGAGCCGGACATCGCCTTGACGCCCATGTGGGAAGCGCCGATGGCGAGCGCGGCCGCGGCGATCTCGTCTTCGACCTGCTCGGAGATCCCGCCCAGTTCGGGCAGGTTCTGGCTCATGATCGTGAACACCTCGGTCCACGGCGTCATGGGGTAGCCCGCGATGAAGCGACAGCCCTCGTCGATCGCGCCGTAGGCGATGGCGTCGGAGCCGGACATCAGGACCTGCTCTTCGTCGTGTTCGCCCGTCGGGACGGACACGTCGGGCGCGTCCACGTCGTACTCCTCGCGGACGAGATCGGACGCCGTCTCCATGATCTCGACGTTCGGCTCGAGGATCTTCTCGGGCATCGCGTCGCGCATCAACTCCTCGATGGCGTCGAGCGGGATGCCGGTGATCGCGCAGGTGACGCCGACGCCGGCGGTGTTTCGCATGACCTCGCGACCCTGATCGCGGGCGAGCGACCGGAGGTCGATGTCGTACACGTGCCAGTCGTTCTCCTCGACGCGCTCGTCGAAGTCCGGGATCTCGGAGGGGTCGAGCAGGCCGGAGTCGTAGACGATGACCCCGCCTTCTCGGAGTTCGTCGAGGTTCTCCGAGAGCGGTTTGACCTCCTCGTTTCCGTAGTAGGCCTCCTCCTGGGGGTTGCGGGCGAACGAGTCGCCGAGCGCCAGCAGGAAGTTGTAGCCGTCCCCGCGTGACTTGACGGGATCGGCGGAGGCGCGTACCTCGACGTAGGTGTGGCCACCCCGGATGCGCGAGGGGTAGTGACGATGCGTGAATACGTGGAGCCCCGACCGCATCAGGGCCTTGGCGAAGTTCTGACTGGTCGAGGCGATACCGTCCCCCGACCCGCCAGCGATCCGCCAGATGAGTTCGTCGTCGGACATAAGTACTGATCGGCCCTCCGATGGGCAGTAGTTGGCAGTTGTTCTGCCCGGGACAAATGCCTTGCTATGGGTTCGCAAAGGGTCGATCGTGAGGGTTTCGGAATCCGAGTGGTCGCGGGCGAACCGACGATACGGATCGGAGGCGGTATCGAGACGAGGATAGGACCGAACGGGTCGCCGGACACAAATTTTAAAGAAAATTCTATAATTTTATATTGTAATTGTCTACAACTCTCGTCACGTATGAGACTCATCCCGGTCGCGCTCGCCCTCGCTCTCGTGGTGGCGGGCGTGCCGCCGGCGGTCGGAGACTCCGTGCCGGCGAACGATCCGCCGCTCGCGGACGCCGGCCTCGATCAGCGCGTCGAACACGGAGCCACGGTGTGGCTCGACGGGGGTGGCTCGCTCGACCCCGACGGTCGGCTCGTCGCTCACGAGTGGTCGATCCGGACGCCCGACGGAACGACGACGACTCCGGCGGACCCGACCGCACCGTCGACCACCTTCATCGCCGACGGCGTCGGTCGGTACGAGGTCACGCTGACCGTTACTGACGACGATGGTGCCTCTCGAAGTGACACGCTGTACGTCGACGTTCTCGCCGCCGAATCCGACGAGGATACCGGATCCGATCCCTCGACGGAGCCGAACTCGACCCCGAGTGAGCCCCGAAACGAACCCCCGACCGGCCGGATCGGCGGACCGGACACCGTAGTCAGCGGGGAGTCCGCGACGTTCACGGCGAACGTGTACGATCCCGACGGGGAGATCGTGTCGTACGCGTGGTCGGACGGGCGGTCGAGTCGCGAGGTCCACCGTACCGTCGATCTTCCCGCGGGCGAGACGTTCGCCTTCAGCGTCCGCGTTACCGACGACGACGGCGCGACCGCCACGTTCAGGAAGTCTGTTCGCGTTCGCGCGGCCGACTCGACCGACGGCACCGATGACGGATCGGGGACCGTCGATCCGGCGAACCAGGAACCGACTGCCAGGATCGAGGGGCCGGACCGCGTCGCGTCCGGACACGAAGCGACGTTCGTCCTTCGAGGCGACGACCCCGACGGAACCGTCGTTCGACGACTGTGGCCCGATCGCTCCGAGACGGGTGCGGTCGTCGAATGTGGCTTCTCGGAGATCGGGACCTACACTCTTCGCGGCGTCGTCGTCGACGACGAGGGTGCGCGAACGACTGCGACGAAGACCGTCGAAGTGTACGACGAGGGTCCGCCGGTGGTTTCGATCGAGGGACCGGACACGGCGACTGTGGGAAGCACACAGGAGTACACGCTGGAGGCGTACGATCCGGACGGCGGAGAGTTGACGATCAGTTGGGATCCGGGACAGACGCAGTTGGAGCGAGAAGCGAATCGGTTCGTGAATAACGTCGGGATCGACGGGATGCTCGGGGACACGGTGGAAGTCTCGGCGACGGTTACGGACGACGAGGGGAACACCGTGACCGCGGTGAAGGAGACAAAAGTTATCGATTCGATCGAATCCCTCCCTGGTGGATCGGTTCCAAAAATCTCTCCAATTAGGTCTGCGTACGACCCAGATTCCAGTACGCAGACATCAGGAACTGACTCTGTTGAACTCGGAACCTACGAATTCCTCGCCACAATCACTCATGAAGAGCAGAAGATCGTCCGTGCAACGTGGCGAGTAAACGATACCGATCCCGCGGTTGTCGTTGATACACTCGGTCGGTTCTCCGGCGATCGAGAGACAGAGATCCGTCACATGTTCGTCTCTGAGCGCGGCGGCAAGGTCACGAGGGAAGTTTCGCTCTCGGCTGTTGATGCAGATGGTGACCAAGGCGAACAGAAGTGGATAAGCCGCGTCCATTCAGTACAGACACATGACCATATCGTGTTTCACGCGACGGAGTCTGGGGGGACCTCGCAGGAAGGCAGTCTCGAGATCGAACCAGGAGAACGTGTCGTTTTCACAGTCGGGTCGCATCAGAACTACCGGCTCGTTTTTGGTGACGGATCCATCACTCGCGGTTCAGGGACACCAGCCGGCGTGAATGTCGATATATCTCATACGTACTCCGATCCTGGAACGTACAAGGCGAGACTGATCTCGACACAAGGCCCGAACGGTGAGGCGTTGAAAACGGTCGACATCAACGTTCGACCAAAGACCTACACGGAGTACTGGTACGAGACCACCAGTAATACAATTGAACGTGTCATATCCAATGAACAACCTACAGGAGAAGGCTGGTTCAAGAGATCGGTCCACGACTCCGGGACGTACTTCACAGGACGAACAGTATCTGTAAGGGCCGATGCTGGACGGCCATCGACGCTCGGGGACAACTGGGTATCGACGGGGACAAGCGTTGAGCAGCGATCTCGCCGGATCACTCGCGTCAGGCAGTCGGATCCGGACGGAGCAGGAGACGACTGGCAGCTCGTGGAACGGAACGTTCGGACCGAGGAACGGACGTACTACGAAGACAAATATCGGTGGCTTTCGAGCAAGTATCAGCGCCCGGGATGGAGCTATACTGGTGAAACTAGAACCGAGCGTGTGGTCGTCGGCGACGGCCATGATCACGACCGTGAGCGACACACCCGAACCACGAGGACGTGCACGAACTGGGATCTCAATCCGAGTCCGTACGGCGGGTTCTCACGGGAGTGCTCCAACTGGAGATACGACACCGAGGTCTGGTACACCGGCCACGACCATAGTGGCTACACCTACTACGACACCGACTACCTGTACCTGACTGAAGTCGAACGGACCCGGACAGTTCACTACCACGAGTACGCGAGCGAGCGCGAATTCACCGTCACCATGGAATCCTTTGCGGAAACGGAATCCTGGACTGAATGGCTGTGGGAGCGTGAAGGACGTACCGTGAGAACGGAGCACTCACTCAAGAAGCCAGAGACTGGTTCGTATATCTCAGGGACCCTTCGGACAGTCGAAGTTCGGTGTGGATCGGATAAAAGTCACCACGACACAGTCATGTGCTAATAGTTAGATGCAAATATATTTGTACAGTAAATTAGTAGTCTATTCATGGTAATTACAGCTGCCTGGATCGTACTGGGCCCCTCGATGGTGAAAATATGAATAGAGGGTATGCAACCGCACTCGTTGTAATGATCCTACTGACTGGATGTCTATCTTCTGTCGGATCTAACCCGGAACCAATCGTTCGTAGCCAGGAACCGGTAGTATTTCATAATGAGACGCCTGAATCGCCTAAATTTGGCCATCAACAGGCTGATGAGAACATAATAACACCTTCTCCTTTGCAGAATAAGACACAACGTACTGATTTAAATGTCACATTAGTTGAAAACATTTTATTTAAAAAACTAAATGAATATAGATCTGTAGATAATGCTGGTTCCCTAACCTTTGATCCCCGCCTCGCTATGATAGCTCGCCATCACTCATACGATATGGCTACCCGGAATTATTTCAACCACACCTCGCCCGAGGGTGAAACATTCTCGGACAGGCTTCGTGAAGCAGAGTACGATTGTTACATTAGTCGGGAGAATATCGCCGGAATGTATTGGAAAAACGGCCAATCTGAGACAGAAAACGAACTTGCGGAGGCTTATCTACGCGGGTTTATACAATCCCCAGAACACAATGCTGCGATGATCCACCCAGAGATGACTACCGTCGGTATCGGCATCTACGTCGCCAAGGACGGCCGTGCCTACGCTACAATGAACCTCTGTGATGCGGACCCGACGGAGGATAACACAGAATGACCGAGTCCGACCGTTGTCCAACGCGAACGCGCAGACGCTTCCTCGCGACCGCGAGCACCGCGACGCTCGCCGGGACCTCGGGCTGCCTCGGCTGGCTGCGCGGCGACGGCGACGCCGACGAACCTCGCGGTGGCTGGCACACCGACGAGTTCACCACGGCCGAAGCGACAGAGACATTCAGCCACCGCGAGGGCACTCGCACCCCCTACGCCGGCGTGGAGCAGATCTACGCCGGCGGCGGCACCCTCGTCGCGGTGTACTTCGACTACGCACACGAGCCGTCGATCCGGTGGTGGCGTGAGGAGTACCCGAAACTCTCGGACCTCGTCGCCGACGAGGCCGCCCGCCCGACCCTACTCATGTTCCCGATCCCGATCAACGAGTGGTCGGTAGTGCTTCCCAGCGCGCTGTTCGAGGTCCGCGCCCGCGGCTCCCGCGCGGACGCGTGGCGGTTTCACGAACTGCTCGTCGAGTCGGCTCCCGACTACTCCTACGACCTGCTTCGCGACCTCGCGACCGAGGTCGGTATTGACGCCGACGCGGTCGTCGCGGCCGCCGAGACGCGGCGGCGACGCAACCAGACGTACTCCGACCGACAACTCGGCCGCGACAGCGGCGTGGAGGGCGAGGCGTTACCGGCGTTCCGGTGGGGAACCGATCCGATCGAGGGATCGTCGGCAGCGGACATCCGGGAGTTCGTCGAGTCCCAGCAGTAACCCGGAGAATCACCCGTCGTCGTTCGGTCGGTCGGCGTGATACGCGGTGTCGTACTCGCCCGGGCGGTCGTCCAGCCGGTCCGGATTGATCCGGCCGCCCAGGAGCATGAAGTCGAGCACCGTACAGTAGAGCATCGCCTCGACGACCGGAACCGCCCGCGGCGGGAGCACCGGATCGTGGCGGCCCACGACCTGCACCTGTTTCTCCTCGCCGGTCTCCCAGTCCACCGTGGTCTGCTCTTTCGGGATGGAGGTCGGGGCGTGCCACGTCACCTCGCCGTAGATCGGCTCGCCGGTAGTGATCCCTCCCTGCAGGCCGCCGTGGTCGTTGCCGACGGGCACAGGGTCCCCCTCCTCGCTGACCGTCTCCGGGTGCTCGCCCTCGTCGAGCTCCCAGTTCTCGTTTCGGTCGTGTCCCGTTACCTCGCGGGCGTCGCGGCCGAGGCCGAACTCGAAGGCCGTCGTCGCGGGGATCGACATCATCGCCTGCCCGAGCCGTGCGGGGACCGAATCGAACCGCGGCGCGCCAAGTCCGCGGGGGACGCCGCGCGCCTCGAACTCGACGGACCCGCCGATGGAGTCGCCGGCCTCCTGGTACTCGTCGATGCGATCGCGCATCTCCGCGGCCGTCTCCGGGTGCGCGCAGCGGACCTCGTTCTCCTCGCTGTGTTCGAGCATCTCCTCGAAGGTCACGTCGGGCGCGACGATGTCGCCGATCTGGTTGACGTGCGCCTTGATCTCAACGTCGTAGTCGCTCTGGTCGAGGACCGCCTTCGCGACCGCGCCGGCGGCGACCCAGTTCACCGTCTCGCGCGCGGAGGACCGACCGCCGCCGCCCCAGTTCCGCGTCCCGAACTTCGCGGAGTAGGTGTAGTCGCCGTGGCTGGGGCGGGGCGCGGTGACGAACGGCTCGTACTTACCCGAGCGGGCGTCCTTGTTCTGGATCACCATCCCGATCGGCGTCCCCGTGGTGTAGCCGTCCTGGAGCCCCGAGTTGATCGCCACCTCGTCCGGCTCGCCGCGGCTGGTCGTGATCATCGACTGGCCGGGCTTCCGTCGATCGAGTTCCCGCTGGATCCGCTCCTCGTCCAACTCGACCCCGGCGGGGACGCCCGAGACCGTACAACCCATCGCCTCGCCGTGGCTCTCGCCGTAGGTGGTCAGCCGGAACAGCCGGCCGAACTCGTTTCCGTTCATGCCCGTGTTCGGGGAGTCGGCGGTATAAAATGCGGCGAAGGTGGCGAACGGTCGTGTCGTCCCGAACTGATCGATCCGGTCGGTCACGGCGCGCGCGTCGGGTGTATATGCGTCCTACTCGCCCTCGATGGGGGCCGCGTCTGGTTCGTTGGCGTCGGGGGCGTCGGGGTCGTCGCCGTCGTCGCCGTCGTCGGGGGAATCGGTGGCGTCGGCGTCAGCGGTGTCTGCCTCGCCGGTCGGGAAGTGATCGATCGTGTCCGCACGGAAGGCCTCCTCGTCGAAGGAGTAGTCGTCGAGGAAGTCGACGACCGTTCGGGTGTCGCGCATCGCGTTCTTGAGGCACGTGGACGCACCCGGCGAGGGGGTGATGTTGAAGATGATGTCCTTCCCGACGATCTTCGCCTCGCCCATGTCGAGACTCTTCGCCTCGGTGTCGACGATCTGTGGGCGGACTCCGCCGTACCCCTTCGCCCGCTCGATGTCGTCGAGTTCGACGCTCGGAACGACCTTCTGGACGTGCGGGAGGAACTGCTTCGGCCCGACGGACGGGACGTCATACACGAGGTTCCGAAGGACGTACGGCAAGAGGATCCGGTCGGCGAGGATGTTGGCGTAGCTGAGGAACGACGCCGCGTTGAGGCCGAAGACGTCGAGGAAGTCAGACACCGTCGATATCCGGCCGCGCTCCAGCGCCGGCACGAGCTTCGCGGTCGGCCCGAACCGGGTCGTGCTCGGGTCGTGCACGTCGGCGTCGCCGTGGATCGCCGCGAACGGGAGCTTCTTCATCTGCAGGGTGTACACCTTCCCGTTCAGGAGGTCGTCCGCGAGGAAGAAGCTCCCCGCGACCGGGAGCAGCGCCTTGTCTTTGCCGTAGCCGAGCTCCTTCGCGATCTGGAGGCTGTGCGACCCGGCGGCGACGACGGCCGCCGCTGACTCGAAGCGACCGTCGTCGGTGTCGATCGCGTACCCGTCCGGCGTCGGGGTGACGTCCGTGACTTTCGTGCCGGTGAACACGTCGACTGCAGCCTCCTCGCGGGCCTCTTCGACGAACGACTTTGCCGTCTCGCCGTAGTCGACGACGTAGCCGTCGGGCGTCTGCAACGCCAGCAGGTCCGTGTCTGGGTCGCGTCCCTCGACGACCTTGGGCTCGATCTCCGCGATCTCCTCGCGCTCGATCGGGCGGAGTTTCGGGAACAGGTCGCCGAACCCCTCGTCGTCGTAGCGGCGTTCGAGCGCCTCGACCTCCTCGTCGCCGACGCCGAGCACCATCTTGCTGCGCTTGGCGTGCATCTCGCGGTCGGCGTCGTGGTTCTCCAGGTAGCCGGCGAGCAGCTCCGCGCCCTCCTTCACCTCCTCGGCCTTCTCGAGGGTGTAGTTGGTCTCGATGTCGCCGAAGTGGAGCGTTTGTGAGTTGTTCGTGTGGTGGGAGTTGATCGCCGCCACCTCCGATTCCTTCTCGATCAGCGCGATCGACTCGATGTCGGTGAAGCGCGCGGTCGTGTACAACAGCGACGCGCCGCTGATACCTCCGCCGACGATGACGAGATCGTAGTTACCCGACATGGATGGTGGATGCTACGTGCATCACCTGGCCGCAGGCTCATAACTCATTTTTTCTCCCGCGGTATTGCCACCCATCGTCGAGGAGGGGTCGTCGCCGCCGCTGACGGCGACACCGACGCTCAGCGGTCGCGAACCCGCATCCGAACCGGCTCGGTCGGTCGCGTCGTGATGCTCGCCTCCAGACACCCCTCCAGGTCGACCGGCTCGACGACCTCGAACGCGTACCGACGCAGCAGCGTCGCGAGGATCAGCTTCGCCTCCAGCAGCGCGAACCGGTCGCCGACGCACCGCCGCGGCCCCGAGGAGAACGGGAAGTACGCCAGCGGGTGGAGGTCCGCCTCCATCTCGTCGGTCCACCGCTCGGGGCGGAACTCGAGTGGATCGTCGTAGTGGGCGGGGTCGCGGTGGACGACCCACTGGCTGATCGCCAGCGGCGTCCCCTCCGGAATCCGGTAGCCGCCGAGTTCGACGTCCTCGGTCGGCTCGCGGAGGATCCCGTGAACCGGCGGCAGCAGCCGCATCGACTCGGTGATCACGTCGTCCAGGTACTCCAGGTCGCGGACGCTGTCGACGCCTGCCGGTTCGTCGCCCAGTTCGCTCTCCAGTTCCGCCAGCAGCGTCTCCTCGACGTCGGGATGGCGCGCGAGCAGGTGCAGCGTGAAGGTCAGCGCCAGCGCCGTGGTCTCGTGGCCCGCCAACAGCAGCGTCTTCACCTCGTCGCGGACCTGCTCGTCGGCCATGTGCTCGCCGTCCTCGTCGGTCGCCGTCAGCAACGCCGCCACCACGTCATCGTCCGACTCGACCTCGCCCGCTCGGAGCGCGCGACGCTTCTCGACGATCAGTTCGTCGACGATCCGGTCGAGGCTCGACACGGCCTCGTCGAGCGCCTGGCGTCCGGGCGTCGGCACCCACGCCGGCAGGAGGTCGACGAGGGCCCCGCCGGCCGACTGCTCCATCACCGTGTCCAGCGCGCCGCCGATGGCGGGCGTGCGGTCCCGGATGTCGACGCCGGCGAGCGCGCGGGCGACGATGTCCAGCGTCAGCCCCATCATGTCCCGGTGCACGTCGCGCACCTCTCCGTCGTCCCAGCGGGCGCTCGTACGCTCGGTCGCCTCGACCATCATGTCGCCGTAGCCCGCGATCCGGTCGGGCGTGAACGCCGGCTGGATGAGGTGGCGCTGGCGACGCCAGAACTCCCCCTCGCTGTTGAGCAGGCCGTTCCCGAGCACCGGACGGAGCTGCTGTTGGAACAGCTCTCCCTTCTCGTACCGCTCGTTCTCTCCGACGAGCACCCGCCGGATCGCGTCGGGGTCGGTGAGCAGGAACACCGACTGTCCGAGGATCTCGTAGCGTGCGACGCCGCCGTGCTCGCGGGCGACGCGGTCGCGGAACGCGAAGAAGTCGCACCGGCTCTCGAGGAACGAGCCGACGACGGGGAGGCCGTCGGGACCGGGAGCGGCCTCCGGGGGCAACGGCGAACCCTGTGTGTCGCTCATACGCCGATCGAACGCCTCCGGAACAATAGCGGTTCGTGAACGCACAGTCTGTTCAGGACGGTTTCGATCGGCATCGGGCGCTGTCACCTGGTAGCGAGTGGCGTCATTTAGTGGCGCGTGGCGTCACTTGTGGCGGCTGGCGTCGCTTAGTCGCTCAGTGACGGGTGGCATCTCGTGACGTCTGTCGGTTCCCGCCAGTCGCTCATACGGGCCGGAACTCGAAGCGAGCGCCGCCGGCGTCGCTCTCGGTCGCCGACGCCTCGAAGCCGTGCGCCTCGGCGACCTCCGCGACGATCGCGAGGCCGAAGCCGGTCCCCTCCCGGTCGGTGGTGAAGCCGTGATCGAACACGTGGTCGCGCACGTCCTCCGGAACGCCGGGACCGTCGTCGGCGACGTAGAATCCGCCGCCGTCGAGCGGACCGACCGTCACGGCCACGTCGGGGCCGGCGTGTTCGATCGCGTTCCGGTAGCAGTTCTCGAACAGCTGCGTGAGCTGTCCCTCGTTCCAGTCCATCCTCCCGAGACCGTCGGCGACCGTCAGCGTCGCCTCGTCGGTCTCGACGGTCGCCCACGCCTCCCGCGCGACCGCGGGCAGGTCCACCGACTCCGTGTCCGCGTCGCCCGTCTCGTTGCGCGCGAGTTCGAGCAGTTCGTCGACGAGGCGTTCGATCCGATCGAGGGCCCCGTCAACCCTATCGAGGTGCGACGTGTCTCCGGACTCCCGAGCCAGGTCCAGGTGGCCGGCGGCGACGCCGAGGGGGTTGCGGATGTCGTGAGCGACCACGTCCGCGAACCGCTCGAGCTGTCGGTTCCGTTCCTCGAGGCGCTGCTCGCGGTCCGTGCGCGCGAGCGTCGCCTCGACGCTGGCGGCCAGCGCGCGAAAGAGGTCCACGTCGGCGTCGTCGAACCCGTTCGGCTCCAGCGACGCCGTGAGCATCACTCCGTGGTCGCCCAGCGGGGCGATCAGCTCCGAGCGGACGACCGTGTCGGGGTTGTGTCGCTCGTTCTCGTCGTCCATGTCGTCGATCCGGCGGAACTCGTCGGCCTCGAACGCCTCCCACGCGAGACTCTCGCCCCCGCGAAAGGTGGGGTGGTCGTCGAACATCGCATCCGAAGAGACGGTCACCGCCGCGGGGACGAGCGCGTCGCCCGATTCGTCGACCAGCCACACGCCGGTCAGCGGCATATCGATCACGTCCGCAGCGGCCGACACGGCACGCGAGGCGATGTCGTCGGCGTTGGTCGCCGTGTTCAGCTCGCGCGCGATGCTCTGGAGCGCGCGGAGTCGCCGCTCGAACCGGGTCCGCTCGGTCACGTCGCGGCCGATGACGAGGACGTGATCCTCGCCGTCGAAGGTGACACGAGTCAGGCGGTGATCGACGTACTGAAGATCCTCGTCGCTCCCGTACGGGAGCGTCAGTCGCCGGCTGCCTCCCTCGGCGGTCCCGGACCCCGCGTCGGTCGCCCCGCCGGTCGCTCCGCCCGCCGTTGCGCCCGCCCTTCGGCGGGTCGACCCGCCCTCGGAGGCGGCCGAATCGCCGTCGAGGGAATCGCCGTCGAGGACCGCTCGCGCGGCCGCGAGGAACCGCTTCGCGTCCGCCGGGCTCGTCAGCGACGTCATCGCCTCCTCGACCCCGCGCCCCTCGAGGTCGTCCGCGCCGTCGAGGTGGACCAGAGCGAACTCGACGACGAGGTCGCTGTCGAGCACGATCACGCTGTCGTGAAGCGCCCGGAGGACCTCCCGACTCCGCTCCAGTTCCCGGTCGTGCGGCAGCCGGGACATCGACGGGGTGAGATACGCGGTCACGCCCGTGGGATCGGGATAGATCCGCACCTCGACGCGGGCGTCGACGCCGGGGAGGGTCGCCTCGATGGCGCGCTCGCCGCCCGTTTCGGCGGTCTCGCGAAGCGCCGACGCGAACGAGGACTCCGAGAGGTCGTAGCCGTCGAACACCGTCCAGACCTCCGTGCCGACGGCCTCGGCCGCCGAGACGCCGGACAGTTCGGCCATCTGACCGTTCCAGGCAGTCACCCGCCAGTCCTCGTCGAGCGAGACGACGGCGTCACTCGTTCGATCGAGTTCCTGGGCAGCGTCCTCGGTCGGATCGTCGGTTCGATCGCCCGGCTCGCTCATTGACGGGTCCCTGGGGTCGCGAGAAATAACGGTTGCGACCCAGCCCTCCGTCGGACCGCGGTGCGGCGCGTTCGGGTCTCGTCGCTCATCGCGCCGCCTCCAACACCGCCCGCGCGTCCGCCTCCGTCAGCTCGTACTCCTCGGGCGCGTACGACAGCAGCGAGTCGGCGGCGGCGACGCGGGCGGCCTCGTCGAGTCCCGGTCCCGTCTCGTCGACGCCCTCGAGCGACGACAGCGACGCCGGGAGATCGAGGGCGTCGCGGACGCGTTCCACCTCGGCGATCGCCGCCTCCGCCGTGTCGACCTCGAACGCCGCCGTCAGCAGCGAGAGGTCGACGCCGGCGTCGGCCATCGCTCGGAGGGCGTGCGGGGCGACCGCCGCGTGCGCGAGTCCCTGCTGGATGCCGAACGCGTCGCGCAGGCCGTGCCCGAACGCGTGGATCACGTTGATCGTCATGGCTCCGGGTCGCGAGATGCCGTACTGCGCGAGCACGATCCCCGCGACCGCGCGGTCCATCGCGGTCGGGTCATCCGCCATCTCCGGGAGACCGTCTGCGAGGAGCCGAATCGCCCGCGTCGCTGTCGCGTCCGTGACGGCCGTCCTCGTGCGGGCGTACAGCGACTCGATCGCCTTGTCGAAGCCGTTCATGGCCGACCCGGCGAGCACGCGCTCCGGCGTCGTCTCGAACAGCGCCGGGTCGTAGAACAGCGCCTCGGGCATCAACTCGGCCCCGCCGACGCCCGTGGAGACGACCTCCGTTCCGCCGTCGCCGTCGTCGACCGCGGCGGCGATGCCGGCGATCACCGACAGGTCAGCGCCCGCCAGCGTCGTCGGGACCGGGAACAGCGGCGTCAGCTCGTCGGGATCGTCCGGGGTCGAGATCCCCCCGGTCTCTGCGACCTCGGCCCGGGCGTCCGCGAGCGACAGGTCGCGAGCCCGGAGGACCGAGGCGACGGTGGCGACGTCGAGGCTGGAACCGCCGCCGACGGGGACGAACGCGTCGACCGCGAGGTCGTCGGCGCGCTCGACTGCGCGGGCGGCCTCCCGGAGTCGCTTGTCCGGGGTGGTGCCCGCGAACACCTCCGCGAGGCGGTCGTCGAGGCTGTCGCCGACGGCGTCCATCAGCGCGGCGTTGCCGGCGACGTTCGACCCGCAGACGACCAGCGCGGCGTCGCGGTCGCGGTCGGCGAGCGCGTCGCCGATGTCGGCGATGCACCCGCGGCCGTAGTGAATCGCCCCTGGGTCGTAATCGAAGGCGAACGGCGGCGTATCGAGGTCGCTCATGCGAGTCCGGTCGGTCTCCCGAGCGAAAACGGCATCGGCGGCGGAAGCGCTCTATCCTCCGGGCGAAAACGGCATCGGCGGCGGAAACGCTCCACCCCCGGTCGATCCGGCGTCAGTCGGGCCGGATCGTGGTCACCGTCCGCTCGTCGGCGGGGACGAACGCGCTCGCTTCGACCTCCACGTCCGCGTCGTCGTGAACCAGCGACGACACGCCGACCATCGTCGCCGCGGGATACTCCGGGGCCGAGAACACGTCACGTCGCAGTTCGTGCAGTTCGCGACGGAGATCTGCGGTCAGCACGTCCTCTCTGACGTAGAACCGTAGCCGCGTCACGTCCCCCATCTCCCCGCCGAGGTCGTCGACGATCATGTCCTCGATCATCTCGAAGACGACCGCCGTCTGTTCGACGGGCGTTCCCTCCGGGTGGATCAGTCCCGACAGCGCCACGTCGACGCCGTCGGACCGCTCCGTCGCCACGCCGAACGACATCGCGGGGTCGGAGCCGTCGTCGAGTTCGCCGAGACCCGGACCGAGATACGTCCGCTCCATGGCCGAGTCTCCCGGACGGGAGTCATAAACGACCGTGGTCTGACACCCCGCCGGAGCGACGCGATCGCGTGGCCGCTTCGGGGACTCGCCCCCTCGACGTCGTCACTCCACGGACACGTCCGCGCCCAGGTCCGCCATCGTCTCGAAGAAGCCGGGGAACGACACGTCGACGTGCTCAGCGCCCGTGACCGTCGTCTCGCCCTCGGCGACGAGGCCGGCGACCGTCAGCGCCATCACGAGTCGGTGGTCGCCGCGACCCTGGACCGTCGCGCCCACGAGGTCCGAGTCGTCGCCGTGGACCGTCAGCGAGTCGGGTTCCTCGGTCACGCTTGCGCCCATGGCCTCCAACGACTCGGCCATCGCGGCCACGCGGTCGGTCTCCTTGTACCGGACGTGCTCGGCGTTGACGATCCGCGTCTCGCCGCCGGCGACCGCGCCGAGGACGGCGATGGTGGGGAGGAGGTCGGGCGTGTCGCCCACGTCGACGTCGACGCCGGAGAGGTCGCCGCCGCGGACCTCGATCTCCCCGGCCTCTCGGTCCCAGTCGATCGCCGCGCCCATCCGGTCGAGCACGTCGACGATGGCGGCGTCGCCCTGCGCGCTCGGCCGCGCGCCCTCGACGACGACGCCGTCGCTGTCGCGGTCGCGGGTTCCGTCGCCGTCCGCGACCGCGCCCGCCGCCAGCAGGTACGACATCGACGAGAAGTCGCCCGGGACGGCGTACTCGTCGGCCTCGTACGCCTGCCCGCCGGGAACGCGAAAGCCCGTCTCCGTGTGCTCGGTGTCGACGCCGAAGTCCGCGAGCACCTCGCGGGTGATCTCGACGTACGGCGCGGACTTGAGTTCCGTCTCGAGGTCGACCTCGACGCCCTCGTCGGTGACCGCGCCGGCCATCAGGAGGGCGGTGACGAACTGCGAGGACACGTCGCCAGGGATGGCGACCCCGCCGCCGTCCATCGCGTCGCCGACGACCAGCGGGGCCTGCCCGTTGTGCCGCGTCGACTCCGCGCGACCCCCCAGCGACTCGACGGCCTCGAGGAGCGGTCCCTGCGGGCGCGAGCGTAGCGAGTCGTCGCCGGTGAGCACGGCGAGTCCGTCCGCCAGTCCGGCGGCCGCTGTGACGAGCCGCATCGTCGTCCCCGAGTTCGCGCAGTCGATCACGTCGTCGGGGGTGTCGGGGCGACCGCCGAACCCCTCGACCTCGACCGCGCTCGCGCCCCCGGTCCCGTCGTCGATCCACGACACAGCGCCGCCGAACGCCTCGATGGCCCGGCCGGTCGCCCGCGGGTCCGCCGAGTCCAGCGGGTCCGCGACGGTCGTTCCCCCGCCGTACCCGGCCGCGAGGATCGCCCTGTGCGTGTAGCTCTTCGACGGCGGCGCGCGTGCGCGTCCGGCGACTCGCGACGGCGAGACGTGTGCGTCCATGTCCCGAGGTGCGCTCGCCGCGGCAAGTGTGTACCGGACGCGGCGACGGTTCCGGCGACCCTCGGGCAGTCGATTGCCACCTCCGAGTCGGAATTCGACCGACTCCGGCCTGATCAGCTTCGCAGTCTCTGACCTCCAAATCGAGAGTATAAGCCCCGTAGGCGCTAGGTATTGACTATCTAGGTGGCGCTCATCACACCGGAATGGTTTGGCAACACCGGTATCCACCCCCGAGGAAGACGTATCACCAGATGAATCGTGATAGCGCCGAGACACTCCTCGCGGAGCTGTTGGAACGCGGATCGGTGCCGGAGGAGCGCGTCGAGGCGGTCGAACGACTGAAGCGACAGGGGCGGGTCTGGCACGCGCTGGAGTACGCGATGAAGGGGAAAGTCGCCCGACGGTGGTCCGACGACCCGAAGCAACGGACGAACTGACGCCTCGAGGGGGGATCGAGACCGGCGTCGACGGGCGGCCGCGACGAAAACGCCTATCCCGCCCGTGGACGCACCGGAGACCATGACGCGACGCCGCTCGGCACTCGACGATCGCCTCGACGCGACTGGGGTCGACGCCTACTGCATCGAGGCCGACAACGCCGACTCCGATCAGCTGTACCTCTCGGGATTCGACGCCCCTGACCCGTTTCTCACCGCCTACACCGGCGACGAACTGGCGGTGCTCGTCTCCGGACTGGAGTACGGCCGCGCGAAGACCGAGTCGCACGCCGACACCGTGGTGCGCCTCTCGGCGTACGACTACGCCGAGCGCGCCGCGGAGGCCGACGAGGCGAGCGCAAAGGCGTCGGTGTACGCCGACTTCCTCGCTGACCTCGGCGTCGAGTCGGCGCTCGTCCCCGAGCGGTTCCCGGTCGGCGTCGCCGACGGCCTGCGCGAGGCGGGCGTCGCCGTCGACGTGGACCGCGACGACACCGTCGAGACGCTGCGGGCGGTCAAGACCGACGAGGAGGTCGACGCCGTCCGGCGGGCCCAGGCGGCCAACGAGGCGGCGATGGCGGCCGCGGAGGCGCTGATCGCCGATGCCGACGTGGCCGACGACGGCACGCTCGTACACGATGTCGACGGCGAGGAGACGCCGCTCACCAGCGAGCGCGTGAGCGAGGAGATAGAGGTGACGCTGCTGCGACACGGCTGCGCGCTCGACGAGACGATCGTCGCCTGCGGCGCGGACGCGGCCGACCCCCACGACCGCGGAAGCGGCCCGCTGGCGGCCGGCGAGCCGATCATCGTCGACATCTTCCCCCGGGAGAAGTCGAGCAAGTACCACTCCGACATGACCCGGACGTTCTCCAAGGGCGAGCCGGACGGGACCGTCCGGGAGTGGTTCGACCTGACCGAGACGGCGCTTTCGGCGGCGCTCGCGGCCGTCGAGCCCGGTGCGACCGGGGCGGACGTGCACGCGGCCGCCTGCGAGGTGTACGAGGACGCGGGCCACCCGACGCTTCGCTCCGATCCCGACACGGAGACGGGGTTCATCCACTCGACGGGCCACGGCGTCGGCCTCGACGTGCACGAACAGCCCGGGCTCAACCCCCGCGGCGGGGAACTGGAGCCCGGCCACGTGATCACCGTCGAGCCGGGCCTGTACGACCCCGACGTCGGCGGCGTCCGCATCGAGGACATCGTCGTCGTCACCGAGGACGGCTACGAGAACCTCACGGAGTTCCCGGTGGAGCTGGTGGTCGAGTGACCGCGTCGACGCGATCCCGGAGACCGCCCGGACGGGGTGACCCGGGGCGACCGCCTCGCGCGCCCCGACGCCGCAGGCGACACCGAGGACACCGGCGGCGACGCGGCTTTGTCGACGGCCGCCGTGATACGAGGTATGAGCCTGTTCGAGCGCGTCGCGGCCGCGTTCCGGGAGCCCGACGCGGACGGATCCGAGGAGCCCCCGGGGGATGGCGGCGTGACTGATCCCGCGGGGGGAGGCGACGACGCCGATCCGGCTGACGACGGCGACGAGGAGCACGCGGACGAGGAACACGCGGACGAAGCGACCGACGCCGTCGTCGCCGTCTGTCAGCGTGCTCCCGACGGGATCCGCACGTACACCGTCGAAGTGGTCGCGGAGGGGGCCGAGATCGCGGAGGTCGCGCCCGGGCTGTTGGAGGCCCACTTCGAGGTCGTCGAGGGCGGCGTCGGCGAGGACCGCGTGACCGTCCGGGCGGTCGACTTCCGCGGCGAGGCCCGGAGCGTCGAGGCGGAGACGCTCGTCGGCGTACGGTTCGCGGAGCCCGTGCCCCGTTCGGAGGTACGGATGCGGCTGGTCGCCGGCGAGGACCACGACGGCGACACCCTCCCCTCGGAGTCGTTCCGGCTCGCGTCGGTGGAGTGACGGCGGCGGGCGGACTCGTCCGATCGCGTCGCCCCCCGGACCGATACCCTTTCGGTCGCGACACCGATAGCGGGGTGCATGAAGTTGCTCGTCGTCGGCGCGGGGGAGATGGGTCGGTGGGTCGCACACACCCTCCGCCCGGTCGTCGACCGGGTCGCGCTCGCGGACACGAACCCGCAGACGGCCATGGACGCCGCCGAGGCGGTCGTCGACGGCCGCGTCGTCCCCCTGGACACCGACGAGTCGTTCGACTGCGTCGTCCTCGCGGTCCCGATCCCGGTCGTCGCCGACGCGGTCGCCCGTTACGCCGACAACGCCGCCGACGGGGCGATCGTCGACGTGGCGGGCGTCATGGGCGACCCCCTCGCCGCGATGGCGACCCACGCCGACGGCGAGTACGCCAGTTTCCACCCGCTCTTCGCGCCGCCGCGTGGCCCCGGGCGGATCGCGTACGTCCCCGGTGAGGTCGGCCCGGTCGTCGAGCACGTCCGCGAGGGGTTCGCCGACGCCGGCAACGAGCCGTTCGAGACGACCGCCGCGGAGCACGACGACGCGATGGCGAAGGTACAGGCCGGGGCCCACACGGCCGTCCTGGCGTACGCGCTCGCCGCCGGCGACGTGGACGAGCGGTTCCACACGCCCGTCTCCGAGCCGCTGGCGGAGTTGGCTCGCACGGTCGCCGCGGGCGAGTCGCGCGTGTACGCCGACATCCGCGAGGCCTTCGACGGCGCGGGGCCGGTCGCCGACGCCGCGGCGGCGCTGGCGGAGGCCGACCGCGAGGAGTTCGACGCGCTGTTCGCCGACGCCCGCGACGCCGTCGACGGCGACTCCCGCGTCGGCGACGGCGCGGCTAACGGTGACGACGACGCGACCGCGGACGGCGACGGTCCGACTTTCGAGGAGTGAGGCGGCCGAGACAGAACCGTTACCCACGCCGACTGAGTAGCCGTCGGCAATGACTCCATCGCCGACGCCCCCGGGGTGGTCGCCGTGAGCGTCGACCGCGAGGCCCTGCGCGACACGGCGAAGTACCTCCGAAACGTCCGCCCCGTCGACCCCGACGAGGTGTACGAGTACCTCCCCGGTCAGCCCCACCAGGCCGTCGTTCGCACGGCCCTCCGTGAGGAGGCGTTCGACCTCGGCCTCCGCGAGCGCGACGACGGCAGCTTCGTCCCGGTCGACGAGGAGCCGGTCGACCCGCCGGGGTGGTCGCCCTCGGCGTTCCCCGACGAGCACGTCGAGACCGTCGAGGACCTCCTGTTCGACCGACACGGACTCGACTGGCACGACGGCGACTCCGGCGACGCCCTCCGCGAGACGATCGACCGCATGAAGGAGGACTACTACCGCGGGCGGCGCGTCGAGTACGACGCCGACGCCGCGCTGGCGTACGCCCTGTATCACCTGCCGGACTTCTACGCCGCCGTCGGCTACGTCCTCGACCGGCTGGCCGACCGCGGGCTGCTCCCCCGCAGGCTCCGCGTGCTCGACGTGGGCGCGGGCACCGGCGGCCCCGCGCTCGGCCTCCACGACTACCTCCCCGAGGACGCCGTCGTCGACTACCACGCCGTCGAACCCAGCGCCAACGCCGACGTGCTCGCGGACGTGCTCGCGGACACCCGTCGGAACTTCCGAACCACGATCCACCGCGAGCGCGTCGAAGACATCGACCTGACCGGACTCGTCGACTCGGGCGACGCCGGCGACGCAGGCGGGGGCGACGATTCCGATGGGAGCGACGACACCACGGGGACCGACGACGCCGACGTCACCGGCGACGATCCCGCCGCGGACGGTCCGTTCGACCTCGTGCTGTTCGGGAACGTCCTCTCGGAACTGGACGACCCCGAGGCGACCGTCGAGCGGGGCCTCGACGCGCTCGCGGCCGACGGCTCGTGTCTCCTGCTCGCGCCCGCCGACCTCGACACCTCGACCGGGATGCGCCGCGTCGAGCGCGCGGTCGCCCCGCCCGACGGCGACGTGAGCGTCTACGCGCCCGACCTGCGGCTGTGGCCCGGCGACGCCCCAAGCGACCGCGGGTGGTCCTTCGAGGAACGCTCGGCCCTCGCGGTCCCCTCGTTCCAGCGGTCCCTCGACGACGCCGCGACCCGGGCGTACGACGAGGAGCCCGGCACCTACGTCAACACCGACGTGAAGTTCTCGTGGGCGATCCTCCGACCGGACGGCGAGCGTCGCCACCCCGTCGCCGCGAGCGCCGAGCGCCACCACCGGATGGCCGAGTCCGAGGCCCACGTCACCGACCGCGTGAACCTCCTGTGCGTGAAGCTCTCGGCCGACCTCGCCGACGGCGACGACGCCAACCCCCTGTTCAAGGTCGGCGACGGCAGCGAGGAACTGGAGCACTACCTCGTGCTCACGGGGGAGTCGGTGCTGAATCGCGACCTCCGGGAGGCACCCTACGGCGCGGTCCTTTCGGTCGAGAACGTCCTGGTCCTCTGGAACGACGACGAGGGCGCGTACAACCTCGTGTGCGAGCAGGAGACCGTCGTCGACCTCGTCGCCGCGTAGGCCCGCCTCGGTCGCCTCGTCGCCGGTGGGGACTCCGTCGCCTCCGGTGGCGACCCCGCCGACACAGAGGTCGCCCCCCGTTCAGGCCGGGCCGTACCGGGCGACGCCGGCGCGCGCGACCGCCACGGCGACCGCGCCGAGCGCGAGGACGACCCCCGCGGCCGCGTACGACCCGGCGTCGGCGCTCCCGACGGCCAGGCGCGCGGCGACGTTCGCGGGGTTCGCCGGCGACAGCACGGCGAGGCCGAACAGCCCCAGGACGCCCAGCGAGTACAGCGTCTGTGCGGCCCGCCTATCCGGCGCGAGCAGCGCCAGCGCGGCTCCAAGCGCCGTCACTAGCGCCGCGAGTCCGACCGTCAGCGCCAGCAGCGCGAGCACGCCTGTCACCGTCGCGAGCGCGCTCGGCCCCGGCGCGATCGCGGTGCCGTTGAGCGACAACAGCGCCAGCCACAGCGCCGCCTGGACGGGCGCGAGCCCCGCGGCAGCGAGCAGTTTCCCCTCGACGATGTCGGTCATCGTGACGGGGGCGACCCGGAGCAGTTCGAGCGTGCCGCGCTCCAGTTCCTCGGTGAGCGAGTCGACCGTCACCGACCCGGCGATGAACACGGGGAGGAACAGCAACAGCGGCACGAGCACCGTGTAGGTGAACCCGAAGTACGGCGAGGAGCCGACCCGGGGCGGCAGTTCGAGCGTCTCCGACTCCAGGCTGGCCGAGCGCTGGTCGCGCTCCAGGCGCTCGAACGCCCGCAACGCCTCGCGTGCGCGGACCACCACGAGCGTCGTCCCGACGGTGCCGTCGGGGACGAGCACCCGGACCTCGAGCGTCCCCCGCTCGGTCGCCGTCGACAGCAGCGCCGCGTCGACCTCGCCGTCGGAGAACGCGTCGACGGCGGCCTGTCTGCTCGCGTACAGCCGGCCGTCCATCCCGTCGGTCTCGCCGACCGCTCGCGCGAGGTCGCCCGCGTCGTCGCCGGCGACGGCCGTCTCGACGGCGTACCCCGCCGCGTCGCCGGGGTCGTACAGCGACACCAGCCCGACGACGAGGAACGACGAGAACGCCGCGACGAACAGCTGGATCAACAGCGCGAGCACGATCGTCTTCTCCGAGCGCAGCGACGCCAGCTCCCGCCTCGCGATCGTCCACCGCGCGTCCCGGCCGGTTCGATCGCCGGCGGCGACCGTCCCCGGAACCGGGTTCGGGGCGTCCCCTTCGCCCTCGCGCTCCTCGGACGGCCCCGCGTCGCGGTCGTTATCCAAGGGCGCTCACCACCGCGAAGTCGTAGGCGAAGTGGATCGCCATCGCGACCGCGAGGGTCCCGCCCCACGCCCGCCGGCCCCGCGTCGCCCCGACGGCCGCGACGGCGGCGGTGACGACGTGCAACGCGAGCGGGAGCGTGAGCAGTCCCAGCGCGAGGAGGGGGCCGGCGTCGCCGGCGACGCCGGCGGTGCCGAACGCCGCCCGTCCGAGCGGGAGCGAGTCGAGCCCGACGAGTTGGACGACGGCGGTCGCCTTCTCGGCGAGGAAGAACCCAGCGCCCGAGAGCGCTCCGAGCTTCAGCGCCGTCGGGAGGTCGCGCTCGAAGCGCGACTGCGAGAACCCGGCGTAGATCGGCACGCCCTTCGCGAGCTCCTCGACGACGGCGACGACGACGAACAGCCCGACCAGCGCGGCCGACTCGGGGAGCGCGAACAGCAGCGCGACCCCGAGCAGTTCGGCGACGAACACGAACGGGATCGACAGCGCCGCGAGCAGCGCCACGTCGCGCGGGCGGTGCAGGTGGACCGCCAGCGCGTCGAGGAACTTCAGCGGAACCGCGCGCTGGGTGAACATGTCCTCCTCGCGGTAGACGCCGATCCCCATCGCGAACAGCGTGCCCGCGACGAGGTAGAACGGTCCCGTCGAGAACAGGTACTCGCCGAGCGCGACCGCTTCGCCCTGGAGGTCGCGGACGACGATCGTCAGCGGCGAGATGAGCGCGATCGGCGTCACCGTCGAGAAGATCGCCGGCACGAACGCGTAGGTGGTCAGCGTCACCGAGACGGTGACGGTGACGAACGTGAGCTCCTTGAACGACCGCGCGAACATCGCGCCGACGAACGTCGACGCGAGGAACACCAGCGCGATGGGGAACACCGCCGCGACCGACAGCGCGCCGCCCCCGACGCCGAGGGCGATGAGCGTCGTCGCGAGGAGCGCGACCGCCGCGTACGGCAGCGTCTTCCCGGCGACGATGTCCGTCCGCGACAGCGGCGCGACGAGCAGGAGTTCGCCCCGGCGGTTGATCCGCTCGTTCAGCACCGTCGAGCCGTACGCCTGGATGATGAAGTTCATCGGCACGAGGAACGCGAACGCGAGCACCAGCGAGCCGAACGGGAACGGCGGGGAGATCTCCGCGGGCGACCCCGTCGGCTGCCCGCCGAACAGCCCGCCGGCCGCGCCGCCGAAGTCGGGCACGCCCAGGCCGCCGTCCGAGCCACCGGTCGCGTCGCCGCCGGCATCGCTGCCGGCACCGCCGCTCCCGTCGCCGCCGTCGCCGTCGCCGCCACCGGCACCGCCGTCGTCGTCGCCCGCGCCGGCGACGTCGCCGTCGCTCGCGCCGATCCGCTGGCTCGAGCGCTCGACGTAGGTGAGCGTGACGCCGACGGGGAACGCCGCGGACTGGTTCGGCTCGGCCGCCAGGAGACGGCCGTTGTGCGCCTCGACGGCCGACCGGAACGTCGACAGCGCCGCCTCGCCCTTCGGGGTGTCGGCGGCGGTGACGGTCGCGCTCCGGTCGGTCGGGTCGGGGTCGACGACGTACACGTCCGCGTTCGGCGCGTCCGGCGGAGACGCCGACAGCGGCGTCGACTGGGCGACCGGCTCGTGGTACGGGCTCTCCGAACTCACCGCGACCGAGTAGATGTCCTCGTCGAGCGCGACGCCGCCCGCGAGGAGGCCGCCGGCGGCGACGCCGAGGGTCAACAGCAGCGCGACCGCCCCCAGCGCCGCGGTCCGCCGGTCGAGCGTCCCGGTCGTCCGAGACACCTCCCAGCGGGCGACGCGCAGGAGCTTACGCGGCGATATCACTCCCCCGCCTCCGGCGGGTCGACGCCCTCTCGGGGGGGTTCACCCCGGTCGGCGTCCGCGTCGTCGTCGCCGGCGCGATCCCCGTGCTCGTCCCCGTCCGACCGAGCCGCGTCGCCGACGACGGTCGGGTCGTCGCCGGGGGCGACGCGTCTGCTCCCGGGCATCGGCTGGTCGGCCACGTCGAGGAAGATCTCCTCGAGGGTCGACTCGCGGGTCCGGATGTCGGCGACCTCGCCGCCGGCGTCGGCCGCCTCGGCGCGGATCCCCTCGACGGCGTCCATCGAGTCGACGACCGTCAGGTGACGGTCGCCGTCCGGGTCGCTCCCCTCGACGGGGACGGTCGTGAACACGCGGTAGCTCGTCTCGCCGTGTTCGGCGCGGATCTCCTCGACGGAGCCGCGGGCGACGATCTTCCCCTCGTTCATGATGACGACGCGGTCGCACACCGACTCCACGTGATAGAGGTTGTGCGCGGAGAACAGCACCGTCTTCCCGGCGTCGGCGAGCGCGCGGACGTACTCCAACACGTAGTTGGTCGTCAGGGGGTCCAGGCCCGAGGCGGGTTCGTCGTAGATCAGCACGTCGGGATCGTTGACCAGCGAGCGCGCGATGGCGACCTTTCGCTTCATCCCCTTCGAGACGTCCCCCAGCCGTCGGTCGCGGTGCTCCAGCTCGAGGTCGTCCAGCGCCGTCTCGATGCGTTCGTCGGCGACCTCGCGGGGCACCTCGTACAGGTCCGCGAAAAAGCGGAGGTAGCTCCGCGCGGTCATGTCCTCGTACAGCGGCGACTCCTCCGGGAGGAACCCCAGCGCGGTCCGCGTCTCCGGGTCGCCGGCGGGCGATCCCGCCACTTCGACCGTGCCGGCGGTGGGCTCGATCAGCCCCGCCAGCGTCTTGAGCGTCGTCGTCTTGCCCGCCCCGTTCGGGCCGACGACGCCGAAGATCTCCCCCGGATCCACGTCGAAGGTACTCCCGTGGACGGCGACGAAGTCGCCGTACACCTTCCGCAAGCCGTCGACGGTTATCACACGGCTACCTTCGCCCCGTGGAGTAAAGGCCCGTCGCCGCGCCTATCGCGCCTGAGAACCGGCGGCGCGGTGCGTACGGAGCGGTCCGTCGTCCAGCGGATCGGTCGATCGCGCCGCTCGGGCGGCGGTCGATCGGTAGCGTAGCTTGAGCGGTAGCGTCGATCGGTCGCGAGAATCAGTCGTCGTCGTCGCGGTCGCCGCCGTCGGTTCGTGCCTCGGGTTTCTCGCCGCCTCGTTCCCAAACTCGGTCCGCGGAGGCCCCGTTCGGCGCTGTGTGACTGACGTCCGCCATGGTTCGTTCGGTCATCGTGATACGTACCAGCACGTCCCGGTATTTTAGCGTTGCATGCAATTCCCTTAGACACACAGTACCATATTAGGATATTAATACTAACTCTCGGGGGCTACCGACGGGCGATCAGATCGCGGGGGTACGTCGGCGGGGATTCCGTCGATCCGTCCACGTCACGCCGGGAGATCCCGTCGATCCCTCCACGGTGCCGCGGGGAGCGCCGGTCGTCGCCAGATCTCCCGTCCGTCGCGCCGATCGGACGGACCAGACATATGTACGCAGCCGTGGACTCCCTCGACATGAATCAGACGGTCGTCGACCTGCTCGCGGGCAACGCGGAGCACGCCCGCGAGTTCGCCTCCCGGTTCGACGCGGTCCAACACGGACAACAGCCCGAGGCGGTGACGGTGTGTTGTTCGGACTCGCGGGTGCTCCAGGACCACGCCTTCGGCAACGACACCCCCGGGCGGCTGTTCACCTGCGGCAACATCGGTAACCGCGTCGTCCAGCGCACGGGTGCCGGCGAGGTGATCTCCGGCGACGTGCTCTACCCGCTCGCGCACGCCGGCACCCGGACGGCGGTCGTGGTCGGCCACACCGGCTGCGGCGCGGTGACGGCGACGTACGACGCGCTCACGGGAAATCTCGACGCGGGCGGCGAGCCGCCGGGGATCGAACACTGCGTCGGCCTGCTCGCGCCGCACCTCGAACCGGGCGTCGATCTGCTCCCCGAGGGACTCGACGACGCCGCAGAGGTGAACCACCTCGTCGAGTACAACGTCGACCGGCAGATCGAGCACCTCCTCGACAGCGACGACGTGCCCGCGGACACGGACCTCATCGGCGTCGTCTACGACTTTCAGGACGTCTACGACGGCGAGCGCGGCGAGGTCCACGTGATCAACGTCGACGGCGAGCGCGACCCCGACGCGCTGCGCGAGGCGCACGCCGAGGTGCCGGCGCGGATCGACAGGCTCTGGACCTACTGACGGCCGGCAGTTCGGCGTCGCGGTTTTCGTTGCTGTCGCGGTCGCGGTTCTCATCGTTGTCGCGGTCGCGGTTCTCGTTGCCGTCGCGGTCGCGAGCGACCGATTCAACTGTCTCCCGGTGGACGCCCGACCGTGACCGATCTCGCGCTCTCCGATGTCGACCTCCTGGCCGGACGCGCGGACGCGCTCGACGCCGACGCGGCCGCGCGGCTCACCCACCACCCGCAGGACGCCGTCGACACCGAGTACCCCCACTACGTCGGTTCCGTGGACGGCCCGGACGACGCCGTCGTCCCGCGCGAGCGCCACCCCGTCTTCTACGGCTGCTTCGACTGGCACTCGGCGGTCCACAGCCATTGGGCGCTCGTGCGTGCGCTCCGGCTGTTTCCCGAGCATCCCGACCGCGAGGCCATCGTCGCCGGGATCGACGAGCGGCTGACCCCGGACCGCGTCGCGGGCGAGGTCGCGTACTTCGAGGAGCACGAGACGTTCGAGCGACCGTACGGCTGGGCGTGGCTGCTCGCGCTCGCGGCCGAACTCGACCGCTGGGACGACTCACGCGCCGACGACTGGCGCGAGGCGCTCCGCCCGCTGGAGGACCGGGTCGTCGAGCTCGTCCGCGACCGATTCCTCACGATGGAGCGAGCCCACCGGGTCGGGACCCACGGCAACGCTGCGTTCGCGTGCTCGCTGATCCTCGATTACGCTCGAAGCGTCGGCGACGACGCGCTCGCGACCGCGACGGCCGAGACCGCACGGGAGTTCTACGGGGCCGACACCGACGCCCCCCTCGAGTACGAGCCGCTCGGGTGGGACTTCCTCTCCCCGACGCTGGTCGAGGCGGACCTCATGCGACGCGTGCTTGAGGGCGACGAGTTCGCCGACTGGCTCGACGGCTTCCTCCCGGACCTCGACGCGCTCCCCGCGCCGGTCTCGGTCGCCGACGGCGAGGACGGCGTCGCGCTCCACCTGGTCGGCTTGAACGTCTCGCGAGCGTGGTGTCTCGCCGGCGTCGCCGACGCGCTCCCCGCGGGGCCGC
The DNA here is from genome assembly GCF_021431925.1 of Halobaculum sp. CBA1158. Lineage (NCBI taxonomy): Archaea > Methanobacteriati > Methanobacteriota > Halobacteria > Halobacteriales > Haloferacaceae > Halobaculum > Halobaculum sp. CBA1158. Next base: position 2,032,519 of record NZ_CP090371.1, on the reverse strand, counting down.
GTGCCGGCACCCTCCGTGAGTCCGCCGTCGCCCACGCGCGCCGCGGTCTCGACGAGGCCTTCACCGACGACTACGCAGGGTCGCATTGGCTCTCGTCGTTCGCGTGCTACCTGCTCACGCGCAACGAGGGCGGAATCGGCCTCGAGTAGCGAGAGGGGTCCGAGCGGGGACGTCCAACGCGACCGAGCGGTTCGGACGTCTCGGCGATCCCGACCGAACACGGCGAACTCCGGAGACTACTTTTCGAATCACTAGGGGAGAGCGATCAAACCGACTTGAGACCGCTACCGGCTCTCTCGTTGCTCCACTTTGTTCAGGTAGCTGAAATCCACCATACGCACTATTGAAACGATCTTGTTGTAACCACCAATCCCAATCTGATGGTAAGATTCTTTTTCTGTGGTAGCGTATTCTCCTCTATGTCAGCAGAAACGGATGCACAGGGGCGGCTGTACATCCCGAAGGAGGTGCGCGAGAAGTACGGCCAGAAGTATCACATCGTTTTGTACGAGGACAGAATCGAGCTGATCCCCGTCGCGGACGATCCACTCGCCGCTGTCCGCGAAGCGGCAGGTGAGCTTCGCGGTGCATCCGTCGAGGAAATCCGAGAGGACATCGAGGCGGAGGCGAAAGACGAAGCTGAAGCAGTTGGTGACGACAGATGACGGTGTACGTCGAGACGGATTTCCTGCTCGCACTCGCTAAAAACACCGATTGGTTGCAGGGCTCTGCTGAGGACGCCCTCGGCAAGTACGACGTCGAAACGTCCTCGTTCTCGTATCTCGAACTCCTCCTCGCCAGAGAACGCTACGAGTTCGACTACGTTCCGCTGGTGGCGAACCTGCTCGAACTCGTTCCCGTGCGGAACGAGGAGGAGAAACAGGTGATTCTGAAAGCTGTCAACTACTACGACGAGGGAATGACGCCGTTCGACGCCTTCCACGCGGCGACTGCGGAAACGCGAGGGATGAACGTGCTCTCCTCTGAGAAGGACTACGAGGATATCGAGGTGGAACGAGTCCCACTCGAACCAACTGACGAGGAGTGACTCCGGACGGTGGATATAGTCGCAGCTGAACGAAGCGTGGACTCGTAATCGTTGTCGTGACCGCGTCTGCAACAGAGTTACGTCGAATCTTCCGCCTGTTCATCAAGTCCGCAGTTTCGTATGGTGGCGTCGAGAATCGACCCAGCCTCACTAATACGTAGTGGAGGCTCTAGAACAGTCGTCTGTACGCATATCGACTCTCCCGTTGCTCGACCTTGTTCAGGTAGCGGAAATCCATTGTATACCCCGTAACCCCTACGGGGAAGTCCGTGGGTAATAGTGGGCAACACATATCAGCGGCGGGTGCGTACCGTTTTCTATGAAAGTCGACGCAACAGACCTCAAAACGAACGAGACGGACGACCGAGGTCGAGTCTATCTCGGCACCGAGTACGCGAACAAGCGCGTGACCGTCGCTGTCGTCGAGGTGGAATCTGACCGGCCGGACGACGACGAACTGGCAACCGCCTATCGGGAGGCCTCCGAGAGCGCGGAGGCACTCACAGAGGAGTGGGGCGAAACGTCCGACGAAGCGTGGGAACGCCTCGATGAGTGACGGCACGGACGTGCGACGGGGTGATGTGGTTATCGTTCGACTCGACCCCGCCGAGGGACACGAGATGAAGAAGACGCGCCCGGCCGTGGTCGTTCAAAACGATATCGGAAACCGGAACTCAAGTACGACCATCGTCGCGCCCGTCACGGGGACCTACCGCGAGTATCCGTTCGAGGTGTTCGTCGAGGCGGACGGGTCACCGCTCGAAACGGATTCGTCAATCCGGCTCGACCAGATTCGAACCGTCTCGGTTCTGGAACGGATTCACTCGGTCGTCGGTTCACTCGACGGACCTACGATGGCTGAAGTCGACGAGGCGTTACAGCTGAGTCTCGGCCTCGACTGAGCTACCGGCTCTCTCGTTGCTCGACCTTGTTCAACTCGATGAGCAGCCGGAAGATCGCCTTCACGAGGTTCGCGTCCACGTCGAAGCGCTCGGCGTTCGCGCCCGCCCGATCCATCACGGCCTGCTCTTGCGTCTCGTCGGTCGTCGGGAGGTCGTTGCGCGCTTTCACCTCGGCGATGGTGTCGGCCACGTACGTGCGGCGGGCGATGAGTTCGACCAGTTCGCGGTCGATGTCCTCGATCTCCGCGCGCAGTTCGTCCAGGCCCATTCCGTCCAGGTCGGTCGCCGCCTCGTCGGTGTCGGTGTCGTCGTAGCTCATGGTATCGGTGTCGTCGTCGATTCGGTCGCTCACAGCACTCGCGCGCCCCGGTCTCGGGTGTCGACCAGTCGCGTCTCGCCCTCGCGGCCGTCCCACCGATCGCGAACCGTTCGGAGGCGCTCGCGGTCGCCGACGGCGACGACGCTCGGGCCGGTCCCCGACAGCGAGACGCCGTCGCAGGCGGCCATCGCCTCGACCGCGGGCTCGGTCGGGAACCCCAGCGCCGCCGAGAACGCGAGGCCGTTCACCGTCATCGCACGGGCGTGTTCGCCCGAGAGCGCCAGCTCCGAGGCCAATTCGGCCATCGGCGCGACGCGCTCGCAGGCGCTCACGTCCGTCTCGGCGGAGTAGGCGCGCTCGGGCGGCGTCCACACGAGCGCGTGCTCGGCGAACGACGCGCCGCGGTCGAGCAGGTCGTCTTCCCGGTTGTCGGTGACCGTGACGCCGCCGAGCATCGACGCCGAGGCGTCGTCGAACGCCCCGGTGACCGTGACGCCGGCGTCGCGGGCGGCGTCGACGCCGATCCGGCACGCCTCGACCGGGGCCACGTCCGCGTCGGGGTCGGTCGCCACCTCCAGTCCAAGCGCCGACAGCGTCGCCAGCACGGTCGCGTTGGCGGCCGCGCTCGAACTCTTGAGCCCGGCGGCGGTCGGCACCTCGCTTTCGGTCCGAACCGTGCCGCCCTCGTCGGCCCCGTGGGCGTCGACGACGCGCTCGACGCACCGCTCGATCAGCGTCGTGTCGCCCTCCGGGTCGCCCGCGATCGTTCCCGTCACGCCGTCGGCGTCGGGGTCGAGCGACACGGTCGCGGTCGTCTCCAGATCCAGCGCGAACGCGCTCCCGACGCCCGTCGCGAGCGCGTTGACGACGGTCCCGGCTCCGGGCGCGGCGGCGCGTCCGTCCATGCGCCACAGCGCGCGTTCGCCGGGGTAAAGCATGGCGGTCGCGTCAACGGTTCCCGGACGCGACGGTCGCTCGGTCCGGCGATCGGGAGTCGCTCAGCGTCGGTCTCCTCCAACACCGGCCGTCGCTACCGGTACCGGACTCGGCGGTACGCGAACTCGATGTCGAACCGGTCGTCGTCGAGCGAGCGGTTCGCGCGACCGTCGCGACGGTATCGGATCTCCCCGCGCACGGACCGCCGCTCGCCGGGCGCGAAGCCGTTCTCGTCGTCCCCGCGGAAGTCGCGCAGGCCGTACCCGCTTGCGACCCAACTGCGCTCCTCGGGCTGCCCGACCGGCGTGAAGTACAGATCGTACCGAAGCTCGAGCAGTTCGAACACGACGTCGCCGACGTTGTCGAGGACGACCGACGCCTGCGCCAGGGAGTAGCCGTCGTCGTCGACGACGGTCACGCCGGTTCTCACCAGCGACAGCGACCCGCGCGGCGGTACCCGGGCCTCCCGCGGCGTCGCCGTGGCCGTCGGGGACGTCGTCGACTCGGCCGTCGGTGACGCCGTCGACTCGGCGGCCGACGTCTCCGACGGCGTGGGGGAGGCGGTCGGCTCCGGGGTGGCGGTCTCCGTGGGCGTCGCCGTCGCCGACGGCGTCGCCTCCCCCTCGGGGAGCGGCGTCACCTCGCCCCCACCCCCTCCGCAGCCGGCGGTGGACACGGCGACCGCGAGTCCGCACACGCTCCCCAGGAACCCCCGCCTGTTCGCGCGTCCGTCGCGGCCCGAGTCGGAGTCGGGACCCCGGTCGGCGTTCGATCTTCGGTCGGCGTTCGATCTTCGGTCGGCGTTCGATCTCCGGTCGGCGTTCGATCTCCGGTCGCCGTCCGACTCCCCACTCATTCGCCGGCCCCCGCACCGAGGGCGGCCGCCCCCGCGGTCACGCCGCCGGCGACGACGACGGTGACGACGCCGGGAACGAGTGCCTGTCCCAGCGAGAACACCTGGTCGCTCGCCTCCCCCGCGGTGCCGCCGGCGACGCCCGCCAGGAGCGCGAGCGTCGCGACGGCCGCGCCGCCCGTCCCCGCGGCCGCGCCGACGGCGGCCGCGCGCCGGGGATCGACGTAGCCCGTTCCGGCCAGCGCGCCGACGACGCCGCCGAGGACGACCAGCGCGAGCATCCCGGCCGTCGCCGTCGCCGCCGCAGAGAGCGCGAGGTACGTCGGACCGAACTCGCCGACAGCGCCGCCGGCGTCGGCGAGGAACTGCGCGCGCGCCCAGTCGCCGGCGGCGACGCCGACGATCCCGAGGCCGATCCCGACGACCGCGTACCCCCCGGCAACGAGCGCCGTCGTCCGTCGGTCGGCGGCGCGCACGGCTCAGGCACCCCCGAGCCACGTTCGCTCGTGGAGCGTCCCCCAGTCGACGCGCTCCTCCCAGGCCGTCCGGTTCGCGCCCGTCGCCAGCAGGAACTCGCCGGCGCGACACACCAGCGCGTACGTCACGTCGCCGTCGCGGTCGTAGTAGACCCGCTCCCAGGTCGCGTCGCCGAGGGGGTAGGTCCCCTCGCGCGTCGCCCGGGTCAACAGGGTAGCGCGCGCGGACTCGGCGGCGGCGGCGTCGCGATAGCGCTGGATCAGCGTCGCGTTCGCGGTCGTCGTGCGTGGCCTGCCGTCCGGGAAGTCCGCCACGCGGTCGGTCCTGTCGACGCCGTGTGCGCCGACCAGCAGCGTCGACTCGCGGCCGCGGTCGACGAACAGCGGCGGGTAGGCGACGCTCACGTCCCGCTGGTTGCGGTCGGTCATCGGCGGACGAAGGAGTCGGCGGTCCGCGATCGGCCCCTCGACGATCGCGGGGTAGTCGCCCGGGTCCTCGCGCTCCCAGCCGTAGACGTACGACGCGAACTGCTCGCCGCGGTCGAAGGGTCGCGGGTCCGCGGTCTCGCGCGTGCTCGGCCCCCCGCCGCCGGTCGGGCCGTCGTCCCCGCCGTTCGCGTCCCCCTCGCTGTCGCCGCCGGCGTCCCCGTCGTCCGTCGGGTCCGGAACACGTGCCACCTGAAACAGCATGGGGTACCGCGGGTCGCGGTCGCCGCGACGCAGGTGACCGACCAGTCGGTTCCGGATCGGCGATCGCGACAGTCGGCTTCTGACGTACGGCTCGGCGGCCATCCCGGCCGTGAACGCGCCAAGTCGCTCCAGTTCCTCGACGGTTCGGTCGTGGTCGCCGCGTCTCGCGAACTTCTCGATCACGCCGAGGTGGTACTTCGACCGGCGATCCAGGCGGTTGTGGACGGTGAAGTGTCCACCGACGGCCGACTCCGCGGTCGCGACGACCTCCTCGAACACAGTCTCCAGAGCTGCCGCGTCGGCGGGCGTGACGGCGTCGCGTTCGGCCAGATCGCGGGTCGCCGTCGTCGCCCGCCCGAGCGCACGCCGGTAGGTCTCGATCGCGTCGGGGTACGTCTCGGCGAACCACCGTACCTCGTCGGCGACACGCCGCGTCCTGTCGGCCAGCGCCGGGTTCGACTCGTCGACGCGGGCGGACTCTCGCCCGTCCGTCTCACCGTCGGGGTCGTCGACCGCCCGTGCAGCGGTTCCGGCGGTCTCGCCATCGGCCGCCGTCCCGGTCTCGGAGGGATACGAGACGTTCGATCCCGAGGCGAGACACCCGCCGGCGAGCGACGCGAGGGCGGCGGTCGCGCCCGCCAACACCCCTCGCCTGCTATGCATGGAGCGTCGTCCGGGTCGCCGAGAGATAAAGCTCGGGGTAACTCGACCGTCGGTCGCGGTCGGGAACGATCGCGCCTCGCCGCGCTTATCGGCGTCGGGCCTCCATCTCGAGGCATGAGCGCGCCGAACCGCAGCGATGTCGCCCCCGCGAGCGTCTCGGTCGCCCTCCGGGAGGAGGGGGTCGAGGTGGAGTACCTCGACGGCCGGGTCACGTTCTACCACGGCGTCCCCCGGGCGGTCGAGGACACCCTCACCACCCCGCCGGGCAAGGAGACGCACGTGCTCGTCACCGACCCCACGGAGACCGAGGGCGTGCTGCTGTACGTGAACGACCTGAAGACGCACGACGAGATTCTCGAGGACACCGGCGTCGGTCGCGTCATCCTCGACGAGGGCGAAACGGAGGAGCTGTTCCCCGGCGTCACCGCCCGCAGGCCGGGCGGCCAGCGCACGGAGATCGAGGCCGATCCCGAGGTCGCCGGCGGCCGCGTGTTCGCGTTCGTCGAGGACGACTGGGGCGAGGACAGCTACGAGTTCGTCGCCGACGCGGACGCGGACGCTGCCGACGCCACCGGCACCGCCGACGCCACCGATACCGCCGATACCGCCGACACGGACCGCGCCGGCGACGAGGCGGAGTGAGATGAGCCTCCGCAAGCCGTGGCGGGATCTCGACCGCTCGACGGTCGCCGCCGCGCCGGACCGCTACGGCGTCTACGAACTGGGCGACGCCGACGGCGACGCGGTCGGGCACGGTGTGGGCGTCCTCCGCGACGAACTGAAGGAGGCGCTTGCGTACGGCGACGCCGAGGCGGTCCGGTGGGTGGTCGCCGAGTCGCGGGACCACGCGGAACGTCTCGCCGACGAGCGACTCTGAGTCGTCGGGCGGATCCGAGCAGCAGGGCGGCGACCGATCGGCCCGCAGCCTCCCGTCGACCGTCGCGCGCTACTGGAGGTACGACGGTTCCTCGGCGTCGCAGTTCTCCTCGTGCTGTTCGGCGTCCTCGCGGTCGTCCAGTAACAGCCCGCACGCGTCACACTGGTACCACGTCATGTCGTCACGCTCCGTCTCCGTGACCATGGCTACCACGTCACGGCCCGCGGGTAAATCGGTACCGGCGGTCGGTCTCTCGCTCGAGCGGCCCGATCGCTCAGAAGTCGGGGAGGTCGTCGGGGGCCTCGAACTCGCTCTCCCAGTCGACGTACTCCGCTTTCAGTACCTCGCAGACCACCTGCCCGAACTCCGTGAGCGCGGCGTTGATCGCCGACACCTGCGCCCAGCTCTCCAGTTCCGGATGGAGATCGCGCTCCTTCCAGTCCTCGGGGATCCCGGGGGCGTGGTAGCCGACGCGGTCGGCGAAGTCGTCCCAGAAGAAGTCGAAGCCGGCGAAGAGGTCGAGCTCGCCCGCGATCGCCCACGTCTCGGCGTCGATGTCGGCGTCGGCGGCCCACCGGTCGAACGCCGTCGCCCACGCCCCCTCCCGGAGGAACGCCTCCAGTTCCTCGCGGTGATACTCGTCGCCGGCGACATCGGTGTCGTCGTACTCGCTGGGGTCGACCGTCGACAGCGTCGGCGGCGGCGGCACGTCGGCGTCGAGGCTCATGTCTCGCGGTTGCCCGCGAACACGCAAAGGCCTGCCGGAGCGCCGGAGTTATTCGGATCACGCCCATATACTGTTCCATGCCAACACGACGCGATCTGCTCGCGGGGCTGGGGGCGACCGCCGCTGCCGGCGTCGCGGGATGCGTCCAGATCGGCTCCAGCGGGTCGGCTCCCGCAGCGGGCGACGCCGACACCGCGACGGCCGTCGGAACCGAGTCGGAAGCCGCCGCGGCCGACCAGCCGGCCGACGCCACCTCGACGGCGGTGTACGAGTCGACGATCCAGTCGGTCGTCGGCGTGCTCAACTACGGTCGAAACGGCCCGCAGGGAAGCGGCTCCGGGTTCGTCGCCGGCGACGGATACGTCGTCACGAACCAGCACGTCGTCGCCGGTGCGACGGAGGTGAAGCTCCGGTTCCAGGGCAACGAGTGGCACGACGCCGAGATAGTCGGCACCGACGCCTACTCCGACCTCGCGGTGCTGCGGGCCGACGAGCGCCCCGACTCTGCGACGCCGCTGTCCTGGGTCGACACCGATCCCGAGCCGCCGGTCGGCACGTCGGTCATGGCGATCGGCTCGCCGTACGGCTTCAGCGGCTCCGCCTCGACCGGCATCATCTCCGGTGTCGATCGGGTGCTGTCCGCGCCGAACAACTTCACCGTCGCCGACTCGGTGCAGACGGACGCCGCGCTCAACCCCGGAAACTCCGGCGGCCCCCTCGTCACCTTCGAGGGCGAGGTCGCCGCCGTCGCCGCCCGCGGCGGGGGGGACAACATCGGCTTCGGCGTCTCCGCGGAACTGTCGAAGCGGGTCGTGCCCGAACTCGCCGAGACCGGCGACTACGCCCACCCGTTCATGGGCGTTCGCCTCCTCGAAGTGTCGCCCGTCATCGCGGAGGCGTACGACCTCGACGACGTGGGCGGGGTGCTCATCGTCGAGGTGCGCGAAGACGGCCCCGCCGCCGGCACCCTCGAGGGATCCGACGACGAGACGGTCGTCGACGGCGTTCAGGTTCCCACCGGCGGCGACGTGATCGTCGGCATCGGCGGGACGGACGTGGCGGTACAGGCGGACCTGTCCAACTACCTCGCGCTGGAGACGTCGCCCGGCGACGAGGTCGAGTTCACGGTCGTCCGCGACGGCCGCGAGTCGACCGTGTCCTTCGAACTCGGCGAACGGCCCGATCCCGGCCTCTGAGGCGGGCTATCGGGAGTCGCCGGCGCGGTCGCTCGTGCCGTCGTCCCGGCCGCCGTCGCTCCCCGCGTCGCCGCTCGCCCTGTCGTTGCTTCTCCCGCCCTCGTGACCGCCGTCGGTCGCGGCCGCCCCGGTGTCGGAGCGGTCGGCTTCGCCGCCGCCGAACTCGAAGCCGTCGGCGGCGACCCCGGCATCGCCCGCGATCTCCTCGTCGCCAGCGACCTCGTTGTCGCCAGCAGTCGCATCGTCGCCCGCGTCCGTCTCGAAGCCGCCGGCGAGGTCGCGGAGTTCCTCGGCGCGCTCGGCGAGCCGCTCGACCTCCTCGCTCACCTGCGTCAGCGACGCGGACTGTTCGGTCGCGGCCGCGGAGACGCGCTCGGCCTCCTCGGCGGTCTCCTCGCTCACCTCGGCGACCTCGTCGGCCATCGCGACGACCTCCTCGGCGCTGGCGGCCTGGTCGCCCGCGGCCGTCGAGATGGACTGCACGCCGTCGTTGGCGTCCTCGACGGCCTCGACCACGTCGCCGAGCGCGCCCAGCCCGGTCTCGATCGTGTCGGCCCCCTCCTCGACGCGCGCGGCCGTCTCCTCGATGTCGTCGACGGCCGTCGCCGTCGACGACTGGACCGCGTCGATGCGGTCGGCGATCCGACCGGTCGCCTCCCGCGTCTCGGTCGCGAGCTGTTTCACCTCCTCGGCGACGACCGCGAAGCCGTCGCCCTCGGAGCCGGCGCGGGCGGCCTCGATCGAGGCGTTGAGCGCGAGGGTGTTCGTCTGCTCGGCGATGTCGTCGATCAGGTCGACGATCTCGCCGATCTCGGTGACCTCGGACTCCAGCCCGCGAACCGCCTCGGCGGTCGACTCCGTGTGCGCTTCGATGGCGGCCATCTCGTCGATGGCGGCGTCCGCGAGTCGGCTCCCCTCCGCGCCGCGCTCGGCGGCCGCCTCCGATCGCTCGGCCACCTCGTCGGCGGTGGCGGCGACCTCCTCGACGGCCGCCGAGAGGTCGGACATCTCGTCTGTCACCTCCCGGAGGTGGTCGACCTGCTCGTCGGCCCCGGCGGCGATCCCGTCGGTCGCGCTCGCGACCTCGCCGGCGGCGCGACGCGTCTCGGCGACCCCGCTGTCGGCCTCGTCGCTGGCGGCGGCCACCTCCGCGGCCGCGCGGTCGACCCGGCCGATCGTCGCCTCCAGTTGGGCCATCATGTCGTTGAACTCCGCGGCGATGCGCGCCATCGACTCGTCGTCCACGTCGGCGTCCATCCGCGCGGTGAGGTCGCCCTCGGCCGCTCGCTCCATCGTCTCGCCGTACGACTCGGCTGCGGCCGCCAGCGTCTCGTTCGTCTCCTCCATCTCCTCGATCAGCGACTCGAGGTCCGCCCGCATCGCCGACAGCGACGCCCCCAGTTCGCCGGGGACGTCCTCCTCGAGCACGGGCGCGTCGAACTCGCCGTCGGCGACGGCCGTCGCCTGTCGGGAGGCGGTCGCGAGGTAGTCACGCACCTCCTCGAAGGCCGTCCGGACCTCGCCCACCTCGTCGATCCGGTTGCCGGCGGCGACGCCGTCGGCTCCGACCGACCCGTCGCCGGTTTCGTCGCCGGTCGTCTCGCTCGCGACCCGGGTGCCGCCGTCCGTCGCGGCCGCGGTCGCGTCGCCGGCGGCGAGCGCCTCGGCGCGGCGCGCGAGGTCCCGCAGGCTCCGGGAGGTGGACCGACCCATGGTCGCGCCGATGACGACGAACCCGAGCGCGGCCAACGCGATCACAGCGCCCAGCGCCGTCTGCACCTCGGTCACGATCCCGTAGGCGGTCGCCGTCGGAACCTCGCGCACGACGACCCAGTCGGTGCCCTCCACCGGCGCGTACGCCATCACCGTGCCGGCCGCTTCCATGTCGTGTGCGCCCGAGTGCTCGCGACCGTTCGCGAGCGCGTGGGAGTCGACGCCTCCGGCGAACGTCTCGCCGACGGCCGCCTCGTCGGAGGCGATGTGAACGGTGGCGTCCTCGCCGTCGACGACGCTGAGCGACCCCGAGCCCTGATCGCCGGCGGCCCCGGCGACCGACGACACGTCGACGGTCATCACGATCGCTGTCTCTGTACCCGGGATCCAACTGGCGAACGCCATCAGGTGTGAGCCCGCCCGCCGGTACGTCTTCGAGACGACCGCCCCCGTCGGCGATATCGTCGACAGGTCGTCGCCGTCGGTCTCCCAGTCGATGAAGTTGAGCGAGGAGTCGATCCGCACGTCGTCCGTGCTCTGTTCGACGACCATCGACTCGGTGTCGACGACGTGGATCGCCGTCACCGACTCCGGGAGCTTCCGGTGTTCGAGTTCGATCGTCGTCCGCACGTCGTCGCCCTCCTGACCTTTCGCCTGCTGTGAGATCAGCCTCGCGGTCCGACGGTTGTTCTCGACCCAGATCGACACCTCGCTGGCGCTCGTCTCCGCGCTCGCCGTGAGGTCGTCGTGTGTTCGGTCGGTAAGCTGTGCTGCGACTTGCCCCTGGAGGAGCACGCCAGCGCCCGCGACGACGACGAGCGTCGCGAGCGTCAGCGCCGTGAACTTCCGGAGATACGTCGCGCGTATCACGTCCGGGATCCTGCTCATACACCCCGTTTTTCGGGGGTGTATTTACTACGTCTCCCGTAAGAATCAGCGTTGAAAACCGCGGACGGTCGACCGGTCGCCCGCGGATCGACTCACTCCAGCCGGTCGGACACGTCCGACAGTTGCTCGCGGCGCGCCTCGGTCGCCTCGGCCCGGAGCGCCTCCTCCTCGGCGGTCGGACACGACAGCTCCGGAACCGGCGTCGGCGACCCCGAGTCGTCGAGCGCGACGAACGTCAGAAACGAGGTCGTGGTCCTGTGCTCCTCGCCGGTCTTGGGGTTCTCCGCGCGCACGTCCACTTTCACGTCGACGCTCGTGCGCCCGGTGTTGAACACGTACGCCTCCAGCACCGCCACCTCGCCCAGGTCGATCGGCGCGATGAAGTCGACGTGATCCATCGACGCCGTGACGCACTGGCGGCGCGAGAACCGCATCGCCGCGATCGCCCCGCAGATGTCCATCCAATGGAGGACCGCGCCCCCGAGCGCCCGGCCGAGGTTGTTCGTGTCGTTCGGGAGGAGGAGTTCGGTCATCTCGGTGTACGATCCCGCGAGCGTTCCCTCGTCGTCGGCCATGCCTCCCCGTATCCGGTCCGCCGGTATCAACCCCGGCGGTGACCCGGCCGAAGGATTATTTCGCAGCCGTCCGGATCGAGAGACGTGATAACGAACCGCGAGATATCCTCCCACCGGCTGCTGGACGAGGCGCTCGAGGAGGTGGTCGAGTCCGCCAGCGAGAACGGGCTCCCGGCGGACGACATCGCGACCGCCCTCCGCGAGCGGGCCGACGAGGTGGAGTCGACGGTCGACGCGGCTCGAGGAGACATCGGCGACGGCGACGCCACTCAGCGGTAGCGGTACTCGTCGTCCGGGTCCGACGACCCCGGTCCGGTGTCCGGACCGCGGTCGTCGGGCTCGAGATCCCGGTCGTCCACGTCCGGCGGCCCGGGGTCGTCGCCGAGGTCCATCGCCTCGGGGGGTTGGCCGGCCTCGTCGACGATCGCGTCGTCGACGAGGATCGGACATTCCACGCGGGCCGCCAGCCCGACGGCGTCGCTCGGCCGGGCGTCGAAGACGAACCGCTCGGGCTCGCCGTCCTCGTAACGCTCGGCGTCGACCTTCCCGTAGAAGGTGCCGTCGGCGAGGTCGTCGATCCGGACGGAGTCGATCGCCCCTCCGAACTCCGTTACCATATCGACGAGCAGGTCGTGCGTCAGCGGTCGGTCGAACGGTTCGCCCGCGAGCGCCCCGCGGATCGACCGCGCCTGGTCGGGCGTGACGAATATCGGGAGGTACTCGCCGCGCACGCGGAGGACGACCGCGGGGACTTCCTCGCCGTCCGGGCCGACCCCCACGCCGATGCCGGCGACCTCGGCCTCGTGATCCATGTCTCACGACACGTGGCCCGGACATGAATACCTACCGTGCGGCCCCCGACGGACGCGCCCGGCGGGTCGCCGACGTGGGACTCCGACAGGCGTATACCGGGCCGACGGGAACACGCGGCCGATGACCATCGGAACCGGATCGCGGCCGGGGTGGCGGGCGTGAGCCGCGACGCCGACGCGCCTCGCGACGACGCCGTCGACCCCTCCCCCGGCGACTCCTCCCTCGGCGACTCGGCCGGCGGCTCCGCCCCCGGCGGGACGCCGCGGCCCTCCAACCCCGACGGCGAGGGGAGCGTCCGCGTCGTCGGCACGGCCCACGTCTCGGAGGCCTCGGTCCGCGAGGTCGAAGCGACGGTCGACGAGGAGCGCCCCGATGTCGTCGCCGTCGAACTCGACGAGGGACGCTACCGGCAGATGAAGGGGGAGACGCCGGACGACCTCGACGCCGGCGACCTGCTCCGGGGCAACACCGTCTTTCAGTTCCTCGCGTACTGGATGCTCTCGTACGTCCAGACGCGGATGGGCGACCGCTTCGACATCGAGCCCGGCGCGGAGCTGCTGGCGGCCGTCGAGACCGCCGAAGACCTCGGCATCTCGGTCGCGCTCGTCGACCGCGACATCCAGACGACGATCCAGCGGTTCTGGGCCAGGCTCTCCCTGCTGGAGAAGCTCCGGATGGTCGGCGCGCTCGCGTTCGGCGTCACCGACCCCCGCGTCGCGGGCGTCACCTTCGGGCTCGTCGTCGGACTGTTGCTCGGCCCCGCGATCGGTCTGTTCGGCGGGGCGGTCGGGATCACCGCGGCCGTCCTCGAGCGCGTCGCCGTCGGCGGGCTCGCCGGACTGGTCGCCGGCTACCTCGCGGTCCGCGTCGCCGACGCGACGCTGGGAGCCGGCGGAGGGGGAGCCGCCGGTGGGGAAACGGCCGACGGCGACGCGGACGGCGCGACCGGGCTCGCGGGACTGGGAATCGGTGCGGCCGTCGCCGTCGCGGTCGGCGCGACCGTCGCCGTCACCGGGATCGGTGTCGCGCCCGTGGCGGGGGCGCTCTCGGCCACGATCGTCCGTGCGGTCGGCGGCCTCGCGCTTGGCCTGCTCGCGGGACTGACCGTCGGGGCGCTGGCCGCCCTCGCGATCGACGCGCTCGGGCTCGGGATGGCCGCGGGCGACGCCGACGAGTTCGAGGGGTTCGACCCCCACGAGCTGACCGACGCCGACGTGGTGACGGCGATGATGGAGGAGTTCCGCCAGTTCTCGCCGGGGGGCGCGGAGGCGCTCATCGACGAGCGCGACGCCTACATCGCCCACCAGCTCGTCGGCCTCCGCGAGTCGGGCTACGACGTGGTCGCGGTCGTCGGCGCGGGCCACCGTGAGGGCATCGAGTCGTACCTGCAGTCGCCGGAGACGTTGCCGCCGATGGACACGCTCGTCGGGACGGCGGACTCCGGGAGGATCCCGTGGGGGAAGATCGCCGCGTTCGCGATCTCCGCGGCGTTCATCGCCTTCTTCGTGTTGCTGGCGATGGCCGGGGTCAGGAACGAGCAGTTGCTCGCGCTGTTCGCCGCGTGGTTCCTCATCAACGGGGCGTTCGCGGCCGGGCTGGCGAAGCTGGCGGGGGCGCGCTGGCGCTCGGCCGGCGTCGGCGGCGCGGTCGCGTGGATGACCTCGATCAACCCCCTGCTCGCGCCGGGGTGGTTCACCGGGTACATGGAGCTTCGCCACCTGACGGTGAACGTCGCCGACATCGGGACGCTGAACGAACTGCTGTCGGACGAGTCGCGACCGATCCGCGCGATCGTCTCGGACATGCTCGACGTGCCGCTGTTCCGGCTGATCGTCGTCGTCGCGGCGACGAACATCGGGAGCGTCATCGCTTCCCTGCTGTTCGCCGCCTACGTCGTCCCGGCGTTCGCGGGCTCGCTGGACGCCAGCATCACCGACCTGATGATCCAGGGCGCTCGCGAGTCCGCCCGGATCGTCTGGGGGGCCGTCGCGTGAGCCGCCGATCCGGCGGCGACGCTTCCCGCGGGTCCGCCCTCGCGGTCGCCGGCCTCGCCTTCTCGGGGCGCGAGCTTCGCGACTTCCTGCTCGCGTGGGTCGCGCTGTCGGTCGCGTTCACCGTCTTCTTCGCCGGGGGCGGAACGACGGTGATCCGGTCGCTCACCGCCGGCGCGCTCGGGTCGGTCGGCGGCCTGCTCCTCGTGAGCCTACTGACCGCGGGCGTCGCGTTCCTGCTGCACGAACTCGCGCACAAGGTCGTCGCGGTCCGGTTCGGCCAGCGCGCGGCGTTTCGGGCGGACTACGGCATGCTGTTCCTCGCGGTCGTCGCCGCGACCGCGGGCTTCCTCTTCGCTGCGCCCGGGGCCGTCCACCACGTCGGCCGGATCACGAAACGCGAGAACGGCCTCATCGCGCTGGCCGGTCCGCTCGTGAACCTCGTGCTCGCGGCCGTGTTCGCGCCGCTGCTGCTTGTCGGACTCGCGGGGTTCTCGTCGGTCCTGTTGACCGTCGGGACCTACGGCGTCGCGGTGAACCTCCTGCTCGCGGCGTTCAACCTCGTTCCCTTCGGCCCGCTCGACGGCGCGACCGTGCGCGAGTGGTCGACGCCGGTGTGGCTCGCGACGTTCCTCCCGAGCGCCGCGCTGGCCGTCGGGTTCGCGCTGTTCGTGCTGTTCTGAGGCGGTCGGTTCGCCCGTCTCACGCGCCCCGTTCGCACAGAGGCGCTCGCCTCGCTCACGGATCACGCCGTTCACATCGAGGTCTCCCTTCGGTCGACCTCGCTCCGCTCGCACCTCGCTGGATTCGTGGGCGGAGCGGCACAGGACCGCTCCGCCGCGGACCGCGGCCTCGCTCCGCTCGGCCGCGCTGTCTTTGCGGGCGGCTCGCACACGAGCTCGCCGCCGTTCGCCGAGGCACTCACTCCGTTCGTGCCTCGCTGTCGGTGCGCTTTTGCTCCCGCCCGAACCCCTCTCGACCATGGCAGACGACGCCGCGCGCGGAGACGGCGCGGACGCGACCGACGGGGAGGAGGACAGCGAACCGGAACTCACCTACGCCGACGCCGGCGTCGACATCGACGCCAGCGAGGCGGCGACCGCGGCGCTCGTGTCCGCGGTCGGCGACGCCGGAGCCGGGGGGAGCGACTACGCCGGCCTGCTCGACATCGGCGACCGCTATCTCGCGCTGGCGACCGACGGCGTCGGGACGAAGCTCATCGTCGCCGAGGCGCTCGGCGACTACTCGACGGTCGGCATCGACTGCATCGCGATGAACGCGAACGACCTCGTCGCCGCCGGCGTCGACCCGGTCGCGTTCGTCGACTACCTCGCGGTCGACGAGCCCGACGAGACGTTCTCCGAGCAGGTCGGCGCGGGCCTGCGCGAGGGAGCCGAGCGCGCCGGCGTCGAACTCGTCGGCGGCGAGACGGCCGTGATGCCCGAGGTGATCAAGGGGCTCGACCTGGCGGGCACCTGCGCCGGCCTCGCGGCCAAGGACGCCGTCTTCGACGGCCGCGCCGAACCGGGCGACGTGCTCGTCGGCTGGGCCTCCTCGGGCATCCACTCGAACGGGCTCACCCTCGCTCGCGAGGCGGCGACCCGCGACCACGAGTACACCGATCCCTGTCCGTTCGACGGCTACGACACTGTCGGCGAGGCGCTCTTGGAGCCAACCCGAATATACGCGGACCTGCTCGGCCCGATGCGCGAGCACGGCGTCCGCGGCGCGGCCCACCTCACCGGCGGCGGGTGGACCAACCTGGAGCGCCTCGGTGACCACCGCTACGAGGTGACCGACCCGTGGCCGGTCCAGCCCGTCTTCGAGTTCGTACAGCGCGAGGGCAACGTCGCCGACGAGGAAATGCACCGCACCTTCAACATGGGCACCGGCTTCGTCGCCGCGCTCGCACCCGAGGACGCCGAGTCGCTGGCGGCCGAGACCGATGGGAGAGTGATCGGCACGGTTGGGGAGGGTGAGGGCGTCGCGATCCGCGGACTGGAGCTGTAGTCCGGGCGTCACCCCGGCCGCTCCGGCTCTCGATCCGACTCCGACTCAGACTCCCGATACCCTCGTAGCTCGTGAGTCCACCCCCGATCGCGCTCTTTCGACCCGTCGCCGCGGAGGCTCCGGCCGTGCCCCCGCGTCGCCGCCATCTCGACGCGTCCGTCGTCGTCGACCCGGGGGAGGTACCGACCGAGCGCGTCGACGACGGCAGCCTCGTTTTCGACGTTCTCGCGGTCGAACGAGAGGGACCGGCGGTACCGTGCCTCGCGCGGGAGTTCGAGCTCCCCGCCCGTGAGTCGGTAGCCGACGAACCCGTCCCAGCCGTGGAGCCGGCCGCCGACGCGGAGCCCCGCGTCCGTCACCGCGACTCGGATGTCGGCGTCGCCGCCGATCCCGCCGTCGGCTTCTCCCTCG
Source organism: Halobaculum sp. CBA1158 (assembly GCF_021431925.1). Lineage (NCBI taxonomy): Archaea > Methanobacteriati > Methanobacteriota > Halobacteria > Halobacteriales > Haloferacaceae > Halobaculum > Halobaculum sp. CBA1158. The sequence continues at coordinate 2,015,431 of NZ_CP090371.1, read as the reverse complement.
CCGTCGCCCTCGTCGTCTCCGTCGGAATCGTCGTCTCCGCCGGCTGACGCCAGCGCGCTCGCGGCCGTGATGAGGCTCGCGATCCCGGTCATCGCCGAGGTCCAGCCGTCGTCGCCGAGGTAGCCGAGCGCTCCCGCGAGCGTGACCGCGCCGACGCCGAGGAGCGCGACGGCGACTGCTATCCGTACTTTGCTCCGACTCTCGCCGCGGAAGGCGGCGTGTTCGGTCGCGTCGTCGATGCGGTCGCGGTGGGTTGCCGCGTGTGCGACGCCGAGCGCGACGAGCGCCGGGACGCCCGAGGCCGCGCCGACGGCGGCGACAGATGCGGGAAGCCCCGGCGCGAGGTCGGCGATCACGACTGCCAGCCACGCGATCGATGGAGCGGCGGAGACCCCTACTGCGAGCGGAACGGGGACGGCCGCGATCGTTCCCGCGAGGTCGTCCGCCGCCGTCGCGCCGGCGACGACGACGGAGAACACGCCCGCGCCGACGCCGAGCAGGAGCGCCGGATCGGCGGGGACGCCGGGAACTAGCGCCGTCGCCGGCGCGACCGCGCCCGCGGCGAACGCCGCCAGCGACGCGGGGAGCAGGAACTCGGGGAGCCGGTGGAGGGCGGACATCGATCCGAGGCTGTTTCCGAGTCGGAATAAATCCGTCCGTCGTCCTCTTGGCGATGCGGGGTCAACGCCGTGTATGACCAGCGACACGGGTCCGGCGCTCGGCGAACTGTCGCTCGTCGGCGACCTCGTCGCCCGCGAGCGCCGGAGCGAGCGCCCCGCGCTTCACGCCGCGGCGCTCGACCGGACGTACAGCTACTTCGATCTGTGCAACACCGCCTGCAAGGCGGGTAACGTCCTCAGCCACGTCGGCGTCCGCGAGGGCGACCGACTCGTCGTCGACGCCGACCCCCACCCGCAGGCGGTGTTCACCTTCCTCGGTGCCGCGCTGCTGGGAGCCGTGACCGAGTTCGACTCGGATCCGGGCCGCGAGTGCGACGCCCGCGCGGTCGTCGTCCCCGTCGAGCGCGAGGACGAGTTCGACCTCCCCGGCGGGTCGAAACTCGTCGCCTTCGGCGGCGACCCCGTGCGCCCGGCCACCACCCACTGGGAGGAGGAGGTGTGGAGCGAGAACCCCGCGTTCCCGCCGACGTTTCACGACCCCTCGGAGCCGATCCTCCGCGGTCGCGTCGGCGACGCTGCCGGAGACGCCGCCGGCGACGACGGCCGGACGTACTCGCACGCCGACCTGCTCGCGGCCGCCGGCGACGCGGTCGATGCGCTCGATCTCGACGCGGATTCGCGGGTCGGGGTGCGCGCGCCGCTGTCCGACCCGCGGACGGTCGCAGCGGGCGTCCTCGCGCCGCTGGCCGCGGGCGGGGTGATCGCCCTGCCCGACGGTGACGTATCGATCGACGCGACGGCGGCGGTCGTCGCGGGCGACGGAACCGCAACTGAGAACGGGGTGCTGGATGTCGTCGACGTGACGCTCTAGCTCGCCCCCCGCAGCGCCTCCAGCGCCTCGGGGTTCTCCATCGACGAGAGGTCGCCCGGGTCCTCGCCCTGGTGGACCGCCGAGATGGCCCGACGGATGATCTTCCCCGACTGCGTCTTGGGGAACTCCTCGACGAACAGGATCTCGCGGGGTCGGAACGGCTTGCCGTGCTCCTCGCCGACCTGCGCGCGGAGTTCATCCCGGAGTCCGTCCGACGGGTCGACGCCCGGTTCGAGGACGACGTACGCGACGACCGCCGTGCCTGTGGTGTCGTCGTCGACGCCGACCGCGGCGGCCTGGTTCACGGCGTCGTGGTCGATGAGCACGCCCTCGATCTCGGCGGGCCCGACCTTCCGGCCGGCGACGTTGAGCGCGTCGTCGGCGCGGCCGTGGAGGAACCAGAAGCCGTCCTCGTCCTTCTGCGCCCAGTCCCCGTGGTTCCACATGGGCGGGTCCGCGTACTTCGACCAGTACTCCTCGAGGTAGCGCTCGTCGCCCGACCAGAGGCTCTTGGTCATGCTCGGGCAGGAGTCGCGCGCGACGAGGTAGCCGCGCTCGTGGCTGTCGGCGATGCTCTCGCCGTCCTCGTCGACGATGTCGATGTCCATCCCGAGTCCGGGGCCACCGAGGGTACACGGCTTGAGGGGCTGATCCGGCATCGGCATGAGGAAACAGCCGCAGATCTCGGTGCCGCCGGAGATGTTGACGATCGGGATCTCGCCGTTCCCGACGTGCTCGTGGAACCACAGCCAGGACTCGGGGTCCCAGGGCTCGCCCGTGGACCCGAGGATCCGGAGGCTGGAGAGGTCGTGCCCCTCGACGTGCTCGTCGCCGTGCTTGCGCAGCGCGCGGATCGCCGTCGGCGAGATTCCGAACTGCGTCACGTCGTGGCGGTCGATCGTCTCCCAGAAGCGGTCCGGCCCCGGGTGGTCCGGCGCGCCCTCGTACATGAGGACGGTCCCGCCGAAGGTGTGGTTGCCGATGAGCGTCCACGGTCCCATCATCCAGCCGATGTCCGAGACCCACCAGAAGACGTCGTCGGGCTTCTGATCGAAGCCAAAGTGGATCTCCTTCGCGCACTGCACCTGCACGCCGGCGTGGGTGTGGACGATCCCCTTCGGCGTCCCCGTCGTCCCCGAGGAGTACAGCAGCATCGACTCCTGATCGGCGGGCAGCGACTTCGTCTCGTACTCCGGTGAGGCCTCCGCGACGGACTCGCTCCACCACTCGTCGCGGCCGTCGGTCCAGGGGATCTCGACGTCCTCGGCCGGATCGCTCGCGCCGATCCGGTCGTACACGACCACGTCCTCGACGTGGCCGACCTCCTCGATCGCCTCGTCGGCGGTCCCCTTCAGCGTGACCGGGTCGCCCCGGCGGTAGAAGCCGTCGCCGGTGAACAGCACCGAACACTCGCTGTCCTCGATCCGGGTCGCGGTCGCCTCCACGCCGAAGCCCGAGAAGATCGGCACGGCGATCGCGCCGACCTTGAAACAGCCGTAGAGGATGCTCATCACCTCCGGCACCATCGCCATGTAGAGACCGACGGTGTCGCCGGTCTCGACGCCCCGCGATTCGAGGTAGTTGGCGACGCGGTTGCTCTGCTCGTGGAGGTCGCCGAACGTCACCTCGCGCACGTCACCGGGTTCGCCCTCCCAAACGCACGCCACATCGTCGCGGGCGTCGCCCGCGGCGTGGCGGTCGACGACGTTGTGTGCGAGGTTGATCTCGCCGCCCGGGTACCAGTCGGTGAACTGCGGACCGTCGGAGTCGTCGCGGACGGCGTCGTACGCCTCGTAGAAGTCGATCCCGAGATAGTCGACGATCTCGTCCCAGAACCAGTCGACGCCGGAGTCGGGCTCCCCCTCGAGTTCGGTCGTCGTGCGCTCGATCAGCGACTCGTAGTCGTCGATGCCGTGCTCGCGCATGAACGCGCGGACGTTCGTCGCTTCGGCGAACGCCTCGTCGGGCTCGTGAACCACGGCGTCGGTGTCGACCGTCGCGGTCGGGTCGTCGCTCATGATCGGCCGTTCTTGCGGGGAACGCAAGTATGTTTATACGACGGTGCGGCGTGGTCGTTCCGCCGAGCGGTCGATGCGCTCGGTCCGGGAACCGGCCGACGACGCACCCCGGGCGATCGAGACAAGACCGAAGTGGGGGCGACGAGACGACTCCGTATGACCGATTCACCCGCCGAGTTCGACCCCACGACCGCCTTCGACCTCTCGGGTCGCGTCGCCGTCGTCACCGGCGGCACCCGCGGGATCGGACTGGCGACATCGCTCGGACTGGCCAACGCCGGCGCGGACGTGGTGCCCACGAGTCGGACCGCAACGGACGTGGAGGACGCCGTCACGGCCGTCGAGTCTCGCGGTGCGGCGTCGCTGGCGCGCCCGACGGACGTGACCGACGCCGACGCGGTGACGGACCTCTTCGCGTCGGTCGAGGCCGAACTCGGCGGCCCGGACGTGGTCGTCAACAACGCCGGCGTCAACCCCGACGGCGCGCTCGGCCCGCCCGAGGCGACGACCGAGGACGACACCGAGTTCCTGCTCGACGTGAACCTCCGCGGCGCGCTCAGGTGCGCCCGCGCGGCCGCCGAGGGACTGCGCGCGGGCGACGGGGGAAGTCTGATCAACGTCGCCTCGGTCGGCGGGCTGGTCGGCCTCCCTCGGCAACACCCGTACGTCGCCTCCAAACACGGGCTCGTCGGCGTGACGAGGTCGATGGCGCTGGACTGGGCACCCGACGTGCGCGTGAACGCCGTCGCGCCGGGGTTCGTCTTCACTGATCTGACCGCGGACATCGAGGGGAACGACCGCCTGGAGGAGTCGATCCGCGATCGCACTCCCCTGGACCGCTTCGCCGACCCCGCGGAGGTGGCGGGACCGGTCGTGTTCCTCGCGAGCGACGCCGCGAGCTACGTGACCGGCGCGTGCCTGGCCGTCGACGGAGGGTGGACGGCCCGGTAGCTCCCGTCGTCGACCCCCTGGAGGACTCCCCCACAAACGGTAACACCCGTCCCCGCGTAGTTCCCGGTATGTACGTCCGCGACGCCAAGAACCGCGACGAGGCGTGGCTGCTCGACCACATCGAGGAGATGGGGCTCGACGAGCGCTCGTTTCGGTCCCGGGACTACGTGATCGCCGTCGAGGAGGGGTCCGACGCTCGCGCGGGGTTCGGTCGCCTCCGCGTCCACAAGACGGACGACGGCGAGTTCGTCGAGCTGACCGGGATCGGCGTGCTGGAGACGTGGCGCGGGCAGGGCGTCGGGGCGCACGTGATCGAGCGACTGGTCGAGACCGCCGGCGACGAGGGGTTCGACGAGGTGTACTGCTTCACGCCGACGGCGAGGTACCTCGCGCAGTTCGGGTTCGAGGCGCTGGACGACGGGGCCGTGCCCGACGCGCTCGCCGACCGCCTCGCGACCGTCCGCGACGACACCGACGGCGAGGCGACGCCGCTGCGGCTCCGACGCGAGGACTTCGGGATGCCGGAGCGGCTTCGCGAGCGGTTCAAACACGCCGTCCCCGAGGGCGGGGATCCGGAACCGACCCCCGAGGAGACGGCCGAGGACTTCGGCATCGACCCCGACGAGGCGACCTACAAGTACGACACCGGAGGCTGAGCCGACCGGCCGGTCTCCCCTCAGGTCCGACCTTCGAGGAAGTCCGTCGAGAAGACGAGGTACGCCAGCACCGAGCAGAACAGGATCGGCGGGAGGATCAGAAACCCCCACAGCGGTTCGAGCCCCTGTAGGAGGATCAACACGACGTTGCCGACGCCGATCGCGAGGAACGGAAGCACGGCGAGGGCCGCCCACTTCCGGCTCCGTCCGGAGCCCCCGCTCGCGTCGGTATCGGGCTCCGTTCCGCTCGGGTCGGCCTCCTCGCCGGCGGTCGTCGCCATGGCGGCGAGTCGGGGCCGCGGTCACAAAAGGGGCCCGCTCGGCTCCGTGGCGTACCGACTACTTCGGCAGGTGTACCGCTGGAACATCCGTTCGTTCGTTGCTGAGAATCAATCGGCTCTCGCTCCTCGAACCGCGGCGGATGCCGCGTGGTAGAGTGCACCGAGGAGAACGGACAGTACGTACGTATAGACGAGGAATATACCAGCGACCAGCGGGAGACACGACAGCGTCCTACACCCCGAGATCCGTCCCGATTCCAGCGCGAGAGTCCAGACGGGGGTCGCCAACCAGCCGAACTGTACGGAACCACCCGTGAGTAACGGAGAGACGACTCCCGAAACAAGAATCAGCAGGAACGCCGCGAGGACGGCCCGATTCAGGAAGACCGTGCGAATTCGCCGCCGCTCCATAGGTCCGCGCTTCGGGACACTCCGGCAAGTGCTTTGTCCGTATCTACCGATCTGCTGGGCTCATCCTGTACGTGGCTGCGGACCGCGACGGAGCCGTCCGTTCACGCGGCCGCGTCGTCGTACCGCGAGGCGACGCTCACGAGGCCGAACAGCGTCACCAACACCAGCGTCGCCAGCGCCGCGCCGTACAGCGCCATCGCCGCCGGCGACCCGGGGAGGGTCACCAGCCCGAAGACGGTCACCGCGCCCACGGCGTTGTTGGCGGCGACGACGTACCCCGCCGCCGCCGCGAACACCGTCACCGCCGCCGCCGTCCCGATCAGGTACGGCCGGCTCGACACCTCGACCGCCGGACCTTCGCCCTCCATCCCCGACCGATCGTCGGCTGCGTCGTCGCTCACGACAGCCGGTTCGGTCGCGACCGTCAAGGCGCTGTCGGGAACAGTCCGGGATGGCGGCGAGCGACGGGCGACTCCGTGTGACGGGCGACTCCGTGTGACGGACGACTCCGAGCGGTTTCGGACCAGGCCCGCTCCGTGCCCGGCGGCCGCTTTCGCGTCGCCGGGTCGCCCACGTTTATCACCGCGGAGGCGGAGCGGTTCAGTATGACAGACGATCCGCTCGTCGCCGCCGCCCGGGAGGCGTTCGCCGACGCGTACGTCCCCTACTCCGAGTACCCCGTGGGCGCGGCGCTCCGGGCCGCCGACGGCACCGTCTTCGTCGGCTGTAACATCGAGAACGCCAACTACTCCAACTCCCTGCACGCCGAGGAAGTCGCGCTCGCGGAGGCGGTGAAGCACGGCCACACCGAGTTCGACCGCCTCGCCGTCGCCTCCGAGGCCGCCGACGGCGTCACGCCCTGCGGGATGTGTCGCCAGAGCCTCGCAGAGTTCTGCGACGGCGACCTCCCCGTGGTCTGTGACGAGGGGGACGAGGTCACCGAGTACACGCTCGGGGAACTGCTTCCGGACACGATCAGCCTCGAGACGCTGAACGACGCCGCCGAGCAGCGGGGACAGCGGTAGGCTCTCGGCCTCAATCCGGAAGCCCGGGGCCGCGAGATCGCCGACTCGCTCGCCCCGCCTGCGACGGTCGTCCGTCGACTCACTCGCGCCGACGCGCGCCCACGAGGAACGCCGGGCTTCGCGAGCCGCGGCGCTCGAACCCCGTGTCGAACACGAACGACAGCGACCACCCGTCGTCCGGGCCGAACAGCTCTCGGATCTCCGCGCGCGACAGCGACGCCCACGTGGCCGCCGCGCCGTCCGCGCGGGCGTCACACAGCAGGTAGTACCGCCCGCCCGGGCGCAGCGTCCGCCGGATCGCCTCGACCGCGCGCTCCCGTTCGGCCGGCCCCAGACAGTGCAACATCGCCGAGTCGACGACGGTGTCCGCGCGGACGCCCAGGTCGTCGAGTCGGAGCGCGTCCCACGCCAGGAACTGCGCGGGGATCCGTCGCCAGCGGGCCTTGGCGCGGGCCCGCTCGATCGCGCTCGGGGCCACGTCGACGCCGAGGACCTCGTGTCCGCGACGCGCCAGAAACAGCGACAGTTCCCCCGTGCCGCACCCGACCTCGATCACCCGCGACCCGATCCGGCCGGCCTCCGCGAGGTGGACGAACGCGCGTTGCGGGCGGCCGATGTCCCAGTTGGGCGGGCTCCCTCGATAGCTCGCGTCGAAGCCGTAGGCGGCCGCTGGGTTGTGTACGTCGAGTCCCGAGTCGGTGCGCGAGGACACGACGGCGCTTCGCGGGCCCGCAACTAAACGCTCGCCCCGCCGAAAGCGAGCGAACTACATACCGCCCTCCGGAACGTCGCGGGCATGAGCGACGATCCCGCCTCCGGTGACGATCCCGCCTCCGGTGACGATCCCGCCCACGGCGACGACCCCGGCCCCGACGACGACAGCGAGAACCCGAACGAGGAGGTCCAGTACCACATCGAGGTCGGTCCCGACGACGTGGCCGACGCCGTCCTCCTGCCCGGCAACCCCGAGCGCGTCGACAAGATCACGGCGCTGTGGGACGACCACGAGGAGCGGGCGTTCCACCGAGAGTACCGCACGGCGACCGGAACGTACGACGGCGAGCCGCTGTCGGTCACCTCGACGGGGATCGGGTCGCCGTCGGCGGCCATCGCGGTCGAGGAACTGGCGCGGGTGGGCGCGGACACCTTCATCCGCGTCGGCTCCTGCGGCGCGATCCAGCCGGAGATGGCGGTCGGCGACCTCGTCATCACCTCCGGCGCGGTCCGACAGGAGGGGACCAGCGACGAGTACGTCCGCGAGGACTACCCCGCCGCCGCCGACCACGAGGTCGTCGCCGCGCTCGTCGCCGCCGCCGAGCGCCTCGGCTACGACTACCACGTCGGGATCACGATGTCCGCGGACTCCTTCTACGCCGGGCAGGGCCGTCCCGGGTTCAAGGGGTTCGAGGCCGCCGGCAGCGACACCCTCGTCGACGAGCTTCGCGAGGCGAACGTGAAGAACATCGAGATGGAGGCCGCGGCCATCCTCACCATCGCGAACGTGTACGGTCTGCGCGCCGGCGCGGTCTGTACGGTGTACGCCAACCGCGTCACCGGCGAGTTCCGGACCGAAGGGGAGTCGCGCGCGGCCGAGTGCGCCAGCCTCGCGGCCGCGTTGCTGGCGCGCATGGACGAGGTGAAGCGCGAGGCCGGCGTCGACCGCTGGCACGCGGGCCTGTCGCTGGAGTGAGGCGGGGCGTCGTTTCAACACCCCTTTATCCTCCGGCTGGATAGCTGCCGTCATGAGTACGCAGGTCGTCGTCGTCGGGGCCGGGTACGCCGGTGCCGGGACCGTGAAGGCGTTCGAGGACGCCATCGAGCCGGACGAGGCGGAGCTGACGTGGGTGTCGGAGCACGACTACCACCTCGTCCTCCACGAGGCCCACCGCGTCATCCGCAAGCCCGAGGTGGAGTCGAAGGTCGCGATCCCCGTCGAGGAGATCAAATCCGACGACACCGAGTTCGTCCGCGGCCGCGTCACCGAGGTCGACGCCGACGAGCGGGTCGTCCGCACCCGCGCGGGCGACGAGATCGACTACGACTACCTCCTGCTGGCGGTCGGCTCGGCGACGGCCTTCTTCGGCATCGACGGCCTCCGCGAGCACGCACTGACGCTGAAGACCCTCGACGACGCCCGCGAGATCCACCAGGCCGTCAAGACCGCCGGCGAGGAGGCGACCACGACCGACCCCGCGAAGGTCATCGTCGGCGGCGCGGGCCTGTCGGGCATCCAGTCGGCCGGCGAGATCGCCGAGTTCCGCGACGACCACAAGGCACCCATCGACGTCGAGATCGTCGAGGGCCTCGACTCGGTGTTCCCGAACAACGATCCCGAGGTGCAGGGCGCGATCCGCAAGCGCCTCGACGGCAAGGAGATCGGCGTCTCCACCGGCGAGTTCATCTCGAAGGTCGACGAGCACGCCGTCTACCTCGGCGGCGCGGAAACCGAGTACTACGGCGAGGACGGCGAGGGCGACGCGCCCGCTCCCGAGGACATCGACTTCTCCGACGACCTCGTGATGGAGTACGACGTGCTGCTGTGGACGGGCGGCATCACCGGCCACGACGAGGTCGACGACTTCGGCGTCGACGCCGACGACCGCTCGGGGCGGGTGTACGCCGAGTCCACCTTCGAGACGAGCGCCGACGGCGTGTTCGCCATCGGCGACACCGCGCTCGTCGAGCAGGACGACGACGAGGTCGCACCGCCGACCGCGCAGGCCGCCTGGCAGGCCGCCGACGTCGCTGGCGAGAACCTCGCGCGCGCGGTCCGCGGCGCGCCTCTGAAGTCGTGGCGGCACGAGGACAAGGGGACGCTCATCTCCATCGGCGAGGAGGTCGTCGCCCACGACGTGCAGGCCCCCGGGTTCAAGATCCCGGTCAACACCTTCGGCGGCCCCGCCGCAAAGGCGCTCAAGAAGGGCGTCGCGAGCCGCTGGATCGCCGACGTGACGAGCCTCGGGCGCGCGGTCAACGCCTGGGGCGACATGTGACGACGGCGCGATAGCACGCAGCGTCCGTTTCCTCGTACAGTTCGTGCCAGCGACGCGCTTCGGCGGCCCACCCCGTCACCCATGCGCCGCCCCAGCGCCGCGACCGTGCCGGCGATGCGACCGCCCAAGCGCCGCGACCGCTCCAGCGCCGCGACCGAGCCGACTGACGCCGTTGCTGTCGGTGCGAACGCTCGCAGAACCGCCGCGCCCTCGCGCTCGCCGACGGTGCCGTCGCAGTCGTCCGCGCGGTCGGTCTCGGGCGATTAGTGCTCGGGCGGCTCCGAGGGCGCTTCCATCGACTCGATCTTGAGGATCAACACCGATTCCGTGTCGTCTTTCCCGTCGAGGACGCCGTCGATGACGAGCTTCGACAGCGGCGTCGGCCCGACGCTGACGGCGTCGCCCTCGTGGAAGTCGCGAACCGACCCCTGGATGTGGATCTCCGCGCGACACAGTTCGGGGTGGTGGACGGAGGTGAGGTTGATCTCCTGGACGTTGACGTTCTCGAGGCGCTCGCCCTCGTGGAACAGCGGCGTCGACGCCGGCTCGTCGAGGTTCTGGAGGTCCAGCGCCTCGAAGGCGTTGGCCGTCGGCTTGTACCCGCCTTTGGGGCCGGGTACGCCCTCGACCAACTGCAACGCCTTCAGGCTCTGCATCTGGTTGCGGATCGTGCCGGCGTTGCGGCCGACCGCGTCGGCGATCGTCTCCCCCTTGACGGCGTCTTCCTCCTCGCGGTAGAGGTTCACCAGTTCGTTGAGGATCTTCCGTTGGCTGTCGGTGAGCTCGATGGACGACATTCGTTCATGATTTTCCGGGACGCCGCTTAAAACCACGGACCCGGGGACGTGACGGGGATGGCGACGATAGCCCCCGTGGACCGGGATCGCGGCCCGTGCGCTCGGCAGGACCGACACCGCTTTCGGGGTCGCGCCGGCCAGAATGCGTATGGACGATTCGCGCGTGCTCGTTACCGGCGGTGCGGGCTTCATCGGTTCGAACCTCGCCAACACGCTCGCGGCCGCAGGCAACGACGTGATCGCACTCGACAACGAGTTCCTCGGCACTCACGAGAACCTCTCGGACGACGTGGAGTTCGTCGAGGCCGACGTGCTCGACGACGACCTTCCGACGGACGTGGACAGCGTGTTCCACCTCGCGGCGCTGTCCTCGCGACAGATGCTCGAGGAGAACCCCAGACGGGGCGCTCGCGTCAACGTCGAGGGGTTCGTCAACGTCGTCGAACAGGCCCGCGCCGACGGCTGTGACACGATCGTCTACGCGTCGACGTCCTCGGCGTACGGCAGTCGGACGGAGCCGAGCCCCGAGGACATGGACCTGGAGGCGTCGACCGGCTACGACGCCTCGATGCTCGGACGCGAGCGCTACGCCGAGTACTACAACGACTTCTACGACGACCTGACGTGTGCCGGTGCGCGCTTCTTCTCGGTGTATCAGGGGTACGGCGGCAACGAGGGGCACAAGGGCGAGTACGCCAACACCGTCTCGCAGTTCGCCGACGCCGTCGCCACCGGCGAGTCGCCGGTGCTGTGGGGCGACGGCTCCCAGACGCGCGATTTCACCCACGTCGACGACATCGTCCGCGGACTCGAGGCGATCGCCGACCACGAACTGGCCGGCGTGTACAACCTCGGTACCGGCGACCCCTACTCGTTCAACGAGACGATCGAGCTGATCAACGACGCGCTCGGCACCGACGTCGAACCCGTCTACGAGCCGATCCCGCTGGAGAACTACGTCCACGACACCTGCGCGGACATCACGCGGATCCGCGAGGCGACCGGGTGGGAGCCGGAGATCGACTTCGAGGAGGGCGTCGAGCGCGTCTGCGCGCCGTACCTCGAGGAGTAGCGGGCCCGGTGACCGACCGTCGCCTCCCCGCCGGCCGGAACCACCCCGTTTGAAGCCCCCGGACGCCGCCTCTCCGATATGACCGTCCGGATCATCGGCGTCCCCACGGACTACGGACAGGACCGACGCGGCGTCGACATGGGCCCCTCCGCCATTCGCTACGCCGGCCTCGCGGACGCCCTCGCGTCCGCCGGCGTCGACGCCGTCGACGACGGCGACCTCTCGGTGCCGCGCGCCGAGGAGCGCGACCCCCACTCCCGACAGCCCAGCGAGGGCGACGCGAGGTTCCTCCGCGAGACCGAGGAGGTGACGACCACCCTCGCCGACCGCGTCGCCGACGCGGTCGCGGCCGGCGACACCCCGGTCGTGCTCGGGGGCGACCACTCGGTCGCCATCGGTTCGCTCGTCGGGAGCGCGCGCGACGCCGAGATCGGGGCCGTCTGGTTCGACGCCCACGGCGACTACAACACGCCGAGCACGTCGCCCTCCGGCAACGTCCACGGGATGCCGCTGGCGGCGGCACTCGGACACGCCGAGTGGGACGGCGTCGACTGGGCGAACGCCCCCGGTCTCCGCGAGGAAAACGTCGCGTACGTCGGCCTGCGCACGATCGACGACAGCGAACGCGAAGCGATCCGCGCCTCCGAGATGACGGCGTACACCATGTCCGACATCGACGAGCGGGGGATCACCGATGTCGTCGAGGCGGCCCTCTCGGTCGCCGGCGACGGCGTCGACGGCGTCCACGTCAGCCTCGACATGGACTGGCTCGACCCGACGATCGCGCCGGGCGTCGGCACGCCGGTCCGCGGGGGGGTCACCTACCGCGAGGCCCACCACGCGATGGAGTTGGTCGCCGAGACCGACGCCGTCCGCTCGATGGAGGTGGTCGAGGTGAACCCCGTGCTCGACGACTCGAACGAAACGGCCGAGCTCGCGGCCGAACTCGTCGCAAGCGCGTTCGGTAAGCGCATTCTCTGAGGCTCCGACGCCGGGTTCCGAGCCGACGCCGACAGACTCACGGTCTCCTCCGTCCATCCACCGGTATCCGCTGGAGCGACGTGACGACCGACGCCGACCTCGTCGCCTACAGTCGCGACTACGCGGCCTCCGCGGTCGCGACGTACCCCTACCGGCTCCCCTCGCTCGATATCGTGACCGACTGGCGCGTCTCCGCGCGCGCCAAGCGCCGGGCGGCGGCGGTGAAACACCCGACGATCCCCGGCGCTGCGGTGGGCGATCCGCTCGATTGGGACGCCGTCGTCCGGGATCACGGCGACCGACTCCCCGGTCCGAACTCCCGATTCGACGACCTCCGCGCGTGCCACGTCGTCTGCTCGCGCCGGGCGGCCGACGCCTACGGCGAGGCCGAGTGGCGGCGCGTCCTCCGACACGAACTGATCCACGTCGAGCAGTTCGCCCGGTTCGGCGCGACCGGCCACGGGACCTGGTTCCGCGAGCGCGCCGACGCGGTGAACGCCGACCGGCGCTGTCCAGCGTTCCACCGCGGGCGCTACCTGATCCGGTGCCGCGGCTGCGGCGACGTGATCGCCGACCGCTGTCGGCGCTGTCGCACGACGCGGACCGCGGAGCTTCCCGTCGAGACTCAACGCGAGCGCGTCGCCCCGACGGACTGCTGTGGGGACTACTACGAACTGGTCGACGCGCGGGCTGACGGCTGAGACGGACCGGACGGGCGCTCCCGACGTCGCGGGATTCCCGGTCTCGAGCCTCGGCTACTCGTCGTCGCCGTCCGTCCGCTCGGGAGCGACGCGCTCGGAGGAGAGCACGTCCACGGCGGCGACGGCGTCGCCCTCCTCGATGTCCATCACGGTGACGCCCATCGTGTTGCGACCGATGGTCGAGACGTCCTCGACGCGGGTGCGCATGATCTGCCCGTCGGCGCTCATCGCGAACAGGTGGTCACCGTAGGTGACCGCCTCGACGGCGCAGACGGGGCCGTTGCGCTCGTTCGTCTTGATGTCGATGAGCCCCTTTCCGTTGCGGCTCTGGATGCGGTACTCCGAGAGGTCCGTCCGCTTGCCGTAGCCGTTGGCCGTGACCGTGAGCACCCAGTCGTGCTCGTCTTCGTCGATGGCCGCCAGGCCGGCGACGCGGTCGTCTCCGGTGAGCTTGATCCCGCGGACGCCGCGTGCCGTGCGGCCCATCGCGCGAACCTCGCTCTCGTCGAACCGGATCGCCATCCCGTCGCGGGTGCCGATCACGAGGTTCCGATCCCCGTCGGTCACTTCCACGTCGGCGAGCGCGTCGCCCTCCTCCAGCCTGATGGCGCGGATCCCCGTCGAGAGGATGTTCTCGAACTCGTCGCCGGCGGTCCGCTTCACGTAGCCGCCCTCCGTGACCATCGTGAGGTACTCGTCGCCGTCGAGGTCGTCGCAGTTGACCACGGCGGTCAGCTCCTCGTCGTCGTTCAGATCGAGGACGTTCACCGCGGACTTGCCGCGGGCGGTGCGACCCATCTCCGGCACCTGATACGCCTTCAGCTCGAAGACGCGTCCCTCGTCGGTGAAGCACAGGAGGTAGTCGTGCGTCGAGGCGAGGAACACCGAGGAGACGCGGTCGCCCTCCTTCAGGTCGGTGCCGATGATCCCCTTGCCGCCGCGGTTCTGCGCGCGGAAGTCGGCCGCGGGCATCCGCTTGATGTAGTCGTCCTCCGAGAGCACGACCACCGACTCCTCCTCGGGGATGAGGTCCTCGTGGGTGACCGTGCCGGTGTCGTCGACGAACCCCGTGCGGCGGTCGTCGTCGTACCGATCTTTGATCTCGCGGAGCTCCGTCTTGATCACCTCGAGCAGCTCCGACTCGGACTCGAGGATCTCGTTGAGGCGCTCGATGGTCGCCTGCACCTCCTCGTACTCCGATTCGATCTCGGCGGCCTCCATCGAGGTGAGCGAGCCGAGCTGCATCCGGACGATGTGTTCGGCCTGCTCCTCGCTGAAGTCGTAGACGCCTCGGAGCGCGGTCTTGGCTGCGTCGCGGTCGTCGCTCTCGCGGATCGTCTCGACCACGTCCTCGACGTTCTCGAGCGCCCGTAAGCGACCCTCGAGGATGTGTGCGCGCTCTTCGGCCTCCTGCAGGTCGTACTCCGAGCGCCGGGTGACGACCTCCTTTCGGTGTTCGATGTAGTGCTCCAGCGTCTCCTTGAGGGTCAGGACCTTCGGCTGGCCGTCGACCAGCGCGAGGTTGATGACGCCGAAGGTGGACTCCAGGTGATGCTCCAGCAGCTGGTTCTTCACCACCTCGACGTTCGCGCCGCGCTTGAGTTCGATGACGACGCGCACGCCCTCGCGGTCCGACTCGTCGCGCAGGTCGGAGATGCCCTCGATGACGCCCTCGTTCACGTCCTCGGCGATGCGCTCGACGATGCGCGCTTTGTTCTCCTGGTACGGGAGCTCGGTGACGACGATTCGCTCGCGGTCGTTGCCGAACTCCTCGACGTCCATCTCGGCGCGCACGCGGACGCGACCGCGACCCGTCGTGTACGCCTCCCGGACGGAGTTGCGGCCGACGATATTCGCGCCGGTCGGGAAATCGGGTCCCTCCACGTGCTCCATGAGGTCCGCGACGGTCGCGTCCGGGTCGTCGATCAGCTCGATCGTCGCGTCGATCACCTCGCCGAGGTTGTGCGGCGGCACCTTCGTCGACATGCCGACCGCGATGCCGGTCGAGCCGTTGACCAGCAGATTGGGGTACGCCGCGGGCAACACGTCCGGCTCGGTCAGGCGGTCGTCGTAGTTGGCGGTGAAGTCGACGGTGCCCTTCTCGATGTCCGAGAGGAGCTCCTCGGCGATGTCGGCCATGCGGGCCTCCGTGTACCGCATCGCCGCCGCCGGGTCGCCGTCCATCGAGCCGAAGTTCCCCTGGCCGTCGATCAGCGGATAGCGCATCGAGAACTCCTGGGCCATGTTGACGAGCGTGTCGTAGATGGCCTGGTCGCCGTGCGGGTGGTAGTCACCCATCGTCTCACCGACCACCGAGGAGGACTTCCGGTGGCTGGTGTTGCTCGTGACGCCCATCTCGTGCATCGCGTAGAGGATCCGCCGGTGGACGGGCTTGAGGCCGTCCCGTACGTCCGGGAGCGCTCGACCCGCGATGACCGACATCGCGTAGTCGATGTACGACTGCTCCATCTCGTCTTCGATGCGGACGCGGTCGACCTGCGCCGCCTGCACCTCGTCGGGGTCGACGTCGGGCACGTCGGAACTCATCGATACGCCTCCGTCGTCGTGTGTCCGTGTCGCGTCATTCGCGTCATCTGCATCGGTTGTCGCGGTCGCCGCATCAGATGTCCACCCACTCCGCCTCGGGGGCGTGGTCCTTGATGAACTGCTTGCGCGGCTCGACCGAGTCGCCCATCAGGACGTTGAACATCCGGTCGGCCGCGGCGGCGTCGTCGATCGTGATCTGCTTGAGCACCCGGTTCTCCGGGTTCATCGTCGTCTCCCACAGCTGCTCGGGATTCATTTCGCCCAGGCCCTTGAACCGCTGGACTTGGTCGGGATTTCCGTCGCACTTCTCCTCGACGATCGCCTCGCGTTCGGCCTCGGTCATCGCGTCGTAGGTGTTCCCGCGATACCGGATGCGGTACAGCGGCGGTTGGGCGGCGTACACGTAGCCCGCCTCGACGAGCGGCCGCATGTGCCGGTAGAACAGCGTGAGCAGGAGCGTCCTGATGTGGGCTCCGTCCACGTCGGCGTCGGTCATCATGATAATTTTTTGATATCTCGCTTCGCTGATATCGAACTCGTCGCCGATCCCGGTGCCGACGGCGGTGATCATGTTCCGGATCTCGTCGTTCTGGAGCACCCGGTCGAGGCGGTGCTTCTCGACGTTGAGGATCTTCCCGCCCAGCGGGAGGATCGCCTGGAACTCGGGGTTGCGGCCCTGTTTGGCGGAGCCGCCCGCGGAGTCGCCCTCCACGATGAACAGCTCGGAGTCCTCGGGGTCGCGCGACTGGCAGTCCGCGAGCTTCCCGGGCAGCGCCGTCGACTCCAGCGCCGACTTCCGGCGCGTCAGCTCCTCGGCCTGCTTCGCGGCCTTGCGGGCGCGGGCGGCCTCCGCGGCCTTGCTCACGACCGTCTCGGCCACGTCCGGGTTCTCCTCGAAGAACGTCCCCAGCCGCTCGTGGACGGCCGACTCGACGATCCCGCGGACCTCGCTGTTCCCGAGCTTCGTCTTCGTCTGGCCCTCGAACTGCGGGTCGGGGTGCTTCACCGAGATGACCGCGGTGAGCCCCTCACGGACGTCCTCGCCCTTGAGGTTGCCGTCGAGGTCCCCGATGAGGCCGTTGTCGTTGGCGTAGTCGTTGACGACGCGCGTGAGCGCGGTCTTGAACCCGGTGAGGTGGGTTCCCCCCTCGCGCGTGTTGATGTTGTTCGCGAACGCGTGGACCGACCCCTGAAGCTCGTCGGTCGCCTGCATCGCCACCTCGACCTGGACGACGCCGTCCTCGGCCGCCTCCTCGTCCTCGAAGTAGATCACGTCGCCGTGCAGCGGCGTGCGCGTCTCGTTGAGGTACTCGACGAACTCGCGGATGCCGCCCTCGTACTCGAACGTCTCGCTCGTCCCGTCGCGCTCGTCCGACAGCGTGATCGCGACCCCGGAGTTGAGAAACGCCAACTCGCGCAGCCGACTCGCCAGCGTGTCGAAGGAGAACTCCGCCGTCTCGAAGATCTCCGCGTCCGGCAGAAACCGGATCGTCGTGCCGGTCCCCTCGTCGTCCGCGAGGTCGCGGACGCGTTCGAAGCCGTCCTCGTCGGGCTCGCCCTGCTCGAAGCGGTGCCGCCACAGCGCGCCGTCGCGCCTCACCTCGACGGTCAACTCCGCCGAGAGGGCGTTCACCACGGAGACGCCGACGCCGTGGAGGCCGCCCGACACCTGATAGGACTTGTTGTCGAACTTCCCGCCCGCGTGGAGGACCGTCATGATCACCTCCACCGCCGGCCGGTCGTACTTCTCGTGGGTGTCGACCGGGATGCCGCGACCGTCGTCGGAGACGGACACCGAGCCGTCGTCGTGGACGGTCACCTCGATCTCGTCGCAGTGACCCGCGAGCGCCTCGTCGATGGAGTTGTCGACGACCTCGTACACCAGATGGTGAAGCCCTCGACCGTCCGTAGAACCGATGTACATCGCCGGGCGCTTGCGGACGGCCTGGAGGCCCTCCAGCACCTGGATCTGCCCGGCTCCGTACTCACTATTCCCTGATCCTGACATAGGAACCTTACCCACCCCTAACGGTGCCCCGGGTATAAGTCCTCTCACGCGCGCGCGTGAGCGGACCGTGATACCGGTCGGTGGTCGGGTCCGTCCCGTCCCTTTCGGCCGACCCTTCGAGCGCCGTGCGCGGCTCGAATCGCCTGAACGGGCGGTCAGCCGATCCGCGGTGTCGACCCCGACCGTCGCCGCTGCAGGGCGGGACCGATCGGGGTTCACTTTCACCGCGGTGAGGACACGGTTATAACCCCGCGTTGGATAGGAGTTCCCACGAGAATGACGTCGTTTCAGTCGCAGCTCGGCGAAGACCAGGGGATCGCCGACGAGTTGGCCGAGGGCCAGCGGGAGATCTCCATCGCCGAGTTCTTCGAGAAGAACAAGCACATGCTCGGGTTCGACTCGGGCGCGCGCGGGCTCGTCACCGCCGTCAAGGAGGCCGTCGACAACGCGCTCGACGCCTGCGAGGAGGCGGGAATCCGACCCGATATCTACGTCGAGATCCGCGAGGTCGGCGATTACTATCGTCTGATCGTCGAGGACAACGGTCCCGGGATCACGAAGGAGCAACTCCCGAAGGTGTTCGGGAAGCTGTTGTACGGAAGTCGGTTCCACAGCCGCGAGCAGACCCGCGGCCAGCAGGGGATCGGCATCTCCGCGGCGGTGCTGTACTCCCAGCTCACCTCCGGCAAGCCCGCGAAGATCACCTCCCGACCGAAGGGCGAGACGGACGCGCAGTACTTCGAGTTGATCATCGACACGGACACGAACGAACCCGAGATCAAAGCCGAGTCGATCACCTCGTGGGACCGCTCGCACGGCACGCGCATCGAGATCGAGATGGAGGCGAACATGCGCGCTCGCGCCCAGCTCCACGACTACATCAAACACACGGCGGTCGTCAACCCCCACGCGCGACTGGAGCTCAGGGAGCCCGGCCTCGACGAGCCGATGAAGGCCGAGCGCGCGACCGACCAGCTCCCCGCCGAGACGAAGGAGATCCGGCCGCACCCCCACGGGGTCGAACTCGGCACGCTGATCAAGATGCTGGAGGCGACCGAGAGCTACTCGGTCTCGGGATTCCTCCAGGAGGAGTTCACCCGCGTCGGCAAGAAGACCGCCGACAAGGTGATCGACAACTTCCGGGACCGCCACTTCGGCCGGGAACTCGGCTGGTCGGCCGACGGGGACGCCGTCGCGGACGCCGTCGGCGAGGCGGTGTCGAACAAGGGTGCCGAGGCCACCGATTTCTTCGCGAGCGAGGTCGCGAGCACGGTCGGCTCACGCGACCGAACGAGTCACAGCGAACTGACCGGGATCGTCGACGAGGTCGCCGACGCCGCCGAGGACGAGTACGGCACCCGGTTCGGGGCGACCGTTCGCGACAACGCCGTCGACGCGGCGTGGTCGGCGATGACCGCCTACGACGAGGAGACAGACGAGGACGAGCTCACCGACGACCTGTACGGGCTCGTCGACGACGCGACCTCGACTCGGAAGGACGACGCGGTCGTCGCCGGGACGGCCGAACGGCTCGCCCGACGCCTCGCCGCCGGCGACGAGCGCGTGCGGGCGACGCACGCACAACTGCGGACGCTCGTCGACGAGGCGGCCGACGACACCGAGGAGTTCGACGACGCCACCTTCGGCGACACCGCCCGCGAGAACGTCGTCGAGGCGCTGTGGTCGCGGATGGTCGCGGTCCCCGACGAGGTGCCGAAGGTGCGCGAGACGGCCGCCGACCGCGACACCGCGAGCGAACTGTTGGAGGCGATGCGCGAGACGGACATCCTCGCGCCGCCGACCGACTGTCTCGCTCCCATCACCTCCGAACTCGTCGAGGCCGGCCTCCGCAAGGAGTTCGACGCGGAGTTCTACGCCGCCGCGACGCGCGACGCGGAGGTCCACGGCGGCGACCCGTTCATCGTCGAGGCCGGCATCGCCTACGGCGGTGAACTGGAGGACGGCGGGCAGGTCGAGCTGCTGCGATTCGCCAACCGCGTCCCGCTCGTCTACCAGCGCGGGGCGTGTGCGACGACGGACGTGGTCAAGGGGATCGGCTGGCGGAACTACGGGCTCGACCAGCCCGGCGGCTCGGGGATGCCCAACGGCCCGGCGGTCATCATGATCCACGTCGCCTCGACGAACGTGCCGTTCACGAGCGAGTCGAAGGACGCGCTCGCGAACATCCCCGCCATCGAAGACGAGATCGAACTCGCCGTGCGCGAGGCCGCCCGCGAGCTGAAGAGCTTCCTGAAGAAGCGCCGCTCGATGCAGAAGCGCCGCCAGAAGCAGGACGTGCTCGGGCGGATCCTCCCGGAGATGGCCGACAAGGTGGCCGAGGTGACGGGACGCGACCGCCCGAACATCGACGCGGCGCTGGCGCGCATCATGAACAACGTCGGCGTCGAGCGCGAGCGCGAGGGCGACACCGTGCGCCTCATCGTCGAGAACCACTCCGACCGGACCGAGGAGCCGGACGTGACCGACATCGTCTCCGCGGAGCCGACGGACGTTCCGGAGGAGGCGACCGTCGTCGACCTCGACGGCGAGTGGTTCGTGAAGTGGAACCCGAGCGTCCCCGGCGGCGAGGAGGCCGTCCTGGAGTACACAGTCGCCGGCGACGCCGACTTCGACGTGAACGTCGACGGCATCGAGACCGAGAAGCTGACCGTGAACGCCTGATATGAGCGCAGACACACCCGAATCCGACACCACCCTGAACGAACAGAAGGCCCGCGAGCAACTGCTCGATCTCGCCGAGGACATCTACGACCAGTTCGACCGCGGGGACATCCCGCAGATGGTCCTCCCCACCCGGACCAAGAGCAACATCGTCTTCGACGACGACTCCGGCGTGTGGGTGTACGGCGACCGCACGTCGACGCGCTCGGCCAACTCCGTGCGCGGCGCTCGAAAGCTGCTGAAGGCGGCCTACACCGTCGAGTTCCTCGCCCAACAGCTCGACGAGGACCGCTCGTCGACCCTGCGTGAGCTGTACTACCTCTCGGAGTCGTGGGACTCCGACGAGGCGGGCTTCTCCGACCAGGACGAGTCGAACCAGCTCGTCGAGGACCTGGAGGTCGTCTCCGGCGTCACCCGCGAGGACTTCCACATGCGCCCGGAGGAGTCGGGCGCGACGCTGATGGGCCCGCTGGAGCTCCGCGAGCAGACCCGCCGCGGCGAGCGCGACATCCACTGTCAGGAGGACGTGGGCGAGGGCGGCTACCAGATCCCGAACAACCCCGACACGATCCAGTTCCTCGATCACGACATCGACTTCGTGCTGTGCGTCGAGACCGGCGGCATGCGCGACCGGCTCGTCGAGAACGGCTTCGACACCGACTACAACTGCCTCGTCGTCCACCTCAAGGGCCAGCCCGCGCGCGCAACTCGCCGGATCACCAAGCGCCTGCACGACGAACTCGACCTCCCGGTCGTGGTGTTCACCGACGGCGACCCCTGGTCGTACCGCATCTTCGGCTCCGTGGCCTACGGGTCGATCAAGTCGGCGCACCTCTCTGAGTACCTGGCGACGCCGGAGGCCGAGTACGTCGGCATCCGCCCGCAGGACATCGTCGACTACGACCTGCCGACGGACCCGCTGGCGGACTCCGACGTGAACGCGCTGGAGTCCGAACTGGACGACCCGCGCTTCCAGACCGACTTCTGGGAGGAGCAGATCGAGCTGCAGCTCGACATCGGAAAGAAGGCCGAACAGCAGGCGCTCGCGGCCCAGGGTCTCGACTTCGTCACCGACACCTACCTCCCCGACCGCCTCGGGGAGATGGGCGTCCTCTGAGTCGTCGCCCCGCCAGCACCGTTCTGCGGCGATCACTCCCTCGATCGCTCTCGACTCCGTTCGCGTCCGCCGGCGTCGTCGGCCGCGTCGCGGACCCGCGACGGCTCCGCCGCCACGTCGTCGCCCGCGGGGTCGCCGGCCTCGTCGGCACACGACGCGCAGTAGGTGTTCGCGCCCGAGGACGCGGTCCGAACCGGGACCCCCGCGATGTACAGTCGCTCGGCGTACCGTCGGTGCTCGCCGCGGAACACCCGGCTGCCGCAGGCGGCACACGGGTCCGGCGGGTTGCGGACGCGGTCGCGGTCGACGGTCCGTCGTCGCCCGAACGTCGTGATCGACTCGCGGCCGTCGCGGGCGATCGACGGGATAGCCGTCGCCGCCGCGAGCGCCAGCGCGACGATCGCCAGCCCGCCGGCCGCGAGCGCGGCCTCCGAGAGGCTCGCGAGCACGGCGACGCCGACCATGACGACCGCGGAGAACGCCAGCGTCCCGGCGACGAGCGCGGTCGCGACCGACCGGAGGTCGGTGTCGCGCTCGTCGGGCCGGCGCTCCGTGCCGTCGGCGTCGACGATCAGCCGCGGCGCGCCCGACGTGTAGCGGTACAGCGCGTACACGAGGTTCCCGATCCCGCCGGTGAACACCAGCAACGCCGCGTGCACCGGGAGGCTGCCGACTCCGCGGTCGCGGAGGACCACCCGGTCCCCGTCGTCTGCGACGGGGTCCCAGCCCTCGGCGCGGAGGTCGGCGACACGGCGGTCCAGCCACGCGCGGTCCTCCGGGCCGGGCCGCCCGTCGGCCGCCGGATCGTCCCTCCCGACGGCCCGACCGCACGACGAACAGAAGCGGTCCGCGGCCCCCAGGCTGGTGCCACAGGCGGGACACGCCGAGGGGGCGGACGAACGGGAGGGCATGTCGTCGATACGTCACCGGCGGGCAAGGAAGTAGCTTGCGCGTCCGGGGACCCTCCGATCGGTATCCGGCCGCGTCTCGGGCGTCGCGACCGACGGTCGGAGTCGAGTCCCGCGGGGGCTTACTCGGCCGACTCGTCCAGCGCGACCGGGATCGATCGACGCGCCACGTCGCTGGCGAACGACCCCGAGTCGGCCTCCAGGAACGACTGCGTGTTGTAGTGGATCGGGACGACCAGGTCCGGATCCATCCGCGCTGCGAGGTCGGCCGCCTCGGCGGCGCTCATGCAGACCGACCCGGAGATGTTTGCGAGGAACAGCGAGGCGTCGATCTCGGCGAAGGCGTCGAGCGCGTCGGAGTCGCCCGGCCAGAACGCCGAGGTGTCGTCCTCGCCGACGGTGAAGCGGTAGCCGACGCCGAGGCCGCGGGGGTGCGGGACCGAGCCGTCGTCGTCCGCGTGCGGGCCGTCGGGGTCGTTGTAGGCGGGCACAGACCACACGTCGCCGACGCCGTCGACGGCGACGTGATCCTCCTCGCCGATCCGGACGACCTCGAACGGCAGTTCGTCGACGGGCTTCACGTCGCGGTCGATGCCGGCGGCGTCGACGCCCTCGTAGACGACGACGGTGGCGTCGTCGTCGGCGACGCGCTCGATCCCCTCGGAGTCGTAGTGGTGGTCGTGGGTGACGAGCACGAGGTCGGCGTCCATCGGCCGGTGGTCCGTGGCTCGGGGATGGGCGGCCGCTTTCGGGTTGCCGCCGCCCGGCGGCGTCCACTCCCCGTCGAGCACGCCGTAGCGGCCGGGGTCCGTGTAGACGACCGTGCCGTCCTCGCTCTCGACGCGCGCGGTGGCGTAGCCGTACCACGTGACCCGAAGGTCGTCGTGTCTGACAGTCACGGACGGACGTGCGGCCGGCGACCGTCTATAAGTATCGCTCCGCGAGCGGGCCGGCCGACAGCCCCCCGGCGAACGCGAACAGGACGGTCGTGAGCGCGGCGAGTCGGAGCGTCAGCGCGAGCGACTCGCCGGTCGCGGCGACGAGCGCGGTGGCGACGAGCGCGACGAGGAACGCGACGCCGAGCAGCACCTGAAGCGGGTACTCGGCGACGGTCCGGCGTGTGTCCATGTCGGCCGCAGGGCCCCCCACGGCTAGTGTCTTGTCACTTCGTCGCCGCCGTTCGTTCTCCGCCGATCGCTTCCCGCCGATCAGTTCGTTCCGTTCTCATCGGCGAGGCGCTCGACCCGGTTCAGCGAGTCGGCGTCGGCCGGGGACTTGTCCTCGCGGGCGGCGACGAACCGCGGGAACCGGAGCGCGTACCCCGAGTCGTAGGTGGGGGAGGTCTGTATCTCCTCGTAGCCCACCTCGAACACGACTTCGGGAGCGAACCGCACGGTCTGCCCCGACTCCGAGCGCACGTGCGGTTCCAGCAGATCGGTCAGTTCCGCCAGCCGCTCGTCGGTTATTCCGGTGGCGACCCGCCCGACCGTCGCGTAGCCGTCGGGCGTCGCCCCGTCGTCGCCTGCGGCGTCACCGACGCCGTCGCCTGCGGCGTCGGCGTTCGGGGCCGACCGGTCGAGGCGGACCGCCACCTCGAACGTCCCGAACAGCTCCGCCCGCCGGCCTTCCCCCCACTCCGCGCCGGTGACCACGAGGTCGAGCGTCTCCACGTCGGGCTTGCGCTTGAGCCAACTGCGGCCGCGGTCACCCGGGTCGTACGTCGACTCCGGGCGTTTCAGCATCACGCCCTCGTGGCCCGCCTCCAGGGCGTCCGCCTCGAACGCGGCTATCTCGTCGGGATCGTCGGACACCAACAGCTCCGAGACGCCGGCGTCGAGCGCGTCGCGGAGGCGGTCGCGGCGCTCCGACAGCGGCGCATCGAGGAGGTCGTCGCCGTCGGCGTGCAGGCAGTCGAACGCGCGAAGCTCGACCCGGACCTCCTCGCGCATCCTGTCGACGTCGTGTTTCCGCCGAAAGCGCCGGAGTATCTCCTGGAACGGGAGCGGCTCCCCGTCGTCGTCGACGGCGACGGCCTCGCCGTCGAGGATGACCGGCGGCGCGGCGTGTTCGCGGACGTGTTCGACCAGTTCCGGCAGCGCCGCGGTCACGTCCTCCATGTTTCGCGAGTAGATCGACACAGGCCCGTCGCCGCCGGCGTCCGCGTCGCGTCCGGGCTCGCGACTCGGCGTCGCGTCGTCGCGGTCCGGGTCTCGGTAGTGGATCTGGACGCGCGCGCCGTCGTACTTCGTCTCGACGGCAGCCCGGTCCCACGCCTCGAGCGCGTCGGCGACCGTGCCGGCCTGCGCGAGCATCGACCGAACCGGTCGCCCCACGGTGAGCGACACCGACCGCAGGCCGGCCTCGCCCTCGTCGCGTGCGATCTCGGCGACCCGACCGTGGTCGTTCGTCACCTGGAGCGCGCGCTCGACGACGCCGACGAGCGCCTCGGTCCGGTCGTTCTCGGCGCGCTCGTCGGTCGGCGTCGTCACGTCGGCCTCGAGGAACGCCTCGGCGGTGGCGTCCCGGAGCGTCCCGGAGCCGACGCCGACGCGCATCTCTCCGAGGACGAGCCGCGCGAGGTACGCCGCCTCGACCGGGCTCGCGCTCGTGAACAGTCCGAACAGCGTGTCCCTGCGGAACGACTCGCTCCCGTCCCCGGTGGCGGCCGCGACCGCGACGAGGTCGTCGTACACCTCCCGAACGGTGAGACCGCCGTCTGCGCCCCCAGCGCCGCCGCCGAAGGCCCCGAGCCCGGTCTGCCCGCCCAGGTCCAACCCGGCGGCGACCGCGCCGATCTCGCCGGTCTCGGCGAGTCGATCCTCGATCTCCTCGGCGTCGACGTTCGCGCCGGCGGCCCGGGCGAGCGCCTCGTGACACAGAGACGGTCCGACCGAGAGGGTGCGGCCGTCCCATCCGGCGAACACCTCGCCGCGGAGAAAGCGCGCGACAACCGCGAGGTCGTCGCCGGCGGCCGACAGCGCGTCGGCGACGAGCCCCACGGTCGCGAGGTCGCCCTCCTCCTCGGCCATCGCGTCGGCCCGCTCGGCGAACGTCGCGAACTCCATACTCGGACGGAGTCCGTCAGCGAGAATAACTCCGACGACTCGGGGCGGGCGAACCGGTCGGACCGCCCGACTGGAACTCCTCGATTCGGACGGCCCCGTTCAGGACAACTCGTCCAGGTCCGCGTCGATGTCGTCGGCCGCCGGGTCGGCCGCCTCCCGGCGAATCGCGAGCTGTTCGTCGAGCCAGCGCTCCTGACGGTCGCGTCCGCCGATGCCGGACAGCGGCTCGACGGTGTCCGCCCCCGCGGCGGCGACCCGGCTCAACAGTCCCCCGCGGTCCTTCAGCGCCGTCCGAACGGGACGGTCGGCGAAGACGACCACCCGATCGAACTCGTTCTTGCGGACGCGCGAACTCACCTCCGCCACCACGTCCGTCGCCCAGCGGGCCCGTTCGGCCGGCTCCAACTCGGTGAACTCGCGGTCGACCCCCTCGACTTCCGCATCCGGGTCGATCACGCCGTTGCGCTCGGAGAGGACGACCCACTCGTCACACACCAGATCCGCGAGCTCCGCCTTCTTCGTGAAGAACGCGGTCGCGTAGCGATCCACAGCCGGCCCCCGACCACGGAACGGACAGGCACCCGCCTGCACGAGCCCCAGGGTCTCCATACGCCCGGACTGGCGAATCTATTTCATAAACTTTGCTTCTCTATACTGATTCTGATACCGAGAGTCGACCCCGACGGCTTGAAGGTCGCCGCGCGAGTCGCGGTCGGTATGGCAGACGGCGACGTGGATCTGGCCGAGCGGGTCGAGGCGGTGTTGTCGACGGACGCCGAGGCGTTCCGCCGTCGCGCCGAGGCCGACGCCGAGACCGTGAAGACGGAGCTTCGCGACGGCACCTTCGACAACCACCAGTCGATCGTCGGGCTGGAGTACGAGTTCTACGCCGTCTCGGAGGGCCGGTGGCGCGAGGGGGACCTCCTGGCGGGCGACCCCGTCGACGGCGACGCGTACCACCTCAGTCGGGTCCCCAGACGCCTGCTGGAGCTCATCGGCTTCGAGAAGGAGTTGGGCCTGCACAACGCCGAGATGACGACGAGCCCACAGCCGCTCAACGCCGACGGCCTGGCCGCCCAGGCGTCCGAGGTGCGCGCGCAGCTGTCGGCGGCCCAGGACACGACGCAAGCCGAGGGGATGCGGCTCGTCTCCGACGGGATGTGGACGATCCCCCCGGTCGGCGAGACCGCCCGCGAGTACCTCCGAGACTCCGTCGACATCGACGGCGTCCGCGTCGCGACCAACATGAGCGACGCCGTCCGGTATCACGCGATGGCCAACAGCGCCGACGCCGACGCCTTCGTCGTCGACGCGCCGCACGTCGACCTCTCGGCGGACACGGTGCTCCCCGAGAGCCTCATCACGTCGATCCAGCCGCACTACCAGGTCGCCGACGCCGACGACATCCCCGTCTATCACGACCTCGCGGCGCGCGTCGCGGGTCCCCTGCTGGCGCTTGGAGTCAACTCCCCGTTCTTTCCGGCGGACGCGTACGCGGACGACGCGACCCCCGAGGCGATCCTGGCCGACGGTTGGGACGAGAACCGCGTCGCCGTCTTCGAGTCGGTGATGAACGAGGAGGACGCGGAGAAGGTTCGGTTCCCCGCGGACCTCGACTCCGTCGGGGAGGCGGTCGACCGCGTCGCCGGCGATCCGACGATCGTTCCGATGTCCGTCGAGACGGGGGACCGCTTCGACGACGCCTTCGCCACGCTGCGTCGCAAGCACGGCACCTACTGGCGGTGGGTCCGCCCGGTGTTCGACGGCGCGACGCGCTCGGCGGCCAACGCCCGCATCGAGTTCCGCCCGATCGCCGCCCAGCCGACGGTTCGCGACTCGATCGCCTTCCTCGCGGCGTTCGCCGGCCTGATGGAGAGCCTCCCGCGACGACACCACCCGGTCGCCGACCTCGCGTGGGAGACCGCCGAGGAGAACTTCTATGCGGCCGTCCGCGACGGGATCGACGCCGATCTCTCGTGGGTCACCACCGACGGCGTCGAGACCGCCGACCGCGACGTCGTCTTCGACGACCTGCTCTCGCACGCGACCGCCGGCCTGGAGGACGCCGGCCTCGACGAGTCGACGGCCCGGTCCTACCTCGAGCCCCTCCGCTGGCGGGCCGAGACGGGCGTGACGCCCGCCGGCTGGAAGCGCGAGCGCGTTCGCGATCGCCTCGACGCCGGCGACGACTTCGGGGAGGCGATCGCCGGGATGCAGCGGACGTACATCCGCGAGCAGTCCGCGACGCTGTTCGACGGCACGCTCGCCGACTGGGTCGGGACGGACCGATAGCGCCGAGCGCGTCCCGGGCGTCGTCGCGGCCGCCGTTCGCGACGCCCCCTGTAGGGTCGCCATCGCGGCCGTCGTTCGCGACGCCCTCGGCAGGGTCGCCGTCGCCGCCGACCGTCAGAAGCCGATGTGCGAGGTCGAACTCGGGCCGTCGTCGTCGATTCCCCCCTCGTGTCGGAAGGTGTAGTCGTCGTCCGCGAGCAGCACCTCCCCGTCTTCGACGGCGACGCTCACCGACGGCAGGGTCGTGCCGGCGGCCTCGCCGTTGTCGCACTCGCCCGAGCAGGCGTCGAACATGGAGCCGTGCTTGGGACAGATGATCTCCCCGTCGCGCATCGCCGCGCCGCGTCCGCGGTCGAGGCGCTGGTACTCGTGGGGACAGGTGTTGATCCACGCTCGCACGCCGGGTTCCTCATCGCACCTGACTAAGATCGCCTCTCGGTCCTCGGCGTGGCCGTCGGCGACGGTGAACAACAGCGATCCCGACTCCGGAACGTCCGCGAGCGACGCGATCGTCGTCCCCGTGGTCATGACCGACGGCTACAGAGTCTCCGAGTAAAACGTCGTCGCTGCCGCGGGAGGGTGGATGGGGTACAGAGCCTGGAGGGAGAGGTATCGAGCCTCAGGGGCGAGGTACGGAGTGGGGGACGCGACCCGGGGATCGGCGTCCCGCGAACGTCGACGGTCCAGGAGTCGACGGGAGCCGAAACCGCGCCGAACTACTCCAGCAGCGCGTCGATGTCTTTCTCTTTCGTGATCTCGACGCCCTCGTCGGTGACCACGGCGACGTTGATCCCGTTGCC
Source organism: Halobaculum sp. CBA1158 (assembly GCF_021431925.1). Lineage (NCBI taxonomy): Archaea > Methanobacteriati > Methanobacteriota > Halobacteria > Halobacteriales > Haloferacaceae > Halobaculum > Halobaculum sp. CBA1158. The sequence goes on along the minus strand of NZ_CP090371.1, from coordinate 1,986,635 downwards.
GGAAGCGGTGTCGCGCTCGACGGCCGACTTGATCGCGCGGGCGGCGACGCGCTTTGCGTCGTCCAGCGAGAGCTCCGCGTCGTACTCCTGTTCGAGCACCCCGAGAGCGAACTGGGAGCCGGAGCCGGTGACCGTGTACTCCTCCTCGGTCATCCCGCCGGCGGCGTCGATGGAGTAGATGTGTGCGCCCTCCTCGTCGACGCCGCCCAGGATCGGCTGGACGATGAAGAACGCGCCCGAGCGCAGGAGGTTCCCGGTGAGCGTCGACAGCGCGCGCATGCTCATGTCCTTGCCGCGACGGGCCTCGTAGAGGTTCGTCTCGGCCTTCAGCGTCTGGATGAGGTTCTGTGCGGCCGACACAGATCCGGCGATGGTGAGCGCGCCCGTCGGGTGGATCTGCTCGACCTTCTGAACGTCCTTCGAGGACACCATCCGGCCCAGCGAGGCGCGCATGTCGGTCGCGAGCACGACGCCGTCCTCGGTCCGCAGGCCGACGGTCGTCGTCCCGGTCTTCATCTCGCCCTCGCCGGTCGCCTGTGAGCGGCGCTCGTCGGCGTTGGGGAACTCCCCGAGCTCCGGCCCGAACACGGTCTCGTCGGCGAGATCGTTGTCGGCTCCCGCGAGGTCACTAGATGGTCGCATTGACGTTCGGTTGGGCCGCGCCGCTGATAAATGCACCCTTTCAGGAACTCGCGAACGACGGCGCTATCTACCGGTCTCGGCGTCGCTGTCGCGGTCACTCCGGACGTCGTTGCCGTCGCGGTTCCGTGGCGAAAAATGAACGCCGCGGGCGACGAGGGTCGGAGGCGACCGTCGCCGCACGCAGTCCGGCTCCCTCGGATGTCGTCAGGTGTCGTTAGTCGTCATCGGGCGTCATCGGGCGTCGGTCCCTCACTCGTTGGCGGCGTCCACGACGCGCTCGTAGGCATCGTGAATCCGCGAGACGATCGATCCCATCGGGAGTCGAACTCCCGCCTTGCGAGTGAGTAACACGAGGGGGAACGCGAGGATCCCCGTCAGCACGGTCAGGTGGTGGAGCGCGTGGACGCCGGCGCGGCGGGCGGCTCGAACGGCGTGGGTCATACCGGTATCACGTCGTGCCGCCGCTCCCGGTAATAAGAGTATCGGCTCCCGCGGCTTCGGTGACACGGTCGCAGTCTTGCGATCTCCGGCGATCACAGACGAATTCGCTCGCAGCCGGCTACCGTCTCGTGAGAACCGAACGTTTCGACGCGCGGACGCGGGGGTTCGGCATAACTTATGGCGAACCCGCGGGTCGGGTGCGCGTTCCCATCGCGGCGGCCGCGGCCCACGAGTGACAACATTGAACGGGGTCCCGCGATATCGTTCGGACGTAATGAGACACAGTCGGTCACCGACGACGCTCCCGGATCGAATCAACGAGTTATTGTCCGCACGACCGGGAGGTGTGCTGTGAGCAACTATCTCGTCGCGCTGGAGGCGGCCTGGTTGGTGCGAGACGTGGAAGCGATCGACGACGCTATCGGCGTCGCGGTCAGCGAGGCGGGTCGCCGCCTGAACGAGGCGGACAAGGAGTACGTCGACGTGGAGGTCGGCGCGACGCCGTGTCCCGCCTGCGGGGAGCCGTTCGACTCGGCGTTCATCGCCGCCTCGACGGCGCTCGTCGGCCTCATGCTGGAGATCGACGTGTTCAACGCCGACAGCGAAGAGCACGCCACCAGGATCGCCAAAAGCGAGATCGGCGGCGCACTCCGCGACGTGCCGCTGGACGTGATCGACGTGATCGAGACCGAGTCCGACGAGGACGACGACGAGTAACTCCCTGTCGCCTCGGAGCGACCGAACGCTTTTTAATTACCTCGGGTAATCACGAGGTATGGAACTCCCGACGCCACAGGACTTGCGCGAGCGGCGGACCGCGCTGGATCTCACCCAGAGTGCCTTGGCCGATCGCGCGGACGTATCACAGCCGCTGATCGCCCGGATCGAGGGCGGCGACGTGGACCCGCGGCTGTCGACGCTCCGGCGGATCGTCGAGGCGCTCGAGGAGGTCGAGGGCGACGTGGTTCGCGCCCGCGACATCATGCACGAGGACGTGATCAGCGTCGCCCCCGACCAGTCGGTCCGAGAGGCCGTCGAACTGATGGAGGGAGAGGCGTACTCACAGCTCCCGGTGATCCAGAACGGCACGCCCGTGGGGTCGATCTCGTTTTCGGACGTGAACCAGGCCGGCGAGAACGCCGCCGAACTCCCCGTCAGCGAGGTGATGTCGGAGTCGTTCCCGCCGGTGAGCCCGGACGCGACCGTCGACGAGATCCGGAACCTCCTGGAGCACTACAAGGCCGTCGTCGTCACCGACGGCGGCGACGCCGCCGGGATCATTACCGAGGCGGACTTGGCTGCGCAGTTGTCCTGACCGCGACGGTGAGTTGAAGTCCGCCGCCGTCCCCGCCTACAGCGAGTTCTTGATCTTCTCGAAGAAGCCCTCGCTCACGTCGATCTCCTCGCCGCCGGCCTCCGCGAACTCCTTGAGCGCCTCGCGCTGCTCGCTCGTGAGGTCGTCGGGCGTGACGACCTGCACCTGGACGTAGAGGTCGCCGTCGCCGCGCCGCCGGAGGCGAGGCATCCCTTTCCCCTTCAGGCGGAACGTCTCGCCGCTTTGGGTGCCCGCCGGCACCTCGAACTCGACGCTGCCGTCGAGCGTCTCCAGCTGAATCGTGTCGCCGAAGACGGCCTGCGGGAACGAGACGGGCTCGGTGAGGTGGAGGTCGGCACCGTCGCGCTCGAAGCGGTCGTCGCCCTCGACGCGCACCTCGATGAGGAGGTCGCCGTCGCGAGCGCCGGGCTCGCCGGGCGCGCCCTCGCCGTCCATCCGGAGGGTCTGGCCGTCCTGGATCCCCGCGGGCACGTCGACCGTCAGCGTGGTCTCCTCGCGGGTGATCCCGGAGCCGTCGCAGGCGACGCAGTCCTCGGAGTACAGTTCGCCCTCGCCCTCACACCGCGGACACGTGCCGGTCTGCTGGACGCGGCCGAGCGGCGTCTGCTGCACCTGTCGGACCTGCCCACGGCCGTCGCATTGCGGACACGTCCGCACGTCGGCGTCCTCGGGGTGGCCCTCGCCGCCGCACTCCTCACACCGGGTCGGGCGCGCGACGGAGAACTGCTTGGTGACGCCGTCGTGGGCCTCCTGCAGGGTGATATCGAGGTTGGTCCGGAGGTCCTTCCCGGGGCGCGGGCCGCCGCGGCCGCCGCCCCCGCCGCCGAAGAACTCCTCGAAGATGTCGCCGAGGCCGCCCATGCCGCCGCCCCCGCCCATACCGCCGCCCATGCCGCCGCCACCGAACGGACCGCCCCCCATGCCGCCCGCGCCGCCGGCACTGTCCTCGAACCCGCCGCGCTTCTCGGCCTGTTCGAACTGGTCGTGACCCATCCGGTCGTACGCCTCGCGCTGCTCCTCGTCGGTGAGGACCTCCTTGGCCTTCTTGACCTTCTTGAACTTCTCCTCGGCGTCGGGTTCGTCGCTGACGTCGGGATGGTACTCGGTGGCCTTCTGGCGGTACGCCTGCTTGATCTCCTCCTCGGAGGCGTCCCGCGAGACTCCGAGCACGTCGTAGAAGTCCTCGCTCATTCGTTGGTTGTTGGTTGAACGCTCGTGCTATTTGAATCGCGTGGCTCGCGGGAGGACCCATCGGATCGGTCGGACTCCGGTGACCGCTGCCGCGAGAACTGAACGCGCGTCCCCCACTTCGGCTTTGTTGAAATCCTCATCTGGTGGTAGGATTTAGCATTCGTGCTGAATGTAGGCCATGTAATTCACGCCACTACTGGATCTATACAAAAACGCCTGCAAAATCATTCCAATTGCTACTTACCGTCTTAGTCTTCGGGGAACGCTCCCGGGAGTTCGTGATCTGGGAATGTGTCCGCAAGCACTTGCTTGATTTCTTGTTCGATCTTCTCGTCAATTACACCCCTGTTCGTGAACTCGAACGTGGCCATTCCGATATTGTGTGGATTAGCTCCGGACGTGGTCCGTTCAACACGTCGCAACTTCTGTTTGAGTCGTTCCTCATCAAGAGAGTCAGTTGCAAATTCGCGAAGTGCAGCCTGTGTCCGATTTCGTACTTTCCCCATTGTATCTTTAGAGAGTCAAACACTCGACAAGCAATGAATGTTGATCTTGTCCACAGATCATAACTCAATATTCCGCATCTTTCTATCAGACAACACAGGCGTTTGTCGGCGAAACAAACGGCAATAGATCGCTGAATACATTTTCCTTTGATCTCAACAGAGCCGATTCGAGTATGTCGGCTCGACAAGCCGATGTCTAGCCGACAGTCACCGATGCTCGTCGATCCACTCACACCACGCGTGGAAGTCCTCGGCCCCGCACTGGTCAGCGATCGACTGCAGCGTTCCGGTCGGGATCTCGTCTTCCGACGCGATGGGAACGGTCACGATCCGAACTTCGTCCGTATCTGGTGACTCGTACCGCATTTTCAGGTGACTGCCGACACGACCGACACGCTCGTACCCGAAACCGGGAGGACAGACGCGATCTCGCGTCCGGAGAAGTTCGTCCGGGCCATTCACCGCATGAATTCGGGAAGCTCCTTGTCACCGGGCTCCGTGTCTTCGAGGTCCTCCTCGGTGACGGGTTCGCCGCCGCCTTCGTGAAGTTCGATCGCCTCCGCGAGCATCCGGAGGGCTTCCGCTTTCGTCTCACCGAAGGACGCGACAGCGGTCTCGATGTCTCTCGCCGTTATCGAGCCGTCATCCTCGTGAATGAACTCGACGCCTTCCCCGTCGGAAGCGTCGCGTGTCGCACTCGCCATACCTCGTCTTCGCGCACCGCTCGAATAAGCGTTCTGTCGGCTGCGACCTGTGGAGTTTCCGAAACTACGACGGACTCGTCTCGCTCCTCCGTCGACTGGACGACTTCTCTGACTCTACGAGTCCTCCTCGTCGTCCTCGACGTTCACGAGAACTTCGCTCTCGTGGGCAGACGAGAACGGCGACTACTCGTCGCCGTTCTCGTCCACTTCGAACCCCTCGCTCCGCTCGGGGTTCGAAACTACGGAAGACTCGCTTCGCTCGTCTTCCGAGTTGACGACTCCTCGGACTCTACGAGTCCTCGTCGTCGTCAACGTCCTCGAAGTCGGCGTCGACGTACTCCTCGTCGTCGCCGTCGGCGGCAGCACCCGCACCGGGGCCCTGACCGCCCATACCGCCCATGCCGCCGGGGCCCGCGCCCGCGGCCCCCTCGGGGCCGCCCGCGCCGCCGGGGCCGGCCTGGGCCTGCTGCTGGTACATCTGCTTGCCGATCTCCTGGAGCGCCTCCGAGAGGCTCTCGGTGGCGTCCTCGATCTCGTCGGTGTCGGCGTCCTCGTCGGCGAGCACCTCCTCCAGCGCCTCGATCTCCTCGCGGATGTCGGACTCGAGGTCGTCGTCGACCTCCTCCTCGTTCTCCTCGAGGAGCGTCTCGGCGCGCTGGACCGCGCTCTCGGCCTCGTTGCGGGCCTCGATGCGACGGCGACGCTCCTCGTCCTCCTCGGCGTGCTGCTCGGCCTCCTCCTGCATGCGCTCGATCTCCTCGTCGGAGAGGCCCGCGCCGCCCTCGATCGTGATCGACTCGGCGTTGCCCGAGCCCTTGTCCTCGGCCTCGACGTTCACGATGCCGTTCTCGTCGATGTTGAACGACACCTCGATCTGCGGGGTGCCCGCCGGGGCCGGCGGGATGCCGGTGAGCTGGAACTCGCCGAGCAGTTCGTTCTCCTCGGCGATCTCGCGCTCGCCCTGGAAGACACGCACCTGCACCGAGGTCTGGTTCGCGGCCGCGGTCGTGAAGATCTTCGACTCCTCGGTCGGGATGGTCGTGTTCTTCTCGATGAGGCGCTCGAAGAGGCCGCCCTTCACCTCGATCCCCAGCGACAGGGGCGTCACGTCGAGCAGGACGAGGTCGTCGACGTCGCCCGAGAGCACGCCGCCCTGGATCGCCGCGCCCAGCGCGACCGCCTCGTCGGGGTTGACGTTCTTCTTCGGCTCGGTGCCGAGGATCTCCTCGACTTTGTCCTGCACCTGCGGCATTCGCGTGGACCCGCCGACGAGGATGACCTCGTCGATGTCGTCGGCGTCGTAGCCGGCGTCCGACAGCGCCTGCTCGGTCGGGCCGACTGTGCGCTCGATGAGGTCCTCCGTGAGGCTCTCGAACGTCGCGCGGGTGATCTCGGTCTCGAGGTGGACCGGGCCGGAGTCGGTCGCCGTGATGAACGGGAGGTTCACGCTGGCCTGCTTCCGGCTCGACAGCTCGATCTTCGCCTCCTCGGCGGCGTCCTTCAGGCGCTGGAGCGCCTGGCGGTCCTCGCGCAGATCGATGCCGTGCTCGTTCTCGAACTCCTCGGCGAGGTGGTCGATGATCGCCTCGTCCCAGTCGTCGCCGCCGAGGTCGTTGTCCCCGTTCGTGGCGACGACCTCGTAGACGCCGCCGCCCAGGTCGAGGACGGACACGTCGAAGGTGCCGCCCCCGAGGTCGTACACCATCACCGTCTGGTCGGACTCGTCGTCGAGGCCGTACGCCATCGAGGCGGCGGTCGGCTCGTTGACGATGCGCTCGACCTCGAAGCCGGCGATCTCGCCGGCGTCCTTCGTCGCCTGGCGCTGCTTGTCGTTGAAGTACGCGGGGACCGTGATGACCGCCTTCTCCACGTCGTCGCCGAGGTACTCCTCGGCGTCGCGCTTGATCTTCTGGAGGATCATCGCCGAGATCTGCTGGGGCGTGTAGTCCTCGCCGTCGATATCGACGGAGTAGTCCTCCTCGCCCATGTGCCGCTTGATCGACTGGATCGTGCGGTCGGGGTTCTGGACGGCCTGGTTCTTCGCCGGCTTGCCGACGAGTCGCTCGCCGTCGTCGGTGAACGCGACGACGGACGGCGTCGTTCGGTCGCCCTCGCCGTTCACGATGATCTCTGGGTCGTCGCCCTCCATCACCGCGAACGCGGAGTTCGTGGTCCCGAGGTCGATCCCGAGGATCTTGTTGGTCGCCATCTTGCTCACGAATAGCGCCGCGAGTCCGTTAAACGTTACTAGACAGGGCGTACCGCGGTCCGCGGACGAATCGCCGCTGTCTTGCGATTATCCAGAACCGTTAGTCGGGCGAGTGGCAACGCTTATCACGAAGTGCGGATCCAGCCGACCGGTCGGCTTCCTCACGCCGCTCCGATGTCTCCACACCGCTCCGATGTCTTCACGCCGCTTCGACACCTCCACGCCGCTCCGGCTATTCCCCGTCGCTGACGGTGATCTGCGCGGCCTCGATCACCCTGTCGGCCATCTCGTACCCCTGCTTGAACACGTCGACGACGGTGCCCTCGGGTCGGTCGGAGTCGACGCGCATCATCACCTCGTGGCGCTCCGGGTCGACCACCTGACCCGGTTCGGGGTCGATGATCTCCACGTTCTCCTCGGCGAGGACGCGATCGAACGTCTCCAGCGTGGACTCGACGCCCGGACGGATGTCGGCGTCCTCGTCTTGGTCGAGCGCGCGCACGAGGTTGTCCCGGACCTCGGTCAGCCGGCCGACGAGCGACTCGGTCGCCCGCGCCTTCTCCTGCTCCTGACGCTTCTTGGCGCGCTTCTTGTAGTTCTGGAAGTCCGCCTTCGTCCGCCGGAGGCTCGACTCCAGCTCCTCGACGCGTTCGGCTGACTCGACGGCCTCGCGCTCGAGGGCCGCGACATCGGCCGCCAGCGCGTCGTCGTACCGTGCCACCTCGTCGGCCAGCGCGGTCTCGATCACGTCGTCGCCGTCGCGGTCGGTCGACTCGGCCTCGGTACCTGCCGGCGCATCGCCGGCGGCGTCGCTCGCGTCCTCCGAGTCGTCGCGTCCGGCGTCGGCCTCTTCGCTCATACCTACCCGAAGCGGTCGCGCGGAGATACGGATTGCGGATCCGCGTTGGGATCACTCCTCGTCGCGTCCTTCCCCCGTCTCGACGCTCGTTCTGAGGTCGTCGATCCGGTCGTCCAACACCGACAGCGCCGCGTCGGCGTCGACGTAGCCGCGATCGTAGTCGTCGTACACGTCCGCCGCGGCCGAGAGAAATTCCGAGACCGCATCCTCAGTCGCGGACTCCTCGTTGGTCGCGGACTCCTCGTCGGTCGCGGTCGATTCATCGATCGCGGTCGCCCCGTCGGCGTCGCGGCTCGCGTCGCCGTCGGCGTCAACGTCGGTACCACCGTCGATATCCTGATCGTCACTCACATCGGGTGATCCGCCGGTGTCGCTTGTGTGGCTTGCGGACGCCCCCGAGTGCGGCCGCCGAACGTCGCCGTCTCCCCCGCCGCCCCGGCCGCGCGCTCGGGTACGACGACGATAACCCGTCGCCACGTCGGACATAACCAACCGACCCGCGGGCGTGTTTCGGACACGTTCCGATGGTTTCCGGAGTTCGCACCGAGACGCCGACCGGCACGCGTGGGGCCACCGATCGACCGTGAGAGTCTCGGGAGACGACGCGATCGCCGGGGTTCGCGCGGTCGTCGCCCGCGCCCGGAACGCGGGGATCGGGTTCCTCGCGGCGGCCGTCGCGTACTACGCGCTCGTCTCGCTTGTCCCGCTCTCGGCGCTCGTCGCGCTCGCGGTGACCGCGGTCGCCGGCGAGACGGTCGCCGACCGCGCGGTCGCGACGCTCGGTGACGCGCTCTCGCCCGCGGGCCGAGAGGCGGTCCGGGGCGTGCTCACCGGCGTCGGCGGCCGCGCGCGCACGACGGCCGTCGGCGCGGTCGTCCTGTCGTGGGGGGCCACCCGGCTGTTTCGCGGCCTCGACCGCGCGTTTGCCCGGGTGTACCGAACCGAGGAGCGCGGCGGGGTCCCGGGACACCTCCGCGACGCGGTCCTCGCGCTCGCGAGCGTCCTCTCGGCGGTCACGGGCGTCGTCGCGGTCGAACTGCTGGTGACCGCCGATCCCGTGACCGGCCTCGTCCGTGCCCTCCTCCGGGTCGCGCTGCTCGTCGGCCTGCTGTCGCCGGCGTACTACGTCCTCCCAGATGTACGGGTCGGCGTCCGCGAGACGCTTCCCGGAGCGGCGGTCGCAGCGGTGGGGTGGACGGCCCTGTACGTCGGGTTCGGCCGCTACGTCGGCGCGTCCGGAGGGGGCGCGCTCCCGGGGCTGCTCGGGGCGGTCGTCCTCGTCGTCACGTGGCTGTACGTCGGGTCGTTCCTCCTGATCGCGGGTGCCGTGATCAACGCGGTCCTGGCCGGGCGGTGATCGCCGGCTTCCGATCCGGGGAGGCGCGACCGCACGGCGCGGGCGGGGGATCGCCACCCCCGATCGGGAGCGCTCAGCGGTCGAGTTCCCGAATCAGCACTTCACCGCGCCCGTCCAGCCTGACCCGGTACCCGGCGTACGTGAACTCGACGACCGTCTCACCCGCACACAGCCTGTCGAGCGCGGAGGGGTCGAGCGACCCGTGGAGCACCGGTACGCTGTCGGAGCCGTCCCCGCGTAGCTCCCCGACGGCGAGCGGGACGAACACGCTCGGCGGCAGGAGGCCCGGGTCGAACGACGCCCGGTACGCGTCCTCCTCGGTGGCGTACCTGAGCACGACGTCGTCGATGACCGGCACGTCCTCTAGCGCCGGCGGACCGCCGTCGGAACCCCGATCGCTCATCCGGACGCGGGCGTCCGGTCCTCGATTCCGGCGAGCTTCCCGGCCAGCCGCTCCACCCGCCTGAGCGACTCGATCGTCTCGCCTTCGATCCCCGAGAACTCGACGGTCCGGGCGTCGGCGTCGTACTCCACGACGCCGGCGTCCGCCAGCTTCGGGAGGTGGACGTGGGCCAGCGAGATCGACACCCGCTCGACTGCCGGCGGGTCGAGTGGGGCGTCATAGTCGCGAGGGACGTCATAGTCGCAAGGGGCGTCTGGGTCGCGAGTGGCCCCCCGACCGGCGTCGCCATCGAGGCGATCGATCGCATCCGCGGTCTCCATCGATGCGACAGCCGCCGCGAGGTACCCCACGTCGATCGGGCCCGATCCCGTCCGGTCGACGAGGTATCGCAGCGTCAGCCGTCGCCGCCCGTCGCCCAGCAGCGTGAACACGTCGTCGCACGTCGCGTGGTTGGATGATCTCCTCACGATCCCCGCGACGACCCTCGAAGAAAAAGTCGTTCTGACGGACCCGTCGAAAGGGTCACCGACGGTCCCGGAGCGCGTCCCGAACCGCCTCCGTCAGCGTCGTCACGACCCGTTCGCCGTCCCGGTCGCGGGTCACCAGCCCGTCGTCGTCCAGCCGACAGAGGTGGTGCGAGACGGTGCTCGGTGCCCGGTCCAGGTGATCGGCCAACTCGCTCACGGTCGCCGGCCCGTGCCGACGCACCGACTGCAGGACGCTTCGGCTCGCGTCGTCCGCGATCGCGGCCTGAACCGTTCGGTCGTGATCCCCCACCGCCGGGGGGAACAGCCGCTTACTGCCGCGGATCTTCTCCGTCCCGATCGCTCGGTCGCGTTCGAGGACGCGGGTGTGATACCGGACGGTCGAGACCGGCTCCTCGACCGCGGAGGCGACCCCCGCGAGATGAATCCCGGGGCGCTCGGAGACGGCCTCCCGAATCCGTCGCCGCGTCTCGTGATCGAGGGCGTCCGATCCGTCGTCGAAGCGGCTGCTTCCCGCGGCGACCAGCACCACGGGCGTCGGATCCGTGACCGTCTCCGCGGCGTGTACCGCGATCGCTCGCACGTCGACGCTGCCGTCGGACGTACGCGCGTCGGCGACGCCGACGACCGAGCCGTCTACCGGCCCGAGGCCGGAGGCGTCAGGACTGCCGAGCGGAGCTCGCTGTGAACCGGGTACGTCCGTCCCGGTAGTCGCGCCGTCGCCGCCGTCGACGGGCGCGGTCCCCGTCGGGGACACCGTGGGAACCGCGGCGACGCCGCCGGCGACGACGACGGCGACGAACACGAGCGTCGTGTGCGGTCGCGGTGTTCGGGTCATAGTTCGGATCGATCCGCTCGGGACCCTGGGTGCCGAGACGATCCGGCGTCAGGTCCCGGCCGCGAATACCTCACCCCGGATGAAAAGCCGACGGACAGGACGGCTACCGATTGCGTGCCGGTTGGGTCCAATTCGTCTCGACCGAACCCTCCGACGGCGGACTTATGCCCGATCGGCGTCCACTCTCGCCCGTGTCGTCGGTCACGCTCACCTACGAAGACGGGACGATCCGGGTAGCGGGCGCGCCGGCCGACGAGTCCCTCCCCGGCGTCGAGGCCGACGCCCGGACCGGCGACCGCCGTGCGCCCGCCCACCGCTACCGCGAGGTCCGCGACGCCCTCCGCGACCGCGACCGCGACGTGGACGACCGCGTGCTCGATCTCGAAACCCTCCCTCCGCTCGATTCGGGCTACACGCTCCGTGAGTACCAGCGAGAGGCGCTCGACGCCTGGGAGTCGAACGACCGCCGCGGCGTCCTCGAACTGCCGACCGGCAGCGGCAAGACCGTTACCGCGCTGTCGGCGATCGCGGCGGCCCGGACGCCGACGCTCGTCGTCGTCCCGACGGTCGACCTGCTGGAGCAGTGGCACCGCGAACTCGCCTCGACGTTCGACGTTCCCGTGGGACGGCTCGGCGGGGGCGAGCAGACCGTCGAGTCGCTCACCGTCTCGACGTACGACTCGGCGCACCTCCGGGCCGACGAGTTGGGCGACCGGTTCGGCCTGCTCGTGTTCGACGAGGCGCACCACCTCGGCGGCGAGGGATTTCGCGACATCGCGCGGCTGTTCGCCGCGCCGGCTCGTCTCGGGCTCACCGCGACGTTCGAGCGGCCGGACGGGGAACACGAGCGGGTCGAGGAGCTGATCGGCCCGGTCGTGTACGACCTCGACCCCGACGACCTCGCGGGCGAGCACCTCGCAGACTACGAGATCCGCCGGATCGAGGTCGACCTGACCGACGAGGAGCGCGAGCGCTACGAGGCGGCGCAGGGAACCTTCCTCGAGTACGTGCGCGACGCGGGGATCACGTTCCGTTCGGGCTCCGACTACCAGGAGCTGGTGAAGCGGTCCGGGAACGACCCGCGCGCCCGCGAGGCGTTGCTGGCGAAACAGCGCGCCCGCGAGGTGATGATGAACGCCGACGCGAAGCTCGCGGCGCTGTCGCGGATCCTCGACCGCCACCGCGGCGAGCGCGTCATCGTCTTCACAGCCCACACCGACCTCGTCTACCGGATCTCGACGCGATTCCTGATCCCCGCGATCACCGCCGAGACCGGAACGAACGAGCGACGGGAGATACTCTCGCGCTTCCGCGAGGGCACCTACTCGCGGGTCGTCGCCGCGAACGTGCTCGACGAGGGCGTCGACGTGCCCGAGGCGAGCGTCGGCGTCATCCTCTCGGGCAGCGGCTCCGAGCGGGAGTTCACCCAGCGACTCGGCCGGATCCTCCGGCCCGGGGCCGACGGAACGAGGACGGCGACGCTGTACGAGCTCGTGACCAACGAGACGGCCGAAGAACGGGTCGCGCGTCGGCGGCGATAACGGTGACGGTCGACTCCCGCGGACCGCCTCTCGTCCCCCTTTCGCCGGTCAGTTCACCTCGACTCGAAGCGACCCGTCGCGGGTGAACGCGTCGTACGACAGGGATGTGGACACGTCCACCTCGACGCGGGATCCGGGGTCGACGGTCGCGTCCGCGGAGGCGGTGTCCTCCTCGTCGCCGGCGGTCGCCGTGACGACGACGGTCCCGGACCGACGCTCGCCGGTGGGGTTCTCGACGGTGACGCGGACGATCAACTCGCCGTCGTCGCCCTCGACGTCGCCGAAGTCCGCGACCGTCAGTCCGTCGGCACCCGAGTCGGTCGCCTCGGGCGACCGCGGCGCAGTCGCCGGTCCCGAGGGCTCCGTCGGCGACGTGCAGCCCGCGAGCGTGGCAGCGCCCCCGAGCGCGGCGAGTCGCCCGAGCGATCCGAGGAGTCCGCGCCTGTTCACGTCTCCCCGGTTTCGGGGATCCGGCATGAGCCTTGCCCATCCGGGTCGCGGTCGCGGGTGCTCGTCGACCGATGCCGCGAGCGCGACCGACCGCCGCGGCTTTACCCGCCCGGACGGTACCTCGGCCGAGAGCGTGATCAGGAAGGACCTCCTTCGGGTCAGTCGCCGCGGCGGCTACCGGCCGGCGTTCGTCGCCGGCGACCCCGACGCACGCCGCCTCGCCGCGCGGGCGATCGGCGTCTTCCAGGGGCACGTCGGCGAGCGCCGCGGCGACCTCGACGCGGCGCTCTCGGCGCTGGAGCGCGAGGCCGACGACTTCAAGCTGGTCCGCGGGCTCGCCTCCCTCCTGGAACGGGAGGCCGGCTTCGAGACGCGCGCCCCGATCCCGCCCGAGCGCGCCCGTCGCGTCGCCTTCGAGAGCGCCGAGGCCGTCCTCGCCGACGGACTGTCCCCCTCCGACGAGGATGCGTCCCCCCGACCCGACGACGGCGTCGCCACCGAACCCGAGTCCGACGGCGTCGCCACCGAACCCGACTCCACCGCCGTCGACGCGGACGACGAGCGGGCGGCGGTGCTGAAGCGAGCGGCCGACCGCCTCGGCGTGACGCCCGAGGAGATCGAGGCGTCGCTGTACGCCGACCGCGACGTGAATCGGGTGCTCGTCGAGTTCGACCCCCGGTGGGACCCCGACGACCTGCTCGTGCAGTACGACCTCTCGCTGGCTCAGACCGCCCTCTTCGACGCCACCGAGGTCCGGGTGCGCTCGACGGACCCGAAGGCGCTCGTCTCGGCGGCGAAACGCCTCGGGCTGCTGTACGAGATCCGTGTACGCGAGGGGGACGGCCCGACGGATCGCGAGGTGGTCGTCACCGGCCCGGACGCGCTCTTTCGACGGACGCGACGCTACGGAACGGCGTTCGCGCGGCTGCTCCGGACCGTCGCGGCCACCGCCGACGAGTGGACGCTCTCGGCCGACATCGACGACCGCGGCCGCGAGTACCTGCTCGAACTCGCGGACGACGACGTCTCGGTCCCCGGTGTCGAGCCGCTGGCCGAACCGGCCTTCGACTCCGGCGTCGAGGCCGACTTCGCCGCCCGGTTTCGCGCGCTCGACCTCGACTGGACCCTCACGAGAGAGCCCGAGCCGCTCCGGGTCGATCCCGGCGACTCGGCCGACGGCGACGCGGCCGCCGGCGACTCAGCCGACGGCGCATCCGGCGACCCCGCGCCGCGCGTCATGATCCCCGACTTCGCCTTCGAGTACCGCCACGCCGACTTCCGCGTCTTCTTCGAGGTGATGGGCTTCTGGACGCCCGAGTACGTCGAAAAGAAGCTCGCGCAGCTCGCCGACGTGGAGGACGTCGACATGATCGTCGCCGTCGACGAGAGCCTCGGCGTCGGGGAGGCGGTCGCGGCGCGGGACCACCGCGTGATCACCTACTCGGGGACCGTCCGCGTGAAGGACGTGGTCGACGTGCTCCGCGAGTACGAGGCCGAACTGGCCGAAGAGGTGACCGCCGACCTGCCCGCGGAGTTCGTCCCCGATGACGACGCGGTCGCCGTCGCGGATCTGGCCGCCGAGTTCGGCGTCCCGGTCGACGCGCTGGACGACGTGTCGTTCCCCGAGCACCGACGCCTCGGCGGCACGCTCGTCCGCCCCTCGGTGCTGGAGCGCGTCGCCGACCGGATCGAGGAGGGAATGGCCTTCGGCGACGCGGAGGACGCGCTCGCCGACGCGGGACTCACCGACGCGAGCGCGGCGCTGTCGGCGCTCGGCTACCGCGTCGCGTGGGAGGGGCTCGACGGCGGCACGGTGCGCGAGAAGGCGGAGTAGTCGGCGTCGGCGCGGACGGGTCGGACCCGCCCCCCACTACTCCCCGAGGTCCGGAAGCTCCTCCTGATACCCCTTGGGCACGACCGACCGAAGTTCGTCGTAGAGGTACAGCCCGACCCCGATGGGTACCTGCTCGCCCGCGAGGTCGTGCGTCGCGATCAGGTAGCCCCAGTCGCCGTCCCACTTCGGCAGGTCCTGATCGTGGCCCACGGCGAACGCCGTCGCCTGCCCCGGGGACAGTTCGATGACGTTTCGGGTCGCGAGCTGGCCCCACTTGCGGGCCGCCGTCGTCGTCGGCTTCCAGTGTTCCTGTCGCGTCCGGAGGACCGTCATCCCGACGCCCTCGCGCTCCTGCGGGGTGGGGAGGTCGCCGGCGAACGCCCAGATCTTCCCCTTCCCCTTCTCCCAGAAGGTGTGACCGTCGAACGTCTCCGGTTCGATCCCGAAGCGGGTCTCCCACCAGTCGAGCACCTCCGCGCGGGTCGCGCGCCCCTCGACCTCGCGGTCGGCCGCGGTGGCGGGCAGGCGGTCGAACTGACCCCCGTCGTTGCCGGGGGCACCCTCGCCGTCGGTCATCCCGCCACCTCCGACCCCGCGTCCGAATCGCCGCCGACCCGGAGCTTGGCGAGGAAGAACCCGCCCGTGTCGTTGTGGTGTGGGTAGATCCGCGTCGCCCGCGACACTTGCTCGTCGTACCTCTCGCCGTCCCACTCGGTGACGCCGGGAACTGAATCGAGGGGACAGTCCCACTCGACGACCTCGCAGTCCCCCTCGCGGAGCACGTGATCCAGCACGGCCTCGTTCTCCTCGGGCGCGAACGTGCACGTGGAGTAGACGACCGTGCCCCCCGGCCGGGTCGCCTGCACGGCGCGCCGGAGGATTCCCTTCTGAACGCCGGCGACCTCGTGGACGTGATCGAGGGTCCACGTCTCGAAGGCGTCGGGGTTCTTGCGGATCGTCCCCTCGCACGAGCAGGGGGCGTCGACGAGCGTCGCGTCGAACGCCTCGAAGCCGAACCCGTTCAGCGAGTAGTTGCGCGCGTCCTGCTGGTCGACGACGAGGTTCGTCACGCCGAGGCGCTCGGCGTTGTGCCGCAGCGCGGACAGCCGGCCGAGGCTGGTGTCGTTGCCGACGAGGACCCCCGAATCCTCCATCAGCGCCGCGAGCTGTGTCGTCTTGCTCCCGGGCGCGGCGCAGGTGTCCCACACTCGCGTCCCGGGGTCGGGGTCGAGCGCGAGCGCCGGGAGACACGACACCTCCTCCTGGCCGTGGACCCAGCCGTGGGCGTACGGCCACGTCGTGCCCGGCGAGCGGTCGGCCATCCGGAACAGTCCCTCGTGCCAGTCGGCGCGCTCGTAGCCGGTGCCCTCCTCGTCGAACGCGCGGGCGACGCGGTCGGCGTCGGCCGCGAGCGCGTTGACGCGCACGACCGACGGGAGCGGCCGGTCGCAGGCGGCCCGAAACGCCGCCTCGTCGTCGACGAGGGGGACGTAACGGTCGAGCACGCCGTCGTCGTCGTTCATACCCACGAGTCCGCGCCGCCGCGGTTGTCCCTTTCGGACGCCGGCGCGACCTAGGTTTATAGCCGAGAACGGTCGAGTACGCGTATGGGACACATCGACGTGGTCTCCGAGCGCGAGTTCGACGACCCGGTGCTCGTCGAGGGATTCCCCGGCGTCGGTCTGGTCGGCAAGATCGTCGCGGACCACCTCGTCGAGACGCTGGAGATGGACCTGTACGCGACGGTCCATTGCGACGGACTGCCGGCCGCGGCCGCCTACGCGGCCGGCGACCGCGCGGTCACGACGCCCGTTCGGCTGTACGCCGACCGCGACTCCGACCTGTTGGTCCTCCAGTCGGACGTGCCCGTCTCCCCCGACGCGGCCGAGGAGTTCGCCGGCTGCATCGAGGGGTGGTTCCGCGAGGCGTCGGTGACCCCGTTGTACATCGCCGGCCTGCGCGGCGACGGCGAGTCGGAGGGGCCGCCGACACTACGCGGGGTCGCCGTCGGCGGCGCTGACGACGTGCTCGACGGCCTCGACGTGCCCGTCCCGGAGGCCGCCGGGTTCGTCTCCGGACCGACCGGCGCGCTGCTGGCGCACGCCCTGGAGGCGGACCTCCCCGCCGTCGGGCTGGTCGTCGACGCCGACCCCCAGTTCCCCGATCCCAGCGCCGCACAGGTCGTGCTGGAGTCGGTCGTCGGGCCGCTGGCCGCGGTCGACGTCGACGTCGGGACGCTGGAGACGCACGCCGAGCGGATCCAGCGCGCCAAGGAGCAACTGGCCGCGCAGATGCAACAGGGCGAGGAGAACGTCTCGCAGGCGCAGTCCATTCGGATGTACCAGTAGCGCCGCGCTCGCGACGCCGTGGGGAAACGCCTAACACCGCCGCCGACCCCGGTGTCTCCATGACCAGTTTCTCCGAGCGCGTGGAGCGTATCTCCATCAGCGGGATTCGCGAGGTGTTCGAGGCCGCCGGCGACGACGCGATCAACCTCGGGCTCGGTCAGCCCGACTTCCCGACGCCCGATCACGCCAGAGGGGCGGCGATCGACGCCATCGAGGCGGGCGACACCGACGCCTACACCGGGAACAAGGGCACCGCCGAACTGCGCGAGGCGATCGCCGCCCGACAGGGGGACGACCTCGGCGTGCCGATCGACCCGGACGACGTGATCGCCACCGCCGGCGGGAGCGAGGCGCTGCACCTCGCGCTGGAGGCGCACGTCGACACCGGCCAGGAGGTGCTCATCCCGGATCCGGGGTTCGTCGCCTACGACGCGCTCGCGAAGCTCGCGGGCGGCGAGCCCGTGCCGGTCCCGCTGCGCGATGATCTCACTATCGATCCCGCCGCAATCGAGGAGGCCATCACAGAGGACACGGCCGCGTTCGTCGTGAACAGCCCCGGCAACCCCACGGGGACGGTCTCCTCGGAGGCGGACGTGCGGGAGTTCGCCCGCATCGCCCGCGAACACGACGTGTTGTGCGTCTCCGACGAGGTGTACGCGCCGTTCGTCTTCGACGGCGACCACCGCTCGCCCCTGGAGTTCGAGCGCGAGAACGTCGTCGTCGTCGACGCCTGCTCGAAGCGCTACTCGATGACTGGGTGGCGGCTCGGGTGGGTCACCGGCGCGAGCGACCGGATCGAGCGCATGCTTCGCGTCCACCAGTACGTCCAGGCGTGTGCGTCCGCCCCGGCGCAGTATGCCGCCGAGGCCGCACTCACGGGTCCCCAGGGGGTCGTCGACGAGATGCGCGACGCCTACGAGCGACGGCGCGACCTCGTCGTCTCCGGCCTAAGCGAGGCCGGCCTCGAGTGTCCGACCCCGCAGGGCGCGTTCTACGCCATGCCGCGCGTGCCCGAGGGGTTCGTCGACGAGTGCATCGAGCGCGGGGTGATCGTCGTCCCCGGCGAGGCGTTCGGCGAACACGGCGCGGGCCACGCGCGCATCTCCTACGCCGCCAGCGAGGCCGAACTGGAGGAGGCGCTGGGGATCATTGCAGAGGCGGCCGCGGCGGTCTCCTGACCGCGACGGTCACCACCCCGTCGCGCTCACGCCTCGTCGGATCGGGCATCCGAGCCGTCCAACGGGGCGGTAAACATCTGTCTCGCGAGCGACGAGGCGAGATATCCGACCGAGAGCGACAGGAGCAACCACGGGAGCACGACCACGACGGCGGCGATCAGGCCCCCGTCGGGGGACGCGCCGTAGGTGTCGCTCCAGACGTAGCGTTCGGCCCCGATCGCGAGCGAACACGCGGGAAGCAGTACGGCGGCGGCGCTGCGACGGATCGTCCTGCGGAGGGCGGCGTCTGACACGTCGCGATCGCGGGTCGCCCCGGACCAAAGTCGTTCCGCCGCTACGACGCCGTCGAGACGACCTTGATCACGTCGCCCTCTTCCAACTCCGTGTCCTCGCCGATCCGGCGGTCCGCCCGGGCGTCGACCGCGTGAAGGTAGCCGTCGCCGATGTCCGAGTGGACGGCGTACGCGAGGTCCTTCGGACCGCTCCCGCGCGAGAGCAGGAACGCGTCCGGGAGGACGTTCCCCTTCGCGTCGGTCCACTTGCTCTCGTTTTGGACCGGGTAGGCCGTAATCTTGTCGAGCAGGCCGTACACCGCCTCGTTCAGCGCCGTCTGGACGCCGGTCCCGCCGAACTCGCCCATCACCCCCCGGATCTGTTCGAGTCCCTCGGCCTGCTGGTCGCTGAGATCCCCCGTGACCTCGAAGTCCTCGTCGCCGGGGTCGTACTCGATCACGCCGGCCTCGGCCGCCCGCCGGAGCGCGAGTTCGCCGTCCGCCGTCGCGGGGATCACGGGCTTGTCAGTCTCGCGCAGGCGCTCGACGTTTTCCGGGGGCGCGATGTCGGCCTTGTTGGCGACGAGGACGATGGGCTTGGTTCGGGCGCGGACGTCCGCGGCCAGTTCCGCGCGGTCCTCGTCGGTCCATTGGATCGGGTCGTCGGGGTACTCCAACCCGCGCAACACCAGCGTCACGTCGTGTTCGCTCGCGCCGAACCCGGTGAGCAGGTCGGTGACCGCCTCCTCGAGGTCGAAGTCGGGCGAGCGCGACTTGCGCTCGACGGACTCCCAGTTGCGATCGAGGATGCCCGCGAGCCACGCGTCCATCTCGGCCTCGACGAAGTCGACCTCCTCGACCGGGTCGTACTCGCCGACCTCCACTGGCTCGCCCTCGGCGTTCGTCGCGCCCGCGGCGTCGACGACCTGCAGGATCACGTCGGCGTCGGTCAACGCGTCGAGGAACTGGTTTCCGAGCCCCTTTCCCTCGTGTGCGCCGGGGACCAGCCCCGCCACGTCGAGCAACTCGACGGGCACGTAGCGCTTGCCGTCGTGGCAGTCTTCGTCGCCGCACCGCTCCTCTCGCGAGAGACAGGGACACTCGGTGCGGACGTGAGTGACGCCCCGGTTCGGGTCGATCGTGGTGAACGGGTAGTTGCCCACGTCCACGTCGGCCATCGTCGCGGCCGTGTAGAAGGTGGACTTGCCCGCGTTGGGCTTGCCCGCGAGCGCGATGGAGATCATGGAACTGGATCGGCCGGGCCGCCGAAAGGCGCTTTCGGTCCGGAGAACCGCGCGGGCGTCGTCGCCGACGATGCCGCTCACGGGGCCGATGTCGCAGTCTGCGACGGCGACCGTCGCTTACGCCTCTAGCAGCCGATCGAGCGTCGCCCGGAGGTCGCCGACGCGGGCGTACTCCATGGCGACCTCGTGGACCGAGAAGGCGGTGCCGTCGAACGGCGGGAGGTCGCGCGCGGCCGCGTACGCCCGGAGCCAGTCGTTGATCGCGCCGGCCAACAGCGAGCGCTCGACCGCCGACAGCTCGACCCCGTCGCGTCGGCACTCGACGTACACCCGGACCAGCGGCCGCACCCCCGCCACGGCGTCGGCGGCCGGGTCGTCATCCGGGTCGAACCGCCGACACTTCCGGCGGGAGGCCTCCGCGAGCCCGGTCACCTCCTGGAACCGCGGCGAGCGCGACACCTCCTCGCACATACCCCCGATAGGTAGTCCAGTCGGGCATAAAACCGCGTGGTCCGCCGCGTCGACGGGCCCCGACGCCGCGAACGGCATCGGTCCGGGACCGTTCGCTTAACTACGGCCGTCGGCTACCTCCGGCCATGACCGCGCTGTCGTTCGACGAGACCGGCGTCGACGTCGTCTACGAGGGGACCGAGTTCAGACTGGAGAAGGAGCTGATCGAGGAGGCGACCCAGAAGTCGTACACGGACGTGACCGACCACGAGGTGTTACAGATCGTCGAGGAGTCCCCCGCGCTGTCGGGAGAACCCCGTCGCGTCGGCGACATCATCTGAACGGGGGGAGGGCCGGCGCAGCCGGTCGTCGTGAGTCGTCGTCGCCGACGCCGTCACCTCCGTCGTCACCCGGGGCGTCTCGTCGCGCGTCTCAGCCGAGGCCGCGCTGGTCCGGTTCCTCCTCCAGCGTGCTCGCGCGCTCGACGAGGTGGTCGATCAACTCGGTCGCGGTCTCCTCGACGGTCGCGAGGTCGTCGTCGGATCGCCCCTGCACGCGGACGCTCACCTGATACAGTCCCAGTTCGACCTCGGGAACCGTGTCGCCGCCCTCCGACCGGTCATCGGCGTCTCGACTCGTCGCGCCCTCGACGATGTCGCCGGTCTCGTCGGCGTCGCCCGTGCCGTCGGCCTCGGCGGCGTCGCTCGGGTCGGCTGTATCGCTCATACGCGAGGCCCGGCGGCCGGTATGAAAAGCGTGCCGTCTGTCGACCCCCGGCGTCGGCAGTCCGGTCCCGTGTCAGTCGACGGTCCGACCCGCTTCGTCCGTTTCCCTGGCGTCCACGCCGGTCGGGAACGTCTCCTCGTGGAGGCGACGCGTCACCTCGTCGGCGAGCGCGCGGAGGTTCACCGTGTCGTCGCGGTTGTAGGAGACGAGTCGCTCGAGGGCTCGCTCGTCGCCGTCCTCGTACTCGTACCACAGGCGGACGGCGTCGCGGCCGGTCAGCTCCGGACCGTCGCGGGCGATCCCTAACTCCGTCTCGATCGGCTTGAGCCCGCCCGTCAAGCCGGCGGTTCGGCAGGGGTACATGAGGTCGAGATGCGGCGTGTCGACCTCGAGGTCGAACGACGTCTCCAGGAACGGCACGTCGAAGCGCGCCCCGTTGAACGTGACGAGCACGTCGGCGGCGTCGAACTGCTCGCGAAGCGCCGCGGCCGTGAGGTCACGTCCGCGGACCAGCGTCTCCGTGTCGCCGTCCCGGTGAAACGAGACCGTCGTCACCCGGTCGCGTTCCTGAGACAGCCCCGTCGTCTCGATGTCGAAGAAGCACGCGCCGTCGCGGAAGTCCTCGTACAGCCGCCAGCGCTCCCCGGAGGGGAACGCCCGGTCGAAATACTCGGCGTCGCGGTCGTCGAGTCGCTCGGCGGCCTCGTCGATGAACGACTCGATCCGCGAGGCCGTCGTCGCGCCGACGCCCGGCGCGCGCTCGACCCGGAACTCGTTCCACTCGCGGATCCCGTTCTCCCACATCCGTCGCTCGGTCGTCGAGCCGACTCCCTCGACCGGAATGAAGCTGTTTCTGATGCGCATTGTCGGTGTGACTCGCGGTTCCGCTTCGTCCGTCCGGTCCGCGATCCCGTGTTCGTTCGGTGTGGGGTCGTACCGCGGCTAAAGGGTTCGGATGCGATCGCGGATCCACTCTCACGTCTCCGTGACGGATCCCGTACGACGGATATTTTCGCGACCGGCACCGCCGTCGCGGCACGGTTAACCGCTCCCAACACCAGATCGGTATCATGTGCGGACGCTACTCGCTCACGCTCGAGGCCCACGACCTCGCCGAGCGCTTCGACGCCGACGCTCCCGACGACTGGGAGCCGCGGTACAACTGCGCGCCCGGGCAGGACCTCCCGGTGATCACCGACGACGCACCCGGAGCGTTCCGACGGATGCTGTGGGGGTTCACGCCGCCGGAAGCCGACGAGTCGCGCGACCTGATCAACGCCCGGGCGGAGACCGTCGACGAGAAGCGGGCGTTCGCGGACTCGTTCACTTCCCGTCGGTGTTTCGTCCCGGCCGACGGCTTCTACGAGTGGAGCGACCGCGCGGGCGACAAGCGACCGTACCGGGTCGCGTTCGACGACGACCGCGCGTTCGCGATGGCCGGCATCCACGCGACCTGGGAGCCGTCGACGCCGGGGCGACAGGCCGGGTTGGGGAACTGGGGCGGCGGACGCGCTGACGCCGACGACCCCGGCGACGAGCGCGTCGAGACGTTCGCCGTCCTCACGACCGAGCCGAACGACCGGGTCGCCGACCTCCACCACCGGATGGCGGTCGTGCTCCCCCGCGAACGCGAACGCGACTGGCTCGACGGCGACCTCGCGAAGTCGGACCTGCTGGAGCCGTACCCCGGTGACGACATGCGGTACTACCCCGTCTCGACGCGAGTGAACTCTCCCGCCAACGACGACCCCTCGCTGATCGAACCTGTCGACGCGTAATTCGGCGGGTAACGGACCAATACGGTCGATATAGCCCCAGGTACGACTGATCCGGCGGGCCGGTATTTGATATAGCGAAATAAAGTTTACTAGTCCCGGAGCGGACACCAGAAAACTAACAATCAAACTGAAGTTCAAACACCGTTACGAATACTCGGCGATTGATCCGCTGTCGGCGTCGCTTGCGGCCCGCACGGCCGCGTCACTCCAGCAGCGAGTAGACGTGTCGATCGTACGTCTCCCGGACGTTATCGCCCCAGTTGTGGGTGTAGGTGTCGATGATGTCGTCGGCCACGTCGCCGCGGAGGTACTTCACGACGCCGCGGTCGCCCGTGCGGTCGCGGAGGTGCGTGGTGAAGAAGTGCCTGAAGTAATGAGGCGTAACGTTCTCGGTCGCGCCCGCGCCGGACTCGTACCAGCCGGCGTCGGCGGCGTGATCGCGGACGATACGGCCCACCTGATCGGGCGTGAGTCGCGCCCCCCACCCGCTCGCTGTGCCCACGAACAGCGGCTCGGCGGGCGAACGCGCGTCGGGTCTGATCGCCAGCCAGCGGACGAGCGTCTCGGCGAGTTCGGCGTCGACGGGGACGATCGTGGCGCGTTTTCGCTTGTTCGAGGCGGTTCGCTCCTCGCCGTTGTACGCCGCTCCGACCGAGGGGTCGCTCGCGACGAACAGCGAGTCGGGTCGACCGTCCAACTGCGCTCGGCCGCCGAGATCGTACTCGGAGGGCTCGTCTTCGAGCCGCAGGTCCCGCAGATCGAGGTTACACAGCTCTCCGACGCGCATGCCGGTCTTGAGCAGCGTGATCATCAGCGCCCGCTCCAGCGGGTGCGTGACGCCCGTGACGAACTCGCGCATCCGCGGCACCGATATCTCCCGTCTGGTCGGGTCCGTGTCGATGCGTTCGTCGAGCTCCTCCATCACCAGCGCCATCGGATTGGCGTCGAACTCCCCGACCTGGGTCATGTACGAGTAGAACCGGTGGAGGTACGCGGCGTACGTCGCCGTCGTCGACTCCGCCAGGTCCGGATCCCGGCGGAGGGCGTGGACGAACGCCATGCAGTCGCGGTGTGACGCCGCTTCTGGAGCGGTCGCGCCGCCCGCAGGTCCGGATTCGGGATCCGCGAGGAACGCCTCGAAGCGGCGCAGCACCCGGCTGTACTCCCCGCGGGTGCGCTCGCTCTTGCCGTGAAGCTCCATGTCCTCGATGAAGTATCCGACGGGGTCGCCGCCGTCGCTCCCGTCGTCAGCGCGGTCACTCGCGCTCATTGCTCCACCAGAACGTAGCCGCCGTCGCGGCCGCTGTACCTGACTCGTCCGCGCGACTGGAGCCGACCCATCGTCTCGTCGACCCGTTCTTCGATGTCGCCGGCGACTGCCTCGACCAGTCCGTCGAACGACATGACGTCCTCGTTCGCGAGGGCCTCGAGGAGGCGCTCTTCGAGGTTGCTACCCCCAGGGTTCGTGGGGGGAGATGCACCTTCCGCGGAAGACGATTCGCTCGAGGGATCGGCGCTCTCATCGGACTCCTCGGCCCCGGGCGGGGGACCGAACGCGTCGGCCACGCCGAGGTCGCGTCGACCCGCCTGGACCATCGTTCGGACGAACTCCGACTGGGACATGTCGAGGCCATCGGCCTCGGCGACCCAGGCGCGCTTCTGATACGCCGGCACCCGGACGGTCACCGGCACCCGTTCTGCCTCCGCGTCGCTCATACCCGGGCCTGGACCGCCGCCTACATCAACCTGATGCAAAGGAACATCCTAAGACACTAATTCGATAGATCGCATCGGTCTCAACTCGCCGCTGTCTTTCGATTTGGGTAAATCCTTGCAGGTTCGGCCACTCAGCAACCGACGAGTATTTCGTCTGGAACGGATTACATGTTTCCGACGAGGTGATGACGCGGCCGCCGTCGGCGCGGAGTTCGTCGCCGTCGCCGTCGCGCGCTGGCGCAGCTCCGGTCGCGACGGAGAACGCGTCGTGCTCGTCGGTCAGGTGGTCGACGAGCGCGTCCATCGTCTCGACGGCAGGTTGGTCGTCGGCGTCGCAGTACGGGCACGTCGGGTCGTGAGTGGGTGTCGTGTCGCTCATGCTGTGATCTCCGTGGGGTTGATACGCGACTCGCACGATACTGAGAGCATGTCCGTGGACCGTGGACGGAGCTCTCGCGAGTACGAGGAGGGGACGATCGGCATCTGGATCGGCGAGGACGATCTCGACATGCTGCGCGAGTTTGACCACCGATTTAGTGAGGGGGACGGACGGTCTCGATCGAAAGCGATCAAGCGGGCGATGCGCCTGTTGATCACGCTCGATAGCACCCTCGACCGTGTCGCATGGTCCTTCGACGACGAACGTGGGCTCCTCGCGTGGGCTCGGCAAGCGTTCGACGACGCGATCGAGCGCGAAGAGAGCGGCGAGTAGGCGACTGATAAACCATATGTGGCGATAGGGAAGCGCACTACTCGTCACCTCCAGAGCGCCACACCTGCTCGCGCACTGCCTCGCGGACGGCCTCGCCGTGCTCGTTCGTAACGTGTTCTTCGCGGACCGAATAGCACGTCACGAGGTCGTCGCTCCGGCGGAAGATCACCGCCTCCGTCCAGGCGTCGTACCGCGCCTCGTCGTGGACAGGCACGCGCTCGTCGGCGATCTCGAGGCGCTCGCCGCGCACCCACGCATCCCGGAGGTTGTCGACCGGGTGGGCGCGCTGAGGCCACCGCTCCTCGAGGAGGTGGTCGCTCGCGACGACGCCGTCGCGGAGCTCGTCGAACGGCTGCGTGCTGGCAGCCATGCTCACGCAGCCACCTCCGTGAGCGCGATCGTGACGAAGGCGATCGCGACTGCCATGAGGAACACGGCCCAGAAGGCGCGCCACGCGAGGTCGCGCTCGGTGTTAGTCACCGGCGACACCTCCGGCGGACTCGTCGCGATGGAAGGTGCTGAGCGCGTTCGCCCGGCCCAGACAGCTCTTCGAGCAGAACCGCGACCCTGCAGCGTTCCACGCCTTCACCTCGTACTCGTCGCCGCACTCCTCACACGTCTTCGTCACGTCCGAGCGGATCCCCTCGATCTTGCACGCTTCCGAGCAGTAGCGCTTCCCACGCTCGCGCTCGGACGGGACCGTCTCGAACGCCTCGCCGCAGGTGTCGCACTCGATCGTGACGCGGTCACGCCGCGCCTGCTGAGCACACGCTGGGGAGCAGTACTGCTGCGGATGTTTGCGAGACCGGTTCGGCTCGAACTCAGCCTCGCAGTAGTCACACGAGCGGGTCTCCCGGAGCGCCTCTCCGTGGACGCTCGCGTGGTGGCACCGCATCTGCTTGCGCGTCTCGAAGTTCCCACGACCACACTCCGGGCAGATGTGCTCAGAGATCCGGTTCTCTTTGTCGCCGCGGATCGAGAACTTGTCCGGTCGGTGCGGACAGCGGTAGCCGTGGCCGAACTCCTCGCCATCGGGACCGACCGTGACCCGGGCGTGACACACCGTGCAGATCCCTTCGCGCTCGCCGTCTGCTGGGAGCGTCGACCCGCAGCGGTGGTCCGGTGGCCGCGTGTCGAAGAGGTGTGGCTGCTCGTCGCGGTACTCAGGCACGGTCGACCACCTCGCCGGTGTCGGCCTCGAACACAGTCCCGCAGTAGTCACACTCCGTCTCGCCGCTCGCCGGCCCGATCGAGTAGCGGGCAAACACGTGGCCGCGCTCGGCCGGCGGGTTGTCGCACGCCGGACACCCCGACTCGAAGACGGCGTGCGTGGTTCCCTTGTCGTGCTCGTCGCTGGTGGCGGCGACCGTCCCGCCGTCCGTCGCGAGGCGGACCTCGTGGTACTCGAGCATCGCCTGGCGTGGGTCCGCGCCGCGATCCCGGCCGCGACAGCTGGGGCAGACGCCGCCGGCGAGCGCCCGCGGTGAGACCCGGTCGCCGCAGCGGGCGCACGACAGCGCCGGCGGAGCGGTGTCTTGGGAGGTATCCAGTTCGAAGGCGTCAGTCATCGAACGACCACCCCTCAGGATGCAGCGCCGTGACCTCCTGCGTGCCCATGATGACCGTCCCGATCATGCTCGAGTAGCCGCACATCGGGCACACCGGCTCGTCGACAGCGTCGATGGGCACGTAGTGGTCGCACGGACGACAGCAGTAGCCGCCGCCAATTCCTTCGTACTTCTCGGCCAGACCCAGCGAGCCGACGGTGTCCATTCCACCGATGAGATCTCGACGAATCCACCCATCCGGGACGTCCTCCTGTTCTCCCGACGCCTCTCCATCGGCCGACATCACGCCTCACCCCGCGCGATCCGGAGTTGGTCGACGCGGTCGACCGCGTCGGTGAGGATGCGCTCGACCTCGTCGAGGTCGGTGTCGTTCGCGACGGCGACGCCGAGCGCGTCATCGATGAGCTCCTGGACGTCCTCGGCGCTCATGCGTCACCCCCGTCGGCGCGGGCCTTCTCGTCGATCTCTTTCCAGGAGTCATCGCCGTCGGGAACGACGTCGTCCTCGGCCTCCAGCTCGCCGCGCTTGTACAGCGCTTGCGGGCCGTCGTGCACTCGCGATGCGTGGTTCTTCATCGCGGGCTCACCGGCGCAGCGCTTTCCGCACTTCGGGCAATGGACGTCATCGGTCGCGTCCTCGACGACCGGCTTCAGATCCGCGACGACGAATCCGGTCTCGTCGTCAGTCTCGAGGTCAAGGACGTGTTTCGTAGAGATGTCATCGATGTCGACGTCGAACGCCTTCGCGAGGACGCCCTTCACAGCGAGCGCACCCGAGCCGTCAGAGATGGTGAGGGTGAAGGTGTCCCCGGATTCGCCTTCCGGGTCGAACGCGATCACCGACTTGTCCGTGTTGGTGAGGTACCCGACTTCGTCGACGGGCGACCCGTATCGGGTGAAGTACTCCTCGACAGCGCCGGCGGTGACTGTTGCCTGGTTCCCACCGGCGTAGATGCGGAGATCAACCGGGCGGTCCGCAGTCGCGTTCCGTCCGTCGTACTCGTCGAACTCCATCACTCTTCACCCCCGTCGGTCGCCGCGACCTCGGCACGATCGCGCTCGTCCTTGGACAGCTCTGACTGCGTCGTCTCCTCTTCCTCGTCGCGATCGACCTCAAGAAACGGGAGCACCTCGTCGCGCAGCCACTTCGCGAACACCTCGGTGATGCAGTCCTTGTACAGCGCGACGTAGCC
Organism: Halobaculum sp. CBA1158; assembly: GCF_021431925.1. NCBI lineage: Archaea > Methanobacteriati > Methanobacteriota > Halobacteria > Halobacteriales > Haloferacaceae > Halobaculum > Halobaculum sp. CBA1158. The sequence goes on along the minus strand of NZ_CP090371.1, from coordinate 1,958,655 downwards.
GCTCTCGTAGAGGATGCCGCGCATGTAGTCGTCACCCCAGAAGTACTCGAAGCCGAGGCCAGTCGTCCCGCGCTCGGCTGCCTCGATGTCGGCGGCATCGTGGTAGTCGATACTCGTCTCCTCTTTGTCGCCGCCGTAGTCGCGCGAGCGCGAGACGTTCCACGCGTCGGCCGTCTCGGTCTGTTCGCGGACGTGCGCGGCGAACGCGTCGACGTTGATCCGCGTCTTCTTGACCGAAACGCCGAGTTGCGCGCCTGCGCGCTTCAGGAACCATTCGCCTTTGCTCTCCGAGGAGACGCCGATGATTCCAGGGTCGCTCGAGACGTCGGCGTAGAAGTCGACCGCGCGCTTGCGCAGCGTCGCCTCTCGAGAAGTAGTGACGCCCGAGCCATCGACATGGACCGTCTCGGCCTGCTCTTCGACGAGGTCCGCAGCCGTGCCGTGGTAGACGGTGTGTCCGTCAAGGTACTGCGTCGCCTCCGACTCGACTGCCGGCAGCTCGCCATCCAGCTTCGAGGGGATCTCCGTCTGGCGGGCGTCGCCCTCCGTGAGGTAGACGGATGCAGCGTGCATCAGTCCTCACCTCCGTCGCCGGCGTCGTCGACGCTCATGTGCGGGTCGAGACGATCCGCGAGCACCCGCAGCGCGTCGGCTCGCGTGTCGCCCTCGCCGCGATACGTGCTCGCGCGAGCGTCGTACCACGCGGCGTAGGAACCGCTGGGCAGCGCGTTGATCCGGACGACATCGTCGTCGCCGTCGCGGTCGTCGGTGGTGGCGCTCATGCGTCACCCCCGTCGGCGTCCGCCACGGCCTCGGCGTCCTCGCGCTCGCGCTCGGCCTTCGCGGCCGTCCACGAGCCCTCCATCGCCGCGACCTGCTCGCAGGAGCGACAGAGCGCGCCCTGGGCCGGCTGGCCGCAGCGATCGCACGTCATCACCGACCACCTCGCAGGCCGTCGCGACGGGCGTGCCAAGTGTGGCGGTCCTCGATCTGGGCCGCACACCACGCACAATGCGGGTCGTCGTAGCCGGGCGGTCGCTGGCCGTCGACGAGGTCCGCACCGCACGCCGGGCACGTACCCTCCGTCGAGAGGCGCTCGGCCGCGCCGCGGATGGCGTTACTCATCGTCGTCTCCCTGAGCGGCGTCGATCGTCTTCTGCTCGCTCTCCTCAGCCCAGGTTTCGAGCCCTCGGATCGAGTTGATCTGCTCGTTGATCGTCCGGGCGCGACTGGTCGTTACGTCGGCGATCTGGAGGCGTTCGAGCGCGTCGATCAAGTCGCCGGCGGCGGTCGCCACGTCGGCGTACCGCTCCGACTGCGGCGTCCCGACGTACTCGATGCGACCAGTAGCGCCCTTCAGCTCGTCGACGAGCTCGTCGGCGTCGATCTGCTCCTCGTCGTCTGCGCTCATGCTCCCCCCTCGCCGTCGAGATCGTCGATGTGGTGGGCGGCGGCGACGCCGTCGTCCGTCGTGCCGTAGATGCGCCCCTTCCGGCGCTCCTCGGGCACGAGGAGTTCGACGAGGTCGGCGTCGCGCAGCTGGCCGAGCGCTCGCGAGACGTGCGAGACAGACAGGCCCGTGTCCTCCGCGATCGTCGTGGGTGTCGCCGGGCCGTTGGTGAGCCGGTCGAGGACGGCCACGCGGTGATCCGACGCCATCACCGACCCGATCGTATTCCAGTCCGGGTCGGCGTCATGTGCGTCCGCGCTCATCACGCACTCACCCCGAGATAGGTCCGCACGCGCTCGAGGAGCGACTGGGCGTCGTCTTGGCTCTCGTCGGCTTCGGTATCTGTCTGCTCGCCGGAGAAGGCGTACTCACACCGCTGGATCGCCTCGTAGCAGATCCCGTGCGTCGGGCCAGGCCGGATCTCTTGGTCGTCGTTTCTGATGACGTCCGCGTCTGCGAGCGACTGGAGGTGGGACTGATACAGCGAGACGTACACGCGCTTCCGCTCTTGAGACCGCAGCTGCTGGGCGGGCTTGTCGTTCTCGATCGCTGCGATGTACTCGGCTAACTCGCCCAGGTCGCAGGGCGGATCGTCCGCGAGCGCGCGGATAACGTGCCGTCGTCGGGTGTTCGCCAGAACATCGTACAGCGCCTGATGATCGTCTGTGCTACCGTCGGTCGTGCCCGAGTTACTAAGTCGGGTCGTGTCTGATGCTTGCATTGGGTCGGTCTTCGGATCGCATACCGCGATTTGCCCCAGGGCAGGGGCCGACCCACCGCCGACGCGTTCCAGCGCGTCGGCCTTCTGGCAGGTCGTATTCTGCTTACGCCCCGTCCCCCATATATCTTACTGACGCTTGTAAAGTGGAGTCTAACTACTGCGTGGTATATGCAGACGGGTGACCGTAGCTTGATGTACGTCGGTCACTAACCACCATGTATCGGTGAGGATATGAGTACAGCGACTGCACCTCTCGACAACATGCGACAGGCCGCCGACTGGATGGTCCCGTCCGATGACCGGATCTTGGAGCTGGTCCGGCAGCACGGGAACCTCACGCCGAAGGCGATCGAAGACTTCGGCGGCCCTGTTCGACAGCACGCCAGCACTCGGTGTTCGACGCTGGCAGAGTACGGCCTCCTGATACGCGTCCACCGCGGCCTCTATGGAATCACCGACGAGGGGCGCGCCTACCTCGACGAGGAGCTGGACGCCAACACTCTCGCCCCCGACGACGCCGAGTGACTCGGTTCTGCTTCGTGGCACGCACCCGTCGATAGCGCCAGCACCCGTATCAACCAGGGGGTCTTTTCCGGGCCCGATTTCGGTTACGCTCACGCGTCGTCCTCCACGATGATGTCTTCCCAGGCGATCTCTCTCCCGGTCACATCGTCGACGATGTGGTAGTGCTCGGGGTCGATGTCGCGACCCTGCTCGGCCTCGCGCCGGCAGGCCGGACACCAAATATGGTTGTTCGTGCGATCCCACACGACGTGGCCGCCCGGACAGCGCCAGCGGTACTTCTCGGGCGGCCGGCGCGAGATCGTCACGCCCTCGCTCTCGGCCGCTGGCGTCGGTTGTGATTGCGTCCCTACCATCCCACCAGCACCCGACGGGCGGTTGTGTCATATAGTCGATTCTTGTGTGCATAGTGGAAGTAGAACGAGTCTCGGCGACAGATGCGGCGCGAACTCGACTCACGAGGTCGCTCGTGGATGCTCGCGATCTCGGACCGACGGTGAAAGTAGTGTACCCCACGGCTCAGACGGTGGGGTACGGGACCTGCGTTGAATTACTCCAAGACGAACGCCTCCAGCCACCACCGCGAGACGACGCCGCGCTGGCTACAGTCTGTGTCGTGCGGTATCTCCTCGACCGTCTCGGCGACCCGTCCACACTCACAACACGCGACCTCGCCAGTCGGCTCACCTCGCCGAAGGCCGTCGTGACCGACGCTCGTGTCGCTCGTGACGAGGCGGAAGTGCGTTTCCGGATCGCTAAAGGAGTCCATCTCCGGGCTCATGGGCCCCGATTCACATCCGTCGTTCCCTCGAGACTGCCGTCGACGACACCATCGCGATCGCGACACCCGAACTCGCCGTGCAGCTCGGCCTCGATCCACGGTGCCGAGACACGCTCGCCACCCTCGCCGACCCACTCGTCGGCGTCGACATCGTAGCGCTCCTCGAGCAACTCCCACGCGTCGCCGGAACGCTCGATCCGCTGGCGGTGCCGGACGCCAGCCGCGTCGGTGTACTTGAGCAGGACGTGCTCGGGGATCATGCCGTCCCACCGCGTGTGAGCGCGCCGAAGAGTGGATCGACCCGTGTCTCGTTCGTCACCCACTCCGGGAGGCCGTCGCCGAGCTCCATCCGTGCGCGGCGGACGTGCTTACAGTCGACCTGCCGGTAGTGAGCGTCGTCGCAGTCGCACCGTCCGGCCTCGGGATCGACGAGGTACCGCGATGCCCCCGAGTAGACAGCGACCTCCGAGGACATCGCCGCCGGATCGTCGGGGTAGACGAACAGCGCTGACTCGCGCAGCAGCGCGCGAGCGGCACGCGCCGATGCCGTCTCATCGAGCGGTTGGCCGTTGACCGTGGTGTGGGACGCGCTACTTGCCATCGTCGCCCTCCACGGCAGCGCGCTCGCAGTCGAGACACCGCCCCCAGCGCCGGTGGATCACGCCGTGGGTCTCGCAGCGCATGAGTTGATCGTCGGGCGTCCCGCGCTCGTCGTGGGGCGCGCGATCGGCCACGTGGGCGTTGGCCGGGGAGAGACTCACGCGCCCACCTCGTTGAGGACGGGATCCTCGTCCTCGTCCCACAGCCGACGAGCTACGTCCCCGTGATGCGTGAGCCAGCTCGTTGCCTCGCGCTTCGCCTCCTCGACGTCCTCGGGGTCCTCCCAGCCCTCCTCGACCCACTCGTCGCCGTCGACGAGGACTGTCCGGCAGCGCTCGGCGCACAACTCGTCGACGCGGTCGGCGATCGGCTCGTGGAGTTGCTCGACCGCGTCGGCGATCGCCTCGCCTGGATCACCGTCTCCGTCGAAGTCCTCGCGGCGCGTGTCGCGGACGTTCTCGATCGTCGCGACGGCGTCCTCGAACTGCGCGAGTTGGGCATCCTCGACGATGTCGTCGTGGAGGCCGTCTTTGAGGATCCGGTGCTCGAAGCGGTCGGTCGCCTCGCTACGGTGGTCGGTGATACGGCGGCCGGCGCGCGGATGGGTGTCGTTCCCCCGCATCACGCATCAGCCTCCGTGACAGCCTTCACCGGAACGCCGATCCGAGCGAACGCCTCGGCGACGATCGCCGACGTGGTCGTCCGCCCGTCGCCGATCGTGTAGGTCGTCGTCGCGGACATCACGCACGAACCTCGATGCCGTCCGCGAGGTCGTCGACGAGCTCCTGCATCGAGCGGTCGTCGTACCGGAGGTCCGCCCAGCCGCACACGTCGCGGACGTGATCGACGTAGTCGCCGAGGTCGGCGATGTGCTGGGGCATGTGGATATCGCCGTCGTCGTCAGCGATCCAGGCGACGTGGCGCGTCGGATCCCAATGGTGGTCGTTGCCGTCGGCGTCGGTGCCGAGGCGGCTCATCTCGTCGGTCATGTCGCGGAGTTTATCCCGCGACGGCGTGTCGTCGGTCATGCTCTCGTTGTGGAGAGCAGGTCAGGGGCGTTGTCGCGCCCCGGGCCACTTCTGACCCGTTCCTGCTCATACTACAGTACGTTATGTCACCACTTATAGCTAACGCATTGTAGTGTGCAATACAACACAACGCACCACAAGTTACTTACTATCTCCGACACGTTGTAGTCGTATGGGAGTATCAACAGCAAACGTGCTCACACCGGAGGATCTGAACCAGACTGATGGAGCCGTGATCGACGTGTTGCACGACGGCCGTGTGACTCCGCAGTACGTCGCCGACGAGATCGAAGTCTCGCGGACGTATGCCAGCGAGCGTCTCAAGCGGCTCGTCGAACACGGTCACGTCGCGAAGGTCGCTCCGGGCCTCTACGAGCTCGTCGACGATCCGCGCGGCGACAGCACCGCCACCACCGACGAGCCGGATCGCGAGGCGCTGCGCGAGCAGTACCGCCGGCTCGTGGACGCGCTCGAACGCGTCGATCGCGACGCCGTCGACGACGCCGTCGAACACATGGGCGAGATCCTGGAGGTGGACGATGTCGAGTGAGGAGTCGACAACCAATACCTCACGCGAGATCGCCGACGACTACCTCCGCGAGACGCGCGGCGTGGGGCTTGACGAGATTGACGATATCGCTGATCGCGTCGGTGATTTAGAAGCGCGAGTCAATGGTGGGATCGAGTTGCATATCGACGGGAGTGGGTGGCGATCCAACTCGGAGTATGCCGAGTACGACGCCGCACACGCCGTCGCCGGCGCTCTCCTCGGCGGGGCTGACGAGGTGTTAGTCGAGCGCGTGGAGGTGGACGATGCCGAGTGACGCCAACATCGACCTACCGGATCCGGACCGCTTCTTCCAGCGCATCGGTGGCGCGGAACTGGAGATGATCGTCCACTCGCACGATGATGTTACATTCGAGTTGAGCGTCGTCCCGGGCGGTGGCTTCTGCGTTGAACTCGTCTCCAGCTACTCCTACGGCGGTCACGAGTGCAACCAGCATGTCTCACTCGGACGCGAGAGCGCCGAAGAGCTTCGCGACGCGCTCGACACGGCCCTCAAGACAGAGAGTCGGATGCGCGACGACTACGTTGACACGCTGGAGAACACCTGCGACGAGTGTGGGTCAGGCGGCGGGGGGCTCTGTCCCGAGTGCAAGGACGATGCCGAGGTGCACTCTCGATGACTGACGGCGATCTCGCGTGGCCGGCGGAGTACCCCCGCACGGACCCGGCCGAGCGCGAGCCGTACCCGGGCGATCTCTCGCCCACGCGCAAGGAGTCGTTCGAGAGCATCGTCGACGAACTGGAGCGGTGGGGCGCGACCGAGGGCTCGGTCGACATCGACACGGCGAGCCAGCACTACGCGGACAGACCCAACATCCCGCACCAACACGACAAGCCAGACGAGGTGGGCGTCGTCGCGCGCTTCCGCCGCGAGGACGGTGCGGCCGACGACGAGCACGTCCTCGCGTGCGACCGGTGGGAGAGCCAGCGCGAGAACGCCCGCGCGATCGCGCTGTACGCCCGCCGGATGCGCCTCGCCGACAAGTGTGGGGTCACGACCGCCCAGTCGACGATGGACACCGCCCGCCTCCCGCCGGGCGACGAGTCCGCGGACGTGATCGTCGCCGGCGCGGCCGAGCCGACCGTCGACGATCCCCACGCGGTGCTGGGCGTCTCGCCGGACGCCTCCGAGGCGGTCGTCGAGGCCGCCGCGCGCCAGCGCCTCAAGGAGACCCATCCCGACCAGGGAGGTGACCGGCGCGAACACCAGCGCGTCCAGGAGGCGCGCGAGCAACTGTCCGGCTGACGAAACTTTACATTCACCGCGCGTGGCTCGCTGTTAACATACGCGGGATAGTAGCCGACAGCATGGCCGAGAGTCGCCTGTTCGTCGTGCGTGAGCAACTCGAGTCCGGAGAGTCGTACAACTACCGTGCGTTCGATACGCGGGAAGCTGCAGCCGACCACCGCGAGACGCTCGAAGCCGAGTGGCGCGATAAGTACACGCTGTTCGACTCAAGGGGAGAGCGACCGATCTTCCGCGACAACGAGCACGGAAACGTGTTCCATGCAGTCATCGAGAGGCTCCCATACGGACCACCGACAGACGAATGACCGATCGCGAGTCGCTCGGCCCGATCACGTGGCGTCGCCCGGCCGACTCGGAGGGGACGCTCATCTCTGTCGAGATCGTCGCGACCGACGACGGCCCCCGCATCGACGTCGACGTCGGCGACCAGGAGACGACCGCCGAGCTCGCCGGCGACCCGGACGATCGCCCGGCCGTGTTGCTCCTTGACGAGCCAGTCGACCTCGAGGGCGACCGCGTCGAGGCGATCCGGCTGCCGAGCGGGACTGACGACGCGGTGACGGATGCAGTAGCGGTACTCGAGGGGCAGGAGACCGACAATTGAGTCGTGAGTGTGGCCCGTGTTCTTTTTTCCATCCAGTTGTAGGTTAGCTGCATGAACCGTCGATCGTTCCTGGTGCTCTCTGTCGTGGGTCTTGCGGGTTGTGGAGGCACCAGTTCGGAGCCGACGGAGCCCTCCACGACAGTACAGCAGTCAGAGCCGTCGACTGCGACAGAATCACCCACTCCGACAGACACGGCGACACAAACGTCAACGCCCACGGAAACGCCCGAACCGGAGACGACACAACCGGCGATCAGGAACAGCGACATCACCGTCGACGGAGACTACCGAGGAGATGCGACTCCGAGGGGTGCGACGCTCAACGTCACGGCGACGTTCGATCTTTGGGCACACGACGGAACGGCAGAAGGGGAAGTCCGCGTGCTCTTCGAACCGCCGGTTGGGCCAACCACAGAGGTAACGTCGTCGGTCACCGAAACTGGCGAAGAGTTCGTCGTCCAAGAGTACGATACCACCGTCGACACAGCGGGCTGGCCCGCGGGCACCCACACCGGGAATATCTCCGTTACGGATACGATCAGCGGCGAACAGTCTCTTGTTACAGAGCACACCATTCAGTTGGCCGAGTACACCCGAACCGTGTATAACCAGGTCGCCGACGACACCGAGGCTGCTCAGGCAGCGATTGATGACGCGATGCAGACGTTCACCAGAGAAGGCGGTCAGTCAATCCTGGACATCACTCCAGAAACCGGTTTCAACAAGACAGCAGTCACCGAACCCGCGCTGAAAGCTCGAAGGATCGTTGATGACGCACTCGACCAGGAGGTCACGCCATTCGAATCAGAACTACAGCGAATCGACCACTTAGGGGGTGTTATCGTTCCGATAGCAGAGGCACAGAACAGAATCGTTCAGACGCAAAACAGCCTTTTCGACATCGCGAATGCTATCGAAGATCGCGAAGAGACGACGATCGAGAATCGCCTCGAAACCTTGCGAGAGAGATTAAACGAGGACAGGCAATCGATAAACTCCGCCGAGAATCCATACCGCGACGGGAGGGACTACCCGCTGCCGTTCGCCGACAAGATCGATGCCCTCCGTACCGATCGGTCGAAAATCTCCGGATTCACGACCTTCATCGAAGACCTGCGATACGGAGTGGGGTTGTTGAACGATGGTCGAGTCGCTGAACGGACCAATAACTACGATCGGGCCGAATCACTCGCGATCGACGCCAACAGAGAGTTCGAACGTGTCGCCCGGGAGCTCAGAAGTATGTCGAGTCTCCCAGATACAGTCGATAAGTACACCAGAACGTCCGAGAGTCTACAGGAGGAAGCAGAGGAACTCCGGCAAGAGGTATCCAGCCCGTAGACCGACGAGTTACTCCATCCACACGCCCTCGTCGAGCCGCTCGCGAACGGCGCGCTCACCCTCTCGCGCCGACAGCCCGACGCCGCGGTAGTGGTCCCATGCGGTCCACGGGTTCAGCGCGTTCGCCTCCTGGTGGGCGGCGACCAGCGTCTGGTCACCGCCGGCGGCCGCGAAGAGGATCGCGTGGTCCTGGAGCTCGGCGAGCGGACTGTCACGCCACGCCCACGAGCCGACCTCGACACGCCCGTCGGGTAGGGTCTTGAGCGCCGCCAGAGGCATCCTCCGGAAGCCGGCCTCGAACAACATCGCCTCCACGCGATCGGGCGGCGCGTCGATCACGCCGACGATCTCGCGCTCGGGGAGGTGGTAGGCCGCGAAGTGGTCGCCTGGGAGTCGCCGGCGAGCGACGCGGTCGAGCAGCGGGAGCACCGCGCGCCGGAGTGTCTCCCACCAGTCCGCAGCAGGACCGAGCCACCGACGCGTCCGCGGGCCCTGGAGCGCGCGGACGAACAGCAGCAGCGCCGTGAGGCTGACGAGCGATGCGACTATCGGGGCCACGCTGGCCGTCGTCTCGGGTAGCATGTGCAAAGTGGTGCTCGCCAGCGCCGGTCGGCGCGGGTCATCGCGACCGTCGCCACAAGTGGTCGTAATGGACGCCGTCTGGCGATCTGCTCACACCACGTCGGCGAGGTTGTCGATATCCTCGCGCACGTCGGCGATGATCTCTTCGACGGTGCGCCGGTTCGCCAGCCGATACCGGCGCTCGTCGCCCGCGCCGTCGTCGACGCCGCGCACCTCTTGGGGTCCGGGCGGCAGTCGGGGATGCGAGAGCGCCTCGACGAGCGGCACGTCCGGCCGCGACTCCAACAGCGTGATCTCGGCCTCGACCTGCGCCTCCTGCACGTCCTTCAGAACGCTGAGCGCCAGCTGGTCGCACTCGCGGCCGGAGGTCGCACCGGGGATCGCCTGCTCGGTGGTGCGCGCCTCGCTGGCGTCGACGCCGGCGGTCGTCGCCTCGCCCCGGAAGCGCCAGTCGTAGTCGGCGGCGTAGGTCGCCCCCGTCTCGAGTTGGGAGTTGGGGAGGATCTCGATGCCGCCGATGTCCCACTCGATGCGGTAGTCGTCGCCGCGCTCGAACACCTCGCCCGTGTCGGGATCGTAGATACGCTCGCTCCCCGGCACCACCCACGAGTCACCCAGCCCGACGAGCGTCCCGACTGCGTCGACAGACCACTCGACATCGGTGGCGCGTGTCGACCGACCAAAGACGACCACGCGGTCGTAGGCCGTCTCCAGCGTGGTGCGACGCTCCAGCCGGGTGACGGGCTGCGTCGAGGCGCGCGTCCGCTGGCCGATCTGCGTCCACTCGATGATGTAGCCCTCCGGATCGTCGGCAGGCGCGTCGGGATCGCGGCGCACCTCCCACACCATGCGGCCGTCCTGCGCCAGGTCCGCGAGCACGCGCCCGAGGCGGTCGCGATAGCTCGCGTCGAAGGTGACGGGCGTGTCCTCCAGGCTGGCGCGCACCTCCAGATCATCGACGGACTGCCCTGCGTCGCCTTGCGCCGGCGACGTGGTCGGGTCGCTGGCGTACCGCGAGAGCGTCACCCGAGCGCGGATCTGGTTCGAGGCAGATGCGAACTCTCCCGACACGGTCTCGCTGTTCGCAGTCTCGATCCACGTTTCGCCCTCGTCGTTCGAGATGGCGACCGCTTGGCTGCCCGCGGTCGAGGACATCGCGACCTCGAGCTCGCCGGCGACGACCTGCTCGATCGAGGCGATATCGTCGAGGACGACATCGGTCTCGGCGGGGTACTGCTCGGGCCCTTGGACGACGCCGTCGACGGGCGTGTCGTCGAAGGTGTAGCTCTCGCGATCGTCGCGAACGTGGGCGACGTCGGCGTAGATCGTCCCCGAGCCCGCGGCCGTGCACTCCAGCGTCACCGAATAGATGCCGGGCGAGATCGTCGACGACGAATTGAGCTCGAACCCGACGCCCCAGTCGAGATCGAAGCGGTCGGCGTCAGTCCCGAGCGTGTCTGCGCCGACCGTGTCGACGACGTCGCCGTCCAGGCGAACCTCGTAGGCCGGGTTGCCGTCGACGACGGCGTCCAGGAAGCGGACTTCAAACTCGCCCGGTGGGATCTCGTGGTCGACGCTGATGTCGACCGTGAAGCCGTCGCCCGGGTCCGAGAGCGCGACACACCGGTTGCCCGACCACGCGCCGTCGTTACCGTCGGCGTCGGCGAAGCGCTGGGTCCCCGTGAAGTCGGTGTCCTCCACCTCGCGGAACCACCCTGTCTGCTCTTGGATCGCGCCGTCGATCTGGTTGACGTCCACCGGGTCCGTCGCCGTCGGTGGGTCGAGCAGCTCGTCGGCGATCGAGGCTCCCGACACCGCCAGCATGAGCACGTCAGCGCGCTTGTCCGTCGCCGGGTCGTCGACGTTGCGCTCGTAGGGCGTGTACTCGTCGATGATGTCGCGCGCGGCGAGGTGGGTCTCCTGTTGGTCGATCTGGATGTCGTCGGTGTACTCGTCGAGCGCCTGCGCGCCGGTCGCCTCCAGCGTCGTCGTCGCCGTCTCGCCGCCCACGGTATCGGTGACGCCCTCGAGCGTGTCGATCGGGAGTTGATGGCCGTCGAGCCACACGCGCATCGGCTCGCCCTCCAGATCCTCCCAACCGTCCCGCTGCGGGACCGTTATCGAGACGGTGGGGCGCTGGTTGACCTGGGGCGTCCACTCGTCATCGAGGACCGTCGGCGTCAGGGTGCGCCCGTCGGGGTGATCGACCTCGACGTACGGCCCCGTCGCCGGCACCGGAGCCGTTTGGACGCGCGCCGTGTCCGTCGTGGCTTGGTCGACGTTGCTCAGGGCCGAGGTGTCGTCGGTGTACGGGCGGATCCGGTAGTCGTAGGTCGTGCCCGGCAGGACGCCGTCGTCGGTGTAGGACTCGGCATCGACGCCCGCGTCGTCGATCGGCTGCCAGTCCGTGACCGAACCGTCCGCGAGCACCTCGCGCCGCTGGACCTCCTGGCCGATCTCGTTGTCCGCGTTGTCGATCCACTCGAGGAGGACCTCGGTCCGCCCTTGCGCGGTCGCCTGCAGATTCGTGGCTCCCGGGAACTTGGTGACGATACTGACCGCGTCAGTCCACGCGCCGTCGACGTGCTCCGTCTCCGTGCGAGCGCGAATCTCGTACTCTTCGCCGTCCTCCCTGTTGGTGATCGTCGTCGTGAGCGTGTCGTACGCGAGCACCTGCTCGGCCCACCCGACTGCCGTGTCGTCCCACGCTTCCTCGCCCGTCTCGCGCACCTGGATCCGCACGTCGCCGTAGTCGGAGACGGCCGACTCGCGGTCGACAGCGATCTCGTCTTCCACCCCGTTGCCCAGCTGTGGCTGGTCCTCGTCAGGTAGGTCGGTCGTCCGCGCGATCCGGTTGCTCGTCGTGGTCGCGTCGGGATACTCGGTCCTGAGCCTGACGCGATAGCGCTCGCCGTCCAGCAGCGCCGCCGTCGAGCCGGTGATCTCATTCCCGTCGCCGGCCTGGGCGGGGATCTCCTCGCCCGTCTCCGTCCAGGAGTCGCCGACGAGGTCGACGCGCAGCACCTCGATGACGTGGCGGAGCTCCGAGTTGCCCGTGTCGGTGCCCGTGATGTCGATCACGTCGCCGGCAGCCTCGTCGATGACCGCGGTGTCGAGCACGGGCTCGGGCGCAATCGTCGTCGCCGTTGCCGTCCCGCTGGTGGCCTCGGCGTGGTCGGTGCGGCGCGTGACCCGGTAGGAGTATTCGGTCCCGTCGTCGAGACCGGTGTCAGTCCACTCGGTCGCGGACAGGTCCGTGATCGTCGCGACCGCGGACCACGTCGCCCCGCCGTCAGTCGACCGCTCGATGAGGACATCGCCGTCGGTGGCGTTGTCGTTGAGGGAGTAGGTGACCGTGATCTCACGCTGCGTCGAGTCGTCGAGCGAGTCGATCGACGGCGCGGGCAGCGGCGTCGTCCCTTCGGCCTCGTTACTTAGCGCGGAATCAACCCCGCCGCTGTACCGCGCCTGCACTCGGTAAAAGTAGCTCTCGCCATCGGTCGAGTCGATGCTCGCGTCTGTATATGTGGTCGCCGTTGTCGTGGCTATCTCGGTGTAGTCACCAACAGTTGCGCCACTCGTCTCCCCACGGTAGACGGCATACTCGTCTGCATCGCGAGCGCCGTCCCATGCGAGATCGATCTCCGATGACGACTCGTCGGTGACGACAAGCGACGACGGATCGGTCGCGACCGTCTCAGTTGCCGTCCACTCGGACTCGGTCTGGTTCGCGCGTGCCCGCACCCTGAACTCGTGTGTGTTCGTCGACGCTGCCGCCGTGTAGGTGACCGAGGTTGCTGTCGGTGTCGCGACCGTGGTGAACCCACCGCCGTCCTCACTCACCTGGAGTTGGTAGTCGTCGGCCTCGGCGACGCCATCCCAGGACACCTCGATCTCCTCGTCATCGACAACCGTCTGAGACGCCGTCGCCGGCGCGGGCGGAGACGGCAGCCGGAGATGATCGAGATCGTACGCGTTCGTCGTCGATCCGTCCGTTGACTGCGCTTCTGCACCAATCCCGCCAGACGTGTACGTCGTGTCCGTTCCCGAGAACTGAGCTACTTCGGTGCCGCTACCGTCGGTGATCGTGACGATGTGCTCGCCACTCCCTGTTTCTGGAGTATCCCACGCGATCTCGGCCGTGTAGTACGTATCTGCGGACAGCGAGACATCCGACGTTGACGCGAACTCACCGCCGCCGCCGATTGCGGTAAGCGACGCGGTGGATGCCGAGATCAGCAGTCGGTAGGAGTCCGGACGGGTGTTCGTGCCAGCCGTCTCAGACTGACAGGCGTACAGGATCCACAACGATTCGGAGCCGTCTGCGGCCCCCAACTGGAAGTCGACACGGAACCGATCTCCTGCATCAGGGTATGCCGCAAGCCCTGACGTGGACGCGATCGTCTCTCCGTCAGAGTCGTCAGTAACCCCGCGTGCAGCAGTATCTCCGTCCGTCGCCGACGACGTTTGTGTCTCCCATCCCGGAGACCCCTTCGAGCCGCTGAAGCTGTCCAGCCCCGACTCGAAGCTCGTTATCAACTGGACCATCTACCGTCGCACCTCTCCGCTGCGCTTCACGAGCCCAGCCTCGCTCCCGGGCGACTCCACACTCTGAGAGGCAGTCGGCTCCAACAGATCCACCAGCCCGCTGGGCGTGGGCTCGGTGTCGACAGCGCGCGACCACTGCACGCGATCCCAGCCGCGATGCCACCGCCCGTCGACGGTCGCCAACTCGCCCGTCGAAGAGTTTTCGAACACGAGCTGCGCCTGGATGCGAGCGGGCCCGAGATAGACGAGATCCACGTCGACGGGCTCCCAGTCGCTCGCGGGCAGGGCGATGTCGGTCCACGCACCGTCGCCGCCGGCGGCGCTGGCGTCCCACTCCTCGGCGGTGAGGGTGCCCGCGTCCTCGTCGATCGTGACGCGGATGGCGCGCGTCGAGAGGACGAGCGCTCCGCGCGGCTCGCTGCTGGTGGCATACAGCCTGCGCCAGTGGACGACGCCGTCGCTGTCCGTCTTGTCGGCGTGGCCCTCGGTGCTCCAGGCAACGACGTCCCGGTCGCCCTCGGCCTGGTACGCGAGGGAGAACGTGAGTTCCGGCGCGTCAGTCGGGGCAGCGGTGGGATCGTAGCGGTCGACCGCGCCGAACTCCGTCTCGACGGTGTCGACCGGCGTCGCGGGGTCAAGTGAGCCCGAGGTGGCGTCGTACCAGCGCACGAGGGTGGCGCGAGCGCCAACGCCGACGTACGGCTGCTCGGTCGTCGGCGTCGCGATGGTCTGGGAGAGTGCAGCCGGCGACGTGTCGACCGAGCGGAGGTGGGTGCGGCGGGTACCTGCCGGCTCAAGGACGCCGTCGAACCGGTGGATGTTTCCTTCAGTCTGCGGCCTGAACGGCTCCGTCTGCACGTCGCGGAGCGTGTAGTAGCCGTCGGCGTCGCTGGTTTCCTCGGTCGCGTAGAACGGAACGACACCGAACCCGCTGGCGTCGAACAGCTCCTCGATCTCGGTCGCCATCTTCCCCGCGCCATCGCCGTAGTAGTATCCTGTGAGTGCGTACTCGCCAGGCTCTAACGAGATCGGGGTTGCCGTCGCAGCCCCTTCGCCGAGGGGCGACTGCGATTGGGTCTGGCGGCGGATCTGGGTCGATGTTGAGAGTTGACTCCCGTCCGGTACGACGGCCTGGTAGAGTTGTCGTTGCATGGTGATCACTCGGGTGTGTCGCGACGGGACAGCGCCGTTCGGAGGTCGAACGTGTCGACGAGTGTGATCGACCCCGTCAGCGTGTTTTCTCCGACCGGGACGCGCAGCTGCGGCTGCTCGACGAGGATGTCCAATGCCGGCGCTTCGTCGCCGTACTGCCCCCACCGAAGCGTCCCCGGGGCCAGCGAATCGGGTGTCCCAGCGCGCCAGTAGCGCATCAACACCGACTGCATCGCGACTGCCGATTCAGAGGCCGACGCATCCGCCAGCTCGTTCGCCGACCCGTCGCCCCAGTTCGGCGTCGATCCGTCTGGGAGTGTCGTCGTCGCCTGGATCGCGAACGCGATCTGGGTGGCGTGTTCTCCACCGCCCAAATCGACGTTAATCCCTGCGCGAGTCGTTGCGTCGTCGTCGACGTATTTCGATAACAGACCGGTGAGCGAGGACGCCTGATTCTCGGCGAGGAATCCAGTACGGCCGACTTCTTCGACGAACGCCGATCCGTTTTCCCCACCCGGGAATTGGAATCGGCCTTCGCGTTGCTGTCCCGCTACGTTTGCTTCGAGGATTACTTCGGGAACTTCTATCATGGTCTCTCTGGGGGAATTGTTTTACTCGGTCGGTGAGGCGTGGAACGTATGGGTCCGCTTCAGCGAGTGCCGGAGTCCGTCCGGCCGACATCGTGGAAAACAGTCCTTGCCGCCCTCCCACCGGCAGCTATCACGGGTTTGATTTTGGTGGTGTATCTGAACACCAGGCCACCTATCACGTGGATCGTGTTGGGCACTATCGCGATCGTCTGCGTCATCTACCTGAGCGGCGAGCCGAGTGCATCCGCGTCATTCGGGCTCGGAGCGTATCTCGTTGCCGTGGCTCTGGTGTTCGCCCCGATCGGGCTGATATTCGGCCCTGGCTTCGATGCGTTCTCGGGGACATCCATCGTGATACTCTCCGTGCTCGCGCTGTTTGGTGCTGGAGGGTGTGCTGGGATTGGCCTGCTGTCTCGACAGATCTCCGCGCGTTAGTCCGTTCCGAGCTTGATCTGTTTTTCGAGTTCGGAGATGGCTTTGTTGATCAGCTCCTCGTTGTTCTGTCCGACGTTGACCTCGATGCCGCCGATGCCGACGCGCCCGTCGACGCCGCTGGACTGGGTGGGGTCGGCGTTGTTGGGGACGAAGTAGCCACCGGAGTCGCTCTGCCGCTCAGATGACTGGCTGTCACCGCCCAGGATCCGCAACGCCCGCGAGAGCCACGGTGGCTCCTCGAACTCAGGCCAGTCGACCGTGCTCGCGAGATCGGGATACTCGGGGAAGTCCACACTCTCCGACAGCTCCGGGAGCTCGGGCCAGTCGGTCGCGCTCGCGAGGTCGGGGAGTTCGGGCCACGACCACTCTCGCATCCACTCAGGCTGGTCCGTAAACGAGATGTCTGGGATGCCTCCAGTCTCGGTCCCCCAGTCGACTTTGAGGTCGGGGACCTCCTCAAGCAACTCGGATGTCGACTTATCGGTTCCACGGATGCCCGTATCCGAGTAGGGGCCGTTTGCGACCGCGCCGCTGAAGTCGAACGTCGCGCTTGAGCGATCCTCGCCCATCTGCAACGGGTTGTTCCCACCACCGACCGGGCCGTCGGTCTGTGATGCGGCGTATCCGGAGAGGGCCAGCGCACCACCGCCGATGCCGAGCGCGCCGCCAAGCACTCCGAGACCACCGACACCGGTAGCCGCGAGTGTCCCTTTCGCCGCTGCCGCCGCCCCTGCGCCACCACCGTCGTCCGTGGCAGCATCCTTCTGGAGCGTTCGCCGGATCGACGTGAGCTCCTTCAGCATCGCCTTCGAGACGTTCGTCGACGACCGCCCTTGCTGTCGCTGGCCACCGACGATACCCGATCCGACCCCAGGGACGCGGTCGAGCAGCCCTTCGACCTGCCGGCGGGCTGTTGAGAGATCGAGAGACGGTGTCAGTTCGGTTGCACGGTTGAACGCCTGCTCCATCCGACCGGTTTCGCGTTCGAGCGCGCGGCCGTCTGTTTCCGGGACGACGGTTCCTTTGAGTTCGTAGTCGCTTGGCATGTCAGTTGGTTGGTGCGGTGACGCCGTTCGCGAGCGCCTCTTCGGTCATCACCGTGTCGCGGTTATCCAGATACGTGATCGCGTCGACGAGTAAGAGCTCGTGCGGCGGGGCGACGTGGTGCATGAGGATCGCGGTCTCGCGCTCCTGTTGTTCTACTCCCACAGCGAAAAATCGCGGGCAGTAGTCTCACCTCGCGAGTTGTAGGCGTTCACCTTCTCCGCGAGCCAGGAGCCAACCGGCGCGTCGAGCTGCTTGGGGTCGCTTGGTGCACCGGACGGTGTCTCCACGAGCGCTTCCTCGATCATCATCAAGTCGTACGCACCGACCTTTGTCCGCGGATCATCGCCACCGCTGTTGACGGTCCGCGTTCGGAGTTTGTCGTTCACACGGTTGCGAGCGCCGTAGGCGAGCTGCTGGATGCGGAACTCGGCGTTGAGATCTTCGACCGGGATCTCCTCGAGTGCTGAATCCAACTCGTCGAGGCTGCGGTCGGCTCGGTTCGGAAGCGAATGCCCCTCCCACTCGGCGATCGAGCGCTCGATCCGCGCGATCGCGAACCGCCACTCGCGGATATCTTCGCACGCCTCGGCGTAGTCTGCCTCCAGGTCGGTCGCTTCTTGGCGTGTGATCGTATCTGGATCGTCTGCTGTGTCGTCGGCCTCGTCGACGACGGTGAGGCGCTCGGACTTCGCCTCCAGGTCGTCGCGACGGGCGCGGGCTGCGTTCAGTTGCTCGCGCAGATCGTCGAGTCGGTCGTGTAGGTCGATGACAGTCGTGGGGGTGTTGGTCTCGGGCATGCTATTACACCGCCGTGGCGTTGCCGTTGGTCGCATCGACGACGACGTCGCCGATGATCCGATTCAGCGTCTGTTCAAGTGCGGCGTCGGAGTCACCAGCGCCGTCCTCACTCCGGCTCTCGGGGAATGTGAGCGAGCAGCCGAACTCGATCTCGTTAGTCGCGCTCCCCGTTTCGCCGTTGTCGAACGGAAGCGTGAGGGGCTTGGTCGATGGCGTTCCGACGGATCCGGACGCGCCGTAGACGTCGTCGAGGGTCGGCGACGGGTCGTCTTCGACCTTCGTGTAGTCGATCGTCGGCTCGAACGCGCCGACGAAGTAGTCGATCGAGGTCCGCTGCCCGAACCCGTCGTACGGCCGTGTGTTCGCCGACAGAGACAGCGACGCGTCCCGGACGATCTTCTCCTCGGTGCCGTCGAGCGACAGGGTCGCGTGCTCGTACCCGAGCACACTCTTCGAGATTTCCGCCTGCGACGTGAGCGACGCTGGCGTGTCGTAACCGTCGTCGACGAAGAACCCCTCCATCGTCACACGCGCGGTGTCCTCGTCGACGGTCGGATCGACGGTGACGTTCTGGGCGATGCACCCTGCCACCCCACGCTCGACACCCGCGCCTTCGTATCCTTCGAGCAGTTGGAACGGCTCGGGGTCACCGTCGTACGTGTGCGTGTAGGTCCCGTCGCCGTTGTCGACTGTCGTCGGTGACCCGAGGATCGCTCGGAGGAACCACGGTGACGTGAGGTCAAACGAGATCGCCCACGCCCCCTCGAAGGTTCCAGGCTTGATGTCGAACGCACGGTTCGACGCCGGGAGATAGATCCGAGTGCCGTTGTTCGTGACCTCGTTCGTGTCCATGACGGCGTTGCCGCCAGGGACGAACGGGTCAGCATCCGCCTCGGCCCCGTCGGCGAGGGCGGACTCCCACTGCATGTTGATGATGACGTCGCTACCGGTTGTGACTGGCATGAGTACTCGCTCGTGTGTTGGCTACAGGTCGCAGGTCGGGCAGATCGGGCCGCCCATCCCATCGACGAGCTCGTCACCGCAGTCGTCGCAGCGACTCTCGTCGGGCTCTTCCTCGCCGCCCGCAGCGCCAGTTTCGAGTGCCGCGAGGTACGTCCCGCTGGCGCTGTGGACGATCTTCATCGCCGTCCGAAACCCCTCACGGAACCCCTCGCGACGCTCATCGGAGACGTCGGCGTCGTCCATGAGTTCCGAAACATCCGGACCTGGTGAGTCGTCGCTCATGTGCTCGTGTCGATCGGGTTCGCGATGCTCGTCAGCTCGACACGGATGTCAGCCCGAAAGTTACCCTGGCCGACGTTGTCGCTGGTGTCGACGGCCTCCGGGGCGGTGACGATGTCCCATTCCTTCGATCCACGGCGGATCTCGAGGAGCAGTCGCCGGCACTCGCCGACGAGTCCGCCCCAACGCTCCTCGTCGTTGTTCTCGTCGCGGACGCCCCATAGCCGCTCGTAGCCGTCGATGCGGTCGCCGGTGTCGTCGTCGCGCCGGTTTTTCGTCCGCAGCTCGATTACTACCGAGGAGTCTGCGTCCTCTTCAGAGTAGTAGAACCCGCCGGCCGCGTAGTCGGTGTCGGTTCCGCCGACCTCGAGTAGGTCCGTCGTCCCAAGCATCCGCTTCGTGTTTTCGTGCTCGCGTTCGATGCTCGGCTTCGGGACCGGCTGGATCCGGCCCGTGATGTCGGTCTGCCAGTTGGCATCGAGATACGCAAGCAGGTACTGGGTCGCGGTCATGATTGGTCCTCCGCCCACCGCTGGGCACGAGTCCGAGGCCTACCCGAAACGAACCGGAGTGCTGGGGTGCCGGGGTGCTGCACCTCTTTAAAGAACACCGTGGGGAAGGTGTCCTCGAACATTTGCTGGACGTCGGCCGGGGCGTCGGGCCACTCGAACGCGAGGAACTCTCCTCGCTTCGCACGGATTTCGTGTGGCTTCGTGCCATCATGGAAAAACGGCGATGCGAGGTGCGTGTAGTAGAAGCTGTAGCCGGTGCCGTCGCGCTCGGGGGGAATACCGGACTGGACGACTGGGAACACTTCGTAGTCGAGGGTGTCGCCGGCGTCCTGGAGGCTCTCTTGGCTGTAGGAGAACCACCGGTTCGCCACCTCGCGGGCGATCTCGTCGGAGAGCTCTCCAGCCGCCGCCGAGAGTTCCGTGGTGTCGATGTCGAACCCCATCCGGTCACCTCATAGCTTCCGCACACCGCTGTGCTTCGCGAGTGCCTGATCGTACTCGTCCTCCCACGCCTCGGTCTTCTTCACGCCGCCGAGGTTGCTCGAGGCCTCGGGGAGCTCGTCGACCCAGTCGTCGTACCGGAGCAGCTCCTCGGCCACCTTCCCGGCGATCGCGTCGCGGACAGTCTCCGGGCAGTAGTGGACGGCGTCGCCGGCGTCGTGGGCGGCCGGGGTTGTCGCGCGGACGCCGCGCTCGACCGTGAGCTCATCCGCGTCGTGGTCGACCGACTCGATCCGGACGTACTCGTCGTTCGCGACGAGCAACAACCCCGTCGACGGCAGGCGACCGGCGGTCTCGACTGACAGCGTCGTCGTCGAGTCGGTCGCGCTGCTCGCGAGCGTCGTCTGGCCTCCCTCGGAGCGGTCGCCACCGAGCGCGCCGTAACGATACGACGTCCGTAGGTAGCGGTCGTCAGGTGCGCCCCACCAGATGAGCTGACGGAGCCATTGCCAGATCTTCACCGCACCGTCGCGGTGGTTGAGGCTGTATTTGCTGCCAGCGTACGGCGTGATGTCTCGCCAGGAGTCTTTCCCCGTACGGACTTCGAACACATCGCCCGTGCTCGGATCGAGTGGGATGATGTTGTCGTGGTCGAGCGACACGCGGATCGGACGGCTCCCCCGTCCGGCGTTGCGTGCGTCCTGGTACTCGTAGGTCGCCGGCATCCCAGGTGACCCGACGCGGAGTTCGCGAAGAGCGCGCCCAGTCTTGTCGTCGAAGTCCGAGGAGACGGCGTCGATCCGCGCCTGGATCTGCGCCAGGTCGGAGTAGCCGATGTAGTCGTCCGACTCGATCGCCGACTCGGTGAGCTGCGGGTTGAACTTCCGCAGCACGTCGACGACGTGGCAGTACTGGGCGAGCATCTTACGCCGTGTACCAGATGATCACGAGCGCCCGACGACGGGTCAGCCGCGTCAGGTCGGTGTGATCGATGCTGGTGACTGCGTTGTTCGCGAGCCAGTCCGATAGCGCCGTCTGAACGGCCGCCTCGTCGGTGTGGTCATCGAGGTAGATCGTGTCGACGGAGTCGGTCACGCGTTACCCCTCCAGTTCGTCGGCGACGTTGTCAGGCGGCTGTTCGGCGAGCCACGCGGCGAACTCTCGCTTCTTCGACTGTAGCGAGATCTCGTCTGTCGACTCCCGCAGCGCTTCGGCGGCGTCCTTCAGCTCTCCGCGGCTGTACTCGTCGACGAGTTCGTCGACGCGGTCTGGCCCGTCGTCCTCGGCGTCGGCCTCGTCGTCGTCGACGCCGGCGACGGCACGAAGCTCCTTGCGGTTGGCCTCCTCGGAACGCCCTTGCCACTCGAAGTCCAGCGCCCTCTCCAGGCGGTCGCGGACTTCGGTGTTGAGCGCGTCGCCGAAGACGTTGCTCGGCAGGTAGTTCTGCGCGAGCAGCGCCTCGGCGATGTCCTCCGGCGCGTAGGAGACCTCGACGTCCTCGCGCGCCTCCAGGTAGCCGAGCCCCTCGTCGCGGACGAACGCGACATAGGTAGTACCGCCGTTGAGCGGTGCCGTCGACGGCCAGTACCCCTGCGACACGAGTGCGCCCGTCGCGATAGACGAGCGATCGCCGACATACTCGAGCGTGATGAGCTCCAGGTCGACCTCGCCAGCAGCCGCTCGCTCCAGGTCGGAGTCGTTGACCAGGATCATCGGATCACTCCGACAGGTCCCGGAGCTTGCCCTGTGCACCGAAGTCGCGGCAGACGACCTCGTGGTACATCAGGTACAGCACCTTGTTCTTGAACTCCCCGATGGACAGGAAGCCCTGGTCCTGGCCCTGGCCAGCCGACTCGACGTACGGTGCCATGTAGTTCTCGATGCCGATCTTCGGGCCGTAGTTGACACCGTTGACGACCTTGTCGCTAAAGTCGAACACGTAGATCCGCGAGAGCGTGTCCGACGGCATCGACTCGACCGGCAGCATCGGGATCCCGTCCCACGTCGA
Source organism: Halobaculum sp. CBA1158 (assembly GCF_021431925.1). Lineage (NCBI taxonomy): Archaea > Methanobacteriati > Methanobacteriota > Halobacteria > Halobacteriales > Haloferacaceae > Halobaculum > Halobaculum sp. CBA1158. Next base: position 1,936,436 of record NZ_CP090371.1, on the reverse strand, counting down.
GACGCGAGTGTTGACATCCTGCCCGAGACGCGACTCGCCGCTGTCACCCGCGCTCTCGCGGGAGCCGGGCGTCGATCCGACCTCGGCGTAGACCTCGTCGTTCTTCAGATCGCCGAGCACGCGGAGCGTGTCGCGACCAGAGACGATGACCGCGTTCTCGCGAACGGCCGTCCCGTTCTCGAAGTACGCATCCAGGAAGTCGTCGAACAGCGACGCCGTGAGTTGGCGGTCCCCACTCGCAGCGTTGTGGTCGACGTACGCGTCAGCCCACGACCCAACCGCAGAGCGGTCGATGTCGTAGACGTCGAGGTCGCCGTCAGTCAGGGCGTTGTCGGCCGTGTCCTGTGCGTTCGCCTCTTCGTCGGCGCTTGCGACGACGCGGTCGATCGATGTGATGTTGTTCTCGTCCGCGTAGGCGGTCCCGCCACTCGATACGGGAGCGGTCAGGTTGTCACGCTCGATCGAGCGCTCAAGGTAGTCCTCAGAGAGGATGTCGAGTTCGTCGAGGCCGAGGCCGTCCTGCAGCTGTGCGTTGATCTCCTGCAGGACCGTCGACTCCATGACGAGCGGCGACCGCTTCGGCGTCGCCGAGACTTCTTCGACGTCGTACGTCTGTGCGGTCGGGATCGCCCCTCCCTCGCCGACATCATCGACCGTCGGAGGGTTGTGCGCGACGCGGAAGGTCTTCGGTCGAGGGTCGTCGATGCTCGTCGAAGCCGAGGTCGCGTCGATCTTCGGCATCGCGCCGAAGAGGTTCGTCTTCAGGTTGACCTGGTTCCACAGCGCTTCGCCGTAGACGTCGTTGTTGATCCCGTCGACGCCGCTGTCGAAGGTCGCCTTCGACTCCAGCGCGCCGTCGAAGAACGCCGCGCTCAGGTCACCGAACTTGTTCCCGCTGTAGTAGCCACTCGGTAGGTAGGTGTGTCGTGCGGACATCAGTTGCTCCCCTGCCGTTCCCGGCTCTCGGAGATCTGATCAGAAAGGCTGTTTCCACCGTCGCCCGATGGCGAGGGGGTCTGTCCCGTCTCCAGCTTCGACTCGACGGTCTCGGAGACGTCGTCGACGAAGTCACCGAGGACGCTCTTGAACTCCTCCGCCTGCTCGTCGAGCTTGGCGTCGAGTTCGTCTTCGGTGACGACGCCCTTCTCGTCCAGCTTCGCCTCGATGTCCTCCTCGGACAACCCGGTCGTCTCAGGCTCGTCGGTGCCCTTCATTTCACCGTCTTCGGGGTCATCGTCGTCTGGGTCGTCATCGTCGTCGGGCGTCTCGCCCTCCTGGAGCATCGCCATCGCCTCGTCGACGGAGATATCCATCATCTCCGCCATCGCCGTGGCGACGGCCTCAGCGTCCATCTTCTCTTCTGCCGGCTCGTCCTCGTCGGGGTCGTCGCCAGCGCCGTCCTTGATCTCCGCAGGATCGTCGTTGTCGCTCGGTGCGTCGGTGTCAGTATCGGCCTCTTCCTGGAGCTCCTTGCCCTTCTGCTCCAGTTCCTTGCCGAGTAGGTCGTCGAAAATTCCCATTGTACGCTCCTCCAGGCCCTCGACCAGCTCGGAGGCAAAGCTGGCGTCATCGGGAGCCGTCGACTCCTCGGGACCGAGCCCAAGCGCCGCCTTGATCTCGGCGACGCCGAACTCACTCCCGGGGTTTTTGATCGTCTCTGCTGTACCCAGCGTCACCGCGTGCAGGTCGCACTCGGTGATCCGGCGGCCCTCTTCGCTACCTTCGGCTTTGTTCCGGCGAACAGTCACGGAGTAACCGTCCAGCTCTCCGGTGAGAGCCTGGATCCGCATCCGCTTGCCGAACTCCGTCTCCCCGTCAATCTGCGCGGGGAGCCACAACTCGGGGCGGCCGTCGTCGTCGGCGTCCTCGACGTGCGCGGTCAGCTCGTCGCCAGCCTCGAACTCGTACGTCTCGTCGCCGACCACGACCGTCCGCTCCTCGGTGAGCTCGTAGGAGCGGAGCGGCCGCCCGACGATGATGTCGCGATGGCCGACGGAGATCACGCCCGGGGCCGACTCGCTCTCGAAGTAGCGATCGAGCGCGCCCTCGAGGGCGTCCATCTCGATGAGCGTCGGGACGTCGTCGATGTCGTGCTGCTCGATCGACGCCTTGCCGTAGATGACGAAGTCGTCGGCCTCCAGGGCGTCCCGGAACTGCTCCGGGAGCGCCTCGGGTGACAGCGTGTTGTCCTCCTTGTGGCCGGCGGTAGGGCCGGGGCTCACGACGCCGAATCTGCTGGTGGTACTCATGTCAGAAATCCTCGTTAGTCGAAGTGCTCCACGTAGGTGTCTCGGCACCCGATGTGGGCTTTGAACTCGCCGCTCGGCCCGTCGACGAAGCGACGGTTCGCCTCCTGGATCAGGCCCTTATACTCGTCGAGCGGCCGGGGCGTGCCGCCGTAGGCTGGGTTAGTCTCCTCGAGCAGCCACCAGCACGCGTCCGACTTGCGATCGTCCGCCGGCCCGACGTGCTTGAACACGCGCTCGTCGAGCTCGCCCTGCTCGCGGTAGCCGACCTCGCGCGCCTTCCGTAGGACGTCGCCGGCCTGGTCACGAGCGAGCGTTTCCGCGTACTCGTGACTGACGCCGAACCGATCCTCGATGTCGGTCGCCAGCGACTCCAGCGACCACCCCTGAGGCTGCGTGAGCTTCTCCTCGAAGAAGTCGATGAGCTCGGCGCGCGCTCGCGACGACAGCTGCTCGAACGACGAGTGGATCGCCCCGGAGTCCAGCGCCTCGCGGACGGCCGTTTCGACGAACTCCGGGATGTCGTCGTCCTCGTCGAAGAACGGTTCGGCCTTGGTCTCCGCGGCGTCAGCGCGGACGATGTGATCCTCTGCCTCACGAAGGACGCGGACAGCCTCGGGCTCGGTGCCGTCACGGGCTTTCGCTTCCCCCGGCGCATCACCGCCGCCATCGGGCGATCCATCGTCACCGAATCCACCGAACCCCGTCGACGACGGCGTCTGTCCAAGCGACGGATCCTGTGCGTTCACGTCTCCGTCGGCGACCTCGACCTCGCCATCCTCGAGGCGTGCGTCGAGGCCGGCCTTGTCCGCCATCGCGGCAGTCTTGATGTTGTCCTGCAGCGAGTCGACGTCCTGATCCTGCCCGGGGACGAACGCGATCATCCAGTCCTCGATCCCGAGGCGCTTCGCGAGCGTATCGAGCCAGCCGGTGACGTAGTCGTGCTGCTGGGAGGCGATCGAGCGGTCAGTTACCTCGATCTGCAGCCCTTCGTTGTTGAGGCCGCCGGCGTCCTCCAGCTCGGAGTCGAAGACGTCGGTGATTCCGAACGCCTGTCGGATGTCGCTCTTGAAGTCCTTCTTCAGATCGCCGTTCTGCCCGAGCAGCTCGTCGGGCATCGTATCGACGATCTGCAGTTCCGGCGTCGACGACGACGTCGGGGAGTACTCGTTCGTGAAGAACGGCGTGTCGTACTCGTCGTCCTTCGCATCCTCGCGCGCTTCCTCGAACACCTGCTCCCACTGGTCCGGGTTCGTCGTGTGGAGGATCCCCATCTGGTTCGGCATCCGCTCGGAGTCGGTGTCGTAGAACGCGCCCGCGTACTCGTCCATGAACTCGAGGATGGCCTGCTTGAGCCAGACGTGGTGTGCCGGCGAGAGGCCGTCGAGCCCGTGAAGCCGCGGGTATGCGTACGGGTACGTGAGGATCTCTTCCTCCAGGTAGTACTTCGACGCGTTGTCTTTCCCGTCTGGCTCGCAGAAGTAGACCTCGCGCAGCGTGGCCGAGCATTTGTCGCAGAACCCCGGCTTGGTGCTGTGGTCGTCGCGGTGGACGGGGCAGATGTACCAATGACCACCGACACGGCCATCCTCGTCGACGACCGGGACGATCTGCTTCGGATCACCCCGGAGCATCTCCTCCGGCTGTTTCGAGACGATCTCGCCGGCGTCGTACATCTGCGACCCGTCGGTCGCGACCGTCCACGAATAGGTCAACACGATGATCGGGACGCCGAACCGCCATTGGTCATCCTCGGCGTACTTCGCGAGTTCACGGAACGACTGCCCCTCCTTGTTGACCGACTCCAACATCTTCTCGAACCGGCGCTTCTCCTCGGGGCTGGGGCGACGGAGCGCATCCTCGCCGGCGTCGCACAGCTCACACTCGTCGACGTCGGACTGGTACTCCGTCTCGCACTCGGTGCACTTGACCGCGAACCGGGGACGGAGCAGCGGGAACTCGTTGCGGAAGAGTTCATCCCGTCGAGTCCGGATCCCATTGGCGATCTCGTAGCCGTTGAGAGACAGCGCCTCCAGAGCGTGCTCGCCGATCCCGGTGAAGATGTTGTTGAACCGGGTCACCGGGCCGCCGCTCTCATCGCGCCCACGCTCGCCCGACGACGGCGTCGGCGTCTCGGTCTGTGTCGAGAGCTTCGACTCGATTTTCTCCCAGACGCTGTTCTTGTCGTATGGCGCGACGAACACCGCGCCGTCGGTCGTGTTATGTCGTTGGAAATCCATCAGTTGGTCACCCCAGGAGGTCGCTCATCGAGCCAGCACGGCTGACGCGGCCGCCGGAGCGCTCGTGAGAGAACAGCGCATATCGGAGCGCGTCCATCGCGTGGTCGTTCTTCTTCTCCGGATCGTCGCCCTGGTCGGCGTCCTTGTACTGGTAGAGGCCGAACTCGTTGCGGACGTTCTGGCAGGCGGCGACGACGCGGAGTTCATCTCGCTTCGAGGCGACCGCCTGGATCCCCGGCGTGACGTCATTCTGCGCGGGGACTGCGTCGAGGCCGGCCCTGCGGAACGTCTCGATGCTCGATGCGTCTGCCGGGTCGCAGTAGACGCGCCCCGTGCCCCATTGGTCGACGATGCGCTCGGCGACGTCCACCTGGTCGTTGACCGTGCACCGGCGCTCGTAGAACTCCTCCAAGACGACCCACTGGTCACCACGGCGACCGAGCGCGAGGACGACGGCTGGGTTGTTGTGACCCCAGTCGACGCCGTAGATCGTTTCGTCGAGCTCGTCCGGTGAGGGGGTCTCGTCGAGGACGTGCGTGTCGCGCTCGAACCACGGGTAGACGAGGCCCTCGAACTTGGTGAACTCACCGCGGACCTCTTGGTCGAAGAAGTCGCCCGAGTACTCGCGCTCCAGGCGCTCGACGTAGTCGTCGGGGTTGTGCGGGTTGACCCACGACGGCACGCCGAACACGCCCCGTGCGTCATTCGCGGTGACGACTTCGTACGGATCCTCGCGGTGGACTGCCTTTCCAGAGTCGTCGTAGAAGCGGTCGTAGACCCAGTTCTTCCCCTTCGGCGTGGTTGTGACGAACGCGTTCCGGTAGTCACCGACGCGGAGACGACCGGCGAGGATCTCCCACGCCCGCTCGGCGATCGCGGCCGCCTCGTCCATCCAGACCCACGCGAGGTTCGGGCCGCGGAGGCGCTGGATCTTGCGGTCGTTGTCAGCCGATTCGAGAATGATGCGCGACCCCGACGGCGTGTGGAGGCCTGGTTGTTCCGAGCCTTTCCCGCGGTATTCCCAGGCGTCGAGGAGGCCGAACTCCCGCATCACAGGGAGGATCGCGTTTTTCATCGCCGGCGACGTCGGCGCGACGATCATCCCGAGCTCGCCCGGGTTCCATCGCTCGGCATTCGCGACGGCGCGGATGATCCCCGCTGCGGTCTTGCCGGCACCGAGCCCGGACACGAACGCGTGCGACTGCGCCGTCGACTCAGTCGGTGCCTCGCCTGCGGGACCGGCGAGGAACTCCTCCTGGGGAGCGACGTCGAGGTCGCCGTGGACGTACGGGCGCAGGGGCTCCGTGTTCCGCCCGCGATCCCACTGCGCGTGGGTCGGTTGCGGGACGGCGTCCTGGCCGACGGTGCTCGTGCTCATGATCAGTCTCGATCGGCGGTGAGGTAGACCTCGACCGTGGATTCGCTGTCCCCGGCGTCGGCGTCGCCCCACGACTCGGGGTAGCGCGACTTCAGCACCGAGAGGAGCGTTCGCGTGTCGCCCTTCTCGCGTGCCGTCTCGATGATGTCGTCGACGAGGCGACTTTCTCCGGCACCGCGTGCGCGTGCGATCCTGTCAGCAAAGTCAGCGTAGACGCCCTCCTCCTGCTCGTCGCCCTTTCGGAGCCAGTCGTAGAACGTCTCGTGACTGATGCCGTTGCACCGGCACGCCGCGCGGATCGACTGGCCGTCCTCGATCATCGAGGCGATCGCCTCCTGGCGCTGGACGTTGAGCTTCGACGGGCGACCCATCTCGGCGACGTTGTCGCCGGCGGCCGCGTTTTCGTACACCTTCTCGGCGGTCTTCTCGCCGAAGCCGTCGACGCGGTCGGCGAGAGCCTCCGGCGATGCGTCGCGGACATCGGCGGGCGTGTCGAAGCCAGCGTCGGTGAGCGCGTCGGCGCGAGCAGGGCCGACTCCAGGGATCTCGGTCAGGTCTTCAGTCATGGTCAGACGAGATCTTGGTCGACGTCGTCGACGGCCGTGTCAGGTCGGACGTGTTCGAGCCAGTACCACGCGCCGAACCCGAGCAGCGCGAACACGAGGTTTGCGGCCGTCGCGAGCAGCGTCGCGACGCGCGGGCCGGTCCACGTCGCGGATGTGAGGAGCCACAGCCCGGTGCCGATACCGAGGAACAGGAGGACGTACTCGGTGAAGTCCTCTTCGCGCGCGAGCTCGAAGTACAGCGCCGCGCAGATCCAGACCGCGCCGGCGATGAGCCCGAGCGTCTCAACCACCGTCATCGTCGCCCTCGTCTGAACTGGTGGCCGCGCCCTCGATCGCGCCGGCAAGGGCATCGGTGATGAGTGGGCGGAAGTGCTCGAGACCACGTTCGATCCCCAGCAGCGCGACGATGAGCGCGAGGATTGCGGCGCGGTCGGCGGCGCGAAGGGTGGTCTCTGGGTCGACGGTACTCCAGGCGATGAGTCCGAACAGTCCTAACGCGAGGACGAGCGCGAGGAGTGTGCGGAGTTGCTTGGTACTTGGCAGTCGCATCCATCATGGGCGGGTGGACAGGTGTCCGTTGGGTGGGGTCACAGGACGATACGAAGGACCGCGTCGGGGAGTCGAACCCCGGCGCTCCGAGAGGAGCGTGACTGTCACGCGGTCGGGGCGGCCGGCCGATGTGATCGTGACGAGACTGGCCGGAGAGGAGGTGACGCGCTGGGTAGCGCGGGCCGGCCGGTTGGTGAGCGATGCAGTCCCCTCCTGCCTCGTGGCGAGGGCAGTTCAAACGGGGGCGCTCGCTCAGTACCGGTCAGGGATCGGCTCAGCCTCGGTACGCGTCGTCCGGTAGATCGCGCCGGCGACGTACACGCGGAGGATCGGCTCGGGACCACGCACGTCGCCGGCGGGAATCTCCTCGCGGACGGTGCCCTCCAGGACCTCGTCGCCGAACGGGAATCGCACGGTGAGGTGTGTCGGGTCGGTCGGCCATGCTGCTCCGGACATGGTGGTGTACCGTGGTCTCGACGCGAAGCCGAGGGGTTACGCCGTGTGGATGACGGCGTACTTGGTCGCGACGCGGAACGTCTCGGTATCCAGCCCGCGCGTTCGTGGGTCGCGACGGATCGTGCGGACGGCGTCGGCGAGGAACGACTCATCGATGTCGACGCCGACCTCCTGCAGACGGTCGGCGAGCGTCCGGGCGAACGTGACTGCCTGGCGTTGGGACAGCGTATCGTCGAGTGCGCGCCCCGACTGACTCCCGCACGTCTCGCAAAACGTTCGCGGGGCGAACACGCCGTCGGCGACCTCGCCATGTCCTGGGACGCCGTCCTCGACGCGTGTGTCGAGTCGTCGCTCGCGAGTCCCGACCGCGCCGTGGGCGACGGTGATGTGCTCGACCTCTTTGATCCGCGAGAAGCAGTGCGAGCAGACGCCGGCGTTGTGGAAGGCAACACGGTCGAAGACCGCGGCCGGCGCGAGGTCTTGCTCGGTCCCGTTGACGGTTGCCGAGACGGTGTCGGTCGGCGTCGCTGTCGATCGAGGTGTGGATGTGGCTGTGGTGCTGGTGGTGGACATCCTGGGTAAGAATGGACCGCGAGCTATCGGGCCAGGGCCGCCGATCATCCCTGAAGTGGCGACGGCACTGTTGGGCTATACGACTTGCCTCGTACACGGTGACCCAACGCTTAAATAACGGCGATAGCGGGAGGGTTACCCGCTATCTGGGGGTGGGGGTGCGGTCTGGGTCGCCTTGAAGCGGACGCGACGCGCGTCGGAGAGCGACGGATGCTTGCTGACGAGGTCGTGCTCGACGAGTTCGCGACATCGCCGTCGCACTGTCTCTTTCGGGAGTGCCGTCCGCGTTGCGATCGCATCGAGTGTGAGTGGTTGTTCTGCCTCCTGGAGGATCAACAGCACGAGTTTGGTGCTCGGCGGGAGATCCTCACGGAGACCGTCGGGAAGCTTCAGCGCGATCACGTCCATGCCTCCAGCGTTGTGGTCGCCGGTGCATCGCGACGCCGGCGACGGGCCCGAGCGAGGAGATGCGGGATCGCCTTGGCGACGTAGCAGTCGTGACGCCGTCGGCGACCATCGACACAGACTGGGCAGAGACTCCCGTCCCAGCTGTAGTAGTGGCCGACACCACCGCCGTTTTTGTTCGCGTCTGGGTGGTCGGCGTGGGGTGCGCCGCAGCGGCGGCAGCGACGATCGTCGGTCATCCGGACACCGCCCCCAGGACAGCCTCTCGTGCCTCGTCGCGATCGTCGATATCGTGTCGATCCATCGCGCGCTCGATAGCGCAGTCGAGACACCGGCACGTGTGGGTGTCCGGGAGATCCCAGTTGTCGTTGCGCTCCCAGACGGCCGGGTTCTCGCTCTCGAAGTCGCCGCAGTACTCGCCACACTCGGCGCACCGCGGCGGGATCTCGTGGAAGTCCGGGTTGCCTGGGTAGCGTGTCGTCGTCACGCAGAGTCACCTCTTTGGGCCGCTGCGACCAGACCAGTCTGAATGGTTGGCTGGTAGACCCCGCGGCCATCGATGACCGTGCCGATCGAGTCGAGAACGTCGCGGTAGGCTTCGGCGTCGTCGCCGTAGACCGGGATGAGGATACCGAATGACGGGTTCTTGCCGCCGCCGTCGAACGAGAGTCGACCAGGGCCGTAGAAGCACACGATCTCCGCAGCGAGGACGTGCTCGTGGAACCAGCCGGCCGAGGTGTCCGACGGCAGCAACACGACCACCGAATCGACGGCATCACGGTTCGCCTCCGCGCGGCACTTCGAGAGCCATTGTTCTTTCGCGCTGGCGTCGCCGTTGGACGACCACGGTGGGTTCACGAAAACGTCGCCGTGCCACGCCTGCCGGAGCCCGTCGTCTTCTTCGGTGTAACGCGTCGGCGCGATCGGCGTGGCCTCCGCGCCCGAGCACGGGTCAACATCGAATCCGTCGACGGGCTGAGCGAGCCGCCGCCAGAGTTCCGACGGCGTTCCGTACTCATTGTTTGACGGGTCCTGCTCAGCCTGCATCATCGGTCCGTGGTGCAGGTCCTTCTCGTTATCAGTCTCGTCTACAGACGGATCACTCACCGTCACCACCTCCGTCGGTCGCGACAGCGAAGTCCTCGAGTCCGCTCGCCTCCGACTTGCCGACCGACTCCTGCTCGCGCTCGTAGCGATCCGTCCCGGGCGTCGGGCCGCGCGGCGTCGGTCGCGACGGCCGCTCGACGTCCACGCTCTCGTCCCACTCTGGGTGAGCAGCGCGGACGCGCTCGCGAACGGCGGCACACTCCGCGGGTGAGAGGCGCTCACCCTCGGCCTCCAGCGTCGCGATGCGGTCCTTGAGGCGCTCGATGATAGCGTCACGCGGACCGCCATCCGAACCACGACCGAGGCGGCGCTCGACTGCTATCCACGCGCGGGCGACCGCGATGTAGTCGATACCACAGATGCGACCGCGGATCATCATGGCGCGCTCGTCCCACGGCCCGTCGAGATACCGCGCCGGATCCTCGCCGATGTCCTCGCGGAGAGTCGGGAACGTTCGCCGGTCGCTCTGGTCCGCTGGGGAGTGCTCCGACGGCATCACGCACCCCCGTGGACGCTGTCGTAGCCCAGTTTGCGGAGGACTCGCAGCGGGTCGTTCTCGTCCGAGTGCGATCGGCTGTCGCCACACGCCGTCGATGAACACTCGGTCCGCTCCTCGATCTCGGTCGCTCGTTCGCGAGTGACCTCACGGATCGTGCTGTCGGTCTGGGCGAGCAGGTGGCAGTCGCGACTCGAGTGGTAGATCCGCCGGGACGAGGTCTGCGCGTTCGTGACGAACACCAGCTCGTCCGCCGTTGTCTCGGTCGTATCGTCCTGTGCTTCGGGTCGTCCGTTGGATGCTGACATCGTGAACCTCGTGTGAACTCGTTCATCACACGGGATCGGCGAGATGAACGGACCGAGACCGTCGAAATCGCGACGCTTCGCGACGCTTCTGTCGACGGACCCGTTGCTAACCGACCCCTGCTAACTATAAATTACACAACCGCGTTTGTTGGGGAATACAAGGGCGGTGGAAGTCCTCGCGTCCAGATCATCAGTCGGCCACCCCGACTGCCGCAGATCCTGTGATGAACTTGTTCACGGCCGCCGGATCGTCGTGAAGGACATCGAAGTCGATGAGGACGCCCTTCGTCGGCGCGTCCTGGTCGATCGCGCGTGACTGGGCAGCCGGGTCGAGGGCCCAGTCAAAGCCGTCCGGGCCGACCGTTCCGTTCTCACCGTCGCCGTCGATCATGTCGTCGACGAGGTCGTACGCGTAGCGGCGCGAGACACCGGCCGCGCCTTTCACGTTCTTGCGAGTGACGGTGATCCGTGACTGGTCGGTCTCCCGCGCCTGGTCGGCGTAGGTGACGACAGCTGCGATCTTCTGCTCTTTCGAGGTCTTGTTCGAGCCGATGTCACCGAGCCGGTCGACCGTCTCCTGGATCGATTCGTTCTCGTGTTTGAGTTCGTCGACCCGCTCTTCCAGACTCTCGATGCGCTGCAGCGCGGCGAACGTCTTCTCGACTGGGCCAGCATCCCGACCGAAGTCGAACTCTCCGATGTTGCTCACCAGCGCCTCGAACGCGTATGCTGTCGCGTCCTCCTCGATCTCTCCCTCCTCGAGGAGATCGTCGATGCGGCGAGCCTTCTCCAGCTCGTACGTCATCGTTGACGCACCCCCTGTTTACGAGCTGCGAGGAAGCGGTCGGGCTCGACAGTCCGACAGTAGGGGCACTCGTAGGAGCCGTCTCGAAGACGTCGCTCGGGCGGGATGATTCTCCCGCAGCGAGAACACGACGGCGACCTGGAGGTCGCCATCACTTCTCACCCTCGCTATGCCTTGCAGGTTCGGTGTTTCTCAAGACCTGCAAGACTTGCAGGCGCTCGCGAACTTTATCTACTGCTCTGAAGTGGCGCGAAACCGCTTCTAAAGCATCGCTAGCGGTCCGAGAGAGTAAGACACTAATTTTGGATAGTGAATCTCGATGTGCGTGGCTCAAAATTGGCTATACAGGCGAATCTACCGGAATTTGAGGCTAATTTAGGGTTAAGGCCGAAACTACTGATGATGCATAATTTGGTCTGTATATTGTGTTCATAGTAACGACACGATATTGATCGGACGGGCTGTCTCGCGATCGCTCGGATCGTCCTTCGTGACCGTGCCGACGACCCTTGAAGCATCGAGCGTCTACTGTCCTTGAAGAATCGCGTGTTGCTCTCAGGTAGAATCGTGACGTATCCCCGTACATATCGACCCAATCGGTTCCGTCCCCGGGGATCGGGTCGTTTCGCTTCCATTCCCGGGACCGAGCCGCGCCGGTGACATCCTCCGGGTATCGGTGATCGTCGCCCGGACCGAGTGGGTCAGCTGTATTAGTCCCCGTATCTCCGTGCTTCACTCCCGCCCGTGCGGTCGTCTTCGTCGGCGACACGCTCGGTTGTGACTGCCGATCGAATCCGACCGAGACGACGATTCGCGGAACCGAGCGACTGATCTTCGGCGTGTGTCGAGCGTTACCGGACCGCGAAGACCCGCGCGGGCGACGCTCACGGACTTCGAATACTGTTGTTCGGTGCGGCAGCGGTATGGATCAATCGGCGGCCAATTCGTTGTCCGTTCGGAAGCGGCGATTCGGGTCGGACTGCGATCTCCTGTCGTCAGCGCGGGATCGAGTTCGTTCGACGCCAGTCTCATAAACTCCATATCGCGATATCCAAACGACGCGGTTCGGACTCACGAACCGCGGGTCGAATCGCAGAAGAACGTCGCGAGAGGCGGTCAGTCGTCGCGGTGGGCGTATCGACGGTCGATGACCTCGCTCGGCGCGTCGTACCCGTCCTGGTGACGGACACACCGGCTGATGCGCCCGTCGTCGTCGATGACGTGCGCCTCCGGGCGTTCGCGGTTACACACCGATCCGAACGCCTCCCGTAGTACGGCGGTCGCTTCCTCGTCTTTGCCCTGGCGGGCGAACTGTATCGCGTCTTTGAGGGCCGTTCGGGCGTCGTCGGTGAGCAGCGAGTCGTCGGGACCGGCTTCGACCTCGTCGTCGCCCGGATGCCAGCCGAACAGATCGGCGACCACCTCGTCGACGTCGGCCGCGTCGGCCGCGAGCCCGAGTCGCTGCTTCAGCCGTTCGGTGACGCCCGTCTCGGCGTTCGTCCGCTGACGCAACACCGAATGAAGCGCGTCGATGCGCTCCCACGCGTCCTGTGAGAGGTCCTCGAACTCGTCTGGACGGACCTTCGCCGGACAGCGTGTGGAGAACCGACAGCCCTGGGGCGGGTCCCGCGGCGAGGGCGGCGTCCCCTGCAGCGTCACGCGGTCGCGGTCCACGCCGGTGTGGCTCCCCGGAATCGCCGACAGCAACGACACCGTGTACGGGTGAGACGGGTCGTCGTACACCGACTCCGTGTCGCCCAACTCGACCACCTCGCCGAGGTACATCACGGCGACCCGGTCGGCGATGTGCCGGACGACGCTGAGGTCGTGCGCGATGAACAGGTAGGTGAGACCGAGTTCCTCCTGCAGGTCTTCCAGGAGGTTGATCACTCGGGCCTGAACGCTCACGTCGAGCGCCGACACAGGCTCGTCGAGCACGATGAACTCCGGTTCGAGCGCGAGCGCGCGCGCGATCCCGACGCGCTGACGCTGCCCGCCCGAGAACTGGTGCGGGTAGCGGTAGTAGTGCTCTTCGTTGAGGCCGACGAGATCGAGCAGCTCGAACACGCGTCGTTTCCGCTCGTCGGGGGTCCCCCAGTCGTGGGCGTCCAGCGGCTCCCGGACGATCTCGCCGACCGTCATCCGGTCGTTCAGGCTCGCCTCGGGGTCCTGAAACACCATCTGTGCGTCCCGCTGCCACTCGCGGAGCTGTTTCCCCGAGAGGCGCGCCACGTTGCGCCCGTCCGAGACGACCTCGCCGTCGGTCGCGTCCTCGAGGCCGAGGATCGTCCGGCCGAGCGTCGTCTTCCCGCAGCCGGACTCGCCGACGAGCCCCAGCGTCTCGCCGCGGCGGATGTCGAACGAGACGCCGTCGACCGCCTTGACCGGGTCGTCGCCGAGGAATCCGTCGTTGTCGTAGTACTTCTTCAGGTCACGGACCTCGACGAGAGGGTCGTCGGCCGTGACGTCCGAGTCGGTCCCGACGGTCGACTCGACAGATCGACTCGCGTTGAACTCGCTCGCCGTCTCCGACTCCGCCGCCGCGTCGTTGTGGCTCACACGCGATCACCTCCATCGGCGACGGCGTCGCCGTCAGGGGTTCCCTCTTCCCGGGGATCGCCGGCGTCGAGGTCGCGATCGTACTCCTCCTCGTGGAGCAGACACGCGGCAGTATGGTCGGGACCGACCCGGATCGGCTCCGGATGGACGCGGTCGCAGGCATCGAACGCCTCCGGACAGCGATCGGCGAACCGACAGTCGGTCGGCTCGGTTGTCGGGGTGGGGACCTCGCCGCCGATCGTCGGCAGCCGGTCGCCGGAGACCGTCCGGCCGGGGATCGACGCGAGCAGCCCTCGCGTGTACGGGTGCTGTGGCCCGTCGTACAGTTCGTCGACGGGAGCCGACTCCACGATCTCGCCGGCGTACATGACGTTCACCCGATCGGCGGTCTCCTCGATGACGCCCATGTCGTGGGTGATGAACACGATCGCGAGGTCTTCTCGGTCTTGTAGGTCGTCGAGCAGCTCCAGGATCTGCGCTTGGATCGTCACGTCGAGCGCGGTCGTCGGCTCGTCACACACGAGCAGGTCCGGATCGCACGCCAGCGCGACGGCGATGACCGCCCGCTGGCGCATCCCGCCGGAGAACTGGTGCGGGTACTCGGTAACCCGTCGTCTGGCGTCGGGGATCCCGACCGACTCGAGCAACTGGACGGCCTCATCGCGGGCCTCCTGGCCCCGCAGCCCCTGGTGGATCCGCAGCGTCTCGCGGATCTGATTCCCGACGGTGTACACCGGGTTGAGCGAGTTGCTCGGGTCCTGGAACACGATCGAGATGTCGCCGCGGTGCGTGTCCCAGTTGTCGTCGGTCAGCTCGTTCCCGCGGAACCGGATCGAGCCGGACTCGATGACGCCGGGGGAGTCGATCAACCCGAGGATCGACCGTGCCGTGACCGATTTGCCCGAGCCGGACTCGCCGACGATCCCGAGGGTTTCGCCCTCCCCGACGGCGAAGGAGACGTCGTCGACCGCGCGTATCGTCTCCTTGTCGGTGTGGAAGACCGTCGTCAGCCCCTCGACCTCGAGGAGCGCGTCGCCGCCGTCGGCCCCGTTCGGTCGCATCAGGCACCACCCCCGCGACCGCTCGCGGCGTTCTCGCTTTCGGCGTCGGACTCGGGGTCGATAGCGTCGCGAACGCCGTCGCCGAGGGCGTTGAACCCCGTCACCACGAGCGTGATCAGGATTCCCGGGATGAGCGAGATGTGCCACGAGGCGGTCGTCACGTAGTCCTGCCCCGCGTTGACCGCTCGTCCCCACTCGGGCGTGGGCGGGTTGACACCCAGCCCGAGGAACGAGAGCCCGGCGATGGCGATGATCGCCCCGCCCAACGTCATCGACCCGTACACGAGCACGTAGCCGGTGATGTACGGGAGCATGTGTTTTCGCATGATCGCCGTGGGCGTCTGTCCGAACGACTTCGCGGCGTCGACCCACTCGCGGTTCGACACCTGCAACGCCGGGCCGCGGAACGACCGCCACATCGCCGGCCAGCCCGTGCCCGCGAAGATCAACGCGAGCACGAACGCCCCCGAGTATATCTTCCCGACCCACGTCCCGGAGAGGATCACGGACAGCATGATGAGCAGGAGCAACTGCGGCATCCCCATCACGGCGTCAGAGACGAGTACTGCGCCGAGGTCTATCTTCCCCCGGTAGTACGCCGTCACCAGCGCGAGGACGATCGCGATCGACACGGAGAGGCCGACCGACACCAAACCGATGATCAACGAGATCCGCGACCCGTGGGCGATGAACGTGAACAGGTCCTTTCCACTCGGTAGCGTCCCGAACGGGTGGATCCGGCCGTAGTCGTCGTACTGCATCGGACCGACGTTCTCCTGTGGCGTTCCCTGGGACTGCGATCCCAAGTTCGCCTGCCCGACGGTGACCGTCTGCGTGCCCCCGTCTGCCCAGTAGGTCACCTCGTGCTGGTAGGGGTTCTCCAGGTTCGCCGCCGTCGTCGTGGGACTGAGCGCCGGCGCGAACAGGACCATCACGAAGAACATCGCGACGACGGCGACGCCGAACAGCCCCCACTTGTGGCTCCGGAACCGGTCGATCACGTCGTCACGCGGGGTCCAGTCGGCGATCCGGTAGTGGGTACGGTACCGCTCGTAACCGACCCACAGCCAGCCCAGCGTCGCGAACGAGTACGCGTAGATGAGCCCCGCCCGAAGCAGCCACGCCAGGTCCGGCGATAACCCGAGGAACGTCCCGACGTAACCGCTCCCGTCGTAGTACCCTCGGTTCGGGATCGTCTCGCGGGAGAGCAGCGTCGGGACGGCGTCGGCCGCCCGTTCGAGCGCGAGCACGGCCGCAGGGGCGGCGACCCCCGGCAGCGCGGCCGCGGCGTCAGCGAGCGCCGCCGCCAGGAACTGCGCAATTGCTCCGGCCTGGAGCGCGAACAGCACGGCGGCCACGGCCAGCCAGGTCGCCGCAGGGCGGGGGTTCGCGGTGATTCGATCTCGAAGCGGTGCGGCCTCGCCATCGGTGAGGGTTCTGGTTGGTGTCGCCATATGATATCAGGTCCCGTCGTAGCCCACGCGGGGGTCGATCAAGGTGTAGAGGATGTCCTGTGCGATGTTGATGGTGAGCATGAGCACGATGAACACGAACATCAGCGACCCGACCAGCGGGAGGTCGCCCTGTATCGCGGCGTCGAAGAACAGCTTCCCCATCCCGTTGATCCCGAACACGGACTCGACGAGGACGCTGCCGCCGATGAGGAGGAACGCCTCCGTGGTGATCACCGGAACCAGCGGGACGAGCGCGTTCCTGAACACGTGCTTCCAGACGATCGCTCGTCCGGGAACGCCGCGTGCACGAGCGAAGTCGACGTACTGTTCGTTCTTCGTCTCGAGGACCGCGGTCCGCCCGATACGCATCTCGTTGCCCATCGACGCCGAGCCCAACACGAGCGCGGCCGGCAGGATCTTCTTGATCGCCGCGAGCGTCTCTCGCGGCTGCGTGAAGAGGGCGAGCGGGTCGCCGGCCATGTACGAGAGTCCGGGGTTCCCGGTCACACCGGAGGGCAAGTCGATCAAGAAGGTGTCCCAGTCGAAGCCGAACAGCGACTCCGAGCCGACCAGCAGCGCGAGGAGGATCACCGCGAGCCAGAAGTTCGGCATCGCGCGCCAGACGATCCCCGAAACGGAGGCGATGTAGTCGGCGACGGAGTTCGAGCGGATCCCGGCGTAGAAGCCCAGCGGTACGCCGATGCAGATCGCGATGAGCACCGACCAGAAGCCGAGCCAGACGGTCCGCGGCAGGAAATCGAGCACCAGCGCGCCGACGTTAGAGCCGGTGTACACCAGCCACGTCTGTCCGAGATCAAGCGTGAACAGGTTCCACATCCAGTCGACGTAGTGCTGTAACGGGGGTTGATCGAGGCCGAGTTCGGTCCGGGCCGCCTCGTACTTCGCCTCCGTGAGTCGTTCGTTTCCGCTCAGGAGGTTGGCGGCGGGGTCCACGGGACCCTGGTAGATGATGAACCAGGTCATACTGGTTCCCAACCACAGGACCGGGACGGACATGAGGACGCGCTTGACGATGTATTTCAGCCGGTTCATGTGTTTCGGAGGTCAGGGGGTCTCGTTGGTCACTTCGATCGCACTACAAAAATACTGTTGAATCGAGGAGGCCGGCGCTCGGTCGTGTCAGTTGCCGTCCTGGTCCTGGAGCGTGAGGGTGTTGAACGTCTGGTTCTCCATGGTCCCGGCCATGCGGACGTTCACCCGATCCTGCCAGAGCCGCTGGGAGACGGAGTGAACGAGCGGGAGTTCCTGGACGGCGGCCCAGTTGACCTCCTCCTGGAAGTAGTAGACCTCGTCGCGTGCACGGACCGCATCCTCGCCCGGTCCGCGGTTCTCGAGGTACGTGTCCCACTCGCGGTCCGACTCCGGCATCAGCGGGTCGAACTCCGCCTGCGTGGACTCGGCCTCGCCGTAGTTGTAGCCGGCGTCGTTGATCGCTGATTCCAACTCGTCGGGAGTGACGTCCTCGATCGCGACTCGGACCTCGTTGTTTTCGGTGTCGACCTTCACGTGGTCCTCGGGGAAGTCGCCGTCGAGCTCCGCGTAGACGTTCGAACCGACGGTGTCGCCGTCGTCGCCGTCGAAGTCGACGTCCGAGCAGACCACCTGGTAGGTCCACCGAGTGAACATCCCGCTGGGGTTGTCGTACGGCGGGATGAACCGGAGGAAGTTGTCCGACTCCGGCCACTCCATCCCGTCGCCCAGCGAAAACATGTCCATCGCCCCGTCGAGGGCCTGTCCGATGATCGTCCCGAAGTCGGCCTTGACGATGTTGATGTCGATGTAGGCGGCCGTCGCCTTGTCGCGCAGCGTCTGAGCGATGGAGTCCCAAGCGCCGTCACCGGAGAACACGGTGAACTCGACCTCGTAGGGGTCGTCCTCGCTGTAGCCGGCCTCCTCCATGATGCGCCGGGCCTCGTCGATCCGTGCTTCGCCGACGCCGTAGGGATAGCCGTCCGAGAACTGATCCATCCGGTTGCGGTGCCCGTCCTGGTAGTGTTTGTTGTAGTTCTCGCCGGGGTTCTCGCCCTCCCGGGCCATGAACGCGCCCGGCGGCGTGAGGTGGTACGCCGCGGGCTGGAGCCCCTTGTACACGTCCTGGGAGATGCGCTCCTGGTTGATCAGGTGGGCGATCGCCTGCCGGACCGGCTTCGGGGTCCGCGCGGCGTTGAAGACGAGGTAATCCGTCGACAGCGTCGGAGCCTCCCCGTAGTTGACGGTGGTTCCGTTGTCGAGTTCGTAGGTGCCCGTGCGATAGGTACCGCGGTCGCGGTCGATGGACCGCCGATCCGAGTTGAACGCCGCCGTCGGCATTCCCTCTAGGAGGATGTCGAGGTTCCCGTTCTTGAACCGGGAGAACCGCGTCTGCTGGTTCCCGATCACGGTGTAGACGATTTCGTCGATGTACGGCCCCTCGCCGTAGTAGTCCTCGAACGCCGACAGACGGATCTGGTCGCCCTTGCTCCAGGCGTCGATCTGGAACGCCCCCGTACCCGCGAAGAACGGGCCGTCACCCGACGTGGAGAAGTACTCGTTGTACTCGTACTCACCCTCCCACATCAGGCCGTCGACGCCCTCGTGGTCCTCGTAGTCCTTCGGGTACGCGACCGCGCCCTCGGGGATCGGGGCGAACGTGCCGCTGGCGATCTGCGACATCGTGCCCGTGAACGGGGTCGCCATCGTGAACTCGAAGGTGTAGTCGTCCACCGCCTCGACGGCGAGGGTCCCGGGGATGTACGCCGAGACGCCGTCCAAGTCGTCCTGCTTCTCGTGGTCGATGGCGAACGTGTCGCCGACGATGTCGTCGGCGTTGCGGGTCTCCTCGGCACCCGCGAGCCGCTCCCACGAGTAGACGAAGTCCTGCGCCGTCAGTTCGTCGCCGTTGTGGAACTGGACTCCCTCCCGGAGCTGGAAGGTGTAGGTAAGCCCGTCGTCTGAGACCTCGTAGTCCGTCGCGAGCCCGGCGACCGGCGGGAGGTCGCCGTTCTCGAACGCCATGAGCGTGCCGTTGTACTGGTTATAGCCAGCGCCCGACCCCTTGGCGTTTATCGGGTCGAGCGTCTGGACCGGACCGTTGGAGGCCAACTGGAGGGTTCCGCCGGTGTACTCCCGCTCGGATTCCGGCGTCGCTGTCGCCGTGTCCGTCGAACTGGGTGTGTCGGCCGCGGTATCGGTCGATTGTTCGTTCGGTTGGTTCCCGGAGCAACCCGCGAGCGCGGCCGCCACGCCCGAGCCTGCCGCCGTGAGGAAGCGTCGCCGAGTGGTGTCCTCGGACATCACGTGGATACGAATGGTGATGGACAAAATAACTTGTCATCCGCGTCCATGTGGTGGTATCCAGTACTACGTATCCCTCTATAATCCACGTCTATGCATTCGACATGAACGTCAGTTACTGATCGGCCGATTGAGCCTGATCCCGTCGGCGTGGGACTCGGCGACCGCGACCGGGGGCGTTTTGGTCCGGGTGTCCCACGGGGCGATATGGTCGCTCCCCTCGATCGCGACGGATCGCCGTCCGGATCGCTCATGGCCAGCCTCTCTCGGCCGACCGCGGACGAACGCACGCGGCTCGCAGTCATCGCCGACCCGCACCTCTCGACGCGGGAGTCCGGGACCTCGAAGCTGTTCGAGCACACCGAGACGCACGTCGCCAACGCGGTCGCCGACATCGCCGAACGCGACGTGGACGCGACGCTGTGCGTCGGCGACATCACGAAAGACGGCGAACCGTGGAACTTCGACCGGTTCGACGAGCTGGCGACGGGTCTCGACGCCCCCTTCTATTCGATTCCCGGCAACCACGACGTACCCAAGGAGGGGTACGACCACGAGAACCTCCCCATGGCGGAGTTCGCCGAGCGCTACACGCCCGAGGGCGAGGGGTTCCCCTTTCACGTGGAGATCGGCGGAGTCGACGTGCTCGGGCTCAACACCGCCGGTACCGAGGAGTGGCTGTACGACTCTCACGAGGGTCGCGTCACCGACGAACAGATCGACTGGCTCGAGGAGACGCTTCCGTCGGCGGACGCGCCGGTCGTGCTCGCACACCACAACCTCCCCGCGATGTCCGAGCAGGTCCACGAGCACCGCGACCTGGCCGAGCCCGACATGTTCGTCCCCCCGGAGATGGACGACCCGGAGCCGTTCGTCGAGACGCTGACCCGCCACGACGTGCCGCTGCTGCTCACCGGTCACCTCCACATGCCCTCCGCGGCGAGACAGGGGCCGACCCGCGAGCTGATGATGCCGACGACGTGCTCGTTCCCGCAGGGGTACTGCCTCGTCGACGTGGGGCCCGAGGGGACCGAGGTCCGGTTCGTCCCGGTCGCGGACTTCGATGGGATGGTCGTCGGCCACCGCGAGCGCTCGTCGGACTCGGTGACGGCTCGCGGACTCACGGCGATGGCGGCCGCGCGACTCGCGCAGTTCCCGCTCGTTGAGGAGTGAGCGATGGTCGCGTCCGATGACGCCGGCGACGGCGACGCCGTCGGTTCCGGTGACACTCCCGACTCCGGTGACATCCCCGCATCCGGCGACACCCCTGCCGTCGTGAGCGTCGGCGCGGCCACCGTCGACCGTACGTACCCGGTGACGAACCTCCCGGCGGCCGACGGCGGCGCGTACGCCCCCGCCGTGGAGGAGTCGTTCGGCGGCGTCGGCGCGAACGTCGCGTTCGCGTGCGCCCGACTCGATCGGTCGGCCGGGCTGATCGCCCGCCTCGGCGACGACGAAGTCGGCGCACGCGTCGCCGAAAACCTCGCGGCGCTTCCGGTGAACGACGCCCGCATCCGGCGGCGAGACGGAACGAGCACACATTGCGTGATACTCCGTGACGGCGACGGGAAACGGAGCATCGTCACCGCGGGTGAATCCGCCAGGCGTCTTCGCCTCGACGACGCCGACCGGGGCTACCTCGCAGACGCTGACGCCGCCTTCCTCACGGCGTACAACCCTGATTCGGTTCACCGCGAGGCGCTCGATATCGCGGACCGCGCCGAAGCGCCGCCGTTCGTGTTCGACCTCTCCGGGCCGTTGGCGGAGCTCTCGGGCCGCGGTGCCCGCGAGGAGACCGTCGACAGGTGGGTCGAGTCGGCCGCGCTGTTCGTCGTCGGCGAGGTAGCGGCCGAGTCGTATCTGGGCTGTACCGGCGGGGAGGCGGCCGAGACGCTGCGTGAACGCGGCGCATCGCGAGTGGCGGTGACGAGCGGCGAGGACGGCGCTGTGCTTGCGGACGCTGACGGGCTGTACGACCTCCCGGCGTTCGACGTGTCCGTCGTCGACGAGACGGGTGCGGGCGACGCCTACGTCGCAGCGCTCGTGGATCGGTGGATCCTCGCGGACGCTCCCGCCCGCGAGGCCGGCCGGTTCGCCGCGGCCGCCGGCGCGCTGAACGTGACGGAAAACGGCGCACGGGGCGGGCTGGCGACCCGGACGGAGATCGAATCGTTCCTCGCGAACCGGTAGCTCCGATTCGCCGCGCCCTCTCGGCTTCTCTACGAGCGAGCGGACGTGACGAGTTCCCGCACCCTGTCCTCCGAAACGGGATTTCCGACGTCGCCGTCCTGCTTCAACGCCGTGCCGACGATGACGCCGTCGGCGAGCTCGAGGATCTCCCCGACAGTATCGGCGGTGACGCCGCTACCGACGAGGATCGGCGTGTCGAGGTCGTTCGCGTCGCGGCGCTCGACGGCGTGAGCGAGGTCGGAGCGGTCCGTCTCGTGACCGGTGCCGGTGCCGCTGACGACGACGGCGTCCGCGAGGCCGCGCTCGACGCCGTCGGCGACGGACTCGGCAGTGAACCCCCGGGCGGCGATCGGCGCGGAGTGTTTCACGTCGTGGTCGGCGAGCACGGCCACGTCGGCGTCGAGGCGCTCGCGCAGGCGCATGGTCTCGTGTGCGGTCCCGTCGATGACGCCCTGGTCGGTCACGCGCGCCCCCGTGTGGATGTTGATCCTGACGAAGTCGCCCCCGGCGGCGGCCGCGACCGACACAGCGGCGTCGCCGTCGTTGCGGAGGACGTTCACGCCCACGGGTACGTCTACCGCCTCGACGACCGCTCGGGTGGCGCGAGTCATGCTCGCGACGACGTGTTTCGGAACGTCGTCAGGGTAGAACGGCGCGTCGCCGAAGTTCTCGACCATGATCGCGTCGACGCCGCCGGCGGCGAGTCGGCGGGCGTCGCGCTCGGCCGCCTCGACGATCGCATCCCGGTCGCCGTCGAACCTCGGCGCGCCCGGCAGCGCCGGGAGGTGGACCATTCCGACCACCGGCTGCGTCCCCTCGGGGAACAGCGAATCGAACATACCCGCCGATTCGGGGGTTCGGGGGTAGCTCTGACGGTTCGCGGCCGTGTCGGTCGTCCGCGTGGTCAACGGAACGCAGTCGTTTAAACTCCATTTCGCGATATGAAACCGGACAGGTGGGACGACACGGCTCTTGCGCGATCGGTTCGAGCGCGACACGCGAGAACGGGGATCGCAGCTGCTGCTTCGGCAAATTCCGACGTGAGACGGCGAGGGGTGACTGAGGAACCTGGGCGAGTGGTGACCGGGAAACGGAGCGACTGGCGAGCGCCGAGCGGAGCCGCGACGGCCTCCGACTACTCCGGCGAGAGCGCCGTCTCGACGCCCTCCGCGAGTGCGATCTCCAGCGAGCGCGTCGTGCGCGTCGCCTCCGCTTCGTTCTCCAGGAGCACCGTCTCGCTGGGGAACAGGTCCTCCCCGAGCACGAGTCCGTGCTCGCGCGCGGTCCCGCCGGTGACTGTGAGGTAGACGCCGATCCCGGCCTCGCTGATCGCCGCCTCCTCCTCCTGGCCCGGGTCGGGGTAGACGAACGACACGTCCGCGAGCACGTCGGTGCCGAGGATCGCCTCGACGAGTCGCTCGTAGCGCGGGGAGATACACAGCGGTCCCTCGTAGTCGGCGAGGAACGCGCGATCGAGGGCCGTCCCCGCGGGAGCGACCTCGGGGGTGGCCATCAGCGTGTGGCGGACGGTGTCGCCCAGACCGGTTGCGATACGAACGTCGGTGTCACGGGGGTCGATCCGGGCGTTCACGTCGGCCAGATCGGACAGCCCCGCGGACTCGATGCCGACGACCTCCTCCAACACGAGGTCCGCGGAATCGAACCCCAGCGCGAACTCGTGCGTGCGAAGCGCGCGGAACGGCTCCTCGCGGCCGACGAGGCGTACCTCGGTGCCGTCGACGACGACGGTCGCCGAGTCGAGGACGATCCGCCGGGGGTGGCCCTCGCGGTCGTCGCGAACCAGCGTGTACTCCGGGCCGCCGCCCGCGGTGTCGCTGTAGGCGGCGAGACGGTCGTAGACGCCGTCTGCGGCGGTCTTCACTCCCTTGGTCACCGCCTTCTCGTAGCGCAACGTCGAGGAGATGTCGTCGGCGAGCGTCGCCGCGTCGTCGCCGGCGACCGCCGCGAGTCGTTCGAGGGCGGCCTCCAGCGGACGCCCCTTGCGGGGGACGGCAACGGAGACGGGATCGCTCATTGGCGAACCGTCGAGGTCCCCGTGCAAAAGCGGCGCGTTTCGTCCGAGCGCTTCCGGCGGTCCGGTTCCGCCGGTCCGGTACGGCCGACCCGGTCAGATCGGGATCGAGTCCGAGAGAGTCTGGTCAGTTGTCGTCCGCGCCGTCCGCATCGTTCTCGTCCGCGTCGTCCGCGTCGCTCTCACCCGCCCCGCCCGCTCCCCCCGGCCCGAACACCGACGAGAGCCGCTCGCGGAACTGCTCGAACTCCGCGAGTTCGTCGTGGACGGCCTCCATCTCGGCGCGCATCTCGGAGATCTCGTCGTCGACCATCGCCGAGACGGACTCCATCTCGTCGGCGAGGTCGCCGAGCTCCTCGCGCACCTCCGCGACCGCCTCGTCGTCGTCGGCGACCTCCTCGGCCAGCTCGTCGAGTTCGGCGCGCACGTCGGCCAGCGACGACTCCAGGTCGTCAGTCGTCTCCTCGAGGTCCTCCCCCAGGTCGTCGACCGTCCCGCGGATAGAGTCGACCTCATCGCTGACGGAGTCGACCTCATTACTGACGGAGTCAATCTCTTCGCTGGCGGCGTCAGCAGCCGAGCGCGCTGTCTCCGCCTCCGCACGGATCGACTCGCGCTCGTCGGCGGCGTCGTCGAGTTCCGTCCACGTCTCCTCGACGGACTCGTCCAGTTCCTCCAGGTCGGCCTGCAGCCCGTCCATCCACTCCTCGGCCGTGCCGTTCTCGTCGATGAACTCCTCGAGCGCGTCCGAGTACGCCGCCACGTCCTCGACTTTCGACTGGAGCCGGGCGATCCGCGCGTCGACGCTCGTCGAGTGGTCGAGTTCGAGCTCCTCGGTCAGCGTCTCGCGGTCGGCAGCCGAGACGTCGCCCGCGCGAAGCTCCTCGGCCAACGCGGCGGCGACGCCGGTGGTTCCGGCGGTTCCGGCGGCTCCGGCAACTCCAGCGGCCGCCGCCGGTTCCGGCGGCTCGTCCGATCCGTCCGCCTCGTCGAGGTCGGTCTCGTCTGCGTCCGCGGTACCGGAATCGTCCTCGTCCCCGGCGAGCGGGTCGTCGATGTCGATCTCGTCGCCGTCGCCCTCGTCGGCATCGACCCCGTCGCCCTCGTCCGCCCCGGTCTCAGCGGCGTCGGCCTCGCTCGCGAGGTCGTCGGCTTCGTCCTCGCTCGCGGCGAGTGGGTCGTCGTCGTCAACACCGTCGGCGTCACCGGGGTCCTCGAGCCCGAGCGGATCGTCGTCGAGCGGGCCGTCGTCGAGCGGGTCGTCCGCGAGCGCGTCGCGCTCGTCGGCGGACTCGTCAGCATCCTCGTCGTCGGTCGCCAGCGGGTCGGGGTCGCCGGCGTCGAGGTCGTCCTCGGCGGCCGCGAGGTCGAGTCCGTCGGCGTCGTCCTCTCCCTCGTCGACGGCGTCGTCGCCCGCGAGCACGTCGCGAACGGCCTGCGAGGAGTCGTCGCCGATCACGTCGGCCACGTCGCCGACGGGGTCGTCGTCTTCGGTCACCTCCGCGATCGTCGGGTCGCCCAAGAATCGCTCGCCCTCGTCCGGGTCGTCGGTTCGGATCCCGTAGACGGTCACCACCTCTTCGCCGGGGGCGAGCCGGCGGCGGTACTCGACGCGGTGGTCCTGATAGGCCGTCCAATGCTCGGACTCGTACTCCGGATGGAAACCGATCCGGTCCATCGGGAAGTCCTCCGGGATCTCGTCGACGAGTCTGAACTCCACCTCCTCTTCGCGGTCCGATCGGAGGGTGAACTCGACTGCGGGGACGGGGAACTCGTCGGCGGTGAAACGTTTCTCGACGGCGACACCGTCACCCTCGACGGTCACGGTGTCGTGGACGTCCGACCCTTGGCTCATGGGTACACGCAGCCGCAGGTGGGATAAAAAGCCACCGGGCCGATTATCGACTTCTGTGGCCGGGACGTGGGCGATTCCGGCGGCGACGGCGGCTCAGTCGCCGGGGTAGGTTCCGCCGGTCCCGGAATCGGTTCGTCACTCGGTGATCACGGTGACGGCCATCTCGGCGTCGAGGATGATCTTCTGGGTGTCGTCGCCGAACAGCGCCTTCCCGGTGGGCGAGCGCTTTCGACCGGCGACGAACAGGTGATCGCAGCCGCGCCGGTCCGCCTCCGCGAGCACGGTCTCCGCGCGGTCGCCGACCGTGCCGACGGCGTCGTAGTCGATGTCCACGTCCGAGAGCACCTCCCGTCCGATGTCGGAGGCGTACGACCGTGCGCCCTCGACGGCCTGTCCCACGCTGTACGTCGAGTCGCCCCGGGAGATGCGCGCGAGCTCCTCGCGCTCCTCGTCGTACACGTCCTCGTCGGTGACGTGCAACAGCGTCAACTCGGCGTCGACGCCGGCGGCGAGCTCTCCCGCCTCCCGCGTCAGCGCCTTCGCCGTCTCCGTCGGACCGACAACTGCCAACGCGTGATCCATATGCTCCGTCTGTCGTGAATGGGTGAAAAATCCTGAGGGTCCGTCGCCGGTGTCGCCGATGTCGTCGCGGACGACGCCCCTCAGAGGTCGAGTCGGTCGCCGATCTCGACGACGTCCAGCCGACGGGGGTACTCGAACCCCCGGACGTGTTCGTGGAGCGCGGTCGGGTCGGCGGTGAGGCCCTTCCACATGTCCCAGTGGCTCGGGAGCAGGCGGTCGGCCCGCAGCGCCTCGGCGACCTCGACGGCCTGGTTCTCGTCGCAGTACCACCGCGTCCGCTCGGGCTCGCGGGTCCGCTTGTCGGGGACGCGTCCGACGGAGCCGAACGCGACGACCGCCAGGTCGATGTCGTACGACTCGCCGAGGTCGTCGAACCCGTCCCGCGGCTTCGTGTCGCCGCCGTGGAAGACGGTCACGTCGCCGTGGCGGAGCACGTACCCGACGGGGTGGGTGGCGTCGGGGTCGTTGACGCGGACCACGTCGACCTCCACGCCGCCGACCGCGAAGCTGTCGCCCTCCGCGACCTCGTGCAGTTGGTCGTCGGTCACGTCCCACCCGTCGGTCCACGCCTCCTCGTCGGTCACCGAAAGCGAGTCGTCGGCCGCGTAGAAGTCGGCCCCGGAGTTCGCGAGGATCGGTGCCTGCGAGGGGCCGTGCGTGTGGTCGGTGTGCTCGTGGGTGGCCAGCACGGCGTCGGCGTCGTACACGTCGTGCGGGTCGAACGGCACCGGGATCATCCGGACCGTCCGCGGCGGGTCCCCGAGCCCGACGTACGGATCTATCCAGACGCTCGTATCGTCGCTCGCCTTCAATACGAAGCCGTTACAGCCCAGATACCACACGGCGAGCCCGTCCGGCTCGGCCGCCTCGATCGTTCGCGGGAGCCACTCGCCCCAGTCGGAAGCGATCCGCGGGTCGCTCGGGTCGCGCTCGTCGCTCATACGGCCCGGTTCCGAGAGCACCGGGTAAGCCTTGTCGGCTCGCTCCCGCGGTAGCGACCGACTTCCCGGCGGTGGCGACCGACCCGGTCCGTGGCCCGACTCCGTCGAGGCCGGAAACGAGCGTGTAACTATCACCCGTGGTATCGTGTCCCGAAAGCATATGCCCGAGAGCACGAACGGGGAGAGCATGGACGCGAGAGTCGATCGAACGCTGTGGTTCGCGACCATGCGCGACAACATCGCCGAGTACGTCGACAGAGTGGACGCGCAGACGTTCGAGCGACCGAGTTGAGGCGGGCCACACGAGCGAACTGACGAGGTCCGGTTCACACCCGGCGGCGACCCGGTCGGACCCTCACCCGCGGACGGACCGATAGAGGTCGTGACCGACGACGCCGACGCCGGGGAGGGTGACGACCCAGGTCGCGAGCCCGCCGATCACCGGGATCGCGCCCATCAGCCCCACCGCGAGTGATCCGGCGAGCACGGCGGTTCCCGACGGACGCTCGGAGTCGGTGAGGAGCGCGCCGACGAGGACCACCGCGACCGCGGTGCCGGCGACGCTGACCGCCGCGAGGACGAGCGCCAGCGGAATCGCGACCAGTATCCCGATGATCGTGATCGCGAGCACGACGACGGCGACGAGGCCGCCGATGCTCACGAGGAGCCCCCAGACGACGGCATCGCCGGGATCGTCGCGGATCTCCGCGATCGTATCTCCGGCGTACTCGGGCGCGACCGCGACGAGGATCCCCGCCAGGACGAGGTTCACGACGACGCCGCCGACGAAGCTGAACGTCAGATCGACGGCGACGCTCCCGGATCCCGGGTCGCCGACGCCGGACTGTGCCGTGACCGTGCCGACGAACGCGAGCGCGACGCACGCGCCGACGGCTCGGGGGATCGAGCGTGTGGAGGGCATCGTCGGAGACGCCCGCGCCGACGACGAATAGCTTGTGATCCGCGTGCGGGTCAGCTCACCACGTCCCGTGGAACGTGTCGAACTCCAGGTCCTCGAGCGGCTTGTTACCGACGGCGATCTCGTACTCGCCGGGGGTGAGCATCGGCTTGTGGAACTGCGGGCCGTCGTCGGTCGTGATGCGCGGACAGCCGGTGTTGACGAACGCGTCGAAGTCGAAGTTGCGGAGGCGGTCGGGCGTCACCTCGTCCATCGTGATGAGGTGGGCGTTGTCGTTGTTCTCGACGATCTCCTCGGCCTGGTCCCACCGTCCCTGCCCGATCTTCGTACAGAAGATGACGCCGAAGGTGTCGGCGTCCATCGCGCGGTGAACCGCGCCGTAGCGCTGCTTCAGGAACTTCTCGGTGTCGGCGATCGTGACGACGTTGTTGACGGGGTCGCCGATGACGACCGTCTTTTCGGGGTGTTCCATCGCGAGTCCGAGCGGGTGGAACTTCCCCCCGCCGACGTAGAGGACCTGGTCGGCGTCGATGTCGGCGCTGGCGTAGTTGCAGCCGAGCACCTGCCCCTCGTGGGTGAGGCGGTCGTCGCCGCGGCGGGTGTGGACCTCGTAGCCGCGCTCTTCCAGCCAGTCCACCATGTCGCCGAAGAGGTTCATGTGCTGGGCGGTCGTCACCAGTCCCACGTCGGGGTCGTCGTCGGGATCGGCGAGCTCCTCGAGGGACTCCTCCATGATCGGGAAGGGGTCGACGTTGGAGAACAGGGGGACGTAGATGATCTTGTCCGACTCCTTCATCGGCGAGTGACCGAAGTGGACGAACACGTCGCACCGGCGCATCAGGAAGGTGTCGAGGTCGCACGCGCCGTAACACGGCTGTCCCGAGATGAGGTACGTCACGTCGTCGGTCAGCTCTCGGAGGTCGTCGGCGACCGCGGGCGCGCGGCGCTTCAGCCCCTCGGGGAACTGGAGGCCGACCTTGTCGGCGTCGCGCTCCTCGACCGCTTCGACGATGCGGTCGAGTTCGTAGTCCCACTCGCGGTCGTGTTTGAGCGACATCCCCGTGTTGGTGAGGTCGCCCTCGCTCCGCTGACTCATTGCGCACCGGTAGCTCCCCGAGGCGGTTAAGAGACCCGCTCCGGCAGGCCCCGCGAGAGTCGCTGTCACGCCGCCGATACGCCCTTGACGCCGGCACGCGGATTCCGAGACATGGACGATCGTCCGACCCGCGACCGTCGACCTCGCGTCGCCGACGGCGGCTCCCCGTCGATCCGGGGACTTCGGTACCACGTCGTCGACGTGTTCGCCCGCGACGGCGAGCGATTCACCGGAAACCAGCTCGCCGTCTTCCACGACGCCGCTGACGTCGACGCCGAGGAGGCGCTCGCGCTCACCCGCGAGACCAACTTCTCCGAGTGCACGTTCGTCGGCGACGAGACCGACGACGGCCGCGCCGTGCGGATCTTCGACCCGGCCGAGGAGATCCCGTTCGCGGGTCATCCGACGCTCGGCACCGCGGCCGTCCAGCGCGAGCTGATCGGCGACGACGAATCCGATCGCCTCACTCTGAACCTCGGGGTCGGCCCGATCGACGTGTGGGTGGAGGAACGGACCGCTGACGGCGACGGGGTCGACGGCGACGAGGTCGGCGACGGGACCGACGGCAACGACGAGACGCCAGACGACGGGCAATCCGGCCACGAGGAGTACTGGATGCGCCAGGTCCCGCCGGAGTTCGGCGAGACGGTGCCCGCCGACGTGATCGCGCCCGTGCTCGGCCTCGATACCGCCGACGTCGACGAGTCGGTGCCCGTGCAGGCGGTGTCGACCGGGCTCCCGACGCTGGTGGTGCCGCTCGCGTCCGTCGACGCCGTCGGGCGGGCCGCGACGACCGAACCGGAGTACGCCGAGTTCATCGACGCGTTCGGCGAACACAACGTGCTCGTCGTCGCACGCGGCGGCGTCGACGGCGGCGACCTCCACGCCCGGGTGTTCGCCGACTACGCCGGCGTCCCGGAGGACCCCGCGACGGGATCGGCGGCGGGCTGTCTCGCGGGGTGGCTGCTCGAACACCGGTTCCTCGGCGACGGCCCGGTGTCGGCGACGGTCGAGCAGGGCTACGAGATGGGTCGCCCGTCGAGGCTTCGACTGCGCGCCGAGCGAGACGCCGCCGGCGACCCGGTCGTCGAGGTCGGCGGGGCGGTCGTGCCGGTCGCGGAGGGGCGGGTGCTGTAGCTCGGCTCAGATGCCGGGCACCAGCGCGGTGACGCCGAGCGACTCGAGCACCATCCAGACGAGGAACACGCCGTACAGGCTCAGGAGGCCGACCGCCTCGGGTCGGTTCAGTTCGAGGTCCGTGCGCGTCACCACGAGGAAGCCGAGCGTCGCGACGGTGAGAAAGCCCATCATCGGGACGGCCGTCCCGAAGTTCAGGTCGACCGTGCCGCCGGGCACGAGCAGGACGCCGACGGGGATGGCGACCAGCAGGTCGAACGTGTTGCTTCCGAGGACGTTCGCGAGGCTGGTGGGGCCGCGGCCGGCCTCCGCGGCGCGCACAGAGACGACGGTGTCGGGGAGGCTCGTCCCTGCGGCGACGACGGTGAGCCCCCAGACGGCGGAGGGAACGCCAAGCGCCGTCTCGAACGCGAGCGCCGCCTGCACGAGCGCCTCGACGCCGACGAGGATGGCGACGAGCGACCCCGCGAGCAGCGCCCACTGGCGCACCGGGTTCACGTCGTCCACGCCGGGGGCGTCGTGGTCGGAGACGTCCTGCGACTGAATGAACAGGTAGACGCCGTACAGCGCGAGGGGGATCAGCGCCAGCGGA
This sequence comes from Halobaculum sp. CBA1158, assembly GCF_021431925.1. NCBI lineage: Archaea > Methanobacteriati > Methanobacteriota > Halobacteria > Halobacteriales > Haloferacaceae > Halobaculum > Halobaculum sp. CBA1158. The sequence continues at coordinate 1,905,595 of NZ_CP090371.1, read as the reverse complement.
CGCGTGAGCGTCGCGGTGAGGCCCTCGCCGGTCGGCTGCGGCGCGTAGATCACGCCCAGCGAGAAGGTGAGCAGGAGGACCGCGACCGCGAGCATGTAGAACTGCGTCTCCTTGTACACCACGTCGCGATCGGCCTCCAGCCCGCGGCCCCGGAGCGCGCTCCACCCGGGGATGACGAGGACGTTGAACACCGCCGAGCCGACGATCGCGCCCACGCCGAGATCGAAGTCGCCGTGGAGCAGCACCGACACCACGACGCTGGTCAGCTCCGGGAACGACGAGCCGATCGCGGCGATGACGGCCCCCTGAACGACCGCCGGCAGGCCGTAGTGTGCGCCGAGGCGTTCGCTCGCCGCCTCGAGCCTGCCGCCGGCGACCCACACGATCGCTGTTCCGACGACGGCCAGCCCGACTGCAGGCAGTAGCGACACCATACGCGAGCGGCGGCCGCGGGGACCAAAAGCGGGGCGGAACGCGCCGGCCGACGACCGCGGCGTCGCCGCCGGCTACGCGATGTCGCGGGAGGTGTCGATGGCGACGCGCTCCTCCAGTTTCAGCTTCACCGTCTCATCGAGCGCGCGGCCGCCGCGGAACTTCGGGATAGCGAGGCGGTTGACCACGTCGCTGCCGCGGATCTGGGTGTCGAGGTCCCACACCACGTCCGCGACGTGCTCGGTGACCGCGCGGTTGGCCGGCTCGTCGCCGCCCTTCATCGCGTGGAGGAACGCGACGCTGCCGGTGTTGACCATCGCCGTCTGGAGTTCCGAGAGGAACCGCCGGTAGCGCGCTCGCTCGCTCCGCTCCAGCGGATCGAGCGCGTCGATCACGAGGTTCGCACCCTCGGGGAGCGCGCCGACGAGCCGGTTCGCGGCGTCGAGCGGGGCGTCGCCGCCGACGTCGCGGACGGTCGGGTCGCCGACCCGCGAGCGCGTCCGGTCGAGCGCGTCGCTCACCGCCTGATCCGAGCGCAGCGTCGTGAGGTACAGCGTGGCGCGCGCGGCCGTGAGCTCGTACAACAGCAGCTCCGACTGGCTCGCCGGATCCGCCGAGAACAGCACGATGCTGCCCGCGGGGATCCCGCCGTCGAGCCGGCGATCGAGCACCTCGATGCCGGTCGGGAGCCGCTCAGCCATGTCAATACGTCACGACCCTCCGGGATTTAACGGTTTCTCACGCTCGAGCGGCACGTTCGCCGCCGGCGTCTCCGCGAGCGCGGCCGCGGCGTCGTCGTAGCTGGCGCGCACGGGCTCCGCGGACAGCACGGGCGAGTCGGCTCGGGGGACGCACGCGAGCACCGAGCAGCCCAGCAGGTCGGCGACTCCCGGGGGGACGAACCGGGCGCGCGTGAGGACCGCGCCGACCACGGGGGCGTCGAGCGCCCGTGCCATCTCGCCCGCCTTGGCGGCGTCCCGCAGGGACGCGGCACACGGCTCGGTCACGAGCAGGGCGGCGTCGGCGACCCGCAGCGGCGCGACCGCGTCCGGGCCAGCGCCGGCGGGACAGTCGAGGAGGCCGGCGATCCCGGTCGCCAGCGACGACCGGACCGCGCGAAGGGACCGCCCGGGGTCGCGGTCGGCCGGATCCGTCGGGGCCGGAACCACGCGAACCCCCGGGAACGAACGGGACTCGACGCCGGGGTCGACGACCGGCTCGACGGCGTCCGTCGGGTCGTCCGCGTCGACGGGTCCGATCGACTCGATTGACACGATCGACTCGGACCGCCTCGGAACGCCGGCGAGCGCGCCCAGATCCGGGAGGTCCCAGTCGGCGTCGACCGCTACCGTCTCGACCCCGCGCCGGGCCAGCGCGGCGGCTACACCCAGCGTGGTCGTCGTCTTCCCCGTTCCGCCCTTGCCGCCGGTGACCGCGAGCATGGGGCGGCTGCGTCGCTATCGGGTTTCAACTTCGGGTCGAGTTCAACGGTAACGGTCGCGGGACCGCGTCGGCGACGCCGTCGCTCGTCGATCAGTCCTGACAGCAGCCGCCGGCCTCGCCGCCGAAGTCGACCTCGAGCGGCGCGGAGACGGCCTCGTTGAGGGTTTCGAGTCGGTCCTGAAGCTCGTCCTGTGCGTCGACGTACTCCTCCATGACCGGCAGCGAGTGCAGGTCGCGCTGGGCCTCCTGGACCTTCCGCATCGTCTCCTGGTCCGCGCGGCCGGCCTGTCGGGCCATCGCGAACTCCTGTCGGAGTCGCTCGAACTCCGAGATGCGCTCCTGGGCCTCATCGTCGGCTTGGACGGCGGCTTGCGCCTCCTCGAACCGACGGTACTCCGGGATGTCGGCGATCGCGTCGCCGAGACGGGACGCCAGCGCCTCGACCTGATCGTCCGTCGCGGCCTCCGTGGCGTCGGTCTCGATGCTCATACCCGGCGTAGTGCCCGGATGCTGTTAAGGGTCGCGACCGGCGAACCCGCTCGTATTCGACGGCCCTCACACGAACACGGCGTACGCGGCCGCACCGACGGTGACGAGCACGACGAGCACGGTCCAGTTTCGCGGGGTGTCGACGGCGGCGTAGGGGCCGCCCTTGCGCGTGAAGAGGTACGCGAAATAGACGACAAGCGGCGCGAGTCGCGCCGGCGTCGACACGGGAATCCCGGCGAGCAGGTCGACCCCGACGGCCAGGACGACCGCCCCGAGGGCGGCCGTCCCGGCGACGATCAGATCCTCGCGAACGTCGGCCAGATCCATCGGTGGTGGGGACGAATCCGTCGGAGTAATTGGTGTCGGTTCGGGACGACCGGTGCGAACGGGAGTTGCGCGAGTCCGTTACTCTTCGGCGTCCTCGAGCTCCTCGACGAGTTCGTCGGCGTCGACGTCTACGTCGTCCATGTCGACGTCGTCGAGCGCCTCCTCCACGTCGCCGCCGCCCATACCGCCCATGCCGCCCATCATGCCGCCCATACCGCCCATCATGCCGCCGCCGGAGCCGTCGATGACCTCCTCGATGACGACGCGGTCGAGGCCGAGACGGCCCATGATGTCCTGAGCGATCTGCTGCTTGGAGAACATCCACTGCTGGTTCATCTGCATCATCGGCGTCGCCTCGATGTACAGCGAGCGCTTGGTCACCTCCTGCAGTTCCATCTCCTTGTCGACCTCGCCGGTCTCCTCGTCCTCGTGGACCTCGACGGGGACTTCCTCCTCGACGGTCTCCTCCTCGATGCGAACGTCGGGCGTCTCCTGGAGGTACATCCCGATCATGGCGGCCGCCTTCTCCTCGTCGTCGTCGACGAGGTCGAGGATCTCGTAGTCGTACTCGAGGTCGTCGCCGGCCAGCGGGTGGTTGAAGTCGACGCGCGAGCGCCCGCCGATGACCGTCTCGACGTAGCCCTGATCGCCGTCGATGGTGACCTGCGCGCCGGGGTAGCGGTCGTCCTCCGGGATCTTCTCGGCGCTGACGGTGCGCACGTCGTCGGGGTCGAACTCGCCGAACGCCTCGTCGGCGGGCACGGCGACGACGTTGCTGTCGCCGACCTCGCGACCGATCAGGTCGTCGTCGACGGAGGCGAACACGTGGCCCTCGCCGACGACGATCGTTCGCGGGGAGAAGTCGTACTCGTCGTCGTCGATGCCGGCCTCCTCGGCGACCTCCTGGGAGGTCGTGTCGACGACGCGGCCCTCATCCTCGTCCTCGCCGGGAACGGTGCGGACGGTGTACTCCAGTCGGACGAAGTCGCCGTTCTGGATTCCATCGTCGGTCGACTCCTCGTCGTCGACCTCCTCGCTCGCCTCATCGCCGGCGTCGGCGGCCTCGGCCGCCTCCGCCTGCTCTTCTTCGCTCATGTGCGCACCGTCGCTCGTGCGCTTCTTAACAGTCACGTTTCGGTCGGGCGTCGATACCTCGCGATGATCGCCCGCAAGCGTCGGGATCGACTCGAATCGACGGGATCATCCGATCCGGCGACTTCCGTCGGTTCGCGGCACGCTTTTCACCCGGCCGATCGACGTTCGCCACGTGTTCGAGGTCGAACTGAAGACTCGGGCGGACCACGACGCGGTCCGCGACCGACTCGACGCCGCGGGGGCCGAGCGGGTCGCGACCGTCCGACAGGTCGACACCTACTACGACGCGCCTCACCGTGACTTCGCGGAGACCGACGAGGCGCTTCGGGTCCGCAGCGAGACGGTCGTCGAGGCGGACGACCTCGGGCCCGAGGAGACGAGAACCGAGACGAAACTCACCTACAAGGGACCGCTCGTCGAGGCCGAATCGAAGACCCGCGAGGAACGCGAGACCGCCGTCGACGATGCGGACGCCACCGCGGGAATCTTCGCGGGACTCGGCTTCGAACCGGCCGCGACCGTCGAGAAGGACCGCGAGTTCCACCGACTCGACGGCTACACCGTCACGCTCGACGACGTGTCGGGCTTGGGCGAGTTCGTCGAGGTCGAGACCGAGGCGACGGCCGACGACATCGAGTCCGCACGGGAGGGCGCGACGGCGACGCTCGTCGACCTGGGACTCGACCCCACAGATCAGATCCGTACCTCCTACCTCGGTCTCCTGTTAGACTCGCAAGATTCGCCAAATAATAGCTCGCGGTAATCCAGCCGTCCGTATCTGTTTTCGCAAGTTATAGTTCGGCGGGTCTCCTCACCGCGACCAATGAGGAACATTCAGGTCTCCGAACTCGACCGCCGAGCGGTCGAAGATCAGGAGGTAGAGATCGTCGAACGCAAGGGGCTCGGACATCCCGACTCGATCTGCGACGGGATCGCGGAGGCGGTCTCTCGCGGGCTCTCGCAGTTGTATCTCGACCGCGTGGGGAAGGTGCTCCACTACAATACCGACGAGACGCAGCTGGTCGCCGGCCGGGCCGCGCCCGCGTTCGGCGGCGGCGAGACGCTCGATCCGATCTACGTGCTCATCGTCGGTCGAGCGACCAAGACGTACGAACTCGAGGACGGCACCGAGCTGACGTTCCCGGTCGAGCGCACCGCCCTGGAGTCGGCTCGCGCGTACCTGGAGGCGAACCTCCCGGAACTGGAACTCGGCAGCGACCTGATCTTGGACGTGGACCTGGGCGAGGGCTCCGGCGATCTCCAGGACGTCTTCGGCGAGGACGGCGCACAGGTCCCGATGGCCAACGACACCTCCTTCGGCGTCGGCCACGCGCCGCTGACCGAGACCGAACGGATCGTCCTCGACGCCGAGCGAGAGCTCAACGGCCCGTTCGGAGCCGATCATCCCGAGATCGGACAGGACATCAAGATCATGGGCAAGCGCGAGGGCGACACGATCGACATCACCGTCGCCGCGGCGATGGTGGACACGTACGTCGACGACATCGACGACTACCGTGAGGCGACCGAGCGCGTCGAGACGTTCGTCACGGAGTTGGCGACCGACTACACCGACCGCGAGGTCAGCGTCGAGGTGAACACCGCCGACGACCTCGACGAGGGCTCGATCTACCTCACGACGACCGGCACCTCGGCCGAACAGGGAGACGACGGCTCCGTCGGCCGCGGCAACCGCGCGAACGGGCTCATCACGCCGAACCGCCCGATGAGCATGGAAGCCACCTCGGGGAAGAACCCCGTCAACCACATCGGAAAGATCTACAACCTCCTCTCGACGGACATCGCCGAGGCCGTCGTCGAGGAGGCCGACGGCATCCGCGACCTGCAGGTCCGCCTGCTCTCGCAGATCGGCCGCCCCATCGACGAGCCGCACGTCGCGGACGCGCAGGTCGTCACCGAGGAGGGCGTCGATGTCGACGACATCGAGAGCGAGGCCACGGCGATCATCGACGACCGACTGGCGAACGTGACGGACGTGACCCGCCGCGTCATCGAGGGCGACCTCTCGACGTTCTGAGCCGAGGCCGCCGCTACCCACGGATCTCGCTTGGCTGACACCCGGTGACTCGCGTCGCGCGCGGCGGGGTCGCCGGGAGTTTCGCCGCCCGTCGCGCGGTCGTCGTCAGACCACGCGGTGGCTGGTCCCGTGTTCCGATAAGAAAGTTCGCCGCTCGTCACGATCAACTGAGCCCGTCTCAGACGTCCGTGAGTTCGCGAGCGAGGTACGTCGCGATGTCGGTGTCCGCGGACTCGACGAACCGAGCGACCTCCTCGCCGTCGCGAAACGCGATCACCGTCGGAATGTACTCGACGGCGTATTCGTCCATTCCGGGGCCCTCCTTCCGGCCGTCTACCTTCTCGACGGGGTACTGCTCGATCCGATCGGCGTCGACGCCCGCGGCCTCGAGGGCGGCCGCGAACCGCGGCAGTTGGCCGGTGCAGTCGGGACACCAGTCACCGCCCCACACCTTGTACGTCAGTCCCTCAGCCCCGAGAACGTCGAGCGTCTCGGCGTCCACGTCGACGTCGGATCTGGTCTCGGGATCCATCGTCGCGAGCGTCGTGCTCATGCCCCGGGTTGGGGCGTTTCGGGCTTAAGCGCGGCGTCGCCGGCAGCGACGGCGAGGCCGTCGTACCGATCGACCGCCGGACCGGCGGGCCCCTCGGACCGTGACGGCACACCCGCGCTCGTGCGTCGCGTCCGCCCGAGGGCTTGCCGGCGACGCGGGTGGCTTTAGGCGGGCGGCGACTATCCCGTCCATGGACGATTCGGTACTCGACACCATCGGCTCGCCGCTGGTCCGAGTCGATTCGCCGGCCGGTGCGACGGTCGCGGTGAAACTGGAGTCGCGCAACCCGGGCGGCTCCGCGAAGGACCGACCGGCCCTGCGGATGATCGAGCGGGCGGAGGCGGCCGGAGAGATCGAACCGGGCGACGCGCTCGTCGAGCCGACCTCCGGCAATACCGGCATCGGGTTGGCGATGGTCGGTGCAGCGAAGGGGTACGACGTGACGGTCGTGATGCCCGCCTCGAAGAGCCAGGAGCGCCGGCAGATCATGGCCGCCTACGGCGCGGACCTGGAACTCGTCGACGGCGACATCGACGACGCGAAGGCCCGCGCCGACGAGTTGGAGGCCGAGGGGATGGTCCAGCTCCGCCAGTTCGAGAACCGCGCCAACCCCGAGGCCCACTACGAGACGACGGCCGTCGAGATCCTCGACCAACTCGACGAGCGGACGCCGGACGCGCTCGTCGCCGGCGTCGGCACGGGCGGCACGATCACCGGAATCGGGCGGCGGCTCCGCGAGGAGTTCCCCGCGATGGACGTGGTTGCGGTCGAGCCCGAGGACTCGGCGGTGCTGTCGGGCGAGGAGCCGACCGCGGACAGCTTTCAGGGGATGGGACCGGGGTTCGTGAGTCCGAACCTCGACGCGGACCTGCTCGACGGCGTCCTCACCGTCGGCGTCGACGAGGCGGAGGCGGAGTGTCGACGCCTCGCCCGCGAGGAGGGGATCCTCGTCGGGCAGTCGTCGGGAGGATCGAACGTCCGCGCTCGCGACGTTGCGGAGGCGTTCGTCGCCGGCGACGATCCCGACTACGATCCCATCGCCGTCGACGGATGGGAGCCGCGGCCGGACGCCGGGGTCGCCGGCGACGACCCGCTCGTGCTCACGGTGTTCTGGGACTCCGGCGAGCGATACATGTCGACCGGCCTGTACGGCTGAGCGCGGGATCCGGCCCGTCCGGGCCGAACTATGCCGGAGGGGACTGGACCGGACTGGACCGAACGATACCGGACTGAACCGGATCGGATCGCGGAGGGAGGATCGATACTCAGCGCTCGAACTCCCCGCGGGTGACTCTGACGCGGACCGTCTCGTCCACGTCGCGGAGGTCGTACGTCGGGAGGTCGGCTCCGTCGCTTCGCGCGAGATACATCGGCTCGACCAGTCGGCCGTCGTCGACGCCGTACAGCTTCAGGAAGCGGTCGGTCTCTTCGCGGCGGATCTTGTCGGTGCGAACGGCGGTCGCGAGGTCGCGAGAGAGCCACTCGTCGGTCGAGATCGACGGCTCGCGGATCAGCGTCTCCTCGACGAACCGGACCAGATACCAGTTGAGATCGTTGCACAGCGAGACGGCCGCGCCGAGGCTGACCGTGTCGAGCGCGACGGAGTTCTCGAACGGGGAGCGGAGGTCGTAGGTGGCGAGCGCGTCGCGGGCGGTCTCGCGCGAGAGCAGTTCGTACCGCAGGTCCGTCTCGGCGTCGCCGACGAGACAGACCGTGGTCATACCCGGAGATCACCCCCGTCAGGCAAAGCGGTTACGCTCTGTCGGGGGGATCCACCGTCCGGTCACTCCCCGGCGGCCCACTCCAGCGCCGCCCGGAGGTCGTGATCCGGCGGCGAGCAGGTCCGATCGCGACAGGCGTACGCCGTCGGCGCGCCCTCGCGCGCCTCCCGCCCGCGCCAGACCGGCGGGGCCTCCGACAGGCCGAGCGTCTCGACCCACGCCGCGAGCCCCTCCTCGGTCGGCGGCCGCGGTGCGAGGACGACCCCCGGGAGATACCGGCCGGCGAGGGTGTCCCACCACTCCTCGGGCATCGTCTCGCACGCGAGCGTGAGCTCGAACGGACCGCTCTCGGCGCGCGCGGCCGCCAGCGCCAGCGTCACGTGTTCGAGGGGAGACGCGCGGACGGCGTCGGCGTGTGTCGCGAGCACGTCGCGCGCGACCGACTCGAACCCCTCGTCGGGGGCGAACACGGCCACGTCGAGCAGGAGCCGCGTCGCGACGCCGAGGCTCGACGGCGTCGAGTCGTCGGTCGGCTCCTGCGGGCGGACGACCAGGTCCTCGCCGTCCTCGGGCGTGGCGTAGATCGTGCCGTCGGCGTCGTCGTAGAACGCGTCGACGATCGTCCGCGCGAGATCGAGCGCGAACGACAGGTGGTCCACGTCGCCGGTGACGCCGTACAGGTCGAGCGCTCCCCTCCCGAGGTACGCGTAGTCCTCCAGGTAGCCGACTCCCTTCACGTCGCCGTCGCCGACGGCGTCGTCCTCGCGTTCGATGTACCGACGCGCGAGGCGATCATCGTCCCAGAGATGCTCGCGGACGAAGTCGAGCGCGTCAGCCCCGCGACCCGCCAGCGACGTATCGAGCGTGCGCGCGCCGTCGGCCAGCGCCGAGACGGCGAGTCCGTTCCACCCCGCGAGTACCTTCTCGTCCCGCGGCGGGCGCTCGCGTTCGCGCTCCCGGTAGCTGAACAGCGCCGACCGAGCGGCCATCACTCGCTCGCGGACCGCCTCGACGGTCAGATCGTATCGATCGGCGAGCGTATCGACGGTTGCGCCGGCCGTGAGGACGGTGGTGCCGCCCTCGAAGTTGCCGTCGTCGGTGACCCCGAAGCGGTCGCACGTCAGTTCGACGGTCGAGCCGTCGTCGATCCCCGCGGCCGCGAGCGCGTCGGCGACCGTCTCGGGAGTCCACACGTAGAATTCCCCCTCACCCTCGCCGGAGTCGGCGTCGAGCGTGCCGTAGAAGCCGCCGTCGGGGTGGGACAGCTCTCGGTCGAGGAACGCGAACGTCTCCTGTGCCACGAGCGCGTACCGCGGCCGGCCGAGTAGCCGGTAGGCGTCGAGGTAGACGCGCGCCAGCTCGGCGTTGTCGTACAGCATCTTCTCGAAGTGAGGCACGACCCACTCGCGGTCGGTACAGTAGCGGTGGAAGCCGCCGCCGACGTGGTCGTACAGGCCGCCGTCGGCCATCGCATCGAGCGTCTCGACGGCGACGTTCAGCGGCTCCTCGCGTCCGCTACGGGCGTATGCCTCCATGAGCAGGTCGATCCGACCGGTCTGTGGGAACTTGGGTCCCTGTCTCCCGAACCCGCCGTGCTCGCGGTCTGCGCTTCGAAGCGCCGCCGTCACCGCATCCGAGAGCGCGGTGTCCGGCAGTCCGGAGGGTCCGTCACCGTCCGCGTCGCCCCCGGAACCGTCGCCATCGGTGACGTCCGATCCGACGACCGCGTCGCCTCCGCCGTCGACGCCGGCCGAGGCGGTGTCCTCGCCGGTCGACTCCAGTTCGTCGCGGGCGGCGGCCGTCCATTGTTCGGCCCGCGACTCCATGTCAGCCCGCTGGTCGGGGTCGCCCCAGGAGTTCGCGAGGTTGCGGCACACCTCGAGGAACCCGGGCATCCCCTGGCGGCCGTCGCGCGGGAAGTACGTGCCCACGTAGAACGGCTTCCCCTCGGGGGTGAGCCACACCGACAGCGGCCACCCGCCGCGACCGTTCACGAGCCGGTTCACCGTCTGGTACACGCGGTCGAGATCCGGTCGTTCCTCGCGGTCGACCTTGACGGGGACGAACTCGTCGTTCAGCACCTCGGCGACGGCCTCGTCCTCGAACGACTCCTCCTCCATCACGTGACACCAATGGCACGCCGAGTACCCGACCGACAGGAAGATCGGCACGTCGCGCTCGCGGGCGGCAGCGAGCGCCTCCTCGTCCCACGGCTGCCAGTCGACCGGGTTGTCCGCGTGCTGGCGCAGATACGGGCTGGCCTCCTCGTCCAGCCGGTTTCGCGCCGTCGGATCGCTCATTGTCTTCGAGTTGTCGCCGCGAGGGATAAGCGAGGCGGCCGCGTGTCGGACTGCGATCCGATGGACGTGACCGCGGTGACCTTCGGCGACCGTCCTCATCAGAACAATACGTGATCGTGGGTACCAAACGTCGCAAGTACCGGAACCATTACACGCCCGTGTACGGTTCCGTCGTGTATGACGGAGACCGTTCTCCTGGTCGGCGGCGGCGGTCGCGAGCACGCCATCGCCCGCGCGCTCGCCGACGACTGCACGCTGTACGCCTGCGCGAGCAACCGAAACCCTGGAATCGCATCGCTCACGGCCGGCTTCGAGCAGATCGGCGAGCGCGACGCGACGAACATCGTCAGTTACGCCGAGGAGGTCGGTGCCGACCTGGCGGTCATCGGCCCCGAGTCCGCCCTGGACGCGGGCGTCGCCGACGCGCTCGACGACGCCGGCGTGTACACCTTCGGCCCGCGCGCCGACGAGGCCCGGATCGAGACGGACAAGGCGTTCCAGCGGCGGTTCATGGCCGAACACGACATCCCGGGGAACCCCGACTTCGAGACGTTCGACTCGGCGGAGGCGGCCGCCGATTACGTCTCGGCGTACGACGGCGACGTCGCGGTCAAGCCGGTCGGACTCACCGGCGGCAAGGGAGTTCGCGTGACGGGCGATCAGCTCACGACCGAAGCGACCGTCGACTACGTCCTCGACACCGAGTGGGACGACTGGGTCGTCGAGGAGCGCCTCGTCGGCGAGGAGTTCACAGTCCAGGCGTTCGTCGCGAACGGCGAGGTCCGGACGACGCCGGCGGTACAGGACCACAAGCGCGCCTACGAGGGCGACGAGGGCCCGAACACCGGCGGGATGGGGAGCTACACCGACACGGACCTGACGCTCCCGTTCATGACCGACGAGGAGTATGCCGACGCGGTCGAGATCGTCGAGGCCGTGGTCGACGCCCTCCCCGAGTACAAGGGCGTCCTCTACGGCCAGTTCATGCTCACCGCCGAGGGACCGAAGGTGGTGGAGTTCAACGCCCGCTTCGGCGACCCCGAGGCGATGAACACGCTGCCGGTGCTCTCGACGCCGTTCATCGACGTGCTCACGGCCGCACGCGACGGTGATCCGCTGCCGGAGCTGTCGTTCTCCGGTGAGGCGACCGTCTGCAAGTACGCCGTCCCGGCGGGCTACCCGGTCGACCCGGACGCGGGCGCGCGAATCGAAGTAAACGAGGCCAGCGTCGGCGACGCGCTGCTGTTCTACGCCAGCGTCGACCAGCGCGAGGACGGGCTGTTCACGACTACGTCGCGCTCGTTCGCGGTCGTGGGCCTCGGCGACTCCATCGCCGACGCGGAGGCGGACGCTGAGGCGGCGCTGTCGATCGTCGGCGACGGCTTCCACGTGCGCCACGACATCGGCACGGCGGAGTTAGTGCAGTCGCGGATCGACCACATGGCTGAACTACGCGGCGAGTAGGCGTCGCTCGCCACGGGGTTCGGGGGCTGACACGTGGCGCGCGCCTCGCTGGTCGAGTCCGGACCGTTCGCGCCACGATTTCGCGGAGCGCTCCGGAACGGCTGTCACCGCACGGGGGCGCTGGTCGCGGCATCGGTGATGAACCTTCGGACCGGTCGCGGACGGCGATCGCGCGGTGGATCGCCGCCCGCGACGCACGAGTTTGATTACCCGTCGGAGCGCAGTCTCCACCGTGAGCACCGACGACGCAAGCGACTCGGGCCGGTCCGCAGCCGGTGGGGACGCCGATACCGCCGGCGATGAGTCGGGCACCGACGGCGGTCCGCCGGCACGCTACGACCGACTGGATCGGCACCCGACGCCCGGCGGTCGCAACTCCCTGCGCTACTGGACGGACGCGAAATCGCCGATCCGGGTCGCTCTCAACTACCTCGCCGTGTGGTTGATCCGGATCTCGCCGAGCCTCAGGCTTCGGAACTGGCTGCTCCGTCGGCTCGGCGCGACGGTCGGTTCGGGCGTCTCGTGGGGGCTGGAGGCCACCCCTGACGTGTTCTGGCCCGAGCGGATCGAGGTCGGCGAGGACGCGATCGTCGGCTACGACTCGGTGCTGCTGTGTCACGAATTCCTCCAGGACGAGTACCGCCTCGGCGACGTGGTCGTCGGGGACCGTGCGATGTTGGGCGCGAAGGTGACGGTCCTCCCGGGCGTCGAGATCGGCGACGACGCGCAGGTGGCGGCGAACTCGCTCGTCGCCGACGACGTGCCCGCGGGCGAGACCGTCGCGGGGGTGCCCGCGAGGCCGGTCGAACGCGGTGGCGATGGCGAGGACGGCGGCGATAGCGAGGACGGCGGCGATGGCGCGCACGGGCCGGCGGACCCGGATCGGCGGTGAGCGCGAGCGGGGCGACCGATCTCACTCGCGGATCCGGACGATACCCTCGGTGAACGCCCGGCGGTTCGGGACGATGTACTCCGCGCCGTCGTTTTCGACGTGCGTGACGAACACGTTCACCTCCTGGACGATGCCGTCGGTGTCTCCGATTCGGACGCGGTCGCCGATGCTGTACGGCTGTTCGAGCAGGAGGTAGAAGCCGGCGGCACCGGAGGCGAGCAGGTCGCGAAAGGCGAGTCCCCCGAACAGGACCAGCCCGAAGCCGTACGTGCCGAGGAGCACGACCAGCGCGCCGGTGTTGACGCCGACTTGGCCGAGCGCGACGAGGACGGCGACGAACACGACGGACCACTTCGCCAGCGCGGGAACGACGGCGGTCTGCGGGAGCTTCACCCCGCTGAGGCGGTCGTCGACGAGGAGTTCGACCTTGTCGCCGACGACGAGTCCGACGATGAGCACGAGCACGGCGAGAAACAGCGAGGGAAGGAACCCGGCCGTCCGGTTCCAGAACGTCGAGATGTACTGCACTCGGGCGATCGTCAGCGCGACGATGACGCCGAGAATGAAGATGAAGTACCCCGAGAGGTTCGCCACGAGCGACACCGTCGACGTGCCGAACTCGTGGGCCGTTCGTTCGAAGGCGGTCCCTTCGATGGTCTCGGGAACGCCGGCGCTCTCGAGGATTCGACGGTTCACACGGACGACGAGGTAGCCGAGAAACGCCGCGAACAGGATGACACCGAGCGCGAGCCACAGCCGCGCTGTGATGCTGGTCAGCGCCGACTCGACGAGACCTCCCGGCGACTGCAGCGGGACTCCCGTCGTCGCCGACGCCATCAGCGTCGAGACGGCCGCCGGCACGCGCTCGCCGGTCGACGCGAGGGCGACTTCGAACATGGGTCAGTACTCCTCCGGGTCCAGTTCCAGAATGAGCGACCCGCCCTTGAAGGCTCGGACGAGTCCGTCCGACTCCGAGAGCACGATGGCGATGGCGTTCGTGTCGCGCGTGATCGCGCCGCCGGCCATGTGGCGTGCGCCCAGTCCCTTCGGGATGTCGACGCCCTCCGCACCGGGTTCGAGGTAGCGGTACGCCGAGACGATCTTTCCGGAGTCGCTGATGACGAACGCGCCGTCGAGCCGGGAGAACTCCTTGAGCATCACGTTCACGATGGGGTCGCCGACGTGGACGTGGCTCTTCTCGAAGGGGTTGTAGCTCAGCGGCCGCGACTTGTTCATCACCTTGCCCGCGTCGCCGACGACGAACAGCGCGCCCACGGGCTTGCCCTTCTGGCCCTTCTTGCCCAACTCGATCGCCACGTCGAACACGTCGCGCACGACGTTCGGGTCAGCCCGCGAGTTGGCGAACAGGTCGTAGATCCCCGTGTGAATCGACTCGGTGACGGGGGTCCGGATCACCCCGTCGATCGGGTCGTCGAACACGCCGACCGCGCACGCGATCACGTCGCCCTCGGCGCAGTAGTCCTGGTCCATCGCCCCCTCGATCCCGAAGCGGATCCGGTCGCGGACGTTGTCGAACTCCAGCGGGAGATCGACGTAGCGCTCGGCGTCGTGGTCGTTCTCGGAGGCCACGACGACGGGAGCGTCCTCCGCCTCGCAGTACTCGTCGTACATCGATCCGGTCGGCGAGAACAGGAACACCCCGTCGACGTCCGAGACGATGTCGGCGAGGAGGTCGGCGGAGGCTGTCATACCCGAAGGGTCTCGTGGCTGACGCATATCGGTTTCGACAGCGTCATGCGCTCGTCGTACGGTTCCGACGTAGGACGTTCGCCGCTTCCCGTTCCGGTCGCTCGGTGCTTCGCTCAGCCCCGAACACGGGTCACTACGCATCCCGTTTGCCCGTTGAGGCCTCACTCTGATCGACCGCGAACTGCGGGGGACCGGATTCGAACCGGAGGAAGGCGGTCCGGGGTACCTGCAGTAGCGGGCTGCCGGGCTGCGACTTCCAGGGTTCGAATCCGTGCCTGCTCGTTCGTCGCTTCGCTCCTTACTGCGCGGGACCGGATTCGAACCGGCGGACCTCTACAGGACAGCGTCCTAAGCGCTGCGCCGTTGGCCTGGCTTGGCTACCCGCGCTCGCCCCACAGTATCCCGAATCCGTGTAAGTAGCTGTCGGACCGGAGGCGACGATTTATCACCACCGGCCGCGAACGCCGCATCGATGTACCGCGCCAGCGACGAGGTCGAACACGAGGAGTGGCTCGCGCGACTGCGCCGGGCCGCCGAGTCGCTGGAGCTGTCGCCGGAGGCGCGCTCGAACGCGACCGACCTCTTCCTCTCGGGCGTCCCCGAGGAGGACCGCTCGAAGCCCGCCATGGCCGCGGCCGCGCTGTACGCCGGCGCGCTGATCGCCGGCGACGAACGCTCTCAGACCGCCGTCGCCGACGCGATGGACGTGACCCGGCTGTCGGTCCAGCAACGCTGGAAGACCGTCCTGGAGGACGCGGGCTTTCGCGCCCCGACGTGGTGACGGCGGGCGGGGCCGGCTACGCCGCGAGCACTCGGTACGCGAGGAGCCCCAACCCGGCCAAGACGCCCACCTGTCCCAGGAGAAACAGCGCGCCGCCGACGTACGCGAGGAGGCTGTCGGGATCGCGCCCGGCGACCCGGATCGACTGATAGCCCACCAGCAGCGCGAGACCGCCGAGCGAAAGCAGTTGCGTCGCGCGCGAGCGGTTCGACAGCCACCCGACGACGGTCATCTCACTCCGTGCCGGAGGAGCCGGGCGGCGTCGTCCCGCGTCCCTCCCGCTCGGGCGTGAGGTTGCCGTGTCGGTCGATCTCGCCCTTGACGATGCGCGTCGAGGAGATCCGGTCGCCGTCCTCGGCGGGCACGTGGTCGACGACCTCGATCCGGAGACTGGGGAGGCCCTTCTCCTCGCGGATCTCGTTGACTCGCTCGGCACCGTCGCGCGTCTCGGGCGAGACGATCAGCGCGTCGAACCCCGGCTCGACGGCGATCCCCGTGGGTTCGGTGAGCTCGCGGATCTCGTACTGGCGATCGTGTTTCTCGGCCAGCGGCGCGAGTTCGGCGTCGAGGTCGCGCTTTCGTTCGGTGAACGGGCGAACGTACCGCTCCTCGTGGCGCGTCGCGGGGGCCAACTCGTCGGACGTGAGCCCGACCGTGAGATCCCCCAGCTCGAAGGCGCGCTCGAACAGCGCCCGATGGCCGTCGTGGACCGGATCGAATGTCCCACCCAGCGCGACGTTCATACCCGGCGGACGTGACCCCGGAACGTAAAACCGACGTTACCGTTCCTCGTCGGCAGGGTCGGCGTCGGCCGTCTCCACGGAGATGCTGACGGGATCGGTGGGAGCGTCGCCGCCGACGGGGTCGTCGCCGTCGCCGTCGAGATACGAATCGAGAGTGAACACGGTGTTCAGCTGCGACTGAACCTGTCCGACGGCGTCCTCGACGAGCGCCGACGGGTCGATCGCTTCGTACTCGTAGGGGTTGTTGCCCGCGCCGGCGGACTCGCGCTTGCGTCTCGTCACGGTCCCCTCGTCGTTGAGTTCCGCCAGCGCCTCACGGACCGTGCTCGGATACAGGCCGGTTCCGTCGGCGATCTCCTCGCTCGTGGACCCCGGGTGCTCGCGCAGGTGGACGTAGATCCGAGCGCGCGTCTCCGTGTCGAGTAGCCACGAGAGCAGGTCGATGATACGCTCGTCGAAGCCGTCTGCGACCTCCGTCGCCTCCTGTTCGAGCCGTTCGGCGGCCTCCCGGAGGTCGCCGCGAGCCGACTCTTCGTCCTCGGCGGGCTCGTTCGCCTCGCCGCCGTCGCTCGACTCCTCGGTAGCCATGTGTCGTGTTTCGGCGGTCAGAACTCCGCAGGGAAAACCCCGTCGCCGGATCAGGCGTCGTGCTCGGCGAGTAGCAGGTCCCGGCACAGCCCGTCGAGACCCCGCTCGTCGCGGAGCCGCCGTTGGCGACGCGCCCCCGACTCGCGGTCGAGCAGCCGGCGCGGTCCGTCGACGCCGAGGCGGTCGCACTCGCGCTCGACCACGGTCGCGAGATCGACCACGGAGTCGCCGTCGCGGTCGACGAAGTCGGCGTCGCGTCCGTGACGCATCGCCCGCCACTTGTTCTCGTCGAGCAGTTCCCGTCGGAGGCCGCCGTCGCCTCCGGCGTCGACACCGGGATCCGCCTCGTCATCGTACCGCTCCGCCAGGTCCGTCACGAGCGCGTGGACGTACTCGACGAACGCACACACCACGTCCGGGTCCGACTGCCCGTCGGGCGTGCGGACCTCGACGGTGCCGTGACCGGTGTGGGGGCGCACGTCGAACCACAGCTCGCCGCGGTCCTCGATCGAGCCGTGTTCCACCATTCGGCGCTCGAAGTCGCGGTAGGCCGCGAAGCTCTCGAAGCGCCCGGGCATCCCCGTGTTCGGGAGGTTCTCGAACACCTTCGCCCGGGCGGAGGCGAGCCCGGTGTCGAAGCCGTTCCAGAACGGTGAGTTAGCCGACAGCGCGAGCATCGGCGGCAGGAACCACCGCACCTCGTTAGCGATCCACGTCGCCTTGTCCGCGTCGTCGACGCCGACGTGAACGTGGAGTCCGGCGGTCGTGTTGCGGTGTTGCGGGTACTGGATGCGGTCCAACTGCGATCGGTAGCGCGGCTTCTCGGCGTGATCCAGCTCGCGCCAGACGGCCGCCGGGTGCAGTCCGGCTCCCGCGATCTGCAGCCCGTACGAGTCAGCGTGCTCCACGAGCGCTTCCCGGACCGCGACGACGCGGTCGCGGACCGCGTCGGCGTCCTCGATGAGCGGGGTCTGCGTCTCGACGACGAACTTGAACAGCTCGTGGTCGATCCGCCCCGACAGCGGCTCCGGCGGCTCGCGGTCGCCGTAGACGAGTTCGTCGCTCCCGGCGGTCGGGCGGCCCTCGCCGTCGACCACGTAGAACTCCTCCTCGACCCCGAGGGTACCCATCCGGTCGAACGCCGCAGCCGAACCCGTGTCCATCGCCGACGGCTTCGACGTGTATCGGTATATATCTCGGGAAACCGGCTCCCCGTCGCGGTCGCCGATACCGTGCGAGGAATCGTCCGGGCGAGTAGTCGTTTGGGCGTCCGAAGCGCCGCACCGGGAACCGACTCGAGCGAACGTTCAAGACGGATACCGAACACAGACCGTCGCGGACGCGGCGCGGGTACCCCGAACGAACGACAGACGGCGGCGGAACCGGCGGGGAACCCCTAGTCCGAGTAGTCGCTCGCGGCGGCGCGTGAGCGGCCGAGCACACGACGACGAGCATCGGATCGCTGACGGCAACGTGAGTCGGCGGCGAGACGTGACTGTGTCAGCGACAGCGACGGCGTTGACATCGTCGCCGACGGCGGCGGCGACCGCGGGGACAGCGGCGGCGACGACCACGAGGACGGCGGCGGCGACGACCGCGGCGACGACCGCGGGGACGACACCGCACGCGACGGCGCTACCGCGGCGTCGCGACGACGCCGAAGTGATCCTCGTGGAAGCGATCGAGACGGGAGGTCTCGAGCACCTCGTACGTCTCCCGCAGTTCTCCGAGCACATCGTCGAACACGTCCTCGGGAGCGGCGGCCACGTCCTCCGACCGAGCTTTCACCGCCAGCAACAGCCGACCGTCGTCCGCGAGGAACTGCCGGTTACTGACGGCGACGTTCGCCTGTCCGCGGGTGGCGACGTCCTGCACGAGCACGTCGCAGTCCGCCTCGACGACGTGGGCGTACGTCTCGGGACGGCGGGCGTCCTTGAGCAGCGGGAACAGGTTCGGCCGGGACGCACAGGCGTCGAGCAGGTCGCGAACGGGCCGCGGCGAGAACTCCACGGCGTAGGTCGGGCCGGCGAAGTCGGCGACGTGGCTGACGGTGGTCCCGTTTGCCGCCCCGAGATACAGGACGGTCTCTCCGCCGGCCAGTCCCGTCTCCATGCCGAGTTCGAGCATCCCGCCGAGCTTCGAGCGGCCGGCGTCCCATGCGCGCCAGTCTCCGTCGGTCGGCTCCCCGTACACCGGCTCACCGCGCGTACAGAGGCGCTCACGTCCGTCGATATCTCGGCGCTCGACGCCCGCTGGAAGCGATGCGTCGGGAGCGTCGGTCATTCCGCCTCACCGCCGTCGGCCGTCTCGGCACGAGCGCGGATCGTCCGCATGCGCTCGTCCAACTCGGCCTCCAACTCGGGGCGGTAGTCGCCCGAGTAGTGGTCGATGCGGGCGGCGATGGTGAGCTTCCCGGCGAGCGCGCGCGAGGCCGAGCCGCGGTCCTCGGGTCGCGTGCCGCGGACGTACTCGTGGGTGTAGATGACGCCGTGTTTCGGCGAGGAGCCGTGGCCGCGCAGGTGTGCGAACAGCGCGTCCTCCGCCCCGAGCACCTGCAGGGTCCCTGACGGCTTCTTCGCGAGCGTCTCCAATCCGCCCGCCAGCGAGATGAGCCGCGCCGCCAGCACCGGTCCCGCGATCGCCGCCATGTTGGGTGCCGCGACCGGCGCGCGCGACTCGATGAACGCCTCCAGTTCGTCGGCCTCGCGGTCGAGGTCGGCGACGCGGGTCGCCAGCGAGACGACGCGCTTCTTGGCCGGCCCGTCCGGATCGCGCTCGGCGATGTCGCGACAGCCGTCGACGCCGGTTCCGGCGTCGGGAAACAGCGTGCCTGCCCACTCGGCGACGCGCTCGGCGAGTTCGTTCGCGACGCGGTCGGCGTCGTCCATCGCCCGCACAGCGTGGAGCAACTGGCGGTCGTCGGCGCGTTCGCGCTCGTCGACGGCCGCGCGGGCGGCCTCGACTGTCGCCTCCCGGAGCGTCGCGTAGTAGTCGTCCTCGTGGTCGGCGAAGCCGGATTCGACCGCGAGCGCGGGCCAGTCCTCGGGCGCGTCGGCCGCCCCGTCGCGGATTCGGTCGGTCGGCGACTCGGCGTCGCGAGCGACGAACCACGCCGGGGAGGCGTCGTCCGCTGGTCCGGCGTCGTCTGTGGTCATGCCCGCGTGTTTCCCGCGACCGTTCTTGAGCGTTGTCTCCGCGGCCGCGGCGACGACGGCCGAATCGAGAGGCATTTGCACGCGCCCCGGGACCTCACGGGTATGCACCAGCCCGAACTCGGCGACGCTGAAGCCCCCGAGGTGGACGAACTCACGCCGCCCGATCGGACGCTGATGGGTCCCGGCCCGAGCGACGTACACCCGCGAGTCCTCCGTGCGATGAGCACGCCGCTCGTCGGCCACCTCGACCCCTCGTTCGTCGATATCATGGACGAGACGCAGGAGCTACTCCGGTACGCGTTCCGCACCGACAACAAGTGGACGATCCCCGTCTCGGGCACAGGCTCGGCGTCGATGGAGGCCGCCATCGGCAACCTCCTCGAGCCGGGCGA
Source organism: Halobaculum sp. CBA1158 (assembly GCF_021431925.1). NCBI lineage: Archaea > Methanobacteriati > Methanobacteriota > Halobacteria > Halobacteriales > Haloferacaceae > Halobaculum > Halobaculum sp. CBA1158. The sequence goes on along the minus strand of NZ_CP090371.1, from coordinate 1,885,472 downwards.
GACGATGCTCGTCCCGACGAACGGCTACTTCGGGGGTCGGATGGCCGAGATGGCCCGTCGCGCCGGCGGCGACGTGGTCGAGGTCGACGCGCCCTGGGGCGAGCCGCTCGACCCGGTCGACGTGCGGGCCGCGTTCAACGAGCACCAGCCCGACGTGTTCGGGTTCGTTCACGCCGAAACGTCCACCGGCGTCCGCCAGCCGGACGTTTCCGAGCTGACGAGCATCGCCCACGCTCACGACGCGTACGTGATCGCGGACTGCGTCACGTCGCTGGGTGGCGTCCCGCTGAAGGTCGACGAGTGGGACGTCGACGCCGCGTACTCCGGGCCCCAGAAGTGCCTCTCGTGTCCGCCGGGCGCGTCACCGCTGACGCTCAACGACCGCGCGATGGACAAGGTGCTCTCCCGGGAGGAGCCCGCGCGGTCGTGGTATCTCGACCTCTCGCTGCTGGAAGGGTACTGGGGCGAGGAGCGCGCGTACCACCACACAGCGCCGATCACGAACGTCTACGCGCTGCGTGAGGCGCTGCGGCTCGTCGCCGAGGAGGGGATCGAGTCGCGGTGGGCGCGCCATCGCGAGGCCGCCGGGGCGCTGAAGGCCGGGGTGGAGGCGATGGGGCTGGAGATGAACGCGGCCGACGAGTACTGGCTGCCGAGTCTCAACGCCGTCCGGGTTCCGAGCGGCGTCGACGACGGCGCTGTCATCTCGGACCTCCTCGACGGCTACGACCTGGAGATCGCCTCCGGACTCGGAGACCTCGACGGGGAGATCTTCCGGATCGGCTGTATGGGCCACTCAGCGCGACCCGCGAACGTCTCGCTGCTCGTCTCGGCGCTCGGACAGACGCTCTCCGAGCACGGCGCGGACGTGGACGTGGGTGCGGGCGTCGAGACGACCGCCTCGCGGCTGTAGGTCGGCGACCGATACCGATCGATCGGCCGCCGCGTGGAACGACCGATCGGCCGCCGCGCTGAAGTGGCTCGCCCATCGATACGCTCGGTGCCATGGACGAGGTACTCGACGCGGCCGAGATCGTCGCGGACTCGGAGCTGGAAGGTGCCGTCGTCTGGCTGTTCCGCATCGTCGGGATCCTGCTCGTCCTCGCCGGCGTGGGGGCGTGGCTCCTCACCGAGGCGGGCCTGCTGTGGCTCCCGGCTCTGGCGATCGCCGTCGGGATCCTCCTGGCGACGGTCCCGCAACTCCTGCTCGAGTTCGCGGAACTGTTCGGCTGAACGACGACAGGGGCGACAACCGACCGACACATTTCCCGACGCGCCGATTCGTCGATCCGCCTCGGCGAGCCGCCGTCCGGTGCCGCCGGCGGGGGACCGCTTTTACCGCATCGCACGGTAGCGTGTGGCACGAATGTACGAGGACATCCTGCTGGCGACGAACGGCGGCGTCGCGTCGATTCGCGCCACGGAGCACGCGCTGGAGCTGGCGGCCGACCGCGCGCGCCTGCTCGACGACCTCGACGTGGCCGTCGAGCGCGAGGCGACGCTGCACGCGCTGTTCGTCGTCGACGAGGCGGCGATCACGACCTACTCGGGCGACGAGTACGTCGACGGCCACGAGGGGCCCGAGTACGGCTTCGAGGAACTCGGTCGGGAAACCCTCGCAGACGTGCGCGACCGGGCGGGCGGTGCCGGTGGCGCGGGCGTGAACGTCGAGACGTACCTCCGTCACGGCCGCCCCCACGAGACGATCCTCGATGTCGCCGACGAGGTCGACGCCGACCTCGTCGTCGCCGGGAGCCAGCGCCGCCCGGACGAGTACCGGAGCCTCGTCGGTAGCGTCACAGAGAAGATCGTCCGGCTGATCGAACGGCCCGTGCTCGTCGTGAAGACGCCGGTCGACGAGGCGGGCGATCCGATCGCGTCCGGAGAGCCGATCGCGTGACCGGCGGTTCCGCGGCCGATCGCCGCCCCGTCACCGCTTCCGTTCCTCGCGCCATCGCTTCCGTTCTCCGAATCCCCGCTTCCGTTCCTCGCGCCATCGCTACCACTCCCCGAGCGCGTTCGCGCCGTGGAAGCGCCACAACACCCCGAGGAACGTGAGCGCCCCGAGCACAGCGAATCCGCCGCCGAGGTAGAACACCGAGCCCATCCCCACGTTGCCCATGAGCCAGCCGCCGACGACCGGCGCGATCACCGAACCCGGCCGCCAGACCAACTCGCGAATCCCGAAGCTGGAGGCGACGCCGTCGCCGTCGCTGCCCTCGTCGGCGAACAGGGCCATGCTCGCCGGCTCGCGGAAGCTGTCGGCGATCCCCAGCCCGCAGTTGAGCGCGACCAACGGGAGGAACGCCGCCGACACCGCGCCGACGATCGGGTACGACTCGGGGAGCCCGAGGGCGCTGCCGACCCGCGGCGTGAACGGCACGACGATCGCGACGAGTCCGTACGCGCCCCCGCCGGCGAACACGAACAGCGCCCGGCCGGCCGAGTCCGACAGCCGACCCGTGAGCGGCTGGAGGACCATGTTGGTGAACTTCTCGGAGACGGTGATCACGGCGACCGCGAACGCGGGGTACGCGAGGCCGCCGTTGACGGCCGCGTAGCCGGCGAAGAAGGGGATCCAGTTGCGGACCAGCGTGACGGCGACGGCGTACTGGGCTCTGAAGGAGGTGAGCGTGAGGATTCGCCGGTTGACGGCGAGGTCGGCGAAGGGGAACCCCGAGATCCGGGTGTCGTCCGCGGAAAGCAACATCGCAGTCGCGCCGAAGGTGAGGACGTACAGCCCGGATATCAGGAGGAACACCTCCCGAGCGCCCCCGAAGAAGTCGTACAGGTACCCGGCCGAGAGCCCGCCGAGGATCGACGCCGCGAACGCCGCCGCGTTCGCCCGCCCGATCCGGTTCGCACGGGTGCCGCGGGCGGCGAGTTCGCCGACGAGTCCCAACGTCATGAGCCCCATCCCGGTGAAGACGATCCCCTGTGCCGCGCGAACCGCGAGCAACCCCGGCTCGGTCGTGACGAAGCCGAACGCCGCGTAGGTCGCGATCCCGACGAAGAGCGTCCCGAGCAGGACGATCCGCTTGTCGTAGCGGTCACCGGCCCACGCGAGCGGCACGACCATGACGGTCTGTGCGAGCGTGAACACGGTGTAGAACAGTCCCGCACCGACGCCCTCGATGCCGAGGGTGGCCGCGAGCTTCGGGAACAGGACCACGAGCGCGATGCTGCCGAAGCCGCCCGCGAACCGCGAGAGGTACAGCGTCCAGAACTGGAGGCGAGAGGGCTCAGAGTCGCTCACGTCTCCGGATTCGCCGGTGCATTCAAATGACCATCGAACCGGCACGGCGTCGTCCGGAGAACGGTCAAAACTGGGAGGAGACCGCCGGAAACGGTCGTCACGCTTATGCCGGCGACCACGCTTATACGATAAGTGAGTACACGCCGACCGCCGCAGGTGCTCCCGGACGAGATCCTCGTCGAGGCGGAGCACCGCGGCCGGCCAGTAGTCGTCGCCGGGCCCCCGGCGGCTCTGGGCGCGGACGCCTCGCCCCTCGCGGACTGCGTCGCCGGCGACGACGCTCCCTGCTCGACCTTCTTCCGCGGCTTCACCACCACCTCGATGGAGGGGCGAGCCAGCCGATGGGACCTCCCGATCGCCCACGAGGTGTGGGGCCCCCGCGACGACTGGGTGTCGTTCACCACCGAGCAGTCGTTTCTCGGTGGCCCCGACGATCCCGAGGCGGTCGTCGAGACCGTGCGAGCGCTTGTCGAGCGCCTTCGCGAACTCGAGTCGCGCGCGGAGGCGTAGGCGTCGCCGGTGCGGTAGGCGTCGCGGTCGCGGTAGGCGTCGCGGTCGGTATCGCTCGACTCCGCGGAACGTTTATCCTCGGAGGTCGTCCCTCGCGTATGGATCCCGAGGAGGTTCGCGCCGACTGGGCCGACCGCGAGGGGGAGTTCTCCCCGCGGTACTACGCCGCGAAGGGCCCGGACGAGACCAGCGAGTCGATCCGGGCGGCCGTGGAGTTCTACGCCGGCGACGACGCCCGCGTGCTCGAGGTCGGGTGCGGCTCCGGCCGCCACCTCGAACGGCTCCGGCGCGACGGCCTCGACCGCCTCGCCGGCGTCGACATCAACGACGAGTCGTTCGACGTGATGGGAGAGTTCTTCCCCGACCTCGCCGATGTCGGGACGTTCCACACGGGGGCGATCGAGGCGGTGCTCCCGGAGTTCGACGACGACGCCTTCGACGTCGTCTATTCGGTCGAGACGCTCCAGCACGTCCACCCCGACGACACGTGGGTGTTCGAGGAGGTGGTTCGCGTCTGCTCGGACCTGCTGATCACCGTCGAGAACGAGGGGAACGGCGCGCGCCGCGGCCGCGACGGCAACGAGGTGAGCTACGTCAACGGGGAGTTCCCGCTGTATCACCGCGACTGGAAGGCGGTGTTCTCGGAGTTGGGTACCGTGCAGGTGACCAGAGAGCCCAGCGACCGCGACACCTTCCGGGCGTTCCGGATCGTTTGACCCGACGGCGTCGCCGACGGGGACGCGAGGGCCTCGTTGTTCGCGAGACTCTGGTCCCGCTTACTTGCCTTCGAACTCGGGTTCCTCGTCGGACATGAACGCCATCACGCCCTCCATCACGTCGTCCGTGCTCATCAGCTGACCGAACGCCTGTGCCTCGATCTCCAGGCCGGCGTCGGTGTCGTCGCGCCCGGCGAGCATCGCGCGTTTCGTGTACCGCTGGGCCACCGGCGGTCCCGCGGCCAGGTCTTTCGCCAGTTCCATCGCGCGATCCTTCAGTTCGCCGTTCTCGACGACCTCGTTGACGAAGCCGTACCGTTCCATCGTCTCCGCGTCGTAGCGCTCGGCGGTGAAGATGATCTCCTTGGCGCGACCCTCGCCGACGATCCCGCGGAGCCGCTGGGTGCCGCCCCAGCCGGGCATGATCCCGATGTTGAATTCGGGCTGGGCGAACTCCGAGCGCTCGGAGGCCACCCGCATGTCGGCGCAGGTCGCGAACTCCATGCCGCCGCCGAGGCAGTAGCCGTCGATGCCGGCGACGACGGGCACGTCGGCCGCCTCGAACTTCCCGAAGGTGGCCTGCCCCTTCCGCGACAGCTCGACGGTCTCGATCGGGTCGCCGCCGCCGGCGGCCATCGTCTGCACGTCGGCCCCCGCGGAGAAGGCCCGTTCGCCCGCGCCGGTGACCAGCACCGCGCGGACCTCCTCGTCGCCGTCGAGGGCGTCGATCGCCTCGCTCAGTTCCTCGAGGAGTTCGCCGGAGATGGTGTTCATCCGGTGGGGCCGGTCGAGTTCGATGTGGCCGACCCGCCCGTCGCGCTCGACGGCGATCGTCTCGAACTCGCGGTCGTCGCCGTGGGCGTCGGTGTCGCCGCCGCGGAAGCCCTCACCAGACGCCGCGAGATCGCGGAGGTACTCGACGGCCTCGTAGCGCTCGGCTCCGGTCTCCTCGTGCCGTTCGTCGAGCGTCTCGACCAGGGTGTCGAGGCCGGCGGCGTCGGCCATCTTCGCGGGGCCGTCCGGGAAGCCCGCGCCGAGCTTCACCGCCTGATCGATGTCGGCGGCGTCGGCGACGTCGGTACCGATCAGGCCCGCGACTTCGTTGGCCATGACCGCGAGCAGGGCGTTCTTGACCCCCTCGTCGGCCTCGTCGGAGGGAACGTCCGCGCCGGGGCCGTCCTCGTAGTCGTAGAAGCCCTTCCCGGTCTTTTTGCCGAGGTTCTCGTTTTCGACCTTCTCGGTGAGTAGCGGACACGGCTCGTAGGCGTCGCCGAGCACCTCGTGCATGTACTCGAGCACGTGGACGCCCACGTCGATGCCGACCTGGTCGGCCAGCTCGAAGCTCCCCATCGGGAGCCCCATGTCGTACTTCGTCGTGGAGTCGATCTCCGCGACGGTCGCCTCGCCCTCGTGGACGAGCCACGCGGCCTCGTTCATCAGCGGGACGAGCACGCGGTTGACGATGAAGCCCGGCGAGTCCTTGCGGACGCGCACCGGCGTCTTGCCCATCCGTTCGGCCACGTCCTCGACCATATCCATCGTCTCCGCCGACGTGTGCGCCCCGGAAATGACCTCGACGAGTTGCATACGCACCGGCGGATTGAAGAAGTGCATCCCGCAGAAGCGCTCCTCGCGCTCGGTCACCTCCGACAGCTCCGTGATCGAGAGGCTCGACGTGTTCGAGGCGAACACCGCGCGGTCGGGCGCGAACTCCTCGACCTCGGCGTACACGTCCTTCTTGATGTCCATCTTCTCGGGCACCGCCTCGATCACCAGGTCGGCGTCGGCGACGGCGTCCTCGACAGGGACGACCGCCGAGACGCGCTCCAACGCCGCGTCGGCTTCGTCCTCGGAGATCTGGTCTTTCTCCGCGAGCTTCCCGAGCGACCACTCGATCTGGTCGTAGCCGTTCTGGACGAACTCCTCGTTGATGTCCCGCATGTTCACGTCGAAGCCCGCCAGCGCGGCCACCTCAGCGATCCCGTGGCCCATGTTTCCGGCTCCGAGCACAGCCACCGTCTCTACGTCATCAACGTCCATGTCCAAAGCGTCGCAACGCCCCCGATTCAACGTTTCCCTCCGTCCCGACGCCAACACGTCGCCCGTTTCCCGGAGTTCCCGTTGCCCGCGGTCGTCGCCGAAAGCCGTTTCTCGCCCGGGTCCCCAGAGACGGCCATGCCAGTCGACTCCGACGCCGAGGCGTTCGCCGACCTCGACCCGGCCGACCGCGAGGCGCTCGATGCGCTCCGCGGCGACGACCTCCTCGGCCCGGTCGTGGAGCGACACGGTCCGCTGACGATCGACCCCGCGAGCGACCCCTTCGAGCGACTCGTCGTCTCGATCCTCCGCCAGCAGGTGTCGATGGCCTCCGCGGCGGCGACGCGCGAGCGCCTGTTCGACGCGGTCGAGGTGACGCCCGAGGGCCTGCTCGCGGCCGAGGAGTCGACGCTGAAGGACGCCGGCCTCTCCAGGCAGAAGACCCGGTACGTCCGCAACGTCGCCGAGGCGTTCGCGGAGAACGGCTGGGACCGCGAGGCGTTCGCGGCGATGACCGACGACGAGGTGCGCGAGGAACTCACCGCGATCACCGGCGTCGGTGCGTGGACCGCGAACATGCAGCTGCTGTTCTCGCTTGCGCGCCCCGACGTGTTCCCCGTCGGCGACCTCGGGATCCGAAAGGGAATGACGACGCTGTACGACCGCGAGATGAGCCGGTCCGAGATGGTCGAGGAGGCCCGGCGATGGGCCCCCTACCGGAGCTACGCCTCGCTGTACCTGTGGCGCGCGAAGGAGGACATCGCCGAGAGCGTCGACGAGGTCGTGGACGGCTCGGCGTAGCCGACGGCGGGCCGTCGCGCCGTCCTCGGCACGGACGCGTCGCTGTCGGGGGAAAACGTGAGAGAAGAGGGAGCGCCGGCTTACAGCTCGACGGCTTCCTTCTGGTCCAGCGACTCGGGGACGCTGAACCTGATCTGCGTCGTCGCGCCGGCCATCGTGTTGATCTTGACCGTCACCTCGTCGCCCTCCTGTAGGTTCGTGCCGCCCGTGATCGTGTCGACCTCGAAGACGAGGTTCAGCCGATCGTCGGGGTCGTTGAGGACGTTGTCGCTGCCCGCGGCGTTCTTCACCGGGTAGTAGGAGTACTCGTCGCTCTCCAGCCCGGCGGCGAGACTGTCGTACGTTCCGCTGGAGTTCGCCTGCAACTGATAGGTGCCCGTCGGCCCGATCCAGGTCACGGTCGCGTTGTGGACGTCGATCTCGCCGGCACCCGGTGCCTGCGTGACCGTCACGTTCACGACGTCGACCTCGTCACCGGTGACGTTGCCGACGGTCGCGACCTCCTGGAGGCGGTCGCTGACCTGCTTGCTGCTCTGTTGTCCCGTTTCCTGTGACTTGGACTGGAGGAAGCCGGCGGTGTTGATCAGGACGCCGGCGGCGATCGCCGCCACCAGCACCATCGCGATGAACACGATGAGCGTCCCGATCCCCACTTGCCCGCGCTCCTCCTCGTCCGTGATGAACTCGAACACTGTGTTTGCTCCCACCCGTTCGCGTCGAACGAACCGGGCGTGTCTCCAACGGCGACGTAGCGGATGATATACCTTGGCCGCCAGTTTTCAGAACAGATAGCCAAGTGTGGTCCGAGCGTCGGCTTCCGTCTCGACCGAACGGAGTCCGCCGATCAGGCGGCGTCCGCGTCGGCGTCCTCGTCGTCCTCGTCTTTCATCTCCTGAAGCTGGGAGACGAGGTCGTCGGTCGAGGCACCGGCCTCGAAGCTCGCACGGCCGTCGTGGTCGTTCTCGTGGGCGTCGACGGTCGATCCGTCGCCCGCCTCGCCGCCGTCGTTCTGTTGACGTTCCTGCTCGGACTCGTCGTAGCTCCCAAAGCCCATACCGAGACCCGCGCGGCCGAGAGGGAAAAAGCGTCCGGACCCGAGCGCCGCGACCCATGCCGATCGGGGCTCGGGGCGAACGCGCCCCCGGTCCGGGGCCGTCCGGCGTCTCGCCCCAACCCGTTCGCGTCGGTCCGTCCGTCGGGGCTGGCCGGTTCGGAACGCCGATCGCAGGACCGGTTCGCGCCCGCGTCCGACGGGCCGCCACAGCCGATCGCGACACGGGCGATCGGTCCACACGTCGTCGTTCCGGTTCGGAGCCACCGCCGGAGGGAGTTAAAACCCGCGTGCGCCGTTCGTTCCGCGAGAACTCACTTTCCGGTTCCTTCCGTCTGACTCACTCCTCCGTCCGACTCACTCTTCCGTTCCCTCTTCCTCCTCCTCGTCGCGCTCGCCGGCCGCGCCCTCGTCGGCGCGTCGGCCCACGTCGACGCGGTAGTGCTGGAGGATGTCGCGGCCGAGCAGCAGGGGATACTCCATGTGCGAGCGGTCCTCGACGCTGGCGGTGACGGTGTGCTGCTCGCCCCCGATGCCGACGACGAGGTCGACGACGGGGCGGGCCTTCCCGGACTTCATCGACCCGGACTTGACCCGGGTCATGCTCTTGATCGGCCCGGCACCGATCCGCGCGGCCAGCTTCGTGTCGATCGACGAGCGCGTCGCCCCGGTGTCGGACTTGGCGTACGCCTGCGTCGACCCCTGCGTTCCGGCGACGTGCACGTCCTCGATGTACCCGATGATCGGCGTCTCGCCGTCGTTGATGCGCCGCTCGGGGGGCATGCACGCCGGCGTCGAGTCGTCGAGCGTCGACGCGAGTTTGGCGACGCGGTCGTCGTCCACGCTCCCGCCGGCGCGCTCGATCGCGAGCCGGGCGATGTGCGGCGCGGGCGACCGACCGGTCGCCGCGAACAGGCCCTTGAACCCCGCGGTGGGGTTGACCTCCAACACGTACCAGCCGTCGTACCCCTCGACGAGGTCGACGCCGGCGTAATCGAGCCCGATCGTCTCGGTGGCGGCGAGGGCCATCTCGCGGGCCTCGTCGTCGAGCGAGTCGGCCGCGTCCTCCACGTCGCCGCCGAGCGCGACGTTGGTGCGCCAGTCGCCCTCGGGCGCGTAGCGGTTCATCGCGCCGACGATCTCGTCGCCGACGACGTAGACGCGGGTGTCGTGGTGGCGCGCGTCGTCGCGGTCGATCAGCTGCTGGAGGAACGCCTGACGGTTGCCGACCATCGGGTTCACCGGCTCGGTGAGGTCGACCTTCCAGGTGCCGCCGCCGTGGGTGCCGATGGCCGTCTTGTACACGCCCTCCTCGCCGAAGCGGTCGCGGTCGCGGTTCAGCCGGTCGTTCGACAGCGCCAGCAGGGCGTCGGGGACGCGTACCCCCGCCTCCGCCAGCGCGACCGCGGAGGCGAACTTGTGCATCGCCGTCAGCACGGCGGAGGGGTCGTTGAGGATCGGACGCGCGCGACCGAACGTGTGCGCCAGCCCGAGCCCCTCGGCCGGCTGTTCGACGTTCGAGAGGAGCATCCGGTTGGCGACCACGTCGACGTCCGGTTCGATCGTGACCGCTCCCCCGTCGACGGAGACGGCGGCGTTCTCGCGGCGGATCCACTCCGGCTCGTGGCCGAGTGCCTCGATCGCGTTGCAGATGGCCTTCGACTCCTTGCTCGTGTGTAGCGAGAGGACGCCGACGCGGACGGGTGATTCGGTCATGGTGGTATGACTCGGTGGTCCGGTGAAAGTGTCTCGGTCCGTCCGAGGGCGTGAGAGAGCGGGTCTCGCACGCGCGGGAGGTGGCCGACGACGCGCGGGAGGTGGCCGACGACGCGTGGGGGGCCGACGGCGACTCAGACGCGGATCCGGGCGCGATCGTCACGGTCGCCGCCGAGGGGTAGTTTATCACCGCGGGCCGCCCACCGCTCGACATGACCGACGACGACTCCTTCACCTACGACGGGGGACGGGTCGCCCCCGGCGAACGACAGAACCTCCGGTTCGTGGTGTCGGAGACCTACCTCGGCGACCCGGTCCGGATCCCGGTGACGATCGTCAACGGCGAGGAGCCGGGGCCGACGGCGTTCCTCTCTGCGGCCGCCCACGGCGACGAACTCAACGGCATCGAGGTGGTCCGCGAGGTCGCCCACGAGTGGGACCTCTCGGGGCTTCGCGGCACAGTGATCTGCCTGCCCGTGTTGAACGTCCCGGGCTTCCTCGCCCAGCAGCGCTACCTCCCGGTGTACGACCGCGACCTGAACCGCTCGTTCCCCGGCTCGGCCGACTCCACCAGCGCCAAGCGGATGGCCGCGCGCATCTACGCGAACTTCATCGAGCCGTGCGACCTCGGAATCGACTTCCACACGTCGACGCGGGGGCGAACCAACATGATCCACGCCCGCGCCGACATGGGCGATCCGGCCGTCGGTCGCCTCGCACGCGCCTACGGCACGAACGTCATCATCGACAGCGAGGGCTCCTCGGGCATGCTTCGTACCGAGGCGAGCGCCGACGGCGTCGCCGCGATCACAGTCGAGATGGGCGAGGCGCACCGCTTCCAGCGCCCGCTCATCGACGAGGCCTTGGCGGGCGTCCGCTCGGTGTTCGCGGAGTACGGACTCCTCGACGCCGAGCGGGTCCGGTGGCCGGGGTGGCGCACGGTCATCACCGACGAGCGCGAGAAGACCTGGCTGCGCGCCGACGCCGGCGGGATCGTCGACATGCACTTCGAACGCGGGTCGCTGGTCCACGAGGGGGACGCCGTCTGCACGATCACGAACCCGTTCAAAAACGACAACAGCTCCGTGGAGGCACCGTTCACCGGCCTGCTCGTCGGCGTGCTCGAGAACCCGGTCGTCTACCCCGGGAACCCGCTGTGTCACCTCGTCGAGTTGGACGAGCGGACGCGGCGCGTGGTCGAGATGACCCAGAGCCCGCCGAGCCCCCCGACGCGACCGTCGCGTCGGGGGACGTGAGGACAGCGGGGACGCGTTCCCCCGCGATCGGTGGTGTTGAACCTACCAGCGCAGCGTCAGATCCGGATCGACGATCGGCGTCGCGGCTCGGTCGTCGCCGACGCGGACGCCGTCGGGCGGCCGAAACGCCACCGCGCCGTCCTCGCGGTCGATGGGCTCCCACGACAGCGCGACGGCGAACCGCTCCCAGGCGTCGTCCGTGCCCGCCGCGGCGAGCAGGTCGTGGAGGCGGGGGGCGTCCGTCCGGCCGAACAGCGGGTGTGACACGCGCCCGCGACCGCAGGTGTCACACACCAGCGACGCGAGCGCCGGGTACCCGGCGTTGCAGGCGGGACAGACGCCGTCGTTCGGGTGCTCGTGGGAGTCACAGCGGTCCAGCCGGCGGTGTACGTCCCCGCCGCATTCGACGCAGAGCCCGTCGAACATCGACCAGAGGCGACGCTCGAACAGCCGGTGTGCGCGCACGAACAGCTCGTCGGGCTCTCGACCCCCGACAGTCGCCGGCGGCACCGCGATCCCGGTCAGCGTCCCCTCCGGACAGCCCTCTCCGAACAGCCCGGCGCAGTCGGTGCACGTCGTGTACAGGTGGTGGTCGCCGTAGACGACGCGGACCGACGCACCGCACAGCGGACACTCCCGGTCGAGCGTCGTCGGCGACAGCGACGCGTCCCCGGAGACCGCACCGCGCTCCAACAAGCGGATCGCCTCGCGCCCGGGTTCGCGGAGGCGGTAGCCGCCGGGGACCTGCTCGACGAACCGGCCGGTGAGCTTGCCGAGGTGGTAGCTGAACTTCCCGCTGTCCTCCTCGTCGACGGCGCGTCGGAGGTCGCTGTACGCCATCGCCTCGGCCGCCGGCCCGGCGTCGCGTGCGTGGTCGGCGAGCGAACGGAGGATAGACAGTCTGAGTCCGTCGCCGAGGAACGAGAACGCCGCCTCGGCGTCCTCCGGTCCGAAGCCGGGATGATGACTCACACCCGAAAATTCACCCCCTTCGACATAAAAACTCATCTATGGGCGAGTCCCACCGACTCGACCCGGCGGAACGCCCCGATCTCGGTCGGCTGTGCGAGAGCGTCACGTAACTACTATACCACCGTGGAACCGAGCCACGGTACGTATGAGCCAGTCGTATGACAGGGGCCTCGTCGAGGACTTCGGCCGGTGGCGGGAGTTCTCGGCCGGGATGTGGGCCTGGGTGTTCCACAAGTTCACGGGCTGGGTGCTCGTGGGCTACCTGTTCACCCACATCGCGGTGTTGAGTACCGCCATCTCCGCGGCCGGGCAGGCGCAGTCGACCATCGCCAGCGAGAGCGACGTGTACACGATGGTCATCCAGAACCTGGAGAGCCTGCTGGTCGTCAGAATCCTCGAGGTCGGTCTGCTTGCCGTGGCCGTCTTCCACATCCTGAACGGCTGTCGGCTGCTGCTGGTCGACCTGGGAATCGGCCTCGACAGTCAGGACAAGAGCTTCTACGCGTCGCTCGTGTTGACGGGGGCCATCGTCGTCGCGTCGGTGCCGACGTTCCTCGCGGGGGTGTTCGGCTGATGGCCGAGCGCTACTCCTCGTTCGAGCGAGGCGGTCGCCGGTGGCTGTGGCAGCGCATCACCGCCGCGTTCCTCGTGGTGGTGCTCGCGTTCCACTTCTTCCTGCTGCACTTCGTCAATCACGCCGACGAGGTGACGTTCGCGCTGTCGAGCGCGCGCATGCAGGACCTCACCTACTACTCGCTGATGGTGTTGTTCCTGATCACCGCGACGTTCCACGGCGTCAACGGCGTCTACAACGCGCTGGTCAATCAGGGCCTCACCGGCACGAAGAAGCGGGTCGTCAAGTACACGCTGATCGCGGCGAGCCTGGTGCTCGTCGTGCAGGGGATCCGCACCGCGAACGCCTGGGCGGGGTTCCCCACCTTCTGACAATGAGCACGCAAGTTCCGGAGACCGAGACGGAGACGGAGGCCGACGAGGAGACCGGCGTCGAGCACGAGGAGTCGCTCGCGCCCGCACAGCAGGAGCGAATGCGCAAGAAGGCGGAGGGTCGCGCCGACCGCGAGGAGCGCGCCCGTCGAGAGGCCGAAGAGCGCGCGAACGCCGAGGAGGACACCTACCACCTCAAGGTGTTCCGCTTCGACCCCGAGGTCGAGGGGAAACAGGAGCCGCGCTTCGACGACTTCCACGTCCCCTTCGAGAAGGGGATGACCGTCCTCGACGCGCTCATCCACGCGCGGGACACGTTCGACTCCTCGCTCACGTTCCGACACTCCTGTCGGCAGGCGATCTGCGGGTCGGACGCGCTGTTCATCAACGGTCGCCAGCGCCTCGGCTGTAAGACGCAGCTGTCGGACCTGGACCAGCCGGTTCGCGTCGAGCCGCTTCCGCACGCGGACGTGGAGAAGGACCTCGTCGTCGACATGGAGCACTTCTACGAGCAGATGGAGGCCGTCGAGCCGTACTTCGACGCCGACGAGCTTCCGGACGGCGAACTGGAGGAGCAGCGCCAGACGCGAGAAAACCGCGAGAAGGTGAAGATGTCCACGCGCTGTATCTGGTGTGGCGCGTGCATGTCCTCGTGCAACGTCGCCGCCGGCGACAACGAGTATCTCGGCCCCGCCGCGATCAACAAGGCGTACCGGTTCGCCATGGACGAGCGCGAGGGCGAGAACCGGAAGCAACAGCGGCTGAACATCCTCGAACAGGAACACGGGGTCTGGCGGTGTCAGACCCAGTTCTCGTGCACAGAGGTGTGCCCGAAGGACATCCCGCTGACCGAGCACATTCAGGAGCTCAAGCGGGAGGCCGTCAAGAACAACCTCAAGTTCTGGTAGGGACGACCCCGCCAGCACTCGATTGAAGTAGACCGAACCCCAAGCGGGATCCACGACGGCCGACGGGGAACGGCGACCGCGCGGACGAACGGAACACGCGACACACAACACACGACACAATGTACGAACACGACGTCATCGTGGTCGGCGCAGGCGGCGCGGGACTCCGCGCGGCCATCGCCGCCCAAGAGGAAGGCGCGGACGTGGCGATCGTCTCGAAGCTCCACCCGGTGCGCAGCCACACCGGGGCCGCGGAGGGCGGCATCAACGCGGCCCTGCGCGAGGGGGACTCGTGGGAGGACCACGCATACGACACGATGAAGGGGTCGGACTACCTCGGCGACGCCCCCGCCATCGAGACGCTCTGCAAGGACTCGCCGAAGGAGGTCATCCAGCTCGAACACTGGGGGATGGCGTTCTCCCGCGAGGAGGACGGCCGCGTCTCTCAGCGCCCGTTCGGCGGGCTCTCGTTCCCGCGGACCACCTACGCGGGCGCGGAGACGGGCCACCAGCTGCTCCACACGATGTACGAGCAGCTCGTCAAGCGCGGCGTCACCGTCTACGACGAGTGGTACGTCTCGGACCTGGCGGTTACTGACGAGGAGCGTCCCGAGGACCGCACCTGCCACGGCGTCGTCGCCTACGACATTCAGACCGGCGAGCTGTCCGGCTTCCGGGCGAAGGAGGGCGTCATCCTCGCGACCGGCGGCCTCGGACAGGTGTTCGATCACACCACCAACGCCGTCGCCAACACCGGCGACGGGGTGGCGATGGCCTACCGCGCGGGCGTCCCGATCGAGGACATGGAGTTCATCCAGTTCCACCCGACGAGCCTGCCCAGCACGGGCGTGCTCATCTCCGAGGGCGTCCGCGGCGAGGGCGGGATCCTCTACAACGCCGAGGGCGAGCGGTTCATGTACGAGTACGGCTACGCGAGCAACGACGGGGAGCTCGCCTCCCGCGACGTCGTCGCCCGCGCGGAGCTGAACGAGGTGGGCGAGGGACGCGGCATCGACGACGAGTACGTCCACCTCGACATGCGCCACCTCGGCGACGAACGCATCGTCGACCGGCTGGAGAACATCCTCCACCTCGCCAAGGACTTCGAGGGCGTCGACGGCCTGGAGGAGCCGATGCCGGTCAAGCCCGGCCAGCACTACGCGATGGGCGGGATCGAGACCGACGAGAACGGCGAGACGTGTATCGGCGGGCTGTACGCCGCCGGCGAGTGCGCCTGCGCCTCGGTGCACGGATCGAACCGCCTCGGCGGCAACGCGCTCCCGGAGCTCATCGTCTTCGGCAAGCGCGCCGGCGCACACGCCGCCGGCAAGGACCTCGGCACCGCCGAGATCGAGACCGGCCAGCGCGGCGAGTACGAACCCGGCGAGATCGACACTCCCGTCCGGCCCGGCGAGGTCGAACCCGCCGGCGGCGAGGGCGACGCGGTCGCCGACGGCGGGGTGGCCGCCGAGACCGGCTCCGGCGACGGGCTCGACATCGTCGAGCGCGCCGTCACCCGCGAACGCGAGCGCGTGCAGTCGCTCATGGAGAAGGACGACGGCGTCCAGCACGCCGAGATCCGCTCGGACGTACAGGAGACGATGACCGAGCACGTGAACGTATTCCGCGAGGAGGATGGCCTCAAGCAGGCGCTCGAGGACATCGCGGAGGCGCGTGAGCGGTATCAGAACGTGTTCGTGAAGGACCCCTCGCGCACCTTCAACACGGACCTCATCCAGACGATCGAGACGCGCAACATCCTCGACCTGGCGGAGGCGATCACCCTGGGCGCGCTCGCGCGCGACGAGTTCCGCGGTGCCCACTGGCGCGCGGAGCACCAGGAGCGCAAGGACGACGAGTGGCTCAAACACACGATGCTGTCGTGGAACGACGGCTCGCCCGAGATCTGGTACAAGCCGGTCATCCTCGAGGGCGAGGACAAGGAGTACGAGCCGAAGATCCGCTCGTACTGATCCGGCACGACCGCGCGTCCGCGCCGCCCCGTTTCTCCCGTTCGATTCCCGTCAGGAGTCGAAACGCCGTCTGCCGACCGCTCTCTCGAACCGCCACTCGATCTCGGATCCGCGTCGTACACCGACTCGCCGCCCCGATCGCGACTGTCTCGGTTGTTTCGACGAATGTCGTACAGTAGTTTTACGTATGTCGAAGCAATCGGTGGAGACACGATGACCACGACGCACGCGGACGCAGTCGAGACGGAACCGGAGACGCCGATGACGCGGTTGCCCGACGGGGTTTCCTCCCCGCGGGCGAAGCTAGTCTACCTGTATCTCGCGACCCACGGCGCTGTGTGTGAGGAGAACCTCTGTGACGGGCTGTCGATGAAGCGGATCTCGCTGTACTCCATTCTGCGGACGCTGCGTGAGGCCGGGCACGTCGAGAAGGCCGAGGGTCGGTACGCCCTGGCGTGAGGTACGCGTCGTAAGGCCTGAGCCGGAGGGCGACGGCGACCCGGTCGTTCCGGCCACCGAGGAGTTGCAACGGCGCGCGCGACGGCGTCGCGGTCAGCCGCCGAGGAAGTCCTTGCGGACCTGTTCGTCGTTCAACAGCGCCTCGCCGGAGTCGACGTAGGCGTTCTCGCCGTTGACGAGGACGTAGCCGCGGTCGCAGCGGCCCAGCGCCTCCTTGGCGTTCTGCTCGACCATGAGCACCGCCGTCCCGTCGTCGTTGATGCGGTCGATACGGTCGAACATCTCGGCGACGAGGTCCGGCGCGAGGCCGGCGCTGGGCTCGTCGAGCAAGAGGAGATCCGGATCGAGCATGAGCGCCCGCCCCATCGCGAGCATCTGTCGTTGGCCGCCCGACATCGACCCGGCGCGCTGGTCCGAGCGCTCCCGGAGGATCGGGAAGCGGTCGTAGATCACCTCGATCTGCTCCTCGGGCACCTCGTCGAGGATGTACGCGCCCATCTCCAAGTTCTCGCGCACGGAGAGGCTCTCGAAGATGTTGTCGTTCTGCGGGACGTAGCCGATTCCCTCGTGGATGATCTCCTCGGGGTTGCGTCCGTGGATCGCCGAGCCGGCGAACTCGACGGAGCCGCCCATGTAGGTCGTCAGCCCGAACACGGACTTCATCACGGTCGACTTCCCCGCGCCGTTCGGGCCGACGATGGTGACGTACTCGCCGTCGTCCACGTCCAGGTCCACGTCCGTCAGGATCTGGAGGTCGCCGTAGCCCGCGTCGAGGTCGCGCACCTGCAGGAGGCTCTCCTCGGGCAGCGTCGCCTCGGCCGCGCGCGTCGCCGGCGCGGTCCCGCCGTCGGCGACGGGCGGACCTCGATTCGAGGCCTTCCTTCGGTCGGCCTCGCTTGTTTCGCGGGTCGTTTCACTCCCCGCTCGATTCGAGGCCTTCCTTCGGTCGGCCTCGCTTGTTTCGCGGGTCGTTTCACTCCCCGCTCGATTCGAGGCCTTCCTTCGGTCGGCCTCGCTTGTTTCGCGGGTCGTTTCACTCCCCGCTCGATTCGAGGCCTTCCTTCGGTCGGCCTCGCTTGTTTCGCGGGTCGTTTCACTCCCCGCTCGATTCGAGGCCTTCCTTCGGTCGGCCTCGCTTGTTTCGCGGGTCGTTTCACTCCCCGCTCGATTCGAGGCCTTCCTTCGGTCGGCCTCGCTTGTTTCGCGGGTCGTTTCACTCCCCGCTCGATTCGAGGCCTTCCTTCGGTCGGCCTCGCTTGTTTCGCGGGTCGTTTCACTCCCCGCTCGATTCGAGGCCTTCCTTCGGTCGGCCTCGCTTTCTCGCGGTTCGGGCTGCTCCCCGCTCGATTCACCGGAACCCTCACTCCGTTCGTGTCCCGCACCGCTCATACGTCGCCTCCGAGATACGCCTCGACGACGCGTTCGTTGCCGGTGATCTGTTCGGGAGTACCCTCCGCGAGCACCTGCCCCTGGTGCATGACGATGACGTGTTCGCAGTTGTTCATGATGACGTCCATGTCGTGTTCCACGAGCAGGAACGTGTTGCCCCGCTCGCGAAGTTCGTGGATCCGGTCGAGCAGCTTCTCCTCGAGCGTCGGATTGACGCCGGCGAGCGGTTCGTCCAGCAGCACCATCTCGGGGTCGGTCATCAGCGCGCGCGCCATCTCCAGCAGCTTGCGCTGTCCGCCCGAGAGGGTGCCCGCGTACTCGTCGGCGAGGTGATCGATCTCGAAGAACTCCAGCTGCTGCCAGGCCCGCTCCAGCAGCTCCTCCTCCTCGCGAACGACGCGGTCGCGCAGCCCCGGCAACACCGAGTGGATCAGACGCTCGCCGGTCTGTCCCTGCCGCGCGAGCATCATGTTCTCGAGGACGGTCATTTCGGGCAGCTCGCGAGCGATCTGGAACGTCCGCACGAGCCCCTGCTGGGCGACCCGATGGGGGGACATTCCGGTGATGTCCTGCCCGCGGAACGTCACGGTCCCCGAGGTCGGCGTGTGGACGCCCGTGATGCAGTTGAACGTCGTCGACTTGCCCGCGCCGTTCGGGCCGATGAGTCCCGTCAGCGACCCCTCGGCGACCGAGAAACTCGCGCCGTCGACGGCTTTGATCCCGCCGAACGTCTTGTGGAGGTCCTCCACGACCAGCGGGTGGGCGGCGTCGGCGGCGACGCGCCCGGCCCCCGCGGCGTCGACCTCCTCGCCGTCCGTCGTCTCCGTCGGCGTCGCGTCTCCCGTCGCCGGATCGGCGTCGACGTTGGCGTCAGTATCGGAGTCGGCGTCGGCGCTCATTGTTCACCCCCGTCGGTCGCGGCGTCGTCGCCGGCGGACGGACGCCCCAGCGAGATCGCAGCGGCCTCCTCCTTGCGGTGGCCCAGCAGCCCCTCGGGGCGCGTCTGCATCAGCAACACGAGGATGACGCCCACCAGGATGAATCGCAGCGCCGAGACGTTGTCGAGCAGGAACGCGAGGAACGGGAGCACCTCGCCCTCGACGAACGGCGCGACCGCGCCCGGGAAGGTGCTCGGCGTGTCTCCGAACTCGACGTAGTTGGTGACGACTCGGCGGACGTACACGGGCCCCTCCCAGATCGCGCCGGCGAACAGCGCGCCGCCGAGCACGCTTCCGGTGTTGGACCCGGCCCCGCCGATGATGAGCGCGACCCAGATGTAGAAGGTGATGATCGGCCGGAACGCGCCCGGGTTGGTGAACCCCTGGCTCCCCTGCCAGAGGATGCCGCCCAGCCCCATCAGCCCGCAGCCGACCATGAACGCGACGATCTTGAACCGCCGGGTGTCCTTGCCGAGCGACTGCGCGACGATCTCGTCCTCGCGGATCGCCTTGAGGACGCGCCCGAACGGGGAGTTGCCCGTGCGGGCCAGCAGGACGTAAAACAGCGCGACGAACCCGGTCAACACGACCACGTACGCCCAGTTGCTGATGACCGACGGCTGGATAGCGAGATCCAGCGTGAACGCCGGCAGCGGAACGATCCCGAGCCACGACGACCCCGGCGGGATCAGTTCGATCCGGAGCCCCTCGAACAGCGGGAACAGCACCGACCCGAGCAGCGCGGGTTCCGCGCCCGCGCCGAACCCGTCGTAAAACAGGAGGCGAAGCGGGTTGCCGGGCATCGTTATCCCGGTCGCGCCGCCGGTGCCGGTCACGCGACTCGTCAGCGACACGCCCCCCTCGAGGCTCACCCACGGCACCGAGAACTCCTGGAGCGCCCGGGAGTTGAGCGTCAGGCGGATGATCTCCGAGAGCGCGACGGTGACGATCGCGAAGTAGTCGGCGCGCAGTCGCAGCGCCGGCAGCGCTGCGACCAGTCCGACGAGCGCGGCCGCGAGCACGCCGCCGGCGATTCCGATCGGGAGGGGCAGCCCCAACCCCGGGACGGACGCGGCCCCGCCCTCCGTCGGCGAGGACAGGATCGCCATCACGTACACGCCGACGGCCATGAATCCGGCGACGCCGATGTTGAACACCCCGGCGTACCCCCAATGGAGGTTGAGCGCCAACACCATCATCGCGTAGACGGCGGTGAAGAAGAACACCGACGCGAGCGCGCCCATCAGCCCGTTGAACGGCAGACCGAGCGCGACCGCGAACACGAAGAACACGACGACGACGTGGCCCAGGACGATGAGCAGTTTGTCCGTGTCCGAGTCCATCCAGCGGTCCTCGAGCCATGTCACGTACGGCTCGGCGGGCGGGGCCGTCGCGGCGTACAACACCCCGACCGTGATCGTCAGATAGAGGAACCAGATGAGGCTCCCGCCCAGCGGGAGCGTGCCGAGGTCGAAGCCGGCCACGAGCGCGAACACCACGGCCCCCACGAGCAGGTGGCCCAGCGCGGTACCCCACGCGACCGCGCCGCCCTCGGCCCACCGGTCGCGGAACCACTCGCGGTACGGCGTCCAGCCGGGGACCTCGCGGTCGCCGTCGGCGACGACGCTCACGCGGTCGTCACCCCCGAGAACAGCCCGTCGGGCTTCACGAGCAACACGACGATCATCACCGCGAACGCCGCGACCGTGGAGAACTCGCTCGGAAGCCACACCAGCGAGAGACTCTGTGCGAGCCCCATGGTGATCCCGCCGAACATCGCCCCGTAGATCGACCCGATGCCGCCGAGGATGACCGCCGCGAAGATGAGCAACAGGAGGATCCACCCGAACTGGAAGTTCATCGCGCCGCGCTCCAGCGCGATGAGGAAGCCGCCCGCGCCGGCCAGCCCGCCGCCGATGATCCACGTGAAGCGGACGACCCGCTCGGTCGGGATGCCGGTGACGCGCGCGAGGTCCTCGTTGTCCGCCATCGCCCGCATCGCCTTTCCGAGCTTCGTCGTCTGGAGCAGGAAGTGGACGCCGAGCATCAGCGCGGCCGCGACGACGACGAGCGTCATCTCGTGGCCGCCGATCTCCAGCGACCCGGCCCCGATCGCGATCGCGAACTCCGGAACCGACTGCGCGTCGGTGAGGCCGCGCGTGCGCTGTCCGAAGACGATGTAGATGCTGTATCGGAGCGCGAGCGCGACGCCGATCGACGCGATCAACAGCGTGATCCCTCCCTCGTCGCGCATCGGCCGATAGACGAGTCGGTCGATGACGAGCGAGAGGACGATCGTCGCGACCGCCGCCACGGCCAGCCCGACGATGATCGCGAGCGGGGTCTCGAGCATCGAGACGCCGAGCTCCCGCGTCGACACCGACCCGATGAAAAGCAGCGTCGAGAGGTCGAACTGTCCGACGCCGGCGACCACCCACGTGGCGGCCCAGCCGGCGAACGCGCCGGAGGTGACGTAGTCGCCGTGGCCGAAGTTCGCGAAGTTCAGAATGCTGTACGTCATCGAGAGCCCCACGCCCGCGACTCCGATCGACAGGCCGACGACGAGGCCGTCCCACAGATACGTGGCAAGGCGAATGCCCGTGAGCCCGCCCGGCGTCGCCACCTGTCTGATCACGTCGAGAAACAGGAGCGCGACGACCGTCAGCGCGGCGAGCGCGAACGGTCGGTCCACGGCGAGTGCCCTCCCGCGTGTGTACGTTTCGCTGATGCCCATTGTTGGTACTTCTCACGGGTTCGGGGTCACCGAACACACTTAACGCTTCGCTCACGCCGCCGTACGGCGTCGGGAGTCCGACAGGAACCTCCCAGCCGTCACGTCCACGACCCGTTCGCCGCCGGATCTTCGACCGAATCGCCAGCGATCGCTTCGAACCGCGGGACGATGACGGGAGGACGTCCGTCTGCGTCACTCACGTGCACAAACGCCAAGCCGGTCGACGCACACGATCGGATGTGACGGGAGGCTTCGAGGATCCGGGGGAACGCGCCGGCGACGAGGCGGTCGCCGTCCGCGAGGGAGAGATGGACGACGCGGACGCGGTCGCGGACCTCTGGGTCGCGCTCGCGGAGGGCCAGCGGATCCACGGGACGACGCTCCGCGGGGAGGAGAACCGGGCCGCCGCCCGCGAGGCCGCCGCCCGCGCGGTCGTCACGGGCGGCCTGTTCGTCGCCCACGTCGCCGGCGATGTCGCCGCCGGCGGCCCCGACTCGGCGCGAGAGCGCGGCGTCGTCGGCTTTCTCACCTGCGGGATCGAGACCGGCGGCTACGAGCGGACGCTCCGCCGGGGGGTCGTCCACAACCTCTACGTCCGACCGGCGTACCGCGGCGACGGCGTCGGTTCGCGACTGCTCGCCCGCGGGGAGGCGGCGCTGGTCGACGCCGGCGCGGACGCGGTCGCGCTGGAGGCGATGGCGGACAACGAGCGCGCGCGGCGGTTCTACCGACGAAACGGCTACGAACCCCACCGCGTCGAGTTACAGAAGCGCGTCGAGGACGCGAAGCGATAGCGATTAACCGGAGGACACAGTATCCTCGCGGTGCCCCGCGCCGGGGGAGCATGGGCGGTGCATGCACTCGACTTGTAATCGAGACTTCGCGGGTTCGAATCCCGCCCCCGGCTGTTCTGGACGAGCGAAGCGAGGCCGAACAGCACCCGGAAGGGGTTCGAAGCCGTCCGGATCGCCCCCGATCCCGTCTCAGAAGTCGGCGATCGACGCCTGCCCCGGCGACTCCGACCGCTCCTCCTCGGGGACGTTCGTCGCGATGATCTCGTCGACCTCGCCGCGTGCGGTCTCGTCGCTGTTGATGCTGCGCGTCGCGCCCTCCCTCGTCACGTCGAACCCGGCCTCGCGGTAGCGCTCGAACGTCACGCCGCTGTTCGAGAGGACGACGTTCACGCCCCGCTCGTCCAACTCGGACGCCACCCGGAGGAGGCGTTCCTGATCGTCGCGATCGAACCCCTCGGCGCTGTACTCCGCGAAGTCGGCCGTCGCGGACATCGGCTCGTAGGGCGGATCGACGTACACCAGGTCGCCCTCCGCGGCGGCGTCGAGGACGTACTCGAAGTCCTCGTTTCGGATCTCGGTCCGCGCGAGCGCGTCGCTCGCCTCGCGGATCCGATCGGCCTGGACCCAGTCCGGGTCGGCGTACCGTCCGATGGGGACGTTGAAGCCGCCGTCGCTGTTCTCGCGGTAGAGGCCGTTGTAACACGTCCGGTTCAGGTACACCAGCAGCGCCGCCTCCTCGATCCGCGACCGCTCGTCGTCGGGCCACGTCTCGTCGGCGTATGCCCGTCGGTTGAACCGCGCGCGCTGCTGGTAGAAGTACTGGTCGACCGACCTGTCCTTCCAGTCCTCGGCGGCGAACGCGAGCTCCGGATCCGGGTCGCTCTCCGGGTCGTCGAACGCGGCGAGTCGGTCGGCGAGTTCCTCGGGTCGGTCGCGAATCACTCGATAGCAGTTGACGAGCCGCGGATTCGTGTCGTTGACCGTTCCGCCCCGGGGCTCCATGTCGAAGAAGACCGCGCCGCCGCCGAGGAACGGCTCGTGATACTCCGCGAACTCCGAGGGGAAGCGGGCGTAGATCTCCTCGAGCAGTTGGCGCTTGCCGCCGGCCCACTTCAACACGGGATCCGCCATTAGGGGTGGCTCGCCGCCTGCGACCAATAAGCTATCCCGTTCGGAACTCGCTCGTCGATCCCACGGGCGATCGATCGGTCGGAAGCCCGGTCAAAGAATCGGAAGGCGGACGACGGGGGCGTCGTCCGCGGAGGCGAAACCGGAGTCGGGGGAGGCCGCGCTCGGTGGCGCGGCCGGGTCGGGGTGTGATGCGACGGGCGGTCGGGAGCCGCCCGGACAGGCCGCTGCGCCCCGATCGACCCGCGACCGCGGTGTGAGACACCGAAGCGGGGTCGCGTCGGGGTCACTCGCGTCGAGGGCGGCGACGGACCCTCGTCGGCGAGCGATGGATACGTCACGGGGGCCGAGTATTGTTATCCGTCGGGTATACCGGATGAGACCCCCGGAATCGTCAGGGGCGATCGGTCGGCGCTGGGAGTGACGACTCTGCCGGAGGCGTCGGTGACGACGGAACTGGGTGCTGCGGTCGGTCGCGAGCGCGCCGCCGACGGCCTCCCGAACGACTGTCCATGAAGATCGGGATCGATCCACCCGGCGATCGCGCTCGCGAGCATCGTGCGTGAGGGGACGCGTCGACGTAGTAAACCGGACGGTAACGGTCGCCGACCGCCATCGCCATTCGTGGGGGTGTCGCCGGCGACGATATCAGGTCGTGGGTCAGCGGTGACGGTTCCGAGTCGTGGGTCGCCGGCGAGGGTCCCGAGTTGTCCGAACGATTTTGTCGGCTCGACCCGCCGATCCGGTCGTGGAACGGATAGTTCACGGCACGCTCGTTCGGGGCGTCGACGTCGACTCGGCGACGCGATGTGCCCACTACGACGGCCCGCGCGACGTGATCGCGCTCCGGTTCGGCTGCTGTGAGTCGTTCGTCCCGTGTTCGGCGTGTCACGACGCGGTCGCCGACCATCCCGCCGAGCCGTGGCCGCGAGAGCGGTTCGACGAGCCGGCGGTGCTGTGTGGCGGCTGCGGCGAGCGCCTCTCGGTCCGGGCGTATCTCGACTGCGGGTTCGCGTGTCCGGCGTGCGGGATCGAGTTCAATCCCGGCTGTGCGTCCCACTACGACCGCTACTTCGAGGGCGTCGAGCCGCGGAGGTCGAGGGAGTCGACGACAGACGGCTGACGCCGCCGGCGACGCGGAGCACCGGCACATCAGTTCGGCGAACGGAAGAGCGACCCGCCGTGGGTTACGACCCGTCACCCGAGCCCCTCGACGAGGAGTTGACGGCGGTAGCCTTACGCCCGGCAAGCGCCTTCGATCAGGTATGAGCCACACCGAGACCGCGACGTTCGGCGGCGGGTGCTTCTGGTGCACCGAGGCGGCGTTCAAGCAGATCGAGGGCGTCCGGACCGTGACCTCCGGCTACGCCGGCGGACACGTCGAGAACCCCAGCTACGAGGCCGTGTGCCGCGAGGAGACGGGCCACGCGGAGGTGACGCGCGTCGAGTTCGATCCCGAGGTCGTCACCTACGCGGACCTGCTGGGCGTGTTCTTCGCCGTCCACGACCCGACGACGCTGAACCGAGAGGGCCCGGACGTGGGCACCCAGTACCGCTCGATCGTGTTGTACGAGAGCGACGAGCAGCGCGAGACCGTCGAGGGGTTCGTCGACGAGCTCGAGGCCGAGGGCGCGTACGACGACGAGATCGTCACCGAGATCGAACCCCTGGAGGTCTTCTACGAGGCG
Source organism: Halobaculum sp. CBA1158 (assembly GCF_021431925.1). NCBI lineage: Archaea > Methanobacteriati > Methanobacteriota > Halobacteria > Halobacteriales > Haloferacaceae > Halobaculum > Halobaculum sp. CBA1158. The sequence goes on along the minus strand of NZ_CP090371.1, from coordinate 1,860,201 downwards.
GAGGAGTACCACCAGGACTACTACGAGAAGAACCCCTCGGACAGCTACTGCACGTTCAACGCCGAGCCGAAGATCCGCAAGGTCCGCGAGAAGTTCGCCGACCTCGCGCGCAAGCACGAGGCCTGAGACGGAGCGGACGCGGCCGCGGACCAATCGCGGCGAGATCGGCGCGTCCCGGAGGAACGACCCCACCTCCGTCCGAGAGGGACGAATCGCCCTCGGTCCGGCGCTTGTCCGCGAGAGTCTCGCCGCTCACGAGAGCTGAACGGCGAAGGGGAACCGGGCCGGCCGACGGCGAACGGTCCGTGCCCACGGTCGGTCGTCTCGGCCGGCAGACGGGTCGTGTGACGGCTCGACCGCGGCGCGGTCGACTCTACTCGAAGAGCTGGACGGCCTGCTCGTAGCGGTCGCTGGGTTCGTCCCAGTCGACGACTTCGAAGAACGCGGAGACGAAGTCGCCGCGTGCGGGGCCGTAGTCGTAGTAGTAGGAGTGCTCCCACACGTCCAGCGCGAGGATCGGGTGGCCGCCCCAGATCGCGCCCTGGTCGTGCTTGTCGACGACCACGTTCCGCAGTTGGTTGCTGAAGGTGTCGTACACGAGCAGGGCCCAGCCGGAGGCGTTGCCGGCGGCGGCCTCGAACTCGCCCTTCCAGGCCTCGTAGGAGCCGAAGTCTTCTTCGATGCGGTCGGCGAGTGCACCCGACGGCTCGTCGCCGCCCTCGGGGCTCATGTTCTGCCAGAACAGGTCGTGCAGGATGTGGCCCGAGGAGTTGTGCGTCACGTCGCGGATCGCGCCCGCAGACGATGAGAAATCGCCCTCGTCTCGATTCTCTTCGAGGGTCTCCTCGGCGGAGTTCCAGCCGTTGACGTAGCCCTGGTGATGGGTGTCGTGATGCCACGTGAGCACCTGTTCGGAGATGTGCGGTTCGAGCGCGTCGTAGTCGTACGGCAGCGGATCCAGTTCGTAGCTCATGCGCACCCGTCCGTACGGCCGTCACTCAAAAGAGCGTTCCCTGAATCACGATTACGTAGGAACGCTGATACGAACCGCGTCGGTAGCCGAGTTCACAGCACGTAGGGGCCGCGCTGGCGGATCGGCTCGCCGTGGGGTCGCCCGGCGACGCAGACGACGCGGAAGGGATCGTCGTCGTCGTCGGGGGTCGTGGGGGTCGTCGCGTCCGGGCCATCGACCCCGTCGTCGGCGACGAGTTCGACGGCGCGCGCCTCCGGCAGCGGGAGCACGTCGCCGACGCCGAGGGGGTCGCCGTCGACGGTGCCCGCGCCGGCGACGCCGAAGACGAACCCCGACCAGCCGTCGGGCACCGTCCAGGTCCACGCGTCGTCGACGCGGACGTCGCGGTACTCCACGGGGGTGTGTAGCTCCAGCGGGGAGCCCTCGCCGAGGACGGTGGTCACGGTCGCGCCGTCGTGTTCAGTCGTCGGGAGCGCCGCGGCGTCGGCGTCGGCGTAGTCGGCGTCGATCTCCTTCAGGTCGCGCGGGAGGTTCACCCACAGTTGGAGGCCGTTGCAGCCGGCGTCGCCGGCGGGGAACTCCGAGTGTCGGATGCCGCCGCCGGTCGTGATCCGCATCGCGTCGCCCTCGCGGGCGGTGTGTGCGACCCCCAGCGAGTCCTCGTGATCCATCCCGCCGTCCAGCATGTACGAGACGATCTCGAACCCCCGATGCGGGTGCATCGGGAAGCCCTGGTCTGGATCGATGTAGAAGCGCTCGAACAGGACGAACGGGTCGAGGGCGTGCGGATACGACTCCGTCGGGAACGCGCGCGTCGAGTTCACGCCCGTCCCGTGGCGGACGCGACCACCGGGAACCACCCCCGTCACTCCCTGAGATCCGTCGTCCTCCCTGTCGGGCGGCTCCCCGCTCATCCGTCGATCGACTCCATGGTCGCGGGGACGCCGTCCGCGCCGATACCGCTTGTGCCCCCGGAAGCGTCGCGGTCGGATCGGCGGGGCCTCCCGGTCGCTGGCGTGGCGAGGGACGAGTCGCGAGAAGTCGGATGCGTCGCGACGGCGACGGGGCCGGGGCCGGACTCAGATCCGGGGCTCGACGCCCTCGGCGTCGTCCAGCGAGCGGTTGTGGAGCGCGTCGCCGGTGGTCGCATCGAACAGGTGGATCGCGTCCTCGGGGATCCGGGCGACGACGCGCTCGCCCGCGTCGATGCGGCGCATGCCGCCGACGGTGGCGACGAACGTCTCCGATCGGTCCTCGCCGAAGCCGAGGTAGACCGCGTTCTCGTTGCCCATCGGCTCGACCACGTCGACGATCGTCTCGTAGGCGTGGTCGCCGTCGGCGGCGTCGGCGACCGCCACTTCGATGTCCTCCGGGCGGATGCCCAGGGACACGCCGTCGGCACCCGTCACGGCGTCGGCCGCGTCGGCCGACAGCGGGTACTCGAAGCGGTCGGTGAGGAGGCGGTCGCCCTCCACGGTCGCCTCGAAGAAGTTCATCGACGGCTCGCCGATGAACCCCGCGACGAAGCGGTTGGCCGGCCGGTGGTAACACTCCAGGGGCGTCCCCGCCTGCTGGAGTTCGCCGCCGTCGAGGACGGCGATCCGGTCGCCCATGGTCATCGCCTCCGTCTGGTCGTGGGTGACGTACACGGTCGTGGTACCCAGGTCCTCCTGAATGCGCTGGAGTTCCGTGCGCATCTGCGAGCGGAGCTTCGCGTCGAGGTTCGACAGCGGTTCGTCCATCAGGAACACCTCGGGGTCGCGCACGATGGCGCGCCCGAGCGCGACGCGCTGCTGCTGGCCGCCCGACAGCTCGCCGGGCTTGCGGTCGAGCAGCTCCGGGATGTCGAGCAGGTCGGCGGCGTTCTCGACGCGCTCGTCGATCTCGTCGTCGCCCATGTCCGTGGACTCCTGCAGCCCGAAGGACATGTTCTCGCGGGTGCTCATGTGCGGGTACAGCGCGTACGACTGGAACACCATCGCGATGTCCCGGTCTTGCGGCTTCTGGCCCACGATCGAGCGACCGGCCAGTCGGATGTCGCCGCTGGTGACCGTCTCCAGCCCGGCGACCATCCGCAGGGTGGTCGACTTCCCGCAGCCGGACGGCCCAACGAGCACGAGGAACTCCCCGTCCTCGATGTCGACCGATACGTCGTCGACGGCGACGATGTCGGAGCCGTCGTCGTCGGTGAACACCTTCCGTACGTCGTCCAGTTCGAGTCGTGCCATGTCAGAGTCCTCCGTTCGTCGTCCCGCCGGAACGGATCGACAGCGGGCGATTCCGCGTCGCTCCGTCCCGGAGCGGGACAGTCGCTGTTGCGGTCGGCGTGACGTGTCGATTCATGTCGCGACCCCCTCGGCGAACTCCTCGCCGAACATGATGTAGACGATGAGCGTCGGCAGCGCGGCGACGAACGCCCCGGCCATCCGGAGCGCGAAGTCCTGCCCCTCCATCGACTCGCCAAGCCCCGCGAGCACGAGCACGACCGGCGCGGCCGGGCTCGACTCGGTGGACACGATGATGAGCGCGAACAGCAGGTCGTTCCAGATCTGGGTGAACTGGTAGATCAGCACGACCGCGAACATCGGCGTCGAGATGGGGAAGATGATCCGTCGGTACGTCCGACGGAACGTCGCCCCGTCGAGGCGCGCCGCCTCGATCATCTCCTCGCTCACGTTCCGGTAGTACGACCGGAACAACACCATGCAGATCGGGATGCCGTACGCGACGTGGGTGATCGTCAACTCGACGATGCCGACGTAGTCGCGGGGGACGCCGAGCAGCCACAGGGGCGTGAGCAGTTCCGCCAGCGGCACCGAGCCCCAGAACTGCGAGAGCGGCACCAGCACCGCCTGGTACGGGATGAAGATACCCGCGACCAACAGCGCCAGGACGGGTGCCTTGTAGCGCGCGCGCCAGTCCGCCTGGGTCAGCCCGTACGCCGCGAAACTGCCCAGCAGCGCGGAGATGATCGTCGCGGGAACGGCGTATAGTGCGCTGTTGACCATGCCGCGGCCGAGCGCCGAGATGGCCGTCTGCCACTTCTCCAGCGTGAAGAACTGCGGCGGCGGCGGCGCGAACGGCAACGTCGAGGAGACGCCCTCGGGGTTGGTCTTGAACGCCGTGACCAGTCCCGACTCGATCGGCGTGAGGTAGAACGCCACCAGGCCCAGCAGCGCGGCGTACAGCGCCACGCGGTAGCCGTCGATCCCGTCCAAGAGACCGTCGGATCGGCTCTCGGGTCCGTCGCTCTCGTCGGTCGCGTTGCCCGCCGTGTCGTCGTGTATCGCCTCGCTCATAGGTTCCCGTTATCGTACTCGTAGTAGAGGTACGGGCCGATGATCGACAGCGCCATCAGGAACAGGATGATGGCGATCGCCGACGCGTACGCCCAGTTGTTCGTGCTGTACGCCTCGCGGACCATCTTGGTCGCGAGGATGTCCGCCCCGTTGGGCGGCCGGTAGCCGCTGACCAGCGAGTAGAGGAAGTCGAACGCCTTCAGCGCGAACACCATCAGGACGATGGCCGCGCTGATCGTCGCCCCCTTGAGCTGTGGAATGATGACCCGCCAGTACATCTTCAGCGTCGACGCGCCGTCGACGCGGGCGGCCTCGTAGTGTTCGGTCGGGATGGCGCGCAGCCCCGCGAGATACACGACCATCGTGTACCCGGAGAACTGCCACACGAGCGCGAACACCACCGCCCACAGGACGATCGAGGAGTTCCCGATCCAGGAGATCGGACCGATCCCGAACACGCCGAGCGCGATGTTGACGACGCCGTTGTTGAAGTTGTACATCCACAGCCAGAACTGCGCCGTCACGACGAACGAGAGGCTCATCGGGAGCAGGTAGATCGTCCGGAACGTGTTCTCGAAGCGGATGTTCCGGTCGACGAGGATCGCGAGTCCCATCCCCACCGTGAGCGCGACGGCGGTGAACGCGACGACCAACAGGAACGTGTTGACCGTCGCGTCGATGACGCCGGAGTCGTTGGCCGCCCGAACGTACATCTCGAAGTCGAGGTCCGAGTAGTCCGGGCCGACGAACCCCTCGTAGTCGGTCAGCGAGATGACGAAGTTCCACGCGATCGCGCCGTAGACGAACAGCCCGACCAACAGGAAGGGGGGAAGCCAGAACGGTGCGGACTCGGTGAAGTCCTCGCCGACGCGGTCGTCGAGCCTGTCGAGGAGCCCGTCGCTCTCGCCCGCGGCGGCCGTTCCGCCGTCGGCGACGACCTCGCGGTCCCCCTCGGAGCCGCGGCCGGCCTCCGCCCCGGCGTCCGACGGTCCGCCGTCGGCGTCGCCACTCTCTCCGGCGTCGCGGCTCACGGCCCGCCGGATCCGTGTTCGGGTACTCGAAAGAAAGTCGCGCATGCGGACGCGCTCAGTTGCTGACGGCGTCGATGAAGCCGTCGGTGGCTGCTTCGACGTTGTAGGGGCCGGTGAACTCGCTGGAGATCACGTCGTTCAGCGTCGAGCGCTGCTCGGACGTGATACCCAGGCCGTGCTGGATGTTCGGCGGGCGCTGGTCGGCGTTCGCGAAGTCCTCGCGGGTCTCCTGCAGGTACGGGCCGAACTCGCTCATGTCGACCTCGGTGAGGGTCGGGATCGAGCCCTTGTACTGGTTGAACGCGACCTGCGCTGCCTCGTTGCCGACGAACTCCAGCCACGTCCGGGTGCTCTCCGGGGACGGGTTGTTCGACGGGAAGAGGAACGAGTCGAAGTGGAGGGTGTACATGCCCTCCGTGCCGGGGAACGTCTTGAAGCCCCAGTCGGACTCGTACTCGAAGTCGTCGGCGTTGCGGTAGGCACCCGCGGCCCAGTTGCCCTGGTGGATGAACGCCGCCTCGCCGTCGATGATGTTCTGATTGGACTCCGTCAGCCCGATCGACGCCGAGTCGTCGTTGATGTAGTTCTCGAAGATCGTCGCGAGCGACTCGAAGGCACCGTGCACGGCGTCGCGCGAGGGGTCGCCCTCGACGAAGTTCATGTACTCGTCGTAGCCGGCCTGGCCGAGCAGCGTCGCGCCGAACAGCTGCGTCTTCGTCCAGGTGCCGCTCCCGCCGTGGGTCATGGGCGTCGCGTCGGTCTCCTGAGCGACCGTCTCCAGCGCGTCGACGAGCGCGGAGACGCTGTTCAGGGAGTCGGGGTCGACGCCCGCCTCCTCGACGACGGAGACGTTGTAGAACAAGCAGTTCAGCCGGTGCGAGCCCAGCGGAACCGCGCGGAACGCGCCGTCGAACTGGTGGAGGTCGACGGCCTCGTCGATGTGACTGTCGGTGAAGCCCGCCTCCTCCCAGAGGTCCGAGATGTCACCGAGCACGCCCTCGTACCGCTGGAGGTTCGGGCCCGGCCAGTTGGCGAACGTGCTCGGGGGATTGTCGTTCTGGAGCCGGTTGGCGACGACGGCGTCGAGGTTCTGGTTGCCGCCCCCGCCGATGGGGTTCATGTCGAGTTCCGTGTCCGGATACTCCTCGTTGAACGCCTCCTCCAGCGCCTCGGCGGCCGTCGCGCCGTCGCCGCCGGTCCAGCCGTGAAGCGCTTCGACCGGGCTGCCGCCGCCACCGCCGCCGATGCCCATACAGCCGGCCAGTCCTGCGAGCCCCGCGGCACCGACGCCGCCGGCTCCCTTCAATACGTCTCGTCGAGTGGGTTCCGTGTCCGTCATGATCGTTCCTCGGTGCGAGGTGTTCTACTCGTTACCATAGGCGGTACTTAATGGTTTCCGAAATTTACTCCCCGACGAGTGAACGTTTAGTACAACCGCCGTTGTACTATACTATCTCGACCGGACGTACGATCGGCCGACCCAAACGTGTATCGGTCGCTCACTCGTCTGCCGGACGGGACGGAACGGGTTCGTCCGTCCCGCCGAGCGCGTTCAGCAGGACGACCGCCTCCGGTTTCGAGAGCGGTTCGTTTGCGTTCCCGCAGTGGGGCGACTGGACGCAGGCGGGACAGCCGTCCGCGCAGTCGCAGCCGGCGATCAGTCGCGCCGTGCGCGCGAGCAGGTCGTCGGCGTCGCGGTACGCCGCCCGGGTGAGGCCGACGCCGCCGGGGTAGCCGTCGTAGATGAAGACGGTGGGTCGTCCCGTGTGCGGGTGCATCGGCGTCGAGACGCCGCCGATGTCCGCGCGGTCACACAGCAGGTCAAGCGGCATGAGCGAGATCGAGCCGTGTTCGGCCGCGTGGATCCCGCCGTTGAAGCCGGTGCGGTTCGCGGGCTCGCCGTCTCCGGTCCCGTCGCTTCCCCCGTCCCCGCCGCCTCCGTCGTCACCCTCGGTTCCGTCGGTTCCGCTGTCCCCATCGGTTCCGTCACCTCCGCCGCCCCCCTCGTCTCTCTTCCCTCCACCGTCGCCACCATCCAGCGCTCGCATCTCCCGCTCCAGGTCCGAGGGAACGGTGTAGTACAGCGCCCGCGTCCGCAACTCGGTCTCCGGCAGGTCCAGCGGCTGCGCCCCCATCGTCTCGCCGGTCGAGTCGTCCCGGCGCTCGAACCCGGTGATCCGCTCGGTCACGGTGATGTCGGCGAACCTGATCTCCGTGTCCTCGCGCGCGTCGAACGGTCGCGCCCGCAGGTCCTCGTTCACCGTCACGTCCTTCTCGGTCAGGACGCGGGTGTAGTAGTCCGCCCAGGTGGGTCGCAGGCGGGCGACGTCCCGATCCAGGTCGAGGTCGTGCACCTCGTACGTCTCGCCCTGGTGGTGGTAGATCGCCCCGGGGTGGGCGTCGCGCAGGGCGTCGGAGAACGACAGCGACGCGATCACGTCGTCCGAGCGGGCGTCCATGAGGTCGACCTCGCGGTCGTCGATCGTCCGGAGGCTCATCGAGTGCTGGGCGCTCCCGGGGCCGTCGTACGTCCAGCGGTCGCCCCGGGAGGTGTCCATCCGTTCGAGGACGCCGTCCGCCTCCAGCGACTCCACGACCGACTCGAAGCTGTCGCCGAAGTGCGTACCGTCTTCGGGGCGGAGCCAGTTCTCGTCGGCCGCGCTGGCGACGTGGCTCGGTAGCAGCTCTCCGTTCTCGGGGTCGACCATCGCGCGTTCGGGATCCCCCTCGAACAGGTCGTCGGGGTTCCCCATCAGGTACTGGTCGAGTTGGTCCTCGCCGGCGACCATGACGACGAGTGCGTCGTCGCTCCCCCGGCCCGCGCGCCCGGCCTGCTGGAACGCCGACATCCGGGTTCCGGGGTAGCCGTCGAGGATCACGGCGTCGAGGCCGCCCACGTCGACGCCGAGTTCCAGCGCGTTCGTCGACCACGCGCCCGCGACCGCCCCCGAGTGGAGTCCCGACTCGATCTCTCGGCGGCGCTCGTCGGTGAGGCTCGCCTGGTACGCCTCGATCCGACTCGCGAGGTCGTGTTCGCCGCGCTGACGGAGTTCGGCCGCCGAGTCGCTCGCGTAGCGCTCGGCGGTCTGGCGCGCGCGAGTGAACACGAGCGTCTGGTGACCCTCCTGCACCAGGTCGCAGAAGATCCGCTTCGTCTCGGTGTGGCTCGACCGCCGGCGGCCGGACTGCCGGTCGGCCTGCTGCCCCTCGTATTCGGGCGGGTTCCACAGCAGCCACCGACGGGGTCCCCGCGCGGAGGCGTCCTCGTCGACGAGCGTGAAGTCCGATTCGGGCCGGTTCGTCGCGCGCGCCGCGTGCTCGACGGGGTTGCCGATGGTCGCCGAACAGCAGACGAACTGCGGATCCGCGCCGTACCGCTCGCAGATCCGGTTCAGCCGACGCATCACGAGCGACACGTGGCTGCCGAAGACGCCGCGGTAGCCGTGCACCTCGTCGATGACGACCGTCTCCAGCGACCCGAAGAACCACTCCCAGTGCTTGTACGCCCAGGGGAGCAGCCCGTAGTGGAGCATGTCCGGGTTCGAGAGCAGGACCGTCGGCCGGCGGTCGCGCACGTCACGCTTCTCGGACTTCGAGAGCCGGCCGGTGTACTGCTCGACGGAGACGCGCGAGCCGAACCCGAGGCCGCGCGCGAGGTCCGAGAGCGTCTCCTCCTGGTCGGCGATGAGCGCGTTCTGCGGCGCGAGATAGAGTGTTCGCCCGCCGTGGTCCATCGCCCGCTCGAACGCGGGGACGGTGTACGCCAGCGACTTCCCGCTGGCCGTCCGCGTCGCGAGCACCACGTCGTCGCCCGCGCGGACCGCCTCGACGGCCCGCGCCTGGTGCTCGTACAGCGACTCGATCCCGTCGTCGGCGAGCGCGTCGGCCAGCCGCGGCTCGAGGTCCACGTCGCGCACGGCGGCCTCGCGGCCGGGAACGGTGCGGCTGTCGGCGATCTGTCCCTCGTAATACGTGCGCGAGCGGAGCCACTCGACGGTGTCGTCCACGACTGTCGACACCTGGGCTCGGTCGCGCTTACCGGTTCCGGTCGCCTCAGGACTCCGGGTCCAGTCCGGAGTCGCCGTCGGAGTCGGCATCGGGCGCGGAGTCGGCGTCGGACGCGAGATCGGTGTCGGACGTGGGGTCGGCGTCGTCCCCCACCTCCTCGTCGGGGGAGCCACCCTCGAGAGCGGGTGCGGAATCCGCGTCCGGGAGGTCGATCCCGGCGTCGCGGGCGAGCGAGACGAGCCCGACGCCGTCGTACAGTTCGACGGGAGCGGCGCGGGCGCGGGCCGCGGCGTCCCGAGAGACGTCGTCGACGGTCGCGAGGACGGCGAAGGCCAGCCCCCGCTCGGCGGCGAACACCGCGAGGTCGTTCACCTCCTCGACGGTCGTCTCCGAGCGACGCACGCGGACGACCGCGCGCTCGGCGTCGCCGTCGGGGGCATCCCGCGACAGCGACAGTTCGACGGTGCCGTCGGGGCTGACCGGCGAGGCGGTCGCCTCCCAGTCGGGCCAGACGCCGCCCAGTCGCTCCACGAACGCGGCGAACTCGGCGTCTGGGAGGGCGGCGAGCCGCTCTGCCGGGTGTCGCATACGACCCGATAGCGACCGCGGGCGAAAAACGCTGTCGTGATGGAGCCGTCGGCGTCGCCGCGGCCGCTCGGGCGTCGCGTCGGCCGATACGGCGGCGTTCGCCGCCGGGTTGATTAGCTCCCGGGTGTGAGAGGCGATATGGACCCGACGGCGGGCTACGACGACCCGATCACAGTCGCCGTGCCCGGCGGCGAACTCGCCCTCGACGCCTCGTTCGTCGACGCCGACGCCGACGAGATCCGGCGGCAGGTGGCCGAGTACCGCGAGGGCGTCCGCGAGTCGTTCGACCTCTCGGTCCGCTATCGCGACGGCTTCGTCGGTCGCGTGATGGGCGCGATGGCCGCCATCCCGTACGGCGAGACGCGCACCTACGGCGACCTCGCCGCCGACCTCGACACGGCCCCCCAGTCGGTCGGCGCGGCCTGCGGCCGGAACCCGGTCCCGCTGGTGGTGCCGTGTCACCGCGTCGTCGCCGCCGACGGCCTCGGCGGGTTCTCCGCGGCCGGCGGCCTCGAACTCAAGCGCAGGCTGCTGGAACACGAGCGCGAGGAGACCGTCCAGACGACGCTCGCGGACGCCGAGGCGAGCGCCGACGTCGAGGAGAACGCGACCGCCGACGCCGACGCGACCTCGGAATCGACCGCTGACGGAGGTGTCGACGGGTCGCCGTGAGCCACGCCGGCACCTACACCCTCCTGTTCGCCGTCCCCGAGTCGATCGAGGTCCGCGTCGGCGCGCTCGGGACCCGCGAGTTCCCGGCCGGCGGCTACGCTTACACCGGCAGCGCGCTCGGGAGCGGCGGCTTCTCGCGGATCGACCGCCACCGCCGGGTCGCCGCCGGCGAGCACGACGTCCGCCATTGGCACGTCGACTACCTCGGCGGTCACCCCGGGGTCTCGCTGGCGGGCGTCGAGCGCGTCGGCGACGGCGTCGACGCCGAGTGCCGGATCGCCCGAACGCTCTCGGCGGGCCCAATCGACGGTTTCGGCTCCTCCGACTGCGACTGCCAGTCGCACCTGGCCCGATACGGCTCGCCGGACGCCGCCCGCGCCGCCGTCGCCGACGCGTACGCGGCGCTGGGCGGGACGGAGTGACCGAGCGCACCGGGGAGACCGAGCGCACCAGGGGGACCGCGACGCCCGCGGAGAGATGCGCTTTTCACCCGCGCCCCGAACTCCGAGGCATGTTCCCGCCGCTCGCGTACATCGACTGGATCGAGGGGCGTCCCGGGGCGGCCGACCACGACCTCGGCTCCAGCGACCTCCGGCCGGCCGGTCCGGACGACTCCGCGGACCCGATCCCGTCCCGACTCCGCGGGCTCGCCCCGCCCGCGAGCGACGCGACCCTGCGCGAGCGCGTCGCCGACGAGTACGGCGTCGCGCCCGACCGGGTGCTGGCGACCGCGGGGGCGACCCACGCCGGCTTCCTCGCTGCGGCGACGGCGGCGGCGCTGGCGCGCGAGCGGTCCGACGCCGACCGACGGCCGCGCGCGCTCGTCGAGGATCCCGGATACGAGCCGCTGGTGAAGACCCCTCGGGGACTCGGTACGCGCGTCGAGCGGTTCGAGCGCCCCGGCCCGCGCGCCCCGCTCGACCCCGAGCGCATCGCGGGCGCGGCCGACGGCCTCACCGGCCCGCTGGCGCACGCGACCGTCACGAATCGACACAACCCCACCGGGCGACTGACCGACCGCGAGACGCTGGCGGCGACGGCCGAGGTCGTCGCGGACCGCGGCGGCCACCTCGTCGTCGACGAGGTGTACGCGCCCTACACCGTCGGTCGGTCGGACGAGGCGAGCGGGGACCGCCGCGGCGGGACCGACCCGCGGACCGCCTTCGGTGGCCCCACCGCCGCGGGACTGCCGGCGACCGTCGCGGTCGGGTCGCTCACCAAGTTCCACGGGCTGGGCGGTCTCCGAGTGGGCTGGCTCGTCGGCCCCGAACCGTTCGTCGACCGCGCGCGCACCGTCGAGCGGCACGTGCCCGGCCTCGCGACGCCGAGCGCCTCGCTCGCCCGTCGGTTCTTCGCCCATCGCGACGAACTGGTCGCCGAGGCCCGCGATTACTGCCGGCGTAACCACGACCTCCTCGCGGGATTCCTCGCCGACCGCCGGGACCTGGAGGGCGTCGTCGCCGACGACTCCCCGTTCGGCGTCCTGCGACACGAGTCGGCCGACGGCGACGCCGTGGCCGAGGCGGCGTGGGACGCCGGCGTCCTCGTCGTCCCGGGGCGGTTCTTCGGCGTCCCCGACGGGGTCCGGGTGTCGCTCGGGCGCGCCCCCGACGACTGCGCGGCCGCGCTCGACGCGCTCGGTCGCGTGCTCGACGGGCTGTGACTCCGGCCTCGGATCCGTTCGGTCGCCGCTCTCGCTCCGGCGGATCGGCGATCCGCCGGTCGTCATCCGCGCGTCTGACGCGGATTTTTACGTCGTTCGCGACTTCTCGGAGTATCGAACCGCGGCGGTGACCGACCCCGGAGTCGAGGGCGACCGTACCGCCCGTGGCTCCGGTCGGCCCGCGGCGTCGAGCCAGCCATGACGAACCACTCGAACACCCAGGTCGACCGGTCGCGGAGCACGCACGAGCACGAAGTCCGATCCCAGTCGCCGCAGACGGCCGTCGTCGAGGCGGTCTCGTCGGTCCGCGGCGTCGATCCCGTCGACCTCGACGTGCGACTCCACGACGCGATCGACGCGGACGTGCTCGACATGCTCGCGGGCCACGACGGCGGCGACTGGCGGCTGTCGTTCGCCCTCGAGGACCACGAGGTGACCGTCGACGCGGACGGCACGGTCGTCGTCGACGGACGCGTGTTCGACGGGAGTTTCGACGCCTGACCGCGATCGCGACGTAGCGGCGACGGCGACGGTGCGGACGGTGAGGGCGCGAACGGCGGATTTGATCGGACGGCGTCAGGCGGCCGGGTCGTCCTCGTCCTCGTCCTCGTCGCCGCGGTACCCCCTCGCGAAGGAGTAGCCCGCGACGAGCGCCAGCACGGTGAGAACTCCCAGCACGAACCCGCCGGCGCGCTCGGCGACCGGGACGCCCTCGAACGCGCCCGCGACGTACAGCACTCCGAAGACGGTGAGAAAGCCGAACAGCGGGAGCGCGGTCAGCCTGTTCATACCCGCGTCTCGACGCGCCCCGTGTTAACCGTGTCGCGGACGCGGTTGCGGTCGCGGTTGCGGACGCGGACGCGGTCGCGACGTGCTCGACGAGCGCGGTGGACGCTCCGGCTCAGTCGATCACCGCGGCGGCGACCTTCTCGATCGGGTGGGGCGGGTCGCCGTCGGCGTCCTCGCGCTCGGCCAGTTGCGACCGGCAGGAAGCCCCGGGCGCGGTCACCTCCTCGCCGGGGCTCTCGTCGACCTGGTCGAAGAGGATCGACGCGATCGAGCGGCTCATCGAGTGGTGTTCGGCCTCGTAGCCGAAGCTCCCGGCCATCCCGCAGCAGGTGGAGTCCAGCGGGTCGACCTCGTAGCCAGCGCGCCGGAGCACGCCGACCGCGTGGTGGTCCTTCTTCGTCGCCTTCTGGTGGCAATGCCCGTGGTAGGTCAGAGAGCCCGACCCCCCGAGGTCCATCCGCTCGTCCAGTCGGAAGGCGTCGACGTACTCCAGCACGCCGTAGCTGTTGGCCGCGACGGCGGCGGCGTCCTCGGAGTCGTGGAGGTCCAGGAGATCCGACTGGAGCATCACCGCCTCGCTCGGCTCGACGACGACCACGTCGCGGCCGTCCTCGATCCGCGGAGCGAGGTCCGCGACCGCCGCGGCCGTCCGTTCGCGCGCGGCGTCGAGGAAGCCCATGCTGTGGGCCGGTCGGCCGGTGTCTTCCACGTCCGCGAGTTCGACGCGCACGCCCGCCGCCTCCAGGACGCGGACGGCCGCCTTGCCGGCCTCCGGGTGGTTGTAGTTGGTGTAGGTGTCGGGCACGAGCACGGCGACGCGCTCGGCGTCGGCCTCCGACACCGTCGCGCCGCCGCGCGCTGCGTACCAGTCGCGGAGCGTGGTGCTGTGGAACGTCGGCAGGTCGCGCTCGGCGGCGATTCCGAGCACCTTCTCGCCGATCACCCGCGACCCGGGCACCTTCGTCGCGAGGTTCGAGACGGGCGCGAGCGCCGAGCCGAGCCGCGAGACGAGGTTGATGTTCGCGAACAGGCGGTCGCGCAGGCTCGGCCCCTCGCGCTCGTGGCGCTCGTGGACGACCTCGGCCTTCAGCTTCGCCATGTCGACGCCGCTGGGGCAGTCGTGTTTGCAGCCCTTACAGCCGATGCACAGGTCCATGACCTCGGAGGCGAACTCCTCCTCGAACGGGTCGTCCGGGAGGTCGCCCGACATCGCCCCGCGCAGGAGGTTCGCCCGGCCGCGGGTGCTTTGGATCTCCTCGTCGGCCGCGCGGTAGGTGGGACACATCACGCCGCCGGTGGTCGACTGGCCGCCGCGACAGCCGCCGCAGCCGTGACACAGCTCCGTCATCCCCTGGAAGCCGTTCTCGTTGTCCCAGTTCAACTCCGGCTCGAAGCCGGTGTCGAAGGCGTACTCGGGGTCGAATCGGAGGTGCTCGGTGAGGCTGTGGTCGCCGCAGACGTTCCCCGGGTTCAGGAGCCAGTCGGGGTCGAACGCGGTCTTGAGGTCGCGGAAGGTGTGCCAGAGGTCGTCGCCGTACAGCTTCCGGTTCCACTGAGTTCGCGCGCGGCCGTCGCCGTGCTCGCCGGAGACGCTCCCGCCGTACTTCACCACGAGGTCGCTCGCGCCGTCGGCGATGCGCTCGAACTGCTCGAGCCCGTCGAGTGACTTCGTCTCGACGAGCGGTCGGACGTGGAGCACGCCCGGACCGGCGTGGGCGTAGAAGGACGCGAACGTTCCGACCTCCTCCAGCAGGGCCTGGAAGTCCTCGACGTAGTCCGCGAGGCGTTCGGGCGGGACGGCGCAGTCCTCGATGAACGAGAGGTGCTTCGCGTCGGAGGTGCGACTGAGGAGGATCGGCATCCCTGCCTTGCGCATCTTCCAGAACGTCGCGCGCCGGTCGGCGTCGTGGGCCTCGAGCACGTGCGTCGCCCGCGCGGTCGCGTCGGCGGTGACGGCGTCCGCGCCCGCGGCGACCTTCGTCTCGGAGCCCGGACAGCGGTCGGCCGCGAGGCCCGCCACCTTCTCGCGCCCGTCGTCGTCGTCCTCGGCGTAGAACTCCACGAGCAACACCGAGTCGGTGCCGTCGGGGAGCATCCCGACCACGTCCCGGAACTCCGCGGTCTCGCGCGCCAGGTCGAGGAACGTGTCGTCCATCACCTCGACGGCCGCGGGGCCGTGTTCGAGGATCGGGGCCACGTCCTCCATCGCGTCGGTCAGCGAGTCGTAGGTGAGCAGCGCGACGGCCTTCGTCTCGGGCACCTCGACCAGCGAGACGGTCGCCTCGGTGACGATACCCAGGGTCCCCTCGCTTCCGCACATGAGCCGCGCGAGGTTGACGGTTCCCGCCTCGCCGGGATCTGTGGCTCCAACGCCCTGCTGACCCCACTGCCCGCGGGCCTCCTCGACGAGCACGTCGAGGTTGTAGCCGGAGACGTTGCGCTTCATGTCGGGGTAGCGCGCGGTCACCTCCTCGCCCTCCTCGTCGATGACGCGGACGACCTCGGCGTAGATCCGTTCGAGCAGGTCGCCCTCGGGGTCGCCCTCCTCGCGCATCGTCGCCACCTCGATGTCACCGAACGTCTCGACGGAGCCGTCCGCGAGCACGACCTCGCACGACTCGACGTACGCGTCGGTCTTGCCGTACTTCAGCGAGTGCGCGCCGGTGGAGTTGTTGCCGATCGCGCCGCCGATCGCCGACTTGTCGCGCCAGGCCGGGTCGGGCGCGAACTTCAGGCCGTGCGGTTCGGCCGCCTCGTTGAGTTCGGCGACGATACAGCCGGCGTCGACGGTCGCTTCCCGCCCCTCGGGGTCGAGGTCGCGGATCCCGTCCATGTGCTTCGTGAAGTCGAGGACGACCGCTTCGTTCACGGTCTGGCCCGCAAGCGACGTGCCGCCGCCCCGCGGAAGCACGGGGATCTCGCGGTCGGCACAGTAGCGCATTACTGCCGCCACGTCGTCGGTGTCGCGGGGGAACACCACGCCGATCGGCGTCTGTTGGTACGCGGAGGCGTCGGTCGCGTACAGCTGTCGCGAGTAGGTGTCGAAGCGGACCTCGCCGGCGACGCGCTCCTCGAGGTCGTCGACGAGGCCGGGGCGCTCGACGTCGCCGGAGGCGTAGTCGTAATCGGCGCTCGACAGGTCCGGTCCGCCGTCGGGTGGGGACGGGGCGTCGGAAGACATCTGGTGTCGGTGGGTGTGGCTGGGACTCACATAAGCCCGCGGGGAGCGGCGAACACGGCGACGGCGACAGCGACGACACAACACCCAAGCCGTCGGGGTCCGCTACCGTCTCGCATGCAGTCGGACACGCCCGACGAGTGCGCGGCGTTCGTCGCCAACGCCGAGCGTCACCACGCCGCCGTCCACCGGGTCGATCCCGACCCCGACGCGGTCGCGAGCGCGATCGCCGACCTGGTCGCGGAGCCGGCGGTCGGCGTCCGCCTCCCCGGCGGGCTCTCGCTCCCGGACGGCGTCGCGACCGATCCCACCCCGGCCGACCTCGACGCCGCCGTCACCGGCGTCACGGCCGCGACGCTCGCCGTCGCCGACTACGGTAGCGTCGTGGTGTGCTCGGACGCCGCCGGAACCGAGGCGGTCTCGCTGTTCCCGGACCGCCACGTCGCGGTCGTGCGCGCCGGCGACGTGGTGCCCGGCATGCGCGAGGCGATGGGCGTCCTCGGTGACCGCCTCCGCGCGGGCGAGAGCGCCGTGATCGCGACCGGTCCGTCCGCGACCGCCGACATGGGCGACCTCGTCGTCGGCGCGCACGGGCCGCGCGAGGTGGAGATCGTCCTCGTGGAGGGCGACCGTGAGTAAGCCGTCCTCGCGCGACGAGCGCGCCGCCCGGATCCGCGAGCTGCTGGAGACCGAGGGCGACGCGGTCGCGGCGAACACCCGGGGGTTCAACCGCGGTCGCTACGAGTCGACCGCCGACCTCGACGACTACGAGTCGCTGAAGGCGGAGGCGCGGTCGATCAAGGAGGACGCGATCGAGCGCCTGCCAGACCTGATCGACGACCTGCGCGAACGGGTCGAGGCCCGAGGCGGGACCGTGTACGTCGCCGACGACGCCGCCGACGCGAACGCCTACGTTCGGGAGGTGGTCGACGGGGAGAACGTCGTCAAGAGCAAGTCGATGACGACCGAAGAACTCGACTTGAACGACGCGCTCGAGGCCGACGGCGCGCGCGTCACCGAGACTGACCTCGGGGAGTGGGTGATCCAGTTGGCCGACGAGGAGCCGAGCCACATCGTCGCGCCGGGCATCCACAAGTCGCGCGAGGCCATCGCCGACCTGTTCGCCGAGCGGTTCGACCTGGCCGAGGACGACCGGCCGGAGACGGCCGAGGAGCTGACGCGGTTCGCCCGCGAGAAGCTGCTGACGGAGATCGAGACGGCCGACGTGGGCGTCACGGGCGCGAACTTCCTCACGGCCGATTCGGGGTCGCTGGCGCTGGTCACCAGCGAGGGCAACGCCCGCAAGACCGCGGTCGTGCCGGACACGCACGTCGCCGTCGCGGGCGTCGAGAAGGTGATCCCGAGCGTCGAGGACCTCGCGCCGTTCGTCGAGCTGATCGGCCGGTCCGGGACGGGCCAGGACATCACCTCCTACGTCTCGCTGTTCACGCCGCCGACGCCGTCGCCGCCGGTCCGGTTCGGCGGGCCCGACGAACCGATCGCGGACCCGGGAACCGCCGGCGGCGTCGGCGCGGGCGAGCCCCATCCCGAACGCGACTTCCACCTGGTGCTCGTCGACAACGGGCGGCTGGCGATGCGCGAGGACGACGACCTCCGCGAGACGCTGTACTGCATCCGGTGTAGCGCCTGCTCGAACTCCTGCGGCAACTTCCAGTCGGTCGGCGGTCACGCCTTCGGCGGGGAGACGTACTCGGGGGGGATCGCCACGGGCTGGGAGGCCGGGGTCGAGGGGCTGGACACGGCCGCGGAGTTCAACGACCTCTGCACCGGCTGTTCGCGGTGCGTCCCCGCCTGCCCCGTCGGGATCGACATCCCGTGGATCAACACGGTCGTCCGCGACCGGATCAACCGCGGCGATCACGGCGTCGGCGACGAGCGCCGCGACGGCGACCCCGGGGACGGCGTCGCGGGGGAGTTCGACTTCCTCGTCGACGGCCTGACGCCCGACGAGGAGCCGGCGGGGCTCGACCCCGCCAAGCGACTCTTCGGGAACTTCGAGACGCTGGCGCGACTGGGGAGCGCGACCGCGCCGCTGTCGAACCGGGCGGCCGACCTCGGACCGGTCCGGGCGGCGATGGACCGCTGGCTCGGCGTCGCCCGCGAGCGCGACCTCCCAAAGTTCGAGCGTGAGACGCTCGTCGACTGGTTCCGCGACCGGGGCGGCCCGCGGGTGAGCGAGTCGATGGCCCGACGCGAGGCGGTGGTGTACCCCGACGTGTACACGAACCACGTCGCCGTCGACCGCGGGAAGGCGGCGGTCCGGACGCTGGAGGCGCTGGGCGTCCGAGTGACCGTTCCCGAGTCGGCCGCCGTCGGGAGCGGGCGCGCGCCGCTGTCGCAGGGGATGGTCGAGACGGCCCGGAGGAAGGCGGAGCGCTGTCGCGACGCCCTCCTCCCGGAGATCGAGGCCGGGCGCGACGTGGTCGTGATCGAGCCGAGCGACCTCGCGGCGTTCGAGCGCGAGTACGAGCGACTGCTTCCCGAGGCGGACGCCGAGCGACTCGCCGACGGCAGCTACGAGGCGCTCGAGTACGTCTACGGGCTGCTCGAGCACGGTGCGGACGCCGGCGGACTGACGGCGGCCGAGACGGGTCGCGACGGCGACGGCGGCGAAACCGGGGAGCCGGTCGCGTACCACGCCCACTGCCAGCAGCGGACGCTCGAGTTGGAGGCGCACACCGTCGCCGTGCTGGAGCGCCTGGGCTACGAGGTGACGACCTCCGAGACGGAGTGTTGCGGGATGGCTGGGAGCTTCGGCTACAAGTCCGAGTACTACGAGCTGTCGATGGACGTGGGCGAGCCGCTGGTCGAGCAGTTCGGCGACGCCGAGCGCGTGCTCGCCTCGGGCACCTCCTGCTGCGAGCAGTTGGACGCCCTCCTCGGGGACTCGATCGAACATCCGATCGAGGCGATCGCTCCCGAGCCGTGAGTCGGGTCGCCGTCGGCCGCGACGGCGGATCGTCCGACAGGCGCGAGACGCGTGGGAACGGCTTTAATACCCGCGGTGCCGTTCGCCGGTGCATGGACGCTGACGCGGCACCACAGGAGATCACGACGCTCGTCGGACGCGAGGTCTACTCCAACAACGGTGTGTTCGTGGGGGAGGTCGAGGACGTGCGCCTCGACTTGGATTCGCAGGCGGTCACCGGACTGGCCCTGTCGGCGGTCAGCGACGAACTGTTCGGGAGCCGGATCGATCCGGGCAAGGGCGTGATGATCCCGTATCGGTGGGTTCGGGCCGTCGGCGACGTGATCCTCGTCAACGACACGGTCGAACGCCTGAAACAGGAGAACGGCGACGAGGAGGCCGTCGCGTAGCCGCCTCGATTCGCTTCGTCCCCGGTTTTTCACGAGTTTCACGGCGCACATCGACGCCTCCGAGAGTGGCATCGCGGCGACGACGGATCCGGCGCTCGCGAGCGTCGGCATCGTCAACGACTCCGACCGACGGGAGGAACGTCGACGCCGCCGACCGTGTCCGACGGGGGCGGACCAGCACGGATCGGATCCGTACTGTTCCGGGTTCGACGGGCGATTCGATCGCGGGTCCGTGTTTCGCGAGCGATTCCGGGTTCGACGGGCGATTCGATCGCGAGTTCGTTCGTTTGCCGATTCGTTCGGGGTCGATCAGCCGTCGATTCGATCGGATTCGGTCAGTCGTCGATCGGTGCGCGGGTCGCCTCGGTCGTCTCCGAGTCGGCTTCGTCCGTGGTGTTTCGGGCCCGTTCGATGACGACCACCTCTCGTGTGTGCGTTGGTGACACACCGCACAAGAATCTTTCGGCGACTCGGGAGACTCGGGCGACGACGGGGAGATCCGTCAGGAGCCGTTTCCGGACTCGCCGCTCGATCCCGAACTGGTGCTCTCGACGCCCATCGCGTCGAACAGCTTCTTTCGGACGGCCTCCTCGGAGAGTTGCAGCAGGGTGTCGCGGTTCGACTCGGTGGTCTCGATCCCGGTGAACAGCCCCAGCGGGATCTCCGCGCTGCCCTGCTTGGAGTGACCGGCGGCCTCGCCGACGTCGGAGAAGGCGTCCCGGAGAACGTTTCCGATGTTGATGCGGATGTCCTTCGAGCGCGCGGCGAGGGTGATGGTGTCGTCGGCGATGCCGAAGACGGCGGAGGTGGTGATCCCCTCCAGGTTCAGGAGCTGCTGGGCCGCCTGAGCCAGGGCCTCGCGATCGCGGACGAACCCCGCGTTGGAGATGAGGTGGCTGCCCTGCACCTCGCGGTTCTGGATCGCCTCCGCGAGCACGTCCAGCGTCTCCGGACTCATGCTCGGCGACTCCACGTCTTCCAGGGTGTCGTGGTTGGCGAACGGGTGGAGGTACGCCGCCGCCGTCAGGTCCGCGGGCGTGGTGTCGCGCTTGAAGTCGACCGTCTCCGCGCGGATGCCGTACAGCAGCGCGGTCGCGACCGTCTCGTCGGGCGAGAGGTCGAACTCCTGGAGGTACTTGGTCAGGATGGTCGACGTCGAGGAGACGTTCTTACGGATGTCGGTGAACGTCGCGTCGATCGGCTCCTCGGGTTCGTCGTGGTCGATGTAGACGTCGACGGAGGCGTCGACCTCGCTGCCGCCGGTCTCGGCGTAATCGACGAGCGCGAGCGCGCCGTAGCTCTCCAGCGGCTTGGCGTCTTCGCGGGCGTGGAGGTCGATTCCGAGGGTGTTGACGAACGCGCGGTTCTCCTGGTGGCCGATCTCGCCGTCGTAGAGGATGTCCGCCTCCACGTCGAACTCGGCGGCGATGGCGCGCAGCGCGACCGCGGCGGCGATGGAGTCCGGGTCGGGGTTGTCGTGGGCCAGCACCGCGAGCTTCCCGTCGGTGTTCTCGAGGATGTCCGCGAGCTGTCGGGCCTTGTACTCCAGCTCCCCGGACTCCAGCGAGCGCAGCGCCGAGTCGGCGATGACCGTCGAGGGGTTGATCACCACGTCTGCACCGAGTTCGGCCAGTTCGTCCTCGCTGACCGGGTCCGAGGCGCGCACGACGATGTACTGGTCGTTGCCGTGCTCGCGGATGGCGCGGACGGCGGCCTTGTTGGCGTCCACGTCCGACGAGAGGATGAGGATCACGTCGCGGTCGGCGACGACCCCGGCCACCGCGTCCTCGGCGATGTTCTGGGTCTGCGCGTTGAGATCCTGGTCGCGGAGCGCCTCCACGCGGGACTCGTCCTTGTCGAGGATCAGCACGTCCTTGCCCTCCTCCGTCAGTTCGTCGGCGACCGCGTGACCGACGCTCCCGCAGCCGAGAATGGCGTACGTCGACATCGAGGAGACGGTGACCGCGGTGCTCATGTGAAGCGGAATCCGGCCGGCCGACACTTAAGCGGTGATGTTCGTTCACGGCCGCCCTGCCCGGGAAACGGAAGGCCTTTTAGCTCGCCCCCGTTTCTCGCGAAACGCAAGGGCTTGTAGCTCAGTCAGGGAGAGCGACGGACTCTTAATCCGTCGGTCGGGGGTTCAACTCCCTCCAAGCCCGTACTTCTCGCGGCGCACCGACGGTGAGCGACGCGAGGCGCGAACGGAGTGAGCGCCTCGATGTGAACGGTGAACGAAGTGAGCCGTGAGCGAAGCGAGCCGCAAGCGGTCGGGGTCGCCGGCGCGGTCACTCCTCGCGTCGCTCGCGGTAATCGGGCAGAAAGTCGTCCTGCAGCACGGCGTCGCGGCCGCCGTCGACGGTGAGGCTCGCGCCGGTCACGAAGCCGGCCTCGTCGCTGGCGAGAAACGCGACCGCGCTGGCGACGTCCTCGGGCGTTCCGATCCGACCAGTAGGGTGGATGCTCGCGAGTTCCTCGCGCCGCTCGTCGTCCATGTCGCCGGTGGTGCGGTCGATGGCGACCCAGCCCGGGTTCACCGTATTCACGCGCACGTCCGGGCCAAAGTCGACCGCCATCGCGCGCGTCATTCCGTTGATCCCGGCTTTCACCGCGTTGTACGGGAAGATGCTCGGCGTCGTCGCGAACGCGTGGTTACTGGACATGTTGACGATGGCCCCCTCGTCCATGTGCTCGCGGGCGTGCTTCGCGCAGAGCCAGTACGAGCGGAAGTCCGTCTCGAGGACGAAGTTCCAGTCGTCCATCTCGGCCTCGTCGGCGGCGGTGTACGTCTCGACGCCGGCGTTGTTGACGAGCACGTCGAGGCGGCCGAACTCGTCGGCGGTCGCCTCGAACAGCGCCGCGATGTCGTCGGGCTCGCGCATGTCAGCTCGGACGAACACCGCCTCGCCGCCGGCGTCCTCGATGTCGGCGACGGTTTCCGCGCCGGCGTCCTTGCTGCGCCCGGTGACGACGACCCGGGCCCCCTCGGCGGCCAGGCGCTTGGCGACGCCCGCGCCGATCCCGCGGGTGGACCCGGTGACGACGGCGACGCTGTTCTCATACCGGTTCCGGGGACGGAGTTCGTCGATGGCGGCGGTGTCGAAGCTGGTCATTCGGTGTTCGAGTGGTCTCGGTCGGGTGACTTGATGCTTGGTTCGTGATCGGCCCGTGTCGCCGCCGAGGTCGTCGGTGTGCTCGTCACGATGACTGCGGCAGCCGTCGCGGTGACCGTGACCGCCGTCACGGTGACAGTTGCTGCGACGATCCGTCCGAAAGCCCCCGGCGTTCTGCGGTCGGTGCGGCCGGCGCGCTCCTCGGTCGCTTCGCTCCCTGCGGTGCTCACCGGTCCGCTCCTTCCCGCAGAACGCCGGCCCCTTTCAGTCCCACCCGGTTTCCGGTCCGATCATCGTCGCCGGCGGCTGTTCGGCCTCGTCGCCGGCGGCTGTTCGGCGTCGTCGCCGCGGACTACCCCGATACCGCCGCGGGTAGTCGGGGATCGCCGTCGGTATTCAGTCGTGGGCGGTCGAGGATCGCGGCTTCGTCCCCCGTTCACCACTCGGCGACGCTCCCGTCGGGTCGCCGCCAGACGGGGTTGTGCCAGTCGTCGTGGCCGTCGCGCTCGCGGAGCACGTCCTCGTCAATCTCGATACCGAGCCCCGGGCCGTCGGGGACCGGGACGTAGCCGTCTTCGTACTCGAACACCGAGGGGTCGGCGAGGTAGTCGAGCACGTCGCTCGTCTCGTTGTAGTGGATGTCGAGGCTCTGCTCCTGGATGAGCGCGTTCGGCGCGACGGCGTCCAGTTGGAGACAGGAGGCCAGCGCGACCGGCCCGAGCGGGCAATGCGGCGCGACCGACACGTCGTACGCGCCGGCCATCGACGCGATCCGCTGACACTCGGTGATTCCGCCGGCGTGGCTCAGATCCGGCTGGATCACGTCGACCGCGTTCGCCTCCAGTATCTCCTTGAAGTCGGTACGATGGAACATCCGTTCCCCGGTCGCGATCGGGGTGCTCGTGCTCGCGGCGATATCGGCGAGGGCGTCGTTGTGTTCCGGCAGGACCGGCTCCTCGATGAAGAACGGGTCGTGCGGTTCCAGCGCCGCCGCCAGTTGCTTCGCTGCGGTCTTGCTCGCGCGGCCGTGGAAGTCGACGCCGATGTCGACCTCGTCGCCGACGGCCTCCCGGACCGTTCTGAGGCGTTCAGCGGCCTGGTCGATCGTGTCCGGGGACTCGACGCGCTCCAGTTCCGGCGTCGCGTTCATCTTCAGCGCGGTGAAGCCGGCGTCGACCTTCGCCTCGGCCGCCTCCGCGACGCCCTCGGGACGGTCGCCGCCGACCCACTGGTACACCCGGACGCGCTCGCGGACCGGCCCCCCCAGCAGCTCGTGGACGGGCGCGCCGAGATGCTTGCCCTTGAGGTCCCACAGCGCCTGGTCGATGCCGGCGATAGCCGACATGAGGACGGGACCGCCGCGGTAGAATCCCCCGCGGTAGAGGCGCTCCCAGTGGTCGGCGACGGGCGCGGGGTCCTCGCCGAGCAGGTACTCCTCCACCAGCTCCTCGACCGCACCTCGGACGGTCCGGGCGCGTCCCTCGACGACGGGCTCGCCCCAGCCGACGGAGCCGTCCGCGCACTCCAGCTTCAGGAACAGCCACCGCGGCGGCACCGCGTACAACTCGTAGTCGACGATCTCGGTCATACCGGCGACTCCGCGTCGCGCCACAAAAGTTCACACGTGATCGAGTTCCGACGGAGTCAGCGGAGTTCCACGGTCAGCGCCTCCCGGGCGTCCGCGTCGACCCGGCGGTACGCGGGAGCGTCGCCGTCGCGGTCAACATCGAACACGCGCACGGATATCACGAGTCGCCCGCGGTCGGGGAACGTCGCCCGCACAACTGGCCCGGTGGCAGTCACGACCAGGTACGGAGGGGTCGGAACGGGGGAGGCCGGCAGGTCGACGCCGAGCGCGTTCGCGCCCGTCGCGAGCGTCGCGGGGAGGCGGTCGAGCAGGTCCGCGGCCGCGAGCGCGTCGCGCATCGCCGGCACCACCGCGTCGCGATCGGCGGTCACGGGCGGGCCGTCGGCCGTGCCGTCGTCGTCGCTGCCGGGGTTTTCCCACCGCGCCGCGACCGCGTCGGCGACGGCGTCGACGGCGTCGAACAGCGCGCCGTGCTCGGACAGCAGCCGCTCGCGAACCGCGTCCGCGGGGTCGTCGCCCTCGGCGGTGCCGGCGCTCACGACCGCCCGTTTCCCGCCTCGGGTGGTAAGCCCGTCGGGACCGCGCGTCCGTCGACGTCGCCGCCCGCACCGACCGCTTTTTCCCCGACGACCGCCCACCCTCGCCCATGAGCATGAGCCCTGCCGACGTGGAGACCGCGATCGAGGCCGGCATCGACGACTGCGACGCCACCGTCACGACGCCGCGCGCGCCGGACCCGGACCACGAGGACGCTCACTTCGCGGCCGTCGTCGTCTCGCCCGCATTCGAGGGGAAGTCGCTCGTCCAGCAACACGAGATGGTGTACGACGCCGTCGGCGACGCGATGACGAAAGAGGTCCACGCCCTGGAGATCAAGACGTACACGCCCGAGGAGTACGAGGAGCACGGCGAGTAACGGTTCCCGAGGGCCCGGAGACCGTCGCGCGGAACGCGACGACCGCGCCGGCTACTCGGATTCGGTCCCGACGATCCGCACCTCGTCGCCGACGCCGAGGGACTCGCCGACGCTCGTGTCCGGGACGACGGTGTTCACCATCAGGCGGAAGGCGTGATCGAATCGCCCGCCCCCGCTCCAGTCGGGCATCGTCTCCTCGCGCCTGGCGATGAAGCGCGTGCGGAACCCCTCGTACTCCTCGCCGGTGTCGGGATCCCGCGAGGGGACCGCACACCGTTGACAGGGATTCACCCCGAGCAGGTCCGCGTCGCCGACGCGGAACCGGACGCGCTCGCCGGGGTCCGCGACCAGGCGGTCCTCCGCGAACGCCTCCTCGCCCGCGAGTTCGACGTTCGCGCGCAGGCGACGCCGCATCGAGTCGACGCTCACGCCGTCGAACCACGAGGCGACTTCCCGGAGCGTCCCCCGAGAGATCACCGTCGGCCCCGCGAGTTCCGTGTCGTCGGGGTAGCCGCCGGCGCGCTCGCCGACCAGCCGAACGTCGTACCCGAGGAACTCCCCGACCCACGAGGCGATCCCCTCGCGGTCGTCCGGGTCGTCGAGATCGAACGCCGCCGGACGCGGGGCGTCGGCGTCGTGCGGGGCGTCGAGCGAGACGGTCCGCGCCTCGAGGTCGAACTCGGCCGACACGCGGTGGATACGCCGCTCGTTCTTGCCGTTCACGTAGTCGCCGTCCGCGTCGAGCAGGGCGAACTCGCGGTCGGGGGCGAGTCCGCCTCCCGGAGCCAGCGTCGCCGCGTCCACGTCGACGCCGTCGAGCGACTTGATCGGGAACACGCGAACGCGTCCGAACGTCGTCGCGAGCGAGCCGTCCGCCTCGTCGTCGGTCATGAGAACGTAGCGGGGCGACGGGAGCGTAAATCGCCCGATCACGACGAGAGCGCGGAGGGCGAGCGATTACTCCTCGTCGTCCGCGTCGTCAGCGTCGTCTGCGCCGCCGGCGTCCGCCTCGTCGTCGGTCGTCTCGTCATCGTCGTCGGAGCCCAGTCCGAGGCTCTCGACGAGGTCGGCGATCTCGTCGGCGGTGAAGGAGTCGTACCCCGACTCGGCGACGGTCGCGACCGAGAGGTCGGCGGCGGTGAGTTCGTCGTTCGCCTCGAACAGCGCGCGCAGCGCCAGGGAGATCCCGTCGTCGAGCGTGAGCTCCTCGGTCCACTCCTCCTCGAGCAGCTCCTGGATCTCCTGTCGCGACCCGCCGATGGCGGTCGCCTTCCACTCGTGGGGCGTGCCCGAGGGGTCAGCGCCGAACAGGCGCGGGCGGCCGTTCTCGATGCCGCCGATGAGCAGCGCCGCGCCGTAGGGACGGGTGCCGCCGCGCTGGGTGTTCTCCTGGATGTGGTCGGTGACGTACTTCGTCAGCGTCTCGACACCGACGGGCTCCTGGTAGCGCAGGCGGTTGCCCTGTGCCATCCGGCGCGCCTGGTCGATGAGCTGTCGGGCGTCGGCGACGTGGCCGGCGCTGGCTGTGCCGACGTGGTCGTCGAGCTTGTGGAGCTTCTCGATCGA
This sequence comes from Halobaculum sp. CBA1158, assembly GCF_021431925.1. NCBI lineage: Archaea > Methanobacteriati > Methanobacteriota > Halobacteria > Halobacteriales > Haloferacaceae > Halobaculum > Halobaculum sp. CBA1158. The sequence continues at coordinate 1,833,481 of NZ_CP090371.1, read as the reverse complement.
CTCCGACTCCATCAGGCTGGAGGACGCCTGCGCCTGTGCGGCGAGGACCACGCCCTCGCTCGTGCGGACCCCGACGGAGGGAGCGCCACGAGAGACGGCCTCGCGGGCGTACTCGACCTGGTAGATCCGGCCGTCCGGCGAGAACAGCGACGTACCGCGGTCGTACGCCTGCTGATCGTTGCCTCTCATCGGCCACCACCGACGTGAATCGTCGTCGCGAGTTCGGTCATCGCCTTCGGGTAGGAGGTCGCGCGGGAAAAACCCTCCCTAAACGGAGCTTTAGCAAGCCGCCGAACCTCGACGGATCCAGCCGCGGGAGTCGCGGTCGGCGCTCCCGTCGATCCCGTCCGTCCGATCGGACCGGTCGCCTATCCGTCGGCCTCGACGACGTCCGCGTCCGGTGCGTTCGACTTCACGCTCTCGATGCCCTCTTCGGCCTTCTGCCTGCTTGCGTACCCCTCGCCGGAGTCGGCGATGATGTTCCCGTTGTCGTGCTCCAGTCGCCAGCGCCATTGTCCGGCGCTGTCCTCGTACACCTCGAAGGTGGCCTTGCTCGACATGGACGACGCATGCGACGGCCGGAACTAATGCGTGGCGGCCGACCGGGGAGGGCGACGCCGATCACCCGCCGGGTTCTCCGTCGGCCCTCGGACCGTCCCCTGTGGCCTCCGCGCCGTCCCAGTCGGCCAGCGGTTCCCCGCCGAGGACGAAGTCGTCGCCCCCGTGCTCGGTGAACACGACGTAGACGAACGCCTCAGGGACGGCGAAGCGCTCCCCGAGTTCGGCCGTCAGGCGGCGCGCGAGTTCGTGACGCTGGGCGACGGTCCGTCCGACCCGAACGTCCGCGTTCACGAGCGCGACCGGGTCCTCCGGACTGGCTCGGCCCAGTCGCGGGTCGCTCTCGGCGACGACTACCCCGACGTGGTCCGTCCCCGTCTCCATCACGTCCCCGTACGTCTCCGCGACCCAGTCCGCGAACGAGGCCCGCTCGTCGTCGGCGACGCCGACCGAGAGGTCGAACCGAAGGTGTGGCACGCGACGGGGTGGGTGCCGCCGCGGGATAAAACCGGCCACGCGTCGCGAGGCCCGCGCCCTTGACCACGCGTCTCGACTCTCGCCCCGGACTACGCGTCTCGTTTCCCGCGTCTCGGCCTACGGGTCTCGGTCCCTGCGTCCCCGGTTCCGAAGGGCGACCGGCGTCGCCGTCTCACGTCGACCGCTCGGCGACGACTGCTCCGCTCGCGTCCCGGATCGTCACCGTCTCGCCGTCGTTGTTGAGCGTCGGGCGCTCGCGACCCCAGTAGAGATCCGTCTCGGTGTCCGCTCCCTGCCCCACGTGGACAGTGAGCGACGCGCCGGCGTCGATCGTCGTTCCCTCGGGGAACTCGTAGGTGAAGCCCGCGGCGTCCTCCAGCGTCCATCCCGAGAGGTCGACCGACTCGTCGCCGCGGTTGGTGAGGACGACGTACTCGTCGTTCAGGTTCTCCGCGTCGTCGCCCTCGGCGTCGGCGTGGATCCGCGAGACGACCACGCCGTCGCCCTCGGGCGTCGCCGTCGCAGACGCGGTCGCGGTCGTCTCGTCGTCGGCCGCGGGACGGGGGGTGCCGTCGCGACACGACCACAGCCCGCGACCGTCGCTCATCGCGCGCTCCTCGGCGGCGTAGAACGTCTCGCCGCGCTCGAAGGAGGAGTCGTACACGCGAGCGAGCCCGCGGTCGACCAGCGCGTAGTTGAACGACCCGCCGTCGTGGTGGACGTACACGAGCAGGCGGTCGTAGTAGCCGCGCCGGGGCTCGTTGGCGTCGAAGCCGATCGTCACCCGCTCGCCGAGCAGGCGGTTCTTCGCGTAGGCGCTGGCGCGGTCGGCGTACTCGTCGAGGCAGGCCCGCCCCGCCTCGGTGTCGGGGACGCCCTCGAACTCCTCGGGGCTGTTCTCGCCGTACACCTCGGGCGTGTCGACGCCGAGCAGGCGCGCGGTGTCGGTCGTCCCGTTGTCGTACTCGATCCGGACCGTGTCGCCGTCGACGACCTCGACGACGGTCACCTCGGTCCCGTCAGCCGGAATCGAGGCGGTGGCGTGGGTGGCGTCCGAACCCGGCGGCGCGGTCGCGGTGGGGTCGCCCGGGCCGCCGCCGGTCGCGTCGCCGGCGGGGTCGCTGCCGACGGGACCGACGACGCACCCCGAGAGCGCGAGCAGCAGGCACACCGCGACGGTCGCGAGTCCGGATCGCTTCACGCCCCGTGCGTCGCGACGCGGGCGGAAAGCAGTTCTGACGGGAATCAGGCGACGCGCTCTGACGGGGACCCGGCGACGCGCTCACTCCGAGCGCTCGTAGACGACGAAGTCGAACGCCTCGCGCTCGTCGCGCTCGCGCTCGACCCACTCGTCGCGGTCGAACTCGGGAAAGACGGTGTCGCCGTCGTACGACTCGTGAACCTCGGTCAGGACGAGCCGGTCCGCCAGCGGGAGGAACTGCTCGTACACCGCGCCGCCGCCGGCGACGTAGACGGTGTCGACGCCGCGGTCGACGGCCGCGTCGCGGGCGGCGTCGAGCGCCTCGTCGACGGAATCGGCGACGACCACGTCGCCGCCCTCGCCCGGGAGATCCGGATCCGACCGCGAGAGGACGACGTTCGTCCGACCGGGGAGCGGGCCGCCGACGTCGCCGGCGATCGATTCGTACGTCCTGCGACCCATGATCACGGGGTGGCCCGTCGTCGTCTGCTTGAAGTGGCGCATGTCGGCAGGGAGGTGCCACGGCATCCCGCCCTCCGCGCCGATGACGCCGTTGGCGGCGACGGCCGCGATCAGGGCGATGCGAGGGCTCGGTGCGCCGTCGCCGGGTGCGTCGACCGCCATCACTCGGCGACCGCGAACTCGATCCCCGGTTCGGGGTCGTACTCCAGCAGCTCGATGTCGTCGAACTCCAGTTCGTCCAGCGGCTTGTCGGCGACTCGGAGGATCGGCCGCTCGCGGGGCTCGCGACCGAGTTGTCGCACCAACCCGGGCACGTGGTCCTTGCGCTCGTCGCCGTCCCGTTCCGGCGGCGCGGCCGCCTCGACGCGGTCCGCCAGGCGCTCGTAGTCCGACCGGGAGTCGGCGTCGTCGAGGCCCTCCGCGATCAGGTCGCGAGCCTCGTCGCCGCCGTACCAGTCGCCGCGCTCGTCGGTGCCGCAGTAGACGTGCGCGTCGACGACGCTGTGGGCGAACGTGCCCGGCTCGAAGCCGGTGCGCTGGGCGACGGCCGTCAGCAGGATGCTGTAGGCGGCGATGTTGAACGGGACCCCGAGCGCCATGTCGCCCGAGCGCTGCGTGAGGTGGAGGTTCAGACGGTCGCCCTGGACGTTGAACACGAAGGTGTAGTGACACGGCGGGAGCGTCGACACGGTCGCGTTCGCGGGGTGCCACGCGTTCACGACGATGCGGCGGGAGTTGGGGTTCTCCCGGAGGGTGTCGAGGACGTACTGGATCTGATCGAAGGTGCGCTCGCCGTCGTTCATCCAGCGCTGGTCGTCGTCGGGCCACGTCTCCCCCTCCAGTCCCCCCTCGGGAACGGGGTAGCGCCGCCAGAAGCGCCCGTAGGCGGTGTCGAGGCGACCCTCCTCGTCGGCCCAGGCGTCCCAGATTCCCGTCTCCTCGCGCAGGCTCCGGACGTGCTCCTCACCCGAAAGGTACCACAGGAACTCGTGGATGAGCGAGTTCCAGCGAAAGCCCGACAGGTCCTTCGTCGTCAACAGCGGGAAGCCGTCCGCGAGGTCGGCCTCGTAGTGCACCGAAAAGGACGAGAGCGTGTCGACGCCGGTCCGGTTCGGCTTGTAGGTGCCGTCCCGGATCACGTCCTCGACGGTCGAGAGGTACTGCTTCATGTCCGAGTAGGATCGGCCACGGGTCGAAAGTCTGCCGGAAACGGCACCGTCCGCCGACCGACGGCGGACGCAACACGAACCCCCAAGGCCCGGGCCGTCCAACCGACACCCATGATCCGAAATCTCGCCGCCGGCGTGCAGGCGTTCACGAGCAACGCGTTCCTCGTCTCCGGCCCCGCCGCGGCCGACGCGCCCGCCCGCAACGCCGACGGCGACGCGGGCCGCCGCGTCCTCGTCGACACGGGATCGAACTTCGACGTGCTCCCGCTCGTCCGCGAGCGCGTCGACGACCTCGACGCCGTGATCCTCACTCACACGCACCCCGACCACGTCGGCAACGTCGAGGCCGTCCACGACGCGTTCGGCGTCGAGACGTGGGGCTTCGACACGGGTCAGCCGAGCGTGGACAACGAGATACCCGACGGCGGCACCGTCGAGATGGGCCTCGGACGCTACGAGGCGCTGCACACGCCCGGCCACAAGGACGACCACCTGTGCCTGTACGACGAGGACGCCGGCGTGCTGTTCGCGGGCGATCTGATCTTCCAGAACGGGGGCTTCGGCCGGACCGACCTGGAGGAGGGCGACCGCGACGCGCTGGTCCGGAGCATCGACCGCGTCCGCGACCGCCTCGGCGACGACCTCGCGGAGATGCACGTGGGCCACGGACCGAGCGTGACCGACGCGCCGCTCGAGCACGTGGAGATGGCCGCGAAGGCGGCGCGGATGCGGTAGGATGCAAGTGCCGTAGGGACCGGCGACCGGCGAACGTTACCGCCCACGGGCCGCCGTCACGAGCGCGTCGTACGCCTCCCGATACGCCGACGCGACCGCGTCGGGGTCGGCGCGCTCCGCCGCCGAGAGCGGACGCAGGTCGTGCGTCGAGACGGGGTCGAGCATGTCGGTCACGCGGTCGACGCGCACCTCGAGCCTCCCCGCCTCGCGGCCGCCGGTGGCCGTCTCGCGTGCGACGGCCCACCGGTCGCCGCCGTAGATCCGACAGCGGCCGGGGTCGACCGCCGCGACCGCGTCGAAGCGCACGTCCCGCAGCGGCGTCGTCACCTCGCCGTACGACTCGACGAGCGCCGCGCCGTCCTCGCCCGCGGTTCGAACGTCGCCGGCGAGACGATCCAGCGCGGGCACGTGGAGCTCGCGCATCGCGTCGTTGAGCGCGGCGACCGAGTCGACGCGGCGCGCGTCCGACAGCGCGAGGTCCGAACGCAGCCCCTCCGGGAGCTCGGCCGTCGCGTTCACGACCCACTCGTCGCCGTCGCGGGTGGTGACGCGGTCGACGAGGAACGTCCGACCGTCCTCGCCGAGCAGTCCCGTCGTCCCCGGCGTCGGTCGCCACAGGCGGTGGATCGGGTTGCGTCGCTCGTGGGCACCGTCGCGGTCGGCGTCGGGTGCTTCCGCCCGGAGGAGGCGGTCGACGTCCTTGCCGTAGAGGCGTCCCTCGCCCGCGGCCCGCCGGACGTCGTCGTGGTCGAACCAGTAGTCGTTGCCGGCGCGGGGCTTGAACGCCGCGAGGGGCGACCCGGTCGCGCGGAGCCGGGCCGCGAGTCCGACTGCGAACGTGGTCTTCCCGGCGTCAACGGCGTCCGCGCCGGCGACAAGGAGCCTCACCGGTCGCCCGCGGGGTCGTCGTCGAGGTCCCCGGCGTCGCTGTCGGCGGTGTCGCCGCCGGCGTCGTCGCCGTCGGCGCTCAGGTCGCCCGGCTCGCGCAGGCCGTAGTATCCCGGCTCGTCGTCGCTGCGCGGCTCGGCGACGACGAGGTCGGCGGCGTGGGTCATGACCCACGGGATCGCCCAGTCGAGCAGCACCTCCTCGGTCCCCTCGTCGATCTCGGCGTCGGGCTCTAATCCCTGGAGCAGACGCGCGATCTCGTAGACGGTGTACATCCGATCCGGCTCGAACAGCTCCTCGGGCGTGTAGAAGTCGCACGGGTGCAGCCGCGGGAACGCTGACTTGTCGGTCGGCACGTCCGGTCGGTCGCCGGCCCGCGGGTAAATAGCGCCCGGTCCGATCGGCGATCCCCCGTCGCCGGTGGCTCCGCGGCGGGAGGTCGTCGGTGTCACTCTGGGCGTTCGGCCGTCGGCGTCAATCGAGGTGCTCGGCCGCGAGCGACTCGTACACTCGTTCGACGTCGGCGGTGTCGGCGTCGACGGGTCCGCCGTGATAGCAATGGACGGTCTCGACTGCGAGGTCCGCCACCGTCCCGACCGACCGGGTCGCCTCCGGCAGATTCGGCGTGAAGTGTTCGGCCGGGCCGGTGAGTTCCCCGGCGTCGCTTCGGAGCGCGTCGACCGCGAGCAGGAGGTCGGCCTCCGGGAGATACAGCGAGAGGTGACCGGGCGCGTGCCCCGGCGTGAACACCGTCTCCATCGGCCCGGCGGCCGTCCGGAACGTCACCTCGCCCCGGAGTGTCACGTCCACCGCCACCGGCTCGTACCGGTCGCTCTCGGGATCGGACTTCATCGGGAACTTCCGCCCGTCGACGTACGGTACGGCTCCCTCGTGGGCGTACACCACCGGACCGTCCGCCCGCTCGCGAACGGCCGCCAGCCCGCCCGCGTGGTCGCCGTCGTGGTGGGTCACCACCACCGCTCGTACGTCCTCGAGCGCGAGGCCGTGGTCGTCGAGCGCCGCCGCCAGCGCGTCCGTCTGTCCCGGGAGCCCCACGTCGACCAGGACCACGCCTGTCGGCGTCTCCACGGCGACGGGGTGGATCACGAACGTCCCTTCCTCCCGCTCCATCGACAGTTCGAGCGCGTACACGCCGTCCGCGAGTTCCATGTCCGTCGATCGGTCGCCGAGGTGGTAAGTTCGGCCCTTCCGGAACCGCCGGACCGCCGGCGCTCGGACGACGGAGGCGTCGCTCGTCGGCCGGTCGCGAAAGAAGTGTGCGGGTCGACTCGGACCCCTCCGGGTCCGTTCGTCGTCGCCAGCTTACTCGAAGAGCTGGACGGCCTGCTCGTAGCGGTCGCTGGGTTCGTCCCAGTCGACGACTTCGAAGAACGCGGAGACGAAGTCGCCGCGTGCGGGGCCGTAGTCGTAGTAGTAGGAGTGCTCCCACACGTCCAGCGCGAGGATCGGGTGGCCGCCCCAGATCGCGCCCTGGTCGTGCTTGTCGACGACCACGTTACGGAGCTGATTCGAGAACGTGTCGTAGACGAGCAGCGCCCAGCCGGAGGCGTTGCCGGCAGCAGCCTCGAACTCGCCCTTCCAGGCGTCGTACGAACCGAAGTCTTCTTCGATGCGGTCGGCGAGCGCGCCGGAGGGCTCGTCGCCGCCCTCGGGGCTCATGTTCTGCCAGAACAGGTCGTGCAGGATGTGGCCCGAGGAGTTGTGCGTCACGTCGCGGATTGCACCCGCAGACGAGCCGAAGTCACCGGCTTCGCGGTTCTCCTCCAGCGTCTCCTCGGCGGAGTTCCAGCCGTTGACGTAGCCCTGGTGATGGGTGTCGTGATGCCACGTGAGCACCTGTTCGGAGATGTGCGGTTCGAGCGCGTCGTAGTCGTACGGCAGCGGATCCAGTTCGTAGCTCATGATGTGTTACCTCCGACCGATACAACGGCGCGATAGCTGTTAAAGATTGAGAAGTCCGTTGATAGCACTTCACAAGAAGCTTTCGTCAGTCACACCGACGCCGGGGAGCGGTTCCGATCGCGCCCACAGCGTCGCCGGCTCGGTCGCGTTCACCTCGGGTTCGCGACTCGCTGTCGGCGCTCTGGACCGGCGAGTGGTCACGCGGGACCGAGATCGGGTCGCGGTGTACGTCGCCGGTACCGACGGAGGAACCACCTCGGGGGACCGAGCGTTGAGCGTGCGCGAGTGGCGCGGCGTCGGGCTGGTCGGCGGCTGGCAGGTGTCGGCGAGCGTCTGCTTCTACGCCGTGTTCGCGACGACGGCGTTCCTCCGCGCGGAGTTCGGCCTCTCCCGGTTTCGGACCGGACTGGCGGTGACAGCGGTCATCGCCGGCTACACGGCAGCGCTGTTCGTCGCCGGGGCGGTCGTCGACGCCGACGGCGAACGCCGGCCGATGATCGGTGGACTGGTGCTCATGGGACTGGGCTGTCTCGGGGTCGCGGTCGCGCCGACGTACCCGCTGGTGTTGGCGGCGTTGGTGTTCGTCGGCGTCGCCTACGCGACCGCGATGCCGGCGACGAACCGCGCGGTGTTGGTCGTCGCGCCCGAGGGGCGACGCAACCTCGCGATGAACGTGAAGCAGGTCGGCGTCACCGCCGGATCGGGACTGTCGGCGGGGCTAATAACCGTCGCCGGGGCGCGGACCGACTGGACCGACGGCTTCCTCGTCGCCGCCGGCGTCGCGGTCGCGGTCGCGGCGGTGTTCGCGTGGGGGTACGACGGCCGCGACGGGTCCGGAGTGTTGTCCCCGCCGGACGTGCGGGGGCTGCTCTCCGGGTCGGGCTACCGCGGGCTGTTGGTCGCGGGCTTCTTCCTCGGGGCGGCGGTGTTCACGACGACCGGCTACGTCGTCCTCCACATGACCGACGCCGTCGCCGCCTCGGCGGCGGTCGCCGGCGGCGCGCTCGCGGCCGTGCAGGTGACCGGCAGCCTCGGCCGACTCGGCGGCGGCGCGCTGGCCGATCGGCTGTCGATCCCGCAGACGACCGCGAACGCTCGCGTGCTGTTCGTGCAGGCGGTCGTCAGCGTCGCCGGGTTCGTCGCCGTCACGCTCGTCGGCGCGCCCCTGCCCGCGGCCGCGACGTTCGCGGTCCTCGGCTTCTTCGTCCTCGGATTCCCGGGGATGTACTACGGCTGTCTCACCGCCCTCGTCGACGACGAGGAGGTGGGCGCGGCGACCGCGGGCGGGCAGACGGCGATCAACCTCGGGGGGCTCCTCGCGCCGCCGGCGTTCGGACTGCTCGCCGACGCCGGCGGCTACGCGCTCGGCTGGTACGGGCTCGCGGGCTGTGCGGCGCTGGCGGCGGTCGCCCTCGTGCCGCTGGTTCGGGGGTGATCGGGGGGTCGCTCGACGCTCCCGCTACTCTCCGCCGGCGATCGCACCCGGCTCGTAGGCCGCGTGCTGGCGGGTGTACTCCATCGTCGTCGCGACCGACTCGGCGACCTCGGGGCCGGCCTCGCGCGCGACGAGGTGGAGCGCCAGGTCGATGCCGGAGGTGACGCCGCCCGCCGAGAGCACGTCGCCGTCGTCCACGACCCGTTCCTCGCGCACGACCGCGTCGCTGTCGCGGAGGTCCTCGAGCGCCGAGGCGTGCGTGACCGCGGGTCGGCCGTCGAACACGCCGGCCTTCGAGAGCAGCATCCCGCCGGTGCACACGGAGGCGACCGTCGCGCCGGCGTCGTGGTGGGCGGCGACCGCCTCGGGGATCGCCCCGCGCTCGTACTCGGCCCACGCGCCCGCCTCGCTGCGGTCGTTCCACCCGCCTCCCGGCACCACGAGCAAGTCAACGTTTCCGGGGTCCGGGAGCGGTTCCTCCGCCTCGACGCGCAGGCCGTGGCTCGCGGTGATCGTCCCGGGTCCGTCAAGCGCGACCAGGTCGGTGTCGAAGTCGGCACCCGCGGCCGTCGCGTTGCGGAACACCTCGAACGGGCCGATCGCGTCCAGTTCGTCGAATCCCTCGTACAGCAGCACGGCGATGTCCATACACCTCCCTGGAGCGCCGAGGCCAAAGTCGTATCGCGGACCGATGTCGTACCGCCGACCGCGACACAACCCCGTCGGCGACAAGACCTCTCGGCGACACGACCGCATCGGCGACTCAGTCGGCGTCGGCGGCCTCGTCGTCGCCGCGGGCGCGCTCGAACATCGAGATCGCGGCCTCGCGCATCTCGGCGTGTTCGACGATCGGGTCGGGGTACTCGGGGGCGAGCTGTCGCCGTCGACCGACCGACAGCTCGTGCCAGGAGTGGACGTTCTCGGGTGAGACCCCATCCAACTCCGGCACGTACCGCTTGATGTACTCGGCGTCGGGGTCGTAGCGCTCGCCCTGCGTCATGGGGTTGAAGATCCGGAAGTACGGCTGGGCGTCCGTGCCGGTCGAGGCGGCCCACTGCCACCCGCCGTTGTCGTTGGCGGTGTCGTGGTCGGCGAGGCGCTCCCTGAAGTGGTCGTAGCCGTGTCGCCAGTCGATCAGCAGGTCCTTCGTGAGGAAGCTGGCGACGATCATCCGCACGCGGTTGTGCATGTACGCCTCCTCGCGCAGTTGGCGCATCCCGGCGTCGACGATCGGGTAGCCGGTCCGGCCCTCCTTCCACGCCTCAAGGTCGGCCATCGCGTCGTCGCCGTCTCGCCACCCGATCTCCCGCTCGTACTCCTTGTAGTTCGCCGTCACGACCTCGGGATTGGCCCACAGCACCTGCGTGTAGAACTCCCGCCACGCCAGCTGGGACCGGAACTCCTCGACGGCGTCGACGGCGGGTGTCCCGTCGCGCCCCTCGTCGCGCGCCTCGGCCTCGCGCATCGCGTCCTCGGTCGCCGCGTACACCTCACGGACGCCGATCGTCCCCCACTTGAGATCGGTCGACAGACGAGAGGTCGCGTCCCGAGCCGGGTAGTCGCGATCCTCCTCGTAGCCGAAGATGGCGTCCTCGCAGAACGCGGCGAGGCGCTCGCGAGCCGCGGCGGTGCCGGCGGCCTGCACGTCCGCCTCGGGCTCGGCGAACCCGAGGTCGTCTATCGTCGGAAGGTCGCCGATCGTCGGGGGATCGCCGGCCGACCCCTCGAGGGCCTCCCTCTCGACGAGGTCGGCGGCAGCGGGCGGATCGACCGGGTCGTCCTTCTCCCGATCGTGCCACTTCCGCCCGAAGTAGGTGAACACCGAGTACGGGTCGCCGTCGTTCGTCGTGATCGTTCCCGGTTCGTGGTGGACGGCGTCGTGGTGCGTCTCGCGGTCGATCCCGGCGTCGTCGAGCGCCATCCGGACGCGGGCGTCGCGCTCGCGGGCCAGCCCGGAGTAGTCCTCGTTCCAGACGACCGCCTCGGCGTCGTGTTCGGCCGCGAGGTCGGGGAGCACCTCGGCGGGGTCGCCGCGGGCGAGGACGAGGTCCGAGTCGCGCTCGCGGTACTCGTCGCGCAGCTCCGCCAGCGCGTCGAGCATGAATCGGACTCGCGGGTTCGACCCGTGCGCCAGCACGTCGTCGTCGAACACGAACACCGGCAGGACCGCGCCGTCGCCGGTGCCTTCGGAGTCGCCGTCGCCGTCCGCGTCGGTGTCGTCCCTCGCGACGGTGCCGCCGTCCGCCTCGGTGTCGCCGTCCGCGTCGGGGTCCCTCCTCGCGGCGGCATCGACCGCGGCCGCGAGCCCGAGGTTATCGGCGACGCGTAGGTCCCGCCTGTGCCAGAACAGTCGCATGAAACCGGCCACGGGCGCGACGGTAGTAACGTTAGGGGCGGACCGGACGGCGGTCGCGACGACTTGCGGCGATTGCGACGATCTGTGGCAACACCGCTCCGCGGCGGCGAGACTCCGAACCGGGGACGCACCCGGGACAGCTTCTTATCCGCGCCGGGGCTCAGGTGGGATATGACCGGTCGCGACGACGAGCCACTCGAGGACGCTGAGGCCGGGGCCGACGACGCGTTCGCGGCGCTCGCCGACGGAACGCGCCTGCGAACGGTCCGAACGCTCGCGGCCGCCGAACGACCGCTGGGCTTCACCGAGCTGTTCGAGCGGGTCGCCGACGACCCCGACGGTCCCTCCGCGGGGTTCGCCTACCACCTCCGGCAGTTGAACGACCGCTACGTCGACACCGACGACGACGGGCGCTACCGGCTGACGTTCGCCGGCCGACAGACCGCCCGCGCGCTCGCTGCGGGCGTCTACACCGAGCGCGTCGACCGCGATCCGGAGGCGGTCGACGGCGACTGTCCCGTCTGCGGCGCGGCGTCGCTGGAGGCGCAGATCGCGGACAACTACGTCGCCGTCGCCTGCACCGACTGCGCGACGGAACTGCTCGCGCTCCCGTTCCCGCCCGGCGGGACCCGCGGACGCGACACCGAGGAGGTGCTGGCGGCCTTCGACGCCTACCACCGCGCCCGCCTGCGACAGCTCGCTGACGGCGTCTGTCCCGACTGCGCCGGGCGGGCGGAGGGCCGGATCGAGTTCGTCGACCCCGACGGCATCCCCGACGCCGGGGGTGACAACGCCGAGTGCGACGACGCCAAGAGCGCCGGCGACGACGACGACGGCGACGGGACGAAAGGGGCGACCGGCGGCCCCCGTCCGGTCGTCGCGGGCACGTGTGTCCGGTGCGACTTCGCCGTCCGCGTGCCCGTCTCCGTCGCGCTCGCGGAACACCCGGCGGTGATCGCCTTCTGTGACGACCACGGCATCGACGCGCGAGAGCGACGGATCTGGAACATCGGTCCGGAGTGGGGGGAGACGGTGTTGTCGACCGACCCGCCGGCGGTCCGCGTCGCCGTCGCCGGCGACGGCGAGACGCTGCGCCTGCTCGTGGGTGACGGCCCGACCGTGGTCGACGCCGACCGGTTCCGCGACGGCGACGCCGCGGCGGTCACGGAGGGCGACGACGCGGCCGGCCGCGACGGTGATCAGGCGGCGACGGCCGCGGGGTCGTCGTAGACTCCGGACTCGACGCCGTCGGCCGTGACCGTCACGAGCTGCAGTCCGTTCCCGGAGGCGGTGTCGCGCTCGCTCGCGGCGGCGACCGCTCGCGCGGCGAGGCGCTCGGCCTCTCCGACCCCGATGCCCTCCTCGTAGCCGTTTTCCAGGGTTCCGTACGCGACCTGGCCGCCCGATCCGTCTGCCGCGTACGGTTGCTCCAGGGTCGACCCGGCCGCGTCGAACGCGAACAAGCGCGCGCCGTCGTCGTCGACGCCGCCGAGCAGGTGCTGTACGCCGTACTGTTGTCGGCGCATCTCGGTCGCCGCGTACCCCGCCAGCGCAGTCGTCGACATCCGGCGACCCCTGCGGAGTTCGTACAGGCGGCGCTCGGCGTTCAGATCGGACACGAGCGCCTGCGCGCCGGACACCGACCCGGTGAACGCCAGCGCCGCCGCGTCGCCGACCGGGTAGACCTTCTCGGCTCGTTTGCTCGCCACCATGCCGCCGAGACTGGCGCGGCGATCCGACGCCAGCACGACCGCGCCCGCGCTCTCATCCGCAGTTCCGGCCGCGTCGGCCGCCTCGTTTGCACGCCCGGTAGTGTCGGTCGCCTCGTTCGGATGTCCGGTCGAGTCTGCCTCGGTGCCGCCGTCGGCGACGATCCCAACGATAGTCGTTCCCAGCGACAGTTCGCCGTCCGTGGTTCCGTCCATACCCACCCGTGTCGCCCCCGACGGAAAAGTATCAGCTAAAATATCATTTAGCGATCGGCCGATCCCCGACCGGCGATCGGTCCCTCAGATCGAGTCGATCGAGTCTCGCCGACCGTCGAGCACGCCGAAGCGCTCGCCGCGACGCCGTTCCAGGTGGTACAGGAGGCGCTCGGCCCACTCCAGCTTTCGCGCTTTCAGCCCGTCTACGTCCGGATCGTCGAGGTCCCACCCCGGGAACACGAGGCCGGCCGCGCCGCAGCAGTCCGCCAGGAAGGCGGCGCGGTCGCCGTCGGTGAAGCCGCCGGGGTTGCGGACGGCCCCGACCGGCGCGGCCTGGGTCGTGACGAGCGTGTGGGCGGCGTCGTATCGCGGGAGCCACTCGTCGACGAAGTCGCCGTTGTCGCCGTGGGCGTGGGCGACGACGACCGCGCCTCGTTCGGTCCGCGCCAGTCCGGTCTCGGGGTTCTTGTCGAGGTCCGTCACCATCGCGTCGACGGCGACGCCCTCGCTCGCGAGTCGGTCCGTCGCCGTCGACGCGGCGAACACGCGGTCGGCCCCGCGAGCGAGGTCGACCTCGGCCTCCAGCGACGGCCCGGCTCCGGCGACGGCGACCGTCTCCCCCGAACAGTCCAGTCGGTCGAGGTCGAACGATTGGGCGTGGGCGGCGGCGCGGTCCCTGACCGCTTCGTCGGCGGCGCGGTCGAACCCGAAGTCGGCGAGGATCGCCTCGTAGATCGGCTCCCAGTCGGTGAAGTCCATGGTGGTACGATCGTGACGGTCGCGGTTAGTGCGGTGGGTTCGGCGACGGCGGTGACGGCCGTGCGACTGCCGGTGTGGCATCTCGCAGTAATACGGGATCGGGCCGGAAGCGCACCAGAGTACCCCTACCCGCGGTGCCCTTCCGGCTTCCACCCGTGGATATCGACCGATCCGGTATAAGTTTTCTTACTCAGATGGGAATGCCAGCGGGGAAACGGCGGCGTCCAACGCCTCCGTAACGCCGCTCGCGGCGTCTGCGGTCGTCGCGAGTTCGCCGGGAGTGCCGACCAAGAGGGCGGAGTCGCCGGCCGATCCCTCGACGAGGTGGGCTGCAGAGTCCGCGACGGCGGCGCGGAGCGCGCCGATCTCCTCGGGGTCGAGTCCGTCGAACTCGTACACCCGGGCCACGGCGTCGACCGCGGTCGCGGGATCGCCGCCGAGGCGGTCGACGTGCCGCCGCGCCTCGCCGGTCGTCGTCACGTCGAGTTCCTCGACGGACACGTCGCCGTCGCGTCGCGTGCGCTCGCGTGAGAACTCCTTCCCGATGAGCGCTGCGTCGCGCGTCTCGGCCACGTCGTGCGTGCGGACGATGTGAGCGCCGCGCTCGACGGCCATCGAGGTCGCCGCCAACGAGACGGGCAGCGCCCCGTCGGTGTCGCGGCCGGCGACGCTCCGGAGGAAGTTCTTGCGGTTGATCGACACGAGGATCGGTCGGCCGTAGCCGCGGAACTCACGGAGGCGGTGGAACGTCTCGCGGTCGTCCTCGAGGGTCTTCGCCTCGGACCAGCCGCCGAAGGCCGGGTCGACGATGGTCTTGTCCGTGAGGCCGTTCCGTGCCAGCGCCTCGTAGATGTCGTCGACCTCCTCGACGGCCCCCGGCCGCTCCAGGTCCGGCGGCGACGCCATCTTCGCGACCGCGACGTCGTGGTCCTCGCAGACGCGTGGCATCTCGGGGTCTGCGAACCCGCAGATGTCGTTCACCATGTCGAATCCCCGGTTCAGCGCCGCCTCCGCGACCTCGTGGTAGCGCGTCTCGATGGAGAAGACGGCGTCGCCGGAGACGCTCTCGATCGTCTCGATGGCGGTGTCGAGGCGCTCCAGTTCCTCCTCGGCCGACAGCACCTCGAAGCGCTTGTTTGCGGACTCGAGTCCCACGTCGACGATGTCCGCGCCCTCCCCGATCAGTTCGTCGTCGACGTAGCGGGCGGCCTCGCCGGGATCGTCGTACACGCTGGGATCGTACGGCGACTCCTTCGAGACGTTCAACACGCCCATGATCCGCGGCGGGTGGTCGTCGCCGATCGACAGGCCCGCGGCGTCGAGGGTTCGCATGGACAGTCACAGGGGCGGCCCGCGTTTCGGTGTTGTGATCCCGGAGCTCGGAGGTCCCCGGTGCGGGTGTCGCGGTCGCCGTCGCGGCCGTCGCGGGTGTCGCGCTCGGCGGTGCCGACGGCAGCGACCCGCGAGCGCGTCGCTTATGGCTCGCCCCCGGCAAGTGGAGCCAAATGGGTAAGGTGAGCATCGGCCTGCGCGGCTGGCGCTTCGACGAGTCCGACCTCTTCACCGACGAGGGCGAGTGGCGACCGGTCGAGTCGATCCCCGAGGAGCCGCGCCACCGGCTCCTCCGGCTTCAGGTCGTGATGAACAAGCCGTGTGACGCCTGCTACTTGATCCACGGCGAGGAGAACAAGCGGCGGTGTCGGGAGGCGACAATCGTCTACGGCGAGCCCCTCGAAGAAGTGCTGCTCTGTGACGAGCACGAGGCGGACTTCCTCTACTGGTTCCGCGAGCGCGGCGGCTCCAGCGTCGCCGGCGAGGAGACGTTCCGCGACGCCTTCCACGAGTGGTTCGACGACGGCGGCCGCGCCCCCGACGGCTACGGCGGCATGGACCACGTCGAGGAGGCCCCCGACGATCTTCCGGACCTACCGGATCCCGGGGAACTGTACGAGGACGACGACGAGATGCTCGCCGACGAGCGCCCGGACTTCGAGGAGGGCGAGGGATCCGGAGTCAGCGATACCGCCGGCGACGCCGACGACGACGGAGACGACGAGGGCGACGACGGTCTCTCGGTCGACGACCTCGATCTCGATCGGGAGTACCCGACATGAGCGCGGACGGCGACGGCGACCGTCACGGGGAGGGAGAGGCGGCCGACGCGTCGTCGGCTCACGGCGACCGCGAGTTCGCCGTCGTCGTGGTGGAGCCGGAGACGCCCGGCAACGTCGGCACCATCGCGCGGGCGATGAAGAACTTCGGGCTCGCGGACCTGAAGCTCGTGGACCCCCCCGAACTGGACCCCGACGGCGAGGCGTACGGCTTCGCCGGCCACGCCCGAGAGGACGTGCTTCCGAACGCCGACACGGTGACCCTCGACGAGGTCGTCGAGCGCTATCACACCGTCGGCACCACCGCCATCACCGGCGAGGACGCCAGGCGGCACGTCCGGTACCCGTTCAAGACGCCCGCCGAGCTTCGGGAGTCGCTGGCGACCGTCGACGCCGACACGGCGCTGGTGTTCGGCCGCGAGGGAACCGGCCTGAGCAACGACGAACTCGAACGGTTGGACGAGGTGATATCCATCCCCGCGAACCCCGAGTACCCGGTGTTGAACCTCGGCCAGGCGGCGACGGTGACGCTGTACGAGCTTCGGTCGCTGTTTCTCGACGAGTACCAGCTTCCGGACGTGGAGCACGAGCGCGCCGAGGAGCCGGAGATCGAGCGATTCTACGAGCAGTTCGGCTCCTTCCTCGGCGAGGCGGAGTCGCGCGACCACAAGCGCGAGCGCAGCGAGCGACTGATCCGGCGGCTCGTCGGCCGCGCACACCCCACGAGCAAGGAGATGACGACGCTGACGGGCGTGTTCCGCCGCGCGACCGAACTGATGACGCACGCTGACCACGCCGACCGCGAGGGACACCGCGGCGAACGGTAGGAGCCGACGCGGAGAGCGGGTGGGGTGAACGCGACAGGCGAGGGAGGTGCCTGACCGGATGACGACTCGTAGGGGACGATTATCTCCGAGTACGCGCCGCCTGACGGGCGACTCGCGTCGGGAGCAGCGGTAAAATCACGTGAACGGTCGACGGCCATATATCACCGACGCTCCTTCGACCACACGCCCCTACCCGGGTGTGCCTTCGTACACCTTCGGTCGCGGGCGGGATTCCGCCGGGACGAGGGATCCCACCGCGCGGCCGACGCGCTCGCCTCGCCAGCGACCGCGCCGTCGTCGCCGATGTCCGCGATGACCGACTGTCGTGACACCCGACAGCCATGAAAACGACTGTCGTGACAGACGAAGGTCGGGTGAATCCGGACCCGTTTTGGGTGCGCGCGGAGAAGTCGCCGGCAATGGACGACGACCTCAGGGAGCGCGTGCGCGCCGAGGCGGAGACGCACGCTCTCTACAACGCGCTGAAGCACGGATCCGACCCGGACGTGGGCGCGATCATGGGCCCGCTGATGGGCGAGAATCCCGACTTCCGGTCCCACGGCGACGAGATCCCAGGCGTCGTCGCCCCCGTCGCCGCCGAGGTGGGCGAGATGGACGACGACGAGCGTCGCGAGCGACTGCTCGAACTCGCGCCCGAACTCGTCGAGGAACTGGAGGCGGAGGACGAGGAGGACGACCAGGCGCTCCCCGACCTGCCGAACGCGGACGAGTACGACGAGATCCGGATGCGTCTCGCGCCGAACCCGAACGGTCCGTGGCACCTCGGCTCCGCGCGCATGCCCGCGGTCATCGGGACGTACAAGGAGATCTACGACGGCTGGATGTGCTGCCGGTTCGACGACACGGACCCAGAGACCAAGCGCCCCGATCTCGACGCCTACGACGAGATCCTCGACGCCATCGACTACCTCGGGTTCGAGCCCGACGAGGTGCTGAAGGCCAGCGACCGCGTCGAGACGTACTACGACCACGCGCGCGACCTCATCGAGCAGGGCGGCGCGTACACCTGCTCGTGTCCGGCCGAGCACTTCCGGAGCCTGAAGGCCGACGCCGAGCCGTGCGACCACCGCGACAAGGACGTCGAAACGGTGCGCGAGGAGTTCGAGGCGATGGTCGACGGCGAGTACGGCGACGGCGAGATGGTGCTGCGCGTCAAGACCGACATCGAGCACAAGAACCCCGCGATGCGGGACTTCGTCGCGTTCCGCATGGTCGACACGCCGCACCCGCGACCCGAGGCCGAGGCGTACCGCGCGTGGCCGATGCTCGACTTCCAGTCGGGGATCGACGACCACCTCACGGGCGTCACTCACATCATCCGCGGCATCGACCTCCAGGACTCGGCCAAGCGCCAGCAGTTCGTCTACGACTACTTCGGCTGGGAGTACCCCGAGGTCGTCCACTGGGGCCACGTCCAGATCGACGCCTACGACGTGCCGATGTCCACCTCGACGATCAAGGAGAAGGTCGACTCGGGCGAGTTGACCGGCTGGGACGACCCGCGCGCGCCGACGCTCGCGTCGGTGAAGCGCCGCGGGATCCGCGGTCGGGCCATCGTCGACGCGATGGTCGACCTGGGCGTCTCGACCTCGAACGTCGACCTGGCGATGTCGAGCATCTACGCGAACAACCGCGACCTGATCGACGACGACACCGACCGGCGGTTCCTCGTCCGCGACGCCGCCGAGTCCGACGCCGACGGCCGCGACCGCCTCCCCTCCGGTCCCGCGGAGGCGTTCGACCTCGTCGGCGACGCCCCCGAGGCCGGGAGCCCGCCGCTGCACCCCAACCACGAGGACCGGGGCGACCGCGATGTACCCGCCGGCGACGCGGTCCTGCTGGAGGCCGACGACGCCCCCGCCGACGGCGAGCGCGTCTGGCTGAAGGGGTTCGGCTGCTTCCGCCGCGCAGGCGACGAGCTGATCTGGTCGGGCACCGATATCAGCGACGTGCGCGAGGAGGGCGTCCCGGTGGTTCACTGGGTCGGTGCCGGCGACGACGAGCACGTCCGCGTGCGCCTCCGGACGATGGACGGCGACGTGGTCGGCTACGCCGAGCCGGGGTACGCCGACTACGACGCCGACGACCTGGTGCAGTTCGAGCGCGTCGGCTTCGCCCGGTTCGACGCCGAACCGGCGGACGCCGAGGGGAACGACGCGTCCGCCGGTAGCGGGACTCCCGACGGCGGCGACGAGTTCCTCGCCTTCTACGCGCACCCGTAGTCCGCACCCCCCGTACTCTGGTCCCCACTCCCGATGCCGAGTCACCGACACACCCGAGCCGTCGGTCCGCCGTCGACGGGATTGTTTGTCGGACGCGGCCGCGAACACGAACTACCGCCAACGGTAGGCCTTTGCCGCGTGGTTCGTGATCGATCGTCATGGTAGACGGAATCGCGGACGGCGAGACGGCACACAACTACGTCGCCGGCGAGTGGCGCGAGGCGACCGGCGACGAGTCGCTGTCGGTGGAGAACCCCGCGACGGGCGAGGACGTCGGGTCGATCACGTTCTCCTCGGCCGACGACGAGGACGAGGCGGTCGCGCTGGCCAACGAGGCGTTCGAGGAGTGGTCGACCACCGCCGTCGAGGAGCGGATCCAGCCGCTGTTCCGCCTCAAGCAACTGCTGGAGGAGCACCAGGAGTCGCTCGCGGAGGTGCTGGTGACCGAGCACGGCAAGACGAAGGCGGAGGCGATGGGCGAGATCCGCCGGGGCATCGAGAACGTCGAGGTCGCCTGCGGCATCCCGACGATGATGCAGGCGGGACACCTGCCGCACGCCGCGCCGGACATCGACGAGACGGCGGTGCGACAGCCCCTCGGCACCGTCGTCGCGGTGACGCCGTTCAACTTCCCGGCGATGATCCCGCTGTGGTTCCTCCCGTACGCGGTCGCGACGGGCAACACCTTCGTGCTCAAGCCGAGCGAGCGCGACCCGTTCACCGCCAACCGGATCGCGGAGCTGGTCGACGAGGCCGGCTTCCCCGACGGCGTCGTCAACGTCGTCCACGGGGGTCCGGATACGGTGAACCGCCTCATCACCCACGACGGGATCGAGGCGGTGTCGTTCGTCGGCTCGACGCCGATCGCACAGCACGTGTACGAGACGGCCGCGGGGGCGGGCAAGCGCGTGCAGGCGCAGGGCGGCGCGAAGAACCACGTCGTCGTGAGCGCGAACGCGGACCTCGAGTTCGCGGCCGAGCAGACCTGCTCGTCGGCGTTCGCCAACGCCGGCCAGCGCTGCCTCGCGAACCCCGTCGCCGTCGTCGAAGACGCGGTGTACGACGAGTTCGTCGAGCACCTCGTCGCGAAGACGGAGGCGATGGAGATCGGCCCGGGACTGGAGGACGGAACCGACATGGGACCGCTGGTCTCCGGCCCCCACCGCGAGTCGGTGTTGGAGTACATCGAGACGGGAGTCGAGGAGGGCGGCGAACTGCTGCTCGACGGTCGTGAGACCGACGTTCCGGCACAGGGTCACCACCTCGGGGCGACGGTCTTCGGCGACGTGGACCCCGACGCGACGATCGCCCGCGAGGAGATCTTCGGGCCGGTGCTCGCGCTGATCCGCGCGGAGGACTTCGACGACGCGCTGTCGCTGGTGAACCGCTCGCAGTTCGGCAACGCCGCGTCGCTGTTCACGCGGGACGGCGGCGAGGCCCGTCGCTTCCGTCTGGAGATCGACGCCGGCAACGTCGGCGTCAACGTCGGCACCGCCGCCGCGATGGCGTTCTTCCACTTCGGCGGCGACAAAGACTCGTTCTTCGGCGACCTGCACGCCCAGGGTGACGACGCGGTCCGGTTTTACACCGACGAGACGGTGTACATCGAGCGCTGGCCGGATCAGTAAGGGCCTCGCAGGGATCCGAATGATTCGGAGGATCCCTGACCGGATGGATCGACAGGCGTACGCGATGTGACAACCGGTTGTGTGCGGGCGGAGCTGACAGGGAAACTGTTTATCTCGCCGCCGCTCTTTCCTGCGGGCATGACAGGCGACCCCGGAGACGACGCGGACGAGACCGCGCTCGCTGACGCCGTCGACTCCGAGGCCGTTGCGGTCAGCCCGGCGGTGCTCGAGCGGATGACCGACGGGTTCCACGTCTACGACGACGAGTGGCGGACGACGTTCCTCAACGAGAAAGCCCGTCGGATCGTCTCGGAGGCGGCCGACGTCGACCTCTCCACCGAAGAGATCGTCGGCAGCGACATCTGGGAGCTGGTGCCGGAGGCGGTCGGGAGCGAGATCCACCAACGGTACCACCGGGCGATGGAGACGCAGGAGTCCCAGGAGTTCGAGACGTACTATGAGCCGCTCGGGATCTGGCTCGAGGTACGGGCGTTCCCCTCGCCGTCCGGGCTGACGGTGCTGTTCCGGGACGTGACCGACGAGAAGCGACGAGTCGACCAGCTCGAGGCGCGAGAGGAGATCCTCCGTGCGGTTACTCAGGCGCTCGCCGATCCCGATCTGGAGTTCGAGGGTCGCGTTTCGGAGCTCCTGCGGATCGGCGCGGGGATGCTCGGCACGTCCTACGGAACGCTCTCGCGGGTCCGCGACGACCAGTACGTGTTCGAGGTGGTGTACGCACCCGACGACAGCGTCGCCGCCGGCGACGTCGTCGACCTCTCGGCGACGAACTGCGAGCGGGTGGTTCTCAGCGAGGAGTCGCTGGCCGTCGCCGACATCGGGGTCGACCCCGACCTGTCCGAACGCGCGGGATACGCCGAGTGGGGGGTCTCGTGTTACCTCGGCGCGCCCGTTCGAGTGAACGGCTCGGTGTACGGGACGTTCTGCTTCTACGACGACACCCCGCGCGAGGAGCCGTTCGAGGAGTGGCAGGTGACGCTCGTGGAGCTACTGGCCGAGTGGGTGTCCTCGGCGCTGGAGCGGCAGGTGGTCGAGGAGGACCTCCGCCGTCAGAACGACCGGCTGGAGCAGTTCGCCGGGATCGTCAGCCACGACCTCCGCAACCCCCTCGCCGTCGCGAAGGGACAGTCGGAGCTGGCCGCCGAGGAGTGCGACAGCGAGGCGCTGGAGAAGGCGATGCGGGCCCACGACCGGATGGAGCGCATCATCTCGGACGTGCTGACGATGGCGCGGTCGGGCACAGCCGTCGAGTCGCCCGAGTCGGTCGACCTGTCGACGGTCGCGCGCAAGGCGTGGGCGACCGTCGACACCGGCGACGCGACGCTGTCGGCCGAGGACGCGCCGACGGTCACGGCGGACCAGAGCCGCCTGATCCAGCTGCTGGAGAACCTCTTTCGCAACGCGGTCGAGCACGGCGGGCCGGGCGTGCACGTCACCGTGTCGTCGGCTCCGGACGGGTTCGCCGTCGCGGATGACGGCCCGGGGATCCCCCCGGGAGACCGTGAGTCGGTGCTCGAACACGGCTACTCCACCCGCGAGGACGGCACCGGCTTCGGGCTGAGTATCGTCATGGAGATCGCCGAGGCGCACGGCTGGTCGATCACGGTGACCGAGTCCGAAGCGGGCGGCGCGCGCTTCGAGTTCGCCGACGGGGGTTCCATCTGAGCGCGGAGGGACGACGGGCTCGCAGCGGTCGGTGCGGTCCCCGTTGCCTGCGGGACCGGTCGCCCGGACCCGTCGTTCGTCCGTGTCCGTCGTTCTCACGGTCGTGACGGGGTCACACGGCCACCTTCCCTTTCGTGACGCTTAAGTACGGGCTCCGAGTTACTTCGGACGCAGACACTGTAGGGGCGTCGGGTCCCGAGTCCGGAGCCGCGACGGCTCGCGAGGCGACGATACAGCACACACGGTGTTGCGGTAGCCAAGCCTGGCCCAAGGCGCTGGGTTGCTAACTCAGTGGCGCAAGCCTCCGGGGTTCGAATCCCCGCCGCAACGCTGACCACACACCAAGACATGAGTGCAGAAGAACCAGAGAACGCGCCCGACGCGGAGGAGGACGACGAGGACCTCCAGTACTTCGTCCGCATCGGCCAGACGGACCTGGACGGGACGAAGACCGTCGAGCGCAGTCTCAGCGACATGAAAGGCATCGGCCAGCGCACGGCGCGCCTGGTGGCCGAGGAGGCCGACGTGGATCGAACCGCCACGTTCGGCCGCCTCGATCAGGACGACATCGACGCGGTCGTCGACGTCGTTCAGAACTTCTCGGAGCACGTCCCCGAATGGATGGTCAACCGGCAGAAGGACTTCTTCACCGGCGAGACCGACCACATCGTGGGCTCGGACCTCAACGAGAAGCGCCGCCACGACATCAACCGGATGAAGATGATCGACTCCTACAAAGGCGTCCGACACAAGCGCGGGCAGAAGGTCCGCGGACAGCGGACCAAGTCCACGGGCCGTACCGAGGGCACCATCGGCGTCAACGTCGAGGAGATCCGCGAGGAGCAGGCCGAGGAGGAAGCGGCCGCCGCGGAGGATGACGACGAATGAGCACCGGAACCTCAACCAAGCGATACGAGACGCCGAACCATCCGTATCAGGGCGAGCGGATCGACGAGGAGTCGGACCTGCTGTCCACGTACGGCCTGAAGAACAAAGAGGAGCTGTGGCGCGCGCAGTCGGAACTGCGCCGCTACCGCCGCGAGGCGCGACGCCTCATCGGCGAGACGCAGGGCGACGTCGAGGCGGCCAACGAGGCCGGCGAGGACTTCGTCGCGCGGCTGCGCCGGCTCGGCATCCTCGAGGACGCCGACGCGATCACGGACGTCCTGTCGCTGGACGTGACCGACGTGCTCGAGCGCCGGCTTCAGACGGTCGCGTACCGCAAGGGCGTCGGCAACTCGACGAAGCAGGCGCGGCAGTTCATCCTTCACGGCCACGTGGTCGTCGGGGACGCCCGCGTCACCCGCCCGTCCTACAAGGTCGAGACCGCCGAGGAGGATCTGGTCGACTTCGACGAGATCTCCCCGCTCGCGGACGAACTCCACCCCGAACGCGCGGAGGGTCAGTAAATGAGTGAAGCAGACAACGACGGCGGGGCCCGCTGGGCCATCGCCAACGTGTTCTCGTCGTTCAACAACACCCTCATCACGGTGACCGACATCACCGGGGCCGAGACGCTGGTCAAGTCCTCGGGCGGTGCCGTGGTGAAGCAGAACCGAGACGAAGCGTCGCCGTACGCGGCCATGCAGATGGCCGAAGGCGTCGCGGAACAGCTCAAGGCCCAGGGCATCGAGGGCGTCCACGTCCGCATCCGCGGACCCGGCGGCAACGCCCAGAAGTCCCCCGGGCCGGGCGCGCAGCCGACGATCCGCGCGCTCGCCCGTGCCGGGATCGAGATCGGTCGCATCGAGGACGTGACCCCGATCCCGCACGACGGCACTCGAGCGCCGAAGAAAAACCGCCTGTAACCCATGGCGGACGACTTCGACGTCGAGGTAGTCACGCGCGACGATCGCTCGGCGCGGCTGCTCGTCCGCGGGCTCACGCCCGCGGTCGCCAACGGCCTGCGCCGGACGATGCTCTCGGAAGTGCCGACGTTCTCGATCGACGAGGTGCGGTTCGTCGAGAACTCCTCGGTCATGTTCGACGAGATGGTCGGGCTCCGTCTGGGGCTCGTCCCCCTGACGACGCCCCTCGACGACTACGAGGTCGGCGACACCGTCACCCTCGCGCTCGACGTCGAGGGGCCGGCGACGGCGTACTCGGGCGACATCGAGACGTCCGACGACCTCGTCCAGCCCGCCGACGACAACGTCCCCATCATCGAGTTGAAGGAGGGACAGCGCCTGGAGTTCGAGGCCGACGCGGTCCTCGACACCGGCAAGGAGCACGCGAAACACCAGGGCGGCGTGGCCGTCGGCTACCGCCACCTGCAGCGCGTCTCCGTCGTCGGCGAGGCCGGCGAGTTCGACGACGAGGAGCCGAACATCCTCCGTGGCGTCATCGAGACGGAGGACGGCGATCTCGTCCACACCGAGGAGTTCGATTCGGACCTCACGAACCGCTACCCCGGCAAGGAACTCGAGATCGAGGACGTTCCCGGCGCGTTCGTCTTCCACATCGAGACGGACGGGTCGATGAGCGTCGAGGAGCTCACCCTCCGCGCGGTCGAGTCGTTGCGTGACCGCGCGGACGAACTGGCAGAGAAAGTCGCAGTCTAACCACACGATGTCGCCGTCCCACAGCACCCATCGAACGTTCGCCCCCGCGGCGGGTCCCGGCCAGCGGACCCGCCGTCACCGTCCCGTACGGACGGGGTGGACCGAAGGGGTTATGCGGCGGGACGGCAAACGACGGGACGCGAGCAGGGGTAGCCCAGTCTGGCCAACGGCGCAGCGTTCAGGGCGCTGTCCTGTAGAGGTTCGCAGGTTCAAATCCTGCCCCCTGCACTCCCGTTTTCCCGATCCGACTCGGTCGCGACCGGACATCGTCGCGACCGGGTCGACAACTCCCACTCAGGAGGTATCAGTATGAGTAGTAGCAAGAGTAATCCGAGACTTCAGAACCTCATCGCCGAACTGAAGTCGGTCGCGCGCTCGTCCGATGCCAGCGTCTGGCAGGACGTCGCCGACCGGCTCGAAAAGCCGCGGCGCACGCACGCGGAGGTCAACCTCGGCCGCATCGAGCGGTACGCGAACGAGGACGAGACCGTCGTCGTGCCGGGCAAGGTGCTCGGCTCGGGCGTGCTCCGTAAGGACGTCACCGTCGCCGCCGTCGACTTCTCCGGCACCGCCGAGACGAAGATCGACCAGGCCGGCGACGCCGTCCGGCTGGAGGAAGCGCTGTCGAACAACCCCGAAGGGACCGACGTCCGGGTGATCCGATGAGTCTCGCCGAGTTCGAGGCCGACGTGGTCGTCGACGGGCGCGACGCCATCATGGGTCGCGTCGCGTCGCAGGTCGCACAGCGGGCGCTCGAGGGCGAGCGCGTCGCGATCGTCAACGCCGAGCGCGCGGTCATCACGGGCAACACCGAGGCGACGCTCGAGAAGTACCGCACCCGCGCGAACCTCGGCTCCGACTCGGGTCCGTACTACCCGAAGCGACCGGACCGCATCTTCAAGCGGTCGGTCCGCGGGATGCTGCCGTACAAGACCACGAAGGGTCGCGAGGCGTTCGAGAACGTCCGCGTGTACGTCGGCAACCCGTTCGACTCCGAGACGACCTCGCCCGACGAGGACGCGCCGGAGCCGGAGGTGCTCGACGGCACCTCCCTCGATCGCCTGTCGAACATCAAGTTCACCACCCTCGGCGACGTCGCCGAGGACCTGGGGGCCAACGTCACATGGTAACGAACACGTCCGGAAAGAAGAAGACCGCAGTCGCCCGCGCCACCGTCACCGACGGCGAGGGGCGGGTGCGTATCGACTCCCAGCCCGTCGAGCTGGTCGAACCGGAGACGGCGCGCCTGAAGATGCTGGAGCCGTTCCGCATCGCCGGCGAGGACCTCCGCTCGGAGGTCGACGTCGAGGTGTCGGTCGACGGCGGCGGCTTCGCCGGTCAGGCGGACGCCGTCCGCACCGCCATCGCGCGCGGCATCGTGCAACACCGCAACGACGCGGAACTGCGCGACGCCTTCATGAAGTTCGACCGCTCGCTGCTGGTGAACGACTCCCGGCAGAGCGAACCGAAGAAGTGGGGCGGGCCCGGCGCACGCGCTCGCTACCAGAAGTCGTACCGCTGAGGTGACTCAGCCATGATGATCCCCGTCCGGTGTTTCACGTGCGGTAACGTCATCGGGGAACACTGGGAGGAGTTCAAGGCCCGCGCCAAGGAGGGCGAGGAGGACCCCGCGGTGGTCCTCGACGACCTCGGCGTCGACCGCCACTGCTGCCGGCGGATGATGGTCAGTCACACCGACCTCGTCGACGTGGTTTCACCCTACCAATGAGCGCGAACCTGAACTACAACCGGTACGAGAAGGCCCGCATCCTCGGCGCGCGAGCGCTGCAGTTGGCGTACGGCGCGCCGGTGTTGGTTGAGTCGGACCAGTCCGAGCCCATCCTCATCGCCGCCGAGGAGTACGACGCCGGCGTGTTGCCGTTCACCGTCCGGCGGGAGGGCAAGTAGATGACGCTGGTCGCCTCGGTGTCGTTGCGTCGCGTGCTCGACTCCCGTGGGAATCCCACGGTCGAGGCGGACGTGCTCACGGAGTCCGGCGGCTTCGGCCGCGCGGCCGCCCCGTCGGGGGCGTCGACGGGCGAGTACGAAGCGATCGAACTCCCGCCGCGGGAGGCGATCGCCGCCGCCCGCGAGCACGCCGTGCCGCGACTCGAGGGAACGGTCCACGCCGGCAATCAGCGCGAGGTCGACGCCGCGTTGACCGCCGCCGACGGCACCGACGACTTCTCTGAGATCGGTGCCAACAGCGCCGTCGCGATCAGCATGGCGGCCGCGAAGGCGGGTGCCGACGTGCTGGGCGCGCCGCTGTTCCAGCACCTCGGCGGCACGTTCCGCGACGCCGACCGCACGTTCCCGGTTCCGCTGGGCAACGTCGTGGGCGGCGGCGAGCACGCCGCCGAGGCGACCCACATCCAGGAGTTCCTCGCCGCGCCGGTCGGCGCGCCGTCGGTCGCGGAGGCCGTCTTCGCCAACGCCGACGTGCACGCCGTCGTCGCCGAGATCCTCGACGATCGCGGCGTCGCCGCCGCGAAGGGAGACGAGGGGGCGTGGGCCCCCGCCGTCTCGGACGCCGAGGCGTTCGAGATCGTCGACGAGGCGACCGAGCGCGTCGCCGACGCGGTCGGCTTCGAGATCCGCTTCGGCCTCGACGTGGCCGCCTCGGAGCTGTACGACGCCGACGCCGGCGTCTACCGCTACGGCGACACCGAGCGCACGCCCGACGAGCAGGTCGAGTACGTGGCCGAACTGGTCGACGAGTACGACCTCGCGTACGTCGAGGACCCCCTCGACGAGGACGACTACGAGGGGTTCGCGGAGCTGACTGACAGGGTCGGCGACCAAACGCTGATCTGCGGGGACGACCTGTTCGTGACCAACGTCGAGCGCCTCTCGCGGGGGATCGACGAGGGCGCGGCCAACAGCATCCTGATCAAGCCGAACCAGATCGGGACGCTCTCGGACGCGTTCGACGCCGTGGAGCTGGCCCAGCGCAACGGGCTGGACGCGGTCGTCTCCCACCGCTCGGGCGAGACCGAGGACACCACCATCGCACACCTCGCCGTCGCGACCGACGCCTCGTTCATCAAGACGGGGACCGTCGGCGGCGAGCGCACCGCAAAGCTGAACGAACTCATCCGCATCGCGGAGGAGGCAGTATGAGCGAAAGCGAGAACGACGCAGACACCGAAGCGGCGGCCGACGCCGAGGAGGAGGTCACCGAGACCGAGCCCGCGGCCGACGAGTCGCCCGACGAGACAGAGGAACAGCCCGAGGAGACCGAGGCGGCCGAGGCCGCCGACGAGGAGGAGAGCCCGCGCTTCGACGAGGACGTCATGCCGGACGACGAGGCGGACCTGCTCATCCCCGTCGAGGACTACCTCTCTGCCGGGGTCCACATCGGGACCCAGCAGAAGACGAAGGACATGGAGCGGTTCATCCACCGCGTCCGCGACGACGGCCTGTACGTGCTCGACGTGAGCACGACGGACGACCGCATCCGGACGGCCGCTTCGTTCCTGGCGGACTACGACCCCGAGCAGGTGCTCGTCACCTCCTCGCGTCAGTACGGTCGCTTCCCCGCCGAGAAGTTCGCCGACGCCATCGGCGCGCGCGCCCGCACCGGGCGCTTCATCCCGGGGACGCTGACGAACCCCGAGTACGCCGGCTACATCGAGCCGGACGTCGTGGTCGTCACCGACCCCATCGGCGACGCGCAGGCGGTCAAGGAGGCCATCACGGTCGGCATCCCCGTCATCGCCATGTGCGACTCCAACAACCAGGTCTCCAACGTCGACCTGGTGATCCCCACCAACAACAAGGGTCGCCGCGCCCTGTCGGTCGTCTACTGGCTGCTGGCCAACGAGACGCTCGACCGCCGCGGTGCCGAACCCGGCTACGCCCTCGAGGACTTCGAGGCGGAACTGTAAGCCGTCGGCTGGATTTTACGTTTACTCCGTTGGCCGCGCCGTCGAAAGCGGCGGCTCTGTCCGAACTGTGACGCACCGGTCGGACCGTCCGCTCACCGCGAGAGCAACTCCTCTGCCTCCGCGAGCGACGACGCCCGCCGGTCGGCACCGCCGACGGCGGGGCCCTCGCCGACGCGAACGACCGTCGACGCGCCGGCGACCCGCAGGAACGTCTCCCACTCGCCGAGCGCCGCGAGCGCGGTTCCCCGCGCGTCGAACTCGCGCACGTCGACGACCACGTCGAACCCGGCGTCGCAGGACTCGGCGACGTGACGGGCCTCCGCCATGGCGGTGACGACGTCGCAGGCGTCGAACTCGCCGGCGAGTTCGACCCGGATGCGCGACCCGTCCGGGCTGCGGTCCACGTGCGGGGACGAATCCGGGGAGGTCGTCGAGCTCATGTCATCGTGTATCACACGAGCCGATATAATTCCATCGGATATTTAATCGGAACTGATAATCGGTGTCGGGCGGTCGAGCGGCGGGAGTCGGAAGGCCTGTTAGGGCCGCGGTGGTGGGGCGGAGTATGACCACCTGCAGCGCGCCGGGGAAGGTGTACCTCTTCGGCGAACACGCGGTCGTCTACGGCGAGCCGGCGGTGCCGTGCGCGATCGAGCGTCGCGCCCGGGTGACCGTCGAGCCCCGCGAGGACGGACGCGTCCGCGTCGACGCCGCGGACCTCTCGCTGGACGGCTTCACAGTCACGTGGGGCGAGAGCATCGACGACCGGCCGGATATCGACGTGCCGGCACCGCTGGTCGAGGCGGCCATGGAGTACATCGAGGCGGCGGTCGCGCAGGCGCGCGACGCCGCGGGGGCACCCGACGCGGGCTTCGACATCGCCGTCGAGTCGGCGATCCCGCTGGGTGCCGGGCTGGGGTCGTCGGCGGCGGTCGTCGTCGCCGGTATCGACGCGGCGACGCGGGCGCTGGGGACCGAACTCGACGCCGAGGCGGTCGCCCGGCGGGCCTACCGCGCGGAGCACGAGGTGCAGGACGGCCAGGCGTCGCGTGCGGACACCTATTGCTCGGCGATGGGCGGGGCCGTCCGCGTCGAGGGCGAAGACACCCGAACGATCGACGCGCCGGCGCTCCCGTTCGTCGTCGGCTACGACGGCGGCGCGGGGGACACCGGCGAACTCGTGGCGGGCGTTCGAGCGCTCCGCGAGGAGCACGAGTTCGCCGCCGACACCGTCGAGACTGTGGGCGATCTCACCCGCGAGGGCGAGCGCCTGCTCGGCGACGCCGATCCCGACTCCGAGCCGGACGACGCCCTGCTCGCGGATCTGGGCGAGCTGATGGAGTTCAATCACGGCCTGCTGTCGGCGCTGGGCGTCTCCGCCCGGTCGCTGGACGCGATGGTGTGGGCCGCCCGGGAGGCGGGCGCACGCGGGGCGAAACTCACCGGCGCGGGCGGGGGCGGCTGTATCGTCGCGCTCGACCCCGATCCGGGGAGCCAGCGCGCGCTGGAGTTCTCGACCGAGTGCGAGCAGGCGTTCCGCGCCGAACTCGCGACCGAGGGCGTTCGCGTGGAGGAGCCGTAGATGACCGTGATCCTGAAGCTCGGCGGCTCGGTGATCACCGAGAAGGACCGCCCCAAGACGCTCGACGGTGAGACGCTCGCGTCGCTCGCGGCCGCGATCGGCGACGCCGAGGTCGACGACCTCGTGGTCGTCCACGGCGGCGGCTCGTTCGGGCACCACCACGCCGCCGAACACGGCGTGAGCACGACCGCGGGGATCCGGGACGTGGACGGCGTGATGGACGTGCACGGCGCGATGACGACGCTGAACCGCTTCGTGCTCTCGCGGCTCCACACCGAGGACGTGCCGGCTGTGCCCGTCCACCCGCTCTCGGCGGCCGCCCGCGACGCCGACGGCGAGTTGACGCTGATGACCGATCAGGTCGCGACGATGCTCGAGGAGGGGTTCGTCCCCGTGCTCCACGGCGACGGCGTCGTCCACGCCGGCGAGGGGGTCACGGTCCTCTCGGGCGACGAACTCGTAACCGCGCTGGCGACGGCGCTGGACGCCGAACGGGTGGGGCTGTGCTCGACGGTGCCGGGCGTGCTCGACGGCGACGACGAGGTGATCCCCGCCATCGAGTCGTTCGACGAGGTCGCCGACGTGCTCGGCGTCAGCGACGCGACCGACGTGACGGGCGGCATGGCCGCGAAGGTGCGCGAACTGCTCGGACTGGGGTCGCCGGCGAGCGTGTTCGGTCCCGAGTCGCTGGAGGGCTTTCTCGCCGGCGACGATGTGGGCACGCGGATCGGGTAGCGCTTCCTCTCGCCCGCTTCGCCCTCCCCGTTCGGTCAGCCGAACCGCCGGCGGAGCGCCCCGCGGATCGGCTCGCGCTGGACGAGCACGAACGCGACGAACACGCACGCGAACCCCTGGAGCGTCCGGCCCGCGAGCGTCTCGCCGAGGACGACGAACCCGAACAGCGCCGCGAACGGCGGGATCGCGTACTCCAGCAGCCCCGCCCGGATCGGCCCGAGCCGGTCGAGCAGGCGGAAGTACAGCAGGAACCCGCCCGCGCCGGGGACCACGGCGAGGTAGGCGAGCCACGCGAGCCCGCCGGCCGAGGGAGTCAACCCCAGCGGCGACTGCCCCAGCGCCGCCGCGGCGACGTGGAGCAGGCCGGCCCCCACGGCGGCCATCCACGCCTGCAGCGCCAGCGGCCCGAGCGTCGCGTCGTCCTCGCGGGTCGTCACGGCACCCGCGACCCACGCGACGGCCGACCCGAAGACGAACACCGTTCCGACGGTGAGCGGCGGCAGCGGACCAGCGGTCGTCCCGGTGGCTGTCGTCGCCGTGTCCGCACCCGTCCCCGTGTCCGCACCCGCGCCGGCGACGCTCCCGGGGAGCGCCCGAAGGCGCTCGGGATCGGGGTCGGCGATGAGTACGAGTCCCGAGAAGCCGACGAGGATGCCGACGGCCCCGACGGCCCCGAGGCGCTCGTCGGGGCGGACTGCCCGGGCGGCCACGGGGGTGAGCACCGGAATGAGCCCGAGCAGGGTCGCCGCGACGGCCGCGGAGACGTACTGCTGGCCGGTGAACAACAGCGCGTGATGGAGCCCGATACTGAAGGCACCGCCCGCGAGGATCGGCGCGAGGTCGCCGCGGCCGGCGGGCAACAGCGCCTCGGGGGCGTCGGCGGCGACGAGTGCGGCCGCAAACAGCACGACTGCGGCGATATCGAAGCGCAGCGCCGCGAGCAACACCGGCGGGAACTCCGCGAGGGCCGCCTTCGTCGCCACGAACGCCGTCCCCCACAGCGCCGCGAGCGTCAGGAAGCCGGCGGCGTCGCGGTTCACCGGCGCATCACGCTCGCGGTCGGGCCCGACCGCGCTCCGCTCACGGCTCGAATCTGAGACCGTCGCGGGCGACCCGCACGTCGCCGTCGAAGTGCCGTGTAACCGACTCCAGCATCTCCTCGTGGCGGCCCTCGGTGTGGGGGTACAGGTGCGTCAGGTACACCCGGTCGATGTCGCGGCCGGCGAGCGCCTCGCCCAACTGCGTCGGCGTCGGGTGGTTGTCCACGTCCACCTCGTCGGGGAACGAGCAGTCGTGGGCGAGCACCCGCGCCCCCTCGGCGAAGTTCGCGAGTCCGGCGAACGCCTCGGAGTCGCCCGAGAAGACGAAGTCGCCGCCGACCTGTCCGCCGTCGGTGGGTTCATCGTCGGTGGAGTCGGCGGCGGCGGGATCGCGACCGGGATCGTCGCCCGCGGCGTCGCCGCCGTCGGCCGCCGTCTCGCCCTCGCGTTCACCCACCTCGTTTCCGGCTCCCCCGGCCTCGCTCTCGCGGTCCGAGAAGCGGTACGCGAGACACGGCTTCGAGTGGCGCGTCTCGAACGCCTCGACGTCGAGGCCGGCCAGCGAGAACTCGGTCCCGGCGTGGACCTCGCGGACGCTCACCTCGGCTCTGCCGTCGAGGTACTCGAACTCCCCGACGTCCAGCAGGTCGTCGAGCAGCGCCTTGGTGCCCGGCGGGCCGACGACGTGCAGGCGCTCCTCGCCGGCGAGCCATCTCGCCTTCAGCAGGGCCAGCAGGTCCGAGACGTGATCGAGGTGGTGGTGGGTCAACAGGACCGTCGAGACCGCCTCGTAGCCCGGATCGGTCTGGGAGAGGCGGTGGAGCACTCCGGCACCGCAGTCGACCAGCAGCGGGCTTCGGTCACCGGGGGCGGCTTCGACGAGCAGGCCGGTCTGGACGCGGTCGGCGACGGGCATCGCCGAGCCGGTCCCGAGGAACGTGACGCGCATACCGAGGCGTCGGCGGGGCCGCCGGGAAGGGGTTGCGGTTGCCGGCGACGTCGCGGACGGGGCGGGTCGGTCGCCGGCGACGCCGCGGACGGGGCGGCTCGACCGATGACGACGCGACCGCCCGCAACCCACTTACCCGACCGACCCCTGGCGATCCCAATGACCGACGGGCGGGAGTTGCTCGCCGCGACCGAGGATGACTACGACTTCGATCCCGCGTCCGTCGAGGTCGCCGACGGCGACGTGCTCGACCGGCTGGAGCCGGCCGTCCGCGAGTGGTGGGTCGAGCAGTTCGGCGCGTTCGTCCCGGACAACGGCGGCTTCTTCACGCCCCCGCAGCGGGAGGCGATCCCGCTCATCGACGAGGGGGAGAACTGTCTGGTCGCGTCGCCGACGGGGTCGGGCAAGACCCTCGCGAGCTTCACCGCGGTGCTCAACGACCTGTTCCGCCGGGAGCGCGAGCTCGACGGCGGCCTCGACGACGGCGTCCGCTGTCTGTACGTGTCGCCGCTGAAGTCGCTCGCGAACGACATCACCCGTAACCTCGCAGAGCCCATCGACGGGATCGCGGAGAACCTGGCCGACCGCGGTCACGACACCGAGATCCGGCAGGCGATCCGTCACGGCGACACACCCGACAGCGAGCGCCGCGCGATGCTGGAGTCGCCGCCGCACGTGCTGAACACGACGCCGGAGACGCTGGCGATCCTGCTGAACTCCCCGAAGTTCAAGGAGACGCTCCGCAGCGTCGAGTACGTCGTCGTCGACGAGATACACTCGCTCGCCGACTCGAAGCGCGGCACCCACCTCGCTGTGTCGCTGGAGCGGCTCGAGCGCATGTGCGAGTCGTCGCCGACGCGGGTCGGCTGCTCTGCGACCGTCGAGCCGCTGACGACGATGGCGGAGTTCCTCGTCGGGGGCGACCCCGGCGGTGGAGCGGAGGGAGACGGAGCCGACCGCGGCCCGGACGGCGAGTCGTCGACCGGATGGACGCCGCGCGAGTACGAGATCGTCGACACCCGGTTCGTCCGCGAGTTCGACCTCCGGGTGGAGTGTCCGACCGACGACCTGATCGACACGCCGCGGGACGCCGTGACCGAGCGCTTTCACGACCGGCTCCACGAGCTGATCGAGGGTCACGAGAACACGCTCGTGTTCACGAACACTCGCTCGGGAGCCGAGCGCGTGCTCGCGACCCTGCGCGAGCGGTACGACTACGACGAGGACGACTCGGGCTGTCACCACGGCTCGATGTCGAAGGGCCACCGTGAGGCCGTCGAGGAGGGCCTGAAGTCGGGCGATCTCGACGTGGTCACCACGTCCACCTCCCTGGAGTTGGGGATCGACATGCCCCACCTCGACCTCGTCGTCCAGGTGGGGTCGCCCAAGTCGGTCGCCTCCCTGCTCCAGCGCGTCGGCCGGGCGGGCCACAGCCTCGGCGAGACGGTCGAGGGCCGAGTGATCGCGCTCGACCGCGACGAACTGGTCGAGTGTGCCGTGATGGCCCGGCGGGCCGAGCGGGGGTTCGTCGACCGCGTGTTCGTCCCCGAGGAGGCCCAGGACGTGGCCGCCCAGCAGGTGTACGGCATGGCGATCAACGGCGTGAAACGCGAGGTCGACGTGCTCGACACGCTCCGGGCCGCGTACCCGTACCGGGCGTACGGCGACGCCGACTGGGAGCAGCTCATGCGCTACCTGACGGCCGATTACCCCGGGATGGAGGAGAAGAACGTCTACGCGAAGGTGTGGCGCGACACGAACGACCCGCCCGAGGGCGAGTACCACTACGAGGAGTTCCCCGTCGGCGAGCAGCTGATCGGCAAGCGCGGGCGGCTGGCGCGCGTCATCTACATGACGAACCTCGGGACGATCCCCGACTCGTTCACGATCGACGTCTACCTCCGCGGGGGCGACGAGTGGGTCGGCCAACTCGACGAGGAGTACCTCGACACGCTGGAGCCCGGCGACGTGTTCCAGTTGGGCGGGTCGACCTACCAGTTCGGCTACCGGCGCGGGTCGAAGGTGTACGTCGACCCATCCGGCCAGCGGCCGACCGTCCCATCGTGGTTCTCCGAGCGCCTGCCGCTGAGCTACGACCTGGGTCGGGAGGTGCTCGACTTCCAGGGGGAGCTGAACGACCGGCTGGCGGACGGCGGTCGCGCGGCCGCCCGGACGTGGCTCCGACGCTTTCCCGTCGACGAGAACACCGTCCGCGCGATCGTCCGAATGTTCGACGAGCAGCGGCGCTTCCTCGGCGCGCGCGGCGTCGCGACGACGGACCGGATCGTCGTCGAAGAGGAGCTCGACCGGGCGGAGTACCGGCGGCGCTACTACGTCCACAGCGGCTACGGCCGGGAGTTCAACGACGGTCTCTCCCGGCTGGTCGCGCACCGCTGTGCCGGGCGGGCGAACGCGAACGTCCAGTTGGCCGTCGCCGACACCGGCTTCACCGTGTCGATGCCGCTGAACCGCAAGGTCGACGTGGCCGACGTGATCGAGTCGATCGCCCCCGAGGACGTGTTCGGGGACCTCCGGGAGGCGCTCACCGACACCGACCTCCTGAAGCGGTACTTCCGGATCAACGCGACGCGCTCGCTGATGATCCTGAAGCGCTACAAGGGCCACGAGAAGTCGGCCGCCCAACAGCAGGTGTCCGCCGAGATGCTCGTCTCCTTCGCCGAGGACCTCGACTCCTTCGCGGTGCTGGAGGAGACGTACCGCGAGATCGCAGAGGACCGGCTGAACCTCGCCGGGATCCGCGAAGTGCTCGGGGCGGTCCAGTCGGGGGACGTGCGCGTCGTCCGCCACGAGGTCGAGACGCCGTCGCCGCTGGCGTTCGGACTGGCGACGCTGATGGCCAGCGACACCGTCCTCGCGGAGGACGAGGCGGCCGCGCTCCGGGAGTTCCACGCCCGCGTGATGGAGGAGGTCGGCGACGACGCGAGCGGGGGCGTGCTCGCCGAGGGCGACGCCGGCGACGTCGGCGATGCCGGTGGCGTTGGCGACGCCGGCGAACCGGGCTCCGCCGCGGACGCCGGAGGCGACGCCGACGGCTGACCCCATACGGTTTACACCCGGCGACCCAACGCCGGGTATGGAATCACTCGATCCCCGGGTTCGCCTCGCGTGGGTCGTCGGCTCGTTGGTGCCCGCGGCCGTGCTCGCGGTCGTCGGGGTCGCGGCCGCCCGGTTCGGCGCGCCGGTGTCGGAGGCGGCCGCGGTCGCCCTCGCGGGCGTCGTCGTCGTGCTCGGCGTCGTCGCCGCCGTCTTCCGGTACCGAATCTGGCGCTTCGAGGTGCGCGAGGACTCGCTGTACCTCGTGCGCGGCGTGTTCACCCGCATCGACACCTCCGTCCCGTACGTCCGGGTCCAGCACGTCGACACGCGCCGGGGCCCCGTCGAGCGAGCGCTGGGGCTCGCCTCCGTCGTCGTCTACACGGCCGGCTCGCGGGGCGCTGACATCACCATCCCCGGACTGACGCCGGACCGGGCGGGCCGGCTCCGCGAGCAGCTCCGCGACCTGGCCACCGAGTCGGAGTTCGACGCCGTCTGATGGTCCGCCTCCACCCGTACTCGGCGGCGATCCAGGCGGCGTTCGCCGGCGGCCGCCTCGCGCTGTTTGCCGTGTTCGTGAGCACGGCCTTCGCCGGCATGGGCGACGGCCCGGTCGGCCTCGCGGCGGCGGGGGCGCTCGTGCCGGCGGCCTTCCTGGTCGGTGCGGGCGCGTCGCTGGCGCGCTGGTACCGCTTCGAGTACGAGGTGCTCCCGGAGCACCTGCTCGTGCGGTCGGGCGTGCTCGCCCGCCAGGAGCGGGAGATCCCGCTGCGGCGCGTCCAGAACGTCGACCTCTCGCGGTCCGTCCTCCAGCGGGCGTTCGGGCTCGCGACCGTCGCCGTCGAGACCGCCGGCGGCGGCTCCACCGAGGCGACGCTCGACGCCGTCTCGCTCGAGGACGCGCGACGCCTCCGGGAGGAACTGAGCCAGCGCGGGCGGCGCGCGCGAGACAGCGGCGACTTCGGCGGCGAGGCCGACCCCGCGGGAGCGACGACTGACCGCGCCGGCGACGAGGGCGGCGCACCGGCCGGCGGCGTCGCCAGCGCGGGCGCGACGCCGACCGCCGCGGCGTCCGCCGGGGACGCCGAGACGCTGTACGAGCTCACGGGTCTGCGCTTCGCCACGCTGTGTGCGATATCGTTCCGCCCCAGCGCGGTCATCGCGCCGTTCGTGGGCGCGAGCCTCTTCGACGACGTGCTGTTCGACATCGGGCAACTGCTCGTCAGGCTCGGCGTCGTCGAGGTGGACGTGGGTCCGGGCGACGTCCCCTCGCTCGGAACCGCGGAGTTCCTGTGGTTCTCGGCGCTGGCGGTCGTCGCGTTCCTCCTCGTCGTCTGGGTGGTGAGCGCGGCGATCACCTTCGTCCGCTACTACGGCTTCCGGCTCGAGCGCGTCGGCGACGAACTCCGGTACGAGCGCGGCCTGCTGGGTCGCTACAGCGGTACGGCCCCGCTGTCGAAGGTGCAGACGATCACCGTCTCGGAGAACATCGCGATGCGCCGGCTCGGGTACGCCAGCCTCGCGGTCGACACCGCCGGCTACGCGCCGGGAGGCAACGGCGACGACGGCGGTATCGAGACGGCGGTCCCGCTGGACACCCGCGAGCGCGTCGTCGCGCTCGCGGACGACGTGCGCGAGGAACTGGATCGGCGTCCCCGCGCCGGGTCCGGGAGCGAGGCCCCGCGGGCGGACGCCTTCGGGACCGACGCCGTGGAGCGCCCGCCGGGTCGCGCGCGCAACCGCTACGTCGTGCGGTACGTGTTCGCGGCGCTGGCGGTCGCCGGCGTCGTCTTCGGCGTCGACCGCCTCGCGTACGCACTCCCGGACCCGCTCGTGGCGCTCGCGTTCGCGGGCGTCGCGCTCGCGCCGCTCGCGGGGCATCTCACGTGGGCCAATCGCGGGCACGCGACGGTCGACGACGGCTTCGTCGCGCGGACGGGGACGATCCGGCGACACACGCGGCTGGTGCCGTACTTCCGGCTCCAGACGGTGTTCGTCTCCCGGAGCCCCTTCCAGCGCCGCCGCGACCTCGCGTCCGTCGTCGCCGACACCGCCTCCTCCTCGGGCGTGCTCGGGGGCGACGCCGTCGCGCACGACGCGGACGCCGACGCCGCCGGCGACCTGCGCGACGAACTGCTCGACCGCCTGCAGGCGGATCTCGCGGAACGACGCCGGCTGCGGGACGACCGCGAGAGCGACGACGGCGACGGCGGCGGCGACGGCGGCGACGGCGACGGCGACACCGAACGTTTCGCCGAGGGCGACCGCCCCGGTCAGAGCGAGGTCGATCCCGGGGAGAGAGACGGCCGCGGCCCGGCCGGCGGGTCGAAGACCGAGGAGTGACGGCGACGGGCGTCGCCGCCCGGGCCGTCGCCGCGGGTCGCGTCGGCCGGCTTCCGGGAGCGTTCCGCCAGCCGGATCAGACGACGAGCGTGTTCAGGGCGTCCGGGACGACGAGCACGCGACTCCCCGGCTCGACGGCGTCGTCGACGGTGTCGGCCGCGTGCATGAGACAGGAGTCCACCAGGTCGGGGTGTTCGCTGTCGGTCACCCACACCTCGTGGTCGCGCAGCACCCGCGCGAGCACGAACGCCCGCTGTGCCCCGGGCTCGTACCCCTCGCGCATCTCCCGGTAGAGGCCGTCGGCGGACGCGGCGTCGGCGAGGCGGCGGCGGAAGCGTCGCTCGCCGGTCCCCTCGCCCGCGCCCTCGGGGAGCGACGCGGGGATCACGATCCGACCGCCCTCGGTGACGGGGTTGTGTGCCCCCAGCGCCAGGTACGTCGCCGCCCGACTCGTCTGATAGAGGTTCGCGTCCTTCGGCGCGCCGACGCCCGCGATCACGGCGTCGTACGTCCCGTCGACGCGGACCGAAAGCGCCTCGCGGGCCGCGTCGGCCAAGTCGCGCACGACGGCTCGCGGGGCCCCCGCGGCCGCGGCCAGGATCCCGGCCGGACCGTGGGTGACGTTGACGCAGAAGTCCGGTCCCGCGAGGTCGCCGGCGCGGTCGAGGAACGACCGGAAGGGGTTGTCCTCGACGCGACCGAGCCGCGTCCCCGGTTGACCGAGCAGTTCCGGCCCGTGGGTGTGCCTGATGAGCGGCGCGCCGCCGGCCCCGACGACGACGGTCTTCGCGCCGCCGGAGAAGCCCGCGTACTGGTGGGGCTCGACCATGCCGGTAGCGAGCACGGCGTCGGCGTCGGCGACCGCGGGGTGCACCTCGACGGGAACGCCGTCGACGCGCCCGACCTCGACGGCGGCGTCGGGGTCGTGGTTCACCGCCAGGTCGGCGTACTCCCCCAGGCCGTCGGCGATCTCGGCGTCAGTCATCGGCCGGTGCAGTCCGAGGCCGAGCACGATCGTCACGGCCGAACGGCCGACGGGGAGTCGGTCGAGCATCGCCCCGACGAGCGCCTCGTCGGGCGTCGCGCGGGTCACGTCCGTCACGACGAGACAGACCTCGTCGCCGGGATCGACGACCGCCGACAGCGGGGGGCCGTGCGGGTCGTCGAGCGCCGCCGCTGCGGCGCTGTGAGGGTCGACCGGGTCGCCGCCGGGCGGCACCGCCACGTCGACTGAACACCCCGACAGCGACGCGGTGACGGTCCCCTCGCCCAGCGGGAGGTCGTACGTATCGGAAGTCACGCGATCGATCGGACGCCCGAGGACCAAAGCGCTCCCGCTTCGGCGTTCGTTCCGCCGAGTCGTCTCACCGCCGCGCCCACTCGAGCATCCGAGCGTAGAACGGCTCGGAGCCGAGCGCCTCGGCGTCGCCGACGAGACACAACGCCTTCTTCGCCCGGGTGAGCGCGACGTTGACGCGGCGGTGGTCCTCGAATATCGGGCCGTCGAGGTCGCCGGTGGCGACGAACGAGACGACGATCACCTCCTCGCTCGACCCCTGGAAGCGGTCGACCGTGTCGACGGTCGCGTCGGTCCGGCGGCCGATCTCCGCCACCTGCGCGCGGAACGGCGCGATGACGCCGATGTCGTCGGGGTCGACGCCGGCGGCGACGTACGCCTCGACGATCGCCGCGACGCGCTCGGCCTCCGTCGGGTTCGCGTTGCCCTCGCGGGTGCCGTCGGGGTCGACGAACGAGACGGCGTCGCGCAGTTCCGACGGGAGATCCGCCGCGTCGACGCCGAGGTCCGCGAGCGTCTGGCCGGCGACCGCCGGCGTGGCGGGTCGGAGCTTCCCGTCGTAGAACTCCCGCGAGGAGAACGCCTGGATGCGCTGGCTCATGCGGTACTGCCGGTCGAGCATCACGCCCGCGTCGGGGTGATCCTCGATGAGCCGCTGGAACAGCGACTCCCGGAGGCGGTTCTCGGCGCGCACCACCGGCGGGAGCTGTTCGTGGTCGCCGACGAGCACGAACCGGTCGGCGCGGTTGATCGCGGCGAGGGTCCCAGGCTCCGTGAGCTGTGACGCCTCGTCGACGAGCGCCACGTCGAACTCCTGCTCGCGCATCGTCCGCGAGCCGCACGAGGAGGTGGTGGCGGCGACGACCGGCGCTGAGTTCAGCGTCGCCGCGCGGTCGTTCGGCTCGCCGCGGGTGACCAGGCGGCTGTCCTGCATGTCGCCGCGAACGCCCGTCTCCGTGCCGACGCGGAGGGCGTCGTCGAAGCCCTGTTCCTGGAGCGCCTCGAGGGCGTTGTCTACCGCGCGGTTCGTGAACGCCGACAGCAGCACGCGGTCGCCTCGCTCGACGAGCGCGCGGACGATCCGGGCGATGGTGTACGTCTTCCCCGTGCCGGGCGGCCCGTGGACGAGCGCGAAGTCCTCGGCGGCGACCGCGCGTTCGACGGCGGCGTTCTGCGCGTCGTTGTTGTCGATGAACGGCTCCTTGCCCCCGTCCCCGTCGCTGCTTCCGCCTTCGCCCGGGTCGCGGAAGGCGGGCTCGCGCCGTCCGAACAGCACGTCCTTGCGGTCGGGGTCGCCCTTCAGCACGAAGTCGTGGACGGCGGTGTGCATCCGCGACACCGACAGCTCCGAGGGGTAGACGTCGAGCCGGCGGAGTTCGACCGGCTCGTCCGTCTCGACGACGACCTCGTCGCCCAGTTTCTGGATCCGGCCCAACTCGGAGTGGCCCGACGCCGGGTCCCCGTCGGAGGCGAGCGCCACGTCGCCCTCGCGGAGCTTCGAGACCGCGTCCGACTCCTTGCGGGCGGTCAGCCGCCAGCGACCGTCGCCCAGCGGCTCCTGTGAGACGAGCGTCAGGTCGATCAGCGCGCGGTCGTCGTCCGCGCGCTCCTCGGCGGTCTGCTCCCAGAGCTTCCGGTACTCGGCGTGGGTCTCGCGGCGCTCCTCCTCCAGCGCGCGGTAGGTGGCGTCGAAGTACTCGCGCTCCTCCTCCGGGAGGGCGCTGCCGATCTGGCCGGCCTTCGACTCCTGATCGAGGCGTCCGGAGACGACCATGCAGGTGTCCTGCTCGAAACAGTACTCGCATTTCGCGTCGGCCTCGTACCCCGTCGGGACGGTCATGTCG
The DNA here is from genome assembly GCF_021431925.1 of Halobaculum sp. CBA1158. Lineage (NCBI taxonomy): Archaea > Methanobacteriati > Methanobacteriota > Halobacteria > Halobacteriales > Haloferacaceae > Halobaculum > Halobaculum sp. CBA1158. Next base: position 1,791,809 of record NZ_CP090371.1, on the reverse strand, counting down.
AACTCCGTCGCCGCGATCTCGTTTCGCTGGCGGACGACGAAATCGAGCAGCCCCTTTCCGACGGAGAACTCCTTGGCCGGCGAGAGGTCGCCCGACTCCTCGCCGCGGTCGACCGCCGTGTTCTTCGTGTACAGCAGCGTGCCGGTGTCGGCGTCGACGCCGCGCTCGCGCAGGAGGAGCGCGTAGCAGGCCGCCTGGATCTTGTCCTGGAAGCGCGGCTCGCGGTTCGTGTTCTTCCCCGTCTTGAGTTCGACCGGCTGCCCCCGGCGGAGGGCGTCCGCGCGGCCCTTGATGCCGAACGTGGGCGAGATGAGCGTGTACTCCGAGCGCCACTCCGAGTCGTCGGGCCCGCCGTCCCACTCGGAGGCCGACGCGTCGCCGTTGCCGTCGCCGATATCGTCGCTGTCGCCGTCGCGGTCGCCGTCATCGTCGCGGTCGGCGTCGCCGTCGTCGCCCGCGGCGAGGCGACCCTGGCTGAGCCACCCCTCGATCGCAGCCGCGTTCCGGCGCACCTCGTCGGCGACTTCCTCGCGCTCCCGCCCGAGCAGTCCGAGTTCGAGGCCGGCCTCCGCGACACGGTCCTCGATCGACTCCTCCAGGTCGACGCCGCGGAGGAGGTCGCCGAACACCTCGTGGACCACGGTCCCCTTGACCACGGGGTAGTTCAGCGGGATCCCCGAGAGCTTGTTCAGGTAGTACATCCGCGGGCACTGCACCCACGAACGCACGTCGGTCACGTCGACGAGGAAGTCCGGTTCGAGCACGACGTACGACTCCGAGGCTGTCGTGTACCCCTCGCGGTCGCCGTAGTCGTCGCGCTCGGCGTCGGTGACGAGCAGTTCCATCCCCGGCTCGGCGTGCTCGGCCGTGCGGGTCCACTTCCCCCAGAGGGTGACCGTGACCGGCTCGGTTCCCTCGCCCTCGCTGGCCCCGCCGTCCGGTCGGACGGTCAACTCCGCGAGGTCGCGCTCGCCGTAGCGGGTGCTCACCTGTCGAACCTCGCCGACCTCCAGGATGGAACCGCGGACGTTCACTACCGGAGGGGACGGGCGCTCGGGAAAAACGGTGTCGGTCACCGGGTGTCTCGCGTCCGCCGGCGGTGCGCCCGGCCTGAACCGATGCCCGTCGTACCGGCGACAGATCTCTCCCAAGAGGGCCTGGAAATCGGGGGAGGCGGTACCCCCTCGAGACGCCGCCACGGTCGACAGTTATGGTGCTATCGTCGGTGGGGGACAGCGTGGCCGAGAGCCTGCTGTTGACGGCGGTCGCCATCCTCGCGGTCGGCATCGCCGGTCAGGCGCTGTCCGGGCGGTTTCGGGTACCGAGCGTCGTCTTTTATCTCGTCGGCGGTCTGCTGCTCGGGGAGGTCGGGATCGGACTGGTCAGTCTCGAGACGTTCGGCGACGGGCTCACGACGGTCGTCGGGATCAGCGTCGCCGTCATCGTGTTCGACGGGGCGTTCGCCCTGCGACTCGAGCGGATCCGCGAGGCGGAGACCGCCTCCCTGCGGCTGGTGACGGTCGGCGCGGCGATGACCCTCGTCGGGACCGCGGTCGCGGTCCGCGTGTTGACTGGAGCGGCGTGGGACCTCTCGTTCCTCGTCGGGGCGCTCCTGATCGCGACCGGCCCGACCGTCATCACCCCCATCGTCAACGTCGTGTACCTCCGCGAGCACGTCTCCGCGGCGCTGGAGACCGAGGGCATCGTCAACGACGTGACGGCAGCGATCCTGGCAGTCGTCATCTTCGAGGAGGTGCTGTTGCTCGAGGAGTTCGGACCGAACACGGTGGTGGCGTTCGCCGAGCGACTCGGCGTGGGGATCGCGGCCGGGGTCGCCGCGGCCGGGATCGCCTCCTACCTGCTGCACGACGATCGACTCCCGGGGGGGACGCCGCGGTCGGCGAGGTTCGTCGTGCTGTTGGCCGCGGTCGGCTCCTACGGCGTCGCGGACACGGTCTCCGCGGAGGCGGGCGTCGCAGCGGCCGCGACCGCCGGTCTCGTCCTCAGCAACCTCGACATTCCGCACCGCGAGACGATAACGGAGTTCACCGGGGACGTGACGCTCCTGCTGCTCGGGTTCGTGTTCGTCTCGCTCGCGGCGCTGGTCGACGTGGACGCCGTGTTGAACCTCGGACTCGCCGGCGTGGCGCTCGTCGCCGTCGTCATGCTGGTCATTCGGCCGCTCGTCGCGCTCGTGTCGACCGCGGGCATCGAACAGTTCACCCGCTCGGAACGGCTGTTCCTGTCCGCGGTCGGGCCGCGGGGGATCATCCCCGCGAGCGTGGCGACGCTGTTCGCGATCGAACTGGCGGCCGCCGGCGACACCGCGGGGGCCGGAACGCTGCTCGGTGCCGTGTTCGTGGTCATCTTCGCCACGGACGCGATCGAAGCGGGGTTCGCGCGACAGATCGGCGACGCACTCGGAGTCACACCAATGCGCACGATAATCGTCGGCGGCGGTCGGGTCGGCCGGTCGCTCGCCGAGCAACTGGAGAACAGGGACGAGTTCGTCGTCATCGTCGACGTGGACGACGAACAGTGTGAGCGAGCGCGCGAGGCGGGGTTCAGGGTCGTCGCCGGCGACGGGACCGAGACGGAGGCGCTCCGCAGGGCCGGGATCGACGACGCGAAGGCCGTCGTCGCGGCGACCTCGGACGACGACATCAACCTCCTCGTCTGTCAGACGGTCATGACGAAGTTCGACGTCGACGACGTGTACGCGCGGGTCAACGTGCCGGAGAACGTCGACAAGTTCGAGGCGCTCGGAGTCGACGCGGTCGACGACTCGCGGGCGGCGGCGTACGCCCTCGACAACCAGATCGAGCGACCGTCGCTGTCACGGTGGATGACCGACCTCGGGGACAACCACGACATTTTGGAGGTGCGAGTGACGGCCCGACACGTCGCCGGCAAGTCGATCAGGGAACTGAACGACGAGATCCCGGGCGGCTGTCTCATCGCGGAGATCGGCCGCGGCGACGACGCACACGTCCCGGAGGCCGACGAGGTCATCGAGTACGGAGACCGGGTCACCTTCCTCGGCGACTCCGACGCCGTCGAAGAGGCAGTCGATCGGTTCCACCCGCACGACTGACTCCCTGGTCCACCGACCGATCCGATCGACGGGCCCGGCCGGGCCGGGTCTGGTCGGGCCGGGGTGCGGTTCGATCTGTCGCGCGCTCGCCGCGGGCCGCCGTCGACTTACTCCAGCGGCGATTCACTCCGGCGGCGGGCGCTCGACCCCCCGGACCGCGAACGACGCCCCGCCGATGTCGGCGTCGTCGATCGCGACGCTCCAGCCGTGGGCGTCCGCGATCGACTCGACGATCGAGAGCCCGACCCCGGTCCCGTCGGGGTCGGTCGTGCGCCCCCGTTCGAACACGTTCTCGCGCTCTCCGTCCGGAATTCCGGGGCCGTCGTCGTCGACGCGGAATCCGTCGTCGAGGTCGGCGACGACGACGTGCACGTCGCCGCCGCCGTGGTCGATCGCGTTGCGAAAGAGGTTCTCGAGGAGCTGTTCGAGACGATCGGGGTCGGCCACGATCCGGCGTTCCGCCTCGATCGACGCGGTCGCGCTCGCGTCACGCCCCTCGGTGGCCGTCTCCCAGGCCGACTCGGCCGACGCCGCGAGCGCGACCGGCTCGAGACCGTCGATCACGTCGCCCTCGCGGGCGAGCATCAGCAGGTCCTCGACCAACGTCTCCATGTCTTCGACGGCCCGCTCGGCGCGGTCGAGATGCTCGGGATCGTCGGACTCTCGGGCCAACTCCAGCGACCCGGAGAGGACGTTCAGGGGGTTTCTGAGGTCGTGTGAGACGATGCTGGCGAACGACTCCAGCCGCTCGTTCTTGCGCCGGAGCGCCTCCTCGCGCCGCTTGCGCTTCGAGACGTCGCGGATGACGCCCACCCGACCGGACTCGTCGTCGCCCTCGGCGATCCGGTTGAACCGCATCTCGACGGGGAAGCGCTCGCCGTCGGCCGTGAGAAACTCGTACTCGATCACCCCGACGTCGGCGTCGCCGTCGGCCATCTCCTCTCGTGCGTTTCGGGCGCGCTCGGCCGTCTCCTCGGTGACCCAGTCGTAGATGTCGCTGCCGATCAGCGCCTCTCTGTCGACGCCCTTCATCTCGGCGTACCGCTGGTTGACGTAGACGATCGTCCCATCGGGTTCGATGGCGTACACCGCGTCGTTCAGCGATTCCAGCACGGTCTCGTACAGCCGTAGGTCTCGCTCGCGTTGCCCCCTCCCGTCGTCCGAGTCTCCCGAGTCAGTCATCGAACACGCGTGATAGGGGCACGGCGTTCCCGAGCAAAACACTACCGCCTCGGCCGTCCCCGCGGTTCGACGGTCGCGTCGACGGCGACACCGGACCCGCGGGAGTTCGCTCGGCTCTGCCACACCGGTGTTTATCGCCCGAGCGATCGAACGGACGGGTATGAACTACCTCGCGGTCGCCGTGCGGTGGCGCGAGCTCGCGGCCGACGCCGACGGCTCGCTCGCCGGCAAACACCGCGTGCTCACGCGGACGGTGGCCCCCGCGATGCGGGCGGCCACGGCAGAGGGCGCGGTCTCGCTGTGGTTCCACTCCTTCTGGGACGCCGCCGGTCGCTACGAGGTGCCGACACTCCGGGTCGTCTGCGCCGTCGACGACGGCGTCGACCCGGCGGTCGCCGGCGCGGACGCGGCCGGGGCGCTGTCGGCCCGAGGCGTCGACGAGGCGTCCTTCGACGTGGACACGGCCTACGACGCCGAGCGGCTCCGGGGCTACTGGGGCGACCGACTCGACACGTGGGTCGAGGCGAAGTCGCGACTGTCGTCGCTCGCGGTCGATGCCATCGAGGGCGAACTCGGCGAGCCGTACGCGTTCCACCGGACCGTGAACCGGCCCGGGCACGTCTGGGCCAACATGCTCGGCTGCTCGTACCTCGCCGAGGCAGGCGTGTACACCGCCCTCGCCCGGGGATACCTCCGACAGCTCAACCTCGGCGACGGCCCGCAGTCGGACGCGGTCCGCCGGGCGATGGCCGACCTCGACGCGGCCGCCGAACACCTCCCGGATCCGATGCGCGAACTCGATTCCGAGGAGCTCGCGGCGGTCAACGCCAGCGGCACGCGAACGCCCGGCGACGGCGAGTAGCCCTCGGCCGGAGCGAGACGCCCGCCGCCTCAGTCCGCGTTCGCGAGCGTCTCGTTCACCCACGGCGGCCGCGGGACCGTGGTGTCGGAGAGGTCCGAGACGACGAACTGCACACCGACGAGGACGGGCTGACCGTTCACCGTGATCTGGTATCTGACGCCGATCGAGCGTATGATCCCCGCTTCCGTGACGAGCACCCGGACGTTCACGTCCGACCGCTGCGAGGACGTCGAACGGTCGGAGCCGGTCGCGACGAGGCGGTACAGCGTCTCCTCCCCGTTAGTGACGGTCCCGTCGTACGAGAGGTCGTGTGGCTCGAGGAGGGCGAGGACCGTCTGCTCGCCGGTCGGATCGAAGCGGACCGCGAGTCCGTCGAGCGGTCGGTCGTCGTACACCTCGTACTCGGCGGAGCCGTTCTCCAGCCCCCACCGGCGGACTGCGACGGTGTCGTTCTGCCAGTACGCGACGTCGGCCGTCCGGTCGCCCGCTATCCTGTAGGGGACCGCGCTGGCGTTCCACCGGTAGAACTGGCGCTCCCCGTCGGCGTAGGACCGCTGGGTACCGGCCGACAGCGTGGTCCCGTTGCTCCACGTCCGCCGGGTGGTCAGCTCCACGGTCACCGACCGGTTCGCCAGCGCCTGGCCGTGGGCGCTCGCGAGTTCCCGAACGTCGACCGACGACTGGGTCACTCCGGGTGGACCGCTCCACGGCTCCGGCGTCGGCGACGCGGTCGGCGTGTCGGCGAGGGCGGGGTTCACGGTTCGAGCGCCGCCCCCCGTCGAGGTCGTCCCGCATCCGGCGAGAACGACACACAGACACACGAGCAGCGTGGGCCCGGAGCGCATCACGCCGAAATATTTGCGAGACGACAATGAGTGTTCCGCCGGTGACGCGACGGCACCGCGCCGGTGACGCGACGGTACCGCGCCGGTGACGCGACGGCACCGCGCCGGCGACGCGACGGTACCGCGCCGGCGACCCGGTCGGTCAGCCGTCGGAGGGTTCGAACGTCACCGTCGTCAGGTCGCGGTCGAGGTGACACGTCTCGTGTGGCGGGTCGCCGTCGACTGAGGCGATGCGGTACTGCTCGTCGAAGTCGGCTCCGAGGGGTTCGCATAGCTCGTGGCTCGGGCAGTCGACGTGGGGGCACGGCCCCTCGAGGCTGACGCCCGATCCCGCGTACGCCCTGCGGGAGGCGACGTTCGCTTTGATCGTCGCCGGTTCGACCTCGACGGCGCGGACGCTCGCGTCCGCGTGGACCGCGCAGTCGAGCGTCTGCGTCCCGTCGCGAACGGCCGTCACCCGGTAGCGCCGCCCCTCGACGAGGTTGAGGCACTGGTCGCGGTAGGGACACCCCTCGCAGGCGCTCGCCTCGCCCCCGTACACGAACTCGGTTCCCTCCGTCGCGAGCGCGGTTCCGACGAGCGTGACGGTGGTCATGTCTCGTCGTTCCGGCGGCGCGATGTTAACGCCGTCGCCGTCGCGGTCGCGGACGGACTACTCCCCGCCGATCAGCGCGTCGAGTTCGTTGAGGTACGCCTCTCGCGGCACCTGGTAGGCCCCGCGGTAGTCGATCTCTCCGGTCGCGAAGCGGCGCGTCACCTCCCGAAGCCCGGCCAACGCGGCCGCGCGGTCGTCGTACCGCCGGGAGGTCGCCTCCACCTCCGGCTCCAGAAACAGCGTGACGTGCCACTCGTCGGTCTCCCGCTGGCCCGCGCCGGGACGCGCGCGGCGGGAGCCGTTCGTGAGGTAGGCCGTCGGGAGACACGGCGCGGGAAACCGGTCGGCGTCGAACACGTCCGGGCGGTAGACGACGATCGCGCGCCCGCCGGACTCTTCGGTCCACACCGTCCAGCCGTCCGCCAGCGACTCCTCGCCGATGCCGTCGTCGCCGGCGGGGTCGTCCCCGATGCCGTTGTCGCCGGCGGGCGCGTCGCCGATGCCGTCGTCGCCCTCTCCGCGGGGCGTGTCGGTCTCGTCGTCGATCATGGCCGAAGTCCGTCCCCCGGCGGCTTAGGCGACACGCTCGTCGTCGCGGCCGGTCCAGCGAGGGGCGACACCCGTACCTCCGGTCAACGCGGCGTATCGCGCGAGGGAGCCGCGGAGGCGATCGCGCTCCGCGAAAGCGTTATATGTGTTAACACCCACCAATAGATATAGTCTCGGTCCGACCACGGGACGGAGGCAACGACCCCCACCGACCGCCCTCGCGACGTGTTCTGTTGGAGACGAGTCAGCGTCGGTCGTCAGCGGTCGTGTGGTATGCGTAGTCATGACGGTCCGGCGGCGTGCGGATCGGCTCCCGACGGGGCGGGCGTCGGGATCGGGCCGCACGCTCACGGCGCGGGACCGTTCGCGGTCGTCCCCGCACACGTGGCCCACACATGAGTGACCAGACCGACAACGCGGACCCGAGCGCGACAGGGGAACCGTCGAACGGCCGCTCGCTCGCGGAGCTGAGCCGCCAGTACAAGCGATCGGTACCGGCGGACCTCCGGGAGGCGAAGCCGTTCGAGTGGTATCTCGACGAGGTCGTGGCGGACCCACGAATCGCACGCAACGCCCACCAGCGCGTCGCCGACATGTTCGACCACTACGGCACGCGCTACGACGAGGACGCGGGCGTGGTCGAGTACCTCCTCGCCTCCGAGGACCCGATCCACGACGGGGAGAACACCTTCTACGGCCGGGAGGTCCACGAGTCGATCCACGAGTTCGTCAACAAGGTGAAATCCGGCGCGCGCGGACTGGGGCCGGAAAAGCGGATCAAGCTCCTGCTCGGGCCGGTCGGCTCGGGCAAGAGCCACTTCGACTGGCTGATGCGGCGCTACTTCGAGGACTACACCCGCAGCGACGACGGGCGGATGTACACGTTCCGGTGGACCGACCTCTGCTCGGTCATCGAGGACCAGGACCCCGCCGACGACACCGTCCGGTCGGCGATGAACCAGGACCCGCTCGTGTTGCTCCCGCAGGAGCAGCGCGACGAGGTGATCGCCGACCTGAACGAACACCTCGACGCCCCGTACACGATCCGCAACGAGCAGAGCCTCGACCCCGCGTCGGGCTTCTACATGGACGAACTGCTCGCGCACTACGAGGACGACCTGCAGGCGGTGCTGGCGAATCACGTTGAGGTCGTCCGCCTCGTCGCCGACGAGAACCAGCGCCGGTGCATCGAGACGTTCGAGCCGAAGGACAAGAAGAACCAGGACGAGACGGAGCTCACCGGCGACGTGAACTACTCGAAGCTCGCGGTGTACGGCGAGAACGACCCCCGGGCGTTCGACTACGCCGGGGCGTTCTGCAACGCCAACCGCGGCATCTTCTCGGGCGAGGAGCTGTTGAAGCTCCAGCGGGAGTTCCTGTACGACTTCCTGCACGCCAGCCAGGAGCAGACGATCAAGCCGCGCAACAACCCCCGGATCGACATCGACCAGGTGATCGTCGGCCGGACGAACATGCCCGAGTACCGGGACAAGAAGGGCGACGAGAAGATGGAGGCGTTCAACGACAGGACGAAGCGGATCGACTACCCGTACGTCCTCGAGTACACCGAGGAGGCGGAGATATACCGGAAGATGCTCCGCAACGCCGACGTGCCCGACATCCACATCGAGCCGCACGCGATGGAGATGGCGGGGCTCTTCGGCGTGCTCACCCGGGTCGAAGAGCCGACCGACGAGAGCATCTCGCTCGTCCAGAAGGCGAAGGCATACAACGGCGAGATCGACGAGACCGACGAGATCGACGAGCGAAAGCTCCGCGAGACGGGCGACCAGACCGCCGACATCGCCGAGGGAATGGAGGGCGTCTCCGCCCGGTTCATCGGCGACGAGATCGCCGAGGCGATCATGGACTCCCGACACAGGGACCGGGGGTACCTCTCGCCGCTTGCGGTGTTCAAGCACTTCGAGCACAACCTCGAGAACCACGGCTCGATCCCCGAGGAGAAGCTCGACACCTACCACCGCTACCTCGAGCTCGTGCGCGAGGAGTACAAGGAGCGCGCCATCGAGGACGTGCGCCACGCGCTGGCGTACGACCTCGACGAGATCCGTCGACAGGGGGAGAAGTACATGGACCACGTCATGGCGTACATCGACGACACGACCGTCGAGGACGACCTCACCGGGCGCGAGCAGGAGCCCGACGAGACGTTCCTCCGGTCGGTCGAGGAGAAGCTGGAAGTGCCCAGCGACCGCAAGGACGACTTCCGCCAGGAGGTCGCCAACTGGGTGAGTCGCCGCGCCCGCGAGGGGTCGAGCTTCGACCCCCAGGAGAACGACCGGCTCCGGCGCGCCCTCGAACGGAAGCTGTGGGAGGACAAGAAGCACAACATCAACTTCTCCGCGCTGGTGTCGGCCGGGGAGCTCGACGACGACGAGCGCGCGGCCTGGGTCGACGCCCTCGAGGAGCAGGGCTACTCCGAAGGAGGGGCCCGCGAGGTGCTGGAGTTCGCCGGCGCGGAGGTCGCCAAGAGCGAACTCGAGGACTGAGATGACCGACTACCTCGCGCGCGCCGACGACGCGCTGGAGGGGGCCTACGAGCCGCCGCGCTCGCTGTCGGCGTTCGTCGACCTGGCCCTCGAGCGCCCCGCCGTCGCGAGCCACGCCGCACGGTACCTCCTGTCGGCCGTCGAGTCGATGGGCACTCGGACCGTGGTCGAGGAGGGCGTCGAGCGCGAGCGCTACCGCTTTTTCGACGACCCGCACAACGACGGCGAACACGCCGTCCTCGGCAACACAGCCGTCCTGAACGCCTTCGTCGACGACCTCCGCACGGTCGCCGCCGGCCGCGGGAAAGACGAGAAGATCCACTGGTTCGACGGCCCCACGGCGACCGGGAAGTCCGAGCTGAAGCGGTGTCTGATCAACGGCCTGCGCGCCTACTCGAAGACGGAGGCGGGCCGCCGCTACACGATCGAGTGGAACATCGCCGCCACCGGCGACGACCGGGGGCTGAGCTACGCCGCCGGCGACGACGCCGAGGACGACTGGTACGAGTCGCCGGTGCGGGCGAACCCGCTGTCGGTGTTCCCCGACGAGGTGCGCGCCGACCTCGTGGCCGAACTGAACCGCGTCCGCGACGGCGGCGTCCCGATCCGCGCGGACACCGAACTGGACCCGTTCAGCCGTGAGGCGTTCGACCGCCTGGAGGACCGCTACCGCCGCGCCGGTCGACGCGACCTGTTCTCGGCGGTCACCGACGAGCGCCACCTTCGGGTGAAGAACTACGTCGTCGACGTGGGCTCGGGGATCGGCGTGCTCCACGCCGAGGACGACGGCAGTCCCAAGGAGCGACTCGTCGGCTCGTGGATGCCCGGAATACTCCGAGAGCTGGACAGCCGGGGACGAAAGGACCCCCGAGCGTTCAGCTACGACGGCGTGCTCTCGCAGGGGAACGGCCTGCTCACCGTCGTCGAGGACGCCAGCCAGCACGCCGACCTGCTCCGCAAGCTGCTGAACGTCCCCGACGAGAAGCGGGTGAAGCTGGACAAGGGGATCGGGATGGACCTCGACACCCAGCTCGTCGTCATCTCGAACCCCGACCTCGACGCCGAACTGGAGCAGTACGCCGACCGCAACGACCGCGACCCGCTGAAGGCGCTCAAGCGCCGGCTCGACCGCCACGAGTTCCGATACCTCACGAGCGTCTCGCTCGAGACGGAGCTGATCCACCGGGAGCTGACCGACGAGACGAGCGTCTGGGCGGAGTCGGTCGATGCCGACGCGGTCGACGCCGACGACCCGGAGGCCGTCCGTGACGCCCTCGCGGAGCGCGTGGCCGCGCCGCTGTCGGTGCGGCTGCGCGACGGGCGGGGTCGCGAGCGCGAGCGCGAGCTCGCCCCCCACGCCCTGGAGGCGGCGGCGACGTACGCCGTCGTCAGTCGACTCGACGCCGAGGACCTCCCCAGCGGGATCGGGCTCGTCGACAAGGCGCTGCTGTTCGACCGCGGGTCGATCCGCGAGGGCGACGAGCGCGTCGACGCCGAGGAGTTCGACTTCGACGGCGAGGACGGGGCCCACGGGATCCCCGTCACCTACACCCGAGACACGATCGCCGACCTCCTCCACGAGGAGTCCGACCGCGTCCACCCCGATCTCCCCGTCGAGGACGTGATCACGCCCGAGGACGTGCTCAACGCGATGGCGGACGGGCTGTCGGACGCGCCGGTGTTCTCTCGCGCGGAAATCGCCGAGTACGAGAGCCGGCTGGCGACCGTGAAGGAGCACGCCTTCGAGCTACAGGAGGCGGACGTGCTCGACGCCGTGCTCGCGGACAAGGGAGTCCCCGAGGAGACCGTCGCCGAGTACGTCGAGCACGTGTTCGCCGCCGAGGCCGACGAGCAGGTCGACACCGACCGGGGCTCGGTCGACCCCGACCCCCTGCTGATGAAGGTGTTCGAGACCGAGCACCTGGGCCGGTTCGACGAGGACGACTACGCCGGCAACGAGCCGAGCGAGGCGGTCGAGGAGTTCCGCGGCGAGACCGTGATCACGGCGCTGAACCGCTACGCCTGGGAGCACCGGGACGACGAGTTCGCGATCGCCGACGTCGACCTCTCGGCGGTGCCCGTCATCCGCGCCGTGCTGGCGGCTCACTCCTGGGAGGACGTCCGACGCATCCACGAGGACCTCGACCCCGCCCAGTGGGACGACCCGCCGGCGGACACGGAGACGGCGCGCGTGAAGGCACGCACGATCGAACACATGACGAAAGAACAGGGGTACAGCGAGGCGTCGGCCGAACTGGCCAGCAGACACGTGATGCGCGAGGTGACGGGCCGATGGGACTGAGAGAGGACCTGGAGCGGTTCCGCGAGATCGGCGACCAGCGCCGGCCGGACCTGTCGGAGTTCATCCGCGAGGGCGACCTCTCGGGGTCGTCGGACGACACCGTCCGGATCCCGGTGAAGCTGGTCGACCTCCCCTCCTTCGAGTACGACCGCCGCGAGACGGGCGGCGTCGGCCAGGGCGACGGCGGCACGCCACAGCCCGGCCAGCCCGTCGACGTGCCCGGAGACCCCGGCGACGCCGACGGCGACGAGGAGGGAGAAGACGGCGAGCCCGGCGAGGAGGGCGGCGAGCACGGCTACTACGAGATGGACCCCGAGGAGTTCGCCCGCGAACTCGACGAGGAACTCGGACTGAACCTGGAGCCGAAAGGCAAGCGCGTCGTCGAGGAGGTCGAGGGCGACTTCACGGAGCTGACGCGAGCCGGCCCCAACTCCACGCTCGACTTCGAGCAGCTGTTCAAGCGCGGCCTCAAGCGCAAGCTCGCCACCGACTTCGACAAGTCGTACGTCCGGGAGGCGTGTCGGGTCGCCGGCGCGGACGCCCGCGACGTGTTCGAGTTCTGTCGCGCGGAGAACGTGCTCGTCTCGCTGGCGTGGATCCGCGAGGCGTTCGCCGACCTGGAGGACGAGGGGACAAGCCTCGACGAGTACGACGACTTCGACGACTTCGCGGCGCGCGTCGAGCGCGACCCGATCGCCGCGCGGATCCGCCGCGACGGACTGCGGGAGGTGCCGTTCCGCCGCGAGGACGAGCGCTACCGCCAGCCCGAGGTGATCGAGAAGAAGCAGAAGAACGTCGTCGTCGTCAACATCCGGGACGTGTCTGGGTCGATGCGCCAGACGAAACGCGAGCTCGTCGAGCGCACCTTCACGCCGCTGGACTGGTATCTCACGGGGAAGTACGACGAGGCGGAGTTCCGCTACGTCGCCCACGACGCCGACGCCTGGGAGGTCGAGCGCGGGGAGTTCTTCGGCATCCGCTCGGGGGGCGGGACCCGCATCTCCAGCGCCTACGAGCTCGCCGCGGAGATCCTCGAGGAGTATCCCTGGAGCGAGTGGAACCGCTACGTGTTCGCCGCCGGCGACTCCGAGAACTCCAGCAACGACACCGTCGAGAACGTCGTGCCGCTGATGCGCGACCTTCCGGCGAACCTCCACGCGTACGTGGAGACGCAGCCCGGCGGCAACACGATCAACGCGACGCACGCCGAGGAGGTCGAGACGGAGCTCGCCGACCGCGACAACGTCGTGGTCGCGCGCGTCTCCGGTCCCGAGGACGTGCCCGAGGCGATCCGAACGATCCTCTCGACGGAGGGGACGGAGGACTGATTCCATGATCCACGACGACAGAGTCGCGACCCGCCGCGTCGCCGCCGGGCTGGAGGAGCCGGCCGAGAAGGCGAGGGAACTCGCCCGAAAGCTGGGCCTCCGTCCGTATCCGGTGAACTACTGGGTCGTGACCCACGACGAGATGAACGAGCTCATCGCCTACGACGGGTTCCAGACGCGGTACCCGCACTGGCGGTGGGGAATGAAGTACGACCGCCAGCGCAAGCAGGACACCTTCGGCATGGGGAAGGCGTTCGAGATCGTCAACAACGACAACCCCTGTCACGCGTTCCTCCAGGAGTCGAACACGCTGGCCGACCAGAAGGCCGTGATCACCCACGTCGAGGCGCACGCGGACTTCTTCCGCAACAACGAGTGGTTCGGCCGCTTCGCCGGCGAGCGGGAGGACCCCGACGCCGCGGCGATGCTGGAGCGCCACGCCGAGGCGATCGCGGGGCACGTGAACGACCCCGAGATCGACCGCGAGGACGTCGAGCGCCTCATCGACGCCGTGCTCTGTATCGAGGACACGATCGACCAGCACCGCGCGCTGGCGGCCGAGCGCGGCGAGGACTCGGAGTCGGAGGAGGACCTCGTCGACATCGAGGAGCGCCTCGACCGCCTCGGCCTCTCCCCGGAGGTGCGCGATCAGGTGTTCGACGCCGACTGGGTCGACGCCCAGCGCGGCGAGGACCACCTCTCGGAGCCGCGCCCGGACGTGCTCGCGTACCTCCGCGAGCACGGCAGGCGATACGACGACGAGGCGGAGAAAGCCGTCGACCGCGAGCCGTGGATGGACGAGGTGATCGAGATCCTTCGCCGGGAGGCGTACTACTTCGCGCCACAGCGGCTCACGAAGGTGCTCAACGAGGGGTGGGCCACGTACTGGGAGTCGCTGATGATGGGCGACGAGCGCTTCGCCGGCGACGACGAGTTCGTCACCTACGCCGACCACATGGCCCGCGTGCTCGGGTCGCCGGGGCTGAATCCCTACAAGCTCGGCTTCGAGATCTGGCGGTACGTCGAGAACCGGGCGAACCGCCGGGAGGTCGTCGACAAGCTGCTCCGGGTCGAGGGCGTCACCTGGCGCAACTTCCACGACGTGCTCGACTTCGAGGAGATCGCGGACCTGCTGGAGCCCGATCCGGCGATCGCGGGCGTCACGGCCGACACGCTGGACGCCCTCGATCCCGACGACCCCCGCGTCGACGCCGACGCGCTGGCCCGGGCCCGCGAGGGCGACCTCGACGCCGACGCGTACCCGTGGGCCGTGCTCACCTACGAGGGGCTGTGCGAGCGGCACTTCTCGCTGGCCAAGCCGGCGAACCGGGGCTTCCTCGAGCGGATCGGCCGCTCGGAACTGGAGCGCGTCGCGCGGTACATGTTCGACGACGAAGCGTACCCGGACGTCGAGACCGCGCTGGGGGACGTAGACTACGGCGCGGGCTGGGAGCGCATGCGCGAGGTGCGCGAGAGCCACAACGACGTGACGTTCATCGACGAGTTCCTCACCGAGGAGTTCGTCGCCGAGGGCAACTACTTCACCTACGAGTACTCCCGCGGGGCGGAGGGGTACCGGGTCGCATCCACCGACCCGGAGGACGTGAAACGGAAGCTCCTGCTGCAGTTCACGAACTTCGGGAAGCCGACGATCGCCGTGTACGACGGCAACTACGACAACCGCGGAGAGCTCCTCCTCGGCCACCGGTACAACGGCGTCGCGCTCGACATCGGACAGGCGAAACGGACGCTCGAACGCGTCTTCGAGCTGTGGGGTCGGCCGGTGAACCTCGCGACGATCGTCACCGAGTACGACGACCACGAACTGGAGGTCGCCCGCCGTCGCGGCCGCGAGCCGACCGGCGAGGAGGTCCCGATCCGACTGCGCTACGACGGCGACGAGATCGAGCGCCACGCCCTGGAGCCCGAGATCGCAGAGCAGATCGCCGCCGCCGACGTGGACTACGACACCACGCCCGAGGAGTGGCTGGCGTGAGTCGCCGCCGCTCGGCCCGCCGTAGTCGCCGCTTCGTCCGCCATCGCTGACCGCGGCGGACGCCTTCAAGTCGCTCGCGCCCGTAATCGATCCGATGGCAGCCGACACCGCCGTCGTCTGGTTCCGACGCGACCTCCGCGTCCACGACAACGAAGCGCTGTTCGAGGCGGCCGACGCCGACGAGCTACTGCCGGTGTACGCGTTCGACCCCCGCGAGTACGGCGAGCGAGAGTTCGGCGGTCCCGACTCCTTCCGCTTCGAGAAGACGGGGCGGTACCGGACGCGATTCAGACGCGAGTCGGTCGCGGACCTGCGCGAACGGCTTCGCGAGCGGGGGTCGGGTCTGGTCGTTCGCCACGATCGACCGGAGAAAGTGATCCCGGCGGTCGCGACGGCGGTCGACGCCGACGCGGTCCACTTCCAGACGCTTCCGACACCCGAGGAGATGGGCGTCGAGAACGCGGTTCGCCGGCGTCTGCGCGGGCAGGACGTGACGCCCTCGCGCCAGTGGACGCACACGCTGTATCACCTGAACGACCTGCCGACGGCGTACACCGACATCTCGGACACGTACACGAGCTTCCGGAAGTCCGTCGAGAACCGGTCGACGGTTCGAGATCCGCTCCCAGAGCCGGAGCTCCCGGTCGCGCCCGTCGACGCCGTGGGGGCGGGGTCGATCCCCTCCAACGGCGACCTCGGCCTGGACGAGGCCGCGTACGACGACAGGGCGGCCCTGGCGTTCGAGGGCGGCGAGTCCGCGGCGCTGACGCGGGTCGACCGATACCTCTTCGAAGAGGACCGGCTCCGCGAGTACAAGGAGACGCGAAACGGCCTCGTCGGGCAGGGGTTCTCCTCGAAGCTGTCGGCGTGGCTCAACGAGGGCTGCCTCTCGCCGCGGCATGTCGAACGGGCGGTCCGGCGCTACGAGCGCGAGCGCGTCGCCAACGACTCGACGTACTGGCTGCTGTTCGAGCTGATCTGGCGGGACTTCTTCCAGTTCCAGTTCGCCAAACACGGCAGCGACTTCTTCCGGTCGGGCGGCATCCGCGACCGCGACGACATCGACTGGCGCGACGACGACGCGGCGTTCCGGCGGTGGGCCGACGGCGAGACGGGGATCCCGTTCGTCGACGCCGCGATGCGGGAGCTGAACGCGACGGGGTATCAGAGCAACCGCGCCCGTCAGAACGCGGCCTCGTTCCTCGCGAACGACCTCCGGATCGACTGGCGCAGGGGGGCGGCGTACTTCGAGACGCGGCTGGTCGATCACGACCCGGCGTCGAACTACGGCAACTGGGCGTACATCGCCGGCGTCGGCAACGACAGTCGCGACCGCTCGTTCGACGTGGTGAGCCAGGCGAGGCGGTACGACGCCGACGGCGAGTACGTGACGCGCTGGGTGCCGGAGCTGTCCGACGTGCCGCCGTCGGCGGTCCACGAGCCGTGGACGCTGAGCGACGCCGAACGGGTGGAGTACGGCGTCGAGTTGGGGATCGACTATCCCGAGCCGATGATCGAGGTGTAGCGCCCGCGATACCCGACTACGGGTCACCGAGGCGCTCTGGGTCGACGGGCTCGGCGTCCTCGCGGTAGGCCGCGTACACGCCCTCGGGCCACTCGACGGTCGCCGAGCGGTAGCGACGCGGTCGCGGATGGATTCAGCTCCCTGCTCGTGTCTCCCACGCCGTTCCAAGAACCATGCTCGCGTCCCCGACGCTCGCTGTAGTGCTCGGTCAGGGATTTGAACCCTGGTCGTCGGCTCGAAAGGCCAACATGATTGGCCGGACTACACCAACCGAGCGCGGTCGTAGGTTCCGGTCGGGGCGTGTTAATCCCATCGGATCCGACCGGGGGCGCGGGCATCGTCGGTGCCTGACCGACCGCGTCCGCGCCGCCTACGCCCAGTCGTCGAGCCCGGTCTGCGTCAGCGCCTCGTCGATGCGTTCGAGGCCGCGCTCGACCTCCTGAGGGTCGACCTCCCACTCCTCGACGACGTACGCGCGGGCGGCGTCGACGTCGGGGGTGATCGACGTGTCGAGGTCGTAGTCGTCGGTGACCGGCGGCGAGTGGAAGAACTCCCGGACGCGCTCGGCGTTCGGGATCTCCGCGTCGCGGGCCTCCAGCACCGCGAACAGGTCGCCGTGCTCCTTCACCGCAGCGAGGGCGGTCTTCGGCCCGATGCCGCGGACGCCCTCGTTGAAGTCCGTCCCGCACAGCATCGCGGCGTCGACGAGCTGCTCGCGGGTGATGTCGTGGTCCGCGAGGGTCGCCTCCAGGTCCATCAGCTCCGGGTCGCCCTTGGAGGTGAGCTGTCGGAGCGTTCGCGGCCCGCCGAACAGCAGCGTGTCGTAGTCCTCGCTGCCCGAGTAGTCGGCGTCGCCGACGCGGTTCATGTGTGCACACTGCGCTTCGCCCTCCGCCGGAGCCTCGACGACGGGCACGTCGAGCAGGCGGAGCAGTTCGCGGGAGGTCTCGTGGATGGTGTCGGTGAGACGCTGGGTGCGCGCCTCCAGCCGTGCGGCCTCGACGGAGTCGCCGCGCTCTTGGGCCTCCTGTCGGCGCTCCTCGGCCCGCTCCCGGGCCTCGCGCCGCTTGGCCACCTCGTCGTCTTTCATGTCGGTGACGCCGCCGTCGAAGACGAAGACGGGCGTGAGGTCGTTCTCGAGGAACTTCGGCAGCCCCTGCACGATGCCGATGAGGTTGGCGACCTCTTCGCCGGCCTCCGTGGTGTAGCGGCGGTCGCTCGTGAACTTCACCGTCGTCGTGAGGTAGCGGTACAGCCAGTTGTGCGCGTCGACCGCGACGACGCCGGAGACCTCCCCGAAGGCGACGTCCTCGATGTGCGCGATGTCACGGAGATCCGCGTTTCCCATTATCGGACCATGGGGTCGGCGGGGTTTGAAGCTCCCGAGTCCGGACGGGTGCGGGGGGAGTCACTCCGATCGCGACCCGTCTTCGACCGCCGGCGGCCCACGCTCGCGCTTCCGTTCGACGAACGCGCGCTCGTCCTCGCCCACGTCGTCGCGGGCTGCGATAGTCGCGAGGCCTGCGCGGTAGGCGTCCGGGTCGACGGCGGCGGGCTCGGCCGCCGGCCGCTCGAGCACCAACTCGGCGATCCCCGTCTCGCGACCGGTCCACGCGAACCCGACCTTGTAGAGCGCCTCGAAGCTGTATGCGTTGTTGACGGCGATGCGGACCCGGTCGTAGCCGCGCTCGGCCGCGCGGTCGACGACGAACGAGCAAAGGCGCGGGCCGATCCCCTCGCCGCGACGCTCGCGGCGGACGCTCACGTACCGCAGCCACAGCGTCTCGGGGTCGGTCCGGTCCTCGCTGAACGCGACGATCCCCGCGGGCGCGACGTACTCCTGCTTGGGATCGTCGGGGATCGCGAACGTCTCCGCGTCGTCGACGGCGACGCGCTCGCGGTCCGTCTCGCCGGCGCGGTCCGCGTCGCCCGCGTGGTTCGCGTGGTCCGGGTCGCGTCTCGAATCGTCGTCGCCGGCCTCCTCGAGCGCGACGGCCTTCCCCGTGCTCGACATGGCGAACTTGCCGGCGTAGGCGTACGCGCGGTGGTCGAGGCGGACGAGCACGTCGTCCGCGGGCCACCCGAGCAGGCGGAACTCCACGGTCGACGTTCGCGGCGACGGGGCTTCAGCGCCACGGCTAACCCGCCGCGTCCCGTCGTCCCGTCCATGTTCGGACTCGGGCACGGCGACGTGGGCTTCTTCGACCGGATCGCCCCGCTGTACGACGCGGTCATGCCCCCCGCGAGCCCGGCGGATCTGCGCGCCGGGCTGGCGTTCGCGCACCGGCCGGTCGAACGCGTCGTCGACCTGGGCGGCGGCACGGGCCGGGTCGCCCGGGCGCTCGGTCGGGTCGGCGTCGAGGCGACCGTCGTCGACTACTCGCGTGGTATGCTCCGGCGGGCGGCCGCCGACGGCTTCCCGGTCGTCCGCGGCGACGCGGCCCGACTGCCGGTCTCCGACGGCGGCGTCGACGCGGTCGTCGTCGCCGACGCGCTCCATCACTTCCCCGACCCGGAGGCCGCGCTCGGGGAAGCCGCCCGCGCGCTCGCTCCCGGCGGCGTCGTGGTCGTCCGTGAGTTCGACCCCGGGACGCGCCGTGGCCGGGCGCTGGCCCGGACGGAGTCGATCGCGGGGATGAACTCGCGGTTTCTCTCGCCGGAGTCGGTGACGGCGACGCTCGACGACGCGGGGCTTCGGAGCCACGTCGTCGATCCGGGGTTCGGGTACACGGTCGTCGGGGTGAAGCCGACCGACGCACCCGACGCGACCGACGCGACCGACGAGGTCGCCGGCGACGCCGACGCGGAACGCGGCCGTTAAGCCGGGGGCGACGAACGTCCGGACATGGCTACGGATTCGGGTTCGAACTCGTTCCTCGCGAACCGGGTCGACAGGGCCGCGCTCCCGCTCGCGGTCGGCGACCTACTCGTCATCGTGGCGTTCATCTACGCCGGCACGATCCAGCACGGAACCGTTCCCTTCCCGCTCGCCGGTGCGGGGGACGCGGTCGCGCTGCTCGCGGTCGCCGCGCCGTTCCTGCTGGGGTGGGTCGTCGCCGCGCCGCTCGTGGGGGCGTACTCCGCGGGCGCGGCCGAGTCGGCGAAGGCGTCGGTGCCGCTCGCCGTCCGGTCGTGGATTCCCGCGGCCGCGGTCGGACTGATCCTCCGCGCGACGCCCCTCGTCGACGGCGGCGTCGCGGTCACCTTCGCGGTCGTGATGCTCGTGGTCGGGTCGGTGTCGCTCGCGGTGTGGCGGTACGTCGCCGGGCAGTTCCTGTAGGGGGAGGACGCTGCGGTCGCTCACGCGTCGCGCTTCTTCGAGAAGTTCGGTGGGGCTGGGATTCGAACCCAGGAGGCTTGCGCCATCTGCTTTCAAGGCAGACGCAATAGGCCACTCTGCCACCCCACCGCGACTCCCACTTGCGACCTCGTCGTCTAAGACCTACCGGTCGCGTTCGCCCGCCGCCGGTCAGTCGTCGACGACCACGTCGCCGTCGCGGACGCGGAGGCCGTGCTCGTGGACGAACGTGGCGGTGCGTTCGGGGACGACGCGCTCGGCGGCGATCCGACTCCACAGCACCGGGAGGAGGTCGCGCAGGTCAGCCGCCGTCTCGACGCCGACGTGGGTCGGGAGGAACTCGACGCGGTGGCCCGCGTCGCCCGCGCGGTCGACGAGCGTCTCCAGTTCCGGTCCCTCGAAGGCGGCCTCGTAGTCGATCGGGGCCGTGAAGCCTGCGTAGTAGGTCCGCCCGCGCGTCGACGGGCCGAGGACGGTCTGGTTGCCGCGGAGCTTCATCGCTGCCGAGTCGATGACCGTGCGGGTGAGCAGCGGGGTGGTCCCTCGGGTCACAGCGACCGAGTCGACGCCCTCTTCGCGAAGCAGGTGGGTCGCTGTGTTCCCCGCCCGCGCCGAGTGCGTCGAGCCGACCTGCTGTTCGAAGCGCGCGTCGGTCACGTCCTCCAGCGCCTCGCCGGCGAGCGCGCGCAGTTCCGCCTCGCTCGACGTGTCGGTCACGTGCTCGTCGGAGAGGAGGTCGTCCGGGCGGTAGTTCACGAGCAGGTCGCCGCCGGAGCGCTCGACGGCCCGAAGCGTGTCCTTCAGCGTCGCCGCGTACAGGTCGGCGGTGTCGGTCGCCGACAGCGGCGTCGACTCCGCGATGTCGGGCAGGGCGAGTCCGGGACGGGGCGGGTCCGCGAGGACGGCGACGACGGTCATACCCGATCCACGGTCCCCCCGGGCAAAGGGGTTTATCAAACGCCGCGCCGGAAGACGGCCATGGAGTTCCTCGCCACGCTGGTTCGGATCGGCTCGCTGCTGTCGGTGCTCACGGTCGCCGCCGCGGGCTCGTTCCTGCTTGCGACTGGTGCCGGCGCGGACGGCGTCCCGACGCTCGGGCTGTTCGCCACCCTCGGTCTGCTCGTCGTCGCCACGGCGGTCGCGGTCGCGTGGGGTCGCGGGACCGCGCTCGCACGCAGGGAGACGCCTTACTGGTGAGAAGGTGCCCGGCGCATCCTACTGGTGAGACGATTCCCGGCACGTCCTCGCCGGAGTGGTTGCCCTGGAGCGGCTCTCTCCGGCGGCCGCGCTCGACGGCTCAGTCTCAGCGGTCTCCTTAGCGGCTCCGCCGCCCCTTCGTCTGGCGGTAGTCGCGCGAGAAGACGTTCTCCCTGACGTGTTCGACGAAGCGATCGGCGTCGCCGGCAGAGAGGTCCTCGAGGTCTCTCATCGGAAGGAGTTCGAACCCGCGGCCGCGGACCGTCGTCGCGTGCTCGGCGTCGGCGTCGAAGGAGTCGGGCGCGCGGGTGGTGTACTCGATGGCCAGCGCCTCCAGCACGCGCTGTCCCACGGGGACGATGAGCTCGGGGTTGATCATCCGGATCTCGGCGGTGAGGAAGGCGTCGCAGTTCAGCACTTCCTCGTCGGTCGGCGACCGTTCGGGGTGGCGACACCGCGTGAGGTAGGTCGTGTACACGTTCTGGAGGTCCGGCTCGTCGGCGTCGGGCGGCGAGTGCGACAGGCCCAACTCGCCGAGCACGCGCTGGATCCGCCGACCTCGCTCGTCGCCGGTGAAGGGGACGCCCGTGCGCTCAGCGCCCGCCGTCGGCGACTCACCGAGGACGAGCACTTCCGCCTCGGCGTCGCCGTAGCCGTGGACGACGCGCTCGCGGCACTCGACCAGGGCGGGGCAGTGCTGGCAGTCGGTGTCCATCCCGTAGGGGTTCGAGAGCTCCTCCTGATGCGGCACTACTCGGACGTGGTCGGTTGTGCCGCTTAACGGTGTGGGTGAGGGACTTCGGGTCCCGTGACTCCGTCGCGACGATGACTGTGCCGCCGCCACCACCGCGACCGTCGATCGCCGGACCGGGACGCGACAGGACGGGACGGATCGTCCCCGCAGATCAGACTGTCCTACGCCCGCTTTTGGATCTCCTCGCGGAGCACGTCGCTGACGACCTCTCCGTCGGCCTTCCCGCGGAGCGCGCCCATCGCCTCGCCCATCAGCCCGGAGAACGCGCCCATCCCCTCGGTCTCGACCTGCTCTGCGTTGCGCTCGACGACCTCGGCGACCGCCTCGCGCACCGCCTCTTCGTCGACGCCGGAGAGCCCCGCCTCCTCGACGGCCGCCTCGGGCGACAGCGACGGCTCCTCCGCCAGCACCGTGAGCACATCGCCGACGCCCTCCTTCGCGAGGTCGCCGTCCTCGACCAGCATGAGGACCCCCCGCAGGTGGTCGTCGGTCAGCGCCTCGACGGGCACGTCGTGGCGACGCAGTTCCGTCACGGTCGACTCCAGCGTCGTCGCCGCGAACGTCGGGTCGACGCCGTCGGCGACGACCGCCTCGAACAGCGGCATCCGGCGGCCGTACGCGACCTGCTCTGCGAGGCCGGCCCCGAGCCCGAACTCCGACTGATACCGCTCGACCTTCTCGGTCAGGAGTTCGGGCGTCTCGACGTCGCTGGGGTCCGGCTCCACGGGCGGCACGTCCGTCTCGGGGTAGAGCCGCGCCGCGCCCGGCAGGGGGCGCATGTACCGGGTCGTCCCGTCGTCGTTCGCGCCGCGCGTCTCCTCGGGGACGCCCTCGATCGCCGTCTCGGCGCGCTCGGCCGCCGCGTCGATGGCCAGGTCCGCGGTTTCGGGGTCGTCGGCGACCAGCACCACCGCGTCGTCGGCGTCGGCGTCGACGGCCTCCCGCAGCGCCTCGACCTCGTCCCCGGTGACGCCGTACGCGGGCAGTTCGTCGGTGTGGAACACGCCGCCCGCGCCGTGGCGCTTCGCGTGGTCCGACAGCTCGGTTCCCAGTCGGCGGTCGGGGGCGATCTCGCGGCCGACGAGCCCGTCGAAGCCCGACAGCCGAACCGCGCGGACGACCCCGCCGGCATCGAGCGCGCCGGCGATGACCCCCGAGTCGGTCCCCTCGAAGGTGTCGGTCACGTCCACCGGGTCGCCGACTGCGGCGTTCCGGTCGTCGAGTTCGGCCGCGATGTCGACCAGTTCCTTCTGGCGACGGACCTCCGTCTCGACGATCTCGTCGATCTGGTCGAGCGCCTGCACGCCCTTGATCTCGACGCGCGCGCCCTCCGCGATGGAGACGTTCACGTCCTGGCGGATGGTGCCCAGCCCGCGCTTGACCGTCCCCGTCGAGCGCAGCAACATTCCGATGCGCTGTGCGGCCTCGCGGGCCTGTTCGGGCGTGGAGATGTCGGGCTTCGTGCCGATCTCGACCAGCGGAATCCCCAGCCTGTCCAGCGAGTAGCGGACGCCGTCGTCGGTCTCCTCGACGCGCTTTGCCGACTCCTCCTCGAGCATGAGGTCCTCGACGCCGACGGGACCTTCGCTCGTCTCGATCTCCCCCTCGCGCGCGAGCAGGGTCGAGCGCTGGAAGCCGGAGGTGTTCGACCCGTCGATGACGATCTTCCGCATGACGTGCGCCTGGTCGACGACGCTCATGTCGAGCAGGTCGGCGATCTGCATCGCCACCTCCAGCGCCTCCCCGTCGATCTCGTGTGGCGGTTCGTCGTCCTCCTCGACGAGGCAGGTCGAGTCGTACGCGAGGTACTCGAAGGTGCGGTCCACCTGCGACTCCTCGAGGGCCGCCTCGTCGATCTCGCCCAACTCGGACTTAGTGGGGTGGAGGTAGCGAGTTATGGTGCGCTCGGCTTCTCCCGGGTCGCGGAGCGTCGTCGGCGAGTCGCAGAAGAGCTTCGTCGCCGTGTCCAGTTGCTGGTGGATCTCGAGTCCAGCCACGAGGCCGAGATCCTCGGGATCGAAGGAGCGATCGGTCATTGCGCGAACCTGCGGCGGCCGGGGAGAAAAATGGTGTGAGTCGGGTCGCGACGACGCCGCGAGTGATCCGGCGGTCGTCCCTACTCGAGGCGCTTCAGCCCCTCGCCGATCCCGGCGGCGTCGCACCCGTCTTCCGGACAGGTGTAGTGCCACCCGTCCTCGGTCGCTCGTCCCTCCGGAAACTCCGACCCGCATCGGCGACACCGGAGGAGATCCCGACCGGTGGCTCGTGCTGAGAGCTGCTGCATACCTCCCACGTCACCTCGCGAGGAATTGAACGTACCGGTCCGTCGCGGCTCGAGTCGCCGATCGCGAGCGTCCCGGTTCGAACTCCCGGACGTGGCGGGGATGGAAGCTGACGGGACCGCCGCAGCCCGTCGATCCCGGTGACGCACGCGGGGGAGACAGTCGCCCGGATTCTTGACCATCGGGATCGTATCGCCGCCGATGCGCGACCTCGACGACACCGACGCGCGGATCCTCCGACTGCTGGCCGAGGACGGCCGCCGTTCGTACAGCGAGATCGGCGAGGCGGTCGACCTGTCGCCGCCGGCCGTCTCCGACCGCGTCTCGCGACTGCGCGAATCGGGCGTCATCCGACGGTTCACGATCGACGTCGACCGGTCGACCCTGCGTGACGGGACGCCCGTGTTGGTCCGCCTCTCGGTCCCGCCCGGCGGCGTCGACGCGGTCGCCGACCGGGTCCGCGAGAGCGACGCCGTCGAACACGTGTTCGTGACCGCCGACGGCGACGTGATAGCGTTCCTCCGGGTCGCCGACGACAGCGTCCGCGAGTGGGTCGAGACCGCGGTCGGCGTCGACGCGATCGACGACTACTCGGTCGAACTCGTCCACGACGCCGACTGGACGCCCAGCGTCGCCGCGACCGACTTCGCGCTGACGTGCGACGAGTGCGGCAACAACGTCACCGACGAGGGCGTCGCCACTCGCGTCGGCGGGTCGCTTCACCACTTCTGTTGTCCCACCTGTGAGGCGCGCTACACGGACCGATACGAACGGCTGGAGGAGGACGCGGACTGATACGACCGAAAAGAGGGATCGCCCGGAACGAGCGGACGGATCGATCCGGCGTCGCGGAGCGAGCGCTACTCCTCGCCGAGAATGCCGCGGTGGGTCATCGACTCGG
The DNA here is from genome assembly GCF_021431925.1 of Halobaculum sp. CBA1158. Lineage (NCBI taxonomy): Archaea > Methanobacteriati > Methanobacteriota > Halobacteria > Halobacteriales > Haloferacaceae > Halobaculum > Halobaculum sp. CBA1158. The sequence continues at coordinate 1,766,589 of NZ_CP090371.1, read as the reverse complement.
GGTCGAGCACCTCGTCGGCCTCCTCTTCGGTGAGGTACCCCTTCTCCAGCACCACCTCGCGGACGGTCTTGTCCTCTTTCAGGGCGGTCTTGGCGACCTCGCTTGCCTTGTCGTAGCCGATGGCGGGGTTGAGCGCCGTCGCCAGCGCCATCGACTGCTCGACGCGCTCGGCGGCGTACTCCTCGTTCGCCTCCAGCTTGGCGACGAAGCGCTCGCCGAACACCGAACTCGCGTTCGCGAGCAACTCGGCCGACTGAAGGAAGTTGTGGGCCAGCACCGGCTTGTAGAGGTTCAAGTCGATCTGGCCCTCGGCCGCGCCGGCCGAGACCGCGGCGTCGTTGCCAACGACCTGCTTGTGGACCTGGTTCACCGCCTCGGCGACGACCGGGTTGATCTTCCCGGGCATGATCGACGAGCCGGGCTGATTCTCCGGCTGTTCGATCTCGCCGAGACCGTTACGGGGGCCCGAGGCCAGCAGCCGGAGGTCGTTGGCGATCTTGTTGAGGCTCCCGGCGACCGTGCGGAGCGCGCCGTGCGCCTCCGACATGGCGTCGTGGGCCGCCTGCGCCTCGAAGTGGTTGTCCGCCTCGCGGAACTGCGTGTTCGTCTCCTCGGAGATATACTCGGCCGCGAGCTCGGGGAACTCCGGATCCGTGTTGAGACCCGTCCCGACTGCGGTTCCACCGAGCGCCAGCTCGCGGAGGTGATAGCGGGTGTCGCCGACGCGCTTGATCCCCTTCTGGACCTGCGTTCGGTAGCCGCCGAACTCCTGGCCCAGGCGGATGGGCGTGGCGTCCTGGAGGTGGGTGCGCCCGGTCTTGACGACGCCGTCGAACTCCGCTTCCTTCTCCTCCAGCGCGGCGTGCAGCTCCTCGAGCGCGGGAACGAGGTCCTTCTCGACGGCCTCCAGCGCCGCGACGTGCATCGCCGTCGGGATCACGTCGTTGCTCGACTGGCCGAAGTTGACGTGGTCGTTCGGGTGGACGACGCGGTCGCCGACCGCCGCGCCCATGATCTCCGCCGCTCGGTTGGCGATGACCTCGTTGGCGTTCATGTTCGAGGAGGTGCCCGAGCCGGTCTGGAACACGTCCACCGGGAACTGGTCGTCGTGCTCGCCGGCGATGACCTCGTCGGCGGCTTCGACGATCGCCGCGGCGGTGTCCCCGTCGAGGTGGCCGAGGTCGCGGTTGGCCTGTGCGGCCGCCTTCTTCACCACGCCCAGCGCGCGGACGAACCGGCGGCCGAAGCTGACGCCGCTGATGGGAAAGTTCTCGAGGGCGCGCTGGGTCTGTGCGCCCCAGTAGGCGTCCGCCGGCACCTGCATCTCGCCGAGGCTGTCGGACTCGGTGCGGAACTCCTGGCTCTCGTCGGTGTCCTCGCTCATACGCGACGCCTCGGAGGGAGCGGTCGTAAAAGCCACCGATACGGCCGTGTGTCGCCGGAAGGCGCGGGGTGTGTTGACACGGCTGGCTCACGTTCAAGTGTGACTCGGCTGATGCGTGAGTCGAGGGGCGATGCGCCCCCGGATCGACCGACGACCGACCCTCCAACACAGGACGATGTATCCCCGATCGCCGGCGAACGGCCGGCACGACGACACGTATCACCCGCCGACGACGCTGTCGGTCGCCGTCGCCGTCGCGGCCGCGGTCCCGCTGACGCTGTTCGCGCTCGCCGAACCCGCCCTTCTCGTGGGCGCGTTCGTCGGTGCCGTCGCGGTCGCCGTCGCTCGGTGACCGATCGTCGCCGCCGAGACGACTGCCGCTTTTGACCACCGAAACTACTGCTGCCCGTCCGACGCCGAGGCGACCCTCCTCTCTCCGCCGCCGATGCGTGTTTGAACGTGTGGCCCCACGTTCGACCATGTCGACTTACCGCCGTCGCGTCCGCGTCGACGCGCCGCTCGATGAGGTCTGGAAGTTTCACTCCCGAATCGAGGGACTCGAGGCGCTTACGCCCGGGTTCATGAACCTCCGAGTCGACCGCGTCACGGGGTCGGACGGCGAGCCGGACCCGGAGGTGCTCGCGACCGGGACGACGATCGAGATGAGCATGCGTCCGTTCGGCGTCGCCCCCCGGCAGCGGTGGGTGTCACGCATCGAGGAGCGGGAGGCGGACCTCGACGCCGGACGGGCGACGTTCGTCGACACGATGACCGAGGGCCCGTTCCCGACGTGGCAACACACCCACCGGTTCTACGAGAGCGGCGACCAGACGGTCGTCGACGACGAGGTCCGGTACGAACTGCCGGGCGGACCGGTCGGTCGCGCGGTCTCGCCGCTCGGATGGATCGGGTTCGAGCCGATGTTCCGGTACAGGCACCGCCGGACCAGAGAGTTACTGGAGTAGTCGACCTGACCCCTATCGGCACGGCCGTACCGGGGTGAGCTGTGCCGGGGTGACCCGTGACGGCGCGGCCGCTCACGACCCCCGCGCACGAGCGGTGGCGAGGACGCCGGCGAGGACGACCGCGCCGCCGACCAGCGTGACCGGCGAGGGATACTCCGCGAGCAGCAGCACCGCGAGGAGCGTGCTGCCGACGGGCTCGCCAAGCAGCGAGACGGAGACGACGCTCGACTCGACGTGCGCGAGGGCCCAGTTAATTACTGTGTGGCCGAACACGCCCGGGCCGGCGGCCATCGCGAGGAACAGCAGCCACTCGTCGGTGCCGTAGCCGACGAGGGGGTGCCCCCGCGCCAGCGTCGCCGCCAGCAGCGCGAGCGCGCAGGTGACGTACACCACGACGACGTACGGTAACAGCGGGAGCCGCTGGCGCAGCGAGCGCCCGAGCAGGACGTACGCGGCCGCGGTGGCCGCGCCGAGCACGGCCAGCGCGTTGCCGTACAGCGGGTCCGGTCCCGTGACGGCCGGAGCCGCTCCCAGTAGCGCGTCGCCGACGCTCATGACGGCCATCCCCGCGAGCGCGACCCCGATGCCGGCGACGGTCCGGGGTCCGACGCGCTCGTCGAGCACGGCCCACGCGCCGGCGACGACGAACAGCGGCTGCGCCTGGACGAGGGTCACGCTGGCGGCGACGCTCGTCCAGCGCAGGCTCTCGAACCAGGATGCGAAGTGGACCGCGAGCGCGACGCCGGAGGCGACCGCGAGCAGGAGATCGCGGCCGCGAAGCCGACGGAAGGCGGCGCGGTCGCTCGGCCGCGCGAGCGCTACTGGGAGCAACAGCGCGACCGTGAACACGACCCGGTACAGCGCCTTGACCAGGCTGGGCGCGCCGCTCCACTCGACGAGGATCGCGCTCGTGGAGACGGCGGCGACGGCGACGCCGAGTCCGGCGAGCGGCGGAACGCGCTCCTCCAGCGCGTCGATGGCGGCGAGCGTCGGCACGGCTGAGGCTACGGCGGTCGCCGGGTATCGCTTGCGGTTCTCGGTCGCGGCGGTGCGAGCGGCGACTGGCGAACTGGCGACGGACGAGGCCCGTCGGGCCGGCGGCGGCGAACCGGTCAGACGGCCGTGAACGCGGGCGGGTCGTCGCTCGACCGCTGACCGCCCGCGGGTCGTGAGTCAGGTCACGGCGACTGTGGCCCCGTCATCACACAAGAAGATTCGGCGGTCGAGGGTCGCCCGAGGCGACCGATCGCCTCGACGGACTCACTCGGTACCGGAATCGCGTTCGGTTCCCGCGTCGGCGACGGTGTAGTCCGGGCGCTCCTCGTACTCAATCGGGTCGTCGATCCCGAGACGCTGGAACGCCTGGAGGCGATACGCGCACGCGTCGCAGGTGCCGCAGGCGGGGGCCGCCTCGCGGTAGCAACTCCACGTCGACTCGTAGGGGACGCCGAGGTCCGTGCCTCGTCTCGCGATGTCGGTCTTCGAGTTCTCGACGAACGGGACGACGATGTCGATGCTCGTCTCGGGCCTGGTTCCGGTGTCGACCATGGTCTCGAAGGCGTCGAAGAACTCGGGTCGACAGTCGGGATATCCGGAGTAGTCCTCCGAGTGTGCGCCGACGAAGACGGCCTCGCAGTCGGTGGCTTCCGCGTAGGAGACGGCCATCGAGAGGAGGTTCGCGTTGCGGAACGGAACGTACGACGAGGGGATCTCGTCGGCGTCGCCGTCCTCGTCGCCGTCGGCCTCCTCGGTATCGTCGCCCCTCCGGAGATCGGCGTCCTCGACCGCCAGCGCGTCGTCGGTGAGCGACGACGCGCCGATGCGTGCGAGGTGATCCGTCTCGATGTGGAGATAGCGGTCGTCAGGGACCCCCATCTCCGCACGGAGCGCCTCCGCGCACTCGCGCTCCCGGGACTCGGTGTTCTGTCCGTAGGAGGTGTGCAGGAAGTGGAGATCGTGCCCGCGCTCGCGTGCCTCGTACGCGGTCGTCGCCGAGTCCATGCCGCCGGAGACGAGGACGACCGCGGCCGGTGCGTCGGATCCGTTCGTCGCACGTTCAGACGCCGACCCGGAGTCGGACCCGTCGAGTTCCCGTTCGGTCATACCCGCGTGATCCGGCGGCGAGGAGAAGTGTCTGTCCGATCGGCGATCTCGATCGGTCGCCGTCGTCGCCTCTATGCCCCCTCGAACCGTGTATCCGGTGTGACTGACGCGACCGATAAGGCCGGTGAAGCCGATGCGACAGAGCCGGTCGACGGGGCGGACGGAACGGACTCGGCGGCCGACCGGGTACCGATCCGCGTCCGACACGCCGACGGCGAGGCAACGGTGCGAGTCGAGCGCGGAACGATCCTCCGGGACGCGCTCCTCGCGGCCGACGCGGAGACGGGGACGGGGGTCGACTGCTCTCCGTACGCGGCCGTGACGGCCCGAGCGAACTGCGGCGGACGCGGACTGTGTGCCACGTGCGGCGTCCGCGTGCTCGAGGGGCCCGGCTCCGATCACTGGCACGACCGCCTGGCGGAGCGGTTCGGGTACCCGCGACTCTCGTGTCAGATCGAGGTCAGCGAGCCGATGACTGTCTCCATCGTCGAGGACAAACGGATCTGGGGCGGTCGCGAGTAGCGGTGATCTCGTGATGGCGTGTCTCGCCGTTCCTACGCGCCGCGGGTCCCGCGGTCGAGCGCGCGACGGGTCGCGCCGATCACGTCGTAGGTGTCCCCGAGCATGACTCGGGTGTACCATCCCGACAGCCGTGCGAGCCAGTTCAGCAGTTGCAGGCCGGCCAGCACGACGAACGCGCCGACCGCGGCGACCGCGAGCGCCTCGCCGAGGGTCGTGACTCGCCAGGCCTCCACCCGGAACACCGTCTCGTAGCCGACCAGCAGTCGGTTCCAACCGAAGTACAGCGCGGGGTGGAGTTCGACCGGGCGATCGGTGACGACGCCGACGTACAGGCCGGGCTGATCGTAGTACAGCGGAACCAACAGGAGGCTAGCACCGGTCGTCACCACGGTAGTGATGACGGTGAACGACGCCACCCCGAGGAGGAGTTTGCTCGGCAAGTACACGAGCGCCGTCCAGGTATCCCGGTCGGTGGCGACCGCGACGATCCGTTCGCGCCGGGAGTCGGCGTCGAGCCGACCGGTGTCACGATCCATGTCGACGCCGAGGAGGAACGTCGCGAGGCGTCGTTCGACGGTCGCGAGGCCGAGCGAGACCGCGATCACCAGCACGAGCAGCGGGATCCCGACGACGACGACCGCCAGCCCGAGACCGATCGGAACCCCGATCGCCAGTAGCATGAAGTACGCGAATCCCAGCGGGACCGCAAGCGAGAGGTACAGCAGATTGAGATACGTCTGCGGGCGCAACGGCGACGCGAGAAACGACCTGACCCCGCGTCGTAGTCGGACGCTCGCGCTTCGCGACATGCGATCGAAGCTGTCCGAGCACCGATCATAAACGTTCGGGTCGATCCGGCCAGCCTGCAACCGCGGCCCCGTGTTTACCCGAATCCACCGGGAAGTCGCAGGCGATGTGTCGCTACCGACAGCCGATTCGGGACGCTTTTCGTGGGTCATCGAGACACCTGTGACGATGGCCGAGGACGACGGCGACGGGATCGTCGACCTCCTCGGCGACGAGTACGCGCGGACGATCCTCCGGGAGACCTACGGCGACACGAAGTCGGTCGAGACGCTGAGCGAGGCGTGTGACGCCGACTCCTCGACCGTGTACCGCAGGGTACAGCGCCTCCAGGACGCGGGCCTCCTGGAGGACGAACAGCAACTCGACCCGGACGGCCACCACTACAAGACCTACCGCGCCAGCGTCCGGGCGGTCCACCTCGAGCTGTCAGAGACCGGCTTCGAGATCACGGTCGACCGGCCCGAGCAGGACGCCGCCGACCGCTTCACCAGGCTCTACGAGGGGTTCAAATGACAGGACTGCTCTCCACCGAACTCCCCGCGCCCGCCGCGTTCGCGACCCCGATCCAGGCCGCCACCGGCGGGTCGCCGACTGTCGTGCTTCTGGTGTTCGCCGCGCTGTTCGTCGCGACGGTGCTCTCGCTGTATCTCGCGCGCAGGCTGTACGACGGCTACCGGGACACCGGCGGCCGACGCAGGCTCCTGCTCGGTGTCGGCCTCGTGCTCGTGACGACGGTGCCGATCCTGCTCAGGCTCGTGCTGTCGAACCTCCCGGAGACGGACCCGACGCTCCGCTCGCTGGCGGTGACCGGCTGTCAACTGATCGGGCTCCTGCTCGTGTTGGGGGTGATCTATGACCGCCGTTGACGCCGCGACGGTGCTGTTCGCGACGGCCGCGGCGACGGCGCTGGCCGGGACAGCCGTCACCGCCGTCGCCTACCGGGGATACCGCCGGCACGACAGCGCGACGATGCGCTACCTCGCCGTCGGCATCGCGTTCGTCGCCGTCGCTCCCTTCTGCATCAGCTACGGCCTCGCGCCGCTCGCCGGCCTCGACGACGCGACGACGCTGCTCGCGGTGCTCTGTGCGAACGTCGTCGGCCTGCTCGCGCTGATCTACTCGCTGGACGGCACCTGACCCGGACCGGATCGATCTCGTATTAATATCCTTCGACGGTCCGTCGGACGAACAGGCGGCGCTCCGGGTATACGGTCGTTCGGACCGAGGCCGCGATCGCCGCATGACGACAACCGACCCTCCGGGCTCGACGGCCTCGTTCGCCAGCGCGCCCCTCGACCCCCGCACGTACCGAAGCCTCCTGTACCTCCTGCTGGCAGTCCCGATCGGGATCGGCTACCTGGTCGTGTTCCCGATCGCCGGCTCGCTGTCGCTGGGGCTGAGCGTCACGATCCTCGCGCCGGTCGCTGTGGTGGCCACGCTGTTACTGGCGGTCGCGGTCGTCTGGGCGGACGCGACGCTGACGGGCCGCCTGCTCGGCGTCGAGGTGTCGCCGTGGTTCCCCTCTCGGGAACTCGGCGTCGCGGAGTTCTGCAAGCAACTCGTGTTCGCCCGCGAGACGTGGACGGGACTGCTGTACCTCTGTTGGCGCATGGCGCTGGGCATCGTCGCCCTCGTCGTGTTGTCGACAGGGTTCTCGCTCACCTGGGGCCTGCTCGCCGCGCCGCTGGCGTACGGCGAGTTCCTCCGGATCGACTACCGGCTCGGCGTCTACCGGATCGACACGCTCGCACGCGCGCTCGCCGCCGCCGGCGTCGGCGTCGTCGTGGGACTGCTCACGCTGTACGCCGCGAACCTCCTCGGCCGCGTCTCGGCCGTCGTCACGGCGACGCTCGCCGACGGCCGGGCGGCCGACGACCACGACGCCACGACGGATCCCTGAGCACCCGACACACCGGGGTCGCGCGATCCCCGAGCCCTCCCCCGCGGACCATCGGCCCTCCCCCCGATCGCGGTTTCTCGCGATCCTTGGTTACTTCTTCGCCGCTTCCTCGTGCCTCTTCGCCGTCACCTCGCGGCCTCTTCGCCGCTTCCGTCGCCCAACTGTCGTCGGGCGGAGACTTCTCGAGGATGACGACCGTCGACTAGACGGGCCGCGTCGCTGGCCGTACGTCGACGATCGACCACGGACCGGCGAGAGCAGGATGCGGGGGACGGGCCGAGGCAAAGCGAGGGAAAGCGAGAGGACGAGCGGACGCGGGAGAGCGACCGGAGAGGGGGAGGGCCGAAGCGGGGGAGCTGTCGCTCAGTTCAGCGGGGACACCGATACGTCGCCGGTTCGGGTCTCGATGTCGAGGGAGGGACCGCCCGAGCCGAGCGTACCGGTCACGAGTTCGTCCGTGCGGGTCGAATCCGACAGCGGGAGTCCGTCGACCGACACGTCGCCGGTGTCCGTTCGCGCGGTGAGGTCGGCGTCGGCCTCCGGAGTCACGGCGGCCGACACGTCGCCCGTCCGCGAGCTGATCGTCGTGTCGGCGTCGACCGTCGGCACGTCGACGGTCACGTCGCCGGTTCTCGCCGTCACGCGCTCGATCGCGTCCGGACGCTCAACGACCACGTCGCCGACCGACGCCGTCGCGCGGACGGCCCCCGAGACCCCTCGGAGGCGGAGGTCGCCGGTGTCGGTTTCGGCGTCGAGGTCGCCGGCGACGCCCTCGGCGGTCACGTCGCCGACCCTGCTGCGGATCGACGAGACCTGAAGCGACTCCGGAAGAGTCACGTCGAGCGACATCGACGGCTGCCCGCCGAAGAACTCGGTGTCCCCGGTGAACTCCGAGGAGAGGAGGAGCTCTTCTCCCGCGCGGTCGACGCGAAAGGAGAGGTCCGAGAGGTCGGCCGTGACCGAACTCGCCTGCTTCACGATCCGTACGTCGATGTCGTCGCGGTCGGCGGTCTGAATGCTCACGTCGCCGAGATCGGTGCGCACGGCGAGCGAGGACGCGCCGTCGACGGCGATCGTTTCGGTTCGTTCGGTCCGCTTGCCGACGAACGGCGTCGCGCCGCTACAGCCGGCTACCGATGCCAGGAGGGCCGTTGCGCCGCCGGCGAGAACGCGGCGACGCGTGAGTTTGTCGCTCACGGCTAGGGGATCAGTACCGACACGTATCAACTGCTACAGGAACCTGTCGACTCGACAACTCGGGAAAACGGTTATATATTCGGTTCGCTCCGGGCGGGCGGGTCGCCGATCGACGGTGCGATGCGACTCGTCTGTTCAAATCGACTCACGAAGGGGTTCACGCGGCACGGCTCGCTCACTCCGTTCGCTCGCGATGTGCCGCGAAAAGTCCGGGTTCCCCGATTTGAACTCCTGAAGACGTGCTCGCTCCGCTGCGCGCGTCTTCCGTGCTCAAATCGGTCACGGATTGGCCTCGTCGCCGTCGGCTCGGTCGCTCCGCTCCCTCGCTGTGACGGCGACAGAACGTCCGGGTTCCCCGATTTGAACGGGGGGCAAGCCGATCTACAGTCGGCTGCTCTACCAGGCTGAGCTAAACCCGGATACAGTATCGAATACCCGCCGATTCGGACTTAAGGGTTCCCATTCGATCCCGGTTCGTCACGCGAAACCACGGTCCCGTCGCGGGGTTTATCGCCCGCGACGAACACCCGCGAGTATGGCCGAAGACGAGCACCGACAGGCGACGTTCGGCGCGGACGGCGAACTGTCCGACCGCGACCCCGACGCCGACGGAACCAACGACTTCGGCGAGCCGAAGGCGGCCGACGAGACCGACGGCGGCTACAGCCGCTATGCGGTGTCGAGCCTGCTCCAGAAGGCCGTCCGCCGCTCCGACGAGGAGGCGGCGGCGTGGGCCGCGTGGGAACTGGCCCGGTCGGGGTTCGCCTGGAACCTCTGGGACCGCCTCCACCTGTACGTCGTCGAGGACCTGCGCGCCGGCCAGGACGTGGCGCTGCTCGTGGAGCGCTACGAGGAACTCGCGACCGAGCGCTGGGAGCCCGGCGAGTGGCGCGGCCGGATCTGCGCCGTTCACGCCGCGCTCGCGTGTGCCCGTGCCGCCTCCTCGCGGGAGTCCCCCAACGCCGACGAGTTCTTCCGCAACGCCGCCGACGCCCGCGTGCAGGCTCGCGATTCCGACGACAAACCGGCCGTCGACTTCCCCGTCGGCGAGTTCGAACCGGGCGGGGAGTACGACGTCGCCTTCGACAAACACACCGGCGAGGGGAGCCGTCTGGGTCGCGACGGCGAGTTCTTCAAGACCCACGGCGCGCGCGTCGGCCCCGAGGGCGAGGACGAGCAGAGCGCGCGCTGGCAGCGACTGAACATGCTGGTCCACGAGGCCGACTTCTCCGAGGAACAGATCGACCACGCGGTCGACCCCGTCGATCCGGACGACAGGTGGGGGGAACCCGAGTTCGCGGACGACAAGGAGTCCGGAGGCGAGTGAACGTGGATCGCGTCGCGTTCGACGACGCGACCGAGACCGTCCGCCTCGGTGGCGAACTCGGAACCGAACACGTCGCCGTCAACCGATACCGGATCGAACCCGGCGGTGGGTTCCCCGGCGGCCTCCACGCGCACGCCGACCAGGAGGAGGTGTTCGTCGTCGTCGCGGGCGCGGCGCGGTTCGAGACGCTCGAGGGCGGTGTCCGCGTCGAGGCCGGCGAGGCTGTCCGGTTCGCGCCGGGCGAGTACCAGTCCGGTAGCAACGCCGGCGACGGCGACCTCGTCGCGCTCGCGCTCGGCGCGCCCCGCGACAGCGACGACGTCCGGGTCCCGGTGACCTGCCCCGACTGCGGCGACGACGGCCTCCGCCTCGACACGGAGGGGAACGATCCTCGATTCTCGTGTCTCGACTGCGGGTCTGAGCACACGCCCGCGCCGTGTCCCGACTGCGGGAGCGACGACCTGGGGTTCGCGACCGACGACGAGAACGACCCGATCGTCGCGTGCGAGGACTGCGGATCGGTGTTCGCGGACGCACCGCTCGACGGCTGACTCCACCGCCGCGAGACTCCGTCGCCGGCGACGCGCCCGGCTCACTCCACCGTTCGCTCGGTGATCCGGACGCCCTTCTCGGCGAGGTGGTTCATCCGCCGCTGGGCGAAGTCCTCCTCGCTGGTCCCCCGCGTCGCGAGGACGTACACCAGCGCCGATCCGGCGGGGCGCATCGTCCGACCGGCCCGCTGTGCGCCCTGTCTCCGGCTCCCGCCGAGTCCGGAGGCGACGATCGCGAGTTCGGCGTTCGGCAGGTCGATCCCCTCGTCGGCGATCCGCGAGACGACGAGCGTCCGGCGCTCGCCCTGGCGGAACTCCTCGAACAGGCGCTGGCGGACGTGGTGGCGGGTCTCTCCGGAGACGAACGGGACGCCGAGCGCGTCTGCGATCCGCTCGCCCTGGTCGAGGTAGTCCGCGAACACGAGCGCCCTCAGGTCGCCGTGGCGCTCGCGCAGGCGACGGATCTCGTCGATCTTCGCGGGGTTGCGCGCGGCCGCGATGTGGCGCTGGCGGCCGTCGGCGCTGGCCCACTCGTTTTGCGCCGCCTCGTCGCGCCACGGGACGTACCGGATCTCCACCTCCGGCTCCTGAACGAAGCCGGCGTCGAACAGCGCGCCCCAGTCGGTGCCGATGGGCGGGCCGATGAGGGTGAAGATCTCCTCCTCGCGGTCGTCCTCGCGGATGGGGGTCGCCGACAGCCCGAGCCTGTGTTTGCTCTGGAGGTCCGCCGACCGTCGGTACACGTCGGCCGGCACGTGTTGAACCTCGTCGTACACGATCAGCCCCCACTCCCTGGAGTCGAACAGGGACCGATGGCGGTCCATTCCGGCCGTCTGGTAGGTGGCGATCGTCACCGGCGCGATCTCTTTTTCACCGCCGTGGTACTCTCCGATATCCTCGTCGTCGAGGTCGGTGTGGGCCAGCAGTTCCGTGCGCCATTGGGCAGCGAGTTCCCGCGAGGGGACGAGAATCAGCGTCTCCCCGCCGACCGCCGTCAGCGCGCCGATCGCCGCGACGGTCTTGCCCGACCCGGGCGGCGCGACGAACACGCCCGCGCGCTGGTCGAGGAAGCGCTCGACCCAGTCGGTCTGGTACGCCCGGAGGTCGGCCTCCAGCGTCACCTCCAGGGGCTCGCCCGACTCGAGGTCGCGGTCGTCGACGACGGGATAGCCCGCCTCGTACAGCACGCGCTTCACGCGACCGATCGCCTCGTCGTTCACCCACGACTCGGTGTCCGAGAGGTCCGCCTGCAACACGGATTCGTCGAGCTTCTGTCGGGCGACGTTGCCCATCAGCTCCTCGCGATCGGCCGAGAGCACGACGTAGCCGTCCTCGTGGGTCCGCAGGCGGAACTGCCGAGCGCGCTTCCATTGGTTCTCGACCCACTCCTCCAGGTGGGGGGAGCGCCGCGGGAGCACCGAGCGCATCCGCGCGATCAGCTCCGAGCAGTCGTCGAACGGGGCCGCCCAGACGTCCTCCTGGCGGATCTCATAGAGGTACCCTCGCGTACCGGGGTCGGTCCCGGTCGAGTCCAGGAGGTGCGCGAAGTCGGCCAGCATCGCCCGAGTGTACTGCGTCGGCTGGTCGACGACGATCTGTCGTCGCGTCGGAAACATGACGACCCGCTCGCGGGCGGCGAGGTCGCCCCAGGTACTCGGGTAGTAGATCACCGGATCGCTCTCGACGTCGACGCGCTCGACGGCCCCCTCGGTCGCGAGCGCGTCCAGCGCCTCGCGGGCAGCCGCCTGGCTGCGATCGGTCTCCCGGGCGACCCGCGAGGCGGTGAGGACGGGACGTTCCGCGGCCTCGACGGCGTCGTAGAAGGCGTCGATCGTGAAGTCGCCGTCAGGGGTCTGCACGTCGCCGTCGGGGTCTCGCGCGTCGCCGACGGGTCCCCCGCTGCCGTCGTCGCCGTCGGCTCCCGGATCGTCCGTCATCGCCGGCCGATACGTCGCCGGCGCGTAAATGCGCCGCGTTCCGCCGGGGCGCACACCGGGGAGCGCGCGCCGCGGCTACCGACGGTCGCAGGGGAGTTCACACAGCTCCCGCTTCGAGCGGAACCGCGCGCCGCAGTCGTCGCACTCGACGTGGCCGTCGCCGGCGGCGGTGACGACGCGGTGGCCGCTCACCTCGAACGGGCGGGTGACGATGCGGGGGCGGATCCGACCGGGGATCTGTCTGCCCTTGTGTTCGGACAGCGCCGCCCTGAGCCGGATCGTGTGCACGTCGCACTCGCTCCAGCGGTCGGAGGCGAGCGCTTCGTCCCAGTCGGCGATCTCGGTCCACCCGGTCACGAGCACCGGGGAGGGCGTGTCGGTGTCGCCGACGACGACGACGAACCGGACGCCGTCGCGGACGACGGCGAAGCGCCAGCCGTCCGTGGAGTTCCAGCGAAGCTGGCCGTTTCTGATCGCGTCGCCGGCGGTCGGGAGGGTGATGTAGCGACCCTGCTGACGCAGCCGGCGTCTGAAGTGGTCCGTCTGCGCGTACCGCGACGGGTCGCGATCGGGAGGGGCAGAGACGTCTCGCCCCCGTTCGGGGAGACTGGGCGAGCGGGCGCGCGCCCGGGTGTTCGTGGACGAGCCGCCGCGACCGGTGTGCGCCGACGAGTCCGCGGCGTCGGCGGCGCCCTGTCGGGAAGCCACTATGTCGCCGTATGCGGGTTCCTGATATATACCGATTTCCCCGATTTCAGCCTAGCCGAGCAGGCCGAGCGCCTCGATTCGGTCGACGATCTCCTCGACCGCTTCCTCGGCGTCGTCGGTACGCTTCCCGCCCGTGATGACGATCTTCCCCGAGCCGAACAGGAGGATCACCACGTCCGGCTCGTCCATCCGATAGACGAGGCCGGGGAACTGCTCGGGCTCGTACTCAACGTCCTCCAGCCCCAGCCCGATGGCCAGCGCGTTGAGGTTGAGCTGGTGACCGAGATCGGCCGACGAGACGATGTTCTGGACGGTGATGTCCGGATCGTCCTCGACCGGAATCTTCAGTCCGCGGAGCTTCTCGAAGATGATCCCGAGGGCCTCGTGCACGTCGTCGATGCTCTTGGCACCCGTGCACACGATCTTGCCCGAGCGGAAGATCAGCGCCGCCGCCTTGGGCTCTTGGGTCCGGTAGACCAGCCCCGGGAAGTTGTCCGGGTTGAAGTCCGCCCCCGGAAGGTCCTCCGCCAGCGCTTCGAGATCGAGCTCCTGCCCGATCCCCGTCGATGCTACAACGTTCTGAATCTCGATGGATTCTGCCGGGTCCGTCATGCGTCGTCGTTCCTCGTCCCCACTTATAAACCGACGGTTTATAAAGCCGGGTGTCTCCGCGGCCGCCGCAACGCGGTCACTCGAGGTCTTGAGGGTCGTCCGAGACATCGGCGGTCGCCGACCGATCGGCGACTGCCCCCTCGACGGCGTCCCGGGAACACTCGGCCAGGGTCGCCGCGCGCTCGGGCGCGACGCCGAACCGCTCGACTGCGACCGCCGCGCCGACGACCGCGGGCCGCCGAGTCGCGGCCTGACCGCGGTGAACGGCGTCCGGATCGACGACCGCGAGTTCCGGCACCTCGGGTCGCGGACTCGACGCCGACACCGGATCGCCGGCGACTGACCCGTCGGTGGACTCCGCCGCGGCTTCCCGCACGTGAATCCCGATCAGCGCCGAAAGCGCCGTCGACAGCGCGGTCATCGCCGGAGCGCGTCGGTCGGGGTCGCCCGCGGCGGAGTCGCGGCTCGCGACGCCCGAGCGGAGCGGGTCGAGCGCGCCAGCGAGCGCCAGCGCGCGAGGCGACTCACCGACGGTCAGGGCGTGCTCGATGGCCGCTGTCTGCACGGTCCAGACGGGAGCGTCCGGGGTCGGTGGCTCGCCCATCGTGTGTCGCCCCGACGGCCTCCGGGCGCATAAGCGCAATCGAATCCGATAATCTCTCCAGTAAATTTATGCCTGCGTTCGTGCTGATTTCTACGTACATGACCGGAACGGGGAGGGCGAACGCGGTCGGCGCGCTCCACGCCGACGCTGAGTCGCTGGCGGCGGCGGCCACGACGGCGGGCGGTGACCACGTCGCGTTCGTCGCCGACGGAACCGTCGACGCGTGGCACGCCCGCCTGGAGGCGGGCAGCGGGCCCGGCGGGACGCGATGTCTCGTGAGCGTCGACGACACCGTACGCGGCGCGAGCGCCTCGACGGCACCGTCGACGCGCCGCGTCGGCGACGTGATGCTGTCGGCCGTCGAGGCCCCGGTCGACGACCCCGCCTCGACCCTTCACGACCTGCTCTCGGTCGTCGATCCCGCCTCCGGCGGGTCGGTGATCGTGGACGACCCCGGCGTGCTACTGCCGGCCGACGCCGACCCCGACGCGGTCGTCGACGACCTCCTCTGCGTGGCCGCCGAGTTCGGCGTCGAACTCCACGCCGTCGTCGCCGGCGACGGTCCGGTCGTCGCTGCGCTGTTCCGACGGCTCCCGACGGCCGACGCCGCCGCAGACCGAGCGCTCGCCGACCGACTCGTCTCGCACCTCCGTGAGACCGATCCCACGAACTTCGGCTACCTCCGCCGGTACTGGCGCGAGGCGCGGCGCGGACTCGCCGCCGTCGAAATGACGTACCCGCAGTCCAAGCAGATCCACGCGGCGCTGCCGGACCCCGAGACGACGCCGCGGACGCTCGGTGCGAGCCTCCGCGGACTGGTCGCGGTCGGCGCGCTCGGCGTCTGGGGCGACACCGTTGCGGCGACCCGATACGACCTCACCGAGTACGATCCCGCGTTCGTCGACGCCGTCGGCGCGGTACTGGACGACATCGAGGACTGACGCGGGTCGGCCCGTCCGGTCGAGGGGGTCACTCCTCAGCGGGATCCGCCGGCGACGACAGCGATCGCGACACGACTTCTCCGTCGGGACGCATCGACACCGTACCGAGCGTGACGGTCTCGCCCTCGTCGGTCGTCCGCGCGACCGCCCGGAGCGTCCCCTCGCGGTCGAGCGTCTCCCAGGTCACGCGCTCGATCCGTCGCTGAAACGACTCGGGGTCGCGCCATCCGGAGTCGATGTCCGAGGGCACGTGGACGACGAACCGGAACTCCTCGGGGGCGACGTGGATCCCGACGCCGAAGGTGTCGATCGCTGGGTCGTCGCCGCCGGTCACGCTGTCGCCGCCGCCGACACCTCCGTCGTCATCGTTGTCGCCGTCGTCGCGCTCCGCCACGTCGTCGGTCATCGCCGTTCGGTAGTCGGCGGGGCCGCAAGAGTCCGTCGGGAGCGGTCATGCAGGGCGAACCGGTGGCACCCGCCGGTCAGACGGTGTCGTCCGGGTCGTGGACCTCGGCCATCCGCGTCGCCTCCGCGGCGTACCGCTCGCGGTCACGGTCATCGGTCCCACCCAACTCGTCTGCTGGCACCGACAGCGACACCGGCGTCTCCCGCTCGTCGTCGAAGCTCGTGAGGGCGCGCTCCTTTCTGAAGTATCCCTCGCCGTCCGCCGTGGCGTACACGAGGATTATCAGGTTCAGTTCGTCGTCGCCGTAGGTGCGCTCGACGAGCCACACGCGCTCGTCGCCCTCGTCTTGCCCGTCGCCACTCCGTGCGCTCATAGCCGTACGTTCCGTGCGGTGGCCGAAAAACGGTTCCACCGTTAGCGTCGGAGCCGTCCGTTCTCGTGCTATCCGTACGGTATTCGTGAGAGTCGGACCATCTCCGGGCACGTGAACGCAATACCGATGCCGTCGGGAGGTCCTCTCGACCGGCGAGAGTTTATCACGGATACCGGAGCCAGAGCCCACATCACGGAACGGTAACCGCGGGGCGAACGCGGGTGTGCGACGCCCAGTCTCGCGGGTAGGATCGACCGCGTCCGGCCGCGTTCTCCGACGGCCGACGCTCGCGTTCGATCCCCAGCGGGCGTCGCCTGTCAGCCAGGTAGACGGCGATGGGGCCGATAGCGGCCGCTCAGTCGTCGGTGGGGACGGCCGCGGAGTCCGCCTGCTCGTCGCCGTCCTCGCCGTCGATCGGCGTCTGTCCGCGAGGGTCGGCGTCGCGCCAGGTCCCGCGGCGGTACCAGAGGTACGCGATGATCGCGCCGGCGGCGTTCGAGACGGCGAAGGAAATCCAGATCCCGGTCGAGCCGAGCGACGGGATCGGAAGCCCGGCGATGTCCGGACGCGCGAGCCCCAGCGCGACCGGGAGTCGGATGACCCCGAGCATCGTCACGGAGATGGCCGCGGCGGTCATCGTCTTGCCGGCACCCCGAAAGCTCCCGGTGTACGCGCGCATCACGCCGATGAATCCGAACGTCGGCGCGACCCATCGCAGGAAGTCGGCCGTGACCGTCACAACGGCCGGGTCGGCGGTGAACACGGCGGCGATGGGTCGCGCCGCGAGGATCGTCACGACGCCCAGCAGTCCGAGGATCGCGAACATGGTCTTGGCGGCGAGGCCGGCGGCCGTCGCCGCCCGGTCGGGCTTGTCAGCGCCGATGTTCTGGCCCGTCATCGTCTCGACGCCGCGAGCGACGGCGATCGCCGGCAGGAAGATGACCGAGAACACCCGGACGCCGATCCCGTAGCCGGCGACGACCGTCGTCGGGAACAGCCCGACGATGACGAGCATCAGGTTCACCGACAGCGATCGGCCGGTGCCCTCGATCGACGCCGGAACCCCGATTCGGACGATCTTGCGAGCGTAGGTGAGGTTCGGTACCATGTCGCGTGGGGAGATCTGCACGCCGCGCGTTCCGCGGAGCATGATCGCCATCCCGACGACGAACGCCAGCGCCCGCGAGAAGATGGTGGCGTAGGCCGCGCCCGCGACGCCGAGTTCGGGGAATATCCACCACCCGAATATGAGGAACGGGTCGATGACGATGTTGACGACGACCGTCAGCAGCATCACCAGCATCGGGGTGATCGTGTCGCCGTAGCCGCGCATGAGGGCAGTAAACACGAAGAACCCGAACATGAACACCAGTCCCGAGGAGATGACGCGCATGTAGTCGGTCGCCAGCGGGAGCACGTCGGGCGACGCCCCGAGCAGACCCAGCAGGTCGCCGACGACGAAGTAGCCGACGGCACCGAGGATCAGCGAGACGATAACCGCGAACGAGACGGTCTGTGAGGCGGCGTACTTCGCCTCCGCATCCTCGTCCGCGCCGACGTGTTGTGCGACGAGCACCGACCCAGCGACGGTGACCCCCATACCCAACGAGAACAGCAGGAACACCATCGGGAACGCGAAGGAAATGGCCGCGAGCGCCTCCGTGGAGTAGCGACCGAGCCACAGCGTGTCCGCGAGGTTGTACGCCGTCTGCAGCAGATTCGTGACGACGATGGGTACCGAGAGGTAAAACAGCGGTTTGCCGATGTTCCCCTCGGTGAGTTCGAACTCCTCTCGCCCCTTGAACACCAGCGAGATCGTGTCTCCGATGCCCATCAGACCGGCACACCTCCGCCCTCGGAGTCGTCTCGGTCACCCGACTCCTCGCCGTCGTCCGTCGCCATCTCCGTCGGATCGTCGTCGATGGCCCGCCGATCGACCGTCTCCGCCGAGACCGGAACGGACGCCTCCTCGACGAGCAGATCGAGGATGTCCTCGACGAGATGTTCGCGCACCACCACCACGTCCGCACCGATCGCCGCCGCACGCGTCCACGTGCCGTGAATGTAGGTGAGCACGTGGTCGGCTATCTCGTCGGGGTCTGTGTCGTCGTCGTACTGCCCCGTCGATACCGCCTCGGCGACGAGCGTGGACACCTCGTCGTGGAGGTCGTCGTCGAACTGTCGGAGCACCTCCCGGTACCCCTCGCGGTACGGCGCTTGGGCTTTGATCTCCATGAACGCCGTGTTGAACTGCTGGTCCGATTCGTCGTCCATCGGATCGAGCACCCGACGAACGAGCGCGACCAGTCGCTCGGCGGGCGTACCCTCCGGATGATCCCGGATGTCCTCGCGGAATCCCTCGTGGAGGTATTCGAGGAACTCGCGAAAGAGTTCGTCCTTGCCGTCGAAGTGGTAGTGGAGGGCCGCCTTGCTTTTGTCCGTCTGGTCGGCGATGTCCTGCATGGTGAGGTCGGCGTACCCGTGCGTACACAGCGCGCGGTACGTCGCCTCCATGAACGCCGTTCGTGTGTCCTTGTCTGTGGTCATCGTGAACGAGGTGAGGGTGGTGAAACGCCCCGAATTTGGGTCTACCAAAGCTAACTGGCCAGTCAGTCAAAAACGGATCGGCTTCCGAACGCCGTGTCACGTGCTGACGTGACGAGGGAGATCCCGCT
Source organism: Halobaculum sp. CBA1158 (assembly GCF_021431925.1). Lineage (NCBI taxonomy): Archaea > Methanobacteriati > Methanobacteriota > Halobacteria > Halobacteriales > Haloferacaceae > Halobaculum > Halobaculum sp. CBA1158. The sequence goes on along the minus strand of NZ_CP090371.1, from coordinate 1,747,577 downwards.
TCCGTTCGCTCCGGCGGGTATTAGTTCGCCGCCGACGGCAACCCACCATGGACGCCCACAGATTCCTGTTCGTCTCCGCGGACGCCGCGTTGATCGCGGACCTCGCGTGGCAGGTCCACCGGGAGGGCCACGACGTGAAGTACTACATCGAGGCCGAGGACGACCGGGAGATCGGCGACGGCTTCGTCCCGAAGACGGACGACTGGCGCGCGGAGGTCGGGTGGGCCGACGTGATTGTCTTCGACGACATCTGGGTCGGCTCCGATATCGGTACCGGCGAACTCGCGCGGGAACTCCGAGAGCAGGGGAAAGCCGTCGTCGGTGGGACGCCCAACACCGACCATCTCGAGGAGGACCGAGGGTATGCGATGGAGATCCTCGAAGACCACGGTGTGAATACCGTCGAGCACCACATCTTCGATAGTTTCGACGCGGGGATACAGCACGTACAAGAGAACCCTGCCCCGTACGTGATCAAGCCGCTCGGCGAGGTCCAGAACGTCAAACGGCTCCTCTACGTCGGGAACGAGGATGACGGTAGTGACGTCGTTGAGGTGCTGAGAGCCTACAAGAAGGCGTGGGGGCACCGGATGAAGGGGTTCCAGCTGCAGCGGAAAGTCGAGGGCGTCGAAGTCGCTATCTGCGGGTTCTTCAACGGCAACGAGTTCATCGACCAGGTCAATTTCAATTTCGAACATAAGAAATTGTTCCCGGGAAACATCGGGCCACAGACCGGCGAAATGGGGACATCGATGTTCTGGGCAAGCCAGAACAGATTATTCGAAGAGACCTTCGGCAAACTGGAAGGCTGGCTCGCCAACGAAGGCTACGTTGGGAGCATCGACATCAACTGCATCGTGAACGAGAACGGCATTTATCCGCTGGAGTTCACACCGCGGTTCGGGTACCCGACGATTGCGCTGCAGGAAGAGTCCATTGAGTCCTCTACTGGTGAGTTCTTCTACGATCTCGCCCACGGTAATGACCCAGGAGTCGAGGTGCACGACGGGTACCAGATCGGCGTACGGATCGTCCTGCCGCCGTTCCCGTTCGACGACGAGAAGACGTACGATGAGAACTCTCGGAATGCAGCCGTGGTGTTCGAGACGGACAGCCGCGCCGGGATCCATCTCGAAGATGCGAAGAAGATTGATGGCTAGTGGCGTGCGGCGGGCGACAACGGAATGCCCATCGTCGTGACCGGCAAGGGGGACACGATGCACGCCGCACGTGAACAAGCATACGACCGGATCGACGACATCGTGATGCCCAACATGTACTACCGCGACGACATCGGCGAGCGGTGGATCAACGGTGACGGCGACCGTCTGCAAGCGTGGGGATACCTCGGACCGGCATGAGGACATTCCGGGCCGACGTGAGGGGGTTTCGGGCCGGGTCGCGGTGTGCCAGCGTCGATCGGGACACGCCAGCCGCCGCTGCCGTGGCGACTTTCCGCCCGGCGGCCGTCGGTGGTAACACATGAGCGAGACTCCGACCGCGGCCGACGCGGGAACGTTCGACCTGGACGGCGAGACGACGGTGAACAGACTGGGCTTCGGCGCGATGCGGCTGTGTGGCGAGGGCATCATCGGCGCGCCCGACGACGAGGAGAACGCTCGTTCGGTGGCGCGGGCGGCCGTCGACCACGGCGTCGACTTCGTAGACACGGCCGACTCCTACGGTCCGGGCACCTCCGAGCGCCTGCTTCGGGAGGCCGGCGTCGTCGACGACGCAGTCGTCGCGACCAAGGCGGGCCTACTTCGGAACGCCGACGGCGAGTGGCTCCCTCACGGCGATCCGGACTACATCCGCAACCAGGTGCTCGCGAGCAAGGATCGCCTCGGCGTCGACACGATCGATCTCTACCAGTTCCACCGCCCGGACCCGGACACGCCGTTCGCCGACAGCGTGGCGGCGTTCGCGGAGCTGAAGGACGAGGGGCACGTCCGGCACGTCGGCCTCTCGAACGTCACCGTCGAGCAGCTCGACGAGGCGCGCGAGCAGGTGTCGATCGCGAGCGTCCAGAACCAGTACAACGTCGCCAACCGCGAGGACGAGGCCGTGCTCCGCGCCTGCGAGGACGCCGGGATCGCGTTCATCCCGTGGTACCCGCTGGCCGCCGGCGACCTGGACGGGGTCGGTGACGCGCTCGACGACGTGGCCGACGCCCACGACGCGACGCCCCGGCAGGTGGCGCTCGCGTGGCTGCTCGGTCACTCCGACGTGACGATCCCGATCCCCGGCACCTCCAGCGTCGAGCACCTCCGCGAGAACGTCGCGGCCGCGGGGCTGTCGCTCACGGACGCCGAGATAACCCGACTCGCCGAGACCGGGGAGTAGGAGGGCGACGGAACAGTCGGAGCGAACCGGACCGCGTTACACCATCCGCCACGACCGCAGATCGATCGTGACGACGGCCGCGGTGGCCGCGAGTGCGACGAGCGCGACCGCGACAAACGCGACGCTCGGCTGGAACACGAGCCCGTAGATGAGCAGCAGAAGCGCGGTCGCGGCCACGACCATCACGACCAGATACCGGATCAGCCAGTCCTCCGCCTCGCGTTCGGTCATGCTATCGGTGTGTGTTCCACGGTCCGGTAAAAGCGCATCGGCATTCGTCGGCGGATCGGGGGATCCACGTAACGGGCCGGCTTCGGATCGGGTCACGATGCCACGATACCGGTCGGCTTCGGATCTAGCTACGGGACGACAGCCCACGCGAGGAGCGCGGTCGCCACCGCGACCGCGACGGCGTCACTCCGGTCGAGCCTGCTCCGTGGCGGCGTCGGCGTCCAGGAGAGACACCGCGCGCGAAGCGCCGCGGTCAGCCGGTCGGTCCGATCGAACACGCGGGTCAACCCCGCGGTCGCGACGATCTGAATCCGGTCGTGTATCGGACGCTCGTCGCCGAGCCGCGCCGCCGTCGCTTCGCGCGTCCGCGCGAGATCCGCCTGAATCACCGGAAGGAATCGAAAAACGAGTCCGACGCCCAGCCCCAGCAGTCGCCCCGGCCGTCCGGGGACGACCCGCGCGACCGCGGCCTCCGACTCACGAACGGGCGTCGTCCGGACGTACGCCGTCACCAGCGCCAACAGGAGGAGCGTCCGGTACGACGCCAGCGCGGGGCCGACCGCCGCGGCCGGATCGACCCACGGTGAGCCGAACCGGAGCGCCTCGATCGCGGGTGCGGCCGCGAGAAACGGGAGTACTGCCCGGTACTCCGCGACCGCGACACGGATCGGGGTCGTCGACAGCGCGAGCACGCCGGCCGCGAACAGCGTCAGGGCCGCGAGCCCTCGGGGGTCGGTGTGCGCGAACGCCGCGGCCGCGAACGTCGCCTGGAGGAACAGTTTGCTCCGGGCGTCGAGCCGGTGGGCGATCGAGTCGCCCGGTTCGTACGCGAGCATCAGTCGGGCGCGCGGACCGCGAGTCCCTCGAGCGCCTCGAGCGCCTCCGCGGGCGGGGCGTCGACGGCGACCGACCCGTTCGAGAGGACGACGACCCGGTCGGCCGGGTCGAGCACGTCCCGGAGGTCGTGGGTGACGAGGACGACGCCGGTGCCGTCGCTGTGGAGGGCCCGAAGGCGGTCGAGCACGGCCCGCCGCGAGGGCTCGTCGAGACCGGTGAACGGCTCGTCGAGCACGAGGTGGGCCGGCTCCATGGCCAGCGCGCCCGCGACGGCGACCCGCTCCTGTTCGCCGCCGGAGAGCCGGTCGATCCGCTCGTCGCCGCGACCCGCCATGTTCACCGCCGCGAGCGCCTCTCGAACGCGGCGGTCGATCTCCGCGCGGTCGAGTCCGAGGTTCTCGGGGCCGAACGCCACGTCGCGGCCGACGGTCGCGGCGACGAAGCAGTCGCGCGGCTCCTGAAACACCATGCCGACGCGCGTGCGGGCCGCCACGAGGTCGTCGCCGACGGGGGTACCGTCGACGCGGACCGTCCCCTCGTCGGGCGTCAGGAGGCCGTTGAAGTGGCGCACGAGCGTCGACTTGCCGGAGCCGTTCGCGCCCGCGAGCACGATGAACTCGCCGTCGGGGATCGTGATCGACACGTCGCGGACGGCCGCAGGTCGAGCGTCGTCAGTCTCACCTCCCGCGGCGTCGTCGCTCCCCGAGTCAGTCGGGACCTCGCCGTCGCCGGTCGCGGTGCCGGCGTCGCGGTCGTCGCCGTAGCGGTGCGTCAGCCCCCGCGTCTCGATCACGACCGGCTCACCGGGCGACGACGGCGTCGCTGCGGACGATCGCGACCGCGGCGGCCATCTTGATCGCCTCGGCGGGCACGAACGGTACCGCCGCCGCGAGCACAGCCGTCGCGAGCCCCACGTCGCCGACGACCGCGTAGCCGACGGTCCCGAACGCGTAGACGACCAGCGTCGCGGCGACCATCCCGCCGACGAGACGTGCAAGCCCGACGCTGGAGGGGTCTGTCGGCTCGCCGGTGCCGTGGACCGCCAGCCCGAGCACACCGGCGGCGACGGGGTACGACCAGAGGTAGCCGCCCCACTGACCGAACAGCGATCCGAGGCCGGCGCTCCCGTAGGCGAACACGGGCGCGCCGACCGCACCCGCGACGACGTAGATCGCCATCGAGGCGACGCCCCAGACCGGGCCGAGGAACAGCCCCGCGAGGAACACCCCGAGCACTTGGAGGGTGAACGGGACGGACGTAACCGGGAGCTGGAACGATACGTACGCGAACACGCCGGTCAACGCCGCGAACAGCGCCGCCCGCGCGACGTTGCCGACGATCTCCTCGCCGACCAGGTCGACACGCTCGGTCTTCGTACTCATGCCGGTTCGTAAACCGAATCGAGTATTAGGGTTTACGGAGTCAGTATCGGTCCGCGAGCCTCTCGAACCGGTCGAGGTCGTGGCCGTACAGCACCTCGGCGTCGGTCCGTCGCTGTATCTCTCGAAGCGTCTCCAGGCTCTCGCGCCAGTCCGGTTCGCTCCACAGGAGTCCCGGACCCAGCGGCGCGCCCTCAGCGTAGTTGGCGTCGACGTAACACTCGTCGCCGGCGATCAGGAGGGTACCGTCGTCGGTGTCGACGCGTGCGCCGAGCAGGCCCGGAGTGTGGCCGGGGAGGTGCAGCAGCTCGAAGCCGTCGGCGAGGGTGTGGCGGTGGCGGTTGATCACGTTCCAGTTCAGGTCGCCGTCGAAGTCCGACGCGAGGTACGCGATGGACCCCTCGTCGGTGTGCGCAGAGAGGAACGCGAACCCGAGTTCCTCGCGATGGACGTACACCGGCGTTCCGGTTCCCGCGAACGCGTCGAGGTTGCCCGCGTGGTCGAGGTGAAGGTGGCTCATCACCACCGCGTCCACGTCCGCGATGTCGTAGCCCGCGGCTTCGAGGTCGCCCTCGAGCGAATGGTCGTCGGCGTCGTACGCCTCGAAGGCCCCGTACAGCGGTGCCGGCCAGGCGTCGGCGGCGTCGCTCGGGACGCCAGTATCCCACAGGTACGTCGTTCCGCCGGCCTCGATGACGGCGTTCCAGACGACGAACTCGATCCGCTCGTGCTCGGGCGAGGGGTCGTTCGCGCTCGCCATGGACGCGCCGTCTATGACGTAGCCTCGATCCGCCCGAACGCGACCGCGGTCGACGAGAGTGACCTTCGGCATGTGTGTCCACTCGGTCCGCGGCGGCTTGAAACCGCGCCCGCCGTCGCGACGAGTGGTCACGGAACGAGCACCGGTCGGAGACGAGATGAGACGGGTCGGGGTGAGCCGGGTCGGGATGAGACGGGGCGGGATGAGACGGGGCGGGATGAGACGGGGCGGGATGAGACGGGGCGACGGGACCGACGGCGTCGACTCCAGCGGCGTACCTCAGACAGAGGACGCGGAGTCGCTCGAGACGTCGGATAGCACGTCGTTGCGGACCGCGTCGATGCGGAGCTCGGTGAGCGCGTTCGAGGCGTCACCGTCGGCGGATCCGGCGGCCTCCTCGTCTTGCGCCTCGACGACGCGGTCCGTTCCGGTCACCGACTCGAACACCTTCCGAAGTTCGTCAGCGCGGTCCGCTCTGGAACTCATACGTATCACCTCACGGCAGCATCGCACATCAACTCCTTCCGGTCGTGTGCCAGACGCGCACGTGCGCGTGCGAGCGCGCGAGAAACCGAGGGTCGACAGATACGATAAATCGGGTCGCCGCCTGCCCGTTGGAGTCGCCGCAGGTCTGTCGGAATCGCTGCGGCGGTGACCCCGTCGGCGGTGCTCACTCCGTCGTGTCCGGTCGGGCCTCGTCGCCGGCGAGTAGCCCCTCGCGAACGGCGACGAGCAGGCGTTCGTCGAGCGGATCGTCCTCCCAGCCATCGGGGAGGGCTGACTCGTCGATACGGTCGAGGGCCGCCGCAACGTCGCCGTGGACGAATCGCCCGTGACCGTCGCACTCCAAACACGAGCGGATGACGTACTGGACCCGAAAAGGGCGCTCCACCTCGGCTCCGCAGTACGGGCAGACGTAACGGTTCGGCACGTCCGCTATTCGGGATGGCGACACTCGGTCGTTACGGTTCGTTCGGTTCCCGACGATCGGTACTACTGACGATGTACACTTCCACCCCTGCCGTGGCCCCGTCGTCCGACCGATCGGAACGATTGCTGGTGATCGAACACTCGAGACGACCTCAGCCCTCGAGACGGCTTGAGCACTCGAAATATGGTGTTGTCTCCCGATCGTGAGAATCGAACTCGCACCGCTGGAGGCACGTGCGAAGCACTTGCAATGCGGTGTGGTGGCCATCGACGACCGTACGATACGGAAGTTTCGGCGGACTCCCTCACACCAGTTTTCGAGTGCTTCGGACGCGGGTGTGGGGTGGGACACTCGCTCGGGTCGATATCGCGTATAATATATCGATATCGATCCTAGCGAGGAGGAGGAGGAACGATCGGCTGAAACGCTTTCTCACGCGAGGATGAGCGGTTGCCGAGTTCGTCTTCTCGGGATCCACGTCACCGTTTAAATACTCTTGCGTCGGTCGACGACCACCCGAGGAGACCCAATCCCACGCGATCGTGTGTAAAGCACTCGAAAACTGGTGTCAGAGGGCGACCGCGTCACGGGACACCGCTACGGGTACTCCGACGTTCGTCCTCGCGACTTTGACTCGGCTACCGATGTCGGTACCGTCTGATTTCACCTCTTTCGGGCGCTATACTCGGCGGTTCGGAGTTGCTCCGGCGAACATACCGTTCGCGAGCGCGGCCGAAGCACTCGAAATTCGGTGCCGGTCCGGCGAGCGATTCGGGTCGCGCCGACTCGGCCGTCGCCGACCGTGTTCGGATCGGGAGAGCACTCGAAAATCGGTGTGTGTCCGTGTCGGTGTGTTCTCTTAGAGTGTGTCTTCTCGGAGTGTGTTTGAACGCTATCTCGTTCCGAAGCACTCGAAATTCGGTGGTTCACACGGCCGAACACGACGAAACACTCGCAGTCTCGCGCACACACTTGCAGAGCACTCGAAGCACCCCGGTCAACACTCGAAAGCACCCGAAAGCACTCGCAGTTCCACAGTCTTATACGGGGAGTGGACTCACCTGCTGGTGCGACAATGGGGTCCAGTTCGATATTCGAAGACGACGTGGAGATCATCCGCAACGCGGATCTGTTCACGGAGGAACACACACCCGCGGAGATCCTCTGCCGAGACGACGTGATGCAGGACTACGTGAACGCGCTAAAGCCGGTGTACAAAGGTCGACCCCCGCGCAACGCCTTCCTCTACGGCGACACCGGCGTCGGGAAGACGGCGGCGACGAAGTATCTCCTCCAGGAACTCGACGCCGATATCGACGCGCGCAACGCGGACGCCCCGGGGGACGAGCGGGGGTTCACGTACGTTCGAGTGAACTGCCAGAACCTCGCGCCCGCCGACGGAACCGCCTCGTCGTACCAGGTCGCAATCGCGCTCGTGAACGAACTTCGCGACGGCGAGACCGTCTCCTCGACGGGCTACGCCGCCCGCGAGGTGTACGAGATGCTGTACGACGAACTCGAGGACATCGGGGGCACCGTGCTCATCGTGCTCGACGAGGTAGACCGCGTCGGTGAGTCCGACACCCTGCTGTACGATCTCCCGCGCGCCCGCGACATCGGCTACGTCGAGAACACCCGGATCGGCCTCATCGGAATCTCCAACGACTACACGTTTCGCTCGAACCTCTCACCGAAGGTCCGCGACACGCTGTGTGAGACGGAGATCAAGTTCCCCGCCTACACCGCCGCCGAATTGGAGGAGATCATCGAGGCCCGGGCCGAACGGGCGCTCCACCCGGACACCTACGGGAAGGAGGTGTTGTCGCTGTGTGCCGCCCTCGCCGTCCGCAACTCTTCCGGGAGCGCACGCCGGGCGATGGACCTGCTCAAGCAGGCGGCCGAACACGCGGAGAACGAGGGACACGTCCCGATCGAACCGGACGACGTGTACGCGGCGAAGGAGGAACTCGACTACGGCGACATGGTCGAGTCGGTCGCCGACCAAGACCAGCACAAACAGCTCATCCTCTCGGCGATCTCGCGCCTCGACGCCGACGGCCGAACGCCGGTGAGAACGAAGGCGATCCACGCGGCGTACCGTCGACTCGCGCAGGCCGCCGGCGACGACCCCCTCTCCCAGCGGGGGATGTACAACCACCTCACCCGCCTCGACATGCTTGGATTCCTGCACTCCTATCAGAACAACGAGGGGCTCCGCGGCGGCCAGTACAACACCTACGAGCTGTCGGAGGCGCTCACGGTCGAACAGGTCCGCGACGCGATCGACGACTCGGAGCTCCCCCTCGACGGCGTCTCGCTCGACATCGACCGTATCCTCCGAGATGCCGGTCTCGGTGACTCCTGAGCCGATCGACACCAGTTTTCGAGTGCTCGACCCGTCGAACGCCGATGCGCCGCGATCGCTCGACTTCGACGCCGGCGACGCCGCGTCGGATCACGCCCCGTGCTCCCCGCACTCGCGCGTCGCTACGGCTTCGCGACTGCTCGGTTCGGGGCCGTCGAGTCGGGTCGGCTCGCTGACCGTATACAGGGTGAGCGCGCGTAGCCTCCGGTCTCCGTCGTGGCGCGCGTTCCACCGCGTACACAGCCCCGAGACGAACCGATTTCGGAGTCTATCGTCGTCCCCCCAGCGAACCTCCTCCAGATACTTTCGCCATCGGGCGCTCGGGTACGACGTACCCAACCGCTCCGGCCGAGTCCACCGTACGTCGCCGCCGCGGATGACATCTACGCGCTCGCCCGAGGCGAGCGTCCCAGCGGCGACGTACCACACGTCGTTCGTCGGGGGCGACGGTGCGAACATGTCCCACCGCGTCTCAGACGGGCTGATCCCGAGCTCGTCGCTCTGGGGGAGCGACACCGCACCCAACGCCGCTCCGTTCCAGAGGAGTACGACGGTGAGTAGCACCGCCGCGACCGTTCGCCCGCTCGGGACGAACGCGCGCGCGGTCGCCCATGCGGACGACCCCGTCTCGAACACCGGCCCGAACGTACGGGCGAACGACTCCGAGACGCGGTTGACCGCCGGAAACGGTCCGCCGCTGGCTACGCGCGATCGCACGTGACAGACACGAGTCGCGGTCGCGGACGCGGCTATCCCCGCTTCGAGCGCGCAGGCGCGTTCGACCGCAGGATCCCACCGTCGTTGCACAGCGTCCCACACGGACGGGGGGAGAAGCGGAAGCAGCGCGACGACGCTGACGAGCGGGAACAGTCCGATACCGAGCGTCAGCGCCATTCCGACGTGTGCGGCCACGAACGCTCCGACGATCAGCGTCCGTCGGCGACCGGTCGCGAGCACGAGCAGGGGGGAGACACACAGCAATGCGAGCCAACCGATCCCGAGCACCTCCAGCAGCGTGGGGTACTCGGCCAGTTCCTCTCCCAGGAACACGGTGAGCGCGTCGATACTGAACACCATCCTGACCGCCCGGCCGCTCGGCCACGCGTCGCCTCTGAACTTGATGATCGCGTTCACGACGTACAGCAGAATCGGCTGAACGAGTAGTCCGACCGCCGCTGGATGGTAATACCGTCCGTAATTGTCGTCATTTCCGTCGCGGACGCGGTCGTCGTCGCCGCCGCTGCTCTCTGTCGGCTCACGCGCGAGCGTCATCCCGCTTCCGAGCGGGAGAAACAGACTCCACAGGAGCGTCCGCCGCAGCAGCGAGTCCCCGCCGTTCAACACGATCGGGTTGCGCGCGTGCAGGGAGACGAGCAGGAGGAACGAACAGACGGCCGCCAGTCGCGTCCGATACCCCGTCAGCAGCGCCAGCGCGGCGAGAGCCGCGAGCGCGAACAACAGTCCGATCCACCACGCCCCACCGAACAGGGTGTGAATCGACAACTGCGACGTGAGCGGATACCGGAGCGCCAGCAGCGACCGCGGGAGCGCCCCCGAGTCGGTGTAGAAGAACCGCAGGGAACGAGCCCGTAGGCACAGATCAGCGAGCACCAGCGTCGCGAGCGATATCCGGAGCGCTACGAGGGCCCGAGGATCGACGCCGAACCGGGCCCGAACCGCCGATCGGCCCGATCGAACGAGATCGCAAACACGGCCGTGGAGGGACACGTGACCCCATCGAGCCATCTCGCAGATGAATACTTTGTGACGCTACGCGACAAGCCGTCCGAGTCAACGGGGATGAGATCGTCCCCCACGTGGACACGTGACTCGGCGACGGCGAGACGACGGGCTTTTACGTACCCCTGCCATCCGATGTGATGTGAAGCGCGCCGCGGTCGGCGCGGCGTCACGCCATGAGGATTCCGCCCCTGCGGTCCGCCGCAAGACGGTATCTGATGTCAGCCCCGATAGTTCGGTGACATCTGGTCGGTTCCACGATGTCGCCACGATATGACCCGCCAACCCTCCCCCTTTGGGGGAGACATTCCGGTTGATCCTGCCGGAGGTCATTGCTATCGGAGTCCGATTTAGCCATGCTAGTCGCACGGGTTCAGCCCCGTGGCGAATAGCTCCGTAACACGTGGCCAATCTACCCTACAGACCGGTATAACCTCGGGAAACTGAGGCTAATCCCGGATATCGCTCTCACGCTGGAACTGCTGAGAGTGTGAAACGTTCCGACGCTGTAGGATGAGGCTGCGGCCGATTAGGTAGACGGTGGGGTAACGGCCCACCGTGCCAATAATCGGTACGGGTTGTGAGAGCAAGAACCCGGAGACGGAATCTGAGACAAGATTCCGGGCCCTACGGGGCGCAGCAGGCGCGAAACCTTTACACTGCACGACAGTGCGATAGGGGGACTCCGAGTGCGGAGGCATAGTGCCTTCGCTTTTGTGCACCCTAAGGCGATGCACGAATAAGAGCTGGGCAAGACCGGTGCCAGCCGCCGCGGTAATACCGGCAGCTCGAGTGATGACCGATTTTATTGGGCCTAAAGCGTCCGTAGCCGGCCGGGCAAGTCCGTCGGGAAATCTACCAGCTCAACTGGTAGGCGTCCGGCGGAAACTGCACGGCTTGGGACAGGGAGACTCAAGAGGTACGTCCGGGGTAGGAGTGAAATCCCGTAATCCTGGACGGACCACCGATGGCGAAAGCATCTTGAGAGAACTGCTCCGACGGTCAGGGACGAAAGCTGGGGTCTCGAACCGGATTAGATACCCGGGTAGTCCCAGCTGTAAACAATGTTCGCTAGGTGCGACGCAGACTACGCGTCTGTGTTGTGCCGTAGGGAAGCCGAGAAGCGAACCGCCTGGGAAGTACGTCCGCAAGGATGAAACTTAAAGGAATTGGCGGGGGAGCACTACAACCGGAGGAGCCTGCGGTTTAATTGGACTCAACGCCGGACATCTCACCAGCCCCGACTGTTCGAATGAAGACCAGTGTGATGAGCTTGTCAGACGAACAGAGAGGAGGTGCATGGCCGCCGTCAGCTCGTACCGTGAGGCGTCCTGTTAAGTCAGGCAACGAGCGAGACCCGCATCCCTAATTGCCAGCAAGACCCACGAGGTCGTTGGGTACATTAGGGAGACTGCCGCCGCCAAGGCGGAGGAAGGAACGGGCAACGGTAGGTCAGTATGCCCCGAATGGGCTGGGCTACACGCGGGCTACAATGGTCAGGACAATGGGTTCCAACGCCGAAAGGCGACGGTAATCTCAGAAACCTGGTCGTAGTTCGGATTGTGGGCTGAAACTCGCCCACATGAAGCTGGATTCGGTAGTAATCGCGTGTCACAAGCGCGCGGTGAATACGTCCCTGCTCCTTGCACACACCGCCCGTCAAAGCACCCGAGTGAGGTCCGGATGAGGCCTGGGTTGCCAGGTCGAATCTGGGCTTCGCAAGGGGGCTTAAGTCGTAACAAGGTAGCCGTAGGGGAATCTGCGGCTGGATCACCTCCACAGAACGGGACCAGGCCGACGCGCCTGGCCCACCTTAGAGGTCTTCGTGGCGCTCGCGGAAGCGACCAGACACCTTCGAACTATCGGGGCTCGTCTTCAGACCTCGTTGGTACCTCGACAGGGTTCGATTCCCTGTGGGTCACTCTCGTACCGCGATTCGAACCGTGCCCCTTAAGTGTGGCACGGGGAGATGAACTGGTACACACGATCGATGCACCATTCCGCGAGAGCGGGAATGGGAAGGGTTGAGCACGCTCGCGTGACACCCACGGGACGTGCGATGACGACCGTATGTACGTGCAATCCAGACGTCCACTGGACCCGTTCACTGGGTCACAGTGTACCATCAGTCAACTGGCTACTGTGCCAGCTGGTGAATGGCTCGGCTCGAGAGCCGACGACGGACGTGCCAAGCTGCGATAAGCCGTAGGGAGCCGCATGGAGGCGAAGAACTACGGATCTCCGAATGGGAATCCCTCTACAATTGCCACGCGCAATGGGGAACGCTCCGAATTGAAACATCTCAGTAGGAGCAGGAAGAAAAATCAAACCGAGATGTCGTTACTAACGGCGAGTGAACGCGACACAGTCCAAACCGAAGCCTCGAGGTTCAAAACCTCGCAGGCAATGTGGTGTTCGGGCTGATACCAAGCAGTTCGAGTTCGTGAGAAGTCTCCTGGAACGGAGCACGATACAGGGCGACAGTCCCGTATCACGAACACGAACCGCGGATCAGTTCCCAGAGTAGCGGGGGTTGGATATCCCTCGTGAATATCTCAGGCATCGACTGAGAAGACTAAACACTCCTCGAGACCGATAGCGAACAAGTAGCGTGAGCGAACGCTGAAAAGCACCCCGAGAAGGGCGGTGCAACAGGGCCTGAAATCAGCTGGCGATCGAGCGACGGGGCATGAAAGGCCCCACTCAGAATGACCGAGGCGCGAGCCTCCAGTAAGACGAGTGGGGAGCCGATGTCGCGTCGTGCGTTTTGAAAAACGAACCAGGGAGTGTACTACTCCGGCGAGTCTAACACGTTCATCGTGGAAGGCGCAGGGAAACCGATATGGCCGCAGTCTCACGACGAGGGCCACCGTGTTCAAGCGCGGGGAGTCGAAGCAGTACAACCCGAAACCGAGTGATCTACTCCGAGGCAAGGTGAAGCGTGCCGAAAGGCACGTGGAGGCCTGTTAGCGTTGGTGTCCTACAATACCCTCGCGTGATCTTGGAGTAGGGGTGAAAGGCCCATCGAACTCGGCAACAGCTGGTTCCGACCGAAACATGTCGAAGCATGACCTCTCCCGAGGTAGTTCGTGCGGTAGAGCCACCGATTGAGAGACCCGCCTCCGAGAGGAGTCGGCCTCTCTGTCGAACTCCGAACGTACGAACGCTGTCGACGGAGGGAGTCCGGTGTCCCGGGGTAAGCTTGGGCACCGTGAGGGGAACAACCCAGAGTTAGGTTAATGACCCAAAGTGTGGATTAAGTGTAATCCTCTGAAGGCCGTCTTGAGCCCTAAACAGCCGGGAGGTGAGCTTAGAAGCAGCTACCCGCTAAGAAAAGCGTAACAGCTTACCGGCCGAGGTTCAAGGCACCCAAAATGAACGGGACTCAAATCCACCTCTGATACCTAACCGTCCCTGTAAGAAGGGAACCGTGTAGGTCGGCGTACTGTCCGGGCGGAAGCACGGGTGAGAACTCGCGTGGACCAGACAGTAACGACAATCCTGGTCACAGTAGCAGCGATATTCGGGTGCGAACCCCGAAGGTCTGAAGGGTAAGAGTTCCTCGGCACTGCCAATCAGCCGAGGGTTAGCCGATCCTAAGTCCGGCCGCAATTCGAACCGGACAACCGGGAAACTGGTTAATATTCCAGTGCCACCACGCACTGAAAGTCGACGCTTTGGGAACTGGTGAACCGGGCACTCGCCCGGTCCAATCAGGGAATCCCGTGGAAGCCGTAACGGCACGAAGCGAGAGAAGCCTGAAACAGCGCAAGTCACCACTACCCAGAGCCCGTGAAAAGACGAGCGTGGTGTTCGTATCGAGATCCGACACAGGTACCCTGGCAGCGCAAGCCAAGACCAACGGGAACAACCGACGTTAGGGAATTCGGCAAGTTAGTCCCGTACGTTCGCAATAAGGGATGCCTGCCTTTCGCGAGGCAGGTCGCAGTGACTCGGTGGCTCCGACTGTCTAGTAACAACACAGGTGACCGCAAATCCGCAAGGACTCGTACGGTCACTGAATCCTGCCCAGTGCAGGTATCTGAACACCTCGTACAAGAGGACGAAGGACCTGTCAACGGCGGGGGTAACTATGACCCTCTTAAGGTAGCGTAGTACCTTGTCGCTTCAGTAGCGACTCGCATGAATGGATCAACGAGAGCCACACTGTCCCAACGTTGGGCCCGGTGAACTGTACGTTCCAGTGCGGAGTCTGGAGACCCCCAAGGGGAAGCGAAGACCCTATAGAGCTTTACTGCAGGCTGTCGCTGAGACGTGGCCGCTAACGTGCAGCATAGGTAGGAGTCACCACACAGGTACCCGCGCCAGCGGGCCACCGAGACACACCTGAAATACTACCCGTTAGTGGCTGCGACTCTCACTCCGGGAGGAGAACACCGGTAGCCGGGCAGTTTGACTGGGGCGGTACGCGCTCGAAAAGATATCGAGCGCGCCCCAAAATCTCCTCACGCGGGACAGGAACCCGCGGAAGAGCGCAAGAGCACAAGGAGGTTTGACAGTGTCATTCCAAGCGAGTGACGCTGACGCGAAAGCGTGGTCTAGCGAACGGATCACGGGCCTCAATGGCCCGGATTTACGACAGAAAAGCTACCTTAGGGATAACAGAGTCGTCACGCGCAAGAGCACATATCGACCGCGTGGCTTGCTACCTCGATGTCGGTTCCCTCCATCCTGCCCGTGCAGAAGCGGGCAAGGGTGAGGTTGTTCGCCTATTAAAGGAGGTCGTGAGCTGGGTTTAGACCGTCGTGAGACAGGTCGGCTGCTATCTATTGGGGGTGTTACGGTACTTGACGGGAACGGTCGTATAGTACGAGAGGAACTACGACTGGTTGCCACTGGTGTATCGGTTGTCCGAGAGGGCAGCTGCCGAGAAGCTACGCAACACGGGGTAAGAGCTGAACGCATCTAAGCTCGAAACCCACCTGGAAAAGAAGTACCACCGAGACCACTCGTCCAAGACGAGTTCAATAGACTCGGGATGTACGCGCCAAGGCAACGAGGCGTTCAGTCCGCGAGCACTAACAGGTCAAGCCACACTCATATGCACTGGGACCCACGAACGGGTCCAGGCGTTAGCTGGATTGCACGTACACCACGGTTACCACACACACACATACCGGACCCGACACGGTCCACACCCGAATCCGAACCCGGGATCACCCCCGGGTTCGATTCACCACCGACGACGGCGTACATCGGATCATTCCCGATGGTCGGAATTCGGGCGGCCACAGCGGCGGGGAAACACCCGTACCCATTCCGAACACGGTCGTTAAGCCCGCCAGCGTTCCGGCAAGTCCTGGAGTGCGCGAGCCTCTGGAAACACCGGTTCGCCGCCCACCATTCATACACACACACGAACCAGACACATCACCGCCCACCGGCCCCCACACCGGTGGGCGGTTTTCATATACACACACACCCACAGACGCGAGTCCCCACAGTGACAGCGACTTCGCGTCACCCCATCCGACACCCGGTACCAAGCGGAGTCAGCTCCGGTCGTTCCTCACCGGTCCGTACGCGAGATCCGTCGCCGAACGTCGAGGACGAGCACGGTCACATCAGGGGTGTGTGCTACCGAATGCGAGGAAGGACGCCGTCGGCGACGACTCTCCCGACGGCTACAGGACCAGCGAGATGACGGCGAGTACGATGAAGACGATCACGAGCCACTTCGCGATCGTCATGCTCACCCCCGCGACGCCGCGCGCGCCGAGGACGGCGGCGACGAGCGCGAGCACGAAGAACACGACGGCGTACTGCAGAAACTCTCCGCTGAACAGTTGCATCGGGAGTCGATACGCCGCCGTCACGCTGGAGGCAACAGTTGCTGAAAGCACGTCGCTTCGATACGCGATTCCCGGGCATTGTTACGACGTGTCTACGACGAGGGATCCGTAGCGACGAGAGCTGACGAGCGAGTTGCTCGTCGTCGAATTCGGCGAGAACTGCTCCGGCAGGGATTTGAACCCTGGTCATTGCCGTGAGAGGGCAATATGATTGGCCGGACTACACCACCGGAGCGCGGTGACGCACTACCTGAGTGCGTCCCAACGTATGCCTGTTACCAGTAAAACGGTGTCGGTTCGGGGCCGCCGTGTGGGGATCTGCCGTGGCGAGCCACCCCGTCGAAGAGAATCGGATCGCCGACTGCCGCGCTCGGTCAGGCGGCGTCGGCGACCGCGGATGCGAGCTCCCGGGCCCACCGGAGGAGGCGCTCGTCGGCGTCGAACCCGGCGGCGACCTGCACGCCGACGGGGAGTCCGTCGACGTCGCCCGCCGGCAGCCCGACCGTCGGGAGGCCGGCGTGCGTCCACGGGAGGTTCATCACGGGGTCTCCGGTGTCGTCGATCCCCTCTGGCGCGGGCCCGGGCGCGGCGGGGGCGACCCACGCGTCGACGCCCAGGTCGTCTGCCTCGCTCGCGAGGCGTTCGCGGAGTCGGTGTCGACCGCGTCGCCCGTCGACGAGAGCCGCGACGGGCGCGTCGCGGCCCTCCTCGATGAGATCGGCCGTCGCGTCGGCGTACCGGTCGGCGTGTGCGGCGTACCAGTCGCCGTGCGCGAGCGCGGCCTCGGCGGCGACGAGTCGGTTGTGACGGTCGTTGATCGCGTCGATCTCCGGGAAGGGCTCGGCGCGGACGAGGTCGTAGCCCGCCGCCTCGAGCGCGGCGATCGCGTCGTCGAACGCCGCCCGCCCCGCCTCGGTCGCCTGGTCGAGGTACGGCCCGTCCGGCACGCCGAGCGTCGGCCGGCCGCCGGGGCCTGCCTCGACGGTGGGGCCCTCCCCGATGGTGGCCCCGCTCCAGTCGTCCGCGATCACCGACATCGCGAGGGCCGCGCCGGCGACGTCTCGGGTGAAGACGCCGACGTGGTCGACCGACGCCGACAGGGGGATCACACCGTCGGTCGGAACCCGGCCGTAGCTGGGTTTGAAGCCGACGACGCCGCAGAAGGCGGCCGGTCGGATCACCGACCCCACGGTCTGCGTTCCGAGCGCGAGGGGGGCTGTGCCGGTCGCGACCGCCGCGGCCGAGCCGCTGGAGGATCCGCCCGGGGTGTAATCGGTGTCGTGCGGATTGCGCGTCGGGGCGGGCTCGAAGTAGGCGAACTCGGTCGTGTGCGTCTTGCCGGCGACGAGCGCGCCGGCCTCGCGGAGCCGACGCACGACGGTCGCCTCCGGTCCGACGAGTTCGCTCGGGGGAAGCGAGGAACCGGCGCGCGTCGCGAGGCCGTCGACGTGAATGATGTCCTTCACGCCGACCGGGACGCCGAACAGCGGCGGACGCGAGCCGTCGGGGTGTCGATCCGCCATCGCCTCGGCCTCCGCCGCCGCCCACGACCGGCTCTTCGCGCCGTCGACCCAGGCGCGGACGCGGTCGTCGCGGTCGTCGATTCGGTCGCGGATCTCCTCGGCGTACGCCGCAGGGTCCCGATCGCCGGCGCGCAGCGCGGCCGCGAGGTCTGCGAGCTGCTCGCCGGATCGACGGTTGTCGTCGGATCGATGGTGGTCGTTGGATCGGTCGTCGGTCATGCCGGTCGCTACCGCCCCTCGGTAGTAGTTCTTCGGAGAATATCGGCGGTATCGACTCAGGTCCGCTTGGACCGTGCCTCACGTACCTCGGCTCCGTCGCGGAGTTTGTCCTCGCAGTTGGGACATACTCGAACGTTCTCGCTGCCGTCCGGCGCGAACACCCGCACGTACCGCTCCGTCACGAACCCACCACAGTTGTTACACTCCGGCATCGTTCGGACCAAATCACTTCTTCGATAAAAAGGCACTCCCGATCGTCCGCCGTCACGCGCGTTCGACGGCGGTCGGCCGGCCGCCTCAGACCACGTGCTCGCCGTCAGCGAACACGGCGACGGGGTCGCCCCAGGCGTCGGCGTCCTCGGCGGGGTTGTCGTCGAGCACGACGAGGTCGGCGCGGTAGCCCTCGGCGACGAGCCCCACGTCGTCGAGCCCGCACAGCTGCGCGCCGGTGACGGTGGCGGCCTCCAGCGCTTCCGCCGGCGTCATCCCGTAGTCGACCATGTAGGCGAGTTCGTCGGGGATGTCCTCGAAGTGGTTGAACGGCGTCCCGGCGTCGGTACCCATCGCGACGCGAACGCCCTCCTCGGCGGCGTGGTCGAACGACGACGCGAACGCGTCGGCGGCCTCGAGGGCCTTCGTCATCGCCGACTCGGGGATCCCGGCGTCGGGGTTGTCGACGATGTTCTCGAGCGCCGACGCCGTCGGCACCCAGTAGGTGCCGGCGTCGGCCATCGCGGCGGCGGCCTCGCGGTCCATGAACGTCCCGTGCTCGATGCTCGTGATCCCGGCGTCGACGGCGTTGAGGAGCCCTTCTTTTCCGTGGGCGTGCGCCGCCGTCGGGACGCCCTTCGCGCCGGCGGCGTCGACGAGGGCGGCCAGCTCCTCGGGCGTGAGCTCCGGCGCGCCCGTCCGTGCGCCTTCGGTGAGCACGCCCCCGGTGGCCATGCACTTCACCACGTCCGCGCCGCGTTTGAGCTGTTCGCGGGCCGCCTTGCGGACCTCGTCGGGCCCGTCGGCCTCGCGACCGAACCAATGGCCGTGCCCGCCCGTCATGACGACGTTCTGGCCGGCGGCGAGCACGCGCGGACCGATCAGTCGGTCCTCGGCGACGGCGCGACCCGCGTCGATCGCGAGGCTCCCGGGCGCGCCGAGGTCGCGGACGGTCGTGACGCCAGCCTCCACGGCCGCCCGGAGGTTCCCCGCGGCGATGTACGAGCGGTCGTAGCTGCTCTCCTGCTGGGCGGTCGCCACGTCGGGGCGGCCGTCCATCATGAGGTGGACGTGCGAGTCGACCAGTCCCGGGGCGACGAACTGACCGCTGAGATCCGTTTCGGTGTCGCCGCGTCCAACGTCGCCGACGGCGACGATCTCGCCGTCCTCGATCGCCACGTCGGCCTCGCGGACGCCGTCGGCATCGACGACGGTGCCGTTTCTGAGTACGTGCATACGGCGGCGGACGGCTCCCGGGATGCTAAAGACCGCGGTGCCGGCGGTCGACGGGGGTGTTTCGTAGCGAGGCTCCGAGGTCGCCGCGAGCGACAGCGGTCACGGACGCGAACGAACGGAAAACCCGACGGGCGTCGATCCGATCAGGCCTCGAAGTCGATCGACTCGAGCGACTCGATGTTGCCCTCGACGTCCGTGTTGAACTTGAAGTACTCGTAGGTGACGGCGGTCATGTCCCCGTTCTCGTCGAAGTTGACCGACGAGGACGCGCCCTGGTAGTAGACGGCCTCGCCGTCCGCGGCCGCACGCAGCCCCTCGGGGAGATTGCCGGGCGTGACCTCCATCCCGTCGTTCGGGTTGGCGACCTCGGTCATGTTCTCTTTGATCGCGTCGCCCTCGTTCTCGCCGGTGACGACGTTCGCGAGCAGACACACCGCCGAGGCGTCGTAGGCGTGGGCGTTGAACGCGCCGGGCGCGCGGTCGTACTCGTCCTCGTACAGCGAGACGAACTCCTCCTGGCCGGGGCCGGTCGCCTGTGGGGCCGTCCCGTAGACGTTGGACATGTCGTTCCCGACCTCGTCCGGGAGAGTCGAGTCGCGCAGCCCGTCGGTCACCATGATGTGGGTGTCGTTGTTGTACTCCGCGTAGAAGTCGCGGAAGATCTGGATACCCGAGGCGGGGTACCCGATCACGACGAGCAGACTCGGCGAGTCGCCCATGGCCGTCGACAGCGGCGAAGAATAGCTGGACTGTTCCTTCGCGAAGGCGATGGACTCCTGGACGGTCCCGGAGTGGGTATCGACGAATGACTCCTCGAACACCTCGGCCAACTTCTGGCCGTAGTCGTTGTTGACGTACATGATCGACGCCGTCGAGTCTCCGAGGTTGTTCGTGGCCACGTCGGCCATCACCTGCCCCTGCAGCGCGTCCGAGGGGGCCGTCCGGAAGATGAGTCCGTTGTCGTCGAGGTCGGTGACCGCCGGCGAGGTGGAGGAGGGGGAGATCCCGACCATCCCGTTGGGGATGAACACCTGCTGGGTCACCTGGAGGTTAACGCCCGATGAGGCCGGCCCACACACCGTCGGATAGCCGGCGTTCGCGAGCCCGTTGGCCGCCTGGATCCCTGCCTGCGGGTCGGTCTGTGTGTCCTCGACGGTCTGGTCGAACTCGACGGGCATGTCGCCAGCGGCCCTGAGTTGCTTGACCGGGAGCGTCCCGCCGTCGCGGATGGCCCCGCCGAGCGACGCAAGGTCGCCGGTGAGCGGCATCAGCACCGAGTGCCGGACCGTCCGCATCGATTCGGAGTCGTCGGACGCCTCCGTCTCGGTGTCGTCGCCCCCGGAGTCGGCTTCGGTGTCGTCGCCGCCCGAGTCGGCTTCGGTGTCGCCACCGCCGCCGGAGTCGTTCTGAGTGATGCAGCCCGCCATTCCGACGACGCCGGCCGTTCCGACGCCTTTCAGAATGTCACGACGGTCGATATCGCGTGCCATATGTCCCCCATTGCCGTACCCGTTTATAAAGTTGACCGAACGTGTAATGATCACACGGGATCGACGGGCTCGCTCCGGCTTCGCCCTCGTCATCCGGGCCATACCGACTGCCGGGGAAGCACGGGGACCGACACGCGCGAACCGCGGACCGACACGCACAAGCGTTCGCGCGGGGGACGGTGTTGCAATGGCGTACCCCTCGTTCGTCGTCGGTATCGCCGGGGGGACCGGCGCGGGCAAGACGACGGTGTCGCGGCTCATCACCGAGCGCGTCGCCGACTCCGTGACCCGGATCCCGCTGGACAACTACTACCGCGACCTCTCACACCTCGACTTCGAGGAGCGCCGTCAGGTGAACTACGACCACCCGGAGGCGTTCGAGTGGGAGCTGTTACGCGAGCACCTCGAGACCCTGCTGTCGGGCGGGAGCGTCGAGATGCCGCAGTACGACTTCGAGATCCACAACCGCGAGGACGATACCGTGACCGTCGAGCCGACCGACGTGATCGTGCTGGAGGGGATCCTCGCGCTGTACGACGAGGGGATCAACGACATGCTCGACCTTCGGCTGTACGTCGAGACGGACGCGGACGTGCGGATCCTCCGCCGGATCGAGCGCGATGTGGTCGACCGCGGCCGCGACCTCGAGGGCGTGATCGACCAGTACCTCTCGACGGTGAAGCCGATGCACGAGCAGTTCATCGAGCCGACGAAGAAGCACGCGGACCTGATCATCCCCGAGGGCGCAAACTCGATGGCCGTCAACCTCCTCGAGGAGAAGCTTCAAAACGAGGTGGAAGGCGAGGGGGTCCGCACCTGGGAGCGCGAGGAACTCGAACGGGAGGTCGCCGGCGAGCGCGCCGCCAACCGAGACTCGACGCCCGCCCCCGGCCCCGAGTAGGCTCGGACGGTCCGAACCCCGGTTTCTGAACGCTTCTCTCAGTTCACACCCGGTCCTCGGGTCCGTCTCGCGATCTTTAGGTCCGTCTCCCGGTTCTCGGATCCCTCCCTCGATTCCCGCCGCGTCACCCGCGAGTGCGGGTGAACGCCTCTGCGCCCTCGTAGGTCCAGTAGCCGTTGTCGCGCATCGCCTCGCCGACGGCCTTGTGGAAGGTGACGATGTCCTCGAACTCGGTGTCGTCGTCGATGTGTTCGAAGATGTCGTCGACCGCGACGACGGTGTCGGCGTCGAGCCGAACCGGGTGGTCGCTGAACTCCTCGCGGTAGTCGCCCGCGCGAAGCGGGAAGTCCTCTTCCTCGTCGACCTTCTTCACGAGTACCGCGTGCCCGTACTTCCGGCGGCCCTCGCTTCCCTGCTCGCCGTCGGGGTCGTGCGGCCAGTCCTGCGTGCTCATTACCGCGGGGTTGTGACGGCGACCGATTAGTCGTTTCGTTCCGGGCACCCGTGATTCCGCCCGGTGGCTCCCCACCCGACTGCCACCCACCCGAGTGCTGCCCGCTCCCGAGGCGACGGCCGGTCGTGCCGACACCGACGCGTACAACACGATCGGGGCGAGTCGTTCGTGTGTGAACCGGAACGACCGATCCATCGTCGGCCTGACCATGCTGGCACACGGCATGGTCCACACCTACGAACTCTCGGTCCCCATCTTCATCCCCATCTGGCTCGCCGAGTTCGACGTGATCTCGCTGGGCCCCGTCGAGATCGCGGTCACCTCGGCGACGCTGGGCGTACTCGTCACGGTCGGCTACGGCCTGTTCGGCCTGGGCGCGCTCCCGGGCGGGATCCTCGTGGACCGCGTCGGCTCCCGCCGACTCATCACCGCCTGTCTCGTCGGGATGGCCGCCTCCTTCCTCCTGCTCGGGATCGCCCCGGGGCTCGTCGCCGTCACGCTCGCGATGGTCGTGTGGGGCGTCGCCGCGTCGGTGTACCACCCGGCCGGTCTCGCGCTGCTGTCGAAGGGCGTCGAGGAACGCGGCACCGGCTTCGCCTACCACGGCATGGCGGGCAACCTCGGTATCGGACTCGGCCCGCTCGTGACCACGCTCATGCTCCTGTTTCTCGAGTGGCGCACGGTCGCGGCGATCCTCGCGGTGCCCGCGCTGGCGGCGGCGCTGTACGCGGTCCGCGCGAGCTTCGACGAGACGGCGGCCGTCGAGACGGCCGCGGACGGAGGGGACGTGGACGCGGGGGACTCGAAGGCGTCCTCCGGCGTCGACTCGCTCGCGGAGTTCGTCTCCGAGTCGCGTCTGCTGTTTACTGGCAGCTTCGCGCTCGTGTTCCTCGTCGTGATGATGTCCGGACTGTACTACCGGGGCGTGCTCACGTTCATGCCCGAACTGCTCGACGACCTCCCGGGCTTCGCGCCGGTCGTCGTCGGGTCGCTGCTGCCGAGCGGGCTCGCGGACCTCCTCGGCGACCTCGCGACGCGAGAGGTGTCGCCTGCGAACTACGTCTACTCCGGACTGCTCATGATCGGCGTCGTCGGCCAGTACGTCGGCGGGAAGCTCACCGACCGCATCCCCGTCGAGCGCGGGATCGCGCTGAGCTTCGGACTGTTGGGCGTGCTCGCGCTGCTGTTCCTCCCGGTCGCGAACCTCGGGTTCGGGCCGTTCCTCGTCTTCGGTGCCGTGCTGGGTATCGCGCTGTTCGTCGTCCAGCCGTTCTACCAGGCGACCGTCGCCGAGTACACCCCCGCGGGCACCCGCGGGCTGTCGTACGGCTTCACCTATCTCGGCGTGTTCGGCATCGGCGCGCTCGGCGGCGCGGTCGCCGGCACCGTGCTGACGTACGCGAACCCCCCGACGCTGTTCGCTGTGCTCGCGGCGTTCGGGTTCGTCGCCGCCGGGGCGGGCGTCGTGCTGTCGCGGCGGTAGCCCGTCGATCGTCGGTACCCCGTCGGGGCCCGGATTCTCAGCGCGGTTCGTCGTGGGTACGCCGTGGATCTGCGCGGACTCGTCGTGGATTTGCGTGGACTCGTCGTGGACTCGTCGTGGGTTCGCCGTGGATTCCTCGGGATCCGTGCGGATCCCGCAACGCCCAAACACCCGCCCCGACTACCCGGACTCAACCAGATGGACCCGAAAACAGAGATGACGAGCGTCGACCTCGCGGCCCTCGCCGGGGAGCTCTCTCGGTACGAGGGCGCGAAGGTGGACAAGGTCTACCTCTACGGCGACGACCTCGTCCGCTTCAAGCTCCGCGACTACGACCGCGGGCGGGTCGAACTCCTCGTCGAGACCGGCGACGTGAAGCGATGTCACGTCGCCGACCCCGCACGCGTCCCCGACGCGCCCGGTCGACCCCCGGAGTTCGCGAAGACCCTCCGCTCGCGGCTGGCGGGCGGCGAACTCGCCGACGCAGCCCAGTTCGAGTTCGACCGGATCCTCACCTTCGACTTCGAGCGCCCGGACGAGAACACGCGCGTCGTCGCGGAGCTGTTCGGCGAGGGGAACGTCGCCGTCCTCGACGACACCGGCGAGGTCCAGCGCAGCCTCGAGACGGTCCGCCTGAAGTCGCGGACGGTCGCGCCGGGCAGCCGGTACGAGTTCCCGCAGTCGCGGGTGAACCCCTTCGACGTGCGCTACGAGGTGTTCGAGGCCCGGATGGAGGAGTCCGACACCGACGTGGTGCGAACGCTCGCGACGCAGTTGAACATGGGCGGCCTCTACGCCGAGGAGTTCTGCACCCGCGCGGGCGTCGAGAAGACCCTCGACATCGCCGACGCCGACGAGGAGCAGTACCGACCGATCCACGACGCGATCGAGCGCATGGGCGAGCGGCTCCGCGCGGGCGACCTCGACCCTCGGGTGTACCTGGAGGACGACGCGGTCGTCGACGTGACGCCGTTCCCGCTGGAGGAGCGCGAGGGCGTCGAGTCGGAGGCGTACGACGACTTCAACGCCGCGCTCGACGAGTACTTCCACCGGCTCGACCTCACCGAGGACGAGGAGGTCGACGACGCCCCCGACTTCGAGGCGGAGATCGCCAAGAAGCAGCGAATCATCGACCAGCAGGAGGGGGCCATCGACGACTTCGAGGAGCGCGCGGAGGCGGAGCGCGAGAAGGCCGAGGCCGTCTACGCCCACTACGACCTCGTCGACGACGTGCTCTCGACGATCCAGGCCGCCCGCGAGGAGGGCCGCGGCTGGGAGGAGATCGACGAGACGTTCCTCGAGGGCGCAGACCGGGGCATCCCCGAGGCCGAGGCGGTGCGGGGCGTCGACGGCTCCGCGGCCACCGTCGAGGTCGACCTCGACGGGACGGTCGTCACGCTCGACGCCCTGACCGGCCCCGAGAAGAACGCCGACCGACTCTACACGGAGGCGAAGCGCATCGAGGGGAAAAAAGAGGGCGCGCTCGAGGCGATCGAGAACACCCGCGAGGAACTGGAAGCGGTCAAACGCCGAAAGGAGGAGTGGGCGGAGGGAGACGGCGACTCCTCGGCCGGCGACGGCGAGACCGACGACGCCGGAGAGGCGGACGCCGACGGCGACGAGGACGCGGAGACCGACTGGCTCTCCCGGTCGTCGATCCCGGTCAAGCGGCACGACTACTGGTACGACCGCTTCCGGTGGTTCGAGACGAGCGACGGGTTCCTCGTGATCGGCGGGCGAAACGCCGATCAGAACGAGGAACTCGTGAAGAACTACATGGAGGGCGACGACCTGTTCTGCCACGCGCAGGCCCACGGCGGCCCGGTCACCCTGATCAAGGCGACCGACCCGTCGGAGGCCGCCCGCGACGTGACGATCCCGGAGTCCTCGCGCGAGGAAGCCGCCCAGTTCGCCGTCTCGTACTCGTCGGTGTGGAAGGACGGCCGCGGCGCGGGCGACGCGTACGTCGTCACGCCCGATCAGGTGTCGAAGACGCCCGAGTCCGGCGAGTACATCGAGAAGGGCGGGTTCGTCATCCGCGGCGACCGCGACTACTACCGGGACGTGCCCGCGGAGGTCGCCGTCGGCGTCCAGGCCGAACCCGAGACCAGGGTCGTCGGCGGGCCGCCGTCGGCCGTCGAGCCGCGGGCGGCGACGACCGTCCGGCTCACGCCGGGACGGTTCGCGCAGAACGACGCGGCGATGAAGTGCTACCGAATCCTGAAGGACCGATTCGCCGACGACACGTTCGTCCGCAAGGTCGCCTCGGCGGACCTGATACAGGAGTTCCTTCCGCCGGGCGAGAGCGACGTGCACGAGGGGTAAGCCGTGCTCCCCGAGGCGATCCGGTTCCCGCTCGGCGACCCCGCAGACCGCGGCGCGGCCGCCGAGGCGCTGGCGGTCGGCGGCGGACTCCACCTGCTGGCTGCCGTGTCATGGCCGGTCGTTCCCCTGCCGCTGTTCCCCCTCGTCGCGGTCGTCGGCTACCTCGTGCGCGTGCTCGGCGTCGCCGGCGACGCCAGCGACCCGGGGCGGCTCCCATCGTTTCGATCGCCGGCGGCGATCGTCCGCGACGGCCTCGTCGGCTCCGCGCTCGTCGTCGGGTTCCTCCTGGTCCCGACGGTCGTCCTCGTCGTCACCGTCGCCGGCGCGATCGGCGGTGCCGCCGGCGGGGGGATCGACCCGACGACGCCGCTGGGGTACGGCGCGACGCTCGTCGGCGGGACAGCTACCCTGCTGTTCGCGGTCGCGACGGTCTACCCGCTCCCGGCCGTGTTGGCGGCGTACGCCCGCGGCGACCCGGCCGACGGGACGGTCTCGCGGGTTCGCGACGCGCTGTCGCCTCGGCAACTCCGAGGGACCGTCTCGACTGGGCGGTACTTCTACGCGTGGACCGTCGGCGCGACGCTGCTGTTGCTGGGGACGGTCCTCGCCGGATCGGGAAACAGGGTCGCGAGCCTCGTCGGCTTCTTCGGGCTGTTCTACCTGGAGGTCGCCGCCGCGGCCGTCTGGAGCCGCGGCGTCGGGGGAAACCGTTAACCACCGAGCAACTGACCGGTCGGGTATGCTAGAGGACGCGCTCCGGTATCCGCTCGACAGCGACGACCGACTCGCGACGCTCGTGATCGGCGGACTGTTGCTGGTGTTCAGCTTCCTGATCCTTCCGGCGTTCGTCCTCCAGGGATATCTCCTCCGCGTGCTGCGTTCGTCGGCGAACGGCGACGCGGCAGCGCCGTCGTTCACCGACTGGGGCGACCTGCTCGTGGACGGACTGAAACTGCTCGTGGTCTCCGTGATCTACGGGGTCGGGATCACCATACCCTTCGTGGTCGGCGCGGCCGTCATCGGACTGGGCGGACTCACGGGGAGCGACGCCGGTCTCGCGGCATTCGGGATCCTCGGCGTGTTGGTCCTGCTCGTCGCGTCGCTCGTCGCCATCGTCGTCGGCTACGTCCTGCCGGCCGCGATAACGAACTTCGCGCTGGAGGGGTCGATCGGCGCGGCGTTCGACCTCGCGGCGATCCGCGAGGCGGCGTTCTCCTCGCGCTACCTCGTCGGCGTCCTGCTGGGCGTCGTGCTCGGGGGCGTGATCAACACGGTCGCCTCGCCGCTCGCGTTCCTCCTCGTCGGCATCCCGCTCCTGTTCTACGGCCAGGTCGTCACCTACTACTGCTTCGGCCGCGGGTTCGCCGAGGCGACCGGCGTCCACGGCGGAGGCGACGGCGGGGTCGACCGCGAGGACGACGGCGACGCCCGGATGACGACAGAAACGCTGTAGGCGACTTCTTGCCGCCGGTCATCCGGGTTCTCTCGCCCTCCCGGTCGACGGTGCGGGCTCGCCGCCGATCGTCTCGGTGGGCCTTTGTACGCGCCGGTCGGAGTCGCGGGTATGCGAATCGACTCGCGCGGCCGCGGCGAGGAGGGCCGCGAGCGCCTCACGGTCGTCCCCGAGACGACGGACGACCTGTGGCACCTCTCGCACGTCCTCGAACCGGGCGACCACGTCGAGGCCGACACGACCCGGCGGGTCACCCGCGACGACGACCAACTCAGGGACAAAGGCGGCGAGCGCGAGCACATGCGCGTCACCATCGAGGTGGAGGACGTGGAGTTCGCCCGCTTCGCGAACCGACTGCGCGTGGGCGGCCTGATCGTCGACTGCTCGCGCGAGGACGAGATCGGTCACCACCACACGATCAACGTCGAGGAGCGCACCGACCTGGTCATCGAGAAGCGGTTCAAGCCCGACCAGATCGAGCGCATCGAGGAGGCCGAGGAGGCCACCGACGCCCCCGACGTGGCGATCGCGACCGTCGAGGAGGGAGCGGCGTACGTTCACACGGTCCAGCAGTACGGCACCGAGGAGTACGCCAGCTTCACCAAGCCGACCGGAAAGGGCGACTTCGCCCGCCCCCGCGAGGAACTGTTCGAGGAGCTGGGATCGGCGCTGTCGCACCTCGACCCCGAGGCCGTGATCCTCGCGGGTCCGGGGTTCACGAAGAACGACGCCCGCGACTACATCGCCGAGGAGTACCGGGACCTGCCCGACCGGATCAGCGTCGTCGACACCTCCGCCGCCGGCGACCGCGGCGTCCACGAGGTGCTCAAGCGCGGTGCCGTCGCCGACGTGCAGCGCGAGACGCGCATCGCCCGCGAGGCGGAGCTGATCGACGAGCTCACCGAGCGCATCGCCGAGGGCGCGAAGGCGACCTACGGCGTCGATGAGACGATGGAGGCCGCCGAGTTCGGCGCGATCGAGACGCTGCTCATCGTCGACGACCGACTCCGGGCCGAGCGCCAAGGCGAGGGCGACTGGGACGTGGACGTGAACGACCTGATCGAGACGGCCGAGCAGAAGGGCGGCGACGTGGTCGTCTTCTCCGGGGAGTTCGCGCCGGGCCAACAGCTCCGGAACCTGGGGGGCGTCGCCGCGCTCCTGCGGTACCGACTCCAGTAACGATGACCGAGCGGAACTCCGACGAGGCTGGGCCGGGTCGGCCGTCCGACGGCGACTACTCCGTCACGGTCGTCGACACCCAGACCGATTGGGAGGCGGTCGTCGCGCTCCGCATGGCCGTCTTCGTCGACGAACAGGGCGTCCCCGAGGAACTGGAACTCGACGAACACGACGCCGACCCACTCGAGTCGTCGGTCGATCACCTGCTCGTTCGCGACGCCGGGAGAGACGACGCAGACGGAGACGACGCGGACGGCGGAAACGCGGACGATGACAACAGGGACGGGGACGACCCCCCGGGCGACCCGGTCGCAGTCGCCCGCCTCCGCGCCGTCGACGCCGAGGAATACGCCGGAGGCGGCGATTACGGCGATGGCGGCACCTCCGTCGGCGACGCCGAGGACCGCGCGGGCGACGACGAGTACCGCGCGGGCGACGCCGCGAGCGACGACGGCGACGGTCGGGTCGCGAAGATCGAACGCGTGGCCGTCGCCCGCGAGCGTCGGGGCGAGGGCTGGGGGGCGCGCGTGATGCGCGCCGCGGAGGCGCGCGCTCGCGACCGCGACCTCTCGGCGGTCGTCCTCCACGCGCAGACGCGGGCGGCGGGGTTCTACGAGGGACTCGGCTACGCCGTCGACGACGGGGTCGGCACCTTCGACGAGGACGGGATCGAGCACGTTCGGATGCGCCGCACGCTCTGAGCGGGAGTCGGGACGGCCCGCCCGGAGGCGTTCGCCGTGGCCCGAAGATACAAGCCCCGATGTACGACACAAGGGCACACCATGGCGATCCCCTCGCGGTACCGCCGTCACCTGATGTGGGCGACGCTCGCGTTCGGCTTC
Source organism: Halobaculum sp. CBA1158 (assembly GCF_021431925.1). Taxonomy (NCBI): domain Archaea; kingdom Methanobacteriati; phylum Methanobacteriota; class Halobacteria; order Halobacteriales; family Haloferacaceae; genus Halobaculum; species Halobaculum sp. CBA1158. The sequence goes on along the minus strand of NZ_CP090371.1, from coordinate 1,717,863 downwards.
CTGTTCGTGAACTTCTTCCGCAACTCGACGGCGGTGCTCGCGGGCGACCTCGCGGCCGTGTTCGACGCGACGGCCGCCGAGCTCGGGCTGTTGCACTCCTCGTTCTTCTACGTGTACGCGGCCGCACAGCTCCCGTCCGGGCTGCTCGTCGACCGCTACGGCCCGCGCCGCGTCGTCTCGATCGGACTCGCCGGAATGGCCGTCGGCGTCGCGGGCTTCGCCGCGGCCGACAGCTTCGCGTTCGGCTTCGCCGCGCGCTTTCTCGCCGGCCTGAGCGGCGCGGCGATCTACGTCGCTGTCCTGCGGTTCTGCGCGAACTGGTACGCCCCCGAGGAGTTCGCGACGATGACGGGATTCACCATCGCGGCCGCGGGCATCGGCGGCGTGCTGGCGACGACTCCGCTGGCGCTGGCCGCCGGAGCAGCGGGCTGGCGGACCGTCCTGTACGCCGCCGCCGCCGGGGTGTTCCTCGCCGCCCTCGCCGTCGGCGTCTTCGTCCGCGACCGTCCGGCCGACCCCGACGACCGGCCCGCGGGCGCGGATTCGGGCACGGACACCGACTCCTTCCGGGAGGTGCTGGCTGGCGCGCGCCGGGTCCTTGGCGACGTGGACACGTGGCTCATGGGCGTGGCGCTGTTTCTCATCTTCGGGCTCAACTTCACCGTCATCGGCCTGTGGGGCGTGCCGTACATCGTCCACCTGTACGACGTGCCGGTGGCGACGGCGGCGACGGCCGTGCTGGCGGCGAACGTCGGCTTCGCGATCGGGTCGCCGGCGTTCGGCGCGCTCTCGGACCGCACGGGCCGGCGAACCGAGGTGATCGTCGCCTCCTGCGTCGTGTTCGTCCTCTCGTACGGCGTCATCTTCGTCGCGATCACCCCGCCGCTGGCGGTCGTCGCGCTCGTGCTGTTCCTCGGCATGGGAATGACCGGCGGCGCGTCGGTCGCTTACACTGTCGCCAAGGAGCGCCACCTCGAGGACAGCGGCGCGGCCACGGGCACGGTCAACGGGATGGCGTACTTCGGCGCGGCTGTCTTCCCGGCCGTGCTCGGGGCGGCGCTGGACGCCTACTGGACCGGTCGCGTCGTCGACGGCGCGCGGGCGTACACCCCCGCGGGCTACCGCGTCGCCTTCGGGATCGTCGTCGCCGGCGGCGTGGTCGCGACGGTCTGCGCGCTCGCGCTCCACGTCCGACAGCGCCGCCGAGGGGAGGGAGCCGACGCGGTCGCCGCCTCGGCCGCGGGCGACGACTGACGCGGGCGACCGACACCGCCGATTCGCCGGTGACTGCGGGGTCGATACCCCGGGCTACTCGCCGGTCAGCGCCTCGCTCGCCGGCGCGAAGTCGATCGACTGTCCGAGGTCCGCCTCGCGGGCCCGCTCGTACAGCATGTACGCCGACGCGACCGTCTCGATACCGGTGCCTCCGGAGTCGAAGACGGTGACGTCGTCGTCGTCCTCGCGCCCCGGGGCCGCGCCGGCGACGACCTCGCCCAGTTCCGCGTGGATGTGGTCCTCGTCGACGACGCCAGCCTCCAGCGCCGAGAGGAACGACCCGGCGTCGCCGCCGGGGTCGGCGCGGGCGCGCAGGTCCGGAACGTACACCGACCGCTCGATGGTCGCGTGGTCGAGTTCGCGCTTGTCGGCGTCGTACTGCCCCATCGCGGTGACGTGTGTGCCCGGCTCCAGGAGGTCGCCGTCGAACACCGGTTCGCTCGCGGTCGTCGCCGTGATGACGACGTCGGCGTCCTCGACGGCGGCGGCGGCGCTGGCGACTGCGGCGACGGAGGCGTCGAGCTGCGGGTTCAGGTCGCCGGCGAACGCCTCTCGGTTCTCCTTCGTCGGGGAGTACACCCAGACGGTCTCGAGGTCGCGCACGGTCGCGGTGGCCTTGAGCTGTCCCCGGGCCTGCGCGCCCGAGCCGATCACGGCCACCGAGGCGGCGTCCTCGCGGGCGAGCGCGTCGACCCCGACCGCGCCGGCCGCGCCCGTCTTGTAGGGGTTCATCGACGCCCCGTCGAGCAGCGCCAGCGGCTCGCCCGACTCCGCGTCGAACAGCGGCGTCGCGAACCACGCGTCGCGCTCGCCGAAGCCGGCGGCGTACATGTACCCGCCCATCGCGCCCGTCTCGGGTAGCACGGCCGCGTAGGTGGTGAGCATCCCCGGCGGCTCGGCGTTCGTGAGCTTCGTCCGCGGCTCCGCCGGCGCGCCCTCGCCGACCTGGCGGTACCCCTCGCGGACCGCCTCGACGTACTCGGCGGGCGTCGCGAGCCCGTCGACCTCGGCGCTCGTCAGGAACAGCGTCTCCGTCATAGGCGGGGGTTGGACGCCGGCGGTGAAAAGCGTGGGCGGCCGGGAGGCGGTCGCCCGCCCGATGCGAACGGTTTTGCCTCCCGACGGACAGGAACGGCCGTGCGACGTCCCCTCGGTTACGTCTCGCTCGCGCTCGCGCTCGTCTCGGGAGTGGCCGCGGCGGCCGTCCGGACGACGACGCCGCTCTCGACGTTCGATCTCCCGTCGGTCGGCGGGGCGACGCCGGACGAGGCGGCGGCGACGGCGCTCTTGGCGGCGGCGGTCGCGCTCGCGGCCAACGGCGCGTACTTCGTGACGTACGCGCTCGCGGCCCGCCAGGCGACCCGCCGGCGTGCCCACGACATCCGTAACGTCCTCAGGCTGGCGTTCGGGGTGGTCGCGCTGGCCGGCGTGCTCGGGGTCGTCACCGATCGCTGGGTGGGTCTGCTGGTCTCGCTCGGCATCGTCGGCTTCGCGATCACGTTCGCGCTCCAACAGCCGCTGCTCTCGCTCGTCGGGTGGTTCTACCTCATGATCGAGCGCCCGTACGCCGTCGGCGACCGCGTCCAGATGGGCGAGGTGAGGGGCGACGTGATCGCCGTGGACTTCTTCGTCACGACCCTGTGGGAGATCAACGGACCGCTCGTCTCGACGAACCAGCCCTCCGGCCGGACCGTCACCGTGCCCAACAGCCAGGCGCTCTCCTCGGAGGTGGTGAACTTCGCGGGCGTCAACACTCCCTTCGTCTGGAACGAGCTGTCGGTCCAAGTCGCCTACGAGACGGACCTGGCGTTCGCCCGCGAGCGCATGATCGCCGTCGCCGCCGACCACCTGGGCGAGGAGATGGCGACGGCGGTCGAACGCTACCGCGACCGCCTCGCGGAGACGGCGGTCGACCTGGAGGTCGACGAGCGGCCGTCGGTGAACGTGACCCAGCGGGAGTCGTGGGTCGAACTCCGCCTGCGCTATCTGGTCCATCACCGGCGGGCGACCCGCGTCCGCAACGCCCTGTACGAGCGCGTGCTCGCCGAGTTCAACGACCACCCGGACCGCGTGGCGTTTCCGGTCAGCCGGAACCGCTGACCCGGTCCCGTCGGCGTTGAGGCCGCTCGCGCGTCCGGCCGTGGCGGATCCATCCCGCGGACTTTTGCCACTCGGTACCACAGGACAGCCATGGATCGGGGGAGGCTCGTGCGCGCGCTCCGGCCGGCCGGCGTCGGTCTGGCGGCGGCGCTCGGCGGCGGACTGTTGTATCTCCCCGGCGGCGTCGCCCAGGGGGCCGGTCCGCAGGCCCCGGCGGCGTACCTCGTCGCCGGCGGCGGAGCCGTCTGTCTCGCCGTCGCCTTCGGCGTCGCCGCCGGCGTGGGCGGCGAGCGCGGCCCGGTGTACGGCTCGATAGCACGGGCGTCTGGCTCGCGTCGGCTCGGCGCTCTCGCGGCCTGGGCCGCCCTGGGCGGGTACGTCGGACTGCTGGGCCTGCTCGCCGAGTGGCTCGGTCGACTCGCGCCGCTCCCGGCCGGAACCGGCGCGTACGTTCAGGGCACCCTCGACGAGCCGACGGGACCGGCCGCCGTGTTGGGTCTCGCTCCGCCCGGTGCGCTCGCGAGCGACGCGCTCGCGGTCGCCGTCTGCGCGCTCGCGTTCGCCGTTCATCTCCTCGGCCGACGGCGGGCGGCGCTGGCGGCTGCTGTCCCCGCGTGGGCAGTCGTCGCGGGCGTCGGAGCGCTGCTGGCGGCGGCGTTCCTCCCCGGCGTCGGCGAGTTCGTCCCCGCGAACTTCGACCCGCTGTACCCCACGTCGGGGCTTCGGGCCGACCCGGTCGGGGCCCTCGTCGGCGGCGTCGCGCTCGCGCTGTTCGCGTTCGTCGGAATCGAGTCGGCCGCCTACGCGGCCGAGGCGACCGGCTCGAACCGCGGTGACGACGACACCGACGCCGACGGTGTCGACGGCGACCGCGCGCGCGACGGGTCGGTCGTCGCCGCGGCGGTCGCGGGCGCGCTCGTCGCGCTCACGGCGCTCGTCGCGCTGGGCGTCATCAACTGGGCGCGGCTCACCCTCGCCGACATCCCCGCGGCCGATGCGATCGGAGCGTACCTCCCGGTCGACCCGCTCGGGCTCACGGTGCTCGTCTCCGTCGTCGCCGGCCTGGCGGCGCTCGTCGCGCTCGGCGTCCCCGCCGCGCGCACGCTCGCGGGTCTCGCGGAGCTGGCCCCGCCGCTGGCCCGCGGTCCCGACGAGCCGCCGGTCGTCCCGCTGGCCGTGGTGTACGCCGCGGCGGCGACGCTCGCGGTCGCCGATATCGTCGACGCGGCGCTGTACGTCGCCGTGCCCGGGCTCGCGTTCTCGTACCTGGCGGTCGCCGTCACCGCGCTCGCGACGGCCATGCGCCGGCCGGACCTGCTCGGGGACGACCGCGGTGACGGCACGAGCGACCACGGCGGCGGCGGCGATGACGGCGACCGCGGCGACGGAACGACCGGGGAAGTCGACGCCGACGGGGTCCGGGTTCCGCTCGTCCTCGCGCTCGCGGCCGCGGTCGCCGTCGCCGCGACGCTCGCGACGGTGACGTTCTCCAGCGACCCCGCGACGACGCTCGGGCTGACGCTCCATCGCGTCGCGCTCGCGGTGTTCGAGTTCGAACTCGTCTCCGACCCCCTCGGGGGCGTGATCCCCGCGATCATCGTCTGGGAACTGATCGGGCTCGGACTGCTGTTCGTGCTCGCCGACTACCGCGTCTCCGTGAACGCGACGCTGCCGCCGTTGGATGCGGACGACGCCGCGACCGCCTCCGCGTCGTCGGAGGACGATTCGGGGCCGTCGAACGGCGGCGACACGGCCCCGTCGAACGGCGGCGACCCGAACGCATCGAACGAGGACGCCCCCGCCCGCGACCGACGGCCGGAACCGTAACCCGCAACCCCGTGGGGGTCGTGGGTCCGTCGATGGAATCCGGGGCGATCCCCCTCGAGTCGATCGGACCGTTCGACCTCCAGGCGACCGTCGAGAGCGGGCAGACCTACCTCTGGGACCGCGCCGACGGGGACGGCGAGATGTACGAGACGATGTCAGCCTACGGCGGCGACGCCTGGTACGAGACGGTCGTCCCGCCGATCGACGGCGTCAGCGACGAGCGCGCCGTCGTTCGGGTCCGCCAGGTCGACGAACGGCTGGAGTGGGAGTCGAACACCGACGCCGTCCCGCTTCTCACGCACCTCCTGCGCCTGGACGACGACCTCGACGCGATCCTGGGTGCGACCCCGGAACTGCCGCTCCTGGACCGCGCCTACGAGGAGTACCGCGGGATGCGGCTCGTCCGCGACCCGCCGTTCGCGTGTCTGATCTCGTTCATCTGTTCGGCGCAGATGCGGGTGAGTCGGATCCACGGCATGCAGATGCGGATGGCCGAGTCCTTCGGCGACCCCGTCACCCTCGACGGGCGGACGCTCCACGCGTTCCCGACGCCCGAGCAACTGGCGGCTCGGACCGAGGAGGAACTGCGTGACCTGTCGCTGGGCTACCGTGCGCCGTACGTCCGTCGGACCGCCGAGATGGTCGCCGACGGCGAGGCCGACCCCGCCGACGCTCGGGACCTCGCGTACGAGGACGCCCGCGAGTACCTCACCCGGTTCGTCGGCGTCGGCGACAAGGTGGCCGACTGCGTCCTCCTGTTCTCGCTCGGGTTCCTCGAGGCCGTCCCCCTCGACACCTGGATCCGGACGGCCATCGCGGACTACTACCCAGAGTGCGACGCCGGCGGCTACGCCGAGACGAGTCGCGCGATCCGCGACCGGTTCGGCGGCGAGTACGCCGGCTACGCGCAGACCTACGTGTTCTATTACCTCCGTGCAGGCGGGGAGTAACGCCCCCGTCACTCCGCGTCGACGCCGGCCGCCAGCAACACTCGGTCGACGGCCTCGGCCGCGGAGTCGCCGAACACCCGAGCCATCGGCTCCTTCCCGTGTGCGCCGTCGTCCACGATCGCGACGGGGGCGCGCTCGCGTCCGGCCATCGCGGTCGCGGCCGTCCAGTCCATCGTTCCCGCCGCGTCCGCGGGCTCCTCGCGGCGGTCCACGCGAACCACGTCGCCGACGGACGCCAGCCTGTCGACGGCTGAGTCAGTCGGCCGGACGTTCGCGACCGCGCGCGCCTCGGGGTCGACCGCGCGGACGCCACACAGCAGGCGCGCGAGGTGGTCGGACGCGCCGCGGGCGACGCCGGCGGCCGCGCGCACTCCGCGGTCGGTCGCCCGGAGTCGCCCCTCGACGGCGACGACCTCCTCCGGGTCGCGTGCGCCGGGGGGCGCGACTGCGACGTTCGTCCCGACCTCCGGAACCGCGTCGGCGAGGGGGGGACCGGCGCGTTCGAGTCGGGCGATTTCTGCCCGCAGGGCCGCGCCAGCCGCCGGTGTCGCCGCGTCCGTTCGGGTCGCGCCGAGGTGCTGGACCGGTCCGGCTCCCGACCCGTACGGGAGTCCGCGGGGGAGCGTCCGGTCCAGGTACGCCTCCGCGGCCGCGACCGCCTCGCGCGGCTCCGCGCCGCCGGCGAGTTCGGCCGCGATCGCCGCCGAGAGCGTACAGCCGGTACCGTGGGTCGCGTCGGTGTCGACGCGCTCGCGCTCGAACCGTCGCTCGCCGTCGGGACCGACGTAGGCGTCGACCGGGTCGCCCTCGAGGTGGCCGCCGGTGACCAGCGCCGCGGTCGAACCCCGTTCCCGGAGGTCGCGCGCGGCAGCCAGCGCGTCCGCCGGCGACCCGATCGACTGGTCGGTCAGCAGTTCCGCCTCGGCGACGTTCGGCGTGACGACGGTCGCGCGCTCGAGGAAGCGGTCGGCGAGCGCGTCGACGCCAGCCCCGTCGAGCAGGCGCGCGCCGGAGGCGGCGACGACCACGGGGTCGACGACCAGCGGGAGCGACGCCGGGAGGGCATCCGCGGCCGCCGCGACGCGCTCGGCGTCGCCGAGCATGCCGGTCTTGGCGGCCGCGACGGGGAGGTCCTCGACGACGGCCCGCACCTGTGCTCGGACCTCGGCCGGCGGGACCGGATGCGTCGAGTCGACGCCGGCGGTGTGTTGCGCCGTCACCGCCGTTACCGCCGCGGTCCCGAACGCGCCGCGGGCCGCCATCGCCTTCAGGTCGGCCGCGACGCCCGCTCCGCCGCCGCTGTCCGTGCCAGCGACCGTGAGCGCGACGGGCGGACGGCGCGCGGACGCCGCGGGTGTCGCGGGCGCGGTCGCGGGCGAGCCGTGGTCCGTGTCGCGGTCGCGGGCGACCGTGCCGTCGCGTGCGACGGTGTCGTCGTGCTCGGCGGTGTCGTCGTGCTCGGCGGTGTCGTCGTGCTCGGCGTCGCCGCCGTCCCGAGCGTCCCCCGACACGGCTCAGTCGTCGGCCGGGGCGGGCGCGGAGCCGCCGATCTCCACGGGCGCGGCGTCGACGCCCAGCTCCTCGAGCGCGACCTCCGCGGCGCGCTTGCCCGAGACGAGCATCGCGCCGAAGGTCGGCCCCATCCGGGTGAGCCCGTGGGTCGTCGCGGTCGCGAGCCCCGCCGCGATCAGTCCGTCGTGAACGAACCCCGTCTCCTCGACGACCCTGTCCTCGCTGTCGGCGACCCACATCGAGTCGTGCCCCGGCGAGTCGTGGCCGGGCGCGCCGTACTCGTCGGCGGCGCTGGCGTCCATCCCGGCGTCGGCGTCGGCGGCGTGTGCGACCCCGGGGGCGTCGACGACCCCGCGCTCGTGGAGCTTCGAGACGACGACCGCCTCGTGGCCGGTCGCGTCGATCACCAGGTCCGACTCCAGCGCGATGGGGTCGACGCAGGTGAGTTCGCGCGGAAGCGAGTGGACCGGGGTCCAGTTCACGACGACGCCCGCGACGCGATGGTTCTCGCGGACGACCACGTCGGTGAACTCCGTCATGTTCTGGATCCGCGCGCCCTTCGCGCAGGCCGCCTCGATCAGCGCCGACGAACAGTGCGGCGCGGAGGCGACGTGGAGCCCGTCGGCCTCCTCGCTTTCCTCGTGGGGAACGCCCAACTCGTCGAGGATCCGGTCGGCCGGCTCCCGGACAGTGAGCTTGTTCATCAGGAATCCCCCGAGCCAGAAGCCGCCGCCGAGGTAGTTGTTCTTCTCGATCACCGTCACGTCCACGCCCCGCTCGGCCAACTCGGCGGCGGCGGTCAACCCCGACGGTCCGCCGCCGACGATCACCACCTCCGCCTCGGTGCCGCCCATGAACTCGCCGTGCCACGCGTCCGCGATGGCGCGGGTGACTGTCGCTTCTCCGGCGTCGCTGAACCCGTCGAACTGCATGCGAACACCTAGTAATACCACTCACTATTAACCTTTTCTCACGGCGTGCCCGACGGCCGAACTTTCATGGCCGCGCTCGCGGTACGTACTCACATGGACTGTCGGGTCGTCGTCGAGGCGGCGGTGCCGGTGTACGACATCGAGACGACCGACGAGGCGATTCGGATCGCGATCTCGAAGACGGGCGAGATGCTGAACCCGGACCTCAACTACGTCGAGATATCGATGGGCTCGCGCACCTCTCCCGAGGGAGAACGGCTTCCGCCGGCGTTCGTCGCCGCCGACGAGGCGCTCGTGGCGCTGGAGTTGGAGATGTCCGTGTTCAACGTCGAGCGCGAGGAGCACGCCTCCCGGATCGCTCGCAAGGAGATCGGCCAGCGACTCCGGAACATCCCGCTGAAGGTGCTCAGCGTCGAACCGCTCGAAGACGAGGACGACGGGGACGACGAGGACGACGATACCGGAGGCCGTGATAGCGGAACCGGCGGTCCCGGGGACGGCGACGACGACTCACGCGGTGACGGTCACGGGTCCACGAGCGCCGGCGACGACGCGGACGACGACCTCCTCCCGGAGTTCGAGGAGATGGTCGAGGAGGAGCGCTGAGCCGCGGCTCGGAGGCTCGAACGCGGTCGCGGAGAACGGCGTCGCCACTCCGGAGTGTGGCTTCGTGGGGAGCGCGCGGTCGTCGCTCAGTCGGCGGTGGGGGCGACGGGTTCGCTCGTCGCCTCCTCGCTAGTGGACGATGTGATACCGGACGCCAGCTTGAACACGGCCGCCTTGTGGTCCGTCTTCGATCGGTGGATCGATGTCGGTTTCACGCCGAGGTCTTCGTACTCGCTGAGGTCGAGGTCGGCTCCGTCCGACTCGAACTCGCTTCGTACCTCGCTGAGAAGGCCGTGCAGGTGGATGAGCTCCTGCTTCTTCATGGACGAATTCGGCTTGCGACCGAAGGGTTAAAGACTTATCTTGAGTCTCGTTAGCACGCTTCTCGACGGATTTAGGTACTCGCGGATATCGTAGCTTTTGGCTGACATTAGTACGGTCGGGTTACGGCGCTGAGCCCGGTCGCTGGCCCCGTCAGGGGGCGGCCGCAGGCGGCCCCGCGCGCTCGCCCGAACGGGCCGAGAACATTTTTGCTCGCGACGCCACAACGGCCGGACATGGACTACGACGACATGCTCGATCGAGCCGTCGAGGAGACCCCCGACATCGACGAGCACGGGAGCCGGTTCGAGGTGCCCGACCCCGAGGTTCGTCCCGAAGGGAACGTCACCGTCATCGAGAACTTTCAGACCCTCGTCGACCGACTCAACCGCGAGGAGTCGGAGCTGCTGAAGTACCTCCAGGACGAACTCGGAACGGCCGCGCGGATCGACGAGTCCGGCCGTGCTCGCCTCACCGGCGAGTTCAAGCAGCGACGGGTCGCCGACGCGGTCGAATCCTACACCGACGGCTACGTCATCTGCTCGGAGTGCGGACTGCCGGACACGCGGATCGTCGAGCAGGGCGGCGCGGACGTGCTCAAGTGCGACGCCTGCGGTGCGATAACGAGCCTCGGCGAGTGAGGGTGGCGGCCTCGGTCGGCCGACCGCGCTCTGACCGCTTCCGACGATATCATCGTCGCCTCGCGCGTTGCCGCCATCGCCGTCGGCGTGATCTCGCGGCTACGTGAACTGTTTGAGGGTGTCGAGGTCGCGCTCGGTGCGCATGAACTCCGCCAGTCGGCGGGTCGCGTGACACGACGGACACGAGAAGTTCTCTCGGTGGCCCGGAAGACTGTGGGGACCGTCCTCCCACTCGTTCGAACACTCGGGGCAGATCAGCCGGACGAAGGCCTCGACCATACGGCGTCGGGTTGACGGTGGTGCCAATAAAGGCTTGTGGGCAGTTCTCATGTGGACAGTTCACATGGAGGGCGGTCGAGCGAACGATCGGCGGGCCGCGCGGCCGCACCGACCAGGCGCGGACCGAACGGGTACGCCACGGCGTTCTTCGCGGCGGGGGACCGGGAGCGCCCGGAACGAGTCAGCGCGTCCGGGCGGGAGCCGGGCCGATCAGGCGTCGGCGCGGTCGGGCGAGCCAGACGGCCCGTCGGCGACCTCGCCGGCCTCCAGTAGCTCCTTGTAGCGGTTCCGGATCGTCACCTCGCTGACGCCCGCCACGTCGCTCACCTGGCTCTGCGTGAGCGCCTCGTTGGTGAGCAGCGCGGCGGCGTAGACGGCGGCCGCGGCGAGGCCGACCGGCGACTTTCCGCTCGTGACGCCCGTCTCCTGGGCGGTCTTCAGCAGGTCGCGCGCGCGCCACTCGCCCTCGTCCGAGAGGCCGAGTTCCGAGGCGAACCGTCCCACGTACTGCACGGGGTCGGCGGGCGCGACCTCCAGCTTCAGCTCCCGGACCACGTACCGGTACGTCCGGGTCAGCTCCATCCGGTCGACGCGCGCGACGGCCGTCAGTTCGTCCAGCGACCGCGGGGTGTTCGCCTGGCGGGCGGCGGCGTACAGGCTCGCGGAGGCGACGCCCTCGATGGAGCGGCCCGGCAAGAGGTCCTCCTCGAGCGCGCGACGGTAGATGACCGACGCCGTCTCGCGGACGCTCTCGGGGAGGCCAAGCGCGCTCGCCATGCGGTCGATCTCGCCGAGCGCCTGCTTGAGGTTGCGCTCTTTGGAGTCGCGAGTGCGGAAGCGCTCGTGCCACGTGCGCAGCCGCTGCATCTGCTGGCGACGCTCGGCAGACAGGGCGTTGCCGTAGGCGTCCTTGTTTTGCCAGCCGATGTTCGTCGACAGCCCCTTGTCGTGCATCATCGTGGTCGTCGGCGCGCCCACGCGCGACTTGCTCTCGCCGTCCTGCCCGAACGACCGCCACTCGGGACCGCGGTCGATAGCGTCTTCCTCGATGACGAGCCCGCAGTCCTCACAGACGGTCTCGCCGTGTTCCTCGTCGGCCAGGACGCTCCCGCCGCACTCCGGACAGGCGCGTACCGATTCCGTCTCCTCGGTTCGCTCCTCGGATCGCTCGTCGGTTCGTTCGCTCGTGCTGTCCTCGCGTTCGGTGTAGCGGCTGATGGTGGTTTCTGACTCGCTCATGGTGCTCCCGGATCGACGCCGGTCCGGGAGCGAAAAACTGCTCCCGAGGAGGTGTCGTCCTTACCAGTAGTAACGAAGCGCTAGGTATTAAAACTTTTGTGGACGTGATTCGGCCGCACACACCGCCGAGAAGCCGCGAACGGTGGGAATTGCGTCGATTACGACCGAGCCGTATTGCGTGATCGTATGAGTAAAAATGATTCGCTCCAGCCGCCTCCGTCAGAGCGGGCCTGGATCATCCGTGTGACGACGGCCACCGGAGCCGATCACGGTCCGGACTCGACACGGCTACACCGCCACCTCGATCCTGTTCCGGCCACGCCTCGATCCTGTTCCGACCACGCATCGCCCTCCGCGGGGGACGGGCAACACTTACCGTCCCGGGAGGAGCCGTCTCGAGCGTGACCGACGCCTACGTCGTGGGCGCGGGCCAGTCGTCGTTCGGCTCGTTCCCCGAGGAGACGTACCGGACCCTCTTTCGGGAGGCGTACGAGGAAGCGGCCCCGACGGATCTCGACCCCGGCGACGTGGACGAGGCGTTCGTTGGAACGCTTGGCGTGGGCGGCCGACAGCTCGGTCTCGCCGGTCCGGCCGTCACAGAGCACGTCGGCCTGCACGGCGTCCCCTGCACGCGCGTCGAGAACGCCTGTGCGGCCTCCGGCTCGGCGCTCCGGCAGGCCGTGATGGCCGTGCGCTCGGGGATGGCCGACCTCGTCCTCGCGGGCGGGGTCGAGGTGATGACGGACGCCTCCGCGGAGGCGACGAAGTACTGGCTGGGCGTCTCGGGCGAGACCGAGTGGGAACGCATGGCCGGCACCACCTTCGCGGGCGTCTACGCCCAGATGGCCGACGCGTACCTCCGCGAGCACGACGCGCCCCGCGAGGCGCTCTCGCAGGTCGCCGCGAAGAGTCACGCCAACGGCGCGCGAAACCCGAAGGCTCACCTCGGGTTCGGGTGTACCGTCGAGGAGGCCGAGTCCGCGGCCGTCGTCGCCGACCCCCTCACGATGTATCACTGCTGTCCCACGAGCGACGGCGCGGCCGCCGTGCTGGTCGCGAGCGAGACGGTCGCGGCGTCGTTCGACGACCGCGTGCGCGTCGCCGGCGTCGGCGCGGCGTCCGACCGCGTCGGCCTGTTCCAGCGTGACGCCTACACCGCGATCCCGGCCAGCGAGTCGGCCGCGCGGGGGGCCTACGACGCCGCGGGCATCGCCGACCCGCGGGCGGACCTCGACTTCGCTGAGGTTCACGACTGCTTCGCGATCGCCGAACTGCTCGCCTACGAGGACCTCGGCTTCTGCGACCGCGGCGAGGCGGCGGATCTCGTCGCCGACGGCGTCACCGCCGCCGGCGGCGACCTCCCGGTCAACACCTCCGGCGGTCTCAAGTCCAAGGGCCACCCGATCGGTGCGACGGGCGCGGGGCAGGCGGTCGAGGCGTTCGACCAGCTCACCGGCCGAGCGGGCGACCGACAGCTGACCGACCCCGAGCGGGGACTGACACACAACGTCGGCGGCTCCGGTGGCGCGGCCGTCGTCCACGTGTTCGAGGCCGAGGGGGTGACGGGCGCGTGAGCGACCCGGACGCGGCCGCGACCGCCGATGCGGGCGCGGACCCGAAGGCGGACACTCACACGGACGCGGATGCCCGGATCCTCGGGGCCGGGACGTACGCACCGCGTGCGCGACTCGCGGGCGACGCGGTCGCGGAGGCGTGGGGGCGGTTCCAGCCTCGCGGCGTCGACGCGGTCGCGGTCCCCGCACCCGACGAGGACGCGCTCACGATGGCGGCGACGGCCGGTGAGCGCGCGCTGTCGGCGGCCGGCGTCGACGGCGCTGACCTCGCTGGACTCGCGTTCGCGACCACGACGCCGCCGGTCGCGGAGGAGGATCTGACGCCCCGACTGGGGGCCGCGCTGGGGGTCCCCGCGGACGCGACGACGCGGTATGCGGGCCGGAGCACCCGCGCCGGGACGCGAGCGCTTCGTGCCGCCCGCGACGCCGGCGCGTTCCCGACGCTGGTCGTCGCGGCCGACTGCCCGCGCGGGAAGCCCGGGGAGGTCGAGGGACAGGCCGCCGGGGCGGGCGCGGCGGCGGTCGTCCTCGGCGACCCCGCCACACCGGGCGCACGTCTCCTCGGCGACGCGGAGGTCGCCGCCGACTACCCGGGGACCAGATTTCGCCGTCCGGGAACCGAGACGGTGGAGGGGCTCGGCGTGTCGGCGTACGACCGCCGCGCGTTCGTCCGACCCGTCGCGGCTGCGGTCGACGTGCTGGGCGGGAATGCCGCCGACGGCGACCCGTCCGATACCGCTCCCGATATCGGCGACCCGACAGAGGTCGACGCGCTGGCGATCACCGCCCCAGACGGCGACCGTCCGGCGCGGGCGGCCCGTGCGATCGGGATCGACTCCGACGCCGTGGCCACGCCCGTCGACCGCCTCGGCGACCTGGGTGCCGCCGGGCCGCTCGTCGGACTCGCGACGGCGTTGCGGGCCGGCGCGACCCGGACGCTCCTCGTCGGGTGGGGGAGCGGGGCGGGCGCTGACGCCCTCCTCGTCTCGGGCGTCGCGCCCGTCGAAGGCGACACCGAGGCCGACCCGGACGCGACCGCGAGCTATCCGGAGGCGCTGCGACTGCGCGGTGAGATCACGACCGACGAGCCGCCGGCCGGCGGCGGCGCGGCCGTGTCGGTGCCGACGTGGCGACGGTCGATCCCCGCTCGCTACCGACTTCGGGCGGGACGCTGTCCCGACTGCGGCGCGCTCGCGTTCCCGCCCGAGGGTGCCTGTCCGGACTGCCACAGCCTCGTCGAGTACGAGGCCGCCCCGCTTCCGTCGGTCGGGACGATTCAGACGGTGACCGGCGTCACGCCCGGAAGCGCGCCCCCGGAGTTCGCCCGACAGGCCGCCCGCGGCGGCGACTACGCGGTCGCTATCGTCGCCTTCGAGCGCGACGGGCGCTCGGTCTCGGTTCCGATGCAGGTGTGCGCGGCCGACCCCGACGACGCGTCGGCGGGGGATGCGGTCCGCGCCGTGTTCAGGCGCGTGTACGAGCAGGAGGGCGTCGTCCGCTACGGACGGAAAGCCGTGCCCGCGTGAACCCGGGCCCCGCGGGGAGCGGCCGCGAGGCTCGGCGTGTCGGAAAACGCCCACGGTGGCCACGTCGTACCTGGGGGGGATGAGAGAGGCACACGACGGAACGGCCGACCGTAGGCATATGCGATGTTACACCTCTCCCCTATCAGCGTTACGGAAGGCGAACGACACCGCAGAGATCTGCCGGACGTGAAGGGGATATCGGACTCGCGGGCCGTGAATCCGAACCGTCGGCGTCGCATCACTCGACGACCACGACGCGGTTCTTCGGGACCTGTACGACCGGGCGGCATACGACGAGGAACGTTCCTCGGAACGATTGCGGCCGAACCGGCGGTCGAAATCGCCAGTAGCGCCGGTAGGACGTCCGTCACGTCGGCGTGCCACCGACACCCACAGATATTTATACTGATGTCGCGTTAGCGGATATCGAGGTATTCGCGAATGGCGACAGGCACGGTTGCATTCTTCAACGACACGGGCGGTTACGGATTCATCGAGAGCGAAGACGCGGACGAGGACGTCTTCTTCCACATGGAGGACGTCGGCGGTCCGGATCTCGAGGAGGGACAGGAGGTCGAGTTCGACATCGAGGAGGCCGAGAAGGGCCCACGGGCGACGAACCTCCAGCGCCTGTAACGGCGCTATCCGAGGTATCGCACCCGGACCGAGATCGGTCCGTCGGAGCCACACAGCTCGACCTGTTCTTGGAGCGACTCACGCGCTGCAGAGCGCCAGCGCTCGGCACCGTCGCCGGGAAATCGCGGGAACTCTTCGGGAAGAAACGCCCGCGGCTCGACGTGGATCGGCCGTCGGTCGCCGTCGTACTTGCCCTCGCCGCCGGCGACGTGGAGGCGCGCGCGCATTCGACCGGAGAACGGCGGAGTCACACGGAGCACGGCGTCGCGACGGCCACGGTCGCGCGCCTCGAGGGCGGCGATCACGTCGTCAGTCGTGACTGCAAGCGTTCGGATCGCCGTCGCTCCGGGGTCGTCGGCGTCGTCGCCAGCGTCGCCGTCGTCGACCCGATCGGAGCCCTCCGGGTCGCCGGAGTCGGACACGCGTCGGTCAGGCCCGCGAGCGCGTGACCTGTTCGAGCGGGCCCGCACAGTCGGGGCACGTCGCCCGGTAGGAGAGGACGCTGACGCTCGTCTCGCACTCGCGACAGACGAATGACCGTCCGACCATCGACCGACAGTTCGGGTGCGACCGTGTTAAACGTTACCGTGGAACTTCCCCCGTCCCGTGTTCAGACCGGGTCGCCCCAAGACACTTACCGCGTTCGCGAGCACGACCGGTCGATGTCCCCGAACGCCACAGCGACCCTCCGGGCCGTCGCCGTCGCGGTCGTCCTCCTGTCGGCCGGCTGTCTCGGTACGCCGGGCGTCGACACGCCCGACGCGGGACCGGCGACGACCGAATCGCCGGCGACGGTGACACCGACCGAATCGCCGGCGACGCCGACCGAGCCGACGACCGCCCCGACGACCACCGTGGGCACGATCCCGGACGACTGCACGCCCGCGCGCCCCGAGGGCGTGGATCCGGTCCGCGACGACGTGTCGCCCGTGGCGTACCCCGACGCACCCGCGGAGCTGACGGCCGAGGCGGCCGGAGAGTGGGCGGAGACCTTCGAGGAGGCGTACCTCCGGAACGATAACCTCGCCCGCGACACCGTCTCCTTCGGCGCGAGCGCGGGGGTGGAGAACGTCACCCGCGTCGACGGCGGGTACGTCGTGCGCGTTCGGGCGAGTTGGTACAGCAACACCGGCGACGTGAGGACCGGCACGGCCTCGCCGACGGTCGTTCACGCCGACAGCCCGGTGTACCTCTCGACGTACCTCGTCACCGACGCGGGTGCACGGCGCGCGTCGACGACCGGCGGCGCGAACGACCACCCGAACGTCCGCGACGGGACGGTCGTCGCCTGTTTCTGACCGACGACGCCCGCCGGCGGGGATCGACCGCGTCGGCGACGGCTCCCGCGTCGGCGACACCCGATGGTCGGCCGTCGCCCGCGGCGTCGCTACGCGTCGTGGTCGGTGACGAAGTCGGGCGTCACCGTCCGCTCGTCGACCTCGCCGCGGAGGTGCTCGACGAACGCGCTCGGGTCGACGTCGTTGCGCTCGTTCTCGAAGCGGTCGCGCACGGAGACGGTCCCGGCCTCCTCCTCGTCGCCGCCGACGACGACCATGTAGGGGACCCGGTCGTCGTGGGCCGCGCGGATCTTCCGGCCGACGGTCATGTCTCGGTCCTCGACTTCGACGCGGAACTCCGAGAGTTCGTTCTTCACCCGATGGGCGTACCCGAGGTTGTCGTCGGAGATGGGCAAGATTCGGACCTGTTCGGGGGCGAGCCAGAACGGGAAATCGCCACCGAAGTGCTCGATCAGCACCATGAAGAAGCGCTCGAAGCTGCCGTACAGCGCTCGGTGGATCATCACCGGTCTGTGCTCCTCGTTGTCCTCGCCCGTGTACGTCAGGTCGAAGCGCTCGGGCATGTTGAAGTCGAGTTGGACCGTCGGGCCGTCCCACGAGCGCCCGAGGGCGTCCTCGAAGGAGAAGTCGATCTTCGGGCCGTAGAACGCGCCGTCGCCGGGCTCGATCCCCCAGTCCAGCGCCGAGGACTCCAGCACGGACTCCAGTTGGGACTCGGCCTGCTCCCAGACCTCGTCGCCGCCGACGGACTTCTCCGGGCGCGTCGCTAAGTCGACGGACACGTCGAGGTCGAACGTGTCGAGCACCCGCTCGATGCCGTCCATCACCTGTCGGACCTCCGCTTCGATCTGGTCGGGGCGGACGAACAGGTGGCCGTCGTCGATGGTGAACGCCCACACCCGCGAGAGGCCGGACAGCTCGCCGCGCTGCTCCTTGCGGTACACCTTCCCGTGTTCCGCGTACCGGACCGGGAGGTCCCGGTAGGACCACGAGCCCTGATCGAAGATTGTGGCGTGGCCGGGACAGTTCATCGGCTTCAGGCCGTATTCCTCGTCGTTCACGTCGAAGAGGAACATGTCGTCCTGGTAGTTGTCGTAGTGGCCCGACTCCTCCCACAGCTCCGTCCGGAACACGTGCGGGGTCTCGACCTCGCCGTAGCCCGCCTCGTCGTTCAGCTCGTTCACGTACGCCTCGAGCTCCGAGAGCACGGTCTTGCCCGGCGGATGATACAGCGGGAGGCCCGGCCCCGTGATCGTCGGGATGGAAAAGAGGTTCATCTCCCGAGCGATCTTCCGGTGGTCGCGCTCTTTGGCCTCCTCGCGTCGCTCCAGGAACTCCTCCAGGTCCGACTCGGACTCGAAGGCCGTCCCGTACACCCGCGTCAGCTGCTCGTTCTCCTCGTCGCCGCGCCAGTAGGCCGAGGAGATGTTCAACAGCTCGAACGCGCCGATCTCCCCCGTGGACTCGACGTGGGGACCCTTACACAGGTCGCGCCAGTCGTCCTGCTCGTACACGGAGACGGGGTCCTCGCCGGCGGCCTCCTCGTCGAGGATCTCGGCTTTGTACTCGTTGTCGGAGTACTCGGCGTGCGCCTCCTCGCGTGGGAGTTCGACCCGGTGGATGTCGTAGTCGGCGTCGACGATGTCGGCCATCTCCGATTCGATCGCCGGGAAGTCGTCTTCGTCGATGTCGACGTTCGCCACGTCGTAGTAGAACCCCTCCTCGGTCGGCGGACCGATCGCGAGCTTCGCCTCGGGGTAGAGCCGCTGAAGCGCCTGCGCGAACACGTGCGCCGCCGAGTGGCGGAGCACCCGGAGGTACTCGTCGCTTTGGTCGGTGACGATCTCGATCCGCGCGCCGTCGTGCACGGGAGCGGCCTTGTCGACGAGTTCGCCGTCGACGACGCCGGCGACGGTGTCGCTCCCGAGTCCCGGCCCGATCTCGTACGCCACGTCCTCGACGGATGCACCCTCCGGGACGGACAGCTCCGACCCGTCCGGCAGGGTGACGACGATGTCGCTCATACGCGTTCGGTGCCGGGGGGCGCGAATAAGTCTTGTCGAACCGTGCGAGAGCGTCGCGGGCGGGGGTCCGGAACCGGCCTCGCGTAGCCGCTTCGGAAAGACCCAACACCGCCGGCGACGAACCCGGAAGCATGGATCTCACCGTCGACGCCGACAGGCTCCGCGACGACATCGAGGCGACGGCCGCGTTCGGGGACATCGACGCCGTCGAAGGCCGCGGCCGGACGGTCCTCGCGGGCACCGAGGCGAACCGTCGCGCCCGCGGGTATCTCCTCGACCGCATGGACGACGCGGGTCTCGACGTGACCGTGGACGCCGTCGGCAACGTCGCCGGAACGTGGACGCCGGACTCCGCGGACCCCGACGCCGCGGCCGTCGCCGCCGGCAGCCACCTCGACTCCGTACCGGAGGGAGGCATCTTCGACGGTCCCCTCGGCGTCTACTCGGCGCTGGAGGCCGTCCGGACGATGCAGGAGGCCGGCGTCTCCCCCGACCGCCCAGTCGTCGTCGTCTCCTTCACCGAGGAGGAGGGGCAGCGCTTCGCCGACGGCCTGCTCGGCTCCTCGGTCGCCGTGGGCGATCGAACCGTCGAGGAGGCGCTCGCGCTGACCGACGACGAGGGCGTCGCACTCGACGCCGCCTTAGAGGACATCGGCTTCCGCGGCGAGGGTCGACTCGACGCCGGCGAGTGGGACGCCTTCTACGAGCTCCACGTCGAGCAGGACACGACGCTGGAGGAGGCGGGCGTCCCGGTCGGCGTCGTCACGACGATCACGGGGATCACCCATCTCGACGTGGAGATCCGCGGCGAGGCGAACCACGCGGGCGCGACCCACATGCGCGACCGGACGGACGCGCTCGCGGCCGCGGCCGAAGTCGTCCTCGACGTGGAGACGGCCGCGAACGAGGTCGTCGACGCGAGCAGCGACTCCGCCGTGGGCACCGTCGGCTCCCTCGACGTCTCGCCGAACGCGACGAACGTGGTGCCGGGGCGGGTCGACGCCGGAATCGACATCCGCGACATCGAGTACGAGTCGATGGAGACGGTCGTCGACGCCGTCCGCGACACGCTCGGACGCATCGAGGACGAGCGCGGCGTCGCCACCGAGTTCGCCCGGCCGTTCGATCTCGAGCCGACGCCGATGGCCGAGCGACTCCGCGAGGCCGCCCATCGCGCCGGCGACGACGCCGGGATCGAGACGCTGGACCTGCACTCCGGCGCGGCCCACGACACGATGCACGTCGCCGACGTGACGGACGCGAGCCTCCTCTTTGCCCCCTCGCGTGACGGCATCAGCCACAACCCCCGCGAGTGGACCGACTGGGACGACTGCGCGGCCGCGACCCGGGTGCTGGCGGGCGCGTTCGCCGACGCGGCTGGCGTCGAGGAAACGTAGCGGGGCGTCGCCGAAGCGTAGCGGTCGCCTCACGCCGCGAGCGCGACGTCCAGGTACAGCATCACCACGACGCCGACCATCGTCCCCAGCGTCGCCACCCGCTCGTGACCCCGCGAGTGCGTCTCCGGGAGGATCTCGTCGGAGATGACGAACAGCATACCGCCGGCGGCGAAGCCCATCGCGTACGGGAGGATCGGTGCCGCGACCGCGACGGCGAGCGCGCCGAGCACGGTCAGGGGGATCTCGACGAGTCCCGAGCGGATCCCGGTGAGCACGGCGTGCGTCCGGCGGTCGAAGCCGGCGTTGACCGCGGCGACCGACACAGCCAGCCCCTCCGGGACGTTCTGGAGACCGATCGCGAGCATGAGCGAGAGCCCGTTTGCGACCTCGCCGGAGCCGAAGCCGACGCCGACGGCCAACCCCTCGGGCATGTTGTGGATCGTGATGGCGACGATGAAGAGGATTACCGGGGCGACCGTCGCGCTGGCGACCGTCTGATCTGACCGCTCTCGGCCCGTGACGAGGACGTGCACGTGCGGCACCCAGTGGTCGGCCTGATCGAGCACGAGGACGCCGAGAACGATCCCGACGAGGACGGGGACCGGCGAGAGCAGGCCGGTCGCCGGCACGCCGGGAACGATCACTTCCGTCAGGTCGATGCCGGGGACGATGAGCGACGTGAACGACGCCGCGAGCATGACGCCCGCGGCGAAGCCCAGCGCCCCGTCGAGCAGTCGCTCGCTGGGATCGCGAACGAAAAGCACCAACAGCGCCCCGACCATGTTGATCCCCGCGATGACGCACCCGGCGACGAGCGCCTGCACGACGGGATCCGTCCCGACCAGATCGACGAACGCTCCCTCGAACACGGGTACACCACCGCGAGAGGGGTACAAAAGTATGGGTCACCCGACCACGGGGGCGCGACGGCGTCCCCGGAACCGCGGCCGTCCGCGGTGCCGTCAGTCGTCGGTCGTCGACGGTGGGGGCGAAGCAAGCGGGTCGCCGTCGCCATCGGCGACCCGGAGTCCGCCGGTCTCCTCGCGGCCGGTGACCTCCCGCTGCGGGTAGGGGATCTTGATCCCCGCGTCGTCGAGTGCGGCCTTCACCTCGCGGACGACCGCGGCCGTCGCCAGCGCGCGCTTGGGCGCGCTCGGGGTGTCGATCCAGACGCGACACTCAAGCACGACCGCCGAGTCGCCGAGCGCCTTCGGGACGACCTGCGGCAGGGGGTTGTCCTCGACGTGGCTCACGTCCTCGAGCGCGTCGCTGACGACCGACTCCGCGGTCTCCAGGTCGGCGTCGTAGTCGACCCCCACGTCGACGGAGAGCCTGAGTTGGCCCATCCGGGTGCGGTTGGAGACGGTCGCGTTGGCGACGCGGTCGTTGGGGATGACGACGACTTCGCCGTTGGCAGAGCGCATCCGGGTGTTGATCACGGTGATGTCCGTGACGATCCCCTCCTCGCCGTCGATCTCGACCCAGTCACCCAGCTCGAACGGCCGCGAGAACATGAGGACGAACCCGGCGATGAGCGAGCCGATGGTCGAGCGGGCGGCCGTGCCGATGACGATACCGAGAAATCCCGCGCCGATGAGCAGTCCGCTGAGGTCGATACCCCAGACGCTGAGACTCCCGACGACGGCGGCCCCGAGCACGCTCATCTGGAGGACGCGAAAGACGATCCCCTTCTGATGTTGGTTGATGTTGTCGGACTCCCGCGCGTACGCCTCCAGGCGACGCTCCAGCACGTCGATACCGACGAGCGCGGCCGCGACGACCGCGACGGTGACGAGCAGCCGAACGAGCCCCGGCACGGTCGCGGCCATCGCGTCGAGGACGCCCAGCGCCACGCCGACGTACCCCCACACGACGAGCGTGGCGAGTCCGCACCCGAGCACGACCGCGAACTGGACCGTCCTGACGACCGCCGTGATCGGAAAGCCCCAGTCGAACGTCGACGCCTCCACGGGCACGTGTTCGTGCCCGAGGACGCGATCTCGGACGATCCGGTGAGTCGTCCGGACCGCTCGCGGCGTCAAAACGAGTGCTGTGACCGTCGCCGCGGTGACCAGGACGACCGTCGCGGAGACCCGCGCCTCCGTGGTGACGAACCCCTCCAGCGTCTCCCGGAGGGCGGCGAGGAAGCTCACCTGCATACCTCTGGGAACCGACGGCCGCATTAAACTCCGGCGGTGGGAGCGCCGGAGATCGGTCCCGACGACCGGCTACAGCCGTCGGCTCACGTACGGACCGTCCTGGTGATAGCCGAGCTTGTCGCGGTAGTAGCCGCGAACGCCGATCCCCGAGATGACCGAGAGCTTCGAGAAGCCCGCGTCGGCCGCGAGGTCTTCGGCCTTCCGCAGCAGTCGTCGACCGTAGCCACGGTGCTGCCAGTCGCCGCTCTCGCGTTCGGCTCCCGCGTCGCCGTCCGCGCCGTCGAACGTCGCCGGCGACCCGTACACGTGTAACTCGCGAACGAGCGCGGCGTCAGCCAGCTCCCGACGGACGGCGTCGCCGTCGGCGACGGGGCCGGCACCCGGCGCGGCGTGCGAGTAGGAGGGAAACCGCAGCCGACAGAAACCGACCAGGAGGTCCTGTTTCGAGTCTTCAAAGGAGATGAAGTGTTCGAGGCCGCCGCCGGACTCGTAGGTCGTCACGTCCAACTCCACGTCCTCGGGGCGCGGGTCGGCGTCGTTGTGCCCGACCTCGCGGGCGCGGATGTCCCGTAACTCGTGGCCCTTCTCCGCGGCGCGCTCCTCCGCCAACTGCCTGAGGTTCGACTTCCAGACGCCGGCGTCGATGAAGTCGGCGGGGATGTCGCGCTGGACGCGCTGGAGCCGGCAGTACTTCGGAATCTGATCCATCGCGTCGGCGACGAGGTCGGCGGCCTCCTCGTTCGAGAGGGGCTCGAACTCGTCGCGCCGCCACGAGTCGTACACGCGGGTCCCGCGGACGACGAGCGTCGGATAGATCTTCAGGTAGTCGGGCCGCCAGTCGGGGTTCTCGAACAGTTGGCGGAAGTCCTCGCGGCACATCTCCCTCGTCATCCCCGGCTGTCCCGGCATCATGTGAAAGCCCACCTTGAACGCGGCGTCGCGCAGCCGACGGTTCGCGTCGATCGACGCCTGGTTGCCGTGGCCGCGGTGCATCTCGCGGTTCACGCGCTCGTAGGTGGTCTGAACGCCCACCTCGACCTTCGTCCCCCCGAGCTTCAACATCCGGTCGATCTGCTCGGGGTCGCACCAGTCGGGCTTGGTCTCGAAGGTGATCCCGACGCATCGCACGTCCGCCTCTTCGTTCCGGCTCTTCACGTCCTCCAGGTACTCGAAGTCGTACGCCTCCGGCTCTTGTGCGAAGCTGCGTCCCTCGGCGGGGTTCGGCCGTGCCTCGGTGTCGTACTCGTTCATCGCCTGCAGCGCCCGCTTGACGAACCACTCCTGGTAGTCGTGCGAGCGCGCCGTCATCGTCCCGCCCATGAGGATGAGTTCGGCCTTGTCGACCGGGTGGCCGATGTGGCGCAGCTGTTCCAGCCGGAGGGTGACCTGTCCGTACGGGTCGTAGTCGTTCTGTTGGCCGCGGGCGGCGGCGGGCTCGTGGCCGGTGTAGCTCTGGGAGGAGTCGAACTCCGAGGCGGGACCGCCGGGGCAGTAGAGGCACTTCCCGTGCGGACAGGTGTGGGGCGAGGTCATGATCGCGACCGGCGAGACGCCCGAGGCTGTGCGAACGGGCTTTCGACGGACGACTTCGCGGACCGCCTCGCGGCGGCCCTCGGGGGCACGCTGGAGGAGGTCGGTGTTCTGCGGAACCTTCGGGGAGGAGAACTCCGAACAGGCGTCCAGCTTGGCGGACTCGAGGTCGTCGCGGTCGATTTCCCCCTCGAGGATCCGCTCGACGATCCGGGCGCAGGCGCGCTCGAACGCCTCGGGCTCGTCGGACTTCTCGGCGTACGCCGACAGCTCGGGGTCCGGCTCCGCGGTGCCGCTCATTGCGTGTGAGTGGTCCCGTTCGGAGGGTAAGGGTTTCGTTCGTGAGGATCGGATCGATCCGACCGTCTGCGTCCAGCGGACACGGAGATCCGCCTGCACGTGCCACCGCGTGAGCGTTCGGGTGAACCGACCGGTCGGTCACCGGTGAAGACGAGCCCCGAGAGAACCGCCAGTCCGCGTCGCGCTCAGTCGTTCAGCTGTCCGGCGACCGCGTCGACGACGGCGTCGGTGACCTCGTCGCGGCGGCCGGCCAGGTACTCGATGCGGCCCTGGCGGACGCCGACGGCGGTGACGCCCGCGTCGGGCACCGACATGGCGGCGTCGCCGGCGGCCGAGCGCACGTCCACGTCGCCGTCGGCGCGGACGTACAGCTCGTCGGTGCCGTACACGACTGTCGCGTCGCGCTCGCCCCGGCGCTGGAGTTCGTCAGCCAGGAGCGTCGTCGACGGGAAGTCGAAGCGATGGCTGTACGCGTCGGCGTCCAGCGTGGCGAACGTGCGGCCGTCGACCTCGCGCTCGGCGATGTTGGCCTCGGCGGTGTCGAGTTCCGTCTCCAGCTTCTCGCGGAACTGCCCGGCGATGTGGTCCGCCAGGTCCGCGCCCTCCTCGCCGAAGAGGATGTCCGTGATGAGCTCGCGCTTGTCCTGATAGCTCTGGTAGTACGCCTCGAGCGCCACGGCCTCGCGAAGCGCCGCGACCCGATCGGCGTCGAAGCCGGCGTCGGACGCGAGGTCGGTGTACGCCTCGGGCGCGCCCTCCCAATAGGAGACGGCGGGGAGGTGCGACAGGTCCTCGGCGACCTCGTCGTTGACCGTCGCCGCGAGCACGGACGCCAGCGCACCCGTGGTCAGGTCCCCGGCGTCGGCCCCGGCGAGTCCGGGGTTGACGAGCGTCGCGACGGCGTCGGCGATCTCCGGGTCCGCGGTCGCGGCGTCGACGACGACGCGCTGGGCGTCGTACACGCCCAGCAGGTCCAGGCCGTCCTCGGACTCGACGGTCGAGCCGGTGCCGACCAGAAGCACCAGCGGGATCTTCTCGTCGTGGCGGTCGCGGTCCTGGAGCATCCGGGTGGCGTCCTTCGTCGCCGCGTCCATGTCGTACACCGGCTCGTCGAGCGGTCGCCGGGTGAAGTAGTGGTACTCGGCGTCGCTTTTCGCGTGCTCCTCGCGCACGAGCGGGAGCACGGCGCGCTCGACGGCCGCGCCGGCGACGTAGCCGTCGGCGGTCGCGGCGTGGCGAACGACGATGGGACGCGACTCGATGACCGCCCGGCGGATCGTCTCGGCGGCGTCGAGCAGGTCGTCCTCGGCGGCGGCGACCGCGTCGTGGCCGCCCAGCGTCGCCACCTCGTCGGGTCGCGCCTCGTCCGTCACGGCCTCTGCGAGGCGGCGCTGGACCGCCTCAGCTTCGTTTCCCTCTAACGACGCGAGCGCCTCCGTCTCCACCTGGATCTCGTTGCGTCGGACCTCGACTTCGCCCTCCAGACGAACGATGTCGCCCGACTCGATGTCGGGGTACGCGCGAACGCCGGCCTTCACGAACGCCGCGCAGTCGACGACGCCCGTCTCGTCGCGCAGTTCGAACACGGTCGGACCGCCGGTCTGTCGCGCGCTCACGACCTCGCCCTCGATGCGGACCGTCTCGCCGACGCGGTTCGACAGCGAGCCGATATCGACCCGCTCGTACTCGCCGTCCGGGGTCGCCTGGTTTCGCTCGCGAACGGCGTCGATGTCGTCGCCGTCGTCGCTGTCGTCCGTCGCAGTCGACGCCGACGCCGACGACGTTCCGGCGCTCCGGTCCGTCGCGGCCTCGGAACTTCCTGAGCCGCCCGAGTCGCTCGAGTCGGTCGAATTTGCTGATCCGTCGTCCGCGGTTTCATCGCCTCCGCTCTCGCCGTCGCTTTCGTCGTCGTCGCCCTCCCCGGGCGTGTCGGGAGTCGGCCGGTGGGTCACGCCCGACCCGCCGTCGCCGTCGTCGCCGTCGTCGGCGTCGCGCTCGCGCTCGTCGGTCCCGTCCTGGACGAGCGCGCCGCGGAACTCCCGCTCGGACTGTCGGATCGACCACGCGAGGTCCACGTCGCCGTTGTCGCGAACGTTCTTCACCTGGACGAACACCTCGTCTCCGGGCTCCCAGTCGAGCGATTCGATCCGGCGGTCCAACTCCGACCGGTGAAGCAGCCCGGTGACGTTCGACGACAGGTCGATGAACACGCCGAAGTCGGCGTAGCCGTCGACGACGCCGGTGTAGAATCGGTTCTGAACGAGTTGGTTCGGGTCGTTTCCGCGGAACTCGAAGACGACGTCCTCCTGGTGGGACCTGCAGATACGTCCGTCCACGGACGTACCGCAGATGATACACTTACCCATTTGTGTGAATCGAATGCCCCCTGCCTAAAACGGTTGTCGAAACGTCGACGCCCGGCCCGCCCAGCGCGTGACCGTCGACCACCGTCGACGCGAGCCGTGTTTCCGTCGACGCGAGCCGCGTCGCCGCCGCGATCGGCCGGTTCAGATGATGTACCACCGGACGAGCAACTGCACGGCGGCGTCGAAGCCGCGGAAGCCCACACCGAACACCAGCGCCGCCGGGAGCGTCGTCGCCGCCACCGCGCGTCCGGTCGTCGTGTCGTGCACCTCACGGACGCCGAGCGCGAGCAGACCGGCCCCGTAGAGCGCACACGCCGCCCGAAGCTCCGGGATCGGTGGTCCGGCCAGCGCGCACGGCGCGCTCGCGTACGCGAGGACCTGTACGGTCTCGCTCACGCCCGCCCGCTCGCGCACGAACGCCATCAGCAACACCGTCTGAAACGCCGCTGTCAGGTGGAGCGCGGCCGGCGCGAGAAACACGGCGACGAACAGCAGCGACACGAGCGCCGAGACGGCCGATCCGCCGAACGCCCCGGGAATCGTCGTCGGGTCGAAGAGGAACCTGACGCTCGCGAACGCGACGGCGACGCAGACGGCGAACACCAGTCCTGGAGCCTGGTCGCCGGGGGCGACGCCGCTCCGGAAGAAGCGCGTCGGTCGCGTCAGCACCTCCGCCCACGCGCGGGCGACGGCGGTCGGCCCGCGTGCGCGTCCTCCCTCGGGATTGTCGACCCACGTCGTCACGGCCGGACTTTCGACGGAGCAGACATGACGGTTCCGATGGCGGAGCGGCGTGGGCGTCGGGACGACGGCCACTCCGGGTCTCCCCTCGCCTCCGACCGATACTCACTCGCGCCTGACGACGTGGCAGTCGCGACACCGCGCCTGGTAGCTCTCCTCTGCGCCGACGAGTATCGTGGGGTCGTTCTCGTGTGCGGGCTCGCCTTCGATGAGCCGCTGGTTGCGCGTCGCCGGCTCGCCGCACTCCGCGCAGATCGCCTGGAGCTTGTCGACGTACTCGGCGACGGCCATCAGCGCCGGCAGGGGATGAAACGGCTCGCCGCGGTACGTCTGGTCGGTGCCCGAGACGATGACGCGTCGGTCGTCCTCCGCGAGCGCCTGACACACGTCGACGAGCGCGTCCGAGAAGAAGTTCGCCTCGTCGATCGCGACGACCATCTCGCCGTTCAGGTGATCCAGGAGGTCCCACGACCCGTCGCCCTCGCTGTCGACGACGTGGGCCTCCCACGAGCGGCCGTTGTGCGTCCCGATGGTCGCGTCCCCGTAGCGATCGTCGAGTTCGGGCGTGAAGACGGCGATCTCCTGGCCGGCTATCTCCGCGCGCCTGAGTCGACGGAGGAGTTCCTCGGTCTTCCCCGAGAACATCGACCCCGAGATGACCTCGATCCACCCGGAGCCGGTGATGGCGTGCATACCTGACTCGGGCGAGTGCTCCGCTCAAAACCGTTGTCCTCTCGGTCGACTGGCGGCGCGACGGACCGTCAGCTGTGCGGTGTAGCGGTCGGAAGGATTGTGCGTGGGTGCTGTCTGTAGGGCACCCCGAAGGGCGCACAGCACCCGCATCGCGGTGGATGCGTGGGACCGGATTTGAACCGCGGTCGCGCGTTCCGCGCTCCCTGGCTCAAATCCGCTCGTGTACGCATCGCGGTGGATGCGTGGGACCGGATTTGAACCGGCGGACCTCTACAGGACAGCGCCCTCAACGCTGCGCCGTTGGCCTGGCTTGGCTACCCACGCACCACGCGTCAGTACGCAATCCGTTGTATCCCGGTTACGGATAAAGGGCTTTCCATTCGGTGGAGCCTCCGGGTCCCGATCCCACGCCGTTCCGGGTGCGGTGGTCCGATCGAACAGACGATCCAAGCGAGCGGGCACGTGGAATCCGCTCGAACGTCGGATCCGATCGGACAACGGCTTTGGGGCTCGCCCCCGTTCACTCGACAATGAGCGCGGACACCTCGACTCCGCTTTCCCGGTTCCGCGGGTTCGCTCGCGAGCACAGCATCGGCGTCGCCAGCGTGGTTTCGGTCGTCGCGCTCGGCCTCGTCTTCGCGGTCGTCGGCGGGGCTGTGCCGTCGACGGTGCTCCCGCGAGCGCCGCCGACGGTGATCGCGGCGATCCCGACGCTCAACGCGGTCGTCTCCCTCGCCGCGATCGTCACGATCGTCGCCGGCGTTCGCGCCGCTCGCGCGGGCGAGTACGACCGCCACCGTCGGTTGATGCTCGCGTCGACGGCGCTGTTCACGGCGTTTCTCGTCATGTACCTGTACCGAATCGCGGTCGTCGGCACCACCGACTTCGCGGGGCCGGCGACCGTCGAGCGGTTCGTCTATCTCCCGCTCCTGGCGGTGCACATCCTCCTCGCGATCGTCTGCGTACCGCTGGTCGTGTACGTTCTCACGCTCGCGGGGACCCGTCCGCTCGGGGACGTGTTCGACACCGTCCACGCCCGGGTCGGTCGCGTCGCCGCGTCGCTGTGGGTCGTCTCGTTCGTCCTCGGCGTCGTCGTGTACGTGCTGTTGTACCTCGTGTACTGACGACGCCGTCGGGCGTCGCGAACGTCGCGAAGGTTCATATCGGAGAGCGGCACCAGTCTGCCCGATGCGGTGATCGATGCCGCGGGCCGAGACGCGAGTGCGCGACACGCCGGTCCGCGGGACGTACGGGTGTCGCCTGTCAGCCATTCCGTCCCGACAGCGGCGCGTGTCTCGGCTATCTCGCGTCAGTCGTCCGCCGGCGACGGCTCACCGACGGTCGGTCGCGACACGTCGCGGTCGGTGGCCTCGCCGTCGATGTCGTAGGGGTACTCGCCGGTGACGCAGCCCAGACACAGGTCGGCCGTCGACGAGGCGAGCGCGTCGGCGACGGCGTCCACCGACAGGTACGAAAGCGAGTCTGCGCCCACGGCCTCGCACACCTCCTCGACCGACTGACCGGCGGCGATGAGCTCCTCGCGCGTCGCCATGTCGATGCCCATGTAGCAGGGGGCGACGATCGCCGGTGCGCCGATCCGCACGTGGACCTCGTCGGCTCCGGCGTCCCGAAGTAGCTCGACGAGCTGCGTCGACGTCGTCCCTCGCACGATCGAATCGTCGATGAGAGTGACGCTCTTTCCCTCGACCGTCGACCGGATCGGGTTCAGCTTGAGTCGCACCGCCCGCTCGCGTTCGTCCTGTGAGGGCATGATGAACGTCCGGCCGACGTAGCGGTTCTTCATGAGCCCCTCCGCGAACTCCACGCCGGCGTCGTCCTCGTCTGCGGCGTCGGCGTATCCGGATGCGAACGCCCGTCCCGAGTCGGGGACGGGCATCACCACGTCGGAGTCGACGCCCGATTCCTCCCACAGCGCGCGTCCGAGGCGTCGACGGGCGTCGTAGACGAGCGTGTCGTCGATCACGGAGTCGGGTCGCGCGAAGTAGACGTGCTCGAAGAAACAGTTGGCCGTGGTCTCCTCCTCGAACAGTCGATAGGAGTCGAAGCCGCTCCCGTCCGCCTCCAGAACGACCAGTTCGCCCGGCTTCACGTCGCGGACGAGGTCGCCGTCGAGCGTGTCGATCGCCGCCGATTCGGAGGCGAGCACGTAGCCGTCCTCCAGTTCGCCGATGCACAGCGGTCGGTTCCCGCGAGGGTCGCGCACGCCCATCACCGTGTCGTCGTGCATCACCGTCAACGAGTACGACCCGTGGATGCGGTCCATCGTTCGCTTGACCGCGCGAATGAGATCCGACTCGAGGAGGTTACGCGCGAGGTCGTGAGCGATGACTTCCGTGTCGCCTTGCGAGGTGAACGCGTGGCCCGACGCCGCGAGTTCGTCGCGGATGTCGTCGGCGTTGACGAGGTTGCCGTTGTGCGCGAGGCCGAGCGCACCGGACTTGAACGAGACCGAGAACGGCTGTGCACAGCGGGCGTTGACGCCGCCGGCCGTCGGATACCGGACGTGGCCGATCCCCGCTGAGCCGGCGAGACTGTCGAGGTCGTCTCCGTCGAACGCGTCGCCGACCAGCCCCATCTCCACGTGGCTGTGCTGTTGAAAGCCGTCGTGGGTTGCGATCCCGGCCGAGTCCTGACCCCTGTGCTGGAGCGCGTACAGCGAGTAGTACAGCGGCCGGGCGACCGCCCGGTCGGCCAGCGAGATACCGACGACGCCGCACTTCTCGGTCGGTCCATCGACCGGAGCCGGCTCGTGCGAGCCGTCGCCGAGCGGTTCCGTGAGCGAGGTGACCGGTGCCGCCGCCCCGTCTCCGGGGTCGCCGTGTGGCATGGCCGCTACTGCGTTCCCGCTCCACAAAAACCCTCGTTATCGTGCGTAGGTGTCCTGAAGATCCGACGATCCTATACACGAATATGTATTACCCAGCGCGGTGCCGTGCGGACCGCCAGCGATCGGACGTGTTCGCCGAGCGCGTCGCCGAGCCGCGCCGAACCGAATTCGGGATCGGCGAACCGGTCGCTACGTAAAGAGGAGATCGCGACAGGAGAGGGAGATCAGTTGTCGCCCGCCTTCGACTGCCACGCGTAGTCGCGACGCTTGGCCGACTTGCCGAAGCCACACGACGAGCACTTCTCTTTTTTGACGTGGTAGGACTTCTCACCGCAGCGTCGACACTTGACGTGCGTCGTCTTGTTCTTCTTCCCTTGAGACGGCGTACCGGCTCCAGTCATACGTTGATGGAAACGACGTTGTCGCCACGGATAATCGTTGTGTCTTCGATCTCGTCGTCGGCCGAACCCTCTAGATCGGTGGGATCCAGGACGACGTTCATGTGCTGGTCGTAGCCTGCGAGCACGCCGAAGTGGGCGGTACCGTCCTTGAGCTGCACGGTGACCGGCGTGTCGAGAGCCTCCTCGAGTACGTCGAGCGGGCGGCCTGTCATGCTCGCCACGTCGGCCGATTCGGGTTTAAGCGTACCGGACGCTCGCCGCGAACGGGGAAAGACACGCGGTGAGTCGTGCGATCCCGGGAGGTGCGACGCGCTCGATTCGAGGTCGACCGTCTGGCGGAAGCGACACGAATCCGAGCAGTTTTAACAGCGGGGCTGTACGATACGAGTACCAGAGCCCGCGGGTAAGTACGGGGACCATCCCCGTATAGCGGGATTGCGGACCGACGCGCTGTAAGACGCCGGGGTCCACAGCGACCCGTGCCGGGGCTTTCCGTACGAGCATCGGCCGCGCGCGACGCGCGGGATTCACGCTCGCAACGCAGACAACGAAACACAATGGAAGTAGAAATCGCGACGATCGGCGGTTACGAGGAAGTCGGCCGCCAGATGACGGCAGTCCGTGCGGGAGACGACATCGTGGTGTTCGACATGGGCCTCAACCTCTCGCAGGTCCTGATCCACGACAACGTCGAGACGGAGAAGATGCACAGCCTCGACCTCATCGACATGGGGGCGATTCCGGACGACCGAATCATGAGCGACCTCGAGGGAGACGTGCAGGCCATCGTGCCGACGCACGGCCACCTCGACCACATCGGAGCCATCTCTAAGCTGGCTCACCGCTACGACGCGCCGATCGTCTCCGCGCCGTTCACGATCGAACTGGTCAAACAGGAGGTCAAAAGCGAGAACAAGTTCAACGTCGACAACGACCTCGTCAAGATGGAGGCGGGCGAGACGATGTCTATCGGCGACTCGGGCAACGTGGAACTGGAGTTCGTCCACGTCACCCACTCCATCATCGACGCGATCAACCCGGTCGTCCACACGCCGGAAGGCGCGGTCGTCTACGGCCTCGACAAGCGGATGGACCACTCGCCGGTCCTCGAGGACCCCATCGACATGGAGCGGTTCCGCGAGATCGGCCGCGAGGGTAACGGCGTCCTCTGTTACATCGAGGACTGCACGAACGCCGGCCGGAAGGGTCGGACGCCCTCCGAGTCGCACGCGCGAAACCACGTGAAAGACACGCTCATGAGCATGGAGGACTACGACGGCGGCATCGTCGCCACGACGTTCTCCTCGCACGTCTCTCGCGTCTCCTCGCTCGTCGAGTTCGCACAGGAGATCGGCCGCGAGCCGGTGCTTCTCGGCCGTTCGATGGAGAAGTACAGCGGCACCGCCGAGCGACTGGACTTCGTCGACTACCCGGACGACCTCGGGATGTACGGTCACCGGAAGTCGGTCGACCGGACGTTCAAGCGGATCATGCAGGAGGGCAAGGAGAACTACCTCCCCATCGTCACGGGTCACCAGGGCGAGCCGCGCGCGATGCTCACCCGCATGGGTCGCGGCGAGACCCCGTACGATCTGGACGAGGGCGACAAGGTCGTCTTCTCGGCGCGGGTCATCCCGGAGCCGACGAACGAGGGGCAGCGCTACCAGTCCGAGCGCCTCCTCAAGATGCAGGGCGCGCGCCTCTACGACGACATCCACGTCTCGGGCCACCTCCGCGAGGAGGGACACTACGAGATGCTCGACGCGCTCGAGCCCCAGCACGTCATCCCGGCTCACCAGGACATGAAGGGCTTCTCGCCGTACGTCGACCTCGCGAGCCGAAAGGGGTACAAGCTGGGGCGTGACCTCCACGTCACGCAGAACGGGAACATGATCCAGCTGACCGAGTGACGATGACACAGGACGCGACGGCCGAACGGGTGCTCGCGGCGGTTCGCCAGCGCCGCGACCGCGTCAACGACGCCATCGACGAGGACCTCCCGATGGCCGAGCCCGAGCGGCTGTACGAGGCCAGCCGGTACATCCTGGAGGCGGGCGGCAAGCGCCTCCGGCCGACGGCGGCGCTCCTCGTCGCCGAGGCGCTCGCCGGCGTCGACGCCGACGACGCGACCGACTACCGGTCGTTCCCGGCGCTCGACGGCGAGCCGTTCGACCTCATGCGCACGGCTGTCAGCGTCGAGGTCATCCAGTCGTTCACGCTCATCCACGACGACATCATGGACGACGACGACCTCCGGCGGGGCGAGCCGGCGGTCCATCGCGCGTACGACACGGAGACGGCGATCCTCGCCGGCGACACGCTGTACGCGAAGGCGTTCGAGCTGCTCTCGGACACCGGCGCGGCCCCGGAGAACACCGTCGAGGCGGTCAACCGTCTCGCGTCGGCGTGCACCCGGATCTGTGAGGGGCAGTCGCTCGACGTGGAGTTCGAGACCCGCGACGACGTGACGCCCGAGGAGTACCTGGAGATGGTCGAGCTGAAGACCGCCGTGTTGTACGGCGCGTCGGCGGCCATCCCGGCTGTGCTCATGGGCGCGGACGAAGAGACCGTGCAGGCGCTGTACCAGTACGGTGTCGACTCCGGACGCGCGTTCCAGATCCAAGACGACGTGCTCGACCTGACGGTCCCCTCGGAGAAGCTGGGCAAACAGCGCGGCTCCGACCTCGTCGAGGGGAAAGAGACGCTCATCACGCTTCACGCCCGCCAGCAGGGCGTCGACGTGGACGGGCTCGTGAGCGCGGAGACGCCCGCCGAGGTGAGCGAGGCCGCCGTCGACGACGCCGTCGCCGTCCTCGAGGACGCCGGCTCGATCGACCACGCCCGCGAGATGGCCGAGGACCTGACCGAACGCTCGAAGGAGCGCCTCGACGTGCTCCCCGAGGGGCCGGCCCGCGACCTGCTCGCCGACCTGGCCGACTACCTCATCACCCGCGGCTACTGACCGTTCCGACCCGAGTCGTCGCTGCGGGCCATCGCGGGAGCCGGCCGGCCCGGCCGGAACGGAAACGCGGAAGTCGTCGGGGGTTCCCGATCAGACCGTGAGTCGCCCGTGAGCTCCGCCCGCAACGCGACGCTGTTTCTCGCCCTCGGCGTCTGCTGGGGCGGGAGCTTCCCGGCCATCGAGGTCGGGCTGACCGAGCTTCGACCGCTGCTGTTGGGCGCGTACCGCTTCGACCTCGGCGCGGCCGTCGCGCTCGCGTACGTGTTCGCCCGCAGCGACGACCCGGTCCCCAGTTCGCGAACCGACCTCTGGGCGGTCCTCGTCGCGGGGCTGCTGTTCGTCGTCGCCAACATCGCCTTCCTCGCGTACGGCCAGCGCTACACCACCGGCGGCATCGCCTCGATCGTCTACAGCCTCAACCCCATCTTGACGACGTTCTTCACGGTCTGGCTGCTCGGCGAGGGGAGCCTCGACGCCCGCGGCTACGCCGGCGTCGTCCTCGGCGTCCTCGGCGTCGCGCTCGTGGCCCAGCCGTCGCCGTCGGACCTGGCCGGCGACACGACGGTCGGCGTCGCGCTGGTGTTCGTCGCCGCCGTCGCCGTCTCCTTCGGCAGCGTCGCCACCCGGTGGCTCGACCCCGACTCGGAGGCGCTCCCGCGGACGGCGTGGGGAATGGCGCTGGGTGCCGTGATCCTCCACGGACTCAGCGTCGCCATCGGCGAACCGCAGCCGTCGCCGGCCGCGCTGTCGCCGGCGGTAATCGCATCGCTCGCCTTTCTCGGTGTCTTCGCTTCCGCGGTCGGTTACGCCATCTACTTCGGCCTGCTCGACCTGCTCGGTCCGTTCGAGATCAACCTCGTGAGCTACGTCGTGCCCGTCGTCGCGACTGTGTCGGGCGCGGTTCTGCTCTCGGAGCCGGTGACGCCGCTCACCGTGGTCGGGTTCGCGGTCGTCGTCGTCGGGTTCGTCCTTGTGAAGCGCGAGGCGGTTCGCCGGGCGCTGCGCGGCCACACCTGGTGAGTCGACCTCGCCGAACGACCGACGGCGCGCTCCGGACCGCTCGCGGCTACGACTCGCCGCGGAGTTCGTCGACGTCCGCGAGCAGTTCCTCGGCGTGGTCCTCGGGGGAAACGCCCTCGTACGCGCGCTCGATGGTCCCGTCGGGACCGACGAGGTACGTGTTTCGGAACACGCCGTCGACGACGTTGCCGAAGACGTTCTTCTCGCCGTAGGAGTCGTACGCCGCGGCGACGGAGCCGTCCTCGTCCGACAGCAGGCTGAACGGGAGGTCGTGCTTGCGGGCGAAGTCGGTGAGGTCGTCGACGGGGTCGTCGCTGATGCCGACGATCGCCGTGTCGCGCGCCTCGAACTCCTCGTGAGCGTCGCGGAAGCCGCAGGCCTCCGTCGTACAGCCGGGGGTGTCCGCACGCGGGTAGAAGTACAGGACGACGCGCCGCCCCTCGAACTCCGACAGGGAGACCTCGCGGCCGACGTGGTCGGGAAGCGAGAACTCGGGTGCCTCGGTACCTGGGTCGAGCACGAACGGACGTGGGGCGGGGGTCGGAAAAGCGGTGTCGGTGTCGCTCGCGAGTCCGGCCGCGGACGACTACTCGATCGGCTCGGCGGCGTCGCGCTCGACGAGCGGACCGGCGTTCTCCGCCGGGAGCGTCACCACGTCCTCTGCCGCGAGGTCGTACTCCCGGTCGTCGACGCCGAGGATCTCGCCAACGTCGCGGGTGACCCGGACCGTTCGCCGCTCGCTGTCCGCGTCCGCGACGCCGTCGCCCCCGCCGTCGCCGAGGGTGTCGCTCTCGCGGGTCGTGTCGCGCCCACCGCCGGAGTCGCCGGATGCGTCGGGCGTCGCGGACGCGGTCTCGGCTCGGGATGTCGCGGACGCGGCCCCGGATCCGGATGTCGCGGACGCAGCCTCTGGTCCGGACGTCGCGTCTGTCGCCCCCGCGTCGCCGGCGCGGTCGGGCTCCGAACCCGGAACGAACTCTTCCGATTCCTCCGCGTAGGCGTCGGCCGGGGTCGCGGACGACTCGGTCGCGGCGTCGCCGTCGTCGTCCGCGCCGGCGTCGGCGTCGCTCGCGCCCCCCATCGCGTCGGCGAGAACGCCGCCGTCGTCGTTCGTTCCAACGCCGGGACCGTCTGCCCCCGGAGCCGCGGACCCGGCGTCGGACGCCGACCCGGGCTCGGAGTCGGGGACGGCCGCCGGCGTCGCCTCGGCGGTCGCGGTCGCCTCCCGCGTTGACGACGCCTCGGCGTCGCCCGTCACGGCGTCGTCGCCCGTCACGTCGACGTCCACCGCCGACCCGCCCTCGAGCACGTCGAGGACGCGGTCTTTGTTCTGCTCGATGCGGACGACGAGGTCCTCGAACAGCTCCGCCTCCTGGATCGTCATTCCCTCGGAGTCTGTGGGCGCGCCGGCGGCCGCGAACGACGCGAGCTTCACGACCTTTCCGACGCGGCGCTCGTACAGGGACTCGACGACCTCCTCTGCGGTCTCGATCTCGTCGGAGAGCTTGCGGACCTGCTCGTCGGCGAACGGCTTGTCGACGCTTGCGGCGCGCTCGTCGCGCCGGCGCTTCCGCTCGTCGAGGTACGCCGCCACGTCCTCGTAGAAGGAGTCGCGCAGGTGCTGGAGGCTGTCCTTTCTGCGCTCCTTCGACTGTACCGAGCGTAGTTCGTCCAGATCCATTCGTTCCTACTCCCTCGCCTTCTTCGCTCGCCCGCGTGCCATGAGGAACACGCCGACGTACTCGGGAACTGAGATGATACCCTCCTCCACCTTATCTCTGTCGTCGCCCACGTCGACGCGACCCGGATCGGTCACGTCGACGAGGATGTCGCGGCCGCGGAATCGCTCGGGGATCGCGTCCGTCAGCGGATCGAACGCGTCGATGTCTCCGCGATCGAGGGGTTCGACGAGCAGGCCGCTCCCGCCGTGGATGCTGCCCGGGAGACGGATGAGCCGCCGGAGGTCGGTGGTGACCGGCTCGTCGATCGGGGCGGTCTGCTCGGCGGTGACGCGCTCGGCGATCGCCCGAACCAGCGTGGACGCGCCCGGCCCGAGTTCGACGTTGCCGGCCTTCACGCCCTCGGGGTTGCGATCGAGCACGCCGTGGATCGTCCGTGCGGTCTTCTCGCCGACGCCGTCCAGTTCCTGCAGCTCCGCCAGCGCGTCGGACTCCTCCATCGCGAGGAGCTCCTCGGCGTACGCGACGAGCGCCTCGTGGACGCGTCGCCCCCACCCGCCCTCCGTGCGAAGTGTCTTCTGGAGGGTACCGCGCTCGTTCGGCCGCTTCTCGATGAGGCCGTCGTAGTTGAGGTCGACCGCGCGGACGTAATCGACGACCTCCCGACGCGCCGTGGAATCGAGCCCTGCGACCGCGTCGTCGCGGACGTGGACGTGGTAGCCGCGGCCGCCCGAGAAGACGACCTGCAGCTCCTCGGAGTCGAACCCGAAGTCCGTCTCCAGAACGTCGAGCAGCGCGAGGAGTTCCTCCTTGCAGGCGGCGAGCATCTCCCCGTAGCTCGTCGCCTCCGGGTCGACGCCGGGGAGGTGGTCGGCGTCGAGGTCGAACACGAGGTCGGCCGACCGCCAGCCCTTGTCGCTCATGCTCCCGTTGGCGGGGTCGTCGTAGCGCGCGGCCGAGAAGTACGCGTGACGCGGCGTCTCGCGCGCGAGGAACTCGGCGACCTCGCCGATGTCGAGCAGCGACTGGTGGCGGACCATCGTGGTGCCGTCGCCCGCGGTGAAGGGGATGTGTCCCCACTCGCGCTCGTTGGCCTCGGGCGGCGGGGAGACGGACGCGCTCCGGTAGTAGTCGCCGAAGCGGCCCTTCAGGTACTCGCGCGTGCGACGGTTCATCTGACGACGACTTGATAGTGGCGACTGCGGTATGAGTGTTGCCGTCTGGGTCGGCCGCCTCGCCGGCGAGCGCGCAGCCGAGCGTCACGCCGGGTCCCGGAACACCTAACCCCGAAAGCCCCGACTCGCGACCCATGATAGACGAGACGGTCGCCGAGATACGAGAGATGCAGACGCACTCCTCGTCGGTCGTCGCGGTGAAGGCCGCCCGCGCGCTGCGGGACCTGCTCGGCCGCGAGTACGCCACCCTGGACGAGTTCGAGCGCGACCTCGACCACAACGCCGGCGCGCTCCGTCGGGCCAACCCCTCTCACGCCAGCCTCCACCGGACGATGCGCGCGATCACCGACGCCGTCCTCGATGACGCCGAAAGCGTCGCGGACGCGAAGGGCCTGCTCGATGCGGCCGTCGAGCGAGAGGTCGAGCGCGTCGAGACGGGCAAGCGGGAGGCGGCCGAGAACGCCGCCCGAACCTTCAGCGACGGCGAGACGTTCCTCACGCACGACTACTCCTCGACCGTGCTGGAGGCGGTGGAGTCGGCCGCCGCGGGCGGCGCGCACCTGACCGCGTACGTCACCGAGGCGCGCCCGCGCTATCTCGGACGCAAGACGGCCCGGACGCTCGCGGCGCTGGACCGGGTCGACCCGCACCTCGCGGTCGACGCCGCCGCCGGACACCTCCTCCGGGAGGTCGACCCCGACCGCGTCGTCGTCGGCATGGACTGCATCGTCGGCGACACGCTGTACAACCGCATCGGCACCTTCCCGATCGCGGCCGCCGCGACGGAGGTGGGCGTCCCGGTCGTCGTCGTCGGATCGGGGACGAAAGTGATCGAGGAGGGATTCCGCTTCGAGAACGAGTTCCGGCCGCCCAGCGAGGTGATGCTCGAACCGGCCGACGGGATCGCGATCGAGAACCCCGCCTACGACGCTACGCCGATATCGCTCGTCGACCAGGTGATCACCGACGAGGGGATCGGCGATCCCTGACCCCCCGGGAACGACCGGCCGCCGCTCCCCCCGACGGACACAAAACGATTACACCCGGGGCCGCGTAGCCACGCGCGAGCATGTACGACGACATCCTCGTCCCGTTCGACGGGAGCGACGG
Source organism: Halobaculum sp. CBA1158 (assembly GCF_021431925.1). NCBI lineage: Archaea > Methanobacteriati > Methanobacteriota > Halobacteria > Halobacteriales > Haloferacaceae > Halobaculum > Halobaculum sp. CBA1158. The sequence goes on along the minus strand of NZ_CP090371.1, from coordinate 1,678,742 downwards.
CGCGACGAGCGTGCTGTATCACGTCGGCGAGATCGCGACGCGGACCGACGCGACCGTCCACGTGCTCTACGTCGCCGACACCGATCGCGACTCCGTCTCGGTCGTCCGGGGGCGGGCGATCGACGCGCTCGTCGCGGAGGGCGAGGACGTGGTCGACGAGGCCGCGGGCGTCCTCGCGTCGCTGGGCGTCGACCACGAGACCGACGTGATCCAGGGCAACCCGGTGTCGACGATCGTCGCCTACGCCGACCGGACCGACCAGGACCTGATCGCGATGGCGACGCACGGGCGAAGCGGGATCGCGCGGTTCCTCGCCGGCAGCGTCTCCGAGCGGGTCGTCCGCCTCTCGTCGGTGCCGGTGCTTACCGCGCGCATGAAGGCGGACGAACGGCTCTCGTTCCCGTACGAGCACGTGGTCGTCGCCACCGACGGCAGCGACGGCGCGGCCCGCGGCGAGCGCCACGGCGTGTCGCTGGCGGCGACGCTCGACGCCACGCTGCATGCGGTCTCGATCGTCGACGACGACGGCCTCGCGGCGGGCGTTCGCGCGGCGCTCGCGGACGCGGGCGACGAGATCGCCGAGGCCGCGGTCGAGGACCTCGTCGACGACGCGGAGGCCGCCGGCGTCGAGACCCGACGCCACGTCGGCCACGGAACCCCGGTCGAGGGGATCGTCGAGTACGTCGAGTCGAACGACGTCGACGCCGTCGTGATGGGGACCACCGGCCGCCGCAACACCGACCGGATCCTCCTGGGGAGCGTCGCAGAGCAGACGGTCCGGACCGCGCCGGTTCCGGTGATCACCGTCGGCGACCCCGACGGAGACTGAGTCTCGATCAGTCGTCGTCGACCGACCCCGTCGGGTCGGGCCGACCGGTCGTTCCGGAGCGGCCCGACGAGGGGGCGGCGTCGCGTCCCGCCCGACTGTCGGCGTCGACTGGGCTCACGCGAACGCTCGACACCTTGTACTCGGGGATGCCGCTGTCGGGGTCGAAACGCTCGCCGGTGAGTTCGTTCACCGCGCCGTCCGCGAAGTGCATCGGAACGAACACCACCCCGTCGCCGGGGCGGTCGCTGACGGTCGCGTGCACCTCGATCGCCCCGCGGGGCGACTCCACGCGCACGCGGTCGCCGTCGGCGATCCCCAGTCGCTCGGCGGTCGCGGCGGTGATCTCCACGAACGCCTCGCCGACGTGGTCCATGAGCCCGTCGACCCGCCTGGTCAGGGTGCCGGTGTGCCAGTGGTACAGCACGCGGCCGGTCGTCATGGTGAGCGGGAACTCCTCGCTCGGGAGGTCGCCCGGTTCGCCCGTGTCGGCGGGGACGAACCGCGCCCGCCCGTCCGGGAAGTTGAACCCCTCCTCGTAGAGGTACGGCGTTCCCGGGTCCGACTCGTCCTCGCAGGGCCATTGCAGCCCCCCCTCCGCGCGGAGGCGTTCGTGGCTGATGCCGCCGTAGATCGGCGCGACCGTCGCGATCTCGTCCATCACGTCCGCCGGACCGTCGAACGCCCATGGGTCGCCGGCGTGGTCGATGCGACTCGCGAGGTCCCGGAGGATCGCCCAGTCCTGGCGCGCGTCGCCCGGCGGGTCGGTCGCCCGCCCGACCAACTGGACGCGCCGTTCGGTGTTCGTGAAGGTTCCCTCCTTCTCGGAGAACGTCGCCGCCGGCAACACCACGTCGGCGTGCTCGGTCGTCTCCGTCGGGAAGACGTCCTGCACGACGAGGAACTCCAGGGCCTCCAGCGCCTCCTCGGCGTGCGAGATGTCGGGTTCCGACAGCGCGGGGTTCTCGCCCATCACGTACAGTCCTTCGACGTTCCCCGCGAGCGCCTCGGTGAACACCTCGGGCACGGTCAGCCCCTCCTCGCTCGGCGGACGGACGCCCCACGCGTCCTCGAACTCGTCGAGCACGTCGGGGTCGCCCGGGTCGCGGTAGCCGGGCAGGAGGTTCGGGAGGGTCCCCATGTCGCCGCCGCCGCCCTGGACGTTGTTGTGGCCGCGGAACGGCGAGACGCCCGCGCCGGGCTTGCCGAGGTTTCCGGTGACGAGCGCGAGGTCGGCCAACGCGAGGACGTTCTGCGTGCCGTGGCCGTGCTGGGTCATCCCCATCGCCCACCCGAAGACGACCGAGTCCGCGGTCGCGATCGTCTCGGCGGCCTCCCGCAGTTCCTCGGGCGGGACCCCCGCCAGCCGCTCCACCTCCTCGGGCGTGAACGGCTCCACCTTCTCGCGCAGCGCGTCGAAGTTCCGGGTGCGCTCCTCGATGAACGCCTCGTCGTGGAGATCGTTGGCGACGATGTACCGGATCAGGCCGTTGATCCACGCCACGTCGTACCCCGGTTCGGTGCGGACGTACTGGCTCGCGTGCTCGGCGATCTCGACCTCTCGGGGGTCGAACACGACCAGGTCCGCGCCGGCGTCGACGTTGCGCGTGATCCGCGTCGCGAGCACGGGGTGGCTCTCGGTCGTGTTCGACCCGGTGATGAGGTAGGCGTCCGCCTCGCCGATGTCCTCGTTGATCCGGTTCGACATCGCGCCGTAGCCGAGCGTCTGCTTCAGCGCCGCGACCGTCGAGGAGTGACACAGCCGCGCGCAGTTGTCGACGTTCTTGGTGCCGAGGACGCCGCGCGCGAACTTCTGCATCAGGTAGTCCTCCTCGTTGGTGCACTTCGAGGAGGCGAACGTCGCCAGCGCGTCCGGCCCCGAGCGCTCGCGGATCGACTCGAACCCCTCGGCGACCCGCGAGAGCGCCTCCTCCCACGACGCCTCGCGCAGTTCGCCGTCGTCGTCGCGCACCAGCGGCGTCGTCAGTCGCTCGTCGCTGTTGGCGAACTCGTAACCGAACTTCCCCTTCACGCACGTCGAGAAGTCGTTCACCGGCGCGTCCGCCGGGTCGTCGGTCGGGACCGCCCCGAGCACCTCGTCGTCCTTCGAGACCAGCTGGAAGCGACAGCCGACCGCGCAGAAGCCGCAGGTGGTCTCGGTGAACTCCACGTCCTTCAGGCGGTGGTCGGCGACCCGGCTCGCGACGTCGAACAGCCACCCCTCCTTCATCGTCCGCGCCGCCAGCGACTCGGCGGCGTGCTCGCCCGCCAGCAACGCCGACCGACCGGCGTCGCCCGCCGTCCGCTTCGCCCATCTGAACGCCGAGGCGAGCCCGTTCGACTCGGCGCGCTCGCGGGTCGGCGATCGGCCGGCCTCGCCGCGGTCGCCCCCGTCGCCGCCGTCGCCACCCCTCGAACCGCCCGTCTCGCTCGTCGCCCGCGCCGCCTTCTCCGCGTCCGCAGTCAGCGACTTCCCGACGCTGTTCCGGTGGGAGAACCCCGGGATCGGAAGCGTCGCGAGTCCCGCCAGTCCCCGTTCGGTCAGCGACCCCGTCGGACAGACCGTCGCGCAATGGCCGCAGGAGACGCACGCCGAGTCGGCCATCGTCTCGGCGTCGGACTGGAAGCCGATCTCGGTGTCCTCGCCGGTGCCCTCGATCCGGAGGACGCCCGACATCTGCACGTCGTTGCAGGCGTCGACGCAGCGCGCGCAGGTGATGCACTTGTTGCGGTCGATCTGGATGAACGACGAGGTGTCGTCCAGCGGCTCGTACTCGCTGCGCTCGTCGAAGACGCCGAACCGCGGCTCCTCGACACCCGCCTCGATCGCGGCGTCCTGTAGCTCGCAGCGGCCGTTCTGGTTGCAGGTCGTACACCGGAGGTTGTGGTCCGAGAGGACGAGGTCGAGGTTCACCGCCCGCGCCTCGCGGGCGTCGGGGCCGTCGGTCCGAACCGTCACGCCGTCCCCGACGGGGTGCGAGCAGGCCGGGACCAGTTCCCCGTCGGCCTCGACGGTACACGTCCGGCACGTCGAGCGCGGGCCGATGTCGTCCGAGCAGTCGCCGCCGTCGCGGTCGTACGCACACAACGCGGGGACCGTCCCCTCGTACTCCGCCCGCTCCATCGCGTCCAACAGCGTCGCGTCCGCGGGCACCGACACCGCCGTGCCGTCGACGGTGACGGTGACCGTTCCGCCGTCGCCGTCGCCGCCGGCGACCGCGTTCCCTTCGCCGTCCTCGGCCGCTTTCTCGCCCCCGCAGTCGCACGACCCGCAGCCACAGCCGTCGTCGCCGCTCTCGCCCGTCCCGACGGGCGGGTCGGCCGCCGTCCCCGGCGCGAACGTCTCGGTCAGCGGCGTCGACGTGCGCTGGTCGGACACCCGCGACGCGTCCGGGACGCGCGGGAGCGGGTCGGGGTCGTCGTTTCCGCCGACCCCGTCGGCTCCGTCGGCGCTCACAGGTCACACACCCCCGCGGGGCAGCGGCCCTCGGCGTGCGCACGCAGGGCCCCCCCGAACTCCTCGAGTGCGGTCGCGAGCGGTCGGGCGGCGTCGCCGCCGAAACCGCACATCGACGTGCGACCCATCGTCCGCGCCAGCTCGCGCAGCCTCGACTCGGCGAACTCGCCGGCGTACACCGCCCGGAGCAGTTCGTGGGCCCGCACGCTCCCGGTGCGACACGGGACGCACCGACCGCAGTTGTCCTCGCGGGCGACGCGCATCCGCCGGCCCGCGACGACGACCGGACAGCCGCCGTCCGGGCCCTCGGCGAACGGCTCGATCGAGCCGTTCGTGCCCAGCCCCGCCCCGCGCAACGCCGGCGCGGACGCCGGCGTGTCCAGGTCGCGCGTCAGCCCGCCGAACTGTCCCCCGACGCAGGCGAACGCGCCTCGGTCTCTCGTCGGTCCCGTCCCGCCGGCCAACTCGTCGGCGACGAGCGCGCGGGACACGCTCGCGTCGGTCGGGAGTTCGACCGTGCGTCGCTCGGGGCCGACAACCGTCATCAGCCTGGTTCCCGGGTCGGCAGCGTCGGCGTCGAACCCGTCGGGGTCGGCGACCGCGCGCTCGATGGCCGCGAGCGTCCGCGGGGTGTGCACCAGCGTCGGGCGCTCGAACAGCCCCCACGCCTCCGGGTTCGGCGGTCGCCGACGGGCCTCGATCCGGTCGTTCCCCTCCAGCGACTCCAGCACGGCCGTGTGTTCGGCGGTCATGTAGTCTGGGTCGCCCCCGACTACCTCCACCGTCAGGTCGGTCCGGTCGCCGACGCGGTCGCCGGCCGTTCGCACCCGCTCCGCGATCACCGGCTCGTCCTCGGGGACGACCGCGACGACCTCCGCCGCGTCGACCGCGCCGGCGGCGACGACCGCCCCGGCCATGACTCGTCCGGCGAGGCTCGCGAGCAGGAGTCGGTCGCCGTCGGCCTTCGGATCGGCGTCGAGTCCGTTCACGACGACCACCGGGTCGCCGTCGGCGTCGCGGGCCTCGCGCCACCCCTCCGAAATCGGCTCGTCGCGCCGGGCGTCGCCCCAGCCGCGACCGCGCAGGCCGAGCCGCGAGACGAGTTCCAACGCCGCCTCGCCCGACAGCGCCGTCTCGCCGACCGCCGCCGGCGACGCGACCGCCGTCGGATCGGTCCACCCGGCACCCCGGAGGGTTCGTCGCGTGCCAGCCGAGAGCGGCCCGTCGCCGACGGGGAAGTCGTCGGTTCCGGGCTCGTGGTCGACGACGCTCGCCGCGCCGTCGACGGGGAGGTCGCCCTCGGCGAGCATGCTCACCAGGCTCGCGGCGCGGTTCGGACCCACCGACCGGTGCGCCGCGGTTCGACCGTTTCGGGTCACGGCGACGACCGGCAGATGGACCGTTCCGGGCGACCCGACCGCGAGCGTCTCGACCGGCGCGCCGGTCGCGTCGGTCGCGGCGTCGGCGGCCTGTCGGGCCGCCTCCAGCACCGCTCGCCCCTCCGGGCCGTCGAACGCGACGCGGACGGTCGTCGTGCCCGCGCCGCCGTCCGTGTCGGCTGTGGTCATGTCCCACGCTTTCGCGGATTCGGGCAAAAACGTTCGCACGGTCGGCGTCGAAGGCACCGACTGCTGACGACCGATAGCGGACGACCGACAGCGGACGACCGACAGCCGCCCGCGGCGTCCCGTTCAGTCGAGGTCGACGCGGACGCCCTCGGCGTCCGAGCGCTCGATCGCATCGAGCACGCGCTGGACCTCGTAGGCGTCCTCGAAGTTCGGGGTGAAGTCGTTCCCCTCCGCGGCTCCGGCGACTTCGTCGCCTCCGTCCGTGGTGCTACGCGCCACGCTCTTCAGGAACTCGTAGTTCTCGTGGACGAACGTGTGCTCCCAGCCGATCACGTGGCCCGGCGGCCACCAGTGGTCGATGTACGGGTCGTCCTCATCGGTGACCAGCACTGTCTCGTACCCGCGCGCGTCGCCCGTCATGACCTCTAACTCGTTCAGCCGCTCCAGTGAGAACCGCAGGCTTCCAGCGCTGCCGTGGACGGCGATCGTGTGGTCGTTCTTGTGGCCCTCCGTCACCCGGGAGGCCTCGAACGTCGCCATCGCGCCGGAGTCGTATTCCACCTGCGCGGAGTAAGCGTCGTCCACCGTGACGGGTCGCGTCTCGCCGTCCTCGCCCTCGACCGGGCGCTCGTCGGTGAACGTCTTCAGGTGGCCGGAGACGCTCGCGGCCTCGCCGACGCGGTCGCCGACGAGGAAGCGCGCGAGGTCGATCGTGTGCGCCCCCAGGTCGCCGAGCGCGCCGGATCCGGCCATGTCCTCGTCGTTGCGCCAACTCCACGGCGCGTCGGGGTCCGAGAGCCAGTCCTGGAGGTATCGGCCCCGAACCTGCCGTATCTCGCCGAGTTCGCCGGCGTCGATCAGCCGCTTCGCGTAGCGGATCGCCGGGACGAACCGGTAGTTGAACGCGCAGGCGGCGGGAACGTCCGCCTCGGCGGCGGCCTCGCGCATCTCCTCGGCACCCGCGAGCGTCGGCGCGAGCGGCTTCTCACAGAGGACCGGGGTACCGGTCTTCAGCGCCGCGATCGACGGCTCGACGTGGAGGTGGTTCGGCCCGAGGTTGTAGAACGCGTCCACCTCGTCGATCACCTCCCGCCAGTCGGTCGCGGTACGTTCGAAGCCGAGCGTGTTGGCCGCCTCCGCGAGGGCCGCTTCGTCGCGTCCGATCACGGTGTGGCGGTTCGTCTCCGGTGCGTCCTCGAAGAACATGGGAAGGCGGTCGAGCGCGTTCGCGTGCGCCTTCCCCATGAAGCGGTACCCCAGAACGCCGATGTCGATAGGTTCGTCGGTCATGTCGTGATCGCTCCGTCGCTACTCCGCCCAGTAGGCGTCGCCGGGACTCGTCTCGAAGCGCGCGCGCTCCAGCAGGTCGACGGCCTTCTCCAGCCCCTCGCGGGAGGAGGTGAGCGCGTCCTCGTGTTCGATCGAGAGCGCGCCGTCGTAGCCGACCATTCGGAGCGTGCTCACCACGTCCCTCCAGTGCTCCTCGCCGTGGCCGTAGCCGACCGAGCGGAACAGCCACGAGCGGTTCTCCGTGTCGGCGTAGTCGGTCGTGTCGAGCACGCCCTTCTCGCGCGAGTTCGACTCGTACACCTTCGTGTCCTTCGCGTGGACGTGGTGGATCGCGTCGCGCTCGCCGAGCAGCCGGATCGCCTCGGTCGCGTCGATCCCCTGCCAGTAGAGGTGCGAGGGGTCGAAGTTCGCGCCCACGCGCTCGTTCGTCGACTCGCGCAGTCGAAGCACGCCGCGGGGCTCGTACACCAGCATGTTCGGGTGCATCTCGATCGCCAGGTCGACGCCGTGGTGATCGGCGTGCGCGGCGAGATCCGACCAGTACTCCTCGGCGACCTCCCATTGATACGCCTCGGCTTCGGCGTGTTCGGCGGGCCACGGTGCCGTGATCCAGTTCGGCACCTCGTCGTTCGGACCGCCCGCCGGCAACCCCGAGAAACAGGTGACCGTGTCGACGCCGAACTCGTCGGCCAGTTCGACGGCCTCGCGGAGTTCGCGGTCGGCCTCGCTCGCCGTTTCCTCGTCGGGGTGTAACGGGTTGTTGTGGGTCGCGAACGCGCTCACGCGCAGGTCGTGCTCCGCGAGGTCCGTCCGAAGCGCCTCTCGGGCGTCCTCGTCGGTCAGCAGCGCCTCGCGGTCGGTGTGATCCTGTCCGGGGTGGCCGCCGACGCCGAGTTCGACGACCTCGACGCCGATCCCGGCGAGGTACTCGAACGCGTCCGTGCGGGACCGCCCGCCGAGCGGGACGGTCAGTACACCGATATTCATGATCGCGGATTGTACAACGATCCGAATAAACCTATATGTCGGACGGGTCGGACGCGGCCCGCGACCGCGGACGGTCGTCATCGCCCCGGCGTCGCGTGAGCGCGCTCACTCGCCGACCTCGCGCTCGGCGGCGCGTCGGTCCATCGGGTCCTCCAGTTCCCCCATCACCTCCTCGAAGGCGTCGGTGGCGGTCACCAGCCCGCGGATCTCGCCGTCGGAGACCACGAGCGCGAGCTCCTGTCCCTCCATCTGAAAGCGGTCGACGGCGTCGGAGACGGTCGTCTCCGGCGACAGCGTCATCGGCGGAGCCGCGATCTCGCGGAGGTCGAGGTCGGGGTCGTCGAGCCGGTCGACCTCGCGGATGAGCGCCGGCACGTACACGATGCCGAGGAACTCCTCGCCGTCGTCACCCAGGAGCGGGAACCGCGTGTGCGGGTGATCGCGCATCGCCGCGAGGTTCTCCGCCGGCGCGTTCGCGGTCGACAGCGAGACGATCTCCTCGGGCGGAACCATGATGTCGGAGACGGTCCGTTGGCCCACCCGAAGGGCGTTGACGATCTCCTTGCGCCGCTCCGCTGCGAGGTCGCCCTCCTCCAGCGTCGAGGAGAGCCTCCGACGGAGGTCGGCGCGAGACTCGATCACGTCCTCCTCGGTCTCCAGCCACGCGCCGGTCATCTCGATCCCGAACAGCTTCAGCGTCCCCTTGGCGATCCAGTCGCCGAACGTGATGAGCGGCGAGATCAGCGCGTGGAAGTAGTACAGCGGCGTCGCGCCGTAGCGCGACACCAATCGCGAGCGCTCCACGCCGAGGTACGTCGGCGTCTGCTCGCCGTGCGTGAGGTGGAGGAGGTTGATGATCGCGAACGCGATGATCGCACCCGCCCCCACCGACGCCAGCGCGGTGTTCTCGAACAGCGGCGCGAACAGCGCCGCGAGCGCCGGTTCGGCGACGATCCCGACGGCGATGCTCGAGGCGGTGATCCCCACCTGGCAGGTGGTCAGGTAGATCTCGAGGTTCTGGGTCATCTCCCAGGCCCGTTCGAGCGAGGGATTGTCGCCGATGAACTCCTCTTCGGTAAACTGTCTCGCCCGGGTGAGCGCGAACTCGATCGCGACGAAGAAGCCGTTCGCGAGAATGAGTCCGACGCCGGCGACCAACCGAAGGAGTACCTCCGGCGTCCCCATCGCTGTCGTAACCATCGCCCGCGGGTTCTCCATGGAGGGATAAAAACCGGACGGCCGTCGGCGACGCGGTACCGCGGTCGGGGGGCGGAGCCGCCGGCTACTCGTCGAGTCTGACGGCCCGCCCGGCCTCGGTCGAGCGGTAGATGGCGTCGATGACTCGCTGTACCGTCATCGCCTGCCCGACCGTGTTACGGGTGAGATCCTCGTCGGTGGCGACCGCCTCGAGGAACGCCGCCTGCTCGGCGCTGTGGGTGTCGACATCGCGGGTGTCGACGCTCGTGTCGGTGAGGTGGTTGTCGCCGCCGACGCCGCTCTCGAACAGCGTGAGATCGCCGCTGGCGCGGTCGAAGCGCGCGCCCGCCTCCGTTCCACGGACGAAGAAGTCGTCGTTCTCCGGGCGGTTCGTCGCCCACGCGGCCTCCAACGAGACGGTCGTGTCGTCGGCCGTGCGGACGAACGCGGACACCGAGTCGTCCACGTCGAAGTCCTCGGGGCCCGAGTCGTTGCCCCACATGTCGATGTAGGCGTAGTCGTCGCGACCGCCGAACTCCGATCGTGCGACGCCGGAAACCTCGACCACCTCGGGGAAATCGAGGACGTGCAGCGCGAGGTCGATGGCGTGGACGCCGATGTCGATGAGGCTGCCGCCGCCGGAGACGGCCCTCGACGTGAACCACGAACCCCGTCCGGGCACGCCGCGCCGACGGACGTAGTTGGCCTCGACGTGACGGATATCACCGAAACGGCCCGCTCGTTGGTAGTGCTTCAGTACCTCCACGGGAGCCGCAAATCGGTTGTTGAATCCGACCATGCAGATCCCCTCGGCCTCACGGGCGGCCGCCGCGATGCGCTCGGCCGACTCCAGCCTGTGCGCGAGTGGCTTCTCCAGCAGCACGTGGAGGCCTCGCTCCAGCGCGGAGACAGCGTACTCCTCGTGGAACCGGTTCGGCGTCGTGACGAACACGGCATCGACGAGGTCGTACAGTTCCCCGGCGTCCTCGAGGGCCTCCGCGTCGAACTCCCGGACGAAGCGCTCGCGCGCGTCGGCGTCGACGTCGACGCCGCCGACGAGGTCTGCGCCGAGGGATTCCAGCCGTGTCGCGTGGTGGCGGCCGATCCCCCCGAGCCCGACGATCCCGACGCGGATCCCGGACGGGTCGAAGCCGTCGACGAGCGTCATCGTTCGACCTCCGCGGACCCTGGGATCAGGTAACACATACCACTAAACCGAACGAGGGCGGAGTCGGTATAGCTGTCGTTCCCGTTCATCGCCCGTGGGCTCGGGTTCGGCTTCTCGCGTGCGTGTCTCCGCTTCGGCTTCTCGCATGCGTGTCTCCACTTCGGCTTCTCGCATGCGTGTCTCCACTTCGGCTTCTCGCATCGCGTGCCGGCGTCCGCGGCGGTCGTGGCAATCCTGGCGGCCCTCGCGCCCCCGAACGTCGTGGGGATCGCCTCGCCGGTCCCGTCGTCGAACACGGAAACCACCCTCCTCACTCGACCGTCGGCGCGTCGACGATCGTGAGTCTCGTCCCCTCGAGGTCCTCGACGATCGCGCCCCACCCGCCGACGCTGACGCGCTCCCCGTCGGCGTCGAGGACGACCGTGACTCGGCCGGCCAACTCGAAGCCGGTGTCGGCCTCCGAGGCGAACGGAACGCGGACGTCGACGACGGTCCCCTCGACCGTGCGCTCCTCGCCGGTGTCGGTCTCGTACCCGTCGACGCGGAGCCGGACCGGGGCGTCCTGCCAGTTCAGCTCGCGGAGGTCGCGGACCAGGTGACGGATGTCGAGGTACTCGGTCGGAAGCCCAGGGTCGGTCGCCTCGTACACGGTCTCCCACGGCTCCCACATCGTCGTGAGGAAGAACCAGTAGAACACGTACGTGTGCGTCCGGTCGTTCACGAGCACGCCGTAGCGGTCGTACGAGTCGGGGTGGTGTGCGAACGACGCCCGCCGTCGGTCCGCGAGCGCGACGAACGGCGCGGGGAGCGGCCGGTGGCGCGCCTCCACGCAGACGCCCTCGAACAGAGTCGGGTCCGGACGGGTCTCGGCGTCGTCGGTGTGAACGGAGACGCGCACGGAGACGCCGCGCTCGGTCGCGTCGCGGAGCGCGGGCGCGAGTCGCTGGAGGTTCGAGACAGTCGTCGAGAGGAGAATCTGGTGGGCGGCGTCCTCGATGAACGACTCCGCGCGCTCGATGACGGTCCGGAACTGCGTGACGATGCTCGCGCCGCCGGCCTCCAACTCGGGCTGCTCCCACCGCCGTTCGACCTCCTCGGCGGCCGCCTCCAGTCGGTTCGCGCGGCTCCGGAGGTCGTCCAACACGACGGACGGACTGTGTGCGCGCGCCTGCAACGAGCCGGCCTCGTACGTCTCGACGTACTCCCGCTCCTCGAGAGTCCGCAACACGTCGTAGATACGGGGAGCGGGAACGCTGCTCGCCTCCGCCACGTCAGTCGCCGACGCCGTCCCGAGCTCCAGCAGCGCGACGTACGCCTCCGCCTGATACGGCGACAGGCCCGCCGCCTCTAGCGTTTCGACGAGCGATTCCGTCTCCATACCTCGCTCCCGGACGGAGCGGGGAAAACCATACCGCCTACGCCTCCGGGTACCGCGGGGTCTTCGGCTCGGTGATCCGGGCAACCTGGCCGGGCGACAGGTCGAGCGACACGGCGGCCGCGTTCTCCCGAAGGTGCTCGCTCGTTCGCGGGCCGATGATCGGCGCTGTGACCGCGTCGCGCTCGAGCAGCCACGCCAGCGCGACCTGTGCGGGAGTGGCGTCGACCTCGCTCGCGACCGCCTCGACCGCCTCCAACACGGCCCAGTTCTCCTCGGTGAAGTAGCTCCGAACGGACTCGGAGGCGGCCGCGCGCGTCCCCTCGTCGGGCTCTGTCTCGGGTCGGTACTTGCCGGTGAGAAAGCCCCCGGCGAGCGGCGACCACGGAATGACGCCGACGCCCTCCCCTGCACACACCTCGAGGAGGTTCTCCTCCTCGTAGCGGGCGACCGCCGAGTACTCGGGCTGCATGCAGGCGAAGCGCTCGTAGTCCTCGATGTCGCTGGTGTACAGCGCCTTCGTGAACCGATAGGCCGTCATCGTCGACGCGCCGATGTAGCGAACGCGCCCCGTCTCGATCAGGTAATCCAGCGCCGAGAGCGTCTCCTCTATGGGCGTCTCGTCGTCCCAACGGTGGATCTGATACAGGTCGATGTAGTCGGTGTCGAGGCGGTCGAGGCTCGCCTCGGCCTGATCGAGGACGTGCTTTCGCGAGAGCCCCGAGGCGTTCGGTCCGTCGCCCATGTCGCCGTACACCTTCGTCGCGAGCACGAGCTCGTCGCGGTCTGCGGAGGCGACGGCATCGCCCACGATCTCTTCGGACTCCCCGGTGGAGTAGACGTTCGCGGTGTCGAGGAAGTTGATCCCCAGATCGAGCGCCTCGTGGATCAGGTCGACGCTCGCGTCGCGGTCGTTCATCATCCAGGGCCGCTCGCTGCCGAAGTTCATGCAGCCGAGACACAGCCGGGACACCTCGAGGCCGGTGTCGCCGAGGCGGGTGTACGCCATCGCGTCGGAGCCGTCGCCACTCATGGGAACGACCGGGCGCGGCGGGGGGATAAGGCCCGGTGATCGCGAGGCGTCGATCGCGGCACCGCCTGCGTGGCGATCGCACGCACACGGCCGAAATCGGTCGCAAAGACAATGCTTAAACGACGCCGACGGGAACGCGAGAACATGGCTGGAACCATCGAAGTGCTCGTTCCCGGCGGCCAGGCCACTCCCGGCCCGCCGCTCGGTCCCGAGCTCGGTCCGACGCCGGTCGACGTGCAGGCGGTCGTCTCCGAGATCAACGACCAGACCGCCGCGTTCGACGGCATGGAAGTGCCCGTCACCGTCGAGTACGACGACGACGGCTCCTTCAGCATCGAGGTCGGCGTCCCGCCGACGGCGGAACTGATCAAAGACGAGGTCGGCTTCGAAACGGGCTCGGGCGAGCCCCAGAAGGACTTCGTCGCAGACATGACCGTCGAACAGGTCCGGACGGTCGCCGAGCAGAAGATCTCCGACCTGCTCGCGTACGACGTGAAGGCCGCCGCCAAGGAGGTCGGCGGCACGTGCGCCTCCCTCGGCGTCACCATCGACGGCGAGGACGCCCGGACCTTCGACGACCGCGTCGACGCCGGCGAGTACGACGACGTGCTCGTCGACGACGAGGCCGAGGCGACGGCGTAACCGCCCACATCGGTTCCACTTCTCGTTCCCGGCCGCCGGATCCGGCGGCCGGTTCGCGATCGCATCCGCGCCAGCGACGGCACCGCGACCGCCGCGCATCGCCGCGGAGCGCCGTGTGAACGGCTCTCGCGCTCCTCGTCCCTTCGACGGTCTTAAGTGTCGCGTGGGTGGATTCCACGGTGAGACAGGCGTACGCCTGTTTCACTGACCCGTAGGAGCATTCCTGCGTACTACGGAGGTGAAAAATGGCAGATTCAATCGAGGACGCAGTATCCCAAGCACTGGAGGACGCCCCCCCTCGCAACTTCCGCGAGACCGTGGATTTGGCGATCAACCTTCGGGACTTGGACCTCAACGACCCGTCGAATCGAGTCGACGACGAAGTCGTGCTCCCGGCCGGAACCGGCCAGGAGACACAGATCGTCGTCATTGCGGAGGGTGAGACAGCCCTCCGTGCGGAAGACGTCGCAGACGACGTCCTGTCGGGCGACGACCTCTCGGACCTCGCATCCGAGGAGAACGACGCCAAGGATCTCGCCGATGAAACCGACTTCTTCATCGCCGAGGCCGACATGATGCAGGACGTCGCGTCCAACCTCGGGCGCATCCTGGGGCCGCGCGGCAAGATGCCGACGCCGCTCCAGCCCGACGACGACGTCGTCGAAACCGTCAACCGCATGAAAAACACCGTTCAGATCCGGTCCGGGGACCGCCGCACGTTCCACACGCGCGTCGGTGCCGAGGACATGAGCGCCGACGAGATCAGCGACAACATCGACGTGATCATTCGGCGACTGGAGGCGGACCTCGAGAAGGGGCCGCTCAACCTCGACGGCATCTACGTCAAGACGACGATGGGGCCGTCCGTGGAGGTGCCCGTATGAGCAGTTCCGCCGAGGAGCGCAAGACCGAGACCATCCCGGAGTGGAAGCGTCGGGAGGTCGCCGAGCTCGTCGAGTTCGTCGAGTCGTACGACGCCGTCGGCGTCGTCGACCTCACGGGCATTCCGAGCCGGCAGCTCCAGGACATGCGCCGCGACCTGCACGGGCAGGCCGAACTGCGGATGTCGCGCAACACCCTCATCGAGCGCGCGCTCGAGGAGGCGAGCGTCGGTGCCGGGGACCTGACCGAGTTCGTCTCGGGCCACGTCGGCCTCATCGGGACCAACGACAACTCCTTCGGGCTGTACAAGCAGCTCGAGGCGTCGAAGACCTCCGCGCCAATCGGCGCGGGAGAGGTCGCCCCGAACGACATCGTCATCCCCGAGGGTGACACGGGGGTCGACCCCGGTCCGTTCGTCGGCGACCTCCAGCAGGTCGGCGCGGACGCCCGGATCGACGGCGGGTCGATCAAGGTCATGTCCGACTCGCACGTGCTCGACGCGGGCGAGGCGGTGTCGGCCGACCTCGCCAACGTGCTCGGCGAACTCGGCATCGAGCCCAAGGAGGTCGGACTCGACCTTCGCGCCGTCTTCGCCGACGGCGTGCTGTTCGAGCCCGACGAGTTGGCCATCGACGTGGACGAGTACCGCGCGGACGTGGAGTCCGCCGCGGCGGCGGCGCGCAACCTCTCGGTCAACGCCGCCTACCCGACCGCCCGCACAGCGGGCACCCTGCTCGGCAAGGCCGCCGGCGAGGCGAAGTCCGTCGGCCTGTTCGCCGCCATCGAGGACGAGGAGCTGATGCCCGACCTCGTGACACGCGCGGACGCGCAGCTGCGCTCGCTCGCGGCGGCCATCGACGACGACGAGGCGCTCCCCGAGGAGCTCCGCGGCGTCGAGGCCCCCGCGGCCGAGCCGGCCGCCGAGGCCGATACCGAGGAGGAGACGGACGAATCGAGCGACGACGAGGACACGGAAGCCGAGCCCGCGGACGCCGACGACGATGACGACGACGGCGACGGAGCCGAGGGCCTCGGCGAGATGTTCGGATAAGACACACTACACAGGACCATGGAATACGTTTACGCTGCACTCATCCTGAACGAGACGGACGAGGAGATCAACGAGGACAACGTCACGGCGGTGCTCGAAGCCGCCGGCGTCGACGTCGAGGAATCCCGCGTGAAGGCCCTCGTGGCCGCGCTGGAGGACGTCGACATCGAGGAGGCCATCGACACGGCCGCCGCCGCGCCCGCCGCGGGCGCTGCCGGCGGTGCCGCCGGCGGTTCGGCCGACGAGGCCGAGGCTGACGCCGACGACGGCGACGACGAGGCCGACGAGGAGGAGGCGGCCGAGGAGGCCGCCGACGACGATGACGACGACGAGGGCTCGGGCGAGGGCCTGGGCGAGCTCTTCGGCTGACGCCGGCGACGCTCACCTCGACGCCGTCGACTCGACCACCGATCGCACTTCTTTCGACGCCGCGACCGCACCGGAAGCGGCCGCACCGGGCCGCACCGGACCGCACCGGGCCGCACCGGGCCGCACCGGGACGCCGCTCGCGGACGGGTGGGGAGTCGTCGCCACGGGCAACGGGGAGCCGCCGGCGAGCGTTCAAGTAGGATGACGGTGCCACTCCCGCGCGGTGCTCTCGCTCACGGTCCCGTCGGTCGGCGCAACGCTGCTGGCGTACACGCTCGCGGGGTGTGCGCTCGGCTGTTGCAGCGGACTGTTGCCGGGGCTGCACGCGAACAACTTCGCGTTCCTACTGGCGGCGGCAGCGCCCGCCGTCGACGCGCCGCCGCTTCCCCTCGGCTGTGCGATGCTTTCGGCCGGGATCGTCCACACGTTCCTCGACGTGGTGCCGTCGCTGGCGCTTGGAGTCCCCGACGCCGCGATGGCCGCCGCCGCCCTCCCGGGGCACCGTCTCGTGGCCGAGGGTCGGGGTCGGGAGGCGCTGCGGCTCTCGGCGATCGGGTCGGGCGTCGCGCTCGCGGGGTCGATCCCGCTCGCGGTCGCCGTCACCGCCGGGATGCGGGTGGCCTACCCGTACCTTCGGGCGTGGCTCCCGGTCGTGCTGGGCGGCGTCGCGCTCGCGCTGGTGGTGACCGAGGCGACGAATCGTCGCCGGATCGCGGGCACGGCGTCGTTCGCGCTCGCGACGGCGTTGGGGGCGGTCACGCTCGACGCGCCGACGGATCCGCTGGTGGCTGCCGGCGGGATCCTCGCGCCGCTGTTCGCGGGGCTGTTCGGCGTGCCCGTCCTCGCGGACGCACTCGGCGGCGACGGCGTTCCCCCACAGGCGGACGCGCGGCTTGGACTGTCGCCCCGGGAGGTGACCGGC
This sequence comes from Halobaculum sp. CBA1158, assembly GCF_021431925.1. Lineage (NCBI taxonomy): Archaea > Methanobacteriati > Methanobacteriota > Halobacteria > Halobacteriales > Haloferacaceae > Halobaculum > Halobaculum sp. CBA1158. The sequence continues at coordinate 1,661,975 of NZ_CP090371.1, read as the reverse complement.
GCGGCCGCCGCGGGCGCTGGCGGAGGTGCGGCCGTCGGGTACCTCCCGGGCGTCTCCGCGGGCGTCGCGGCCGTGCTGGCGTTGCCGGCGACGAGGGGACGCGATCCGGCCCGAGAGTACGTCGTCGCGACCAGCGGGGCGAACACGGCCACGGCGGTGTTCGCGCTGTTCGCGCTCGTCGCCTTCGACGCCCCCCGATCGGGCGTGCTCGTCGCGATGCGAGACGCCGGCGTCCCGGCGACGCTCCCGCCGTTGCTCGCGGCGACGGTCGTCGCGGGCGCGGTCGGCGTCGTCGCTGTCGTCGCCGTCGGCGAGGCGGCGTTGCGGGCGGTCGGCCGGCTCCCGTACCGACCGCTGGTCGCTGCGGTGCTCACGGGGCTGGTCGTGCTGTCGTTGCTGTTCGCGGGACCGTTCGGCGTGGTGACGCTCGTGGCGGCCGCGGCCGTCGGCTTCGTCCCGGTTCGCCTCGGCTGTCGACGGGTTCACCTCATGGGGGTGTTGCTCGGGCCGCTGATCCTCGCGTGAATCGGACCGGTCGCGAGCGTGGCCGGTCGAAAGACAACCGTTAAAAACCGCGCGCCGGTCTCTAGCCGTATGAGTCAGTCAGAGCCGGACCAGCGCTCGGAGCGGCGCTGCGTCTCCTGTGGCATCAACGTCGCGGGGACCGCGGCGGCGACGTTCAGTTGTCCCGACTGCGGTACGCAGATCAGTCGCTGCGCGAAGTGCCGAAAGCAGAGCAACCTCTATGAGTGTCCCGACTGCGGCTTCCGAGGGCCCTGACGATGGGGAAGGTCGCAGCCAAGATGAAGGTGATGCCGCAGAGCCCCGACATCGACCTCGACGAGCTCCAGCAGAAACTGGAGGAGTCGCTTCCGCAGGGCGCGGAGATCCGTAACGTCGAGCGCGACGACGTGGCGTTCGGCCTGGTCGCCCTGCTGCCGATGGTCGTCGTCCCCGACGACGCCGGCGGCACCGAGGCCGTCGAGGAGTCGTTCTCCGGCGTCGAGGGCGTCGAGTCCGTCAGCGTCGAGGAAGTCGGCCGCCTCTAGAACGCATCGAGGATCGACGCAGTCGGTCCCGTTTTCGCCGCCGCTCTCGTCCCCGACCAGCCCCGGCTCAGTCCCAGACTCCTTCCGGATCCCTCCGAGCCACGCCCGAGCCGTCTCCGGATCGTTCCGCCCGCCCGTTACGAATCGAAAAGGGAAACCGCGAGACGACGGTTCGATCGTGGGAAGGCTTAATGCGGGCGGGGATATGAGCTACGACAGACGTTCACATGGGGATGTACGACCGGATCCTCGTCCCGACCGACGGCTCCGACGGCGTCGAGCGCGCGGTCCGTCACGCCGTCGACTTGGCGGTCCAGCACGGCGCGACCGTCCACGCGCTGTACGTCGTCAACTCGGCGTCGTACGCCGGGATGCCGATGGAGTCGAGTTGGGAGGGTATCGACCAGATGCTCAGGGAGGACGCCGAGGACGCCGTCTCGCTGGTGGAGGCGCTCGGCGACGACTACGACGTCCCGGTCGAGACCGCCGTCATCGACGGCTCGCCCAGCGGCGAGATCGTCCGCTACGCCGAGGAGAACGACTGCGACCTGATCGTGATGGGCACCCACGGCCGCGGCGGGATCGACCGCCTGCTGCTCGGGAGCGTCGCCGAGAAGGTCGTCCGCGGGTCGTCGGTGCCGGTACTCACCGTCCGCGTGGCCGGCGACGACTGAGGCTCACTCCCCGACGGGTCGGAGGTGGTCGCAGTCGCCGGCCGTCACCCGCGTTCTCCCGTCGGCGGCGTCGACGATGAGCGCGCCGGGGAACTCGATCCCGACGGCCTCGCCCTCGACGACGCCGCCCGGGGTGTCCACCCGGACGCGTCGGCCGACGGTGTCGGCGTACTCCTCCCACGTCGACACCGCCCCGCGGAGGTCGCCGCGGAGGGCGTGAAACTCTTCGAGCACTCGCTGGACGAGGGATCGACGATCGACCGGCTCGCCGCGCTCGGCGAGCAGGCTCGTCGCGCCGGCGTCGGGCGGGAGGTCCCCGATCGCCACGTTCGCGTTCAGGCCCACGCCGACGACGAGCCAGGAGACCCGGTCGGCCTCACCCTCCATCTCGGTGAGGATCCCGCACAGCTTCCGCCCCCCGCGCCCCGCGTCCCCCCCACCGGAGTCGCTCGCGGCGGCTCCGCCGTCGTCCGGGTCGTCGCTGTCGCCCACGAGCACGTCGTTGGGCCACTTGATCCGGGCGTCGACGCCGGCCTCGCGGCAGGCGCGCGTGACCGCGACCGCCATGGCGAGGGTGTAGGCGGGCGCGTGCGCCGGCGGCACGTCGGGCCGACAGACGACGGACAGCCACACGCCGCCCGGCGGCGACGACCACTCCCGGTCGAGTCGCCCCCGCGAGGCGGTCTGCTCGTCGGCGACGACGACCGCGTCGGCGACGCCGTCGCCCGCCAACTCGCGCGCGCGGTCGTTGGTCGAGCCGATGCTGTCGTGGTACTCGACGGCGAACGGGGCGTCGAGTCCGTGGGCGATCGCCGCCCCCGAGTAGCCCGACGCGTCGCCGACGCGGTAGCCCTCGTCGCCGCTCTCGACGGCGAGACCCGCCTCCCGGAGCGCCTCGACGTGCTTCCAGACGGCCGCCCGCGAGACGCCCAGCCGGTCGGCCAGCGTCGGCCCGGAGACGGGACCGTCCGCGAGCGCGTCGAGGAGCGCCCGTCGGGTGGCCGGGAGACCGACCCCGTCGGGGCCGCGGTCGCGGCGATCGGGACCGCCGTCGGCGTCCCGATCCGTTCGCTCGTCACGGTCGTCGCCCGCGTTTCCGTCGTCGTTCGCGTCCCCGTCGCCGCTCATCGCTCGTCGTTCCCGCCGTCGGCGGACGCGATCCCGCCGGTCTCGCCGTCCGGACGGACGGTGATGACGGTCGCGTCGAGTTTGCCCTTCAGGAACGACTCGATGTCGGGGTCGGAGAACAGCCGCTGGATGGTCCGCCGCCAGCGACTCGCCTGCTTCGCGCCGATGACCACCACGTCGGCGGCCTCGGCGGCGACCTCGTCGAGGATGGTCTCCTCGACGAGAAAGCCCCGTCGCACCACGTACCGGATCTGCGGGAGCCGACCGAACTCCCGCTCGACGGCTCGCTTGAGGTCCGTCCGCGTGACTTCCTTTCCGTCCTGGTAGAGGTCGACGTGAAGAACGGTCAGTTCGGCGTCGCGCTCGTCGGCGATCCGGATCGCCTCCGACAGCGTCGCCAGTGAGTGGTTCGAGAGAGGGTATCGCACCGGGACGACGACCAGCGTCATTGTCGAGTAGTCGACGCGAGGGCGGGTAAACACTTCTCTCCCGGCCGGCCTCGCTCGGGTCTCGTCGCTCCGACCCCTGTCACGCCGGCGTCACCCGTCGCCGCCGGCGTCACTCATCGCCGCCGGCGTCACTCATCGCCGCCGGCGTCCCCGCCGGTCGTTCCGGACGCTCGGGGTTCCCCGCCAGGGGAGTCGATCCCGGGGCGCTCGTCGCCGGACACGCGGCGGATCCGTCCCTCGATCTCGGGGTCGATCCCGTGTTCGCGGACGTACTCGGCCAGCACCTCGTGTTGGATCCCGTGCTCGCCGGCGCGGTGTCGCTGGCCGATGACGGGAAACTCGTGATCGGAGTGGAGAATGTACTCCGGGGTGGCGACGCGGTACAGCGACTCGGGATCGACGGGGTCGCCGGCGACGGTCGCCTCGACGAGCACCTCGCGATCGTCGTCCCAGACGACGCGCGCGCCGCTGAGATGGCCGTGCCACCAGTCCTCCTCGCCGAAGTCGACGACGGCCGCGGACATCTGCCTGAAGGCGTCCAACAGCTCCGCGCCCGTCACCTCGACGACGACGATCGGCTCCTCGAACGGGAGCACCGAGAGGAGGTCCGCCTCCGTCACCTCGCCCGCGAGGTCGTGCCCGAGCCTGAGCCCGCCGGCGTTCTGCAGCCCCACGTCGGCGTCGGCGGCCCACCGGTACGCGTCGGCGACGACGTTGCCGATCCGGCACTCGCCGCCGTGGACGGTCGCCTCCGAGCGCTCGATCGGCTCGTCGACGCGCCCCACCGCCCGGTCGAGCCCCGCGGCCGCGATGCGCTCGCGGAGGCCGTCGGCGACCCGCTCGTCGACCGGCGCGTCCGCGGGACCGTGACGGGTGACGCTCGCGCCGTCGTCGTCGAGGGCGACCTCCAGCACGGTCTCGCCATTGACGCCGGGACGGGTGCACAGCGTCTCCTCGACCGTCTCGACGCGCTCGCTGTGGACGTGCCCGCCGAGCACGAGGTCGATCCCGTCGACGGCGGCGAGGTCGTCGTCGCCGCCGCCGAGGTGCGAGACGGCGACCACGTGGTCGACGCCCTCGGCGCGGAGGTCGGCGACGGCCTCGCGGGCGGCCTCGTAGGGGTCCGTGAACTCCATGTCGGCGGCCATCGGATTCAGCGAGTCTGTCGCCGGGTCGGTGACGCCGAAGAAGCCCACGCGGTCGCCGTCGACGCGCTCGACGGTCCACGGGACGACGCCCTCGGCCTCGGCGAACCGCTCGCCGTCCTCGTCGTACACGTTCGCCGAGACCCACGTCTGCGGGGAGTCGGTGACGACCGCGCGGGCGGCGTCGCCCCCGAAGTCGAAGTCGTGGTTGCCGAACGTCTCCACGTCCGTGTCGATCGCGCGGTAGAAGTCGACCGCCTGGCGTCCCGACGAGACCGTCGCCGCGACGCCTGGGGCCGTGTCGTCTCCGGAGCCGACGACGGCGGCGTCGGGCCCGTCGAGATCGGTGATGAGTCCGGCGAGTCGCCCCGCGCGCTCGGGGTCGTCGTAGACGTTCTCGATGTCCGAGTAGTGGACGAATCGGGGCATTCGGGTAGCTGTGTCGTGTGGGGTGGCGGCCAAGAACGCTCCGGGTTCGATCGACCGACGGGTGGCCGACTCGCGCGACCGGCGCGAGCCCTCGCGTCGCTACGGAAACGGGTGGTACGCCGTCTCCGGCTCCGGTTCGAACCCCATCGACGCCGAGACGGTCTCCAGCCGGTCGCCGAAGAACGCCTCCCCCGTGAACAGCGGCTGCGCCTCGGGGACGAGGACGCGAACGCCCTCGAAGCCGAGCGCGGCCACGTCGCGCGTCGTGAGCCGGGCGGCGTAGGCGTCGAGGCCGGCGGCGTCGAGCCGATCGACGAGGGCGTCGACCTCGGCGACGCCGGACAGTTCCGCAGCGTCGCCGTCGGTGACGTCCGCCGCCGACAACGTCACGTCGGGGGAGACGAACTCCCGGACTCGCTCGGGGAACTCGGCGTACGCGCCGATGGCTCCCTCCTCTCCGGCGGCCTGCTCGGGCCCCATCGCGCGAAGCTCCATCCAGTTCTGCAGCGCTTCCGCGAGCGCGTCAGTCGCCGCGGCGGCGGCGTCGAGGTCCGCGGCCGACCCCATGGCGAAGCGCGGCCACTCGCCGGACTCGGGGTCGCGGTGGACGGCGACGCCGACGACGGGCACGTCCACGTCCTGCGTGAGCAACAGGGGAGTCGCTGTGAGGTCCTCGGCGGCGGCGCGCCGTCGCAGCGCCGCGAACCGCTCGTCGTCGACCGACAGCCCCATCGGCTCGAACGTCGAGTACCACGACAGCATCGTCGCGTCCCGCTCGACCGTCTCGTACAGCCCCGACAGCACGGCCTCGGCCGTCGAGTTCCCCAGGCCGAGCCCGGTCGTGATCGCGGGGGCGAACCGCTCGGCCGGGGGCGGGAACAGGACGAACTCCGCCGGCAGCGACGCCGACTCGCTCGACCGGAGGTCGATCCCGTCCACCCACGGGATCCGCTCGTCCGGGTCGGGCGTCTCCGCGTCCGGCGGTCGGACGAACCGGTCGACCGGAACGGCGTCGATGACGCCTTCCGTGGGAGCCGACCGAAGCGCCGAGGCCCGGTAGACGCCGGCGCAGTACCGCTCCAACGCCTCCCCGATCGCCTTCGCGTACCCCTCGTCCCAGTCCGCGGCGACGCCCGCGGCGAACTCCGCGCACCTGGCGTCGGCGAACGCCGCGGTGTCGGTCGTCCGGGCGATGTAGTACGGCACCGGGAACGACTCCCGCTCGCCCACCTCGGTCACGATCCCGACCCGGTCGTCGACCGCGCGGTCCATCCGGTCGACCGCGTCGTCGAGGTCGACGGGGGAGTCGGTCTCGCGCAGTTCCAGTCCCGCCGGCTCCCCCGTGCAGTCACACCCCGGAGATGGGAGGAACCGACGCTCGGGGCCGTCGACCTCGGTGACCGTCCCGGCGACCGCCTCGCCCGAGAGGTGTCGGATGGCCCGTCGACCGGCGAGCGCGCCGGCGAAGCGAACCGCGCTTCGGGTCCCCTGTGGCGGGGCGTCGCCGGCGGGGACGTTCGCGTTCACTCGATCGCGCAGGCAGTCGTAACAGCCCGAGTCCGCGGAGAATGCGGTGACCGCGGCGTCGACCCCGTCGATCGCTCGGCCGCCGATGCCGCCGATCTCGACGGCGACCCAGTCGTCGACGAGCCGCGTCGCCGTCCGAAAGGCGTCGTCGCCGGTCGTTCCGACGACGACCGCGAGGTCGAAGCCGTCGAGCAGGCTCGCCTCGACCGGCATCACGTTCGCCTCGATGTCGGCCAGGGCCTCGCTGGCGGCCGCCGCCGCTGGGTCGGGACCGACGATGGCGATGTCCATGCGCCGCTGGTGGGGTGATTCGTACAAAAAGGTGGTCGCTTCCGGCGGTTCGCGTTCGGCCGCCCGCCGACGCCTGTCTCAGTTCAGCATTCGGTGGGCGACGCTCGCGAGCTCGCCGCTGTCGGCGTCGCGCAGGCTGTCGTCGCCGAGCTTCAGGCGCAGCCGCGGGCGACCCACGTCGATGGGCACCTTCTCGGTGTCGATGAGTCCCATCTCCTCGAGGCGGGTCTTGGTGCGCGAGAACGTCGCCTTCGAGGCGATCCCCACGTCCTCGCCCCACTTGCTGATGTCGTACAGCAGCACGTCGTTCTTCGCCGCGACGAGCAGGGAGATCGTCACCTCGTCGAGTCCGTCGCCGTCGCCGCGGGCGGTCTCCAGCGACTCGAGCACGCCGTCGAAGTCCGCGCGGACGGCCTCGCCGATGTCCTCGTCGAGGGTCGTACGGATCCGGGAGATGGCGGGCGTCCGGAGGTTGAACCGCTCCGCGTCGTCGAAGCGCCCGCGGTAGGTCTCGTAGGCGTCGGCGATGAACTCGTCGTCGTCGGCCGACAGCGCCGCCACCTGCTCGTCCGCGGCGACGACCGCGTACAGTTCGTCCTCGCCGACGAGGAGCGTGTTGTCGGCGTCGCCGTCGAGTTCGCGCAGCGCCATCCCGCCGTCGTCGACGAGGTCGGCGGCGTCGGCGGCGACGAGGAAGTCGTCCATCACGTCCTTCAGAAGCCGGTCGTCAGCCAGCACGTTCAGCGCCGGCAGGTCGCCGTCGTAGTCGACGGCGATGTCGACCAGCGACTCGATGACCGTTCCGTTCGGATCGACGACCACGAGGTCGCCGGTCGCCTCGTCGAGTATCGACCGAAGCACGTCCGCCGTGGTTCGCTCCAAGAGGTTCTCGCTCATAGCTACCTACGACTCCGCTCGGTACATATTTAATACTAACGGGAATTCCAAGGAATCAAGCGCTCTGCGACGAGAATACGATGCGAATCAGCGTGTACGGAACGACGATCAGTCGTGTATTTTAATACCTGTGCCGTGTGTACAATGGTCATGGAACGAACATCGTTCCGCAAGCGCATCGCCAGCACGAAACCGGCGGCCGCCGTCTCCCGGCATCCTCGGGCGGTACTGACGCTGTGCATGCTGGTCGTGCTCCTGTTGGCCGGCGACACCGCCGCCGCCGAGTCGACCGACTTCCTCGTGGAACCGGAGGGAACGACGCGGACGAACGACGGGCCCTGACGGGCGCGTCCCCGCTGCTCAGTTCACAACGTCGCGGACCTCGTCGGTCGCGAGCAGCCGGTCCGGCCAGTAGACGCGTCCCTCGACGATGATCGGTCCGTCGGCGTTCTCGACGAGTTCCCGCAGGTCCGCCTCGTCGACGAGGTACTCCTCGCGGGTGCCGGTCAGCGCGAATTGGCCGTCCGTTCGGACGATACACTGGTGCTCGGAGCCGGCCTTGTGCGGGTTCTGTGCGGTGTGGGTGACGCGGTACTCGTCGCCCTCGATCGAGACCTCGATGTCGGCCGGAGCCAGCGCCGTCGACTGGGTGAGTCGGTGGGTCCCGTCGCCGACGACCGCGTAGTCCTTGCCGGTCATGATCTGCCGGCGCGAGTGGTCGAGCGCGCGCTCCATGCAGTAGCCGTTGGTCATGAGTCGGGCGAAGGACGTGCCGACTGTGGCCGCCTGGCTGTCGAGCACCTCGTTGAACGTCACGCCGCCCGCGACGCTGCCCTTTCGCACGAGTTCGACCCCTTCGTGGAACGAGCCGCAGGCGTTGAGGAAGAAGGTCTGCGCGCGAGAGCGGTCGATCTGGTCGACCGAGAGGTAGCCGTCGGCGCACGTGAGCCCGTCCGTCTCGCAGTGGCCGATGTAGTGGACGAAGTCGGTCCGCGACTCGAACACCGACGCCAACTCGTCGACGGTGAGGAACTCCCGGACGGTCACGTCGAGGTCGAGCCGGTCGGCTTTCCGGCGGTAGATCGCGGCGGCGTCGTCGTGTTCGGTCCGCATCTCCCGGTCGTTGACGATGGCCGTGACTCGCGTGGCGTCGACCGACTCGTCGAGGTAGTCGTCCCGGTTCTCGTACGCCTCCGGGAGCGTCTTGTACACGTCGATCGGAACGCCGTCCGCCAGCCAGCCGTGGGTCGTTCCCGGGCCCAGTCTCGGGTCCACGAGGTCGACGCTGGCGGCCTCGGTCGCGCCCCGGTACACGTCGCTGAGCGAGCGACTGAGCCAGCGCTCGTCGTCGAGCGGCGTCGACCGCGGCTCGAACACGTGCGGCAGCCCGTTCACGACGTACGGGAGCGTCCGCACGTGCTCGTAGCTCGGCTCGACGTACAGCGTGTGGTGCCACTCCGGGAACGCGTCGGCGACCGCGTCGAAGTCGGCGTCGAGATACGCCGCCAGCCGGTCGCCGATCGGCGCGCCGTACAGCGCCGACGCGTCGAGCCCGAGTTCGTCGAGCACCCACTCGGTGTCGAGCGGACCGCTGTAGGGACCGGCCGTCCGCACGACGCAGTCGAGGTAGAACGTCCGCTCGGTCAGCGAGGCGACCGCCGCCGCGAAGCCGTCGTCGGTCGGCAGCGACCGCGACACTCCCGGGGCGGTCACCCGCGGGTCGGTGTCGGCCTCGACTCGGACGGTCGCGTCGAGGTAGGTCGCGAGCGGCGCGACCGGCAGCAGTCGATCCAGCGACGGCGGAACGACGACCTCGACGTTCGATTCGGGTCGCTCGGCCACCTCGTCGGGGAACCGTCGCTCCTCGCCGAACTCGATCAGCGGGGGATGCCCCCGCATCGAGGGGAACGACCGATCGGCGGTCGTCGTTCGGTTTCCGGCGGACAGCGCCGAGAGCGCCGCGGCGACCCCCTCGGGCGAGCGCTCGACGGTGACGGTCGCCGCGTCCGACTGCACCGACGACGTGAAGCCGACGGCGACGCTCGCGGGCTCGGGAAACGAGAGCCGCGCGGACTCGTAGCCGCGCAGCGTCAGCTCGCAGGCACCCTCGAAGGCGACGTACACCAGCGGGTTTCCGTTGAGCCGGACGACGTACGTGGCCGCCGGAAGCGACGTGTGCGTCCGATGTGGACCCACGTCGTACGTCTCGCCGGTGTCGATGTCGGTCGCGATGAGGTAGTAGGGCGGGAACTCCAGGGCGGCGGTCCTCCCCGTGACGATCGTGTCGGGGCGGCGGACGGCGTTCACGTCGAGGTCCGCGAGGGCGTCGGGAAGCGACGGTGGGGTGGACGCGCCGCTGTCCTCCCAGTCCTCGGTTCGGACCGTGATCGAGTGCTTTGCGGCGTCGACCGCGCGCAGCCCGTCCTCGACAGGCTCCACCCTCATCAACTGGCCGTACTCCGACGTGGCAACATTTAGCCCTATCGGCGTCGCCCCGCGGCGGTACGGGTGGCTTTTTGTCCTCGCTGACCCCAGTCTCGGTATGGAGTATCCGGAGGTACGCGAGACCGACCCCGCCGTCGCCGACGCGCTCGCGGGCGAGGTGCAGCGACAGGAGGACACGCTGGCGATGATCGCCTCGGAGAACCACGTCTCCGAGGCGGTGCTGGAGGCGCAGGGGAGCGCCCTGACGAACAAGTACGCCGAGGGCTATCCCGGCGCGCGCTACTACGCCGGCTGCGAGTACGCCGACGCGGTCGAGGAGCTCGCCATCGAACGTGCCGAGGAGCTGTGGGGAGCTGAACACGTCAACGTCCAGCCGCACTCCGGCACGCAGGCGAACATGGCGGTCTACCTCGCGGTCCTCGATCCGGGCGACAGGATCCTCTCGCTGGAACTCGAACACGGCGGTCACCTGAGCCACGGCCATCCGGCGAACTTCACCGGCCAGCTGTTCGAGGTCGAGCAGTACGGCGTCGATCCCGAGACGGGCTACATCGACTACGAGGCGCTCGCCGAACAGGCCGACGAGTTTGACCCCGACATCATCGTCTCGGGCTACTCCGCGTACCCGCGGGAGGTCGAGTGGGAGCGCATCCAGACGGTCGCGGACGCGGTCGACGCCTACCACCTCTCGGACATCGCCCACATCACCGGCCTCGTCGCCGCCGGCGTCCACGACTCGCCCGTCGGCGTCGCCGACTTCGTCACGGGCTCGACCCACAAGACGATCCGCGCGGGTCGCGGCGGCATCGTCATATGCGACGAGGAACACGCCGACGATGTCGACGCCGCCGTCTTCCCCGGCGGACAGGGCGGCCCCCTGATGCACAACATCGCGGGCAAGGCCGTCGGCTTCGGCGAGGCGTTGGAGCCGGAGTTCGAGGACTACGCTCAGCAGGTCGTCGCCAACGCCGAGGCGCTGGCGGAGTCGTTCGCCGACAACGGCTTCGAGATCGTCTCCGGCGGCACCGACACCCACCTCGTGCTCGTCGACCTGCGGGAGTCGCATCCGGACACCTCCGGCGGCGACGCCGAGGAGGCCCTCGCGGACGCTGGAATCGTCCTCAACGCGAACACCGTTCCCGGCGAAACGCGTTCGCCGTTCGACCCCTCGGGCATTCGCGCCGGGACGCCCGCGCTCACCACCCGCGGCTTCGACGAGGCCGACTGCCGCGAGGTGGGCGACCTCATCCACCGGGTCGTGGACAACGTCGACGACGAGAGCGTTATCGCGGCAGTCCGCGAGCGCGTCGGCGAACTCACCGACGAAAACCCGCTGTACCGGTAAGTCGCGCTGCGCGGTCCGATCCACGTTCTCGATCATTCAGTCGTATTTTATCCTTCTGTTGTGCACGAACCCGAGGATACTTACGCCTCGCCGCCGGTCCATCGAGCATGACCGATATCGACGGCACCGCCGTCGCCGCCGAGATCCGAGACGGCGTCGCCGACTGCGTGGAAACGCTGCAGGCGGAGGGAATCGACCCCGCGCTGGCGACCGTACTGATGAGCGACGACCCCGCCAGCGAGACGTACGTCTCGATGAAGCAGAACGACTGCGAGGAGGTCGGGATGCGGGGGATCCACGTGGACGTGGACAACGACGCGCCCGCCGAGGAACTGTACGACACGATCGACGAGCTGAACGCCGACGACGAGGTCCACGGCATCCTCGTTCAGATGCCAGTCGTCGACCAGGTCGACACCCGACGCGTCCTGCGCTCGGTCGACCCCGCGAAGGACGTGGATGGCTTTCACCCGGAGAACGTCGGCCGCCTCGTCGCCGGCAACCCCCGGTTCAAGCCCTGCACCCCCCACGGCATCCAGCGCCTGCTCGCGGCCGCCGACGTCGACCCCGAGGGGACGGAGGCGGTCGTCGTCGGTCGCTCCGACATCGTCGGCAAGCCGATGGCGAACCTCCTGTTCGGTCGCGGCTCGGGCGGCAACGCCACCACCACGGTCTGTCACTCGCGGACCGACGACCTCGCGAGCCACACCCGCCGCGCGGACATCGTCGTCGCCGCCGCGGGCGTGCCCGAGATGATCACCGCCGACATGGTGAGCGAGGGCGCGACCGTCATCGACGTGGGGATCAACCGCGTCGAGCGCGACGGCGAGTCGACCCTCGTCGGCGATGTCGACTACGACGGGGTCGCGGACAAGGCGGACGCGATCACGCCGGTCCCCGGCGGCGTCGGCCCGATGACGCGCGCGATGCTGCTGTACAACACGGTCAAGGCGGCGAGCGAGCAGCACGACGTGGCCGTCGAACTTCCCTGAGTCGGCGGGAGGGCGGACCCGATCCCGGTTCTACTCTATCCGATCGAGTCGCTCGCGAGCGCTCGCCAGCGCCTCTGCGTCGCCGGCGATGAGGTATCGACCCAACTCGCCGGCGGCGGCGACGAGGGCGTCCGCCTCCGCGGGCACTACGTCGCCCCCCAGCGCGTCGATCCGCTTCGCGCGGTCGCGGATCGCGCCGAGCGTCCGACTCGCTTCCGGGTCCGGGTGAGTCTCGAGATACGTCACTACGTCCGTGCGGTACTCCAGTACTGCCTCGCTGGCCGCGAGCCCGCGCGCCTCGTGCATTCGAGGCGGCACCTCGTCGGTGTCGGGACGCTCGCCGGTGTCGGCCGCGCGGAGCAGGCTCGTGAGGTACCACTCCTCGTCGTCGGTGACGCCCGGAGTGGTCCCTTCGAGGCCGCCCTCACTAACGGTCGCGTCCGCCCGACCGCCGCCGGGATCGGCGAGTCGACCGTACACGTCGGCCGCGTGGCGGAGTTCGGCGGCCGCGAGGTAGGCGTCGTCCAGCGGCGCGAGGTCGCCGCCGCGGATGAACCCGCGCTTCCGGAGGTACGACCGGCACCCGGTCTTGATCTCGTCGACGAGGTCGTCGAGCGGCGTGTCGTCGAGTCGGGCCAACACCGCGGTCAGGTCCAACTCCGCCGGCGCGTCGGTGTGTTCGCGACGCTCCCCCGTGCCGACGCTCCGGAGGCTCCCGCACTCCGGGCACTCGACGCTCCCCGTCTCGAAGTACGACCACCGGGTGCCGCACTCGGTGCACTCGCGCTCCCCGCGGACTTCCATGTCACGCCCTACCGGCGGTACGGTGAAAAGCGCCTCGTCGCCGGGGCGTCGCGGTCGCGGGTCCGGGTCGCGATCGGGCGTCGCGGGTCGTGGTCGGAAGCCGCGGTCGCGGCTCCTGTCGCCGCCGATTCCCGTCCGTCCCGCCGGCAACGCCTTGGTCCCGGAGACCGATGCCCCGGTCGTGACACCGAATTCGTTCTTCCACGTGGCGCTGAAAGCGAACGACTTGGACGCCACGGCGGCGTTCTACGCGGATGCGTTCGACGGGACGATCATCGAGCGGGGCAGCGCTGACGACGGGGAGGGCGCGACCGCCGTCGAGCACGTCGCTCTGGAGGTGGCAGACAAGCGGGTGTACGTCTTCGATCGCGCCCCCTACGAGGCGACCGGCGACGTGGAGCCGATGCCGACGGGGGTGCTCCACTTCGGATTCGTCGTCGACGACGTGGTCGCCGCTCGCGAGGCGATCGACGCCGACCACCCGGGCGTCGACTGGGTGATGGGCCCCGACCGCTTCGGCGACCTCCGGATCGCGTTCCTGCTCGACCCCGACGGCACCATCGTCGAACTCATCGAACACGTCGAGTGACGCCGGCGGACTTATACCGGGTGCGTCGCAAGGGTTGGCTGCATGTCGGCACCACCGACGCGCGAGGATAGGTCAAGTCGCCGCGAGGCGGCTGGCCGCGAAATTCGACGGTAGCGACGCTTCTCACGACGACCGTCCGACGGTATCGGCGACCGCCGACGGCGAACGGCTGACGATCTCCCTCGAGGGCGACGAGCGCGTGCTCTCTCGCGAGGCGGCGATAGCGCTCCGAGACGGACTCGCGGACGCGCTCACCGAGTGCCGGGAGTTCCTCCACACAGCAGGCGAACACCGTCCCGACGGGAGCTACGTGGTCGAACGGCGCGCTGCGGACTCAGCCGGGCACAGCAAGGTGTTCAAGCGATTCGCCGCGCTCCGACGGTTGTACGACCGACTCCCGCGGGAGTTCGACGCCGAGACGGTCGGCCGGAACGGCCTCACGGGCGGCCGGCGGCACCTGCTCGTCAGGCACCTCACCGAGCACCCCGCCTTCGACTGTGAACTCGTCTCTCGCCAGCCACTCACGGCTCGAAAGAGAGCGCCGACGAACGCGGAGGTGGAGTGAACGGGTACTCCCTCGGTGATCGGCCGGATCCGGGTGCCCCGAACACGCTCGTCGCCCCGGCACATTTTTATAACATCCGTGACAGGACACGACTCGTGCCCGTCTCCATCGCCGTGCCCGTCTCGGCGCGGTACTCGGACGTGATCTCACCGTGACCGGCGCGTCCCCGACCGCGGCCGTGATCACGGTCCTGCTGGCGCTGGCGGGAGCGGGCGTCGCGTTCGCCGCCGGGATCGGGCTGGTCGCCGTCCACGTCCGCGTCGGCGACGACGACGAGCGGTCGGCCGCGGCGACGCGAACCGCCTTCGGCGTCTGGGCCGTCGGCGCTGTGTTGCTCGCGGCCGGCACCCCGGCGGTGCTCCGGTCGACGATCGCGGACGCGCCGACGCTTCGGGTTGCCGCCGTCGTCGCCGTCGCGGTCGGTCTGGTGGCGGTCACCGCCGCGCCGCTGTACCGATGGCGGGCGACGCTGGAGCGCGAGTGAGCGGGTCCCGATCCGCCGATCGCGACTCACCCTCGCTGGGCGAGCAGCCGATCGATGATGTCGCCTGTCGAGAGGAGTTCCCCCTCGTAGCGGGGCTCGCGGCCGTCGGCGCGAGTCACCGCCGCGTCGATCCCCTCGGCCGCGAGCGCGTCGGCGATGGCGTCCTCGTCGTGGTGCTGGTCGAACCCGAGCACGACCACGTCGGGGTCGATCTCCCGGACGGGAACGAAGAAGTCCTCGTGGTGGCCGAGGTGCGCCTCGTCGACCACGTCGAGCGCGGCGACCACGTCGCGGCGCTGGCGGTCGGGGCACACGGGCTTCGGCTTGTGCGTGACGTTCTCGCCGCGGGCGACGATCACGTGAAGCTCGTCACCGCGGGCGGCCGCCTCCGTGAGGTAGTGAATGTGGCCGGGATGGAGGATGTCGAACGTGCCCTGCGCGAGCGCGATTCGCGCTCGGTCCCCCCCGTCGCGGTCCTCGTCGCCGTCGCTGTCGGCGGCGTACCCCGCGTCCTCACTCATCGTACAGCTCCGCGTCGATGTCCGTCTGGTCGAAGTCGAAGAACGCCTCGTCGTCGGGCAGCGCCACGTCGATCACGTCCAGGTCGCGCGGGTCGCCGTCGGAGTCGAACGCCCGCCAGCAGTCGCGCTCGTAGGGCGCGCCGATGATGACGTGCACCTCGCCGGCGTGGAAGGTCGCGAGGTCGGCGTCGGAGGGACGAAGCACCCCGTTCGGGTGCGAGTGGATCGACCCGACCGCACGCGAGGAGTTCGGTTTCATGTGTTCTCGCACGGTCGCTGACTCCGGCGTCGACGTTGTGCCGGGGATGACGAGCACGTCGGTGATGACCTGCCCTCTGCGGTCGAGGCCCAGGTCCCGGGCGTCGGTCGCGCGGAGGAACCCCATGTACTCGTTCGGGTGGGTGTCCCGAGAGGCCTCCAGCGCGAACGTCAGCGTCTCGGCGGCGATGCCGAGCAGCTCGCTCGACCGGAACAGTCGCATTGGATGCGTTGGGGTCGGACGACAACTAAGCGTGTCGATGCGGGTCACCGACGGGGAGCTCTCTCCCCCTCGTCCACCGAGCGACACCCCTCGAATCGCGCCGCCGTGCGCGCCCGTCTCACGGACTGGATCGATACTACAACCCTTAACACCCGCCGTCACCCACGACGAGATATGACTGATTCCGCCGCCGGAGATTCCGGCGCGAACGGGGCGGGGGATTCCCGCCCTGCCGTCCACGACCTCGACGACGCGTGCACGCTGACCGACGTGGAGGTCGGCGCGCGCTACCGTGCGGTCGTCAACGGCGTCGTCGACTACGGCGTCTTCGTCGACGTCTCCGAGCACGTCTCGGGACTGCTTCACGAGTCGAACCTCGACGGCGAGACGTTCGCGGTCGGCGACGAACTGGTCGTCCTGCTGGAGGAACTGAAGGACAACGGCGACGTGTCGTTCGACCTCGCCGACGTGAGTCTCGACGAGGCCGACCTGCTCTCCGTCGAGCACGACCCCGAGATCACCCTCGTCTCCGAGGCGTCGGTCGGCTCGGACGTGACCGTCGAGGGGGAGATCGTCCAGATCAAACAGACGGGCGGTCCGACGATCTTCCACGTCGCCGACGAGTCCGGCGTGCTCGCGGCCGCCGCCTTCGAGGAGGCGGGGGTTCGCGCGTACCCCGAGGTGGAGATCGGCGACGTGGTCCGTATCTCCGGCAGCGTCGAAAAACACGAGGGAGCAACGCAGCTCGAGGTCGCCGACATCGACGCGCTGGACGGCGACACGGCCGACGCAGCACGCGAACGCCTCGACGAGGCGCTGAGCGAGCGCGCCGAGCCGGAGGCCGTCGACCCGCTCGTGGGCTGGGACGCCTTCGAGAAGCTTCGGCCGGAACTCGAGGACCTCGCGCGAACGCTGCGACGGACTGTGCTCGAGGGGCGGCCCATCCGCATCCGCCACCACGCCGACGGCGACGGGATGTGCGCGGCGATCCCGGTCCAGTTGGCCCTGGAGAACTACATCGAATCGGTTCACGAGGGAACCGACGCCGCTCGACACAACCTCAAGCGGCTCCCGAGCAAGGCTCCGTACTACGAGATGGAGGACGTGACCCGCGACCTCAGCTTCGCGCTCGAGGGGCGCGCGCGCCACGGACAGAAGCTCCCGTTCCTCCTGATGCTCGACAACGGCTCGACCGAGGAGGACGTGCCCGCCTACAAGAACCTCGCGCACTACGACGTGCCGATCGCCGTCGTCGACCACCACCACCCGGACCCCGAGGCCGTCGACGACCTCCTCGACCACCACGTCAACCCCTACATCCACGACGAGGACTACCGGATCACGACGGGGATGATGTGCGTCGAGCTCGCGCGCATGATCGACCCCGAGGTGACCGACGAACTACGCCACGTTCCCGCGGTCGCGGGGCTGTCGGACCGGTCGAAGGCCGAGGTGATGGACGAGTACCTCGAGCTCGCGGCCGACGCCGGCTACGACCGCGAGCACATCGAGGACATCGGCGAGGCGCTCGACTACGCCGCCCACTGGCTTCGATACAGCGAGGGCAAGACCCTCGTCGGCGACGCCCTCGACGTGGGTAGCGACGACGAGGCGCGCCACGAGGAGCTCGTGGAGTTCCTCTCGTCGCGCGCGGCCGCCGACGTGGAAGAACAGCTCGACGCCGTCGAGCCGCACGTCGAACACGAGCGGCTCGACTCCGACGCCCACCTGTACCGCATCGACCTGGAGAACTTCGCCAAGCGGTTCACCTACCCCGCCCCGGGTAAGACCACCGGCGAACTCCACGACCGCAAGGTGCGCGCGACCGGCGAGCCTGTGATCACCATCGGCTACGGTCCCGACTTCGCTGTGCTTCGCAGCGACGGCGTGCGCCTCGACATCCCGCGGATGGTCACCGAACTGAACGAGGAGGTCGTCGGCGGCGGCGTCTCCGGCGGCGGGCACCTCGTCGTCGGCTCGATCAAGTTCGTCGAGGGTCGCCGCGAGGACGTGATCGACGCGCTCGTCGAGAAGATGGCCGAGGCCGAACTCGACGAGGAGCTGTCGACGACGATCGATCTCGACGACTGACCGCGCCGGCGACGGAACCGCCCCCGCGGTAGCGACCGACGGTCTCGGGGACTCACTCCCGTCGATCACCTTTCGTAGCCGCCTCCCTCGTCAGCCGATCGGCCCCCGATCGTCGCCCGAACCTGGGTCGCCGAACGCGATGCGTCGCCGCGCGTACAGCACGGCTCCGGCGGCGCTCCCGACGGCGGCGACCGCCAGCGCGGGCGGAACCCCGGTCTCGCCGACGAGCCCGTTCCCGCTTCCTCTCTCGCGCCAGTCGGCTCCGAAGCTCTCGCGGTAGTAGCCGGCGACCGCCTCGCCCTCCAACGCGACGGCGACCTCGCGGTTCTCGCGGGCGCTCGTCGGGTTCCAGTTGAGCGACCCGACGACCGCGGTGTCGTCGGCGACGACGCCCTTGGCGTGGACCGCACCGAACCGACCGCCGGGATCGGCGACCCGAGCCTCCAGCGGGACGCCTGCCCGGTCGGCCCAGTCGTTCAGCCGCTCGACGAGCGCGGCGTTCTCCTCGGCGACGTACCACGCGTTCGACACCAGTAGCCGGACCGTCGCCCCGCGCTCGGCCGCACGGCGAAGCGCCGACAGCATCGGCCCCGATGCGACCGTCGGCTGGAGCACGTCGACGCGCTCGTCGGCGTCGTCGATCGCGGCGACGACGCCCGACTCGGCGTTGCCAGGCGCGGTCAGCAGGGTCGCCCGTTCGGCCCGGACGGTCGACGGCGGGTGCTCCTCGGGGTACGTTCCCTCGGCCGGCTCTGCCGGCGTGAACGACCCGTCCGTGCGGACGTCGTTCCACGCGATCGCGTCGATCCACCCGGCGTCCGATCGAAACAGCTCCGCCAGCGCCGCCGCCGCCCGGGCCGACTCGAGGGCGACGCCCCACCCGCGGTTGTCGGCTCCGCCGGTGCCGCTCGGCTTCCAGTTCTCGGTGAGCACGACCGCTGTGTCGTCGGCGACGGCGTACTTCGCGTGGTGGTAGCGGACCCGCGCGTGCGCCCCCGTCACGACGCGAACCTCGATCCCCGCAGCGACGAGACGGTCGAGCAGCCGGGCCTGCCGGGTCGTGACCCCGCCGACTGGATCGCCGTCGAGGAGCACGCGGACGTTCACGTCCCGGCGGTGTGCGGCGATCAGTTCCTCCGTGACCCGTTCGGAGGCGAAGGTGTAGCCGGCCAACAGGATCCGATCCTCGGCGCTCTGGATCGGTTCGATCGCCGGCCCCGGGGCGTCGGGGAGCACGAACGCCGTCGCGGACGCGGAACCGAGTGGGACGGGCTCGCGCGGGTCGAGGCCGACGGGTCGCCACGGCGGATCGGCGTCGCGGACCCACCGCTGTCCCTCGGGCGCGCGACCGTAGCGCACGGCGTCGACGACCGGGCCGTCCGGTCCCCCGCGGCGCAAAGCGACGCGCTCGCCGGCGTTCGACAGCGACAGGCCGCCGTCGGCCACGCGTCCCGGGGGCGGATCGACGAGCGCGTCCGCGTCGGCGGTCACGACGACCGCCCCCTGTTGACGCTGGTGGATCCGAACCGACGACTCCCCGTCGGTCACCGTCCAGTTGCCCGCGGGGAGTCTGACGCGCACGTACTCGCCGGCGTCGTCGGGGGCGACGGGGTTCGGAAGCAGGGAGACGATCCGCGGGCCGGGGCCGTCGGTCGCGGTCGACGCACTCGGCGACACCCCGGACTCGCCCGATGCGGTGAGAGACGCGGTCGGTGGCGCAGTCGGCGACGCGCTCGGCGATGCCCCCGCCGGAGCGACTGCCGGAGCGAGCGCTGTGAGACAGAGCGCGAGCGCGACGGCGACGGCGGCGCGTGACACCGCAACGGTCTGGTGTCGGTATCCGACTTGAACCCTCGCCACGCGGTCATCGTCCCCGCGGTGCGGTCGTCGCCCGGGGGGTTCAGACGCGGTCGACGCGGCGCGGCGGTCCGGTGAGCTTTTGCCCCGACGCGAGCGCGACAGGATATGGTCGCTCTCGGGGCGGGCGTGCGACTCGCCGGCGCGGCGCTCGGGGCCGTCGGCGGTGCCCTCATCGCCGTGGAGTTCTTCCAGGTGCCGTCGTACGTCAGCTATCAGGAGGAGTGGGACAGCTACGACGTGGACATCGCGCCGAACGAGGTGAAAGAACACACGATCTTGGGCCGCGCGGGCGGACTGCTCGTCTCGCTCGGGTTCGCGCTGCTGTTCGTCGGCGAACTCCTGTAGGACGGCGACGGCGGCCGTAAGAGGTACCGGACCCGCGATCGGCCGGGTCCCTCGGCGTCGTTACGCGGCGGGCTCGGCTTCCTCGGCGTCGTCGTCGAGGGCGTCGCGGGCCTTCTCGGTCTCGGTCTGGACGATGAACGCGCGGTCCTCCTCGACCTCGGCGGCCGCCTCCAGCGCGTCCTCGGTGCCGATCTGCCGAAGCGCCCACAGCGCGGCCGCGCGGACGGTGTCGGCCTCGTCGTTCGCGGCGGCGTCCGCCAGCGGGTCGACCGCGCGGGTGTCGCCGATCATGCCGAGCGCGCGGGCGGCGTACGGCCGGACCTCGTCGTTGTCCATGACGAGCTTGTTCGCCAGCGGCTGGACCGCGTCCTCGTGGCCGATCTCGCCGAGCGCTTTGAACGTCGCCTTCTGGAGCGTCGGGTTCGAGTCGGAGTCGACGTACTCGACGAGCGTCTCGACGGCGTCGTCAGCCGCCATCTTCCCGAGCGCGCGGATCGCCGGCTGGTCGCGCTTCTGCGCGCGCTGGTGCATCGCCTCGAAGGCACCGTCGTCGTTCATGCGGGTGAGCGCGTCCAGGCAGTTCTCCTCCATGAACTCCGACTGCAGCGAGTCGAGCGCGAGCAGCACCATGTCGACGTTCCCCTGCTGTTCGTGCTCCTTCAGGGCGGCCAGCTCCGGCGGGAAGTCCTTGTAGTGGCCGAGCACGTCGTAGAAGCCCTGCGCCTGGAGCTGCTCGTGGGTCTCGAGGTCGTCCCACTCCTCGGCGTCGTCGACGCCCGTCTCCAGCGCGTCGGTCGCCTCGAGCAGCGCGGCGATCGTCTCGTCGTCCTCGTCGGCGTCGAGGTCGGCGTTCTCGACGGCCGCCACGGCGTCGTCGAGCGCGTCGGCCACCGATTCGGGGTCGTCGTCGCCCGTGCGGTCGAGGTCCGCGTCGAGCGCATCGTTCGCGGCTGCGAGGAACTCGTCGACGACGCCCGGGAGGTCCGCCTCGCCGGCTTCCGTCCACCGCGTATCGGTGATCGTCGCCTGCGCGGACTCGATGCCGTCGATCACGTCCGACGCGTACGGGCCGCGCTGGTCCGCGAGGTCGTCGCGCTGGTCGGAGAGACGCGACTCCAGTTGCTCGCGCGGATCCTCAGCGTCCTCGTCGTCCTCGTCGGGCTCCGGAAGGTCGGCGCGTTCGAGGTCCGCCTCGATGTCGTCGAGGTCGGCCTCCACGTCGTCGAGGTCGGCCTCGGTCTCGGCGGCCTCGAGCGC
Source organism: Halobaculum sp. CBA1158 (assembly GCF_021431925.1). Lineage (NCBI taxonomy): Archaea > Methanobacteriati > Methanobacteriota > Halobacteria > Halobacteriales > Haloferacaceae > Halobaculum > Halobaculum sp. CBA1158. The sequence continues at coordinate 1,640,607 of NZ_CP090371.1, read as the reverse complement.
CTCGGCGGTCTCGTCCAGCCGGGCGTCGAGGTCCTCCGCGGACACCTCGGGAACGAGTTCCGTCTCCTCGGCCTCCTCGGGGTCGCCTGACTCCTCGGCCGGGTCGTCGTCGCTCATGGCCGACGATGGGTGTGTCGGCTACAAGGGCGTTTCCATATTCCGGGCCGCCGCGACCGCGGACGCGACGTGGCGGGCGCGACCCCATCGTTCGGTCGACTTCGCCGTTCGGTCGACTCCGCCGTTCGATCGACCGCGGGCGTTTTGGGAGTCGCCCCCGACCGAACCGGCGTGCCAACCGTCGCCGTCCCTCAGCTCTCGATCGCGGATCTCGATCCCGCCGCGAACCTCGACGAGATCGCCGACCGCGTCGCCGCGCTCCCCGCCGAGGTCGACGCGGCGCTGTTCCCGGAGTACGCGATCACCGGGTTCGTCGCCGACGATCGCATCCACGACGTGGCGATCGACCGCGACGGCCCGGCCGTGGAACGACTGCGGTCGATCGCCGCCGCCGTCGACCTCGGTGTTCTCGCGGGCTACGTCGAGCGCGACGACGACACGCTGTACAACGCTCTCGCGTACGTCGGGCCCGACGGGGAGACCACCGTGTACCGAAAACGCCACCTCTGGGCGAACGAGGCCGACGTGCTCACACCCGGTGAGGAGCGGGTCACCATCGAGACGCCGGCGGGGTCCACGGGGCTCGTGACCTGCTATGACCTCAACTTCGTCGAGGACAGCGCCGCGTTCGCCGCCGCCGGGGTCGACGCGCTGTTCGTCGCCGGTGCCTGGCCGGCGGCTCACTCCGAGAACTGGCGGCTGCTGCTTCGCGCCCGTGCACTCGACGGGGTCCGCTGGGTCGTCGGCGCGGGTCGCACCGGCGCACGCGACGTGCCCGATGCGCCCCGCACGGCGTACGCCGGACGGTCGGCCGTGGTCCGCCCCGACGGCCACGTCGCCGCGGCGCTCAATCGAGACGAGCGCGACCTGATCGCCGACCTCGACCCCGCGGTGCTCGCCGAACAGCGGGAGTTCATTCCGGTTCTCGACGACGTGTGAGTCTCGTCGCGTCACCACCGTGTGTTCTCATACCACGAATCATATTTTGGCTATCCGAAAAAGAAGTTATCCAATGCCCGGGATTTAAGTGAGTTGCTCCCGTATCTCCAGGTACAGATGAGCACTCAAAAGCGCGTACTCAAGTCGGCGGGAACAGTCGAAGGCAGCGAGGCGCTCCGGATGGACGCCGAGAAGGCCGAGCAGATCATCGACGCACTCAACACGGATCTCGCGGCGACGTACGTCCTGTACCACCAGCTTCGCAAACACCACTGGAACGTCGAGGGCGCGGAGTTCCGCGACCTCCACATCTTCCTCGGCGAGGCCGCCGAGAACGCGGAGGCGTTCGCCGACGAACTCGCAGAGCGCGTACAGGCGCTCGGCGGCGTCCCGCACGCCTCGATGACGACGCTGACGGAGGAGGCCCCCGTCGAGCCCGAGGACGAGGACGTGTACGACATTCGCACGTCGCTGGCGAACGACATGGAGATGTACGGCGAGATCATCGAGACGCTGCGCGAGCACGTCGAGCTCGCGGACGGTCTCGGCGATCCCACGACCGGTGAGATACTCCGTCAGAACATCGTGCAGGTCGAAGATGACGCCCACCACATCGAGCACTACCTCGAGGACGACACGCTCGTCACCGGGGGCTCGATGGAGTAACTCGCCGGCACGAACTGCGGTCGTTCGACCGCCCGACTCCCGACTTCACGTTCTTACGCGACGACGCGACGACGACAGCCTCGCGCCTACCGCTCGAGATCGACCGTCAGGTCCGTCGAGATCCAGCCATCGGCGTTGCCGCTCTCGCTGAACACCGTCCTGTCGGGACACGTCCCGAGGGCGGTCACGTCGGTCGCTGCGACGGCGTCACGCTCGGGCGACGCCTCCTCACCCCGCTCCGCGAGCGCATCATGGGTCATTACCAGACTCTCGAGGGTGCGTGGACATATAGGTTTTGGTAGCCCTAAACGGTAGGGCGACCTAAACGGACGCCGCTATCGGCGATTCGCCGCGGTCGCTCAGTCGTCGCGACCGATCCCGCATCCGGAGATCGTGTCGCACTCGACGCCGCGTTCCTCGAGCGCGTCGACGACGGCGTTCATCCCGACGGCGTCGCTGGCGATGTGCCCGGTGACGACGAGGCTCTTCCCGGCGTCGGCGAACTCCTCGCGCAACTCGGCGGTGTCGCCCGCGCCGACGTGGATGTAGAGGACCGTGTCGACGCCGTGCTCGAAGTACGCTCGGGCGACCGACGCGCCGCCGTTCGTTCCCGCTGCGTGGTGGACGGCGACGTCGCCGAGGTCGTTGTCGCGGTCGCCGACGCGCAGGCGAACGTCCGTCTCGGCCGCCTCGAGTTCCGGGATCGTCGCGAGCGCGTCGACGAACTCGCCGGCCGTCGCGTCCCCGGCCAGGTCGTCGGCGACCTCGCGGAAGACGCGTCGGCCGTACTCGTCGGGCGCGAGGTGCGTGTTCAGGTACGGCTGGTCGAGCAGTTCGGCGACGCTCGGGTCGTGACGGTAGTTGCTGGAGTGACCGCCGTGGTCCATCCGCGAGCGGAGGTCCGCGACCGCCTCCTCGGCGGCGTCCTCCGGGACGCCGTGGGCGGTCATGAACTCCACTTGCGTGTCGAGCACCTCGGGGAAGTCCAGGCGGGCACCCATTCCCGTCGGGTGGTGCGCGAGCGCGAGATCGTAGCCCAGGTCGTGAGCGAGTCGGATCTCCGGCGACTCCAGGTCGATCCCGACCAGCGCGGTTTCGATGTCGTCGCCCGATACGTACACCGTGCTGTCCGCCGGCACGTCGTCCCAGCCGACGAGGTCGAGGCTGACCCGCATGATCTCGTCCGTGGAGAGTCCCATGGCCCGCCAGAGACCGACCGCGACTGAAAAGCCGCGGGAACCGGAAGCCCGACCGACGGGCCGTCGAGGGAGAGGGAACCGTCGGAAGGGGAAATCCCCTCCCTCGCCGCCAGCCGTTTGTACCGAGGCGGACGAGGGACGGCCATGGTCGACCACCTGTTCTCGCCGCTCACGCTGCGGGACACCGAGATCCCGAACCGCGTGTTCGTCTCGCCGATGTGCCAGTACTCCGCGCCCTCGGGCGCGCCGACCGACTGGCACCTGGTCCACCTCGGCTCGCGGGCCGTCGGCGGGGCGGGACTCGTGATGGCCGAGGCGACGGCCGTCTCGCCGGAGGGTCGGATCACCCCCCACGACGTGGGGATCTGGTCGGACGAGCAGGCCGACGCGTGGGCCGACACCGCCGCGTTCGTTCGCGACCAGGGATCGGTGCCGGCGATCCAACTCGCACACGCCGGGCGGAAAGCGTCGACGCACCGCCCCTGGGGCGACCAGGACGGTCCCGTCCCGCTCGATGAGGGGGGCTGGGAGGTCCACGCGCCCTCCGGGCCCTACCCCCGCGACGGCGACGAACACCCCACGAAGAGCCTCTCTCAGTCCGGGATCGAGGACGTGATCGACGACTTCCGGGCGGCCGCCGAGCGCGCACTCGCGGCCGGCTTCGAGGTCGCAGAGGTCCACGCCGCCCACGGCTACCTGCTCCACGAGTTCCTCTCGCCCGTCGCCAACGACCGCGACGACGAGTACGGCGGCTCCTTCGAGAACCGGACCCGACTCGTTCGCGAGGTGACCGAGGCTGTGCGCGAGGCGTGGCCCGACGACAAGCCGGTGTTCGTCCGGCTCTCCGCGACCGACTGGATCGCCGACCGGGAGTCGTGGGACGTAGAGCAGTCGGCGCGACTCGCGCCGATCCTGGCCGAGGCCGGCGCGGATCTGGTCGACGTGAGCGCGGGGGGCATCTCGCCTGCACAGGATGTGCCGTACGCGGGGCCGAACTACCAGCTTCCGTACGCCGAGGTCGTCCGCGAGCACGTCGTGGAGACAGGCACGGACATCGCCGTCGCCTCCGTCGGGGGGATCACGGATCCGACGCAGGCGGAAGCGATCGTCGCCAACGACCGCGCGGACGCCGTGCTCATGGCCAGGGAGTTCCTCCGGTCGCCGTACTGGCCGCTGCACGCCGCCGACGAACTCGATCAGGAGATCGAGTGGCCGGTGCAGTACCGACGCGCGAAGCCGCAGTAGCGCTTCGGCTCCCCGTTTCGTTTCCGCCTTTTCGGTCAGTTCGCTCGGCTCGCGAGACTCGTGCGAGCGTTTTTGTCCGGACGCGCCCAATGATTCGGCGATGAGCGCCCCCTCACGCGACCCCGCCGACGCCGATGACGTCGCGACGCTCGTCTCCGAGTTGGAGACGACGCTGTCGCGGCTCCGGACGGAGCTCGACGACCGCGACCGCGTCGAGCGTCGCGACGACCGATCGCGTGGTCGTGACGGACGCGACTCAGAGCGAACCGGTTCGTCACGGCGACCGGATCCGTCCCGTTCGTCCCGTTCGCCTCGCCCGCCTCGACCGCCCGCAGTCGGCGACCTCGCCCGGTTCACCTCCGACTACACGATCCCGACGGTCGTCGCCGTGCTGGAGGCGACGATCGAGGCGCTGGAGCTCCTCCAGGGCGTGATCGACCTCACGGCACCCGGCCGCAGCCCCGACCGCCGCGCGCGACGCGACCGCTCCGGCTTCGGCGGCCGCAGCGGCTCGATCCTCTCGGACGCGCTCGCCGACGGCGTCTCCTCGGCGACCGACCGCGCGACGACCGACGCGGCCGACGCCCTCGGACGGCTCCGCGAGACGCTCTCGGAGGCCGACCTCCCGGAGGACGAGGCGAGTCGAGACCTCGTCGCCGACGCGCGGGAGTTGAGCGCCGAGCTGGAGCGTCGCGTGCGCGAGTCGCGCGAGACGGTGGCCCGGGAGCGCGACCGCGAGCGTCGCGCGGACGCCGACCGCGTCGGCGACGCGGCCACGGGCGCAACCGCGGACGCGGGCGCGACCACCGACACTGACGCCGGCGGCCCCGTCACGATCGCCGTCGACGACCCTGGCGAGTCGAGTTCCGCGGGCGACGCCGAGAACACGGAGGACGCCGCCGGCGACGCTGTCGCCGACGAGAACGGGAAAGACGACGGTGAGGGAGACGAGCCCGAGTCCCCCGAGGTCGACGTGGACGCCGAGTTGGCGTCGATCAAGCGACAGATGGGCAAAGGCGGCGACGGGGAGGAGCCCGCGGCCGACGGCGACGCGAGCGACGAGGGCGACGAGAAGGGAGACCCGAACGCTGCCGACGGCGACGCGGGCGACGGCTCCTGATCAGTCCGCGAGCACTCGCGCGCGGACGAGTCGCTCTCCGCCGCCGGCGACGACCGCCACCAGGAGGATCACGGGCCAACTGAGCAGGAGCCAGCCAAGCGGCGTCGGGCCCACCGGCGTCGGCATGATCTCCGGGGCGACGTAGGTCCGCCACGTCGACGCGACGGCGACGGCGAACGTCACGCCCGCGAGCGCACCCGGTGTGACCAGCCGACGGGTCGCTCGCGCCCACCCCGCGGCGGCCCCGACCGCGGCCGCCCCCGGCAGCGCATACGCCGCAAGCACCTGATCGAGTGGCGGAACGCCGAGCATCGCCCACGCGGTCGCGACGAGCGCGGCTCCGGCGACCGCGCCGGCGACCGTCGCGCGTCGGGCGTCCGGGTCGATCACGGTCGGCTACTCGACGGGTCGGAACCGGAAGCCGTCCCACTCCTGACTGGCGGGCTCCCGGATGCCAGCCTCCGGGTCGCGCAACTCCTCGCAGTACACCGGCTCGACCTCGTCGCCGATGTCGATATCGCCCGTCGTGGCCTGACCGATGGCGCGGACGGGTTCGCCGTCCACGTCGAACTCGACGATCGCGATGTGGTTGGGCTCCCTGACGCCCGGCGGCGTCGCCTGCGATGTGGTCCACGTGACGACCTCCGCTGTGTACTCGCTCAGATCCACGGTCCCGACCGGCTCCTCGCCGCCCGGGCCGACCGGGTGCGCCGGGTAGGTGATCGATCCGTCCGGGTAGCGAGCGGCCTCGAAGGCGGGGGCGTCGTCGCGGGTCGCCCCGCCCCCCGCACCGTTCGCGGACTCGCTCCGCCCGTCCGCGCGCTCGTCGCTCACGCGTCCACCCCCTCGAAGATGGCGGTGGTAACGCAGTTCCCGAAGCCGCCGACGTTGCACGCCAGTCCGACGTCGGCGTCGACCTGACGCTTTCCGGCCTCGCCGCGCAGTTGCTGGACGATCTCGTACGCCTGGGCGACGCCGGAGGCTCCGAGGGGGTGTCCCTTCGACTTCAGACCGCCGGAGGTGTTGATCGGGAGGTCGCCGTCGCGGGCGGTCCGGCCCTCCTCGACGGCCTTCCAGCCCTCTCCCTTCTGGGCGAACCCGAGGTCTTCGAACTGGAGGAACTCCAGGATCGTGAACATGTCGTGTAGCTCCGCCACGTCGACGTCGTCGGGCGACAGATCCGCCATCTCGTAGGCCTGATCGCTAGAGTCGACGACGCCGCCCATCGTCGTCGGGTCGGCGCGCTCGTGGACGACGTGGGTGTCGGTCGCGCCGCCGATCCCCGTGAGGGTGACGTAGTCGTCCGTGTACTGCTCGGCGACGGAGACGGGACACAACAGCAGCGCCGCCGACCCGTCCGTGATCGGGCAGAAGTCGTACAGCCGGAGCGGGTCTGCGACGATGGGCGAGTCGAGCACGGTGTCGAGGTCGACCTCCGTGCGGAACTGCGCGTGCGGATTGTCGACGCCGTTCTTGTGGTTCTTTACGGCGACCTTCCCGAGACTCTCGCGCGGGGCGTCGTAGGTGTCGAGGTACAGCCGCGCGGTGAGGCCCGCGAAACTGGGGAGCGTGAGCCCGTGTTTGTACTCGCAGGGGTGGGTGAGCGAGGCGATCACGTCCGTTGCTTCCGCGGTCGTGCGGTGGGTCATCTTCTCGCCGCCGACGAGCAGCGTCATCTCGGAGGCCCCCGACGCGATCGACTGCCAGGCGGCGTAGATGCCCGCCCCTCCCGACGACGAGGTCTGATCGATCCGCGCGGTGTAGGCGGGCACGGCCTGCAGGTCGTGCGCGAGCGCGTTGGGGACCCCGGTCTGCCCCTCGAACTCACCGCTCGCCATGTTCGAGACGTACAGGTGGTCCACGGCGTCCGCCGGGACGCCGGCGTCGTCGAGGCAGGCCTGACCGGCCTCGGCGAGCAGTTCTCGTACCCACGCGTCGCGCTGCCCGAACTGGGTCATGGACGCGCCGATGACTGCGATCTCTTCCATACCCCCCCATCCGGGGCGGAGCACTTCGGCGTTCCCCTACCGGCGGAGGCGGACGGTCGGATCGGCGGGCGTTAAGTGCGACCCGCTCCGATCGCCGGACATGGACCTCGCCGACGCCGCGCCGACCGCCGGCATCGCCGCCTGCGTCGCCCTGCTGGCCGTGTTGGTCGCGCCCGTGCTCCTGATCGCCGATCCCGGAACCGGCCTGCGCGTCTACTACGCCGCCGGAACGCTGGGGGTCGCGGGCGTCGGCTTCCTCTCCGCGCTGTTGATCGTCGTGTTCCTCTCGGGGAAACAGGACCGAAGCCCGGCCGACACAGTCGCCGGCGTCGCCCTCGTCGCCGGCGTCGCCCTGTTCGCGATCGCGGTCGCGTGGGCGCTGGCGGTCGACCAGCAGAACCTCTTCTCGTTCCCCGCCTCCGCCAGTTGGATCGTCTGGCACCGCTGGGTCGTCGTCGCCGTCGCGGCGGCCGTCCCCGCCAGCGCCGCCGCGTACGCACGCGCTGTGGTGTAGCCACCGGCAGCGACACGGGATGATCTACTGCGATACGGAGTGAGTCGACGCTCGCCGTTACGCCCGGCTGGGGTCGATACATCGCTTCCGTCTCGCGGTTCTCGTCGACCGCGCTGACCTCGTATCGCAAGGCCCTTAAGCCACAGCGGACTACTCTGGTATGGACTAGGTCGGGCAGTTAGGCCCTGCTCGTCACCCGCGATAGAGTCTTCAGCGGGGACCGAACGCCGCCAGCGTCCGGGACGCCCGTCGCGGGCCTCGGAAGCTGACGGAGAAGCCTCGTCCGCCGGGGACGGCGGTCCGCCGGGACGCACCCGCAGGGGTGCGCGCCCGCGGTTCGACGGCGGCACCGGGCCAGGCGCGGAAGCGAGCAGCCCACCGCCGAACGTTCGTCGCTCGTCGGGTCGCGGGGCGGAGTCAGCGACCGGGATTCCCCCCGACGGAACTCCCGGGCAACGCCGGCCCGTCCGCCATTCATTCCGCTTTCAATTCGTCAGCGACGCCCTCGGCGTCGGCGACGGTGGACCGCGACCGCGAACCGCGACCGCAACCCCCGAGTATCTCCCGCCCGTTGTCCCTCCATGAGCAGCGCCGAGGCCGACGGGATCACCGCGAGCTACGAGGAGACCGACACCGAGCGCGTGCTGACGTTCGAGCGAGACGGCACGCGGGCGGCGGTAGCGCAGAACCTGGAGGGGTACGCGATGCTGAAGGTACGAACCGGCGGAGCCGACGGCGACGAACTGGAGCGATACTACGGCTTCGACATGGCGTTGGACCACGCCGCGGAGCTGCTCGGCGTCGCCGCCCACGACCTCCCGGTCCCCGACGCCGCCGCGGACATGGGGATGTGAGTACCCGACGCCGAGTAGCACCGACCGATCGACGCCGAAGACTGTCCTCCGCGGACCTCAGTACGTGTACTCGTCCTCGGCCAACTGGACGTACCGGCGGTCCCGATTCCGCCACTTTATCCACTGATAGCGAAGCAGGAGCTTCGTCGCGCCCCAGCCCGCCCCGAACTTCCGTTCGAACATCCGATACCCGCGCTCGCTGGCGAGCATCTTCCGGCCGATCCGGAAGGCGTCGTCCCAGTCGTCCGGACCGTAGTCGCGGCACAGTTCCGCCATGGCGACGTTTCGGAGCACCTCGTCGCCGATGGCGTCGTGCCAGCGGTCGTTGTAGCTCGACACGTCGCCCTCGGCGGCGAGTTCGCCGGCTATCGCGCCCGTGCGGACGGCGACGTGGTCGCCGCCCTCGTGGAACGCCGAGGTCGCGCCCATCGCGCCGCCTGTCACGCAGACGCCGGCGTCGACCGGGCTCTCGATGGGACGCGTCGAGGAGATCGGGTACGTCTCGGTTCCCTTCGTCTTGCCCGCGTCCTCGACGACGGGGAAGTCCTCCTCGATGTCGTACTCGTCCCCCCACTCGCGCTCGAGGATCCGGCGGACGTACTCGGAGCCGGCGGGGATCCGCTCGTCGTCCTCGCGGATGAGATCGTAGCTATCTCTGTCCTCGACGGAGTCGAGATCCATCCCGATCGGCATCGTCAGCCCGACGCGACAGACGCGGCCGGCGTTCGGGAACACCCACGGATAGGCCGTGTGACCCGGCATGACGCCCCACCAGAAGACGATCGAGCCGTCGACCTCGTCGTACACCTCCTCGGGGAACCGACGGTACTCCTGGTAGGCGATGTGGTTGTTCTCCGTCGAGGCGAGTCGGTCCGAGGCCGTCGCGTCCGCCGGGAGCAGTTCGTCGAGCACGCGGTTCGTCACCGTGCGCTGTGGGCCGTCAGCGAGCACGAGGAAGTCCGCGCCGATCTCCTCGTCCGAGGCGATCGAGAGGACGTGCCTGGGATCGTCGCCGCCGACGCCCGCGTCGGGGTCGGTCTCGACGCCCCGAACGGACGCCTCGACGCGGTACTCCGCGCCGGCGTCCTCCGCGCGGTCGCGCAGGAAGTCGTCGAATCGGGCGCGGTGCATCGTGTACCCGAACTCGTCGTAGCTCGATTCGATCCCCGTCGACCGGAGGGTGCACGACTCGGTCGGGCCGCGGAACTCCGCGCGGTCGAGGTGGTCCTGGACGACGCCCTCGGGGAACTCGTCGGGGTGGATCCCCATGATGTCGACCCAGTAGTCGAGGATGCCCGCGGCGTCCGTCGAGTCGGGCCCGAGGCGGTCGCGGTCCTCCCGCGGGACGCCCTTCTCCAAGACGAGCGCGTCGGCCCCACGCTCGGCGGCCGCGTGGGCGGCGGCCGACCCGGCGGGCCCCCCGCCGACGACCGCGACGTCGACTCGTTGCATGCTCCAAGGGGACCGCCAGTCGGTCTTAAATCGCCCGACACGCACCTGGGCGGCGGCCTCGCCCGGTCGTGCGATCCGTTCCCGGACGTTCCCCGGGGGAAGGCCTATCCCGTCGCCTCCCCGAGTCCGGACATGGATCTCTCGCGGAGCATCCGCGCGATCGCCGACGCCGCAGCGGCCCCCGACGGCGTCATCGACTGGGACGCCGTCGGGGAGGCGGCGAAGGGGGGCTGTGAGCCGGGCGACCTGCGGATGGGCCCGGCCGAGCGCGAGGCGTTCGCCGACGACGTGCGCGCCGCACGCGACGGCCTCCGCGACGCCTCGGGCGTCGAGTTCGACCTCCCCGACTCGGTCGAGGTGCAACACCGCCACCACTGGATCGACGCCAACGTCGCCACCTTCGAGCGCGTCCTCCGCCCGCTGGAAGACCACGCCGGCGGCGCGTTCCCCGGCGTCGCCCGGTCGCTCAACACCGGGACGATGGCGGTCACGGTCGCCTTCCTCGCGCGCAACGTGCTCGGCCAGTACGACCCGCTGCTTCTGGCCGAGGCCGACGGCGACGATCACGGCCTCTACTTCGTCCGCCCGAACATCCGCCAGGCGGCGGTCGATCTCGACGTGGGCTACCCGCGGTTCCGACGCTGGATTGCCTTCCACGAGGTCGCCCACGCCGCGGAGTTCGGGGCGGCCCCGTGGCTCCCCGGCTACCTCGAGGAGCGCGTCGAGGAGGGAATCGGCGCGCTCTCGGAGGGAGATGTCTCGCCGTTCGACGGGATCGGACTCGGGGATGGAACCGGGTTCGGACTCGGGGATGGAACCGGGTTCGGACTCGGAGACGGAACCGGGTTCGGACTCGGAGATGGTGACGGAACCGACGCCTCCGCCGACTCGACGGACGACCCCCGAGCGGCGTTTGCGGAACTCAACACGGCGATGACCGCCGTCGAGGGGTACGCCGAACTGCTGATGGACCGGGCGTTCGACGACGAGTACGACGACCTGCGAGCGAAGCTCGACGCTCGCAGACGCGGCGGCGACCCGATCACGAACCTGTTCAAGCGACTGCTCGGCTTCGGCATGAAGCGCCGCCAGTACGAGCGCGGCGCGGCGTTCTTCGCGGCCGTCGCCGACGAGACCGACCTCGAAACGGCCTCGCTCGTGTGGGAGCGCCCCGAGAACCTGCCCACCGACGCGGAACTCGACGACCCCGCAGCGTGGATCCGCCGGGTGGCGTGACCTCCCCGCGGGCTCCGTCTCTCGCCTACCGCTTCGGCGAGAACTCTCTGAGGCTCCGCACGACGAACCATGTGAGCGCGACCCCCACCAACAGGGAGACGCCGACGGCCCCCGCCACCTGCGCCGGCGTCGGGTCGACCTGAAGCGAGACGAGCCCGCCCGAAACTCCGACGAGGAGCACCATCCCGACCATGAGCCGCCTGTTCGTCGCGTCGCGCTCTTCCTCGGTGATGCTGGGTCCGACCATCAGCCGTCGAGCCCGTCGGTCCCGTCGAGTTCGTCGAGGTCCGTCGCCTGCGAGACGTGCATCCCGGCGAACGCCCAGCCGTCGTCAGCCGGAACCAGGGTTCCGCTCCAGCGAGTTCGAGCGGCGCGTTCGGCGAACGCTTCGGTGTCGTACCACGACAGCGCCACCTCGTCGCCGACGGCCGCTCCGCCCTCGCGCTCGACGACGTGGAGATCGCGGCTCTCGACGGTCCAGTCCTCCGTCGTTCGGGTCTGCTCGCGCAGGCCTCGGGCGACCTCGGCGTAGCCGACGAGTCGCTCCTCGAGTCCGACCTTCACCGTCGCCGGCGACTCGACGAAGAAGGGCGCGAGCGCCTCCCCCGCGCGGAGGGCATCGTAGTACGCCTCGACGGTCTCCTCGGGTGTCATTGCGTATCCCCTCGGCGTCGGGGGGCTTCAAATCCGCGCTCCGCGTCGCCCCTCTTGCCGCTCGACAGTCGAACCTCGATAGTCGGCCCTCGATGCGCGTCGCCCGCGCGGTCCCCCGACAGTCGAAAGTGCCGCCGGCCCCTGTCTCGCGTATGAGCTATCCCGTCACGTACTACTGCCCCGCCTGCGGTCGACTCGTGGAACTGAAGCGGGAGGGGTACCTCTCGGACAAGGCGGTCACCCCCTATCCCTTCGAGGGGTGGGAGTACGTCTCCCCCGACGAGCGGTTCGAGGACGGAGCCGCCGACGGCGTCCGGTTCGTGTGCGGGGACCACCCGACGCCCGAACTCCCGGCGGACGCAGCCGGCGACAGCGACGAGTCGGTCGTCGCCGGCGCGGACGCGGACGCCGAGTCGGACGACGACGGCTGCGGGGAGAGCTTCTACCTCTCGTTCGTCCGCTACGAGGACGGCGAGGAGGTCGACCCACGTCGCCTCGATGCCGACGGCGAGACGGTCGAACTCGCGGAGGGACGCGGTCCGAAGGGTCCGTCCGGTCCGGACGGGCCGTCGGGGCCCTCGAGCGACTTCTACTGACCCCATTAGGGGTGAGTGTTCAAATACGATGACGGCAGCACACCCGGCGTGGCTTGACCGTTGCCACGGCGCGATCGCGGGTGTGCGACGCCGCGCGCCGTGTGCCGTGCCGGGCGTCGCCTGTCAGCCCTGAAGGCCCCACCTCCGACACCGATCAGCCCTTGATGTTGCAGACGGGGAACGTGCGCGCCACCTTGTCGCCGATGCCGAGCGCGTCGCTCACGCGGACCACCTCGTCGACGTCCTTGTAGACGCCGGGAGCCTCCTCGGCGACCGTCGCACCCGACTGTGCCTTCACGTAGATGTGGTCCTGATCGCGAAGCTCGTCCTGGACGGTCTCGCCCCAGTACTCCTGTTTCGCGGCGGTGCGGCTCATCGTCCTGCCTGCGCCGTGAGCCGTCGAGCCGAAGGTCTCTGCGAGCGATTCGTCGCCGCCGACGAGGACGTAGCTTCCCGCGCCCATGCTCCCGGGAATGATCACCGGCTGGCCGACGTCGCGGTAGGCGGCCGGTACCTCCTCGCGTCCGGCGGGGAACGCGCGCGTCGCGCCCTTGCGGTGGACGAACAGCTCGCGCTCCTCGTGGTCGACCGCCCGTTCCTCGGCGACGGCGGTGCCGTCGGCGTCGACGCCGACCTCGTGGACCTCGCGCTTGGCGATGTTGTGTGCCACGTCGTAGAGGAGTTCCATTCCGAGTTCCTCGGCGTCCGCGCGGAACACGCGCTCGAACACGCGCCGCGTCCGGTGCGTGATGAGCTGTCGGTTCACCCACGCGAAGTTGATCGCCGCACACATCGCGCCGTAGTACTCGTCGGCCAGTTCCGACCCCGCCGGAGCGGCCGCCAGTTCCTTGTCGGGAAGCGGTTCCAGCAGGTCGCCGTGGCCCTTCTCGATCCGGCGGAGGTAATCGGAGCACACCTGGTGGCCGAGGCCGCGCGACCCGCAGTGGATCAACACGACGATCTGATCCTCGGCGAGCCCGAACGCGGCGGCGACGCCCTCGTCGAACACGTCGGTCACGCGTTGAACCTCCAGGAAATGGTTCCCAGATCCGAGGCTGCCCAGCTGGTTCCTTCCGCGATCTTTCGCCTTCTGGGAGACGAACTCGGGACGCGCGTCCGGTCGCCGTCCCTCGTCCTCGCAGCGGGCGAGGTCGTCCTCTCTAGCGTACCCCTCCTCGAGTGCCCACTCCATCCCGCGTTCGAGCACGGCCTCCACGGTGTCGGCGTCGCCGTCGACGATCCCGCCGCCGCCCAGTCCGGAGGGGACGTTCGCGAAGAGGCTGTCGACGAGTTCCTCCTCGCTGCCCCGTACGTCGTCGTAGGTGAGATCCGTCCGGATCATCCGGACGCCGCAGTTGATATCGTAGCCGATCGCTCCGGGAGAGATACAGCCATCGGTCGCGTCCATCGCGCCGACGCCGCCGACGGGGAAGCCGTACCCCTGGTGGCCGTCGGGCATGCAGATGGCGTGTTTCGTTATCCCGGGGAGATGCGTCGAGTTGCGGAGCTGCTGGAGGGTGTTGTCGTCGGCGATCTGTTCCAACAGCTCGTCGCTGGCGAGCACCCGGGCGGGAGTGTTCATCTCACCCTCCTTCGGGATCTCCCAGACGAACTCGCGGACTTTCCGGAGTTCGATCCCGTCCATCTCGCGAGTCTCCGGCGTCTCGGTCATGCTCGTCTCTCCCGCGGGCGGACGGAATAGCGTTACTACCGGTCGGTGCCGCCCGTCGACCGTCCGGCGGTCGCCTCCGTCGCCGTCGGCGTCGTCCTCGCGTCGGCGTCGGATCGATCACCCGCTCCCGGAACGCCCATCTCGTTGGGCGCGCGGAACACGGCGGTGTCGATAGCCAGCGGTCCCGCGCCGGTGACCAGCAGCGCCGAGACGAGCCCGAACAGCGAGACGTGCGCCAGCACCGGATCGTCGGGGAGACCGAACAGGGTCGTCGTGAACACGACGAACGCTGCCGCCGAGGACGCCCGCGTGAAGAACCCGACGACGAGCAGGACGCCCAGGAACAACTCGGTGAGCGACGCGCCGAGCACCCACAGCTCCGGCGGCACCGGTAACAGCGTCGAGAGGCCGTACTGTTCGACGACCGCGAGCGCCCGCTCGGGGACGAGCAGCTTCTCCGCGAACGCGAGGTAGGCGAACACCACGCCCATTCCCAGTCGAATCACCGTCGGAACGAACTTCCGATACGGGTCCACTCGATCCCCGAACGGCACCGCGATCCGGCGATAGAACGGATCGAACCGGGAGTACACGGTCTCCTCGTTGGCGGCCATCTTGGCGATGACGTGGTCGGCGCTCGGTCGGCCGCCGCCGACCAACACGATCGCCAGCAGGCCGGCCGAGTACTCGAACGCGAAGAACATCGACGGGTGGAGCGGCAGCAACGCGACGTACGCCGCCAGTCCGGCGGCGGCGACGAATCGCGTCGCCAGTCCGAACAGTAGCATGAAACCGATCGCGACGCCGAACAGTCGCACCGGGACCGCGGTGTCGGCGGTCGTCACGAGCGGGGTGAACAGATAGCCCGCGAAGCCGGCCCCGACCATCGGGAGCCCGATCCCGAGCCGGAGCAGCCACGGCAGCAGGTCGACGTAGTTCGACAGCTCCCGTCGGATCGCCCTGATGTCCGCCCGTAACGGCTTTCGCCAGAGGTAGCCGCCCATCGATCCGAGCACGACGACGCCCCCGAGCACGAGCGGGATCACCACCATCGGGGCCGACAGCGCCCCGACGAGGAACGCGATCGGGTCGCCACGCTCCCCGGAGTCCGTCACATACTGGACGTGTGCGGACGCGAGACCGCTTCCCGCGAGCGCGACGCCGAGAATACTGACCGCGAGCCGCGTCGCCGTCGACCGCGTATGTGAACGCATGACACCCGATTATAATGGGACCGTGGTAAGCCCTACGACGGTTCGGCTCGCAGGGGAGCGGTCCGCCGGGGGTCACACCGGCAGACCGATCGCGACTCACACGTCGAAGACGACGTACGCCCGCCAGCCGCCGTCCGTCCCCGCGAGTTCCATCTCCGAGTACGTCACCGCCTTCACGTCGCGGGCGCTCACGGACGCGAGCGGAACCCCGCGGGCGGAGCCCTCGACGACCCACTCGTCTCCCGACTCGCGGACGGTCGCCCGGTGGTCAACCGGGAGCACGAGACGCACGTCGCGCTCGTAGATGCACTCGTCGAGGTAGTCGAACAGCGCCGCCTCCGGCGACTCCGAGCGAACGGTGATCGGGAACCGATCACCGCCGTCGGGAACTCGGTCACACATCGCCGCGGTCAGACCGTCGGCGACGGCGGCGAACGCGCCGCCTAGCGTTTCGGCTGTCGCCGCGACGGCGATGTCGGCCGTGTGGTCTCGAAGCTCGTACGAGCCGCGGCGTCGATCGACGCCGGAGCGGTCGTCGCTCTCGGCGCGAGGCGGATCTGGGGTGTCGTCGGTCACGTCCTCGTTACACAGTCGTCGCGGCCGCTGTTAACTCACTCGTCCTCCTCCTCTTCCTCGTCCTCGTCGATGATCTCGGATCGATCGGTGACCTCCGCCGGCAGGGTGTCGGTCGACTCGCGTTCTCCTTCGGCACGACCTCCCGCCTCCTCGGGAACGACACCGTCGCTGTCGCGGTGTTCTCGATCCCGGTCGCCGGCCGCCTCGGGACGGATCGATTCGGCATCGCGGAACGCCTTCGGCCGATCGGCCTCGCGAGCCGGCCGCTCGTCGGTGGACTCGGTCTCGGCGTCGTACCGCCCCGACTCGCGTGCGGGCGTCGACGTCGCTTCCTCGCGCCCGTACAGCGAGTAGGGCTGCTCGTCGTCGGGGATCGCGGTTTCGTCGTCGACCTCCTCGCGCTGGGCGCGCATCCGCCGCGCGATGTCGGTCGCCGTCTTCGAGCGCTCGGGGGCGACCTGTTGGTCCCACTCGTGGTCGCGGTCGGCGTCGACTCCGTCAGAGCGCCGGACGTCCGGGGAGCCTTCCTCCGGGTTCAGCTTCTGATCGGCGTGCTCGATGCCCGCGAGGCTCCGCAGGTGCTCCTCGGAGAGGCCGCTCTCGCCGCCGGTCGAGCCACCGGAGACGGCGACGCCGCTCGTGACGACCGCGCGTATCCCCTCCTCGACGGTCATGTCCACGTCCATCACCTTCTCGGCGGGCATGTGGACGAGGTGGCCGCCCATCACCGGATTCGGCGCGAGCGGAAGAAACAGCGTCAGCATTCGGTCGTGGCCGGCGGGCGCTCGAAGCGCGTCGGGCGTCTCCGTGGTGACGAAGCCGAGCGTGTACGCGCCCTCGTGCGGAAACTCGACGAGTTTCACGTCGCGGAAGTTCTGGGTGTCCTCCTCCAGCATCACGTCGGACATCTGTCGGAACGACTCGTAGACGGATCCGAACCCGGGGATGTGCGCCATCGCGGCGTCGAAGTACTCGACGGCCGCGCCGCCGAAGCGGGTGGCGTTGATGAACAGTCCGAGGACGACGATCGAGTACAGGAGGACGATCGGCGTCAGGATCTCGATCAGTCGCTCCTTGCCGAACCGAATCGGTCCCGCCGGCGTGGCGAGGATGTAGCTCGCTTCCGGGCCGATGCCGAGCACGTAGTTCGAGAACAGGTCGAGGTAGTCGTACACGTACTGCCCGGCGACGGCGAGGACGATGAGCGAGATGAGAAGCGGGACGATCACCGCGACGCCGGTCACGAACGCGCTCCGGAACACGTCCGCGATCGACCCACCGACCTCGCGTGGCGACCAATCCGACATGTGTCCGCCCACGCGCGAGGGGGGTAAAATCGTTCTGCCACGCGGCGCACACCGGTGCGCTCACCCCCGTCAAGGCCGATTCTGTCGGGGGGTGTACCCGACAACAGTCGCTGGCGACGGTGGAATTAAATGCCCGTCAGAAGTACGAGTTGTGTAGTGAGTGTCAACGTCGAGAAGCGCGTAGACCCCCCCGGCGACGCCACACACGTCGAGGCCGCCTGGGCGCTGAAAGAAGAGATCCGGGAGGCCGACGGCGTACTGAAGCAGCGTCGCGGCTTCTTCACGGACGCCTACCGTCGCGCCACCTGTCACCTCCTCGTCGAGGACGACGAACTGGTCGCGTTCGCCGCCACCCGTCGGGACGGCTACGTCCTGTTTCTCGCGGTCGCGCCCGACGCTCGCGGCCGCGGTCACGGCGAGCGCCTGGTCGCCGAGGTCGCCGAGGACAGTCGGTCGGTGTCGTGTCACGCGCGGACGACGAACGAGGAGGCGCTGGCGTTCTACGAGCACATCGGCTTCGACGTGGTCCGTCGCATCGACGGCTACTACGAGGACGGCGGCGACGCCTACTACCTGAAACTGGGCGACGACGCCTCCCTCACCGACCGGCTCTCGAAGTTCCTGCGATAGCGTCCCCGCCGCTCGCGGTTCGGCTCCGTTTGAGGGCCGCCGACGCTCCGGCAACGGTTTGTGCCTCCGCAAGCTAGCTCCGTCTGCGCGCCTTCAGTCCCCGCCCCAGTACACCCGCTCAGGGTGCGATGACGGCGCGGAGAACCCGGGCGCGCGACACACGGCCCGTCGCGAGCCGCGATCGCGACCGCCCGGCACGAGGGTTTACCGGCCGACGCGGCACGCCGCCACGGGATGACGCCGGCTCGTTAGTGTTCCGGGCGACATATCGCTCCGCAGCAACCGCGTCGCCCGACTCGACGCGGCGACCGCATCACGTCACGCCACGGAGCGACTGAACCGCCTCACTCCAGCGTCGTCGTCCACTCCTCGCCGAACGGCTGGATCCGGTAGGTGTACTCTCCGGTGCTCTCAGAGACGTTGGTCACGGTGATATCGGCGGTCGCACCCGCCTCGATCTCCGTTTCGATCGCCGGCGATCCCTCCAGCGATGTCAGCGCCGGCCACTCCTCGGCCGAGAAGATGCTCTGGGACTCGTACTCGACCAGCCCGCGGAACGTCCCGGCGGCCGATCCGGTGTTGGTCACCGAGAAGACGATGTCGTACGGCTGCTCGGTCGGGGTCGATTCGGGGGCGTCGATCCCCTCGAGTTCGAACTGCGGGAACGACCGGGTGCCGTCGGCCTCGAACGACCAGACGTACTCCTGGGCGTCCGACGTGTCGGGGATCGACACCGCCATCGGGGCCTCCGCCTCGGCCACGTCGGTCGGGAACTGCGCGAGTACGTAGCCCTCGAATCCCTCGCTGGGGGACAGCGACACGGACCGGGCGAACGCCCCGTCGTAGCCGCGGAGATCCGGCGGGTCGTCGTACACGTCGCCGTCGAGGGCACGCAGCATCGACCTGTTCCACCTGACCGACTCGGTTCCGCGGTTCTCGATCGCGACCCGGTAGGCCGCGAGGACTCGGCCCGTGGGTGCTGTGAACACGCCGTCCGGGAGATCGTCGCCGTCGGCGATGAACGCGCTCGTGAACAGGTCGACCGACTCCACCGTTATCGCGACTCCGTCCGGCAACTCGATCGTCTCGCCCGCCGAGAGCGCCGCCGCGCGAACCGCCACGGCGACGTCCGCGACGACCGACACCGACGGCTCGTCGCTCGGCGTCGACGTGGCTGTCGCCGTTTCGGTGTCGCCGAACCCGCCGCCGTCGGAGCCGTCGTCCTCGTCTGCCGACTCGACGAGTTCGAACCGGTACTCGCCGGCCGCCGGCGGCGAGATCGGGTCCGTCTCCGCGGTCGCGGTCTCTCCGCCGGGGACGCTCATTGACACCTCGGTCTCCACGTCGAGCGTGTCGCCGACGCTCCGGATGGTCGCCTCGTACTCGTCGCTCAGGTCGCCCGCGTTGCTGACTGCGACCTCGACGGTGAACGTCTCGTCGAACGCGACCTCCTCGGGAGCCGACAGTTCCGGCTCGGAGAGGTCTGCCGGCTCCGGCCGGGGCGTCGCAGTCGGCGTCGGCGACCCGAGGACACCGCCGCTGCCGCCGCAGCCGGCGAGTCCCGCGAGTCCAGTCGCCCCGAGCGTCTGTAGAAGTCTCCGCCGATCCATGTGCGATCATCCCCCGGTCTGTCGAATAAACATTCGCATCGGTCGGACGACCGTCTGACGCTCCCGTCGCCCCCTGGTACCGTGTCGCCGACGCGTTCGCCGTCCGATCGGCTGCGCGACGAATAGCAAGACCCAGGCGGCCGGGGGTCGTCCTCGTCGACATGAGCAACGGCGACCGCGACAGCGGCACCTCCGACGACCGCGACACCTCCGACGACCGCGACGGTGACTCCGCCCGCCGGTTCCGAATCGAGACGGACGCGATCCACGCCGGACAGGATCCCGATCCGGAGACGGGCGCGCTGATGACGCCCATCCACGCCAACTCCACGTACCAACAGGACGCCCCCGGCGACCACCGCGGCTACGAGTACAGTCGAACCGGAAATCCCACGCGGACGGACCTGGAGGCCAACCTCGCGGCGCTGGAGGGCGGCGAGTTCGGCCGCGCGTTCTCCTCCGGGATGGGCTCGATCAACACGGTGTGCAACCTCCTGTCGGCCGGCGACCACGTCGTCACCGGCGACGACGTGTACGGCGGCACGCACCGCATCTTCACGCAGGTGTACGAGGAGTACGACCTCGAGTTCGACTTCGTGGACACCACGGACCACGACGCCGTCCGCGAGGCGATGCGCGAGGAGACCGAACTGCTGTGGGTCGAGACCCCGACGAACCCGCTGATGCGCGTCAACGACATCGGCGCGCTCGCGGACATCGCCCACGAGCACGACGCGCTCTGTGCCGTCGACAACACGTTCGCGACGCCGTACCTCCAGCGCCCGCTTGAACACGGGGCCGACATCGTGAGCCACTCGCTGACGAAGTACCTCGGCGGCCACTCCGACGTTGTCGGCGGCGCGCTCGTCACCGACGACGCCGACCTCGACGAACGCATCGGCTTCTATCAGAACTCCGTGGGGGCGACGCCCTCGCCGTTCGACTGCTTCCTCGTCCTCCGGGGCACGAAGACGCTGCCCGTCCGGATGGACCGCCACTGCGAGAACGCCCGCGACCTCGCCCGCTGGCTCGACGACCACGACGCCGTCTCGCGGGTCTACTACCCCGGGCTCGAGTCCCACCCGCAACACGACCTCGCGAGCGAACAGATGGACGACTTCGGTGGCATGCTCTCGTTCGAGTTCGACGGCACGCTGGAGCAGGCCAGCACGGTCGTCGAGGAGACCGAGGTGTTCACGCTCGCCGAGAGCCTCGGCGGCGTCGAGAGCCTCATCGAACAGCCGGCCGCGATGACCCACGCGGCCATTCCGCCGGAGGAGCGCGAGGCCGCCGGGCTCACCGACGGACTGATCCGCGTCTCCATCGGCGTCGAGCACGTCGACGACCTGAAGGCCGATCTCGATTCGGCGTTCGCGGCGGCCGAGGAGTAACCGGCCTCACCCTCGATCTCCCGGTCGACCCGCTCCTTCGCCGCCTTTTGGCCGCGAACTCCCGTTCTCTCGCCGGCTCTCCCGTTGTCGGCCTCCCTCCCCGTCGCCCCTCGACGATCCCTCGGCGACGCCGGCGACGACCCGACGTGTTCTCGGCGAGACCGCCCCGAGATCGACGGACCGCGACCGCGGCAATGCTCGCCGCACCCACCCGGATCCGAAGCGTCTTATCCGCGTGTGTCACACGGGCACACAATGACTCACCGAGTCGGTATCCTCGGCGCGACGGGCGCTGTCGGCCAGCGGTTCATCCAACTGCTCGACGGCCACCCGCAGTTCGAGATCGCGTGTCTGACCGCGAGCGACGCGTCCGCCGGCAGGTCCTACGGCGAGGCGGCGAAGTGGCGACTCGACACCGCGATCCCGGAGTCGGTACGCGACAGCACCGTCCGCGCGACCGATCCTGCGGAGATCCCGGACGACATCGACCTCCTGTTCTCCTCGCTCCCGTCGGGCCCCGCGGCGGAGATCGAACCCGAACTGTGCGAGGCGGGGTACGTCGTCTCCTCGAACTCCTCGAACGACCGGATGGCGGCGGACGTGCCGCTCACGATCCCCGAGATCAACCCCGGACACCTCGATCTGATCGAGGTGCAGCGCGACGAGCGCGGCTGGGACGGCGCGCTCGTGAAGAACCCGAACTGCTCGACCATCACGATGGTCCCGACGCTGGCGGCGCTCGACGAGTTCGGCCTCGAACGCGCGCAGGTGTCGACGCTGCAGGCCGTCTCGGGCGCGGGGTACTCCGGCGTCACCTCGATGGAGATCATCGACAACGCGGTCCCGCACATCGGCGGCGAGGAGGAGAAGATGGAGACCGAGAGCCGGAAGCTGCTGGGCGAGTTCGACGGTGCCGAACTGTCGCTGCACGCCGCGGAGGTCACGGCGTCGTGTAACCGGATCCCGACGATCGACGGCCACCTCGAGAACGTCTTCGCGGAACTCGCCGACGACCCGACCCCCGAGGAGGTGCGCGCGGCCATGGAGTCGTTCCCGAGCGCGGACCTCCCCTCCTCGCCCGAGCCGCTGATCCACGTCTTCGGGGAGGATCAGCCGGAACGCCCGCAGCCCCGAATGGACCGCATGCGCGGGGACGGGATGCGGGTCGTCGCCGGCGGCGTCCAGTCGACGCCCGCGGGCGTGAAGTACAACTGCCTCGCGCACAACACGATCCGCGGTGCCGCCGGCGCGTCGCTGCTCAACGGCGAACTGCTGGCGAGCGAAGGCTGGATCTGACCCGAGCGGAAACGGCCATCAGGTCCGATTCCGACTGATTCCGACTGATTCCGACCGACCCAGACCCGATCGAGACGCTACCGTCGCAGCGCGTCGGCCACTTTCTCCACCGGGTGCGGCGGCTGCTCGCTCGCGTCGTCGCGGTCGCCGAGTTGCGAGCGACACGACGCCCCCGGCGCTGTGACGGCCGTCGCCGGGCTCTCGTCGACCGCCTCGAACAGCATCGACCCGATCGCCTTCGACAGCTCGTAGTGTTCTGCCTCGTAGCCGAAGCTCCCGGCCATCCCGCAACAGGAGGTGTCGAGCGGGTCGACGTCGTAGCCCGCCCGGCGAAGCACGCCGACCGCGTGGTGGTCGGTGTTCACCGACTTCTGGTTGCAGTGGCCGTGGTACGCGAGCGACTCGCCCGCCTCAGGCTCCCACTCGAACTCGATGGCTTCGTCCAGTCGGGCGGTGTCGACGTACTCCAAGACGCCGTAGCTCGCGGCGGACACCGACTCGACCCCGTCGCCGTCGAGGAGGTCGAGGTACTCGTCCTGGAACATCACGGCGTCGGAGGGCTCGACGAACAGGACCTCGTAGCCGTCGTCGACGTACGGCTCCAGCCGCCGGACGTTCTCGGCGGCGCGGTCGCGCGCCTTCTCGAGGAAGCCGGTGGAGAAGGCGGCCCGCCCCGAGGCCGCCAGGTCGTCGGGCACCGCGACGTGGACGTTCGCCGCCTCCAGCACCTCTACGGCCGCGATCCCCGCCTCGGGCGTGGTGTAGTTGGTGTACGTGTCGGGAAAGAGGACGACCTTCGCGTCGGCCTCCGCCGCGCTCACGTCCGCCCCGTCGCGACGCTCCCAGCGGTCTCGGAAGGTGTCGCGCGTGAACGTCGGTAGCTCGCGCTCGCTTGCGATCCCCAGCGTCTTCTCCATCACCGTCCGCGCGCCCGGCAGCTTCGTCGCCGCGTTGGCGACGGGCGCGAACGCGCTGCCGATCCGGCTGGCCGCGTCGATGTCGGCGAACAGCCGCTCGCGAAGGCTCGCGCCCTCTTCCTCGTGGTGTTCGTGTTTCACCTCCGCCTTCAGCTTCGCCAGGTCGACGCCGGTCGGGCAGTCGGACATACAGCCCTTACAGCCGACACAGAGGCCGAGCACCTCCTCCTGGAAGCGATCGGAGTGGATCTCGTCCTCCGACAGCTCCCCCGAGATCGCCGCGCGGAGCATGTTGGCCCGTCCCCGCGTCGCCTGAATCTCCTCGCCGGAGGCGCGGTAGGTGGGACACATCACGTCGCCCTCGGTCTCTCGACAGGTGCCGCAGCCGTTGCACAACTCGACGAGATGCGAGAAGCCTCCTTCTTCGGAGAAGTCGATCGCCGTCTGCGGCTCGATCGACCGGTACTCCGCGCCGTAGCGGAGGTTCTCCCGCATGTCGGTGTCCGCGGCGGAGTCGGGATAGCCGCGGTCCGTCGCCGTGTCGCCGTCGACGTAGACGACCTTTCCCGGGTTCATCCGCCAGTCGGGGTCGAACGTCGACTTCAACTCCTGGAACGCGCCCCACAAGTCCTCCCCGTACATCTTGGGGTTGAACTCGGTGCGCGCGAGGCCGTCCCCGTGCTCGCCGGAGAACGCCCCGTAGTGGTCGAGCACGAGGTCGGTCACGTCGTCGGTGATCGAGTGCATCTTCTCGATGCCCTCGCCGTCCTTGAGGTTCAGGATCGGACGGATGTGCAGCGTTCCGGAGCCGGCGTGCGCGAAGTAGGCGGCCGACGTGTCGTGGTCCTCGAGCACGTCCTCGAACTCCTGGACGTACTCGGCCAACTCCTCGGGGGGGACCGTGGCGTCCTCGATGAACGGGTACGGCTTCGGGTCGCCCTGGAGACTCATGAGGAGTGGGATCGCCGCCTTCCGGAGCTTCCAGAGGTCGTCCTGCGCCTCCTCGGTGTACGCCTCGAGCACGTCGAAGGCCGCGCCCGTCTCGAGGAACTCCTCGTGAGTGTCGGCCATCGCCGCCTCGAAGTCCGGCCCCTCGCCCGACGACTCGCCGTCGGGCGAGTGGGAGACGACCTCGGAGTCCCACTCCAGCATCAGCGCCGCGGCGGCGTCGTCGGGGATCGGCTCCTCGTACTGGGCGTACTCGGTGGACTCGCGGGCGAGCCGGAACACCTCGTCGTCCATCAGTTCCACGGCGCTGACAGGGTACTCCAGCGCGACCGGCACCGCCCGCATCGCGTCGACGAGGTCGTCGAAGCAGTACAGCGCGAGGGCGGTCTCCTCGGGCTTCGTCACCAGCGAGACGGTCGCTTCGACGATCGTGCCGAGGGTCCCCTCCGCGCCGACGAACAGCTTCGAGAGGTTGATTACCTCCTCGCCGTCGTCGGTCTCGTAGATGACCTTGTGGAGGTTGTATCCCGACACCGAGCGCTTCAGGTTCGGGTACTTCTCGTCGATCTCCTCGCGGTTCTCCTCGACGAGGCGGCGGACCGTTCGGTACAGGCTCGCCTCCAGGTCGTCGCTGGCGACGATCTCCTCGTACTCCGGGGAGTCGAGCACGACCTCCCGGGTGTGGATGCGGGTGCCGTCAGCGAGCACCACCTCGAGTTCCTCGGTGTACGCGTCGGTGATACCGTAGCGAACCGAGTGTGCGCCCGTGGAGTTGTTGCCGATGCCGCCGACGACGGTCGCGCGCCCGGAGGAGGCCGGGTCGGGCGCGAACTTCAGGCCGTCCTCGGCGAGGCGGGCGTCGAGGTGGTCCTGCACGACGCCGGGCTGGACGGTCGCCTCCTGCCCCGCCGGGTCGACGTCGACGATGTCGTCCATGTGCCGGGTGGTGTCGATGACGACGCAGCCCGGTCCGACCGTCTGTCCCGCGAGCGACGATCCCGTCCCGCGGGGAAGCACAGGCACCCCGTGTTCGGCGGCGACCTCGTGGGTCGCGACCACGTCGTCGGCGTCGCGCGGGCAGACGACGCCCGCGGGCTCGGCCTGGTAGATCGATCCGTCGGTCGCGTACAGCACCTGCGCGTACTCGTCGAACTGCACCTCGCCGGCGACGCGCTCGCGCAGGTCGCTCGCGAGGTCGGCGTACTCCCGCACGTCTGGTCGATCGTGTCCCAGCGACGCGGCGGACGTGTCCCAGCGTCCGTCGGCCCCCGGTTCCTGCGTTGCCATGGGGAATCCGAAGGAACAATCGTGTAAAAGCCCTTTGTCAAATGTTGCCACCCGACGGCGTGACGACGGCGACGTCCCGTCTCCGCTCCCGCAGGTCGCGGGACGCCCGACCGCCTTGCACGGACACGAACGGTTATGCCGGTGGCTGTGCGGGGTGTGCACATGGCGTTCATCCACGTCTGTCTCAACGTCGCCGACGCGGAGCGCGCGGCCGACTGGTACGCGGAGAACCTCGGGTTCGAGCGCTCGTGGGAGTTCACGACCGCCGACGGCGACGCGCGAAACCTCTACGTCGCCGACGAGAACGGCGTCGAACTCCAGTTGTCCGACACCGAGGGCGAGGACGAGTTCGAGGAGGGAACCGCCTACGACCACGTCGCGGTGTCGGTCGAGGACGTCGACGCCGCGTTCGACCGGATCGACCACCACGGCGTCGTGAAAGCGCCCGCCGACCAGCCCGAGGCGGGCGCGCGGACCGCGTTCCTGAAGGACCCCGACGGCCACACCGTCGAGTTGGTCCAGCCGCTGGAGTGACCACGCCGGGCGAGAGCGACGGCGTCTCTCGCCTCTGTCTCCGGACTCACACCGGACAATACTGTGTTTAGGACGAACGTTTATGATTGTACCCGCGAACGGTGAAACCGGTAGACATGAGTGTACAACGGAATTACGAACGGGAGTTCGTTCGAACGTTCTTCACGTCGCCGACGGCTGTGCAGGGCGAGGACGACTCGGCGAAGATGATGCGAAGCGCCGCGGGACTTCGCGGCATTCAGGCACCCGACGTGTGGGTGCCGGACAACGAGGACGCGACGGCCCCGTCCATGCGCGACGAGGGGGCGCAGAACATCATCGACGTGGTGAGCGAGCACGGGGCCGATTTCCCCGGCGAGATCCACCCGCGCGTCGTCTGGCACCGTGAGGACCCCTCGAAGCGTCTGGCCGGCTTCGAGTACATGCGCGAGATCGCCGACCCAACAAACGGCGCGGTCGACCACATCGACGGCTTCGTCATCCCCGAGGTCGGGGACATCGACGACTGGAAGAAGGCGGACGAGTTCTTCCAGATAATCGAGGAGGAGCACGATCTGGAGCCCGGAAGCCTCTCGATGTCGGTCATCGTCGAGTCCGGCGAGGCCGAGATCGCGCTGAACCGCATCCGCGACGAGATGGGCAAGCCCTCGAACACGCTCGAGCGCATGTTCCTCCTGGTCGACGGCGAGGTCGACTACACGAAGGACATGCGCGCGATGACGCCGACGGGCGAGCTGCCCGAGTGGCCCGAACTCCGCCACAACACCTCAAAGGGCGCAAGCGCCGCGGGCCTGATCGCCGTCGACGGCCCGTACGACAACATCCGCGACGTGGAGGGGTACAAAGCGCGGATGGAGGCGAACCGGGCGAAGGGGATGACCGGCATCTGGTCGCTCACCCCCACGCAGGTCGAGGTCGCGAACAAGGCCCCGCTCCCGCCGAGGACCGGCACGTGGCTGCTCGAAGTCGACGGCGAGGACGTCGAACTCGTGAGCGAGGGCGACCGCGAGGTGTACGACGGCGACGAGGTCTCGCTCTCGGAGTCCGGCGGCTCGTACGTGCTCGGGATCGACGGCGACGAGCACGAACTCAGCGAGGACGAACTCCGCGATGCGCTGCTCGACCGCACCTCCTACGTCCCGAGCATGGACGACATCGTCGAGTCGATGGAGGAGTTCGAGGCGGCCAAGGAGGCCGGCAAGGGCGCGATCGCGATGACACAGTCCGCGACGCTGTCGATCGACGGCGTCGAGGTCGACCTCAGCAAGGACCGAATGTGGGACGAGGCGACCTATCAGGCCGCACAGACCCCGATCGCGCTGTTCCAGGACGTGTACGAGCACCGGCCGGACCAGCACGAGGACCTCGAAGAAATATACGGCGCTGACGTGGTCGAGCGCGCCACGCAGGTCGGTAACTGAGCGGTCGAGGGCGGGACGGGCCCACGGTCTCGATCGGTCCGATCACCTCGACGGATCCGATCACCTCGGTGGCTCAGGCCTCCCCGACGTGGCCGTTTCGACGGGCCAATCAGCCCGACTCGGCGGCGACTACGAGAGGTACGCGGTGACGTCCGTCGAGGAGATCATCCCGACGTAGTCCCCGTCGACCACGGGGAGGTGTTTGATGTCGTAGGTGGTCATCATCTCGGCGACCTCCTGCATGTAGAGGTCGGGCGTGACGGTCTCGACGTCGGTCGTCATCACGTTCTCGACCAGCAGCGAGCCCGTGTCGCGGCCGTCGGCGACGGCGTCGACGATGTCGGTGTTGCTGACGATTGCGCGCGGCGTGGTGACGACGACGAGCGCGTTGATCTCCCGGTCGCGCATCCGTCGCGCGGCCTCCCGAACCGTCGCGTCCGGGGAGATCGTCTCCAGCGGCGTCGACATCGCTTCCTCGACTGTCGTGTCGGTTCTAGAACTCACGGGCGACGGATCGGGCGGGGAGGGTTTGGTGTTTTCCCCCGCGTCGACCGCCGGACGGCGGGTGCCGCGATCGACGGCCCGCCCGTCCGGCTGTCCATCCGTCGAGCGACCGGGAGCTACTTGCCGCCCCCGCGGCACGTGCCGCGCATGCGACTCGCACGCGTCCGCACCGACGACGGCGTCCGGGAGGGAGAGTACCGCGACGGCGCGCTGATCGCCGACGACGCCGAGTACGAGGTCGACGAGAACGACCTGATCGCGCCCTGCGACCCGGACGCGCTCTTCTGCGTCGGCCGCAACTTCGCCGCGACGCTCGATCAGATGGACTACGAGCGCCCCGAGGAGCCGGACTTCTTCATCAAGCCGCCCCACTCCGTCGTCGGCCACCGCGACCCGATCCCGTACCCCGAGTGGACCGACGAACTCACCTACGCCGGCGAGTTGGTCGCCGTCGTCGACGAGCCGTGTTCGGATCTCGCGCCCGCGGAGGTGCCGGACGCGGTCCGCGGGTACACCGTGATGAACGACGTGGACGCGCTCGACCAGCAGGGGCGAACCGCGCGCAAGGCGTTCACCGCCTCGGGCCCGCTCGGGCCGTGGATCGAGACGGAGGTCGACCCCGCGGACGTCGACATGCACACCGAGGTCGCCGGCGAGCGTCGCCAGGAGGCGAACACCGAGCTGATGCTGTTCGACCCCCACGAGGTCGTCTCGTACCTCTCGAAGCGGTTCGAGTTCCGCGCCGGCGACTGCGTCGCGTTCGGCTCGCCGGCGAACCCGGGCCTCGTCGAGCCGGGCGAGACCGTCGATATCACCTACGAGGGCGTCGGAACGCTCACCAACGAGGTCGTCGACGGCGACTGAGCGGCCGATCAGTCACGCGCCGCCGTCCCCCACCTCGGTCTCGTCCCGATCGCCGACGACAGCGACATTAAGTACCGCGCCGTCGTCGCGCCGGTCATGCGAATCGTCGTAACACGACAGAAGATCCACGGCCATCCGGCCGAGGAGTTCGCGGCGGCGCTGCGCGAGCGACTACCGGACCACGAGGTCGTGGTCGCGGACACGCCCGAACGCGAGCGCGAGGCGCTTCGGACGGCCGACGTGGCTACCGGCGAGGGGTACGCCGTCGAGGAGCACCTCGACGACGCGGCGTCGCTGCGGCTGTTCGCCGGCGTGTACGCCGGCACCGGACATCTCGATCTGGACGCCTTCGAGGAGGCGGGGGTCGCGGTGACGAACGCCTCGGGGGTGCACGGGCCGAACATCTCCGAGTACGTGATCGGCGCGCTCGTCGCGCTCGCCCGCGACTTTCGACGAGCGACGCGTCAGCAGGACCGTCGCGAGTGGCGCGCGTACCCCACGACGGAACTGTACGACTCGACGGTGACGGTCGTCGGTCTGGGGGCGATCGGGACGGCCGTCGTCGACCGCCTGGAGCCGTTCGGCGTCGAGACGCTCGGCGTGCGCTACACCCCGGAGAAGGGCGGGCCGACCGACGAGGTGTTCGGCTTCGACGAGTTGCACGACGCGCTCGCGCGGACGGACCACCTCGTGCTCGCGTGCCCGCTGACCGACGACACGGAGGGACTGATCGACCGCGAGGCGATCCGGACGCTCCCGCCGCAGGCGACGCTGGTGAACATCGCCCGCGGCCCGGTCGTCGACACCGACGACCTGGTGTACGCGCTGCGCTGGAACCAGATCCGCGGGGCGTTCCTCGACGTGACCGACCCCGAACCGCTGCCCGAGGACCACCCGCTGTGGGGGTTCGACGACGTACACATCACCCCGCACAACGCCGGCCACACCCCCCGCTACTTCGACCGCGTCGCCGACATCCTCGCGGGCAACGTCGAGCGACTCGCGGCGGCTGACGGGGTCGGAGACGCGGGCGACACGGGCGACACGGGCGACGCGGGCGACGACGTGCCCGGGGAGGACCCGGGCGACGGATCGCCCGTCCCCGCCGGCGTGGACCTGGAGAACCGGGTCGTCTGAGAGCGGGAGTACCGCCCCCGGCATCGGTTCCCGGTTCACCGCGGCTCGCGGAGCGCGGTTTTAACTGTCCGCGCGAGGTGCAGAGAGCATGGCGAAGTACTCCACCGGAAGCGGCGGAGGCGGCGACGACGGCGGCGCGTGCGAGCTGTGCGGCCGCGAGGATGCGAGCCTCTCGCGCGCCAACGTCGCCGGCGCGGATCTGCTGGTCTGTTCCGACTGTGCCCCCCACGACGACAGCGCGCGCGGCGGCGGCCGCGGCGGTCGCGGCGGCTCGGGTTCGGGCGGCGGAGGCGGCGGAGGCGGCGGATCCCGCGGCGAGGACGAGCCGAACCGCAAGAAACGGGCGGCCCAGAACGTCGCGAAGGCGATGGACGCGGGAACGGGCGACTCCAGACGCTGGGAGGAGGAGGGCACCGACTACGAGGAGGACCGGCTCCCGTACCTCGTCGACGACTACGGGGAGACGGTCACGGAGGCGCGACAGGACGCCGGCATGAGCGTCGACGACCTCGCGGCCGAACTCGGCGTCGACGCCGAGCAGGTCCACGCGGTCGAGGAGGGACGCGCGGCTCGCGCGGGCGTCGGCGGGTCCGTGGTGCGAGCGATCGAGAAGGAGTTGGACGTGGTCCTCGTGGACGAATAACGCGAGGGCGAGCGGAGCGAGCCCTCGAAGCTCAGCGTTCGAAAATCGCGGCGCGATTTTCGAGCTCACGAGACCGCAGGTCTCGTGAACGGCGAGGTCTGCGTGCCGAGCCGCCCGGGCAAAACGCGAGGGCGAGCGATACCCCACCGATCGCCGGAGGCGGACGACTTTTCGTTCCGGCTCACGAGTCGCCGGCATGAGCGATTCGCTCGCGCCGGCCGAGCCGACCGTTCGGTCTTTCGAGACGAGCGTCGAGTCGGTCGACGGCACAGAAGTCACGCTCGCGGAGACGTACTTCTACCCCGAGGGCGGGGGCCAGCCTCCGGACCGCGGCACCGTCGCCGGGGTCCCGGTCGTCGACGTCCAGTCGCGCGACGACGCGGTGGTACACACCCTCGCCGAGGAGCCCGCGCTCTCGGTCGGCGACGCGGTAGCCGGCGTCGTCGACGACGACTTCCGAACGTACTGCATGCGTGCCCACACCGCCAGCCACGTCCTGTACGGTGCGGGCCGACGACTGCTAGACGACCTCGGATACGGCGGCTTCGGGATCCGCGCGGCCTCCCCGGAGCGACGGAACCCCGATGCCGGCATCACCGACGGCGACGGCGGGGATGTCGCCGCCCCGAGCGCCGACGAGGAGAAGGTCCGCGTCGACTTCGTGACGAGCACGGAGATCACAGACGAGGTGCTGGTCGAGCTGGAGCGACTGGTCAACCGCGCGGTCTGGGACGCCCGGGCGGTCACGTGGGAGGAGCGGCCCGTCGAGGCGGCCCGCGAGGACGGCGCGGTCGCGTTCAACACGAAGACCGAGGAGGGCGTGATGGCCGACGCGGACACCGTCCGAGTCGTCGAGATCGAGGGGTGGGACGCCGCCGCCTGCGGCGGCACGCACGTCGCCAACACGTCCGAGATCGGTCCGGTGACGGTCCTCGGCCGCTCGAACCCCGGCGAGGGGCTCACCCGCGTCGAGTTCGCGGTCGGACCCGCCGGGATCCGTCGCCGCGCGGACACCCACGGCGCGGCGCTCGACGCCGCCAGAACGCTCGGGGTCGCGCTCGAGGACCTTCCCGAGGCCGTCGAGCGCGTCGACGACGAGCGCGAGGAGGCGCTCGCGGAGGCGACCGCGCTGCGCGAGGAGGCGCTCGTCCGGCGGGTCCGCGGCTTCGACAGGGTCGACCGCGACGGCGTCGGCTGGCGAGTCGGTTCCGTCTCGGGAGTCGACGCGAACGCCGTCGGCGAGGCGGCCCAGACGGTCGTCCGCGGGGAGTCCGCCGGATCGGAATCCGGTGACGCCGCGGTCGCTGACGCCCCCCACGCGGTCGCGGCCGTCGGCGACGGGGAGTCACCGTTCGTCGTCGTCGCCGTGGACCCGGCCGTCGACGCCGTGGACGCCGGCG
Source organism: Halobaculum sp. CBA1158 (assembly GCF_021431925.1). Taxonomy (NCBI): domain Archaea; kingdom Methanobacteriati; phylum Methanobacteriota; class Halobacteria; order Halobacteriales; family Haloferacaceae; genus Halobaculum; species Halobaculum sp. CBA1158. The sequence goes on along the minus strand of NZ_CP090371.1, from coordinate 1,608,676 downwards.
ACGTGGTCGACCGGGTGACCGACGAGTTCGGCGGCGGAGGCGGCGGATCGCCGGCGTTCGCACAGGGCGGCGGTCTCGACGCGGAACCCGACGCAGTCGTCTCGTTCCTCCGGTCGCCGTAGCCGGGAAATCCGAGCCTCGGATCGACCTCTACCGTCGACAGCGACCAACGAGTATCCGTCGACAGCGACCCGCGAGCACTCGTCGGATGGGGCCCGCGAGCTTCAGTCAGCTCGCCGTGATCGACCGATTCGTACCGCCGCCAGCGCCCCGAGCGTGACCATCGCGAGTGCGGCCGTGATCGGAGTGAACCCGGGGATGCTGATCCCGGCGTCGGGCTCGGGCGTCGCAGTCGCGGCGTCCGGCGGCTCGGTCGCTGTGGCCGTCGCGGTCGGCGACGCGGTCGACGGGAGCGCCGTCCGCTCGCTCACCACCTCGACGGTCACCGCCTCTGCGGTCAACTCGTCCGTCTCGGCGACGACGGTGTGGTTCCCCTCGGCGTCGAACCGGACGGTCAGCGAGCCGTCGTCGCCGGTGGTGCCGACGGCCTCGCCGTCGACGCGAACGGTCGCGCCGGCGACCGGGTCGCCGTAGGCGTCGACGACGCGGACGACCGTGCGCTCGCCGGCGACGACGCGGTCGTTGACGGCGGTGAGATTCAGCCGGGGCGTCCGCCCGATCGTGAGATTCACCGCTCGCGGGGACTCCCCAACGTCGACGGTCCGGCTCACCGTCTCGTACCCCTCCTTCGTCACGTCGACGTCGAGTTCGGCGTTCACCGGCACCTGCGCGGTCGCCTCGCCGTTGCCGAGGGTGGTGAACGTGCCGGCGGTCTCCAGGTCGATCCGCGCGTCGGCGACCCCACGGGGCGGGTCGAAGCGGTCGTCGGTAACGCTGAACGAGAGCGTGACCGACCCGCGCTCGACTCCGACGGTGGCGGTCGTATCCGCGCCGACGGTCACGTCGGTCCGCGACCGGTAGTAGCCCTCCTTGACGACTGTCAGACCGTACTCGCGCTGTTCGATCACGCCCGTCGTGTACGTGCCGTCGGCGTCGGTTCGGGCGTCAACGACGATCTCACCGTCCTGTCTGAGCAGGACCCGGGCGTCGGCGACCGGCTCGGCGGAGTCGTCCTCGACGGAGACCGTGAGCCGGGCCCGTTCGCGGACGGTGACGCCGACCTCACGCTCTGTGGCGTTTCCGATGACTACCGGCGCGTTCAGCACGTAATCCGGGTGATCGACGCCGAGTTCGACACGAGCGCCGGCTGGCACGTCGAGGAACGCGCGGCCGTTGCTGGCGGTCGACGCGGTGTCGGTGCCGTCGTCCCACGCGGCGGTGATCTCCGCGTCGTCGACGGGGTCGCCCGCGGCCGTCTCGACGGCGACCGTGATGGTGACAGTCGCCTCTTGTGTCGCGGCCGGCGGGGCCGTCGCGGAGCCGACGGGACTCTCGGTTCCGTCGACGCCGGCGGCACCGGATATTCCGGCGACTCCGACGACCGGCACCGCCACTAGGAGGACGACCGTCGCGAGGACCATCGACCGTGAACGGGGACACATCTCGTGGATCCCTACTGGATTCGGGCTGAAAGGTACGCGCGGCTTTCGCGGAAACAGGCGGCGGCTAACGTGGATCACTCGGTGTTCCTCTCGACTCGCGGTTCCTCACGACTCGTGGTTCCCCGACTCGTGGTTCCCCGACTCGTAGTTTCACCCAGCCCGCTTGTGACCCGCTCGTCGCCGGTCGCCGCAGGCGGACTCGTCGTTCGCCGACGAAACGCCCTGCCGACAAGGCACGAGTGAGACACGCTTAACCGCCGCGACGCGAACCCTCTCGCATGACGAACGCGAACCCCGGTCCGTACGCGCACTCCCCGTCGATGCTCTCGGAGGAGGAGCGTGCGATCCGCGAGGTCGTCCGGGAGGTCGCCGTCGAGGAGCTTCGCCCCGGCGCTCGGGAGGCCGACGAGACGGAGACGTTCCCGGAGGACGCGTGGGACACGCTCGCGGACCTGGACCTGACCGGCCTGACCGTCCCCGAGGAGTACGGCGGGTTCGACGCCGATCGCTCGACGTACGCGGTCGTGAACGAGGAACTCGCGTACGGACAGCTCGCGGTCGCGACCGCCCTCTCTGTACATTGCCTCGCCACCTCCTGTATCGCGAACTTCGGCTCGGAGGCGGTCAGAGACGAGTGGCTCCCCGAGATGGTCGACGGTCGACCCGTCGGCGCGTTCTGCCTCTCCGAGCCGGACGCCGGCTCGAACCCCGCACAGATGAGCACGACCGCCGAACGCGACGGCGACGAGTACGTCCTGAACGGCGAGAAGCAGTGGATCACGAACGGCGAGCGCGCCGGCGTGTACATCGTCTTCGCGAAGACCGATCCCGCTGACGACGGCTCGATCACCCAGTTCCTCGTCCCCGCCGATCGCGACGGCGTTGCCGTCGGAAAAAAGGAGGAGAAGTTGGGCCTGCGCGCCTCCGACACCGTCGGGATGCAGTTCTCGGACGTGCGCGTTCCCGAACGGTACCGGCTCACGGAGGAGGGGAAGGGGCTCTCGGCGGCGTTCGAGACGCTCACCGGCGGCCGGATCGCCATCGCCGCGCAGGCGGTCGGGCTCGCGCAGGCGGCGCTCGACGAGGCCCGAGAGTACGTCGGCGAGCGCGAACAGTTCGACCGGCCGATCGGCGAGATCGAGTCGGTCCGGAACACATTTGCAGAGATGGCGACGAAGGTACAGGCGTCGCGCCTGCTCGTCCGCGAGGCGGCCCGCCAGTCCGACGCCGGCGAGGACCCCCGGCTGGCGGCGTCGATGGCGAAGTACTTCGCCAGCGAGTCGGCCGTGGACGTGACCAACGACGCGATCCAGCTCCACGGCGGCTACGGCTACATGAGCGAGTTCGACGTGGAACGGTTCTACCGGGACTCGAAGATCACCACCATCTACGAGGGGACGACCCAGATCCAGAAGACGATCATCGCTCGGGAGCTGTTGTAACCCGTGACCGGACCCGCCGACTCACCTGAGGCGGTGGCCGCGGATGCGAACGCCGGCGACGACTACGCCGGCTACGACGCGGTCGTGTTCGACCTCGACGGCACGCTCGTCGACCTCGCTGTCGACTGGGACGCCGCCGCCGCCGACGCGGTCGAACTGTTCGAGCGCGCGGGACACGACGCCGCCGGCGCGGACCTGTGGGGGCTCCTCGAGCGCGCCGACGCGGTCGACCTCCGCTCGGACCTGGAGGCGGTGCTCGCGGACCACGAGACCGCCGGCGCGGCCGCCTCTGCCCGGCTTCCCCGCGCCGATCACCTCCCGCTGTCGGTGCCGACGGGCGTGTGCTCGCTCAACTGCGAGATGGCGTGTCGAACCGCGCTCGACCGACACGGGATCGCGGATCACGTTCGAAGCGTCGTCGGTCGCGACTCGGTCGCGACGTACAAGCCCGACCCCGAGCCGTTGCTGGCGACGTTCGACGGCCTCGGCGTCGCGCCCGCGGACGGGCTGTTCGTCGGCGACTCCGAGCGCGACGCCGCGACGGCGGAGCGCGCCGGCGTCGACTTCCGGTGGGCGTAGCCGGGGAGCGGTTCGCGCCGTTCGCCGACTCACGCTCGGACGGTCTTTTCGTAGTAGAACACGGCGACCGCGGTGACGATCCAGATCACCGCGCCGACACGGATCGCGAACCCGGCGCGTGCGCCCCACGTGGGCAGGGTGACGAACGCCGACAGCGCGGCGACGACAAGCGCCCCGAACGTGACCGTGAGGACGAACGTCGTCTGCATCACCCAGCCGTAGTCGACCCCTTCGGGATCGGTCGTCTCGACGCGCTCGGGCACGGGCGGGAGTTCGACCCGATCGGGTAAGCCGTGTCGGTTTCGACCGGCGGCGATGCCAACGACCGGGAGACCCGCCGCTCACGCCGTTCGGATCACGAAGCCTCGTCCGGATCGCACGGATTAATCGGGTGGCCTCACGAACCCGGAGCTATGGTCACCACGCGGGACATCCGCGAGCGGGCGGCAGACGAGCCGATCACGATGCTCACGGCGTACGACGCCCCGACCGCCGCCGTCGTCGATGACGTCGGTATCGACATCGTTCTCGTCGGCGACTCCATGGGCAACGCCGTGCTCGGTCACGACTCCACGCTGCCCGTCACCCTCGAGGAGGTGCGCAGTCGAACCGGGGCCGTCGCTCGCGCGACCGACGACGCGCTCGTCGTCGCCGACATGCCGTTTCTCTCCTTCGGCGTCGACGAGGCAGAGAGCGTCGAGAACGCCGGTCGAATGCTGAAGGAGGCGGACGCGGACGCTGTGAAGCTCGAGTCCGGTGCGCATACCGTCGAGTTGACGCGTCGACTCACGGAACTCGGTATTCCCGTGATGGCACACCTGGGATTGACTCCCCAACACGTGAACGAGACCGGCGGCTACCAGCGGCAGGGCACCGACGCGGACGCCGCCGAACGAATGCTCGAGCTCGCCCGCGAACACGAGGACGCCGGCGCGTTCTCGCTGGTGCTCGAGCACGTCCCCGCGAACCTCGCCGAACAGATCACCGAGGCGCTCGAGATCCCGACGATCGGCATCGGCGCGGGCTCGGACACGCACGGACAGGTGCTCGTGATCACGGACGTGCTCGGCCTCGACGAGTGGTCGCCGCCGTTCTCGAAGCAGTACGCGGACCTCCGCGGGGAGATGGCAGAGGCGATCGGCGCGTACAAGCGGGAGGTCGAGAACGGGGAGTTCCCGGCCGAGGAACACAGCCACGTCGAAGACGACGTGGACGACGTCTACTGACTCGTCTCCCGATTCTGGCTGACAGGCGGCCCCGCTCGCCTCCGGAACGGTCGGCCGCGCACCCGCGAGCCGTTCCGGAGCGGCTCAGTTCGCCACGGCGGCCGTGGTCCCGTCATCCCATTTGAACTCTCGCTCGGAAGCGGCTACACCCGGTCGAGCAGTTCGGCGACCGAATCGCCGAATGCGACGGGACGTTCGAGCATCGCGAGGTGAGCGGCGTCGTCGAGAACCCGCAGCGAGCAGTCGGAGATCTCGGCGGCGAGATACTCGTGGTATCGCGGCGGCGTCAGTCCGTCGTGTTCGCCGACTATCGCGAGGGTCGGGGCGTCGATCTCGTCGAGTCGGTCCCGAACGTCGAACGAGTGGCAGGTACGGAAGTCGCGCTCGACGGTCGCACGGCCGGCCTCACGCATGGCCTCTCGGGACCGCGAGAGGGTCGCGTCGTCGGCGTCGTGAAACAGCCGGTCGGCCTCGTGGAGGAACTCGACGGCGCGCTCGAAGTCCTCGCGCAGCCACACGAGCAGATCATCGAGGACCGTTAGTTTCGCGCCCGTCCCGGCGAGGACGAGGCCATCGATCTCGAGGTCGCGCTCCAACGCGACCCACATCGCGACCGCGCCGCCCAGGGAGTTCCCGACGAGCACCGAGGCGTCTGTCGCCTCGGCGACGGCCACCACGTCGGCGGCGTACGCCTCCAGCGTCTCCGGTCCGGGCGCGGCGTCCACGTCGTCGCTGTCGCCGTGACCGCTGAGATCGAGCGCCGCCACGGACGCACGATCGGCGAGCCGGGACAGTCCGACCCACAGCTCTCCGGTCGCGCCGCTCCCGTGGACGCACAGCACGCCGGGAACGTCGCTGTCGGGAGGCTGCTCGGCGTCTCCGCTGCGATCGGCGTCGATACCGTCGTCCGGGTCCTCGCCGAGGACCCGATACGCCGTTCGCCTGCCGTGGTGGTCGACGGTTCGCATACCATACGTCGCCGCGGCCGGGGCTTAAATTGGCCGGCGACGACGTCGATGCCTCTCTCGACTTCGCTCCCGACGGTCGTGAACTGCTACACAACGTCTCTCGGGTAGAACGGCCGCCTTACTGCGATTCATGGACGATATGTTTATATACTTAGCCGCATTACCTTGGGTTAGGAATAGACATGACACAACGCCAATTCACCGACCGCCGCGACCGGTTCGTCCGGCGGTACGACTACGCGGACGGGACCGTCGTCGCGGCGGATCTGAACGCGGCCGACGAGGACGTCTCCGTCGACACCGTCGACGGAACTGCGATCGTCGTCATCGCGGGCGACGAGAATGACGAGGAGTTCGAGTTCGAACTTCCCGGTCCGGCCGCAAACGTTGACATCGAGAACGGCGTACTCACGATCCAGACCGCATGAAACTCACAGTCAAACCGCTGAAACAGAAGGACGCCGGGCGTCGCCTGGCCGCTATCGACCGCGTCGCCGCCGAGGAACTCGATCTCTCGGGCGGGGACTACATTCGAATCGAGGGCGACTCCACGGCGATCGCCCGCGTCTGGCCGGGGTATCCGGAGGACGACAACACGGGCGTCGTCCGTATCGACGGTCAACTCCGCCAGGAGGCCGGCGTCGGTATCGACGACAGAGTGACGATCGAGGCCGCGGACGTAGAGCCCGCCGACCGGATCACGATCGCGCTCCCGCAGCAGTTCGGGATACGCGGCAACGTCGGCTCGATCATCCGCGACAAGCTCTCGGGCCAGCCGGTCACGCAGGGGCAGACCATCCGGTTCCCCCTCGGACTCGGGCTCATGGGCGGCGGCTCGCAGGCCGTCCCGCTGAAGATCGCGTCCACCGAGCCGACCGGTACCGTCGTCATCACCGACTCGACGGAGGTCGACATCTCCGAGAAGCCCGCCGAACAGATCGCCGAGTCGGCGACAGGCGGCGGCGCGGAGACGCCGGACGTCGCCTACGAGGACATCGGCGGCCTCGACGACGAACTTGAGCAGGTGCGCGAGATGATCGAGCTGCCGATGCGGCACCCGGAGCTGTTCAAGCGCCTCGGTATCGAGCCGCCGAAGGGCGTGCTCCTCCACGGCCCGCCGGGCACGGGGAAGACGCTGATAGCGAAGGCCGTCGCCAACGAGATCGACGCGCACTTCCAGACGCTCTCGGGCCCCGAGATCATGTCGAAGTACTACGGGGAGTCCGAGGAGCAACTGCGTGAGGTGTTCGAGGAGGCCGCCGAGAACGCCCCCGCGATCATCTTCATGGACGAACTGGATTCCATCGCGCCCAAGCGCGAGGAGGCCGGCGGCGACGTGGAACGCCGCGTCGTGGCCCAACTGCTCTCGCTGATGGACGGGCTCGAGGAGCGCGGCGAGGTCGTCGTCATCGGCGCGACCAACCGCGTTGACGCCATCGACCCGGCGCTGCGCCGCGGCGGTCGCTTCGACCGCGAGATCGAGATCGGCGTGCCCGACCGCGACGGCCGCAAGGAGATCCTCCAGGTCCACACCCGGAACATGCCGCTGTCGGAGGACATCGACATCGACGAGTACGCCGAGACCACCCACGGCTTCGTCGGCGCGGACATCGCCAGCCTGGCGAAGGAGGCTGGGATGAACGCCATCCGTCGTATCCGGCCACAGATCGACCTCGATGAAGACGAGATCGACGCGGAGATCCTCGAGTCGATCGAGATCACGAGCCGCGACATGAAGGAGGCGCTGAAGGGCATCGAGCCGTCCGCGCTCCGGGAGGTGTTCGTCGAGGTGCCCGACGTGACGTGGGGCGACGTGGGCGGACTCGAGGGCACCAAAGAGCGGCTCCGCGAGACGATCCAATGGCCCCTCGACTACCCCGAGGTGTTCGAGCAGATGGACATGGAGTCGGCCAAGGGCGTACTGATGTACGGCCCGCCGGGGACGGGGAAGACCCTGCTGGCGAAGGCCGTCGCCAACGAGTCCGAGTCCAACTTCATCTCGGTGAAGGGGCCGGAGCTGTTGAACAAGTACGTGGGCGAGTCCGAGAAGGGCGTCCGCGAGATCTTCAGCAAGGCGCGCGAGAACTCGCCGACGATCGTCTTCTTCGACGAGATCGACGCGATCGCGACCGAGCGCGGGAGCAACTCCAGCGACTCGGGCGTCTCCGAGCGCGTCGTCTCCCAGCTCCTCACCGAACTCGACGGTCTCGAGACGCTGGAGGACGTGGTCGTCATCGCGACCACGAACCGTCCGGACCTCATCGACAGCGCGCTGCTTCGCCCGGGACGGCTCGACCGGCACGTCCACGTCCCCGTCCCCGACGAGGACGGCCGCCGGAAGATCTTCGAGGTCCACACGGACCACAAGCCGCTGGCGGACGACGTGGACCTCAACGCGCTGGCGCGCCGGACCGAGGGATACGTCGGGGCCGACATCGAAGCCGTCTGCCGCGAGGCGTCGATGAACGCCTCGCGGGAGTTCATCCAGTCGGTCTCGCCCGAAGAGGTCGACGATTCCGTCGGCAACGTCCGCGTGACGATGGCCCACTTCGAGGACGCCCTGGACGAGGTGAACCCCTCCGTCACCGACGAGACCAGACAGCGCTACGAGGAGATCGAACAGCGGTTCCAGAGCACGGAACCCCGCGAGCAGTCCGAGACCGAACTGGGTCGGACCTTCCAGTAGAGGGCGCGTTCGGGTCGTCGGATCCCCGGTGGATCCGACTCCCACGTAAGCGCGGAGCGTTCGATCGATCCGGACCCCGCCGTCGAGCGCCTCGCGCGGGCGGTGCTGTGGGCGCTCTCGTTCGTCGTGCCCGAACACTCATCGGACCCTCCCGAGCCTCGCTGCCGGGCTTTGGAGGGTGCGATGATCTGGGTCGCGTTCAGAGTTCGTCGTCGGTCGCGTCCCCGAGCGCCGCGATGTCGTCGTTGATGTCGTCCCCCGAGCTCTCCCCGGGCAGGATGTCCCCGAGCGCGGCCCCGAACGACGCGACCGTCCAGACGACGCTGATCCGGGCCAACGCCACGACCGGGTCCTCCCAGTTCTCGACGCGCCCCCACATCGTCATGAGCGCGGCCGCGGTCAAAAACGAGACGAGCGCCGTCCCGACCAGCCGCCGTGGGACGTAGCCGAAGATCGGTCGCAGCTCTCGCACGTCCTGCGGTCCCGCCCAGTAGACGAGCGAGTGGACCATCAGGAGGACGAACGCGGTGTTCGCGAGGAAGTACACCGGGAAGAACTCGAGCCGGAACGCGAGAAAGAAGGCCGCGACGTCGAAGACGCCGTCCTCGACCAGAAACGGGATCGAGAAGAAGATGCTGCCGACGAACGCCTCGGCGATGTCGCGCGAGGTGTACTTCTGGATCCTGTCGCCGAACACGTCGTCGAGTGTCGCCTCGATCGCCGCCCCCCTGATCCGGTTGACCTCGGACCGCTGGGCGAAGTCGTCGACGACCGACTCCAGATCGTCGAACTCCTCGTGGATCGCCTCCAGGAGCGCGCTGTCACTCAGGCTCCCGACCGCGTCCCGGTCGTCGTCCGACCGAACGCCACCGACCCTACTCCGGGCTCCGTGTCGGGGGTCGTCTCGGACCGATTCAGTCCGTGCGATGACGGACGGAGCGGGATCGGCGTCCGAGAGGATGTCGCCGAGTGCCGCCCCCAGCGACCCCACGGTCCAGATCACGTTGATGCGAGCGATCGCCTCGATCGGCGACGCCCAGCTCCCGACCCGCCCCCAGACGGTCATCAGGACTGCGGCCACGAGAAACGAGACCGTGAGCGTCATGAACACGCGCAGCGGGACGACCCCGAACAGCGTCTGCGCCTCCGTTTTGTTCTGGCCAGTCCACTCGAGCAGCGCGTACGTCATGAACACGACGAACGCCGTGTTGGCGATCAGGAACACCGGAACGCCGTGGAGGGTGAACCCGAAGAGATGATCGGCGATGTCGAAGACGCCGTCCTCGACGAGGAGCGGCGACGCGAAGATGACGCTCCCGACGAACGCCTCTGCGGCGTCGCGGGCGTCGAGGGTGCGAACCCCCGACTCGATGATCCCCCGCTCGTGGGCCTCCGCGAGCAGCTCCTCGACGTCTCTGACCTCCTCGCGGGTCTCGGGATCGTCCGCCTCCGCCGTCAGCCCCCGTAGATCGGTGAAGAGGCCTTCGATCGTGGGTTCGTGACGCTCGACCGGACTCGCGCTCGGATCGCCCGACGGGCGGCTCGACGACGGGTCTTCGGACATTCAGTTCGCCTCCCCGTTTCCCCCACGCGACAATAGGTGTTCACGTCGACCCTGCCCCCCTCGGACCACGGCCGCGCCCGAGCGGAGTCGATCCGCCGAGCCCGGTCAGTCCCGCTCCAGCCCACCGCGTTCTTTGATCTGCATGATCCGGCGAACGTTCAGGTAGATCTCCTCGGGCGAGGTGTCCTCGTCGGGGTCGTACAGGTCCGAGACGCGATAGAGGATCGCCGAGAGCTGTTTCGACTCGCCCGAGTCGCCGCGGACGTCCTCGGCGACGGCGCGAAGGAACGCTCTCGTTTCCGGGTCGTCGGCGAACTCCCGATCCGAGTCGGGCGCGAGCTGCCAGTCGTCGTCACCGTCGGTCATGTCCCGCGTTCGTCGCGCCGTCGGCTAAGCCCTTTCCGACTCGTCGGAAGCTCGTGAAAACCGGTGTGTCTCCGTCCCGCCTCGTCTCGGGTCGGGCTGGGACCCGCTCGCGTTACTGCGTCGGCGACTCGCGCTCTGCGCGCCGGCTCGCCTTCCGGCGCTGGACGACGCCGACGTTGTTCGCGACGTTCTCGGTGACGAGCCTGAACGCGTCGGCGACCTCGCCGGCGTCGTCCTCGCGGACGACCGGCGCGCCGCCGTCGCCCCCCTGCCTGACTGACGGGTCCAGGGGGATCCCGCCCAGGAACGGGAGGTCGTTGTCGGCGGCGAACTGCTTGCCGCCGCCCTTGCCGAAGATGTCGTGTTCGTTGCCGCAGTCGGGACAGACGAACCCGGACATGTTCTCGACGATCCCGAGCACGTTCGTGTCGTGCTTGCCGAACATCCGCAGGCCCTTGTTCGCGTCGTCGAGGGCGACCTCCTCGGGGGTCGTGACGATCACAGCCCCCGTGAGCGGAAGCGTCTGGAGGATAGTGAGCTGAGTGTCGCCGGTGCCCGGCGGCAGGTCGAGCACGAGATAGTCGAGCGCGCCCCACTCCACGTCCTCAACGAGCTGCGTGAGCAGCTTGTGGACCATCGGCCCCCGCCAGATGACGGGGTCGTCCTCGCCGACGAGGAACGCCATGCTCATCAGCTTCATCCCGAACTTCTGCGGCGGGATGATCGTCTCCTGGTCGGTCGCGTGCGGGGCCTCGTCGGCGTCGACCATCCGCGGGACGTTCGGCCCGTAGATGTCGGCGTCGAACAGCCCGACGCGTGCGCCCAGTTGGGAGAGTCCGGCCGCGAGGTTCACAGCGACCGTCGACTTCCCGACGCCGCCCTTGCCGGAGGCGACCGCGATGACGTTCTTGACGTTCGGGAGCACCTCCTCCCCGGAGTCGAGATCCGACTCCACGTTCGCGGAGATGTCCAGCGCGTAGTCGCTGTCCGCCAGCGCGTCTCGAACTTCCTCGGCGATGGCCGTCTCGTTCGGGGCGTACGGCGCACCGAGCGCGAGCGACACCCTGATCACGCCCTCCTCGTCGTCCACCTGTACCGCGTTCACGAGGCCGAGCGAGACGATGTCGTCGCCGAGGTCCGGGTCCTCGACGCCCGCGAGTCGCTCGCGTACGGCGGCTTCATCCATGTCCGCCTGTCGGCGAGCGCCCCGAATAAGGGTTTCCCACGGGGTGACATCGCACCGCCGAACGGCGACCGATGTATCTTTGTAGAAACGTCGATGGTAACCACAAACAATTACTATTTGTCCCGAACGTCCCACACGTTCAAGTACGAGCGAACGAAGATTGCTACATAATGCCGACACCGCTGGTCGACGACTTCGGGCGGGAGGTGACGGGGGTACGCGTCTCGCTCACCGACCGGTGCAACTTCGACTGCGTCTACTGCCACAACGAGGGACTGGGGGACACGCGCGGGCCGATGGACGCTCAAGACGACGAGATGTCCACCGACGACGTGGTCCGCTTCCTGGAGGTCGCCGCCGAGTTCGGCGTCGACGCGGTGAAGTTCACCGGCGGCGAGCCGATGCTTCGGGACGACCTGGAGGAGATCATCCGACGGACGCCGGAGTCGATGGAGACCTCGATGACGACCAACGGTACCTTCCTTCCGGGTCGTGCCGAGGACCTCGTCGACGCCGGGCTCGACCGCGTCAACGTCTCGCAGGACGCCCTCGACCCCGACGCGTTCGCGGAGATAACCAAGTCGGGAGCCTACGAGCAGGTGCTCGAGGGCGTGCGCTGTGCCGTCGACGCCGGCCTCGACCCGGTGAAGCTCAACATGGTCGTGTTCGAGCACACCGCCGGCTACGTCGAGGGAATGGTCGACCACGTCGCCGAGAACGACGGGCTCCAGCTCCAGCTCATCGAGTACATGCCGGAGCTGACCGGGAGGCCCGAGTGGAACATCGACATCGGGCGCGTCCACGACTGGCTCTCGGACATCGCGGTGCGCGTCGAGCACCGGGAGATGCACGACCGCAAGCGCTACTACGTCGGCGACGCCGACGCGGCCAGCGCCGACTCCCCCGACGCCGCCGGGCTCGGGATGGTCGAGATCGTCGACCCCGTCGAAAACGCCGACTTCTGCGCGAACTGCGGCCGCGTCCGAGTCACCCACGAGGGATACCTCAAGGGCTGTCTCAACCGCAACGACGACCTGAAGTCGATGGGCGAGATGACGAAGCCCGAGATCCGGGAGGCGTTCCGAGAGGTCGTCGCCGACCGCGTCCCCTACTACGGGGAGTACCTCGTCGAGAACGACCGCGGCGAGTACGAGATCAACGAGGAGTACATCGGCGCGTGATCGGTGCCGACGGGCGAGCGACGCCACCGGCGTCTCCCGTGTGACTCCGCCCCACCCGGGGCGCGGAACGCGGGGTTTATACCCCGGACGGAAGAAGACGTGCGCACGACTATGCCGAGCTCGAACGGCCCCCTTCACAGCACGCGAGGAAAGCTCTCGAACGACCCCCGCGACCGCGGCACATCGCCGCCCCAGCGGGCGATCGCGGAGTTCGACGAGGGACAGAAGGTCCACCTCTCGCTGGACCCGTCGATCCCCGACGGCCGCTTCCACCCGCGGTTCAACGGCCACACCGGTACCGTCATCGGCAAGCAGGGAACGGCGTTCAAGGTCGAGATCGTCGACGGCGACACCGCCAAGACGATCATCGCCAAGCCCGCTCACCTGAACGCGCAAACCGAGTGACGCGATGACGATCTTCAAGGAGAAACTCGACGAGGAGTACCTCACCGTCTCGCAGACGAAGCGGCTCCTGCTCGAAGTCGAGGACGACCGCGCGACCGACGAGGACCGCGAGATGCGCTACGAGCTTGCGCGCGCGGTCGAGCACGTCAACCGCTTCGCGTTCCTCGACGCCGACGAGTCGCTGGAGCTGGTCGAGGAGCTGCTCGAGCTGGAGAAGGTGGACGAGCCGCAGGCGTACAAGATCGCGGACCTGCTCCCGCGCGACCGCGCGGAGCTTCGCTCCGTGTACGCACAGGAGCGGTACGCGCTCGACGGCGACGAGCTCGACGAGATACTGAACGTCGTCGCGAAGTACGCCTGACCACGCCCGCTGACTCGGCGCATCCCCGCCGCGTCGTGCCCGGCATCCGACGGCGGCGACGACCTTTTATCACGACCGACGACTTACGCCGAGGCATGACTCACGCACACGACGGCGGACCCGACGGCGAGCCCCCCGATGGCGACGCGGTCACCGACGGCGGCGAGGTCGACGACGACCCCGCTGCGGCCGACGCGGACGCGGGAGGCGACGCGGCTGACGCGGGCGAGGACGAAGACGCTGTGCACGCGATCGTCCTCGAGTTCCTTCCGCACGGCCGCGCCGACGACGACCGCCCCCAACACCGACGCACGCCGGTCGCGTACGCGCTCGGCGACCGCGACTTCCGGCTGTTCGAGTTCCAACTGAGCGAGGACGCCGAGTTCGGCATCGGCGACCGCGTCCGCGTCGATCCCGACACGGCCTCCGGGATCGAGCGCGTCCGCGACGTGGGCTACGACGACCTGAATCGGGGCGCGCGCCAGGAGTTGGAGTACGTCGTCTCCGAGGTCATCGCGGCCGACGAGCGACGCTTCGTCGACTTCTTCAACGACGCCGAACCGATCTCGTTGCGCCTCCACCAGCTGAATCTCCTCCCCGGGATCGGCAAGAAGCTCCGAAACAACGTCCTCGACGCGCGAAAGCGCGGCCCGTTCGAGTCGTTCGAGGACCTGAGCGAGCGCGTCTCGGGGCTCCACGACCCACAGGAGACGCTCGCCGAGCGCGTGCTCGAGGAGTTACGCGACGACGACCTGAAGTACCGGATCTTCGTCGGCGTGGACGCGCCGACCGCGAACAAGGGCTGACCGGTCGGCGACCGGGCGGGGCGACGACCGAGCCGTGGCCGCGCCGCGAGCGCGACTCCGACCGCGCCGGCGACTCGGCCGTGATGGACGGATTTACACCCGCCGGTTTCCAACCCCGAGCAATGACTGACGCCGACTCCCGGTCTCGCGACCCGGACGACCTCCGTCGGCGCGCGGGCGTCCGGGGGGACCCCGACCGCGACCAGCACTTCCTCGTGGACGACCGCGTCCTCGACCGGCTGCCGGGCTACCTCCCCGACGACGCCGACCGCTCGCACCTGCTTGAGATCGGCGGCGGCACCGGCGCGCTCACCGACCGACTGCTCGCCGCGGGCGAGCGCGTGACCGTCGTCGAGCGCGACCGCGACCTGGCGGCGTTCCTGCGCGAGGAGTTCGCCGACGCCGTCGCGGACGACCGACTCGAGGTCGTCTCGGGCGACGCCCTCGGTGTGGCGCTTCCGGAGTTCACCGCCTCCGTGTCGAACCTCCCGTACGGCGTCTCCTCGGAGATCGCGTTTCGACTCCTCCCGCTCGGGCGGCCGCTGGTGTTGATGTTCCAGGCGGAGTTCGCCGACCGGATGGTCGCCGAGCCGGGGACCCCCGAGTACGGCCGGCTGTCGGTGTCGACTCAGCACTACGCCGACGCCGAGATCGTCGAGTGTATCCCGCCGGAAGCGTTCGACCCGCAACCCCGCGTCGACAGCGCGGTCGTCCGCTGTCTCCCGCGGGACCCCGACTACACCATCGGCGACGAGGCGTTCTTCCTCCGGTTCGTGAAGGCGCTGTTCACCCAGCGACGCAAGACGGTCCGCAACGCGATCAGGAACACGGCGCACATCTCGGGGCTGGCCGACGCCGACGCCGTCGTCGCGGCCGCCGACGAGGACCTCCTCGCGCGCCGACCGGGCGACCTCCCGCCGGCGTCGTTCGCGGCGCTGGCGGAGTTGGCTCGCGAGACGACCGAGATCGGCCCGGGACAGTGACGCAGTCGACTCCCACCCCCTCGCCCACGCCCTCGCCTACGCCGGTCGGTGGAACCGCCACGCCGGCCGTTCCCGGCGGCGACGCGACCGCCGCGGCGCTGACCGACCTCGTCACGTGGATCCAGTCGCTCGTCGCGACCACCGGCGCGCAGATCCTCGTCACCGCCCTCGCGGCGCTGGTGTTGGCGGCGCTCGTCGTCGGCGTCCGTCGGGCCGGCCCGCTCCTCAAGGACCGCCTCGACGACCGCGACCTGCTCGTCGAATCGGCCCAGGCGGTCGTCGTCACGTCGTCCATCGCGGCGTTCGGCCTGTTCGTGATCGTCGTCTGGCGGGGCGTGTCGCTCGTCGGAACCGCGCTCCCCGAAGAGATATTCACGGGCCGCAACGTCGCGCGGGCGGTGCTGACGTTCGGTATTCTCGCGGGCGCGACGCTTCTCACCCGCCTCACGAAACGGACCATCAGGAAGGTCGGGCGGCAGCGCAGCGCGCTGTCGGATCACCAAAGCGAGATCGCCCACCACGTGGTCCAGGTGACCGTGTACGCGATCGCGCTGATGGTCGTGTTCGCCGTCTGGGGCGTCAACCCCGGAAGCCTCCTCGTCGGTGCCGGCTTCGCCGGCATCGTCCTCGGCCTCGCGGCCAGACAGACGCTCGGGGCCGTGCTCGCGGGCTTCGTCGTCCTGTTCTCGCGGCCGTTCGAGCTGGGCGACTGGGTCGTCATCGGCGACCAGGAGGGCGTCGTCACCGACATCACGATCGTCAACACCCAGATCCGAACCTTCGACGACGAGTACGTGATGATCCCCAACGATCTCGTCACCGACACCGACGTCGTGAACCGCTCGCGCAGGGGACGACTCCGGCTCAATCTCGACGTCGGGGTCGACTACGCGGCCGACGTGGACGAGGCGATCGAGATCGCCGAGGAAGCGATGACGGACATCGATCTCGTGCTGTCGGCTCCGGACCCACACGTCGTACTCACCGGCTTCGACGACGACGCCGTCGGTCTGCGACTGCGCTTCTACATCGACAACCCAAGCGCCAGGAAGATGTGGAAGGCGCGCACCCGGGTCACCCTCGCGGTCAAGCGCGCGTTCGACGAGTCGGGCATCGAGATCCCGTTCCCCCAGCGCGAACTGTCTGCGCGTCCCGGGACGGACGGACTCCGGGTCGCCGCCGGCGACGAACCGATCGACCCCGACGGCGAGGCCGGGGGCGAGGCCGGAGGCGACTCCGACACCGCGACCGACGACGGCGGTACCGACGGGTCGGACGATGCCTGACGGGGACCGCCGTGGAGACGGCGACGGGAGCGGTGACGGGGTCGGCGACGACGTCGACGGCGACGACACCCGCGACGCGCTCGCCGAGCGCCGCGGACTGGACGCACCGGTGTACGAACCGGCCGAGGACTCGGGCCTGCTCGCCGAGGCCGCCGTCGAGCACGCCCGCGGCGTGACCCTGGAGGTCGGAACCGGATCCGGGTGGGTCGCAGAGCGGGTCGCCGCCGACGGCGACGCCGACCGCGTGATCGGCAGCGACGTGAACCCCCACGCCACGGAGCGGGCTCGCGGCCGGGGCGTCGAGGCCGTTCGCGGGGACCTCCTCGCACCGTTCGGCGACGGCGCGCTCGACGCGGTGCTGTTCAATCCGCCGTACCTCCCGACGGACCCGGACAACGAGTGGGACGACTGGCAGGAGGTCGCGCTGTCGGGCGGCGAGACCGGTCGAGCGCTGATCGAACCGTTCCTCGACGACCTCCCGCGCGCGCTCGCGCCCGGCGGCGTCGCCCTGCTGCTCGTCTCTTCGCTGACGGGGTTCCCCGAGGTGGTCGAGTACGCCGTCGACCGCGGTCTCAACGCGGAAACCGTAGCCGAGGAGTCGTATCCGTTCGAGACGCTGTCGATCCTCGCGCTTCGCCACCGGGAGTGACTCCGACAGCGCGGCCGTGACCGCGAGAGGAGATTACTCTAAAGCATCAATACGAACGACAAGTATTATGCTTCGGTATTTCGTACGCTCTACCGATGACTGACGTAGTCGCCACCACGCCGGGGCTGTATCCGCTCCCGGACTGGGCGAAGGGCGAACTCTCCGACCTGAAGGGGCACCAGAAACACGACCTCATCGACGGCGACGAGGGCGCGGCGATCGCCGAGGCGTACGACGACGTGCGCGCCGAGTTCGTCGCCGACCAGCGCGAGGCCGGAGTCGACCGGATCGTCGAAGGTCAGGGCCGGTGGGACGACATGCTCGCGCACCCGCTGACCGTCCACGACAACGTGGAGACCGGCGGGATCGTCCGCTACTACGACAACAACAACTTCTATCGCGACCCGCGAGTCGTCGGCGAGCTGACCGCCTCCGGCGACGTGGCCGAGGAACTGACCGCGGCGGCGGACCTCGCGGGCGACGACGACGCGCTCCAGGCCGTTCTCCCGGGTCCGTACACCCTCGCCGACCTGGCGAGCGACGAGCACTACGGCGACGCGGCGGAGTTCCTCGACGCGGTCGGCGACTTCCTCGCCGACGAGGTCGAGGCGTTCCCCGCCCACGAGACGCTGTTCCTGCTCGAGCCCTCCTACGTGACGAACGCCCCGGACGACGACCTGAACGAACTGGCGAGCGAGACGATCGACCGCGTCGCGGGCGCGACCGACGCCGACGTGGTCGTCCACACGTACTGGGAGGCGTTCGAGGAGACGGCGTACGCCCACCTCATGGACGCCGGCGTCGACGCCGTCGGCTTCGACTTCGTCGCCGCCGACCGGGAGGCGAACCTGGAGTGCATCAACGAACTGGGCACGGCCGACGACATCGCGCTCGGCCTCGTCGACGGGCAGAACACGCTCGTCGAGGATCCGGAAACGGTCGCCGAGCGCGTCGACTGGGTCCGCGACCAGATCCCGGCCCAGGAGTTCGAGACGACGTACGTGACCACCAACACGGAGCCGTTCTACCTCCCGGTGAACAAGCATCAGGCGAAGCTGTCGGTGCTGGCGGAAGCGGCCGAGATCGCCGCCGGCGACGCCGACGCCGCGGAGACGGAGGTGGAGGCGTGAGTCGCAACCCGGAGAACCGCGAGCAGTTCCGCCCCGACGACCACGAGTCGGACCACTTCCTGCTCACGACGGTCGTCGGCTCGTACCCGAAGCCAAAGTGGCTGAATCGCGCCCGCGACCACTTCGAGGACGACGACCACTCCTTCGGCGACTCCGAGTGGGAGGAGGCCACCGACGACGCCTCTCGGGTCATCACACACGAGCACGAGCGCGCCGGCCTCGACACGGTCGTCGACGGCGAGATGCGCCGCGAGGAGATGGTCGAGTTCTTCGCCGAGCGCATCGACGGCTACGAGTTCAACGGCCCGGTGAAGGTGTGGGGCCACAACTACTTCGACAAGCCGTCGGTCGTCGAGGACGTCGAGTACGACGAGCCGTGGCTGGTCGACGAGTTCGAGTTCGTCGACGACGTTGCCAGCCGCCCGGTGAAGGTGCCGATCACCGGCCCGTACACGCTCGCGAACTGGGCGTTCAACGAGGCGTACGACGACGACGAGGAGTTGGCGTACGCCCTGGCCGATCTCGTGAACGAGGAGGTCGAGAAGCTCGTCGAGGCGGGCGCGCGCTACGTCCAGATCGACGAGCCCGCGCTGGCGACGACGCCCGACGATCACGCCATCGTCGGCGAGTGCCTGGAGCGCATCGTCAGCGACATCGACGACGAGGTCCGCATCGGCCTCCACGTCTGCTACGGCGACTACTCGCGCGTCTACCCCGAGGTCAACGAGTTCCCGATCGACGAGATCGACGTGGAGCTCGCGAACGACGACTACAAGCAGATCGGCGTGTTCGCCGACGGAAACTTCCAGCCGGACCTCGCGCTCGGCGTCGTCGACGCCCACGTCGCCGAGGTCGAGTCGGTCGAGGAGATCAAAGCGAACATCGAGCAGGGGCTGAAGGTGGTCCCGCCGGAGAAGCTCACCGTCAGCCCCGACTGCGGACTGAAGCTCCTGCCCCGCGAGGCCGCCTACGGCAAGATGGAGAACATGGTGCAGGCGGCCCGCGAGGTCGAGGCCGAACTCGACGCCGGCGAAATCGACGTGCCCGCGGTGGAAGACGCCGCGCCCGCCGACGACTGAGACGCCGACCGAGACGCCGACGGGAACGGGGACCGAGACGACCGGTCCCGGGTTCGGACTGTTGACTGCGGGAACGGCGGTTGCGGCCGCGATCACGGCGGCGCACCGTCGATCGTGAACTCACCCGACCTCCCGCTTTTCACCTCGCAACCGAAACCACGTCGCCGTGATCCGTTACGACCTGGACGGCGAGGTGGCGACGCTGACGTTCGACCGTCCCGAGAAGCGCAACGCCCTGACGCTCGACGGCCTCCGGGAGTTCCGCGAGGCGCTCGACCGCGGTGCCGAGGAGGCGCGCGCGGTCGTGCTCCGTGGAGCCGGCGAGGCGTTCTGCGCCGGCGACGACATCGCCTCCGTGGCGGGACTGGGCGAGGAGGTCGCGCCGGCGACGCTCGCCACCCGGCTGTACGACGCCCTGTTCGGTCCCGAGCAGGTCGAGGTGCCGGTGATCGCCGCCGTCGACGGCCCGGCCTACGGCGGCGGCTTCGAGGTCGTCGCCGCCGCGGATCTCGCGGTCGCGACCGCGGACGCGACGTTCGCGCTCCCGGAGGCGACGATCGGCGCGTATCCGCCGTACGCCGTCGCGCGCGTCGGCGAGGCGTGCGGCCGCAAGCGACTGCTCGAACTCGCGCTCACCGGCGACCCCATCGACGCCGAGACGGCCCGCAGTTGGGGGCTGTGCAACCGCGTCGTCGACGCGGACGACCCCGACGCCCTGAACGACGCCGTCGCGGGGCTGACCGAGTCTGTGTGTTCGGTCCCCGCTCCGTCGGTGGCGCTGGTGAAGCGGTACGTCCGGGCGGCGACCGCCGACGCCGACGAGCGCGCGCGGCTGGTCGAGGGGTTCTCGACGGTCGCCGACGAGCCCGAATGCCGCGCCGCGGCCGAGCGATTCCTCTCGGAGTGAGCGCGCGCGGACGCCGGTCGGAGCCGTCGGTGGGGCGGCCGTCCGCGACCGCGTCGCGACCGCGGCGACGCTCGACCCGTGGACTCATACCCCGGGGGCGACAACCGCAGGGGCATGAACTCCGAGGACACACCTCCGGCGCTCTCGCCGGCGGTCGAGTCCACCGCCGAGGACATCGCGACGATGGAGACGCGCGGCGCGGCGACCATCGCGGCCGCGGCCGCCGAGGCGCTGGCCGACCAGGCGCGCGCGGTCGACGCCGACGGTCCGGCGGCGTTCGAGCGGACGATGCGGCGCGCGGGCCGTCGGCTGTACGACACCCGCCCGACTGCCGTGTCGCTCCCGAACGCCCTCCGGTACACGCTGGGACGAATGGAAGGCGACGATGTCGAGGCGCTCCGGGAGTCCCTGCTGGCGGCGACGGCCGCGTTCACAGACCGACTCGACCGCGCGCAAAACGACCTCGGGCGCGTCGGCGCGAATCGCCTCCGCGACGGCGACACCGTGATGACGCACTGCCACTCGACGGACGCGCTCTCGTGCGTCGAGCACGCCGTCGCGCAGGGCAAGGAGCTCTCGGCGATCGTCAAGGAGACGCGCCCCCGGAACCAGGGGCACATCACCGCCGAGGCCCTGCGCGAGATGGGCGTCGACGTGACGCTCGTCGTCGACTCGGCGGCGCGTCGCTACCTCGACGAGGCCGATCACGTGCTCGTCGGCGCGGACTCGATCGCCGCCGACGGCGGCGTCGTCAACAAGATCGGCACCTCCGGGCTGGCTGTCAACGCCCGCGAGCGCGGCGTCCCGATCATGGTCGCCGCCCAGACGATCAAGCTCCATCCGGACACGCTCACCGGCCACACCGTCGAGATCGAGATGCGCGACGAGACCGAGGTGATCGACGACGACGCGCGCGACGCCATCGGCGACATCGATGTCCGCAACCCCGCGTTCGACGTGACGCCGCCGCGGTACGTCGACGCCATCGTCACCGAGTCCGGTCAGTTCCCGCCCGAGAGCATCGTCACCCTGATGCGCGAACTGTTCGGCGAGACCGCGGACCGGCCCTGGGAGCGGCCGGACGCCCGGGCGTCCGAACCCGGTTCGGACGCCGAGTCGGGCCCGGAGTCGAGGGCGGGATCCGGGGTAGAATCCGGGGCGGGGGACCGGGTCGAATGACCCGGGCGTCGGACCGACCGCGCGTCCTCTGTGCGGGACACGTGAACTGGGACGTGACGCTCATCGTCGACAGCCTGCCGGCACCGGACGGGGAGGTGAAGATCCGGCGTCGCCACCAGGCCGGCGGCGGGAGCGCCGCGAACGTCGCGGCCGCGTTGGCCGGACTGGACGCCGAGGCGTCGCTGTTCGGCTCCGTCGGCGACGACGAATCGGGACTGCTCGCGCGCCGCGAACTGACCGAGGCGGGCGTCACCGCCCACCTCGTCGAGGTCGACGGCGAGACGGCGGTCAAGTACCTGATCGTCGACGCCGACGGCGAGGTGATGGTGCTGTCGAACGAGGGGGCTAACGAGGCGTTCACCGCCGACGACCTCCCCGCGGGAGTGCTGACGACCGACACCGATCTGATCCACTTGACGAACCAGCCGCCGGCGGTGGCGGCGGCGCTGGCCCGGCGTGCACGGGAGGTCGGCGCGCTCGTCAGCTTCGCGCCGGGGCGGCGCTTCGCCGACCGCGACTTCTCGGCGACGCTCCCGCTTTCGGACCTGATCTTCTGTAACCGGCGCGAGGCGGCCGCCCTGCTCGATGAGGACGGGGACGGTGGCACGGGCGTCGCCGCGCTGCACGAGGACGCGGCGCTCGTCGTCACCCACGGCGCGGCGGGATCGGAGGTCCGCGACCGCGGAGCCGGACGGACCTACACGCACGACGGCTTCGCCACCGACGCCGTCGACACGACCGGCGCGGGCGACGCCTTCGCCGCGGGCTTCCTGTCGGCCCGACTCGACGGCGACGGCTACGAACGGGCGCTCTCCGTGGCAAACGCCTGTGGCGCGATCGCCGCCGGCGAGGTCGGCGCGCGCGTCGAGGTGACCTCCGAGCGCGTGGCCGCGTTCCTCGACGACGCCTGAGTTGGCTATCCGTGGCCTGTTACGGAACCCCTAAGGCCCACGTGGTCACACCTGACGGCAACGAATGACCGCTGCGCA
The DNA here is from genome assembly GCF_021431925.1 of Halobaculum sp. CBA1158. Lineage (NCBI taxonomy): Archaea > Methanobacteriati > Methanobacteriota > Halobacteria > Halobacteriales > Haloferacaceae > Halobaculum > Halobaculum sp. CBA1158. The sequence continues at coordinate 1,586,142 of NZ_CP090371.1, read as the reverse complement.
CCGAGGTGACCGGCCGTGACGATGGAGGACCGAATCGAGGAGCTCCGCGAGAAGCGCGCCGAGGCCCGGAAGGGCGGCGGCGAGGACCGGATCGAGGCCCAACACGAGAAGGGGAAGATGACCGCGCGCGAGCGGATCGACTACTTCCTCGACGACGACACCTTCCACGAGTTCGACCAGTTCCGCACCCACGACACCCACTCGTTCGGGATGGAGGAGAAGCAGATCCCGGGCGACGGCGTCGTGACGGGCTACGGCGAGGTGAACGGCCGCAAGACGTTCGTGTTCGCCCACGACTTCACCGTCTTCGGCGGCTCGCTGGGAGAGGTGTTCGCCGAGAAGGTGTGCAAGGTGATGGACAAGGCGATGGACGTGGGCGCGCCCGTCGTCGGCCTCAACGACTCCGCCGGCGCGCGGATCCAGGAGGGCGTCAGTTCGCTGGCCGGCTACGCGGAGATCTTCCGACGCAACACCGAGGCCTCCGGAGTGATCCCGCAGCTCTCGGGCATCATGGGGCCGTGTGCCGGCGGCGCTGTGTACTCGCCCGCCATCACGGACTTCACCTTCATGGTGAAAGAGTCCAGCCACATGTTCATCACCGGCCCGGAGGTCATCAAGACCGTCACGGGCGAGGAGGTGAGCTTCGAGGAACTGGGCGGCGCACAGACGCACGCCTCCACCTCCGGCGTCGCGCACTTCGCGGAGGAGTCCGAGGAGGAGGCGCTCGACGACATGCGTCGCCTGCTGTCGTACCTCCCGCAGAACAACGTCGAGGACCCGCCCAGGGTGGACCCGTGGGACGATCCCGACCGGCGCGACGACGAGCTGACCTCGATCGTCCCCGACGAGCCGCGCAAGCCGTACGACATCACGAACGTCGTCGACCGCGTCGTCGACGAGGGCTCCTTCTTCGAGACGCACGCGGACTTCGCGAAGAACATCGTCACCGGCTTCGCCCGGCTCGACGGCCGCTCGGTCGGCGTCGTCGCGAACCAGCCCCGCGTCAACGCCGGAACGCTCGACATCGAAGCCTCCGAGAAGGGCGCGCGGTTCGTCCGCTTCTGCGACGCGTTCAACCTCCCGATCGTCACCTTCGTCGACGTGCCCGGGTTCATGCCCGGCACCGATCAGGAGCACAACGGGATCATCCGCCACGGCGCGAAGCTGCTGTACGCCTACTCGGAGGCGACCGTCCCGCTCCTGACGGTGATCACGCGCAAGGCGTACGGCGGCGCGTACGACGTGATGGCCTCCAAGCACATCGGCGGCGACGTGAACTACGCGTGGCCGACCGCCGAGATCGCGGTCATGGGCCCCCAGGGGGCCGTGAACATCCTCTACGACGACGAACTCGCCGACGCCGACGACCCCGAGGCGAAGCGCGAGGAGCTGATCGACGAGTACCGCGAGGAGTTCGCGAACCCCTACACCGCCGCGGACAAGGGCTTTCTCGACGCCGTGATCGAACCGACGGAGACGCGTCCGCGGCTCATCGACGACCTGGAGATGCTCTCTTCGAAACGCGAATCGCTTCCGGACAAGAAGCACGGTAACATCCCGATCTGAGATGACCGACGACGATTCCCCGGTCGCCGAGCGCCTGACCGTCCCCGAGGACGCCGACGACGAGGAGGCGGCCGCGATACTCGCCGCCGTCGGCGCGCACGTCCGCGACGCCGAGGTCGCGGCCGCCGCCGCTGCGGACGACGCGGACGAGGCGGCGGACACGTGGGACGGCAAGCGCTGGGCGTTCGCCGGCCGACTCGAGGGCATCGGCGGTCGCGGCGCACGCGTTCCGCGGGGGGGCCCGACGGACGCGTGGACGGCAAGCGGGCGCACCGACCGGTTCTGACAGCCCGGGGCGACCTCTCTCCGCGTCGCTACCGCCCCGCGTACGCCGGGTCGTCCACGATCACGCCGTCGACACCGAGGGCGGCCACCCGGTCGAACGGCTCCGCCGATCTGAGGGTCCACGCGTTCACGTCTAGCCCGCGGTCGTGTGCCTCCGCGACGCGCGTGGGCCTCGAGAACAGGAGGTCGTATCGCGGGTGGACGTACTCCGCGTCCAGTTCCGTCGCGAGCGCCAGGGTGTCCTCCCACGCGTCCGGGTCCATCGTCACCGTCGCGATCGGGAGGCCGGACGCCGCCTGCGTCGCCCGGAGCGCCGCCGGAGAGAACGACGAGACGACCACCTCGTTGCCGACGCGGTCGGCCGCGTCCGCGACTGCTTCGGCCAGCCCCTCCTCCTTGAGTTCGACGTTTACCACGGTGTCCTCTGGAACCGCCGCCAGCGCCGCTGCGAGCGTGGGAACCGGCTCGTCCGAGTCGCCGACGCTGTACGCTCGAAGATCCGAGAGCGACAGGTCCGCGACCGCGCGCTCGACGCCGACGGTCCTGGCGAGCGTCTCGTCGTGGAGGACGACCGGCTCGCCGGAGCCGCACCGGCGAACGTCGAACTCGATCCAGTCGCAGCGGGCGCTCGCTTCGCCGAACGCGAGGGCGGTGTTCTCGGGGTACAGTTCCGGACAGCCGCGGTGGCCGACGACGCGCATACCACACGGTTCGATCGCGAGCACCATACGCTTCCGGCCCGTCGCGCGTGAACCCCCGCTTGCCGGACGATCCCGAACCGACGGTTTGAGTAGACGGCCTGCAGAACCACCTCGCAAGAATGACCGAAACTCAGGAATTCGACAAGGTGCTCGTCGCCAACCGCGGGGAGATCGCGGTGCGCGTGATGCGCGCCTGCGAGGAGCTCGGCATCGACACGGTCGCCGTGTACTCCGAGGCCGACAAACACGGCGGCCACGTCCGATACGCCGACGAGGCGTACAACGTGGGTCCCGCCCGCGCGGCCGACTCCTACCTCGACCAGGACGCGATCGTCGACGCCGCCAGACAGGCCGGTGCGGACGCGATCCACCCGGGATACGGCTTCCTGGCGGAGAACGCCGACTTCGCCGCGAAGGTCGGCGACGCCGAGGGGATCACGTGGATCGGCCCCGACGGCGATGCGATGGAGTCGCTGGGCGAGAAGACGAAGGCCCGGACGATCATGCAAGAGGCCGACGTGCCGATCGTCCCCGGGACGAACGACCCCGTCACCGAGGTCGAGGCGGTCACCGACTTCGGCGACGAACACGGCTACCCCGTCGCGATCAAGGCGGAGGGCGGCGGCGGCGGTCGCGGCATGAAGGTCGTCAAGTCGGCGGACGAGGCCGCGGACCAACTCGACTCGGCCAAGCGCGAGGGCGAGGCGTACTTCTCGAACGACTCGGTGTACCTGGAGCGCTACCTGGAGAACCCGCGTCACATCGAGGTGCAGATCGTCGCCGACCACCACGGTAACGTCCGTCACCTGGGAGAGCGCGACTGCTCGCTCCAGCGTCGCCACCAGAAGGTGATCGAGGAGGGGCCGTCGCCGGCGCTGTCGGACGAACTGCGCGAGCAGATCGGCGAGGCCGCCCGCCGCGGCGTCCGCGCGGCCGACTACACCAACGCCGGCACCGTCGAGTTCCTCGTCGAGGAGGACACCGACCGCGCGGACGGCGAGCTGCTCGGCCCCGACACGAACTTCTACTTCCTCGAGGTGAACACCCGGATCCAGGTCGAGCACACCGTCACAGAGGAGCTGACCGGTATCGACATCGTGAAAGAGCAGCTCAGGGTCGCGATGGGCGAAGAGATCGGGTTCTCACAGGACGACGTCGAGTTGGAGGGCCACGCCATCGAGTTCCGGATCAACGCCGAGAACGCCGCCGACGACTTCGCGCCCGCGAACGAGGGGAGCCTGGACACGTACGACCCGCCTGGCGGCATCGGCGTCCGCCTCGACGACGCGCTCCGGCAGGGCGACGACCTCGTCACCGACTACGACTCGATGATCGCGAAGCTCATCGTCCACGGGAGCGACCGCGAGGAGTGCATCGCTCGGTCGCGACGCGCGCTCGCCGAGTACGACATCGAGGGCGTCGTCACCATCGTCCCCTTCCACCGGCTGATGCTCACCGACGAGCAGTTCGTCGCGGGCAAACACACGACGAAGTACCTCGACGAGGAGGCCGACCGCTCGAAGTTCACCGAGGCGCAAGAGCGGTGGGGAACAGGCGACGCCGACCTCGGGGGCGACGCGGACGCCGGGGAGGAGTCCACCGAGCGCGAGTTCACCGTCGAGGTGAACGGCAAGCGCTTCGACGTGAGCCTGGAGGAGCGCGGCGCGCCCGCGATCCCGACGCCCAACGGCGGCGATTCCGGCTCCGGCTCCGGACGGATGGAGCGCCCCGACGTGGCGCAGGCGGACGACGACGACGACGAGGTTGTCATCGAGGGCGACGGAGAGGCCATCGCCGCGGAGATGCAGGGCACGATCCTCTCGGTCGACGTGAGCGAGGGCGACGAGGTCGCCGCCGGCGACGTGGTGTGCGTGCTGGAGGCGATGAAGATGGAGAACGACGTGGTCGCCGACAAGGGGGGCGTCGTGGATCAGGTGCTCGTCGGCGAGGGCGACTCCGTCGACATGGGCGACGTGCTCGTCGTCCTGGAGTGACCGCGACGAGGACCGACGCGGTGGCCGACGCCGGCGTCGCCGGCCGAGCCACCTGATACGCAACCGACGCTTTCCTGCCGATACGCAGTTTTCCGCCGCTGTCGAAGAGACGAGGTGACGCATGGCATCCACGAGCCCATCGGCCACGACGGAGTCCGTTCTCGACCACCACCTCGCCGCGTTCACGGATCAGGACCTCGACGAGACGCTGGCGGACTACGACGAGGACTCCGTCGTCGTCACGAACACGAACGGGTCGTTCCGCGGCCTCGACGAGATCCGGACGCTGTTCGAGGGGCTGTTCGCGGAGTTCGGCCAGAACGGCGTCGACTTCCAGCGGGACCAGCAGGTCGTCGAAGGGGACATCGCGTACATCACCTGGCACGCGGAGACGCCAGACAACGCCTACGAGTTCGCGACCGACACGTTCCTGATCCGGGACGGGACGATCGAGACGCAGACCCTCGGGGCCGTCGTCACCCCGAAGAACTGACCCCCCGAGTGGGGGTCGCGTTCTGACGAGGGCCGATCAGATCCCGAACGTCGCGCGCAGCATGTCGCGGCTCCCCGGTCCCATTCCGACGGCCGTCACCGCGATCAGCAGGAGCACGGCGTACCGCGGGGAGTCGTCGAACAGTTCCTCCTCGAAGATCGCGAGCACGAGCACGGCCGCCGCGAGTTTCACCACGAGGAACGGCCACGCCGCCCCGGCGGTGTCGACGATGAACTGGTTCACGGGGTGTTTCGGAACGAGGTTGGGTCCCGCGCCCAGCGCGACCATGTAGTCGAGACCGACGACGTTGGCGACGCCGTCGAGCGCGTGCGCCCCGAGGACGACGATCCCCGCCGTGCCGGTGCCGGAGTGGACCCACGGGATCCACGCCCGCGTCGCGTACCACGTCGCCGCCGCGGAGACGGCGGTGCCGACGAGTATGACGCCGATCACCTGCGGGTAGAACGTCACGGGGTTGTCCGGTGTCGCCGAAAGCGCGGCCAGGAACCCGATCGTGAGGACGTTCAGTCCGATCCCGGACGCGAGGATCGGTCGGTGGATGTTGTCGACGACGCCGCGGCGCTCCGCCGCGATCGCCGCGCCGACGATCCCGAGCGTCACGCCGAACACGGTGAAGTAGATGATCGGGCTGATGAGCAGGGTGTCCCACGGGTACGGGAGCAGCGTGTCGGACATCGCGTTGTCGGCGTCCTCCACGACGCGCAGCGCGCCCCCGAACAGGAAGTACGGGACGAGCGCGAGGAAGAACTCGATCCGACGACCGATGTCGAGGCGGCGCAGCAACAGCACCACGCCCGCGAGCGCGACGAGCAGGACCGCGACGTACCCCGCCTCCGAGACGAGCGTGTACCCGGGGTACGCGACGGGTTCGGCGGCCGCCGTGCACTCGGCACTAGAGTAGAGATACTCGACGGTGCTCCCCGGTCGGATCGCACAGACGGCCGAGTTGGCGTCCGCCTGCACCGGTCCCCAGAAGTAGTGCCAGACGAATCCGTCGTAGACGGTCTCGGGGAACGCGACCGCCCCGGCAACGAGCGCGAGCGTCCCCGCCGACACCGCCGCGAGGTACGCGACCACCGGGGAGGTGCCGAGCCGGTCGGCCAGCGAGGAAGTCGACATACCGGGGTGCGGGCTCCCTCCTCGTTGAAGGTGTCGGTCGCGTGCGTCGCGTGCGACTCACCGCGTCTCCTCGCCGGACGGACTCCGGCCGGTACTCCCCGGGTCCACAACCCCCGACGAGCCGACGGCTCCGAGGACGCACTCGGTGCGAGACCGCAGAATCCCCCTCAGTTACGCCGCGCCGGCGTTGCCGCCCGCCTTCTTGCGCGTGATGTAGCCCGCGATGCGGTTTCGAACGCCCTTCGACTCGACGTTGGTGAGTTTCTCGACGTTCTCCTTGTTCGTCTCGAAGTCGGCGTTGAACGACTGCGGGTACTTCTCGAGCAGGAGCGTCGCGAGCTGCTTGACGTACTTCGGTTTGATCGCCATACGGGCAGTAAGACGGAACGCGAACTAAAAGCGTTCGTTCCGTCCCCGAACCGGAGCCACGGCCCGCCGCGCCCGGGAACTCAGGCGTCGTCGCGGTCGGCGTCCTCGTCGCCGTCGCGGTCGTCGCCCTCGCCGTCGCCGCTTCCGCCGTCGTCGATTCCGCCGTCGTCGATTCCGCCGACGCCACCCGAGAGTCGGGAGCGCCATCCGCTAACGTCGCTCAGTCGCTCGAACGCCTCGCGCTCGGCGGGGCCGCCGCACCGCTCGACCACGCTCTCGAAGTACCGCAACCGTCCGAGCAGCTCCTCCGTGTCGTAGGCGGGTACGTCGAGTCGGGAGGCCGCGACCGTGGCGTCGACGACCGCGCCGAAGCCGCGGTTGATCGTCCGAACCCCTTCGCGCTCGACGGCGCTGTCGACGACGCGCAGGTGCCAGTCCGCCCACTCGGTGCCGCCGCGTTCTCCGGCGTCGACGCGCTCGGCGGTCACTTCGGCCCACGCGTCGGCCGAGTCGAGCACGGGGTCGGACTCCTCGCGCACGGTCGCCGCGGCGTCGACGAACTCCCGCGGGTCCGTCACGAACTGGACGACGCCGCCGCCGCGCGCCTCGAAGTTACGCCTGGTCCGGGTCCGACCCCAGGTCCGCGCACGCACCGGCTCCTCCGAGGGCCGTCCGTCGTGTTCGGGGTCGTGAAGCCCGAGCGCCGCGAGGTTCCACAGGTCGTTCGGCCCGAGCGTCGCGACGACCGACTCGGTGACTCCTCGCAGACGGGCGGGCCAGTCGCCGTCCTCGGCGGGGGCGTCGCGATCGCCGTGACCGGCGTCGCTCGCGGGCGGATCGTCGCTCACACCGCCACCCCGCCGGTCACACGGCCACCCCGCGCTCCAGCGCGACGAACAGCGCCGCGGCGGTGATGTCCGCCGTCGTCCCCGGGTTGATCCCGCGGTCGACCAGGTCGTCGGCCCACGCATCCGCCTCCTCGAGCGAGTCGATTTCGGCGGCGGTCTCGCGGACCTCGCGGGCGACAGTCGGGCCGTGTTGGGTTCGAACGAGCGTGTCCTCGGCCTCGGCGAGCAGGTCGAGGAACGCCCGGGCGGCCCGGTCGGTCACGGGCCCGTCGTCCGCCCGAATCGCTTCGGCAGCGCGGAACGTCCGCGGGAACCCCTCGACCCACTCGCGGGCGTTCGCGTCGCCGCCGCCGTCGGGGTCGCGTCCGGCGGAATCGCCGTCCCCGCCGTCGCCCGCGCGGTCCCCCTTCGATTCGGCCGATTCGCGCATCACGTCGAACAGCGACAGGCCGCGCTCGCGAAGCGCCGGAACCGCGTCGCCGCCGCGGCGCACGTCCAGCGCGTCCATCCCGGGCCGGGGCTCCGCGACCGCCACGTCGACGTGCTCGAACGCGCGGTAGAAGCCGGCCGCGTCGTCGACGGTCGTCGACGCACAGATCCCCGACACGCCCTCGGGATCGAGCGCGCGGTCGTCCGCGGCCGCGGCACGCACCAGCGGAACCAACAGGAGCAGGCAGCCGAACTGGGTGTTTCCGCCGGACTGCCGGCTCATCCCGGCGACGGCCGTCTCGAACGCCGAACCGACCGGATCGCCGGCGGCGGCGCGCTCGAGTCCCGGTCGCGCGCCCACAGCGCCCGCGAGGAACTGCTCGAACCGGAGGTCCGCGAGGTCGCGCTCGCGGTCGACGTTGCCCGGCTTGGGCGTCCCGGCGACCTCCAACAGGAGCGCGAGTTCGGCGTTCGCCGCCGGCCCTCGGCGGCGAAGGTCGTCGCCGCGGTCGCCGTCGGAGCCGTCGGAGCCGTCGGGTGCGGCCGGGGGCGTCACCGCGACACCTCCCGGGTGTCCCGGATCTCCCTGGGCTCTCTGGACTCTCGGGTCTCACGTGGCCTCGAGGCGTCGCCGGCGACCCATCCGTCGACGGCCGCACGCACCCGGCGGAGCACCCGCGGGTCGTCGCTGAGACGGCCGACGCTCACCGCGTCCGCGCCGGCGGCGAGGTACTCTCGGACGGTCGCGCGGTCGCGGACGCCGTTGTTCGCGATCACCACCAGTTCTGGGGCGGCGTCCTTCGCGAGGGCGACGACGCCCTCGGAGTCCATCGCGTCGACGTGGACGGCGTCCGCGCCCGCGTCGGCGACGGCGCGGGCTGTCCGTCCCAAGTCGACGCCGTCCACCTCCGCGCGCACCTTCACGCTCACGTCGCAGTCGGCGTCGCTCGCGGCGGCGACGTACTCGATCAGGCGCTCGGTGTCCGACAGGAGCGCCTCGCCGCAGCCCACGCCGCACAGCTCCGCCTGCCGGCAGTGGGCGTTCACCTCCAGGATCGCGTCGTGGCCCGCACAGGCCTCGCCGGCCGCGCGCAACGGGGCGGTCCCGGTCGCGCGGACGTTCACCGCGGGCCGGATCGGGGTGTCCGCGAGGGCCGCGAGCTGTCGGTCGATCCACGCGATCGGGTCCGCCGGGAGGAACTCCGTTCGGTCGCGGTCGGCGACCATCTCCCGGACGGCATCGCGGCTCTCGGCGTCGAGGGCGATCCCGCCGAGAAACGCCGCGCCGGCGTGTTCGCTGCCCGCACGGGCCCAGTCGGCGTCGGCCTCGCCGGAGAGGCTCGCCAGCGCGAGCGGCGGGTCGATCCCCAGGTCGGCCGCGCGGGTGGAGCCGCCATCGGTCGCGCTCGGCAGGGCCGTGGCCGGGGTCGCGGGGCCGCCCTCCTCCCCGCGGCCGGTCACGTCGCCACCTCCGGCGACTCCAGCGCCTCCCGACAGGCTCGCGCGACGCGGGCGGCGTCGTCGGCGTCGTCGATCCGGGTGTCGGTGCGAACGACCGGCCGATCCAGGTCGGTCGGGTCCTCGTCGTCGAGGACGAACGCGTCGGCGAACGGGTACGCCGCGGCGACGCCGGCCGTGCTCGGGTCGCGACCGACGCCGCGCATGAGGTCGGCGGCGGGACCCGAGAACACCCGGTCGCCGACGAACGGCGAGACGGCGACGACGGGCGTCTCGTCCAGCGCGTCGGCGATCCCGTCGACGGCGAGCATCGGGCCGATGCTGGTGACGGGGTTCGAGGGGCCGATCACCACCTCGTCGCGGAGGGCGTCGCGGACGGCGTCGGTCGCGCTCGCGTCGTCGCCGCCGCGGAACTCCACGTCATCGACGGGGGGCTCGCCCCGGTTCGCGACCCAGTACTCCTGGAAGTGCATCGACCCCGACTCGGTGTGAACGACGGTAGCGACGGGGTCGTCGCTCATCGGGATCAGGTCGATATTGAGGTCGAACCCGTCCGCGAGGGTGCGCGTGACCTCGGTGAGGGTGTGGCCCTCATCGAGCAGCGAGGTGCGCGTGACGTGGACCGCGCGGTCGCGGTCGCCGATCTCCATGAACTCCGCGACGCCCGAGAAGCGTCGCCAGCGGGCGATCCGTCTCCCCGATATCTGCGCGTCGTCCGGGAGGTAGCGCGGCCCGCCGTCGAGCCCGGCGGCGTCGGCGAGGCGCGCGAGTTCCTCGTGGGTCTCGGTCGTGTCGTCGGCGATCCCCCACCACCGCTCGCGGTCGAGGACGCCGCCGCCGTGAAAGAGGACGGTGTCGATGTCCGGACACACGAGGTGGCCGCCGATCACCACGTCGTCGCCGGTGTTGCCGACGACGGTCGTCGACTCGGGGTCGAACACCTCGGCGGCACCGTCCAGCAACTTCGGCGTGCCGGTGCCGCCGGCGAGGAACGTGACCATGGGCTGGGTTGGACGCCGCCCGGCTTGTATGCTGTCGTTGGGTGCGGTCGTCTCGTCGGCCGACCTGGTCCGGACGTTTGAAACCATCGACGCGCGCAGAGACCGGTATGATACGAGCGCTCGACGGGATGGAGCCGGAGATCGCCGATTCGGCCCGCGTGGACGAGACGGCTGTAGTTATCGGCGACGTGGTGCTCGCTGAGCGCGCGAGCGTCTGGCCGAACGCCACGCTCCGCGGCGACTACGGTCGGATCGAAGTCGGCCGCGAGTCGAACGTCCAAGACGGCGCGGTGCTGCACGAGGACGCTGTCCTCGAGCCGCGGGTGACGGTCGGACACAACGCCATCGTCCACGCCGCGACCGTCGCGGAGGGGGCGCTCGTCGGCATGAACGCGACGGTCCTCGACGATGCGCACGTCGGCGAGAACGCCGTCGTCGGTGCCGGCGCGGTCGTCACCGAGGGGACCGAGGTTCCCCCGAACACCCTCGTGACCGGCGTTCCGGCGACCGTGACGACCGAACTCGACGCGGCCGATGAGGCGTCGCTCGGACAGGTCGGTGCCGACCACTACGCGGCGCTGATCGACCGGTACGAGGCGACCGAAGAACGGATCGAGTGACGGGCGGCGACGCTCGTTCGGTACGGTTTCGGAAGAAGTCGCGACCTCGACCGGCCGTCGGTAGGACGTCGGAGGTGCCCATCGCCGGGGGGCGACGGGAAGATCAGTCCTCGTAGACCCAGTCGGCCGCGTCGAGGTCCCAGTCGACGAGTTCGTCCTCGTCGAAGAACAGCGCGATCTCGCGCTCGTTCGCGCCCTCGTCCTCGTGGTCGGAGCCGTGGATGACGTTGTGGCCGAGGTCCAGGCCGAAGTCGCCGCGGATCGTACCCGGGGCGGACTCGGCGGGGTCGGTCTGACCCATCATCTTCCGGACCTGGCGGGTGGCGTCTGCGCCTTCCCACACCATCGCGAAGACGGGACCGGAGGTGATGAACTCGACGAGGCCCTCGAAGAACGGCTTGCCCTCGTGTTCGCCGTAGTGCTCGTGGGCGAGTTCCTCGTCGATCTCCATGAACTTCGCGCCGACGAGCTTCAGGCCGCGGTCCTCGAACCGGGAGACGACGTCTCCGATGAGGCCACGCTGGACGCCGTCGGGTTTGACCATCACGAACGTCCGCTCGTCGTGGTGGCTCATGTTACTCGCGACCCTCCGCAGTCCAGTCGAGGTCGCGCGCCTCGCGACCCAGGTCCGCGTTCTTCTCGCACTTGGCCGAACAGAAGTGCGTGACGCTGCCGTCGACGCTCACGAACATCGTGCCCGTCCCGGGCTCGATGTCCGCGCCGCAGTAGTCGCAGTCTCGTTGCTGGGGCATTGGCTTACTGACCTCCGATGGAGTCGGCGTCGCGCTGAGTCTCGCGCAGCTGGAGGATGTCCCCCATCCGGACGGGACCCAGGACGTTCCGCGTGATGATGCGGCCCTGGTTTTCGCCCTCCTGGATGCGGCACTTGACCTGCATGGCCTCGCCGTGCATCCCGGTCTTGCCGACGATCTCGACGACCTCGGCGGGCGTGGAGCCGCTCTCTTGCTCTTCAGCGGACATGGTGGCTTACCGCAGTTCCTCGACCTTGCCGGCGATGTCCTCGATGTCCTCCTCGGCGTCGCCCGTCTCGGTGACGGCGGCGGCCGCGGAGCCGACTTCGAGTCCGGCGGCGTGGCCGACGTCGTCCTGAGTCTCGATGAAGACGTAGGCGATGCCCTTCTCCTCGCACAGCTCGGGGAGGTGCATGACGATCTCTTCGGGCTCGACGTCCTCGGCGATGTACACGAGGTCGGCGTTGCCGCGCTCGACGGCCTTGGTCGTCTCGTTGGTTCCTTTCTTCACGATACCGGTGTCGCGGGCGACCTCGAGCGCGTCGAGGCTTCGTTCCGCGAGGTCCGCGGGAGTCTCGTAGTCGACGTAGACTGACATTGTTGTGTGGCTTCCCGCTCGGTGGCTCGACACCTCCGCCGGTCGTAAGTCCCTGACGACGGAGCGGGTCACGACCCCGAGCAGGTCGTACTGCACGGGTAATCGGGATGGCCGTATAAACGTGTTCAATGCTTCGCGCCCGTGTGGGCTCTCATCACGGCACGCCACGATCGAATCGAGGGACGTGACGGCCTCGCGCCGATTCAGTCCGTCCTCGAAACTACTCGGCGACCGCCCGAACCGGCGCGCCGTCGGCGTCGACTCGGAGGGGGTACGCCCGTAGCGTGAAGCGCTCGGGGAGGTCGCCGCCGAGGGCGAGGTTCTCCACGATGAACCGCCCCGCCCCGAGCAGTTCGTGGTGGGCGGGGACGCCCTCCGGTTCGTCGTCGCTCGCCCGTGGTGTGGGCGTCGGATCGGGATTGATCGCGTCCAGGCCCACGGCACAGCCGAGGTCGGCGACGTGTCGGGCCGCCGCCGGGGGCAGGTAGGGGTGATCGAAGTACCGCTCGTCGCCCCAGTAGTCGCCCCACCCGGTCCGGATCGCGAGCAGGTCGGCGTCGCCGGCGTCGTCGGGGAGCATCGCGGGCGTGATCGGCTCGCGCCGCTCGAGTCCGTCGCCGTCCGCGAGGTCCACGAGACGCGCGTCGAACCGGAAGTCGGCGATCCCGTACTCGTCGAGCGTCGCCCCCTCGGGTTCCATGTGCGCCGGCGCGTCGACGTGCGTGCCGACGTGGGTCGTGAACGACAGGCCGGTGACGCGGTACCCCTCCTCGTCCATCGTCGCGCTGGGCTCCGCCGAGACGCCGGGATCGCCCGGATAGACGGGCATTCCGGGTTCGAGGCGGCGCGTGAGATCGACCGGTTCCATACGGTCTCGACCGCCCGACGCGCCGAGAGGCTGACGGTGTCGGACGCCGGGAGGTCCCGACGCGCTCCGCCGCCCGGTCGAAACGCGCAAGCCCCCGGCCGACCCATCGTCGGGCGTGACACGCGACGCGATCGCGACGCTCTCGGCGGACCTTCGGGCGGAGGCGCGCTGGACGAACCAGCGACGCCTGCTCGTGCTCCACGGAGACCGAGACGCCTGTCTCGACGCCGCGTTCACGGCGGTCGAGGCCGCCGGTATCGACGACGACGACGCCGCGATCCTCTCGACGCGCGAGGGGTTCAGGTTCGACCGCCACCGCCCGAAGCACGCCCGGCGACTGCTCGGCACCACCCGGGAGGCTGTGATACTCGACGCGTTCGCGGAGTTCTCGCCCAACGCGATCGGGCAGTCGGTCGGCGCGGTCGACGGCGGCGGCCTGTACGTGCTCCTCGCACCGCCGCTCGACAAGTGGCCCGATCGCCGCGACGAGTTCGACGAGTCGCTGGCCGTCCCGCCGTTCGGTCTCGACGACGTCTCCGGCCGGTTCCGGACCCGGCTGGTCGGGACGCTCCGCAGCCATCCGGGCGTCGCCGTCGTCGACGTGGGCGGCGAGGGCGGGCCTCGCGCCGACGGCGATTCCGACGCTGACGAGACCGACGGCGACGGGGTCGACGGCGGGGCGAACGGCGACAGCGACGGCGACGGCGACGCCACCGCGGACGCGACCGTCGAGCGCGACGGACTCACCGGCACCGATTCCCCCCCGCCGACCCCCGAGCCGACGGTCCCGCCGGACGCGACGTTCCCGGCGGCGGCCTACGAGTCGTGTCTCACCCGCGACCAGTCGCGCGCGGTGTCGTCGCTCGAGCGACTCCGTGAGCCGGGGTCGGCGGTCGTCGTCGAGGCCGACCGCGGCCGGGGGAAATCCAGCGCCGCGGGGCTGTCGGCGGCGTCGCTGGCGGCGGAGGGACGGGACGTGCTCGTCACCGCTCCGTCCGTCGCCGGGGCGTCGGCGCTGTTCGAGCGCGCCAGGGCACTACTTTCCGCCCTCGACGCGACGCTGGCGGTCGACGAAGAGCGACGGATCGAACTCGCGGACGGCGGGGGCGAGGGTGGAGTCGGGAGCGGTCGGATCCGCTATCTCCCGCCCGCGGAGGCGGCGGCGGCCGCCGGCGACGCCGACGCCGTCGTCGCGGACGAGGCGGCCGCGCTCCCGGTTCGGCTGCTCGCCGACCTGCTGGACGCGCCCGCCGCGGCGTTCGTCACGACCGTCCACGGCTACGAGGGCGCTGGACGGGGCTTCTCCGTGCGATTTCGCGACCGACTCGATTCGTCCGACCGGCGGGTGACCGACGTCCGGATGGACGACCCGATCCGGTACGCCCGCGGGGACCCCGTCGAGGGCTGGTCGTTCCGCGCGCTCGCGCTCGACGCCCGGCCCGCCGTCGACGCCGCGGTCGCGGACGCGACCACGGAGACAGTCGAGTCCCGCGCGTTGGACCCGGACGACCTGCTGGCCGACGAGCACCTCCTCGGCGAGGCGTTCGGCCTCCTCGTGCTCGCACACTACCGGACCGAGCCGAACGACCTCGCGCGCCTGCTGGACGCGCCGAACCTCTCGGTCCGGGCGCTGACCCACGACGGGCACGTCGTCTCGGTGGCGCTGCTCGCGCGCGAGGGCGGCCTCGACCCCGCCACCCGCGAGGCGATCTACGAGGGGGAGCGCGTCCGCGGAAACATGGTGCCCGACGTGCTCACCAGCCAACTGCGGGACCCCGACGGGGCGGCTCCGACCGGCCGTCGCGTGATGCGGATCGCGACCCACCCGGCGGTTCGTCGCCGAGGGCTCGGCTCGCGGCTCCTCGCCGACGTCGCCGACGACCGCCCTCGCGACGTGGACTACCTCTCGACGGCGTTCGGCGCGACGCCCGGCCTGCTCGACTTCTGGGCCGCCGCGGGCTACCGGACGGTCCACCTCGCGACCACCCGCAACGACGCCAGCGGCGAGCACTCGGCGGTCATGCTCCGGCCGACCGCCGAGGCGGGCCGCGCGCTGGCCGAGAGACACGCCCGCTGGTTCCGCGAACGGATCGTCGGCGTCCTCCCCGACTCCCTCCGGGACCTCGACCCCGACGTGGTCCGCGCCGCGCTCGCCGCCTGCGACGCGGACGGCGCGCCCGCCGTCGACTGCTCGGCCTACGAGTGGCGCGTCGCCGTCGCGGCCGCCCACGGGCCGGGGCTCGCCGACACGGCCCCGCGCCCGATCCGCCGACTCGCCCTCGCACACCTGCTCGACCGCGTCCCCGACGGAGCCGACGAGGTCGCGGACGCGGTCGACCGGGCCGGCGACGGGAGCGACCTCTCGCCCACCGAGGAGCGCCTGTTGGTGGATCGGGCGCTCCAGGCCCGCCCGTGGGACGAGGTGGCGGAGGAACTCGACTACGTCTCCCCCGCCGAGTGCATGCGCGCGTTCGGGCGGGCGCTTCGACCGCTGGTCGAGCGCTACGGCGGCGACGCCGCGGCCGCCGAGCGCGAGCGGTTCGAGTAGCGGAACCGGACTCGAAGGCCGGTCCCCGCTCGGTCCCCGACCGGCGGCCGAGAGGGCCATCAGCAGGGTCGCCGGGAGTTATCACCCTCGGCGACCCACCGACGAACATGGTCGCACTCGACCCGGTCACCGCCCTTGCCGTCGCCCTCCTCGTCGCCGGCGTCGCCGGGAGCGTCCTCCCGCTGCTCCCCTCTGGACTGCTGTCGCTCGCCGGCGTCTACGCGTATCACTTCGCCGGGAGCGGCCGAATCGGCGCGCTGGCGCTCGTCGGCTTCACCGTCGTCGGCGCGGTCGCGGCCCTGATCGAGCAGTTCGGCGGGGCCGTCGCCTCGAAGGCCGGCGGCGCGTCGACGACGACGGCGGCGCTTGCGGCGGTCGCATCGCTCGTGCTGTTGTTCGTCCTCGGACCGCTGGGCATCCTGGTCGGCACCGCCGGCGTCGTTCTCGGGATGGAGCTTCGCGCCGGGAAAGAGCCCGCGACGGCCGCCCGGATGGCCGCGTGGACGGTAGCGGGGATGCTCGCCTCCTCGGCGGCGCAGTTGGCGCTGACGCTGTCGATGCTCGCAGCGTTTCTCGCGTACGTGTTCGTGCTCGGGTGAGCGGAACCGACGTTCGGGGAGGTCGAAAGCGAAAGCTGACACCTGAACGCTTCGATGGTTACTCCGTCAGCGACTCGATCTCGGCGGCGACCCGGAGCGCTCGCTCGTCGCGCCCCAGCGGGGCGACAACCTGGAGGCCGACCGGCAGTCCGCCGGCCTCGCCGCACGGCACGGAAACGGCGGGGTTGCCGGTGCAGTTGAACGCCGCCGTGTTCGCGAGCACTCGGCCCGGCGACACCGTCGCCTCCGACCCGTCGCCGACCGCGCCGTACTCGGGCGCGGTCGTCGGCGTCGTCGGCGTCGCGAGCACGTCCACGCGGTCGAGACACGCCTGCGTCCGACGGACGAGTCGCCGTCTGGCGTCCCACGCGTCGGCGTACGCATCGCCGGGGTGATCCGTCTCGTCGCCGTCGCGGGTGCTGTCTCGGTCGCGGGCGCTGTTCCGGTCGCGGGCAAGTTCCCGCCCGGTCGCCGCCAGTCGCTCGACCCTGTCGGGAACGTCGAGACTCCCGATATCAGCCGGGAGCTGCGGCACCATCGTCGGGTCACGACCCTCGCCGTTCCGTCGAGCGTCCGCCCCGAGGAGCGCGCCGAACTCCGCGAGCGTGTGCAGTTGGTTCACGGCCTCAGCGCCGTCGTGTTCGGGGAACGGCAGTCGCTCGACGACGACGCCCTCGCGGGTCGCGAGCGCCGCCATCGCCTCCTCGAAGGCGACGGCGACGCGGCGCTCGGCCGCGTCGACGAACGGCTCGAGGACGCCGACGCGGAGGCGACTCGGTGCCCGCGTCAGCGCGGCGCTGGCGTCCGTCGGCTCGGCGGGGGCCGTGCTGGGCCGCAACGGATCCCCGCCGGAGACGACGTCGAGCGTCCGCGCCGCCGTCGCCACGTCCCGCGCGAGCACGCCGACGTGGTCGAGGGTGGGCGCGAGGTCCAACACCCTCGTCCGGGGGACGCGGTCGTAGGTGGGCTTCACGCCGACGACGCCGCAGAACGCCGCCGGGACGCGGACGCTCCCGCCGGTGTCGGTGCCGATCGCCGCGTCCGCGAGGTCGCCGGCGACGGCCGCCGCAGACCCGCTCGAGGATCCCCCGGGAACGCGGCCGTCGGCGACGGGGTTTGCGGTGGGGCCCGCCCGACACGCCTCGCCGGTGACGCCGAGCGCGAGCGCGTCCATCCGGGTCGTGCCGACGAACTCCGCGCCGGCGGCGCGGAGGCGCTCGACCACGGTCGCGTCGACCTCGGGGCTCCACCGGAGGTCCCCCGTCCCCGCGCTGTGGGTCAGCCCCCCGACGGCGACGTTGTCCTTCGTGGCGACGCGGAGATCGCCGAGCTCGCCGTCGACGCCCGCGGCCGTCGGGGCGGTCGCGGGCGTCGCGAACGCATCGTACGGGTCGCGGCGCTCGACCGGCCGCGCCGACGGGAACGCGGGGTCGGTGTCGTCGCCCGAGAGCGCCCGCACCCGCTCGGCGTGTCGCCGCGCCGCCGCTCGCGGGTCCGTCGGCGTCTCCTCGCTCATGGGCGGTCCTTCGACCGTGCGTGGTTAGATGTTCTGGCGGACCGCCCGGACACCGTCTCGACCCGGTCCAGTCGCGTGGCTCGTCTCGCCGGGCCTCGATCCCCGTTACCGTCGAGACTCGACGCCCAGCAACTCCCGCGCCGTCGACGGGGTCGCGACCGGCCGGTCCAACTCCTCCGCGATCCGGGCGGCTCGCGCGACGAGCGCCTCGTTCGTCGCCAGTTCTCTCTTCCGGAGGTAGCTGTTGTCCTCCAGGCCGACCCGAACGTGTCCCCCGAGGATCATCGCCTGCGTCGTCAGCGGGAGTTGGTGGGGGCCGAAGCCGATGACGTTGAACTCCGCGCGGTCGGGGAGCTGGTCGACCATCCGCTGGAGGTTCGCGGGCGACGGCGGCGAGAGCGTCCCCGGGCCGAAGATGAGGTTGAGGTACGGCGGGTCCGCGAGGTCGTCGACGATGCGGAACGCCTCGTTGAGGTGGCCGTTGTTGAACACCTCCAACTCCGGTTTGATCCCCCGCTCGCGCATCTCGGCGTGGAGCCCGTCGATCGTGTCGCGGGTGTTCTCACTCGTGAGGCGTCGCCCGCGGTTCATCGGGCCCATGTCGAGGCTCGCCATCTCCGGGGCGGGGTCTGTGCGAAGCGGCTCCGCGCGCAGCGCGTCCGGGGCCGCGGTGCCGCCCGTCGAGTGCTGGATCACGATGTCGTCGGTCGCCTCGCGCACGGCGTCGGTCACCGCTTGAAATCGCTCGGTCGAGAACGCCCGCTCGCCGTTGTCGCGGCGCGCGTGGAGGTGGACGACGGCCGCGCCGGCCGCCTCGACGGCGGCGGCCGCCTCGGCGATCTCCTCGGGCGTCTCGGGGAGATCGGGGTGGGCCTCCTTCCCCTGGATCCCACCGGTGAGCGCCGCGGTGATGACGACGGGCTTGCCGTCAAGGTACTCCTCGTACGTCATTCGTCCCACTCCAGCCCGGCGTGCTCGCGGAATATCTCACAGTCCGTCTCCGGATCGAGACCGTAGCGCTCTGTGCAGATGTCGGCGTGGACCGGCTGGACGAACTCCTCGGCGACCGTGCAGAACGCGCGCGCCGTGTCGAACTCGCGGTCGCCGTCGGACTCGCGGTACTCCAGGTGCGGACAGGCCATGCCGGACCGACGGCGTCCGGACGCTTCAAAGCGCGCGTCGGTGACGCCTGCGTCACCGGGCCGGTGCGAGCCGTGCGAGACTGTCGTTTCGCCGCGTGCGCTGGGGGGCCGGCCGACCGGACGGCCGCCTCACCCCAACACGACTCCCTCGAATGCCCCGGTGAGGACGACCTCGTCGCCGTCGCGGTGACAGGCGATGTCGGCTTCGACGGTCGCGCGGTCGCCGTCGCGGTCGACCGCTTCGACGGTGACCTCACAGACGATCCGCTGGCCGGTGTAGACGGGGCGGTGGAAGTCGAACTCCATCGTCCGTGCGAGCACGTCGAGGTCGCCGCCGATCTTCGTCGGGAGCGTCGCCGTCAGCAGGCCGTGGACGAGCAGTCGGCCCTCCTCGTCGGGCCGTTCGTGGTGCTCGCCGCGGTCTCCCGAGAGCTCGGCGAACGCCGCCACCTCGTCGGTCGTGAACGTCCGTTCGTGCGTGATGACGCTCCCGGGGGCCGGCAGGTCGTCGAGATCCATACGCGGCGAGTCGAGGTCCCGGGATTTGGGCGTGTCGGCGTCGCCGTCGCGGTCGCTGCCCGTGCCGTCCTGTCAGACCGGTCGGCGCATCGTCGCGCGAGCCGTCACTCGATCCGACCGTCCGGCGTCGTGACCGCCTTCACGTCGCCCTCGCCGGCCCGGCGGACGACCGCCCGCACGGCGTCGCGAACGCCGGCGAGGTTGTCTGTGTCGCCGTCGAGGACGACCAGCCGCGCGGGTCGCCCCTCCTCGATCACGCCGCAGTCGAGGCCCGCGACGTCGGCCCCGTTCACGGTCGCCATCCGGAGCACCTCGACGGCGGTGGCGTCGGTCAGCTTCGCCGCGAACTCCATCTCGCGGAACATCGAGGGACTGTTGAGCATCACGTTGTCCGTGCCCAGCGCGACCGTGGTGCGGTCGAGCAGTTCGCGTACCGGGGGAACACCGACGCCCGTGACGAGGTTCGAGCGCGGACAGACGACGACCGGCCACCGGGCGTCCGCGAGCCGATCGAGGTGGGTCTCCTCCGGGTGGACCATGTGGACGATGTGGTCCGGGTCGAGGTCCATCGCCGCCTCGACGTCCAGGGAGTCCCGCTCGCCGGCGTGAATGCCGAACTGCTTTCCCGCCCGTCGGGTCGCGTTGCGCTCGGCGGCGAAGTCGCCGTCGCGCGCGCCGCTCGCCCCGAAGCCCGCGGCGAAGGGGTGTTCCATCGCGTCGGCCGTCTCGCGCCCGAGCACGACCGACTCGATCGGCAGTCCGTCGACGGCGGCCTCGATCGCGTCGACGCCGGCGACGCCGCCCTCGCGGAACTCGACGTGGGCGGTCGTCCCCGTCGCGTGCATGTGTCGCAGGGAGCGAATCATCGCCGTGACCTTCTGTTCGGTGCTCGTCTCCCGGAGGATCCGGTGTTTCAGTCCGTCGGGCGGCGCGACGAGTTCGTCCAGATCCAAGCCGCGACCGGCCTCCTTCGCGACCGAGTCGCCGATGTGGGTGTGGGCGTTGACGAACGCCGGGAGCACGATGTCGTCGCTGGCGACCGGTGCCTCTTCGATCCCCGCGACCGTGCCGTCTTCGACGACGACACGGCCCTCGACGGCCTCGAAGTCGCGCCCGACGAGCACGGTTCCCTCGAAGGTCGTGACGGCCCCCATCGTCACGCACCCCCTTCGAACTCGTCGAGGCTGGCGTTCACGCGCCGGCGCACCTCCGAGACGAGCGCGCCGTCGATATCGAGCCCGAGCACGTCGACAGCGGCCCTCCCGACGCGGTCGGTCGCGTCGGCGACGGTGTACACGCCCATCCGCCATTGGCGTTTCTGGGCGGTCCGGAGCCCGGTCACGAGCGGGGAGTGATCGCCGAGACGGCGCACCTCGCCGCCGACGAGCACCTCCGAGGTCGACTCCGTCATCGACGGCTCGGCGGGCACGTCTAGCACGACCTGGCCGGCCGGGACCGCCGCTCGGTCGGCGATGTCGGCCTCGAGGTCCCTGATCTCACCGTGGTCGGCCGAACGGAGTCGTTCGGGCGTGTCGCCGTACTCGGCCCACACCGCCCGTTTGAACAGGTCGCGCCGGTCGTAGCGCTCCGCGAACTCCTCGGTGTCAGGCGTCATCCGGAGCGCACAGATCAGGTCGTAATCGTCCATCCGACGGACCTCCGCGGCCGAGATGTCCGGCGTCGCGATCAGCCGCTCGGTCGCTCGTCGGAGCATCGCCTTCGAGATGCGTGCGACGGGGTGAGCGTACACGGTCGGCGTCATCAGGGCTCTCGCCATCAGCAGCGACTCGGCGGTCTGGACGTTCCCCTCGTCGAGCACCAACTCCCCGTCGGCGAACGTCAACTCGCGAACGAGTCGCTCGTGGTCGATGGTGCCGTAGGGGACGCCGGTGTGGTGGGCGTCGCGCACCAGGTAGTCCATCCGGTCCACGTCGAGTTCACCGGAGACGAGCTGTCCGTACTGGCCCTCGCCGGCGATCAGCCCCGCGATCCGCCCGGGGTCGAGGTCGTGCTCGCGCAACACCGCACCCACCTCGGTGTCGACGAGCAGATCCGTCACGTCGTCGTGATACAGGCCGGTGTGTCGGTGGAGCAACTCCTCGACGTTGTGGCTGAAGGGCGCGTGGCCGATGTCGTGGAGGAGGGCGGCCGCCCGGACGCGCTCAGCCTCGACGCCCTCGACCCCGAGCGACGCGAGCGCCCGGTCGGCCAGGTGGTACACGCCCAGCGAGTGCTCGAAGCGCGTGTGGTTCGCGGACGGATACACCAGCTTCACCGTTCCGAGTTGAGCGACCCGGCGGAGTCGCTGGACCGGCCCCGTGTCGAGGAGATCCGCGGCGACGCCGTCCACGGAGATGTGGTCGTGGACGGAGTCTTTGATCGTCGTCATTACGCCGGCTTTTGCTGGCATCGGTGATAAACTGTGGGCGATGCGGTCGCCCGACGCGCGCTCGCGGACGCGGCTGTCAATCGCGGATCGGTCCCGCGCGCACCCCGAGCACGTCCTCGGCGGCGGCGGCGACGGCGTCTGTGTGTTCTGCGGGCGCGTACACGCCCATTCGCCAGCCGGCGCGCTGGGCCGCCCGCAGCCCCGAGACGAGTTCGGAGGCGTCCTCCAGGCGCTGCGGGACGCCGTCGACGAGCACCCTGCTGCCGGCCTCGGTGAACGTGGGCCGGCCGGGCACGTCGACGATCACCTCGCGGTCGTCGAGGCCGGCCGCCTCGGCGATCTCGCGTTCGGCCGCCCGCTCGTCCGAGTGGTCCATCTCGACCACGTCGGCGGGCGTCGCCGAGAGGTCGGCCCAGATCGCGCGCTTGTAGAGGTCACGGTACTCGATGCGCTCGCCGAGGGCGGGGACGTGCTCGCGCAGCGCGACGAGCAGGTCGTGGTCGGCCATCCGACGGAATCGCTCCACGTCGACTCCGGCGTCGGATTCGAGCAGTCGTTCGGAGGCGCGCTCGAGCATCGCGCCGGCGACGCGAGAGACGTGGTGGCGGTAGACGGTGGCGTCCATGAGGGCTCTGGCGAGCAGCAGCGACTCGGCGGTCTGGACGTTCCCCTCGCCGAGCACGAGCGCGCCGTCGCGGTATCGGAGTTCGCGAACGAGTCGTCCGTGGTCGATGGTGCCGTAGGGGACGCCGGTGTGGTGAGCGTCGCGCACGAGGTAGTCCATCCGGTCCACGTCCAGTTCGCCGGACACGAGTTGGCCGAGTTCCCCCTCGCCGCGGACGATGGCGGCGACGCGGTCGATCGAGAGTCCGTGGTCGTCGAGCACGTCGCCGGCGTCGGTGTCGTCGAGCAGGTCGCCGATCTCGTCGTGGTCGACGCCGGTGCGCCGGCGGATCACTTCCTCGGTCTGGTGGCCGTACGGGCCGTGGCCGACGTCGTGAAGGAGGGCGGCGGCCCTGAGGTGGCGCGCGCGGTCGCCGTCGACGCCGAGGTGGTCGAGCGCGCGGTCGGCGAGGTGGTAGACGCCGATCGAGTGCTCGAAGCGGGTGTGCGAGGCCGAGGGGTAGACGAGCCGAACGGTCGATAGCTGTTTGATGTGGCGCAGGCGCTGGAGGGTGCGCGTGTCGAGGAGGTCGACGGCGACGGGGTCGAGGGTGATGTAGTCGTGGACGCTGTCCTTGATCGCCTTCATGTCGATCTATCGGAGAAGGCGGGTGCGGGCGTGTAGTCGTGTCGGTGTCGGGTGCGACGGTGCCTCGCGGAGTCGGCGATCATGGGGGCTGTCGGCCAACCCGACGCCGGCATCGGGACGCGAGTGCGATCGACGCCCGTCGCACACCGCTGCCCGGCACGAGTCAGATCGGGACGCCCGACTCCTCGTAGTCGGTCCCGAGGATCACCATCGTCTGCGACCGGTCGAACCCCTCCATCGTCGCGATCTGGCCGAACATCAGCTCTCGCAGGTCGTCCGTCGACTCGGCGTACACCCGCAACATCACGTCGTACTCGCCGGTCGTGAGGTGGACCTCGCGGACCCCCTCGACCTCGCGAAGGGTCTCCAGCGCCTCCTCCTCGTGTCCCTGCTGGACGCGGAGCCCGACGAACGCCGAGACGCCGTAGCCGAGCGCCTTCGCGTCGACCTCGGCGTGATACCCCGTCAGCACGCCCGCCTCTTCCATCCGGGAGACCCGGTCGTGGACTGTCGCGCTCGACATGTCGATCCGTCTGGCGACCTCGCTGAAGGGAGTTCGCGCGTCCTCCTGGAGGATCCTGAGGATCTCTCGGTCCGTTTCGTCGAGTTCCATGCCCGTTGTGACCGCCTCACCGACTTCGACGTTTGGGTTCGCGTCGCGGTCGCTCGAACCCTACCGGTCGCCGACGGCGTCGGCCGCGCGGGCGGCCGAAAGCGCCTCCTCGTGGACGCCGCCGTTGGAGGCGACCAGCCCGGTCGAGTCGTGTCGCCACGGCTCGCCGTTCAGGTCCGTCACCGTCCCGCCGGCGACCCGAACCATGTGGACGCCGCCGACGCTGTCCCAGGGGTTGCACTCGACGTTCGTGATCGTCGCGTCGAGCGCCCCAGCGGCGACCAGCGCGAGCGTCACCTGCGCGGAGCCGAACCGTCGCATGTCGCCGAAGCGCTCGACGATCTCGGTGCAGGCGGCGGCGTACTCGTCCCGGTGATCGAAGTCCCACCACACCGTCGGCGCGACCGCCGCCGTCTCGGGGTCGGTGCGGTCGCTGACGCTCACCGGCTCCCCGTTGCGCCTGACCGCGTCGCCGTCGGCGACGTACACGTCGTCCAGCGCCGGGGCCACCGTCGCGGCGGCGACCGGCTCGCCGTCGACGACGGCGGCGACGGCGGTCGCGAACGCCCGGATGTCGCGGACGTAGTTGTTCGTCCCGTCGATGGGGTCGATCACCCACGCTGCCCCCGAATCGGGCACGGCCTTCAGTTCGTCCTCCTCCTCGCCGACGACGGCGTCTGCGGGGTACGTCTCGCGGACGCGCTCGATGACGCGCCGCTGGCTGGCGCGGTCGGCCTCGGTCACCACGTCCGTCTTGCCCGACTTGCGTTCCACGTCGATGTCGCGCCGGAAGTGCTCGCCCGCGACCGCTCCGCCCGCGCGGGCGGCGTCCTCGGCGACCGCGGCGCGCTCGGCGACGGACTCGCCGGACTCGTCGTCGTGCATGCACCCCTCTCGGGGAGTCTCCCCGGAATAGCCGTCGGTTCGCCGCGGAAGTTTTGGTGCGGCGTCTCCACGCCCCGGTCATGGACGACGAGCGCGAGGACGGCGACCCGCGCGAGCGCACGGGGCTCCCGGAGCCTTCCGATCCGTCGGAACTCCCGGAGTCGTCCGGGTTCCCCGAACTGCCGGACGCGACCGGTCCCTCACGTCCGACCGACGGGCGGACCGACGACGCCAACGCCGACGTTCCGGACGGGGCGACGCCGTCGGACCTTCCCGCGGACGTGGAGTCGGCGCTGACGCAGCTCGTCGAGTCCGCGCGCGTCGCCGTCCGCGAGGGGCGCACGGCGGAGGCGCTCGCGGCCGTCGACACCGCGCACACCGTCGCGGAGAACAAACTGCCCCCCGGCGACCGTCGCGACCGGATCCGCCACGGCTGCGAGCGCGTCGCCGACCTCGCGGCGGCCGACCCGACGGTCGCCGCCGAGTACCTCGACGCCGTGCGCCGTCGACTCCCGTAGCCCGGGACCGCTCGCGATGCGGATGAGCCGCCGTATCGCACTCGGATCCGGGCTGTTGTGTCGTACCGTTCGAGCGTGTGACTCCCGCAAACACCTCGGTACGACTGTTTACTCGCACGCGACTCAGACGGGACTTATTGTCGATGGCGTGTAGATATTTTGTAATGCGACCCAGCGAGGCGGTCAGACAGATCGAACACGTCATCGACGCGACGACGACCGACGGCGGTCGACGCTGTGCGGCCGGCTACCGCCCGGCGTTCGAACGCGTCCACGCCGCGGGCACCGGTGCTGACGTGGCGGATCTCGCGGCCGAACTCGGCGAGGAAGTCCGCGACGGCGGCCGCCCCGACCCCGCCGACGCCGGCCGCGTCGCCGACGAACTGCTCGGTGTCGCCACCGACGGCGGCGAGTGACGGTCTCGGACCCTCGGATCTTCTCTCTCCTGCTCTTTTCTCTCTTGCCCGTTTCTCTCTCGGCCCCGTCGCGTGCGCCGTAGCCTCCGGAACGGATCTCTGGTCGGTGACGGCGAGCGCTTCGGCTCCTCGGCCGGGTGTGGAAGTGAGTTTTTGCGAGGGAAGAGCGCTCCGAGAGCGCCCTCCGCATCACGGGGAACGACCCCGGCGATGCGAGGGAAGGGATTTGAACCCTTGGACCTCTACAGGAGCGGATCTTGAGTCCGCCGCCGTTTCCGGGCTTGGCTACCCTCGCACGCGTCCGGTGAGTTAGGGGCGTCGGAGTTTAACGATCCGGTTTCCAACGACGCTACCGCAGCGACCGTGACGGTGTCCTCACGGCCGTCCGCGACCGCGACGCGGCGCGTTGCCCGCCTGCGTGATCGACATGTAGAGGACGACGCCGAACGAGCCCATGAGCAGACCGAACTCGAGGGGGTCGGGGCTGCCGCCGCCGCCGAGGAAGAACAGCAGGAAACTCGCGCCGGCGACGCCGAGCGCGAGCAGGTACAACACCGCCGGGCGACTCCCGCGGTCCGTGACGGCACGGCGCGCCCGACGCGCGTCTCTTCGCGCGCGACCGGCGGCACCAGCGAGACGCGAGAGCGCTCGACGAAACGGGGACATCTGACACCCGGATCAACGGGCCCACGGACATTAAACTCGTCCACTCGGGCGTTCCGGCGCGTGGGATACCCGACGGACCGGCACAGGCTCGCCGGAGGAGCGCCGGCGCGTCCGGCGTCGCCGTCGGCGACGGAGTTACGCCGATCGCCTCCGCACCCCGAAGTGTGGACGAACACACGCGCGACCCCGGCGTCGCCCCGCCGCTGGGAAATCCGACCGGGTGGCGGAGCGAGCAGCGCGTCTGGGAGCACGCGACGCTCCGTCGCGCGGTCGAACACGGCGTCCGACTGTTCAACGACGGCGCGTTCCACGAATCGCACGACTGCTTCGAGGACGAGTGGTACAACTACGGCCGCGGCACGGCCGAGAGCGCCTTCCTCCACGGCATGGTCCAGGTCGCCGCCGGCGCGCACAAGCACTTCGACTTCGACGCCGACGGCACCAAGCCCCCCGCCGGTGCGGGCCCCGCCGGCGGCGACGACGACGGCATGCGGAGCCTCTTTCGGACCGCGCTCGGCTACCTTGAGGGGATCCCGGCGGACTTCTACGGCGTCGACGTGGTCGACGTGCGCGACACGCTCGAGCGGGCCCTCGCGGACCCGACCGCCCTCGACGGCTGGCGGATCGCCGTCGACGGCCAGCGACCCGACGCCTACGACGCCGACTACGAGTACGTCGAGGCGCTCGAGCACTGATCGACTCCTCCGCCGTCGCCGTCGCGGTCGCGGTCGAGGAGGCGGTCGGTCGGTAGTCGGCAAGTCGGTCGGTAGTCGGCAAGTCGATCGGCCGCCATCCAGAGGCTTTTCGCCGTCGCTCGCGACCGTCGGACATGGACGGATTCGACCTGCTGCGAGAACTGACAGAGTCGCACGGTCCCGTCGGCCACGAGACGGAACCGGCGGCGATCGTCGCCCGCGAGTTCGAGGAGACGGCCGACCGCGTCCGAACGGACGCGATGGGCAACGTGATCGGTACCGTAGAGGGTGCGGCGGACGCGGCCGGCGGTGACCCTCCGGAGTTACTCGTCGCCGCCCACATGGACGAGATCGGATTCCTCGTCCGGCACGTCGACGACGAGGGGTTCGTTCGCGTCTCGCCGCTCGGCGGGTGGAACCCCGAGGTGCTCCGGTCGATGCGCGTCCGGGTCCACGCCGACGACGGCGACGACCCGCTGGACGGCGTGATCGGGGCGGTGCCGGCGCACGTCCGCGACACCGACGGCGAGCAGGACGTCGAGGACGTGGCGATCGACCTGGGTCTGTCGGCCGAGGAGGCGCGCGAGCGCGTCTCCGTCGGCGACGCCGTGACGACCCGCGCGCCGACCGAGCGGATCGGCGACTGCGTCGCCGGCACGGCGCTCGACGACAGGGCGGGCGTGTGGACCGTGCTCCGGGCGCTGGAGCGGGCCGACCCGGACGCGACGGTCCACGCGGTCGCGACCACCCAGGAGGAGGTCGGCCTGCGGGGGGCCGCCGGCGTCGGCGTCGACGTCGCACCCGACGCAGCCATCGCCGTCGACGGCACCCTCGAGCGGTCGGTTCCGGGCGTCGACCCCGCCGACCGCGTGACCGAACTCGGTGCCGGCGTCGGGATAAAACACGTCGACGCGACCGTCGTGCCGACCCCGACGTTCGTCCGGCGACTGGAGGCGCTGGCCGACGAGCACGCGGTACCGTTCCAGCGCGAGGTCGCTTCGAACATCGGCACGGACACCGGCGCGCTCCAGACGGCCGCCGGCTCGACGCCCGTCGGGGCGCTGTCGATCCCGGTCCGGTATCACCACTCGACGGTCGAGACGGCACACGTCGACGACCTGGCGGCGACGGTCGATCTGCTGGCCGAAGCCATCGAAGTCGGTCCCGCGGGGCTCGTCGAGGGGTAGCCGTCGCCCGGCGGTCGCGGCCGCGACCGCGTCGCCGCCCCTGCGGCCGGCCTGCTGGCAGCGTCCGTCCGGAACCGGTTCGCTCAAATGTGGCGACCGCCGACGATTGGTATGCAAGTTCACCAGCTCGGCGACGGCGTCCCCGAGGTGGCGGTCGTCGCGGGGATCCACGGCGACGAGCCGTGCGGACCCCGGGCGGTCGAACGACTGCTCGCCGAGGACCCGTCCGTCGAGCGGCCGGCGAAGCTGATCGTCGCCAACGAGGAGGCGCTCGACGCCGGCGAGCGCTACCACGAGGAAGACCTCAACCGCGCGTTCCCCGGCGACCCCGACGGCGACACCCACGAGTCTCAGCTCGCACACCACCTCCAGGCGGAGGTCGAGTCCTGCACGGTGCTGTCGCTTCACTCGACGCAGTCGTTCGCCGAGCCGTTCGCGCTGTGTGAGACGGTCGACGAGGTGGCCCGTGCGACCGTGCCGGCGCTCCCGGTTGACGTGCTCGTGGAGACGGACCGATTCGCCGACGGCCGACTCATTCAGCATCCCCACACCGTCGAGGTCGAGTGCGGGCTCCAGGGGAGCGACGAGGCCGCCGACAACGCCTACCGACTCACGACGGCGTTCCTCTCGGCGACGGGCGTGCTGTCGTCGATTCCCGAACGCGACGCGGCCGCGCTCCCCGGTGTCGACGGCGGCGGTGCTGCCGGTGACGCGTCCCCGACGGACCCGGACGCGTCCCCGACGGACCCGGAGACGGCCGCTGCGCCCACGGTCGACAGCGAGGCTGTCGGCGACGCAGTCGAGGTGTTTCGCCTGCTCGACCCGATAGCCAAACCCCCGGCCGAGCGCTACGAGGTGCTCGCCGAGAACTTCGAGCGCGTCGCCGTCGGCGAGGCGTTCGCGGAGGCCGACGGCGAGACGTTCACCGCCGATCGGCCGTTCCACCCCGTGCTCATGTCCGCCTACGGCTACGCGGACGTGTTCGGTTACGCCGCCGAGCGGGTCGGAACGCTGTAACGCGGGGCGTCCCCGGCGCTCGACCGGTCAGTTCTCTCCCGGGATCACTCCTCGGCGAGGTCGTCCAGTTCCTCCAGCGGTTCGAGGTCGTCGCTCAGCAGCTTACGCGCGCCGACCGCAAGCGCGACCGCGAGCACCACCCCGACCAGCGCCACGAGCGCTCCGCGACCCGCGCCCTGTTCATCGTCCCCGTCGTAGTCCGTGTCGTCGGTCGATTCCGAGCCATCGGTCGTCGGGTCCGCGTCGCCGCCGAACCGGGGCGAGGGGCTGAAGTCGAGGCCGTCGTGCAGGTGCAGTTCGAACAGCGTGATGTCTGCCATACCCGAGACGACGGCGCGGGACCTGTTATCGGTTTGGGTAGACCGCGAGGCTCGGGAACGCCTCGCCCGCGTTCCGTCGGCTTCTTGCCGGACGACCTCCCGACACACGGTATGGATGCCGACCGACGCGCCTTCCTCGACGACCTGCTTTCGACCCCCTCCCCCTCGGGCTTCGAGGCCGACGGCCAACGGGTGTGGACCGCGTACGTCCGCGAGTTCGCCGACGACGTGTCGACCGACGCCTACGGCAACGCCGTCGCCGTCCACGAGGGGACCGGCGACGGCCCCGCGATCGCGTTCGCGGGCCACGCCGACGAGATCGGATTCATGGTCCGCCGGATCACCGACGACGGCTTCCTCCGCCTGACGCGCGTCGGCGGCTCCGACCGGACCGTCTCGAAGGGCCAGCACGTCACCGTGCACGCCGACGACGGTCCCGTTCACGGCGTGATCGGACAGACCGCGATCCACCTGCGCGACGCCGCAGACGACGAGATCGAGGACGTTTCCGAGCAGTTCGTCGACGTGGGCGCGACGGGCGAGGCGGACGCGCGCGAGTTGGTCGAGGTGGGCGACCCGATCACGTTCAGCTCGGGCGTCGAGGACCTCCACGGGACCCGACTCTCGGCGCGCGGGATGGACAACCGCGTCGGCACCTGGGCCGCGGCCGAGGGGCTCCGCCGCGCGGTCGAGGCCGACGTGGACGCTACTGTGTACGCCGTCTCGACCGTGCAAGAGGAGGTGGGACTCAAGGGCGCACAGATGGTCGGCTTCGACCTCGACCCGGACGTGGCCGTCGCCGCCGACGTGACCCACGCGACGGACAACCCCGACGTGGACGACGACGCGCGCGGCCCCGTCGAACTCGGGGCGGGACCGGTCGTCGGCCGAGGGTCGGCGAACCACCCCCGGGTCGTCGACCTCGCGCGCGAGGCGGCCGACGGCGACGGGATCGACTACCAGCTTCAGGCGGCGGGATCGCGCACCGGAACCGACGCCGACGCGTTCTTCACCAGCCGCGGCGGCACGCCGTCGCTGAACGTCGGCATTCCGAACCGCTACATGCACACGCCCGTCGAAGTGGTGGACGCGACCGACCTCGTCGCCGTCGCGGACCTGTTCGGCGCGATGGCCGAGCGCGCCTCGACCGCCGCGCCGTTCGCCGTCGACGTCTGACCCCCGGGACGGTCGGGCGGCGCACGCGGCGGTCCGTCGGTTCCGTCGGTTCCGTCGGGGACCGACCCAGTACGCGGATCAGGGTCGGTCCCACTCGTAGAACCACCACGCCGCGCCGAGTAACAGCAGTCCAGCGCCCAGCGCGGACGTGGCCGGCTCGGGGAAAATGAACAACAGGAAGCCGATCACGAGGACGGTCGTCGGGGCGATGTCGTCGGAGACGGAGGACCACGAGCGTGCCATCACGGGCCACGTCGCCCCCGATCGGCTTGTGTCTTGTCGCCGTTCGTATCCCTCGGGAGTCGCCGTCGCGGTGGCGGTCCCCGGTTCCCCACGAGGGGCTCCGTCCGCCCGATCGCCTCAGCGGCGGTCGAGTTCGATCTCCTGCCCCTCCACGTCCTCGAAGGCGGCGACGAGGCCGCCGACGTTCACCCGGCCGCCGTCGGGGTCCTCGACGGTGAAGGAGGCGACCTGCTCGGAGGCGTCGTACTCGTAGTCGACGACGGGGCCCTCGACGCGGATGTCGTTGCCCGTCTCCACGTCGCGCCCGGAGATCGTCGCGTGGAAGTCGCCGTCGACGTCGTTGATGTCCTTCACGGCGCGGCGGATCGACGCGTACGTCCGCGGGAACGGTCGGTCCTCGCCGTCGACGGCGACCGTCTCGGCCGTGCTCCAGAGGACGGTCCCGAAGAAGCCCGACACCAGGAACCCCAGCGCCGAGCGATTGAAGATGACGCCGTAGCGGTCGCGGTCGTCCCGGAGGGCGTCCTGCGTGGCGTACACCGAGTACTCGCCGTCGGCGACGGCGATGACGGGCGTCGTGATCCCTCGTCTGCTCCGGGTCTCGGTCGCGACGGCGTCGTAGTCGAACTCCGCCGTCGAGGGCGCGCGCGAGGCCGGCGTGACGAGCAACTCGACGGCGACGCCCTCCTCGACGCGCGCCTCAAGCGACTCCCGGAAGCGACGCAGGAGGTCCGGCGTCAGCGACACCGCGAGCTCGTACTCGGCCGACTCGATCACCTCCTCCAGGTACCGGAGGATCGTCGAGCGCGACTTCACCAGCGACACGGCCTCGGTGTCGCGTGTCGGGGCCGTGTAGCGCGCCTCCAGTTCGTCGACCATCTCCGAGAGCGACGACCGGATGTCGCCGAACGCCTCGTCGGGGTCGACGGCGACGATCTTCATCGGTCTCGATTCCCGAAGCTCCACCAGCCCGCGGTCCGAGAGGCTCCGGACGGTGTCGTACACGCGCGGTTGCGGGATGTCGGTCTCGCCGGCGATCTCCGATGCGGTCAGCTCCCCGTGCTCCAGCACCGCGAGATACGCGTCGATCTCGTACTCGCCGAGGTTGAACCGCTCCCCCACCCGCTCCATCGTCGTCCGGAGGTCGTCCGTCATACCACTTACTTCTCGCGGAGGCTAATGTGTTTTACTGAAATCCGAGTAGCATCCGGATCCGAAACGGTGTACCCAGATGGCGTCGTCAGAGCTCCGACGGTCGCGGCCGCATCGTCGCGCCCGAATCGTCGCGCCCGAATCGTCGGCCACGCGTCTCCCGGACCCGCGGTCGCGGGTCACATGTACATTCGGTCGTCGGGGCGGTCGTCGTCGGCCTGCGCTTCGAGGCGCTCGGCGAGGCCCCGGTAGTAGTCGCCGACCTCCTCGGCGAACGCCTCCAGCGGACCGGTGTCGACACCCAGGCCGTGAACCGAGTCGACGGCGCTCACGAGTCGGATCGCCGCCTCCACGTCCGGCACCTGCGCGTGAACCGGGGTCGCGTACACGCACACCCCCAGTTCCGACTCCATCCCTCGAGCCATCAGGGCGGCGTTCGTCCCGTCGAGGAAGCCGTTGGCCATCGGCGGGACCGGCGGTTCGTCGCCGCCGGCGGCTCCGGGGAAGTGCCGTTCCCGGTAGTCGTCGCTGGCGACGTAGAACGTCCGGTGCCCTCGGGGCCGTGCGGGAACGGCGTCCCCGACAGCACCGCCACCTCCTCGACGTCGGCGCGTTCGGTCCACGAGAGGACGGCCCGCGAGAACGGTTCCGCGAACTCTCCCGGGACGAACAGCTCCCCGACCAGCACCGTGGCGTCCAGGTCGGGCCGGGAGAACAGCCGCGTCGGCGCTCGCGGCCTGCCGTCCTCGAACGGGGTGATCGTCGGGAGCCCCTCGGCACGGATCTGCCCGGACTGTTCGAGTTCGAGGTGGTCGACGAGGTAGTCGGCGGCGGTGAGTCCCGCGAGCCCGAACTGCGAGAACCCCGCGATAACGGTGCTCGACGGCTCCGTCTGGGTGGCGACGTGGAAGCTCGCTCCCTCCGGTGACTCGGTCATGTCGTGCCGTACGATCGTGACGCTGTTAGCAGTACCGGGCGACCCGCGCCACGCCGAGACCGCAGTCGCCCGGCGCGCACCACTCGCCCGCCACGCTCCCGCGAGGGGAACGCTTTTTCGCGCCGATGCCGACGACCGCGGTATGCAGACGGGGCCGACCGCCGCACGCGCCGCGACAGCCGCACCGTTGACGGCCGCCGAGGGGCCGCTGGCCGGCATCGGTGCGGCGTATCGGACGGCCCTGGGGTTTCCGGGAGTACAGGTGGCAGTCGTGGTGGCGTTCCTCATCGCCGGCTTGATTCTCTCGACGTACGCGATCCGGCTGTTGGGGCGACCGGTCGCTCGACGGTTCGCGCGCGAGTCGGTCGCTCACGTCGTCCTCCGGGGGCTTCGCCTCGCCGTCGTCCTCCTGTTCGGTGCCGCCGGCCTCTCCGCCGCCGGCGTGGAGTTGGGCAACATCGTCCTCTCGGTGACGGTGTTCTCGGCAGTCGTCGGCGTCGTCCTCGCGCCGATCGTCGGCTCGATCATCAGCGGGGTGTTCGTGCTCGCCGACCAGCCGTTCGAGATCGGCGACATGGTCGAGTTCCCGGAGGGAACCCGCGGGTTCGTCGAGGACGTGACGCTGCGGTACACCAAGGTCTTCACCGTCGACAACACCTTCGAGGTGATCCCCAACTCCTACATCCGGGACCACCGCGTCACCAACCTCTCGGCCGAGGACGAGCGCACCCGGCTGTCTTTGTCGATCCTCGTGACGTACGAGTCGAACGTCGAGCGCGCGCGGCAGTTGATCGAGCGGGCGGCCGCCTCCTGTGACCCGGTGATCGAGGGCGGTCCCGACATCCGGATCGGCGTCGCGCGCTACCCCGCGAAGCCCACGTGCTACATCGACGCCTACGGCGACCACGGCGTCGAACTCACCCTCCGCTACTGGGCGAAGAACCCCTACAAGGAGCTCACCGTCCGCTCGTCCGTCCAGACGGCCGTGTGGGAGGTGTTGGAGGAAGAGGAAGCCGACGTCGAGTTCGCGTACCCGCACAGCCATCTCGTGTTCGACGACACCAGCGGCGTCGCGCAGGTGACGATGCGCGAGGAGTCGACCGTCGACCACGCGCGCGACACGCACGGCGCGGGCGACGGATCCGAAGAACCTGTCGACGGCGACGCCTCCGAGGACGTTCCCGACGAGTCGGTGGCGGGCGACGGAGCCGGCGACGCCTGATCGGAGATCGGTGCGCGCTCGAGTGCGGGCGTCGCGGTCGGGCGGCGGCCGGCCGCGTCGCCCGCGTGGTCGTACCTCCGCGGGACCGGTTCCGGACCCGACCGGACTAGTTCTGGAGCTCGAAGGCGACTTCCACCTCCGCCTGGTACTCCCGTCCCTCGACCGACGCCACCTCGACGCCGAACTCCTCGACCTCGACCCAGTGCACCTCGTCGAGCGTCTCCTCGGCGCGGTCGATGGCGTCGTCGGCGGCGTCGTCGAAGCTCTCGGTGCTGCGACCGATCAGCGTGATCTTCTTGAAGACCATGTCACGTGACACCTGGCGGCGCGCGACCAAAAAGGTACTCGCGGGGATCGCCGCGGGCGGTCACCCGGCGTCGCGTCGGGCGTCCAGGCGGTCCGCGACCGCGCCGACCACGTCGGTCAGGTGGGCCGTCCCCCACGTCGCGACGAGCACAGCCCCGACCAGGTCGAACACGAGGTCGTATATCGTGTCCTCGAGACCGTACTGCGTGAGGACGTTCCCGCTCCCGAGGACGGCCGCGAGACCGCCGACGGCGAATTCCAGCACCTCCCAGAGCACGCCGAACGCCGAGACGAACAGCAGGATGAACACGAACATGAACCGCGGCGGCAGGGACACGGCGTCGCTGTGCTCGTCGAGGGCGCGCGCGACCGTGTAGCCGACGGCGGCGACGACCGACGCCGACAGCGCGTGGGTGAGGTGGTCCCAGAACGGGATCGGACTCTCGGCGGCGTAGAGGTTGCCCGTCACCCCGGGGATCCCGACGACGCCGAGGGCGTGGAGGAAGACGGCCGTAGAGATCCACAGCGTCAGTCCGGCGTCCATCGGGAGGTCGTACTCGCGCTCCATCGCCGCCGGCAGGAAGGTGACCGCCAGCCCGATCCCCCCGTTGACGATGATCCCCACGGACCCGCGCTCGATGCCGATCCCGAGAAACAGGACCATGACGACCTGCATCGCCCGCGAGACCTGGCGCTGTCGTCTCCGTGAGATGCCGAGCGCCTCGCGGACTCTCATGTCTCGGCCACCTCTACCTCGATCCGGGCGTCAGCGCCCGCGCGCCGACGGAAGTAGTACTCGAAGAGCAAGCCGGCGAGCACGCCCGCCAGCGTCGCCGCGACGAAGTCCCACATCAGCGCCGTCTCGATGACGTGCTCGGGGCGGCCGTCGAGCATCTGGCTGGTACCGAGGAGGGTGTCAGCGAAGTAGCGCGCGACCGCCCAGACGCCGGCCGTCGCCATCGTCGTCACGGTGACGAACGCGACCGCGAACGAGTGAGTCATCCGGACGGGGGTGAACAGGTCCATCTCGACGGCGACGATGAGCGCGACGGCCGCCACCGCGAGGTACGTCGTCACCCGGCCGGAGAAGGGTATCCCGCCCACCGTCTCGCCGGCGATGAGCGTCCGCCCGACCGCCGGAAGCGACGCGATCGCGAGCACCTCCCACGGCAGCATCGCCGTCGCGTCGCGAAACGCCGCCGGCGGCACGACCGCGATAGCGACGACCGCCAGCACGAACGCCCCCCAGATCCGCTCTCCCCACGCCAACTCGCTCACGCCGGCCGACGCGAGGAACGCCAGCAGCAGCCACCCGACGGCGGCGTTCGCCCGCCTGTCTTCGACGACGCTTCGGAGTCCGGATCCGGTCATCGTCTCCGATACGATCGAGCCACGCTAAAAGCACTTTGGCAGCGGCGTCCCCGGATTCGACTGCCGGCGGCCTCACGCGACGCCGACGGCACGGCCGCGTACCGCCCACCGGACGGCTACGCGACGCCGACCAGGTACGCCACCAAGTACGCCGTCGCCGCGAGCGTCACGGCCGACAGTCCGGTGAAGACCGCGCGCTCGATCCCGGGGCGTGCGAACTCCGGGACCAGCGCCGTCCGTCCGCGACCGCGGACTCGAACCGGCGCGAACCCGATCACGCCGACCGCGAGCACGGAGAACACGAACGGGTACGACAGCTCCAGCGTCGGCGCGGGGATGACGAACGCCGACGCGGCGTAGCCCGCGCCGGCGACCGCTCGGGCGTCGACCCGACCCGTGAGTCCGAGTCGACCCGCGATCCCGAAGCGACCGCCGAACGCGCCGGCGTCACCGATCCCGGCGGATCCGGGGATCCGGCCGGCGCGTTCGGCCCGAAGGCGGCTCCAGACGAGCACGGCCGCCCAAACCGTCGCCAGTTCCAGCCCGAACGCCGCGAGCAGGTGCAGCGTCGGATCTGCCGAGAGCGCGACGCGCGCGCCGATCGGCTCGGTCACGAGCGGGTAGGCGAACGCGGGCGGCTCGCCGGTGAACACGTCGCCGAAGGGGTGGGAGGCGAGTCCGACCAGCGCCAGGGCGAACGTCGCCCGCGGCGTCACGCCGTCCAGCCGGCTCACCCCGGTCGAGATCGCCAGCGACCCGGCGGCGAACGCGGCCATCACGACGCCCGCAAGCGGGCCGCTCACAGCGACGGCGACGGCGACGAGCCCGGTGGCGAGCGCCAACGCTCCCGCCCTCTCGACGCGGCCGCCGGCGACCCAGGCGGCGGCCGCGAGCGCGACGACCGGCGCGACGACGAGCGAGTGCGTCACGCCGCGGTGGACCACGTTCCCCGTGGACCAGAACGACTCCGCGAGCCTCAGCACGCCGGCGTCGGCGACGAGGCCGGAGGCGACGCCGACGAGCGCGTACGCGATGTCCACGTCGGGGACGGCCGCGAACAGCCCGGCGACGGCCCCCAGCGTCAGCGCTCGCGCCGGCGACCCGTCGAACCGCCGGGTCGCCAGCGCCACCAGCGCGAACGCCGCCAGCGCGTGGCCCACGAACATACGACCGTACTACCGCCCCGTCGGAGTTAAATCCGCGGTAGAACCCGTCACACGGTAGCATTGGACACTCTCTGTCTCGTTCTAACCATTTCCTTCCCCGACGAGGACCGAGGGTCGGAAATCGTCGTATCAGCCGAATTAGTCGGTGATTCAGCTAAGATCGGCCGAATCTGTCGGGCCAGCGTCCTCGTCCGCGAACTTCGTCCACTTCTTTTCGATCTCGGCGTTGCCGCGGACGACGGTGTCCCCGTCGACGCTCAGGCGCGTCTTCCTGAGTTCGATCGAGTCGACCACGCCGGTCGTCCCGCCGATGTCGACCCTGTCGCCGGGGTCGAAGTCCGGGTCGCGCAGGAGGTAGACGCCGGCGACCGCGTCGGCGATCATGCCCGACGTGGCGTAGGAGACGCCCAGGGCGAGAAACCCGGCGGCCGTGCCCAACGAGGTCGCGATGCCGTCCAGGCCGACGACCGACAGGAACGACAGCCCGACGCCGAACCACAGGAACACGGCGACGATCGTCGCGACGAACTGCCGGTAGACGGGGGACTCGCCCGGCACCGTCCGCCGCAGCGTCGCACGCACGAGCGCCATGATCACCTTGACGCCGACGCCGGCGATGACCAGGAAGACGATCCCGGCCAACACGTTCGGGAGCGCCTCGGTCACGTCCGTCAGAAACCGGTCGAGCGCGTCCACCACGATCGCAGTCCCGGTCTGTGCCGGG
Source organism: Halobaculum sp. CBA1158 (assembly GCF_021431925.1). Classification (NCBI taxonomy): domain Archaea; kingdom Methanobacteriati; phylum Methanobacteriota; class Halobacteria; order Halobacteriales; family Haloferacaceae; genus Halobaculum; species Halobaculum sp. CBA1158. Next base: position 1,548,441 of record NZ_CP090371.1, on the reverse strand, counting down.
ATGGCGGAGATCATGGCTCCGACTGGTCGCGGCGGTTCCTTAGTTCACCCGCCTGCGGAAGCGACCCCACGAAAGCGACCGCCCCCGGTCGCGAGTCGCGGCGGTGACCGCGCCGCGACCTACTCGTGTGCGGCGTCCCACTCGTCGGGCTTGCGGATGTTCCCGCACTCGTTGCACTCGATGCGCCCCATCGCGTCCATCGCGTTGTTCACGGTCTCGCAGTTGCCGCAGAAGTACCCCCAGCGGGTCTCGCCGTCTTCGTCGGCATAGACGTGGTAGAACGGGGACTTCGAGCCGCGCTCGCCGTCCGCGCGGTCGACGTACAGGTCCCCGGCGGCCGTCTCGACGATCTCGAGGTTCATACCACACGGAGGTGGCCGGGACTGTTGAACATTCTGGGTCGAACGGCCCACGAGAAAATCCGGAGGGACGCGAACCCGAGGGGAGGCGTTACGTCCGGAAGGACTCGCCGCAGCCGCACTCGGCCTCGACGTTGGGGTTCTCGACGGTGAAGCCGGCCGCCTGGAGTCCGGCCTCGTAATCGAGCGTCGACCCGCCGACGTAGTTCATCGACGAGGGGTCGACGAACACCCGCAGGCCGTGCTGTTCGGTCACGCGGTCGTCCTCCTCGGGTTCGGTGTCGAAGCGCATCCCGTACGACAGCCCCGCGCAGCCGCCCTGCTGGACGAACAGCCGGAGCCCACCCACGTCGGCGTCCATTCCCTCGCTCTCCATCAGGGACAGCGCCTCCTCGGCGGCCGACGGCGTGACCGTGACGGCGATCTCGGCCTCGCCGCCCCCGGACGTATCAGTACTCATGGTTCGAGGATCTCCGCACAGGGGTATAACCCTGACGCCGACTCGCACGATCCCCGGACACGCGATCCCCCGGACATCGGCGATGCGGTGGTGGGCCGCGCGGCTCTCGGCCACCTCCTACTCGTCGTCCTCGAGATCAGCGAAGCGGGTCCGGACGCTCTCGGCGTGGGCCTCGAGTCCCTCCGCCTCCGCGAGCGTCGTCACGGCGTCGGCGAGGTCGCGCAGGCCTCCCTCGTCGAGCCGCTGAACGGTCGAGGACCGGAGGAACGTCTCCGTCGAGAGTCCGCCGAACGCCCGCGCGCCGCCGTTGGTCGGGAGGACGTGGTTCGTCCCGGAGGCGTAGTCGCCGGCGGCGACCGGCGTGAACCGCCCGAGGAACGCCGAGCCGACGTTCGAGATCCGGTCGAGCAGCGCCTCGTCGTCCGCCGCCTGGATCGACAGGTGTTCGGCCGCGTACTCCTCTGCGAACAGCACGGCCTCGGGCATCGACCGCGAGACGAGGACGCCGGAGGCGTCGTTGTCGAGGGCGGCCTCGATCGTCTCGGCTCGCTCGCGTTCGGGCACGCGCGCCTCCACCTCGTCGCAGACCGCCGCCGCCAGGTCGGCGTCGTCGGTCACCGCGACGACCGAGGCGTTCGGGTCGTGCTCGGCCTGCGCGAGCAGGTCCGCCGCGATCGCGCCGGGATCGGCCGTGTCGTCCGCGAGCACCAGCACCTCCGAGGGGCCCGCGAGGAAGTCGATCTCCACGTCGCCGCGGACCTCGGCCTTCGCGGCCGTGACCCACTTGTTGCCCGGCCCGACGACCTTCCGGACGCTCGTCACAGTCTCGGTGCCGTACGCCAGGGCGGCGACCCCCTGTGCGCCGCCCGCCGAGTACACGGCGTCCGCGCCGGCCTCGTGGATCGCCGCCAGCGTCGCCGGGTTGATCTCTTCGGCCGGCGGCGTCGCGACGGCGACGTGGTCGACGCCGGCCACCGTCGCCGGCACCACGCCCATGATCGCCGAGGACGGGTACGCCGCTGTGCCGCCGGGGACGTACACGCCGACCCGATCGAGCGGGCGGTACCGCTTGCCGAGTTCGCGACCCTCGCCGAACTCGCGGGTCCAGTCTTCCGGAAGCTGTGCCTCGTGAAACTCGCGGACGTTGGCGATCGACTCGCGGATCGCCGCGAGCACGTCGTCGTCGACGGACTCGACCGCGCGCTCGGCCTCGTCGGTGATGTCGACGTTCGCCACCTCGACGCCGTCGAACTCCCGGGAGAACTCCCGCAACGCGGCGTCGCCCTCGTCGCGGACGCGCTCGACGATGTCGCGCACGTCGCCGCGGACCGCGTCGACGCCGGCGTCGCGCTCGAAGAACGCCCGGCGCTCGTCGGGAGAGAGGTCTGCCACCTGTCTCGGTTCCATGTCGGACCCGTCGGCGGCCGGGGGTAAACCGTTCCCGGAACGGACCCGTCGGAGCCGACGGACCGTCGGAGTGAGTCAGGCGTCGCGGTCGGCGTCGCCGGCGGCGGCGAGCGACTCGTCGCCGCCGGGGCCTCCGTCCGGTCGGTCGACCACCTCGCGCCAGTAGAACCGCGGACCGAGCACGAGGTACCCGAGCGCGAGGAACAACAGCGCGAACGCGAACGACTCGCCGGCCATCCCGCCCAGGAGGACCGCGAGCGCCTGCACCACGCCCATCACGAGCGCGTCCTGCGGGTGGAGGTCCGGGTAGCGCACGGGCGTGACCATCAGCGGGGCGGCAAGCGCCGCCAGCCCGAGGACGACGGCGGGCGAGTCCAGCCCCGCCAGCACCGACGCGGCGATGACCGTCGCCGCGAGCGTCGTCTGGACGCCGTGGGTCGTCTTCGCGCCGGACTCCTCGACGGTGTAGACGGCGAGCCGAACGACCGCGAGCGCGACGTACACCGCCGGCACGGCCAGTCCGGCGGCGAACACGACGGGCGAGTCCGCCAGGGGGTACGCTCCGGTCACGGTCGCGGCGACCAGCAGGGCGGGCGCAACGCCGAAGGAGGCCACGTCGGCCAGCGAGTCGAGGTGGGGGCCGACCGCTGTGCCGCCGTAGCGCCTGGCGACGACGCCGTCGAGTCCGTCGGCGATCGCTCCCAAGAGGACGAGTCGGGCGGCGAGTTCCGGCGAGATAGCGACGACCGCGGCCGCGAGCGTCCCCAGCGCGGCGTTCCCGGCCGTGACCATATCGGCGAGGCCGAGTCGCGAGCAGAAGCGCGGCCGGTCGGTCATACGCGCCGGGAGGGCAGCGCTCGCCGTATGGCTTTCCATCCGGGGTCGCCGACGGCGACGCCAGCGACGGCGGCGGCTCTCGCCGCCGGCGGGAGCGACGGCCCCCGATCGCGGCCCATTTATCTCGCCGTCCCCTCGGTTCGGACATGAACCGACGCCGCTTCCTCGCGGCCGTGGGTGCGGGCGCGTCGGCCACGCTCGCGGGCTGTTCGGTCATCGACCCCTCGGCGGCTGCCGACGACTACGACGTCGGCATGACCGCCGAGGCGTTCCGCCCATACGAGATCACCGTCTCCGTCGGCGACACGGTCGTCTGGGACAACACCTCGACGCGCGCGCACTCGGTGACGGCCTACGAGGAGGAGATCCCCGCGGAGGCGGAGTACTTCGCCACCGGCGGCTTCGACTCGGAGGCGGCCGCCCGGGAGGCGTGGGACGGCAACGAGGGCGCGATCACGAACGGGCAACGCTTCTCGCACACCTTCGAAGTCGCCGGCGACTACACCTACTTCTGTATCCCCCACGAGGGGGCCGGCATGGTCGGGGTCGTCCGCGTCGAAGAGTAACGAGGGGCCGGGACGGCGTGCAGCGCAGTCGCTGATCGGTCGAGTGCGGAGTCCGAAAGAAGTCGCGTCTGCGGTCGCGTCGCGGGCGACGCTGGCGTCGCGTCGGCGTCACGGTCGCCGGGACCGTTACTCGTCGTCGTCCACGTCGACGGACGCCTCCTCCTCGGCGGCGATCTCCTCGGGGCGCGCCTCCAGCGAGAGCTTCTTGACCTCGACCCGGCGCAGCGGGTAGATGGTCTTCGCCTCGCCGTAGATGGCCGAGGAGAGCCGGCCCTCGACCACGGAGTCGACCAGTTCGTCGAACGTCCGCTCCTCGGCGGCGTCGTCGACGAGGTCGATCATGATCTTCCGGATGGCCTGCTCCTGGGAGCGGTCGGCCTTCTTGGTCGTGAACGCGACCGGGTGGACGCGCACGCGGTAGTCGTCGGTCGTGCGGACCGTCCGGCTGAGGTCGATCTTCGACGCGCCGCGACGGACCATCGAGCGGAGGTAATCCCGCGTCAGCTCGTGCTGGATGAACTCCGTATAGGCGGCGTCCGACCCGACGTCGGTGATCTTGAAGATCAGCTTGATGTTGTCCTGTCCCTGGTCACCGGTGATCTCGCCGAGGGTCGTCTCGACCGTGCGGCCGACGACCTGCTCGGGCTCCTCGGCCATGGTCTCGCCGAGCTCGGCTCGGTCGAACTCCTCGGGCGCGAGGACGGTGTACCAGCGTTTCCCCTGTCGTTGTCGTGAGACTGATCGTTCGCTCATGTGTCGTGTGTGTTCGCGTCGTCTGCGTCGTCTGCGTCGTCGGTGATGTCTGTCGTCCGCGTGTCGGCCGCCGACTCGGCGTCGGCCGCCGACCTCGTATCGCTCGTCGTCTCCGCCGTGTTCGGTGCCGTCGCGTCCGCATCCCTCCCCGTCGCGACCACGTCGTCGGCCACGTCGAGGTTCACGAGGTAGTCGTCCACGGAGGCGAGCAGGCCGCCGGTCGTCTCCCGCGTGAGGCGGGTTCGGACCGTCGACCCGTTCGCGATCGTCCGAATGTCGTCGGTGTTGTCCGGCGAGACGGCCGCGGCGACGGTCGCCGCGGCGTCGTCGTCCGCGTGCGTCGTCTCCACGACGGCCGTGCGCGGCTCCGGCGACTCAGCGTCGCCGTCGGCGGCGTCGCCGGCGCGGTCGGCTCCCGTCATCGCAGGGCCTCCCTGAACGCGCCGATGAACGCCTGTACGTCGCCGCCGGCGAACCGAGCGTCGCCCGCGCGAGCGTCGCCGATCACGTCCGCGTCGCCGTCGGCCACCCCGTCTGCCGCGTCGACGGCGGCGCGGAGCGCGGCGGTCGCGTCGACCGTGCCGTCGCCGGCGGCGGCCGCGGCGTCGTCGGAGACGACGAGCGCCACGGGCTCGGGCGACGCGAAGTCGCGGACGAGCCGCGCGGCCGTCGAGACGGTCGACGCGCTCGCGTCGTCGGTCTCCACGCGACAGACGAACACGCCGTCGTACCGCCCGGTCGTCGGCTCCGCGAGCAGGTCGTGCGCGCGGGCGGCGTGCTCGCGCCAGGCGGAGATCGCCTCGTCGGCGGCGTCGGCTCCCAGCGCCAGCGACACTCCGAGGCCAGGGCGGTCGCGAGCGAGCGCGTCCAACACGTCGGCGTGGCCGCCGAGCGTCTCGAACGGTCCGGTCGGCGTCGCGTACGGCCGGAGGAGTCGCTCGACGGCCCCGACCGCGCGGTCGGGCGCGTCCGCGGTCGCGTCGAGCGCGACCGCCGAGGCGAGTCGCCGCCGGTCGTCGTCGTCCGGCTCGGCGGGCACGCCGACCTCCGCCAGCAGCGCGCGTGCGGCCTCGGGATCGCCCGAGAACGGCGCGCGTACCAGCGTCGAGTGGGCGAGCCCGTCGGCCGGGTCGGCCGTCGGAACCGCGACGCCGGGGCGTCGATCGACGACGCCGCGGCGCTCGGCCTCCTCAAGCATGCCGCCGCTGCCGCCGTCGCCGGGGACCGTCCCGGCGGCGACGACGCCGGCGAGTCCGACCAGCGGGGCCGGCTCCGCGCCCATCGCGTCGACGACCGCGGCCGCGAGCGACGACACCGGACGCGAGTCGGGCGCGACGCCCGTCGCGTTCGGGGCGTCCCACCCGAGCGACAGCGCCGTGCCGTCGCCGTCGGGAGCGACGCCGTCGCGGGTCGTCCGCACCTGGAACGGCGTGTTCCGGTCGCGGAGGACGCGCGCGAGCAGCCCTGCGGCCGCGAGCGCGTCGCCCGTCGGTCGGGCGTACACGCGGACGAACCCCGCGGCCGACAGCGCCGAGGCTACCCGTTCGGGGTCGGCCTCGGTCGGCGCGTCGGCGGCGGTGGACATCGGTTGTGGATCTCGTGTCGTGTCGGCGGTTTACTCTTCGTCGAGCAGGTCGACGGCGGCGTCGTAGGTGTACGAGAACTCCTCGTCGAGTTCGTCGCCGCGGTAGTAGTCCACCAGGCGACGGATCTTCGACTCGGTGTTCTGAAGCGCGCGCTTGTTCTGCGCGTCCTGCTGGTTATCCTCCATGTGCTCGCGCAGGCGGATCGCGCGGGCCATGAGGTTACGGAGGTCCTCGGGCAGGTCGTTGTCCGCGTCGTGTTCCTCGAGGATCTCGGTGACTTTCTTGCCGGTCGCGCGCTTGACGTTCGGGACGGGCGTGCCCTTCACGCCCTCGTCGCGCAGCTTCAGGCCGATGACGCTCGGGTCGTGGCCCTGCTCGGCCAGTTCGACCACGCGCGCCTCGATGTCCTCGGCGTCCACGTCGCTCCACTCCGGGGGTTCGTCTGCCGCGGGGTTGTCCGATCCGGACGACCCTCGACGGCGGGTGTGCATTCGTGCCATTGTGTTCTCTGAGTTGGAACGTCGGCCGCAGAAGCGAGCCACCGCCGGCTGTCGCTCCCGAGCGCGCCACGCGGCGCGAGCGGGCACCCGACGGGGGCACATCCGCAATCCCAAGCCCACAGCGGGCGAGTCGGAGTTGCGGCCGTGCTGTTCCCAGTCGACACCTCTCGCTCGCGGGTCTAAGGGCTTTCCATCCGTCGCGGGCCGTCGTCGAGTCCCACACGGCTCCGTGCCCGTGACTGCCGTGGAGGCTCGCAGTCGAAGGCCTTAACTACCGAACCGCGATACTCTGGAGTGCAGGCGGGCTCGTAGATCAGTGGTAGATCGTTCCCTTGGCAGGGGAAAGGCCGTGGGTTCAAATCCCACCGAGTCCACTAAGACGCTATATTCTCGAGTGGCGTCTCCGAGCGGATGACCCTTTGCCTCGTTTCTCGGAGCGACGGTCGGACCTCTCAGATCCAGCTCCTACCGATATCAACGTTGATACTCTAGAGAGAACGTTTATTACGAAGCTTGGATCCCTTAGGAATGTACAGTACCGGCCGGGCGCGATCCCGGGGGGCTGTGAGAGAGCAAATCATGGACTTCAGCGCACTACTCGACGACGATCGTGCGGTCAGCCCGGTGATCGGCGTGATCCTGATGGTGGCGATCACGGTGATCCTAGCGGCCGTCATCGGTTCGTTCGTCCTCGGCTTGGGGAACAGCGTCCAGCAGACGGCACCGAACGCGAACTTCGAGTTCGATTTCGGAGGGAGCGAGACTACCGCGACACACACCGGCGGTGACACCATCGGGAGCGATGAGACGCTCAAGCTATTCGTCGACGGTTCTGAGGAGACGTCACAATCCGGGCCGTTTAGCGCGGGAGACACAATTTCAGCAAGCGTCTCCGCTAGCGACGGTGCATCAGTAGTCTGGGAGTCCGCGAACGGGGAAACTTCTCAGACCCTGGCTGAAGCGGACGCATAATCGACAATGAATTTCAGACAGCTATTCGACGACGACCGCGCAGTCAGCCCGGTGATCGGTGTGATCCTGATGGTGGCGATCACGGTGATCCTGGCGGCCGTCATCGGTTCGTTTGTCCTCGGCTTGGGGAACAGCGTCCAGCAGACGGCACCGAACGCGAACTTCCAGTTTGACTACGAAAACGATACCGCACCCTACGACGTGACCGCGACGCACACCGGCGGTGACACGATCCCCGCCACGGATGCGGTAAACCTCACGGCTGCGGGCGGTGGTTCAACGCAGTTCCCCTCGGGTGACTCCGTCTCCGCCGGGGACAGCGTCACCCTGAGCGGTGTTGGATCTGAAACTACCGTCCGGGTGATCTGGACCTCAGAGAACGGCGACACCTCGCAGGCGCTCGCGACCGGCGAGACGCCCGCCTAAACGGCTCGACGGTTCCGTTCTCGAATCGTTTTGACGCCACGCACACGGGCGTCACCCCATTTCAGTACCAAACCACGACTGCGTGAGCGCCCCGCCGATTCGGTTCTGATACTCCGGAACGAACCCTTATGCCGTTGGTTTCTCTACTCCCTCGCATGCAATCCGGGGGGACCGGCGACAGCCGCGGGCAGGGCGACGTGATCAGCGTCGTCCTCCTGTTGGTGATCACGGTCGCCGGCGCGACGGCGATCGTCACGCTGGGCGGCGAGGCGCTCGGCGGCATCCAGCAGTCCGCGACGACGGGCGCGGCCGAGCAGTCGATGACGCAGTTCGACTCGAAGGCGAGCCTCGTGGCCCACGGCGACAGCGACTCCCAGCGGGTGCGCCTGGCTGGCAGCCCCGGCGCGACGCGGCGGATCGACGCCGACGCGGGGTGGATGAACGTCTCGGTGTACAACGCCTCGACCGAGGAGTTCGAGTACGAGATCACGAACGCGACCCTCGGAGCGGTCGTCTACGAGGACGGCGACACCTCGATCGCCTATCAGGGCGGGGGCGTCTGGCGGCGCACCGGCAACGGCAGCGCGATGGTGTCGCCGCCGGAGTTCCACTACCGGGGGACGACGCTGACGCTCCCGCTCGTCCGGGTCGGCGGCGACGAGCGCCTCGACGGCGAGGTGCTCGTTCGGCGTTCGGGCGAGCCGACGGGAGTGTATCCCGACGAGTCGAACGGGCGCGCGAACCCCCTCGACGAGGGGATCGTCGTGATCACCGTCGGGAGCGAGTACTACGAGGCGTGGGGTCGGTTCTTCGAGCAGCGCACCGGCGGCGGAGTCGAAGTCGACCACGCCAATTCCACAGCGACGATCGAACTGCGGACGCCGGCCGACGTGTCGACGGTGGGAGCGGCGCTGACCTCGCGCGCCGTCGGCGACGAGATCGAACTCGACGGCACCGGGAACGACAACGTCTGGATCGACAGTTACAACTCCTCGGACGGGCCGTACGCCGATTCCCAGACCGACAACGGGACGATCGTGACCGCCGGGAGCGTCGACGTGGGGGGCAACGGGAAGATCCTCGGGAACGTCCGCGCCGGGGGATCGGTCTCTCTTGGGAGCGCCAACGGGAACATCACCGGAACCGTCGAACACACGACCGGCTACAGCGCGAACCCCAACGCCGACCCGCAACCGGACTCCGAACGCGTCAGCCAGATCGACGGGGTCGACGCGGGCGACGACCTCTCGCCGTACGTCGACTCCCGGCTCACCGCGCTGGCGTCGAGCAACGACAACGACGCGACCGACGCGATCCGCGATGACGACGGCGAGTACTCGCTGAACGTCTCCGGCGGCGAGACGGTGACGCTGTCGGGCGACGACGGGACCGAGTTCTTCCTCTCCGAGATCGATCTCGGCGACGGGGAGGAGCTGGTGATCGATACCGCGGGCCGACCCGAGATCGAGATCGCCGTCGCCGAGGACGTCGGTCTCGACGGGACCGCGATCAGGGTCACGGGCGGCGGCGTGGTCCGGTTCTTCGTCGGTGACGACATCGCGCTCGACGGCGCGAACGTATCCGTCCCCGAGGATCGCTCCAGACAACTCTGGATGTACGGGGCCAGCGACACCGACATCTCGCTTTCGGACGGAACTCGGTTCGTCGGCGTCCTTCACGCGACGGGCGAGAGCGACGACAACGATTTCTCGATCTCGCAGTCCGACGTGTACGGCGGCGTCGTCGCCGGCGAGATGGACGTCCAGAACGGCGGCACGATCCACTACGACACCGCGCTGGCGACCGAACAGGTCGTCCCGGTCGACGCGTCGGTCCCCCGGATAACGTACCTCCACGTCTCCGTCACCGAGATCGAGGTCGACGAGGACTGACCGCGCCGGTCGACCGCCGATCGCCCACAGCCGGCAACGATCCCCAGGTGGCCGACGCCCTCACCTGTCGAGTCGCACCCGGACCGTCGTCTGCGGGACGACGACGCGGTCGACCTCGACCTGGTAGGTGATCTCCCCGTCGGAGGCGTCCCCGTCGACCGGCGTCATGTCCAGCGACTCGAAGTAGCGTTTCCAGGCGTCGACGCGCGGCGACTCGACGGTGACGTTCACCCGGACCACGTGCCCGTCGCCGGCGGTCATCTCGTCGGCGACGCCCCGACTCGTCGCCTCCATCGCGACCAGCACCGTGGACTGTCCACCGATCGCCCCCCGTTCGCCGGATCGAGAGGTGACCACGAGCGGGATCACCGCGCGGTCATCGTCGACCAGCCATCCGGGGTCGTCTCGCATCACCGCGGCACCGTCGTCCGAGCGAAACACCGCGCCGAAGGAGGACGCGACGGTCGTGTCCCCGTCGGTGTAGGTGATGGGACGGGTGGCGGCCGGGACGGTGAAGTTCTCGCCGGTCTCCTCGTTGACCGCCGTTATCGTCACCGTCGATCGCTCCCGTACCGCGAGTGTCCCGCCGTTGAGTTTGATCTCGGTCGCCCGACTCGGCGCGCCCTCGCGCACGATGTCGTCGACGTTGTCGTCGAGCACGTCGAAGGCCCGTTCCATGTTCTCGAGTTGCTCGCTCGTCCGGAACGCTTCGAGCGCGGGGTATCCCGCGGCGTACACGGTTCCGACGGTGAGCACGATCAGCGAGAACACCAACACGAACCCGATCGCGTCGCTCTGTCCGCGGCTCACGCGTCGCGCACCTCCAGTTGGCCGCCGGCGTAGACGATCTCCACGTCGCCGCCGGGAACGGTCGTGTCGGCCACCGGCGTGTTCGTCGCCGCCGTGACGGAGACGGAGACCCGCGTGCCGGTGCCCGTCACCTCGATCGTCGCGGGCGACCCGGATCGGACCGCGATCGAGTAGGTGTCGCCGGCGATCGTCTCCGGATACGACCCCCTGACGACGACCTCGCTCCCGCCGGCACCGACGAGGCGGTCGGCGGCCATCAGTCGCGAGGAGAGCTGCTGTCCGACGACCTCCATCGCCTCGCGACTCGTGTCCTCCCGTTGCTGCTCGACCGCCCCGCCGGCCGCGATGAGCAGGCCGCTGATCAACAGCGCCGTGATCCCGAGCGTCAAGACGTACGACAGGGTCGTCGCTGTCGCCCGATCCGCTCGGGTGCTCGCCTCGAATGCCTCACCAGGTTCCGCCTTGAGCGCCTCACCGGATCCCGCCCCCGCGGCGTCGGCGTCAGTCATCGTGTTCACCCGGGGCGACCCGAACGTCCGCTCGGTAGGTGAGTTCGTTCGTCTCGTACCGGATCGGGACCTCGACCGCATACACCGCGGGGACGTGGTACGGTGAGTCGGGATCGTCGGTCACCGTGCCGTCGTTGAGCGTCACGAGGTTCAGCAGGCCCGTGGTTCCCCTGACAGTCATGTCGTAGGTGCCGGCGGCGTTCGTCCCGTTCCGGAACGACAGGTCGTACGACGAGTCGATCCCCTCGCGCCAGTCCAGTCCGGGACACTCCTCGCCCGCGAGCGTCCCGGTCGTGAACCCGACCGTCGCGTTCGGCGCGTCGACCGAGCATACCTCCGTCGCGCCGGTGCCCCCCGCCGGGCTGGTCGCGACGGCGATGTCGCCGGTCGACTGGTTTCGGTAGACGAACGCCGCCCACGTGTCCGCGCTCGAGTTGGCCGCCACCTCGACGGTGAACGCGCCGTCGAGGGCACTGTCGTTCGTGCTCGCCAGCGACGACCGCTCGACGGTCGCCGCGAACGCCCGGGTCCGGTTCGTGTCGTACGCGATGGTCCAGTCGGCCGTCTCCGCGGCGGAGGTGAACTCCCTGCTGTCGTTCCGGTGGCGGACGAGCACGCCTTCGACGTAGGTAGCGGCCGAGCGGTTCACCCGGGCGCTGGCTGCGCTCCGTGCGGCCGACCCGCGCAGCGCCACGTCCAACTCGGCGACCCCGTCGGAGACGTTCTCCCGAACGTCGGCGGGGTCGTCGTACTCGGCGGCGTTCTCGCGATCGACGATCCCCCCGACGCCGTCGACGACCGACGCGCGGTATCCGAGCGCGTCGCGCTCGCCGACGCCGTTGTCGCGGGTCGCGAGGTTCTCTGTGTAGATCGCGGTGTTCGTCAGCAACACCAACGCGACGAGCACGACCGCCAGCGCGAGTCCGGCGACGAGCACGAGCTGTGCCCGGTCGTCGCCGCGCTCGTCGCCACCGCCGTCGCTGTCGCCACCGCCGCCACGGCCACCGCCGCGGTACGGCGGGCGATCGGCGTCGCACGCGAACGCCCCAGTCAGATCCGCCATGTGACGATGCGCACCTCCATGACGCCGTACAGCGGCCCGTCGGGATCCGCGTCCGGCGCGTAGAACCCCCGGTTCGGGTCGTCCTCGACCTCCCCGAGGGTCCCCGATCCGTCGCCGACGGGGTCGTCGTCGAACAGCACCACGGTCCGCTCGGCCGCGACGGCGTTGTCGCTCGGCTCGCCCATGTTGACGATCCGCTCGCGGGCGCGCTCGCCGTCCGCGGTCCGATAGCCGACTTCGACGTTGAACGCGATCCGGTCGGCCCCGAACGTCCGATTCAGCGTCGCCCCGAACGCCGTGGAGGGACCGTCGGTGTACACCCCGTTCGACCCGGCTCCGATGAACTGCCCGTCGGTCGCGTTCCAGTGCAACAGCGTCGGCGCGAGCGTTCCGTTCGCCTCCGCCGCCGCCAGCGTCCCCTCGGCGACGGCTGCCTGCTGGTTCTCGATGTGCTGGTTCGACGTGCTCGCGGTCAGGGGCGTGACGGCGGTCGCCTGCAGGGCGAAGACGACGCCGCTCAGCAGGATGACCGCCGCCGCGAACCCCTCCAGCGTGTGTGCTTGCGCGCGCATGGTTACCACACCCTCACGACCACGATGGCGTCCGAGCCGTCGAGCAGGACCGCCCGCCGCGCGACCGACACGTCCGCGCCGCGCGGCGGCGACGGGCCGGCCGCGAGTCGGACCGCGTTCCCGCCGTCGCCGAGCGTCCGGATCTCGTCGCCGTCGACGAGGGTCACGTTCGCCGTCCGAACTGGGGATCCGATCCCGAGCGCGCCCGTGAGATCGCTCGCGTCGGTCTCGTACCGACAGTCGCCGACGGGCTCGGTGGTGTCGAAGAACCCCGCGGTGCAGGCGGCGTCGAGTGCGGCCGGACGCGCGGGGTCGGCGACGAGCAGGTCGTTCGCCAGCCGGTCGGCGGACCGGTCGGCGACGACGACCGCGTCCGTCGCGTCGCCGGTGAACGGTGCCGTCAGCGACGGCGAGAACGCGAACACGAACGCGACGACCAGCAGGAACACGCTCACGCCGATGGCGTAGTCGATGGTCGTCTGTCCTCTGTCGACGTCGCCGCCGGCGTCGCGGTCGAAGTCGTCGCTCACGCCACCACCACCCAGACGCCGAGCGCGATCGTCAACAGCGCGACCACGTACTTCATTCCGGAGATGATGTCGGCGTTGCGGATGTAGCCCGCGATGATCCCCGACAGCACCGCCTGGATCGTCACCGCGTGGAAGAACAGCACCGACAGCCGGTCGACGTTCACGCCCTCAGCGAATCCGCCCGCGCCGAGGCCGCTCCCCCCGGACACCTGGTCGGTCGCTCCGCCGCCTCCTCCACCGGCGGCCTGCTCGGTCAGCCCAGCGAGCACGTCGAGGAACCGGAGCTTCAAGATCGCCATCACCGCCAGCAGGGTGAGGTACGTCATCAGGATGATCGCCACCTGCATCCGGGTCCGGGAGACCCGCTCGCGCTCGATGTCGTCCTGGTTCTCCGAGGCCTGTGCGGCCGTCGTTAACACCTCGGTGATCTGGCTCGACGCCTGTTGTGCCTCGGAGATGAGCTTCACCGTCCGCGCGAGCCGCGGAATGTGGTACTTGTTGTTGAACTCGACGAGCGCTTCCCTGAGGCTCATCCCGTAGTTCACCTTCGCGTATATCACCTCGAACTCCTCGGCGAGCGTCCCGGTCGAGGTGTCCGCCGTCGTCCGGATCGACTCGAGCAGGGTCTGCCCGGTGTCGTTCGCCGACGAGAGCTTCCGGAGGTTGTCGGAGAGCTTACCGGTCACGCCCGCCCGGCGGCGCTGTTGCCACTCGTAGAAGATCACCAGCGGGATCAGCGTGATGTACGCGGGGACGTACACCCAGATGAACGTCCCCCAGACGGGGGCGTCGACGAACCCCTGCCAACTGGTCGGTGCCCGACCGGCCACCAGCGCGATGGCGAGCAGGACGACCACGGCCGGGACCGTCAGCGCCAGCGTGAACAGCGGATTGTCCCGGAAGAAGACGTGCGGGGCCTTCAGCAGCTCCGCGGTCTTGTGCGTCCCCTCGCGGTCGCGGACGCGGTCGAACAGCGCGAACTCCCCGGTGAACACCTCGATGAGACCCAGGTGGAGCAGCCCCTCGCGCTGCTCCTCTGCGAACTGGTCGTCGACGCCTCCGGGGTCGAGGTAGCCGTCGCCCGGTTCGTCCTGCTTCACCGTCGAGACGAGCACGAGAAAGCCCACGCCGATGAGCGGCGTGAGGATGTACACTGTCGCCGTCAGCAGGAACTCCTCGCCCTGACCCAACATCGACATGATGACGAGGATGATGATGAGTAGCAGGGGAAACAGCGACAGCGTCATGTACATCTCGCCGAACAGCTCCAGCGTCTCCAGGGTCAGCTCCTGCTGCTGTTTGGCCGTGCGGAGGTGCTTCTCCTTTTTGTCGTAGAGGAACCGCTCCATGTCGCCGCCGGAGTTGATGATCGACAGCATGTCCGTGAGGAACTGCGAGAACTCCTCGCTGGGGGTCTCTATCGACTGCTGGCGGACGGCGTTCCGGTAGTCGGTGCCGAAGTAGTTCGTCTCCTGGACGATGCTCTGGAACTCCCGGGACACCTCGCCGTAGGTGTCCTCGGCCTCCGCCATCGACTCCAGGATCTCGAGTTGGTTCAATCCGCCGACCGAGAGGGCGTACATGAACGAGACGGCGTCCGCGAGCAACATGTTGATCTCCCGCTCGCGGGCGTCGGCCCGCTGATACGGGATCGCGATCAGCGTGCCGAAGCCGAGTCCGAAGCCGACGCTCCCGAACACCAGCCCGCTTATCAGCACGGCCGCCGGCTCCCGTAGCGACTCCAGCACCGCCGCGATCTCCGGCGATCGGATGGGAATCCCGAGGCTGAACGTCTCGGGGCTGACGAGTCCGAACGCGAACACGCCCCAGCCGACGGCCGTTCCGACGAGCCACAGCGCCAGTCCCGCGAGCACGCCGACGCCGAGCGCCCGCGAGACGTACAGCTCTACGGGCTGGTTCATCCGGGCCTCGGTGAGCTTCTCGCTCACGGTGCCGACGAAGTCGCCGTCCTCGTCGAAGATCCGCTGGAACAGAGGGTAGAAGGCGTCCGCGAACCCCTGCGCGCTTCCGAAGCCGCCGTCGTCGGTGTCGAGACTCATCTACTCCTCCTCGGCCCCCGCCGTGTCGTCGCCGTCGGACTCGACCTCGCCGAACCCCCAGTCGTCGATCACCTCCTCGTCGACCGAGTCGTCCGCCGGATCGGATTCGGTACCGTCGGTTCGGCCGGTTCCGTCGGTGTCGCGTTCCCCGTCGCCGGCGGCGACATCGCCGACCGCGTCTCCGTCGTCGCCCCCGTGATCAGCACCTTCGTCGGTATCGATGTCGGTGTCGGGAGCCGAATCCGCATCGGGATCGGGTTCGGGATCCCCGTCCACGTCGGGGGCGGCGTCCTCGAACTGGTCGACCGCCGAGAACACGTCGCCGTCAGGATCGCCTCGGCCCGCGTCCCCGTCGCCGGCGACGGGGTCATCGCCCACGGCGTCCAGGCCGTCGGCGGTCTCCGCCCGGGCCGTGTCGTTCGCCGGGGTATTGTTCCCGGACGGATCCGCATTCTCGACCGCTTCGGGATCGATCGATAGCTCGTCGCCGTCCCCGGGTTCGGCCGCCACGTCGCCGGCGGGGGTCACGCTTCCGAGCGCGTCCGCGACGCCCTCTGTCCGTGCGCCGCGGAACTCCGAAAGCAGCGGCTCGGCCTCCTCGAGGATCGCCTCGACCTCGTCCAACTGCGCCTCGTCGGGCTCCGGCCTGGGGACCATCTCCTCCTTCTCGGGGTCGACGTCGATGAGCACTGACTCCATCTCGCGGAGGTCCTCCAGGCTCTCCTCCAGCCGTTCGTTGGCCATGAGCGAGAGGATCGTCTCCGGGTCGTTGATGAACGCCTGCAGCGTCGCCGCGACCTGCGTGTAGGTGTTGAGGCCGCGGTCGATGAGGTACGCGATGACGGTCCGGCGCTTCAACAGCTCGTCGTTGAGTCTGTCCACCCCCCAGCCGCGGTCGAACATGATCTCCTGGAGGGTGTTCGAGTCGCCCATCTTCAGGAACTCGTCCGTCTCCGCCTGCCATTGATACACGTCCTGGACGTTGATCTCGTCGTTCTCGGCGTCGTAGTGGTTGATCTCGGTGAGCGACTTGTTCCGGCGAACCTTCCGCCCCTGCACGCGAGTCTGCGTCTGGACCGAGACGAGATCCAGCGCCGTGAACATCGTCTTCGAGACGTTGATCGGCTCGGTCGTGAACCGCTTGAGCACCTCTCCGACGTTGTCGGCGTGGAAGGTTGTGTAGGTGGTGTGCCCGGTCGACATGACCTGAAACAGGGTGCGACCCTCCTCGCCGCGGATCTCGCCCATCACGATGTAGTCCGGGCGCTGGCGCAGCGCGGCCTCCAGCAGGTCGAACTCGTCCACGTCCCCGCCGTCGTCGTCGGCGAACGAGGGTCGCGTCACGGAGGCGATCCAGTTCCGTTGGGGCAGTTCGACCTCCCGGGTGTCCTCGATGGAGACGATCTTCGAGTTCGAGGGGATGAACAGCGAGACCGCGTTCAGGCTGGTCGTCTTCCCGGAGGCGGTACCGCCCGCGAAGATCAGCGACTTGTGGTTCTCGATACAGAGCCACAGGAACGCCATCTCGTCGAGGCTGAACGTCTTCCAGTTGATGAGGTCGATCGGCGTGAACGGGACGTCCTTGAACTGACGGATCGTGTAGTTCGTCCCGTGGTCGGACACCTCCTTTCCGAGGGTCAACTGCGCCCGTGACCCGTCCGGCAGGGTGGCGTCGACCTGCGGCCGCCGCTTGGAGATGCCCTTCCCCGATCGCTGGGCGAGTTTGACGACGAAGTCGTCCAGTTCCTGCTCGCCGTGGTAGACGTTCGTGATGATCTGCTCGTAGTCGGAGTGGTACACGAAGACGGGGGAGTTGTAGCCGTCACAGGAGATGTCCTCGACATTGATGTCGTGTTTGATCCCGTCGATGCGCTCGTAGCCGACGAAGTCGCGTTCGAGGTAGTACAGCGCCTTCGTTACTGTGTACTCCGTGAGCGTGTCGGGGTCCTCCGCGAGGACGGCCGGCTCCGGCCGGGCGGCGATCCCCTCGATCTCCCCGTCGGACTCCCGCGGCGCGACCCCGAGCGCGCGGACCAGGCGGGCCGCCGCGCCGCCGCCCTCGGCGTCGATGCCGAGGAGGTCGGCGAACTTGTCGCCGAGCTCGGGGCCGCCGTCGTTCGCGTAGAGGTCGTACCGGTCCAGCAGGTCGTACGTCTCCTCGCGGATGACCGACCGCCGGTGGTCCTCGTCGCCGGCGACCTCGCCCTCGTCGGCGTACTTGATCGCCGACCGGAGCTTCCCCTCCAGGAACTCCACCAGGTCCGTCTCGATGGGGTTGCGGTACGGCTCGACCACGTAGTACTTCTTCTCGTTCTCCTTGGTCGAGTGGAAGACGATGACGAACGAGTACGGCTCGTTCACCCAGTAGCGGTCCTCCTCGCGGAAGGTGGGCTTCTTGTCCATCGGGACCGCCTTTTCGAGGTCGTAGCGGTTCGCCACCGTCGTCGTCCCCGCGGCGTCGCTGAAGAAGGCGTCCTCGTCCACGTCCTCGGCGACGTTCACCGTCCGTTCGTCGATCACCGCCTCGAGTTCGGGCGTTCGGCTCGCGAGGTGCCCGAGCGTCTCCTCGACGCGGTTCGGGTCGAAGCCGAGGGCCTCGGCCTTGTCCTCGTCGGTGAACTCCAGCGGTTCGTCCTCGTCGTCGGTCGGGGGGTCGCCGTTCTCGTCGAGGAAGTACTCCTCGCGGTAGTCGTCCCAGGTGTAGATGTCCTTCCAGACCGGGGTCTCGTCGTACGCGAGCAGCGGGGAGCGGGCCGCGATCGACTCGCCGAGCGCGCCGGCCGAACCGACGACCGACGACACGTCGCCGGGGTCGATCCCCAGCGCGTCGGCGACGGCGTCGGTGACGCCGACGGCGTCGAGGTCCTCGACGGTCGCCGCGCGGACTTCGATCCGCACGACTTCCTCGCCGTCCTCGTCCTCTTCGACTACCTCGGTCCTGAGGCGCTCGGCGAGGGCCTCGGCCGCGTCCTCGTGACCGTGCTCCGCGAGGAAGTCGTCCCACGTGTACTCCCCGACGACCGCCGCATCCCCCGAAGGCGTCTCCTCACCCGGCGACTCGTCGGGGCCGGCGTGAGGGGACACCTCGGCGTCGTCGGTTGCCATTACCCATGACCACTTCCGGGACTACGTTAAATGCTTGCCCTCCGTATCATCGATGAAAATACTCCTGACGGCCGAGTAGCACGTTCGAGACGGCTGATTCCGAAATCTGGGCCGTATCGATTCAACCGAGTGAACGAAGACGGATTGCGGGACTCGAACCGGGGTCAGACCTGTTCGCTTCGTTCGTCGCGGTGTCGCGTCGAGGGCGTGACGGGAGTCACGCGAGCGAACGGGGTGAGCGAGTGTGACTACGTCGCGACCGTCGAGTGAGCGAAGCGAACGAAGACGGGCGTGACGGGATTCGAACCACGCCGAGACGGTCCTGCTCGCTTCGCTGCGCGGGCTACGACTCGTCTACTTCGAATCCCGCACGAGACACTATCGGTCTCGCTTCGCTCGACACGATAGCGGGCGTGACGGGAGTCACGCGAGCGAACGGAGTGAGCGAGTGTGACTACGTCGCGACCGTCGAGTGAGCGAAGCGAACGAAGACGGGCGTGACGGGATTCGAACCCGCGATCTAGCGGTTAGGAACCGCTCGCCGTATCCGCTTGGCCACACGCCCCGCGTGGGCGTGGTCGGGCGGAGAGTAAAAACCGTCCGGGATGCCGGCTCAGTTCCGCTCGGTGTCGGTCTCCGTTTCGGTCTCGGCGACCGTCGAGTCCGTGTCGGCGACCGTCGAATCCGCGTCGGCGACGAACTCCTCGTCGTCCTCGTCGAGTTCGCCCTCCTGCATCTCCTGAAGCTCCTCTTCGACCTGCTCGCGGCCCTTCTTGAACTCGCCCATCGCCTGCCCGGTGGAGCGAGCGAGCTTCGGGATCTTGTTCGCGCCGAACAGCAGCACCAACACGAGCAGGATGATGAGCATCTCGGGCCCGCCCGGGATGGCACCGAACAGCGGTAGGGTGGTGAACATCTCTACCTGCGGCTTACCCGCTGCCGATTATAGGCTTTTTGGACCGAGCGGGATCGCAGACACAGCGGCTCACGACTCCGAACGCCGCCGAAACGCAGTCTTCAGGCGTTCCGCCCACGCCCCCGAATCCTCCGCGACCAGGGGCGATCGGGGGCGACCGATCTCGATCCGTCCCTCCCCAACCGAGGCGGCCGCCAGCGGCCCGAAGGGAGGGCTTTTGCGACCGGGCCTCGTCTCCCGGCGCATGAATGACGCAGACGCACCCGGCGCGAGCGACGCGAGCACGCACGACGACGGGGCCATCGAGGACACCGATGATGTCGACAGCGACGACACCGATGACACCGGCAGCGACGACGCCGACGAGAGCCGGAAGTACCGTCCCGACAGTGACCACTCGTTCCCGGACGAGCGCCTCAACGACGTGTTGGCGGCGATCGAGTCCGACTCCGAGATCCAGACGTACCTCCGCGCGCAGAACGTCAACGCCGTCACTCGGAAGGGGTACAACGACCACGGCGCGAAGCACATCGAGATCGTCCGCAATCGGGCGCTTCGCCTCTACGAGTTGCTCAAACGCGGCGGCGTCGCGTTCAACGGCGCGAGCGATCAGGGGCTGGCGGAGGCCGACGAGCCGGTGATCATCGCGCTCGCGGCGACGCTCCACGACATCGGCCACGTCGTCCACCGCGACGACCACGCGTACTACTCGATCCCGCTGGCTGCGGACGTGCTCGACCGTATTCTCCAGCAGTTCGACTACTACGGCGTCGACGAACGCGTCCGCGTCAAAGCGGAGGTGCTGCACGCGATCCTCTGTCACCACACCGAGGAGACGCCGCTGACGCGGGAGGCCGGCGTCATCCGCGTCGCCGACGCCCTCGACATGGAGCGAGGGCGCTCGCGCATCCCCTACGAGAAGGGCGGGCGCGGGATCAACACCCTCTCGTCGCGTGCGATCGACAGCGTCGAACTCAAGCCCGGCGACGACGGGCGGGACGGCGACGCGGTCCCCGTCCTCGTGGAGATCGAGATGGTGAACGCCGCCGGCGTCTATCAGGTCGACGGGCTTCTCAAAGCGAAGCTTCGCGACTCGCTCATCGAGGATCAGGTCCGCATCGTCGCGATCAACACGAAAAGCGACGACCAGTTGGTCGAACGTATCGAGCTGTGAGATCGGTCGGACTCTGAGTCGACCGGAGCGACAGCCGGGTCGCGATTCGCGTCGTGTGAGTCCACCACGAAGCCGTCCGGGATGACGAAGTTTAAGCGACCGCTGTGTGTTTCGGAACGTAACAGTGGCGCAGTTCGGTAGCTCCGTCGCGCTCCTCCGTGACAGGGAGTTCGCGGCGCTGGCAGGCACGGCGTTCGCGCGCAGTCAGGCGTACTCGACCGTGCTGATCGCCCTCGCGTTGTACGCCGGGCAGTACGACACGACCGGGACCGTCGAGGGGCTGTTCGGGACCGCGTTCGCGGTCGTCCAACTGCTCATCGTCCTCCCCCTGGGCCGGAAGATCGACACCGGCAACGCCAAGCGGTGGCTCCTGGGCGGCCTGCTGGTCAACGTCGTCGTGTTCTTCGGCTTCATCCTCGTCGACAGCGCCACCCACGTCATCCTCGTTCGGATGCTCCAGGGGATCGGCGCGTCGATCCTGTGGATCACCGGCTCGACGGTCGTGGGGACGATCGCCCCCGACGACCAGAACGGCCGCTGGCTCGGGTCGTACAACCAGGTGGCGGCGTTCTCCAGTCTCGCGGGGGACGTGGTCGGCGGCTACCTCCTGTTCACCCAGGGGTTCACCCTCACCTACCTCGTGCTCACGGGGGTCACGCTCGGCGCGTTCGTGCTCGTGTTCGGCGCGCTTCGGGACGACCCCGGCGGCGGCACCGAGAACGACGCAGGCGGCGGACTGGACACGCTGAAGGCGCTGCTGAATCTCCCGATGATCCGCGCGCTCGTCGTGTTCAGGCTGGCGTTCTCGGTCGGGAAGATGGCGGTCATCATCTTCCTCCCCATCCTCGCCCGCACGGAGTTCGGCACGACCGCCTTCGCGATCGGGTGGATCCTCGCCGGCGGACGGCTGACGAAGGCGCTCACCCAGGGGTACGTCGGCGACCTCACGGACCGCGTGGGGAAAAAGGAGTACTTCGTCGTCGCCGGCGCGCTCCTGTACGGCCTCGGCACCGCGCTCATCCCGCTGAGCTACTACTTCGAGGGGACGATCGATCCGGTCCGATTCGCCGCCTTCGGCGGCGAACAGGTGCTCGGCGGAGCGTTCTTCAGCCTCTTTGCGGCGTACATGATCCTCGGGATCGCCGATTCGATCCGGCTGCCCGCCAGCATGGCGCTGTTCGTCGAGGAGGGCGAACGCTACGACTCGGTCGCCTCGGCGATGAGTCTTCGGTCGATCTCCTGGAAGGTCGGACAGGTCGCCGGTCCCGTCGGGATCGGGGCGATCAAGGAATACGTCTCCACGAGCGTCGCGTTCTACACCGCCGCCGGGTTCATCGTCGTCGCCTCGATGGTGTTCTGGTTCGTCTTCCGTCGCGCGTCGGCGCGGGCGGAAGCGATCGACGTGGACGCCGACCTGGCCGACGACTGACGGGATTCGGTTCCGAGTACCAGCACAAGCACCGCTCGCCTCGCTCGACGCTCCCTGATTCAAATCGCCGTCGAGGCGGACACACGCCTCTCACATTCGTTCGAGACGGTATGCGCCGGCCGGGATTTGAACCCGGGTCGATGGCTTGGAAGGCCATTGTCATACCAACTAGACCACCAGCGCTCGATATCGTCACCTCACGCTACTGCGTCGAAGAATAAGGGGCTTACCGTTCGCGGTCGGGGGGACGACTCCGCGTCGTCCCGGCCTCAGTCGTCGGCGGACGCCTCGCTCTCGATACCGTCGACTCCCTCGCGCGCCCCCGCGGCGTGGCCCTCGTGGGTGACGGCGGTGGCCATCAGCTCGGGGGAGATTGCCGGAACCTCCGACTCCGACACCGGGCCGAGTTCCTCGATCTCGTCGGTCGAGCGCGGGAACGCCCGCAGGTCCATGTGGATCGCGATGCCGCACTTTGCGCCCTCGCCCATCGCGACCGGAATCTGGTTGTGACCGGGCGTCAGGTCGCCGACGGCGTACACGCCGTCGACGGAGGTCCGGCCGTGGTCGTCGACGGCGACCTCCCCGGAGTCCTCGCGCTCCAGCCCGAGTCCGCCGGCGAGTTCGGCGTGGTAGTCCGAGCCGTACATCGGGAATCCCCCCTTGTACTCGCGGACGGTGCCGTCCTCGAATTCGAAGCTTTCCAACCACCCGTCGTCGTCCTTCTCCATCCCGGTGATCTCCTCGCGGATCACGTCGACCGGGTGGTTCTCCAGCATCTCGGCGGTGTCGTCGGACCACTCCGGCTCCTCGTCGCGGAGGAGGACGTCCACCTCGTCGGTGAAGTTCAGCATGATCATCGCGACGTACGCCGCCGAGTCGCCCGCGCCCATCACGTACACCGGCTCGTCGACGAACATGTACGCGTCGCAATGCAGGCAGTAGTGCAGGCCCATCCCCGTCCGCGGGAGCGGCGGGTCCGGCCGTTCGTCCGAGAATCCCGTCGCGAGGACGACCCGGCGGGTCGTCAGTTCTTCGTCGGCGGTGTCGACGCGGAAGCCCGTCGGCGCGTCGTCGCTGCCGGCGTCGGAGGCGGCGACGGCGGCTCCGAGCGCCTCGACGTCCTCGACGAAGCCGCGGCGGTACTCCCCGCCGTAGCTTTGCACCTGCTCTTGTGCCGTCTGGAGGAACTCGTTGCCGGAGGTCTCCTCGGTGACGCCGATGACGTTGTGGGTGTCGCGCATCATCGCCGCCCGGCCGCCGCCGCGGTTCACGACGAGCGTGTCCAGCCCCAATCGGGTCGCATACAGCGCGCTCGTCAGCCCGGCGGGACCGCCGCCCACGACCGTCACGTCGAAATCGAACTCACCGTCAGTAGTCATCTGTCCGTGGTTAGGTCCCTCCGTAGTATAAAAACGCGTCCGGTCGTGCGCGGGACGCACTTCCCCGGAGTCCGGTAGCACGGATCACGCGCGTCGGCCGCGTCGCGGGCGACGCCGGGACCGACTCACTCGGGCGCGACGACGGCGTAGCAGTTCCCGCTGGAGACGAACGACTCGACGGTCTCGAGTCCGGCGCTCGCCAGGTCCGCCTCGAACTCGCGGGGGGCGTAGATGTGGTAGAATCGCGGGACAGTCTTTCCGCCCGGGAGCGTCCAGTCGACCTCGGTGTCGAACCCCGTCGCCGCGTCCGCGTCGGCGTCGAACCGGTCGTGGGCCGTGCTCCACGCGCTCACGACCGCGCGGCCGTCGGTGGTGAGCACGCGGGCGACCTCCGCGAGCGACGCCACGCGACGCTCGCGCGGTCGGAGGTGATGCACCGCCGCGACGTACACCGCGAGGTCCACAGCGTCCGTGCGAATCGGCACCCGCGCGGCGTCCCCGGGGAGAAACGAGACTCGATCCGCGTACCCGCGGCGCGCGGCCCGGTCGCGAGCCTCCCGGAGGAGGGCGACGCTCGCGTCGACGCCGACGACCCGATCGACGCGGTCGGCGAGCGGCCCGCTGTGTCGACCGTTTCCACATCCGACGTCGAGTCCGAGCCTCCCGGTGCGAGCGTCGAGAAACGAGGACACCTCCGGCCAGGCGTACTCGCGGGTCTTCGAGAAGTGCTCGGCGATGCGGTCGTACGTCGCCGCCACGTCGCCGGCGCGGCTCTCGCCGTCGGTGCCGTCGGTATCGCCCGCTTCGATCGTGTCGCCGTCGGCCTCTGCGTCGCCGGTCATCCGATGAAGACGAACGTGATGTACGCGGCCAACAGCATGACTGCGGCGTGTTTCACCCCGTCGCTGACGCTCCCCTCGCCGAGTTGGCCCGCGATGAGCCCCGAACAGACGCCCTGGATCGCGGCGGCGTGATAGAACAACACGATGTACTGGTCGATGTTGACGCCGCCCAGGTCGCCGATCCCGCCGGTGGAGACCGACCCTCCGACCGGGCTGCTGATCCCCCCGGTCGCGCCCGAGAGCTGTGCCCCCTCGATCGCCGGGATGAACGCCACGGTCAGCGCCGCGATGATGCCGATGAACACCGCGAAGGAGATGTAGATCACCATCAGGTACGTGATCATCACCTGCCGGCGCTCCTTGCGAAGCAGTCTGGTCGCGCGCGCCTCGTCGGCGGCGATCTCGAGAACGGGCGCGACCTCGCCGCTGGCGGCGATCGCGTTCGTGATCAGCGCGACCGACCGCGACACCATCGGCGACCCGGTGCGATCCCGGAGTCGCTCCAGCGCCGTCGAGGCGTCCGCTCCCCACTGAATGTCCCGCCACGCGCGCTGCACCTCCGGCGTGAGCCGGTCGAGGTCCGACCGGGTGAGTCGCTCGATGCTCTCGACGACCGTCATGCCCGCCTCGTTAATGCTCGCCATCCGGTCGAGAAAGTCCGGAACCGCGCGTTCGATCGCCCGCGTCCGACGCTTGTCTATCTCGTAGGCGATCCCGTAGGCCAGAAGCGCGAACAGCGTCGCCTCGATCACCGGCGAGTCGAACAGTCGCGCCAGCGGGAGCGGCGACAGCGGGATCGACCCCGTCCGCGCCCACACCCACCACAGCCCGAACGGAACGGTCAGGGTCGCCGTCAGCGACGGCCGGACCAGCATCATCTCCAGCGGTCGCCCCGCGACGTCGATGAGTCGCTCCAGCCGATCGTAGACGGCGAGTCGCTCCCTGCTGGCGGTCCATCGGTCGTTCCCGCCCGGCGATCCGACGGTCGACCCGAGGTCGCCCGCATCGGCGACGCCGCCGTCCGTGCGCGCTCCCTCCGTCGTCGCGCTCGTCCCGATCCTGGCGTTCGCCGCGCCGACGACCCGCGGGTCGCGCACGTTCCGGTCGAGTCCGCCGGATTCGCCCTCCGAGCGGGTGATCGAGTCGATGTAGACCACGAAGCCGACGCTCGCGAGCGGGATCCCGGCGTAGACGACGACTCGGAGAATCGGAACCGTGTCCTGAAGCACCAGCCCGATGACGACGAGGATCGTGATGAAGAACAACGGCCCCGCGACCAACACGGTCACGTACGCCTCCGCGAACGTCGAGAGGAGTTCGAGGTACTGCTCCTGCTGTGACTCCGCCTCCTCCTGGTATCGGTCGTACTGGCCGCGCAGGAACTCCGTGAGGCTCCGACCGCTACCGAGCACAGACGCGAGGTTCTCACCGAATTCGGACATGTTCTCGGAGGGAGTACGCGACGACATCCGCTCTAAGGCCGTGAGCACGTCCGTCCCGAAGGTGTTCATGTCGCGCACGGCGACGCCGATCTCGCGGGCCGCCTCGCCGTACACGTCCTCGTTCCGCGTCACCGTGTTCAACACGACGGGGAACGACATGCCCGAGCGCGACAGCGCGTACACGAACGCGACCGTCCGCGGGAGCGTCGCCTCCACCTGACCGGCGCGCGCCTGCGCCCGCTGGTCGAGGATCTTCCACCGGAACAGGTAGACGGCGACGGCCGATCCGGCCCCGACGGTCGCCGAGGAGATCAACAGCAACGGGAACAGCTCTCCGACGCCGAGGGCACCGATCTGCGTCAACCCCGCGAGGAATCCCAACTGCGGCGGCACCATCGCCCGGATCGTCTCCCCGCCGATCCGGAGCAGCGCGAGCGTCGCCGCCGCGGCGTACACCCCGATCACGCTCCCGGAGACCCCCGAGATCGTAGCGTACAGCAGCGTCTTCGAGGTGTACATCCGATGGGTGACGCCCATGTGCGTCGCGCGGATCCGCTCCTGCTGGTCGTGCTTGCGCGGATTGGACTCGGCGACGTACGTCCCGAACACCAGGACGGCGACCCGGGTCACGACGAGGTTCGCCCGTCGGTTCCACGGGGCCGCCACCGGCGGGGCAAGCAGCGCCAGCGCCGCCACCAACGGGAGGTACGAGAGCACCATCCGTCAGCCCCCGCCGTCGTCCCCGGTCGACTCGTCTTCGGTTTCGACGGATGCGCCCCCCGCATCGACGAGCGCCTCGTCCGCCTCGACAGTCTCGTCGGCGTCCTCGGCCGCCTCGATCCGGTCCATCACGCGGTCCGAGTCGGCGTAGTACTCGTTGACCAGCGCCGTGAACCGGCGGTAGTCGGTCACGCCCTGGTCGCGCAGGTGGGTGAGGAAGCGCCGCCGGTCACGCATCTCCGAGAGCAGTTCGCTCCGGCTCCACCCGCGCTCGGCCTGGATCTCGTCGAGGAGGACCGAGTCGTTCCGCCGGAAGCTGTCCGATTCGGCGTCCCAACTGAACACCGACGAGTAGTCCAACTCCCCGGTCCGTTGGTCGATGTCGCCGATCTCGCCGACGGTCTTCGCGCGCCGAACCCGGTCGCCCCCGAAGCGGGTGAGCGTCTGCACCGACAGCATGTCGAGCGAGCGCACCATCGCCCGCGGGACGTTGATCGGCTCGTTCTCCAGGCGGTTGATCACCGTCTCGATGGAGTCGGCGTGCATCGTCGAGAAGGTGGTGTGGCCCGTGTTCATCGCCTGGAACAGGGTGAGCGCCTCCTCGCCGCGCACCTCGCCGACGATGATGTACTCCGGCCGGTGTCGCAGCGCCGAGCGCAGGAGGTCGTACATGTCGATGTCCTCGCCCTCTCCCGTCCGCTCCCGGGTGACCGACGAGAGCCAGTTGTCGTGATACAGCGACAGCTCGCGGGTGTCCTCGATCGTGAGCACCTTCGAGCGCGGGGGGATGAACATCGAGACGGCGTTCATCGAGGTGGTCTTCCCCGAGGCCGTGCCGCCGGCGAAAATGAGGCTCTTGTTGTGCTCGATACAGAGCCAGAAGTACGCCATCTGCTCGATCGAGAACGTCCCGTAGTCGATCAGGTCGATCGGCGTGAACGGCTCCTCGGCGTACTGCCGGATGGTGAACGCCGACCCCCGCGGCGTCACCTCCTCGCCGAGCGCGAGTTCCGCCCGGGAGCCGTCCGGAAGCGTCGTCTCGACGATGGGGTCGCCGACGGAGATGTGCCGGCCGGACTGCTGGGCCAGCCTGATGACGTAGTTGTCGAGCTCCTCCTCCCCGAAGACGACGTTCGTCTCGATGTCGGTGTAGTCGTCGTGATAGACGAACAGCGGGAGGTCGTAGCCGTCACAGGAGATGTCCTCGATGTGACGGTCCGACAGCAGCGCGTCGACCTTGCCGAAGCCGCGGAAATCGCGCCGCAGGTAGTATAGCAGCGTGTGATACGTCGACATGTCCGCGTCGACGCCGTACTGTTCGAGCAGCGCCTCCAGCTCCCGGCGGAGGGTGTCCTCGTCGGCGCGCTCCACGTCGCCGCTGTAGAGGAGCGGGTCGCGGATGTCGTCGACGATGCGCTGGAGCAGCGACAACTCGAAGTCGTCGAGTTCGGGCTCGACGACGTTGTACAGGTGTTTGTCCTCGACGGTATCGTAGGTGACGACGATGTACGCGTACGGGGCGTTCACCCAGTAGCGGTCGATCTCCTCGTGGTCCGGATCGGGATCGAACCCCGCGAGCGGGCCGTCCTCTCCGGGGCGAAACGGGCGCACGTCGATGTCGGTGCCGCGAAGCACCTCGATCGTCCGCGAGACTTGCCGACGGAGCGCGTCGAGGCGACTCTCACCCGACCTCGGCTCGACGGTGTCCCCGGACATGGCGCAGTTACGCCTCGTAGGGAGGTCCGGTACTTAACTTCACCACCAGTTCCGCGGCCGTGCGACGCGTCGCGTCCCGATCGGCTTCGTCACGACGGCGGCGGCGTCGCGGTCGCGGTTGCGGTTTCTGGTATCGTCGCGGTCGCGGATCGGGAGACGCCGATGCCGACCCGATCACGGCCTCACGCGACCCGTTCGGCGCGGAGGAGCACCCCGCCGAGCGCGAGTTGGATCACCGCGCCGACGGGGACAGACACTCCCGGCAGTCCGCCGCCGAGGCCGAGGGAGAGCCCGAACAGTCGTTCGGGGAACAGCGCCGAGGAGGCCAGGAACGCGACCGCGCTGGCGACGAGGAGGCCGCCAAGTAGCGAGACGGGGTCGACCGACCACGACTCGGCGGCCGCCTCGTTGCGATAGTAGTACACGGAGGCCGCGAGCGCGACGAGGTAGACCGCCGCGCCGACGACCCAGAGGCCGTACGCGACCTGAACTGACGTACCCGCCTGGAGCAGATACGCCGAGACCGGATCCG
Organism: Halobaculum sp. CBA1158; assembly: GCF_021431925.1. Classification (NCBI taxonomy): domain Archaea; kingdom Methanobacteriati; phylum Methanobacteriota; class Halobacteria; order Halobacteriales; family Haloferacaceae; genus Halobaculum; species Halobaculum sp. CBA1158. Next base: position 1,519,884 of record NZ_CP090371.1, on the reverse strand, counting down.
ACAGCGTCGTCGCCTGAACCAGGGGAATCCCCGTGGTGTAGCGGATCTGGAGGAGCGGAAACCGGATGAACAGGGCCGTCCCCCCGCCGACGACGCCGTAGAAGACGTTCCACGGGAGCAGCGCCGTGACCCAGGTGGACAACACCGCCAGCTCCCCCGCGTACTCCGAGCGTACCCAGACCATGTACCTCGACCCACGTCGCGCCGGGATAAATGGCCGGGACCGGTTCCCGACAATCGCCCCGGGCGTTACGTACTTACACACCGATCCCCAAGCACAGCCAACGGAATGAGGCGCGATCACTTCGAGCTGAAGGTCGACAACATCGACTGGGTCGACGACGAGGGCGACCCGGAAAAACCGACCGTCTCCATCGACTTCCACGGCCCCGAGGACACGCTTCGCGAGCGGCTCACGGGCACGGACGACGAACTCCTCTCGGCCGGCGAGACCGACGTGGCGTTCCGCCTGCGCTCGGATCACGAACGCGACCCCGACGCCGAGGGCGTCGTCGGCGTCACCAACCGGATCACCGGCGACTTCGTGCTCGAACTCAACGAGCGCGCCGACGACGTGCTCCGATTTATCCGCGCGGCCCGCGAGTACGGCCGCGCCGACGACGGCGACGGCAGCTACCGCGTCGACATCGAACTCGACGGGGAACCGCTCGTCACCTACGAGAAGGAGACGTTCCTCGTGTACGACGCGAACGGAAACCTCCTGCGCCGCGAGAGCCTCATCCCCTCCGGCGTCGAACTGTAGCCGGCTCTGGGTCTCACGCCCACGGCCCTTCTCCCTCTCTGTCGCCGTCTCGGATCTCGCCCCCGGTCGATCTCGACTTCCAGCGACACCGCGGGAACCGCAAGTGCCTTGCCCCGCTCGTCGCCTACGAGGGTGCGTGAAGAACGTCACCGACCGCGTCTCGAATCCCTTCGGAATGACCCCCGACTGTGAGCGGTTCGTCCCCGGCTACGGCGACGCCAACGCCGACTTCCACGTCGCGGGCGACCACCCGGGGGTCCACGGGGGAGTCGAGACCGGCGTGCCGTTCACCGGCTCCGACGCCGGCGACCGCTTGCTCGGGGCGCTCGTCCGGGCGGGACTCCTCGACGCCGCCGGCCACGAACCGGACGTGGCGTCCACCTTCCTCTCGTACCTCCACATGTGCGTCGCCGAGGGCGACCGACTGGGCGAGGACGGTGACCCGACGCCGGCCTCCTACGACGACATGGAGCGCTTCTTCGACGCCGAACTCCGCGCCATCGCCGCCCACGTCCTTCTCCCGGTCGGCGCGCGGACCACCCGTCACGTCCTGGCGAACTACACCGCGCGCATCGCCGACACCGAGGTCGACATGGACGCCCTCCACGGGACGGAGATCCGCGGCTCCGGCTGGCTCGTGGTTCCGATCAAGGACCCCGCCGAGTGGGTCGACGGCGACGCCGACCGCCTCGTCGCCGGCCTCGACACGCTCCAGTCGACGGACTACCGTCGGGAGTCCGACCTCGGCCGTTTCATCGCCGGGTCAGACCCGTATCTGGTCCGGTAGCATCCCGATCGCGGCGGTGCCTGACCCGCGTCGGTGGCGATCTCACTCCGGAGGCTCGGCGGCGGGGAGCCTGAGCGTCACCGTCGTCCCCGACTCGGTCACGTCGAAGGCCACGTCGCCGCCGGACTCCTCGACGAGCCACACGACGAGCCACAGTCCGAACCCTGAGGAGTGCGTGATCTGCGTCTCCGCGTCGGCGCGGAACGTCTCCAGGTCCTGCTCGGGGATCCCGGGCCCGTCGTCGGCGACGACGACCTCGACGCGGTCGTCGGCCTCGCGGACGGCGATGTCCACCCGCGGTTCCGTGCGGTGGCTGTGCTCGATAGCGTTCGACAGGACGTTCTCGACGGCCGCGTCGATCAGGTCGCTGGCGCTGACCCACGCCTCCTCCGGAGCCTCGAGCGTGATCGTCGCCGCCGGCTCGTTACGGCGCAGGGACTCGGCGTGCACGCGAACGAGCGCCGCCACGTCCAGGCGGGCGTTCCCGGACACCCGTGCGTCGAGCGTCGCCTCCACCTCGCGGACCTGCCCTGACAACTCGAGCATCGACTCTGCCGCCTCGGTGATCCGCTCGACCGCCGCCCGAGGACCGGTTCCGTCGCCGTCGCTCTCGCTCCTCCGGTCGTATCCCTCGTCGCGCTCCTCGCCGACGCGGGCGTCGCGTCCGTGTCCGTCCAGCCTTCCGATCTCCTCCTCGAGGATCTCGGCGTATCCCAACACGACGTTCATCTCGTTACGGAGGTCGTGTCTGATCACCCGGTTGAGGACGCTCAGCCGGCGGCGGTGACGGTGTCGACGGGTCACGTCGCGGAGCGTCACGATCCGCCCGGCGGGCGCGTCGCGGTCGACCGCCGACACCCGGACCTCGTAGTGCCTGTCGCCACCCTCCATCCGTCTGACGTACTGCGGTCCGTCTGTCGACGGGTTCGCGTCGTCCGTCGGATCCTCGGTCGGGGTTCCGATGTCCGCCGGCTCCGCGGGATCCGTCGCCGCTTCGGGGTCGGTCTCGCCGACGATCTCCGCGAGTTCGGAGTCGACAGCCGCGAGCGATCGGCCCACGACATCTTCACGGTCGGTCCCGAGCGCGGTCGCCGCCGCGACGTTGCAGTCGACGACGGTTCCGTCGTCGTCGAGGATCACGACCCCGTCATCGAGTTCCGCGAGCGCGACGCTGCGGGCCCGTTCTGCGGGATCTGTGGTCCCGCCGTCTCCCACGGTCACGCCGTCTCCCACGCCCGCTCTGTCGCCCACGGCACGTCCGTCGCTATCGGCCTCCCCGCTCGGGCCGGAGTCGGCCCGGCGTCGTCGGAGCGCGAACGAGGCTACTCCGGCGGCAACGCCCCCGAGAACCCCGGCCGCCACGAACGCTACCGCGTGCCAGCTCACGCGCCTCCCCCGGCTTTCTCTCGGTGGCGACGCCGCCGGTGGGACCACTCCCCGGCTGACATTACGGACTGATCATCGTACCGACACCGTATCAAACTGTCCCAGTCCGCGGTTCCGCCGCGACCGTGTGCACGCGCTCCGTCGAACGACGCGGACGCGACCGAGTCGGAAGGCTTCTTCACCCGCGGGGAACCACTCCCGGCATGAAGCGGATCCGTCTCACTAACACCGTCTTCGAGGGCCTCAACAACGTCTACGTGCTCGACGGCTCCGAGAAGGACGAGACCGGCGAGCTCGTCCTGGTCGACGCCGGCGTCGCCACGTCGGCGGTCCGCGACGACCTCGCGGCGGGGCTGAACGAGTTCGGCTACGCCGTCGGCGACGTCGACAGGGTGCTCTTGACCCACTGGCACTACGACCACGCCGGCCTCGCCGGCGCGATCCAGGCCGAGTCCGGTGCGACGGTTCACGCCCACGAGGCCGACGCTCCGCTGGTGTCCGGCGACGAGGACAGCCTGTCTGAGATGCGCGACCTCCAAGCGGCGGCGTTTCGCGAGTGGGGGATGCCGGACGACACTCGCGAGCAACTGGTGGCGTACATGGACGACCACGCGGATCTCTCTGGCGAGCCCTGCGACGTGACGCCGTTCGCCGACAGCGACGCCGTCGCGGTCAACGACCGGACTCTCGAGGCGGTCCACCTCCCGGGCCACGCCGCCGGGCTGACCGCGTTTCACGACCCCGCGACCGACGGGGCGTTCGTCGGCGACGCCATTCTCCCGAAGTACACTCCGAACGTCGGCGGTGCGGACGTGCGCGTCGAGGATCCGCTCGCCAGCTACGTCGACAGTCTCACGCGGCTGATCGACCTCGATCCGGCCGTCGCGTGGCCGGGCCACCGCGACCGCATCGACGACCCGGCGGGTCGCGCGGCGACGATCCTCCGACACCACGTCGAGCGGACCGAGAACGTCGTCGACGTGCTCGCCGACCGGGGTCCGTCGACGCCGTGGGAGGTCAGCGCCGCGCTGTTCGGCGACCTCCACGGCATCCACGTGCTCCACGGTCCCGGCGAGGCGTTCGCCCACCTCGAACACCTCGCCAGCGCGGGCGTGGTCGAGCGTGACGACGACGCCTACGCGCTGACCGAACCCGCCGACGGGGTTGCCGTCGACGCGCTGTTCCCGGAGTCGGGGATCGACCGCGTCGTCGAGTGGGAGGAATCGGAGACGTGAGGAGTCGGACGGTCCGACGCGTCGTTCGCCTCCCGCGAGCGCCCGGAACACAAGGTTGAAACCCGCCTCGGGCGAATCCTCAGGCAATGGAACTTCGCGTCATCGACAAGACCGACGAGGAACTCCGCATCGAGGTCGCGGGCGAGGACCACACCTTCATGAACGTGCTGAAGGGGCAACTCCTCGAGGCCGACGGCGTCGTCGCGGCGACCTACGACATGAACCCCGAGCAGTCCGGCGGTCAGACCGAGCCGATCCTCTCGATCAAGACCGAGGAGGGACTCGACCCGCTCGACGCGCTCTCGGAGGCCGCCGACGGTATCTCCGGCCGGCTCGAAACGCTGTACGGCGACGTCGAGGCCGCGTTCGACGAGGCCGACGCCGCGGCCTGAATCAGGACCCGCGACGGCGAATCGCTCCGTAACCGAACGAATCACTCCGTCGTCGAACGAATCCCCCCGTAGCCGACCGAACTTCTCGTCTCAGAGTCGCACGGGAACGCCGCGCTCGTCGAGATAGCGCTTCACCTCGTCGATTCCGTACTCGTCGAAGTGGAAGATGCTGGCCGCGAGGCCGGCGTCCGCGTTCGCCTCGAGGAACACCTCCTCCATGTCCTCGGGGCCCCCGCAACCGGAGGAGGCGATGACGGGCGTCGAGACGGCGTCGCAGACGGCCCTCGTGAGGGGGATGTCGTAGCCGTCCTTGGTGCCGTCGGCGTCGATGGAGTTGACGAACAGCTCGCCAGCGCCGCGTTCCTCGGCCTCCTTCGCCCACGTCACCACGTCCATATCGGTTCCCTCTCGCCCGCCCTTGATCGTGCACTCGAACCAGCACTCGACGGTTTCGCCGTCGCGCTCCACCTCGACGTAGTGGTCGCCCTCGTCGTCGAAGCGGCGGCGCGCGTCGACCGAAATGACGATGCACTGGCTGCCGAAGGCGTCCGCTCCGTCGGTGATCAGGTCCGGGTTCGCGATGGCCCCGGAGTTGATCGACACCTTGTCCGCGCCGGCCCGGAGCGTCTCCTTGATGTCGGCCTTCGTGCGGATGCCGCCGCCGACCGTCAGGGGAATGAAACACTCGTCGGCGACCGCGGATACGGTGTCCAGCATCGTCTCGCGCCCCTCGGCGCTGGCCGTGATGTCGAGGAAGACGAACTCGTCTGCCCCGGTCTCGTTGTACTTCTTCGCCATCTCGACGGGGTCACCGGAGTACTTGAGGTCCTCGAAGTTGACCCCGGTGTAGACGGCGGCGTCCCCCTCGTCATCGATGTCGACGTCGATACAGGGGATGATCCGTTTCGTGAGAGTCATACCCCCGATAGCCCCGAACGCGGTTTCACCGTTTCGCCTGTCGCCGGTGGCGTCGCACGACCGCGGACCGCGGGTCGACGCCGGCGTCGCCCGACCGTACGTCAGAGTCGCCGACGACCGCGACCGTACGTCAGAGTCGCCGACGCCCGCGACCGTACGTCACAGTCGACGGCGTGTCGCGTCGGTTCGACGGACCGCTTATCGCTTCCAGCGCGCGTCCGTCGCGTCACCGTACACCCACCGTCGGATCCGGCTTACCACCGAGTGGAGCGCACAGAACAGCACGAACACGTAGCCGAGACCGATCACCACCTGCGCTTCGAGGCCGACGGCCTCGGCGACCATCGGGAACACGTATCTGAGGTAGACGTACACGCCACCGACGACGCCGCCGAGTCCGACGGCTCCGACCGCGATCGCGTAACAGACGAACACGCTCCACCACACCGTCTCGGCGACGTACTCGTTTCGTCGGGCGGCACGCTGCACGCGCCGTAGCGCGGCCTCGCGGCCGGGGAGGGACATGCCACACCTCGCGCCTGTCCGTCACTTAGTGATTGTGGCCGTCTGTGACGACCTGATCGGGGGCGTCTGCCACGACCGGCCGATCGCATCCCTCGTCGTCGTCTGCGACCCGACGGATAGGTGATTTTTTCCCGTCCGCACACCCACCGCCGAGCATGGCCGACCACCACGATCACGACCACTTCAAGGAGTTCGACTACGAGCGCGTCACCTCGCCGATGCAGGACGCGACCGGCCGCCAGGTCGGAATCGGGGCGCTCATCGCCCTCGCGGGCGTCGTCGTCGCGTTCGTCGTCCCGCTGCTTTTGATCTGAGCGGCGTCGCGACCCCTCAGACGAGCTCTCGCTCGATGACCCCACGGAGGTCGCGGATCGCGTCGGCGTCGTACGTCAGTTCCACGCCGTCGACCGACAGCGACAGCGACCCGTCGTCGGTCGCGGTCCCGAGTTCCGAGACGGGAGCGATCCCGTCGAAGGCCGCCCGCACGGCCCCGGGGTCGGTCGTCTCGATCACCGCCCGGCCGGGCGTCTCGTCGAACAGCGCGAGGGCGTCGTCGACGGCCACGTCAGCGCCGGTCTCGTCGGTCACCACCTCCGCGAGCGCGACGGCGAGCCCGCCGTGACTCACGTCGTGGACCGCGCGGGTGGCGTCGGCGTCGGCGACGGTCGAGAGCGCCTCCACCACCTCGGGCGCGTCGTCAGGGAGGTCGGGGAACCGGTCGCTGCCGCCGGCGTGTGCGAGGTATCGGGAGCCGCCGAGCGCGCCGCCGGGTGCGCCGACGTGCAGGAGCGTTCCCTCCCCCGACACCGACGCCGGCGGGGCGTCGACGCCCTCGCGGGTGCCGATGACCGCGAGCGTCGGCGTCGGCGGGATCGGTCCCGCGACGGAGTCGTTGTACAGCGAGACGTTGCCGCCGACTACCGGGATCGAGAGGTCCGCACACGCCGCCGCGAGGCCGTCGACCGCCGCGGCGAAGCCGCCGTACACGTCCGGCTTCTCCGGGTTGCCGCCGTTGAGGCAGTCGACCGCCGCCAGCGGGGTCGCGCCCTTCGCCGCGAGGTTCGTCGCGTTCTCCAGCGCGACGGCGCGCGCGCCCTCGTACGGCGCGACGGCGGTCCAGCGGGGCTCGGCCCCCGACGAGAGTGCGAGTCCCAGCGGCTCGCCCGACTCGGTCTCGGCCTCGCGGATCGCCATGACCGCGGCGTCGTCGCCCGGGCGGACGGCCGTCCTGACGCCGACCTCGTGGTCGTACTGGCGGTACACCCAGCGCTTGCTCGCCGTGTTCGGGTCGGCGACGACCGCCTCGAACGCCTCGCGAAGCGCGTCGCCGTCGGGGTCCGCGTCGGTGTCGTCAGCGTCGACGCCGCTGTCGTCGCCGGCGACGAGACCCGGCAGGTCGCGTTCGGGCTGCTCGGGCTCCTCGCGCGCGAGGTCGTTCATCGGCGCGCCGTCGGCGAGGTACTCCGCCGGGGCGTCGACGACCGTCTCGCCCTCGAAGGTGCACACGTAGTTGCCGTCGGTCACCTCGCCGATGACCGAGCAGCCGAGGTCGAAGCGCTCGGCCAACTCGGCGACGCGGTCCGTGTCCTCCGGGCGAACCTCGTACACCATGCGCTCCTGGCTCTCGGCCAGCAGGATCTCCATGGCGTTCATGTTCGGCTCGCGCTGGTGGACGCGGTCGAGTTCGATCGCCGCGCCGAGTCCGCCCTTCGCGACGAGTTCGGAGGACGCGCCGCCGAGCCCGGCCGCCCCGAGGTCGCGGGCGGCGACGAGCAGCCCCTCGTCGACGAGCGCCTCGTTGCACTCGATAAGCCGCTTCTCGGCGTACGGGTCGCCCACCTGGACGGCGGGACGGTCCTCGGTCTCGGCGTCCTCCGCGAGGTCCTCGCTGGCGAAGGACGCGCCCCCGAGGCCGTCGCGTCCGGTGGCGTTGCCGACGAGCACCAGCTCGTTTCCGGGCGTCTCAGCGGTCGCCGTGACGAGCCGATCGGGAGTGGTGAGCCCGACGCAGGCGACGTTGACGAGCGGGTTCCCCTCGTAGCCCTCGTCGAAGGCGACCGAACCGGCGACGGTGGGGACCCCGATGCAGTTGCCGTAGTGGCTGATCCCCTCGACGACGCCCTCGAACAGGTACTTCGAGTGCTCGCGGTCGAAGCCGCCGAAGTACAGCGAGTCCGCCAGCGCGATCGGGTACGCGCCCATCGACATGGTGTCGCGGACGATGCCGCCCACGCCCGTGGCCGCCCCGTCGAACGGGTCGACGTAGGAGGGGTGGTTGTGGCTCTCGATGCCGAGCGTGGCGTAGGTGTCGCCGTCGAGCGCGACGACCGCGGCGTCGTCGCCGGGGCCGATCACCACGTCGTCGCTCTCGCTGTCGAACGCCGAGAGGAGCGGCCGGGAGGACCGGTACGCGCAGTGCTCGCTCCAGAGGTTCTCGAACAGCGCGGACTCGGCCCGGGTCGGCTCCCGTCCGAGTTCCGCCTCCACCAGTTCGCGGTCCGCGTCGGCGAGGGGCATTCACGTGTACGGTGATCGGTCGGTCTCAAATGGCTTTCTATGCGCACGGATATGGATACACCGTCTCGGTCCCGGGCGACACCGACCGGACCGGACTCCTTTTTAGGAGCCACGACAAGCTCAGGGCGTGCTATCGGTCGAGCTGCACAGTCACTCCGCGCTCTCGCACGACGGCCGCGACCCCGTCGATATGCTCCTCGAACAGGCGGCCGCAGTCGGCCTCGACGCCCTGGCGGTCACCGACCACGACGAACTCGACGCGAGCCTCGAGGCCGTCGACCTGGCGGACGACTACGGACTCGTCGGCATCCCGGGCATGGAGATCACCAGCGCCGCGGGCCACGTCCTCGCGTTCGGCATCGAGGAGCTGATCCCCGCCGGCCTCGAGTACGACGAGACGCTCGACCGGATCCGCGATCAGGGTGGGCTGGCGGTGATCCCGCACCCGTTTCAGTCCTCGCGCCACGGCGTCGCGCCCCACATCACAGACGAGCAGTTGGCCAGCGCCGACGCCATCGAGGTGTACAACTCCCGACTCTTGACCGGTCGCTCGAACCGCCAGGCGGAGTCGTTCGCAGTAAACCACGGCGTGCCGATGACCGCCGGCAGCGACGCGCACATCGCCGAAATGGTGGGCCAGGCGGTCACGGAGGTCGGTGCGGACGAGCGCTCGGTCGCGTCGATCCTCGAGGCGATCCGCGAGGGGCGCACGAGCGTCGTCGGCAAGCGCACGCCGTGGTACATCTCCTTCCGGCAGGCCGCCGGCGGGGCGAAGCGCCGGATCGGTCGCCGCGTCGACGACCTGTTTTGAGATGTCGGCCGACGACGCGGGCGACCCCTCGGAGGATCGTCTCGACGGGACGGATCCGGCGACCGTCCGAGCGGCCATCGAGTCGGGGGACCCGCTCCCCGGAACCGCCGGGTTCGCCGGCCGCGTCGACGACCTGCTCGTTCGGGACGCGCTCGGTCGCCGACCGCTGTTCGTCGACGAGGCCGCCGGCGGTAGAGACGAGGGAAGCCGCGGAGGTGACGAAGGCGACAGAGTGGGCAGAGGCGACAGCGGTGACGGAGCCGGCGACGAGTGGAGCTTCGACCCGACCGATCTCGAGTCCCCCCGATCGCTGCCGGCTGGGACGGTCCGGGACCTCGCCGCGTCCGCCGCCTCCGGCGGGGACCGCGAGCGACCCATCTGGTCGCTGCCGGATCCCGAACCGGCCGCGCGCGCCGACGCGCAGGCGGCCGTGACGGAGGCGGTTCGCGCGAGCGTCGGGGGCGTCGAGACCCGCGACGATCCGGGGAACGCGCGCGTCGCGGTGGCGTTCTCCGGCGGGGTCGACTCGGCGGTCGTCGCCGCCGGGATCCCGGACGCGCCGCTGTACGTGGTCGGGTTCGAGGGCGCACACGACGTCGCCGCCGCCCGCGACGCCGCCGACGAGATGGGCCGCCGCGGCGACCTCCGGGTCGTGGAGCTCTCGCACGCCGACCTGAGGCGGGCGGTGCCGGAACTCGTCGCCACGACCGGCCGTCGAAATCCGATGGACCTGTCCATCGCGCTCCCGCTGTACCTCGTCGCCGAGCGCGTCGCCGCCGACGGCTACGACCGACTCGCGGTCGGGCAGGGGGCGGACGAACTGTTCGGCGGGTACGCGAAGGTCGTCGACCCGTCGGCGGACGACCGCGTCGACGCCGACACAGTCCGCGGTGCGCGCCGCGAGACCGTTCTGACGCTCCCAGACCAGTTGGAGCGGGACGTGCTCGCGTTGCGCGCCGCGGGCGTCGAGCCGGTCGCGCCGCTCCTGCACGACCGCGTCGTCGCCGCGGCGCTGTCGCTTCCGGGTGACCTGCTCGTCGCCGGCGACGAACGGAAGGTGGCGCTGCGGACGGCGGCCGACGGTCTCGTCCCCGACGAGGTCCGATCGACGGACAAGAAGGCCGTCCAGTATGGCACCTACGTCTCACGGGAACTGGACCGGCTCGCGAGACGGGCGGGCTTCAAGCGTCGGATGGACGACCACGTCGGCCGGTACGTGGCCTCGCTGTGCGACGAGGAGTACGAATCGACCGCGTAGCCGTCCGGGGATCGCCAGTTACTCCGGTCGGCCGCCGTCGCCGAGGGCGACCGCGTCCCCCGGATTGGCAGGCGGGTCGTCGCGGCCGTCGACGCCCGAGACCTCGAACGCCTGGACGGTCCGACGGAGCCGTTCGGCCTGGGCGGCCAGCGAGTCCGTCTCGGCGCTGACCCGCGACATGGTCGACACCTGCTCGTCGGCCGTCTCCGAGACGGCCTCCGCGTCGGCGGCGGTCTCCTCGCTCATGTCGGCCACGGGCTCGATCGCCGCCACGGCCTCCTCCGTGCTCGCGGCCTGATCGTCGGTCGCGCGGCTGATCTCCTGGATCCCCTGGTTGGTCTCGGCGGCGTTGTCCGCGACGGACGCGAGGGCGTCGGCGACCTCGTCAACGGCCTCGGCACCGTCGTGGATCTCCGACTCCGCGGCCCTGACCTCCTCGACGGTGCGCTCGGTTCGTGCCTGCGTCCGCTCGATCAGTTCCTCGATGTCGGCGGCGGCCTCGCGGGTCTCCTCGGCCAGTTGCTTGACCTCGTCGGCGACGACGGCGAAGCCGTCGCTGGTGCCGTCGCCCGACCCGCCGGCGCGCGCGGCCTCGATGTTCGCGTTGAGCGCGAGCATGTTGGTCTGCTCGGCGATGTCGCCGATGAGGTCGACGATCTCGCCGATCTCGTCCATCTGCTCGTCGAGCGACCGGACGTTGTCGACGGTCGAGTCGATCGTCGCCTCCACCTCCTCCATCCCGTCGATCGCCTCGCCGGCGGCCTCGCGGCCGTCGTCGGCGACCTCGGCGGTCTCCTCGGAGGTGTCCGCGACCGTCTGAGCCGAGGAGGCGATCTCCTCGACGGTCGCCGAGAGGTCGCTCATCTCGCCGGCGACCTCGTCGAGTAGTTCGCGCTGCTCGTCGGCGCGCGCGGCGATCTCCGTGACGGACTCGTTCACGGACTCGCTGGCCCGCTCGGCGTCGTCGACGCCCTCGCTCGTCTCCTCGCTGGCGGTCGCCACCGACTGCGAGACGGACTTCACGTCCGCGACGGTCGATTCGATCTCGGCGAGCATCTCGTTGCACGCGACGGCGATCCGCTCCATCGCCTCGCTCTCGCTGTCGTCGTCCAGCCTGACCGTGAGATCGCCGTCGGCCACTCGCGACATTGCCGTGCTGTAGTCGTCGGCCTTCGTTTTCAGGTGGGCGTTCAACTGTTCCACTTCCTCGCGGCGGGCCTCGGCCTCCGCCATCGCCTCCTCGGCGTCCCGGACCTGTTCTTTCTGCTCGGTGACGCGTTCGAGGCGCTCGCGCGACTCCTCGCGCGACTCCTCGATCGAGTACCAGTTCGTCATCAGCGCGGCCGACAGCGCGAGGATGAACGCCGCGTGTACCCCGGCCCAGGCCCACGGGTTCGCGATCGCCGCCGGGTGGTTGTACACCGTCGACGGGTCGATCATGCTGAAGATCACGTGACCGCCGGCGACGTAGACGAGGCCGAGCGCCAGCGGCATCCAGTCCTCGTACACCGCGATCACGGCCATGACGACGAAGAAGTGGAAGTGGGCCTCGATGTACCCGCCCGAGAACTGGACCAACACGCCGGAACTGTACATCAGCCCCAGCGACGCCAGCGCGGTCCGCGTCCGTCGACCGAACCGCGACCACGTCGCGAGCGCCGTGATCGCGACGAGTACCCCGAGCTGTGCCCCGACCCGCCACGTCGGAAGCTCCGGGATCGTCGCCCCCGTGACGAGCGACTCGGTCCCGGAGAACAGTCCGAGCGCGAGCAGGAACGGAACGTGTGCGGCCAGGGAGATGAGGATCCGGCGGTGTCTCCCCCGCCATCGCTCCTCTGGGATCGTCGTCCCGTCGGGAGTGTATCGAACGATTCGTTCGAACCGCTCTCTCACCCGTTCCGTCGCGTGTCCCACGCTCACGGGGCCGTCCGCCGTCGGTGCCATGGGAGGGTACCAGAGACACGACTCACATAAGGGCGGTCCTCAAAACACGAATTCTGATAACCAAGAGTGTAATGAACGAAGATGTTCGTTCTCTACGACCCGAACGGACCATAAGCGGTGCGCACCCTCCGGACGCGTGTCACCGCCCGCCGCCCCAGTCGGTCCCGCCCGCCTCGGCGACCGCGTCGATCGCCTCGACGCCGATCGCGACGGTGTCGGCGTCCACGTCGCCCGCGCGAAGCTCCGCCGGCGTGTACCACGCCCACGCATCGGGACCGACCTCGTCGTCGCCGGCGGGGTCGATCTCGCGTGACCCGACCGCGGCGAAGAACACCGAGTCGATGTGCTGGTGGCCCACCTCCCCGTCGTCGTTGACGTTGATGTCGTACAGCATCGTGTGTCGCGGCGTCGGAAGCGTCTCGCCGGCGGGGGCCTCGACCGGCTCCGTGTCGTCGACGAGCGTCGGATCCAGCCCCGTCTCCTCGCGGGCCTCTCGGAGCGCCGCCTCGTGGGGGAGTTCGTCCCGGTCGACGTGTCCCCCGGGCGGGATTCGAATCCCGAGCCGAGGGTGAGGGTGCAGCGCCGTCGCGCCGTCGTGAACCAGATAGACGGTGGCCGTGAAGTGCCGGGTGGTCTCCATACCGGTCGCTGTGGGGGCGTCGGCTTCGACTTTACGGAAGGGTGTCGGCTTCGGTGCTACAGACCCTGATTCAGGCGGGTGCGTCGGGGCGGTCGAGTGGTGACTCTCGGCGATCGGAGACGGCTCGAACGGGGACGGATCGATCCGCTACACTTCGACCTGCTCTTCGGCCTCGAGCAGTTCGTGATACCGGTTTCGAATGGTGACCTCCGAGATGTTCGCCACCTCGCTGACCTCGCTTTGGGTCACCTTCTCGTTGGTGAGCAGCGAGGCGGCGTAGACGGCGGCCGCGGCGAGGCCCACGGGCGATTTCCCCGAGTGTACGCCCTCCCGTTTCGCCGTCTGGAGGAGCCCACGCGCCCGTCGTTCCGACTCGTCTGAGAGGTCGAGATCGGAGGCGAACCGCGGGACGTAGCTCTCGGGATCGGCCGGCTGGATCTCCAGGTTCAGCTCCCGGACCACGTACCGGTACGTCCGGGCGATCTCGTCCTTGTCGACCCGGGAGACGTTCGCGATCTCGTCCAGCGACCGCGGGGTCCCCGCCTGTCGGGCGGCCGCGTACAGGCTGGAGGTGGCGACGCCCTCGATGGAGCGGCCCGGCAAGAGGTCCTCCTCGAGCGCGCGACGGTAGATGACCGACGCCGTCTCGCGGACGTTGTCCGGCAGGCCCAGCGCGCTCGCCATGCGGTCGATCTCGCCGAGGGCCTGCTTGAGGTTGCGCTCCTTGGAGTCGCGGGTGCGGAAGCGCTCGTTCCACGTGCGCAGCCGCTGCATCTTCTCGCGCTGGCGGCTCGACAGGGAATTGCCGTAGGCGTCCTTGTCCTGCCAGCCGATGTTCGTCGACAGCCCCTTGTCGTGCATCATGTTCGTCGTCGGGGCACCGACGCGGGACTTCTCGTCCTTCTCGCTCGCGTCGAAGGCGCGCCACTCGGGGCCGCGGTCGATCTCGTCCTCCTCGACGACGAGTCCGCAGTCGCGACACACCGTCTCCCCGCGTTCGGAGTCGTTCACCAAGTGCCCGCCGCACTCGGGGCACTCCACCTGCTCGCGCTCGCCGTCGGTTTCCTCGGTAGTCGTATCGTCCCGGGTCCGCTCGTCCGTGTAACTTCGGACGTTCTCACTCATTGTTAGGGTCTAACAGGAACGGGAGACCGGCGTCTCCAATCGGATTCTCTGTACCTTCTACACGGGCGGAATCTACTTATAACTGCTGGCGGATTCCGTCGGCAGGTTCCTCGAAGGTTACCCGACGGCTACGGATCGAATTTGGGGTCGCTCAGCCCCGCGGAGACGACGCCTACACGGACAATTCGATCGGTTCAATCAACGGGATTCGGGACGGATCGAAGCGCGGGAACGCGGTAGTGGTTTCCCCCGTCGCGAGCGGTGTGCTCGGTCCGGGACCGCCGCCGGTGCGGACCGCGAGTGCGGCGGGGTCCGGGGTATCGAAACCCTTACTCCCGGTCCGCGGCACCCCTCGGACATGACAGCGACCGACGACGGCGAGGAGGCGGTCGGCGACGCCGACGCCGGCGGCGTCGACCCCGAGGAGGTCCGCCACGTCGCGGGCCTCGCACGCGTGGACCTCGACGACGAGGAGGCGGCGGCGTTCGCCGAGCAGTTCGCGGACGTGCTCGACTACTTCGAGGCGCTCGACGAGGTGCCCGAGGTCGAGAGCGAGCCCGACCTGGTGAACGTGATGCGCGCCGACGAGGTCCGCGAGGGCCTCTCTCAGGAGGCGGCGCTCTCGAACGCGCCCGACAGCGAGGAGGGCTTCTTCAAGGGGCCGAGGGTCTCATGAGCACCGACGCGGGCGAGCCCGGATCCGCCGACCGCGACGGCGACGCGGACCGCGACGGCGACGTGGACGGCGACGCTGACGACGGGGAGTACGTCGACGAGTTCAACGCGTTCGTCACCCGCGACCGCATCGAGCGCGACGCCGACGGCCCGCTCTCGGGGTCGACCGTCGCCGTGAAGGACAACATCTCCACGGCGGGAGTCCGAACGACGTGCGGCTCGGAGATGCTCGCCGAGTACGTCCCGCCGTACGACGCGACCGTCGTCGACCGCCTGCTCGACGCCGGCGCGACGGTCGTCGGGAAGACGAACATGGACGAGTTCGGGATGGGCGGGACGACCGAGACGTCGGCGTTCGGCCCGACGAGAAACCCCGTCGACCCCGACCGCGTCCCCGGCGGCTCCTCGGGGGGCTCCGCGGCCGCCGTCGCCGCAGGCGAGGCGGACCTCGCGCTCGGCTCCGACACCGGCGGCTCCGTTCGCAACCCCGCCGCCTTCTGCGGCGTCGTCGGCATCAAGCCGACCTACGGCCTCGTCTCGCGGTACGGCCTCGTCGCGTACGCCAACTCGCTCGAACAGATCGGCCCGTTCGCCCGGACGGTCGAGGAGGCGGCCGCGTTCCTCGACGTGATCGCCGGTCCGGACGAGCGCGACGCCACCACCCGCTACGACGCCGCCGACGGCGGCCTGGCCGACGCGGCCGCCGCCGACGTTCCCGACGACACCCACCCCGCGGAGGCGACGACGTACGCCGAGGCAGCCGACGGCGACGTAGACGGCATGACCGTCGGCGTCCCGACCGAACTGGTCGACGGTGCCGACGACGCCGTCGTCGACGTGTTCGAGAACGCGCTCGCGGACTTGGAGTCGCAGGGCGTCGAGACCGTCGAGGTGTCGCTCCCGTCGGTCGAGCACGCGGTCCAGGCGTACTACGTGATCGCGATGTCCGAGGCGTCCTCGAACCTCGCGCGCTTCGACGGCGTCAGGTACGGTCCCGCCGGCGACGACGGAGACGGCACGGACGGGGGCGCAGACGGCGACGGGAACTGGAACGAGGCGTTCGCCCGCGTCCGCGAGGAAGGGTTCGGCGAGGAGGTCAAACGCCGGATCCTGCTGGGAACGTACGCGCTGTCGGCCGGCTACCACGACAAGTACTACAAGAAGGCCCAGGACGCCCGGGCGTGGGTGAAACGCGACTTCGACGAGGCGCTCGCCGAGGCGGACGTGCTCGCGACGCCGACGATGCCGGTGCTTCCGCCCGAGCGCGGCGAGAGCCTCGACGACCCGCTGTCGCTGTACCTCATGGACGCGAACACCGTCCCGGTGAACCTCGCGAACCTCCCCGCCGTCTCCGTGCCCGCGGGGGAGACCGAGGGGCTCCCGGTCGGGATGCAGTTCGTCGGTCCCGCCTTCGGCGAGGAGGCGATCGTTCGGGCCGCCAGCGCCGTCGAAGAGTGAGCCTCCGCCTCCGGCACCTCGCGTTCAGCGCCGCCAGTACTCCGGCGTGAAACAGACGAGCACGGGGATGATCTCCAGGCGGCCGATCCACATCAGGAACACCATGTACAGCCTGCTGGCGTCGGTGAACCCCAGGTAACTCCCCATCGGACCCACGACGCCGAACCCCGGACCGACGTTGCCGAGCGTTGCGGCGACAGCGCTCATCGTCTCGAGCACCGTGATCGCCCCCGGAGTCCTCGTGGCGTCGAGGAACAACACGAGCGTCGACACCAGGAACAGCACGATGTACAGGACGGTGAACGCGAAGATCCCCCTGACGCCCCGCTCGTCGAGCGCGCGCCCGTTCAGGCGGACCGGCCGGACCGCCTCGGGGTGCGCGGTCGTGAACAGCTCCCGCCGGATCGATTTCAGGATCACGACCCACCGAATGACCTTGATCCCCCCGCCGGTCGACCCGGCCGAGCCACCGATGAACATGGCGAAAAACAGCGCGTACTGCGCGGGGGCGCTCCAGGTGTTGAAGTCGATGCTCGCGTACCCCGTCGTCGTCACGATCGAGACCGTCTGGAACACGGCGTGGCGCAGCGACGGCTCCGGGTTCCCGGCGACGGCGGCGGTGACCTCCGCGAGGTAGGCCGCGTCGTACGTCTCTCCCGCCGGGGCGGCGGCGACGAAGTTCCCCGTGAACAGCAGTCCAGCGATCACCGCCGCCAGCACGCCCATCGCTCCGGCGTAGGTCCGAAACTCTACGTCATCGAGGAGCCGCCGAGGGTCGCCCGCGAGCACGCTCCAAAACAGCGCGAAGTTGACGCCGGCGGCGACCATGAACGGGACGATCACCCACTGGACGGCCGCCGAGAACGCCTCGATGCTGCGCGCCTCGGGGGAGAACCCCCCGGTCGGCATCGTCGTCAGGCCGTGGGAGACGGCGTTGTAGAGGGTCATGTTCGGGGCCAACTCCGGCATCCCGATCGCCGGGCCGACGAGGTGCATGCCGTACAGCACCCCGATCTCCAGGGCGGTGATTCCGGCGTACACGCCCCACAGCAGACGCGCCGTCTCGGCGATCTGCGGGGTGAGCTTCTCGATGCCGGGGCCGGGGGCTTCGGCGTCCATCAACTGCGCGCCCCCGGCGGACAGCTGCGGGAGGATCGCGACCGCGAGGACGACGATCCCCATGCCGCCGAGCCATTGAGTGAGCTGTCGCCACAGCATGATCCCCCGCGAGTGCGTCTCGAAGGAGATGTCGCCGAGCACGGTCGCGCCGGTCGTCGTGAATCCGGACATCGCCTCGAACAGCGCGTTCACCGGGTTCGCGAGCGTCGAGTCGGGCGCGGCCGCGGGAACGACACCGGGGATCCCGTGCGCCTCGATCAGGTACGGCACCGCGCCGACGAGGGCGACGGCGAACCACGTGAGCGCGACCATCAGAAAGCCCTCGCGAGCCTCGATCTCGGGATCAGAGTCGAGGCGTTCGAGCCCGGTTCCGACCGCGACCGCGACGGCGATCGTCGCGACGAACGGCGCGATCGATTCGCCGTAGTACAGCGAGACGAGAAGCGGCGCGATCAGGGGTATCGAGAGGTACTTCACGACGCTCCCGACGAGGCTCAGGCTCGCTCGGTACTCGACGCGGACTCTCACTCCCGGAGCGAGCGAGCGCTCGGGTGTTTAAGTTATCGCTCTCCCGCTAACGGGACCGTCGTTCTCGGGCGGGCGGGGCCGTCGTTCCCGGCGACCCGCTCGCGCAACGCTGAAGTCTGCGGCTCTCCACCTCCGGGTATGATCGGCCCGCTCCACGTGGCTCCCGGCGCACACGGCGTCGCGTACGCCCTGGTCGTCGTCGCCGGCGGCGTCGCCGGAGCGGGACTGCTCGGCCTCGCGCTCGCCGCGTTCGCCCGCCGGCGCTCGCGGTCGTACCTGCTCGTCGCGCTGGCGCTCGGGACGCTCGTCGCGCGGGCGGGCCTGGCGACCGCCACGGCCGTCGGTCTCGTCGGCGCGGAGGCGCACCACTTCGGCGAGCACCTCCTCGACGTGGTGATGGCGGGGCTGGTGCTCGGGGCCGTGTACTACGCGCGAACGATCCGGACGGAGGCGACATCGTGACCGGCGGAGGCAACGTCGAGCGCCGGGACCCCTCCACCCGCGACCGCATCGCCGCGTTCGTCCGGGCGCATCCGGGGATCCACTTCAACGAACTCGTCCGCCGGCTCGACCTGGCTCCCGGCCAGGCCCAGTACCACCTCCGCCGGCTCGCGCGCGCCGAGCGCGTCGTCGGCGAGGCGGTGTCCGGACGCACGCACTACTTCGACCCATCGATCGACCCCGAAGAGCGGCGACGGGTGGCGCTGTTTCGGCGTGAGACCGCCCGCGACGCGGTCGTCGAACTTCTCGATGGACCGGCCCGTCCCGACGCGGTCGCGGACGCGGTCGGCGTCGCCCGCAGCACGTTAGAGCACCACCTCGACGGACTCGTGGACGCCGATGTCGTCGAGAAGCGGCGCGGCCCGCGCGGTCGCGTCACGCTCGCGCTCGTCGACGCCGAGGCGGCCGCGCGGTCGCTTCGGCGGATCGAGCCGTCTCTCCCCGACCGGCTGCTCGACCGGTTCACCCGGCTGGTGGACGCGGTCTTGGAGTAACGCGAGATCACGGCGACGCGAGCGCGTCGCCGCGTTCGACGCCCGCACCACAACCCCCTTGGCCGCCACGCCGCTAGTCGCGGTATGACCGACGCGGACGGCGAGGCTGCCGGCGACGCAGGCGAGAGTCGCGACCCCCGCGACTCCCGCGAACGCGCCGTCGACGGCGTGACTCGACGCGACGCGCTGAAGGCCGCCGTTGCCGTCGGCGGCGCGGCCGGGCTCTCGGCGTGTCTCGACCGACTCGACGACCCCGATCCGGTCCCCGGGGGCGACGGCCCCGACGCCCATCCCGACCGTCAGTACGCCTGGAACGACTTCGTGCGTACCGACGACGCCGGAAACTGGCAGCTTCCCCGTCACCAGACCCTGTTGTACCTCTCGCTCCCGGAGGACGGTCCGCCGAGCGACTCCGAGCGCGAGGCCGTCCGCGAGGCCCTCGACGCGCTCGACGAGGCGTACGAGTGGAGCCACGAGGGGCTGCTTCACACGGTCGGCTACTCGCCGGCGTACTTCGACCGCTTCGAGGCAGAGCTGTCGGTCCCAGAGGACGTGTCGCTTCCGGAGCCGACGCCGCTTGCGGACTACGAGACGCCCGAGTTCGACACCCAGGACGTGCTCGTCCACCTCGCCTCTGACCGCCCCGACGCCGTGCTCGCCGCGGAGGAGGCGCTCACGGGGGAGGCGAGCGAGGCCAACGGCGTCGACTTCCCGTCGGCGCTGACCGACGCGCTGACCGAGGACGACCGCCGGACGGGCTTCTTCGACCCAGGGATGCCCCACGAGGAGGCCGACGACCTCGCGGGCGTACCGGAGCCCAACCCCGTGCCGGAGGACGCCCCGCTGTTCATGGGCTTCGCCGCCGGCTTCAGGGGCAACCAGGCGACCGAGGACGCCGTCGCCATCGGCGAGGGGCCGTTCGCGGAGGGCACCACCGAGTCGATGGGCAACTGGCGACAGCGCCTCGCCGACTGGTACGGCGAGCAGAGCTTCGAGCAGCAGGTGACGGAGATGTTCTCGCCGGGGCACGCCGAGGAGAACCTCGTGGAGGGCGTCGGGACGAACCTCGGCGACGACTCCGGGATCGACCGCTTTCTCGACACGGTCGTCGAGGACGCCGAGGAGTACGGTCGCGTCGGCCACGCCCAGAAGGCCGCCCGCGCCAACCGCGACGAGGAGGGAACCCCCCTCCTGCTCCGCCGCCACTTCGAGTCGGCCGACGACGACATCGCGAGCCTGCACTTCCCGTCGCTCCAGCGGTCGATCGACCAGTTCGAAGCCGTCCGTCGGGCGATGAACGGCGTGGACGCCACGGACGCGACCCCGGCGGTCCGCCAGCGGGTCAACAACGGCATCCTCGAGTACATCTTCCTCCGCCACCGCGGCTACTTCCTCGTCCCGCCGCGGGGCCTCCGTGCGCTGCCGACGCCCGACGGAAGCGAAGGGTGACTCGACGGGCGCGACGACCGCGTCGAGGCGCTCGGCGTCGTCGCCGGCGACGGGAGCGGTGTCCGGGCTCGCGGCGGCGTCAGACGCGGACGAACGCGAGCACGATCCCGGCCGCCACGAGCGCCGCGCCGACGCCGACGCCGGCGCTCCGCGCACGGTCGGTGAGGACGTTCTCGTTCGCGAGCAACAGCGCCCCGGTGAGCACGATGCCCCCGGCGACGGCGACGCCCAGTCCCGTCGGCGACGCGCCGGCGATCGGACCCGTGGGCGTCGGCGTCCCGCCCGGGTGGCCGGGGTGTGCGAGCGCACCGCCCGGCAGCCACGCGAGCAGCCAGCCGACGACGACTGCGGCCGAGATCCGACTCATCGATCGACTCGAGGCGGCGGTCGCATAACTCGGTTTCGGCACATCGCTCGCGGTCGCCTCCGGCGTTCGACTGGCGTACCAGAACCCCCTTTCGTGGGCGGTCCCGAACCGAGGTATGGACAGACGAACGTTCCTCGCTAGCGCCGGCGCGGCCGGCGCGGTCGCTGGGACCGGCGGGCTCGCGGGCTGTCTCGGCTTCGATCTCAGCTCCGAGGAGGGGATCGCCGGCGAGCCGCCGATCGTCGAGGACCGTCCGGACGGCGTGTACCTCCCGACGCACGTCGAGGGAATGGCGATGGGCGGGATGGCCGAGTCCGGCGACTACCGGGTCGGCGTGTTCTACTCGTACGCCCACCGCTTCTGGAACGTCAACGGCGAGGCGGTCGAGCGAACCGACGTGGCCGAGGGCGACGACGTGCACCTGATGGCGAGCGTCTGGGACGCCGACACCGGGCAGGTGCTCCCCGAGACGGGGCTGTCCGTCGAGATCGAACGCGACGGCTCGCTCGTCTCCCAGGAGGTGATCTACCCGATGCTCTCTCAGCCGATGGGCGTCCACTACGGCGCGAACTTCGGGCTCGAGGGCGACGGGACCTACACCGTGAACGTCTCAGTCGGCGGGGTTCGCACCCGTCGAACGGACGCCTACCGGGACCGCTTCGGCGACCCCGCTGACATCCCCGTCGAGATGGAGTACAGCCAGTCCGACCGCGACGACATCTCATTTCGGACGCTCGCGGACGCCGGCGAGGCCGGCGCTGTCGACCGCATGGAGATGGACATGGTCCCCGACGGGACCGCGCCGGCGGTCGAGGCGCTCCCCGGCGAGGTGCTCGGCGAGGTGAACAGCAACGACGCCGTGCTCGTCGCAACCGTGATGGACGAGCCGCCCGCGGGGGTCGACGACGAGGGCCCGTACCTCGCGGTGTCGGCGCGGACGCCGTATAACCGGATGCTCATCCCCGCGATGGGGCTGGAGGCGACCCACGAGCGCGACGGCGAGACGGTGTTCTCGGGCGAACTGACGCGGACGCTCGACCCGGACCTCTCGTATCACTACGGCGCGGCGCTGGCGGGCGCGAGCGTCGAGTCGGGCGACGAACTGACGCTGACGCCGACCGTGTGGCCGCAGATCGCCCGACATGAGGGGTACGAGACGGCCTTCGGCGGGCTGCTGGGCGGCATGCCCGAGCGGATACTGACGGTCGAGTAGCGGCGGGATGCCGGTACACCTCGCCCGGAGCGGTTCGATCTGTGAGCGTTCACTTCGTGGATTCGATGGCTGTTTTGCGTCCGTTATCCGCAGCTTCTACACGGACTCGGTGGTCCACGCGAAACTCGGTTGACCGGCCGAGACTGTTGAGGTTCCATCCCAACGGTAAGAGTTATGTTTGTTGTGATTCTTTCCCAACATAGGAGACGATGCCCGCGACGGTCGTGTACCGAGACCGTGACGAGAGATCGGACGGGAGTCGGTACGAGATGGTCGCGTGGCAGGTCCCGATGAGCGATAACTTCCCGCAAGGGGTGAAGTACAGCTTCCAGTACATGGACGCTGACGGCGACACGATCTTGCGGTACGACAACTCGCCGTACCACCTGGACGTCGGCCGGCACCATCGTCACTCACCCGAGGACGACATCACGGAACTGGAGTTCACGGGGGTCTCCGATCTGATCGACGACTTCCAAACCGAGGTGAACGAGATCTATGAGCGACGAACCGACTGACACCGAACCCACACACGACGAGTTCACGACCGACCCGGAGGAGATCGAGTACCCCTCGACCCTCCGCATCACGTCGCTCCCAGCCGAGCAGGCACAGACGGCGGCTATTGAGCGCGCAGAACGGTGGGAGCAAGGCGAGGAGGTTCCCCACGTCGTCAACTTCGAGGACCGTTCGAGGCTCCGTCAACTGCTCACAGACCGCCGGATGGAACTGCTTGAGGAGGTGATGGAGCATCCGCCCGAGAGCATCCGCGCGCTGGCCGACCGGCTCGACCGTGACGTGCACGACGTGCACGACGATCTGTACCTGCTGGCCGATCACGGCATCGTTCACTTCGAGGAGGGCGGCCGCGCGAAGAAGCCGTACGTTCCCTACGACACAGTCAGGATCGAAGTCGAGTTCGGCCTGCCGCGCGGCGACGGATCGGAGTCGGCCGCATCGGCATGATGTCTCCCCCCACGGTGACCGACGGGAAGAGCGTCATAGCTTCCCCGTGACCTCGTCGACGACGCTCTCCTCGAAGAAGACGACGACGTGGTCGTCGGGGCGGATCACGGTGTCGCCCCGCGGGGTGACGAGTTCCCCCTCGCGGGTGATCGCTCCGATGACGAGGCAGTCCGGGAAGTCGTGGATCGACTCGCTGATCGGCCGGTTCGCGAGCAGCGACTCCTCGGTGACTTCGACCTCCAGCACCTCCGCGCGGTCGTCCTCGATGAGCGCGACGTTCTCGGCGCTCCCCTCCCGAGTGAACCGGGATATCTCCTCGGCGACGACCGCCCGCGGACTGACGCCCACGTCGACGCCGACCGTCTCGAAGATGTCGACGTATGCGGTCTGGTCGACGATCGCGACGGTTCGTTCGACGCCGAGGCGGGTGGCCAGCAGACACGACAGGAGGTTCTTCTCGTCGGAGTCGAGCGCGGCGATGAGCACGTCGGCGTCGCCGATGTGCTCGCGCTCGAGGAAGCCGATGTCGGTGGCGTCGGACTCCATGACGAACGTCTCGGGGAGCTCCTCGGCGATGTCGCGGGCGCGGTCAGGGTCGCGTTCGATCAGCCGGGGCGAGAAGCCACGCTCGCCGAGCAGGCGGGCGGCGTGATAGCCGATCTCAGAGCCGCCGACGATCACGACCTCCTCGCCGGTGCCGACGTGCTCGTCGGGTGCCACGTCGGCGGCGAACCCCCGAACGCTTCCGGGCGAACCGATGACGACCGCGCGGTCGCCGACCTCGATGCGCGTCTCCCCGCGCGGGATGACGACCTCGTCGTCGCGCAGGATCGACGCGAACGTGAGCGAGTCGAAGCGGTCGGCCTCGCTGACCGTCTCTCCGACGAGGGCGCTCCCCTCGCTCACCTCGAACTCGGCCATCTGTACCTCGCCGTCGGCGAAGAGGTCGACGTCGCGAGCGGCCGGCAGGCCGATGACGCGGACGATCGACTCGGCGGTGAGGAGGTTCGTACACACCATGAAATCGATGCCGAACGCCGAGCGCGACCGCTCCCACGTCCTGAGGTACTCGGTGTTCTTGATCCGCGCGATGGTGAACGCGTCGCTGACGGCCTTCGCCGTCGAGCAGGCGACGATGTTCGTCTCGTCGTCGTCGGTGGAGGCGATCACCATGTCCGCGTCTCCTATCCCGGCCTCCTCGAGGGTCGAGACGGCGGTTCCGTCCCCGTTGATGGTCAACACGTCCAGCGAGTAGGTCAGCTCGTCACACCGGTCGGCGTCGCGCTCGACGATCACGACCTCGTGTCCATCCTCGAGGTCCGCAGCGATGCTCTCGCCGACCTGTCCCGCCCCGATGATCACGACGCGCACGGCGGGGCCACCTCGGTCATGCTCGCGTGTGTTCGACCGAACGGAATGAGCGTTCCGGAGTCGCGCCGTTACAGCGAGTCCCCGTCGGACCGGACGGTCAGCGTCACCTCGCGCTCGCTTCCCTCCAGGTCGGCGACCGCCCGCCTGACCACACGCTCGGCCTCCTCCTCCACCAGCCCCTTCACCCGGTCGAGGATCCCGCCGAACGACACCAGCGGCGGGAGCGACACCGCCGAAGAGTCCGCCGAGTCGGCGTCGAAGCGGATCTCAAGGGTCACCCGACAGGCCGCCGTCGCGTCGGCTGGAGCCTCGGCGGGGAGGTCGTCGTACCCCTCGATCACCCACGCGCCGCGTGCGTCGATGTCCTTCAGGATCCGCCAGTCGATCCGCGTCGGCGGGTCGACGTCGGTCACCTCCGAGCGGGCGGTGTACGAGAGCTTCCACCACGCGAACCGGAGCGCGTACCGCGATCCCGGCCCGCCGTCGCCGTGCGTGCGCGACACCCGTTCGAGGTACTCCGTGTAGCGCTCGTACCGGGGGAACTCGATGAGAAACTCGTACGCCTCCGTCGGTGCGACGTACACGTCCGTCGAGACGACGAGTTCGTCCATGCCAACGGATTCGACGGCCAGGACGTAAGGATTCGGTCTCGGGGGTTCGAGCCGTCCGTCGCGACCGACGGGGAGCGACGCGGCAGGTGTCGATGCCGTGTTGCAGAGTAATCATGTTTCGGCTCGCCTAAATTCCGGATCGCTTTTATTCGTTTAGGCGAACCGAAACCCGATGACGGATCCTGATCCGACCGATCGGTTCACGCGACGTGACTACGTGAAGTACGGAAGCGCGCTCGTCGCGGGCGGTCTCCTCGCGGGCTGTTCGGGACAAAGCGGCGGCGACGACCCGACCGAGACCGACACCTCCGGGGAATCGACGCCCGAGTCGACGGCGACCGGGACGGCCACGCCGGAGGACACCAGCTACACCGTGACGATGGCACCCGCCGGCGACGTGACGTTTCAGGAGGTGCCCGAGACGTTCTCCGTCTACGAGTCGGGCTACGCGGACATGGCGGTCGCTCTCGGGAAGGGCGAGGACCTGCTTGCGGTCGGGAACGCGGCGCGGTTCTACACCGATCACTACGACGAGCTCGACGGCGTCTCGGTCGCCGCCGAGCCGACGCAGTTGCTCGGCGACTCGTTCGCCGTCGACCGGGAGCTGTTCTACGAGCTGGACAGCGACGTGCACCTGATCGACCCGCAATGGCTCGTCAACAACGGCTTCGGACTGGAGCAGTCCGACGTGGACGGCGTCGCCGAGGACGTGGGACCGTTCGTCGCCAACACGATATTCCGACGCACCGACGGCTGGCACGAGTACCGGTACTACACGCTGTACGAGGCGTTCGAGAAGGTCGCGCAGGTGTTCCGACGGGAGGACCGCTACGAGGCGGTGAAGGCGGTACACGACGACGCCGTCGCGACGGTGAGCGCGAGCCTCCCGAGCGCCGACGACCGGCCGAACGCCCTGCTGTGTTTCGGCGCGGGCGACGACCCCGAGCGGTTCTACCCGTACCGGCTCTCGGACCGCGGAACGAACAAAAAGCAGTTCCGGGACCTCGGGATCGCCGACGCGCTCTCGGGCTCCGGCGTCTCGGGGCTGTCGACGAACGAGCGAGGACAGATCGACTACGAGACGATGCTGTCGGTGGACCCCGACTCGATCCTCCTGCGGGGACACGAGGCGAAGACCGAGGCGGAGTTCCGCGACACCGTCGTCTCGTTCATGGAGGACCACGAGGTTGCCTCGGAGCTCACCGCGGTGCAGGAGGGGCGAGTGTTCCGCGGCGGTCCCATCTATCAGGGCCCGATCCAGCACCTGTTCAACCTCGAGCGGTTCGCGACGCTGTACTTCCCCGAGCGGTTCTCGGGTGAGCTGTTCTCGCGGGCGGAGCTGTCCGCGGCGATCCGCGGCGACGTGTAACTCCGCCCGTCGACCGACCTGCCACCACCATGATCGGAACCGCCCTCGGCGACCTGAGACGCCACATCGAATCGCTCGCCGACCCCGACGGCGACTACCGGCTGGTCTGCGCGCGCACCGGCGAGCGCCCGGTGCCGGCGGACGGACTCGGGTTTCCGGACCGACCGACAGCGCGCGCTGCCGTCCGAAGCACCGAGCAGTACCGCGCGACGTTACGACGCTACGACCCGCAGGTGCCGGTGTACGATATCGTCGCCTGCGAGGCGGTCGCCGACCCGACGCCGCCGCCGGCCGAGCCGACCACCGCGGACGACCCCGGAGTCGCACCGCGACCGTCGGGGACGACGAACGTCTCGACGGCCGACGCCCGCCCGCCGGCGTCGTCGATCGACTTCTGTCACACGGTCGCGGGCGTCGTCTTCGAGTCGATCGCGGACTCCACACACACGGAGTTGCAGGACGCGATCATGGACCGATACCTCGACTCGGCCGAGGCGGTGGACGATCCCGACGAGCTCTGCGTCAGGCTGTTGGGGAGCATCGCCGACGAGCTTTCGGCCCGCCTCGACGCCGACGCGGTCGCCGAGGTGCTGCGCGGGGCGGGCGAGCGGATGCCGGCCCCCCCGCGCGACGAGACCGACCCCGTCGCGGGCGTGCTCTCGGCGTTGGGATCGATCGGGATGGTCGGCTCGTACGCCGTCACGTCGCCGGCCGTCGACGCCGACGCCGACGCGCGGACCTGGCGAGTGACCCTGGAGGGATACCCGCTCGCCGACCGCGACCGCGTGGTGACTCTCCCGGTCGTCGTCGCGCTGTTTCGGCGCGCGTCGGTCCGGTCGCTGTCGATCGAGACGGCCGGTCGCCCCGAAGCCGGCACCTGGCGGCTCGCACTCACGGCCAACGGCGTGACCGAGCCGACGGGACTCACCGGGGTCACTCCGAGGTCGTAGGTCGTCGCGGTCTCGCCGGTCTCGCGACGCCGTCCGAGTCGTGACCGCGACGGCGACGAGACGGCGACGCCGCCGCCACCGCGTCGACGATGAGACCGCGCCCGCGACGACACCGCCACCACGCTCGCTCGCCGCGAACGCAACCGTCAACCGCCGGGGGCGACGACTTCGACCGAACCCCGTGTCCGTCGCCTCGAACCTCGCGTACATGCTCGTTCTCCTCGCCGCCGGCGTCGCCGGCCGCCGCGTCGGACTGCTGACGCCGTCGCGACGCGACGCGCTCACGGACGCCGCCTTCCTCGTCGCGCTCCCGGCGCTCGTGTACACCTCGACGTTCGCCCAGCCCCTGGGTGACGTGCTGTCCGTCGGCCTCGTCGGCGGCGTGGTCGTCGTCGTCGCCGTCGGCGTCGCCGTGAGCCTGCTCGTCCATCGTCGGCGGAAGCCGGCGGCCGTGCGAAGCGTCGCGGTCGTGCAGTCGTACCACACGAATCTCGGCTTCCTCGGGCTGCCGATCGTCGCCGCCACGTTCGGAGCCGGCGCGGTCGAGGCCGGGAAGGCGAGTGTCGTCCTCGGCACCGGCGCGCTGGTGCAGGTGCCCGCGACGGTCACGCTGCTGGGCGTCATCAACGGCGGCGACACGGACCTCGTCGGCGAGCTTCGCGGCCTCGCCGGAAACCCGGTGCTGGCGGCGCTCGCTGCGGGACTCCTCTCGGCGGCCGTCGGCTGGAGCCCGCCGGGGCTCGCCGTCTCCGGGCTCGGCGTGTTGGCGGATCTCGCGCTCCCGGTCGCGCTGCTCGGCGTCGGCGCGTCGCTGTCGCTGGAGGCCACCGACCTCGACCTGCCGACGCTCGGGACCGTCGCCGCCGTGAAGCTGCTGGCCATGCCGGTCGTCGCGCTCGCGGTGTTCACGGCCCTGGGCGGCGACGCCGCGACGGTCCGGACGGGCGTCGTCATGTTCGCGATGCCCACGGCCGTCTCCACGTTCGTGTACGCGACGGCCCTCGGGGGCGACCCGGACCTCGCCTCGGTCACCGTCTTCGCGACGACGGTCGCGTCGGTGGCGACGCTGGTGCCCGTGCTGTGGTTGGTCGGAGTCGGCGGGTGAGGTTCGACCCGGCTCCGTCTGGACGATCGGGCGCGTGACGGTCGGTCGACACCGGTCCGACTAAGTCTCCCCCGGCGGTTTCGATTCGTAATGAGCGTCGAGGAGGAGAGCGCGTTCGACGTCTACCGCGACCGCGTCGAGCGCCCGTTGTACCGGCTCTTCACCGAGTACGGGCTCGACAAGTGGCCGTGGCTGGTCGTCGGGATGACCGCGAACGTCATCGCCCGGGTGTCGAGCCTCCTGCCGCCGATCGTGCTCGGCGCGGCCATCGACGCCGCGTTCACCGGAGGCGAGCCGTACAGGCTGTCGCTGGTGCCGGACGCGTGGCTGCCGACGAACGCCCCCGACGAGACGCAGTTCTGGTTCTCCGCGGGGCTGATCGTCGCCGCGTTCGCCGTGTCGGCCGCGCTGACGTGGGTGTACGGCGTCGCCGCGAACAACTTCGCTCACCGGGTGATGCACGACGTGCGGACGGACTCCTACGCCAAGATGCAGGACCTCGACATGTGGTTCTTCGACGACAAGCAGACCGGCGAGGTCATGTCGGTCCTCAACAACGACGCGACGAACCTCGAGCGGTTCCTCGACGACGCGCTCCAGAACTCCGTCAGACTCGGGGTCATGCTGCTCGGCATCGGGCTGTTCCTGTTCATCGAGAACGCCCAACTGGCGCTGGTCACGCTCGTCGCCGTGCCCGGAATGCTGCTGTTCACCTACTGGTTCATGAAGGCCGTCGAGCCCCGGTACGCCGCACAGCGCGAGGCGGTCGCCGACCTCAACACCCGCCTGGAGAACTCGCTGGGCGGGATGCAGTTGGTCAAGACCACGGGCACGGAGGAGTACGAGACCGACCGCGTCGCCGACACCTCCTACTCGTACTTCCGGAAGACGCTCGCGATGCTCCGGCTCAACTACGTGTACCGGCCGGGGATGGAGCTGTTCGCGGGTATCTCCTTCGTCACGACGTTCGTCGTCGGCGGACTGTGGATCGTCACCGGTACCGCCCCGGGACCGCTGACGGGGGGGCTCACCTCCGGGACGTTCGTCTCGTTCCTGTTTCTCACCCAGCGGTTCGTCACGCCGCTGGCGGAGGTGTCGAACATCGTCTCGCAGTACGAGAACGCGAAGGCGTCCTGCGAGCGCGTGTTCGGCCTCCAGGACATCCCCGCGCGGATCACGGACGACGCGGACGCCGTCGAACTGACCGCCGTCGACGGCGATGTCGCGTACGACCACGTCGACTTCGCCTACGAGGACGAGGACGAACCGGTGTTGCGGGACGTGGACTTCTCGGTCGACGCCGGCGAGACGGTCGCGCTCGTGGGACCGACCGGCGCGGGCAAGTCGACCCTGCTGAAGCTCCTCTTGCGGCTGTACGACGTGGACGAGGGCGCGGTTCGGATCGACGGCCACGACGTGCGCGACGTGACCGTGCGCTCGCTCCGGGAGTCGATCGGCTACGTGAGCCAGGACACGTACCTCTTCGACGGGACGGTCGCCGAGAACATCCGATACGGCCGATTCGACGCCGACGACGAGGCGGTCCGAGAGGCCGCGACGGCCGCGGAGGCCCACGAGTTCATCGAGAACCTCCCGGACGGCTACGACACCCGGATCGGCGAGCGCGGCGTGAAGCTCTCGGGCGGGCAGCGCCAGCGCCTCTCCATCGCCCGGGTCGTCCTTCAGGACCCGGACGTGCTCGTGCTCGATGAGGCGACGAGCGCCGTCGACACCGAGACCGAGATGCTCATCCAGCGGAGCCTCGACCGCCTCGCCGAGGACCGCACCACGTTCGTCATCGCCCACCGCCTGTCGACGGTGAAGGACGCCGACGAGGTGCTCGTGTTGGAGGGCGGCGAGGTCGTCGAGCGCGGCGGCCACGAGGAACTGCTTGCGGCCGACGGGCTGTACGCGAAGCTCTGGGGCGTGCAGGCCGGCGAGATCGAGTCGCTGCCGGAGGAGTTCGTCCAGCGGGCCCGCGAGCGACAGGCCGAGACGCTCGTCGGCAACCCGGACGACGACTGAAGCGGGACGACGCGGGGTTCTCCAGGACCGCCGGAGCCGGCGGTCAGACGTCCTCGACGAGGTCGCCCATTCGATCGATCGGGATCGACCGCAGCGTCTCGGTGTCCAGCCCGCGCCCCTCGATGGCCAGCGCGATCTGGAGGGCGGCGTCTTCCTCGTCGACCTCGAAGGTGAGCATGAAGTCGTGGCCGCCGACGAGCGCGTAGCTATCCTCCAGTTCGCCTCCGAGTCGGTCGATGTCCTCGCGGATACCGCCCCAGATCGACACCAACTCCTGTGGGTTCTGGAACTGCGCCTCGTCCGCGTCCGCGAGTACGGTGTACGTCGGCATGGCGCACGGTTGGACCGCGGTCCCGAAAGGCGTTGTCACGCTCCCACGGTCGGTGGAATCTGCCTCGGTGGATCGATCGCGGAACTGTAGCCGTCGCGAACAGCGCCGTCGACCGTGACCGACACCACGCTCGACGCCGACGCCGAGTACGACGCGCCCGTCGTGACGGAGGCGTCGCCGACCCACCGCCGTGGTGGTTCTCGATCGGGCGGACCTTGCGACGGTGATCGTCGCGGGCGAGGACTGGGCAACGGCGCGGACGACCACACGGCGAGGATTTACCACCCGAACCCTCCTACCCCACCGCGATGAGCGATCTCCTCGCCGACACCAACGTCGCGCTCGGCGTCTCCGGGTCCATCGCGGCCGTCAAAGTGGTGGAACTCGCCCACGAACTCCGCCGTCACGGCGCGAGCGTCCGCGGAGTGATGACCGACGCCGCCGCCGGGATCGTCCACCCGTGGGCCGTCGAGTTCGCGACCGAGAACGACGTCGTCACCGAGATCACCGGCGGCGTCGAGCACGTCGACCTGTGCGGCAGGGACGGCTGGGCCGACGTGCTCCTGCTCGCGCCGGCGACCGCCAACACCGTCGGGAAGGTCGCCGCCGCGATCGACGACACGCCGGTCACCACCTGCGCGACGACGGCGTTGGGGGCGGACGTACCCGTCGTGTGCGCGCCGGCGATGCACGAGCCGATGTACGACCATCCGGGCGTGCTGGAGGCCATCGACCGCGTGGAGTCGTGGGGCGTCGAGTTCGTCGACCCGCGGATCGAGGAGGGGAAAGCGAAGATCGCCACCGAGGAGGCGATCGTGACGGCGACGGCGCGGGCTGCCGGCGACCGTCCGCTGGCCGGCGAACGCGTGGTCGTCACCTCCGGGCCGACCAGCGAGCCGATCGACACCGTCCGCGTGCTCACGAACCGCGCGTCCGGTCGCACCGGCCGGGCGGTCGCCCGCGCGCTCGTCGCCCGCGGGGCCGACGTGACGCTCCTGCACGACGCGAGCGCCGCCGGCGGGGGCGACGGGGGCGAAAGCGGCGACGTGCCGTACGCCGAGGTGGTCGACGTGGAGACGGCGGCGGAGATGACCGAGGCAGCGCTCGCGGCGTGTTCCGACGCAGACGCGCTGATCTCGGCGGCGGCCATCTCCGATTACACCGTTGAGCCGGCCGAGGAGAAGATCCGGTCGGGCTCGGAGTCCCTGACGCTGGAGCTGTCGCCGACGCCGAAATTGCTCGACACCGTTCGAGAGGAGTACCCCAACCTGGCGCTCGTAGGGTTCAAGGCCGAGAGCGAGGGCGACGACGACGCGCTGGTGTCGCGGGCGCGGTCGACGCTCGACCGGGCCGACCTCGCGTTCGTCGTCGCCAACGACGCGAGCGTGATGGGCGCGGCCGAGACGCGCGCGCTCGTCGTCCGCGCCGACACGGTCGGCGAGTTCTCGGGATCGAAACTGGGGCTCGGGCTCGTCGTGGCCGACGAGTTGGGCGCGACGCTGGGAGCGACGTGACGTACGGACTGTCGGAGCCGCGGACCCCCGCGGATCACAACGGTTTTGATCCGCTCATTCAAACGGACACACAGTAGATCGTGACATCATCCAGCTACCGTAGCGTGGGTCGCTCCGACGGGGCTCGACCGGGCGGGCCGGGGTGGCCGCCGTGACCGGACACGAGATCCTCGTTCCGGTCGGGGAGTCGACCACGCTCCGAAACACCGTCGGCCACGTCGTCCGCGGGGCGGTCGACGCCCAGGAGGCCGTGACGCTCCACTTCGTGTACCCGCTCAGGAGCCGCGGTCGAAGCGGGTCGGAGGCCGAGACGGCGGCGGAACTGCTCGACCGTATCGAGGTGTGGGTCGGCGAGGATCTGGAGGGGATCGAGGCCGCGATCGGCGTGGAGACCGCGACGGTCGGCGAGGACGAGTACCTGTTCAGCCCGGGCGACTACGCCGACTCGATCGCCGCGTACGCCACCGAACACGACATCGAGTCGATCGTGGTCGACCCCGGGTACCGGCCTGCCGGGACGACGCCGCTGTTGCCCGCCCTGAACTGGGAGCTGTCCGAAAGCGGCCTCGACGTGGAGGAGGCTCCCGTCGAGCGCGAGTCGCGCCGGAGTCGGCTCGTCCGTCGCTCCGGCCTCGATCAGTTCGTCCTGCTGTTCGGGCTGTCCGCGAGCTTCTATCTCTTCTTGGCCGGGTCGCTCACGCCGTACAATCTGTTGTCCGGGGCGGTCACGTCCGCCGCCGTCGCCGCGACGCTGTGGCACGTCTCGCTGACGGGGTCGGTGCGCCCGCGCCGACTGGCGGTCCAGTTCGGGCGGCTCTGCCTGTACGCGCCGTTCCTGCTGTGGGAGATCGCGAAGGCGAACCTCCAGGTCGCGTACGTGGTCCTCCACCCGTCGCTGCCGATCGACCCGAAGGTCGTCGAGTTCGACGCCGACGTGTGGTCGACGGTGCCGGCGGCGACGCTGGCGAACAGCATCACGCTCACGCCCGGAACGCTCACCGTCGACGTGGAGAGCCGACACTTCACCATCCACTCGCTGACCGCCGACGCGCGAGAGGAACTCGCCGGGGGAACGCTCGAGCGGGCCGTCCGATTCGTCTTCTACGGGCGTTCGGCGGCCCGGCGGCCCACCGTCGCCGAGCGCGAGGAGGTGGAGGAGTGAGCCTCATCGCCGACGCGCTGTTGGCGACCGCGGCGGGGTTCGTGCTCATCTCCGTGGTCGTGCTGTACCGCGCCGTCAAGGGCCCGACGATGCAGGACCGCGTCATCGCGGTGAACGTCATCGGGTCGAACACGGTCGTCGTCGCCGCGCTGTTCGCGGCCGCGACCGACACGCCCGGCGCGCTCGACATCGCGCTGGTGTACGCCCTGCTGAACTTCCTGATGAGCATCGCCATCTCGAAGTTCACGGTCGAGCGCGGGGGGGTGCTGTAGATGGTGACCGTCACCGAGGCCGGCGTGATCGCCCTGCTCGTGGGATCGCTGTTCTTCGGAGTCGTCGCCGCCGTCGGACTGATCCGCCTGCCGGATCTGTACACCCGTGCCCACAGCGCCTCCAAGAGCGACACGCTCGGGGCCGTGCTCGCGTTCGGGGCCGCCGCAGTCGCGCTCGGCGCGGAGGTCGAGACGCTGAAGCTCCTCTTCCTGATAGTCTTCATGTTCATCACCAATCCGACGGCCGCCCACGCCATCACCCGGGCGGCCGCAGAGGAGGGAATCGAGCCGTGGACCGTCGACGACGCCGGCGACGGCGCGGGTGCCCCCGCCGACGGGGCGGACGACGCGCCCCGGGGCGATGCCGCCGGGACGTCCGGCGTGGCCGACGGCGGCGACGCCGCCGCCGACGGGGGTGACCGCCCGTGACGCCGGTCGAGATCGCGGTGCTGGTGTTCGTGATCGGCTGCGGGCTGGCTACGGCGCTGTTGCGGGACGTGCTCGCGTCGATCATCGCGTTCGCCGCGTACAGCCTCGGCATCGCCGTCGTCTGGCTGCTGCTTCGCGCGCCCGACGTGGGCCTGACCGAGGCGGCCGTCGGTGCCGGCGTGACGACCGTGCTGTTCCTGTTGACGATCGCCAAGACCGTGCGCCCGCCGGGCGACGGCGTGTTCGTCGACGTGAACGTCCCGGCGCTGGGCGTCTCGGGGCTGCTCGTGGCCGCGCTGGCGACGACGCTGACGGCGCTTCCGCCGGTCGGGTCGTCGTCGACGCCGGTGGCGACCTCGCGGGTGACCGAGCACTACCTCGCGAACGCGTACAGCGAGACGGGCGTCGAGAACGCCGTGACGGCCGTGCTGGCCGCCTACCGCGGCTTCGACACGCTCGGCGAGGCGGTCGTGGTGTTCGCCGCGCTGATCGGACTGCTGGTCGTGCTCGACCGTGAGGTGATGGAATGAGCACCAGAGACGGCGAGACCGACGCCGACGCCGACGCCGGCGACGCCGCCGACCGCCTCCGCCTCGGCGGGGATGCGCGTCAGGGGCGGCCGTACGTTGAGAGCCCGATCATCATGGCGACCGTCCGGATCGTCGCCCCGTTCGTGTTCACCCTGGGCGCGTTCATCATGTTCCACGGTGCCGATTCCGCCGGCGGCGGCTTCCAAGGCGGCGTCATCGTCGGAACGGTCGTGTTGATGCTCGCCATCGCCTTCGGGATCGGCCCGACCCGCGAGTGGATCTCCTCGTCGCTGTTGACCGTGCTGGTCGTGTTCGGCGTCGCGCTGTTCATGGGGATCGGCCTGCTCGCGCTCGCGTTCGACGGGGCGTTCCTCCAGTACACCGCCATCCCGGTGTACAACGCCAGCAAGTACGGGATCGAACTCGTCGAGGTGGGGATCGGTATCATCGTCTCCGGCACCGTCGTCGGGCTGTTCTTCGCGCTGGCGGCGGGTCACTCCCCCGCCGCGGACGAGGAGGTGGACCGGTGATCGCCGCGCTGGCCGACCGCGCGTACTTCGCGGTCGCCTTCCTCCTGATGGGCGTGGGCGCGTACATGCTGATCGGCGACCGCAACCTCGTGAAGAAGGTGATCGGTATGAACGTCTTCCAGACGGGGATCTTCCTGTTCTTCATCGCCTCGGCGTACGTCACCGGCGCGTCCGCGCCGCTGTTGACGGAGCCGGAGCCGTACGTCAGCCCGCTGCCGCACGTGCTGATCCTGACGGCCATCGTCGTCGGGGTGAGCCTCACCGCGGTCGCGCTGGGGCTCATCGTCCGCATCTACGGGGAGTACGGGACGCTTCGTGCGGACCTGATCGAGGAGGTGAGCGACGGTGAGTGACCTCGCCGCCCTGCTCGTCGTCGTCCCGCTGTTGGGCGCGCTCGGCTCGATGATCGCGGGCCTGATCCGCGAGGAGAGCGGCTGGCCGGTCGCCGTCGTCGTGCTGGCGGTGCAGGTCGCGCTGGCGGCGGCGTTCGCCGCACGCGGCCTCGGCGGCGACCCCTCCGGCTACGCGGTCGGCGGGTTCCAGCCCCCGATCGGTATCGAACTGCTCATCGACGGGCTGACGGCGACGATGGTGGTGCTCGTCGCGGCGGTCGCGCTGGGCGTGCTCGCGTACGCCCGCCGCGCCGGCCCGCGCTCGAACCGGTTTTACGCGACGTACCTGCTGCTCGTCACCGGCCTCACCGGGATGTCGATCACCGGCGACGCGTTCAACATGTACGTCTTCCTCGAAATCACCGGGCTGACCGCCTACGCGCTCGTCGCCAGCGGCGACCGGGGACGCTCGGCGGTCGCGGGCCTGAAGTACCTCCTCGTGGGGACGTTCGGCGCGTCGCTGTACCTGCTCGGCGTCGGCTACGCCTACGTCGCGACGGGGACGCTGAACATGGGCGACCTGGCCGTTCAGTTGGCCGACGTGGGCTACGCGTCGCCGCTGGTCCGGGCGTCGTTCGCGTTCGTCGTCGTCGGCCTCTTCGTCAAGGTCGCGATGTTCCCCCTGCACACCTGGCAGCCGGGGGCCTACGCCGGCGCGCCCGACTCCGTGAGCGCGCTCATCGCCGCGCTCGTGTCGACGGTCAGCGCCTACGCGCTCGTCCGGATCGTGCTCACGGTGTTCACGCCGGAGTTCCTCTCTGCAGTCCCGTTCGCACGGACCCTGCTCGCGGCGACGGCCGCCGTCAGTATCGTCGTCGGCAGCCTGCTCGCTGTCGCGCAGACGGAGATCAAGCGGATGCTCGCATACTCGTCGGTCTCGCAGTTCGGACTGATCGTCGCCGCGCTGTCGGTGGCGAACGGCACGGCCCTCGTCGGCCTCGCGGTCCACCTCGTGGGTCACGCCGTCATGAAGGGCGGACTGTTCTTGACCGCCGGACTCGTCTCGACGGGCACCGGTGGTCGGAGCGTCGCCGATTACGACGGCCTCGCCGATCGGATGCCCGTCGCCGCGGCCGCGTTCGGCGCGCTCGCGCTCGCGATGGTCGGCGTCCCGCCGGCCATCGGCTTCCTCGGGAAGTGGTACATCGTCGTCGGGACGCTGGAGGCGGGGGCGTGGTCGCTCGCGGTCGTCATCCTCCTGTCGACGCTGTTGACGCTCGCGTACTTCGCCCGACTGGTCGAGCGGATGTTCTTCCGCGCGGCCTCGGACGCTGACGCCGTCGGCGACGGCCCGGACACCGGCGAGGTACCCGGCACGGCCGAGCCGACGGGGGCGACGGTCGCCACCGACGGCGGCCGCGTCTCGCTGGGCATGTACGCCGCCGTCGCCGCCGCGACGCTTCTGGCGCTCGGGCTCGGGGCGGCCGTTCCGGCCTACGAGTCCGCGCTCGCGCCGACGATCGAGGTGCTTCTGTCATGACCGAGATATCCTCACTCAGACCGATCGCCGCCGTGCTCGTCTCGGCCGTCGCAATCGGCCCGATACTGCTGTCCGGGTCGCGCCCGAACCTCCGCGAGTCGTGGACGTTCCTCGCGGGCGTGCTCAAGTTCGGCATCGTCGCCAGCATGGTCCCCGGCGTGCTCGCCGGCGACGCGTACGTCACCGACCTCGGGGCGTTCCTCCCGCTTCCCGGGGCCGACCCGATCCGGTTCGCGCTCGAGGTCGACGCCCTCGGGCTCCTGTTCGGCCTGCTCGCCAGCCTCCTGTGGATCGTCACGAGCAGCTACAGCGTCGGGTACATGCGCGGGCTCGACGAGCACGCCCAGACCCGCTACTTCGCGGCGTTCGCCGCGAGCCTCTCGGCGGCGATGGGCGTCGCGTTCGCGTCGAACCTGATCGTGTTGTTCGTGTTCTACGAACTGCTCACGGTGGCGACGTACCCGCTCGTCGCCCACGACGAGACCGACGAGGCCCGGGCGGCCGGCCGCAAGTACCTCGCGTACACCTTCGGCGGCGGCGTCGCCGTCCTCGCGGGCACGGCGCTCGTCTACTGGCTCACCGGCACGGTCGCGTTCACCTCCGGAGGGATCGACGGGCTGGCGGCGGCCGACCCCGCGATGGCGAGACTCGCGTTCGCGTTGCTCGCGGGCGGGTTCGGCGTCAAGGCGGCGCTGATGCCGCTGCACTCGTGGCTGCCCGACGCGATGGTCGCACCGACGCCGGTCTCGGCGCTGTTGCACGCGGTCGCGGTCGTCAAGAGCGGCGTCTTCGGCATCGCGCGGGTCGTCCTCGACGTGTTCGGTCCCGAGACCGTCGGAAACCTCGGGATGGGGCTCCCGCTGGCGGCGGTGGCGGCGTTCACCCTGACGGTCGCGAGCGTCATCGCGCTTCGACAGGACAACCTCAAGCGCCGGCTCGCGTTCTCGACGGTGAGCCAACTGTCGTACATCGTCCTCGGGTTAGCGGTACTGACGCCCACCTCTATCGTGGGCGGCCTGCTCCACATCCCGGCACACGCGTTCATGAAGATCACCCTCTTCTTCGCGGCCGGCGCGATCCACGTGGAGACCCACACCGACGACATCTCCGAGATGGCCGGCATCGGCCGGCGGATGCCGCTGACGATGACCGCCTTCGCGGTCGCGGCGGCGGGGATGGCCGGCATCCCGCTGATCGCCGGCTTCGTGAGCAAGTACTTCCTGCTCATCGGCAGCGTCTCGGCCGGGCAGACCCTCTTCGCGGTCGCGCTGCTCGTCTCGGGCGTGCTCAACGTCGCGTACTTCTGGCCGATCGTCTACACCGCGTTCTTCGAGTCGCCCGAGGAGACCGACGAGAAGCCGCTGATCGAGGGGCCACTCGGCGGACGGCTGGCGTGGGGCCGCGCGGCCGTCGCCGACGCCGAGCGCGACCCGCTGGCGGAGGCGGCTGACGACGACGACACCGACGCCGTCGCCGACGGCGGCGAGGCACACGACCGCGATGGCGACACCGACCGCGACGGCGACACCGACCGCGACGGCGACACCGACCGCGACGGCGACAGGGCGCACGACCGCGACGACGACAGTCACGCCGGCGGCTGGGAGCGCCGCGGGTGGACCGGCGGCGAGTCCACGTGGTTCATGCTCGGTCCGATCCTGACGGTCGCGCTCGGCTCGGTCGTCCTCGGGCTCGTCCCCGACGCCGCCGTGTTCCTCAGGGTCGTCCGCCTCGTCGTCGAGGCGGTGACGGGGGTGGCGGTCTGATGGTCGAACCGTTGGTCGACCCGCTGGTCCCGCCGTTCGTGCTCGTGCTGGCGGCCGCGCTCGTCGTCCCGCTGCTGGGTCGACGCGCGGGCCACGCCCTGGGCGTGCTCGCGACCGCGGCGGTCGTGCCGTACGTGTGGCTCGCGCCCGCCGGCGCGCACCTGCCGACGCTGCTGTTCGGCTTCGACGCCGTCCTGTTCAACGTCGACGGCTTCTCGCGGCTGATGGGCGTCATCTTCGGCTTCATCGGCGCGGTCGCCGTGCTGTACTCGTGGGCGACCGACGCCTCGCCCCGCCAGACGGCCTTCGCGCTGGGGTACGTCGGCACGAGCCTCGGGGCCGTCTTCGGCGGCGACTGGCTCACGCTGATCTTCTTCTGGGAGCTGATGGCCGTCACCAGCACGCTGCTGGTGTGGCACTACGGCGGCCGCGCCGTCCGCGCGGGCTTCCGGTACGCCCTGCTGCACGGGATCGGCGGCACGCTCCTCCTGGGGGCGATCGTCTGGCACTACGTCGCGACGGGGACGTTCCTGTTCACGGGCGAGGGCCTCGCGGGCACCGTCGCGCCCCTGCTCGCGGCGGTCGGCGTCGGCGTCAACGTCGGGTTCATCGGCCTCCACGCGTGGCTGCCCGACACCTATCCGCGCCCGCACATCGCCGCCAGCGTCTTCCTGTGCGTCTTCACGACCAAGACCGGCGTGTACGGGATGTTCCGGGTGTTCCCCGAGGGAGAGATCGCCGTGGCGTACATGGGCGCGCTGATGGCCGTCTTCGGGGCGGGAATGGCGCTGCTTCAGGGCGACATGCGCCGGCTCCTCTCGTATCACATCCAGTCGCAGGTGGGGTACATGGTCGCCGGCGTCGGCCTCGGCGGCGCGCTCGCGACCGCCGGCGCGTTCGGCCACGTGTTCAACCACATCCTCTACAAGAGCCTGCTGTTCATGACCGTCGGCGTCGTCATCTACCGCACCGGCGAGGAGCACCTGGAGAACCTGGGCGGTCTCTGGCGGAAACTCCCGCTGACCGCGGTCGCGTTCCTCATCGCGGCGCTGTCGATCGCGGGGTTCCCCGGGTTCAACGGCTTCGTCTCGAAGGGGATGGTGCTCGGGGCCGCCCACAAGAAGCACTACGACGTGATCTGGTATCTCCTGCTCGCGGGGGGCGTCGGCACGTTCCTCTCGTTCATCAAGTTGGGGTACTACGTGTTCCTCCACGGCGAGTACGAGGGCGAGGTGACGCCCGCGAACCTCGGGCAGAAGGTCGCGATGGTCGCCGTGGCGGTTCCGTGCGTCGTGCTCGGCGTCTACCCGCCCGCGCTGTTCGCGATCCTTCCCGACACCGGAAGCTACGACTACACCACCTACACCGTCGGCCACGTCGAGGAGGGGCTGATCCTCGCGGCGCTCGGCGTCGTCGGCTTCGTGATCCTGAAGAAGCCGCTCGCGAAGGTCGGCCGGGTTCCCGACGTGGACGCGGTCTACAACCGCGTTGGATTCTACGGCACCCGCGGGCTGGTCGTGGGCGTCACGGAACTGTACGCCGCCGTCGATCGGGCGACCGTCGCCGCCACGGGCGCGGTCGCGACGGCGGTTCGGCGGCCGGAGCAGACGCTGGGCGGCATCGGCGTCGTCCGCGCTATCGCCGGGGCCGACGGCGACCGCGGCGGCGACGCGGACCACGCCAGCGATGCGAACCACGCCGGCGACGCCGCGAGCGATGGTCGCACGGTCGACCTCAGCGCCGGGTTCGGGGCGAGCGTGCTGCTGGTCACGCTGCTGCTCGTCGCGGCGCTGGTACTCGTGATCTGAACGGGGACTCGGTGACGGCGTGGTGCAGGCGCGGTGCCGACGCGTCGGCACCGGCTCGTCGTCACGTCGCCGCGGCGACGGCGGCTCCCGCCGGCTCGCCCGCGCGGTCCCGACGCCGCCTCGGAACGCACGGGGGATCCGTCAGGCTTTACGGGGTCCTCGCCGTCGCAGCGACATGGACCGTCTGCGTCAGTCCCTGCTGGACGCGCCGATCATCGAGAAGGGGGAGTACCAGTACTTCGTTCATCCCATCAGCGACGGGGTTCCGATGCTGGAGCCGGAGCTCCTCCGGGAGATCGTCATCCGGATAATCCGGAAGGCGCAGATCGAGGACGTGGACAAGATCGTCACGCCCGCCGCGATGGGGATCCACATCTCCACCGCCCTCTCGCTGATGACCGACATCCCGCTGGTCGTCATCCGAAAGCGCGAGTACGGCCTCGACGGCGAGGTCGCGCTCCAGCAGGAGACGGGCTACTCCGAGGGGGAGATGTACATCAACGACGTGTTCGAGGGCGACAAGGTGCTCGTGCTCGACGACGTGCTCTCGACGGGCGGCACGATGAAGGGGATCCTCGACGCGCTCACCCACATCGGGGCGGACGTGGTCGACGTGGTCGCCGTGATCAAGAAGGCCGGACCCAACAAGCTCGACGACACCGACCACTCGGTGAAGACGCTGATTAACGTCACCGTCGAGGACGGCGAGGTCGTCGTCGTCGACGAGTTCGGCGACGACTGACTGCCCGTCGTGGTCGGCGTTCCGGGTCGCCGGCGGTGGAGCGGTCGAACGCCGGCG
This sequence comes from Halobaculum sp. CBA1158, assembly GCF_021431925.1. Classification (NCBI taxonomy): domain Archaea; kingdom Methanobacteriati; phylum Methanobacteriota; class Halobacteria; order Halobacteriales; family Haloferacaceae; genus Halobaculum; species Halobaculum sp. CBA1158. The sequence continues at coordinate 1,478,369 of NZ_CP090371.1, read as the reverse complement.
ACGCCGTCGGCCGCGCGGTCCCGGCTCTTTTTCACGGCGGCACCCCGACCAGACGTATGGTCTCGACCCGGCTGCTCGGCGTGATCAGCACCTCCATGCTCGTCGTGGGCGCGCTCTCGATCGGACAGGTGTTTCACCTCACGATCGTCACCGGCGAAGTGTCGTTCACCGCCACGCCGGTCGTCGTCTACGGCGTCGCGGGGGTCATCGCGATCGCGATCGGCTACCGCGCGCGCAGGCCCGTCGCGGAGGAGTACGCGCTCACGAGCGACGCCCGCGAGCGCGGCGAACACGAACGAGAGCGCGGGCGAAGTCCCTCGAGTCCGTCGGACTCGTCGACGCCGTCGGGTGAGGAGACCGACGACGGTTCCGACACCGACGGGACGGACGACGCCTTCGACCCCGCGATGAGCCCCCTCGGCGACGCCGAGCCCGGCGACGCCGAGCGCGAACGTCGAGAGGGGGACGCCGACCGGTAGAGACGCTCGCCGTCACACCGTCGCGTCGTCGGCCGAACCATCCCCGCCGCGTTCCGGTGTGTCACCGCGTAGCGGGGGAATTAAGACCCGGGACCACGGTACGGAGAGATAGGAATGTCCGTGAGAAATCGCGTCCCCGATCGGCTGAAGGGTCCTCTCAGCGTCACCTCTCTAGGTGTCATGATCCTGGGGCTTGTACTGGGATACATCTTCCTCATGCTCGGATTCACGCTCTTTTTCGACCTCAACGGGATCGAGGGGATCTCAGACGTAGAGGCGGCGATCGTCGGCGCGACCGGCGTCGGCAGCGTCGTGGTCGGCTACGTCGGCTGGAAGGGCTTCATGGAGTTCGCCTACTGAGATGATCCACGACATCAGAGATCATCCGGACGCCCCCTCGATCGAAGAGCTTCGCGAGTTCACGCTCGTCCCCGTCGCCCGCGAGGAGATCGTCGACCGCCGGGCCGACGGCGAGGAGCTGTCCGAGGTGAACGTCCGCGAGGCGCGCGACGACGTACACGTCGAGTTGGAGCCCGACCCGACCGACCGCGGCAGTCACGACGACATCGGCACGGCGCTGTACCGGCTCGTCCAGCTGTTCGGGACGCCGAACGTCCCCGACTACGACGCCGGCAGCGACCTCTCGGAACGGGAGGACACGACGTTCAAGTACCTCCTGCGCGTCGTCAACGAGTCCGAAGAGGAGAATCGAAGCCTCCCCGACGAGTGGCTCGTCACGGTCTACGACTACCACGTCGAGCTCGGCGTCGGACTCGCCGGATGGAGCGACGGCACCGACCCGGCGGAGTACGACGGGGGCGTCCAGATCGTCTCGCTCGCGCTGGTGACCAACGTCGTCGGCGAGCCGCTGCAGTGCGTCTACAAGGACAAGTGGTACTGATCCCGGCTCGCGGCCAAGGTTCGCTGATCCGCTGACTGTCCTCCGTCTCGACGCTCGCCGCTCGGTCAACGCACACGGCGACCGCGTCGCCCGCGCGTCTCCCGCCTTCCTACGACACCCGAATTGGCCTCCCGACGCTCACCGACCCGTCGTGACGTGCATCACTGCGAACACCCCCGCGATCGACGCGATCAGGAGGCCGGCGAAGATCGGAACGACGGCCGATTCGCCGTACAGACCGCCCCAGTAGCCGACGTAGGTGACCGACACCAGCGCCGGCACCGACAGGAGGAAAAACAGCGAGGAGAGGTACGACGCGATCGTCGGGTCGTTTCCGTCGTTGGCGTACGTCCCGCGCTCGCGAACCGACTTCTCCTCGGTCGGGATGTCCCGCGGCATGTCCCCGCGTACCGCCGGCCGGGACATATGCCTGTCGTCGCGCGTCGGCGGTTCAGGCCGTCATCCCGTCGTACACGATGGCGACGAGATAGCCCGTGAGTTGCAGCGGCACCTGCCCGAACACGAGGAACGTGATCACGTCGCGAAACGTCGGAAGCAACGCGATCCCGCCCAGCGTCGAGATGTCGAGCAGCAGGTACGGCGCGACCGCGGCGGCGAACGCGAGCACGCCGCCGCTCACGACCGCGACCACCAGCGCGAGGACGCTCGTTCGAAGCTCCTGACACAGCAGTTTGACGAACGCGCCGGAGACCAACACCAGCGCGCCCATCGCCGTCTCTCCGGCCCACGCGGGGGCAACGGTCTGCAGTCGGAGCGTGTACGTCGCGGTCGCGCCGAGCACACCGGCGAGCACACCGACCGTGAGAGCCGCTATCGTCCGCTGACTGCGGGTGCCGAACGAGGCGGTCGCCGGCCGCGCCAGCGCCAGACGGATGCCCGCCGACCGGTCAGACATCGGTGTTCGCCCTCCTGTCTCTGACGGTCACCTCGAACGATCCCGAGGCGACGGCCGTTCCGGCGTCGATCGCCGCACGTGCGCGCCCCACGTCGTCCGGATCGATGTCGGCCTCCATCGTGAGCGTCGTCGTCTCGCCGCCCGCCAGGACAGTCTCATCGTCGACGAGATCGGCCGAACGGGGGACCGTGAGCGCGTCGCCGTCTCGCGGCGAGCCGTTGTACACGACGACGGTCGGCGATCCGATCGTCGCGCTCACCCGCGTCGGATTCGACACGGCGAACTCCACCACCATCGTCGGCTCCTCGCCGTCCTCGACGGCGTACGTCGTCGGCGAGACGTCGATCGCATCGCGCTGTTGCCAGGCGACTTGTCCGTTCGCCGTCGACGCGAACGCGACGCCGCTCACCGCGAGCATGACCGCGAGACCGACGAGGAGGGCTCGTTGTGTTTCTGGGGACCTGACCACGCTAGTCCTCTGCGGCCGCGGCGTTGAACTCCGCGTTCGAGTCCTGCAGCTCTCCGATGATCCCGTCGTCGTAAAGGTGACACGCGACCTCGCGCGTTCCCTCGGGTTGGGGATCGGGCCGCCGGCTCTCACACGGCGTCGTGATCGTATCCTCGAGCGCCGCGAGCGCCGCCTCGGTGTCCTCCTCGGCGACGGCCTCGGCCGCCTCCGTCAGGGCCCGTCGGGCGTCCGCCGGGAGATCGAGTTCGGCCATGTCGACACGGTGACCGCCCGATTCGACCTCCGTCTCAGAGCGGTACTCCTCGGGCACGTCCAGCGTCAACCCCTGCTCGACCAGCGCCTCGGTGCGGTCGACGGCGTCGTCCTCGACGGAGTCGGGTTTGAGTTCATTCCGCCGGACCCTGAGCTTGAACTGGTAGGCGCGTCGGAACGCCTCCTGGCTGCCCGTCCAGTCGTCCGGCGGGATGATGTGTGCGCAGCGAGGGTGGTATCGGCATCCAGTCGGCGGGTTCCGCGGCGACGGTACCTCGCCGGTCGCGTTCGCGCGGCGACGCTCGTCGCCGAGTTCCACGTCCGGAACCGCGTCGAACAGCGCCTCCGTGTACGGGTGTTTGGGGTCGTCGATCACGTCGTCGGTCGGTCCCTGCTCGACCATGTTGCCGAGGTACATGATCCCCGCGCGGTCACACATGTAGCGGATGAGCGAGAGGTCGTGGCTGATGAACAGGTAGGTGAGGTCGTACTCGTCCTGAAGCTCCTTCATCAGGTTGAGCACGCCCGCACGGATCGACACGTCGAGCATCGACACCGGCTCGTCGCAGACGATGAAGTCCGGGTCGACGACGAGCGCACGCGCGATAGCGACGCGCTGGCGCTCGCCGCCCGACAGTTCGTCGGGGAACGCGTCGAGGTACACCTCCGCTGGACCGAGTCCCACGTCCTCGAGTACCTCCTTGACGCGGGCGCGACGCTCGTCGTATCCCTCGATGACGTCGTTGATCTTCAGCGGCTCGGCGATGGTGTCGTACACCGTCATCCGGGGGTTGAGCGACTCGAACGGGTCCTGGAAGATCATCTGAACCCGCTTGCGGAACTCGCGCTCCTCCTCGCGGGTCATATCGGTGATATCGGTCCCGTCGAAGCGGATCGTCCCCTCGGTCGCCTCGTGGAGCTTCACGAGCATCTTTCCGAGCGTCGTCTTCCCGCAGCCGGACTCGCCGGCGATTCCGACGATGTCTCCCTCGTAGATGTCGAGCGAGATTCCGTCGACTGCGCGGACCGGCTGGGGCTCGCGACCGAGGATGGTGTCGACGACACCCTGTGACTGGTCGAAGAGCTTCCGCAGCCCGTCGATCTCTACTAGCGGCTCTCGATCTCCTGCTCGGTCCATGTGGATTCGTTGAGTGCGTCGGTTCGGAGCTGTTCGAGGTCGTTCATTCTGTAACACGCCGACTCGTGGGAGCGCCTGTCGGTCGACTCGGCGAGGCGACCGGTCGCCTCCGCCTCTTCGACGTCGTACATCGGGGGATGTTGCGCGTGACACTCCTCGATGGCGAACGGACAGCGCTCACGGAAGCGACATCCCTCGTCGGGATCGCGCAGCGTCGGCGGCGTCCCGGGAATCGACACGAGGTCCTGGTCGGCGGCGGTGATCGTCGGGAAGGAGTTCTTCAGCCCCAGCGTGTACGGGTTCGCCGTCGACTCGAAGATCTCTTTTTTCGGTCCCGACTCCATCACCTTCCCGCCGTACATGACCGCCATCCGGTCGCAGATCTCCGCCATCACCGAGATGTCGTGGCTGATGACGAGGATCGACACGCCGAACTCCTCCTGGAGCTTCTCCAACTCTTCGAGGATCCGGTCTTGGATGATCACGTCCAGCGCCGTCGTCGGTTCGTCCGCGATGAGCAGGTCCGGGCCGCACGCCATCGCCATCGCGATGACCGCGCGCTGTTTCATCCCGCCGGAGAACTGGTGGGCGTAGTCATCCGCGCGGTCGGGTTCGATGCCGACGCGTTCGAGCAGGTCGCGGGCGCGTTCGTGCGCCTCCTCGGCGGTCGTCTCCGGTTCGTGGCGGAGGATCGCCTCGACGATCTGGTCGCCGACCTTGTACACCGGGTTCAGCGCGTTCATCGCCGACTGCGGGATGATGGCGATGTTGCGCCAGCGCATGTCGCGGATCTGTTTGTTCGTCAGCGCCGCGAGGTCGGTCTTGCCGTCCTCGCGCACCGGCTTGTCGGGGTCGTCGACCACCGACTGTTTCGGGGCACCGCTTTCGTCTTCCCACTGCGGAAGCGTCGCGTCGAACCAGGCTTCCCCGCCCTCGATGTAGCCGTTCTTGTCCAGCAGCTGAACGAGACTCTTCGCGAGGGTGGTCTTCCCGCAGCCCGATTCGCCGACCAGTCCGTACGTCTCGCCGCGCTCGACGGAGAAGTCCACTCCGTCGGCCGCGTGTACAGCGGACCCGTCATCGACCGTGTACCGGATCGAGAGGTCGTTTACTTCGAGTAGTGTCATTGGTAGAGTAGTCTCACCGTTGCGGATTGGTCACGTCCTCCATCGAGAAGCCGATGAAGTAGAACGATGCCGCCAGCAGCATCAGCGCGATGCCCGGCGGAATGAGCCACCACCAGGCGCTGAAGATGTATCCCTGAGACTTGATGTTCTCCAGCATGATCCCCCAGGAGTTGGCGGTGAAGTCCGCCAGCCCGAGGTACGCCAGCGACGCCTGCGCGATGACCGCGCCCGCGGCGTCCTGCGCCAGGAACACGAACGAGATGGGGAGGACGTTCGGCATGATGTGCCGGAAGATGATCCGCGTGTCGGAGGCCCCGGCGACCTTGGCGGACTCGACGTACGACCGCTCCTTCAGCGAGAGCGTCTCCCCGCGTATCGTGATGCAGTTGTTGAGCCAGGAGGTGACGGCGATTCCGATGATGATGTTCGTGGTCGTGATCCCGCGGATGGCGACGAGGACGATCAGGAACGGCAGGAACGGCAGGCCGTACATGATGTCGACGAACCGCTGGATCGTCTCGTCGATCCACGTGTCGCCGTAGAACCCGGAAATGAGCCCGAGCGGGACGCCGACCAGGCTCGAGAGCAGGCCCGCAGCCAGGCCGATGTACATCGCGTTGCTCGCCGAGTAGATCACGAGCGAGAGGACGCCGTTGCCGTTGGCGTTCGTGCCGAGCGGCGCGAAGAACGGGTCGCCGAAGGCGGGCGGGTGCGGCAGCGACCGCACCTGTTCGCCCGTGAGTCGGCTCTCGATGGGGGGCTCGCCGATGTACGCGATCCAGTCGGGGGAGTGAGGCGCGAACACCCCGGGGATGACCGCCCACAGCGAGAAGATCACGAGGATGACCAGTCCCACCACACCGATTCGGTGTTCGGTGTACCGGTCCCACCCGCGCTTCATCCGTTCGATCCGCGGCTCCCAGCGCCGCTTCGTCGCTCCCTCGTCCGTTCCGGAGTCGCCTTGTTGGGTTGCCATTATTCACCCTCCCCGAACTTGATTCGGGGATCGAGGAACGTGTAGATGACGTCAGTTAGTAGCCGCATTATCACGACCAGCACGGCCAACAGGAAGAACGTCGCCTGTGCGACCGGGAAGTCGCGATTCAGCACCGACGAGACGATGATCTGTCCCATGCCGGGCCAGTTGAAGACGTTCTCGATGATGACCGAGCCGTCGATGAGGAACGCCAGGCTGACCACCGCGCCAGTAGCGACGGGGATCAGCGCGTTGCGCGCCGCGTGTTTGATCATCACCGCCCGCTCTGACAGGCCCTTCGCCTGCGCGAGGAACACGTAGCCCTCGTCGGTCACCTGGTTCATCGTCGGCCGCATGATGAGCATCGAGCCGACCCAGCCGATGAACGTGAGGCTGATGATCGGCAGCGCGATGTGGTACAGCACGTCGCGCATCACCGTGAACGCGGTCCACTCGAACTCGGGGAACTGGGTGAACATGTACGCGCTCGGCAGGAGGTCGAGCTCGTAGTTGAACACCCAGATGAACAGCCACGAGATCCAGAAGCTGGGCATCGAGTACATCAGAAGCGAGGTGGTGAAGATGGACTTGTCCTTCCTCGAGCCCCGCCACCAGCCGAGGTACATGCCGACCAGCGGGCCGATGATGAACCCGATCACGAACGTGGACCCGAACAGGACGAGCGTCCGCGGCATCCGGCGGACCATGAGGTCCGCCACGGGCGCGTTGTACGTCGGGGAGCGCCCGAAGTTACCGGTCTGGTAGTTTATCATGAAGTCGATATACTGTCTCCACAGGGGTTCGTTCAACCCCCACTGCTCCCGGATCCGTTCGATCTGTTCGGACGTCATCCCCGTGCTTATCATGCTCGTGATGAACGAGCCCGGCATGCTCCGCAGGAGGACGAACAGAAGCGACATGATCACCAGGAGCGTCAGGTACGAGACGACGATCCGTTTTGCGAGGTATTTTCCACTAATTCTGGTCATGCGTTTTATGTGACCGTTCCGCGTGTGTCTGTGTCACGAAGGGTAGGGCTTTAACCTGTTGAATCGGCCGATGCGGGACGGGCGACGCCGTGTGAAACCCCGGGCGGGAACGGGGTGCCCGGCGTCGCGCGTCGGGCGAGCCGTTACTCGTCCAGGTAGACCTGGTTGATCTGCGTTCCCAGGTACGTCGAGCCCGGACCCGGGATGTCTCCGATCGCACCGCTGAACCGGTTCCTGATGGGCCACTTCGTCAGACTGTAGTCGGCAACCATCGTCGGGAAGTCGAGGTAGATCTTCTCGACCGCCTGCCGCGAGAGGTCGTTACGCTCTTCGGGGTCGAGCGTCGTCCGCGCCTCGTCGATGAGGTCGTCGGCTCCGGCGTCGTCGAACAGCCCGTACCCCATCGCGTTGTTGAGGAGCGTGGAGGTGTTCTCGTCGTCGCCCTCGGTCTCAACGACCGAGTGGTCGTCGGCGTTGTCAGAGTGGAACAGGCTGTACAGCGTGTTCGTCGCGAACGGCGAGAGGTTGACCCATCCCATGGAGAACGCGTCGTAGCTCTCCTCGCCGTACGCCCGCGTGACGCGGGTGTTGAACGAGACGACCTCGCGGTTGATCGGGATGCCGATCTGCCGCAGCGAGGAGATCCAGTCGCTGACCATCTGTGCGGACTGGGGTGCCTCCTGAGCGGGCGACAGCAACATCGTGAGCGGTCCGTCGTGGATCTCGGTGAGCAGCTCGCCGTTGACGCGGATCTCCTGGTCGACCTCCTCGTCGGCGTTGAGCAGCACCTCGGACTCGACGGAACCGAAGCTGTAGTCGTGCTTGGGCTCCGTCTGACTGGCGGTGACGCCGGTCAGGCTGCCGGGGTACTCCTGCCCGACGAAGGTTCCCTCCTCGCCGGTGATGACCTGCCCCTCGGTGAGGAACTCGCGGACCCCCTCCACGTCCGGAACGCTCGGGCTGGCCTGGCGGAAGGTGAACGCCTGCGCCGACGGGCCCTCCAGAAGTTCCTGGTCGGTGCCCGTCTCCGGCCGAACCGCGGTGTAGCCGGGCGGCATGACGAAGTCGCCCTCCTGGGCGTAGCCGCGCTGGAGCTGCTGCGTGTAGTAGACGTCGTCGAAGGCGAACCCGAGCACCTGCCGGAACGGCAGGTCGTCGAGCGGCTCGCGGCGGAGGTTGAACGAGTAGTGACCGTACCCGGTGTCGAAGCCGTCGAGCACGTCGATGTTCTCGTTGTCGATGCCGTCCTGGATCCGGGAGGTCCGGAGGCCGCCGTACAGGGTGTCGATGTCGCCCTCGAACAGCGCCTGGTGCAGCGCGGACTGCGAGGAGTAGATCCGGTACCGAACCGCGTCGACGAACGGCCCGCCGGGGATGATGCCGTTGACCTCCTCGCGCCACTCGAGGTCCGAGAGATTGTACTCGCCCTCGCGCTCCTCGAACGACACCTCGACGGCCGTGTCGGGGTCGTACTGCGTGACGACGCCCGCACCGAGACCCACGGGACCGAAGTCGGTGTCGCCGGGCTCGTACTCGTTGTAGTCGTCCACGTCCGCCCAGCGGTGTTCGGGGAAGATCGGGAGGCCGAACTGGTCGTACGCGAACGTGCCGTTCGGCTGGTTCAGCGTCATCAGACAGTCCCAGTCGCCGTCGGCCTCCTCCACGCTCTCGATCGCGTTGAGGGACGCCGCGTAGCCGCCGGGCTGCTGCTCCAGCAGGTAGTTGTACGAGAAGACCACGTCGCCCACGGTGAACTCCTCTCCGTCGTTCCAGGTGAGGCCGTCCGTGCGGACGTTGAAGCGGATCTCGACGTTCGGCCGGTCGTCCTCCCCGGTCTCGTCGAGCACCTCGGACTCCCAGTCCGTGAAGACGTTGGGGTGCATCTCGAAGTTGACCGGGTCGATCGCCGCCCCGGACTCGTAGATGCGGTCCGTGACGGCGCCCACGTACGCCGAGGAACTCGCCATGGCGTTCAGCGTGTTCGGGGAGGTACCCATCCCGAAGTTGAAGATCCCGCCGGTCGGGATCTCCTCGGAGTCGGCTGGCGCTTCGGTGGGGGTCTCGTCTTCGGTGGGGGTCGATTCGGTCGTCTCCGTCTCGTCGCCGCCGTTGCCTGAACAACCTGCCAGGCCGGCGGAGACGGCCGCGACGCCGGTGCCCTGGAGGAACCGACGGCGACTGGAGCCGGATTGGTTATCGGACATACGCCCCTTCGTTATGGTATTTCACACTTAACTGTGCGGGTTTTACCCATGCGGAATCGGGATAGTTCGATAGCCGTCCCTCGACGAACATCTACAGTACTCAGTATAGAAGGTCCATACCGTCGGAAATCCCACTCTATTGTGTGCTATTGTGTATCGGGGCGTCGCCCGCGAAAACGGCCGCGAACGCAACTTCGGTTTCTCATCAAAGGCGGATCGAGGCAGGACGGACGATCGGCGGCGACGGTGCGGTCGCAGTCGAGTATCGAGCCCGTTCCCGGCCTCAGTCCGCGTCGCCGTACCCGCGAGCCCGCAGTCCGAAGTACATCGCCAGCGTCACCGCCGCCATCCCGCCGGAGAGATACGTCTCCGCGGGGGCGGTCGCCTCCCCCCGACGAGCCAGTTCCATCCCCAGGAACGCCCACAACGCCGATATCGCGAAGCCGAACGCCATGGTTCCGAGCCCGATCTCCTCGCGGTCGGAGGCGTGGAGGTAGACGCCGACGGTCAACACGACGCCGCCGATGAGCGCGAGGACCGTTCGCGTGCCGACTGCCATGCCCGCCGTTGCGTGCGGGACGGTATAAACGACGCGGGCACGCGGCGTAGTCCAGCGGTTCCGTCGCCGTCACGCTTTCCGGGGTCGCGCTCGGACTAGAAGAGGAATGAGTCATCCGACCGCGCTATTCATTATCAGCGAGGAGGGGTACTGGGCGGAGGAGTGTATCGAGCCGCTCACGACGCTCGATTCGGCGGGTGTCGACGTGACGGCCGCGACGCCGTCCGGGTCGCCGCCGGTCGTGGACGACCGCTCGCTCGATCCCGAGGACGTGGGCGAGGAGACGGTCGAGCGCTATCGCGAGATCCACGAGAGCGACGATCGACTGCGTGATCCGGAGCCGCTGGCCGCGGTCGACGCCGGCGACTACGACGCCGTCGTGTTCCCCGGCGGCCACGGCACCGAGTGGGACGTGAATCAGGACGGCCACGCTCGGGCGGCCCTCCGGGAGGCCGTCGAGGGCGACGACGGCGTCGCGCTGGTCGTCTGCCACGCCGTCGGAATCCTCGCGTTCGCCCGCGACTCGGACGGCGGGTTCCTCGTCGCCGGTCGCGACGTGACCGGCTTCCCGAACGAGTGGGAGGAGGGGATCGTCGACGATCACGACCGGATCGACGGTCGCAAGCTCCCCTACTGGGTGGAGGACGAGGTCGTCGCCGCCGGCGGGAACTTCGACGCCGAACTCGACGCCGACACGTCGGTCACGGTCGACGGCGACCTGATCACCGCTCGGGGTCCCGGATCGTCGTCGGCCGCCGCCGCGACGCTCCTCGAGGAACTGGGAATCGAGGTTCCGGCCTGATCGGTAACGAGACCCGAGGGAAGGTGTTCCGTCTGGCCCCGTGTTACGCCTCGATCACGAACGTCGGTTCCTCGACGTTCTCGCCCTTGCACTTGGGACACCGTGATGGAGTGTTGATCCGGTCGTCGAACCCGTCGAAGCCGCAGTCGCGACACTCCGGGGGCGCGACGAGGAGTTGCTGGCCCTCGGGGACCGACCGCGAGACGTGCTCGATGTGGTCGTACACGGCGGCGCGCGTCACGTCGAATTCGGCGGCGAGCGCGCTCGCGTCGCGTGGCTGCGCGCGGAGGGCGTCGGCGATCCGCTCGCGGGTCGTTCGCTCCGGCATGACACGTGAGAGTCCCGACGCGACCGAATCACTTTCGGCTCGCACCGTCGCCGACCCGACGACACCGGGGCCGACGCCTCGTCCCCGGACCCGTGACCGCGGGAGAGGAAAGACCCTTGTCGGTCGGGCGTAACGTGGCTCGCATGAAGGCAGTCGTCCTCGCGGGTGGATACGCGACGAGACTCTGGCCGATCACGCGCAACCGACCCAAGATGTTCCTGCCGGTCGGCGACGGGACCGTCATCGACGAGATATTCGCGGACCTGGAGGCCGACGACCGGGTCGACGAGGTGTTCGTCTCCACGAACGAGCGCTTCGCCGGGGAGTTCGAGTCGTACCTCGCCGACTCGTCGTTCGAGAAACCGACCGTCTCCGTGGAGGACACGACCGCCGAGTCGGAGAAGTTCGGCGTCGTCGGCGCGCTCGCCCAACTCATCGAGCGCGAGGGCGTCGACGACGACCTGATCGTCGTCGCCGGCGACAACCTCATTTCCTTCGACGTGGGCGAGTTCGTCGACTTCTTCGAGGCGAAGGGGACGCCGGCGCTGGCCGCCTACGACGTGGGGTCGCGCGAGCGCGCGAAGAGTTACGGACTGGTGGAGTTAGACGGGGACCGCGTCGTCGACTTCCAGGAGAAGCCCGACGACCCGAACAGCACGCTGGTCTCCATCGCCTGCTACGCGTTCCCGCAGGAGACGTTGCCCGACTTCGAGGAGTACCTCTCCGACGGCAACAACCCCGACGAGCCCGGGTGGTTCATCCAGTGGCTCCAGTCGCGCCAGCCCGTCCACGCGTTCACCTTCGACGGCGCGTGGTTCGACATCGGCACCCCCGAGAGCTACCTCGACGCCGTGGAGTGGTACCTCGACGGCGAGGCCGTCGTCCACCCGGACGCGACCGTCGAGAACAGCGACCTGGGAGAGAGCGTGTACGTGCTTCCGGGGGCCGAGATCGTCGACTCCTCGATCGACCGCTCGGTCGTGTTCGCGAACGCGACGATCCGTGACGCCGACATGCGTCGCAGTATCGTCGACGAGGAGGTCGTCGTCGACGGTCTCGACCTCTCGGGCGCGCTGGTCGGCGCACACTCCCGACTCACCAACGACGAGTAGCGGGACTACCCCTCAGAACTCCGGAGCGTCATTCGCCGAGTCTCGCTTCCGTCACCCGGATCCGGCCGCGAGTCCCCTCCCACTCCGTGTCGTACTCCAACTCGACCGGTCGATCCATGTGCGGCCCGTCGGTGACGAACGTCTCGAACTCGCCGCCCTCGCCGAGCAGGTGAACGCCGTATTCCTCGTGCAAGTCCGAGAGCTCCGCGAGCGCGTCGCCGTCGAGCGTCCGCCCGAGCCACGACTCGTCAAGTCCCGCGGCCGCGACCTGGAGGATCGTGATATCGAAGCCCGCTTCGAGCATCTCCTCGGCGAGCGTCCGCGGATCGCGCTGCCACAGGGGCGCGAACAGCTCGATCCCGAGTCGGTCGCACATGGCCTCGATCCGACTCGTCTGGAACTCCGACTCGACCGCGCCGGCGGTGACGCCCGCCAGGTCGATCTCGTCGGCCAGATCCGACAGCGCCGCCTCCATCGGCTCCAGTTCGCTGTCGCCCTGCGCGCCCGAGTCCGTCGTCTCGGCGGCGTCGAAGTCGTCTGGTTCGACCTCCACCAGCGGGACGCCGATGCTCTCGGCCGCAAGCGCCGCGAGGCGCGTCTCGGGGACGTGATACATGTACGAGTCGCCCGCGGGGTGGACCGTCAGCAGTCGCTCGACCGGGAGCCCGCGTTCTAGTGCCCTGTACACCGCCCACGAGGAGTCCTTGCCGCCGGAGAACAGCCCGACGTACGCGCCGTCGGGGGTCGCGTCCGCGGTGTCGGTCGGGTCGGACTCGGCGTCGTCGTTCATACCGTCGGTACGCGGCGAGGCGACCTTACCCGTGACGGTTCGGCGACTTCGGCGACGAGGGGGAGTGGAAGGTGCTGGAGGGCGGGTGACGGGTCACGGCCGGTTCCGTCGGCCGGTGGGTTCCGACTGTCGGTCGCGTTACGGCGCGGTTTTCACATGTAGCCCAGGTCGCGGAGGCGCTCCATCAGGTCCTCCTTGTCCTGGGCGCGGCCGGCGCGCTCGGTCGTGTTCTCCATGTCCTGCAGCCAGGCGGGCTCCTCGGCGGACTTGTCCGTCGAGATCTCCGAGCCCAGCGAGCGGAAGCCCGCGAAGTACTTCGGCGACACCGGGATGTCCTCGATCTCGATGCCCTCCGGCAGGTCGTCGAACCCCTGGGGAACGTAGCCGTCCTCGGGGTAGCCCTCGACGGTTTCGGGCACGACAAAGTACCAGAAGGCGTCCCACACGTCGGCCTCCTCGAACTGCAGGATCGGCTGGATCCGGTCGTGGGGCGGGTAGATGTCGGGGTCGTGGCGCGGCGAGAAGAACGTCTCGTCGGCGCGGGCCTCCTGCTCGTCCCACCGGATGCCGGAGATGATGCCGTCGATGTCCTCGCTCTCGAGGGTGTCGTTGAGCGCGACCGTCTTCAGCAGGTGGTTACCGACGTACGTGTCCAGCAGGAACGGGAAGGTGTCCTCCTCGTACTCCAGGATGTCCCGGATGTGGTGCTGGTTGTGCTCTGAGAGCGCCTCGACCGGGATGTCGTCGCCCGGCTCCAGGCCGTTCTCGTCGACGTACTCGCCGACGTCGGTGTTGCGTGCCCACTTGACCTCGAGGTCCCACTCGTCGGCCCAGTGTTCGACGAAGTCCATCAGCTCGTCGAAGTGCTGGTAGTGGTCGATGAAGACGGTGGTCGGCAGTTCCAGTTCGTCGTGCTGCTCGACGACCTCCTTCACGAAGTACAGCGTGAGCGTCGAGTCCTTCCCGCCGGTCCACATCACCGCGGGGTTGTCGTACTCGCGCAGCCCCGTCTCGACGACCTCCAGCGCCTTCTCGAGCTTGTGCTCGATGCTCGGGTAGTCGGCCGGCGACTCTCCCTCGCCGTCGGTGTAATCCACGTCCAGATACTCCGGGAACTGCTGCTGTGAGTCGGCCATGCGTGGTAATTAGATATAATTAGAAGGCTAAAGGTCTTGTGACCGACACCGCGGAGGCGAAATCGGAACGGGACCGGATCGGCCGAAACGAGTCCGTGTCACCCGTCAGGGTGCCCGATCAGCTGATGAACTTGTTGTCGCGCCACTCGACGCCGCCCTTCTCGGAGTTGCGGTCGGGCGTCTCGACGACCTCGACGCTCGCGGGTCGCTCCTCGCCCTCGACGATGCGGTGGGCGTGCAACTCCTCGTCGATCTCGGTGATGGCGGTGAGCGTCCCCTTCTCCGACAGCAGGGCGATCTCCCGGAGAACGAGGAACATCTGGTACTGGAGCGCGGTGTTCTGGAGCACGGTCTCGCGGTCGCCCTTGAAGCAGGCGAACTCGACGAGTTCGGAGGGGATCTCCTCTTCCTCCTCCTGCATCCAACCGCCGCCGGTCCGAGGCGGCTCCTCCTCGTACACGCGGGTCTCGGAGACGCTCGCCTTCAACTGGGCGGTCGGGGTGTACTTGCCGATCGACTCGTCGTCCGAGACCGCCTTGAGGATCAGCGTGTTGTTACGCCTGTTGATGTCGACGTCCTCGACTCCCTCCGGGAGTTCGGGGTCCTCGTCGAAGTGGTCCTGGAGGTCTTCGAGTGGCAGTTCGAGCGTCGAGTGAAGTCGGTATACGCGGCCTGTCATGTGTGAGGTGATGAACGATGTGGGTGGACGTGATGGGTACTTGCTGCGTCGCGCGGCTGGCCGTGAGTTCCGTCCCTACTCGCCGGTACCTACGGGCCGAGCGCGTAAAACACCTGTCCCCGGCAGCTTCCACCCCGTGACGGTGTCTCACGCGAGTCGGAGACGCGCCCGGACATGCCGGCACTCGCGCGGGCTACTCGTCGACGCCGAGGGTCTCGGCTAACTCGCCACGCTCGTCCAGTTCCGCGAGCACGTCGCTCCCCCCGACGAACTCGCCGTCGACGAACGTCTGCGGAATGGTCTCCCAGCCGCTCGTCTCCTCCAGCGCCGCGCGGTACTCGGGGAGCGCGGGGAGCACGTCGACCGTCTCGAACTCCTCGACGTGCTCGGAAATGAGGCCGAGCGCGCGCTTCGAGTAGCCGCACTGGGGCATCAGCCGGTTGCCCTTCATGAACAGCACCACGTCGTTGTCGGCGAGGACTTCCTCGACGCGCTCTGTGGCCTCCTCGGCCGTCAGTTCGCTTTCGGATTGGAATGCCATACGAGCGCGTAGGCGACTCCGGTTCATAGAGGTTGTGACGCCGCCGACCCCGACCGACGGCGGCGCGGTGCGCGTGCGTCGGCCGCCGGCACCGCGGCGGCGACCCCACCCGGTCGGCCCGATGACGCGACGCCCTCGACGGATCAGTCCCGACCGACGCCGACGACGTTGATCAGCGAGTAGACGGGGACCCCGTCGACCTCGTCGAGTCCCTGCTTGTCGACGATGACGACGCACGCGCGGGGCTGACCGCCCTCGGCCTTGACGGCCTCGACGGTCTCGGTGAGCGTCGTGCCGGACGTGACGGTGTCGTCGACGACGTAGCACTCGCGGCCGCGGATCGTCGCGAAGTTTCGCGAGAAGCCGCCGCCGGTCTGGTCGAGGTCGCCCTCGTCCCACTGGTGTTTCGCGGGGGCGTACGCCGCGAGATCCGTGTCGAGTTCGCGGGCGATCGTCGTCGCCAGCGGCGTGCCGGCCTTCTCGATGCCGACGGTGAGGTCGACCGCCTCGCCCTCCTTGGCGAGCAGGTCGGCCATCGCGCTCCCGACGTGGGTGAGTCGCGTGGAGTCGCGTCCGACCGTGGACCAGTCGACGTGGATGTCCTGGGGACCCGCCGGACCGCCCCTATCGCCGCCGTCGCCGTCGTCGCCGTCGTCGGCACCGGCGGGCTGTGCGCCCGAGCGGTCGACCAGCCAGGAGGCGGTCTCGCGAGAGACGTTCAACTCGTCGGCGATCTCTCCCTTCGAGAGCCCGCGCCCGGCCAACTCCGCCGCCTCGTCGATGAGGTCGTCGACGTTCTTCATCGTGCGCTGAGTTCCACCGCCGTCTTGATAGTGGTGTCGTCGTCGTCGAACGCTCGCTCGAACTCGTCGAGTCCGTACACGCCCGTCACGAGGTCGTCGGTGAACCAGTCCGGCAGCGCCGCGATCGACTCGACGCCGCGTTCGAAGTGGCGGACGTTGGAGTTCACCGAGCCGACCAGCGCCTTGTTGTGGAGGACGAGTTCCCGGTGGATCGCGCCGCCGTTCAGTTCGAACTCCCAGTCGCCGGGGACGCCCAGCAGGGCGGCGACGCCGTTCGGCGCGAGCGCCTCCACCGCCTCGAAGGCGTGGGGGGCGAACCCGGTCGCCTCGTAGACGAGGTCCGCCGGCTCGTGCGCCTCGGCGACATCGTCGACGGGCGTCTCGCGGGAGTCGACGTACGTCGCGCCCAGGGCCTCGATCACGTCGATCGTCGGGTCAGGTCGGTCGCGTCGCCCGAGGCAGTACAGTCGCTCGAAGGAGTCGGAAAGCATCGCGACCGTCAGCAGACCCAGGCTCCCGTTGCCCAGCACCAACGCCGACTCGGGCGACCACTCGAAGGCCGACCGACTCGCCCGCGCGTGCTCCATCGCCTTCTCGGTGATCGACGCCGGCTCGACGAGGAACCCCAGGTCCGTGAGTTCCGGCGGACACTCGACGAGGTGTTCGGCCGGGCTCGTGAAGTACTCCGCCATGAACCCGTGTGCGCCCTCGATCCCGCGCTCGTGGTACTCCCCCGAAGGTGCCATGTCGGGCTCGCCGCGAGCGAAGTACTCGTTCGACCCGTTCGGTCGCCGTCGTACCGTCGGCACCACCACGTCACCCGGCGATAGCGCCGTCCCGTTGGGGTCCTCGACGACGCCGACCGCCTCGTGCCCGAGCACCATGTGGTCCGCGCCGTCCGGAAACCCGCCGTGACTCCCCGCGATCACCTCGTGGTCGGTCCCGTCGACGCCGACCCTGAGCGTTCGCACCAGCGCCTCGCCGTCGGCCGGCACCGGCCGCGGCTTCTCGATGAGAACCGGGGAGTCGTCGCCCCGACGAACTGCGATAGCCTTCATGCACGAGCCTATCACGCGGGGGTGCAAAAGGGTTATTCTACACCGAGTAAATCGTTTTCCGCGACGGACCTCGCGTTATTTGTCCCCTTCGGGCACGCTGCTCGTCACACGCCGCTCGCCGACACGCTGCTCGCTTGAACACCACCCGTCGGAATGCTGCTCGCCGAATCGTTCGTCCGCGAACCGACTCGCCGGCCGTTCGCAGAGCGGACCGGCGGCGACGCGGCTGGAGGTGGAACGAACACGTCCGGCAGCACCGGAATCGGCGGCGGGCGAAGCGAGGCGACGACGACGCCGGATCGCGGCGAGCGAGTCGCGGTGATGTACGGTTACTCGTCGCTCGCGTCGTCGCCGTCGGCGTCTCCGTCGTCCTCGTCGTCGACGAGGTGGCCGAACTCGTCGAGGTAGCTCTCGACGGAGGCGACGTCGTGGTCGACGTACGTCTCGTCGGCGGCGTCGATCGTCGCGAGGCCGACGCCGTCGGGTTCGAGTCCCTCGTCGTCGCCGGACTCCGCGAGCGCGGCGAGCGCGAGTTCGATCCCCTCCTCGATCGTGAGGTCGTCGCTGTACCCCTCCTCGAGGCGTTCGCGCACGTCGGCCCGGTTCGCGCCTATCGAGAGGGCCTTCCACTCGTAAGGCGTCC
Organism: Halobaculum sp. CBA1158; assembly: GCF_021431925.1. NCBI lineage: Archaea > Methanobacteriati > Methanobacteriota > Halobacteria > Halobacteriales > Haloferacaceae > Halobaculum > Halobaculum sp. CBA1158. The sequence goes on along the minus strand of NZ_CP090371.1, from coordinate 1,460,467 downwards.
CGGAGGGGTCCGTCTCGAACAGGCGGGGCTCGCCGTCCTCGATGCCGCCGACGATGAGCGCGACGCCGAACGGGCGCGCGCCGCCGACCTGGGTGTACTGCTGGATGTGGTCGGTGACGGTCTTCGTCAGCGTCTCGATGCCCATCTCCTCGCCGTAGCGGAGCCGGTTCACCTGCGCCTGCCGGCGAGCGAAGTCGATGAGCTGGCGGGCGTCGGCGACGTGGCCGGCGCTTGCGATGCCGACGTGGTCGTCGATCTTGTGCAGCTTCTCGACGGAAGCGGGCTCCATCAGCTCCGAGCGCGAGCGCTTGTCCGCGGCGAGCACGACGCCCTCCTCGGTTCGCACGCCGACGCTCGCCGTGCCTCGTTTGACCGCCTCTCGCGCGTACTCGACCTGATAGAGGCGACCGTCCGGGGAGAAGATGGTGATCCCCCGGTCGTACGCCTGCTGTTGGGCTTGTCCCTGCATCGTCTGTTAGGTGTCGTCCGAGTCCGCATCGCCCGGGCCGGACCGTCCCGGTTGTGAAACGTCCGCGTCCGTCGCGCCCACGAATCCGGACGGGGTCGACACGTCGACCGCGCCGTCCCGGCGTCGGTAGCCGGTACCGGCGGCGTCCGCGTCCGCGAGTTCGACGGTGCTCTCGTCACCGACTCCGCCCGCGTCGCCTAAATACCTTTCTTCACCGGCCCGTATCGTCCCGGAGACGCCGCGAATCCGGAGGCCGACCGGTTCGCCGTCGACCGCGTCGACGCACGCCAGCGCCGCCCGCCCGCGGTCGACCTCGCCGTGGCGCACGCGGACGATCGCCGCTCCCGCGCCGTCGGCGAACGCGAACCGGACGACCGTCAGGTCGGCGTCGGCGCTCCCGGAGTCGCCCAGGAGGTTCTGCGCGGCGTACCACACCGCCCGCTGGAACGGCCCCCGCGAGATGCCGGCGTCGGGCCACGCCTCCAGTCCGACGGCGAGGTAGCGCCACCGCGGTCGGAGGTGCTTGGGCAGGTGTTTCACGGGTGCTCGAGGCCGGTCACGACTCGCGACCGCCGGAGACGACGCGCTCGGCGGTGATCACGCCGACCTGGTCGTGGACGCGGTCCACCTGCGTCACGGCGTAGCCGGCGGCCGTGAAGTAGTCGACGAGCGTGCCGACGGTCGCCGGATCGTCGACCTCGGGGCTGTAGAAGGGCTCCTCGGGGTCCGGCTCGCCGAAGAACATCACGTCGCCGAGGACGATCCGCCGGGGGCCGACGGGGTCGGCGCGGCTGGGCGTCCCGCCGCCGTCCAGGCCGGCCCACGTCTCGATCGCCTCGCGCTTCTCGTCGTCACCGAGGTGATGGAGCGCGAAGTTCGACGTGACGATCTGGGCGTCGCCGTCGTAGTTCGGCTCGCGGAACTCGCCGTAGCCGAACTCGACGGTGTCGACGCCCTGCTCGGTGGCCTTCTCCCGGGCCCGATCCAGCATCCCGTCGCTCACGTCGCGACCGACGACGCGGTCGGCGTCCTCGGCGAGCGCGAGGGCGATCGCCCCGGTTCCCGTCCCCAGATCGAGGACGGTGTCCGTCCGGTGGGGAGCCGCTCGTCGGATGACGAGTCCCGCGCAGGCCTCGTACTCCTCGCTGTTCTGCTCGTCGTCGTACGACGCCGCGGCCTCTGAGAACCGCTCGGCGTGCTCAGCGATCGGCTTCTTCACACTCGTCCACTCGGACGCCCGGGGAAATGAACCCCGCGGAGCGACGCTCGCGGTTGCGCGCGACGATCCGTCCCCACTCGGCGAGCCCCCGTCGGATCCACCCCTCGTCGAACCCCAACTCGGAACCGAGCGCGACCACCTCCCGCACGGCGCGCAGTTCGAGGTGGGAGGCGGGACGCGCGCTCACGACGTACGGCGCGTCGTAGTGGGCGACGATCTCGCGGAGCTTCCGGAGCCCCTTCAGCGCCCGGACGCGCTCGCCCCCTGACGCGCGAAGCGCCGGGCCGAGGTCGAACTCGATCCGAGTGCCGTGCTCGACGGCCGCCTTCGCGAGCACGTGGTTGAAGCCGCCGTCGCCCGACAGCGGCGCGGCGAGCACGTCGACGCGGTCCTGCTCGACGGCGAACCGGTTGAGCGCGTCAGTCCCGCCGCGCACGAGCACGAGGGGGTACTCCGGCCGGAAGTTGCCGACCGCGCCGCTGGCCGAGGCGGGTTCGTCCGCGACGACCTCGACGGCGGGCACCACGTCCACGTCGTAGCGCTCCCGGAGCGCCCCGGGGTCGAACTCCGCCTCGCGGGTGCGGATCACGAGTCCGTCGTACCCGTACTCGCGTGCGGCCCGTGCGAGCCGACTGGCGGTCGCGTCGCCGTCGGGATGCGCGTACGCCGCTTCGTAAGGGGCCGGGTCGCTCACGCGTCCCCGCCGTCGCCGGTGCCATCGGCGTCGCTCTCTCCCGAGCCGGATCCCTCGGCGTCGAACCCCGCGGGGTCCGCGGCCGCGCTCGCGACCCGGACGGCCGCGACGTTCTCGGCGGCGTCGTGGACGCGGACGATGTCGGCCCCGTTGGCGGCCGCCAGCGCCGTCGCCGCCACGGTTCCGTCGGGCGCGTCGCCGGCCGCCTCGCCGGTGAGTTCGAACATCGACTTGTGGGAGTGGCCGAACAGCACCGGACACCCCAGCGCGTCGAACTCGCCGAGGCGGCCGAGGATCTCGAAGTTCTCCCGCGGCGACTTCCCGAAGCCGATCCCGGGGTCGACGACGACGTGCTCGCGGGGGATCCCCGCCTTCTCCGCGAGTAGGACGCGCTCGCTCAGCTCCGCGATCACGTCCTCGACCACGTCGTCGTACTCCGGGTCGTTGTCCGGGTCGACCGGGGCGTCGATGCTGTGCATCACGATCACCGGCACGCCGCGCTCGGCCGCGAGAAAGCGCATCTCCGGGTCCTCCAGCCCCGTCACGTCGTTGAGGACGTCCGCGCCGGCGTCCAGCGCCGCCTCCGCGACGGCCGCCTTCCGGGTGTCGACGGAGATCAGCGCGTCCGCGTCGGCCACCGCCTCGATGACCGGGACGATCCGGTCGATCTCCTCGTCGACGGGCACGGTCTCCGCGCCCGGACGCGTGGACTCCCCGCCTACGTCGATCACGTCGACGCCGGCGTCGACGAGCGCCTCCGCCCGCGAGAGCGCGTCCTCGGGGTCGAAGAACTCCCCGCCGTCGTGGAAGGAGTCTGGCGTGACGTTGAGGATCCCCATGACCGCGGTGCCGTCCTCCCACGGGTAGGTGTCGCCCGGCGGCGCGGTCGTCCGCGCGGGCGGGTCGCCGTCGTCGCCGATCTCGGTCCCGACGGCGTCGCCGGCGGCGTCCCCCTCGACGTCGACGGCCGCACGGAGGTCGTCGGCCAGTCCGGCGAGGCCGTCGCCGAGGGCGTCGAGTTCGGCCGTCAGTTCTGCGAACGCGGCGCGCGATCCCGCGAGCACGGCGGGCGCGAGTTCCCCGCCGCCGGCGTCGGCGACCGCGCAGGCGACGCCCGCGGCGGCGGCCTCCCGACGGAGGTGCTCTGCCTGCGTCGCGGACACCCGGGTTCGGACGGTGTCGTGGAGCGTCGCCCGCGCGGTCGCGTCGATGTCGTCGTCCGCCACGTCGGCGGCGACGAGCAGGTCGCGGGCCTCGTCGGCGTCCTCGAGGGACTTCGGGACGACGCGACGGGTCCACGTCGCGCGCGCCTCGGCGACGCAGAAGAGCGACCCCGTGAGGAGCACGCAGTCGTCGGGGCCGGCCGCCTCGCGGGCGGCCGCCAGCGCGTCGGGGACGCTGTCGGCGGCGGTCACGTCGGCCTCGCCCGCGCGCTCGAACACCCGCGCCAGCACCGCGGGGTCCTCCGCGCGGTCGATCGCGGGGGCGCACGTGCGGACCGTCGTCGGCTCGGGGAGGGCCGCCGCCATCTCGCGGTGGTCCTTGTCGTGCATCGCGCCGACGACCAGGTGGAGGTCGTCGTACTCGAACTCCCCGAGCGTGTCGGCGACCGTCTCGCAGGCCGCGGGGTTGTGCGCGCCGTCGAGGACCACCAGCGGCCCGGTGCCCATCACCTCGAAGCGCCCGGGCCAGTGGGCGTTACGAAGCCCCCGCGCCAGCGTCGCGCCGTCGGTCACGCCGAGGCGACGTGCGAGCGCGGCCGCGACGCCCGCGTTCGTGGCCTGATACGCCCCGAGCAGGGGAATTCTGGTCTCGACGGCCCAGCCGTCGCCGACGAGCGCCACCCGCGACTCCTGCGGGCTCACAGCCCCCTCGTAGGCGGCCGACAGGTCCGCCTCCGCCGGGTCGGGGCCCCCGGTGGGTCCGGCGACCGTGATCACGTCGGCGTCGACCTCGCCCGCGACTTCACGAACCGTCGCGAGCGCCTCCCCGTCGGTCGCGGTGACGAGCGGCCCGCCCGCCGGAGCCACCTTCGCCTTCGTGCGGGCGATCTCCTCGACGGTGTCGCCGAGGACCGACGTGTGCTCCAGCGAGACGTTCGTCACCGCGCTGGCGACGGGGTCGACGGCCGAGGTCGCGTCCAACTCGCCGCCCATGCCCACCTCGAGCACGGCCACGTCCACGTCCGCGCGGTCGAACCGCCACAGCGCGAGCGCCGTGACGACCTCGAAGAACGTGAGCGGTTCGCCGTCGGCCGCCCGCTCGATCAGCCACGGTCGGGCCCGCTCGACGAAGGCGGCCACCTCGGACTTGGGGATCGTCCGTCCGTCGACGCGGACCCGCTCGCGGAGGTGCTCGAAGTGCGGCGAGGTGTAGAGGCCGACCCGGCGACCGTCCTCGCGGAGCACCGACTCGACCATCCGCGCGACGCTGCCTTTCCCGTTCGACCCCGCCACCTGAACGAAGTCGATCCCCTCGTGCGGGTCGCCCAGGTGGGCCAACAGGTCGCGCACCGACTCGGTGCCCGGCTTGACCTGGAAGCGCCGGAGGTCGAACAGGAACTCCGTCGCCGCGTGATAGCGCATACTCCGACGGATTCGGGGCGCGCGCTTATGACTAACGGGAGCGGACGCGACCCGGCGGTCCCGCCCCCGCCGTCGTCACTCGTCGGGGGAGAACTCGAAGCGCGCTCCGCCGGCGTCGCTCTCGGCGACGGCGGCCGTCCAGCCGTGGGCGTCGGCGATGTCGCGCACGATCGCCAGCCCGAAGCCGGTGCCGTCGTCGGCGGTAGTGTACCCCCGATCGAACACAGCGTCCCGGTCCTCGGGCGGGATCCCCGGGCCGTCGTCGCTCACGGCGAACCCGCCGTCTGCCAGCGGTTCCACGGTGACGGTCACGTCGTCGCCCGCGTGCTGGACCGCGTTGCGAAAGCAGTTCTCCAACAGCGTTCGGAGTCGCTCGCGGTCGGCCTCCACCGTCGCGTCCTCCGCGACCGAGCACGTCGCCTCCGCGGCGTCGACGGTCGACCAGGCCTGGGCGGCGACCGCCGACAGGTCGACCGACTCGGGGTCGTCGACGACCCGCCCCTCGCGTGCGATCGTGAGCACCGAGTCGATGAGGTCGTCCATCCGATCGAGCGCGTCCAGCGCCTCGTCGAGAGTGGCCACGTCGTCGGTCTCGCGCGCCAACTCGACGTAGCCCTCGGCGACGTTGAGCGGGTTGCGGAGGTCGTGGCTCACGATCGCGGCGAAGCGGTCGAGGCGCTCGTTCTGACGCTCGAGCCGTTCGGTTCGCTCGGCCAGCGTCGCGCGTACCTCCGCCCGATCCATCGCCGCCTCGACGTTGGCCGCCAACACGCGCGCCAGTTCCTCGTCCGGTCTGTCGATGTCGTCAGAGCGCGTCGTGCCGAGCGTCAACACACCGTGGTCGTCCAGCGGGGCCACGATCATGCTCCCCTCGCCGGTTCGGGGAACGTCGTCGTCGATCGTCGTGATGTCCTGGAACGTGAGCAGCTCCTCGCGATCGAACGCCTCCCATTGGATCGTCTCCCCCCGTTCGTACGCCCGCCGGTTGCCCGCGATGTCCTCGACGCCCGGCGACACCGCCGTCGGGAGGAGCCGATCGGTCGAGGAGTCGTACAGTCGCACGGTGTTAAGCGGGAAACCGAGCACGTCGGTCGCGGCCGTCGCCGCGATGTCGGCGACCGACTCGCGCGAGTCCGCCCGCATCATCCGCCGGGTGGCGGCGTGTAGGCTCGCCAGTTTCTCCGCGGGCCTGTCCGCCGCCTCGCCCTCAGATCTACGCTGGGTCATGTTTGTCAGTTGTCGTCGGTAGTTCGGAAGGACGCCGACAAGTACTATCGCATCAGATTCATCGCCTCTGGTCTGTAATTATCGATCGGTACCATCTCACGGCGTGGCGATCAGTCGTGGCGGAACGCGCGGTCTCCGGTGAAGGCCATCGCCATGCCGTGCTCGTTCGCCGCCGCGATCACGTCGTCGTCGTTGATCGAGCCGCCGGGCTGGATCACCGCCTCGACGCCGGCGTCGGCGGCCTCCTCGATGCCGTCAGGGAACGGGAAGAACGCGTCCGAGGCCATCACAGCACCCTCGGCGGACTTGCCCTCGGCGTCACGGTCGGCCTTCATCGCCGCCAGCTCCACGGCGTCGACGCGGCTCACCTGTCCCATCCCGACGCCGACGGTCTCCGTGCCGGTCGCGAACAGGATCCCGTTCGACTTCACGTGTTTCATCACGCGCCACGCGAACAGCATCGTCTCGACCTCATCGTCGGTGGGCGCGCGCTCGGTGACGACCTCCAGGTCGTCGGCGGTTGGCGCTTGAAGATCGCGCTCCTGCACGAGGCGGCCGCCGACGATGGGCTTCTCGGTGAGCGCCTCCGGCCGCTCCGTGACGGTCTCCTCGTCACCCACGTCCAGCACGCGGAGGTTGTCCTTCTCGAACAGCACCTCCAGGGCGTCGTCGGTGTAGCCCGGCGCGACGACGACCTCCTTGAACGAATCGACGATCAGTTCGGCGGTCTCGGCGTCGCACTCGCGGTTGAGCGCGACGATGCCGCCGAAGGCGGACTTCGCGTCCGTCGCGAGCGCGTCGGCGTACGCCTCCGCGAGGCTGTCGGCGGTCGCGCAGCCGGCGGGGTTGGTGTGTTTGATCACAGCCGCCGCGGGCTCGTCGAACTCCTTGACGAGATTCAGCGCGCCGTCGGCGTCGTTGTAGTTGTTGTACGAGAGCTGCTTCGCGCCCTCGTTGAGCTGGTCGGCCGCGACGACGTTCGCCTCCTCACAGGTCGTGTCGGCGTAGAGCGCGGCGTCCTGGTGGGGGTTCTCGCCGTACCGAAGCGTCCGCACGCGGTCCTCGCTGGTCGTCCGCCGGGACGGGAAGCGACCGTCGCCCCCGTCTTCACCGGCGTCGTCGCCGTCGACGTGGACCTCGTGGGCGTCCAGATCCACGGTCACCCGGTCCTCGGCGAACCACTTCACGGCACGGGGGTAGGCGGCGAACTCCGCCTCGTACAGCACGCGCTCCTTCAGGTCGGCCTCGTCGTCGCCCTCGTACACCGGGACCGCCTCCTGGGTGACGATGGGGCCGCCGTCGACCTCTTCGGTCGCGACGTGGACGGTACAGCCCGTCTGGCGGACGCCCGCCTCGAGCACGCGCTCGTGGACGTTGCGTCCGGCGAACGACGGAAGCAGCGACGGGTGGACGTTCAGCGTCGTCGGCGCGGCGTCGAGGAAGGCGTCCGTGAGGACGCGCATGTAGCCGTCGAGACAGACGATGTCGAAGTCGTGGCCCGCCAGCGCGTCGATGACGCGCTCCTCGTGGGCCTCGCGTTGCTCCCCTTCGGCGCGCTCGACGACCGCGGTCGCCACGCCCCGCTTCTCCATCGCCGAGCGCACCGGCGCGTCGGGGTCGTCGGTCACGACGACCGACAGCTCGGCCCCGCCCGGCGCGCGGTCCGCGATGTTCCTGAGGTTCCGCCCGCGGTTGCTCGCCATGCCCGCGATTTTCATGCCGGATCGCTCCCGCGCCGGCGGAAAGAGCGTTGCGGTCCGTCGCCGACGTATATGCACGAACGCGTATCGTATCGACCGACTGCCGCCCAGACAGGCGCGTCTGTATGCATGCTCTTGGTGGTCGCGGCGCGGGGCGACCGAAACCGCTTTGCCGCCGGCGTCGGGACCCCGGGGTATGGACATCCCCCGCGAGGACCCCCTCGCAGCCGTCTCGCCGCTGGACGGTCGGTACGCTGGTCGGACCGCGCCGCTGGTGCCGTACGCGAGCGAGGCCGGGCTGATCCGCGCCCGCGTCGAGGTCGAGGTCGAGTACCTGCTCGCGCTGGCCGACGAACCGGGGGTCGACGTCGCTCTCTCGGAGGAGGAACGCGCCGCCCTGCACACCGTCGTCGACGACTTCGCGGCAGAGGACGCCCGGCTCGTCAAGCGGCTGGAAACCGAGGGGGCCGAGGGGTACAGCGCCACCAACCACGACGTGAAGGCCGTCGAGTACTTCCTGCGAACCGAGACGCCCGAGCGGCTCCACCCGTGGATCCACTTCGGCCTGACGAGCGAGGACGTCAACAACCTCGCCCATCGCCTGCTCGTCGCGCCCGCGGTCGAGGAGGTGCTCGTGTCGGAGCTTCGCGACCTCCGCAACACGCTCGTCACCGAGGCCCGCGAGCACAGGGACGTCCCGATGCTCGCGCGGACGCACGGACAGCCCGCAACGCCGACGACGTGGGGAAAGGAGTTAGCCGTCTACGCGGCCCGCCTCGCCACCGCGATCGGTCGGGTCGAGGACGCCGCCGACTCCCTCTCCGGGAAGCTCGCCGGCGCGTCCGGCACCTACGCGGCCCACCGCGCGGCCTACCCCGATGTCGACTGGCGTGCGTTCTCCCGGGAGTTCGTGACCTCGCTCGGACTCGAGCACACGCCGTTGGCGACGCAGGTGAACCCCTGCGACGACCTCGCGGCCCTGTTCGACGCACTTCGAGGTGTCAACAACGTCCTGCTCGACTTCGATCTGGACGTGTGGCTGTACGTCTCCGACCGGTATCTCGGGCAGGAGGCCGCCGAGGGCGAGACGGGGTCGTCGACGATGCCGCACAAGGTGAACCCCATCGACTTCGAGAACAGCGAGGGGAACCTCTCGAAGGCGAACGCCGATCTCACCTTCCTCGCTGACTACGTCACCACCTCGCGGCTCCAGCGCGACCTCTCGGACTCCACGGTAAAGCGAAACGTCGGCGCGGCGCTTGCCCACTCGCTGATCGGCTACTCGAAGACGGCCGCCGGGCTCTCGAAGGTCGTTCCCAACGAGCAGGTCATGCGCGAGGAGTTGGAGGCGACACCGGAGGTGATCGGCGAGGCGGTCCAGACGATCCTCCGGCGGGAGGGCGACACCGACGCCTACGAGCGCGTGAAGGAACTCACTCGGGGCAGGCGAACCACCGTCGAGGACTTCCGCGACCTGTTCGACGACCTCGACGTGGACGAGTCCGTCCGCGAGGAGCTTCACGCGCTGACGCCGGCGACGTACGTCGGCTACGGCGGCGATCTCGTGGACGAACTGAAGGACGGGAACTGATCGCGGTCGCTACCGCGGACGCACCGACGCGAACCGCTCGTCGTCGAGGTACACGTCGCCGTCGCGGACCTCGACGCCCACGGGGTCGAGTTCCTCGCCGACGCACGGCCCCCACGTGCACAGGCCGTCACCGCACTCGAAGCGCGCGCCGTGCTCGTGACAGACGATCTCGCCGCCGTCGACGCGCGCGCCACGACCGGGGTCTAGTGGCACCTCCGGCTTGTGGGGACAGGAGTTGCGCCACGCGAACACCTCGTCGGTCTCGGCGTCGCGCCGGAGGATGAACCCCACGCCCCGGCGGTCGTCCGGCCGCATCGCCGTCCGCCGGATCGTGGAGTCGGTCGGCACGTCCTCCAGGGGCGCGACGAACAGCCGGTCGCCCTCGTCGTCGCCGGTCGCGTTCCCGTCGTCACCGCCGGGGGCGTCGGTCCGGTCCTCACTCCCGTCGGGGGCGCTCGCTCCGTCCGGGTCGTTCGCCCCATCCGAATCGCTCGCCCCGTCCGCGTCGCCGACGCTGAACCGGAACGTCACGCCGCCGGCCTCGACCTCTCCATGTGTGTCGTACACGGTCTCGCGCGTCGCCTCGTCGTCCGCCTCGACCGTCACCCGTGCCTGCTCGTCCATTCGCCCGTCGGTAGCCGAAGGACCGGCAAATGCGTGTCGTTCCGACCGCCGGCTCTGAAGCCGGCAGCGATCCTGTCGGGGATGGGAGCGACTGGACGGAGATGGCCGGACAGCGGGGAGGGGTGCGTGAGAACGGTGTTCGACGGCGTCAGTACTCCTCGTACGCGAGGTTCATCAGCCACTGCGTGAACGCGTCGGAGTTGGGGTCGATCTCCTCCTCGCCGATGAACGGCGAGAGCATGTCGCCGGCCATCATCAGCGAGAAGTCGAGGTCCTTGGCCGTCGGCAACAGGAGATAGGTGTTGTGCCCGTTGTACACCGCCTCCTCGCGCTCGATGAGCTCGAGGTCCTCGAGCTTCTCGGCGATCCGGCTCCCCTTGCGCGAGGAGACGTCCAGTTCCTTCCAGAAGTCGGACTGGTGGATGCCGCCGGTCTCGCGAACGAGTTCGAGCCCGTCGTACTCGACCTCGGAGAGGTCGGCTTCGGCGTCGGAGGCGCTCATACACCCTCCAACGACACGGTCCCCGTTTACCCTTTCCCTTCCGTCCGATCGCGACCGGCGGCCGGCCACCCGACCGCGGCCGTGACACCACGACCCGACCGCGACATCACCACTCGACCGCGACCGGTTCGAAGGCCGTCTCGCAGGGCGGCCCCTCCGCGTGGTCGTATCGGATCCCCCCGCCGTCGGCGTCGACCCGGATCAGCGACGACGAGACCGTCCCGAAGCCGTCGCCGTGGACGCAGACGCCGAACTCGTGGTCGCCCAGTGCCGCGCCCGCCCGGTCGAGCCACGCGTCGGCGGACTCGCCGGGATCGGGCGCGAGGTGCCCGCGGAGGCGCGCCGCGTTGTCGGCCTGCTCGGGGCCGGCCTCCGGGCGGCCCGCCGGTTCGAAGAACGAGCCGTCGGCTCCGACGTTCACGACGACGTGGACGCCCGGTTCGAACCCCGTGACGCGGAGGTGGCCGTCCCACTCCAGGAGGATCGCCGCCTCCCCGTCCGCGAGCACGAGGTTGAAGCCGTCGTACTCGTGCTCGCGACACGACTCCTCGACGAGGCGGGCGGCGTCCTCGGCGGATCCGGCGCGCAGGCAGTCGTCGACGAGGAGCCCCCGCGATCGCTCGCCCGCGAGCCCGTCGACCCAGCGGTTCGTGATCCCGACGAACGGGCCGTCGCGGGCGACCCCCATCCACGTCCCGCCGGCCTCGGCGTCGCGGGGGGCGACCACGTCGCCGTCGCGCACGGCGGGCGGTTCCGAGGGCCTGCCGTACGACTCGTCGCGGTTGGCGGCGACACACACCGGCGCGCCCTCGAAGACCCGCCACGCGAGCGTCAGCGTACACATGCGTCGTCGTATCACGCCCGGGAAGAAAGCCGCGACGGTCCCGGGGCTCCTGGTCGTCCGAGCGCTCCCGGGGGCCGGTGAGACGCCGACCGATCCGATCGGAGGTCGATCCCGGCGACCGTCGGCTACCCGACGAGCGTCGCGACCGCACGCCGGACCGCCCCGGCGGCGTCGCGCACGCGGTCGACGCGGACGTACTCGCGCTCGCTGTGGGCGACCGCGCCCGCGTCGTCGGCCAGATGCCCCGGGCCGAACACGACCGTCGGCCGCGGCGCGAAGTACGACGCCTCCGTCGCCGCGCCGAACGGCCGGATCTCGCCGTCGCCGTTCGCGTCGCCCTCGCCGTCGCCGTTCCCGTCCCCGTCGCCGCCGACCGCCCGCGCCGCGTCGGCGACGGCCGCCACCAGCGCGTGGTCGGGGTCGGTGTCGAACGCCTCCAGGAACGGCGTCGGGCGCTCGGTGAGGTCGAAGGAGACGCCGACTTCGTCCGCGACCGCCCTCCTAACGGCCGCCTCCAACGCCGAGCGAAACCCCTCGGCGGTCTCCGGGGGCACCGACCGGCGGTCGAGGGTGATCGTCGCCTCCGACGGCACCTGATTGGTCGCCTCCCCGCCGGAGACGCCCGTCGCAACGAGCGTCGGCGCACCGAGCATCGGGTGCGCCTCGGCGTCGTCGTCGAACCGATCGATCGCCGCGAGCGCGTCCGATAGCGCCGAAACGGCGTTGATCCCGGAGTCGGGCTCGGCGGCGTGAGCCGCCGAGCCGGTGAGCGTCAGCGTCCCCTCGAACCGACCGCGGGCGGCGACGCAGGCGTCGCAGTCGGTCGGCTCGCCGACCACGAACAGGTCGCCGTCGACGGGGTCGACGGGGCCGTCGGGGTGGTCCCGCCCCCGGCCGCGCACGAGCGCGTCCGCGCCGGTCGACAGCGTCTCCTCGTCGGGCGTGACCGCGAGCGTAACGCGCCCACGGGCTGGCTCGACAGCGAGAAACCCCGCCAGCAGCGCCGCGAGCGGTCCCTTCGCGTCGCAGGATCCGCGTCCGCGGAACACCTCGTTCCCCTCGTCGTCCGTGCCGGGCTCGAACGGGACGTGGGGCGGGACGGTGTCGATGTGGGTGTTGAGCACGAGGTGCGGACCGTCGTCGGGCGCGGGCGACTCACGCGTCGCGCGGACGTTCCCCGCGCCGTCGACGCGGGTGTCGACGCCGCGTTCGGCGAGCGTTTCGACGAGGAACGACCGCATCTCGTCGACGGACTCGTGGGACTCGATCGACACGGCCTCGGCGAGGAACTCGACGGGATCGAACTCGTCCGTCGGTGCCGGTGACGCTGCCGCGGACGCGTCGGCGTCGTCGCTCATTCTGCCTCATTCCCCTCCGGCTTCGACTCCGGAACCGGTAGCTCCACGTCGAACTCCCGGGCGGCCGGGCCCGTGAGCGTCGCCGGCCCGTCGTCGGGAACCGTGATCCGCAGCGTTCCGCCCGGCGGTGAGACGGCCAGATCCGAGTGCTCCGTCAGGCCGAGTCGGCGCGCGACCGCGCCGACGGCGACCGCGCCGGTGCCGCACGCGAGCGTCTCCCCCTCGACGCCGCGCTCGTAGGTGCGCTGGTCGAAGGTGTCGTCTCCCGTTCGGGCCGCGAGGGTGACGTTCGCGCCCTCGGGGAAGACGTCGGCGTGACGCACAGCCGGCGCGACGGCCTCGAGGTCGACGCTCGCGAGGTCGCCGGCCCCGTCGCCCGCGCGGTCGACGAACGCGACCGCGTGCGGAACGCCCGTGTCGACCGCCGTGACGGTCAGTCCCTCCACGGATTCCTCGACGAGCGGCTCCTCGCGGTCGTCGCGAAGCGGCACGTCCGCGGGGTCGAACGACGGTCGACCCATCTCGACCTCGACGGTCGCCTCGGTGCGGTCGCCGTCCGCCGCGTCGCCGCCGCGGACCTCGGCTCGACGAACGCCCGCGGGCGTGTCGAGGTCGATCACGCGCGCGCCGGTCCGCTCGCGCACCCACGCGGCCGCACAGCGCGCGCCGTTGCCGCACATCTCGGCGATGGAGGCGTCGGGCTGGACGAGCGTCATCGTCGCGCGGGCGACCGACTCGCCGTCCGTACCGTCGGTGCTGTCGCCGTCCGCATCGCCGGTGCTGTCGCCGTCGGCGTTGCCGCCGTCCGTGATGTCCATGAACAGGACGCCGTCCGCGCCCGTCCGGTCCTCGCCCTCGACGCCGGTCTCGCGGTCGCAGTAATGGACCGCGAACGCGCCGCGGTCGGGCACTCGGCCGTCGGCGTCCGCGGCGTCGACGACGAGGAAGTCGTTGCCCGTTCCGTGGTACTTCGTCGCCCGGACGGTGACCTCGCTCCCGTCGGGTCCGTCCGCGCGCGTCGACTCGCTCATTCGTCGGCCCCTCCGTGCTCCAGGCGGGTAACTCCCGCGAGGGTCTCGCGCTCGCGGAGCACGTCGCCGGCGAGGCTCACCTCCGACGGACGCGGTCGGGAGTTGTACGTCGAGGCCATCTCGTAGCCGTACGCGCCGGCGTTGCCGACGGCGAGCAGGTCGCCCCGCGCCGGGACCGGAAGCTCCCGGCCGTCGCAGAAGGTATCGCCCGTCTCACAGATCGGGCCGGCGACGGTGACCGGGCCGACCTCGCGGCCGGCGGCGGCATCACCGGTCGCGTCCGCGGCGTCGGCGGCGGCAAGGTTCCGGATCGCGTGGTACGCATCGTACATCGCCGGACGAAGCAGGTCCGTCATGCCGGCGTCGACGCCCGCGACGGTGGTCTCGGGCGTCGGCTTCACCGTGTTCACCGTCGTAAGGAGGACGCCGGCGTCTGCGACGACGTAGCGACCAGGCTCGACCGCAAGGGTCGCGTCAATCTCGCCGAGCGCCTCGCGCGTCGCGTCGGCGACGGCGTCCAGGTCGAGTGCGGGGTCGTCCTCGCGGTACGGGACGCCGAAGCCGCCGCCCACGTCGACGAACTCCAGGTCGGCGTCGTCGACCGCTCGGGCGAGATCGCCCATGCGAGAAACGAGATCGCGATGGGCGGCCAGGTCCTCCTCGCCGTGGATTCCCGACCCTGCGTGGGCGTGGATCCCGACCACCTCGAATCGGTCTCGGGCGTCTGCGATCACCTCGGCGGCGCGGTCGTACGGCACGCCGAACTTCGGGGCGGCACCCGTGCGCACCTTCTCGTGGTGGCCCGCGCCGACGCCGGGGTTCACCCGAACGCAGACGCCCCCGTCGAAGCCACGATCGGCGAGGCGATCTAGGGTGTCGCGTGCGCCGACCGTGATCGTGAGATCGGGGTGTTCCTCCCACCACTCGACCACGGCGTCGAGGTCGCGGGCGGGCGGATTGACGGCGGTGTAGTCGACTCCGCCTCCCCCGAACCCGGCGTCGAGCGCGCGTCCCACCTCGCCTGCGGAGGCGCATTCGGCGTCGAGGCCCGACCCGCGAACGGTCTCCAGCACCGCGCGGCCGGTGTGGGCCTTCACGGCGTACTTCACGTCCGCGTCCGGGAACGCCGCTCGGAGGCGCGCGCAGTTCTCGGCCACGCGGTCGAGATCCGTGACGTACAGCGGCGTGCCGTGATCGTCAGCCAACTCCCGGAGTTGGTCGGCGTCCCAGTCGGCGAGGCGACGGATCGCCGGACCGCCGTCGGCGTCCCGGGCCTCGTCGTCGGACTGCTCTGGGCTCATTCGCGGAGCGCGTCCTCGCGCCGTGTCGCCTCCAGCGTCTCGGTCTCCACGTCGGTGGCGACGACCGCGGGCTTGTACGCGCCGCCCTCGAACAATGCGTGGTCGCTCACGCTCGACTCGACGAAGCGGGTGAACGCCCGGCGGTTCTCCGGCAGGTGGCCGTAGACGACCTCCTCCTCGACGAGGTCGTACACCGGGATCCTCGGGGTGAGCAGCGTGTTCTCGCCCACGATCGAGTTCTCGCCCACGCGGAACCCGGAGGTGACGCGACAGCCCGCGCCCAGCGAGACGCCGTCCTCGACGATGACGGGCGCGTCCTCGACGGGCTCCAACACGCCGCCGATCAGCGTGTTCGCGCCGAGCTTCACGTTCTCGCCCAGTTGGGCACACGAGCCGACCGTGTCGCAGGAGTCGACGAGCGTGCCGTCTCCGACGTACGCGGCGACGTTGACGAACGACGGGCTCATCATGATCGTGTCGTCGCCGAGGTGGGCCCCCCGTCGCAGCACGGTGCCGTCAGGGGTGTTGCGCGCGCCCCTGGCTTCCAGATCGTCGGTCTCGCGCAGCGGGAGCACGTCGTAGTAGCCGACGCCGCCGTACTCGCGGCGCTCGGTCTCGCGCAGTCCGAAGTTGAGGAGGACGCCCCGCTTCACCCACTCGTTGGCCTCCCAGGAGTCGACGCCGTCGCCGGTCTTGCGGGCGGCGCGGACCTCGCCCGCCTCCAGGGCGTCGAGGAACTCGTCGAGGGTTCGCCGGACGCCGTCGTCGGCGTCGGCCGCGGTCAGTCCGTCGTCGTAGCGGTGCCACAGGTCGTCGATGTCGGATTCCAGTGTCGTCGTCATTCGAGTACCTCCGTGAAGTCGTATTCGCCGGCGTCGCGGCCGGCCAGCCACGCCGCGGCGTCGAGCGCGCCGGCGGCGAACACGCGCCGGGAACCGGCGCGATGGGTCAATTCGAGGACGTTCTCGTCGCCGGCCATGAGCACCTCGTGCTCGCCGGCGATGTCGCCCGCGCGGCGGGCGTGAACGCCGATCTCTCCGTCGGTTCGCGGGGCGTCGCCCTCGCGCCCGTGGACGCGCTCGTCAAGGTCCGATCGGACGTCCTCGACGTCCTCCAGCAGGGTGAGCGCGGTGCCGCTGGGCGCGTCGACCTTCCCGTTGTGGTGGGTCTCCGTGACCTCCACGTCGTAGCCGGGAAGCGCCCCGGCGGCCGCTCGGACGGCCCGGCGCAGCGCCGCGATTCCACGCGAGAAGTTCGAGGCGCGCAGGACGGGCACGGTCCCGGCGGCGTCGGCGAGCGCGGCCTCCTGTCCCTCGTCGAACCCGGTCGTCCCGACGACGCAGGCGACGCCGGCGTCCGCGGCGGCGGCGACGTACTCCACGCTGGAGTCGGGGCCGGTGAAGTCCACGAGCACGTCCACCGCCGGGTCGGCCTCCGCGAGCAGGGCGGGGAGGTCGTCGGCGTCGCGAACCTCGACGCCAGCGACCGGGTCGACGGGCGAGCGATTGACCGCGAGCGCGACCGCGCAGTCCGCGCGGTCGCTCGCGGCCTCGATCACCTCCCGACCCATGCGGCCGCCCGCCCCGGTCACGGCGAGGCGGACCGAACCGCTCGGACCGCCCGTCTCGGTCGCCATCTCAGGCCCCCGTTCCGGTCGAGTCGCCGTCGTGGTCGGCGTCGCCGTCGCGGTCGGCCTCCAGTTCCGCGAGCAGGTCCGTCAGCACGCGCAGGGTCTCGTCGCTGCCGCGCGTCAGCGGGGGGCGCATCTCGGCGGGGCCGTAGCCCCGAATCCCCATCGCCTCCTTCACCGGGATCGGGTTCGTCTCCCGGAACAGCGCGCGCGTCAGCGGGCCGAGTCCGTGGTGGATCTCGCGGGCGCGCTCGAAGTCGCCGTTCAGCGCCGCGTGGACCAGTTCGGCGGTCCGTTCGGGCTCGACGTTGGCGGTGACGGAGATGGTGCCCGTCGCGCCCATCGACATGAGCGGGAGCGTCATCCCGTCGTCCCCCGAGAGCACGTCGAACTCCTCGTCGCGCGTGCGCTCGATGATCTCCGAAATCTGGTTCGCGTCGCCCGAGGCCGCCTTGTACCCCTGTACGTTCTCGTGGGCCGCCAGGTCGACGACGGTGTCCACGTCGAGGTTCAGGCCGGTCCGGCTCGGGACGTTGTACACGACCTGCGGGAGGTCGACGGCGTCCGCGATGGTCGCGAAGTGGTTGTACTGGCCTGCGGGCTCAGGCTTGTTGTAGTACGGCGAGATGAGGAGGATCGCGTCCGCCCCGGCGTCGGCCGCGCGCTCGGACAGATCGAGCGCCTCGCGCGTCGAGTTCGAGCCGGTGCCCGCGATGACGGGCACGTCGACGGCGTCGACGACGGTCTCGACGACCTCGGCGTGTTCGTCGTGCGTGAGCGTCGCGGCCTCGCCGGTCGAACCGACCGGGACGAGCCCGTCGACGCCGGCGTCGGCGAGCCGTCGCGCATCGGCCGCGAGCTGTTCGTGGTCGACCTCGTCGGTGCCGTCGGTGAACGGCGTCGTCATCGCCGGGTAGACGCCGGCGAAGGTGTCGTGGTGGATGGTCATGATGTGGGTGTGTCGGATGGGTCGCGTGTGTCGCGTTCGTCGGACATGTCGCGTGTGTCGCGTTCGTCGGTGGTAGTGGGCGACTCGACGGCGAACCGGAACTCACCCCCGACCGGCCGCTACGCCAGGCCGAGAACGATATCACACACGTTTCGGTTTCGCGGAGAAGACGGGGCGGACACCCGACTCAACGGCGAGGCTGCGCGTCGAGGGCGGCGTCCCGCTCATTACCTAAGCACAGTCCCGGCGGTTGTAAATGCGTTTCCTTGTGGGCCGATATTGTCCCGCGAGCCTGCGGCCGGCGGCTCGCCCGTCCAGTTGTCGCGGCCGCACCTGTAAACCCTTATACGACCGCCACCACCACGACCGGGTAATGAGCGATCTCCCGGACGACTTCGACTGTACCGTCACGAACTGGGAGTACATCTACGGACTCTGTCGGGACGTGTCGAATCAGGTGAAGGCGGTCGACTTCGAACCCGACGTGGTCGTCGCGCTGGCCCGAGGCGGCTGGTTCGCCGGTCGGTGCGTCTGCGACTTCCTCGGGCTCAACGACCTGACGAGCCTCAAGATGGAACACTACGTCGGCACCGCCGAGAAGTCCGGCGAGCCGACCGTTCGCTACCCGATGCCGGAGGGGAGCGTCTCCGACAAGGACGTGCTCATCATCGACGACATCGCCGACACCGGCGGGTCGATCAAGCGCGCACAGGAGTACGTCACCGAGCGCGACTGCGGCGAGGTGAAGACCGCGACCCTGCAACTGCTCCAGACCTCCGAGTTCGAGCCGGACTTCGTCGGCGAGCAGTTGGAGGAGTGGACCTGGATGGTGTACCCCTGGAACTTCATCGAGGACATGATCGACCTGACCAGCGGCGCGATGGAGCAGGCCGACCAGGAAGCGTTCACGCTGGAGGACGTGCGCCACTACCTCGCGGAGTTCCACGGTATCGACCGGATCGAAATGGAGATCGCCCAACCCGGACGGGTCGGCGAGGTGCTCGAGGAGATGGAGCAACGAGACGTCGTCCGCCGGACGGCGGACGGCTACCGGCTGCTCGACGCGGGAGAGTAACTCGGCGGGTCCGAGTTCGGGCCCGACGCACGACCCGACTCGATCCCGGTTCACCGGTCGGTCTGCGACAGCGCAACCGCGCCCACGTCACAAATATGAATAGTTTTACACGAAGGGATTCAGTTATGTCGCTCTCTTGGAAACACGGGTGGCATGGCCTCGTCACCCCTCGGTGAGCTCGCCCCGTTCGGCGGGGGGCCCGAACGGCTCTCGGTGCTGCTCGTCGACGACGACGAGCAGATGGTCGAGCTGTCGGCGACCTACTTGGAGCGAGAGCTTCCCGACGCCGACACCACCGGCATCACGGACCCGTCGGCCGCACTAGCGGAACTCCGGGAGAACGCCGAGACGTACGACTGCGTCGTCAGCGACTTCGACATGCCGGGCATGGACGGGCTGGAGCTGTTCGCGGCGATCCGGGAGGCGGAGGTAGAGGTCCCGTTCGTGCTGTTCACGGGGAAGGGGAGCGAGGAGATCGCGAGCCGCGCGATCTCCGCCGGCGTCGACGAGTACCTGCAGAAGGGAGGCACCGAGGAGTACCCGGTGCTCGCCAACAAGGTGGAGAACCTCGTCGAGAAGTACTGGGCGGAACGGCAGGTCCGGAAGGGGTTTCTCGCGATCGAGTCGGCCGAGGAGGGGATCGGTATCATCGACGACGGCGGCGTGTATCAGTACATGAACGAGGCGTACGCCGAGGTGTACGACCGCGACCGCGCGGAGCTGA
The DNA here is from genome assembly GCF_021431925.1 of Halobaculum sp. CBA1158. NCBI lineage: Archaea > Methanobacteriati > Methanobacteriota > Halobacteria > Halobacteriales > Haloferacaceae > Halobaculum > Halobaculum sp. CBA1158. The sequence goes on along the minus strand of NZ_CP090371.1, from coordinate 1,440,944 downwards.
TCGGCCGTCACTGGGAGGTGTTGTACCCGTCCGACGAGACCCGTCGGTTCAACGAGGAGATCCTTCCGGAACTGGAGAGCGAGGGCACGTGGCGCGGGCGGTCGACCGGCGTCACCGAGGGCGGACGGCTCGTCCCCGAGCAGCTCGTGTTGACACAGATGGACGACGGCGGGCACGTCTGTATCGTTCAGGAGTTGGGCCGCAGCGACGAGTTGGAATCGGAGCTGGAGCTGAAGACGAACGCGTTGGACGCGGCGTCCGTCGGGATCGTGATCACCGATCCGACGGTGGCGGACAACCCCGTCGTCTACGTCAACGAGGGGTTCGAGGAGCTGACCGGCTACGACACCCAAGAGGCGCTCGGACTCGACTGGGAGCTCCTTCGCGGCCCCGAAACCGACCCGGAGACGGTCGCGACGATCCGAGATGCAGTTGAGGAGCGCGAGCCGATCGCCGCCGACGTTCGGGCGTACGACGCCGACGACGAGCCGTTCTGGGTGCACGTCGACGTCTCGCCGATCGAGGACGACGACGGGCGCGTGAGCCAGCTCGTCTGGTTCCTCTCGGACGTGACGAAGCGCAGGCAGCGAGAGGAGCGACTCCGGTCGAGCACCGCTCGCCTGGAGGCGCTGTTCGAGAACTCGCCGGACATGATAGTGACCCACGACGCCGACGGCGTCCTGCGCGACGTGAACCAGCGAATGTGCGAGGAGCTGGGGTACGAGGAGGAGGAGTTGATCGGTAAGCGGGCCTGGGATGTCGACACGGAGGTCGATCCGGACCGCGCGCGAGACTTCTGGGCCGACTGCCCGTCGAACACGCCCCACCGCTTCGAGGGGGAACTCCGTCGCCGCGACGGCTCGACGTTCCCCGTCGAGATCCACCTGATCCGACTCGACCTTGACGGGGCGGATCGATTCGTCGCGATGGACCGCGACATCAGCGACCAGAAGGCCCGCGAGGCCGAGTTGATCGAGCGCAACGAACGGCTGGATCGCTTCGCCAGCGTCGTGAGCCACGACCTGCGAAATCCGCTGACGGTCGCGAACGGACGGCTGACGCTGCTGGCGGACGAGGTCGACAGCGAGCACATCGATCACATCGACAGAGCGCTGACCCGGATGGACGACCTCGTCGACGACCTCCTCGCGCTCGCACGCGAGGGCGAGGGTGCTATCGATGTCGAACCGGTCCCCGTCGCGGAGGTCACCAGGGCGTGCTGGGAGACGATCGAGACCGGGGACGCGACGCTCTCGGCCGAGTCGGAGTTCGCCGTCGAGGCCGACGAGAACCGACTGCGCCAGCTCCTGGAGAACCTCGTCGCCAACGCCGTCGAACACGGCGGCGACGGCGTCTCCGTCACGGTCGGCTCGACCGACTCCGGGTTCTTCGTCGCCGACGACGGCCCCGGTATCCCGCCGTCGGAACGGGATCGCGTCTCCGACGCCGGCTACACCACGGCCGAGGGCGGAACCGGGTTCGGACTGAGCATCGTCAAACGCGTCGCCGACGCGCACGGCTGGCGCATCGATATCGGCGAGAGCGACGACGGCGGCGCTCGATTCGAGTTCTCCGGCGTGGACTTCCGGGATCCGTAACGGGACCGACTCCGATCGCGGGCGATCGGTCGCCCCGGCTGCCGGAGCCGAACGGTTCTTGCCGTCCCCGGCGACATCGAACGTCGTGGCGCTTCTCGACATCTTCGCGGGTGCGGTCCTCCCGATCGTCGCCGTCGCGGCGGTGGGCTTCGCGCTCGGGCACGCCAGCGACGTGGACGCCGGCCCGCTGAACACGGTCGTCGTGTACGTGCTCGCGCCGGCGCTCGTGCTCCACAGCCTCGCGACCGCCGCCTTCTCGGGCGCGACCATCGCGCGGATGACGGTCGCGGTGACCGCCTACATCCTCGGCATGCTCGTCGTCGCCGAGGGAGTGGGTCGACTGCTCGGCGAGTCGGAGCCCCGGCTCTCGGCGCTCGTGCTCGCGGCGACGTTCCCCAACTGCGGCAACTACGGCATCCCGCTCTCTGACTTCGCGTTCCCGAGCGGGGGTCGACCGGCCGCCGTGTTGTATCTCGCGATCCAGTCGGTGCTCATCTACACCGTCGGCGTGTACGTCGCCTCGCGCGCCGGCGGCGGCGGGGGTGTCCAGGGGGTTCGGCGCGTGCTGAAGATCCCGCTCGTCTGGGCGGTCCCGGTCGCGCTCGGCGCGCGGGCGTTCGGAGCCGTGCCGCCCGCCGACGGTACGGCGATGCAGACGCTCCAACTGGTCGGCGACTCGTCGATCCCGGTGATGCTTCTGATCCTCGGGATCCAGCTCTCGAAGACCGACTACGGCGCGGCCTTCTCGCAGGCCGCGACGCCGTCCGTCCTGAAGATGGTCGTCGCGCCCGCGGTCGCCGTCGCCGTCGCGGTCGCCGTCGGCTTTCAGGACGCGACGGTCGCGCGGGTGTTCGTCCTCGAGTCGGCGATGCCCGCCGCCGTGACGCCGCTCATCCTCGTCGGCGCGTTCGCCGAGGACCTCGAGATCGGCGGCGTCTCGGTCCCCGAGTACGTGAGCACCGTCATCCTCGTGACGACCGTGGCGTCGATCCCGATGCTTACTGTGCTGATCGCCGTGCTAGAGAGCGGCGCGGTGATCTGATCGAACGGGGACGGGACCCGGCTCAGTTCGAGCGTCTCGACCGTTCGAGAGCACGGGGAAGAATCGTGAACGACCCGCGTGTCTCTCGCGTCAATCGTCGGCCGGCGTGCCCGCCGGCGGGTCGACGACGGCGCTCGTCCAGGTGCCCCGGTAGAGCCACGCCAGGCCGACGATCGCACCGACCACGTCGCCGGCGACGACGGCCCACCAGATCCCCGTCGTGCCGAAGTCGTACACGAAGACGGCCCCGTACGTCGCGGGTACCCTGACGACCCAGACGGCGACCAGCGACAGCGCCAGCGCCGTCGTGGTCCGACCGGCCCCCCGGAAGGTGCCGCGGATGACCTCGAACACCCCGAGGAACACGAACATCACCGAGGCGACCCGGAGGTACGTCACCGCGTAGTCGATCGTCCCCGCGGCGTCGGGCGACCCCGGGGGGAGGAACACCTGCACGATCGGCACCGGGAACGCGGCCGCGAGGATCGCGACCGGGAGCATCACGGCCGCGACGACGCCCAGCGCCGCCCGGACGGCCCGCCACGCGCGGTCCGGACGCTCGGCTCCGAGGTTCTGCCCGACGACGGTGTTGACCGCCTGCGCGAGCCCCATCGCCGGCAACACCACCAGCGAGATGAGGCGGTTCCCGAGTCCGTAGGCGGTGACGACCGCCGGCGGGAACGTCGCCACCAGCGCCGTCAGCACGACGAACGCCAGCGAGACGCCGGACTGCTCCAGCGCCGAGGGGACGCCCAGTCGGACGATCCGCCGGACGATCTCGGGGTCCGGCACGAGGTCGCCGAGGCGGATCTCGGGCCCCGCGTCGGTGCCGAACAGCACGTACCAGCCGACCACGGTCGCGACCGCGCGGGCGGCGAACGTCGCCCACGCGGCCCCCTCGATGCCGAGGGCGGGGGCGGGTCCCCACCCGAAGATGAGCACCGGGTCGAGGGCGACGTTGAACGCGACCGAGACGACCATCACCCGCAGCGGCGCGCGCGTGTCGCCGAAGCCGCGCATCAGCGCGACGAACGCGTAAAAGCCGAACAGGAACGGCGTCGCGAGAAAGAACACCCGCATGTACGCCGCCGCCAGCGGGACGACCTCCGTCGCGGTCGCCGCGTCCGCTGGAATGAGCGCCAGCGCCGGTTCGACGGCGACGTACCCGAGCGCGCCGAGTGCCGTCGCGACGATCATGACGAACCCCAGCGCCGTGCCGGCGACTCTGCCCGCCTCGCGGTCGCTGCCGGAACTGGCGGCGCTCGCGCCGGTGTGCTGGGCGACGAGGATCGCCCCCGCGGCGGTGAAGCCGCCGCCGACGCTGATGAACAGGAACACGATCGGGAACGCCAGCGAGAGCGCGCCGACGGCGTCGGCCGAGAGCCGACCGAGCCAGAAGGTGTCCGCGACGTTGTACATGACCTGCAGCAACTGGATCAACACCAGCGGCCACGCGACGCGCAACATCGGTCGGAGGAGATCCCCCTCGACGAGATCCGACGCGTGCGCTGAGGAGGGGGAACCGGTCATATCTCCTCTGAAGCGAAGGCGGGCCTTGAACGCTTCTCACGCGTGGTATCACGGAACACGGGGACCGAACGGCTTTCACGCGTCCGTCGGGAGCGGACGTATGGTCGACAGCTACGTCGTCAACGTCGACGCCGCGGTGTACCGCCTCAGCGACGGCGACCCGGAGTACCTGCTGATCGAGCGCGGTGCCGACGAAGACCACGCGCCGGGGACGCTGGGACTCCCTGGCGGCACCCTCGAATCCGAGCCCGGAGACGCGGACGCAATTGAACACACCGTCCGCCGGGAACTCCGCGAGGAGGTCGCCGTCGAGGTGGGCGAGGTCGTGGCCGTCACCAGCGGCGTGTTCGAGTTAGACACCGGCGAGCCGTGTCTGAACGTCGTCTGCCTAGCCGAGCACGAGACTGGCGACCCGTACCCGGCCGCGCCCGACGAGGTCGCGGCCGTCGACTGGTACACCGTCCACCGGATCGAGCGCGACGACGAGGTACCCGGGTTCACTCGCGGGCACGTGGAGGCGGCGGAGGCGGAGCGGTCGCGGACTGACTGACTAACTGACGGGCTGGCCCGGGTCGGCCGGTTCAGGCGTCGACGCCGGGCACGTCGAACGCGTTCGCCTCGCGACGGATCCGTTCGGCGTCGAGCGTCCGGTGCCCGCCGTCGGCCTCGTCGTACAGCACCGCGCCGTCGACCATCGTGAACGCCACGTCGTCGCCGTGGGCCGCGAACACGAGGTGGCCCACGGGGTCGTGGATCGGCGTCGCCCGCGTCAGGTCCGTGTCGATGCCGATCACGTCGGCCTTCCACTCCTCACGGAGCGCGCCGACCGCCTCGAACCCGGCGGCCTCGGCACCGTTTCGGGTCGCCATCCGGAACGCCGTGGCGGCGTCGACGGCCGTGGGATCGCGCGCGTCCACCTTCGCGAGCAGACTGGCTTGCTTCAGTTCCGTGAAGGGGTCGAGCGTGTTGTTGCACGGGGGGCCGTCGTTGCCGAGGGCGACGGTGACGCCGCGCGCGAGGTAGTCCTCGACGGGCGCGATCCCGGATGCGAGCTTCATGTTCGAGGACGGGCAGTGCGTCACGTGCGTCCCGGTTTCGGCGATGATCTCGCGTTCCGTCTCGTCGGTGTGGACGCAGTGGGCGAGGATCACGTCCTCGCCGGTGAGGCCCACTTCGTCGAGGTACGCGACGTTTCGCTTGCCGGTACGCTCCTCGACGACGCCGATCTCGTCGGTGTTCTCGGAGGCGTGGGTGTGGATCCGGACGCCGTCGTAGGCGTCGGCGAGGTCGCGACAGCCGCGCAGACACTCGTCGGTGCAGGTGACGGCGAACCGCGGGGTGACGGCGTAGCGGATCCGGCCGTCGTCGGCTCCGTGGTAGTTCCAGATCAGGGCCTCCGATTCCGCGAGCGCCCGCTCCGTCTCCTGGCTGAGGCCGTCGGGGGCGTTCGTGTCCATCAGCACCTTGCCGGCGCGGGCGCGGATGCCCGAGTCGACGGCCGCCGCCAGCGCCTGGTCGGCGTGGTGGACCGACAGGTGGTCGATCACGGTGGTGACGCCCGACTCGATGCACTCCAGGTAGCCGAGTTCGGCCGCGAGTCGCATTCCATCGGCACCGAGCCCGGCCTCCATCGGCAGCACGTGGTCGTTCAGCCAGTCGAGCAGCGCGGCGTCGTCGGCGATCCCCCGGCCGAGCGACTGCACGGAGTGGACGTGCGCGCCGACGGTGCCGGGGGCGACGATCCCGAACTCGCGGCGCGCGTGGTCGGGGTAGCGCTCGCGGAGACCGGCCTCGTCGCCGACGGCGACGATCCGGTCGCCGTCGACGACGACCGCGCCGTTCTCGATGACCGTCTCGGCGTCGGCGACGACGGTTCCGGCGAGTAGCATGGGTCCGAGTTCTCTCCCTCGTCGTCGTACAAAGACGTGTGGATCCGCGTTCCGATCGGCGAGGTGATCCCTCTCCCGATCGGATCCACATCGCTTTAGCCCGAACCGCCGGAACCGTGAGTCACGAATGACCATCGGCTTCATCGGCGGCAGCGGGATCTACGAGGCGCTCCCGCTGCGAAACACGCGCACCGAGTCAGTCACCACTCCCTTCGGCGAGCCCTCCGCGGACCTGGAGATCGGCGAGTTCGGCGACACCGGCCGCGAGGTCGTGTTCCTCCCCCGGCACGGCCCCGACCACCAGCGCTCGCCCACGGACCTGCCGTACAAGGCGAACATCCACGCGCTGAAGCAGGCGGGCGTCGAGTACGTCATCGCCAGCAACGCCGTCGGCTCACTGAAGGAGGAGCTGTCGCCGCAGACGCTCGTGGTCCCCGACCAGATCTACGACCGGACGAAACACCGAGACCTCTCCTTCTTCGGCGACGGGATCGTCGTCCACCAGCCGTTCACGCGCCCGTACTCGCCGAAGCTGGCCGACCACCTCGCCGACGCGGCCGAGCGCGCGCTCGGCGACCTCGGCTCCGACTCCGACGTCGTCGACGAGGGGACCTACGTCTGCATCGAGGGACCGCAGTACTCCACGAAGGCCGAGTCGGAGTTCTACAAGAGCCAGGGCTGGGATCTCGTGGGCATGACCGCGATCCCGGAGGCGAAGCTCGCCCGCGAGGCCGAGATGGCGTACGCGACGGTCGCCGGGGTCACCGACTACGACGTGTGGAAACAGGACGCCGAGGTGACGCTGGAGGAGGTGCTGGAGAACGCCGCCGCCAACGAGGAGGCGATCAAAGAGACCGTCGAGGAAGCCGTCCGCACCTTCCCCGACGAGATGGACTGCGAGGCCCACGGCTCGCTCGAGGGGACGATCAACACGCCCGCCGAGGCCGTGCCCGAGGAGACCCGCGAGCGCGTCGGGCTGTTCGTGGACGAGTATCTGGACGAGTAACGAAGCCGGATCGGGGACCGGTATTTAGTCCGCGATCGCCTCGTCGCCCGCGGCGGCGACGCCGGCGTCGCGCACCCAGAGATCGCCGAACAGGTCGTCCTGCTCCAGCGTGATCTCGCCGCGGTGCGCCAGAAACAGCATCGCGAGGTACGTCATCACCGCTGTGCTACCGGTGTCGGCGACCTCTCGGAACAGCACCTCCGCCCGCCCGCGCTCGTACTGCGGGTGCAACGCGGCGCGCACGTCGTCGATGACCGCCTCGATGTCCTCCTCGTGGGTCGTCCCGGTCACGTCGTCCTCGTCCGGTTCGCCCTCCTGTCTGAGGTCCTCGGCCCCTCGATACTCCAGCGTCTGCGTCCCCCGGGAGAACCCGGTCGGCGACTCGCTGGTGTCGTACTCCCTGGACTCCTTCCACCAGGTGCCCCGCTCGGCCTCGCGAAGTTCCCGCACGAGTTCGTCCAGCGTCTCGGGCGAGCCGCGGGTGCTCTTGCGCTCCAACCGGCGGTCCATCTCGTCCTCCAGCGCGTTCACGGGGTCGAAGCCGTCGTCGATCGGCGCGCCCTCGCCGGCCATCTCGCCGCCGCCCTCGAACGCCCGCTCCCACGGCTCGAGTTCGTCCTCGGGGTCGTCGTCGTCGGCCGCGAGCATGTCGTCGGACTTCATCCGAAGGAGGACGCTCGCGTAGAAGAGGGCGCGACCGCCCGTCCGGATGTCTGCCTCGTCGAGCCGGTCGAGGAACGCGTCGGTCACTTCGACCACGTCGATGTCCCACGGGTCGATCTCCCCCTCCTCCGCGAGGTTGACGAGCAGTTCGACCGGCTCGACCTCGTCGTCGTCGGTCCCGCCGTCGCCGGGACCGAGTTCGCGCACGTCGCCCGGGGCGTCAATCATCCGCCTGCACCTCCGGCACCGGCTCGCCGTCCTCACCCAACTGGATGCCCGTCACGGCCGAGACGTTGTCCGACTGCATCGTCACGCCGATGGCGCGCTCGGAGCGCTCCAGCAGCGCCGAGCGGTGGCTGACCACGACGAACTGGGCCTCGCCCGCGAGGTCGTGGACCATCTCGCCGACGCGCTCGGCGTTGACCGCGTCGAGGAAGGCGTCGATCTCATCGAGCGCGTAGAACGGCGCGGGGTTGTGCCGCTGGATGGCGAAGATGAACGCCAGCGCCGTCAGCGACTTCTCTCCGCCCGACATCGCGTCGAGCCGTTGGATCGGTTTGTCCCCCGGTTGGGCCTTCATCGTCAACCCCCCTTCGAAGGGATCTTCGGGGTCCTCTAAGACCAGCTCACCGGTCCCGGCGGAAAGCCGCTGGAATATCTCGGTGAACTGCTCGTCGATCGCCTCGTAGGCGTCCATGAACGTCGCCCGCTTCTGGGACTCGAAGCGGTCGATCCGTTCCTCGATGGCCTCGCGTTCGTCGACGAGCACGTCGCGGCGCTCCCGGAGGTCGTCGAGGTCCGCCTGCACGTCGTCGTACTCGTCGATCGCGAGCATGTTCACCGGCTCCAGCTCCTCCATCGCTTCTTGCAGCCGGTCGATCTCGGACTCGACGGTGTCGTGGTCGGGGATCTCCTCGGGGTCGTAGCTGCCGACCTGCTCCTCCAGCGAGTCGATCTCCCACTCCAGGCGCTCTGCGGTCTCGCGCAGCGACTCCAGCGTCGAGACGACGCGCTCGACCTCGTTCTCCTGGTCGTCGCGCTCGGCCTTCGCCTCTCGGAGCGACTCCTTGACGCCCTCGCGCTCCTCCTTGAGGTCCGCGAGTTCGTCCTCCAACTCGGCTATCGCGTCGCGTTTCTCCTCCAGCGTCGACTCCTTCTCGGCAATCTGCTCCTCGTACTCGTCGATCTGCTCTTCGGCGTCGGCCTTCTTCGACTGCGCCTCCTCGACGGTGTCGTGGAGGTCGTCGACGGCCTCCTCGGCGTACTGTTTCTCCAGTTGGAGCTGGTTCAGTTCGCCGTCGAGGTCGTCCATCCGCTCCTCGAGGTCGTCGATCTCCGCGCGGATCTCGTCTGCCTCGGCCGACAGCTCGGGAATCTTCGAGTCGGCCAACTCGGCTTCCAACTCCTCGATGTCCGCCTCGATCGACGCGATCTCCTCGTCCGCCTCCTCGATCTCGCCGTCCAGCGCCGTCATCTCCTCGTCGACGGACTCGCGCTCCTCGCGCAGCTCCTCGAGGCGGTCCTCCAGCTCGCCGACCCGCTCTTCTTTCGTCTCGAGTTGCTCCTCGACGCGGTCGATGTCCGACTCGATGTCCCTGACCTTCTCGGCGGCGTCGGACGCGCGCGACCGGGCGTCCTCCAGGTCGTCGTCGACGTCGGCGATCTCGGATTTGATCCGCTGGCGTTCGTCCTCGAGTTCGTGGATCGCCTCGGCGACGCGCTCCAGCTTCCCCTTCCCTGACTTCGAGAAGGAGTAGCGGGAGCCGCCGCCGGAGCCGCCGGTCATCGCACCGGACTTCTCGACGAGGTCGCCGTCGAGGGTGACCATCCGGTAGTTACCCATCAGGTGCCGGGCCGTGTCCATGTCCTCGACGACCAGCGTCGACCCGAGCACGTACGAGAAGATCCCCTCGTACTCCGCGTCGTAGTCGACGAGGTTGCGCGCGAAGTCGACGACGCCGGGATCGTTCGGCAGCGACGGCAGGCCGCGCTCGTCCATCTCCGTGATGGGTAGGAACGTCGCGCGCCCCGCGTTGCGCTGCTTCAGGTAGTCGATGCAGTCGGAGCCGACGCCGTCGTCGTCGACGACGACGTTCGCGAGCCGACCGCCGGCGGCGGTCTCACACGCCGTCGCGTACTCGCCGGGGACCGACGCGAGCTCGCCGACCGGACCGTGGACGCCGGAGAACTGCGCGTTCTTCACCTCGGTCACCGCCCGCGGCCACGACGTGTCACCGGAGTCGTCCGCCCGCGCCTCGAGCTTCGAGTACTCCTGTTGCATCTCGCGGATCTCCGCGTCGACCTCCTCGAGTTCGTCCTGGTACTCCTCCTTTTCGCCGCGTAAGTCCTCGATGACGCCGTCGATGTTGACCTTGTTCTTCTCCGCTTTGTCCAGCTCCGAGTGGAGGTTCGAGACGCGCTCATTCAGGTCGGGGATCGCCTCGCGCGTCTCCTGGAGTTCCTCCTCCGTGTCGCCGATCTCGTTCGAACGCCGGCGCGCGTCGTCGAGGAGGCGGTCCTTCTCGCGCTGGAGCTCGTTCTTCTCGCTCCGCAGCTCCTCGAGCGTCTCCTTCTTCTCGGCCAGATCCGCCTTCAGCTCGTCGAACTCCGTGTCGACGCTGTCGATCTCGGCCTGCACGTCCGCCAGATCGGTCCGCTTCGAGGTCAGCGTCGACTTCACGTTCGCCTTCTCGACTTTCGTCTCCCGGATGTCGGACTCGAGTTCGTCGATCTCCTCGTCCTTCTTGTCGATCGCGACGAACGCCTCGCGGCGCTCGCCCTCGGCCTCCTCGACGCGCTCGCGCTGATTCTCGATCTTCCCCTCCAACCGAGAGACCTCGCCTTTGATCTCCTCGATCTCGGATTTGATCGCGATCTGTTCGTCCTCGCCCTTCCGCTCGATCTCCCGGTTGATCTCGTCGAGGTCGCTCTCGAAGTCGTCGACGCGGGCCTGGCGCTCGTCGAGTTCCGCCCGAAGCTCCTCGAGTTCGTCCTCCCTGCTCGCCATCGACTCGCGCGTCTCCTCGAGGTCGGCGCGCTTCTCCTCCAACTCGGCGGCCTTGAGGTACCCCTCGTACTCCTGCTTCTCGTCGCGGAGGTCCTGGTACTGGAGGGCGGTCTCGCGCTCGTCGGCGAGCTGGTCGAGCCGTTCCTCCTTCTCCTCGATGCGGAGGTCGGCCTCGTCGATGCGCTCCTCGACTGTCTCCAGTTCGCCGAAGGCGTCCTCCTTTTTCGCGTCGAACTCGGCGACGCCGGCGATCTCGTCGATGATCCCCCGGCGCTCGTGGGGCGTCATGTTGATGATGTCGGTCACGTCGCCCTGCATGACGACGTTGTAGCCCTCGGGCGTGATCCCTGCCTGCGCGAGCAGGTCCTGAATGTCCGAGAGGTTGACCGAGCGCCCGTTGAGGTAGTAGTACGAGTAGTAGTTGTCGTCGGTCTCCTTCACCCGGCGCTTGATCGTGATCTCCTCGTGGTCGCCGATGTCGTCGCTGCCGGCGGCGCTCACCACCTGCGAGCGGTCGAGGGTGCCGTCGGCGTTGTCGAGGACGACCTCGACGCTGGCCTCCCGGTCCCCGGAGGGCCCTTCGTCGTCCTCGAAGCCGGGGTTGTAGATGAGGTCGGTCAGCTTCTCCGCGCGGATGCCGCGCGTCCGGGCGAGGCCGAGCGCGAACAGCACCCCGTCGATGATGTTCGACTTGCCGGAGCCGTTCGGGCCCGTGATGACGGTGAAGTCCTCGTAGAAGGGGATCCGCGTCGGCCGCCCGAAGCTCTTGAAGTTGTCCAGGACGAGTTCGGTGATGTGCATGCGTGTGGTTGGGGGCGTGGTGTGTGTCGTGAGCCGTGACGCCCCGCCCGGAGGCGTCGCTGGCGGCGTTACGCGACGATGATGTCGTCGGAGTCGTCGTCGGTGGAGTCGGCGTCGTCGTCGGCTCCCTCCGCCCCGTCGCCGTCGGCACCGCGCGCCGCCTTCTGGGCGTCGTCCTCGTCGTCGGCCATGACCCGGCCGTCGTCGGCCGCGCCCGTCGAACTCCCGTTGGCGTTCCCGGCGGTGGCGGACTCGTTGGGGACGAACTCCGCGTTGGGGTTGTGGTCCTCGACGGGGTCGGCCTCGACGGCGTTGGACCGCTCCAACTGAGAGATCCGCTCTTTGGCTTCGACCAGTTCCTCGGTCAGGCCATCGACCGCGGCCTGCAACTCGGCGACTTGCGCTTCGAGGTCATCGACCCGATTTCCCATACACGGGGACGCGCTTCCACGCGTATAAACCCGCGTCAGACGAGCGAATGACCGGACGTGAGCGCCGAAAGCGTCGAAATCAGTCGATTCGGGTCGTATCGCAGTCGATCGCGATACGGCTTCGATAAATCTTCGACCGCTATATCGAATCCGAGATCCCGGATCGGTCGAGGGCGTTCCGAACCACAACCGCCAAACGCGGGCCGGTCTAAGCCGCCGTCGATGAACACACGCGCGGCGCGCGGCGTCCTCCTCGCGGCCCTGTTGTTCCTCGTCGTCCACGTCGGGGCGGTGTCGCTCGCGCCGACGTTCGACGCCGCGGGTTACCAGACCGTCGAAGACCCGCAGGATCCCACGAACTCCGGGCTGTACATCGGAGCGATCCTCGTCGCCACGGCGCTGATGCTCGCGGCGTTCAAGTACGACCTCGACTGGGTCGTCAGGCTCGTCATCGTCGCCTCCTCGGGCGCGCTCTCGTGGTACGTGTTCTCGGTGTTCCTTCCGGGGACGGCGGCGCTCGTCGCCGCCGGCCTCGTCTCTGCCGCGCTGCTCGCGTACCCCGAGTGGTACGTCATCGACACCGCGGGAGCGCTGATGGGCGCGGGCGCGGCGGGACTGTTCGGCATCTCCTTCGGACTCCTCCCGGCGATCGCCCTCCTCTCCGTGCTCGCTGTGTACGACGCTATCTCGGTGTACGGCACCGAGCACATGCTCGACCTCGCGGACGGCGTGCTCGACCTCAACATCCCGGTCGTGCTCGTCATCCCGCTGGAGTGGTCCTACTCGCTGCTCGCGGAGGGGTCGACCGAGGGCGCGACCGAGGGCACCGACGAGGCCGACCGCGAGGTGTTCTTCATCGGCCTCGGCGACGCTGTGATGCCGGCGGTGATGGCCGCCTCGGCGGCGTTCTGGTCGCCCGCGCCGGCGTTCGGTCTCCCCGTCGTCCCCGCGATGGGGCTGCCGTCCCTGCTCTCGATCGTCGGCACCTTCCTCGGGCTGGGGGTCCTCCTGCGGATGGTGCTGAAGGGGAACCCGCACGCCGGGCTCCCGCTGCTCAACGGCGGCGCGATCGGGGGCTACCTCCTCGGGTCGCTCGCGGCTGGCGTGCCGCTCGCGGAGGCGCTGGGCGTCGCTGCGTACCTGTGAGCCGACGCGTCACCCCCCGGGTTCGCGGCGCGCTCGGCGTCGGCGCGCTGTTCCTCGCGGTCCAGGCGCTCGCGGTCGTGGTCGCGCCGCGCCTCGCCGGCACCGGCGTCAGCTACGGCGACGGCGGCGACGCGCTCGTCCCGCTGGTGGCGGGACTCGTGGTCGGAACCCTCCTGTCGCTGGCGGTCGTCCGCTACGGCACGGCCCGGTGGGTCGTCCGCGTGGTGATGCTCGTGTCGCTCTCGGCGGCGATGTGGTTCGCGACCGCAGCGCTGCTGGGCCCCGTCTCGGGCGCGGCGCTCGCCGTCGCCGGCGGACTCCTCGCGTGGCGCGTCCCCCGGCCCGCCGTGCGAAACGGCGTCGCGGTGGTCGGCGTCGCCGGCGCGGCCGGACTGTTCGGCGCGAGCCTCGACCCGGCGTACGCCGCGGTCGCGCTCGTCGTCGCGACCGCCTACGACGCCTACGCGGTGTACGGCTCCGGCCACATGCTCGACATGGCGAGCGCGAGCGCCGACCTCCGCGTCCCCTCGATGTTCGTCGTCCCCACCGACGACGGCTACGACGACCGCGCGCTCACGGTCGGCGACGCCGACGCGACCGGGTCGCCGGCGGCGACCGTGCTGGGCGCAGGCGACGCGCTGTTCCCCGCCATGCTGACCGCCAGTCTCGCGGTCGCCGAGGGGGGCGTCGGGGGCCGGACGGTCGCCGCGCTCCTCGGGTCGCTAGTCGGGGTGGCGGCCCTGCAGGCGTTCGTCCACAGCCGCCGCGGCGTCCACGCCGGCCTCCCGTTCGTGAACGGCGGCGCGCTCGCGGGGTGGCTCCTCGCGCTCGCGGTGCTGTGATCGGCAGGGTCGCTGTCACTCGGGGTCGACGCCGGACCGGACCTTCACAGCCATTCCCGTCGAGAAGTCGCGCATCTCCGCGGCCGCGAGCTCCGCGCGACCGACCGCGAGCACCGTCCCGTCGTCGTGGACCACGACCACCTCGTCGCGCGGGCGGACCGACTCGCCCACCTCCCGGACGAACTTCGCGAACACGTTCTTCCCGTCGCGCACGAACGGCGCGGACTCGTCGCCGACGACGACGCTGTACTCCGGGTGGGGGAGCGACGCCCGGAGCCGGCGTCCCCCCTCGACGCCGAGGGTGAACCGGCCGTCCGTCCCGTAGGAGACGATCCGTCCGGCCTCGCAGGTGACCTGGCGCGGGCGGCCGCTGGTCGACCGGCGGACGGTCACGTCCTCGTCGGCCGGGAACAGCGCCTCGCCCGCGCCTGCCCCGAACTGGTAGTCGGCGACGACCCTGAGGTCCGCGAGGGTCGCGTCGCCGCTCATAGCAGGAACGTGTCCTCGCGCTCGCTCATGTCGATGAAGGAGTCGGCCGCCGCCTTGAGGTCCGCCGCGGCAGACTCCTCGAAGGCGACGACCTCGACGCGCACGCCCTCGTGGCGCAGGTGCGAGCAGAGCCGCGAGAAGTCGGCGTCCCCGGTGCACAGCACGACCGTGTCGACGTGGTCGGCGAGCGTCACGGCGTCGAGGCTGATCCCCACGTCCCAGTCGGCCTTCTTCGAGCCGTCGCCGAACGTCTTGATCTCCTTGATCTTCGTCTCGAAGCCGATGTCGCGCAGCGCCTCGAAGAACGTCTCCTCGTCGGGGGAGTCCGCGCGGATGACGTACGCGATCGCGCGGGTGAGCTGACGGCCCATCACGGCCTTCTCCAACATCTTCGAGTAGTCGACGTTGCGCGAGTAGACGCTCTGTGCGGAGTGATACAGGTTCTGCGAGTCGGCCAACACGGCCACCCGCTGGTCCTCGTGTATCTCGGTCATAATCGACGGTATCGGACCGGCCGGTTAGTCCTGTCGGGGTTCGTCCGAACCGCCGACAGCTACACCATCGATCCGCCCGTTCGTTCGCACATGACACCGTCGCTCGACCGGCTCCCGGACCGCTTCGCCGACCTGCGCCACGAAGCCCACGTTCGCGAAGCCATCGAACTGGCTCGCAGCGCCGCCGACCGCGGCGACGACCCGTACGGCTCCGTGCTCGTGCGCGCCTCGGACGACGAGGTCGCGATGCGCGAGCGCAACGCCGTCGTCACCGAGGACGACGTGCGCCGGCACCCCGAACTCACCCTCGCGTCCCGCGCGGGTCGGGAGTTCTCGCCGGCTCAGCGCGCGGACCTCGTGATGTACACCAGCACGGAGCCGTGTCCGATGTGCGCCGGGGGCATCGCCCACGTCGGCCTGGGCGCGGTAGTCCACTCGACGTCCGCCGAGCGCGCGGCCGAGTTGTACGGCCGCGACTCGTGGCTCCCCTCGGAGGAGGTGTACGATCGGCTCGGAAGCGACGTGGTCGCCGCCGGTCCGGTGCGTCCGGAGGCCGGCGACGCGGTCCACCGCGATGCGGGCGGGGCGACGGGGGCGGGTCCGGACGGTGCCTCCGACGGGGACGGGTGAGACGGGCGTGGCGTTCGGGGACCACGTGATGTTTTGTCGCGGCCGACCCGACGGACGGACATGACGGACTCCGACTCCAACTCCGACGCCGACGCCGACGACGCGTCCGCGGCCGGCGACGCCGACGGCGTCGACCGCCGGGATGCCGCCCTCGTCGACGCGTTCACGACCGAACCGACGGCCGGCAACGCCGCCGGCGTCGTCGCCGACGCGTCCGGACTCGACGCCGAGCAGATGCAGGCGATCGCCCGCGAGTTCGCCGTCAGCGAGACGGCGTTTCTCCGCCCCTCGGAGGCCGCCGAGCGCCGGGTGCGCTACTTCTCCCCGACCACAGAGGTCGACCTCTGCGGGCACGCGACCGTCGCCGCCCACGCCCGCCTGTTCGAGACGGGCGTCATTGACGCCGGCACGCACACCCTGGAGACGAACGTGGGCGTCATCGAGATAACGGTGACCGACGAGGGGCGCGTGTGGATGACGCAGAACGCCCCGACGGTGTACGAGGTGGCCGTCGACTACGACCGCCTCGGCGACGTGCTCGGCGTCGACAGCGCCGCCTTCCGCGACATCGGCGCGGACCTCCCGGTCGCGTACGCCTCCTCGGGCCTGCCGTTCCTCGTCGTCCCGGTGAACTTCCTCGAACACCTCGGCGACATGGCCCCCGACTTCGACGCCGTCGAGAGCCTCGCCGAGGAGCACGACGCCGCCGGCGTGTACGCGTTCACCTTCGACGCGCTCGGGGCGGACGCGACGCTCCACGGCCGGTGTTTCGTCCCCGGTAGCGGCATCGACGAGGACCCCGTGACGGGCACGGCCAGCGGTGCCTGCGGGGCGTACCTCGATCACTTCGCGGCCTTCAGCGGCGGCGACGCCAGCGACGCCCCCGGCACGCCCGCCGGCCCGGCCGACGCCGACGACACGCCCGAGGAGATGGTGTTCGAGCAGGGCCACTACGTCGACCGGCCGGGTCGCGTCCGCGTCCGCGCCACCGGCGACCGGCCGACCGTCGGCGGCGACGCGGTCACGTCGTTCGCGGGATCGGTCAGGGTGCCCGAGAGCGAGGACGACGAGATCATCGAGGTCTGACCGCCGGAAGCGACCCGGCCGCCGAGACCGGTTCGTCGGATCCGCCTCGTCGGAGTCGCTTCGTTGGAGCCGCCTCGTCGGAGCCGCCTCGTTACCCCGTCTCAGTCAAAATCCTCCGATTCGTTCCGTCTTCTTGGGATCTCCACAGATCAGTTCGGACCGGTCGATATCAACCCACTACGTCCGGTCGCGTCCGCTCGCGGCCTCGAGCGCGTCCTCGGGCGAGCGCTCCGGCCTCGCCTCCGGGTTGGCGTCGAGGTAGGCCCTCGCCTCGCGGATCGTCGCCTCGTTCTCCAGTCCGTAGGACCGGGCGGTCTCGGCGCTGGCGCTGGCGTCGATCACCTCGGGCACGTCGGTCCACTCGTCGGGGTCCTCCCCCACGCGCCTGCGGACGATGATCGCCGCGGTGATGGCGGCCGTGACCGCGCCGACGGCCAAGCCGTACCAGGCGGCGAGCAGCCAGCCCGCCGCCGGCAGGCCGACCGCTGCGATCGGAACGATCGCGAGGACGATCCGCCGTCGCGACCGCGCCCGCCGTCGGTAGGTCGTCACGACGGACGACCCCGCGCCCGCCGGAACCACCCGGTGGACCGCCCCGTGCTCTTCCTCGTAGCGGAGCACGTCCCAGCGGTCGGCCGCGGCCGCCGCGAGGTACGGCTCCTCGGGCGGATCGTCGGGAGACGACTGATCGCTCATGCCCCGTGATGAGACGGCCGGCGTCGAAAAGTTCGCGATCCGCGTCCCCTGAGATGCCGGTCCATCGCCGCCGGTTAGTCCGCCCGGATCACCCTCGGATTACCCTCGGATCGCTCCTGAATCGCCCCAAGATCGCCCCCGGATCGGCCGAGACGCCGAGACCGGTCGAACGCGGCGCAGCGGTACTCAGAACCGAGTACAGACTCCCGAACGGTTGCGCCTGTCGGAACCTTCTTGGTCACGTCCGGGGACCGTTCTCGTACGAAATGGCTGTACTTTGGCTGGACGACGTTTCCGCCGACGACCTGGATACCGTCGGCGGGAAAGGGGCCTCGTTGGGCGAGTTGACCGGCGCGGGCCTCCCGGTTCCGCCGGGGTTCGTGGTGACCGCGGGTACCTACCGGACGTTCATCGAGGAGGCCGGCATCGACGAGGAGCTGTTCGCGGCCGTCGACATCGACCCCGAGGACTCCGCCGAGCTGCGCGCGGCCGAGGAGGCGGCCCGCGAGCTTATCCTCGGGACGGAGCTCCCCGAGTCCGTCCGCGAGGGGATCCTCGAGGCCTATCGGTCGATGGCCGACGGCGACGAGGGGGCGTTCGTCGCCGTGCGGTCGTCGGCGACCGCGGAGGACCTCCCCGACGCCTCCTTCGCCGGCCAGCAGGAGACGTTCCTCAACGTCCGCGAGGACGCGCTGATCGAGCGCGTCAAGGAGTGCTGGGCGTCGCTGTTCTCCCAGCGCGCGATCTACTACCGCCAGCGACAGGGCTTCCCGCACTCGGAGGTCGACATCGCGGTCGTCGTCCAGCGGATGGTCGACGCCGAGAAGTCCGGCGTGATGTTCACCTCCCACCCCTCGACGGGGGAGCCCGAGATCATCATCGAGGCCGCGTGGGGACTGGGCGAAGCGGTCGTCTCCGGCTCTGTCTCCCCCGACAACTACGTCGTCGACCGCGAGACGGCGGCCGTCGAGGACGTGACCGTCGCCGACAAGAAGATCCTCATGGAGAAGGACCTCGAGACGGGCGAGACCGTCGAGCGTGCGGTCTCCGACGAGAAGCGTGAGGAACGCGTGCTCACGGACGCCGAGATCGAGCGACTCGTCGAGCTAGGGCGGCGGGTCGAGGACCACTACGGCGACCCGCAGGACGTGGAGTGGGCGATCCACGACGGCGAGGTGTACATGCTCCAGTCGCGTCCGATCACGACCATCTCCGACTCGGCGGGCGGGACCGGAACCGACCCCTCGAGCACGGAGCGCGCGAGCGTCACCAACGGCGGCTCCGACGCGGAGACCGTCGCGGGCGCGACCGCGACGGGGACCGACGGCGGCGAGGGCGACGACGAGGTCCTGTTCCGGGGGCTCGGCGCGTCGCCGGGGATCGTCTCCGGCGAGGTGCGCATCGTCACGAAGCTCGACCACCTCGACCAGGTGAAGGAGGGCGACCTCATCGTCACCGAGATGACGATGCCGGACATGGTGCCCGCGATGAAGCGCGCGGTCGGTATCGTCACCGACGAGGGCGGCATGACCAGCCACGCGGCCATCGTCTCGCGCGAACTCGGCGTCCCGGCGGTCGTCGGGACCGGCTCGGCGACGAGCGCGCTCTCGGACGGCCAGGTCGTCACCATCGACGGGGACAAGGGGACGATCCGCCGGGGCAGCGCCGCCGAACGCGGCGAGGACGAGCACGAACCCGTCGAGGCCGTGCGCCCCGAGACGCCGGTCAAGCCGATGACCGCGACGGAGGTGAAGGTGAACGTCTCCATCCCGGAGGCCGCAGAACGCGCCGCAGCGACGGGCGCGGACGGCGTCGGCCTCCTGCGGATCGAGCACATGGTGCTGTCGCTGGGCGTCACGCCCGAGAAGTTCATCGCGGACAACGGCGCTGACGCGTACGTCGAGGAACTGGTCGAGGGCATCCGCGAGGTCGCCGAGGAGTTCTACCCCCGGCCCGTCCGCGCCCGCACCCTCGACGCTCCGACCGACGAGTTCCGCGAGTTGGAGGGCGGGGAGACCGAGCCCGACGAGCACAACCCGATGATGGGGTGGCGCGGGATCCGCCGGTCGCTCGACAAGACCGACGTGTTCCGCCAGGAGCTGACGGCGTTCAAGCGGCTCTACGAGATGGGCTACGACAACGTCGAGCTGATGCTCCCGCTGGTGAACGACGCCGACGACGTGGAGGCCGCCAAGGGCCACATGGAGGCCGTCGGCATCGACCCCGCGAAGCGCCGCTGGGGCGTGATGATCGAGACGCCCGCGAGCGCGCTCGCCATCGAGGAGTTGGCCGAGTGCGGCATCGACTTCGCCTCCTTCGGGACGAACGACCTCACGCAGTACACGCTCGCGGTCGACCGCAACAACAGCAACGTCGCCGACCGATTCGACGAGCTTCACCCGACGGTCCTCTCGCTCATCGGCGAGGTGATCGAGACGTGTCGCGAACTCGACGTGGACACGAGCATCTGCGGGCAGGCCGGCTCGAAGCCCGAGATGGTCGACTTCCTCGTCGAGGAGGGCGTCACGAGCATCTCCGCGAACATCGACGCCGTCCGCGACGTGCAACACGAGGTCAAGCGCACCGAGCAGAAGCTGATCCTCGACGACGTGCGCTGACCGTCGTCGGACGCGAACCCGACGCCCGAAAGCGCAACCCCTAACTCCCGTTCACCCCGTCGGTACGGCAATGCAGTCGCCCGTCGACGAACGACGCCCGCAGTCGTTCGAGCGCGTGCTCTCCTCGATGTGCACCGAGCCGCACCCGGCGGCGCGGCGGGCGGCCGAGCGCTTTCTCGCGACGAACCCCGGCGACCCGGCGACGTACGAGACGATCGCGGACCTGGAGCGCGAGGCCGTCGGCGCGCTCGCGGAGATAACCGGACTCGCGGACGCCGAGGGAGCCGTCGAGTCCGACGTCTCGTCACACGGCTACGTCACCACCGGCGGCACCGAATCGAACGTTCAGGCAGTCCGCTCGGCGCGCGAGCGCGCCGACGCCGACGATCCGGTCGTCGTCGTCCCCGAATCGGCCCACTTCAGTTTCCACAAGGCCGCGTCCGTGCTCGACGTACGCCTCCGGACCGTGCCGACCGACGACGACGGCCGGGCCGACGCAGACGCCGTCGCCGCCGCCCTCGACGACGACGCCGCGCTCGTCGTCGCCGTCGCGGGATCGACGGAGTACGGTCGCGTGGACCCGATCCCCGCGATGGCGGACCTCGCGGTCGACGCCGGCGTCCCGCTCCACGTCGACGCCGCCTGGGGCGGGTTCTACCTCCCGTTCTCGGGACACGACTGGGACTTCGGCGTCGACGGCGTCTCGACGGTGACGATCGACCCTCACAAGGTCGGGCGCGCGGCGGTGCCCGCCGGCGGACTGCTCGCGCGCGACCGCGCCGCCCTGGACGCCCTCGCCGTGGAGACGCCGTACCTGGAGACGACCGCCCAGGCCAGCCTCACCGGCACTCGGTCGGGCGCGGGCGTCGCGAGCGCGGTCGCGGCGCTTTCGGCGCTGTGGCCCGACGGCTACCGCGAGGAGTACGAGCGCGCCGACGAGTTGGCCGCGTGGTTCGCCGACGAACTCCGCGGTCGCGTCGACCGCGTCGTCGACCCGGAGCTTCCGCTGGTGGCGTTCGACCTCGCGCCCGGGGCGTTCACCGCGCTTCGGGAGCTGGGCTGGCGGCTCTCGCGGACCGGCTCCGGCGAGGCGCGCGTCGTCCTCATGCCGCACGTCACCCGCGAGTCGCTGGCGGCGTTTCTCGACGACCTCGACGAGATCCGGTAGCCGGTCGGGAACGGCGTCCGCGACGACCACCCGCGGACCCCGCCGGGAACCACCGCACTTATTCTGCGGTGCCCCCGCGGTGCACTCGTGACAGTCCCTCCCGTTCCGCTCGCGGCCGCCGCGGATCTGCTGGGGGCGGATCCGCTCGGACCGGTACTGCTGGCCACCGACCTCGGCTGGTGGCCCGACTTCGGCTGGCTCTCCCGACTGGTCGAGACCGCGACCGGGTGGACCGGGCTCGGGATCATCTTCGTCTACTCGTTCCTGATCGCGTTCGCGCTACCGGGCGTCAGCGAGGTCGTCCTGCTCGCGCCGCTGAACCTCGGCGTCCCCGGCTGGCTTCGCCTCACGCTCATCATCCTCGTGTCGGGCGTCGGGAAGGCCGCCGGCTCGGTGTTCGCGTTTCACATCGGCCAGGAGGCCAAGCAGTCCGGCCCGCTCATCCGGTGGCTGCGAAACTCTCGGTTCGACGTGATTGAGTGGTCGGAGTCGGCCACGGTCGAACTCGCGCGCCGCTACGGGTACGGCGGCCTGGCGCTGGCGCTGTGCGTCCCCTTCTTCCCGGACACCCTGTCGATCTACGCGTTCGCCGTGCTGGAGCGGGATTACGTCCGGTTCGCGATCGCGACGTTCGTCGGGAGCGTCGGCCGACTGCTCGTGACGCTCGGCCTGTTCGGGGCCGGCTCGGCCACCCTCGGGCTGTTCTAGGCGTCCCGAGGGAGATCGGTTCCGGCAGAGAACGGTCCCGGC
Source organism: Halobaculum sp. CBA1158 (assembly GCF_021431925.1). NCBI lineage: Archaea > Methanobacteriati > Methanobacteriota > Halobacteria > Halobacteriales > Haloferacaceae > Halobaculum > Halobaculum sp. CBA1158. The sequence continues at coordinate 1,419,058 of NZ_CP090371.1, read as the reverse complement.
AGAGAACGGTCCCGGCAGCGATCGGTATCTCGCTTTTCTCCCCGACGAACTCACCCGTCGGAGTCGCGTTCGAGTTCGGGGTCGCAGACGGGGCTGTGGCGGACGCGATACCCCAGCGGCGTCGCCCGTACGGCCTCAGCCGCGTACACGCGGAGGTCGCGCTCGGCCTTCGTGACCACCGGGAACTCGTAGTGGGTCGCCTCGTATCCCGGCTCCTCGTCGCGCTCGGCCACGAACGTCCGGTGGTCGCGCAGGCGGCGACGCCCGCGCTCGCGCGAGCGCTCGGGGAGGTCGGCGACGCGCTCGTCGAAAGCGGGGACGAGCGCCGGGTCGCGTTCGACCCCGACCGAGTCGCGGCCGGCGGCCATCGCCGCTAGCGTCGTCGTCCCCGTCCCCCAGAAGGGATCGAGCACGCGGTCGCCGTACGTCGAGTACATGTTCACGAGTCGGTAGGGGAGTTCGAACGGGAACGCGGCCGAGCGGTCGCGGGCGGCGGTCCCGCCGAGCGACTGGTCTGCGCCCGCGAGCCCCTCCCACGACTCCGAGAACCAGCGGTTGCGCTCCTCCCAGAAGAACGCCGACGCGTAGCGCGCCTCGTCGCCGGCGGGGAACGAGCGCCGCGTCCCGTTCCGGAACACGAGGACGCGCTCGTGCTCGAGCGTGACGTAGGCGTTCGGGGGGAGGGTGCCGCTGCCCATGAACTTCGTCGGCGAGTTCGTCGGCTTGTGCCAGAGCACGCCCGGGAGGCGGTCGAGCCCCCGGCTCTCGAGGGCGTCGGCGACGCGACCGCCGTTGTCCCACAGCCGGAAGCGCCCGCCCAGCGACCGGGTCGCATCGCCGACGGTGACGCAGGCGACGCCGCCGGGCGCGAGCACGCGCGCGACCTCTGCCCACGCCGGAGCCAGCGCGTCGTGCATCGCCTCGAAGGCGCGCTCGGCGGCCGCGGGGTCGCCATCCTCGGCCGCCGAGAGCGACCCCTCGACGCTCTCGCCGAGGTCCCGAAACAGGTCGTCCCACTGTTCGACCATCGGATACGGCGGCGACGTGACGACCAACTCGACGCTGTCGTCCGGCAGCGGGAGCGCCCGGGCGTCGCCGACGCTCACGGCGTGCGTCGTCTCGAAGGCGTCGTCGACCCCCGGCGTTCCCGCTCGGGCGCGACTCGGAGAGAGATCGGGCTCGCCGCCGTCGCTCATCGTCTCATCGGTTCGCCCGCGAACGGGCGGGGACATAAACCCGGGCGATCCGACCGGTCGATCGGTCGATCGGTACCCGGGAGCCGTGACCCGTGGCCGACGACCGGACGCGACGGCCGAGGGTCCGCCCGCCGGCGCGACGCTACTCGGCGCAGTCCTCGAGCCACTCGCCCGCCCAGGACTCGACCTCGTCGAACACCGGCGACAGCGACTCGCCCTTCGCGGTGAGGGAGTAGAACGTCGCCACGGGCGCGTCCGGCTCCATCCGCTTCTCGACGAACCCCATCTCGCGAAGGTCGTCGAGCACGCGCGAGAGCGTCCGCGCGCTGGCGTCGGTCGACCGCTTCAGTTCGTTGAACCGCTTTTCGCCCTCCTGAAGGTCGTGCAGCACCACCAGTCGCCAGCGCGACCCCACCTGTTCGAGCGCGTCGACGATGGGACACGGTCCGGCGTCGAGCGACTCCACCGCCGTCGGCTCCTCTACTGCCATACTACTGGCTACGTCGCGCTCGGATATAGTAGTTCGTATCTGCACCGGGTTGCGTCGAGACACCGAGTGTCGCGACGCCATCACTCGAGGTCGGTGAGCAGGGACGCTCGTGGGACGGCCCGGCGGCTACTCCCCGTCGCCGACGGCGGCCCGGCGGGCCTCCCAGCTCTTGAGCGCGTCGCGGACGGCCGCCAGGTCCTCGGGGTCGCCGGCCTCCCGGCTTTCGACGACGGTCCATCCGGACTCCGAGTCGTAAGCGAGGCCGTGGATCGTCTCGCCTGCCTGTACGGCCAGCGCGCGGATCGCGTCGTCGTCGCCGGACTCCGTCCGGCTGCTCGCGGGGCTTCGCCCCGCGCTGTCGACGCCGAGCGGTGCCGCCTCGGTGACGCGCTCGGCGTCGCGAAGCGCTTCCAGCTCCGCCGAGCGGAGCGGACGCGGCGGGAGCGAGTCGATGAGAGTCACGCCCGAAGCCAGCGCGCGGGCGGGGTTGAACTGATCGACTCGCGGACGGCGACAGCGACTCGGCGCGATCGGAGAGGATAGGCGAACTCAGGCATCAACGGCGGGATCGGTCGCGATCAGCGGCGTGAACACGAACGACTACTCGTTCACGGTCGCGCTCGACACCGACTACACGCTCGAGTCGGGTGACACCGTCGTCGTCCGCTACCCCGCCGTCGACAACCCCGAGGAACCCGGCGAGTACGGGGTCGCCGTGACGCTCAACGGCGACCGGACGATCTCGGAGACGGTCACGATCGGCTGAGCCCGGGGCGGGTGGAACGCCCGAAAGGCTCATCGATTCGGCCACGAATCGGGGGGTATGTCCGGAACGAGCGCCGAGGCCAACGAGACCGTGCTGGAAGTGGAGTTCAGCTTCGAGCGGTCGGCGTATCCGTTCCTCCGAGCGTCCGCGGTCGCGGACTGTACCCTCGAACTCGCCAAGCTACTTCCACGATCTGACGGCCGGTACGCCGAGTTCTTCAACGCGATCGACGCCGATCCCGAGGATATCGAGGCGCTCGCGTCCGTACACGAACGGACGGAGGTCTCGATCGTCGAGACGTACCGGGACGGTGGCCTGTTGGAGTTCCTGGTGTCCGGTGACTGTCCGGCGCGTCGGCTGGCGGAACTGGGCGCGCTCCCGCAGACCGTCCGGGGGACGAGCGGCCGGGGCAGCATCGTCGCCGAGATCCCGGCCGACGCCGACGCCGCGACGCTCGTCGGGACGTTCCTCGACGAGACGCCCGAGGCGACGCTGGCGTCGAAGCGGTCGAAGCCGTCGATGACGCCGCTGATCTCGCGGGCGACGCTGCACCGAACGCTGGCGGAGCGCCTCACCGACCGCCAGCGCGAGGTCCTCCGGACGGCCTTCGAGGCCGGCTACTACGACTGGCCACGCGAGTGCACGGGAGAGGAGGTGGCGGCGGAACTCGGCATCACTTCGGCGACGTTTTCCGAGCACGTCCACGCCGCCGAGCGGACCCTCGTCGCGGCGCTGTTCGACGGACGCTAAGTCGCTGACTCGAGCGAGTCGCGAACCGGTTCGGGCATGCGCCTAACCGCCGTCGATCGGTTCTACGGTCACTCGACCGTCCGCGTGGGCCGTGACGACGCAGTCGTGATAGACGAACGTGACGTGCCCGTCGCCCAATCGCTCTCCGGTTCGCTCGTCACTCGCGAACACCCGATCCAATGCGTCGGGGTCGACAGCGTGATACAGCGGCGGAAGCCTGGAGGGGTCGGTCCCGGTCACCTCCGTGACGGACTCGAGAATGATGTTCGATAGCTGCCGGCCCTCCCCGAAGTTTCCCCGACTAGCTGGCTCGTTTGACATTCGAAGCGGACTCCCGAATAGTGAGTCGACCGCTCCGATCATAGTTCGATTCCCTACAGTTCAAGGGTCCGTCGTCGATCCACGTGCGGTTCACGGAGGACGACGAGGGACTCCCCGGTCCGTGCGGGCGCGTCCGAGCCGATTTCGTATCGCGGCATTCGATTTACGTCACTCGAACGCCGTCGTCGGCTCCGGGTCCGCGATCGAGCGCAGCCGGTCGGGAGACAGCGCGAACACGGCGTCCGGGGTTCCCGCGGCGGCCCAGATACGGTCGCGGTCGAGCAGCGACTCGTCGAGGTACGTCGCCACGTCCGACTCGTGTCCGAAGGGCGGGACCCCGCCGATGCTCCACCCGGTCGCAGCTTTCACTTCCTCGGGGTTCCCGGTTCGGACCGACCCCACCCCCAGTTCCGAGGCGAGCGCGTCCGTGTCGACGCGGTTGTCACCGGCGGTGAGCACGACGATCACCTCGCCGTCGGCGACGAGGACGATGCTCTTGACGATCTGCGAGACCGAACAGCCGACGGCCTCGGCGGCGTCGGCGGCGGTCTTCGTCCCGTCGGGGAACTCCTCGATGTCGGCCTCGAACCCGTACTCCTCGCTGACGCGTTCGGCGAATCGTGCGGCGCTGGCGTGCATACCGTCCAGACCTCGACCGACACTCAAGTAGGTACGGAACGTGACACCCATGCACACGATCGTCAGAGGCAAGTACGATCGAGTCCTTCGACGGACCGTGACTCGCCCGGCTGACACGATGCGTATGCGCGGGTTCTCCAGCGCCGGGCGGAGCGTTCGGTGTCGTCGCGACCCGTAGCGGGGTCGCGTCGGCGGCGGCGTGAATCCCGGCGCGCCGCCCCCGACGGGTTCGCGGAGTCGATCGACGACGCCCACAGGCGGGGACCGTTCGCCCGATTCGGCGGGCTTTAGGCCCGCATCCACGACACGACATCCATGAGCAACAAGGACACTCACGCGCGCGAGGCGTTCCCCGCGGACGCGCCGGCGGTGGTCACCTGCGGGTTGCCGTACGCCAACGGCGACCTCCACATCGGCCACCTCCGGACGTACGTCGGCGGCGACGTGTACGCGCGAGCGCTGGAATCGCTCGGCCAGGAGACCGCGTTCGTCTGCGGGTCCGACATGCACGGCACCCCCGTCGCGGTCAACGCCGAGAAGGAGGACACGTCGCCCGAGGAGTTCGCGCTCGCGTGGCACGAACAGTACGAGGAGACCTTCCCGCGGTTCGACGTCGACTTCGACAACTACGGCCACACGCACGACGCGACGAACACCGAACTCACGCAGGAGTTCGTCCGCACGCTGGAGGAGAACGGCCACGTCTACGAGAAGGAGATCAAGGTCGCGTACGACCCCGAGGCGGAGCAGTCGCTGCCGGACCGTTACGTCGAGGGGACCTGCCCGTACTGCGGCGAACTCGCCCGCGGCGACGAGTGCGACGAGGGCTGCGGTCGCCACCTCGAGCCCGGCGAGATCGAGGAGCCGCGCTCGACGGTGACCGGCAACCCCGCGGAGTACCGCGATCAGATGCACAAGTTCTTCCGCGTCTCGGAGTTCGAGGAGTACCTCTCGGGCTTTCTCGACCGACTCGAGGGGACCGCCAACGCGCGCAACCAGCCCCGCGGATGGCTGGAGGACGGCCTCCGCGACTGGTGTATCACCCGCGACATGGACTGGGGGATCAACTACCCCGAAATCGACGGCGAGGGCGAGAGCGACCTGGTCCTGTACGTCTGGGTCGACGCGCCGATCGAGTACGTCTCCTCGACGAAGCAGTACAGCGAGCGCGTCGGCAGCGACGAGTACGACTGGGAGCGTGCGTGGCGCGAGGACGGCGAAGTCGTCCACGTCATCGGCCGTGACATCATCCAGCACCACACCGTGTTCTGGCCCGCGATGCTCCACGGCGTCGACTACGTCGAGCCACGGGCGGTGATGGCGAGCGGCTTCATGACGCTCGACGGCGACGGCTTCTCCACCTCTCGCAACCGGGCGGTGTGGGCCCGCGAGTACCTCGACGAGGGCTTCCACCCGGACCTGCTGCGCTACTACCTCGCCACCAACGGCGGGTTCCAGCAGGACGTCGACTTCTCGTGGGAGAAGTTCCGCGACCGCGTCAACAACGAACTCGTCGGCACGGTCGGGAACTTCCTGTACCGCTCGCTGCTGTTCGCCCACCGCAACTTCGAGGGGACGCCCGAGGCCGAAGTCAGCGACGAGGTCGAGGCTCGCATCGAGGAGGCGATCGACGACTTCGCGGCCGGCGTCAACGGCTACTCCGTGCGCGCCGTCGGCAACGCGACCGTCGAACTGGCCCGCTTCGGCAACGAGTACATCCAGCGGGAGGAGCCGTGGAACCTCGTCGGCGAGGACGACGAGGCGGCCGCGCAGGTCATCCGCGACTGCGTCCAGATCGCCAAGGCGATCGCGGTCCTGTTCGAGCCGGTCGCGCCCGACACGAGCGAGCGACTGTGGACCCAACTCGGCGAGGACGGCTCGGTCCACGACGCGACGACCGACGCCGCGCTCGAGGCCCCGCCGCGCGACTTCGGCGCGCCCGAGGAACTCTACGAGAAGATCGAAGACGAGCGCGTCGAGGAACTCAACGAGAAGCTGGAGTCGCGCGTCGCCGAGGCCGCGGCCGACGACGACGCCGCCGAGGAAGCGCAGGACGACCGGACGGAAACCGAAACCGACGAGGTCGACGCGGACGCCCAGTCGGCCGTGAGCGACCTGCCCCCCGTGGCGGACGAGCGCATCGGCTTCGAGGAGTTCCAGGAACTCGACCTCCGCGTCGGCGAGATCGTCGACGCCGAGGGGATCGAGGGCGCGGACGAACTGGTTCGACTCACGGTGGACATCGGGGTCGAGGAACGCCAGATCGTCGCCGGCCTCAAACAGCTCCACGACGTCGACTCGCTGCCGGGCACCCGCGTCGTGATCGTCGCGAACCTGGAGAAAGCGGAGCTGTTCGGCGTCGAGTCGAACGGGATGGTGCTCGCGGCCGGCGAGGACGCGGACCTGCTCACAACCCACGGCGACGCGCCGCTGGGCACGAAGATCCGGTAGTCGCCTCCGGCTGCGGTGTTTTCTCCACGAATCTCTCGAAGTATAGCGATCGCTCGGAAACGCGACCGTCGCACGAACGAGCGGGTTCCGAGTGAGTAAACCGAATACCGCGATAGCGAATGGTGAGTTCGTCGCGACACGGTTTCGGAGGATGGGTTATTCCGCGACGATCCGCACGCCGATCCCGTCGGGGTCGCGGACGCGGAGCGCTGCGTCGCCGTCGTCTTCCCCGGTCTCGTCGGCGTCGTCGGCAACCTCGACGCCGGCGTCGGCGAGCGATTCGCGCACGCTATCGAGCGCGTTCGCGTCGGGCACGACGACCTCGAACGCCGACAGCCCCCGTCCGGAGGCGGGAGCGGACCGTCCGTTCCACGTGTTGAGCCCGACGTGATGATGGTAGCCGCCGGCGGCGACGAACAGCGCCTCGCGCTCCCAGCGCTGGCGCACGTCGAACCCGAGTCCGTCGACGTAGAACGACTCGGCGGCGTCGACGTCCGTCACTTCGAGGTGGACGTGCCCGACCGCGGTCCCGTCGGGTGCGGAGTCGCCCGCGGCGTCCGCGTCGCCCGCGCGGTCGGCCGAGAGGGCGTCCACGTCGAGCGGGAGCGTGTCCATCGCGACCTCGCCGTCGGACTCGGGCCACTCCGCGCGCGGTCGGTCGCGGTAGAGTTCGACGCCGTTGCCCTCGGGATCGCGCAGGTACAGCGCCTCGCTGACGCCGTGGTCGGACGCCCCCGTGAGATCGCCGCCGGCGTCGCGGACGCGGGCGAGCGCGTCGCCGAGGGCACCCCGATCGGAGAACAGGAACGCGGTGTGGAACAGTCCCGCCGCGTCGGCGGGACGGGGACCGGTTTCCCGGTCGCACTCGAGGACGAGGAGGTCGCGCTCGGCGGTCCCCAGCACGGCGCGGTCGCCGTCGCTGTGGCGGACCCGAAGGCCGACTGCGTCGCGGTAGAACCCCGTTACCGCGTCGAGATCAGAGACGGCCAAGGTCACGCGACCGAGTCGCGTGTCGTCGGGAAGCGGCGAGAGAGTCATCCGTCGGGAGGTACGCGGGAGCGCCGCAAATCGCTGGCGGTGCCGGCGGGGACGGTTCGGGACGGCGACGGTGTCGTCGTCAGCGACGACGACTCACTCCGGCAGCCAGGAGGCTCGCTGAGCCAGCATCAGTCCGACGAGGAGCACGACGAGTCCGCCGGCGGCGACGCCGAAGACGAGGTCGTACGCGAAGCCGGCCCCGCGGAGCGCGCCGACCACGGACGAGCCGGCCGCCTGCACGAGCATCATCGACGCCGAGTAGACGGCGTACGCCGACCCCCGGGTCGCGTCGGGGAGGGTGTCGAGGAGGTAGGTGTCCATCGCGGGAAACAGCGAGTGGATGACGTACCCCGTCACCGCCGACACGACGAGCAGCGGGACGAGCCCGGAGACCGAAACCAGCGCGAACAGGCACGCGATAAACGCCGCGAGCACGGCCAGCAGGTACGGCACGTGCGGGAGTCGGTCGGCGAGGCGGCCTGAGACGAGGAACGCCGGGACCCCGGCACCGAAGACGATCGTGAGCGCGTTTCGCGCGACCGACGGCGGCAGCCCCTTGTCGAGCATGTACAGCTCGTAGAAGTTGAACACGCCCTGCCAGACGAACCCCGCGATCCCGAGGATGAGGACGCCGGTGACGATGGTTCTCCATTCGATTCGGGCGGCCCAGAGGAGGTCGCGATCCTCGGCCCCGGCCTCCGGCAGGTCCGCACGGCGAGTCGCGAGCCACAACAGCCCCGTGATCGCCGCGGCCGCGACCGCGAGGGCGGCGAAGACGGCGCGCCAGCCCGCGACCGCCTCGATGGTGAGCCCGAGCGCGACCGTGGCGAACGGCGCGGCCGCGACCGCCGCCAGTTGGCTCGCCGTGCCGTGGATCCCCATCACTCGCCCCACGGTCTCGGGGAACAGCTCCGAGACGAGCGTGTTGCCCGCGATGAAGTAGACGCCCGATGCGAGTCCCATCCCCACCGCCGCGACCATCAGCACCTCGATGCCGGGCGCGAGGGTCGCGAACGTCGACGCCAGCGTCAACACGACGCCGGCCGCGAGGACGACGTAGTGACGGGGGACGCGGGTGAGCAGCCACCCGACCGGAAGGCGAGGGGCGGCGCTACCGACCCACACGAGTGTGACCAGCAGGCCCGCGGTCGCCTCGCCGATCCCGAAGGCGTCGATGAACTCCGACAGCAGGGGGGCGAACACGACGCGGGCCATATTGACGAGGAACACCGCCCCGCACAGCGTTCCGAACAACCGTCCCCGTGACACACGCGAACGTGAACGCGGTTCGGAGTCAAGCCTTCCGACTCGGCGGCGGCGTGTGCAGGGCTCGCACGCGTCGCCGTGTTTTTTGCCTCCCCCACACAAGGTCGACCGTGAAATCGACACGGAAGGGGCTTCGGGAGGGAGAGTTAGAGAAGGACAACTACGGGCGACTCACCTGCGCCGAGTGCGGCCAGTCGCTCGCCAAGCAGAACCCCCCAGACGAGGTGTACTCGATCCGGAACTGTCCGGACTGCGACCGCGAGTGGAAGGAGCTTCGCTGACATCGCCCCAGAGGGCCGACACGCTCGATCCCGCCCCTCCGCTCTCTCCGTCCCCTCCGTCCCCTCCGGCGTCTCCGTCTCCGTTCTCGCTGTCTCGTCTCGGGATTCGCTCCGTGCAGTTCCGCCGACGTCGGTCGGCCGGTTCGCCTCCGCCCCTGACGACTTCGTCCGAACTCACCGAGCGACGAGGACGGTCCCGTCGGCGACTACTCGAAGACGGCGTCGAACGCCGAGGCACCGAGGGGATCGAAGGTGCCGGCCGCGACGGCCTCCCGGACGTGTGCCCGCCGGCGACAACCGACCAGCGCGGTCGTCACCGCGGGGGCCGAGCGGGCGAAGTTGAGCGCGCGCTGGGCGGGCGTATCGCCGGCGAGACGTGTGGCCACACCCTCCGGGATCGCGTCCGGCTCCGCGAGGTCCCCGCCAGCCAGCGCCGCGGCGGCGACGACCGACAGCCCCTCGCGGTGACAGAACTCCAACGCGCTCACGGGGCCGTCGGCCCCGTCGGCGTCGTGTGCGGCGACGGTGAACGCGCCGGCCATGCGGACGTTGAACGGGAGCTGAATCGCCCGCAGACCGTGGTCCTCGACCCCGACGGCGTCGGCTGCGGCCTCCGCGCGGGCGAGCAGCTCCGCGAGATCGAGGTGCGACTCGTGGTCGGGCGGGACGCGGAACGCGTCCCACGTCGCGACGCCGTACATCCCGATGTCGCCGGCCGCGCGGCGGCGCTCCAGCGTCTCGAAGGCGGTCTCCACCTGGTCGTAGACGGCGGCGCGGTCGCGGACCGCCAGTTGCGCCTCGGGCTCGTGGACGTAGTAGCAGTCGATCGCGTCGACGCCGACGGCCTCGAGCGAGCGGTCGAGCGTCGCGTCGACGAGCGCCGGCGTGAGCGCGTGGCCGCCCCGGGCGAGGTCGTCCGCGTCGACGAGCCCCGTGTCCACGTAGCGCTCGCGGACGTACCGCCCGGGGTCGTCGGGGCGGGAGCCGTCGAACGGGAGGTGCCCGACCTTGCTCGCGATCACGACCGACTCGCGGGGCACGCCGCTCCCCGCCAGGGCCTCGCCGACGACGCGCTCGGCGCGTCCGCACCGGTAGTTGCTCGCGGTGTCGACGACGTTGATACTGGCGTCGAGTCCCGTCGCCAGCGCCCGGCGGTAGCGGTCGTCGGTGGCGTCGTCCGGGTCGCCGAGGGCCGTGCCGAGGCCGATGCTGGAGACGACGCCGGGCCCGAACCGGCGGAAGTACGTCCGGCCGACGGCGTCGCCGAAGCGGTCGCGGTAGCCCCAGGTGCCGCGCGCTGTTGCCATTGCCGGGGGGTGTGCTCGGAGGCGAAAAGGCCTACCGCTCGCCCTCCATCGCGTCGAAGAGGCGGTCGAGCAACTCCTCGCGACCGACCACGGGTATCTCTTCGCTGCCGTCGGCCGTCGCCTGGGGACCGATCTGTCCGCCGCCCATCCGCGCGTGGCCGCCGGCCGAGGCGGTCGGCACGTCGGCGACGGCCGCCTCGATCGCTCGACCCATGTGGACGCGGTCGTCGCGCGACCGCCCCGAGAGGTGGACCGTGCCGTTCTTCTCCCCGAGGACGACGACGGCGGTGACGCCCTCCAGTCCGACGAGTTCGTCGGCCGCCTGCGGGATGGCGTCGACGTTGGACACCCGTCCCACGTCGCTGATGGCGAAGGAGCCACGCACCTCCCGACCGGCGATGGCGCGCGCCTTCACGTCGAGCGCCTCGGTGCTGACCGCGGGGTCGGCGACGCGCTCGAGTTTGTCCTCGTCGACGCCGGGGTGGAGGTACGCGCCCGCCGAGAAATCGGCCGCCGACGCGCCGCGCGTCAGTCTGTTCGTGTCCGAGATGACGCCGTACAGCAGGCCCGTGGCCGCACGCGTCGACAGCGTCGCACCCGTCACCTCCGACTCGTGGGCGTCCGGCGGAACGGGCCGCGCACCGGTGTCGGCGAAGTACTCCGCGAGGATGCTGGCGCACGCGCCGTAGTCGGTTCGAACGTCGGTGAACGCCTCGCCGCTCCCCTCGCCGGGGTGGTGGTCGACGACCGCGAACGGGAGGATACCATCCGCGCCCGCGAACCCCCGGGGCTCGTTGTGGTCGACGAGGACGACCGCCTCGGCGGACAGGTCCGAGACGTGGTCGATCGACTCGAGGTCCACGTCGAGGACCGTACGAAACGCGCGGTTCTCCTGTCTGCGCACCTGTCCGGAGTACTGGAGGGTGGCGTCGGTGTCGACGCTGCGTGCCAACTCGGCGACCGCGAGGCCGGCGGCCATCGCGTCGGCGTCGGGGTTGGGGTGCAGGAGGACGCTCACGGACTCACGGCCGGCCAGCAGCGCGCGGAAGCGCTCGCCGGGCGTCCGCCGGAGCCGACGGTACAGCGCCAGCGCCGCCACGAGCGCGAGCGCGCCACCGGCGACGGCGACGACCGCCCGCGGGTTCGCCGACACCGCCGACCAGCCCTCCTGGAAGGCGCGCGCTCCCACCTGTACCATAGCGGCGCTATTCGGTCCCGACATATGAAGCTACCAGTCGCTTAACCCTCGCCGTAGGTCCGGATAGCCTCTCGATACCCCTCGCGGTACGTGGGATAGCGGAACTCGTATCCGAGGTCGCGGAGTTTCCGATTCGAGCACCGCTTGCTCGTGCGCAGGCGACGCTCGGCGGCCGCCGAGAGGTCGCCGGCAGCGACGCGCTCCTCGGTCGTTTGCTTCTCCGGCCGCGCGACGCCGCACTCGGCCGCGAGCCAGTCGGCGAACGCCCACTTGTCGACCGGTTCGTCGTCGACGACGAGCACAGCCTCCCCGCGAGCGACATCGCGCTCCAGCAGGAACGCCACCGCGCCGGCGGCGTCGTCGCGGTGGACCATGTTCAGGTACCCCTCCGTGACGGGGCCCTCGACGTACCGCTCCAGTCGGTATCGGTCCGGCCCGTACAGCCCCGCGAAGCGCGCGACCGTGCCGTCGATGCCGTGGTCGGCTGCCGTCTCGCGCGCGACGCGCTCGGCCTCGGCGAGGACCCGCGTCTTCTCGGTCGTCGGATCCAGCGGCGTCTCCTCGTCGACCCAGTCGCCGTCGTGGTCGCCGTGAACGCCGGTGCTCGACGTGTAGACGAGTCGAGACGGAGGGTCGTCTCGCCGGCCGTACTCGCGGATCACGTTGTCGAGGCCGTCGACGTACACGCGCCGGGCCGCCTCCGCCCCGCGACCGCCGGAACTGGCGGCGAACACGACCGCGTCGGTGTCCGGGAGCGCCGTCAGCGTCTCCGGGTCGGTCGCGTCGGCGGCGACGGCGTCGGCCCCGCTGTCGGCGACCGCGCGCAGTCCGGACTCCGAGCGGCGGACTCCGACCACCCCGTGGCCGGCCTCCCGGAGTTGGCGGGCGAGTTCGAGGCCGACGTAGCCACAGCCGATGATCGTGACGTGCATCGTTACTCGGGCGTGCGCTCGATCACGAGCGCCTGGATATCGGCGAGTTCGCCGAGCGTGAGCCTGGTCCGCCCTTCAAGCGCCTGCTGTACCTCCTGGCCGGTGAGGTCGGCGTCGATCTCAGCGGCGATCGTGTCCACGTCGAGGATCGCCGTCACCATTCCCATCATCAGATGGTCGCGCACCTCGTGGGCGATGTCGTGGGCGGGCACGCCCTCGACCCGCTCCAGCACGGCCGCGGCGTCGGCGAGGCGTACGTCGGCGACCGCCTCCGGGTCGCCGCCGGCCATCGTCTCGACGGTCGCCTCGTCGACGCCGACGGTCTCGGCGACGGTCGCGGGGTCGTCGTCCGCGAGCGCGTCGGCCAACTCGGCCGCGTACGCATCCAACAGGTCCGCCGGCGTCGCCCCGGTCGGGTCGGCGAGGGCGTCGTAGAGCATACACTCACTCCCCGCCCCGCCGGCAAAACCGTTGTCACTCCGCCCCCGGACCCGGCGGTGGCCCGCTCGCGGCTCGGTCGTCATCGACAGGCTCCCTCCGGTCGGTCGGACGCGTCGTCACCGGTGTCGGATACGTCGTCCCCGCGAGCCGAGGCACGGATCTCGGACGGCGGGCAGGGCCACCCGGGCGAGGACTCGGTCGCCTCGCCGGTCACGTCGCCGACCCCCGAGCGCCCGGCCGGGACGACGACGACCACGGCAGTTCTGGTGTGAAACGACACGCGTTCGGCGTGGCCCAGTCGCTCCGGGTCGCCGTCGCCGTCCACGTCCAACTCGGCGAGGGCTCCGTCGCGGACGTATCGGATCCGGCTGTCCCCCCCGTCGGGCCCGCCGACGGGTGCGGTGACGGCGAACCGCGGGTACGTCCCCGCGACAGCCACGTCCCAGACGTTCACCGTCGCGTACCAGTAGGCCGGCACGGGCGCGACGGGCAGCCCCGCGGTCACGCCGCCGAAGGCGTGGTCGGCGTAGCGCTGGCGGACCCGCTCGGTGGCGTTTTCCGCCGCTCCCTTCGCGGCCCGGCGAAGCGCATCGCGTCGCTTCTCTCTCGTCGCATCGACCACGCCCGCCTGCATTCCCTGCGGAACAGAGACGGTCGCGTCCGCGGCCGTCGCCGCGAGTTCCACTCGGAGCCGGACGGCGAGCCGATCGCGGGTCGTCACCGCGGAACCGCTCTCGTCGGTACCCGCGGCGATTTCGTCGGCGGCCGCGGCGGCGATCGCGGTCGCGTACGAGCCGTTCGTCACCGCGAGCGCCCTGGGTCCCGGAGCGGGCCACCGCTCGCGTGCCGCCGACACCGCGGCCTCCCGCTCGCCCGCCGACAGCGCCGTCGTCTCCTCGAGCACGTCGAGCGCGCGGTCGTCGACGGCGGCGAGTTCGTCGTCGACGCGGTCGCGGAGTTCGGCTCGATCGGCGGCGGCGTCGGAGTCGTCCCCGGCCCCGTGCTCGGCGGAGCCGTCGCCGGTCGTCGTCGTGTCGGCTGCCGTCGCCGCGGTCGTCTCGGCGGCCACGAGCACGCGCCCGGCGGTCGACAGCGACGCCCGACGACGCTCCGGAAGCGCGGTGTCTGTGACCGCGTCGGCGACATCGCCCGTCGGGAGAGTGAAGAGGTTCGTGTTACGCGCGACCAACGGATGTACCGTCTCGCCGGTCGGGACCGACGCGATCCGGTCGCTCTCTACCGCGGTGACGGGGAGGTATCCGGGGTCCGCGTCGGGCGTGAGCACCACCTCGCCCGCCCGCCACGATCCGGCCGGTGACGGCTCCGGAGCGGTGGCGTCTGCGGCGACGGTGGCGAGGTCGCCGAGGCGGTCTCCGACGCCGTCGGTCGCTCCGGCCACGGCGTCGCGGTAGTCGCCGGCGCGGTCGTCGGTCCCGCCCGCGCGCCGGTCCAACTCCGCGAGGACGGCGTCAATGTAAGCAGCCCTCGCGGCCACCCGGGCACGGTCGGCGGCCCCGTCGTAGGTCTCCGGCGCGTCGACGAGAGAGGCGCGGCGTTCTCGGATCTCCGCCGCGAGGCTCGCGGGCGCGTTCGCGTCGCCGCTCGCGACGGCCGCGCGCGTCATCGCGACCGAGACGTTCCGGACGCGCTCTCGCAGGCCGACGAGGTCCCGATACACCCAGTCTCCGATGTCCGCCGGACGGCTCCCGACGACGGCGACGCTATCGGTCGAGTGGCCGTCGTCGGGAACGACCTCGCGTGCGATCCGATCGGCCTCGCCGGGCGAGAGGAGTTCCTCGCGAGCCGTCGCCGACGCGTCGGCGAGGTTCGGTCCGTCGAGCGCGCCGCCCCGGACGAACACGGGATCGGTCGGTCGATCCGGACCGACAGTCGGCGCGTACGCCAGCGAAACGGCGATCCGAACGCGGTATTCGCTGGTCCGGGTCGCGGTCGTGCGCCTGACGGTTCGGTTGCGGAGCCAGTAGCGCGTCACCCGGTCGCGGACCTCGACGGTCCTGCGCTCGTCGGCGACCGATCGCGGCTCCGACGCGGGAACCGACGACCGGTCGACGACCGACACCGATCGCGTCGTCGTCGCGGTAACGAAGGTCCAGTTGGGTCCCGGAGCCGTGCGGGCGGGGAGCGTACCGCGCGTCTCCCGTTCGACCGACACCTCCCTGATGGCTCTCGCGCGGTAGGCGTCTCGGAGGATCGGGTCGAGGCCGCCGTCGGCGTCGATCACGCGGAGGAACGCCGCGTCCGCGGTCGCGTTCACGCCGACGCGGATCGCGTCGTCGGGGGCGGCGGAGTTCCCGGACGCCGGCGGGCGCAGTACCGACGCCGAATCGTGATCTGGATCGGAGCCGGGTGAGTCAGTCACGGAGTCAGCGGCGGTATCGAGGACGCGATCGGTCCACGCCGGGCCGCGATCCATGGCCGGCGTGAGCAGGTCCGTCGCGCCGACGCGGGCGGTGGCGCGGACCATCGCGGCCCGGCCCTCGGGGTCGCTCCGACCGAATGCGGCCTCCTGGGCCCGCAGCGCAGCGGCGTTAGTCGACAGCTCCAGGTGGCGGTTGGCGAGTACGTTCGAGACGGGCGCGCCGAGGTACTGTGCCGTGCCGCGGGCCTGTGCGACCGTCCAGAGCCGCCAGGTGAGCGCCCGGCCGAGTCCCGCCCCCTCGAACGGCGAACGGTTCAATCGAGCCTCGTAGCGCTCGGTTCGGTCGTGCATCGCGAGCGTCGGCACGGCGACCGCGACGGTGTAATTCACTCGGCGCTGTGTAACCGCGTCGCCGTTCCGGCGGGCCGTGAGCGTCACGTTCCGGACGGTGACCCGCATCGCCGTCCCGTCTGCGATCGGCTCGACCTCGACGCGGTCGATCGCCGCCGGCACGTCGCTCGCGGACTCGATCGCCGGCATCGACGCCGTGGCCGTCACGCCGCCGGCGTCCGTGGCGGTGCGCGACAGCGCGTCCGTCGTCGCGACGGCGATCCGGAGCCTGAGCGCGTCCCGGAACGGCGCGTTCGGGTCGAGTTCACGGCCGACAGCGCCGTCGGCGGGATCCGTGACCGGGTGGAGCGCCGCCTCGCGCGCTGCTGCGGTCGCGGCCGTCCGAACGGCCGGGCGGGCGGTCGACTCCGCACGGTCGAGAGCGTCATCGGCGGCGGTGTCGACGACGACCGGGCCGCGAAGCGCGAGCGTGTTCGCGTACGCGACGCTTCCGAGCAGGAGGACGACGCCGACGAGCGCGAACGGCACCCGTCCCCGGTCGTCGCCGGCGAGCGTGATCGACCGGGTCACGCCGACCACGCTCGAACGACGATGACGACGGTGCCGACGGGATCGTCGGTGCGGGTCGCAGCCCCGGCCGCGGCGCTGCCGCCGGTGTCGTCGGCGTCGCGAGCGCGAGTCGCGAGCGCGGCCGCGAGCCGTCGGTTGGCCGCCCGCGGCGACCCGCGTTCGACCGCCTCGAGCGCGTCGGTGCCGAGGGCGGAATCGGCCCGGCGATAGCGCTCGCGAACCGCGGCCGCTCCGGGGTCGTCGCCGCGGGCGGTCGCCGCGATCCGGTCGGGCGGGAACAGCGTCGCGACCGCGACGGCAGCGCGTTCCCGGTGACGGTCCGGGGTCGACGCCGAGGCGTCGGCCGTCGAGACGTTCGGCCGCGACGCGGTCGCTCCGGGCACCGGAACCGCGATCCGTGCGGCGCTCACCGACGCGTCGGACGGTGGATCGCCGCCGACGCGGACGTCGCCCGCGAGGCCCGCGCCCGCGACCGGCCGCCAGCGAACCCGGACGGCGATGTTCGATCCGACCGCGTCGTTGACGGCGGCGCGGACGCCGCGTCGATAGTCCGCGGTCGCCGGCGACAGCGTCGTGCCGTCGAGCGTCGCCGAGCGAACGGCGACGCGTGCGAGGTGTTCCGCCAGCGTGCCGTGTGCGACCCGAGCGGCTGCCGGACTGGGGTCCGTGGTCGATCCCGAGCCGAGATCGTACTCGATCGCCGCAGTCGTCGTCGCGAGCACGGCGACCGCGTCGTCGGCGGAACCGGTTTCGCCGGCGAGGTCGCTTCCGTCGCCGAGCGCGTCGGTCCGGGTCGCCTGCCCGTCGGCTCCGACGAGCGTGACGGCAGCCGCGCTGACGAGCAGCAGCGCCAGGCACACGTCGAGCACGGAGCCGGTCATCGCCACACCCGAACGCGCAGCCGGCCGGGGCGAACACGTCCGGGCCCGAGCGCGACGCCGAGGCGACGAGTCGCGGAGGTGACGGGCTCGGCGGCCCCGTCCCGCTCCAGCGTCGCAGGCGGCGATCCCGCGCTCCAGTTCCGCCCGCCCGCCGAGAGGGAGACCGTGACACCGGCGTCGTCGCTCTCCACGCCCGCGGCGGCGGCGAGAGCCCCCGGCAGACGATCGGGGTCGGCGACGCCGCCGACGGTGACCGCGTCGGCCGCGCGCTCGAGCGCGGGATCGGCCGCCGGCGACCCGGACGCGCCGACCCCCCCGAGGACCGTCGCGTACGCGGCGATCCCCAAGGAGATCGCGAGCACCGACGCGAGCGCGGCGGTCGGCTCCGCCAGCGCGCGCTCACGCGAGCAGGACGAGCGTGACATCCGTCTCCCCCCACGAGACGTGCCGGACGTGGACGGTCCGGCCGACGCTGCGGTTCGGCGTCGCGTCCGCGGTCGACTCCGCGTCGCGTCCGCTCGGCTCGGCCGCTCGTCCGACCTCGACGGGTCCCGCCTCGCGCGCGGCGTCGACCGCGGCCGCGAGCTCGCTCGGGGAGTCGAACGCGGACCCGGGCGGTTCGCCGAGGGCGACCGCCGCCAGCGAGTCGTCGGGCGGCGGCGACGCGCCGCCGGACAGGGGCACGACCGAGTCGGCTCGGAACCTCGCGTGCGCGGCTCCGCCGTCCGATCGGAGGGAGATCCCCGCGGTCGTCACGAGTGCGGCGTCGGCGGCGAGTCGGTGTCGGGCCGACGACGGCGATTCGGCGCTGGCGACGGCGTCGACCGTCCTCGCGACCGCGGCGGCGTCGGGCGGCGGAGCACTCGGCAGACCCGCGGCGATCCCGAGCGTCACCGTCGCGGCGGCCGCGAGGCCGATCCAGGCGTACCACGCGTCGACCGGAGCGTCGAACATGGTCCCCCTGGTTCCGTTTCCGTATTTGAACCCTCGCCACCGCCCAGAGACCACGACCGCACAGACTCCACGTCCGCCCGCGGTCACAGCAGGGCCGCCACAGCGACGTGGCCGGCCAGGAACGCGGCCGTCGCCGACAGCAGCGCGATCCCCGCGCGGTAGCCGACGACGGTCGCGTCGAGTCCCCGCTCGAGCCCGGTCGCGAGCGCGGTCAGCGTCGCCGCGAGCACGAGGACGTACGCGCCGACGGCCGGACCGACGACCGACGGCGGCAGAACGGCCGTCGAGGCCGCGCCGGCGGCCGTCGCGTCCGCACCGGTCGCCGCTCCCTCGGACGCGTCGCCGAGAGCGGTGCCGACGCCGCCGCGCAACGATCCCCCGCCGAGTCGGTCGAGCCGTCCCGCGAGCGCGACGGTCGCGCCGCCGACGAGTGGGCCGAACAGCGCCGCCGTATCGCGAAGCGTCCCCGTCACGGTCGCGAGTTCGCGCCGCGCGGCGCGCTCGGCGGCCGCGAGCGCGTCGAGTCTGTCGGCGTGGGCGACGAGCGCCGCCCCCGCCGGTCGGCCGACGTCTGTGGCCGTCGCGAGCGCCGCGACCGCGGCGCGGGTCCGCGGCCCGCCCCGATCGGGTTCGAGCGGGCCGCCGTCCCCCGCGAGCGCCTCCGGAACCGTGAGCCCGAGCCCCGAGCGCCGCCGGGCGGCGGTCGCGAGCGCGTCGGCCACCGGGCCGGAGAGCGTCCCCGCGACCGCCGGGAGCGCGCGCTCGACGGACTCGCCGTCGGCGACCCGTCGGCCCAGCAGGGCGAGCGCGTCGGCGAGCCCGCGTTCGCGCTCGTCGATCGACTCGCGAACGCCGCGAGCGGGGGCGAGCAGGACGACGAGTCCGCTCCCGACGCCGACCCCGATCGCCGCGATGATCCCGGCCCAACCGGCCACGAGCGCGGTCACGATGGCGTAACCTGTCGCGCCGGCGGCTGTGCACGCGACGACAGCGTGCGGCCGCCTGTCCGGCACGTCCGGGTGAGAGCGGTCGACGCGCGCCGAGGGTACTGCCACCGGGCGATCGAGCAGGAGCCGACCGCCGGCGACGACGATCGCGGCCGGGAGGAGCAGGTCGTAGACGACGACAAGCGCGAGCGGCGACACGGGAACGCCGGCGGCGACGGCGGCCGGGAGCGTCCCGACGAGCGCGAGCGGAAGGAGGACGCCGAACGCGTACAGCCCGGTGACCGGCCCGCGGAGGTCGCCGGCGAACGACGCCGCCCGGTCGCGCAGGTCGGTCTCCACGGCGTCGACCGCGCGGTCGAGCAGTCGCTCGCGCTCGACCCCGGCGGCCGCGTCGCCGGCGGCGACGAGCAACGCCGTCGCCCGCTCCAGCGCGGGAGCCTCCTCGCGCCACTCGGCCGCGAACGACGGGAGGCCGGCTGCTGTACCGCCCGTCACAGCGGCCCGACGCGCGTGCCGACGCAGGCTCCGTCGGAGCGCCCCGTCGCCGGCGGCCGTCGCGACGCGAACGGCGCGCTCGGGCACCGGCGTCAGCCGCATCGACAGCGCGAGCGACCCGACGAGCGTGGTCACCTCGGCGACTGCGCGCGTCCGGGCGAACGCGGCCAGAAGCACCGGGAGCCGTCGGCCGCCGGCGGCGACCGTGCAGGCGACGAGGAGGCCGCCGGTCGCGGCCGCCGCGAGCCCGACCGTAACGGCGAGGACCGCCGCCGCGACCCCGCCGGCGACACAGCCGACCGTCGCGCTCGCCCGGGCCACCGCCTCGCCGTCGCACTCGCGGCCGAGTCGGGAGCACGCCCGGTCGACCGCCGGGTCGGGGTCGACCGGGAACGGCCAGCGGGCGGCCGCCCACGCGACGACCGACGAGAGCGCGTCGCCTGCGGCTCTCCTCGTCACCGTCGAACCCCGTCGTAGCCGTCGTACCCGTCGTACCCGTTGTACCCGTCGGCGACGGCCGCGGCGTCGGTTCGCCCGGCGGCCGCGAGGTCGCTGATGACCTCAGTCCGTTCCCGGACCGCGGCTCGGACGTCGGCGTAGTCCCCGTCGGGGCCCCCGAGGTCGGCGGCGAGGGCGCTCTCGCCGCGGTCGAGCAACCCCGTCATCGTCGCGTCCCCGGTCTCGCGGTCGGCCAGCGCGGCGAATCCGTCGGGACCGCCGTCGCGGACCTCCTCGACGGCGGCGAGTCGGCGGTCCGGCCCGAGCGTGACGACGAGGTCCGTCGCGGCGAACGAGGAGGGTGGAACGCCGAGGTCCGAGACGACGCGCTCGCGGACCGACGCGCCGCCGGTACCGTGGATCGTGCCGAGCACGGCGTCGGCCGCCGCCCCCACGCGCATCGCCTCGTACAGCGCCCGCGCCTCCTCGCCGCGCACCTCGCCGACGACGATGGCACCCTCGCCGAGGCGGAGGGCGGTCCTGACGGCCTCGGTCGGCGACAGCGGCGCGTCCGCGTCGGTTCCGACGCGGAGGCCCTGCACGTCGCGCCCGGCCTCCCGGAGCGCCTCGAGCGGGAGTTCGGGCGTGTCCTCGACGACGACCGACCGCGTCGCCGGCGGGAGCTCGTAACACATCGCTCCGAGCAGGGTGGTCTTGCCAGCGCCGCGGGGACCCGCCACGAGGACGGCCGCGCCGCGCTCGACGGCGACCGACAGCAGACCGGCGACCGCCGGAGGGACCGACCCGACCGCGACGAGCCGCGGAAGCGTCCACGGCTCGTCGTCGCGCCGGCGGAACGCGAACCCCGGCCCGTCGCTGGCCGGGTCCGTCACGGCCGCGACCCGAACGTCGCCGAGGGCGGCGTCGGTCGTCGGCGATGCCCGCGAGAACGCCCGTCCGCTCTCGGCGCGGACGCGCGAGGAGAGCGCCGCGAGCTCCCCGGCGGAGAGTTCGACGTTCGCCGTCATCGCCTCGCCGTCGACGACGACCCGCAAGGGAGAGTCAGCCGCCGGCGGGGACAGCGAGGCATCGGTCACGCGAGGATCCGCGAACACGTCGTCGAGGACGCCAAGCCCGCGCGTGTGACGGTCGAGCACGTCGGCGAGCGTCTCGATCGGGACCGGATCGTTCCCGGGTCCCGCGTGCGCGTCTTCCTCGGTCTCGGCCCGACCGGTCTCCGCTCGGCTCGCGGCGACGGCGCGTCGAACGGCCCGTCCGGCGGCGCGATCGCCCGACTCCACCGTCCCGTTCGCGAGACGGTCGCGGGCGGCCTCGAGCGTCGCGAGCGCGGACACGTCGAGCCCGTCGGTGACCGGCCGGAGGTGGTAGTGCGGCAGGGGGCCGTCGCGGTCGTACACGGCGACTGTGCCGCCGGTCGAGAGATCCGTGGTGTTCCGAAGCGTCGCGTCCGGCGGCGGGCGCGGGACCGTTCGGCCGAGCGCGATCACGGGCGCGACACCCGGACGGAGGATATCGGTCAGGTCGGGTCCCGAGACGCCCGCGGGGTCGTCGCCGACCCCCTCGACGCACGCGGCGAGCCCCGTCTCGGCGACCAGGCGCGCGACCGGGCCGGCGCGCCCGAGCGCCGTGCGGGCGACGGCGACGGGATCGGTCCGGACGCGCTCGGCGAGGTCCGGGTCTCGGACGGCGACCGCGTCGGCGAACCGACCGGCCGCGAGCAACAGCGCGGCCGAGCGGCCGGCGTACACCCGGTCGCGGCCGTCGCTCCTGACGCGGACCGTGTCGGCGTCGGCGTCGACGAGCGCGTCGATCACGGTCGCGCGACAGGCCTCGTCGCGGGCGATGTCGCTGCCGTCGCAGGCGTCTGCGTCGACCAACAAGGCGGTCGCGTCGGTCACGCCGGAACGCGAATCGGCGGCGGTCCGCGTCCGACAGCGACAGGCGGCGTCGCCGGCGCGGTCCCCCGCGTCGCGGCCGGGGAGGCGGTCGAGGAATCGCATGGCGTCGGTGGTCCCGTTCCGGTACTTGAACCTCCGCCCGCGGCCGGGGGGTCGAGCGTGCGGATCCGGACGTCCGGCGTCGGCTGGCGAGCCGAACGCGCCGGCGAGGGGCCCTCGACCGGGACGAGCGCGAGTCGGTGGCGTCCCGGTTCCCGGAGGACGACCCCGCCGGGCGGGAGCGCGAACCGGCCGGCAAGGAGTCGCCGGACCGTTCGGTCGCCCTCGACGACGGCCACGAGCGCAGCGGAGCCGTCGGCTCCGACCGGACAGATCGACAGGGAGTCGACACCGGCCCGCGCGAGCGTTCGCGACGGGAGCCGAACCGCGAGCACTCGGCGGGCCGTCGGCGGGCCGTCGGCGACGACCGGCGGTTCGCTCGCGACGAGGCCGGCGGCGGCGCTGTCGATCCGGTCCGGAATCCGTTCCAGCGCGGCGGCGGTCCGGTCGGCGCGGGCCGACTCGACAGCCGGGACCGACGCCGCCAGCAACGCGACGGCGACGGCGACCGCGAGGACCGCGCGGATCACAGCGCGTCGCGCAGACGGTCGGCCAGCGATCCGCCGGTCGCTCCCGACTCAGCTTCGTCGTCGCTCGGCGATACCGAGGAGGCTGACTGATCGGATGGTCCGGGATCGAGGGATCCGGGATCGGTGGGTCCGGATCCGTCCGCCGTCGTCGCCCAGGGGTGTGATTCGGGGTCGTCGCGCGCGTCCTCGAGAGCCGCGTCGGAGACCGCGCCGCCGACGGCATCGCTTGCGGTCGGGTCGTTGACTGCAGCGTCCTCGCGGAGGCGTTCGGTGGCCGCGAGCGCGCGGTCGGCCCGACGCTCGACGCGCTCGTTGACGGCGCGGATCGCGCCGACGTATCCCCGGATCGCCTCGACCGCCGCCTCGAGGTCGGCGACCGTGTCCTCGGCCGCGTCCAGTCGCCCCTCGACTTCGTCGAGTCTGGCCGTCGCTTCCGTCGCCCTCGAAAGGTCGGTCAGGTCGCCGGCGTCGCCGCAGACCGCGCGCTCGATCGCGTCGACGCGGGCGTGGATATCCGCCGCGTTCGCGTCGTTATCGTCCGAGCGTTCGGAGTCGCGTGGAGCCATACGCCGGTTGGATCCGACATCGTATGTGAACGTATGGATCGGTCCGGGTCGGTCCGGATCACTCCGGATCACTCCGGCGGGATCTCCATCGTGGGAAGATTCAAGCCGCGTCGTGAGCGAGAGATACCAGTATGAAGACGGTCCTCATCGGCGTCGGTCAGGCCGGCGGCAAGGTCACCTCCGCCCTCGTCGAGTTCGACCGCGAGATGGGCTTCGACGCGGTCCGGGGCGCGCTCGCGGTCAACAGCGCCCAGGCCGACCTCCAGCCGCTGGAGATCGACACTGTCCTCGTGGGCCAAGATCGGGTGAAGGGACACGGCGTCGGCGGCGACAACGAACTCGGTGCGGAGGTGATGCAGTCGGACGCCGGCGAGGTGATGTCGGCGCTCGACGGGCGGATCACGGCCGAGGCGGAGGCGATCGTCGTCGTGGCGGGGCTGGGCGGCGGCACCGGCTCCGGCGGCGCGCCCGTGCTCGCGAAGGAACTCGGGCGCGTGTACGACATCCCCGTGTACGCGATCGGGATCCTCCCGGGGCGCGACGAGGGGGCGATGTACCAGGTGAACGCCGGGCGCTCGCTGAAGACGCTCGCCCGCGAGGCCGATTCGACGATCCTCATCGACAACGACGCGTGGCACTCCTCGGGCGAGAGCCTGGAGCAGGGGTTCGACAGCATCAACCAGTCCATCGCCCGCAGGGTCGGCCTGCTGTTCGCCTCCGGCGAGGCCGTCGAGGGCGTCGGCGAGTCGGTCGTCGACACCAGCGAGGTGATCAACACGCTCCGCTCGGGCGGGATCGCCGCGCTCGGCTACGCCAGCGCCGAGGCGGACGACGACCCCGACACGAACGTCAACGTCGTCACGAGCGTCACGCGAAACGCCCTCCTCACGGGAACGAGTCTGCCGAGCGCGACGAAGGCCGATTCCGCCCTGCTCGTCATCGCGGGCAAGCCCGACCGCATCTCACGGAAGGGCGTCGAGCGGGCGCGCAAGTGGGTCGAGGAGGAGACCGGGTCGATGCAGGTCCGCGGCGGCGACTTCCCGCTGGACTCCGAGCGCCTCGCCGCGCTGATCGTGTTGGGCGGCGTCGAGCGCTCCGACCGCCTGGAGGAGTTCATGCGGCGGGCGAAGGAGGCGCGCGAGGAGGCGAACCGGCGCGACGAGGAGAGCGAAGAGGCGGACAAACTGTTCCAGAACGACGACCTCGACGGGCTGATGTGAGACGGCTCGGTCAGCGGCGGGCGCGTTCCGTGTCGCTGTCGGCGTCGCCGGCGCGTTCCGTGTCGCTGTCGTCGTCGCCGGCGCGGTCGTCGTCGCCGGCGCGGACCGACGGGGTGCCGACCGATCGACCGTCGTCGGTACGGGAGCGGTCCGAATCGAGGACGGTCTCCATCCGCTCGTCGAACTCACGGCGGTCGATCTCGCCGGTCGCGTACCGTCGTTGGAGCGCCGTCACCGGGTCCGTCTCGGCTCCGTCGGCGGCGTCCGCGGGGCGACCGCCAGGGCGGCCCGCGTCCGGGGCCAGCAACGCCGCAGCCGCGAACGCCGGCGCGAGGAGCGCCACCGCGGCGAACACCGCGACGAGCAGGTCGTAGATCGGTCCGCTCTTGACGCCCGAGACGACGGCGACGGTCGCATACAGCGCCAGCACCGCCGCGAGCGACGCCGTCGCGGCGACCAGTCGTCGCCGGCGGCGGTCGTCCGGAGTGACCCGTGCGAGGAAGGTAGATCCGATCGCGTTCGATGGAGGGCTCACGTCTTCCGACGCGTCGCACCCGAACTTAACGGTGACCCCATCGAACCCGGCTCGGCGGGAGCGCTCGACCGCGCGTTCTAAGTGCGAGCGCCACCCAACTCCGCCGATGACACGCGGACCCGAGTGGCTCACCTTCCGTCGGTACGTGGCGGTCACGACGGGGATGGCGCTGACGCTCATCTCGCTCGGTATCTACACGGCCGCGACCGGCGCTGGACTGGCCTGCGCCCAGCAGTGGCCGCTGTGCGACGGTGGCGTCCTGCCGCAGTCGATCCCCTCGTTCATCGAGTGGTTCCACAGGCTGTGGGCGATGATCACGGGGTTCATGATCCTCGGCGCGGCCGCGTGGTCGTGGTTCGGCCGCGACCGGATCGCGTCGCGGACGCGGTACGCGCTCACCCTCGCGACCGTGCTCACCCCGTTGCAGGCCGCCTTCGGCGCGATCACCGTGACGCTGAACGGAGCGCTGCCGGGCGGGTACTCCGCGCCGGTACACGCCGCGCACTTCCTGACCGGCTTCTCGATCTTCGCGCTGTTGACGTACGGCACGCTGCTCGCGTATCGCGGTCGCTTCTCGCGAGGGACGCTCTCGCGGATCCGGGTGGCGGTCGGCGTCGGGCTGGCGGGACTGGTGGTCGCGTGGGCGCTGTCGCGGCTGTCGCCGGTGATCGCCTACTCGCCGGCGGTGCAGGCCCTGTTCTACGCGGCGTCGCTGGCGACCTTCGGGGCGCTGCTGGCGTCGGCGATGTGGCTGAACGAACGGGGGGAGATTGCGGCTCCCGCCGCCGTCGCCGCGGCCGCGACGCTGCTGTTCGTGGGGATGGTGTTCGGGCGCGATATCGTGCTCTACACCGCGGCCGTCCGGTTCGTGAACTGGCTCGTGTTCGCGCTGGCGACGGCGCTGACGGCGGGGGCGGCGTGGTCGCTGCGTGGGGCCGAACCCGAGGTCGAGCGGCCCGTCTACGGCTCCACCGACGACTGACGGCCGGCGCGGCGTTCACGATCGCCGACTGAGATGGGCGGCGACGGCGAGATCGTCGAGGGGACGCCGCCGCGGGAGTTCTTCGACGAGCCGAGGACCGAACGCGGTCGACGGTTCCTCTCGAAGCTGCTGGAAGGCCGGAGCCGCCGGAGACTCACCCTTTTTATCGACGCCCGACCACGGGCCGAGCGTGCCACGCAGACGGGGGATCCTCGCGGCGACCGGGCTCGTCCTCACAGGCGGGCTCGCCGGCTGTACCCGGCCGCTCCGGAGCAACGACGTGCCCGGTGGCGTGCTCATCCGCAACGAGCGCCCGGAGGCGGTCCGCGTCCGCCTCCGAGCGGCGTCGGTCGCCACGCCCGGCCCAGACGAACCGGCCGACCGAACGCCGGCGGGCGGCTTCGAGTCGGGAACCGTCGTCCAGCAGGGAACGTACCCCGTCGCCGGCGACGACACCGGGACGATCCGCGAGTTCTTCCCTGGCCCGGGAGCCTACGTCCTCGAGGCGACGGTCGACGGGGCCAGCGCGCGCGACGCGATCCGGCTGTACCCCGCGCTCGGCGGCGGCGGCGGTGCCGACACGGTGATCGTCACGGTCAGCGAGGGGGGCGTCGCCGTCGCGGCGACCGAGCGCGACTGAGATCGTTCAGGTCCGTTTCCCCTCTCCCCCCGCAGTCCGACCCGCCGACGGCACTCAGAACGTGAGGACCTCGACACCGTCGGTGTCGTACGTCGTCATCGCTGCCAGTCGGTCCGGCACGGCCTCCAGTCCGACCTCCCGACCGACGAGCGCGCTTGGGTCCAGATCCCCGGCCTCCAGCAGTCCGAGCAGTTCGTCGTAGCGCGTCGGCGGCATCCCGCGCGAGCCGAGGAAGTCCACCTCCCAGCGCGTCATCGCGTCCGTGGGGAGGCTCACCTCGCCCTCCTCGGCGTCGGTCGTCAGCCCGACCTGGACGTGCGTGCCGCGTTCGCGGAGGCAGGCGACGGAGTTCCGGCACGTCTCCGCCCGCCCGAGCGCGTCCAGCGAGACGTGCGCGCCCCGCCCCGTGATCGCCTCGACCTCGCTCGGCACGTCGACCGCGTCGCCGCGGAGCGTCTCGTCGGCTCCCGCCGCGGCCGCGCGCTCGAGCGCGTCGGCGTCCACGTCGACGGCGATCACGCGGGCTCCGATCGCGTCGGCGACCTGGACCGCGGAGAGCCCGACGCCGCCGCAGCCGTGGACGGCGACCCACTCGCCGGCGTCGACGCGGGCGCGGTGTGTCAGCGCGTGGAAGGCGGTCATGAACCGACAGCCGAGCGCGGCCACGTCGCGGGCGGCGACGCCCTCCGGGAGGCGCATCGCGTTGTAGTCGGCGTGCGGGAGGTGGACCCGCTCGGCGAACGCGCCGGGCGCGGCGCGCTCGAAGCCGAGCGCGCGGCCGTCGAGGCAGGTGTTCCCGTGGCCGTTCACGCACTCGGGGCACGCGCCGCACCCGAGGTTGAACGGGACGGCGACGCGGTCGCCCTCGTCGACGGACTCCACCCGTTCGCCGACCTCGATCACGGTGCCGGCGGGCTCGTGCCCGAGCACGTAGTCGAGAGGGACCCGATCGTCGGCCCACTCGCCGTGGCCCATCCAGGCGTGCCAGTCCGACCGGCAGATCCCGCACGCCTCCACGTCGACGACGACGCCGTGGGGCTCGCAGTCCGGTTCGGGCACGTCGGTCACGTCGAGTGGCTCCCCGTACTCGCGGAGGACGGCCGCTTGCATGGCTCGGGGATCGGGTCGGGGGGTGAAAAATCGGGACGGTGGCGGTCGACGCTCCCGGTCACATGAAGTCCGACAGCCCGGACTGCCCGTCGTCCTCCTCGGCCGCCTCGGGGTCGGCGTCGCGAGCGTCGTCGTCCGCGTGCTCGTCTCCGTCGCTGTCCCCGTCTCCTGCGGCGTCCGCGAGGCTCGTCTGTCCGTCGTCGCCGGCGGCGTCCCCCCTGTCGGCGTCCCCGCCGTCGCCGTTCGCGTCCTCGTCGGCCGCTCGCTCCGCCGCCGTGCTCGGGGCGACGCCGGCGAACGCGCCGCCGGAGTGTGCTTCCATCCGCTCGGCGCGCAGTTCCTCGGCGTCCTCGACGATGGACTCCACCTTGTTCGTCGTCTCCCCGGAGCCGGTGACGAGGGAGACGTGCTTCTCCTCGAACTCGTAGGCGGCGGCCATCTCGACCGTCAGCTCCCGGGGCTTGCAGTGATGGGTCATCGCCTGGAGGTACGGGAGCACGGCGCGGCGGGCGGTGTCCATCGAGAAGCCGCCGCGCTCGGCGATGGCGCGGACGACGTAGTCGCTCGTGTCCGAGGTGGAGTGGTAGAACTGCGGGCGGCCCCAGCGGGTCCAGCCGCCCTTGGTGCCGTCGCGGGCGGCGGCGACGCCCGCCGAGAGGTTGTCGCCGGCGTACCGCCAGTACGAGTAGTCCTGCGTCGCCCACACGCGGCCGAGCCACTTATCGGCGTCGGCGAGGCGGTCGTACGCGCGGGTCGCCTCCTCCGCGTCGTACACCTTCAGCATGTTGTCCTCGATCCACTTCGTGAGGTCGTCGGGCGTCTCGTCCACGTCGTAGCTGGCCTGCAGGGCTTCTCGAGCGGATTCGCCTTCCTTGAGCACCAGATCGAGGAACGGGAAGATGTCCATGGATCGGTCGCGGTCGCCGGTGATCACGTCCTCCAGCGCGAGTCGGTCCCTGCCGTCGGCGACCGCCTGGAGGTCGTTGACCGCCCCGCGGAGGTCCCCGCTGTTGCGCTCGGCGATGCGGTCGAGCGCGTCGGCGTCGAACTCGATGTCCTCCTTGCGGCAGATGTCCCGGAGCACCGGAACGATGGAGCGCTTGCCCACGTCGCGGAACTCGATGTCCTGGGTCGCGTTCCGCAGGCCGCGGCTCATGTCGTAGTACTCGTTGGCGATGAGCACCACCGGCTGGCCGGAGTCTTTCACCAGTTTCGTCACCGCGCTCTTGCCGCCGCGGTCGTAGTTGCCGTGGATGTTGTCCGCCTCGTCGAGGATGACGAGTTGGCGGCCGCCGGTGTCGTCGCCGCCCGAGGAACCGCCGAGCGTCGCGTTGTTGGCCGCGCGACCGGCGTACCGCTCGATCACGTCCCCGGTGCGCTTGTCGGAGGCGTTCAACTCGACGGTCTGCCACCCCCTGTCGGCCGCCAGCGCGTGCGCCGCCGAGGTCTTGCCGATCCCCGGCGAGCCGTGCAGGACGACGGCCTCGCGGTGATCCTCCCACCCGTCGGCCCACTCCCGCAGCGCGGACACCGCCTTGTCGTTGCCCCGGAGCTCCGAGAGCGACGACGGGCGATAGCGCTCCGTCCAGTCGGTCATTACCCGCGGTAGGCGGGAACCGCGTTTAGTGGTTGTGGACGGCCGACGATCGGCACAGCCGTACGGTTATCAGATGCGATTTTTCCGGCAGTAGCATTAACAACCCCCTCCGAGGAGTCGCCGACAGTCGGGACACGTCGCTGGGGGACCCGATCCGACGATGGCACTCACGGGATCACCAGCGGACCGACCGAGGAGTTCGGACAGAGCAGTGACGCCGGCGATCGCGACGGTGACGATGGTCGCGATCACGGTGGTGCTGGCGGCGGTAGTCGGCGCGGCGATGCTCGGGTTCGCGGGCGGTCTGCGGACCGGCGGGCCGCAGGTGTCGGTGGACTTCACCTACCGCACGGCCGGCGTCGGGTACGAGGTCGTCGCGACCGTCACCGGCGGGCGGACGATCACCGGGGAGCGGACCGGGAACGTCTCGCTCGTCGCCGACGGCGGACCCGAACACGTGGTGCCGGAGTCCGAGTACCCGATCGGCGCGGGCGACTCGATCGTGCTCGGCGAGGACACCGGCGGGACCGTCTCGTCTGGAACCGCCGTTCGGCTGGTGTGGTCGAGTCCCGACGGGGAGCGGACGCGGATCCTCGCGCGCGGTCGAACGCCGTACTGACCGACCGGGCCGATCGACCCCGGAGGCTTTTCGCGGGTCGGCGTCCAACCGGGTCGCATGAGCGAGGACCTCGGCACGCCCGTCCTGGACGACCACCTCCACCTCGACCCGGAGCACGGCCGCGGGATGGACGCGGTCGACGACTTCGCGCGCCTGGGCGGGACGCACCTGATCGTCGTCAACAAGCCCTCCTGGCTCCTGGGACCGATTCCGAGCGAGCGCGAGGACTTCCGGCGGGCGTTCGAGGCGACCCTGGACGCCGTCGCGGCCGCGAGCGAGCGACTCCGCGGCACGGCGTGGGCCGTCCTCGGCGTCCACCCCGGTCTTGTCTCGCGGCTCGTCGACGACGAGGGGTACGACCCCGAGGAGGCGCGGTCGCTGATGTGCGACGGGATCGACGTGGCCGCCGAGTACGTCGCCGAGGGGCGCGCGCTGGGACTCAAGTCGGGGCGGCCGCACTACGAGGTGAGCGACGCCGTCTGGAACGCTTCGAACGCCGTGATGCGCCGGGCGTTCGAGCACGGAGCCGAGCTGGACTGTCCGGTGCAACTCCACACCGAGGCCAGCGAGGACCTCTCCGAGATCGCGACGTGGGCGGCGGAGGCGGGGATGGACCCGAAGCGGGTCGTGAAACACTACGCGGCCGGACGACTCGCCGGACCGACGCCGAGCGTGATGAGCGAGAAAGACCGGCTCCGTCGGGCCGCCGAGTCCGGAGCGCCGTTCCTGATGGAGACGGACTTCGTCGACGACCCGGAGAAGCCGGGGATGGTGATGGGTCCGAAAACCGTCCCGCGGCGGGTCCGGTGGCTACTGGAGGAGGGATACGACGAGGCCGTGCGGACCGCCCACGTCGAGACGCCGCGGGCGGTGTACGAGATCGACACCGAGGCGACGCTGGCCGACGCGGAGTGAACTGAGTCGGCTGAGACCGAGGTACCGTGACCACGCAACGACGTGATCGTGCGGCGGCGCGACGGCAGCGCGACGGCGGCGCGACGCCGTCGCTGACGCCGGCGCTGACGCCGCTACCGCCACCGTCGCCGACGACGCGACCGGCCGAATTCGGCCGCAGGAATCGCCGTGCGTGGGCGTCTCTCGCTCCGCGTTCGGGGATAAGAAAGGCATATCAATGCAGGCCGAAACCGTGTGGGTATGAGCGATTCCGAGGAGACGTTCTACACCGCTGACCGGTGGCAGAACTGGCTCGACCGCGTCGCGGGGGAGGACCTCGACCCGGAGGACGAGGACTCCGCGCGGTTGCTGCTCAACCTTCAGGACGACACGGCGATCGCGGTCGCGAAGGTGGTCGCCGCCTACGACGACGACCGACTGAGCGAGGACGAGGCGGTCGGGGAGATCGCGGACATCCGCGACA
Organism: Halobaculum sp. CBA1158; assembly: GCF_021431925.1. Classification (NCBI taxonomy): domain Archaea; kingdom Methanobacteriati; phylum Methanobacteriota; class Halobacteria; order Halobacteriales; family Haloferacaceae; genus Halobaculum; species Halobaculum sp. CBA1158. Next base: position 1,387,771 of record NZ_CP090371.1, on the reverse strand, counting down.
TCGTGCTCGACGAGGTCGACATCGCCGACGAGGAGAAGGCGATGCTGATCGACGGCGTCCAGACCAGCCTCGTGTGCGTGTTCTACAGCGCCGAGGAGTACGTCGTCGGCGGCCCCGCCGACGAGGCCACCGTCGCCGAGTACGTCGAGGCCGCCGCGGCCGCCGAGGCCGAGGAGGACGTCGACGCCGCCCTGGGCTACCTCGTGCAGGCCGGCACCCGGATCATCGACGGCGACGAACTGCCCATGGAGACCGTCGAGGATCTGGAGTACGGTCTCGTCTCCGAGTGGGCCAACGGGCTCGACTCGCTGCAGTCGGCCATGTCCGACCCCGAGGTCGTCGAGGAGGACGACGGCTGAGCGCCGGTCCAGAACGTCTCCCATTCCTTTTTAGCGTTCCGACGGGTAGCGGTGCGTATGTCACGGGGGGGATCCGACGGGTCACCGGAGCGCGAGCGCGCCGTCACGGTGCAGATCGGTGCGGTGATCCTCTTCGGGTTCCTCATCGTCGCCCTCTCGACGTATCAGGCGACGGTCGTCCCCGACCAGAACCGCGAGGTCGAGTTCCTCCACAACCAGGAGGTGCAGACCGACATGGTCGAGCTGTCGAACGGTATCGTCGCGACCGGCCGGACCGGCGACGCCACGCCGACGACCGTGTCGCTGGGGACTCGCTACCCGAGCCGGGCGTTCTTCGTGAATCCGCCGCCGGCCTCCGGAACGCTACGGACGAACGGATCGACGCCGAACGCGACGCTGGAGGGCGTCGAGGTGGTCGGCGACTCGGAGGCGAACGACTACTGGGGCACCGCGGGCTCGTTCGACACCCGCTTTCTCACCTACGAGCCGCGGTACAACCTCTACCGCGAGGCCCCGACGACGCGGTACGAACCCGGCGGCCTCCGCAACGAGTTCCCCTCGGGCCGCTCGCTCAACGTCACCGACCAACAACTGATCGACGGCGACCGCATCACGCTGGTGCTCGTCCGCGGGGACCTCGACCGCAACGGCGTCTCGTCGGTCTCGGTCGACCCCTCCGCGGTCAGCGTCGTCACGCGTCGCGAGCGCGTCAACGGGACGATGGACATCACGGTTCCGACGACGCGGTCGGCAGCCGAGTGGGCCGGACCGGAGCTGTTGGACGTGGAGAATAACGGGTACGTCGAGTCGGTCTCCCCGGGACCCGTCGCTGACACCGTCACGGTCGAACTGAACGACAGTCGGAACTACTCGTTGGGGATCGCCGTCGTCGATGTTGGCCCCTCCGATCGCGAGTCGCCGGATCCGGCGTACATCGACGTCGAGCGAGCGCCCGGCACAACGTCCGTCGGCGACACCCGCGAGGTCGTCGTCGAGGTCCGAGACAGGTACGGCAACCCCGTCAGCGACGTCGCCGTCGAGGGCGAGACGAACGCCTCGGGCGAGTTGGCCGACTCGTCCGTCGTCACCGACGGCGAGGGGCGGGCGGTGTTCGAGTACACCCCCGACGCGACCGGGGACGAGACGTTGAACTTCAGCTACGACGGACTGGGCGGCTTCGACGCCTCGACGCCCGAGGACGCCGACACGACAGTCGGGGTGAACGCCGGGAGCGGCGGCGGAGACGGGTCTGCGAATGATCCCAACCCCCCGGATTCGGTCGTCCTCGTCGACTCCTATCGGAAGCAAAACGACAACTCGATCGCAGTATTAGAACTGGAGAACCGCGGTGGCCAGACGGTGAACTCCTCGCGAGCCCGGATCAACTTCTTCGCGCAGTCGGGCGGAAACAATCCCACCCAAGCGGTGGTGACGACGGCGGCTGAGTCGCCGACGCTCGACATCGGCGGTCCGTTCGAGGACGCGACCATCGAGTTCCAGCCGAACGTAACGCGGTACGTCTGTTACGACTACGACGCCGCCCTCAATCAGGACGAGTTCTTCGTCACCACCTACGAGTTCGACAACGGCCTCAACGAGCAGTACTTCGTAGGGCTGAACGATCAGCGGACCGTTTCGTGTGGGGCGGCTGGAGGAGGCGGAGGTGGCAGCACCGCCGACCTGCAGTACGTGTCCGGGAGTGGAACGACATCGAGCCCCGACGGCGACGGCTCGGGCGTCGTCTTCACGCTGGAGAACACCGCGGGACAGGAGATGGACATCACGAACCTGACCGTGGATGACACGACCAGCGGATCCACGGCTGGATACGTCGAGAACAACGGTAGTGATGGTCAGTACAACCGAGAGGCGTTCTTCAACGTCGTTGGCGATCCGACTGCCCGTAACGATCCGGAAGACGGGTACATCGAGGAGGGACCGCGGATCGACATCGGTCAGACGGCTGTGCTCGACAACCTCGCACAACTGGCGGACGGAGATACTGCCGATGTCTACCTGTACCAGTTCGTCAACGGCGGGGGGAGTCCGCGCGACCTCTCTGGTGAGACGGTAACCGTAACGGTCGGTTACGAACTTGCAGACGGGACTACCGGTACGTACACGTTCAGCTTCACCGCCTGACTGCGGATTCGACGATCGACGTATCTCACCATCGACAGACCTACAACCCAGTTCTCCGTACCGCCGTTCATGACAGCAGTCGGCATCGACGCCATCGAGATCTGGACCGGGAAGCTCAAGCTAGACCTCCCGGGGACGTTCGCGCCGGCGAAGGGCGAGGACCCGGGCAAGTACACGAAGGGGCTCGGGCTGGAGACCTCCTCGTTCCCCGACGCCTACGAGGACATCGTCACCATGGGCGCGAACGCGGCCAAGCGCCTGATCGACCGCAAGAACCTGGACCCGCAGGACATCGGCCGCATCGACGTGGCCACGGAGTCGGCGTTCGACAACTCCAAGCCCGTCTCGACGTACATCGCGGGCTGTCTGGAGCAGGTGTACGACGGCGACTTCCACCACGCGAACAAGGGCGAGCGGAAGTTCGCGTGCGTCGCCGGCACCCAGAGCATCGACGACGCGTACAACTGGATCAAGGCGGGGCGCAACCGCGGTCGCGCGGCGCTGGTGATCGCCACCGACACGGCGCTGTACGCCCGCGGCGACCCCGGGGAGGCGACCCAGGGCGCGGGCGCGGTCGCGATGCTCATCGACGAGGACCCGTCGATCGTCGAACTCTCGACCGAGCAGGGGTACGGCAGCGCCGACGAGACCGACTTCCTGAAGCCGAACCAGCAGTTCCCGAGCGTGGACGGCAAGCGCTCGATGCAGGTGTACCTCGCGCGGATGCGCGAGGCGCTGACTGACTTCGAGTCGGTCGCGTGGGACGCCCACCCCGACGACTTCGCGTACGTCCCGTTTCACACGCCGTTCCCGGGGATGGTCCGCAAAGCGGGCCTGCTCGGCTACCGCCACATGATCCGCGACACCGACATCGAGGACGCCCTCGAGGGCCGGATCGGCCGCCAGCCCCGCGAGGAGGAGTTCGACGACTGGGAGCACTACGAGGAGGCCATTCGGGCGTACATGGACGACCTGAAGGAGACCGAGGAGTACCAGTCGTGGTACGCCGACACGATCGAACCGACGCTCGACATCTCCCGGCGCGTGGGCAACTGGTACACCGGCTCGGTCCACCTCGCGCGCACCTCGGCGCTGCGCCACGCCGCTGCGAACGACATCGACCTGGAGGGGCAGAAGCTCCTCGTCGCGTCGTACGGTTCGGGCGCGCAGGCCGAGATCCACGCCGAGACCGTCGCCGACGACTGGCGCGGGGAGATCGAGGCGCTGAATCTCGAGGATCAGCTCGCGCGCCGCTACGACCTCTCGTACGACGAGTACGAGCAGGTCCACGACCGCCACAACCACGACATGGACGTGGAGCTGGAGGAGTTCACTCAGCCCGACGGCGAGTTCGTGTTCACCGGCTGGGGCCGGATGAGCGAGCGGAAGTACGACTACGTCGAGTAATCGACGCCCGTCTCGTCGGCGTGGCGATCACGGCGGCCACGACGCTCGCGACGACCCGGACCGTCGACGGTCCGGGTCGCGCGGCGGTGCGCCGACCGCACACGCGACTGCAACGCCTTTCACCCTCCGTCGCCGATCTCTGGCCATGAGCGACACCTCAGCGACCGCCGGCGGCGACGCGGCGGCGACGACGACGCCCGCCCCGCGGGACGTGGACGCGCGCGAGTTCCCCGGGGAACTCCGCGAGGCCGTCGCCGAGCACGACCTCGTGCTCGTCGACTTCTACACCAAGGGCTGCACGCTGTGTCAGAGCATCGAGCCCGTCCTCGGCAGCGTCGCCCGCGCGGCCGACGTGCCGGTGCTGCTCGTGAACCCGCAGACCGACCCCTCGCTCGTGAGCGAGCACTCGATCCGGTCGGTGCCGACGCTCGCCCTGTTCCGTGCGGGATCCGACGAGAGGGAATCCAAGACCGACCGAGGCACAGAGCGACCCGAGGGCGGCGACGAGGGAGGTCCGAGAGAGGTGGGTCGGATCGCGGACGGCTTCGTCGGGGCCGAACGGATCGTGGAGTTCGTCGAGGACGCCCGAGCGACCGCCGACTCCTGAGGCTTACAGCGACCGAAGAACCTCCAGCGCCGGCTCCAGATCCGTCGTCGAGACGGCCAGCGAGAAGCCGTCGACCCGCGCCAGCGCGGCGGCGTGATCCCACAGCGCTCCCTCGTCGAGCCCGTGGAGGATCACGGCGTTTGGTGTCGGGGTCACCACCCGCAACGCCACCAGCGGCGACTCCCCCCGGGTGACGCCGGTGAACACCAACGCGCGGTCGGTGGACTGGCCGTACAGCCGGTAAAACTCCTCCGAGGACAGCGACGTGATCGCCTCGATGGAGTTGATCACGGTGTGGCCGTTGACCGTGTCGCGTTCCCCGGGCGCGATCTCGGTGGCGTCGAGCGCCTCGTACACCCGTTCGGTGGGGACGGCGGCGGGGTACTCCCGGATGTCGCGGACGATGTCGGACTCGAATCCGGCGCTGACGACGCGGGCGTACTGGCGGATGCGTGCGCCCCCGCGCGCAGCGTCGATGTCGAGCAGTCCCGTGACGACCCGCGAGACCAGGCCGATCCCCGGCGACTCCCGGCGGCCGCTCTCGTAGTCTGAGATCACCGACGAGGAGACGCCCAGCTCGCCGGCGAGTTCCGTCTGTGACACCCCGAAGTCGGTCCGCCACTTCCGGAGGGTCGCCCCCGGGTCCGACGAGAGGGTGATCTCGCCGGCGATCCGGCGGGCGAGCTCCGCGCGCGCGCCGTCGTCGTCCTCGCCCACGCTCATTGCCGGCGGGAGGAGGGACGACCGTGTAAGCGTGTCGGAGACCGGTCCCGGGCCGCCGCGGTCGCGACCGAACTCGCCGAAACGACCATGTCGCCGCCGGCCCTGGAGCGTGGCGTGCCCTCGACGATCGTCCACCTGGGGCTGGCGGGACTGCTCGCGGCGGCGCTCGTGCGGGACGACCACTTCGGCCGACGGGCGGTCGCGGTCGTCCTGATCGCGGCCGCGCTTCCGGATCTCGACTCGTTCCTCTCGCCGGTGCTCGCGGGCGCACACCGGGCCGTCGGCCACAACCTGATCCTCCCTGCGATCGCCGCGGCGGTGCTCGCGTACGACACGCGCGTCCGAGCAGAGTCGTGGATCCTCGCCCGGTTCGGGGCGTCGGGCGCGGGCGTGGCCTGGGTCGCGATCGCGGCGTTTTCGGTCGCGGGCGTCGGTCTCGACTACGCGTTCAACGGCGTCAACCTCCTCTGGCCGATCCACGACCGATTCTACACCCTCAAGGGACGGGCGGTCCTCTCGAACCAGCGCGGGTTCGTCCAGACGTTCGTCGAGTTCGCGCCCGAGTCGGAGCCTGAGTCCGTGCGGACGACCGACAACACCCATTACGTCACCGGCGTCGACCCCTCCCCCGGGGCCGAGCCCGAGGACGTGGAACGGGTGTTCCCGCTCGCCACCTCGGGGTGGCAGCTCCTGATCGCCGCGACCGGCTACGGCGTCCTCGCCGCGCGGTTCCTCCGCGAGGCGCGCGAGTGAAGCTCGCGACCGGACGCCCGTGACCACCCCCGTCGCGACCGCGAGCAACATCCGCGGGGTTGATTCGCTCGGCGGCGAACGGGTCGACATGAACGGATCCGACGAGGGGAGCGCGGCGACCGTGCGGCCGTACCGCGCCGGCGACGCCGACGCGCTGTGGGCGCTCAAGCGCGGCTTCGAGACCGGACTGGGAGCGGGAACCGGCGGCGACGGGAAGGCGGAGCGCTACGCGGCGAAGCTCACCGACGAGTACCGCCGGCGCTGGCTCGCGTGGGTCGACCGCTGCGTGGACGAACAGGCCGCGACCGTGACGGTCGCGGCGGTAGACGATAACCGAGACGGGGATGGAAGCGATGACCGCGACCGCGACGCCGACGGTGAAACGCACACCGCCGCCGGCGACCTCGCCGGGTACGTGTTCGTGCTCCCGGAATCGTTGTCGTTCGTCTGGGACGCGGCCGTGCTCAACGAGGTGTACGTCCGGCCCGAGTACCGCGGGACCGGCGTCGCGGACGACCTCATGGCGGCGGCGTTATCGGTCGCCCGCGAACAGGATCTCCCGCTGGATCGCATGGTCCTCGACGTGGACCGCGAGAACGACCGCGCGCGGGCGTTCTACGACCGGTACGGCTTCGAACGCTGGGGCGAGATGGTCGCGCGCGACCTCTGAGACCCCGCCTCGACGGCCGACGCGCGCTCACCTCGAGACCGCGAACGACCCGATCGCCCCGCCGATACCGCCGAAGACGGCGGGGTACACGACGCCCGCGAGCAGCGCGGCGGTGACGTACTCCGGGTGGACGCTGCCCGCGTCGCCGGCCCCGTAGGCGAACGCGAACGCGCCGACGACCGCCAAAAGGAAGTACGCCGGAACGACGCCGAGGGCGGCGACTGCGCCGTCGGCCGGGTCGTCGGCCCCGCGGAGGGCCGCGACGGCGACGCCGGCCGCGAGCAGCGCGACCGGCGGGACGACGTACAGGTACGCGAGGTTCGCCTCGGCGGTGGCGAGGAAGTTCGTCGAGCGCGTTCCGCCGCCGAACGACGGCGACACGGTCGCCACGAAGTGGGCGTTGTAGAAGTACCAGCCGACGCCCTGCCAGGCGGCGATCCCCTCCCCGCCGAACAGCTCCGCGAGGAAGTTGAGCCCCGAGAGCCGGTCGCGGACCGCCCCGGCCTGCGTGACGTACGTCGCGAGATACCCCAGCAGGTACGCCCCGACGCCCGCGGCGGCACCGCGAACGAACGCCACCCGGTCGACGACGCCGGATTCCCGCCCCGATCCCGCCTCGACACCGCCGCCTCGATCCGGTCCCTCTCTCATGGTTCGTGAGACTCCGCCGGTGAAACAAACCCCTTGTGGCCGACGTGTCGACGCCGCGACCCGATCGCCCGGCGAGAGGCGGGTCACGCCGGGGGCGGATTCGCAACCCTCTTTCGACGCCCGGACCGAGCGATCGGTATGCTTCTGCGGAACGCGACGCTCGCCGACGCCGCGGGCGTCAGGGACGGGGACCTCCGGGTCGCGGAGGGCCAGATTGCGGACGCCGGCGACCTCACCCCCCGCGGCGATGAGGCGGTCGTCGACTGCGAGGGCCGGGCGATAGTCCCGGGGTTGGTCGACGCCCACGTCCACCTCTCGCTGTCCGGTGAGCCGAGCGTCGAGGACGTGGTCGGCATGAGCGACGCCGAACTGGCGCTGGTCGAGGCGCGGAACGCGCGGGCGACGCTTGCGGCCGGCGTCACCGGGATCCGGGCGATGGGCGCGCGCGACGTGGACGTGCACGTCCGCGACCGCATCGCCGCCGGTGACCTGCCCGGCCCGCGGACTGTGGCGAACTGCCGGTCGATCACCGCCACCGGCGGTCACGGCCACCACCTCGGACGCGAAATAACGGGCGTTGACGACGCCCGAAAGGCGGTCCGCGAGCAGGCCAAGCGGGGCGCGGAGTTCATCAAGTTCATGGTGACCGGCGGGGTGACGACGCCCGGCACCGACCCCGACGCGGTCGCGCTGACCGACGCCGAGGTCGACGCGCTGGTCGAGGAAGCCCACCGTCACGGGATGCACGCGGCCACCCACGCCCACGGCGCGGCGGGCGTGAAGGCGGCCGTCGACGCCGGCGTCGACACCGTCGAGCACGGCACGTTCCTCGACGACGACGCGGTCGACGCGCTCGTGCGTGAGGACGTGACGCTCGTGCCGACGCTGTCGGCCCCGTACCGGATCGTCCGCAACGTCGAGGCGGCGACGGCGGACGTGCGTCACAAGACCGAACGAGTGTACGAGCGCCACATCGAGTCGTTCCGCCGGGCCGTCGAGGCGGGCGTCCGGGTCGCCGGCGGTACCGACGCGGGGACGCCGTTCAACACCCACGGCGCGAACGCGTCGGAGGTCGGATTCATGGCCGACTACGCGATGGACCCGCTGGACGCGCTGACGGCGATGACGAAGGCGTCGGCCGACGCCGTCGGACTCGATGGTCAGGGGACTCTGGAGCCGGGAACCCACGCAGACCTGCTCGTGTGCGGGGCCGACCCGACCGGAGATCTCACGACGCTGAACGACCCGCTCGTCGTGATCAAGGGCGGCGAAGTCGTCGCCGGCGCGGACAGGGGGCTCCGTCGGGCGGTCGCCGACGCGGCGGCGACCGACCGGCCCGCCGGCGGCGTCGGCCTGACCGCCGAGTGACCGGGACACGCACCCGTCGCATCCGCGGACGCAGCGCACACCCCGACGGAGTTTAAGTCGCCGGCGGCCGTACGTCCGAGCGGAGATGTCAACACTCGTCCTCTACGAACTGGAAGGCTGTCCGTACTGCGCGAAGGTGAAGAACAAGCTGGCCGAGCTCGGCCTGGAGTACGACTCGGTGATGGTGCCGCAGTCGCACGACGAGCGCACCGAAGTCGAGGAGGTGTCCGGCCAGACCGGCGTCCCCGTCCTCGTCGACGAGGAACACGGCGTCGACGGGATGCCGGAGTCCGACGACATCGTCGAGTACCTCGAGGAGACGTACGGCGGCGCGGCGGCGTAACGGGGTCGATCGACCCCGGTGGCGGGGATTTTTACCGGATGCGACAGTAGTCATGCAGGTGCAGACATCGCTCGGAGGTGAGGTCGCATCGGTCCAGCGCGTGCTAGTCGTCGACGACGAGCAGGCGATGATCGACCTCGTGACCGAGCGATTGACCCGCGATCTCGACGGCGTCTCGGTGTCTGGAACGACCGACCCGGCGGAGGCGATCGAGTCGATCGAGCGAGGGGACAGGAGCTGTCTGGTCTCCGATTACGACATGCCGGGAATGGACGGGCTGACGCTGCTCCGGCGGGTCCGTGAGATCGACGACCGCGTGCCGTTCGTGCTGTTCACCGGTCGAGGCAGCGAGGAGATCGCCAGCGACGCGATCTCCGCCGGCGTCACCGACTACGTCCAGAAGGGCGGGTCCGAGTCGTTCACCGTCCTCGCCAACAGCATCGACCGCGCGCTCTCGCGCCGGCGCGTCGAGCGCGAACGCGAGGCCGCCAGACGGTCGCTCGCGGCCAAGGACGCGACCCTGGAGTCGCTGTTCGAGTCGATCCCCGCCCCGACGCTCGTCGTCGACGCGGGGGATCCGACGATGCCGGTCGATCAGGTGAACCCAGCGTTCACGCGTCGGTTCGACGCGGCCCCCGAGCGAACGATCGGCACGCCGGTCGCGACGCTCGTGGACACGGTCGGTGAGAGATCCATCGAGGGGATCGTCGACGGCGAGTCCGGTCGCCAGACCGAGCTGACGTGTCGGACGGCCGCGGGCGAGCGCGAGTTCCTCGCGACCGTCGTCCCCGCCGGCGGCGACGGCGACGAGCAGTACGTCGTCCTGACCGATATCAACGAACAGAAGCGAGTACAGCGTGCGCTCGCTGACCTCCACGAGGCGACACAGCGGTTCCTCGCGGCCGACGACCCCAGGGAGATCGAGCGGATCGCGCTGTCGGCGGCCGCGGACGTGCTCGGATTCCCGTACAACGGGGCGCGCCGCTACGACGCCGAGACCGACCGACTGGTCCCCAGCGAGACGACGTCGAAAGCGGCGGACCGCTACGATCGGTCCAGAGCGGCGTACGAGCGGGATGACACCGAGGCGACCCACGCGTGGCGGGCCTTCGACGAGGGGGAACCGGTCACCGTGGGGGCGCAGTCGGACATCCAACGGGAGGGCGTCGCGAGCAAGGTGTATCTCCCGGTCGGCGAGTGGGGCGTGCTCACGCTGTCGGATCCGAACCGGGACCGGATCACAGAGACCGAAGAGTACCTGGGGAAGGTCCTCGGGTCGAACACGGCCGCCGCGCTCGCGAGTGTGAACGAGACCGCCGACTGACGGTCGCAGCCGCATGGGACACGTCGTCGACGGACTCGCCCCGCAGCCGGGGCGACCTCACGCCTCGGCCGGCTCGTCGGAGCGCTCGCGGATCAGCTCGCGGATGCGCTCGGGGTCGTCGGCGCGCGAGAGCTCGACCATCGTGACGATGGCGGTGCCGTCGACGGTCTCCTCCTTGGGCTCTTCCTCGTCGCCCTCGGTGAAGTACACCGCGCGGGTGCCGGTGACGCGGCCGAGCGACCCCATCAGCTTCGCGCGCTTCTGGGCCGTCCGAGTGAACGGAGAGTGGCCGGTGAGCAGCGTGAACTCGACGCGGGGTTCGGCCTCGTCCTCCCCGACGGCGGTGAAGGGGGCCCGCTGGGTGGGATGAACCGCGAACCCGGCGCGCGAGAGGACGCCGTACACGTGTTCGTCGTCGGGATCGGCCTCGGGCGGCTCGGGCGTCGGGTCGGCGTCGCGGACCTCCTCGGCACCCTCCATCACGCGGACGGGGTCCGAGAACGGGCGGTCGAACAGGTCCTCCAGTTGGACGGCGACCTCGACGGAGGCGTTCATCCCGTCCTCGTACTTGGCGACGGTGCGGCGGGAGACGCCCAGTTCGTCGGCGAGGCGGCCGAGGCTCCAGCCGCGCTCTGTGCGCTCCTCCGCGACGGTCTCGCCGTCGATGTTGACGTACAGCCCGCCCGGGGCCGCGTAGATGAGCGGGGGAACCTCCTCGATGACGAGGTCGTACAGCGTGTCGGGGTGGATCGCCGGCACGCCGTGGCGGAAGTAGACGACGCCCGGCTTCAGGTCCTCGTCGCGGGTGCGCAGGCCGACGACGATGGGCGTCGCCGAGAGGTACTCCCCCAGCCGGCGCATCTCCGCGCCCGTCGCCCGGTCGAAGGCGTCGACGTTGCCGAGGACCTTCACCAGCAGGAGGTCCTCGCCGCGCCGTGCGGCCACGTCGAAGCTCTTGGGCCTGACCGCACAGCGGTCGCTGACGAGGAACTCCGCGTCCGCGAGCATCGCGGTGACGTTCCCTACCAGCGCCTTCCGGGACATACCGTGAAGTAAGCGACTCGGTACTTAAATGGATTGTGCCGCCCAATCGAACAGGTTTCCGACCGCCGTCCCGCGGTCGTCACCGGCGACGGGGCGAGAAGTCCCACAGAACGGGCCGACGCGAAAGGCACAATTCCGGTCGGCGTCTCCGTCCGCGTGTGACGGTCATCGGCCTCGACGACACCGACTCCCGGACCGAGGGGATGTGCAGCACGTACCTCGCGGCGCTGCTCGCCGAGGCCGTCGAGGACGCCGGCGGCCGCGTCGGGCGTCGCCTGCTCGTCCGCCTCAACCCCGCCGTCGAGCACAAGACGCGGGGGAACGCCGCGCTCGCGCTGCACGCCGACATCGACCCCGAGACGACGCTGTCGCTCGCGACCGAACTGGTCGAGGAGTACGCCGTCGGCGACGACCCCCGGACCTCCCCGGGCGTCGTCGTCGCCCCCGGCGACCCCGAGGACGTACCCGATGGGGTCGTCGACTTCGCGCGCGAGGCGGTTCGGGAACTCCACGGCCTCGATGCGGCCCTCGCGCTCGCCGACGAGGCGGGGTACGAGACGCGCGGGTGGGAACCGGACGGCGACAGCGACGGCAATAGCGGCGACAACAGCCATGACGATGCCGGCGACGACGCCGTCGTCGGCCGGGGACGCATCGGCGCGCTCGCGGCCGTCGGCGCGTGGCGGGCGTTCGACGACTGGACCCACGAGCGCATCTCCTACCGTGAGTTCCACCGCTGCGGCACCCCTCGCGAGGTGGACGAGGCGAGCGTCTTCGCGGCGGCCGAGGCCGGCTATCCCGCGGTCTGGGACACGGTCGACCGAGGCGAGCGCGAGGCGGTGTGCGTCCCGAGCGCGCCGGGGCCCATCCTCCACGGGATCCGCGGCGACGGCCCCGACGCTGTCGCCCGTGTCGCCGCCGACATCGAGAGCGAACCCGTCGAACGAGCCGCGACGTTCCTGACGAACCAGGGAACCGACGCCCACCTCGTCGCCGGCGAAGTGGGCGATCTGCGCGACGGCCGGTGTTACCGCGTCGACTGCGCTGTGACGGAGGAACCCGAGACCCGCCGCGGCGGCCACGTCTTCGTCGGCGTCGGCGACCCCTCACGCCCCGACCGCGCGGGCGACACCGCCCTGGAGTGCGTCGCCTTCGAGCCCACGAAGCGCTTTCGCGGCCGCGTCCGGGCGCTGCGCGTCGGCGACCAACTCACCGTCTGCGGCGAGGTCGCCGAGGGGACGCTGAAGCTGGAGAAGTTCGCCGTGCGCGACCTGGTGGAGACCGAGCCCGTCGTCCCCGACTGTCCGGAGTGCGGCCGGTCGATGGAGTCCGCCGGCGCGGACCAGGGCTACCGCTGTCGCGACTGCGGGACGAGCGCGCCGGGGAAAGTCGACTCGCCCTTGGCTCGCGACCTCGAACTTGGGTGGTACGAGGTGCCGCCGTGCGCCAGGCGACACGTCAGCAAGCCACTAGTGCGCGGTGGGTTCGACGCGCCCGTTCACCCGGAGCGGTAGTGCGGTCCGCGGCGACGGCTCACGCCTTCAGCCCGCTCCCGGTCAGCGGGACCACCACGTCGTCGTCGCGGGCGATGACGCCTCGCTCGCGGTACGCGCGCAGGGCCGCCGGCGCGACGGCGCAGGTGGGTTCTGTGTAGAAGCCCGCCGCGTGCAGGTCGGCCAGTTCCGACTCGACGGCGGTCTCGTCGACGGCGATCGCGTCGCCGTCGGTGTCGTCGATCGCCGCGAGGATCTGGTCGCGCCGGACCGGCCGGGGGATCTGGATCCCGTCGGCGGCGTCGTTGTCGCCCGCGGCGGCGTCCTCGCCGTGGATAGCGGCGACGATGGGCGCGTGCCCCGCCGCCTGCGCGCCCAGCAGTCGCGGCATCCCGTCGGTCCAGCCGGCGTCCCGCAGGGCGCGAAAGCCGCGGTACGCGCCCAGGAAGAGCGTTCCGTGCCCCAGCGGGAGCACCACGGCGTCGGGGACCGACCAGTCGCGCTGGAGGGCTATCTCGTAGGCGACCGTCGCGGTCCCCGCGAAGAACGCGGGGTTCCAGGCGTGGCTGGCGTACCAGCCCGCGTCTTCGCCCGACTCCACGGCCGCGATGCAGGCGTCGGTCGTCGCCTGGCGCGGCCCCGCGGTCTTGACGGGGGTCGCGCCGGCGCGGCGGATCGCCCGGAGTTTGGTCTCCTTCACCGACGCCGGAACGTAGATCTCGGCGTCGATACCGGCCCGCGCGGCGTAGGTCGCGATCGCCGCGCCGGCGTTGCCCGAGGAGTCCTCGACGACGGTGTCGACGCCGAGCCCGGCCGCACGCGACACGGTCGTCGTCGCGCCGCGGTCCTTGAACGACCCGGTGGGGAACACGTACTCCAGTTTGAACTCCGCGTCCCAGCCGTCGGCGGCGACGAGCGGCGTCATCCCCTCGCCGAGGGTGACGCGCGGGGACTCGGGGACGAACCCGCCGAACGACCAGAGGCCGTCGCGAGCGTCGAAGGCCTCCGGGTCAGGCGCGGGGCCGTCGGGAAGCGGTCGGTCGGCGTACTCGAGCGCGTGTCCGCACTCGCAGCGCCAGCGGTCGGCGTAGGCGGCCCCGCACTCGGGGCAGCGAAGCGACGGAGCGGTCACGTGTAGGCGGGGGCGGGCGAGCGACCAGTATGTGACGGTTCGGGTGCCGGACGGTGGCTGCCGGCCGCGGACGCTCGCGAAGGGGTCCGGGCTGTCGCGATCGGTCCCGGGTTGTCGCGATTGGTCCCGGGCTGTCGCGACCGGTCGCAGACGCGTCGTCTGCGAGCCGCGGTTGCTAGTCCTGCTCGCCTGACTGACGCCGTTGCAGTCGGTCGATCCCCAGCGTCGTCAGCAGGAAGATACAGCCCAGATACAGTAGGGACTGCGGACTCGTGATAAGGGAGTTGCTATACCCGAGTACCGTGCCCAGATATCCGAGAAGCGACGCCGTCCATCCGAATCCCGTTACTCCGGCGACCCGGTCGAGCGCCCCTTCGTTCGTGCTGCCGTTTTGGTTTACTGACATGGATTGTCACGCCCTGCGTAGGACGTGCTTACCGAAGCCGGGGCATGAAGGTATCTTCAATCTAACAGTTTCTTGGGGCCGTTCGGCGACCGCTGTCCCCGCGAAAGGTTCCGGATACGTGCCGTGAAACGTGCCGGATACGTGCATCGTCCGCACGGTCGATGCGACCCCGGAGGCGATGCCCGTCGGCCCGTCGGGATCAGAACTCGTCGACGTCGGTCCCGACCGAGCAGACGTACTCGCCGGTGGCGACCTGTGGGAGGCGGCGCGAGCGCCAGAATATCCCGTCGCTGTCGGCTGTGACGCGCCCCTTCAGCGCGCCGAAGGCGTCGGTGACCTCGAACAGCGTCTCGCCGCGCTCGACGCGGTCGCCGAGCTCCTTCTCGTAGGTGACGAGGCCGCCGGCGGGCGAGCCGTACTGGTCGAACCCGGAGGCGCGCGTCTGGAGGTCCCGGTCGACGTCGCCGTCGAGGAAACCGTAGTACCGGAGCACGCGGAACATGCCCTCGACGCCGATCTCGATGGACTCCTCGTCCCAGCCGACGCAGCCGCCGAGTTCGGGGTCGATCGTCGGGATGCCCTCGTCGGGGGCCGTGCGAGCCAGTTGGCCGTCCGGCCCCTTCTGGTCGAGGACGTGGCCGGTGCCGAACACCTTCGCCAGTTCCAGGCACTCGCGGTGAAGGCGGTGCCGGGGACCGCACCGGACCCGCACCTCGTTTATCATCCGCGAGGTGGAGCCCTGGTGGAGGTCGACGACGAGGTCGGCGCGCTTGGCCGCCTCGAATGTCGCCGCGGCGATCCGCTCGGAGGCGGTGCCGTTCGCGTCGCCGGGGTACGCCCGGTTCATCTTCGTGTCGTCGATCGGGTTGCGGTGTTCGGCGACCTGGAAGGCGTGGTAGTTGACGATCCCGACGACGAGGATCCGTCCGGCGATCGCCTCGGGGTCGAGCTGCGGGACGAACCGGTTGATCACCCCGAGTCCGTTGAGCTCGTCGCCGTCGCTGACCGCCTGAACGTACAGCGTCTTCCCGTCCTCGGCTCCGTTCAGCACAGCGACCGGGAGGCCGACGGTCGACCCGTCGCGGGTCTCGCCGACCTCCAGCCGGCCGGTGTCGAACTCCCCGGGGGGCGCGCTCGCGCTCCCGAGCGTCGTCATCATTTGTCCTGCTATTCGGGTATCCCCTCTTTAGGGGTTCGGTCCCGGACCCCGGAGCGCGCGGCCGCGTCGCCCCCCGACTCGCGCGTGTCGGGGGATTGAAGCACGCCCGAGAGCACCGCCGGATATGGTCGACATCGCGGAGCGCGAGGATCGCTTGGAACGCTTTCTCGCCGAAGAGGGGTACGAGGCGGTCTGGTTCGCGCGACCGAACGCGTTCGCGTGGCTCACCGGCGGCACCAACTGGGTCGACGCGACCGCGGACGCGGGCGACGCCGCGGTCGGCTACCTCGGCGACGGCGAGTGGACGGTCGTCACGAACAACATCGAGGCCGAGCGGATCGCCGCCGAGGAACTGCCGGCCGAACTGTCGATGTCAGTCGCCGCAGACGACTGGTACGAGGCGGACCTCGCCGGCTCGGTCGCCGCGCGGTCGCCGACGCCCGCGGCGGCGGACTTCGACGTGGCCGGACTCGACGACGTGAACGCCACGCGTCTGCGCCTCAGGCTGAGCGACGAGGACCTCGCGGCCTACCGCGACCTCGGCCGCGAGGTCGCGCTGGCGGTCGAGACCGTCTGCCGGGAGCTGCAACCGGGCGACACCGAACACGAGGTCGCCGCCGGCCTCCGGATATCGCTGGCCGGTCGGAACGTCGACGCGCCGGTGGTGCTCGTCGGCGGGAGCGAGCGAGCGTCCGAGTACCGCCACCCGACGCCCACCGACGCCGCGCTCGGCGAGTACGCGCTGGTGATCGTCACCGCGAGGCGCGGGGGACTGCACGCCTCCTGTACCCGGACGGTCGCGTTCGACCCGCCCGAGTGGCTCGCCGACCGACACCGCGCGGCCCAGCGCGTGGAAGCGCGGGCGCTGGCCGCGACTCGGGCGGCCGCCGGACGCGACGACGCCACCGCGGGCGACGTGTTCTCGGCGATCCGCGAGGCGTACGCCGACGAGGGCTACGAGGGCGAGTGGCGGGAGCATCACCAGGGCGGCGCGACGGGCTACGCCGGCCGCGAGTGGTTCGCGACGCCCGGGAGCGACGCGCCGGTCGCGGACGGAGCGGCGTACGCGTGGAACCCCACGGTCCAGGGGGCCAAGAGCGAGGACACCGCCTACGTCACGGCCGAGTCGGTCGAGGTGCTCACCGACACGGGGCGCTGGCCGACCGAGACGGTCGACGTCGACGGGGTGACGATCGAACGGCCGGCGATCCTGGAGAGCTGACCCCGGATACCGTCGGCCGCCGAGCGACGAAAAGTTTCATTGTCCGATACAGTAATCAGCCGGCATGTCCTCCTGGTACGGCGTCGACGCCGTCGACGACGCGATCGACGCGACGCGGGGGTTCCTCCTCCCCGCCACGATCGGCCGCTGGGTCCGCGTGGCGATCGTGAGCCTGTTCGCCGGCGGCGGTGGCGGCGGCGGCCTCCAACTCGTCAGTAACGGGACGAACATCGCGGCACAGTACGCCGGAAGCACCACGCAAGGTGGCTCCGCCGCCGGAACGACCGCTGTAGTCACCCTGCTCGCGTCGCTTCCGCTGCTCGTCGGCGACGCCCTCGTCGGGGCCGCACCGATCGCGTCCCTCCCGCCGGCGCAGTTGGGGCCGATGGGCGTCCCCGAGGCGTTCGCCGCCGTGGGGCTGCTCGCGGTCGTCGCGGTGCCGGGCGTCGTGCTCGCCGGCGTGATACTGTCGCCGATCTTCGAGTTCGTCCTCGTCGATGGGATCGCTCGCGACGAACTCCGCCTGCTGGGCGACCTGCGCCGACACCTCGTCAACGGGCTCCGGTATCTCGGCTTCCAGATCGGGCTCGGCGCGGCGTTCGTCATCCCGCCGGCGGCGGTCGTCGCGGCGCTGGTGTTCGCGAACGTCGACGTGGAGTCGGCGGCGTCGCGGCCGGCGGTGCTCGTCGCGGTCGCCGTCGTCGCGGTCGCGTACTTCCTCGCGTACCTGTTTCTCGCGCGCTTCACCCGGGAGTTCGTCGTGCCGGCGATGGTCGCCGACGGCGGCGGCGTGATCGACGGCTGGCGGCGCGTCTGGCCGCTCCTTCGAGGGGACCTGAAGCAGACCGTCGTCTACCTCGTGATGCACGCGCTCGTGGGGATCGGCGTCTCGATCGTCTCGTCGATCCTGTTGGTGCTGGGGCTGCTGGTCGTCGCGCTGATCGCCGGGATCGTCGGCTTGGCCGTCGGCGCGGTCGCCGGCCAGGCCGGCTCGATCGGAGTCGGAGGCGGTATCGGCGTCGGCGTCGTCGCGGCCGCCGTCGTCGGTGTCCCGCTGTTCGTCGTCTGCGTCGCGCTCCCCGTCCGGGTGCTGACGGTGACGTACACCCGTTCGTACGAACTCGCCGCGCTCGGCCGGTACGCGGACGGACTCGATCTGGTCGCCAGCTACCGCGGGGACGACGATGACGGGGACGACGTGGCCGCACAGCTCCGCGGCGACGACGGTGACGGTCCAGACGGTCCCGGAGGAATCGGCGACGCCGATACGGACGACGACCGCGACGACGCCGCCGAGGGAGACTTCGGTGGGTTCGTGTCTGCGACGCGGGACGAGGACGGCGAAGTCGGCGAGGACGACGAGGACAGTACCGGCGAGACCGACGACGACGCGACCGACGGCCGGTCGAGACGAGGCAACTAGCGACTCGGCGAAACGTGACGACCGGAAACCGGAACCGGTTGCCGAGATCCGGGACGATCGGAGGGACGACGCGCCGACGACTGTCCGCTCGGTAGCTTTTTCCCCGATCCTGCGGTCGCGACGGTATGGGACTAGACGACGACGCGCGGGAGTATCACCGATCGGACCCGCCCGGCAAGATCGAGATATCGACGACGAAGCCGACGAACACCCAGCGTGACCTCTCGCTGGCGTACTCGCCGGGCGTGGCCGCGCCGTGTCGCGACATCGACGAGGACCCCGAACGGGCCTTCGAGTACACGGCGAAGGGGAACATGGTCGGCGTCGTCTCGAACGGGTCGGCGGTGCTGGGCCTCGGCGACATCGGGGCGCAGGCGTCGAAGCCGGTGATGGAGGGCAAGGGCGTCCTCTTCAAGCGCTTCGCCGACATCGACGTGTTCGACATCGAGATCGACGAGGACGACCCCGAGGGGATCATCCGCACCGTGGCGGCGATGGAGCCGACCTTCGGCGGGATCAACCTCGAGGACATCAAGGCCCCGGAGTGCTTCGTGATCGAGGAGACCCTCCGCGAGCGGATGGACATCCCCGTGTTCCACGACGACCAGCACGGGACCGCGATCATCTCGGGCGCGGGGCTGCTCAACGCCGCCGACATCGTCGACAAGGAGCTCTCGGACCTGGACATCGTCTTCTCGGGAGCGGGAGCGTCGGCCATCGCGTCCGCGAAGTTCTACGTCGAACTCGGTGCCGACCCGAGCAACATCACGATGTGCGACTCCTCTGGGATCATCACCGAAGAGCGCGCCGCCGCCGACGACGTGAACGAGTACAAAGCGGAGTTCGCCAGCGAACGCGACGGCGGCGACCTCGCGGACGCGATCGAGGGCGCGGACGTGTTCGTCGGCCTCTCGGTCGGCGGGATAGTCAGCCAGGAGATGGTCCGGTCGATGGCAGACAACCCCATCATCTTCGCGATGGCGAACCCGGACCCGGAGATCACCTACGAGGACGCCAAGGACGCCCGCGACGACACCGTCATCATGGGGACCGGGCGCTCGGACTATCCGAACCAGGTGAACAACGTCCTCGGGTTCCCGTTCCTGTTCCGGGGCGCGCTCGACGTGCGCGCGACCGACATCAACGAGGAGATGAAGCGCGCGGCCGCCGAGGCGCTGGCGGACCTCGCGCGCCAGGACGTGCCCGACGCGGTCGTGAAGGCGTACGGTGACCAGCCGCTGCAGTTCGGCCCCGAGTACGTCATCCCGAAGCCGCTGGACCCGCGCGTGCTGTTCCAGGTCGCGCCCGCGGTCGCGGAGGCGGCGATGGACTCGGGCGTCGCCCGCACCGAGGTCGATACCGACCAGTACGCCGAGCGGTTGGAGGCGAGGCTGGGCAAGAGCCGGGAGATGATGCGCGTCGTGCTCAACAAGGCCCGCTCGCAGCCCAAGCGCGTCGCGCTCGCGGAGGGGACCGACGAGAAGATGATCCGCGCGGCCTACCAGATGCAAGAACAGGGGATCGCAGAGCCCGTGCTGCTGGGCGAGCGCGACACCATCGAGGAGACGACCGACTACCTCGGGCTCGACTACGACCCGACGGTCGTCGACCCGGACAAGGACGATAAGGCCGATGAGTACGCCGACCGACTCCACGAACTCCGCAAGCGGAAGGGCGTCACCCGGTCGGAGGCCGGCGAGCTGATCCGTCGCGACACGAACTACTTCGGGAGCGTGATGGTCGAGCGGGACGACGCCGACGCGCTGCTCACGGGGCTGACACACCACTACCCGAGCGCGCTCCGGCCGCCGCTGCAGGTGATCGGTACCGACGACGACGCCGAGTACGTCGCCGGCGTCTACATGCTGACGTTCAAGAACCGCGTCGTGTTCTGCGCCGACACCACCGTCAACCAGTCGCCGGACGCGGAGGTGCTCGCGGAGGTGACGAAACACACGGCGAAGCTCGCACGGCGGTTCAACATCGACCCCCGGGCGGCGATGCTGTCGTACTCGAACTTCGGCTCCGTCGACAACGAAGGCACCCGCAAGCCCCGGGAGGCGGTCGACCTGCTTCACGACGACCCCGAGGTCGACTTCCCCGTCGACGGGGAGATGCAGGCCGACACCGCCGTCGTCGAGGACATCATCGACGACACCTACGAGTTCTCCGACCTCGACGGGCCGGCGAACGTGCTCGTGTTCCCCAACCTGGAGGCGGGCAACATCGGATACAAGCTGCTCCAGCGCCTCGGCGGCGCGGAGGCGATCGGTCCGATGCTCGTCGGGATGGACCAGCCGGTCCACGTCATGCAGCGCGGCGACGAGGTGAAGGACATCGTGAACCTCGCGGGCGTGGCCGTCGTCGACGCGCAGGACGAAGACGAATAACGCCGGACCGAGGGGACCCAGCGACGCCGATATCGGTTCGATCACGCCTCTTTCTTCGAGTTCCTCGATAGGACGGACGTCGCATCCGGGCGGACATATCCGAACGTGGAACCGTACCCCAGCATATAAGGGTTCGTCCGTCGTCGTACCCGCCATGTCTCAAGAGGACACCAGTAGACGGCGGTTCCTACAGGCGGCCGGTTCGGCGACCGCGGCGGTCGCGCTCGCGGGCTGTACAGGCGACGGCGACTCCACCGAGGGGACGATGACCACCAGCGCCGGCGGCACGTCCGGCGACGGCGACACGCCGGACACCGAGACCGAGACGACTGAGCGGCCGGAGCCGGAGACGCGCGACGGCTACCTCCAGCGCGCCAATCGCCACGTCCACGAGCAGGCTCCGTGGGTGTTCCTCAACCGCCAGTACTCGGTGTACGGGCAGTCCGAGGACATCGACTGGCAGCCGCGGACCGACGAGCGCGTGAGCGCGTACGCCATCGAGCCGGCGACCGACTCCGGCGACGACGTGGTGATGACGCAGTCGCAGATGGACTCCGGGCTCGACCCGCAGGACCACCGCGAGACGCCCACGGACAACATCGTCCTGCAGGCGTACGAGGGGCTGCTCCAGCGCGACCGGGAGGGCGCGATCGTCCAGAAGCTCGCGACCGACTACGAGCGCCTCGACGAGACCACCGTCCAGTTCACCGTCCGCGACAACGTCTCGTTCCACTCGGGCGACTCGCTCACCCCGGAGGACGTGGCGTTCTCGATCAACCGGATCGTCGACCCCGAGGTCGGCATCGAGTCGCCCCAGACCGACCAGCTCATCGGCGTCGACGGCGCGGAGGTCGCCTCCACCGACGACCGCACGGTGAACGTGAACCTCACCGGGCTCAACCCCATCGTGTTCGCGTCGTTCGCGACCTACTGCGACATCATGAACAAGTCGTGGGTCGAGAGCAACGACGACGCCTACATCAACCAGAACATGGAGGGGACCGGCCCGTTCGTGCTCTCCAACTACGAGCAGGGCGTCGAAGTCGAGTTCCAGCGCAACAACGACTACTGGGACGACGAGGCCGCCATCTCGACGTTCACGATCAACTCCGCCTCGGAGTCGTCGACCCGAGTCAACCGGCTCCTCAGCGACGAGACCGACATCGCGGTCAACGTTCCGCCCCAGGAGGTCTCGCGGGTCGAGGAGAACGACGGCACCAGCATCTCGGCGGTCCCGTCGACGCGGATCCTGTTCAACGCGATGCGGTACGACGTGGAGCCGTTCAGCTCCCCGGAGTTCCGCCAGGCGGTCAACTACGCGGTCGACCTCGACTCGATCGTCGAGAACGTCCTCCAGACGTTCGGCGATCCGACCGGCCAGCCGACGCTCGAGGGCTTCTTCGGGTACAACGAGGACCTCGATCCGTACCCGCAGGACCTCGATCAGGCCGAGCAGCTCGTCGAGGACTCCGGGCACGCCGGCGTGGAGATCGAACTGGTCACCCCCATCGGCCGGTACCTGCGTGACGTGGAGATCGCACAGGCGGTCGCCAACCAGGTCGACCAGCTCCCCAACGTCTCGGCGTCGGCCCGGCAGGTCGAGTTCCAGACGCTCGTCAGCCAGGTGACCACGGGCAACATCGAGGACAAGCCGCCGTGGTACCTGCTCGGCTGGGGCAACGCGACGTTCGACGCGATCCAGACTATCCAGCCGCTCCTCTCGAGCGACGGCGCGCTCACCTCCTACGAGAACGACGAGCTGGACAGTCTCCTCGAGGAGGCACAGAGCCTGCCGAGCGAGTCCAACTAGGCCACAATGGGCTACGGTCGTTTTCTTCTGAAGCGCGGCGTGCAGGGGGTGGGTGTCGTCTGGGGAGTCGTGACCGTCGTGTTCATCCTCCGATTCATCACGCCGGGATCGCCGGTCGACACGGTCGCACCGCTGGACGCGAGCCAGGCGACCCGCGAGCGGATCGCCGCGGACCTCGGGCTGAATCAGCCGTTTTACATCCAGTACCTCGATTACCTCGCGGGACTGCTCCGGGGCGACATGGGCTACTCGTACATCTCGAGCATCCCGGCGTCGACGCAGGTGTTCACGAAGCTACCGGCGACGCTCGAACTCGCAGTCGCCGCCAGCGTCGTGGCGATCGTCATCTCGATCCCGCTCGGCGTGATCTCGGCGACTCGCCGGCACCAGCCGGCCGACTACGGAGCGACGACGTTCTCGCTTCTGGGCATCTCGACGCCGAACTTCTGGCTCGGGATCATGCTGGTGCTCGTGTTCTCGGTGGAGTTCAACGTCTTCCCGACGAGCGGGCGGGCGTTCGGGTTCATGGACTCGATGCGCGCAATCACCGGACCGGAGCCGTTCTTCGGCGTCCTGACCGCGTGGCTCGCGTCGCTGTTCCTCCCGGCTATCACCCTCGGGACGTACTTCACGGCGCTGATCACCCGGCTGGTCCGGTCGGGGATGCTCGACGAGCTGTCGGAGGGGTACGTTCGCGCGACGCGAGCGAAGGGATTACCCGAGACGCTGGTCCGCTACAAACACGTGCTGCGAAACACGCTCGTTCCGGTGGTGACCGTCCTCGGCCTCCAACTGGGGACGCTCATCGGCGGCGCGGTCATCACGGAGGCGGTGTTCGCGTGGCCCGGGCTGGGCACGGAGATCATCCGCGCGATCAACGCCCGTGACTGGCCGATCCTCCAGGGGAGTCTCATCGTCATCGGGACCGGGTTCGTCCTGCTCAACATCGCGGTCGACGCGCTGTACGCGTATCTCGACCCGCGGGTGGTGGCGGAATGAAGATCGGACCGATCTCGATCTCGCCGCGCACGATCCGCAACCTCGGTACGGAGTTCCGGTCGTCGTGGCTCGCGCGTGTCGGCGTCGTGCTCGTCGTCGTCGTCCTGTTGGCGGCGACGTTCGCGCCGCTGATCGCGCCGCACAACCCGCGGACGCAGAACCTGGAGAACGCACAGCTCCCGCCGCTGGGCTTCACCGACACCGAGGAACAGACGACGACCGAGATGGTCAACGGGAGCGTCCAGACGGTGAGCGAGAACGTCACGGTGAACGCGACGGCGACGCATCCGCTCGGGACGAACTCGCTGGGCCAGGACATGCTCTCTCGGGCCATCTACGGCGCGAGGACGTCGCTTCTGGTCGGGCTGTTCGGGACGATCCTCGCGGCCGGACTCGGCGTCACCGTCGGGCTCACCGCCGGCTACTACCGCGGCCGGGTCGACGACCTGCTGATGCGCACGGCCGACGTGTCGCTGGCGTTCCCGTCGCTCGTGCTCGCGATCGCGCTCATCGGCCTGTTCAGCCGCTTCCAAGCGGACGTGGCCTACGAGCTGACCGACCCCCTCGTCTCGACTGGACTCGCCGGGTCGTTCCGCGAGGCGGTCGGGCTTCCGACGCCGATGCCGGAGACGATCGTGTTGCCGACGGTCGTCATCCTCGTCGTCGGCTTCGTCAACTGGGTGTGGTTCGCCCGCATCGCCCGCGGAGAGGCGCTGTCGATCCGCGAGGAGGAGTACGTGAAGGCCGCGCGCGCGCTCGGCGGCAGCGACCTCCGGATCGTCTTCCGGCACGTCCTCCCGAACGCGATCACGCCCATCCTCGTGCTCGCGACGATCCAGGTGGCCGCGATCATCCTCCTGGAGTCGTCGCTGTCGTTCCTGGGGTTCTCCGGAACGACGCTGTCGTGGGGCTTCGACATCGCTCAGGGACGCGATTACCTCTCGTCGTCGTGGTGGATCGCGACGGTGCCCGGCATCGCGATCGTGTTGTCGGTCATCGGCATCAACCTCGTCGGCGACTGGTTCCGTGACGCGCTCGATCCCGGTATCGAGGGCGAGGGGGGAATGTAGATGAGCGACGCCGCTCACTCCTCGGAGACGACCGACGCCGCCACCGACGGGCACGGTGCCCCGAATGGGCACACCGACGACGTGCTCCGAGTCCGTAACCTCTCGACGCGGTTCTTCACCCAGGAGGGACAGGTGAACGCGGTCGAATCCGTCGACTTCTCGGTCCGCGACGGCGAGGTGTTCGGCATCGTCGGCGAGTCCGGGTCGGGCAAGTCGGTAACCGCGCTGTCGCTCATCGACCTGGTCGACTCGCCGGGACGGGTCACGAGCGGCGAGGTCTGGTACCGCGACGGCGACCTGGCCGACGAGTTCCGCGACGACCGTCCGGAGGCCGTCGACGGCGAGTTCGTCGACACCCGCCGGCTCCCGGAGGGCGTCCGTCGCGCGCTTCGAGGTCCCGCGTTCTCGACGGTGTTCCAGGACCCGATGTCGTCGCTGAACCCCTCGATCACGGTCGGCGAGCAGATCGCCGAGGCCGTCGAGGTGCAGCGGCGCGCCCGGGCGAATCCCCGGCGCACGCGCTCGCGTACCCAGGGGTACGGGCTCGGACGCATGGTCGTGGACTCGCTGATACCGAACCGGAGTTTCACCTCCGAGTCGAGCATGAACCGCGCGATCGAACTGCTCGAACAGGTCGGGATCCCCGACCCGGCCGAGCGCGCCGAGGAGTACCCCCACCAGTTCTCCGGCGGGATGCTCCAGCGGGCGATGATCGCCCAGGCGCTGGCGGGCGAGCCCGACGTACTGATCGCCGACGAGCCCACCACCGCGCTGGACGTGACCATCCAGGCGCAGATCCTGAATCTCCTGCGCGACCTGCAGGAGGAGCAGGACACCTCCGTCGTGATGATCACCCACGACCTGGGCGTCATCGCGCGGATGTGCAACCGCGTCGGCGTCATGTACGCCGGCGAGATCGTCGAGCGCGGGACGCTCGCGGACGTGTTCGAGTCG
This sequence comes from Halobaculum sp. CBA1158, assembly GCF_021431925.1. Classification (NCBI taxonomy): domain Archaea; kingdom Methanobacteriati; phylum Methanobacteriota; class Halobacteria; order Halobacteriales; family Haloferacaceae; genus Halobaculum; species Halobaculum sp. CBA1158. The sequence continues at coordinate 1,362,322 of NZ_CP090371.1, read as the reverse complement.
CCGGTCCACCCGTACACCGAGGGGCTGCTCGGGTCGATCCCGGACCTCGACGATCCGGCACCCCGGCTCAACCCCATCGGGGGGAACGTCCCGTCGCTCCTGGACGAGGAGATGGGCGACCGGTGTTACTTCGCCGACCGGTGTCCGAAGGCCATGACCGACTGTCTGCACCCGATCGACGAGTACGACGCGGACGCCGGAAGCGACGACCACGCGGTCCGCTGCGTGCTCGCCGAGCGCGAGTACAGCGAGGCCGACGCGCTTCCGGCGGATCACTTCGACCGCAACACGGAGGTGCGCGGCGATGAGTGACGCCGCCCGCGACGACGAACCGCTGCTCAAGGTCCGCGACCTCAAGAAGTACTACTTCGAGAACGACACGCTGTTCGACCGCCTGCTCGGACGCGAGCCGACGAGCGTGAAGGCGGTCGACGGCGTCGACCTCGACGTTCACCGCGGCGAGACGCTCGGCGTCGTCGGCGAGTCCGGCTGCGGGAAGTCGACGACCGGCGAGACGCTGTTGCGCCTCCGCGAGGCGACCGACGGCACGGTCGAGTTCGACGGCGAGGACGTGCTGTCGATGTCGGGCGATGACCTGACCGAGTTCCGACGCCGCGCCGGAATCGTCTTCCAGGACCCGTTCTCCAGTCTCGACCCCCGGATGACCGTCGGCGACATCGTCACGGAGGGGCTGAAGATCCACAACCTCCCCGAAGAGTCGCCCGACGACGGCCGGTCGAAGCGCGAGTGGCGTCGCGACCGCGGGGAGGAACTGCTCGAACGCGTCGGCCTGAGCGCGGATCAGATCGACCGCTACCCCCACGAATTCTCGGGCGGGCAGCGCCAGCGCGTCGGCATCGCCCGCGCGCTCGCGCTCGACCCCGAGTTCATCGTGCTCGACGAGCCGGTGTCGGCGCTGGACGTGTCCGTCCAGGCGCAGATCCTCAACCTCCTGGAGGACCTGCAGACGGAGCTCGGACTGACGTACCTGTTCATCGCCCACGACCTCTCGGTCGTGCGCCACATCTGCGACCGGGTCGCCGTGATGTACCTCGGCGAGGTGGTCGAGACCGGCCCGACCGACGAGATCTTCGAGTCGCCCAAGCACCCCTACACCGAGGCGCTGCTGGAGTCGGTGCCGCGCGCGGCCGTCGAGGAGCAGGGCCGACGCGTCGACGTGCTCTCGGGCGACGTGCCCTCGCCGCGGAACCCGCCGTCCGGGTGTCACTTCCGGACGAGGTGTCCGAAGGTGATCCAGCCCGTGACCGTCGACATCCCTCAAGAGCAGTATCGAGGGGTGATGGACCTCCGAGACCGACTCGAGCGCAAGGACTTCTCCGCGGAGTCGGTCTGGGAGACGTTGCGGACCCGGCACGACGCAGACGAGGAGTTCGAGCGCGACAGGGTCGAGTTCAAGGAGTCGCTGCGCGAGGAGTTCGACCTCGGCGGGCTGTCGGGCGCGACGATGGACACCGTCGAGGACGCCCTGGAGATCCTCGCGAACGGCCGCGAGGAGGAGGCCGCCCAACGCCTCCGCGACGGCTTCTCGTCGCCGTGCGAGGAGGAGGAACCGGTCCTCACTAACGAGGAACACGCCGTCGCGTGTCACCTCTATGCCGACGAGGACTACGACGCCGACCTCGACCCGGACCGGGTCGGCGACGCGATGGGCGACATGGCCGGGATGGCTCCGCCCGACGCGGAGGCCGATCCCGATCTCTCGGAGGTGTCGGAGGCCGTCTCCGACGGCGAGGACGCCTGAAAACGGAGGTATCAGTCCGGCTCTGACCGTTTTGTCGGCTCTCTTTGTCTCCGTCGTGCTCGTACCGTCTCGACAGCAGGGAGTCGAGACGGTGGTAACCAGAACGGATCGAAAATGGTATCGACCGACTATCGGTCGACGTATCTCCTCGTCGCCAATCGATAATTTCGGGGTAGAAATCTAATAATAAATGACGAGAAAAAGAATTACCGGTTCGTATGAACGGTCATACGGATTCTACGGTCGTCGTAAAATCGGGAGGCGTCGAGACGTGTCGCCGCTGAAAGGTCCGAACCGACCCGAATGCTCGTCATACTATTTGTGGGTGGGGGGCAACGATTCTACCGTCCGATGAGTCCCTCCACGTTTCCATCTGTCGCGCGGCTTCGCGAGGCGGTACCGACGTCCAGTCGGCTGAAAGACGGCCTTACCCGCGTGTTCGACACGACTCGCCCCGATCCGACGGCACCCATTCGTGCGGCGGCGTTCTACGCCGCGATCGTACTTCCGATGGTGTACCTGCCGATCCTCGCCGGCGGCGTATCGACGGAGCGACTCACGGTCGTCGCCGGACTGCTGCTCGCGAACGCCGCGGCGCTCGTCCTCGGACACGACTACGGGACGGAATGAGCGACTGGCGTTCTCGCGACGGAACTGTCTGCCGTATCGGCGAATTCAGAGACTTCTCCCAGGACTGCAGATCCGACAGAGAGCAAACCGAGAAGGCCCATACTGAGGCCGACATCCCGCTCGTCGGAATGCCTCATGCCCGACTCGTCCCTTCGTGGAGCGCCGGGGCGGGGCTGTTCGCCCTCGTCGATGGTCTCACCGCAGAACGCACAGATTGGTGAGGGGAGCGCGTCGAAGTCGACCCCCGAGCGGGTCCGACTCACGCTTGCCACCCCAATATAAGGGATGTCTCTCCGTAGGGTGATTCTACAATATTACGGAAGTGGGTTGGGGCGGATTTGAACCGCCGGCCTCCTCCATGTCAAGGAGGTGTCATAACCGGACTAGACTACCAACCCGTCCGCTCGTACCTCGCATTCACCGATTCCGCAGGGACGTAATTAAGACTTCCGAAAGGGTTCCACTTCGTCTCGCCGTCCCACGGTTTTCGGAGCTATCCGCCGCTGACGGGTGGAAACAGCGCGAGTTCGTCGCCGTCGGCGACCGGCGTGTCGAGGCCCTCGGCCTCACGCACGTCACGACCGTTGCACAGCAGGTTGATGTGCTCCCGGAGGTCACCGTCCTCGTCGAGCACGCGGACGGCCAGCGCCGGATACGCCTCCAACAGCGCCTCGAGCGCCTCCCCGACCGTCTCCGCTCCGTCGGCATCGACCGCGGGTTCGGGCTCCCCGGCCGCCTCCGCGAGGTCGGCGAACAGCTTCCAGTCCATGTGCACTCGTCGCCGTCGGGCGGCCAAGAGCGTTGCGCCGTCGCTCCGGTCAGTCGTCGTCCGCTTTCGGTCCCTTAGGCGACCGACGTCCCGGGTTCGGCCCGGCGGTCCCGTCGTCGTCGACGTCCGCCTCGGCCGCGCTCGTCCCCCGGCGCTCCAGGTCCCGGATGGCCTCCGGGCGCGCGATGACGTACACCGTTTCCCCCGCCGAAAGCGTCCGGTCGCGGGCGGGGATCGGCTCCACCGACCCGTCCATCGCCTCGACGGCGACGACCGCACCGGTCACCTCTCCGACGCTCGTCCCCTCGAGGGCACTCGTCTCCTCCACCGCGACGGCCGCCATCGTCTCGTCTGCGACGCGGAGGATCGACGCGAACTCGCGGTCCGCGCGCGCCTCCGCGGGCATCGTCAACAGGCGGTATCGTCCGTCGGCGACGAACTCGGGAGCGTCGGACTCGTCCACCGCGAGCGTCACCACGTCTCCAACCGCCGCGCGCAGTTCGGCGGTGGCGACACGCTCGGGTGCCCGGTCGCCGTGACCCTCTGGCTCGTCGCCGCCGGTCTGCTCGGTCGCTGCGGCGGGCTCCGCCGTCGCCGTCGCGGGTTCGGGGGCCGACTCGACCGTGTCCGGGTCGACCGAGTCCTCTTCGGTTTCCGACCCCGACCGCGGGAGCCGCCACACCTGGACCACGTCGCCCGGGCCGGCCCCGTTGGGCGGGTCGGCGCGGATCGCGACCGCGCACGTCCCCGGGCCGAGGGTCGGACCGATGCCGGCCACGCGTCGGCCGACGCCGAGGTAAGTCACCTCGTCGCCGTCGAACTCGGCGTCGACGTGGCCGACGCCGTACTCCTCCTTCAGGCGCGTGAGGAACGCGTCGTGGAGTTCCCCGTCCGAGAGACGGCGCGGGAACAGCAGCGTCTCCCCTGCGAGGCGGTCCTTCGTCGCCTCGTCGACCGGGTCGTACCCGTCGATGTCGGCAATCTCCTCGGGCAGGTCGACCGTCCGGATCCGGCCGACCGCCCGCGCGAACCGGCTCAACTCCCCGTCGACGCGGTCGCCGCCCGCGACGGCGGTCACGTTCGTCGCGAAGTGGTCACCGGCGCGGCGTCCGACCGGCGTCGTCCCCGCGGCCACGAGGAGGCTGACGACGTTTCGCAGGACGGTCATCGGCGCGAACGGGTCCGTCGTGACGACCCCGCCGACCGGGACCACCGACGCGAACAGCCCGACGGTGTTGAGGTAGACCGCGACCGTCGCGGTCCCGAGCAGGGTCGTCAACCCCGCGGGGACCGCCTCGGCGACGTACCAGCGGTACACCGCGGCGGCGAGCGCGGAGACCAGAAACGAGGCGACCGCGAAGCCGACCAGCCGCGGCGCGTTCACGAGTTCGAGCACGTCGACCACCGTCTGGGCCGGCGGGCTCGCGGCCACGGCGAGGGCGGGGTCCACGAGGGTCGCTCTGGTCGCGCCGGCCGCGGCGGGAGCGTCGACGGCGCGGATCACGCCCCCACCTCCCGACCGAAGCGGTCGAGCGCCTCGCGCGTCCCGACGACCACGAGGTCCGCGCCCCCCGACGGCGTCACGTCGCCGTCGGGGCCGAGCCGCCACCGTCCGCCGTCGCGAACCGTGAGGACGGCCACGCCGTACTCGTCGCGGACCGCCGCCTCGCGGAGGCTGCGTCCGTCGAGGGGCCCGCCCTCGCGGACGCTCAGCCGCCGGAACCGCTTGCCGGCCCGACGGAGCAGCGAGATCAACTCGAACTCGCGTCTGGTCCCGCGAGAGCGCACAGCGAGCCGCGTCACGTCCGCGTCGAGGAGCCGCGTCGCGGCCGAACGGTCGACCGCGAGCGTGAGTCGACCGTCGCCGCCGGTCGTCGTCGGAGAGGGAGCCGGCGGCGCGTCCGTGCCCCCGTCGGTCGCGGTCGCGGGCTTCTCGTCCGGCTTGACGCCGTCGGTGCGGGCGGCAACGACTGTGCCGTCGACGGCGTCGCCGTCGTCGGTGACGACGGTTATCTCGTCGCCGCGGGCGACCCCGGTCGGGAGCAGCACCGACAGCGAGACGGCGCGTTTGCCGTCGGGGACGCGCTTGGAGACGCCCGCGAGCGGCGGCGCGGCGGCGACGGTCGCACGCCCGCGTTCGTCGAGGCGGACGGTCACCTCCGCGAGGTCGAACTCCGCGCGGAGGCGCTCGGCGACGGCCGCCTCCAGTTCGCTCAACGAGAGGTCGACGTCGAAGTCGTCGGCGAAGGCGCGAATCTCAGCCCGGAGCTCAGCCGGGAGCGCGGGATACCCCTCGATGTCGGCCACGTCGCCGGCGACGGTGACGCGGACCTTCCCGCGCCCGGCCGTCAGGTCGACGGCGTCCGTCGAGAGGGTGCGCTCGGTGAGGCCCCGGAGGGTGAGCCGCTTGGGGAGCACCGCGCCCATCGCGTCCCCCTTCGAGTGGGCGTACAGCGAGATCATCAACACGACGATAATCGCGATCAGCAGCGCGGTGCCGTTCGCGGAGTTCCGGATCGTCTGATCGTTCAGCGCGAGGAGGCCGCCGTTGACGCCGGCGACCGCCAGCGCGAGGACGACGACACCGAACCCGGGGATCGACACCCCCGTGAAGTACTTGAACGTGAATCCGAGCGCCCACGAGACCAGCCCGGGGACGATCCCCGTGAGCAGACCGAGATACAGCCCCAGCAGGACCTGCACCGGGAGTGACGAGGCGACCATGGGGTCAGGCAGACGCGGGGCGACTAAATCCCTACCGACGCGGCGACGAGACGCGACCGTGCCGTACGGTTTATCACGGCTCGTCGGCTGACGGGAGGTATGGCAGGGTGGCGGAAGCGAACGGGCGCTCGCGCGGCGGTCTGGCTCACCAGCGCCGCGGCGTTCGTCTCCGTCCTCCTCGGTATCACCAACATCGCGACGACGCCCAGCGGACCGCTCATCGACGTCGTCCCTCCGGAGATCGTCCAGACCGCAGGGTTCACCGGCGCGTTGACGGGGTTCCTCCTCATGCTGGCGGCGTACGGACTCGGTCGCGGCCTGCAGAGCGCGTGGGTCCTCGCGGTCGTGCTCCTCCCGCTGTCGGCGGCCCAGGGACTGCTACAGGCCAGCGAGTTGTCGTATCCGCTGATCGTGCTCTCGCTCGTCGCGCTCGTCGTCGTCGCCGTGAACCGCGGCGCGTTCGACCGCGAGGTCGACTTCACGGCGACCCAGTGGGCCGCGACCGCGGCGCTCGTCGGGTCGCTCGCGTACGGTACGGCCGGTACCTACGCCCTTCGCGACGGTTTCCCGAGCGTGTCCACGCCGACCGACGCGCTGTACTTCACCGTCGTCACCGCCTCGACGGTCGGCTACGGCGACGTGACGCCCGCCTCCCAACTGGGGAAGGCGTTCGTCATCTCCTCGCTCGTGCTCAACGTCGTCAGCTTCGCGGTCGCACTCGGTGTGTTGTTCACCCCGGCGATCGAAGCCCGCCTCACCTCAGCTCTCGGACGCATGACAGAGAACTCACTCGACATCCTCGAAGACCACGTCCTCGTGCTCGGCTACGGGGAGCTCACGGAACCGATCCTCGAAGAACTTGACGACGCCGCCGTCGACTACGTCGTCATCACGCCCGACGAGGCCGTCGGCCGCGCTTTGCGCGAGCGGGAGGTGAACGTCCTCACCGCCGACCCCTCCGACGAGAACCCGCTCGAACGCGCCCGAATCCGCGAGGCGCGGGCGGTCGTCGCCGCGACCAACAACGACGCCGAGGACGCCCTGTCGATCCTCACGGCGCGACAGCTCAACCCCGAGGTGTCGATCGTCGCGGCCTCGACCGATCGGGAGAACGTCACCAAGCTCAAGCGCGCCGGCGCGAACACGGTCATCTCGCCGGCGACGATCGGCGGCCACCTCATCGTGGAGTCGGCGCTCGGCAGTTCGGACTCCGAGGCGGTCGCCGAGAAGTTGCTCGAAGACGGCGACAGCGAGCGGTAGGCCGCAAACCGCGCTCGGACGTTCGGGATCGTCGCCGACGGGGGGATCGTCGCCGACGAGGGAAATCGTCGCCGACGGGGGAGCCCTCGCGCGTCAGCGCGGGGAGGACATCAACGCGACGCGACGGCGTCGAGCGCGATGTCGATGGCGCGCCCGACGTTGTTCCTCGCCTTCTCCGGGAGTTCCTCATCGGAGTCGGCCCCCTTCTGCGTGCCGGCGACGAGGTTGCCGTCGGCGGTGCAGATGGCACCGGCGTTCATGCCGCGGCGACGCGCCAGCGAGAAGACGGCCGACGCCTCCATCTCGATGGCGAGCAGCCCCGCCTCCTCCCAGTCGGCGACGTACTCGTCGGACTCGTTGTAGAACGCGTCGTCGGAGACGATGGGACCGACGTGGACCTGTTCGCCGTTCGCCTCCGCGGCGTCGACGAGCGCGGTGAGCGTGTCGTAGTCGGGGACCGCGGGGTACGTCTCGGACTCGTAGCGCTTGCTCGTTCCCTCCTCCTTGGCGGAGCCCGTGGCGACGACCATGTCGCCGATCTCCACGTCGGTCTGGAGGCCCCCGCAGGTGCCGACGCGGATCACCGTCTCGACGCCGACGTTGTGGAGTTCCTCGATGGCGATGGCGGCGGAGGGACAGCCGATCCCCGTCGAGCAGATCGTGAGGTCGACGCCGTCGTAGGTGGCGTTGACGACGCGGTACTCGCGGTTCTCGGCGACGAGTTCCGACTCGTCGCAGTGGTCGGCGATCCGATCGACGCGGTCGGGGTTGCCCGGAATCAGGGCGATCTCGTGAACGTCGCCCTCGTCGACGAGCAGGTGGGGCTGGTTAGCCATACGGACGCTCCCCGCGCGCCCAGCAAAAAGGCCGCGGAAGCGTGGGCGGAGGCGACGGTACGACGACGGTACGGCGACGGTACCGGTAAGTCGCGGACGCGGTGGCGGTCCGTCGCCGGTCGACCGTCCGACCCAGTCGCAACCCCTTTGCCCCGCTCGGTCGAACTCCGGGCCATGAGTGTCCTCGACGACGACGTGCTGGAGAAGTACCGCGAGGCGGGCGACATCCTGACGACCGTGATGGGCGAGACGCGCGAGCTGGTCGAGCCGGGCGCGACGCACCTGGAGGTCGCCGAGTACGCCGAAGAGCGCATCCGCGAGGAGGGTGCCGGACTCGCGTTCCCGGTGAACGTCTCGATCGACGAGGAGGCGAGCCACGCGACCCCCGAGCGCGACGACGACACGGAGTTCGGCGAGGACCTGGTCTGTCTCGACATCGGCGTCCACGTCGACGGCTACATCGCCGACGCCGCGGTGACGGTCGACCTCGCGGGCGAGACCGAACTGGTCGAGGCCGCAGAGCAGGCGCTCGAAGCCGCCGTCGACGCCGCGGGACCGGGCGTTCCGGTCGGAGAGATCGGCGCGGAGATCGAGGACGTGATCGAGGCGTACGGCTACACGCCGGTGTACAACCTCTCGGGCCACGGCGTCGAGCGCTTCGACGCCCACACCGGCCCGAACGTGCCGAACCGCGGCGTCGACCGCTCTGTCGAGTTGGAACCGGGGCAGGTGGTCGCCATCGAGCCGTTCGCGACGACCGGCCGCGGGAAGGTGGGCGAGGGCAACGAGGAGGAGATCTTCGAGCTGACGGGGGACGCCTCCGTCCGCAACCGCGCCGCCCGACAGGCGCTCGAGCAGGTGCGGGAGTTCGACGGCCTCCCCTTCGCCGGGCGGTGGCTCGACTCCTCGCGCGACGAGATGGCGCTGCGGCGACTCGTCCGCCAGGACGTGGTGAAGGGCTACCCCGTGTTGAAGGAGGCCGACGGCGAACTCGTCAGCCAGGCCGAACACACCCTCGTCGTCACCGAGGACGGCGTCGAGGCGACGACCGCCGGGCTGTACTCGTAGCCGGGACTCGCCGGTCGCATCCGCGTGAATCCCGGGGTCCGGGACCGTATGCGGGGTGATCGGTCGCGTCCGTCCGTGTCCGTCCGTCGAGTCGGGTCAGGCGTTGTTCATCCGCGTCGCCGTCTCCGTGCCGCACTCGTCGCAGGTCGTGATGCGGTACGGCTCGCGCGAGAACTCGGCGTTCTCCTCCGTTCGACTCTCTGTGCGGATCTCCACGCGCACGTCGTGGGTCGTCTCCCCGCCGCAGTCGACACACGACTCGGTGACGCGCTCGGGGCCGGAGGGGTGGGTCGCCATGCGGTCGCGGCTACGACGGTGAGAGCGATAAAGCTAGCACACGAGTGATAACTGTTTGTGTCGTCGGTTCCCGGTCGAATTCGCTCGCAGGATCCGTCGCGAGCCCCACCGTCACTCCCGAACAACAGGGGCTTCAAGAGATATGCCGCCGAGAACTGCGTATGGAGCAGGTGTTCGCGCCGTGGCGGATCGAGTGGGTCGAGCGCGAGGACGAGGACGACGCGATCGACGGCTGCCCCTTCTGCGTGCTGCCCGAACGCGAGGACGACCGCGAGTCGCGGATCGTCGCGCGCAGCGACCGCGCGTTCGTCCTCCTCAACAACTACCCGTACAACCCCGGGCACGCAATGGTCATCCCGCGCGTGCACGAGGGAGAGTTCACGGCGCTCGACGAGCGGGCGCTGCTGGAGCACGCGCGGCTGAAGCAGCGAACGATACGGGCGCTTTCGGCGTCTCTGGGACCGGACGGAGTCAACACGGGGATGAACCTCGGCGGGTCGGCCGCCGGCGGCTCCATCGACGACCACGTCCACACGCACGTCGTCCCCCGGTGGGAGGGCGACACGAACTTCATGGCGGTGATATCCGAGACGAAGGTGATCGTCGAAGCGCTCGACGACACCTGGGAGCGCCTCCGCGACGCGTTCGCCGAGCAGGCGGGCGCGCGCGTCGACGGCGACGACGAGGCCGTCCGTTTCTCCCTCGAGTGACCGACTCACGCGGGAGCCGAACCGTCAAGTGACGGCCGTCGAAGGTGAGGACGTGCAGATCCGCTCGCTCACTCGCGAGGAGGTCGACGCGTTCGTCGACGAACTGTGGATCCCGTTCCAGCGCGAGGCCGCCGCCGACGAGCCGTTCTATCCGCTCGCCAACGACGTCCGCGAGCCGGGCGTCTCCCACCGCGAGGAGCGTCTCTCGGACGACGACGCCGCAGACCGCCTCGCGGTCGCGTCCGACGGCGACTTCGCGGGGTTCGCGTCCGCGAAGCGCGAGGAGCCGCCGCCGGTCTTCGACCGCGGCCCGAACTGTCACGTCTCGGAACTGTACGTCGTCGAGGCGCGCCGGAGGGAGGGAATCGCAACCGAGCTGCTCGAGGCCTGTACTGAGCGCGCCCGCGAGTGGGGGTGTGAGACGGCGTCGATATCGGTCGCCGCGGGCAACGACGCCGCCCGCGCGCTGTACGAGCGCGAGGGGTTCGCCGTCAGGAGACGGCGGCTGATGCGTCGCGTGGAGTGACCGGGCGACCGGGTCGCGCGACCAAACGACTATACACGTCTATCACGAGACGCCGAACATGAGCAGATCCGCGGAGGAGGCCGTCGACCACGCGGGGGAGGCGGACCTCGATCCGGCGGAGGCGTTCGCCCTCCTCGGCAACGAGACCCGCATCGACATCCTCCAGTCGCTGCACGAGGCGACGATCGAGCGCGACGACGACCGCCCGATCGCGTTCTCGGAGCTGTACGACCGCACCGATCTGGACGACAGCGCGCACTTCAACTACCACCTGAAGCAGCTGCTCGACCACTTCGTCCGGAAGGTCGAGTGCGGCGAGGGCGACGACGGAACCGACGCGGAGGGCGACGGCCCCACCGTCGACGCCGCCGGGACCGACGACTGCGTCGAGGGGTACGAGTTCCGCACGCCCGGCTGGAAGGTCGTTCGCTCGGTGTTCGCGGGGACGTTCACCGGCCGCAGCGAGGTCGGGCCGGTCGACGCGCCCGGCGACTGCTACGAGTGCGGCGGCGACCTGGAGGCGACGTACGCGAACGAGTTGCTCACGATCGCCTGCACAGAGTGCGGGCGCACGCCGCTCAACTACTCGTTCCCGCCGGGCGGGCTCGCCGACCGAACCCCCGAGGAGTTCCTCGACGCGTTCCACCACCACGTTCGCCACCACTACTGTCTCGCGGCCGACGGCGTCTGTCCGGAGTGCATGGGTCGCATGGAGACGACCGTGGAGGCCGACACCGCCGTGCCCGACCAGGAGGTCGCGGTCCGACACGTCTGCGGTCGGTGCGACAACCGGCTCACGAGCGCGGTCGGGGTGAACCTCCTCGACACAGCGCCCGTCCTCACGTTCTTCTCCGAGCGTGGGATCGACCTCACGACCGAGCCGTTCTGGACGCACCCGTGGACCGTCAGCGACGTGTACACGACGGTCGTGAGCGAGGACCCGCTGCGCGTCCGGCTCGACCTTCCCTGCGACGGCGACGCGCTCTCGGTGACGGTCGACGAGACGCTCGACCTCCTCGACGTGGAACGTCGGGACTGAGAGAGAGTCGGCGAACGGAGAGGAGAAGGCTATCGGGCGTCGTAGGCAACGTCGCCGTCGACGGCGGTCAGGGCCACCCCGATCTCGTCGATCCGATCGGGGCGGTCCCAGGGCGACTCCTCGAGCAGGACGAAGTCCGCGCGCTTGCCCGGTTCGATGGTGCCGAGTCGGTCCTCGTCGAAGCCGGCGTACGCCGCGCCCGCGGTGTACGCTCTGAGTGCCTCGGTGACGCCGACCGACTGTCCGTCGCTGGGCGCGTTCACGGCGTAGTGAACCCCGAGCAGCGGATCCAGCGGCATGCAGTCGCTGCCGAACGCCAGCGGCGCACCCGCCTCGAGGTACGAAGGGAGGCGGTTCGCGTCGGTCCGTCGCTCTCCCAGCCGGGCGTCGTAGAGGCCGCCCTCGAACCCCCACTTGTGGAAGTTGGGCTGCATGGAGGCGACGACGCCCAGATCGGCCATCCGGTCGATCGCCTCGTCGCTCGCGAGTTCGACGTGTTCGATCCTGTGTCTGGAGTCGCCGGGCGCGTCCGTGTCTTCGTAGGCGTCGAGCACCGCGTCGATCGCGGCGTCGCCGATGGCGTGCAGCGTCACCTGGAAGCCGTGGTCGTCGGCGCGGGCCACGAGTTCGCGGATCCCGTCGGGATCGAGCACCCACGTTCCGGTCTCGTCAGCGTCGTCGGCGTACGGCTCGTGGAGCCTCGCGGTCCGGCCGCCGAACGTGCCGTCGGTGTAGGACTTCACCGCCCCCGTCCGCACCATGTCGCTGCCGTGGTTCGTGCGCAACCCGGCGTCGATCAGCGAGTCGAGGTGGTCCGCCCAGTAGTTGATCCGCACGCGCAGCGTGAGTTCGTCCGCCAGATCGAGGTCGCGATACACCTGCGGGGCCCTCGACCGACGCACCATGTCGTGGACCATCGTGACGCCCCGTTCGTTGGCGGTCGCCTGCGCCGCGCGGATCAGTTCCTCGGCCTCCTCGGCGTCGGGTTCGATCGCCTCGTAGACGGGGTCGACCGCCTCCTCGACGATCACGCCGGTCGGCTCGCCTGCCTCGGTGCGCACGTCGTCGTCGGGCATCTCGTCGCCGAGACGGTCGAGGACCGCGCCGTTGACCGCAGCGACGTGCATGTCCTCGCGGAAGGCGACGACCGGGGCCGACTCGGAGACCTCGTGGAGGTCCTCGCGGGTGAGGTAGCGGGACTCGTCCCACGTCGACTCGTCGTAGCCGAATCCGAGCACCCACTCGTCCCCCTCGATCTCGGCGGCGCGCTCGCGGAGGAGATCGATCGCGTCGCTCGGGGACTCGGCCGCCGAGAGGTCGGCGTGGACCAGCGAGCGGCCCGCGTTAAGCAGGTGGGTGTGGGCGTCGATCAGTCCGGGTATCGCGACGCGGCCGTCGGCGTCGATCGTCTCGGTGTCTGCGCCGGCGAGGAACTCCACGTCGTAGGTGGTGCCGAGGCGGACGATCCGGCCGTCGCGGACGGCGAACGCGTCGTAGGTCTCGTCGGGGTCGGCGAGCGTGTGCACCTCGGCGTTCACGACGACGAGGTCGGCGGGTTCGGTCATTATCCTGGGTTGTGGTCGGTGGGGTGGTAACGGTTCGGGAACGATCGGTTGTGGTGGGTGTTCGCGCGGTCGGAGGGTTCGGGGTCAGTTCTGTCCTTTTTGATGTCGACCGTGGTGTCGACCGCGAAAGCCCCCGGCGCTATCGACTCGCGCGACTCGCTGTGCTCCTCGGCTTGCTCCCTCCGGTCGCTCGCCTGCGGTGCTTACTTCGTCGGGCTTCGTCGATAGCGCCGGCCCCTTTCAGTCCCGCCCGCCGCGACCGCACCGCACCTCGTCCTCCCCAACCGGCTCGCTCGGGCTTCGCCCTCGCTCGCCCCTCGCGCGCGTCCGGCCGGCACTAAGGCCGGCCGGCGCGCGCCGTTCACGAGACGCGGCGCGTCTCGTGAACTCACGAGAGCTGTGCTCTCGTGAACGACCGCAGTTCGTGCACACCGAACAGACGACTTCGATGCTCGGCCCGTCCGGGCCATGGGTGGGAATGAAAGGGGCCGCGGGGGCTTTCGGGAACTGTGACCCCGCGATAGCGAAACTGGTCGCCTCGGTCACTCGGAAACGATCACCATCGGACTCCAATCACCAGAACCGACACCACTTAGCGCCCGCCGGGATTACCCATACCCATGACCGACACCGACGCCGAGGCGCTCGCCGAGCGCGTCCGCGACGGCGACCTCCGCCTGTACGAGTTGGAGGAACACGCCGACGCCGACACCGCCGCCGCGGCGCGACGCCTGCTCGTCGAGGACCACTCCGGAGCCGACCTCTCCACCAGCGGCGAGTACGCCTTCGACGCCGCCGACGCCGACGCCAACATCGAGAACATGCTCGGGGCGATCCAGATCCCGCTCGGGGTCGTCGGCCCCGTCGAGATCGACGGCGGCGCGATCGCCGGCGAGCGCTACCTCCCGATGGCGACGACAGAGGGCGCGCTCCTCGCGTCGGTGAACCGCGGCTGTGCGGCCCTGAACACGGCGGGCGGTGCCGGCGCGCGCGTCCTCAAGAACCGGATGACTCGCGCGCCCGCCTTCCGCGTCGCCGACGTGGCCGAGGCCGAGGCGCTCTCCGCGTGGGTCCGGGAGAACACCGAGGCCCTCCGGGAGGCCGCCGAGTCGACGACCAGCCACGGCGAACTGAAGGAGGCGACGCCGTACGTCGTCGGCAACACCGTGTTCGTCCGGTTCGCCTACGACACGAAGGACGCGATGGGTATGAACATGGCCACCATCGCCACCGAGGAGGCCTGCGACGTGATCGAAGCCGAGACGACGGCATCGCTGGTCGCGCTGTCGGGGAACCTCTGCACCGACAAGAAGCCCGCCGCGATCAACGCCGTCGAGGGACGCGGCCGGACCGTCGCCGCCGACGTGACGATTCCCCGCGACACCGTCCGGGAGACGCTGAAGACGACGCCCGAGGCGGTCGCGGAGGTGAACACGCGCAAGAACCTCGTCGGCTCCGCCAAGGCCGGGAGTCTGGGGTTCAACGCCCACGTCGCGAACTCCGTGGCCGCGATGTTCCTCGCGACCGGCCAGGACGCCGCGCAGGTCGTCGAGGGCGCGAACGCCATCACGACCGCCGAGGTCGACGACGAGGGGGACCTCTACGTCTCGGTCACCATCGCCTCCCTGGAGGTCGGAACCGTCGGCGGCGGCACGAAGCTCCCCACGCAGTCGGAGGCGCTCGACGTACTCGGGATCCGCGGCGGCGGCGACCCCGCCGGCAGCAACGGCGACGCGCTCGCGGAGGCCGTCGCGGTCGCGGCCCTCGCCGGAGAGCTCTCCCTGCTGTCGGCGCTCGCGTCCAGGAATCTCTCCTCGGCGCACGCGGACCTCGGGCGGTAGTCGCGTCGGGGACGCGTTTTCCGAGGGGGTCGCGGGCGCGCTCTCGCCGCCGTCGCGGACGCGTCCCCGGTCGTCCGTCACCGTCACCCCGTCGCCGGCACGGTCGCTAGCGCTCGTCCAACGCCGCCGCGAGCGACTGCACGGCCCACCAACTCCGCCGGCGGAGGCGCAGCGGGTCCCCCCAGAGGTGCGCAGCCATCGGCGCTTGAACCGCGCCGGCGGCGAACAGGAACGCACCGACCGCCGGGTGGAGGTGCACCCACGCGGCGACGCCGACGGTCCACTCCCACACGAGCAGCGCGTACGCCGCCGCGCCGTGCAGCGTCAGGAACACTCCCACCAGCGAGACGAACGTCGCGAGGAACAGCAGCGCCGCGTACGGCGGGGCACCCTCCGCGCCGCCGACCGTCCCGGCCTGCAGCGGCCCGCCGACCGCGCCGACGAGGAACGCCGTTCCCGCGAACATCGACATACGGGGGCTGGTTCGCGTCCGGATATAAACGCTCGGTCGCGGTTACAGCAGGCGATACTCGCCGCGGGATTCGGTCGCCTCACCCCGCCGCGTCAGGCGGTCGAGGAGGTCGCGTGCGGCGTCGGCGGGAACGCCGTGGTCGGTCGCGTACGCGACGATGGCCTCCTCGGTTACGTGTCCCTCGCGCAGGGCGTCGCGGACCGTCTCCTCGCGCGAGCGCGACCTTCCCCCGCTCTCGTCGCCGGCGGCCTCGACGGCGTCGGCATCGACGCCCGCGCGCTCGAGGTACTCGCGGTCGCTCACCGCCCCCTCGAACGCCTCGACCTCCCGTTCCAGTTCCGCGACCGTGCCCGCGCGCTCGAACGCCGCCGACTCCCCCGCCTTGTCTGCGAGTAGCTTCGCGCGCGCCTCGGCCGCGGCGGCGCGGTCCTCGGACTCGTAGAACCGGTGCAGCCGCTTCGTGGGATGGCGCGAGTCACACCGGGGGCAGGTGGCCGTTTCCTGGGCGTCCGGGTCCGAGAGGAGCCAGTAGGTGCCACAGGAGCGACAGCCGACGACCGCGTACATGACCCGCAGTTGTGCGGCTCGGCAGTTGAACGTTCCTGACTCGCGGCCGTCAACATCTGTCGTCAACAGCTGTCCGCCTCCCGTCGCTGTCCCCCTCGTCTTTCGTTCCGCCCCGCGGAGTTAAGGCTCGGGCGAGCGCCCGGTGGAGTATGGACCGTGTGACACACGAGTCAGCCGACGACACGGAGGCGGTCGAGGGCGTCCACCTGGGACAGCTCGCCGCCGGCGAGGAGATGAGTGTCCAGCACTTCTACATCGAGCCGGGGGCGACGGTGCCGAAGCACGACCACCCGCACGAGCAGGCGGGGTACGTCACCGCCGGCACGCTCACCTTCGTGCTGGAGGACGGAGAAGAGGTGGTCTGCGGCCCGGGCGACTCCTACGTGCTCGCGGGCGATGAGGTCCACGGGGCCGAGAACCGCGGCGACGTTCCCGTCGAGGGAGTCGACGTGTTCAGCCCGCCCCGGACGGACCCCGACTGGCAGGAGTAGTCGTCGCTGCGCCGTCGCGGGCGCGGTCGCATCGAAGCGGCGACCGAGGCGGTCGTCGCCGGCGCGGTTCGTCGGCCGCGCGGCGGTCACCCCAGCGCCGGCGCGACCGGAACCAACTGGGGTGAGCCCGAAAACAGCGCCGCAGCCACGAGGTAGTACAGGGCGGCGGCCACCAGCGCGTCGGCGCGAACGACCGACGACGCCGAGAGCAACCGACCGACGCCCGCTATCGGCCGACCGACCCCTCCGAGGCGACTGTCAGTTTCCTTCGACCGATCCCACAACGCGCGTGAGGCCGCGGGTTCGGGGGTCGCGTGCGCCGCCACAGCGAAGCCGAGCCACGAGAGCATCCACCAGGCGAGCGTCCAGAACTCGACGGCGAGCATCGACGCCGCGAACAGCGCCGTCGCGATCAGGAGAGCCGCGACGGGCGGGAGCGCCGTGGCCGCCAGCACGCTCGTGTACGTCGGGGCGCGCCGGTAGTCGGCCGCGGCGGTCGCCGACACGCTCGGAGGACCCGGTCGTCGAAACGCGACCCCGCCGTCGGTTCGCGCCGCGGACCGACTCCCCTCCCCGGCGGGCCCGCCGTCCGTACCCTGACGACCGGTGACCGGACCGGCGTCGCCGGAGCCGCGTCCGGAATCGGAATCGGAGCCGGACCCGATCTCGATACCGGCCCGACCCGGCGGCACAGCACACCGGTCGGCGGCGGCGGCCTGAAGCGAGGTGGCGACCACGAGTCCGGGAAACGTCGCGAGGGTGAACCCGGTCCCCGCGAGACGGTAGAGCGTGGCGATGGGCATACCTCCGGCTGTACGGACGCGCCACTTGAACGCACCCCGCCGATTCTCGAAGGTGAGACGCCGCGGGAATCACTCCGCCGGCGGTTCGTCGGTCGGGTCCCGGTTCGTGAGTCCGTCGGTGGTTCGCCGGTCCGGCCGTGACCCGTCAGTCCGCCCGTGCTTCCTCGTCGAGGTCGTCGACGCCCGGTGCGGCGGTCACGTCCACGTCATCGGGCTCGTCGCGACCGCCGACGTGCATCTCGCCGTGTTCGCCTTCGACGTACGCGTCGTCGGCGAAGCCGGCCACGGCGTTCTCGAACTCGCCCGCTTCCATGCGCTCGGGCGTCCTGGGCGCGTCGGCGACGCCGTCGACGGGCCGGAACTCTCCGAGGGGGTCGTCGATCGTGATCCCGTAGCGCGTGAAGAACTCCTCGTACCGGCGGTAGTGCTCCTCCAGTTCGTCGGCGGGGATCTCCATCATCTCCGCCCAGCCGTGGGTGAAGAAGTCGAAGTTGGCCTGGACGTGGGTGATCTCGCGGGCCTCCGCCTCGGGATAGCCCGCCTCGAGCGCCGCGACGTAGGTCTCCATCGTCGCGTCGAAGAAGTCGTCGAGGTGTGCGCGCCGCTCCTCGCGACGGTCCTCGTCGGCCTTGTTCAGGAAGATGTCGGTGTGCATGTCGACGAGCCTGTCGTTGACGTAGTCGCCGACGACCGGCGTGGTGAGCGCGCGCTTTGCGGCCCAATGGCGGACGTTCTGGCGGAGCTTCATACACACGTGTTGGGGGTGGACATCCTTGAATGTGCGCCGGATCGGCGTGTGAACCCGCGACTGGACAGGAGACCGAGCGCCGATCGGTCGGTCACCCGGCGGCTGGGGGAGTCCGTTCAGTCCGGAGGGTCCGGTGAATCACCATTGGTACGGACTCTCGTGAATCCTCACGTCGATAGCAACCCACATTAACCCCGAATCCGAATCGCCGGTATGAGCGAGTCGTTCGTCATCATCGGTGACGGGATCGCCGGCAGTTCCGCCGCCGAGACCCTCCGGGAGGAGTCACCCGACGCCGATATCACGGTCATCACGGACGAGGGGGAGGCCCTGTACAATCGCATCCTCATCAAGGAGTTCGCGAAGGGGAAGCTCCCCGAGGCTCCCATCTCCATCCACGAGGAGGACTGGTACGCCGAGCGCGACATCGACCTCGAGTTGAACACGCTCGTCACGGACATCCGGACCGACGACCACGAGGTCGAAACCCACGAGGGGGACGTGCTCGAGTACGACAAGCTGCTCCTCGCGGTCGGTGGCACGCCCCAACAGCTCCCCGTCGAGGGCAGCGACGCCGAGGGCGTCCATCACTTCTGGACGTTCCAGGACGCCCGGCGGATCCGCGAGTCCGCCGAGGCGGCCGACGACGCCGTCATCGTCGGGGCGGGACTGCTCGGCATCGACCTGGCGGCCATCTGCGGCGCACAGGACATCGAGGGCAAGTACCTGATGCGCGGCGACTCCTGGTGGCGCTACGCGCTCGACGAGGAGGGCGCGGAGATCATGCACGAGGCGATGCGCGAGCGCGGCGTCGAGCCCGTGTTCCAGTCGGGCGTCGACCACTTCGAGACGGACGACTCGGGTCACGTGACGGCCGCGATCGACCCCAACGGCGACCGGTACGAGGCCGACTTCGCGGGCGTCGCCATCGGCCTGAACCTCAACACCGAACTGGTCGAGGACACGCCCGTCGAGACGGACGACGGAATCGTCGTCGACGAGTTCATGCAGACGACCGACGAGGACGTGTTCGCCGCCGGCGACATCACCCGCTTTTACGACGTGATCCTCGGCGAGCAGGCCCAAAACGGCGCGTGGGGCAGCGCGAAAGAGCAGGGCACCGTCGCCGCCAAGAACATGCTCGAGTACGGCTCCGAGGAGTTCCGCTGGGTGTCCTCCTACTCGATCACGCACTTCGACTTCCCGTTCCTCTCGTTCGGTCATCCGACGCTGGGCGACGACGAGGTCATGCGCACGTTCGGCGACGACGAGTGGCGTCGCCTCGCGCTGAAGGACGGCAAGATCGTCGGCGGCGTCCTCATCGGAAACCTCGCGCCGCAGTCGGCCTACAAACAGCTCATGCGCGAGCAGGTCGACGTGAGCGGGCAGAAGGACCTCCTCATGGCCGAGGAGTTCTCCGTGGACGACCTCGAACTCGAGGGCGCGACCGCGGAGTAGTCCGGACTCCGAGTGGTCCGGTGTCCGAGCAGTCCGGTGTCCGAGCAGTCCGATGTCCGAGCAGTCCGATGTCTGAGCGGCACGACTCGCGGGCGACGACACCGCCGGCCGCGACTCCCCCGCGGCGACACAGGGGGCTGCGACTCGCCGGGGACCACACCGGAGCCCGCGACGCTACCGGCGACCGATTTCGGGCCGGCGGACCGACACCGTTTTCGGCGGCTCTCTCCGAGTGCGGGTATGAACGGCGGCGGCTCGACCGACATGACGCTCGCCTTCGAGTTGGACGCACTCAAGTCGCTGGCGGACCCGAACGCCGTGTTTAACGACGCGCGCGGGTGGACCGAGTACGTCGGCGTGGTCTCCGAGAAACCCACGTACGTCGTCACCAACTTCACCAGGAAGCACCGCGTCCGCCAGGACTTCTTCTCGGGTCCTCGCGGCGTGGTCGAGTCGCTGGAGAACGTCAAGCGGCAGTTCGACACCGACCGCCACGTGTTCGTCGGGATCACCGACGACGACCGCGCGGTCGCCGAAGAGACCGGCTGGGAGTTCCTCCCTCTGGAACAGGCGGCCGAGGCGGCCGACTGGGCGACGACCGATCCCGACGAGGAGGCCGACCCGTTCGCCGAAGAGGAGCGCGACGACTGGCCCTGAGGGGCCGTCGCTCGCGTTCGCCGTCTCGCGCGTCCGCCCCCGCGACTGTCCCGCACGCGTCGTCGCCTGCGACTGTCCCGCACGCGTCGTCGCCTGCGGCCGTCCCGCACGCGTCGTCCTCGGCGACCGTCACGGCGTGCCGTCGCGGGCGACCCAGTTCCCGGCCGTAGTCCCCGAATGCCGGCCGAGGTAGCGGCTTCAGGTTTCGAAACCACTAATCAGCGTCGACCCTTGGGAGTATTCACTCAATGAGTCACCAGTTGCCGGACGTGCAGGCCTCGCGACCGGACGTCTCCGTCGGCTTGAGTCAGGTCGGCGTCACCGGCGTCGAGAAGCTCGTCACGATCGACCGCGGCGGCGACCGTCCCTGGGTGTTCATGGCCGAGTTCGAGGTGTTCGTGGACCTCCCCGGGGAGCGCAAGGGGATCGACATGAGCCGGAACATGGAGGTCATCGACGAGGTGCTCGAGGCGGCCACCAGCGAGGAGGCGTACCGCATCGAGGACGTCTGCGGCGACGCCGCCGAACGCCTGCTGGCGAAACACGACTACACGTCGACCGCGGAGGTCGAGATGACCGCCGAGTTGGTCACCCGCGAGCAGACGCCCGCATCCGGCAGGGAGACGCAGGCCACTTCGACGGTGATCGCGAGCGCCGTCGCCGACGAGGACGGCACCCGCGAGGAGATCGGCGCTGAAGTCACCGGCATGACCGTCTGTCCGTGTTCGCAGGGGATGTCGGCCTCGCGCGCCCGCGAGAAACTGGACGAACTCGGCGTCGACGACGAGACCGCCGAGGAGTTCCTCGAGACGGTTCCCCAGCCGGGTCACTCCCAGCGCGGGCACGCCACGCTCACGTTCACCGCCGACGGCACGCCCGACGTGGACCTGCTGGACGTGATCGACACCGCCCGCGAGGCGATGAGCGGGCGCATCTACAACTACGCGAAGCGCCCCGACGAGGATCACATGACGTATCAGGCGCACATGGACGCGAAGTTCGTCGAGGACTGCGTCCGGTCGCTCGCCGAGGAGGTCGTCGACCGATACGACCACCTCGCCGACGACGTGGTCGTCCGCATGAAGCAGTCGAACGACGAGTCGATCCACCAGCACAACGCCCACGCCGAGCGCGACCTCTCGATGGGCGCGCTCCGCGAGGAGTTGGGCGAGTAGTCGGGGTCGTCTCGACGCGACCAGGACGGAATCGCGGACCGGTCAGATCGACAGCGGCTCCGCCTCCTCCCACCGCTCGCGGAACGTCCGGCGGACGTCGCCGGCGAACTCTCGGTCCTTCAGGTCGATCATCGCGAACGACTCGTCGGGGTCGACCGGGCTCGGCACCTCCATGCACACCTCGGCGTCGTCGACGAGGGTGAACGTTCCCCGAAGTCCCGGAGCCGTTCGCACCGAAAAGTTCGGGTGATCGGCCATCCGGTCGAAGTACCGCCGGCCGACGCTCTCGGGGAGCCGGTCGGGAAGCTCCTCCGAGAGCAACACCGACACGTCGACGCCGCGCTCGAGGGCTCCCTCCAACTCCTCGACGACCGCCTCGCCCACGTCGCCGATGTCGAGTCCGGAGGCCGGTGTGGCGGCGATCATGACGACGCGCTCGTCGGCGGCGGCGACGCGTTCGAGCAGGAGGTCGGCGGTCTCCTCGGGGCCGAGCGCGGCCGTCCAG
Source organism: Halobaculum sp. CBA1158 (assembly GCF_021431925.1). Taxonomy (NCBI): domain Archaea; kingdom Methanobacteriati; phylum Methanobacteriota; class Halobacteria; order Halobacteriales; family Haloferacaceae; genus Halobaculum; species Halobaculum sp. CBA1158. The sequence continues at coordinate 1,340,419 of NZ_CP090371.1, read as the reverse complement.
AACTGCTCGTCGGGCGGTTCTCCGGCCTCCAACTCCGTCGACAGCTCGTCGACGACCGCCTCGTACTGCTCGGCCTGCTCGTCGAGCTCGCGCTTCTTTTCCTCCAGCAGGCGGTCGAGCGCGGCGTCCGGCTCGACCGCGAGGTACTTCTTGGGTCGGCTCGCGGCCTGACTCCGCGCGAGTCGGTGGCGTTCCAGGCTGTTGAGCACGTCGTACACTCGCCCCATCGGCACGCCGCTCGCGTCTGACAACTCCTTTGCCGTTGCCGGGCCGACATCGAGAAGCGATCGATACGCGCGAGACTCGTACTCAGAGAGCCCCAGGTCACGAAGGTCTGCCATGCGCGTCGCTGGGGAGCTACTCACTAAAACCACACGACAGTTTACCGCGAGGGCGACGCGGCCGACCACCCGCACGGGGCGGTCGTCGACGGCACCTGACGCCGCACACACCGCCACACCGCACACACCGCTCACGTCGCCGTCGAACTACTCGGCGGCGTCGGCGACGCGGTCCATCAGCGCGGCCGGCGAGTCGGCGGGGTCGGCGTCGCGGCCGCGGAGGACGGCCGACCCGTCGGGCGCGCGGTCGCTTTCGGGGACGACGACCTTCTCGTGGTCGGCGACGCGCAGCGCCGCCCGATGGAGGTCCGAGCCGACGGGCGCGCCCACGTCGACGACGAGCGGGTCTCGGGTGAGCCGGGCCGCGACCGAGCCGTAGCCGGCGACCTGGACGCCCATGCGGTCGGCCGCACCCGCGAATGCGCCCACAGCCGCCTCGGCGCGCTCGCGATAGGCGTCCTCGCCGGTCAGCGCCGCTAGGTCCACCAGGGCGTCGGCGAACTCGACGACCCCGTCGATCGGCCGAAGCGGGCGGTCGAGCATCCCCGCGCCCGCGGCCGGCCCGTCGCGGAAGGCGGCCTCGTCGCCGAGCACGTCGACCGCACGGTCGGCGACTGCGCGCGCGCGGTCGACCCCATCGCCGAGCACGGACTCGGCCCGACAGAACGCGGCGACGACGCGACCGACGTCCTCCAGGAGGTCCGTCTCGGTGTCGTCGGCGTCGACGTGGCGGACGGTGCCGTCGGCGTCGACGAGCGTCTCGCGGAGGTACGCGAGCGCGTCCTCGGCCGAGCGGCGGGCGTCCCCGTCGTCGGTGTACGCCGCGAGCGCCAGCAGCGCGTCGGCCGCGAGCGCGTTGCCGCCGGCGTACGCCGTCAGATCGGTTCGCTCGCCGTCGGGACCGACGCTCGCCCCGTAGGCGAAGCCCGACCACAACTCGGCGTCGAGGAAGCTCCGGATCGACTCGGCGGTCTCCCGATAGCTGTCGTCGCCGGTGTACAGGTACGCGTCGGCGAACGAACGCAACACGGCGGCGTCGTCGACGAGCAGTTTCTCGCGGGCGGGGTTCGACCAGTCGCGGGCGGCCGCATACCGGAACACGCCGCCGTCGTCGTCGACGAGGTTGCGCTCGATCGCATCGAGCGTCTGCGTCGCCTTGTAGCGGTCGCGCTTGAGCGCGAACGCGACCGTCCGCGGGAGGGGGAACTTCGCGTCGTCGCCCCAGCCGGCGAACTCCGGGTCCCACTGGGCGTCGAGTTGGCCCGCGAGGTGTTCCTCGATGGCGGAGGTGACGGGGCCGGCGGGCGTCTCGTTGCCGGCCAACTCCCGGGGGACGCGCCCGGCGGCCTCGCCCTCGGCGTCCCACGTCTCGCGGACGCGGTCGAGCACCGACCGGAAGCCGTCCGGACCGAGATACGTCGCGCCCGTGAGGAGTTCGCCCGTCGGCGTCGTGAACACCGTGGAGGGGAACCCGCCCATGTTGTAGCGCTCGCGAACGCGTGGCTCGCGGTCCACGTCGACCTTCACGGGCACGAAGCCGTCGTTGACGTTGGCGGCGATTCGGGGCTCGCCGAACGTCTCGACGAGCATCTCGTGGCAGTCGTCACACCACGTCGCCGTCAGGAACAGCAACACCGGATCGCCGGATCGGTCGGCGGCGTCGAACGCGTCGTGGCCCCACTCGCGCCAGTCGACGCGCGTCTCGTCGGTCATATCCGCGTTCCGGGACGGCGGAACCTAAAGTCGGCGTTCACCGACCGCCGCGGACCGGCCCGCCGGCCCGCCGGCCGCCTCACTCCGATCGGTCCTCGACGCGGTCGCAGAGGCCGCTGAAGCTGGCGAGCGTCTGCTCGGTCACCGACTCGCCCGCGATCGCGTACACGGCCCGGACCTCCTGCTCGCGGCACTGGCGGACGAGGTGGCTGACGAGTCGGTGGAGCCGGTCGTCGGCCGCGTACATCAACAGCGTCGAGACGTTGTCCAGCACCACCCACCCCTCGCCGTCGGCGACGTACCGCATCCCCTCGGCGAAGGCCATGGAGATCCCCGTGAGGTCGTTCGGCGAGACGGCGTCGGTGCACCACATCGGACCGTCGTACGCGACGGGCGACCCCGAGATCGGGACGACGCCGACCGATCGCGGATCGATCCCGCGCCGTTCGACCGCGCGTTCGATCCGGTTGGGGTCCCGGACCGTGATCAACAGCAGGTTCGAGAACGCCTCGTCGGGAAGATGCCCCAGGGGTCCGCTCATCGCGCCGGTGACGAGTAACACCTGCTCGCCCGTCTCGGCCGAGAGCCACTCGTCGGGGCGCTCTCGTTCCGACCCGCCGTCGGTCCGAACGGGCACGCGGCGGCGCGCCCGGTCAGCGTTGTCACTAAATTCGTGGTCGCTGCCCCTGATGCTGTCGCCGTCGCGGTCGCCGGCGCTACCCCGGTCGCCGGTGGGACCGACGACTTCGACGTCCCCGCGGTCGACGGCGACGTCCGGATCGGGATCAGTCCTCGGCACGCTCGAACCCTCCGTCGGTGTCGTCGTCGGTCGCGACGGCGTGCGTCTCGACCCCGTCGGTCGGGTCGTCGTCGACGCGGACGAACTCCCTCGCGAACAGGTACAGCGCCCCGAGGAGCGTCAGGTCCGCGGCCGCGTGGACCGCCTCAGCGAGCGCCTCGTAGGGCGTGAACTGAGCGATGATAGAACTCACCGTGAACACGAGGAGGGTGGTCGCGAGCAGACCGATCCCCCACGTGTGCATCACGTTCGGCGCGTACGCGACCGTCGGGTACACCAGCAGTACGCTCAGCGAGACCAGCGCGAGCGTCTGCACGAGCAGCACCAGCTCCGCGGACGGGACGGTCACAGCGCCCTCCGTCCCGTGAGTAGGAGCAGTAGTTGTCCGACGGCGTACGTGACGAGCACGAGCGCGACGCTCCCCACGACGAGCTCGACCAGTCGGAACTGTGCGGCGTTGCCGGCGAGCGTCTTCCCCGCGGCCAACAGCAGGTACAGCGCGGTTATCGGCACCAGCGGACGAAGGAACCGACCGAAGGGGGCGTCGCGGTACCCCCGCGCGGCCACGACCGCGAGCGGGAGACACGCGCCCAGGACCGCGACCTGCACGAGTCGAAACGCGTCCGCGAGCATGCTCCCAGCATGCGCACTCGCCCCTATTGGTGTACCGGTTCCGCCGATCCAACGAAAAGGGCTATACACGACCGTCGGGAATCTCGGGTATGCGCATCCGGGTCCGCTACCTGCTCGTGGCGCTGCTTGCGATCCCGCTCGCGGACGCGGCGTTCCTGCTGTGGGTGGCGACGAACCTCCTCACGGCGGTCCAGACGGTCGCGCTGGTCGTGCTCACCGGGCTGCTCGGTATGCTACTCGTGCGCGCCGAGGGCCGCCACACCCTCCGGTCGGTCCAGCGAAAGCTCGCGACCGGCGAGGTCCCGACGGGCGAACTGCTCGACGGCGCGCTGTTGATCGCCGCCGGCGCGTTCTTGCTCACGCCGGGGCTCGTCACCGACGCGATCGGATTCCTCCTCGCGATCCCGCCGACGAGATACCCGATCCGCGAACTGCTCCGGCGCTACGTCGTCGTCCCGTACCTCGACCGGAAGGCGGACGGCTTCGTCACCGGCACGGTCTGGACCGCCGGCTTCCCCGACGGGGACGGCGACCCCCGCGGCAACGGCGGGCCGACCGCCGGGTTCGGCGGCCCCGGCGGCCCGAACGGCTCCGGCGGCACGGCCGACTCCGGGACCGCCGGCGACGCTGACTCCGCCGACCGCGACCGCGACGACGTGATCGACGTGAACTTCGAGGAAGTCGACGACGACGACCGTGGCCGGTAAGCCCGGAGTCGTCGGTCGCCGACGCCGCTTCGACTCGTGAGAACGCATGACGCGGCGGCGATGCCGAACGGAAACGCTTAACCGATCCCTCGCGCTACTCGGAGACGCGCTCACCTGGGCCAATAGCTCAGTCAGGTTGAGCGCTCGGCTGATAACCGGGAGGTCTCCGGTTCAAATCCGGATTGGCCCATCCACGGTATCACCGGCCCTTGGTCGGTGAGAATTGGGCCATTGGCTCCCCAGCCACCCAATTTCGGCGTTCTACCAACACTACCGACACGGGTAATCCAGCGTCTAATCATCCGCTCATCACCCCCGGGTCCACACCTACGCCCCACAGGTCTTGGCTCTGGAAGGACGAGGCGACTCGAGGGAGCACCACCCACCCGACGAGTAGCGCCGCCGAGCCGAGGACGACTCCTACGGCGCGGGATCGTTCCGTGACGGCCGTGGAGGATCCGTGTGACCGGTTCCGTCGCTACCGGCGGGTCAGCGGTGTTCGTCGATCCAGTAGCACCATTCCCCGAAGTCGTCGGCACCACATTGGTCGGCGATGCTCTGGAGCGTCCCGATCTTCACTCGGTCGTGAAGCGGGACCGTCAGGGTTCGACCTCTCCCGTGTCCGGGTTCGTGTACTTCATGATCGCGTGACTCCCCCGCTGGCGGTCCTTTCGGTAGTCGAACTTCCGAAGCACGTCGACGATCTCGCGTCCGGAAAAGTCGCGCGGCGGGCCTGTCACGCGTCGAACCACGGAGCGTCCGCTTCGGGAGCCTCCGTGTCGTCCTCGCGTGCTTCGATCGTGAGTTCGACCGCCTCGTCGAGGTTCGCGAGCGCTTCCTCGCGCGTCTCGCCTTGGCTCGCGACGCCGACTTCCTCGTCGATCGCCGACCAGCCTCCGTCGTCCTCCTCGATGAGACTGATCTTGCGTCCCGAGCTCATACGAACGGTTACGAGAAGGCCCGAGAAAAGCGTTCGGTCGGTTCTCTCGTGGCGCTACGAGTACTCGCGAATCTCGCGGACGGATCGACGGGGTCCTACTGTCCAGAATCGGGCGAAAACCTTCGGTCAATCCGTCGCCTCGGGATCCTCTCCCGCAAGGTACCGGCGTCGCCCCTCAGTTATCCGGTAGAATGTCTCTCGCTCCGGCATTGTCCCGATGACCTGTCAATTCGTGAGGTGACGGTGAAATCCTACGGGAGGACGCGCAGACGTACCGCGTCGAGATCGCGGAGGACAGAGGTGCAAGCCGGTGACGCTGGACGTGACCCGGAACGTCGTCGGCCGGACGGACTCGATCTCCGACGGGTCGACGAGTGCGAACATCGAGGCGTGGGATCTCCGCTTCTCGACACACGATGGCGAGCAGATCGTGATCCGGCTAGACCCCGCCGACATGTACGAACTCTGGACGGAGGTTCGCGGTGTCCCGTGGCCGACGGTTCACCGGGATCCGGAGCGTCGCTAGCGCGACAAACTCGTCCGCGACATCGCGGCTCGGGCGAACGTAGCGAGCGAAGCAGAGCCGCGCGAGGCGCTGGACGCGCTGGGGCGTCACGGATGAGCGAGGATCTCGACCCCGTGACGCCGGCTTCCTCGCCGAGTTTCGAGGTGGGAAAAAAGCTATCATTCGAGGAGTACAGTCGGCGGTATGCCCAGGTTGACCGATCGGCGGTCGTTCCTCGCCGCGCTGACGGCCGGCCTCGCCGGCTGTGGCGCGTCGACGCGGGAGGCCACCGAGACCGGGACGTCGACCCCGACCTCGACGCGGTCGCCGACAGCGTCGGCGACAGCGACGGCGACCCCGGAGACCACGAGCGAACCGGTGCCGACGCGCGAGTGGCCCGACGAGTACTACGACGGGCCGCTGATTTCGGTCCACGAGCACATGATCGGCTCCGACGGCTACGCCGTCGCCAGGGACGACCTCGGCTGGTACGTCGACTGGATGTCTCGTAACCGGGTCGAACGGGTCGTGGCGATCACGGGCGACCCGCTGATGGACGCGGTCGGTCGGTACGACGATCGGCTGATCCCGTCGGCGTTCGCGTACAACGAGTTCCTCGACGAGTTCGACACGGCCGTAGAGAGCTTCCAGCAGCGACTCGCGGAGTACGACTACAGGGCGATCGGCGAGATGCGTCCCCCCTACGACATGGTCGAGGACCCGCCCGCGATGGACCACGAGACGCTGCTGGGGGTTTACGACCTCGCCGCCGAAGCGGGCGTCCCGGTGCTGCTCCACGGGCCGGAGGTGTATCGTCACTCCGAGGAGACGCTCGAAAACGCCGAGGATCCGCTGGACTTCCCGAAGTGGCGGAATCTCGAGGCGGCGTACGCCCACAACCGCGACACGCAGTTCGTCGTTCACTCGACGTACAACTGGGACGAGATGACCGACGGAGCGATCGCCGCCGGCGTCCTGGAACGAAACCCGAACGTGACCTACGACCTCTCGGGGAGAGAGCTCACCCCCTTCGCGTACGAGGACGGAGAGATGACCGAGAGACGGTTCGAGGAACTGATCGCCGAGCGGGGCGTTCGAGGCCACGCCGAGGAGTTCTACGAGGAGCACGCGACGATACTCGAGGAGTACTCCGATCGGTTGGCGTGGGGGCTGGACGCGGGCCACGAGTGGCACTACACCGACTGGGTGCTCGACACGTGGGTCGACATCACTCGTGCGGTTCTCGGGCGGCTACCCGAGGAGAACGCCCGGGACATCGGCTACCGGAACGCGGCGGAGCTGTTCGGCCTCGACGTGACCCGGTAGCGTCATCCGTCGCGTACGGCCGTCGCCGACCCGAGCCGCCGGCGTCGACGCGACTCGCGACGTCCACCGCCTCGAACCGCGGGGTTCTCCTTCCCGGAGCCCCGAGAGCGACGTATGGCCGAGGAATCAGGGCTGCGCGACCGGGTGACCCGCGACAGGCTGCTGCTTGCCGTGGTGTTGCTCGTCGGCATCGCGGGCACCGGGATCGTCCGACGACAACTCGGTCTGCTCGGCTACAACGGGCTCGGCCGACTCGTGTTCATTCTCGGCTACGGCGGCACGGTCTTCGTCGTCTGGTACGGGTGGATCCGACCGATCGACATCACGGGCCCGAGCGCCGATCGAGATCTCACGCGGGACGACCTCACCCGGGGGGACGCCGACTCGGGCGAGGAGGCGGATCGGCCCGACACCCCCGATCGGTGAACGGTCGCCTCGATCACAACGGCTTCCACGGGCGCGGGCGAGAGACGTGAGTAATGGCTGATAGCTCGAACGAGTCGACATCGGGGCGACGGGGTCCGGTCGAGGAGGCGCTTCCGGGTACCCGACGCGACGGCTACGTGTTTCCCGACTACGACGGCTACTGCTTCGCCGGGATACCGGGGACCGTCGAGGCGACGCTCGGTGTCGACGCCGACCGGCGGCTTCCCGACGACGCCGTGCCCGACGGCGAGTTCTCGAACGTCGTGGTCCTTCTCGTCGACGGCTTCGGCTGGGATCGCTTCACGTCGCTGGAGGGATCGGTGCCGCTGCTCGACTCGCTGTCGAGCGTCGGGCGGGCGAGGCCGCTCACGTCGGTGTATCCCTCGGAGACGGCCGCGGCGATCACGACGATGCACACCGGCGCGACGCCGTCCGAGCACGGGCTGCTGGGCTGGAACGTCCTGCTCCGCGAGCACGGGCTCACCTGTGAATCTCTTCCGTTTCTCGACCGCGACGGCACCGACCTGACGGCTGCGACCGACGGCGCGGTCGAGGGCGCGGACCTGTTCGACGCCGAGCCGGTGTACGAGCGCCTCGACGACGCGGGCGTCGCGTGTCACGCGGTCCAACCGACGGCGGTCGCGGAGGGGCCGTATTCGACGGCCGCGATGTCGGGCGCGACGCGCACCGGCTGTGAGTCGCTTCCGGAGCTGGCGCTGACGGTCCGACGGCGGCTGGAGGCGGACGACGACTCGACGTACGTGTACGCCTACTGGCCGGCGGTCGACGCCGCCGCCCACGCCGAGGGGACGACGTCGGAGCGCTACGACGCCGAGGTGGAGGGGGCCTGTGCGACGCTCGAGCGCGAACTCGCGCGCGTCGACTCCGCGGTCGCCGAGGAGACGCTCCTCGTTGTGACAGCCGATCACGGCCACTTCGACACCGACCCGACGGAGGCCGTGGACCTCTCGACGTACCCGGAGGTGTGGGACCGCCGCGAGCGACACCCCTCCGGGGAGCCGGTCCGGCCGACCGGCGGCCCGCGGAACGTCCACCTCCACCTTCGCGACGGCGCGTCGGTCCAGGTCGTCCGAGACCGGCTCGAGGCGGCCGACTTCGACGCGCGCGTCCTCACGGGGACCGAGGCGCTGGAGGCGAGACTGTTCGGGCCGGGCGAGCCGTCGCCGCTGCTCCGCGAGCGCGTCGGCGACCTCGTCGTGATCGCACGCGACCGGAGCGTGTGGTTCGGTCGGGAGGACCGGAAACTATCGTTCATCGGCACACACGGGGGACAGAGTCCGGCCGAGCAGTACGTTCCGTTTCTCGCGGCCGACCTCGGTGAGTGGCAGCGCGAGCGGTGAGTCACGCGGCGAGCTGGGAGGCGGAAAGGAGGGAGAACGGAACGTTAATGCAGAGCCCGTGGCGATGGGAAGCCAAGAGATGATCCCGCTCCAGATCGTCGACAGTTTCCTGCTCCCGTACAACGTCGGACAGGCGCTGCTGCTCGGGTTCGTTCTGACGACGCTGGCGACGCTCCCGGTCTCGCGGAAGGCGATGGCGCTCAACACGATGCTGTTCGGCGTCATCTTCCTGTTGACGCCGCAGTCGCTCGTCCCGACGCACTACCTCTTCCTCGGCATCGTCCTCTGTGTGATCGGACCGATCGTGTTCGTCTCCGTCAGGCGATAAGCCCGATCGAACGACGGCCACGGAGCGGACGAGGTCGCGTCGAACGTCACGCTTTTGCCCGGTCGGCCGGACCGACGCGGCATGGTAACCGCCCGCGCACCGGCCACCAGCGCGAACCTCGGCAGCGGCTTCGACACCTTCGGCGTCGCGCTCTCGCACCCGGCCGACACCGTCGCCGTCGAGCGCGCCGACGAGACGACGATCGAGGTGACCGGCGCGGGCGCGCAGTTCATCCCGACCGACCCGGAGAAGAACGTCGTCGGCGCGGTCGCGGCGGCGCTCGACGCGCCCGCACACATTCGCATCGACAAGGGGGTTCGGCCCTCCTCGGGGCTGGGATCGTCGGCGGCCTCCGCGGCCGCGGCCGCGGTCGCGCTCGACGAACTGTACGACCGAGGACACTCGCGGGAGGGGCTGATCCCCGCCGCCGCCGAGGGCGAGGCGCTCGTCTCGGGGGAGGCCCACGCCGACAACGTCGCGCCCGCGTTGCTGGGCGGCTTCACCGTCGTCCGTCGCGACGACTCGGCCACGAGCGTCGACGCGCGACTGCCGCTGGTCGCGTGTCTCCCGGAGGTCGTCGTCTCGACGAAGGACGCCCGCGGCGTCGTTCCCGACTCGATGTCGATGGCCGACCACGTCGAGACCGTCGGCAACGCCGCCACGCTGACCGCGGGAATGTGTCAATCCGATCCCGAACTCGTTGGTCACGGCATGGACGACCCCGTGGTCACGCCCGCCCGAGCGGAGCTCATTACCGGCTACGACGCCGTCCGCGAGGCGGCGCTGTCGGCCGGCGCGACCGGCGTGACCGTCAGCGGCGCGGGCCCGAGCCTGCTCGCGGCGTGTCCCTCCGGGAGCCGCCGTCGGGTCGCCGCAGCGATGGTCGAGGCGTTCGCGGACGCCGGCGTCGGGGCGCGCGCCTACCAGACCGAGGTCGGACGCGGCGCGACCGTGCTGTGAGCCGAGGCTACTCCAGCGCCCGTTCGGCGAACCGTTCTCTGATCTCCGGCTCCGGGATCGCACACTCGTCGCGGCGGCCGAACACTCGGTACCGGTAGGTGGCGACGAGGTCGTACGCGCCGTCACGGAGGCGACGCGGCACGACCCGCAGCGCCCACGCCAGGTCCCACGGCGAGTCGAGGCGACGGGCGACTCGAAGCGCCGCGGTCGACCGCTCGTGTGCGCCGTCGCCGTCGACGAGGACGAACGAGTCGTGGCTCTCCGTCGGAAGCCCGTGCTCGGCGAGGAGGGCGCGCCCCACCGGCGACTCCAGCGGCGCGAACCGAAAGACGCCGGCGGTGTCGTGGCGGACGAGGAACCGGATTGCGCCGTGACAGAGGTTGCAGACGCCGTCGAAGAGGACGACCGGATGTCGTTCGGGATCGACGTCAGCGAGCGGATCCGCAGCGTCGCTGTCGCTGGTGGCATCGCCGTCGTCGGAACCGTCGCCGGGGGCGTCGCTATCGACGGACGCGTCGTCGGAACCGTCGCCGAGGGCGTCGCTATCGGCGGACGCGTCGTCGGAACCCTCGCCGTCACCGTCGCCGTCGGCGATACCGTCCGCGACGGCCGAGTTCTCGCTCGGCTTGTGCTCGTCGCTCACGGCGGCGGATACGTCGCGGATCCGTATCAACGCGACGGCCGGTCGACGCTGGGGATGCGCGTCGAGTCACACCCGGCGGTCGGTGCGTCGGGGGTGTACCCGGCGGTCGGTGCTCGGGGGTGGCTGACAGGCGACACGCTCCGCGGCTCCCGCGAAACGGCGTGTCGCACGCCCGCGTGCGTTCCGCGGCCGGAGTCAGATCACGGCGGCTGCGGGGCTGTGGGGCGGTATCGGGTATGAACCTTCGTCGCGCAGAGAGAGGCGATGAATCGAACGGGACGGCTACGCGGGACGGCGAAACCGGACGCCCGCCCGCCTCAGACGCCGCGGCCCTGGAGCTTCTCCTCTTCTTCCATCTGGTCGTTCGCCTGACCGGCCATCCCCTTGCCGGGGGACTTGGCGATCTCTTTGAGCGTCTCGGGGTCGTCGTAGTTGTTGACCGCCTCGACGATGGCCTCGCCCATGGCAGGGGGGTTCTCCGCGCCGAAGATCCCCGAGCCGACGAAGATGCCGTCGCAGCCGTGCTGCATCATGAGCGCGGCGTCGGCGGGCGTCGCGATGCCGCCGGCGGCGAAGTTGACGACCGGGAGTCGACCCATCTCGGCCGTCTCGTGGACGAGTTCGCGGGGGGCCTCGTGTTCGCGGGCCCACTCGTCGCGCTCCTCGTAGCTCATGCCCGAAAGCTTCCGGATGGAGCGCTGGATGTTTCGCTGGTGGGTGACCGCCTGGTTCACGTCGCCGGTGCCGGCCTCGCCCTTCGTTCGGATCATCGCCGCGCCCTCGTCGATGCGGCGCAGCGCCTCGCCGAGGTTGCGCGCGCCGCAGACGAACGGCGCGGTGAACTCGCGCTTGTCGATGTGGTAGCGCTCGTCGGCCTGCGTGAGCACCTCGGACTCGTCGACCATGTCCGCCCCCGCCGCCTCGAGGATCTGCGCCTCGGCGGTGTGGCCGATGCGGCACTTGCCCATCACCGGGATCGACACCTCGTCGATGACCTCCTCCAGCTTGCCGGGGTCGGCCATCCGCGCGACGCCGCCGCGCTTGCGGATGTCCGCGGGGACGGACTCCAGGTGCATCACCGCGACCGCGCCGGCGTCCTCGGCGATGCGGGCCTGCTCGCGGCTGACCACGTCCATGATGACGCCGCCCTTCTGCATCCGCGCGAAGCCGCGCTTGACGAGGTCCGTCCCCCGTCGAAGCTCCTCCAGATCGGTCTCTTCGGTCATGACTGTACATTCGTCCGTGCGCACCTAACGGTTGTCCTTCCCCCCGCAGGCGGCCCGATCGCTCGGGCCGTCGGGGCTGTTCTCCCGGCGGGGTCGTCTCGCGTGCCGCGACCCGGAGCTACAAGCCGGCCGAGCGCCACCGGCCCGCGTGTACCGACGAGACCTCCGCGACACGAGCGCGGACGACCTGCTCTCGGCGATGGCGGCCGCTGACGGCGTGGTGCAGGCGGAGCCGTCTCCCGACGGCGACCGCGTCGCATACGCGAAGGCCCGCGAGGGACAGATCGACCTGTGGCTGTGGGACGGCACGACGGACACCCGGCTGACGAGCGGGGGGATCACCGCCCAGCGATACGGCCGCGGCGACCCCCGGTGGATCGACTGGCACCCCGACGGCGACGCCGTGGCGTTCCTCTCGGCAGCGGGGTCGCTGTCGACGGTCGACGCCGAGACGGGCGAGGTGACCGCACTCACGGCCTACGACGAACCGGATCTCGGACTGGCGTACGCGCCCGACGGCGACGACCTCGCGGTCGTCACCGATCACTTCTCGCGGGCGTCGCTCGCGCTCGTCGCCGCCGACGGCTCGCGGGTCGAGGCGCTCGCTGACGACGAGTACCTCTACGGCGACCCCGCGGTCGGGGCCGACGGCACGGTGTACGCGACCCGGGCCGAACACCGCCACCTGTTCGACTACGAGGCGGACCTCGTCGCCGTCGACCGCGACCGCGACGGCGACGGCGACGGGGACGGCGACGACGACCGCGACTCCGGCGGTTCGGGTCGTACGGACGGCGTGCGTGAGGTGTTCGCCGAGGAGGGCGTCCGCGTGCAGAACGTCCGGCCGCGACCAGACTCGACCGAGGTCGCGTTCGTCCACGACGCTTCTGGCTTCGACGCGGTCGCGGTGGTCGACGACGCGGGGGCCGCGGTCGGCTCCGACGGCGACGCCGCGGGTGACGCAGAGGAACTGTACGCCGTCGACGGCGCGGAGGTCGCCGACCCCGCGTGGTCGCCCTCGGGCAGGACGCTCGCGGTGACGGTGACGCGTGACGCCCGGGCGAACGTCCACGTCGTCGACCGCGACGGTTACGCGGACGAGGTGACCGACGACGACGCGTTCCACACGGCCCCGCGATGGGTCGACGGCGACGTGCTCGCCGTGCGCGACACGCCCCACGATCCGCCGGCCGTGTGGAACGTCTCCGCGGGAGAACGGGTGACGCCCGGCGCGACGCCAGACTTCGGCGTGCGGGTCCCGACCCCCGAGACGGTCACGTATGAGTCCGGCGACGAGGAGATACAGGCGGTCGTCTACCCGCCCGAGGCCGACTCAGACGCGGAGTCCGTGCCGGTGCTCGTGAAGGCCCACGGCGGCCCGACCTCATTCGACCGCTTCCGCTTCGACCACCGCGCGGCGTACCTCGCGGCCCTGGGCTACTGCGTGATCCTCCCGAACTACCGCGGCAGCGACGGCTACGGCCGGGCGTTTCGCATGGCCAACGACCGCGACTGGGGCGGCGGCGATCTCGAGGACGTGATCCGCGCGGCCGACGCCGCCGCGGAGGCGTACGACGCCGTCGACGGCGACCGCGCGGGCATCTACGGCGGCTCCGGCGGCGGCCTGATGACGGTGAACGCGCTCGGCAACTCGGACCGCTTCGCCGCCGGCGCGGCCTTCTACGGCGTGTACGACTACGAGACGTTCCTCGACGACACCGACGACGTCGGCTGGCAGCTCATGAAGCGCGAGTTGGGCGACGTGGCGACGGACCCGGAGAACTACTGCGAGGCGTCGCCGATCCGCCACGTCGAGGACATCGAGGACCCGCTGCTCGTGCTCCACGGCGAGGACGACGCACGCGTGCCCATTAGCCAGTCCGAGCAGCTCTGTGAGGAGTTGGAGCGACACGGCAAGCGCTTCGAGTTCCGCCGGTACGACGGCGAGCCCCACGGCTTCGGGGACCGCGAGAACGTCGTCGACGCCTACACCCGCGTCGCCGATCTCTTCGCGAAGTACCTCCGCGTCGATCCGGACGACGGGAGCAGCAGCCCGCATCCGACCGACGAGCCGGACCGCACATCGAACTGACTCGGACGACGCCGATCGCACCTCGAGGTGAGTCGGGCAACGCCGCCCCGACGGCGGCGACAGGTGTGTCCGGGGCCCGTCACTCGTCGGCGTCGAGCGCCTGATCGATCCGTCGCACGACCTGCGGCACGCGGCGCTCGACCAGGTCCGGGAGGCTCCCGGGCAGGTTCTCTCGGTTGCGTTCGAGCGCGCCGGCGAGCGCCTCGGTCCGCTGTCGGAGCCCGCGCAGGCGGTTGTCAGCCCCCTCCGCGTTCCCGGCCTGGGCCGCCTCGTTCGCGCGCTTGGCGGCCGTCGTCGTCGCCTCCAGCGCCCGGAGGAGGCCGGTGAAGCCGGAGGGGCCGCCGCCTCCGCCCCCGTTTCCGCCGTTTCCGCCGCCGTTTCCGGAGTCGTCGTCATCGTCGTCTCCGTCCTCGGCCGCCTCCGCCGCCTCGGCCGCGGCCGCCAGCACGTCGTCGACGGCCTCGGCGGCCTCGCCCGCCTGCTCGGCGGTGCTGTCCGGAACGTCCACCTCGTCGATGCCGTCGGCGTCGCCGTCGGCGAAGACGGTCGCCTGTGCGGTCGTCTCCGTGAGGATCGTGAGCAGGAACGACGCGAGCGAGGGCTTCCCCGTGCGCGCCTCCCTGATCGTGGCGGTCGACTGGTCCGCCCTCGGGTTCACACGGAACGCGCCGATCCCGCCGGACTCGTCCTCCACCTCGGCGGTGTACGCGCCCTCGCTGTGGACGTACACCGCGGCGCTGTCGGCGTCCTCGTCGGCCGGACGGCCGTCGAAGACCGACCCGGCGAAGTCGTCCTCGACGGCGACCCGGTCGAACCCGCCCGCGTCCGCCGCGGGCTCGGCCCGGACCTTCACCGCGTCCTCGTTGGGAGTCACCACCACGTCGCCGTCGACGCCGACGGTCGTCGCCGGCGGCAACGCCGTGTCGCTGTCGGTGGACGACGTTTCGGTCGACTCCGTCGACTCGGTCGTCGTGGATTCGGTCGTCGTGGACCCCGTCGTCCCCTCGTCGCTGTCGGCGTCGCCGTGGACGATCCGCTGGCCGTACGGGGCGACGCCGGCCCCGTTGACGGTGAGTCGGTGCTCGCCGTCGGGCACGTCGCGGAGGGCGACGACGCCGTTGAACGTCGGGACCGCTTCCGGGTCGGATTCGAGCAGGGCGATCCCCTCGACGGTGGGGTCGTCGGTGTCGACGCCGTTGCTCCCGGGGGCGTCGTCGCTGGCGGTCGCCTCCCGCAACAGTCCGACGACGTCGCCTGCGAGGCCGGACACGTCGACGTCGAACCGCTCGGACAGCGCCGAGCGGTGTCGCGGGTCCGTCACGTCGTCTGTGGGGTTCTCGAACCGGGGCTGGTCCTGCGGCGTCCCGACGGTCGTGAGGTGGCCCGCGACGGCGTCCTCGGCGAACGACGGCACCGCGAACTCGAAGCTCAACTGCGGGCCGGCGTACTCCTCGATGTCGAGGTCGGCCATCGGCGCGAGCGCGTAGTCGTAGTCCGCCTCGGCGACGCTGTCTGCGCCCTCGAACGCGAACATGACCCCCGTCTCCCGCAGCGGGAGGTCCTCCGGCGGGGACGGGATCCCGGAGAACGACTCCACCGTGAACTCGGCGGGCACGAGGTGGTCGGGAGTGACGTTCGGCAGGTCCGGATGCTCGACCACCGGCGAGCCGTCGAGTTCGGGGACCACGAACGGAAGCCGGTACCCCTCGCTGCGGGGCAGGCCGTACGCCGCGGGGATGTCCGACGGGGCGAGCGGACCGTTAGAAATGTCCGCGGTGTCCGTCGAGATCGGCAGGCGCTCGAAGACGGCAGGCGTCTCGTTGACCCCCAGCGCCGAGGAGTGGCTCCCCACCTCGCTGATGACGCTCGCGCGCTGGGTGTCGGGGTCGAGGAACTCGTTGTTCGGCACCTTCCGGGAGTGGGCCGACGCCACCAGCAGCGTCGGGTCGCCCGTCTCGGGGTCGCCCGACTCCTCGCCCACGTCGAGGAACGCGTGCAACACCTCCCAGTCGTGCCAATGGAAGTTCACCGAGAACTGGTCGAACGCCGAGTAGAACCAGTACTGCACCACCGCTAGGTCCGTGCCCGGGTAGCGAGCTACGTTGTAGAACGCCGTTCGGTTCGGCGGCTCCCCGCCGGGGTCGTAGTCGCGCGCGTAGCCGTCGAACGCGGCGAACCCGTCGAGGACCGAGCCGTCGCCGTCGTCGTCGAGGTACTCGCGGGGGTCCGTCGGGAACCATCGCTCGCCGACGCCGAAGTACAGGTCGGGCGCGTGTGCCTCCGCGAGCGTCCGCGCTCGCTCCCCGTCGACGGACTCGCTCTCGGGCGCGTCCTCTCCTCCCAGAATCCCCCCGCAGCCCGCGAGCGACGCCGCTCCGGCGGCGGCACCGCCCGCGAGCACGTCCCGCCGAGTGTGCGTGCGCCGGGCCGCGTCGGTCCCGTCGCCGCTGTGACTGTCGTCCCCGTCGTCGCCGTCTTTGTCGCCGTCGCGGTCGCCGCCGGATAGCGCCATCCGGCTACTCCCCGTCGTGTTCGACCGACCGCATCATCGTCCGGACGTCCTCGGCCTGTCCCGACAGCTGCGTCGGGTACGCGCCGACGGTGACGACGAAGTCTTCGCCGGTGCGAATGGCCTCCGAGACGTGCAGGCGAACCTCGGTCGTGATCCCCTCCGCGACCGTCGCGTCGGCGGTGAACAGGCCCACGGTCGAGTCGGTGCCGAGCACTTCGACGGTCTCCTCGCCGTCGTCCTGAAGGTTGGAGATCCCGTCGTACTGCGAGAGCAGTTGGCGGGCGAGCTCGCGCGTCCCCATCTCCGCGATGGGGTTGAACGTCCGCCCGGCCACCTCGACGGCCGGCGTCGACAGCGCGACGAACAGCGACGCCTGGATCCGCTCGCCGAGCACCTCGGCGGCCTTGTCGTACTCCGCGATCTGGTTGGTGACGACCACCTCGCGAGTCTGCCCGGCCACCGTGAACTCTCGGGTGATCTCCATCGGCTCGATCCGGTTCTCCTCGAACCCGGTCGACTCCAGCGTCGACTCGGGGACCGACGCGACGCTCGCGGAGAACTCGGCCGGCTCGGAGCCGGTAATGACGCCCAGACACCCGCTCGTGGCGATCACGCTCCCCGTCGCGAGCGCGCCACCGGTCGCCCGAAGGAACTCCCGCCTGCGTGCCTCTCGTGACATGCTTGCGCCGTGGAGGGCGAACGGTATCAGTTTCGTGGTTATCGAACTCGGATTCACCCGGTTTGAACGCGCTCGACAACGGCTCACACGGTCGAAGCGTCGGTATCGCACGGCTTTTTGCGCTCGGCCGAGAACCGTGGATAACTGATGATCTCGAAGGGCTGTGAACAGTGCGCCAAGGGCGGGAAGATGGTGCTGTTCGTGTACGGCTACTGCGACCAGCGCGACTGCTTCTACTGTCCGCTCGGGGAGAACCGCAAGAACGTGACCGACGTGTACGCAAACGAGCGCCTCGTCGAGTCCGACGAGGACGTGATCGAGGAGGCCAAGCGAATGTCCGCGCTCGGCACCTCGATCACGGGCGGCGAGCCCCAGGAGGCGATGGAGAAGACGTGTCGCTACCTC
The DNA here is from genome assembly GCF_021431925.1 of Halobaculum sp. CBA1158. NCBI lineage: Archaea > Methanobacteriati > Methanobacteriota > Halobacteria > Halobacteriales > Haloferacaceae > Halobaculum > Halobaculum sp. CBA1158. Next base: position 1,322,823 of record NZ_CP090371.1, on the reverse strand, counting down.
CGCCTGCTCAAGGAGGAGTTCGGCGAGGACCACCACACGCACCTGTACACGGGGATTCCGGGCGGCCGCGAGAACATGCGTCGCCTCTCGGAGGCCGGCCTCGACGAGATCCGCTTCCACCCGCCCGTCGAGCAGTGGGGCGACCTCCACGGCACCGAGTGGGAGGACATCCTCTACGTCGCTCGCGAGGAGGGACTGACGCCGGCGTTCGAGATCCCCGGCATCCGCGCCGAAGAGGAGTTCCTGGAGTTCCTCGACGAAGGGGCCGCCGACTTCTGCAACGTCAACGAGTTCGAGATGTCCGACGGGAACTACCGCCGGATGCAAGAACAGGGGTTCGAACTGCAGGAGGGTCACATGTCCGCCGTCGAGGGCTCGAAAGCGGAGATCCTCGACGTGATGGGCGACCACGAGAAGGTGTACTTCTGCACGTCCGTGTTCAAGGACGCCGCCCAGCACCGCAACCGCCTCAAGCGGATGGCGCGCAACCTCCGTCGCCCGTTCGACGAGGTGACCGACGACGGGACGCTGGTGTACGGCAAGACGTACGCCGATCCCGACCTGTTCGAGACGCTCGACGTGCCCGAGGAGTTCTACACCGTCAAGTCCGACCACGTCGAGGTCGCGTGGTGGCTGCTGGAGGAGATGGTCGAGGCGGGCGACCTCTCGGACGGCGAGGTTGTCGAGCAGTACCCCACCTACGACGGGACGGTCGTGGAGCGGACGCCGCTGGCGTAACGCCCGTTCAGGAGTCGTCGCCGTCGACGCTCACCGTGTCGTCGCCGCGGACGACGACGCGGTAGCCGTGAAATCGGAACCGGACGGACGCGTCCGGTTCCATCGATTCGAGTACCCGGTCCAGCGCCTCTGTGTCGATCGCGTCGTACAGGTGCGGCTTCAACTCCGTCGGGTCGACGCCCTCCGCGCGAGCGACCGCCTCGGCCACCCGAACGTCGATCGACTGTCTCGATCCCGGTCTCGAGCGCTTCGGCCCCTCCCCCTCACTGTCGTCGGCACTCATCCCCGGCATACCCGATAGATCGTACCGCGAGATGATATATTCAGGGGTTAGAAAACTGGGATTAAGCAGCCGTCGGGTTGGCGGTCTCGAGACCGACTACTCGCCGAGCGTCACAGCGTCGTCGGCGCTTCGCCGGAGCGCGTCCGAACGACCGTGGCTCCCGGGCGCGATCGCGAGCGTCCCGAGGCCGTACTCGTTGGCGACCTCCAGCGCCGGCTTGAAGTCCGTGTCACGGGAGGCGACCGCGACCGTCGCCGCGCGTCGTTCGGCCGCGAACGACGCCACGTCGACGGCGAGCTTCACGTCCACGTCGCCGCTGGTGGTGACCACCTGAAAGCCGTTGGCCTCGGCCGCCTGGATCAGCCCCGGCGTCGCGTGCTCGTCGAGGTAGACGCGCGCGGTGACGAGCCCGGTCCCGCCGGTCGCCGCGTCGCCGGCGGCCGAACCCTCGGCGGCGGCCCGCAGATCCGCGAACTCCACGTCGAACTCCTCGCGAAACACGTTCGGCCCGTCGACGAACAGCGCGACGCCGGCGGGCGCGGCCGGCGAGCCGTCGCCGTCGCGCCACGGGCCGCGCGGACCCGCCGCGTCCGCGTCCGCTCGCGCGTCGCCCCGGGTCGCCGACGGGGTCGCCTCCCCCGATCGGTCCCCGGTCGCGCCGAGCAGGCGGTCGAACAGTCCCATGCTCGCGGGTGTCGGCGACCGCCGATACGCGTTCCGGTCCGACTCGGTGAGCGCCGGACCAGCCGACTCCGGGTTGACCGTCCCGAATGGGTTCCTCCGATCGGACTCCGGTGGAAACCCTTGCGGCCGTGGGTATTCGAGACGAATCCGATGGCGTACTCGGACGTTATTTTCACACCTTCAATTCCGAATTTTCAAGTTAATACTGCGGACAAAACAATAGAATTAAGTCGCGCCCCTCGGCGCGTGATGTCGTCGCATGACAGACGATATCGAACGTGGCGACATGATGCGTCGTGGGTTCCTGAAGCTGACCGGCGCAGCCGCGGGGGCGGCCGCGACGGGCGGGGTCGCGTCCGCGCGATCCGGACGGAACCCCGGACCGAAAGACGAGGAGGTCCTCGTCGGCGTCTCCGCCAGCGAGGCGGACATCGGGTCGACGGTCGCGAACTACGTGCCCGGGAACGCGGAGGTCGTCCACGCGAACGAGACGCTGAGCTACGTCGCTGTGAAGTTCCCGGCGTCGGCGGCCGACGCGGCCCGAGAGAACTTCATCGAGGCGATCACGAAGAAGGAGTGGATCAAGTACGCGGAGGCGAACGCCACCTACGAGACGCAGTACTCCCCGAGCGATCCGCAGTTCGGCAGTCAGTACGCGCCCCAACAGGTGAACGCCGACGACGCGTGGGACACCACCCTCGGCGACTCCGCGGTCACGGTCGCCGTCGTCGACACCGGGGCGCAGTACGATCACCCGGACCTGGCGGCCAACTACGCCTCGGATCCCGGCTCCGACTTCGCCGACGGCGACGACGACCCGTACCCGGACGCCCCGAGCGACGAGTACCACGGCACGCACGTCTCCGGGTGTGCGGCCGCGGTCGTCGACAACGGCACCGGCGTCGCCGGACAGTCGAACTCCACGCTGATCAACGGCCGCGCGCTCGACGAGACGGGGTCGGGATCGACGGCGGACATCGCCGACGCCGTCCAATGGGCGGCCGACCAGGGCGCGGACGTGATCAACCTCAGCCTCGGTGGCGGCGGCTACACGGACACGATGAAGAACGCCGTGAGCTACGCCGACAGCAACGGCGCGCTCGTCGCCGCCGCCGCCGGCAACAGTGGCACCTCGTCGGTGAGCTACCCGGCGGCGTACGCCGAGTGCCTCGCCGTCTCGGCGGTCGACTCGAACGAACAGCTCGCGTCGTTCTCGCAGTACGGCGAGGGCGTCGAGCTGTGTGCGCCGGGCGTGAACGTCCTCTCGACGACGACGGAGGCCCGCGGCGGCTACGAGGAGCTGTCGGGCACGTCGATGGCGACGCCGGTCGTCTCCGGAGTCGCCGGTCTCGCGCTCGCGCAGTGGTCGAGCCTCTCGAACAACGAACTCCGCTCGCACCTCAAAGGGACCGCCGCCGACATCGGCCTCTCGAGCCAGGAGCAGGGCTCCGGACAGGTCGACGCGCTCGCGGCCGTCACGACCGATCCCTCCGACGGCGGCGGGGGTGGAGGCGGCGGTGACGACGGCGGCGACGACGGGGGAGACGGCGGTGGCGACACCACCTCCGGCAGCGTCGACGGCTCGCTGTCGGGCTACTGGGACTACGACGACTACTCGTGGTTGTGGAACTACGACTCGCCCAGTCAGGTGGTCGTCGAACTCGACGGACCGGCGGACGCGGACTTCGACCTCTACGTCAACACCGGCACCACGAGCGACGCCTCGCCGGGCGAGTACGACTACCGCTCGATCACGACCGACAGCCAGGAGCGCATCACGATCGACGACCCGGACGACTCCACGGCCATGCAGGTCGACGTCGACTCCTACTCCGGGTCGGGGAGCTACACCCTCACGATCACCGAGTACCAGTAGCGGACCGAGTCGCCCGCGCCGGCGGCTCCGGATCGGACACGAAAGCGATGCACGGTGCCGTCGGCGACGTACCTGCCGTCGGCGGGGCAGTACCGTCGGCGACTCGCTCGTCGCCGAGGGAAACCGACATACCGTCCGGTCGCGTTGACTCGCCCATGAGCGACTGGACGGACGCGATCGTGGGCGAGCGGATGGCCGTCGACCGCGAGTTCACCGATCGGCTCCGCGACTCGCGCTTCTCGAACCAGGAGTGGGGACTGATCATGACGGCCACGGAGTTCGAGATCGAGAACGCCGACGACCCCGACTCCGCGCGGATCGTCGCCGACACCGAGAAGCTCCCGCAGATCATCCCCGAACTGGAGAACATCTCGAAGCAGATGGGGGCGATGAGCGGCCAGGAGGACTCCTCGGGGCCCCTCGGCGGCATCGTCTCGGACATCACCGACACGCTGTTCGGCGGCGGCGGCGGCGGTGCCGACCGCGAGAAACTGGAGGCCGCCGAGCAGCTCACCCAAGAGTACGCCGAGCAGCTCCAGCGACACCTCGAACAGAAGGACCGGTTCGAGCAGGTCCGGATGGCGTACCAGGAGTAGCCGCCCGGGACCACTCGGACGGAGTCACGGACGACCGACCCGCCGTCTCAGACCCGTGTGAGCACAGCGTCGGCGACCTCCCGCGTCGTCGCCTCGCCACCGAGATCCGGCGTACGCGGGCCCTCGGAGAGCACGCTCTCGACGGCCGAGCGGATCCGGTCGCCCGCCGCGTCGTCGCCCAGCGATTCGACGAGCATCGCCGCCGAGAGGATCGTCGCCGAGGGGTTCGCGACTCCGTCGCCGGCGATGTCGGGTGCCGTGCCGTGGACCGGTTCGAACAGGCCGCGTTCGGGGCCGACGTTCGCCGACGGGAGCAGGCCGAGTCCGCCCACGAGCCCCGCCGCCAGGTCCGACAGCACGTCGCCCGCGAGGTTCGGGCAGACGATCACGTCGAACTGCGTCGGGTCCAGGCACACGCGCGTCGCGAACGCGTCCATCAGGACGGTGTCGGCGTCGACGCCTGCTGCCTCCGCCTCCGCGAGCACCGTGTCGCGGAACAGGCCGTCCGTCTCCCGCATCACGTTCGCCTTGTGTGCCACGGTGAAGCCGTCCGTCCCGCGTTCGTGCACGTACTCGCAGGCGAACTCTCCGAGTCGGCGCGAGGCCGACTCCGTCACCACGCGCGTCAGCGTCGACACGTCGTCGGTGAGGCGGTCCTCGTGGCCGGCGTACACGCCCTCGGTGTTCTCCCGGAGGAAGACCAGGTCCGTCTCCGGACGGAGCGCGTCGACGCCGGGGTACGCCCGCGCCGGCCGGATGTTGACGAACGAGCCGACGGCCTCCCGCAGCGGGAGGATCACGTCGGCGGCCGACTCGCCGGCCGCGCCGAACAGCGTCGCGTCCGCCGAGGCCGCGAGTTCGTACGTCTCCGCGGGCAGCGCCTCGCCCGTCTCGTCGAGCGTCGCGTCGCCCGCCTCGGCCTCGGTGAACTCGTAGTCGCCGACGGCCTCCAGCACCTCGACGGCGACGGGCACGACCTCGTGGCCGATGCCGTCGCCCTCGATCACCGCGATCTCGGGGACCTCAGTCATCGGTGTACGGCAGGCCGTCGTTGACGGCCTTCGCGCGATCGAGGTTCGTCGCCATTACGGCGGTCGTGTCCCAGATGCCCTCGAGCAGCGCCTCGCGCATCGCGTCGGGCACCTCGCCCTCGACGACGGTGCCGTCGTAGCGGACGGTCTCCGCGCGCACGTCGACCTCGATGCCGGCGTCGGGGTTCGTCTCGATGAACCCCTGGAGGTCGACGGCGTCCTCGTGGTCGACCGCGAGCGTCGCGATGCCCAGCGACTTGCAGTTGTCCTGGAAGATCTCCGCGAACGACTCGCCGACGATGGCCTCGACGCCCCAGCGCATCAGCCCCTGCGGGGCGTGCTCCCGGGAGGAGCCGCAGCCGAAGTTGTCGTTGACCGCGAGGACGTTCGCGCCCTGATACTCGTTGAACGGGTGGTCGTTCAACTCGCCGTCCTCGTCGCGGCGCTGGTCGTAGAAGGCGTACTCGCCCATGTCGTCGAAGGTGACCGCCTTCAGGAACCGCGCGGGGAGGATCTGGTCGGTGTCGACGTCGTCGCCGCGCAGCGGGACGCCGGTCCCCGCGACTCGGCGGATCGCCGGCACCCCCGCCTCCTCGGTCTCGGGCGCGTCGTCGCCGGCGCTCCCGGGGGCGTCGTCGCTCATCGCTCCACCTCCGCGTCCTCGCCCGCGCCGTCGACCGCGTCGCCTGCGCGGTCGCCGACAAGGTCGGCATCGGGGGTGTCGAACTCGCGCACGTCCGTCACCGCGCCCTCGACGGCCGCGGCGGCGACCATCCCGGGCGACATCAGGTGCGTGCGCCCCTCGGTGGAGCCCTGGCGGCCGACGTAGTTCCGGTTCGACGACGAGGCGCACACCTCGTCGCCCTCCAGCGCGTCGTCGTTCATCGCCAGGCACATCGAACAGCCGGCCTCGCGCCACTGGAAGCCGGCGTCTTTGAACACCTGATCGATCCCCTCGGCCTCCAGCTTCCGCTTGACCGTGCCCGAACCGGGGACGGCGAGGGCGCGAACGCCGTCGGCGACCTCGCGGCCCTTCAGCACCCGCGCGGCCTCGCGGAAGTCCGCGACGCGGCCGTTCGTGCAGGTGCCGAGGAACGCCACGTCGACCTCGTGTCCCTCCATCGTCTCGCCGGGAGTGACCTCGGTGTGGTCCTGTGCGGACTCGGCGGCGTCGGGGTCGCGCGTGTCCTCGGGAGCCGGGACGGGTTCGTCGACGCTGACGACCTGCTCGGGGTTGGTTCCCCACGACACCTGCGGCGCGAGGTCGTCGGCGTCGACCTCGACCCAGTCGTCGTACTGGGCGTCCTCGTCGGATCGGATCGACTCCCAGTACTCCTTTCGTTCCTCGAACTCGTCGCCCTCTGGGGCGAACTCGCGCCCCGCGAGGTACTCGTAGGTGGTCTCGTCCGGATTGATGTAGCCCGCGCGAGCGCCGCCCTCGATGGACATGTTACACACCGCCAGGCGGCCCTCCATGTCGAGCGCGTGGACGGCCTCGCCGCCGTACTCGTAGACGTGGCCGACGCCGCCGTCGACGCCGAGTTCCCGGATGACGTGTAAGATTACGTCCTTCGCGCCGACGCCGTCGCCGAGTTCGCCGGCGACCTCCACGCGCCGGACGTCCTTCTTGTCCGCGGAGATACAGCCGGTGGCGAACACGTCGCGGATCTGGCTCGTACCGATCCCCATACCGATCGCGCCGAACGCGCCGTGGGTAGAGGTGTGGCTGTCGCCGCAGACGACGGTCATGCCCGGCTGGACGAAGCCCAACTCCGGGCCGACGACGTGGGCGATGCCCTGGCGGTCGTCCTCGAGGCCGAAGAAGCGGATCCCTGACTCCTCGGTGTTGCGCTCGAGGTGCGTGAGCATCTCCTCGGCCCGCTCGTCGGCGAGGGGACGCTCGCGACCCTCCGGCCGCGTCGGGACGATGTGGTCGGTGGTTGCGACCGTGCGGTCGGGGAACGCGACGTCCATGTCGCGCTCGCGGAGCATGCCGAACGCCTGGGGGCTCGTCACCTCGTGGACGAGGTGGAGGCCGATGAACAGCTGGTCCTGGCCGTTCGGCAGGTCGGCCACCTTGTGGCGCTCCCACACCTTGTCGTACAGCGTGCCCGTGCTCATCGGCGGACGCCCCCCGACCGGTCGGCGGCTCGACGGCCGGTCGCTCCGGCCTCAGTCATCGGCGCGTACCTCGGCCTGTTCGGGGTCCTCCTCGTCCGACTGGGCGTCCTCGTCCCACGCGAACAGCCCGCGCAGGTCCTCGCCGACGCCCTCGATGTCGTGGTTCTTCTCGGCCTCGCGAAGCTGCGTGTAGGAGGGGCGTCCGGCCTGGTTCTCGGCGATCCACTCGCGGGCGAAGGTGCCGTCCTGCACCGCCTCCAGCACCTCCTCCATGTTCTCGCGGGCGTGCTCGTCGACGACCGCGTCGCCCTTGACGAGCCCGCCGTACTCCGCCGTGTCGGAGACGGAGTCCCACATCTCGCCGAGCCCGCCCTCGTACATCAGATCGACGATGAGCTTCAGCTCGTTCAGGCACTCGAAGTACGCCATCTCGCGGCTGTATCCGGCGTCGACGAGCGTCTCGTACCCCTGCTTCACGAGCGAGGTGACGCCGCCGCACAGCACAGCCTGCTCGCCGAAGAGGTCGGTCTCGGTCTCCTCGCGGAACGTGGTCTCGACGACGCCCGCGCGGGTGCAGCCGATGGCGTGGGCGTACGCCAGCGCCTCCTCGTGGGCCTCGCCGGTCGCGTCCTGGTAGACGGCCAGCAGCCCGGGAGTCCCCTCGCCGGCCTCGTAGTTGCGGCGCACGAGGTGACCGGGAGACTTCGGCGCGATCATCGTCACGTCGACGCCGTCCTTGGGGACGATCTGGTTGTAGTGGATGTTGAAGCCGTGGGCGAACTGCAGCGTGTCGCCCGCCTCGATCCCCGGCTCGATCGCCTCGTACACGTCCGGCTGGACGGTGTCGGGAACGAGCACGGAGACGACATCCGCCTCGGCGGCGGCGTCGGCCGGCGTCTCCACGCGGAGGCCGTCGCTCTCGGCGGCCGCGCGCGAGGAGGAGTCCTCGCGCAGGCCGACGATCACGTCGACGCCCGAGTCGTGCAGGTTCTGCGCGTGGGCGTGGCCCTGGCTGCCGTAGCCGAGCACGGCCACGGTCTTGTCGTCGATATGCGAGCGGTCGGCGTCGTCGTCGTAGTATACCTCGGTGTCGAGGGTGGAATCGGAGTCTGTCATCGTTGTGTGGTGTCTCGTGGTGTGTCCTCAGTCGTCGTAGTTAGTGAACTCGTCGTCGTCGGTCTCGCCCGCCGAGTGCCCCGGCTCTTCGCCGGGCGTCGTCGGGGAGTCCCCGCGTTCCAGCGCGGTCTGGCCGGTCCGTGCGATCTCGATGATGCCGAACTGGTCGAAGGCGTCGATCGCGTCGTCGATCTGGTTCTCGTCGCCGGTTATTTGCACCGTGATCGTGCGCGGTCCCGCATCGAGCGTCTGGCCGTCGTACATCGAGGTGATCGCGTGGACCTTGTCGGGCTCCTGTCCCCGGACCTTCAGCAACACCAGCTCGGCGGCGACGGCGTCCCCGCTCAGTTCGCCCACCGCGATGACGGGCGTGAGCTTCGCGAGCTGTTTCTTCGCCTGCTCGATGCCCGCCTCGGTCTCCTCGACGACGAGCGTGATCCGCGAGTGGCCCTCGACGGTCGTCGGGCCGACCGTCAGGCTCTCGATGTTGAACTGCCGTCGGCGGAACAGCCCGGCCGAGCGCGCGAGCACGCCCGGTTCGTCCTCGACGAGCGCGGAGATGGTCGCCCGGCGCGTCGGCTCGGTACCGGAATCGGGCTCCTTGCGGACGCCGTGTTCGTCCCGGCGGCCGGTCGGGTGCGGGCGCTCGTCCGGTCGCGGGCCGGCGAGCCCCGTCGCCGGCGCGTCGCCGTCGGCCGGACGAGCGCGCTCGGCAGCGGGATCCTCGGCCGGGTGGGCGGAGCCGCCGTCCGCGATCGACTCGGTCGCATCGTCGCCCGCGCGGTCGGGTGCGTCGTTCCCGGCGGTGTCGGCTCGGCCGCCGGTCTCGTCTCGGCTCACAGCTGGTCCTCCGCGAGCGCGAACCGGCCGTTCGCGGCCCCGCTCGCGACCATCGGGTAGACGTTCGCCTCGGGGTCGATGTGGGCGTCGACGACCGACGGGCCGTCGTAGGCGAGCGCCTCCTCGACCGTCTCGGCGACGTCGTCGTAGTCGTCGATCCGGAAGCCCTTCGCCCCGAACGCCTCCGCGAGCGTGTCGAACTCCGGCATCCAGTCGTACTCGGAGGCCATGTGGCGGCCCTCGAAGAAGGCGTCCTGCCATTGCCTGACCATCCCGATGTACTCATTGTTGAGCACGACGACCGTGATGTCGAGGGTCTCGCGGACGGCGACCGACAGCTCCTGGATCGTCATCAGGAACGAGCCGTCGCCCTCGAAGGCAACCACCTCGCGGTCGTCCTCGGCGGCGATCCGCGCGCCGATCGCCGCGGGCAGGCCGTACCCCATCGCCCCCAGTCCGTGCGAGGAGACGAACGTTCGGGGCTCGCGGAACGTCCAGTACTGGGCGGCCCACATCTGGTGTTGGCCGACGCCGGTTGCCACGTACGCGTCGTCGCCGGTTGCGGCGTCGAACGCCTCGACGACGAACTCGGGGGTGACCGGCTCGTCGGGGTCGACGGCGTAGTCCATCGGGTACCGCTCGCGCCACTCGTCGTACTGCTCGCGCCACTCAGTCGTGTCGGGGGCGTCGGCCCCGCGGATCTCTGCGTCGATCTGCTCGATGACGGTCCCGGCGTCGCCGACGACCGGGTAGTCCGCGTGGACGTTCTTCGATATCTCCGCGGGGTCGATGTCGACGTGAACGACCTCCGCCTCCGGGGCGAAGGTGTCGACGCCGCCGGTGAGCCGGTCGTCGAAGCGCGTCCCGACCCCGATGAGGCAGTCCGTGTGCGTGATCGCCATGTTGGCGTAGCCGGTGCCGTGCATCCCCGCCCACGACAGACAGAGGTCGTCGTCCTCGGGGAACGACCCGATCCCGGGCATCGTCGTCACGACCGGAATCTCGTGGGCGCGTGCGAACGCCCGCGCCTCCTCGGTCGCGTCCCCCTTGATCACGCCGCCGCCGAACAGGCACAGCGGCCGTTCGGCCTCCTCGATGGCCCGGGCGGCCGCCTCGACCTGCTCCTCGTCGGCGGCCGGGTCGGGGACGGTCCGCTCGGGCGGCGTCGGCTCGCCCACCGGGGTCTCGGCGTCGCCGAAGCTCACGTCCTTCGGGAGGTCGACGAGCGTCGGGCCCGGGCGACCCGTCTTCGCGAGCGCGAACGCCTCGCCGACCGTGGAGCCGACGGCGTCGGAGTCGCTCGCGAAGTAGTTGTGCTTCGTGATCGGCGCGGTGACGCCGACGGTGTCGGTTTCCTGGAAGGCGTCCGAGCCGACCATGGCCGAGGGGACCTGCCCCGTCAGCGCCAGCACGGCGTCGGAATCCATCGACGCGTCCGCGATGCCGGTGACGAGGTTCGTCGCGCCCGGCCCCGAGGTGGCCATGCAGACACCCGGGTCGCCCCGAACGACGCCGTAGGCGTCGGCCGCGTGGGCCGCCCCCTGCTCGTGGGCCATCGTCACGTGGTGGACCGACGAGCCGACGAGCGCGTCGTACACGGGCATGATCGCTCCGCCCTGGACGCCGAAGGCGGTGTCGACGCCCGCGGCCTCCAGCGCCGAGACGACCGCGTCCGCGCCCGTCCCGGGCTCGCGACTCGCGGCGTCGGTCCGAGCGGCTCGCTCGGCTCGCTCGTCGTCGGTTCGCCCCGCGGTCGACGCGTCCGCGCCCTCGTCGGGGTCGTCCGCGTCGTCGGCGTCGTCGCGTCCGCCGGTGTCGGGGGTTGCTGGCTCGCTCATCGTCGTCCTCCGTGAGTTCGTGTCATGTGCCGATGTCGTGTCGCTGGTCGCTGGTGGTCGGTGGCCGGTACGCGGGTCGGATGGGTGGGTGTGCGGGGGCGGTCACGCCCCTACGATACCCGAGACCTCCGCGAGAAGGGCGACGACGCGCTCGTCGAGCGTGCGGCGAGCGGCCGGCGAGACGAGTCGCGTCGTCATCTCGCCGACCGCTACCGGCCCGACGGCCATAACCGTACCGCGGCTGGCAACGATTGCGCGCGCCGCCATCGCGCTCAGACGCGCGCCTCCCGCTCGCGCTCGTCCTCGTCGGAGTCGGCCTCCGCGACGCCCTCCTCGGCGGCGAACCGGCGGACGTCCGACATCGTGACGCGGCCCTCCGCGCCGTGGTCCTTCACCCGGCGGGTGACCGCGCGGACCTCGGACTCGGTCGGGTCGAAGCCGTCCTCGACCAGCCGCTCGCGCACCGAGTGGGTGCCGGTGTGTTTGCCCATCACCAGCTCGCGGGTCGCGCCGACCATCTCGGGGGTCATGACCCCCGGCTCGAAGGTGTCGCTGTTCTCGATGACGCCGGCGGCGTGGATGCCGGACTCGTGGCTGAAGGCGTTGCGCCCGACCACGGGCTTGTTCGGCGGCACCGGGATGTCGCTGGCCTGCTCGACCATGCGCGACACCTCGGTGATCCGTGTCGTGTCGATGCCGGTGTCGGCGTCGTACAGCGACTCGGCGGCCATGACGACCTCCTCGAGGGCGGCGTTGCCGGCGCGCTCGCCGATGCCGTTGACCGACACCTGCATCTGGTCGGCCCCGGCCTCGACGCCGGCCAGCGCGTTCGCGCCGGCCAGCCCGAAGTCGTCGTGGGTGTGCACGTCGATGCCGGCGTCGGTGTGCTCGGCCACCACCTCGATCAGGTCGCCGAAGCGACGCGGGGTTGCGACCCCGCAGGTGTCGGGGATGTTGATCCAGTCGACACCGACCTCGTCGACGGCCTCGATCACCTCGACGAGGAACGACTCCTCGGTGCGGGTGGCGTCCATCGGCGAGAACATGACCTCCGCACCCGACTCCGTGGCCATCTCGACGGCCTCGACGGCCCGCTCTTTGACCTCCTGGCGGGTCGCGTGCATCGAGTCCTCGATCTGCACGTCGCTCGTGGAGACGAACGTGTGGATCATCCCGACCCCCGAGTCGATGGCGGCCTGGATGTCCTTCTCGACCACGCGGGCGAGCCCGCAGACGGTCGTGTCGGTCGACTCCGCGATGTCTTTGACGGCCTCGAACTCGGCGTCGGAGTTGACCGGGAACCCCGCCTCGATGACGGAGACGCCCAGCTCGTCGAGGGCCGCGGCTATCTCTCGTTTCTCCTCGTAATCGAACGACGTGCGCGGCGACTGCTCGCCGTCGCGAAGCGTCGTGTCGAAGATACGGACAGATTCGAACTCGTCAGTTGCACTCAGCGTGCCCTGGAAGAACCCGTTCCGCCGGACTGGTTACCGACGAGTCCTGATTATGGGACATCGTCCCAGTTGAGGGGAGAACTCCTTGTAAACAGTTCCGGTCGGACAGGTAGGGACCGCCCCGAACGACCGTCCGATCGATCGACTTCGGCGACGATCGCAAGACACCAACGACCTATCTCTACCGGGGTGTGTTAATATGTCCTTGTATAGATGGTGTGTACGTTCGATCGGGACGCGGCCGGACGGGCGTCGACTGGCAGCCGTCGACCTCGGCGGTCGGACGCCCGTCGGACGTGGACCGAACGCTTTTGAGAGAACACGCCCTCCGGCGCGATATGGCCGATTTCGGGCTCGACCTCGAGGACGCCGAGGAGATGATGGAGTCGGACGGCACCGTGGGGGACGTCGTCCTCGGCGTGCTCGACGGCGAGACGGAGCCCGAGCAGTGGGTTCGCAACATCGAGTACGGAAACGTGCTCGTGTTGGCCGTCGAGGGGGACCTCAACGAACTGGCGAGCGGGTTCGCCCGCCAGGTGAACGAGATGGGCGGCGAGCTCACCCACTTCCGGGGGTTCCTCGTCGTCTCCCCACCGAACGTCGACATCGACACCGACCGACTGGGCTGAACTGGGTCGCCGGCGCAGGCGTGTCCTCGTCGGCGCGGTCGAGTCGGGTGTGTCGCCGTCGCCAGCGCGGTCGAGTCAGGCGCGTCGCGAGGGAGATCCGACGCTGGCCCCCTTGAGACGCTCACACGCGCCAGGACGCCAATACGCGCCGTTCACGCCGAGAACCGATCGACCGTCTCGCCGCATTCGGCACACGACAGGACGTACTCGGTCACGTCGGGGTTGACTCCCGCATCGACGGTCTGAACCTCGTACTCCCGGTCGGTTACCGCTCCGCAGGCCGGACACGCCTCTTCGATCACAGCGCCGTCGGCGTCCTTGGGCGCGCCGAGCGCGAGGAAGCGGCACGGCTCGTCGCCGGCGGCGACCGCCCGGTTCGGGGCGTTCTCGGGCACGAAGAACGCCTCGTCGGGGCCGACGCGGTAAGTTCGGTCGGGCGTCTCGACGGCCAACTCGCCCGCGATGACGTAGAACATCTCCTCGTGATCCGGGTGGCGGTGGTACCCCCACGGCACGCGCTCGCCGGGGTCGGCCTCGTAGTAGTTGCAGCCGAACAGCGACGCGCCGACCGCCTCGTCGAGTTCGCGCTTGACGCGCGTCGGGTTCGGCGTGTTCGCCACCTCCTCGACGGCGACGTGTCGGTAGCCGCGGTCGTCGTCGCCGGCGCGGTTATCGTCGCTGCCGGCACGACCATCGTCGTCGCCGACGCGGTCATCAGCGTCGCCAGCGCGGCCATCATCCTCTCTGACGCCGACGCCGTCGCCGCATTCGACCTCGTCGCCATCGGCGACGGTATCCTCCCCGGTCATCGGTCCGTCCCATTCGCTCCATGCTCACTCTCGACCGGTAGCAACACGACGTGGTGCCCGTCAGGGTCGTACAGTTCGACGGAGCCGTCGCCTCGCTCGCGGACCGTGACCGAGGGCAGGTCGCCGTAGGCGTGCTCGGCGAGGGCCGCGGGTTCGCGCACCCGGATCGCGAGGTCGACGTGGACCCCGCCGCGGGCGTCGGCCAGCCCGAGTTGCGGCTCCCACAGCTCCACGTCGAACTGGCGGTCGGCTCCGCTGGGCCCGCGCATCCGGATCCTGCGTCGCTCGTCCCCGCGGTCGACCGTGGAGAAGCCGAGCGCCGACCAGCAGTCGCTCGCGACGTCGACGTTCGCCACCTCGAGGACGACCTCGAAGATCCCGACGATCCCGGTTCCGGCGTCGTCGGGGGCCGTTCCACCGATCTCGGGCGCGTGGGCGTCGTCGTCCTCCAGGTACAGCGACCGGAACGAGCCGAAGTCTACCTCGGGCGCGTCGGGGAACCTGGCTCGCCAGGCGTCGTACTCCCGACCCGGCACCTCGAACGCGAAGTGCGTGTGGAGGCCGCCCCGGGGGACCGACTCCGGGCGGCGCAACACTAACTCGGTGCCGCCCGCGTCGAAGGCGCACTCGCTCGGGGTGCGACGGGTCGGAACGAGCCCGAACGCGTCGGCGTACCAGTCGGCCGCGCGGCCGAGGTCAGTCACCTCCAGCGCGAGCGCGGCGAGTGCCGGGCGCGGCTGCGTCGTCGCGGGTCGCGTCGTCATCTCGTCAGCCCTTCCGGCGGCACCCCACTTAAGCCCGCGGCGCTCCTGTGCCCGTGTATGCCGATGAAAGGGTCCGGCGGAGGCGACCCGGTCGTGATCGACGAGTTCGACGGCGGCGTCGGGTGGATCGCCTATCCGGACGAGACGATGGAGCGAGCGAGCCACGCCCTCTCGGTCGACGGCGACGTGTGGGTGCTCGACCCGGTGGACGGCGACGGCGTCGACGACCTGATCGCGGACCTGGAGGGCGACGTGGCGGGCGTCGTCGTCTGTCTGGACCGCCACAAGCGCGACGCCGCCGCGATCGCGACCCGCCACGACGTGCCCGTGTACGTTCCCGACTGGATGACCGGCGTCGCGACGAAACTCGACGCACCGGTCGAGCGATTCGGCCGCGAGTTGGGCGGCCTGCGGGCGATCACGATCCGCGACTCGTCGATCCCGCCGTGGCAGGAGGTCGGCCTCCTCGACGAGGACGGCGGGACGCTGTACGTCCCCGAGTCCGTGGGGACGTCCTCGTACATGCGCACCGGCGGGGAGACGCTCGGCGTCCACCCCATGCTGCGGCTGTTCCCGCCGCGGCGCGCGCTCTCGGGGCTGTCCCCCGAACGAGTGCTGTGCGGTCACGGGGCCGGCGTGACCGAGGGCGGTGCCCGCGCGCTCGCCGACGCGCTCGACAGCTCCCGGGGCAACGCGCCGGGGCTGTACGTGAAGGCGCTCGGCTCGGTCCTCGGATGAGCGCCGAGCGATGAACGACGGACGCGGAAGATCGGACGGACCCAGCGGATCCGACGGTCCCGGCGGATCGGACGGACTCGAGGAGCCTAAGACATACGGCGAGTTCGATGAACCGGGCGAACAGGACGGGGACGACGTGCGCGTCGGCGACGACCCCGCGCCCGAGTACGTCACCGCCGACCTGCTCTCGCTCCTCCTGGAACGCGCACGAGAGGCGGATCCCGACGACGAGAACGTCGTCCTCGACGCGACGGCCGCCGGCGACCTGGTCGACGCGCCGCCAGCCCTGGACCCGACGACGCCGGTGTTGACGCACTTTTATTTCCCGTCCGCGGGCGGCTCCGTCGCGGCGGTGTTCGGGATGGACCTGGGCCGCCCCTCGGGGCGGGCGCGGTTCCTCTCACACCCCGACGGGGACCGTCGGCTCACCGAGGCGGACGACCTCGCGGCGACCGTCTTGGTCGCGACGCCGCCCTACGAGGCGGACGACGTGGTCGCGTACGACCGCCGCGGGCGACGCCGCGAACTGGTCGTCGTCGACGCGGAGCCGCCCGAGGAACGGGTCGCCGAGTGAGTAACGGGATCAGTCGGCCCGGGGGCGACGACTAATCTACTCCAGATAGCCGAGGTCTCGCAGTTGATCTGTGATCTCCTCGAACTCCGCCTCCGAGAGCGACCCCTCCTTCTGGTGCTGGATGACGATGCTACGCAGGAGGAACCGAACGAGGTCCGAGGTGGACGAGAAGCTCGTCCCCTCGATGGTCTCCTCGACCCGCTCGGCGAGGTCCTTGGGGATGGAGACGGTGGTGTAGTCGGTCATGTGCTATGGGAGGTCCGCGGCACCGATAAGCGCGGCGACGCGGGAGGGGGATTGGGACCGAGACGCCGGATGCAAGTGTGAGACGCGACGCCGTCGGCGTGCCCGGCCGTTTTAGTCCCCGGAGATCCAACCCGGGAGCGATGGCAGCCAGACCGCCGCAGGGGGACACGTCGGAGCCCGACTCGATCGAGTTCGGCATCGCGGCGCTGAACGCGCGCTTGGACCGCGCGGGCGTCCGGTTCCCGGCGACGACCGACGAGCTGATCGAGTCGCTGGGCGACACGGAGGTCTCGTACGACGCCGCCGGCAACACGCTCGACGTGGCGTCGGTGCTCCGTGAGATCCCCGAGGAACGCTTCGAGTCCGAGCGCGACCTCCTCAACCGACTGCACCCGATCTTCGAGGACCGTCGCCGGAGCGGGGCCGGATCACTGCTCGGGCGGGTCCGTTCGATCCTTCCCTTCTAATTCGGCGGCGATCGGCTCGCCCTCCGCCGACTCGCGGGCCTCGCTGTCCGCGTCTCCCTGGCCGAGCGCGTCGTCGACCTCGCGCTCCAGACGCTCGACGCGGTCCAGCGTCTCGCCGTGGAGCGTGACCACCAGATCCGAGAGCACGCCGAAGATGAGCAGTTGCACTCCCAGGATGAGCCCGACCCCGGCCACGATCGCGAGCACGTTGTGCGGGATCCCGTTGACGAACCAGTCGTAGGCGACGTACGCCGCGACCCCCGTCCCCGCGAGCCCGGAGGCCACCCCCGCGCTCCCGAAGTAAAACAGGGGGTTCGAGGTCTTCGCCTGTCGGTAGATCGCCATGAGGATGATCCCGCCGTCCTTCACGGGGTGGAGGTTCGTGTTCGACCCGCTCGGACGCGGGAGGTAGGTGATCGGGACGACGGTCGTTCGGACGCCGTGGCGCGCGCACTCGACGGCCAACTCCGTCTCGATGCCGAAGCCGTCGGCGGCCAGGCGGAGCCGCTCGAACGACTCGACGGTGAACGCGCGGTACCCCGAGAGGATGTCGCCGTAGTCCTCGCGATGGATGACCGAGAACAGGCCGTTGAAGACGGCGTTGCCGAGGCGATTGAACCGCGTCATCGCGCCCTCGCGCATGTCGGCGAAGCGGTCGCCGATGACGTGTTCGGCGGTGCCCTCGCGGAGCGGTTCGAGCATCGCCTCGGCGTCGCTCGCGCGGTAGGTGCCGTCGGCGTCGGCCATGAGAACGTACTCCGAGGTGACGTGCTCGCGAACCGCCTCGCGGATCGCCTGGCCCTTCCCCGAGCCGGACTGGATCTCCACGCGTGCGCCCGCCTCGCGTGCAAGCTCGCGAGTGTCGTCCGTCGACCCGCCGTCGATCACAAGCACGTTCTCGAGGCCGTGCTCGCGAAAGTCCGTGACGACGTCTGCGACGGTCGCGGCCTCGTCGTAGGTGGGGAGGAGCACGCAGACATCGTCGGTCATGTGTGTTCGGTGGTTCGGGGGGCGAGTTAGGGGTTTCGGGACCACGGGAGCCGCGGTGTGGTCCGGGCGGCCGGAGGCGACTTCCCGACCGCCGTCGTTTTGTACGGTGTCGGCGAACGGCCGGCAATGCGATTCCGTCGTCTCGTCGGCTGGCTGGCGGGGCTTGTCAGTCTCACCGGGCTTCCCTACCTCGCGTACGGGCTCCTGTATCTCCTCCGCGACCCGGAGGGGTCGCCCGCGGCGAAGGATCACGACGCCGAACCGTCCGTGAGCGTCGTGCTCCCGACGTACAACGAGGAGCGGATCGTCGAATCGAAGCTGGAGGGAATCTGCGGGTGGGACTACCCGATGGAGGAGGTCGAGGTGGTCGTCGTGGACTCCAGCGACGACGCGACGCCCGATATCGTCCGGCAGTTCTTCGCCGACCGCGAGGCCCCGGAGTTGACGCTGATCGAGGAGACCGAACGCCGCGGGCTCGCGGTCGCGCTCAACGAGGCGTACGCCGCCGCGAGCAACGAGGTCGTCGTCAAGACCGACTGCGACTCGACGGTCGCCGAGGACGCCCTCCGGGAGGCCGTCGCGAACCTCGCCGACCCCGCGGTCGAGGCGGTGACGGGCCGGAACGCCGAGGTGCTCGGCGGCAGCGAGGTCGAGCGAGGGTATCGCGACGTGCAAGCGGAGATCCAGACGCTGGAGTCGCACCTCGACTCGACGTTCATCTTCCACGGGCCGTTTTCGGCGTTCGAGCGCGACTCGATCGTCGCGATCGACGAGGACTCCATCGCCGACGACACCGAACTGGCACTAAAGATCCGGAAGAACGGCGGTCGGGTTGTGTTTGATCCGGCGATTCGGTACAAGGAAGCGAGTCACTCGGCGTTCTGCAAGCGGCGGACGCAGAAAGACAGGAGGGCGATGGGACTGTTGCGGTTGCTGTGGCGTCAGCGGGACGTGCTCGGTGGGTACGGTGGCTACGGGACGGTCGTGTTGCCGTTCAACTGGTGGTTCATGGGCGTGTCGCCGACGCTGATGATGGCCGGCGTGGGACTGGCGTCGCTTGGGGCGGTCGCTGTGGGCGGGCCCCTCGGGCTTGCGGTGCCCGCGGGGGTCGGGGGGTTCGTGTGGCTGGGGGCGCGGGATTCGCTGGGGTCGTTGCAGCCGGCGTACGCGCTGTTCGACACGCAGGTCTCGCTGTTCCGGGCGGCGGTGAAGTTACTGCGTGGGGAGGGGGACGGGACGTGGGACGTGGATATGGAGCTTCGGGAGGCGTTTGAGAGCGGATGAGAGTCCTGCAAGTGACACACCGGTATCCTCCGCAAAAAGGAGGAGTCGAAACTCACGTACGCGAAATAAGTGAGGGACTCGCTTCTCGAGGGCACGACGTGACCGTGTTCGCGGCTGATGCCGGTGAAGGCGGTGCGACTCGTGAGTGTCGTAACGGAGTCAACGTCCGTCGTTTCCGTTCGCTTGCTCCCGGCGGATCGATGTATATCGCCCCAAGTATCGCTCTGGCGGCTCGGCGGTACGACGCGGATATCGTCCACGCACACAATTATCATGCCATCCCGGGGCTGTTCGCAGCGCTCAACGTTTCCGAAGAGCGCTTCGTGTTCACGACGCACTATCACGGCGAGAGCGCTTCCCCTACGCGGAACACGCTCTTGTCATTTTACCGGCCGATCGGAGGGTGGACAGTACGAAGAGCCGAGCAGGTGATAGCCGTAAGTCGTTGGGAACAGGCACGGCTCCGCGATGACTTCGGCGTGAACGCGAAAGTCATACCGAACGGACTGGATGTAGACCGATTCGTGGACGCATCCCCGCTTTCGCAGACCCGACCGTACTTACTGTACGTTGGCCGGCTCGAAGAGTACAAGGGCGTGCAACATGCTATCCGAGCACTACCTCAGTTACCGGAGTACGAACTGATGGTTGTAGGTACTGGACCATACGACGATACGTTGAAATCGCTCGCTGCCGAGGTTGGCGTGTCAGAACGGACTGATTTCCTCGGGTATGTCGATAACGCCCGGTTACCCGGACTGTACGCCGGTGCGACAGTATTCTTGAGTCTCTCAATGTTCGAAGCGTACGGGATGACGGTCGCAGAGGCACTCACCACAGGTACGCCGTGTGTTGTGCTTAAGCGAGCTGCCCTGAAGAATTGGGTAGAAATCGACGGGTGTGTCGGAATCGATACTACTCAGCCCTCTGAGATATCGAAGGCCGTTGAAGCGGCCACGACCTCGAGTGTCAACTACGATCCGATGACGTGGAGTGAAGTAGTTGATAGGGTGGAAACAATTTATTACGACCAGACAAGGGTCGATCCGACAAGCGATTGATCGACCGCATCGCCTATATACATCTGCCATACACAAGACAGTAGCACCCGTGGGCCGACAATGACAGAAATAACAGTCGTTATACCGACGACCAGCGAGGACGTGCTCACGAGGGAGTCCGTCCCGGATGGCGTCCCGATCGCGATCGCCCGTGGCGGGACATTAAACGAGGCTCGTAACGCAGGAGTCGATGCAGCGCCTACCGAGCGTGTCCTCCTCCTCGACGACGACATTCGTTTCTCGGAGGATTTCTTTTGGTCGGTGGTAGATGAAATAGAGGACCATACTCTCGTTGGAATGTGCGACTGGAACTACGACCTTGTCGCCGGACGGCTGATGGGCTTCACGAAGAGAACTTGGCGGGAGGTGAACGGCTTCGACGAACGTCTCAGATCCCACATGGGAGATACGGACTTCGCGCTCAAGTGTCACAAGCGCGGATTCAACATAGAGCGTATTCCGAAGACCGAGATACACCACGATGGGCCACCCGGTGCGATTGAGCGAACCGATGCGTGGGACCATGCCTGGCGCGGACTCTACCTCGCCGGAAAACACCCCAGGTACGCGCCGCGACTGTTTCGAGGAATGGTCGAACCTGTATTGAACGAAAGCGATTAAATATCCGAACTACCAACGCAAATAAAAATGTTACTCGTACTCGCATTGGACGCATTGGACCACGAACACGTCTCTCGGTTCGACGTTCCCGCCTTGGAACTCGAACAAGCACGCCCGATCGAGACGTTCTCATATATGAAAGACCAGCCATACACACTCGAGGTGTGGCCGACTGTCGCGACCGGGCTCGGACCAGAAGAACACGGGCTGACAGGAGGCGGAACAAGCGAGTGGGACAACTCGGCGGTCAATTTTGTTTCGAAATTCACATCGAAACTCGGCGGGAACACGCGAGATAAGCTCGGAAGCCTCGCGGAGTCAGTAACGGGGGCGACATACAGCATTCCCGAGACCGATTCCGAACACGTGTTCCAAGGCGAGGGTCGAGTTGTTCACAACTGGCCAGGAGTCCACAACTCTGCAGAGCTCAAACGGGTGTGGGATACTGCAAACCCGGACGAGGGCGACCAGACCATCGGTGGGTTCGAGCGAGAAATATACGGTATCGGAGCCGAGCAGTTCGGCTGGACCCGCGAGATGCTCAACCACGAACTCTCACTAGTCGGTTGTCATATTCATACACTAGACATGTGTGGGCACATTTATCGTCACGACGAGGCTCGATATCGGAAGACGTATCAGCGAGTCAATGACTGGGTCGCCGAAGTACGCGATCGACTGGGAGATGACGATGAACTCCTTCTGCTCAGCGATCACGGTATACACACGAGCTGGGACTCAAGTTCCGTGGAACCGGGACGACACGCCGAGCGAGCGATGGCCGCAACCACGATGTCGACCGATCTCTTCGATGACGTTCGTCATGCCCGTGAGTGGATCGAAGCGGCTGTGAGCGACGTTGACATTTCACGCCAAGAGGTGGATATGCCGACGGACCAGTTGGAGGACTTGGGATACATATGACGTTCGGCGACTGGGTAGAGGAGTCGCGCGACCGCATCGCGGCTGACGGCCTTGCTGGTGTGCACCCCTCTATGTACGAGTTGTACGTCGGAATGTGGCGTACTCTCGGAAGACGGTACAACTACGGCAGAAATATCTTTGATGACTCGTGGGACGTCGTCGTTATCCTTGATGCCTGTAGGTGGGATCTGATGCGTGAAGTCGAAGCGAGCTACGAGTTCGTCGACGATACTGCAGACTACTCGATCGCGAGCAGTTCCGGTGAGTGGATTCCGAAAACGTTCGACGATGTTGACACCTCTGATGTGGCATACGTTACAGCGAACCCATTCTCGAAGATGCTTCTCGACGGCGGAGACTTCCTCGTCCTCGACGAAGTCTGGGATTACGCCGTCGACGAGGAGATTCGAACGATCCCGGCCGATGCTGTGACCGATAGAGGAATTCATACGTACCGGAACGCAGACCCCGAGAAACTCATCTTACACTACATGCAGCCACATTATCCGTTCGTTCCAAGTCCGATGGATCGAGGGCTACCGTTACACGACTTCGGACAGAGCCCGTGGAGCGACGTCTGGGACAGGCTACAGGCTGGTGAGGTCACTTACGATGACGTCTGGCAAAACTATCGAGCCAACCTCGAGTACGTTCTCGATAGTGTTGCGATTCTCTTGGATAACGTTGATGGCGAGGTTCTGATCACCGCCGACCATGGGAACCTTCTCGGGGAATTTGGTTTATACGGGCATCCCGATCATGTCCCGTTGCCCGCGCTCAAGCGAGTCCCGTGGTGCAAAACGTCTGCTACTGACAATCGTTCACACGAACCCAAGGAGTGGAAAAGCTCAGAGGAGGCACACGATCGGGAAGACCTCCTTCGAGACCTCGGGTACCGATGAGAGTCGGTCTCTACGGTCCGCTCAATGAGGAGCAAACAGGCCCATCAAGAGTGACAAGTGGGTTGGCCTCCGGATTGCAGAAACTCGGACACGAGCCGGTACTCGTCACCTACGGAAACTCGCAAGAACACCCACAAGCGACGGTCCACCACATCGGCGAGCGTCCGGGTAACGTTCGAGGCTATCTCGACGTTCACCGTCGAGGAGAAGCAGTCATGTCCGATGTCGATGTCGATGTCGTTCACTGTCTGAAAGGGACGTTCGAGAGTTCTGACGTTCGAACCGTTCACGGCACGCTTACATTTCTCAAGGTTCCCCTCGGCACATATTCTCCCCGTGAAATGGTCGGCGACGCAGTGATGAGCTACTACTCCCGAAAAAGCGCGCTTGCGAGCTCTACTGTTGTGTCTACGAGCCCAGAGGTCGCTACTATGCTCAGACGCTGGTGGCGGATAGACTCGATAACGATCCCACTCGGGATCGACGAGGAAATTCTCGCGGACGACATCGAAACTGAACGCCCAACGGTCTTCTTGCCGGGGAGAATCTCAAAGAAAAAAGGGCAATTAGGCGTCCTCCGATCGCTCGATACGTCGCGGTGTGACGTGCATCTCGCGGGATCGGTTAAGGACGAAGCATACGCTCGGGACGTTCTTGATTTCGATATCACGTATCACGGTTACGTCTCACGGGAAGAGTTGCTAAACCTCTATAGTAGAGCTGATGTTACTGTCGTCGGTTCGACTCACGAGTTCTTTTCCGTGACCGCTCTTGAAGCTCTCGCACGGAGTTCCGCGCTCGTGATCACCGATAGTTGTGGGATCGCGACCTACCCACACGTACGTGAGAGTTCAGCAGTACGGGTTGTCGGTGATCAGGGTGCGGCCGGGCAGGCGGCGATAGACCTGGTCGAAGATCCCTCACTTCCAAATCGAAAGCAGGTGGCGAGGGATCTCGCCTCTGGAATGACGTGGCGTTCTGTCGCGGGGAGCTACGTGGACCGGTACGACTAGGTCTGTAGGCGACCACCGTAGCTACAACTAAGTTGTTAATTCTTTCTCGCAGTTAGAATACATACACCGCTATCGGCGTTATCAGGCCCACCCTCTCAACAGAATATCCATCTCATCAAGCAGCTTGAACACCACTTTTTGATGCGAATAGAGAAAGGCATTCGTCTCTACGATCATCGTATCCTGTGGGATAGTCATATTCTGAAAAATTCTCATCTCTGATCTATTGGATCTAAAAACAACATATCATGCTCCAGGATATCTGATGGTGAAATTTCTTTGGCGATAGCTGAGTCGCTGTACACTCCCACGTTCTCACCTACGATAGAATGATGTACGGAACACTTCTCGAAAACCTGATTTAGCCGAATCGTCTCTTTCAACTGCGTTACTTGCTCCGCACCTCCCTCGAACGTATGTACGGAATCGTCAGATACTGCTCTGTTATTTGTAACGACGGTTGAGACTTCGCGACCCCCACCAACGAGTGAGCATTAAATTCATGGCCTGACCGTCGCTATTTGCATAAATTCCCAACCTCTGCAAGCTCAAATATAACAGTCAGATACCGTTTGGATCGGACTACGGATACATTGAGGCGCTGGTCGCCCAACTCCGAGGGTTTGAGATTCGTGGCCGTGGTCCCGTGACAGATCAGCGCGGTATCCAAGCTGGATACTATAAACCTAGTAGCGGAATTGCTCATTGGATCTTAAATAACGCAGACACGGCCGATTCTCTGGCCAACGATGTCTGGAATGATCGCGATGCTTCAATCTATGGAGCGACTACTGGAGTTTCTGGAGCGAACCAAACTTACCATACGGGTGAGGCTTACAGGTTCGATGGAAGCGGCGACTATCTTGAAGCGCCGAGTCTTGGTTCAGGATTTTCGAACGGTTTTTCGGTCGTAGTCTGGATTAGACCAGTTTTTCAGGGGAATGCCAATCATGTGCTATCTTATGAATCAGGGAACGACTCTAATACTGTATTCCGGTTTGAGCAGGATAATAGCTCAACAGGGCAATTGGATTTCGGTGTAAATGATGGGTCCGACAATTTCGTTGAAGTAACCTATTCGGACTTAACTGAAAATGTATGGTGACACCTTGTCGGAACTTTTGATGGATCTACTATACAACTGTTTCACAATGGATCGGCCGTAGGATCCACCTCTGCCATTGTTGTTAATGACGCGGCTGATTTTTCAAAATTGGGGCACGCCATTCAGCAGAGGATCATTAGGAGGGTGATATGGACGATCTGCGCATCTATGAACGGTGTATTTCTGAGACTGAAATTAACCATCTCTATAATAAGTAATTATATAAATTATTAACAATTAAATTAGTATGAGCCGTTCTTGATATGAGTCCCTTGTGGGAACACAAATTCTTTATTTTGGTTTATAGATCCAATACCCATCTGGTTGAGCATATAATTTATAATTATCACGAATGGCATTGATCTGTTCCGGAGTCCATCGGCTTGTGTGCCACTCTGATTTATGTGACACATTAAATAATAATACAACATAGTCATATTCTCCCGAGTCAAGATCGTTGATTATGGGGTCTGTGGTG
The DNA here is from genome assembly GCF_021431925.1 of Halobaculum sp. CBA1158. Lineage (NCBI taxonomy): Archaea > Methanobacteriati > Methanobacteriota > Halobacteria > Halobacteriales > Haloferacaceae > Halobaculum > Halobaculum sp. CBA1158. The sequence continues at coordinate 1,297,641 of NZ_CP090371.1, read as the reverse complement.
ACTATTTCTTGCCGCATTAACTGCCGCATAATAAATGGCTGATAATTAATAGCACTATTAGACCCAATAAGCAATCCAGCATCCTCCGATAGCACCTTTGAACCATCTTCTATCATTAGGTCAGCCTGCTCAGCGTCTCCATATGGTGAAACTGGTGGGGATAGGAATGCCCCGAGTTGTAATATGACTAGAAAGACTACTAGTGCAGTTCTACCGTTTACCTTATTACGAATACTTCCTATCTGTAGTTCCTTATTCCAATAGGTAATAAAGTATCCAGCAAGAATTCCCGCACCGAGAATCATACTCAGATAGGGTGTCGGTCCCGACCCAACCTTACCCCCAAGAAGAATTCGGATACTACCGACAATAAAGTAAGCTACCATAACGGTCGGCAGCGCCCGCCACATTGTCAAAATTGCTGTGCCTGCAAATGCGAAGACAATCAAATGAACCTGTCCAATAGAATATAATTTTCTTATAACCGGAAAGAGAGAGTAGGTATTTTGATTGTATGTCACCAAATGTAGCCATGCCTCCCCTCCGGTCAAAAAAGTCAAAACGCCAAGTAGACCGAGTCCGACACCACCGAGCCCTATACTGAATGCTGTTGCTCGTCGGAACTCTTGCCGAATTATAAGTGTTAACACGATTGCTGCTGGCGCCACAAATAAGGACTGCTTAGTATACAACGCAAGAAGACAGAGAAGTCCGCTTCCGACCAACTGAATCCGGCCGCTACGTGTCATAAACCAATAAATTGCTGCGATTGAGAATGTCATTCCAAGAATATCTACTCGTGCCAACAGAATACGCTGTGATACAATTGGGCTGAAAAGAAATATGATCCCGGGTGTTAGTGCCACAATTGAATGAGCGTCGGTATCCCGATATAGGAGCAAGCTTGATAACGCGGCGACAAAAAATCCAGATATAACTGAGACAAATCTAGATGAAAAGAAAATATTGTTGAAAATTATATCAAGAATACCCACAATAACAGGGTAAACCGGAGGGTAATTAGTAACCAAATGAGGTGCAGTTTCTACTGGTTGAAACATAGCGTCCCAGTTCAGGGCATAATTAAGAACAAATCCCTCAGCATAATCGATCGACTGTGACAGAGTCAACGCATATACGATGTCATACAGGAGCAGTATCAGATTTGTTGCTCCAACTAGTGCAACCGCTCCCAACAACAGCTCTCCATTTCTCCTTTCGATTAAATCAATAATCTGCCCAAATTTGTAATTCATATCTTCTATCTAAAACTGTTATTTACACACTCTGAAACACACGTTTGACAAATCGTAAAGCGCCCTGATCCCACGCTACCCGATGGTCCTTCCCAGTATTGTCAGTATTTTCTTCGTAGTTTTCTAGATACCAGTGATAAGTATCAACTAGAGCCTCCTTATTCGAGTATTCGGGTTCCCAACCAAGATCGCACAACTTCTCTACAGACACATATGAATCCTCGTGAGCAGTCTCGTATACCCATGGATACAGCGGTGAGAGATTGAGTGCGTTCAACACGCGGAGCGCAAACACAGTAAGAGGGGCAGGCGTCCCGATCACACGCTTCCCAGTACCGGCTTCGTCAAGCAATGCTTGGAAGTCCTCTTTCATAGTGCCGTACTCAGTCGTACCCACGTTGAATGTGTCATTCACATCCTGCTCCTCCAACGTGAACATCAACTTAATTGCTCGCACGAGATCGTCCACGTGCAGGAGTTGGTATTGATTGTTACCCCACCCTACGAGTGGAACATTTGCACCGTCCTCAACCCAATCAAACAGAACCTGGAAGACTCCGAGCCGTTGCGGACCGATGAACGTTTTCGGCCGAATAATTGGGACACACATCCCCATCCGACGGAAATCCTTACAGACTTTTTCGGCCTCTATTTTGGCGTTGCCGTATGGTCCGACACCATCAAGCGGTGACTCTTCCGTAATTGGGTGCGTTTCGTGGGTTCCATAGACTGCTGTTGAGGAAATGTAGACGACTCGATCGATGTCGAGTTCACTTGCTGCCCAGAGCACAGAACGCGTGCCGTCTACCGTCACCTCCCAAATTTCGTCATCGTCCCAGAGAGGAAGTGCTGCCGCACTATGGACAACTACGCCGGCATCAGCTTCTTCAAACGCATCCAATACGGCATCCTCGTCGCGGACGTCTGCTTCTATGAAGTCAATATCCTCTGTATCGTCCTCTTCGTTGAACGGCTTCAGATCGAGTGCAGTTACGTCCCAGCCCTGTTCATCCAAATGCTGGCACGTATGGAGGCCAAGAAAGCCAGTTCCCCCGGTGACAACCACGGAGTCGTATTGGTTATCGTGAGATGTTTCCTCTTCTATCGTACTCATCGTGTCGAACGACTTAGCGTGATCCCATTATGCTTTCTGTTCTGTCTATTTTGTCGCTGTGAACGAACCGTCTTCGAACCAGGAATATTATTTATTATGCAGTGACCTTCTCGACAATCCCAACTGAACAGATATTGTAGGGATATAACCAGCAGAATTACCCTTTCACCGGCGAAATTCATCTGTAGATGTATTCCCGAGCTCACGCACTCCTCTCCGCCGCAATCGGAATCCCGCTTGCTGTTGGGGCCTCAGGTGTACCCGCATCTGCGAGTCTCTGGGGATACGTGCTCCTATTGGGTGTCGGGATCGATCTCGATCATTTCGTTATCGGGCGGATCAATCGCGGAGACTGGACGAACGCTCGTCGCTGTCTCCGAAACCCAGCTCAGATATTCCTCGATCAATCCTCCATATTCGACAGCGGCGACATCTGGCGTGATCAGCGATTGTTGAGTCATTTGCTTATCGGTGGCGTTCTCATACCGGACTCTGGACGGCCAGCCCGTACTGGGCGTTTGTAACAGCAGTCACGGTTTATACACACGTACTTGCTGATTTATATTCAGATCCCCGGACTAGAGACGGATACTTCGAAAAAAGTACGTAGGGGCTATCAGACAGCAACGCTACCTTTATCATCCTTTTCTCCGCTGATTTAGATTACTGAATGGCTGAATCGTCGCACACGAGTAATCCAGTTACTACGGTTACCGGGCTAGTTCGAGAAATTCGTCCGTGGCAGTGGTACAAACAGGGCGTGATGCTTCTAGGCATCATCTTCTCAAGGAACCTTCTTAATGCTGAAGCGTGGATCAGCCTACTCATTGGTGTCGTGTCATTCACCGCTGTTGCTGGGGCGACCTACATCTTTAACGACATTAACGACTTAGAAGAGGATCGCAATCATCCTGAAAAACAGCATCGTCCCATCGCTAGTGGACAGGTGCCTGTCCCGGTTGCGATTGTCTTTGGCGGCTCTCTCACACTCGTCGGATTGGTAGCTGCGTACAGCCTCGGACCGTTCTTTCTAGTTGTATTACTTGTATACCTCGCCCAGAATGCCCTTTACTCACTCTATTTAAAACAACTTGTATTCGTTGACGTGTTGCTCGTTGCGGTGGGATTCGTACTCCGTGCGATTGCTGGCGTCATCGCTATTGACGTGTTCCTGAGTCCGTGGCTTATCGTCAGCACCTTTCTCCTTGCGCTGGTGCTCGCGCTCGGGAAACGACGTAACGAACTCGAGATCACATCAAATCCACGCGATAGTCGAGAGGTGCTTGGAGAGTACTCCAAAGGGAACCTCGATCAATTGCTCGTGATGACGATGGCAACCTTGCTGATGGCATACTCGCTGTACACGTTCTCCCGCACCGATCCAACGATGATGGTGACACTCCCGTTTGCTTTTTTCGGCGTGTTCCGCTACCATCATCTCGTTCATACAACCGACGTGGCTGGACAACCAGAATATCTCCTCACAGATCGCCCTTCGATCGCGAACCTGATTATGTGGGGTCTCGTAGCGATTGCTGTCCTCTACAACGTCCCCGAACTTGCAATTGAGGTAGTTCGATGAAAAAGTATGATTTGCAGGTGCATATGGATGCATCACCTTGTTCACGAGCAAGCCCCGAAGATGTGGTTGAAGCAGCGTTGGAAGCCGGATTGGACGGGATTGCAATCACGAACCACGATACGCTTGAAGACTTTGATGCGGTGAGTACGCTTGCACCTGCGGACCTGACTGTCATCCCTGGCGTTGAAGTAACAACGACACAGGGCCATCTGCTTGCGCTTAATGTCAATAAGGCGCCACCACAGGACGACCCGCTAACAGTTATTGATGCGATACATGATCAAGATGGGCTCGCTATTCTATCACATCCATTTGACAAGCTTCGGGAATACTACAGCGATAATCTGGCTGAGATTGCTAGTGTGATTGACGGCGTCGAAGTGCTAAACTCGCGTTGTCTTATTCCTCAGTATAACCAAAACGCACGCTCGTTCGCAGAAAAACATAGCCTCACTATCACGGGCGGAAGTGACGCTCACTTCCCAATGGAAGTGGGACGGGCTTATACGATGTGTGAAGAACCAATCCTCAATGCAATTCGTGAGGGGGCGACGGAAACTGGTGGTCGCGGTGGCTATTTCTCCGGGCACGTTGCAACGAAGCTCAACGATGCACTCTCTTATCTGAACTTATGAGCGGGTATCTATATCGAATCCAGGATGCGATCCGGACACATGGTCTCTGGGTAACCGCTCTCTTGACAGTTGCCGTCTTTTTTGGCCTCTTCCTGTTCGGGGATGCCCCTGCAGTTGTTGATGCACTCGGGTCACTCGAATTGTGGCGGATTGGGGCTGTGTTTGGTCTCGTTACTTTGAGTTACGGTATCCGCTTTCTCAAGTGGGAATATTACCTCCGTACACTCCGGATTGACGTTCCGCTCAAGACCAGTCTCCTGATCTTCGTGAGCGGGTTGATGATGGTGATAACTCCGGGAAAGGCTGGTGAAGTTTGGAAGGCCTGGTTTCTCCGAGACGAACAGGGCATCCCGGTGAATCAAACGGCGCCTGTTGTCGGTGCAGAACGTGTGACTGATCTGTTGGCGTTGGCAGCGTTTGCGTTTCTCGGAGTCGTGCTGTATAGACAATCGTCAACGACGCTGATCGGTGTTACCGTGCTATTTGTAGGCGGCGTTGCACTCCTCCAGTGGCGATCGCTTTGTCTACGAATTCTAACTCTATGCGAAACGATCCCTCTGATCGGTTCGTATGCTGATGAGATCAGAGAATTCTATGATAGCACATACGCACTCTTTCGACCAAAGCAGCTAGGCGTGGCGATGGTGATCAGTCTTGTTGCATGGGGAATGGAGGGCGTCGCACTCTGGATTGTGTTGAATGGCTTCGCTACGGACGCGTCGATACTACTAGCACTATTTGTGTTGGGATTAGGTTCGGTTGTCGGGGCTGCGAGTCTGTTACCTGGTGGTCTGGGAGCTGCTGAAGCCAGTATGGTCGGTATGCTGGTCTTTTTTGAATATTCGCGGGCGATTGCCGTCAGCTCAACGTTAGTGATCCGGGTGGGCACACTCTGGTACGGGGCCGTTCTGGGGACTGTCGTCTTCGCCTCCTATCGATACGTTCGCGACCGAAATACTCTAGAATCATCTTAACGGACCTGTCTGCTCATCCCCACTTTGTTTAGTGTTATCACGCACGAATTCGTATAGCGGACGAGCGATGATTAGGAAAGAGACCACAGCAGTAAATAAAATCAGGCGGAGGTCAGTCTGCTGAACCGCTCCAACGGAAAACGACCGAAGTGATTGACCTATAACCACATAGAAAATCGCCCACGGCAGTTCGCCGACCAGAGTTCCTATAGCGAAAGACTGTGCTGAGACCCCTGCGAGTCCGGCGCTGTAGGAGACAGCGTCTGCGGGTGCCGGTGAGAGTCGAGCAGCGACCATCCCGCGGAGTTCGCCTGTCGTCTCTACGATTCTTGCTCCTCGTTCTGCAACTTGTCCGAGGTATGCAAAATCGTTGCCGACTCTGGTGGCTAGAAGGAATGGCGGTAAACACGTCAACACTGTTCCAAGTAACACAAACGGAACACCTTCCGGGAAACCCGATATATAACCAATAAACACGGAAAATACACTTAACGGCCATAAGAGGAATGGGCGAATCACATAGAGTCCAACCATCGCAAGTATAAGCAGGAGCCAATTGGGATCGGTTTTCTGAGCCAGTGGCAGATACACCGTAGGCGTGAATACTATACCTATCAAGGCAAGGACTCCAAGACCAACAATCAAAGATAGTATCTGTAATAGCCGATAGCGAGAATTATCACTCATAAATATAATTTCTAATAGGAATATCTCGGGAATCTTGGTATCACACCATCTTTCGCATTATTAAATCTTTCTCCACAGTATCAGAACTTGCGATTTCCTGAAATGAGTATTTTCACTTACTTTCTTGACGCGAACGCCCAACCCGACGAAGCATGTTCCCAGTAACAACGTTCGTCTCGGAGCGTCGCGCCGCGATCTGCTGGCACTAATTCGCTGGAGTGACGGCGTTTATTGCCCACGCTACCGTGCCGAATCAGTAATTCGGTACGGCAGCTATCGAGAGTTCCAGCGATACCGCTGTAAGAATTGTGACCGTACATTCAACGACCAGACCGTCACTATTGTCGAATATTTATTATTTTCACTCAGGAAGTGGTTTCTTGCTGTCTACACTCACATCCGCTTCAACACCAGTCTTCGGCAGTTAGTTGTTGAGATTGAGGTCTCCTACAAGACAGTATAACGGCGCGTCCAGCGCTTGGAAAAGGCACTAGACGCGCCTCGTCCACAGCTCGAAGGGCCGGTCGAAATCGACGACCTGTAGGTGAAAGTTGGACTCAAGGGCCGCAAGCGCCACCAAAAGTCGCGTTCTCGTGGGCTCTTCGCGCGTGGACGAGGTATGTACAAGCAGGACAAGCCACCCGTTTATTCTGACTAATCGCGGTACTGGAGACCGCTACGTGCTACCAGCGAAGCCCGCCGGTGATCTACAATTCGACTCCTGCTTGTGAACCGCAAAGAGGAGTCGCTGGCCGTCCACACCGACGGCTTTCGAGTGTACAAACCACTTGACGAGGTCGATCCATTCGACCGTGAATACGTCGTCCACGGCGATGGCGAATACGCCGATGAAGACGTTCACGTCGATACCTACGAGAGCCACGGATCGCTAGTGCGATCCTGGCTCTCGCCCCATCGGGGTGTCTCCAAGGACAAGCTCACGCAGTATTTCAGAACGTTTCAACTTCGGCGTCGTGTCTACCGAAAACCGGGAAAGAAGCTCTCAAAACCATCCTCGAAACTGTCCTCAAGCTCACCAACAATCTACGCCACAGGGGCGTTCCCCGGTTCTGATCGTGCCTGGAAACGGTAACCGGGAATTCGACCTCTGAGATGGCTTTCTCAGGCACGGATATCGAGTTTTCATCGGAACATTCGTAAACGACAATAACCTCTAAGTCTTTGTACGTTTGAGACTCGATTCTCTCTAACGCGTTTCTAATGTAGTCCTCTGGATTATAATACGGAACAACGACGGATAGCGTCGGACTCATACCGCCACCGATCGCAACCTCGGTGATTATGTGCTGACATTCCACAGCTAACCCCCGGATGATTCGTTTTACTGTGGAAGTCGAGGTCATCGAATACGTGAGTCGAACGAAGCACTTGTTACCCGCGCCGAAAGATCGCATCCCGGAAGCGTTCTAGGCTATGTCGCTCGTTCATAGGGAGGGTCTTTCGCTTCAGATACCGCCAGGACCAATCGAGATACGAATAGTCCATCTGTTGAACGTCGTCCCACAGCCCGATCGATCGAATAACCGACTTGTATCTGTGAGCTTTTTGGAGGTGTTTCATATCATGGTAATGAACGACAATAACGTCATCAGGGATCCGAATTCGCAGGTGAAGCGGGTAATTATACCGATTATTCACCGAGATCGTATCGTATTCCTGAGATAATAGCCCGAGGGTAACTTGATCCGCATGCCACTCATACGGAATGTCCGGATAGATCGTCTTCACAGCCTCCATCCACCGGTGGCCGAACCCGTTGTTCGCGGTGAGAACGAATCCCGCGTTCCAGTAGGGAGGAATGGGATTGTGATCGAACGTGCTCTTCTCCGTCCAGCGAGGCGACGGTAAGTCGAGACGTTCGGCTAAACTTCGCCACGTTACGGACGATTCTGACTCACGACCCCAGTACTGAAGGCCGATATCGGCGGGCTTAAGATATAGGTCGTGTCCGCTCTCGTGAACGGTTATCTCATCAAATACGAGGGTATCCGTATCAAGCAGTAGGAGGTACTCTTCATCAGCGGTCTGTTCGGCTGATTTCAGGGCGTCGATCTTCGTCGAGATTCCGTATTCCGGGATCGTCTGCTTTCCCCGGACGATCGTTCCGAGATCTGAAAGTTCACTCTCATGCGACGGAGACTCGCTTTCGGGGACGAACACGTATATCTCGACATCTGGGTTCGTTCGAGCAAGCGAACGAGCAAGATACAGTCCCTGCTCGTCGTATTTACCTTCTCCCGCAGCGAACGTGACTGCCAGTTCACCCATTGACCCGTCTGAGGAGGCAAGTAGTCTTATTGCTGTTGACTTTGACCTCTCGTTGGCATCCTATCTAAAAACGGTACGGTGGGACACTACATCGGATCTCGGAAGTCGGGGTGATCCTCATCCCGTCCGTTTTCGATAACCCGATCGCGGTGCTCCATCCACGTCTCATGGCGAACCAAAATAGTTACTGGGATTCGGTCGACCTCCGCGACCTTGGCGATCGCCAGCCTGTGGCGGCCGTCGACAAACAATAGCGTTCCGTCTCGACCGATGTCCACCGTGATCTCGTGTGCGAATCTTTCAAGCAGTCCCTTCGGACCGATGTCGTTGCCGAACCCAGTACCGACGCGCTCTCCTGTCTGGTAGAGTTCAGTCTGGGTTCGATATCCGTTCTCAGCGATGTCCTCGTGGAGCGAGTCGATCTTCGCATAGCGACGCCGAACATCGGACTCTGTCTGCGGCCAGTCGTAAGAGTCGTTTCGATCTTCTGTAGCTCGTCTCGATACAGTTGCGTTTCTTCCCACGGGACACCGTCATCGAAGTGCCTCCTGAACGACTCGTACAGCGTGCTCTCCGAAAATCGGTCGGCGATTTTCGGAGACGCCGAAGCATTCGGGTGTGTTTGTGGGTCTCCTCGATCCCAGTCTCCACCCATCACCCGTCCGAACGCATATTTTCCATCTCAGACCGTCTTCTCGAATGAGACCTCAAACCTGTGGTAATAGTGTAAGGAATAATATAATTTCTAAATATCACATGGTGAAATCTCCATCAGATCTTCCAGTTCGCAGTTCAACCTCCGAACGATGCTTTCTCACAATTATGAACGAACTCGTTTCGGAAGACGGCGCTTCAACCGACAGAAGAGGTCTGCAGTATATAAAAACCAAGAGCGGTGATGTCACCCTACACTACTTCAATCACCTCATGTACGAATCACTATCGACGGATCGATAGTTTGGGTCGATCCTCGGTTAGAGAGCTATCTATTCAGAGACAGACAGCAATCGGGGCAATTATTTTTCGTCCTGAGCCCCCGATGAACTGCTTCATCTGTATGCCGCGAACTCTTTGATTACGGTAGTGATTTACCGAGCTGCTATATCGAACAATGTAGGATGTTCCACGAACAGGTCTGTGTCGGACCAAGAGTTCCGAGAGGACTCCTGCGATCGTTTCCTTTTTATTATTTTTGAGGCCGGCAATTTGGTATATGAAACCATTCTCAAGACTCATATGACAACGTCTACGATGGCTTTATACACCATGGGAACCGATAATTCATATACTACGTTTGAATACATAGACTGGATCACAGGAGAGCGAAAAATAAAAATAGTTTAATAATTTCTTGCTTCCATATACGAACCAATGAATAACAAAATATATACTAATGTTTGTAACCAGCTAACCAGTTACGGTGAGCTCTATCTTATCGTAATACTGATCACAGTCAGATACGCGGGCAACCTCCCTGGAGGAGTGATTATGGACGAAGTGTTCTACGCGCAAGCAGGTATTTCGATGATCGAAGGAAATATGCATGGAAACCCAACGCATATGCATGCTCCGCTCGCAAAGTACCTGATTGGTGCTTCACAGTGGTTGTTTGGGGTTTCCGAGGAAACAATCCGTGCACCAATTGCGATGATCGGGGTCGCTTCTATCACCGTGATCTATGGAACTGCACGGTACGTTTTCAACCGTCTGACCGCACTCGTCGCGGCGTTGCTCCTTGCTGCTCTTCCAGAGTATAACTACTATGCCACGATGGCGATGCTTGACGTTCCGCTAGCGGTAGTCGTGACTGCGGCCTTCGGCGTGACCGTCTGGTGGTATCGCGAAGAACGCGACGGTCAAGCAGCATCCATACTTGGCACATTGAGCGTGTTTGCCGGTTCGATCAAGGTACAAGGTGCCCTCTACGTGTTCGGATTGTTGGCAATCGTTTCTTGGATGGCACTCGTCGAACATCGTAACCGTTGGCGACGGATCGTACGGGCGTACACCGTGGGGGCTGTACTCACATTCATACTTGTCTATTTACCGTTCGCGTTCTCTCCAGCACCGACGTACTACGGCGGGGCCACACCCCCAGAAATCGCACAAACGATTTTCTCGATACCGTGGCTCGGAAGCGTCGCATTCGCCTTTGCAGCGTCGATAGTTCACAATCTCTCGCATTTGGATAACGGCCACCGAGTTATCGTGCTGGGGACGACGTACTTTTCGCCTCCAGCGTGGGTCCTTCCCTACTGGATCGCCACGTTCGGTGGTATTCCGTACCTTGCCGGACTCGTCACAGCGGTGATCGCAGCGCTCGGCCGGATCGGAGATCGAGGGATCCGCATCGGATTCGTGGGACTCCTGATCGGCCCACTTCTCATCCACTCAGTATTATCTGTTAAACTATCTAGATATCTCGTCCCATTATATCCGCTGCTTGCTCTCGCGGCGGGATACTTAATTGTGAAAATTTCCATGGTAGTTGTCAGATTTGTCTCCGATCAGCGTTCGAAGAAGCTGGCCTCACAAAGGAGACTCGTGGCGGTCGCAATCACGCTATTACTCTTGATTTCGATCGTTCCACCATCACTCGGAGGGGCGACCACACACGACTCGATCCGAACCGATTCAGGTATCGGGGACGCCTCGAAAGATATCACGAACCACGCAAGCGAAAATACCCAAGCGACTGCTATCGTGGTAAATCCGCTTCCGTTTCGATGGTATCTCGGGGAACATCGGGTCGGGAAGTTTACTAAGAACGTACACGTTCCGAAACAGTTCGCGGTGGGAGACAGATCGGTTACCCTCGTCGGAACAAAATATAGCAACATCGGTACCGTCTTGGACAAACGCCGTCCTTGTCTCGTCGTCGTCTCGACCTCGTGGGTCGATAAGGTCGACGAGGACAACTCGGTGTTGCAATATATAGAGGATAGTATAGATAATCGTGATAATATCAAACGACACGGCGAATTCATGGTGATAGACACCTGCTCGGGGGATTCCTGAAACCATTCGAGCTTCTATTCGTTGTCATACCCAGGGTCAACGTCCGAGGTACTGTTCTTGTGCGTCAGAGATGATCGTACGAGCCGTATCCATGAAAATGTCCGAGAGAGAAACGAGAAACAGACCATAGAGGACGGCACCGACTCCGACGAGTCCGAGAAGTTCGAACCACGAGGAAACTCCCCAGAAGCCGTGTAAGAGATCGATGATGAGAAACATTCCAACGCCGGCGACGACCTGATATCGAATCGCCGGTGGAAACGGATTGTACGGAATCTCGCGACGCGCATAGTACGTCATGAGTACCAGTTTTGTTCCTTCTGCAACGATCGTTGCCAAGACGACACCCAGGGCACCCATCTGGAATATGAGTAAGACTCCCAAGCCGAGGTTCACGACCAGCGTGACCGTACTGAGATATAACATGAGATCCGGACGACCAAACCCTTCGAGTACTGAAGAGATCTGTACCGACTGTGTCTTGAGTATTTGATAAACTGCGAGCCCGATAAGCAACGGCACCGCATCACGATATGCCTCTCCGAACACGGTGACGATGATCGACTCAGGCATGGCTAATGCGCCGAAGAACAGCGGAATAGCGAACAACGAGGTGAACGAGACGTTATTAGTCACCTGTTGTGCCACTTCCTCGCCCCGGCTGGCCAGGGAGCTCACCTCTGCAAGAAGCCCCGACCCCATGACCATCGACAACAATGCTCCCGGCAAAGCGAGTTGCAACGCGATCCGATACTGCCCCGATGCGCCAGAGCCTATGACAGCACCAAGCAACAGGATATCCAGTTGTCCGTATGCAGATCCGACGAAACTACTAGATATTGAATACTTAGAATACGAGAGAATGTCCTCGACAGTCTGTTTACTCGGTAGTTGCGGTCTCACACCGAGCACGCGGAGCGAGAATGGAACGGTTAGCAAAGAGGCGGCCGTCAGACCGTAAATCATACCTCCCACTCCCCAGCCGAGGAGAACTAGCGCGACTTGTAGTGGTATCGTGAATAGCGATCGAAGTGAGTCAAGGAATACTGCGGTGCCGAACTTCCCTTGACCGGAAACCATGGGTTGTAACGTTTTGAAGAATATGAGCCCGACGAACACTACGGCTACGTAATATGGCCCGTTCTCGATATCGAAGTAATTGATACGTGGGCCGACAATCAATAGCCCTGCGACCACGATACCACCGAGGACTGTAGTCCCAACCAGACCGATGGTGAGTATTTCTCCGTCGCTGCGGCCCTCTTCAGCGATGTATTTCTGACAGGCGGTCCCCAGTCCACGTACGGGATTGTCAAGGATGTTCGCGACCGAGACGAGAACGCTGAATGCACCATATCCGACCGGACCGAGAGTTCGCGCGAACACGATGCTGCCGAGAAACCCGATAACGGCGAGAGAAATCTTGGCTACCAGTCCCTTCGACACCTCAAGCCCGAATCCCCCTTCTCGATTCATTCCATGTATCCGAGATTTTCGAGTTGGTTTTCGAGGTCGTCGCTTATCTCGACGGCTTGAGCCCGTTCAGAAGTTCGTTTGACCTCCTCAATGAACGAGTCCACGGCAGTTCGGTGGTCTGACTTGCCCTGGAAAGTGGTACGGTTGTGAGATTCTTCCGGATCGGAACATAGATCATACATTTCCTCCGTGTCGTCGCTGATATCGCGAATGTATTTTTCCGTCTCAGTTCGACTCATTAGTCGACCACGATCGAGGTCCGTTCCTACGTCTCCAGCCCACCCACCGAGAACGCGGTCACGGGTACCTTCGCGTGCGTCGACCCCGCGATAGGTGTCCGGAACGTCCACGTCGGCAAGTCGCAGGAGCGTCATCGGAACGTCGTTCAGTCCGACGAGGTGGTTGTGAACGCCCGATCCGTGAACGCCACCCAACATGAACGGTACGTGTACGTGTTCCTCGTAGAACCGATTCTTGTGACCGAAGCCACCATGTTCGTGGAACTCTTCGCCGTGGTCGGCCGTAACTGCCCACGTCGCGTTTCCGATACCATCGAGAAGTCGACCTATTTCAGCGTCGGTGTAGCGGATCTCGGCGTCATAGAGATCGACGAGATCGCTCCAATCCGATTCGCTCAGACCATCGGGGTCATCAAGTACTCGTTGTCGAAGCTTGACTCCCCGTCGTTTGGAGATGGGCTCCCCGAAGGCTTGATGCTCCGAGGGAGGGATATACGGGTGGTGTGGGTCCATGTAGTGTACCCACAAAAACCAGGGTTCCTGTACCGATTCAACCCATTCGAGTGCTTCGTCGGTCAAGGTGGTTGCGTCTTTATAGTAGTCCCCGACATCGACACCGGCGTGTTCTTCAGTTTTCGTGTGAACCCACGATAGCAGGTCGTTGACCCGACCGCCGACGTTCTCGGAGACATATCGGCGTAGCCGGGACGCAAACGTGGGATCCCGCTCGGAGTCGCTGAAGTGGTCGAATCCGCGATCATACCCGAATTGTGCGGAGAGATATGGATTTGAATGGAAACCGGCGGTCGCATACCCCGAATCCGAGAGGGGAACCGAGAGAGGGACCTGCTCATCGGCGAGGTGGTCGAACCCGCCGTATAGAAGCCCATGGGTCGAAGTCAGTATCGATGGAAAGGACGGTCTCGTCGCGCATGCGTGCGCCACCGTATCGGTGAAGATGTGGGATTCGTCCGCGCGCTCGTCGAGCGTAGGGGTCGTATCACGGTCATATCCGTTAAATCCGACGTGATCTGCTCGAAGAGAGTCGACCGTGATCAGGGCTATGTTCATTAGCGAGAAGTTTCTGTCCCTGACGGTTATTTATCTATTGGACCGTGTTACAGAGCGAGTTTCGAGTCAACACGATCCGACAGACGACGATGTCATAAGCCTTAACCCCGCTTTCCAAGTCCTACGATGCAATGAGTCGAAGCGATAGCGACACGACCCCGGACGGCGGAAATCCCGCCTCCGCCGTTCCGGGCATCGACTACTCCTTCGAAGGGAAGTCGCTCACGGACATCCTCCGCGACCTCTATCATGTCCCGGCACTCGTCGCGGTCGTCGCGTTCATGCTGTGGGTTCGCCTCCAGTCCTACGACAACTTCGTTCGGGACGGTCAGGTGTACTTCTCCGGGAACGACGCGTGGTATCACCTCCGCGAGGTCCGATACACCGTCGCGAACTGGCCCTCGACGATGCCGTACGACCCCTGGACGTACTACCCGTTCGGCACGGCACAGGGCCAGTTCGGTACCCTCTACGACCAACTAGTCGCCACAGCAGCTCTCGTCGTCGGCCTCGGGTCCCCCTCCCAGACCCTCATCGCTAAGACCCTCCTCGTCGCGCCGGCGGTGTTCGGCGCGCTCGTCGCGGTTCCCACCTACCTCATCGGCAAACGTCTCGGCGGCCGTCTCGCGGGGCTCTTCGGGGCAGTCATTCTGATGTTCCTCCCCGGCACCTTCCTCCGTCGGGGACTCGTCGGCTTCGCCGACCACAACATCGCCGAGCCGTTTTTCCAGGGCTTCGCGGTCGTCGCGCTCATGATCGCGCTCGCGGTCGCCCAGCGCGACCGACCCATCTGGGAACTCGTCCAGGCGCGCGAGTGGGACGAACTGAAGCCGACGCTGACGTGGAGCGCTATCGCGGGCGTCGCGGTCGGACTGTACATCTGGACGTGGCCGCCGGCCGTCCTCTTGTTGGGCATCTTCGCCGCCTACGTCGCGTTCCAGGCCGTCAGCGACTACGCGGGCGGCCGGTCGCCGGATCACGTCGCGTTCGTCGCGGTCGTCTCGATGACCGTGACCGCGCTGATGGCGCTAGTTCGCTTCCAGGAGGCATCGTTCACCCCCTCGCAGTTCAGTCTGGTCCAGCCCGTCTTCGCGCTCGCGACGGTCGCGGGCGCGGTCCTTCTCGCGTTCCTCGCTCGACAGTTCGACGCACGCGAGTTTACTGACGACCGGATCGACGAGTACGGCTTCGCCGGCACCGTCGGCCTCCTCGGCGCAGTCGGCGTCCTCCTCGTCATCTTCGTCGAGGCAGCTCCGTTCACGACGATCGAGAGCAACCTCCTCCGATTCGTCGGCTTCTCAGCGAATGCACAGGCGCGTACCATCGGCGAGGCCCAGCCGTTCCTCCAGTCCGGCCTCGTGCGATACTACGGCGGCTTCGGCGTCGTGCTCGCCGAGTACGGATTCGCGTTCATCACGGCGCTCGCGGCGGCTGTCTGGCTGCTCGTCAAGCCGCTGTGGAAGCGTGGCACGACATCGGACTACTACTACCTGGGCGGCTCCGCGCTCGTCGTCGCGTTCGTGTTCGTCGGCGCGCCGATCTTCAACGACCTCGCGGGCGCGCTGGGCCTGAACCCCCAAGTGGCCGGACTCGGTCTCGTCGCGCTGCTCGTGTTCGGGGCGGCCGCGCGCGTCCGATACGACGCCGAGCACCTGTTCGTGTTCGTGTGGGCGGCGTTCATCACGGCCGCCGCGTTCACGCAGGTCCGGTTCAACTACTACCTCGCGGTCGCGGTCGCGGGGCTGAACGCGTACTTCCTCCGCGAGGCGCTGGCCGTCATCGGCGTCGACTTCTCGAGGGACCTGTCGACGCCGGACGTCGAGACGTACCAGGTCGTCGCGGTCGCGGTGACGATCATGGTCGTGCTCGGTCCGGTACTGGTCGTTCCGCTGTCGCTGGGCAACACGGGGCAGCCCTCGATCGACCGCACGAACACCGCCGTCGGCGTCGGCAACAGCACGGCTCCGGGCGCTGTGACCATCTGGGACGAGAACCTGGAGTGGATGGACGACAACACCCCCGAACAGGGGAACCTCGGCGGCGCGGGCAACGCCGACGAGTTGGAGTATTACGGCACGTACGAGCGCCCTCCGGGCAACGACTTCGAGTACCCCGAGGGGAGCTACGGCGTGATGTCGTGGTGGGACTACGGGCACTGGATCACCACGCGCGGCGAGCGCGTCCCGCACGCGAACCCGTTCCAGCAGGGCGCGACCTCGGCGGCGAACTACCTGCTCGCACCCAGCGAGGAGCGCGCCGAGGAGTCGCTCGCTGAGATCGACGACGACGGCGAGGCCGAGGAGATGCGGTACGTGATGGTCGACTGGCAGATGACGACGATCGGGTCGAAGTTCGGCGCGCCCACCGTCTTCTACGACGACGGGAACGTCTCCTCGTCGGACTTCTACTCGCCGGTCCTCCAGCGGAACCAGCAGGGGGAAGTCGTTGGACGAGCGGCGTTCAACGAGAAGAAGCAGCGCTACTACGAGAGCATGATGGTGCGGCTGTACAAGTACCACGGCAGCCGCGCCGAGCCGACCGTGAACACGCTGTTCGGCGAGCAGGTGATCGTGTTCGACTACGACACGGTGACCGCGGAGGACGGCACGACCTACAAGGTCCTCCCGGGCGGCGAGAACGCCTCGGCGATCCGCCCGTTCCCCAACGAGACCGCCGCCCAGGAGTTCGTCGAGGAGGACGGCAGCGCCCAGATCGGCGGCGTCGGGTCGTTCCCGCGCGAGGACGTCCCCGCGCTGGAACACTACCGGCTCGTGAGCACGTCTGACACCTCGGCGTACGGCTCCAGCGAGTACCAGCGGTCGGTGCTCGGCGAGTCGCGGGCGGTCGGGCTGCGACCCTCGCAGCTCCAGCAGACCAGCCCGCAGTGGGTGAAGACCTTCGAGAAGGTGCCCGGCGCGACCGTCGAGGGCACGGGAGCCGACCCCAACGAGACGCTGACCGCCACCGTCCGGATGGAGGTGCCGAACGCGGGGGCCGGCGGTAACGCCTCGACGTTCACCTACGAGCAGCAGACGACCGCCGATGAGGACGGACGCTTCGAGTTCACGCTGCCGTACTCGACGACCGGGTACGACGAGTACGGGCCCGAGAACGGCTACACGAACGTCAGCGTCCGTGCCGACGGCGGCTACACCGTCACCGGCGAGGTCGAGACCAACGAGTCGGCGTACGTCATCCGCAACCAGGGGTCGTTCAACGTCAGCGAGGGCGTCGTGAACGGCGACGTGGACGACACCGTGAGCGTCACCCTGGAGGAGGAGGTCCTCCAGGCACCCGAGGGCGCACAGAACGACTCGGAGACGAACGAGACGGCGAACGGGACGGAGACGAACGGCTCCGACAACACGAGCGCGCTGTCGGGCATCGACTCGTTCCAGACCTCCGACTCGATCGACGCCGACGGACCCGCCACCGCCGGTCCGACGACTGGTGACACCTCGACCGCGGGCGTGGCCCTCGTCGGCGACGCCGAACCCGCGGTCCGCGCGCCGGTTCGAGGCGCGGACGCGCTCGCGCCGTAGATGAGCGACGGAGCTGACGTAGAAGGCGACGGGATCGGTGGCGAGGCCGTCGACGGCGACGGTGACGGCGACCCCGGAGACGAGGGAATCGAACGCGAGCACGGCCCGCTGGGGACGTATCTCCGGGGAGTCGCGATGGGCACCGCCGACGCGGTCCCCGGCGTCTCGGGCGGAACGATCGCGCTGATCACGGGGATCTACGATCGACTGATCGCCGCCGTCACCGCGGCGACGCCGGGGCTCGCACTCCGTGCGCTCTCGGGACTGCGCGGCGACCGCGAACGGCTCCGCGCGGCGTTTCGAGAGGTCGACGGCGCATTCCTTCTCGCGCTCGGCGCGGGGATCGCGACGGCGATCCTCACAGTAACGCGGGCGCTCCACGTCGCGCTCGAGACCGCTCCCGTCCCCACGTACGGGTTTTTCTTCGGACTGATCGGGGCATCGGCGGTCGTGTTGCGCGGGGAGTTCCGGGTCGACACGCCCGCGCGGGCCGTCGCCGGAGCCGGCGGGATCGTAATCGCGTTCGTCGTCTCCGGGAGCGCCTCGGCCGCGCTCGGGGAGACGGCGCTGGCGACGTTCGTCGCCGGCGCGGTCGCCGTCAGCGCGATGATCCTCCCGGGCATCTCGGGGTCGCTGTTGCTCGTTATCCTCGGGCAGTACGACCGGATGACCGGGGCGCTGTCGACGTTCGTCGACTCGCTGATCGGCGTCGCGACCGGCGGGCCAACCGCGGCCGTCGTCCGCGACGGCGTCCCAGTCGTCGCCTTTCTCGCCGGCGGCGTCGTCGGCCTGCTGACCGTCGCTCACGCCGTCCGCGCGGCGCTTGCGGCGCGCCGAGAGGCGACGCTCGCGTTCCTGATCGGCCTCGTGATCGGGGCGCTTCGCGCGCCCGTCGAGCGCGCCGGCGAGGAGGCCGGCGCGTGGACCGCCGGCCTCGCGGGGGAGTTCGCGGTCGCGGGCGTCGTCGGTGCGGTCGCGGTGTTCGCACTCGACCGGCTCGCGGGCGGGATCGACCTCGACTGACCCGGGTCGACCTGAGCGCGACTGCGTCGGGACCGCGACCGCGTCACCGACCGCGACCGCGCCGGCGACGCCGCCGAGTCGCGGCCGTTTTGTCCGCGGTCGCCCGAATCGGGCACATGGACGAGGACACGGCCGGCGACGAGGAGTCGCCGGTCCGGGAGGTGACGGTTCGGGCGTCCGGTCACGAGCACGTCACCGCCGAACACGCGAGCACGTTCGAGGTGACGAGCGACGACTGGTTGACGCCGGCGGGCGACTGCATCGTCGGCGTCGAGGCGGACGCGACGCCCGCAGACGTGCCGCGGTCGTTCGTCGAGGCGTGTCGCTCGCGAGAGGCGACGATCGTCGCCGAGTTCAGCGCCGCGGACGCGACCCAGACGGTGACCGGTCGCGGCCATCCCGACCTGTCGTACGAGGGCGACAGAAGCATGGTCGGTCGAACGAGCGACTACGTCGACGAGCGGACGATCATGGTCGGCGCGGACGCCGCCGCCGGCGACTTCGACCGGCGTCTCGTCACCGCCCTGGAGCGGGGCGCGCCGCTCACGATGACGCTCCGCGTCGAGTAGGTTCGGCCGATACCAGGACGGGAGCCACGCGGCCGAGCGTCGACGCGTTCCCGCTTCGGACGCGTTCCCGCTTCAGAACCGATCACGCGAGGTCGGTTCGCACGGCCACCTCTGCCCGGTCGATTGCCTCCTGCACGCGCGGGTACAGCGCCACCACCGACGAGTCGTCGTAGCCGCCGAGATCCTCGCTGAACAGCACGTCGAGCGCCTCCTCCAGCGCCGCCGCCGCACGCGTCAGCCGGTCGTTCGCGGACTGCGCGTCGCCGCGCTCGGCGGTCGCCGTCGCCGCGTCGACGGCCTCCAGCGCGGCCGAAAGCCGCTCGACGACCTCGTCGCCGCCGCGGTCCTGCCGAGCGAACTCGCTCGCCAGATCGAGGAGGTCGGCCAGCTCCGCTCGCAGCGTCTCCGCGAGGCTCGCCTTCCCCGTCTCGACGGCCTCGCGGATCGCCTCGCCGTCGTCGCCGAAGTCCGCCGGGGTGACGCGGTACGCGCCCGGGCGGCCAGCGCCGTCGACGACCTCCACCGTGTAGCGGCCGTCGCGGTGGACCGCGACGGCGAAGCGGTCCGCCTCCACCGGCGCTCCCTCGTAGACGACGCCCGCGTAGTCTTCGACGATCCGGACGTGCGCGATTCCCGTGGTTGTACGGCCGTCACCGCGGATCCAGCCGGCGTCCTCGGTCGCGACGACCGTCAGGTCGCCCGCCGAGCCGGCGCGGTGGAGTCCGCCGTCGTGAACGAACCCGACCGCCAGCGGTGCGATCCCGGGACCGTTCACCGTGAGTCGATGCTCGCCCGGGTCGACGTGGAGGAATCCGAGCACTCCCGCCCGAGTGACCGACGCGACCGGGTCCGCACTCGCGAGCTGCGTACACAGTTCCACCGGCGGGCTCCCGAAGGAGACGGTGATCGAGGTTCCGAGCGCGTCGCGTGCGCCCTGGCTCACCCTGTCGAGCGCGCCCTCGGCACCCGAGGCGAGCAGTCGCACCCGTCCGACGACGCGGTCTCGCAGTCCCGCGGGCGACCTGCCGTCGATCCGGCGGCGGTGTGCGGGGTCGGTAACGTCCGCGAGGGGGTCGGTGAACCGCTCTTGCTCCCAGGGGATGCCGACCGACGTGATGTGGCTCGCGAGCCGGTCCTCTAGGAAGCCGGGGACCGCGAACTCGAAGCTCAACTGCGGGCCGACGAAGTCGTCGATCACGTCGCTGAGGACCTCGATCGGTTCGAGCGCGTAGGTGGCGTCGCCGTCCGTCGCGCTCTCCGGGTGGGTGAAGACGAGCCCGGGGACGCGAAGCGGGAGCGACTCCGGTGGTCGAGGGATCCCGCGCCAGTCGCTTACGGTGACCGCCGCGTCGACGAACCCCTCGGGGCCGACCGAGAGGTCGGGGTGGTCGTCGAGGCGATGACCGTCGAGTTCCGGCATGACGAACGGGAGGCGCGCGCCCTCGTCGCGCGGGAGGCCGTAGGCGAATCTGGTCGGGTCTCCCGACGCGACATCGACGAAGTCGTTCGACACGTCCGAGTTCCAATCCCCGCCGGCGAGCCGCTCGAACGTCGGGACGCGCCCGTTGACCTCGCTCGCGCTGGAGTGAGAACCGACCTCCGCGAGGACTCCCGGGCGGGCGTCACCCGAGAGGTCGGGGTCGAGAAACTCGTTGTTCGGCACCGACCGGGAGTGTGCGCTCGCCGACAGCAGCAGCGGTCGGCCGGACTCGCGGTCGACGAACACCTGCAACAGCTCCCAGTCGTGCCAATGGAAGTTGACCGTGAACTGGTCGAACACAGAGTACTGCCAGTACTGGACCGCGTCGATACCGTCTGCCGCCTCGACGACGGCGTAGAACACGGTCGGGGCGGGCGGTTCACCGGTCTCGGCGAACGCGGCCGAGTAGTCGTCGAGTGCCGTGAACCCGTCGACGACCCGCCCGTCCGCCGTCTCGACGACGTACGGGCGCGGGTCGGTCGGGAACCACTTCTCCAACCGGCCGTAGTAGAGGTCGGGCGCGTACCGCCTGACCAGCGCGGGCACCTGGCCGGGCGGTTCGTCCGTCGGCGTCTCGGTCGGATCGTCGGTCGCCGTCTCTGTGGCGGTCGGCGCGGGCGTCGCAGACGGCGTTCCCGTCGGCGGCGACCCGCCGGCGCGCGACGCGCGCCACGCGCCGGCGACCCCGGCGGCACCGAGCACCCCCGCGCCGGCGATCCCGAGGAGTCGACGACGGTTCTCGTCGAGTCGAGCCCGCGCTCGTGTCTCGTCTGCGACGGCGTCCCCGGCGACGCCCTCGGACGCGCCGTCGTCGGCCTGCTCCTCGGCGGGCGGGTCGTCGCCCGCCCCTGGGTCTGGTACCACGGCTACTCTACCCTGCTCACGACAGGAGCCGATAAGTACCTGTCTGCGCTCCAGTCACCTCCGATATCGTAGCGAACCCGCCGAAGACGCGTCGAGTCGACGGACGGCGACAGATTGTCGCGCGCCTCAGTCGACCGAACACTCGGCCTCGGGGACGCCCTCGACGGGCGACTCGGACTGCTCGTAGGTGTCGTCGCCGGGGGCGGCCGCGAGCATGGGCAACGAGAGGCGGTAGTCGAACGCGATCGCGAACCGCGAGAACGGGTCGGCGAGGAACTCGCCGGGGTCGCCGACGCCGGCGAAGACGACGCCGGTGCGAAGCGATATCACCTCGACCTCTCCGGTGGAGCCGACGGCCGAGATGCCGAACGCGCCCTCGCCGCCGAGGTTGCTGAACAGCGACGTGTACACCGATAGGTCGATCGTCGGCCCCTCGGTGCCGACGTCGAGGTCTCGTCCGTCGCCGAAGCAGTCCTCCGGCGCGGCCGTCGCGGGCGCGACGGCCGGTCCCCCGACGGCCGCGAGCGACACGAGGAGGGCGAACACAGCGCGTACCGGGATCTCGGAGCGCACGGGCGTCGCTTCGGAGGTCCGAGTCAAAAAGTCGCCCGAACCGGCTATCGGTCCTGATAGCTCACGTCGCGATCGATCCCCTCGACGAGATACGCGGCGCTCACGGGGTTGGTCGCCAGCGGGACGTCGTGCACGTCGCAGATCCGGAGGAGTGCGGAGATGTCCGGTTCATGCGGTTGGGCGGTCAACGGGTCGCGCAGGAAGACGATGCCGTGACAGTCGCCGTCGGCGACCTCCGCGCCTATCTGCATGTCGCCCCCGAGCGGTCCCGACGACTTGCGCTCGACCGTGAGGTCGGTCTCCTCGTTCAGGCGCTTTCCGGTGGTTCCCGTCGCGAGCAGGTCGTGTTTCGAGAGCGTGTCGACGTACTCGCGGGCGAATTCGACGAGGGTGTCCTTCTGTTCGTCGTGGGCGATGAGCGCGAGGCGCATACCCGCTCCTCGATGGCGTGGGACTTGAGTACCGGCGGTAATCCCCCTTGCCCCAGTCACCGATGGTTTGCGGGCGGTCTTATTCCGTGTCGTACCGCGAACGAGGGCCGTAGGCCCGAGTGAGCGGAGGTTTTGTCATGAACGGGTTTTCAATGGGGGTTCCCGCAGGGCGCGAGCGCAGCGAGCGACCGAGGAAACCCCCATCAGAAAAGCGGTTCTTTATTTGAACCGGAACGTCTCCAGGTTCTTCGGCGCGAACGTCCGCATGTTGTAGTCGTGATACAGCGCCGAGGAAAAGTCCTGCACGGAGCGCTCGTCGCCGTGGACGCACAGCACCTTCTCCGGGCGCGGGTTCATCGTCTTCACGAAGTTCTCCAGCCCCTGGCGATCGGCGTGCCCGGAGAAGCCGTCGACGACCTCGATGCCCATCCGCAGGGAGATCGTCGACTCGCGGCTGCGGTCGCGGGGGTCCTGTACCGGGATCTCGTCCCACCCGTTCTGGATCCGGCGACCGAGGGTTCCCTGGGCCTGGTAGCCGACGAAGGTGAGCGTGGACTCCTCCTCGCTGCCGATGTGGCGCAGCCACGACATGATCGGTCCGCCCGTCATCATCCCCGAGGTGGAGAGGACGATGCAGGGGCCGCCGTCGGCGACCTCCTGGCGCTCGTCCTCGCCGCCGTCGATGTGGTTGAACTGGTCGGCGAGGAACGGGTTCTCGTCCTCGTGGAAGATCCTGTCCCTGAGTTCGTCGCGGAGGTACTCGGGGTAGGTGGTGTGGATCGCCGTCGCCTCCCAGATCATCCCGTCGAGGTGGACCGGCATCTCCGGGATCTTGTCGGTGCGCATCGCCTCCTCGAGCACCATCATGATCTCCTGGGAGCGCCCGACCGCGAACGCCGGGATCAACACCTTCCCGTCGTTCTCGTACGTCTCGTTGATCACCTCGATCAGCTTGCGCTCGGAGTCCTCCTGGTCGGTCTGGTAGTCGTTGCGGCCGCCGTAGGTGGACTCCATCACGAGCGTCTCCACGCGCGGGAAGTCGTTGACCGCCCCGTTGAACAGGCGGGTGTCGTCGTAGTGGATGTCGCCGGAGAAGGCGACGTTGTAGAGGCCGTCGCCGATGTGGAAGTGCGACACCGCCGACCCGAGGATGTGGCCTGCGTTGTGGAACGTGAGCTTCACGTCGGGGGCGATGTCAGTCACGTCGCCGTACTCCAGCGGGATCGTGTGTTTGATCGCCTCGCGCACCTGCGCCGACTCGTACGGCGGCGTTCGGCCCTCCTTGCTCGCCACGTCGAGGTAATCGAGCGTGAGCAGCCCCATCAGGTCGCGCGTCGGCTCCGTACAGTAGATCGGCCCGTCGTAGCCGTACTTGAACAGCAGCGGAACGAGCGCCGAGTGGTCGAGGTGGGCGTGCGTGAGCACGACCGCGTCGACGTTCTGTGCGCCCGCGCCGAGCGCCTCCGGAACCTGGAGGTACGGCACCTCTCCCTCCGCGCCCGGCTTGTCGCCGCAGTCGACGAGGATGCGCGTCTCGGCGGTGTTGAGGATGAACGAGGCGCGGCCGACCTCGCGGCAGCAGCCGAGGGTGGTGATCCGGACCCACTGCTCGTCGGCCATCTCCTCGCGGTGGATGGTGCGACCGACGCGCTCGAGGATGTCGCGGCGCTCCTCGCGCTCGTTCTTCAGGAAGCTGCGGACGTTCGACACCGTCGAGGACTCGATCGGCGGCGTGCGGACGACTTCGGGCGTCCAGCCGACCTCCTGCGTGATCTCACGGAGCGTGGAGCCGCGGCGGCCGATGACCATGCCGGGCTTTTCGGCCTCGATGACGACCTCGCCGGTGTCCTCGTGGAAATCGAGGTCGGCGACGCCGGCGTCGTCGGGAATGATCTCCTCGATCTTCGCTCTCGCCTCGCGCGGCTTGGAGAGCACGTCCGGATGCGGGCGGACCGTGATGCGCTTGCGGAGTTTCGACGCGAGCCGTCTCACGAGGTCGCCGTTCTGGGCGAACTCCTTGGGATGGCGCGTGTAGATGACGAGCTCGGGACCCTCGTACTTCACGTCGGTCACCGAGACGTCGTCCGGGATCTCCGATTCTATCTGTGCTTTCGTGTCGGCTAACTGCTTCTCGACTTGACTCATATGTAGGCGAATCGTCGCGGGTGCCGCGGGGCACGGCTGTCGGACGCTATGCCCCCGGGCCGGCTGTGAGTGGAAGACTGCATGAGTACGGGACGCTCCGTTATCGCTGCCCGTGTGGGCGACGGAAAACCCGCTTACCTCCCCGTATCCGCCCCGTGTTATAAAACCCTTCGCAAAACACTACCCCGCGCCCGCCGTGACTCCAGTCATGCGAGTCACGCCCGCCGCGGTCGCCGCCGAGCGCGACCGCCTGCGCGAGCGCGCGAGCGTCGTCCCCCTGGTCAACGAGACGCGCGAGGTCCTCTCGGAGCTGTTCGAGACGGAGGTCGACGCCGTCACCCCGGCCGGGTATCGCCGCGAGGTGGACGCGGTGTTCGCCGACGGCGACCGCGCGGTCAACGTCGCCGCGCTGGCGGGGCTCCTGCGCGATCTCGACGTGGAGGGCGACTACCCGGGGTTCGTCGTCGACGAGCTGCTGGGTCGTCGCCTCGCCTCGACTATCGCGGGCGGACAGCCGCTGGCGCTGCTCGCGGAGGCGACGTTTCACCTCGCGGACGCGCGAACGCACGGCGGCCCCGACGACGCCGCCGGCGCGGACGACCTCGACGCCGCGCTCGCGGCGGGATTTCAGACCCGACTCCCGGGGTGGTCGTGGCGCGAGACCGAGAGCCCGTTCGCGGTCGAGCCGGCGGAGGTTCGGGACGGCGGCCGTGCTGAAGATCGGGAGGAACCCTGATCGGTCCACCTGGGGTGAATCGGGACCCAGTGCCGCTCACTCCCGATCCGCGTCGCCGCTGACGCGGATCAGTTGCGCGAGTTCTCGCTCGCCGTCCACTCCCTCGTCGGGCACGGCGACCGACTCGGGGTATCGCTCGAAGCCGATCGACTCGTAGAACGAGACGAGGCCGTCGCGACACAGGAGCACGAGGTGAACGTCGCGGAGATCCTCGTGCTCGGAAACCGCCTCCATGAGTGCGGTGCCCACACCCTCGCCGCGACGGTCGCCCGCGACGACGACGTCGTAGACGCGGGCGTAGTAGACGAAGTCCGTGACGACGCGCGCGGCGGCGACCAGGTCGCCGGTGGCGGGGTCCCGACCGTGGTCGTGGTCGCGCAGCCCGACGCCGACGTCGGTGTTCGCGAGGGCGCGTTCCACGTCGTCGCGGTCGCGGTCGTCCCACCAGCCGTACTCCCGGTACAGGGCGAGGACGTCTTCGGTGTCGTCCGCGTCGAGGGCGACGCGAGTCAGCGGCATACGCGAGCGAACGAGGCGGGCCGGGTAAGTCGTTCCCGTGGGACGACACCGTCTGTCACGACGGGACAACGCTCTTGCCGGGTCGGACACACCGGCTATCCATGCGCGTCGCAGTCGCCGCACGCCGATTCGGTCACCGTCGCCGACGGCGACGCCGCCGCGTTCGGGTCCCGCCGCGTGGCGCGTAGCCACGCACCCATCTTTCATCACACGTCGGTCTCGAGCCGCGGACCGGCACCGCACGGCGACCCGAACGCACCGAGTTTAAGACGGCAGTCCGATATCCACGAGTATGAGCGAACACGAGTCCGCCGACTCCGGCGACGACGACCAGGAGTTGGGGATCACGAAGTCGAAGGAGTACGAGACCGGCGAGTGGTACGCCGAGGTCGTCCGGAAGGCCGGCCTCGCGAACTACGCGCCCGAGGGAATGTCGGGGTTCATCATCACCCGACCCCGCGGGTACGCGCTGTGGGAGCGCCTCCAGAACTTCCTGGACGCGAAGTTCAAGCGCACAGGGGTCCAGAACGCCTACTTCCCGATGTTCATCCCCGAGTCGTACCTCGAGGCCGAGAAGGACATCGTCGAGGGCTTCGACCCCGAGGTGGCGTGGGTGACCCACGGCGGCCACGAGGAGCTCGACGAGCGGCTCGCGGTCCGACCCACTTCCGAGTCCATCATCACGCCCTACATCAGCCAGTGGGTCCGAAGCCACCGCGACCTGCCCCTGCGCGTGAACCAGTGGTGTTCGGTCGTGCGCTGGGAGGCGACCGAGACGAAGCCGTTCTTCCGCACGAAGGAGTTCCTCTGGCAGGAGGGCCACACCGCCCACGTCGACCGCGACGACGCGTGGTCGGAGACGATGACGCGCCTCGACCAGTACGAGTCCGTCTACGAGGACTTCCTCGCGATCCCCGTCCTCCGGGGGCAGAAGCCCGACCACGACACGTTCCCCGGCGCGGACACCACCACGACCGTCGAGGCATTGATGCCCGACGGCAAGTCCGTGCAGGGGGGCACCTCCCACTACCTCGGGACGAGCTTCGCGGAGGCGTTCGACATCACCTTCTCCGACGCCGACGAGGAGGAGCGCCTCGCACACACCACTTCCTGGGGGCTGTCCTGGCGTGCGCTGGGCGCGTTGATCATGACTCACTCCGACGACCAGGGGCTCGTCCTTCCCCCCACGGTCGCGCCCACGCAGGTCGCGATCGTTCCCATCTGGCAGGAGGAGACGAAAGACGAGGTGCTGGAGTACGCCGAGGGCGTCGCCGAGGAACTCGAGGAGGCGGGGATCCGCGTCGAACTCGACGACCGCGACACGCGCAATCCCGGCTTCAAGTTCAACGAACACGAGCTCAACGGCGTGCCCGTCCGCTTCGAGATCGGCCCGTACGAGGTCGAAGACGACGAGGTAACGGTCGTCCATCGCCCCGACGGCGAGGAGTCGACCGTCGACCGCGACGGCGTCGCCGAGGCGACTCGCGAACACCTCGACGAGGTGTACGGGAAGCTGTACGCCGCCGCCGAGGAGAACCTCGCGGGCGAGGTGCGCGAGGCCGACTCCAGAAACGAGATCCTCGGGACCATCGGCCAGCACGGCGGCTACGTGAAAGCGCCCTGGTGCGGCGAGGAGGCGTGCGAGGAGGAGATCAAAGACCAGATCGCCGCCGAGATCGTGATGGTCCCGTTCGAGGAGGACGACGAGCGCCACGGCTCCGACCACGACGACGCCTGCGCGGTCTGCGGCGACGACGCGACGCGGACGGCGTACTTCGCGAAGTCGTACTGACTCTCCGTCGCCGCGATTCACCTCCGTCTCCCTCGTGACGAGCGACAACTCGGTGTCGAGTCACCGCGCGCCGTCTCGCGATCGGTATCCTTCAGGATCGTCCGAGAACATACGGTTGTCCTTGTACAACCTAATATGCCAATAACACACCCTTAGCCGTTTAGGGTCAACCCTTTAGCCGGAGGCCGCAGATAGTCACGCATGACTGAGCCGGACGCGTCGGCGCACGTCGGGGGCCTGGCGGACCCGGACGACGAGCGCTCGAACTGTGGTGTGGGGGCCGTCGTCGACCTCGACGGCGGGCGATCACACGACGTAGTATCGGACGCACTCGACTTACTGGAGAACCTCGAGCATCGAGGGACGACCGGGGCCGAACAGAACACCGGCGACGGGGCCGGCATCATGGTCGAACGCCCCGACGGATTCTTCGAGTCGGTCGTCGGCGACCTCCCGGAGACGTACGCCGTCGGGTCGCTGTTCATGCCGACCGACGACGCCGCCCGCGGCGACGTGGAGGCGCTGTTCGAGTCCACGCTGGCGGAGTACGATCTGACGGTGATCGCGTGGCGTGACGTGCCCACCGACGCCGCGGGCGCGGACCTGGGCGCGACGGCCCTGGAGTCCGAGCCGGACGTCCGGCAGGCGTTCGTCGCGCCCGCCGAGGACGCGGAGCTCGACGACGACACCTTCGACCGACGACTGTACGTCGCCCGACGCGCCGTCGAGACGGCCGCCGAGGACGCCGACGGCGGCGAGCGCTTCTACGTCTGCTCGCTGGATCGACGGCGCGTGGTCTACAAGGGCCTCCTGAAGGCCGACCAGCTCCCCGCGTACTACCCCGACCTGACCGACGAGCGCCTGACCTCGGGCGTCGCGCTGGTGCACGCGCGCTTCTCGACGAACACGCTCGGCGCGTGGCACCTCGCGCACCCGTACCGCAACATCGTCCACAACGGCGAGTTCAACACCATCCAGGGGAACGTCAACTGGATGCGCGCCCGCCAGTCGGACCTCGCGGACGGCGGCTTCACCGAGGAGGAGCTGGACGCGATCCGACCGGTCATCTCCGACCCGAACCAGTCGGACACGGCCTCCGTCGACGAGACGCTCGACCTCCTGCTCAACGGCGGTCGCGACCTCCCGCACGCGCTGCGGATGATGATCCCCGAGGCGTACCGGAAGGACGACGCGATGAGCGAGGCGCGTCGGGAGTTCTACGACTACCACGCCTCGCTGGTCGAGCCGTGGGACGGCCCCGCGCTGGTCATCGGCTTCGACGGCGACCGCGTCGCCGGCGTGCTCGACCGCAACGGCCTCCGGCCGTGCCGCTACGACGTGACGACCGACAACCGCCTCGTGATGGGCAGCGAGGTCGGCGCGCTCGAGCACGACCCCGAGGAGGTCCGCGAGCGCGGCCGCCTCCGGCCGGGGGAGACGTTCGTCGCTGACCGCCGGGAGGGACGCGTCCTCGACGACGAGGAGGTGTTCGCCGACCTCACAGACGAGACGTACGGCGAGTGGGTCGAGGCCGAACAGCGCGACCTGGTCGGCGTGACCGACGCCACCGACCCGTCGCCGGCGACGGAGCCCGACGACCACCTCCGGAGCAAGCAGGCGGCCTTCGGCTACACCACCGACCAGCTCAACCACCTCATCGGGCCGATGTCCGAGCAGGGGAAGGACCCGGTCGGGTCGATGGGCGACGACACCCCCCTCTCCGTCCTCTCGGAGTTCGACCGCCCGCTGTTCACCTACTTCAAGCAGCTGTTCGCGCAGGTATCGAACCCGCCGATCGACTACATCCGCGAGGAGCTGGTCACGTCGCTGGAGACGCGACTCGGTCCCCAGCGCAACCTCCTCGGGGAGACGCCCGAACACGCCCGGCAGGTCGTCCACGAGTCGCCGGTCCTGACGGAATCGGAGACGGCCGCCCTGCGCGGTCTAGACGACGCCACCGACGGCGACCTCACCTCGGTCACGCTCGACATGACGTTCGACCCCGATGGCGACCTCCGAACCGCGGTCGAGGACCTCCGCGAGCGCGCGGCCGCGGCGGTTCGCGACGGCGCGGACGTGATCGTGCTCTCGGACCGCGAGATGGGCCGCGACCGGATGCACGTCCCGAGCCTGCTGGCGACGGGCGCGGTCCACCACCACCTCGTGCGCGAGGGGCTGCGCGCCCGCGCCGGTCTCGTCGTGGAGTCGGGCGACCCCCGCGAGGTCCACCACGTCGCGTGTCTCGTCGGCTACGGCGCGGGCGCTGTGTGTCCGTACCTCGCGTACGACACCGTCCGCGACATCGTCGCCGGCCCGGACGGGGCCGACGAGGACGAGGCGCTGTCGGCCTACCGCGACGCCCTGGAGATGGGCCTGCTGAAGACGATGGCGAAGATGGGCATCTCGACGGTCGAGTCCTACCAGGGCGCGCAGATATTCGAGGCGGTCGGGCTCGACTCGGGGCTGGTGCGCGAGTACTTCGAGGGCACCGAGATCCGGACCGAGGGAATCGGCCTCCCGGAGATCGAGTCGGACCTGCGCGAGCGCTACGCGGTCGGTTTCGGCGACGACCCCGAACTTGAGACCCAGGGCGAGTACGAACACCGTTCCTCGGGGATCAAACACGGCTGGAACCCCCACTCGGTGAACGCGCTCCACACCGCCGTCCGCGAGGGCGACCGCGAGGCGTGGGACGAGTTCTCGGCGCAGGTGAACGACCCCGACGAGCCCGCTGAACTCCGGAACCTGCTGGACATCGACAACGGCCGCGACCCGGTGCCCGTCGAAGAGGTCGAGGCCGTCGGCGACATCGCCGAGCGCTTCTCGACGGCCGCGATGAGCCTCGGGAGCCTCTCGCCCGAGCAACACGAGAACAACGCGATCGCGATGAATCGCCTGGGCGCGAAGTCCAACACCGGCGAGGGCGGTGAGCCCCCCGAGCGCTTCGACACCGAGCGCGGCTGTAGCGTGAAGCAGGTCGCATCCGGCCGCTTCGGCGTCACCTCGAACTACCTCGCGAACGCCGAGGAGATCCAGATCAAGATGGCGCAGGGCTCCAAGCCCGGCGAGGGCGGCCACCTCCCCGGCGCGAAAGTGAACGAGTACATCGCGCACGTCCGCTACTCCACCCCGGGAGTGGGGCTCATCTCGCCGCCGCCGCTGCACGACATCTACTCCATCGAGGACCTGAAGCAACTCATCTACGACCTCAAGGCCGCCAACCCCGAGGCCGACGTCAACGTGAAGCTCGTCTCGGAGGCCGGCATCGGCACCATCGCCGCCGGCGTCGCCAAGGCGGAGGCGGACGTGGTCCACATCTCGGGTCACTCCGGCGGCACCGGCGCGTCGCCGAAGACCTCGATCAAGAACGCCGGCCTGCCGTGGGAGCTGGGCGTCGCGGAGGCGAACCAGATGCTCCGCGCGACCGGCCTCCGCGACCGCATCACAGTCTCCGCCGACGGCGGGCTGAAGACCGGCCGCGACGTGGCCGTCGCGGCGCTGCTGGGGGCCGAGGAGTTCGCGTTCGGCACCGCGGCGCTCGTCTCCTCGGGCTGCGTGATGGCCCGGCAGTGCCACCAGAACACCTGTCCGGTCGGCGTCGCCACCCAGCGCGAGGACCTCCGGGACCGGTTCCCCGGCGAGCCCGAGCACGTCATCAACTACATGCAGTTCATCGCCCAGGAGCTGCGCGAGATCATGGCCGAGTTGGGCTTCACCACCGTCGACGAGATGGTCGGACGCGTCGACTGCCTCTCCCAGCGCGAGGTCGACCACCCCAAGGCGAGGAAACTCGATCTGTCGGCGATGATCGCCGAGCCGTCCGACGACGGCCCGCGCCACAAGGTGCGCGAGCAGGATCACCCCGACCTCGCGGAGGCGCTCGACTGGGAGATCCTCGACGAACTCGGCGACAGCGTCGAGACGGGAGAGCCGGCCGCGCTCGCGGCCGAGGTGGACAACACCGACCGCGCCGTGGGCGCGACGCTCTCGAACCGCATCTCCGAGGCCCACGGCGAGGACGGCCTCCCGGCCGGCACGCTGGATCTCGACTTCCGGGGCGAGGCCGGCCAGTCGTTCGGCGCGTTCCTCGCACACGGCGTCGACGCCCACCTCGTCGGCGCGGCGAACGACTACGTCGGCAAGGGGCTGTCGGGCGGCACGGTCGTCGTCGAGACGCCCGCCGACGCCGCCTTCGAGGCCGACGAGAACATCCTCATCGGCAACGTCGCGCTGTACGGCGCGACCGACGGCGAGGCGTACGTCAACGGGACGGCCGGCGAGCGCTTCGCCGTGCGCAACTCCGGCGTGAAGGCCGTCGTCGAGGGCGTCGGCGACCACGGCTGCGAGTACATGACCGGCGGCGTCGTCGCGGTGCTGGGCGAGGTCGGCCGCAACTTCGCGGCCGGCATGTCCGGCGGCGTCGCGTACGTCCACGACCCCGACGGTGAACTGGCCGCGAAGACGAACACGGGGATGGTGAGCCTCTCCGAGGAGCTGACCGAGCAGGACGAGGCGATGCTGCGCCGCCTGGTGGAGAACCACCTCGCGCGCACCGGCAGCGATCGCGCGACGGAACTGCTCGACGACTGGGAGTCGGTCGTCTCGGAGTTCACGCGCGTCCTCCCCGACGCCTACGCGCAGGTCATCGCGGAGGGTCGCGGCGACGACGTGCGCGAGGAGCTGCCCGACGCCGCCGAGGGCGGGGCCGTGACCGCGGAGTTCGGGGCGGGCGCGGTCGGCGACGACTAGCGCGAGCCGGCAAAGCCGGCTCGGGGAGACGGCGGCGAGGTCCTTGTGCCGCTCCGCCCACAGGAACGGTCAGCGAAGCCGGCTCGGATGGACGGCGCCGAGGGCTTCGTGCCGCACCGCCCACGACTGCGTATCGGACCCGTCTCCCCGCGGCCGGCGACTTCGGCGACGGTCGCACAAGACCGAACTTAACCGGGATGCCGCCCAAGCCCGGCCATGGACAGCCTCAATCGCATGGCGGTGGAGCTGGTCGACGAGGCGCTCGACTTCGCCGACGAGCTGAACGTCGCCGCCTACGAACTGGACTCGGGCGCGACGGTCGTCGACTTCGGCGTCGACGCCGACGGCGGCCTCGAGGCCGGCCTCCTCCTCGCGGAGATACAGACCGCCGGCCTCGCGACCGTGCAGACCCGGATGGGTCGCGTCGACGGGACGCCGACCCCGCACGTGGAGCTGACGACCGACCACCCCGGGATCGCCCTGCTGGGATCGCAGAAGGCCGGCTGGGAGCTCGATCTCGACGGCTTCGCCGGGCTCGGTTCCGGGCCCGCCCGCGCGCTCGTGGGCGAGGAGCGCGAGTACCAGGCGCTGGGCTACTACGACGAGTTCGACCTCACGGTGCTGTGCGTCGAGAGCGCGACGCTCCCCGGCGACGCCGTGGCCGAACACGTCGCGGAACGGGCGAACGTGAACGCGCAGGCCGTCTACCTCCCGACGACCGCGCTCGGGTCGACCGCCGGCAGCGTCACCGCGGCCGCCCGCGCCGCCGAGTTGGCCGTCTTCCGGCTGTTCGAACTGGGCTACGACCCGGAGAACGTGAAGTCCGTCGCGGGGAGCGCCCCCGTCGCGCCGGTCAGCTACGACGAGACCGAGGCGATGGGGCGAACGAACGACGCCCTGGCGTACGGCGGCGAGGTCCACCTCACCGTGAGCGAGGAGTTCGACCGGTTCGACGAACTCCCCTCCAGCGCGGCCGACGAGTACGGCCGTCCGTTCGCCGACGTGTTCGCCGACGCGGAGTACGACTTCTACGAGCTCGACGAGGGCGTGTTCGCGCCCGCCGCCGTCACCGTCGACGTGCTCGACGGGCCGACGTACGCGCTCGGGGAGACGCGCGAGGACCTGCTGGCCGAGTCGTTCGACTACCGCTGAACGCGACCGATGAAGTTCAAGCTGGTCCCCGAACCGCCCGAGTCGCTCGGGCTCGTCGCCGACGCCCACGCCGCCGTCCCGCTGGTGCCGGGCAGCGAGGACGACTGCTGTGCCCGCCTGATGCG
The DNA here is from genome assembly GCF_021431925.1 of Halobaculum sp. CBA1158. Classification (NCBI taxonomy): domain Archaea; kingdom Methanobacteriati; phylum Methanobacteriota; class Halobacteria; order Halobacteriales; family Haloferacaceae; genus Halobaculum; species Halobaculum sp. CBA1158. Next base: position 1,263,600 of record NZ_CP090371.1, on the reverse strand, counting down.
CCGGGTCGGGTTCCGCTCGCGCGACGTGGCTCGGACGTGGCTCACCTTCCTGCGAGCCGTCGGACTCGCGGAGGAGACGCCCGACGGCTTCCGTCGGATCCGCGCGGAGCCGACCGCCGAGCACCTCCGCGAGCACCTGCTGTCGGGGGTGTACGGCGCGAGCGACGTGGGCGACGCCCTGACCGAATCCGAGTCGCTGACCGCCGACGAGGCGTTCGCGGGGTTCGTCGACCGCGTGCCCGAGTGGGAGCGCTACCGCACCGACGACTGGGAGGCGGTGTGGCGCGAACGGGTCGAGTTCCTGCTGGGATGGTTTCTCCTGCTCGATCTCGCCGAGCGCCGGGACGGACGGTACGTTGCCACCGACGCACTCTCCGCCCTCCGCGACGATGCCCGATAGCCCGTCCGGCGACGGCGCGGTCGCCGACGTCCTCACCGACGCCGCGGCGGTGACGTTCGACCTCGACGACACGCTCGTCGCCTACCGACGGTCGCCGGGAGCCGTGCTGAGGGCCGCCTTCGACGCCGTCGGCGTCGATCCGGCGTTCGAGGTTGACGCGTACTACGATCGCTTCGCCGAGTTCAACAACCGAACCGACTCGATGGCGGAGCTCAGAGAGGCGTGTTTCGCAGCGCTGTGTGCCGAGCGCGGGCGCGACCCGGAGCTCGGGCGCAGGGTGGCGCGGGCGTTCGCCGCCGAGCGCGACCACGCGAACGTGGCGTGGCGACCGGGGGCGCGCGACCTGCTGGACGCGCTGGAGGCCCAGGGCGTCCCGTTCGCGGTCGTCACGAACGGCCCGCCGGACGCGCAAGCCGAGAAGGTCCGGGCGGTCGGCCTCGCAGACCGCGCCGTCGACGTGGTGTTCGCCGGCCACGACGCGCCGGCCAAACCCGCGGCCGAGCCCTTCGAGTCGGCGCTCTCGTCGCTCGGTGTCCCGGCTTCGGCGGCGGTCCACGTCGGCGACTCGCCCCAGTCCGACGCCGCCGCCGCGCTCGCGGCCGGGATGCGGGCGGTGCTCGTCGGCGACGGCAGGCCGGTGCCGGACGACGCCGTCCGGGTGCCGTCGCTGGCGACGCTCGCGGACGGGATGAACTGAATCTGGATCGGGGGATCTCGGTCGAAGCCGGAGATCGGTGGCTCTATCGGAATTCTCGAGCGGTAATGGGTTTGGCGGGTGTCGATAAATACAGCAGATCTGTCGAGCGGTAAGGTACCCAAACGGGCAGAGAGGACCCGATTCGAGTGGCGACTCTTCTCGACGGTCAGGGCTATTCGCTACCTACGGTGTTACCTCCAGAACAACGTGTTCCTCTCCCGTGCAACCCCTCTCTACACTACTAAATCGCGAGAGGTGATCACTCAAATCAAGCTCTGCGTGATGTACAATACAGAGTACTCCGTTGTCATCCAGCACGCCGTGAATCCCAGCAAAAAGCTCGGAGAGAACCCCTTCACCTGCGTGAGTCGGTGGATTACACAGTACTCTGTCGAACGTCTGGTGGGAAACCCCTTCAACACAATCTGCGGTCACAACTGTCCCGTCAACATCTGACTTCTCAAGCGTGCATTCTGCACACGTTGTCGCGATTTTATTGTCGTCCGAGAGCCATACGTCACACTCGGCAACGTGCGCCGCGTATGCTCCGATGGCCCCGTACCCGCAGCAAACGTCCAGTACCTGTTCCCCGTCCTCGATTGCAACAGATTCCATGAGGAGGCGAGTCCCCCGGTCTACCTCTGCGGCCGAAAACAAGCCCGGGACAGTAACGAGACGCGGTTCGATCCCATCTATCGTCGCTTGTATTACTTCAGGTGAGACGTAGCTTGTCGGATTGTACTTCTTCGGGCGTGTAGCCTTGAGAAGGCGAGAATCTCCACTCTTACTCACTTGCTCAACCGTGGCACCCAGTTCCTGTAGACAATCCCTGTACCGTGTCAATCCGGATTGTTTCGATGCCGCCACGTAGAGGCTTCCACCCGTACGCAACACCGCGAGGGAATCTGCAATCCGTTGTTTTCCAACTGGCAGCGCGGTATACGGTTTCGGAGCATACGCCACCGTATCGAACTCCCGTTCTACTGTCGTCAGATCAGCCAAGAGAGAGACCTCTGCGTCGGCATCGTTCTCTCTGATATTTTTCTCACAAATATGGGTCGCTCGAGCACTCGACTCAGTCATCTGGACAGATTCTCCTTTTGCAGAGAGAATAGTCCCAACGACGCCGTAGTTTGCCTCGGGACAGAGCAGATCGCCTACGTCGGCCTCCCATAGTGATTCCAGAAGTTGCAGTTCAGACGTCCGGAATGCGTCTTTTGAGCAGACACCATCGGCGGTGTGGAACTGGTATCTCTGCGGGCCTTCCGAAACTCTCGATTCGAGCGGTAGAGTATATGGGGTCCGCGTCATCAACGGGTTCCCCGCGAGAATTTGCCAATCAGTACGTAGTCGCGAATCGGCTCAGTTGTGTTTCGGGAGCGACTCCTCTGGTCGAACTCCAGCCAGGCCGGAGATGTCTCGATCATTTTTGTTGGTTCGGCAGCTCATAGCGGTTGACTATCGAGGCGGCAGACGCGCTACGCTCTCCATGAGGAACCCACAGATCGTGGTCCACGCACGGCTAAGCGCAAGCGCGAACCAGGTGTCAAGCAGCGAACTTCCCTGTCGAGAAGCCCACAGTTGACGAGCCGGCCGAACCGTTTCCCACCGCGTCCGTTACGCGACGACTAAGGTGTTCGACCTGGAGCCGTTGTTCACAGCAATCTCACTTGTTGCTATCCGGATATAAAAAATTACTCTCGTCGTTCGGCTTGGCCGTTATGCCCTTCTCCCGATACAAGTGATTGGTAGCTCACCTCGACATATCCAGCCTATCCAGTAAATTCGCAACCCTACCCAACGGCGATTTCATGAAGAACCACGTCTAACAAAACGCCTCAACAGAGTCAAAGCGGTGTCAGTCGTCGGCGTAGTGCACGCCCGTGACCGTGCCGACGCCCTTGCTTTGACCCTCGCGGAAGACGAACCGCTGGCCCTCCTCGATGAGGTACGGGCGGAACTTGAATCGGACCTCCGTCTCGCCGGTGTCGCCGGGGAGCAGGCGGCCGCCCTCCGGGTGGAAGACCGCGGCCTCGCTGACGGTCTCCAGGTGGACGACCGGCTCGTACCCCTCGCGGATCCGCGTCGGGTGGTTGAGCACCATCACCTCCGCGTCGAACGAGCGGACCGGCTCGGGGTCGGCGTCGCGGGGGACCAGCGCCATCCCGCGTTCGATCTCCGCCTCCCGGACGCCCTTGAGCGCGATGCCGACGATCCGGCCGGCGCTGGCCTTGTCGACGCGGTGGTAGTGCATCTCGATGGAGCGGACTTCGACCTCGCGGAAGGAACCGTCCGGCATCGGCCCCAGGAGGAGTTCGTCGCCAGCCTCCACCTCGCCCGACCGGATCGTGCCGGAGGCGACCGCGCCCACGCCCTTCACGTCGTAGGTGCGGTCGATGTACATCCGGAAGTCGCCGTCGGCGTTGTCGGCGCGCTTCGGCAGCGACTCGAGCATCCTGTCGAGGTCGCCCAGGCCCCGCTTGGTCACCGCCGACGTCTGCAACACGGGGACGACGCCGTCGCCGATCTCCTCGACAGCGGCGGCGACGCCGTGACGCTCGACCCTGAGGGGAGTCTTGCCCACGTCCCTGAGCATCGACTCGACCGCGCGCTCGACCTCCAGCACGCGCTCCTCGGGCGGGGCGTCGACCTTGGTGATCGCGACGATCGTCGGCAGTTCCATCGCGAGCAGGATGCCGAGGTGCTCGCGGGTGGTCTTCGTCGGCCCGTCGTCGGCCGCGACCGTGAGCAGCCCGTAGTCGAGTTTCTGGCCGACCAGTCCGCGGATCGTCGTCCGGAGCCACGGCTCGTGGCCGACGGTGTCGACGAACGAGACGAGTCGGTCCGCCTCCTCGACCACCCTGGCGCGGTCGCTCTTGCGGTCCGGGTTGTCCATTCGGACCGGCCCCTCGTCGTCGAAGCCGTACACGCCGTAGCTCAGATCCGCCGAGAGCCCGCGCTCCATCTCGTGGGGCTGCACGTCGAGGTACGACCGGGTGCCGCCCTCGCCGTCGTCGGCCTGTCCGGTGACGAGCGTCCCGACGAGCGTCGACTTCCCGTGGTCGACGTGGCCCGCGGTCCCGACGACGATGTGGTCGTCGTCCGCCTCCAGCGCCGCGCCCTCGCGCACCGTCGCCAGGCCGACCAGTCCGCCCTCAGCCTCGCCGTCGCCGGCGGCCCACGTTTCCACCTCGTGGATGTGCGCGTCGGCCTCCTCGGCCAACAGCGAGAGCACGTCCATCGACTCCGAGAAGGCGGTCGGGGCGATGCCGGCGATGCCGCCGTCGTCGGTGACGCCGACCACGTACAGCGCCTCGCCGTCCCCCGAGAGCACCCGGTGGCGAAGCTGCGCCGCGAGCGACTCCATGCGTCCCTCCGCGAGGTGGACCTCGCGGGTGAGCCGCGTCTTGAACTCGACGTTCCCGCCTTCCTCCTCGCCGCGCTCGATGGTCCGGCGGAGCACGGCCCGGTCAGCGCCCATGGCCGAGGGGTAGGGGTGAGTCAGTATAACGGTTTTCACGCGTATGCGTCTCATTCACACGGGGCTGGCGGAGGGGGAACGGAGAGGATCTGTCGGACAACGACGAGTTCGCCACGGGCCGCCAGAAGGGGTTCAAACTGCCATCGCTCTTCGGTCAGACCACACTCCTCATCCAGGAGCTCACTCCTCGTTTCGGAACTCACTCCTCGTTTCGGAACTCACTCCTCCGTCAGAACCTCGTACGCGCGGTTGACGCGCTTGAACTCCTCCTCGTCGCCGCCGGAGTCGGGGTGGGTCTCCTTGACGCGCTCGCGGTAGGCGGACTTCACCGCCGACTCCGAGGCGTCGGCGTCGACGCCGAGCGTCCGGCGGGCGTCTCCGGGCGGCATCCCCGCGTTGCCGGTCATCGACGCCCCGCCCGTCGGGCCGCGACCGCGGCGACCGTTCGGACCGCGCGGGCCGGCCTGCCGCCGTCGACCGTTCGCGCCGACGCGGCCGCCGTCGCCCATCCGGGCGCGGGCCTCGCGGGCGAACCGGGATCGGGCCCCCCGAGCCCCTTCCGCGGCGTCGGCGGCCGCGCGCTCGCGACTCGCCCGCTCGTGGAGGCGTTCGCGCATCCGACCCGAGGCCTGGTACCACATGAAGTAGGCGGCCGCGGCGAGGGGGACCGCCACGATCAGCACGAACGGCGAGCGGGCGATGCCCACCATCGCGAGCGTCACCGATAGCCCGCCGAGCACGGCCGCGATCCCGAGGATCAGTACGTCGCGGTCCACACCCCGACTCGGCGGCGAGCGACCGTAAACCCCTCGCCGGCTCTCCGCGGGAACCGTCGCAGCGACCAAGTGCTCGCGCCGGGTACGCCGCGACGATCATGCACGCGAGCGAACTCTGTCAGGTGTGTGAGACCGCCGAGGCGTCGGCCTCGTGTGAGCGGTGCGGGGCGGTCGTCTGCGACGACCACTACGACCGGGCCGCCGGCGTCTGCGTCGACTGCGCGGCCGCGTGAGGACGCTCCCGGATCACGGTTTCCGGTAGCCTCTCGCCCGGAGTCGCGCCTTCCGGTACCGCCTGTCGACCGGAGTCACGTACCGTCGTCGCGGTCGGCCAGCGACGGCCCGGGGGGCCGTCCCTCCCCGCCCGCTCCGGTGTCGTCGGGTGCGGTGTGAGCCTCCCGGGAGCCGGCGTCTTCCCGGTCGTCGTCGGCCGCGCCGTCGTCGGCCGCGCTGGCGTCCGCTGCGTCGTCGTCCGCCGCGGTCTCGGTCCCGTCTGCGTCGACCGAATCGGTATCGCCCCCGTCGTCGCCGGCGACGAGCGTCGACCGGGGGAGCGTCACCCTCACCCGCGTGCCGCTGGGATCGCGACCCTCGAACGACAAGTCGGCCCCGAGCAGGCGAGTCCCCCACTGGACGACCCACAGGCCGAGGCCGCTCCCGTGGCTCAGCGCCGTCTCGGTGCCCGAGCGGAGGCTCTCCAGTTCGCCCTCCGGGATGCCGGGGCCGTCGTCGGCGACGACGACACGGACGCCGTCGTCGTCGACGCCGACCGAGACGCGGACGCGCACGCCGTCGCCGCCGTGTTCGAGCGCGTTCTCCACGAGGTTCGCCACGACGACCCGAAACACGGGCGGGCGAACGTGAAGGGAGAGTCGATCGGGAGCGTCGAGCGCGATCGAGGCGTCGGGATACGGGTCGCGCACGTCGCCGACGGCCGTCCGAACGAGGTCCACCACGTCCGTCTCCCGGGCGTCGGTCTCGTCGTCGAGGACGTCTTCCACGTCGCGGGCCTTCTCGCCGAGGCGCTGGAGCGCTCGCCCGCGCCGGCTGATCGCGTCAGCGAGCGGCCGGTCGTCCTCGTCGACGCGCTCGACCAGCAGGTCCGCGTTGCCGACGACGACGGTCATGTCGTTGCGGAGGTTGTGTCTGAGCACGCGGTTGAGCACCTCCAGGCGCTGTCGGCGCGCCTCCCGGTCGGTCACGTCCGCGAAGGTGATCGTGTACCCGACCGGGCGGCCGTGGTGGTCCTCGATGCCGGAAACGGTCGCCTCGTACACTCGGTAGCCGGTCTCGTCGGACTGCTCGATCCGCTGGGGACCGTCGGCCGCGAGGTCGATGTCCGGCACGTACGCCGTGAGTGAGTCGCCGGCGACTGTGCGGTCGAGGTCCTCGTCGCCGTCGCGGTCGGGGCCGTAGTCTCCGTCGCCGTCGCGGTCGCCGTCCGGATCACCGGTGGCTCCGCCGCGGCCGATCCCGAGGACCGGTCGGGCCGCCGCGTTGAACTCGATGATCCGCCCGTCGCTGTTGACGACGACGAGCCCCACCCCCACGTCCTCGATGGCGGCGCGGCGGCCCAGCGCCTGCGTCGCCGGCAACAGCCCCTGGAGGTCGAAGCGGAACAGCGCGAAGCCGAACAGCACCCCGGTCGCCGCCAGCGTGAGCGGCGTGAGATCGAGCACGGGCACCGGCGGCAGGAAGAACACGGCCTTGACGTGCGCGGCGAAGCTCACCGCCGCGCCGAGGATGAGCGCGATCCCCTGGTCCCGGTAGAGCGCGCCGTACGACAGCACCGGACCGAGCAGGAACACCATGCCGGAGCCGATGACGACCCACCCGAACGCCGCGTGAACGTAAAACCAGATGCCGGGGTCGAACGCGACCGTGGCGGAGCCGAAGGCGGGTTCGATCCGGTAGTCGGTCCACATCAGCCCGTGGGAGGGCGCGGTCGCGACGAGCGCCGTCGTGACGACCGGGACGACCGACAGCGCCGCGACCAGTCGCCGCGTGACGTACTCGCCGCGGCCGGTGTAGCCGAGCGCGAAACACAGCCACGCGGGCGCGACGATCGCCTTTCCGACCTCCAGCGGGATCTCGAACAGCTCACGGACGCCGGGGTCGAATGCCGTGAGCGCGAGGGCGTACGACAGCGACCAGATCGCGACGCCCGCCATGAGGACCGCGAACGAGGTCGCCCCGGGCTCGCCGCGGTTCTGCCAGGCGGCCGTCCCGACCGCGACCGCGGTCCCCCCGGCGAGGAACGCGACCGCGACGACCGCGAAGCCCTCGGAGAGCATATCCACTCTCCTCGTCGGAGACGTAAATACGGATCACCCTTCCGTCGGGTCGAACCCGTCGAGCGCCGGGCACGGGTCGGACACGGGCCGATCGGCGGGCCCGTCGTCGTCGACGGGGCGGTGATGGGTCGCCCGCCGGTCGCCGGCCGATCCTGACAGCCCGCCGGCCGATCCCCGACCGGTCGCCTCCTCAGCGGTCGCGGTGGTCGTTCAGTCGGTCGCGCAGTCGCTTGGCGGCCTGCCCCGACGCCTTCGCGAACGCGTCGTCGCCGCCGTCGCCGTCGGCGACCCCAGCGTCCCCTCCCGCGTCCACTCCGGCGAAGATGATCCCTCGAGAGGAGTTGACGAGGCCGACGCCGTCGGCGAGGCCGTGCTCGACGGCCGCCTCGGCGTCGCCGCCCTGCGCGCCCACCCCGGGCACGAGGAACGGGAGGTCCGGAACCGCCTCGCGCAGTTCTTCCAACTCCTCGGGGGCGGTCGCGCCGACGACGAGCCCGACGTTCCCCCGGCCGTTCCACGTGTCCGCGAGGGCGGCGACCCGCCGGTACAGCGGCTCGCCCGAGGCGAGTTCCAGGTCCTGCAGATCCGCGCCGCCGGGGTTGGAGGTGCGACACAGGACGAACACGCCCGTGTCCGCCCGCGAGAGAAACGGCTCCAGGGAGTCGCGTCCGAGGTAGGGGTTCGCAGTAATCGCGTCGACGTGCTCGAGCATCTCGGCGTACTTCCTGGCCGTGTTTCCGATGTCGCCGCGCTTGGCGTCGAGCAGGACGGGCACGTCCTTGCCGTGGGCGTACGCGACTGTCTCGCGGAGCGCGCGCCAGCCGTCGGCGTCCTCGTAGAAGGCGGCGTTGGGCTTGTAGCAGGCGGCGTACTCGTGGGTCGCGTCGATGATCCGACGGTTGAACGCCCACCGCGGGAGGTCCTTGTCGAGCAGGTGCTCGGGGATCCGGTCGAGGTCGGCGTCCAGCCCCACGGAGACGACGGTGTCGTGCGACTCGATGCGCTCGCGGAGGCGTTCGAAGAAGGCGTTGAACTCGGGCACGGTCGGCGATTCGTCGGCCGGGGGATAATCGTTCCCGGTTCGGCAGCCGCCTCGGACCGGCTCAGTCCTCGACCCGCGGGCCGGGGACCGACGGCCCGACCGGCGCGCTCGGAACGACCCACCGCGGCACCGCCCGCGTGAGCGCGACCATCCATGCCAACTCGACGAGCGTCTGCGTGACGACGACCGCCGGAGCCAGCGCGTAGCCGTCCGGCAGCGCGAGCGCCAGCGGAAGCACGACCAGCGAGTTGCGCGTGACCGACGTGAACACGAGCGCGCGGCTCTCGCCCGGATCGAGCCCGAAGACGCCGGCGGCGACGCGGCCGACGGCGACCATCACGATCGGGAACACCGCGTAGATCGGCACGACCGCCGCGATCCGGTCGAGCGACGCGGTCACGCGAGGGAGCTGCGAGGCGATCACGACGAACAGCGTCAGCGCCATCATCGGAACCGGGAGGGTTCCGAGTACGGTCTCCGCGCGCCGCCCCGTCTCCGAGCGCTCGGCCCACCACTCCGTCGTCCACGCGAGCGCCAGCGGCGCGGCGATGAGCGTCGCGAACGCCTCCAGGAACGGCTCGGCCTCGACGACCGCCGCGGCCGCGGGGCCGGCGAAGAGCCACAGGTAGCCGGGAAGCAGCGCGAACTGAACCAGCAGCAACACCGGCGTCGTCGCCGTGAGCTGTTCGGCGTCGCCGTCGGCGATCCCGGTGAACGCGATGACGTAGTCGACACACGGCGTGAGCAAAACCAGCAGCGCGCCGACGAGGACGACCGGCTCGTCCGCGACGGGGCGTGTGAGCGCCCACGCGACGACCGGGACGACGAGGAAGTTCGTCGCCAGCGCGGCCCCCACGAACCGGCCGTTCGTGAACGCCCGGCGCAGCCGCACGAACGGGACCTCGAGGAAGGTGACGTACAACAGCACCGCCAGCACCGGGTCGATCGCGGCGTCGAACCCCGCGACTGCGTCCGGACGAGCGACCGCGGCGGCGACCGCGGCCGCGCTGGCGACGGCGTAGGCCGCGATCTGATTTCGAGCGAGTCGGTCGGCGACGCTCACGCGTCGACTGTCGACTCCCGTGGTCCTGTCGGTGGCGACGGGGTATCCGGGTCCGGAGTCGCGTCCGCGGTCGTCGCGTCCGAGTCGGCGGGCGACACCCGCGCCAGCCGACTCGCGTTCGCGGTGACGCCGACGGTCATGCCGGCGTCGCCGGCGAGGACGGCGAACCAGATGGGAACGAGGCCGAACGGCACGGCCGCCGCGAGGGCGGCCTTCGCCGCGAGGCTCGTCCAGACGTTCTGCCGGATGACGCCGTTCGCGCGCTCGGCGAGCGTCCGGAGGTACGGCAGCGTCGAGAGGTCGTCCGCGAGCAGCGCCACGTCCGCGGTCTCCAGGGCCGTGTCGGTTCCCGCCGCGCCCATCGCGATCCCGACCGTCGCGGTCGCCAGCGCGGGGGCGTCGTTCACGCCGTCGCCGACCATCGCGACGCCGTCGTGTGCGTCGAGCAACTCCTCGACCGCGGTGACCTTCTCTTCGGGCAGGAGTTCCGCGCGCACCTCGTCGACGCCCACCTCGCGGCCGACCGCGCGGGCCGTGCGTTCGTTGTCGCCGGTGAGCATCGCCGTCCGGACGCCCGCCTCGCGCAGGCGCTCGACCGTGCGGCGCGCCTCCGGGCGCACCTCGTCGGCGACGGCGATGACGCCCTCCAGGTCCTCGGCGGTCCCGACGAGCACGACCGTCTTGCCTTCGGCCTGGAGTTCGGGAACCGTGTCCGAGAGGAGGTCGAGGCAGTTGTTCCGCTCGCAGATCGCTCGGGAGGTCCGGGTGACGACGCCGCCGTCGGTCGCGGCGTGGACGTGCGAGAGGTCGAAGCCCAGGTCCGAGAACAGCCCCGGCTTGCCCGCGTAGTGGGGTTCCCCGTTGAGCGTCGCCGTCACGCCCTTGCCGGTGACGGCCTCGAAGTCGTCGACCGCGCGGTCGGCGACGCCGGCGGCCTCGGCCCGGTCGACGATGGCGTCGCCGATGGGGTGCTCCGAACGGAGTTCGAGGCCGCGGGCGCATCGAAGCACGTCGTCCTCCGTGTTGTCGCCCAACGGGATCACGTCGGTGACGGTCAGCTCCCCTTTCGTGAGCGTCCCCGTCTTGTCGAAGGCGACGGCGTCCACGTCGCCCATCGCCTCCAGGTGGGTGCCGCCCTTGATCAGGACGCCGTTGCGGGCGGCGGAGGTGATCCCCGAGACGACGGTGACCGGCGTCGAAATCACGAACGCGCACGGGCACGCGAGCACGAGCAGGGTCAGCCCGTAGAGGACGTACGTGTCCCACGCCGCGCCGACGGCCAGCGGCGGGCCGACGGCGACGACCAGCGCGAACGCGACGACGACGGGCGTGTAGTAGCCCGCGAAGCGCTCGACGAACTGCTCGCGGTCGGAGCGCTCGCCCTGGGCGGCCTCCACCATATCGACCACCCGCGAGAGGGTGTCCTCGCCCGCCTCCGTCGTAACCTCCACCTCGAGATAGCCGCCCTCGACGATGGTGCCCGCGAACACCTCGTCGCCGGGGGCCTTGTCGACCGGGACGGACTCGCCGGTGACGGGTGCCTGATTCACGGCGCTGGTACCGTCGGTGACGACGCCGTCGCGGGGGACGCGCTCGCCGGGGCGCACGACGACCGTCTCGCCCACCTCGACCGCGTCGGCGGGGACGACCTCTTCCGTTCCGTCTCGCACGACCGTCGCCTCGGTCGGCGACAGCTCCATCAGCTCCCGGAGGGAGTCGCGAGCGCGGTCCATCGCCGCGCCCTCGAGCAACTCCGAGACCGAGAACAGCGTCGTCAGCGTCGCCGCCTCGAAGTACAGGGGCTCGTCGAAGCCGATCCCCGCGGCGACCGCGCCGAGGATGGCGACGCTCATCAGCAGGTCGATGTCGAGGCTCCGCCCGCGCAGGGAGTAGTAGCCGTTGCGGAAGACGGCGACGCCGCCGACGGCGACGGCCGCGAGGTACGACAGGTCGCCGACGCGGACGGCGCGGCCGAGGAGGTCGACGGCCGGCCCCGCGGTCGGGGGCGCGAGCGGGTTCGCGAGGGCGAGGCCGACGCCGGTAAACAGCGCCGCGAGGTACGTCGCGTACGCCCGACGGCTCCGCCACACCGACGACTCCTCGGCGTCGGCGTTCGCGTCGCCGTCCCCGTCGAGCGACGTGGAGACGACCTCGTAGCCGGCGGACTCGACGGCCGAGCGGAGCGCCGCGAGCGTCGTCGCGTCCGGATCGAACTGGAGCGCCACCGTCCCCGTGGTCGGACGCGCGTCGAGGTCGCGGACGCCGTCGACGCGCTCCAGCGCGCCGGTCACCTTCGAGGCGCAGGAGGCGCAGTCCATGTCGGGGACCGACAGCGTCACCGACTCCGCGTCGTCGGCGACGGCGTAGCCGGCGGACTCGACCGCGGCGACGACGGCGTCGCGAGCGACGGTGCCGTCGGTACCCACCGAGAGCCCCCCCGTCGTCGGCCGGGTGTCGACGGCGGTGACCCCGTCAACGCGGGTGACGCTCCCCTCGACCTTCGAGGCGCAGGAGGCGCAGTCCATCGCCGGCACGGAGAGGTCGAACCGGGCGTCGTCGCCGGCGCGGTCGGCGTCGGCGCGGTCACCGCCGATGTGGTCATCGCCGGCGCGGTCGCCGCCGGTCTGGCCGTCGGCCCCGTCGTCGCGTGACATTCGTACCCGCCCTAGCCGACGATCGGTTATTAATTCATCTGCTAACGGATCGGCTCTAGCTGCTCGTTCTTAATAATCTATATCGGCTTTGTTATTATTCTGCGTCGCTGCGGGCGGGACGACCGAGTTCGCGCTCGACGGACTCGACCTTCTCGCGGGCGCGCCTGTCGCGGTCGCGCTTGTCGTCGATCTTGAGGAACGTGGAGACGCGGTCGCCGTCGACGGCGCGGTGGGCCGCCGTCGCCGCGGCCATCACCTCCTCGATGTCGTCGGCCTCGATCACGGTCCCCATCGGGTTGGTCTCGTAGGCCACGTCGAAGTCGTCGAGCGCGGCGACGGCCTTCGCGACCTCGCCCGCCATGCTCCCCTCGACGACCGGCGCGACGCTCAACAGCGCGATGACTGTCATACCCGATCGACGGTGGCGGGACGCAAATCTGTGTCCCCGTCGATCGCCTCGTCGCCTTCGCCCGAGGGGCGTCCGGATTCGGACGGCTCAGACCCGATTCGGATGGCTCAGGCTCGATCCGGACGGCTCAGGCGCGAAGGCTCGAGAGGTACGCGGTGAGGTCGGTGGTGGAGACGACGCCGACGACGCCGCTGTCGCCGTCGGTGACGGGCATGTGGTGGAACCCCCGATCCAGCATCGTCGTCGCGACGCTCGCCAGCGAGTCGCCCGGATCGGCGGTCACGAGGTCGGTGCTCATGTACTCGGAGACGGGCGTCTGGTCCTTCGGTCGTCGCTCGGCGACGATCTGCACGAAGTCCGTGTTGGTGAGGATCCCGCGAAGCGTGCCGTCGTCGTCGACGACGATCACCGAGCCGATCCCGTGCTCCATCATGCCCGTGGCCGCCTCCTCGACCAGCGTGTCGGGCGTGACGGTGTAGAGACTCTCGGACATCACCTGCGCGACGAAGACGTCGTCTAAATCGTCCATAGTATCGCCGAGTTCGTCGGTGCAGATATAACCGTTGGCTCCCGAGCGAGTGGCCCGCGGCGACTCCCCGCCACCGATCCGATATCAGTCCCGTGATGAACCGAGAGGTCACGGACCTGAACTGATCGCACCGCGTGAAACGAGCACCGTGTTAGCACCGGCCGCGACACTCGCGAGGCGACGCCTCGCGAGTTCGGTCGCCGATAGAGAACTGCACTGGCGGGGATTTGAACCCCGGTTGTGACCATGGCAAGGTCACGTGATACCACTACACTACCAGTGCGTACCTGCATCCGGGTGCCGTCTCCGGCTTTCTCCCGGTGCGCATTCACCACTAACGGCAGGGTCGTATATAAATCCGTTCCTCCAACGGCGGCGTGTGAGAATATCGCGTGCCCGCAACCCACACGGGTGCGGTCGGAATCCGGCACGTGAGTGAGTGACACGTGAAACGCCCGCGGACGGGTGTGTGACGCCGTGACTACGGGGGATGCGAGTCAACACCCTTTTACGGAGTGGCCGAGGATCTGTCCAGTACAGTCCGGTGCAGCGACAATGAACGGAACGAGACTCGACGTGCTCGTTCCGTCGTCGCTCGTCCGGGAGGCCGAGGACGGCCGCGAGGCCACGCGGAAACTCGGTTACGTCGCCCGCGCGGCGACGGTCTTCCGGGCGGACCGGTTGGTCGTCTTCCCGGACCGGGAAGGCGAACGTCGCAGAGGCAGCGAGTACGTCCGCACGCTGCTGGAGTACTGCGCGACACCCGCCTACCTCCGTCGGGAGGTGTGGGGGAAACGCGAGGAACTGCAGCACGTGGGGGTGCTCCCGCCGATGCGGCCCGCTCGATCCGGCCCAGACGGGTCGGAACTACGAGAGGGAATCGTGACCGAGGTCGGACCTGAAGGCCGCGTTCGGGTCAATTGCGGAACGCAACACCCGATCTCCCTGCACGCGTCTCCCGGACGGGAGTACGTGGAGGGGGAGCGCGTCACCGTCAGGGTCTCTTCGAGAGAACCGGTCCGTGCTCGCCTCACCGACGACCCCCCACCGGGGTTTCGGGTTGCGGGCGCGGCCTTGGAGGACGCCCTCGCCGACGCCGACACCGCGATCGCCACGTCGCGACACGGACGCGAACTGTCCGTGTCCCGCCTGGCGGACGTGGGTACACGCACGCGCGACTCACACGTCGCCATCGCGTTCGGCTCACCCGGCAGGGGGCTCCCGGACATCCTGGGCATCGAGCCCGCGGACGTCCCGGTCGACCCCGACGCCACGGACGGCTCGGGGTTCGACCTCTGGCTGAACGCGATTCCGCGACAGGGCAGCGAGGTGGTGCGGACCGAAGAAGCGATCTTCGCCGCGCTCTCGCCGCTCACACTCACGGAGTAAGCCAAACACAATGCCACAACCAAGCAGACCACGCAAGGGTTCGTTGGGCTTCGGCCCGCGCAAGCGCGCGAGCAGCGAAGTCCCCCGCATCCGCTCGTGGCCCGACGACGACGGCGCGGCCGGCGTCCAGGGCTTCGCGGGCTACAAGGCGGGCATGACCCACGTCGTCATGGTGAACGACGAGTCCGACTCCCCGCGCGAGGGGATGGAGGAGTCCGTTCCCGTGACGGTCGTGGAGGTGCCCCCCATGCGGGCGGTCGCCCTGCGAGCCTACGAGGACACGCCGTACGGACAGAAGCCGGTCACCGAGGTGTGGGCCACCGAGTTCCACGAGGAGCTCGACCGCACGCTCGACCTGCCGGCGGAGAACACCTTCGAGGCGGACGCCGAGGAGCTTCGCGAACTGGTCGACGACGGCGTCGTCGACGACCTCCGGTTCATCACGCACACCGAGCCGGCGAAGCTGTCGAACGTCCCCAAGAAGAAGCCCGACGTGATGGAGACGCGGGTCGGCGGCGACTCGCTCGACGACCGCCTCGAGTACGCGCTCGAGCTGGTCGAGGACGGCGGCGAACACGAGTTCGGCGACGTCTTCCGCGCCGGCGAGTACACGGACGTCTCCGGCGTCACGAAGGGGAAGGGCACCCAGGGCCCCGTCAAGCGCTGGGGCGTCCAGAAGCGGAAGGGCAAGCACGCCCGCCAGGGGTGGCGGCGACGGATCGGGAACCTCGGTCCGTGGAACCCCTCGCGGGTTCGCTCGACCGTCCCCCAGCAGGGGCAGACCGGCTACCACCAGCGCACGGAGCTCAACAAGCGGCTCATCGACTTCGGCGAGGGCGACGACGCCTCCGTCGAGGGCGGCTTCAAGGGCTACGGCGAGGTGGACGGCCACTACGCGCTCGTGAAGGGCTCGCTGCCGGGTCCCTCGAAGCGCCTCCTGCGATTCAGACCGGCCATCCGGCCGAACGACCAGCCGCGCCTCGACCCCGAGGTGCGCTACGTCTCCACCGCATCGAACCAAGGATAATGAAGGCAACAGTACGCGACCTGAACGGCGACGACGCGGGCAAGATCGACCTCCCCGACGTCTTCGAGACGGAGTTCCGCTCGGACCTCATCCAGCGGTCCGTCGTCGCCGCGCAGGCAAACAGGAAGCAGGCGTACGGCGCTGACGAGTTCGCCGGCCTCCGCACTCCCGCGGAGTCGTTCGGCTCCGGCCGCGGCATGGCCCACGTGCCCCGTTCGAACGGGCAGGGTCGCCGCGTCCCGCAGACCGTCAAGGGTCGCAAGGCCCACCCGCCGAAGGCCGAGAAGGACCAGACCAAGAAGGTGAACGACAAGGAGCGCAAGCTCGCGACGCGGGCGGCCATCGCGGCCACCGCCGACGCCGAGCTGGTCGCCGAGCGCGGCCACGCCTTCGACGAGGACACCGAACTCCCGCTCGTCGTCTCCGACGAGTTCGAAGAGCTCGTGAAGACGAAGGAGGTCGTCTCCTTCCTCGAGGCCGTCGGAATCGCCGACGACATCGAGCGCGCCGACGAGGGTCGCACGATCCGCGCCGGTCGCGGGACGACCCGCGGCCGCAAGACGAACGAGCCCAAGTCTGTGCTGTTCGTCACGAGCGAGGAGCCGTCGAAGGCGGCGCGCAACCTCGCCGGTGCCGACGTGGCCACCGGCCGCGAGGTGAGCGTCGAGGACCTCGCGCCCGGCACGCACGCCGGTCGCCTGACGGTCTTCACAGAGAGCGCCGTAGAGGAGGTGGCGGACCGATGAGCTCCGTCATCGAGCACCCGCTGGTCACCGAGAAGGCGATGGACGAGATGGACTTCCAGAACAAGCTCCAGTTCATCGTCCACATCGACGCGACCAAGCCCGAGATCGCCGACGCCGTCGCCGCGCAGTTCGACGTGGGCGTCGAGTCGGTCTGGACGCAGGTGACCCCGCAGGGGAAGAAGAAGGCGACCGTCGAACTCGACGAGGACAGCGACGCGCAGGAAGTCGCCTCCCGCATCGGGGTGTTCTAAGATGGGACGTAGAATTCAGGGACAACGACGCGGTCGCGGCGGCTCGACGTTCCGAGCCCCGTCGCACCGCTACAAATCGGACAAGCAGCACAAGAAGATCGCGGAGGACGACGCGGACACCGTCCACGGCGAGGTCGTCGGCATCGAGCACGACCCCGCGCGGTCGGCACCCATCGCGGACGTGCAGTTCGAGGACGGCGACCGCCGCCTCGTGCTCGCGCCCGAGGGGATCACCGTCGGCGAGACGCTGTCGGTCGGCGTCTCCGCGGAGATCAAGCCCGGCAACACGCTCCCTGTCTCGGAGATTCCCGAGGGGGTGCCGGTGTGCAACGTCGAGTCCAAGCCCGGCGACGGCGGCAAGTTCGCCCGCGCCTCGGGCGTCAACGCGACGCTGCTCACCCACGACCGCGACGTGGCGGTCGTCCAGCTCCCCTCGGGGGAGGTCAAGCGACTCAGCCCGGACTGCCGCGCCACCGTCGGCGTCGTCGCCGGCGGCGGCCGGACGGAGAAGCCGTTCGTGAAGGCCGGGAAGAAGCACCACAAGATGCGCAGTCGCGGGACGAAGTACCCGCGCGTCCGCGGTGTGGCGATGAACGCCGTCGACCACCCGTTCGGTGGCGGCGGCCGTCAGCACCCCGGACAGCCGAAGTCCGTCTCGCGGAACGCCCCGCCGGGACGGAAGGTCGGCGACATCGCCTCGAAGCGGACCGGTCGAGGTGGAGACAGATAACATGAGTTCGGAATACCGCACCGGTCGCGAGGGTGAGTTCACCTACCGCGGCCACACGCTCGACGAGCTGCAGGAGATGGAGCTCGACGAGGTCGTCGAACTGCTCCCCGCCCGCGCGCGGCGAACCATCGACCGAGGACTCGGGGTCCAACAGCAGAAGCTGCTGGAGGCCGCCGAGGACGCCACGGAAGAGGAGACGGCGAACGACCCGATCCGGACGCACGTTCGGGACATGCCGATCCTGCCGTCGTTCGTCGACCTCACGTTCGAGGTGTACGACGGGAGTCACTTCGAGCGCGTCAGGGTGGAGCCCGAGATGATCGGGCACTACCTGGGCGAGTTCAACCTCACGCGGAACTCCGTGGAACACGGTCAGGCCGGAATCGGCGCGACCCGGTCCTCGAAGTTCGTGCCCCTCAAGTAACAATGGGAATCAGCTACAGCGTCGACGTCGACCCGGAGACCACCGCCAAGGGGATGCTCCGAGAGCGGCAGATCAGCTTCAAGCACAGCAAGGCCATCGCCCGCGAACTGAAGGGCGAGACGGTCGCCGACGCCGAGGAGTACCTGCAGGCGGTCATCGACGGGGAGCAGTCGGTCCCGTTCCGCAAGCACAACTCCGGCGTGGGTCACCGCTCGGACATCGACGGCTGGGACGCCGGCCGCTACCCCGAGAAGGCCTCCAAGGACTTCCTGAAGCTCCTGGAGAACGTCGCCAACAACGCCGACGAACAGGGGTTCGACGGGGAGTCAATGACGATCAAACACGTCGCCGCCCACAAGGTCGGCGAGCAGCAGGGCCGCAAGCCCCGAGCGATGGGTCGCGCGAGCGCCTGGAACACACCGCAAGTGGACGTCGAAATGATCATCGAGGAGGACGAGTAAGATGGCGGACGAGCACCAGTTCATCGAGGACGGGCTCCAGCGGAGCCAGATCAACGAGTTCTTCGAGGACGAGCTCGGTCGCGCCGGCTACGGCGGGATGGAGGTCGCGAAGACGCCCATGGGCACGCAGATCGTGCTCAAGGCCGAGAAGCCCGGCATGGTGATCGGTAAGGGCGGGAAGAACATCCGCAAGGTGACCACCGAGCTCGAGGAGCGCTTCGACATGGACGACCCGCAGATCGACGTGCAGGAGGTCGACGAACCCGACCTCAACGCGAAGATCGTCGCGGACCGTCTGGCGAACGCCCTCGAGCGCGGCTGGTACTTCCGCCGCGCGGGCCACACGACGATCGACCGGATCATGGACGCCGGCGCGCTGGGCGCGGAGATCGTCCTCTCCGGGAAGGTCACGGGCGCTCGCTCGCGCGTGGAGAAGTTCAACCGCGGGTACATCAAGCACAACGGCGAGCCCGCCGAGGACGTCGTCGACGAGGGCCAGGGCGTCGCGGTCATGAAGCTCGGCACCATCGGCGTGACGGTGAAGATCATCCCGCCGGGCGCGACCCTGCCCGACGACTTCGAGATCGCCGAGGACGCCGACGCGCCCGAGGTCGAGCAGGCGGCCGAGGGCGGCGTCGAGGACCTGCTGGCCGACGTGGACGACGAGGAGGTTCCGGAGACGGAGCCCGAGGTCCCCGGCGGCGAGCCCGACTTCGACGAGAGCGAGGTCCCCGA
This sequence comes from Halobaculum sp. CBA1158, assembly GCF_021431925.1. Taxonomy (NCBI): domain Archaea; kingdom Methanobacteriati; phylum Methanobacteriota; class Halobacteria; order Halobacteriales; family Haloferacaceae; genus Halobaculum; species Halobaculum sp. CBA1158. The sequence continues at coordinate 1,244,492 of NZ_CP090371.1, read as the reverse complement.
CGAGGAGGACGTCATCGACGAGGAGGTCGTCGAGGAGGTCATCGAGAGCGACGAGACCGCCGACGGCGACGCCGCCGAAACGGCCGAGCCCGAGGAGGAGGAGCCCGAGCTCGACGACCTCGACGAGGACGTCGAGAGCGAGGCCGAGGACCTCGTCGCGGAGATGGAAGCAGAGGAGGACGCCGAGGACGCCGACGAGGCGGACGCGGCAGACGAGACCGCCGAGGACGCGGACGAGGAGGAGGAGGAGTAACATGGCGATCCTTCACACTCAGGAGATCCGCGACATGACGCCCGCCGAGCGCGAGGCCGAACTCGAGGAGCTCGAGACCGAGCTGCTCAACGCGAAGGCCGTGCAGGCGGCCGGCGGAGCCCCGGAGAACCCGGGGCGCGTCGGCGAGCTCAAGCGCACGATCGCCCGGATCAAGACGATCCAGGGCGAGGAAGGCGACCTCGACGACGAGTAACGACACGACACATGGCACTCACCCCCGAGACGCTCACGCGACACGAACTCCGCGGCCTCCCCGTACGGGCGGTCGCCGCCGCCAGCGACGCCCACGTCGGGATCGCGGGCGTCGTCGTGTCCGAGAGCATGCGCACCCTCACGGTGCGCACCGCCCGGGGGGACAAGCAGGTGCCGAAGGAGGGGACGACGTTCCGGTTCGTCCTCTCCGCGCAGCGTTCGGGAGACGGCGTGGGCCGCCGTCACACCGAGCCCCGTACGGACGCGCCTCGAAGCGGCGAGGCGTCGCCCGTCATAGATGAAGCCGCGGGGGACCGCAAGGCCCCCGGGTCCGCGTTCGAACTTCCGTCGCCCGACTTCCCTACACTGGCCGGGAAGCGCGGGCAGTACGATACTACCGGGGTCAGATCCGGTCAGTCGGACGGTTGCGAGGACGCGGTCTCCGTTACGGTGGATGGGGCCAGACTGCTCTCACGACCCGCCTTCCGCACGGAACGTGCGGGTGATCACTAATGGCAATCGGACTGAACGTAACAGAACCGGAGGAGGCCTGCTCCGACGAGAACTGTCCTTTCCACGGAACGCTTTCCGTGCGCGGACAGACGCTCGAGGGAACGGTCGCCTCCACATCGATGGACAAGACGGTCGTCGTCGAGCGCGAATACGACGTATTCGTGCCGAAGTACGACCGGTACATGAAGCGACGAAGCCGCGTGCCGGCACACGTCTCGCCCTGCCTCGACATCGAGGAGGGCGACGAGGTGCAGATAGCCGAGACGCGGCCGCTGTCGAAGACGAAGAGCCACGTCGTGGTCGACAGCCTCGACACGGACGGTGATGCCTGATGGAGGCCCTCAAGGCCGACGTCACGCAGGGCCTGGAGAAGGGCTCGCTGATCGCGTGCGCCGACAACACCGGCGCGCGTGAGCTGAAGGTCATCTCGGTGTCGGGCTACTCGGGCACGAAGAACCGCCACCCCAAAGCGGGCGTGGGCGACAAGGTCACCGTCTCGGTGACGAAGGGGACGCCGGAGATGCGGCGTCAGGTGCTGGAGGCCGTCGTGGTCCGCCAGCGCAAATCCATCCGTCGCCCGAGCGGCCAGCGCGTCAAGTTCGCGGACAACGCCGCCGTCGTCATCGACGACATGGAGGAGCCGCGCGGGACCGAGATCAAGGGTCCCATCGCACGCGAGGTCGCCGAACGCTTCGGGAGCATCGCATCCACCGCGACCCAGATCGTATGAGCGAACAACCGCACAAACAGCGCACACGGACCCGAGACGCGCCGCTCCACGAGCGGCAGAAGTTCGTCCGCGCCACCCTCTCGGCGGAGCTCCGAGAGGAGTACGGCCAGCGGAACGTCCGCGTCAACGCGGGCGACACCGTCGAGGTCATGCGCGGCGACTTCGCCGGCGAGGAGGGTGAAGTCATCGACGTGGATCTCCGCGACTCGGTGATCCACGTCGAGGACGTCACCGTCGAGAAGGCCGACGGGGAGGAGACCCCGCGGCCGCTCGACAGCTCGAACGTGCGCGTCGTCGACCTGGACCTCGAGGACGACCGTCGAGAGGCGCGTCTGGAGTCCGACGAGGAGGCTGCATAACATGAGTAACCACCAGAAGCGACTGTCGGCCCCGAACTCGTGGCCGATCGAGCGGAAGGAACAGACGTTCACCGTGAAGGCGGGCGCGGGCCCGCACGGCGAGTCGGGCGTGCCCCTGCTCATCGTCCTTCGGGACGTGCTGGGCTACGTCGACTCCCGGAAGGAGGCGCGCTACGCGCTCGATCACGGATCCGTGCTCGTCAACGGCAAGGCGGTCTCAGACGAGGCCCGCCCTGTCGGGATGTTCGACATCCTGGCCTTTGCCGAGCGCGAGGAGTACTACCGGGTGTTCCCCGGCGAGGGCGGCCGGCTCTCGCTGACGCCCATCGACGAGGAGGCCGCCTCCTCGCGACTGGGGAAGGTCGACGGCAAGACGCAGGTCGCCGGCGGCGACTTCCAGTACACGCTCCACGACGGGACGACCCTCGTGAGCGAGGACGGGAGCTACGCCGGCGGCGACTCGCTGGTCGTCGACAACGAGACGAAGGAGGTCGTCGCGCACTTCCCGTACGAGGAGGGCGCGCTCGTCACCGCCGTCGCCGGGAGTCACTCCGGCGAGATCGGCACGGTCGAGGAGATCACCGTCTCCGCCGGCTCCGGCGACAACGCGGTCTCCGTCAGTCAGGACGGGGACGACGGCGGCTTCGAGACGATCGAGGAGTACGTCGTCGTGATCGACGAGAACTTCACCGACGGAGGTGACGACGAATGAGCTCGGAGTCCGAGTCGGACGCCGAGTTCCACGAGATGCGCGAACCGCGCATCGAGAAGGTCGTCGTCCACATGGGCGTCGGCGAGGGCGGTCGAGAGCTCGCGAACGGCGAGGAGATCCTCGAGGAGATCACCGGACAGGACACCGTCCGCACGACGGCCGACCGGGCCATCGGCGAGTTCGGCATCCGGCCGGGCGACCCGATCGGCGCGAAGGTTACGCTGCGCGACGACGACGCCGACGAGTTCCTGGCCACGGCCCTGGAGTTCACCGACCTCTCGGCCTCGCAGTTCGACGACACCGGGAACGTGAGCTTCGGCGTCGCCGAACACACCGAGTTCCCGAGTCAGGAGTACGACCCGCAGATCGGCATCTACGGGCTCGACGTCACCGTGACGCTCACGCGACCGGGCTACCGCGTCTCCAAGCGGGACGCCGTCACCCGGTCCATCCCGAGCGGTCACCGGATGACCGTCGAGGACGCCATCGCGTTCCTCGAACGCGAGTTCGACGTGGAGGTCAACGAATGAGCGACGCAGACACAGAGACGACCGGACCCGAGGAGACGGGCGAGCACGCCGCAAAGCGCACCGGCCAGGAGGTCGAGTGCCGTCGTTGCGAGCGAAAGCAGGGCCTGGTCGGCAAGTACGATATCAACCTCTGTCGCCAGTGCTTCCGCGAGGTCGCCCGCGACATGGGATTCCGGAAGTACCGATAACAATGGCAGGTAACGACCCACTCGCCGACGCCCTCGCCGGCCTCGACAACGCAGAGGACGTCGGCCATCTGGAATACACGGTCCAGCCCGCCTCGAACATCATCGGCTCCACGCTGGAAGTGCTGTACGACAACGGATACGTCGACGGCTTCGAGTTCGTGGACGACGGCCGAGCGGGAACGTTCGAGGTCGAACTGAAGGGCGCGATCAACGAGTGCGGCGCGGTGAAGCCGCGATACTCCGTGGCCGCCGACGGCTACGAGCGCTGGGAGAAGCGGCTGCTCCCCGCCCGCGACTACGGCGCACTCATCGTGACCACGAGTCACGGCGTCATGAGCCACTACGAGGCCCGCGAGGCGGGCATCGGTGGCCAGGTGATCGCATACGTCTACTGACAATGACAGAACGAACAATCGAACTACCCGAGGACGTCTCCGCCGACCTCGACCACCTCGATCTCACGATCGAGGGGCCGAACGGCTCGGTGACGCGTCGGCTGTGGTACCCGGACGTGAGCGTCTCCGTGGCGGACGACGCCGTCGTCCTCGAGTACCCGGACGACGCGGACCGACAGACGAACGCGACCGTCGGCACCTTCGAGAGCCACGTGGACAACATGATCCACGGGGTCACCGAGGGCTGGGAGTACGGCATGGAGGTCTTCTACGCTCACTTCCCGATGGACGTGACCGTCGAGGGCGACGAGGTCGTCATCACGAACTTCCTCGGGGAGACGGCACCCCGTCGCGCGGAGATCCGCGGCGACACCGACGTACAGATCGACGGCGAGGAACTCACGCTGTCGGGCCCGTCCAAGGAGGACGTGGGCCAGACGGCCGCGAGCGTCGAACAGCTCACCCGCGTGACCGACAAGGACACGCGCGTCTTCCAGGACGGCGTGTACATCACGCGCACCCCGTCGGGGGCGATCTGAGATGAGCGACGACATCGAGAGCCTCGAGGACATCTCCGGCGTCGGCCCGTCGAAGGCCGACGCGCTCCGGGAGGCCGGCTACGAGACCGTCGAGGACGTGAAGGCGGCCTCGCAGTCGGAACTGGCGGAGGTCGACGGCGTCGGGAACGCCCTCGCGGCCCGCATCAAGGCGGACGTGGGCGGACTCGAGGTCGACGAGGAGGCCGAAGCCGAGATCGAAGAGGAGGAGTCCGAACCCGAGGCCGACGAGGCCGAGGAGGAGGACGTCGAGACGGAGCTTCGTCCGCGCGGGCACGCCGACAAGACGCCCGAACTGGACGACGAGCGCGCTCGCGCGCTCGCGAAGAAGCTCCGCGAGGGGAAACCCCAGTTCAACCGACAGGACTACCACAAGAAGAAGCGCATCCCGACCTCGTGGCGTCGGCCGCGCGGCCAGCTGTCGAAGCAGCGCCGCGGGATGAAGGGCAAGGGCCCGACCGTCGAGGCGGGCTACCGCTCGCCGACGGCCGCCCGCGGCCTGCACCCGAGCGGCTTCGAGGAGGTCCGCGTGCACAACACCGACGACCTCGAGGGCGTCGACCCCGCGACGCAGGCCGTGCGGATCGCGTCGTCGGTCGGCGGGCGCAAGCGCGAGGCCATCGAGGACGAGTGCGAGGACCGCGAGATTCGCGTCCTCAATCCGACCTACGTCGAAGTGGAGGTTGACCAATGAGCGACCTGGCAGCACAGCGCCGGCTCGCGGCCGACGAACTCGACGTCGGCAAGAGCCGCGTGTGGCTCAACCCGGAGGCACAGGACGAACTCGCGGACGCGATCACCCGAGAGGACATCCGCGAGCAGATCGAACAGGGCAACATCCGCGCAGAGGAGGCCAAGGGCAACTCCCGCGGCCGGGCCCGCGAGCGCGACGCGAAGCGCTCGTACGGCCACAGAACCGGAGCCGGTTCCCGCAAGGGGAAGTCCGGCGGCCGCCAGTCGTCGAAAGACGAGTGGATCTCGCGGATCCGCGCCCAGCGCGCACGACTCAAGGAGCTCCGCGACGACGGGCCCCTCGACAGCTCGCAGTACCGCGAGCTGTACAACAAGGCCTCGGGCGGAGCGTTCGAGGACGTGCGGCGACTCGACTCGTACATCGTGAACAACTACGACGTAACACTGGAGGACGACTGATGGCGACCGGACCACGCTACAAGGTACCGATGCGTCGCCGCCGAGAGGTTCGGACGGACTACCACCAGAGGTTGCGCCTGCTGAAATCCGGCAAGCCGCGCCTCGTGGCGCGCGTGTCGAACAAGCACGTCAGGGCGCAGCTGATCACCCCCGGACCGAACGGCGACGAGACACATGCGGCCGCATCCAGCGAGGATCTCGCGGAGTACGGCTGGGAGGCCCCCACGGGCAATCTCCCCAGCGCGTACCTGACGGGCTACCTCGCGGGACTGCGGGCGGTCGAGGCGGGCCTCGAAGAGGCCGTCCTCGACATCGGCCTGCACACAGCGACGCCCGGCAACAAGGCGTTCGCTGTGCAGGAAGGAGCGATCGACGCCGGGCTCGAGATCCCCCACAACGACAGCGTCCTCGCGGACTGGTCGCGCAACCGCGGCGAGCACATCGCCGAGTACGCCGAGCAGCTCGAGGAGCCGCTGTACAGCGGGGAGTTCGACGCGGCGGACCTGCCCGACCACTTCGACGAGCTTCGGGCGACCCTGACGGAGGAATTCGACAATGAGTAGAAACGGCGGATGGGAGCCGCGCACGCGGCTCGGCCGGAAGGTACAGGAGGGCGACATCACCTCGATGGAGCAGGCGCTCAACTCGGGGCTCCCGCTGAAGGAGCCGGAGCTGGTCGACCAGCTCATCCCCGACATGGAAGACGAGGTGCTGGACATCAACATGGTCCAGCGCATGACCGACTCGGGTCGCCGGGTGAAGTTCCGGTGCGTCGTCGCCATCGGCAACCGCGACGGCTACCTCGGCTACGCCGAGGGGCGCGACGACCAGGTCGGCGGCGCGATCCAGAAGGCCATCGAGGTCGCCAAGCTGAACATGATCAAAGTCGACCGCGGCTCGGGGTCGTGGGAGGACTCCGCCGGCGGAGTCAACTCCCTCACCCGGACGGCCACCGGCAAGGCCGGCTCCGTCGAAGTCGAGATCAAGCCCGCCCCCCAGGGGCTGGGCCTGGCGGCCGCGCCGACCGTCCGCAACATCCTCGAACTCGCGGGCATCCAGGACGCCTGGACGTCCTCGACCGGGAACACGCGGACGACAGTCAACCTCGCGAAGGCGACGTTCAACGCCCTGAAGAACGCCTCGCAGGCGCGCACGCCCGATCGGGCGCGACGCGTCCAGCGCGAAGCCGAGGGTGGTAACTGATGCAGGCGGTCGTCCAACTGCGCGGCGAGATCGACATGTCCGCCGCCCAGCGCGACACCCTGCAGATGCTCAATATCCACGCGATCAACCACTGCGCGCTGGTGCCCGAGGAGGACACCTACCGCGGGATGATCGCGAAGGTGAACGACTACGTGGCGTTCGGCGAACCCGACGTCGAGACGGTCGCGATGCTCATCGAGCGGCGCGGCGAGCCCCTCGAGGGCAACGCCGACATCGACGACGACTGGGTCGCCGACACCACCGACTACGACGGCGTTGAGTCGCTCGCGGCGGCGCTGGTCGAGGAGGAGACGACCCTGCGCGAGCAGGGACTGTCGCCCGTCCTCCGGCTGCACGCCCCGCGCGGCGGTCACGACGGCATCAAGCACGCCGTGAAGAACGGCGGCGCACTCGGTCGTCACGACGACATCGACACGCTCCTGGAGGCGATGCGATAATGACCAACAAGAATCGACGCCAGCGCGGCTCGCGCACGCACGGCGGCGGCTCCCACAAAAACCGGCGCGGTGCCGGTCACCGGGGCGGCCGCGGCAACGCGGGTCGCAAGAAGCACGAACGGCAGCTGTACGGTCCGCTCGGCAAATACGGCTTCAAGCGCCCGCAGGGCGTACAGGACGAGGTCGTCGAGGTCTCCGTCCAGAAGCTCGACGAGGACGCGGCGCTGTTGGCGGCCGACGGGGTCGCCGAGGAAGAGGGCGACGGCTACGCCCTCGACGCCCGCGACGTGGCCGAGGACGGCCACGAGGTCGACGTGGTGAAGGTGCTCGGCGGCGGGCAGGTCCGCGGGGAACTGCACGTCGTCGCCGACGCGTTCACCGCCGAGGCGCGCCGCCTCATCGAAGCGGCCGGCGGCTCCACGGAGCTGACCGACCGCGCCGAGCAGGCGCAGGAGGACGCCGAGGCCTCCGAGGAGCAGTCCGACGCCGACAGCGACGAGTAACGTCGCCGCCACGTCACGGCGGATCGCGGCCGCGGTTTCCGTTTCGTTCCGTTTCTTCGGACCGTCGCACCGATAGCGACGCGAGCGACTCGTCGGTCGCAGTCGCGCTTGCGGTGCGGCCGATCGGGTCGCTGTCGGCGTGTCGAGACGGCTCGGACGGAGTTCCCAATCGAAGCGTTAAGGTGTGCCCACCGACCACGTGCACGCAACATGGGTTGGAAAGAGACCGCGGAGCCCGTACTCACGCGGATGCCCACGGTCGAGCGACCGGAGGGGCACGTCCCCTTCAAGCGGAAGCTCGCCTGGACGGCCGGCATCCTCGTGATGTACTTCTTCCTCACGAACATCACGATATTCGGCCTCGCGACCGACGGAGCCGGCGGCGACTTCTACGGCCGGTTCCGGTCGATCCTCGCCGGGTCACAGGGGTCGATCCTACAGCTCGGCATCGGTCCGATCGTCACGGCGTCGATCGTCCTCCAACTGCTCGGCGGCGCGGACCTGCTCGGCTTGGACACGGACGACCCCCGCGACCAGGTGCTGTACCAGGGCCTCCAGAAGCTGCTGGTGGTCGTGATGATCTGTCTGACCGGCCTGCCGATGGTGTTCGCGGGCAACTACCTCCCGATCGACCCGCAGCTCACCGCGCAACTGGGGATCGGCGAGGGCGGCATGCGGACGCTGCTGTTCGCGCAGATCTTCGTCGGCGGCGTCCTCATCCTGCTGATGGACGAGGTCATCTCCAAGTGGGGCGTCGGCTCCGGGATCGGCCTGTTCATCATCGCGGGCGTGAGCCAGCAGCTCGTCGCCGGGCTGTTCGCCATCCCCGCGCTCGGCACGGGCGTCACCGGCTTCTTCCCCGCGTGGTACGGCATCATCACCGGCAGCGTCCAGCTTGACCCGTTCATCCAGTCGCTGCTGTTCGATCCGGGGAACATCCTCGCGTTATTCACGACCGTCCTGATCTTCGCGGTCGTCGTCTACACCGAGTCGGTCCGCGTTGAGATCCCGCTGAGTCACGCGCGGGTGAAGGGCGCTCGCGGCCGCTTCCCCGTGAAGCTCATCTACGCGTCCGTCCTGCCGATGATCCTCGTTCGCGCGCTGCAGGCGAACATCCAGTTCCTCGGGCAGATCCTCAACAACTACGTGAGCCTCCCCGCGATCGTCGGCGTCTACTCGCAGGGCCAGCCCGTGAGCGGGCTGTTCTACTACCTCGCGCCGATCCAGTCGCGTCAGGACTGGATGTGGTTCTCGGGGGCGTTCACCGTCGCCGCCGAGCCCTGGCAGATCGTCCTCCGCGTTCTGGTCGACCTCACGTTCATGATCATCGGCGGCGCGATCTTCGCGGTGTTCTGGGTGGAGACGACCGGCATGGGGCCGGAGTCGACCGCTCAGCAGATACAAAACTCCGGGATGCAGATCCCCGGCTTCCGGAAGAACCCGCAGGTCATCGAGAAGGTAATGGAGCGGTACATCCCGCAAGTGACCGTCATCGGTGGCGCGCTCGTCGGCCTGCTTGCGGTGCTTGCGAACATGCTGGGGACGCTCGGGGGCGTGTCGGGCACGGGGCTGCTGCTGACGGTGTCTATTACCTACAAGCTGTACGAGGAGATCGCAGAAGAGCAGCTGATGGAGATGCATCCGATGATGCGGCAGATGTTCGGTGACGATTAACGAACTTCTTTACTGCCTTACATTCTTTTTCGACTCCGAGAGGCCGCTCCATACTCAGTCGTCGCTCAGTTGGGGGTGACCGTAGTGATCAACTCGGACGACTGTTCGCCAACTCGACGAGCTCGACCCAGTCACCCATAATCACGTTGAACAACCGGTCGTCAGTTACGCAACAGGGGCTGCTACCCTTCGGACGAGTGTGGGCACGATAGTCGACTCGGATACGTCTACGGAAGTACAGCGACGAGCTTGTTCGCGCCTCCGTAGCTTGATTTCGGCTCTGCCGATGGACATTCAAACAGCACCGCTACGACGGGTCTCAAGGGCAGGTACGACGTGTTAAATAGAATCACCGCGTCGATACTGTGGCGAGATGTGTACCTGACCTGGGGTCTGAAGATAATCGCTTCATCACGAACTACGAGACCATCATTAGTCTTTTTGCGAGTTGGTTGGCAAGGTCATGTATGAGTCTCACTTCGGACGATTTCGAGGAATTCGTTTCCTCGGATCCCGATGATGACGAGACGATCCCGCTCGGACAGGCACTCTCAGAACTGGGACTTGATGTCGAGGGTGACTCCGTCGAAGCCGTTCGTGACGTCCGTGAACGGATATGAGAGTACTCCTCGACACCAACGTTCTCGTCGCAGCAGTAACTCAGAATACCGTTCGGTCTGAAAAGTAATCGCACTACTTGATCACGTCGACACACGACGGTTTGACTGCCTTCCTGGTAGCCTTTGGTGGATTGATATGGAGAGGGTGTGTTCGTATGGCGGTAGAATCGGCAGTAGACCACGTTGCTATCGAAGTAATGTAACCAATCTATTCTAGTTCACCCTATTGGCTATCGGATCAAGCGCGGTCTGTGTTGTTGCATACATCGACGAGATAGACAGGGTCAACGCCAACGCTGTCCCGTCACTCCACGAGGCACCGGAGATTCAGATAGGTTCCTATGTGACGCAGGTAGCAATGCGGTGCTGAACTTACAAACCGCGCTGCTGACGGCGGAAAATCTCGAAGAGAAAATCCGCCCAGCCAGTTGCCTTGCGTATAAAATCGACCCCGGACAGACACAGATAGCTCGGCTCGATCTGATGTTCGTCGTCTCTGATTCGCCTAACAACGAAAATGACGGAAGGGTCATCCACGACATGATGATCGAAGTGTGATCATTGGCCGAATGGTGCCAGGTGCTACGTACTTCTGGGGGATGATCACCCAAGAGATACAAGTCGAACAATTGAATCGTGTAACGAGGAGACATTTGGACTGTCTCCAACGTTCCAAGTGTTACTTTACCAGCATCCGATAGTAGCGATCGATCGATTCGTCGGCGGTGAAGTTGGTCTCGAATGCCTCCCGAGCATTCGCACCTTGCTGTTCAACGAACTCCAGATTTGATCGCCAACGCTCAATGGCTTCTACGATGCCCTCCACGTCGCCTTGCGAGACATGAATACCAGCATTGAACTGATCGATGATTCGGGACTCGTCGTCATCTGGTTGGGCGATGGTAAGCACGGGGGTACCTGCGGCCATCGCGGTGTAGAGCTTGCTAGAAACACAGATCCCCTCGAATCCTTCCTTGACCGTGACGACGGAGACGTCTGCTGATGTTAGGCTGTAGGGGAGGTCGTCCCACGGCTGGTACGGCAGAAACTCGACCGTCTCACCTCTGATGTCGAACTCCTCTGCCAGCGAGACGATGTTGGATTTGTTGTCGCCCTCTCCGATGATGAGAAAACCCACGTTCTCGTCTTCGAACTTCACCGCAGCTTCAACCAGGGTTTCGAGGTCGTGGAAATCCCCAATGTTTCCCGAATAAAGGATGGTGAATTGGTCGACGAGGTCATGTTCCTCGCTAAACCAGTTCTCCGATTTCTCTTTGGGTCGAATGAAGTCTTCGTCTTCCCAATTGTGGATGATTTCGACCTTGCTCTCGTCGAACTTCGGACCGGCGTTCCGGCTGATGCGGTCTTTCATGACCGGACCGAGTGCGACAACGTGGTTCGCCGCGAGGAAGGCACGCCGATTGAAGAAATCCCAGATACGATGGGGGATACTCCCCTCGGGGATATAATTAAGTTCGACCGGCTGGTCAGGATACAGGTCATAGACGATGTAAGTGTAGTCCCACCCTCGAATTCGACAGGCGAGCCACATCGCGACAGGAAGGAAGGGCGGGTTAGAGACGAATATCACCTCGCGCTCCTTCTCGGTACGACTCAGGAGCATCACAACGAACATCCAGACGGTAAAGACCCCCCAGTTGAACAGGCGTCGAGGAATCGAGGACTGCCGAACCTGGGGTGCCCGAATACGCTTCACACATACCCCTTCATGCGTGGACACGTGGGGCTGCTTCTCGTTCTCGCCGCTGTGATAGTTCGGCTGGCCGGTGAGGATAGTCATATCTAGACCTCGCTTTTGGAGACCAACCGCGAGGTCAGTCATGAGTTGCCCAGTCGAGGCCGTGTCCGGGTAGAAATACTCCGTGACGAGTACGTATTCTTTGTTTGCGTCAGCCATGAGAAAATCTGCGTCCCGCGTTAACGCTCGTGGAGCAGCGTTTCGAGGTTCTCCTTGACGTACTCTCTGTCGCGGTTCTGCATATACCAATCGAGTGTATTCTTGATCCCTTCCTCGACGGTGTACTCGGGTTCCCACCCTAGGAGTTCCTCAGCACGGCTCGTGTCGGCCGCACGGTGGCGAACGCCGACCGGCTTGTCGGTCATGTAGTTGATCTCGTCTGGCTCCCAACCGAGATAGTCGAAGATGATCTCGACGGCCTCGTTCATCGTCACATACCGACTGATACCGGCATTGACTGGGGTACCATCAGTAATATTCTCCGCAGCGAGGCGAAGTGCGCGTGTGATGTCTTTTACGTAGGTGAAGTTCCGCGTCTGTTCGCCGTCGCCCCAGATCCGGAAGGGATCCTGTCCGGCGTAGGCTTTCGCCATGAACGCGACGATCGCGTGCGTCTCGTTTTCGCGCGGTCCGTATGCCGTGAAGATCCGGACAACGCTCGTGTCGACATCGTACTGTTCGTTGTACGCCTGGAGCGAGCGTTCGCCCATGAGCTTCGCCCAGCCGTACACTTCGTCAGCGTACGCCCCACCGCGCTCTTCGAAACTAACCATATCCTCACGGAGTCGCTGTCGCTCCTGCTGGATGTCCGTAGGATAGGTACAAGCACTAGAGGCAAAACAGATACGCTCAACTCCGTTCTTGGCGGCAGCCTCGTAAACAATATTGTCCAGCGCCATGTTCGTGGCGCAGTTCGCGGGATACTGCGAGATGTACCCTCTGCCGCCGTGGTCCGCCGCGAGGTGGAAGACCGTATCTATTTCCTCAGTCGCCTCGTTAGCGAAATCTCGGTGCTTGAGGTTCCCGGTGAGAATTTGGATTTCGTCCTTGACGGGCTCCAGATTTTCGTATTCTCCGCTGGAGAAGTCGTCAGCAACACGGACATTCGCCCCTTCAGCCACAAGATCCTCGACGAGGTGTGACCCAATGAACGATGCGCCGCCAGTAACGAGTACGCGTTTGCCGTCCCAACTCATTCAGTACCTCAACTGCTGACCGCTTCCCGCTTAGGCCCTTCGAGTTCCCCCTCTGCCCAGTCGTAGACCTCGCGGAGCCCTTCCTCTAGCGAGACACTCGGTTCCCAGTCGAGCTCAGCCTTCATGTTCGTATCGTCGATGGCGTACTTGTCGGTCCCCGTCGGCTTCGATAAGTCGTGTTTGATTTCGAGGTCCTTGCCGCTAATGTCGATGATTGTCTCGGCGAGTTCATTGATCGTGACGACCTCATCGCCATTTCCGAGGTTGACGGGTTCCCCGTCAGTCTTCTCCTCCATCGCTCGAATCATGCCCTCGGCCAAGTCGGTAACGTAGATGAATCCACGTTCCTGTGTTCCGTCGCCGAAGAGTTCTATCGAATCACCGTCTTCTGCCTCGATGGCCTTTCTACACAACGAGGGGATGACGTGACTGCTGTCCGGATCGAGGCTTTCGCGGGGACCATAGCAGTTGAAAATACGGACGGCGCCCGTGTCGGTCTCTGTGTCGGTGTGGTAGGCGTCACACGCGACTTCGCCGAGGATTTTGGCCCAGCCGTACGTCGAATGAGGGTTCGCCGGAATAGCCTGATCTTCAGAGAAACGATTGAGGTCGTCGTGTTGCTGGCGGTAGATACACGCACTAGAGGCAAAAATAAAGCGTTCTACGTCGTTGACTCGAGCGGCTTCCAGCATGTGCTGGTTCATGAGGACGCTCGGGGTGAGCCCGTGAACGTTCTCACGCTGAATGTAATGAATCCCGCCTACTGTAGCTGCTAAGTGGAAGACATCGTCAACGCTCTCTGTTGCTTCGATACAACCCTTGTGAGTTGTGAGGTCAACAGGTCTGAGTTCAATCTCATCTTGGAGGTGAGCAATTTTCTCAAAATCACCCCGCGAGAAGTTGTCAGCGACAACGACATCGGCGCCCCGATCAAGGAGGTCCTCAGTCAGGAATGAGCCAATGAAACCGGCTCCTCCCGTTACTAAAACACGCCGGTCGTTCCAATCAACCATATGTTTGAGTGAGCGGTCACTATTAACAATCTTGCTATCTTATAGGCCAACTACAGATACCATAGGTCTCCAATACGCTCTTCTACGTCTGTTTCTATGTCGCCCTGCAAACACTTGGCTTCGATGTTCAATTCGTCGAGACGGGCGAATACGTCGTTCTCAATAGGCCTTCTTTACGAAGACCTCTGAACTACTGACGCAAAACGAATATACGTTATCGTATTTAAACTCAGGTTGATGGATGTCCTTAGGTTAATCCCTTCATTCTATCCACACGTAACTGGGCCGGCGTATCAAGCATATCGGATATCTGAAGGATTAGTTAATCGGGGCTGGAACTCTCCAATCCTCTGTAGTGATCGAGTACCTGATGAAGCACCGGGGTATCCTCCCGGAATTAGTGAGGATTCTGATTTTCCTTTTAATATTACGCGCCGGAAAACAGTCTTTTCGGTAGATCAGTATTGGATAGCTCCAGGAGTAGTCACCGATCTCTTCCAGAAAGAGTATGATATTATACATGCACATACCTACCACAATTTCCTAAAAGACTTAGCCTATCCCATCGCTAAGTTGCTCTTCAATAAGCCGCTCGTCATTCATATGCATGGCTCGCTGGGAAGCATGTTTCGTGACCCAACGGTTGAAAGAGATGTCCAATATAGATTATATGATGGGGTTTTCAAACATACCCTTAAAAACGCGGATGCCGTAGTTGTTTCGTCTAATCAGGAATATAATGAAGTGACAGAATTTGGTATAAAAAAAGGCAAAATATTCACAATCCCTGTTGGGAAAGATCCTGAGAAATACGCGAAATTCGAAAAAACTACCAGAAGTGATTTCACGGCCTTATTTGTAGGACGACTTGCCCCTCGTAGAAATATTGAATTGCTACTTGAAGCTGCAAACGAATATTCAAATATACAACTTGAAGTTCGTATCGTCGGTGGTGATAGTACTTTATCTGGTGCTTCACGTGGTGATTATCTTTCGGAATTACAGGAAAAGGTGGAGAAGTTAGGGATCTCTGATATCGTCACATTTACTGGACCAAAATACGGCGATGATTTGATAAGAGAATTTAGAAAGGCAGATATCTTCGTGAATCCGACTCACTATGAGAACTTTGGTCAAGCTACGTTGGAAGCAGCATTTGCTGAGTTACCCATTTTCTCAACAAAAACAGGAGTTGCTCTTGACCTTGTTGAGGAAGGTGAAACAGGCGAATTTTTCGAGAATTATACACAGTTGGCAGACTTACTTCGGCAATTCGTTAGTGAGAGAGAAACCACATCAAAAATGGGGAAAAAAGCACGAAAAAAAGCGATGGCTGACTACCAGTGGGAATCTATTATTGACCAATATATGAAATTGTATCGGGAAATTTATTAATAATGCGGGCCCTCTTACCCCCTGTTTATATTATCAAAATGATAGTTCCCAGCCCAGTTGGGGAGTACTAGTCATTAGCTCTACAACAGTACGTCATCTTAGACATCGAGGGTTGTACCTATCAACTCGTATTATCGAAACTATTAATCGGGCATCAACGGATGGGGCTAATATGCTGTTAGAGAAGCTGGATACCTCTTCAATACGAAACGTTTTCCTCTATGTCGGTGACGGCGTTCGGTACGATTATCTCCCAGACCGAATCGCAAATATGGGTGTCAGCACTAAATGTATCGCTGGAAGCATCCATTCACCTACGGCATTTTCCACAATCATCTCGGGAGTTTTGTATCCCCAACACAAGGTTGCAGATTTCACCGACCAGATTAGTATCGAACTCCCACATCTATTTTCGGCCACATCTCATGATACTGCGTTTTGTAACACTATTAACCACCCACCTTTCAATACGAATCCCGCAACAGACAGCATCCTAGCGACGACACTCAATACTGATGATTCGCCGTCGGATCTGCTCGAGACAATCACCTCACCGTTTATTGTGTTGGAACGTGGGCCGGGTGGGCATGCGCCCTACGGAGAGTTCAAAGGGGATGCCTCAGAATATTTTCGTGACCGGAAGAACGCCACCCGAGATGTCCTTGCTAGTGAGTATGCGACCGCGGTTCGGAAGGATGCCGACCATTTTTTATCGCAAGTAGCCACCCTGAGAGACCGTGGATTGGCCGAGGAAACCCTAATCATATACACTAGTGACCACGGTGAACTTCTCGGCGAGATGGGAACAGTCGGCCATAATGGACCAATTCACCGACGACTTGTCGAAACCCCTTGTGTCTTCATCCACCCGTCGTTACCAAGTCGATCAGTAGCCGATGAAATCGTTAGACAAATTGATATATTACCAACAATTGTAGATGCGGCTGATGTCAACTTGAATATACCCGAAGAACTGCCAGGGTGTGCGTTAACCATAGAGAGACCTGCTTCATTGGGTGCTAGTTTCTATCGGAAACACGCATTTGAACAGAGTACTATTTTTCCGACACTGTCACTATCCTACGACGCGGTGTTTGGTCCAACAGGAGGTTTTATTTTTCCCAAATCAAATCTGCCAACGCGGGTGAGTGCCGCTATTTATTCCTTGTTAACCGGACCAAAATCAGCCTTCCGCCGCAACCATGCGCTGGATGTTCTTTCCGGATTTCTCGACGGGACCCAAACTGTGGGTACGCCACAGTTTCCGATGAACGAAGCACAAGAATATCTGGGGCAGATATCATCAATGAAAATACATGAGTCTACTACCGAGGTAGATGTTCCAGAACAACGACTCCGTGAACTGGGCTATCTTGAGTGATACTATGGTACGACCGCTCGTTTCAGTTGTTATTCCGACATATAATAATCAGAGTATGATAGCCGTCTGTCTCGAATCTATTTATAAACAAACGTACGATAATATCGAAATAATCGTAGTTGATGGCGGCAGTACGGATCGTACAGTCAACATCTGCAATAGATATGAGGTAACCGTACTTGAAACCGACTTGGGAAGGGCAGCTGCACGGCGCCGAGGAGCTAAACAGTCAAACGGAACGTGGCTGTTCCACGTTGATTCTGATATGGAACTATCAGAGGGAGTAATTGAGGAATGCGTTACGGCAGCCCAGCAGTACGATGCACTCATTGTTCCAGAGGTAAATACAGGAAAGACCTACTGGGCTCGTTGTACGGATGTCGACAAACACATCTCCCGGTATAACTGCGTTGGGAATCTCCGATTCCTATCCCGAGAACTTTATTTCGAGGTTGATGGCCATAATCCCGAGCTTCTTAATAGAGAGGATAGAGAATTCCACGAGTTAGTGAAACAAACAGGGGCATCGATTGGACACACGTCCGAGACTATCACTCATCATCTTGATGGAATGGGATTACTTGATATCCTACGGAAACGACTGCGATATATTCGATCACTTAAGAACTTTGAGGAACGGTCTAGAGTGCACAAGGAAAAATTCAATCGTGAAAAGGAAGTTGATATCCTCGGTGTTTTGCTGAGTGAACTCAGAAAGAGACCAGAGTTTATGCCTGGATTTTTGTTGCTCACCGGCGTAACCGCCGTGATCAAACGAGCCTTGTTATTATATTACCGAATTAAGTGACACATATGGTCTGGAATTCACTATATCAATGAGCGATCTCAAACGCATACTTAAGAATGCGTCGTATCTTTTCATCGGTGCCGCTATCGCCGACGCAAGTGCGTTCCTCTTCCGAGTCCTGATCGCCAATAAACTCGGTCCATCGGTGTTTGGCCTGTTTTCTCTTGCGCTAATGACCGTGAGCGTTGGAACCTCGATTACTTTACTCGGGCTCCCAGATGGGATTGTCACCTACGTCAGTCGCTTCAGGTCAAATGATCAACCGGACAAGATTGCTGGGGTCGTGCTTGTCAGTGTGGGGATAGTCGTCATTACAAATATAGTCTTGATAGCCGTTATCTGGACGCTGGCTCCACTATTAGCGACCACACTCTTTGATACGAAGGCTCTGACACCACTCTTGAGAGTCTTTGTGCTGGGTATGCCAGCGAAATCGATTATCGCATTAACAGGTGCTATCTGTCTCAGTTACGAGCAGGCTGCCCTCCAAACAACTATTCGCCGCCTCGTGCCCAAGATCGGTCAACTCACAACAGCGGCCATTATTATCGTTGCAGGTGGTGGAATTCAACTGGTTGTCACTTGGTATGTAGTAGTGCTGTGGCTTACTGCTATTCTCGGTCTCAGCCTCACAACACTATTACTTAAGGGGGAATCAATAAAAGAGATTAGTACAAACACCAGAGAATTATTAACATTTTCGTCACCATTATTTTTATCTGGTTTTATTGGTTTTTTTTTAAACTGGACGGATACGATATTCGTCGGATTTTTCTTGACGAGCGTAGATGTCGGCATCTATCAATCAGCATATTTACTTGGCACCTCTATTTCTCTATTCATTGGAGCTGTCGCAAATACCCTTTACCCTAACTTCGGATCTCTGTTGGCCCAGAATAAACACGATGTTATTAGTAATCGGTACAGAAAAGCCTCCCGTTGGCTTAGTATCCTTGCGGTAGCACCTACCGCCTATCTAATTACATTTCCCGAGCAGTCGCTGACATTACTCTTTGGGGCTGAGTTTAGGGCAGGCCGATGGGTGTTAGTGACAATAGTTGCTACCTATTTTGTTAGTGCAGTTCTTGGTCCTGCTACGAATACACTCAAAACTATGGGTTACTCTCGGTATATTTTAACAACATTTCTAGTTGCATTTCTAGTCAATATAGCTCTTAACCTACTATTGATCCCCCGGATCGGGTTGCTCGGTGCAGCTGTTGGTTCAGGCACTGCATCGATAATATCCGATATTTTTCACTTTCGTCGTGTAAAAACTGAATTGAATCTGTCTCTTCCTGTTCAAAATATCGGTCGCGTTATAGTAATCGCTGGAGTAGTTGCACTCTTTCTTAGTCTCATTAGTGATAACGTGACCACGTTACCGATTTATGGTGGTTTCGTGGTGTTATTTTGTTTACTCTATGCGGGCGGACTTCTAATTACGAATACTATCTCCTGGAGGGATCTGCGTAAGCTTATCGTTGAATAGGTGGAGTTATTTTTATTGACCAAGGAGAGGGATCTATGAACATGAAAAGAAAAGCCAGTCTCGCATTTCATGCCCTATCAAATTTTGCTGGAAAAGCCGGCTGTTCGAAAATTCCAGGTGCCAACTTCGTAAATGACTATTTATCAGATTTGATCTCTCCAACTATTGATGGCGAATTTACTTGGATCAACTACGAAGGACATCAATTGAAAATCGCCTCAGGCGACCATGTAAGCGAGCGATTATTAAAATCTGGCGCCTATGAGGGAACAATCGCAGATCTAATTCACAAGAAGGTGAATACCGGAGAAACAGTCGTTGATATTGGTGCTCATATTGGTCATCATACTTTATCAATGCGAGCCGCCGCTGGAGAAACCGGAACAATATCAGCATATGAACCACACCCAAGGAATGCACAATATATTCGAGATACTATCAAGAGAAATGAGTTCCAGAATGTTTCTGTAATTGAGGGAGCGTTGTCTGATACCCACGGTGTTGGAAATCTAGAAGTTGATGAGGCAAATACCGGATCGTCGTCGCTCCATACCAACACTAAAAAAAATCATTCCATTGTAGAGGTTAACATCCTTGATGCAGATGAAGAGTTTGAATCAGCAGGCCTGTCATCTATTGACTTCGCTAAAGTTGACATCCAAGGTGGCGAATTTGAATTGATTGTCGGGAATAATGCCATTTTGAACACAATAGGAAAGATGGTAATTGAGATCCATCCTACCTCTTTCCTAACTCCTGTTCAGACAAAGAAGGTTTTTGAGAGGCTTGATAAAGAAGGACAAATCGAATCTCTTTCTGGGCAGCCTATCTCAAAGAAGGATATCATCCATTCCAGGAATGATGTCTGTTTATATTGGGAATCGGATGGTTAAGAAAATCCCCCAATATCACTAATACTGGGGGCTAAAACTTCATGGAATTCCGGCCACGAGGATAGGTATGGCGAGGTTGGAGGACGTCTCTGTCGAAGACCTCCGCCAGATCTTGGCAGAGGTCAATGATGCCGACGCGAAAAAGCGGCTCATGGCTGCGATCACTTACAAGAAGATGGACGACCTCACGCAATCGGAAGCTGCCGAACTCTACGGATTTCTAGCAGTTGGGCCTCTAAATGGTTCAACCGACTCGAACGGCCCGCCGACGAGCCTGTTCGAGAAGGTCGTCTACGACAAACCACGAGAGGGTAGACCAGCCGAACTCTCCGACGAAGAGCACGAGCAGCTCGCTGAAGCTCTCCACGAGCCACCGGGAGAAGTCAAATATGACGCGCCCGGGTTGTCTGTTCCCTTAGCACGTCACTACCTCTCCGAGGAGTTCAACGTTGAGTACTGTGAACGGCACGTCCGGCGATTGATGTCCGAGGCCGGGCTGTCCTGGAAGACAGCCCGGCCGGAGTACTACAAATCCGACGAACGCGCACAGGAAGCTTGGCAAGAATGCTTCAAAAAAGCTCGACGGCCTGGACGACGAATACACGGTCCTGACCATCGATCAGACGCGTCAGGTTTCTCTCGACGCTGATCTATGCAGGGTTTCTAGAAGGGGAGCGCCCGTCACTACCGGTGTCGGGCGCGTGAGATAGCATCAAGCTGCTCGGTGCAATCAGCGACAGCGGCGAGACGTTCTTTCTGCTCTGTGCCGAGAACTTCAATAGTGACGCGACGATTCGCTTGTTAGACGCTCTCCAGACTGAATTCGGCGAGAAAATCTGTGTCGTCTTGGACAACGTCTCGTATTTCACGGCCAACGCAGTACAGGAATTCGTCGAAGACACACCGATCGAAGTGTGCTATATAACGGACAGGGATTTTGATAATATTCGGCTCAAGCGAGGACATGACCGAGGAAGGGAGCAAGATCCCCAATCTCACGAAACGTCGAGTCCGCGAGCAACTCGCGGACGAGACTGATCAAAGGCGAACAAACGTCTTACCGCCTCACGCAAGTCCCTTGAAGAGCTCTCACTAGTCGAGATCGAAGACAAGTACGGATGGCATCACCAGATGGTCTACAACTAGCTGGATCGGTTCGGAGAGCGCGGCTTGGAGGCCGCGCTCTACGATGATCCTCACCCTGGAAGTTCGCCTGAACTCATAGACGATCAGTTCGACCTATTCGTCGCTGTCCTTCACGATCCTCCCGTAGAAGTCAGCTATGACGCCCCAGCATGGAGTTCCGCTCTCGCACAACAGTACCTCATCGAAGCATTCGATGTCTCGTACTCCCAGCGTCAAGTCCGTCGGCTCATGCACGAGGCCGGGGCCTCGCCGAAGAGACCCCGGCCAGAACCAGCCTCCGCCGATGAAGAGGAACATGAAGAATTCGAAGAGACGGTTCGAAAAAAGTAGCCCGACGTGACGAGGATGCAACCGATGTCACCATTGATCAAACCCGGAAGGCGGTTGGTTCAGACCTCTACAGGGCGTGGTTTCCCGTCGGTCAGAGGCCGACAGTTGGCGTGTCGGCCTATGGGGATGGCGTGAATCTGCTGGGTGCTGTCACCGACAATGGCGAGACGACCGTGCTGGAGTGTGGAGGATGGTTCACCGGTATGGTGACGATCCGCTTTCTGGAGCAACTCCAAGCGAAGTTCGGTGAGAAGTTGGTCGTGCTATTGGATCAAGCGACGTACTTCACCGCCACGGCGGTGAAGAACTTCGCAGCCGACGAACCCATCGAGCTGGTGTATTTCCAGACCGGATCGCTCGAGTTGAACCCAATCGAAGAGTACTGGCAACAGCTCAAGAAATCACTTGGAAACCGCTACTTCGGGACGCTTGATGAGATCAGATCAGCCATTGGGACGCACTCGAAACAATCAGTCTACCGGGAATTTATCAATACCTCTGTCCGTGAGTATACCTTCCGCGGGGTTCACCGGAGCTGAACCCCGCGAAAGAGTGTTGATGACGCCTCAGTCAGGTTCTTGGCAATCGCCTCTTCGACACATTAGATGAACTTCGTGAGGCTGCACTTACTGCGCTCGATGACACCGAACCGCCAAATATTTCACCTAGTACGACTTTAAATATAAATAGTATTGAATAATGTGGAATACTTGGCGACTATTTTGGTATAAGCAGGGGTAGACGATTACAACTGGGCAATATAGCTATGAAGTTTGGACTTAATTTCAGTCATTGCATAGTTTTTAACCACCATATCTCGAGATCTTTCTCCAAACGTATTTCGTATCTGTCTATTAGTTAACAGCCGTTTAAGCGCTTCTGCAAATGCGTCTTCATCCCCGATTGGCACCATAAACCCGTTTTCGCCATCAATAATATAATCGGATGGGCCACCACACCTCGTTGAAACGACCGGTGTACCACAACTCTGTGCCTCTAGGCCCACAATGCCTAGACCTTCCTGATTTGAGGGGAGCGCAAACACAGCTGCTCGTTGATAGTAGGGTACAACATCGGGAACCCGTCCCTCAACATTTATTGATGATTTAATTTCTAAGTCATTTATAAGTGCCAATAACTCTTGATTGGGTTCATCCCCGACTAATGTGAGTTCAGCTTCGGGGACTTCTTCCAGAACATGTGCAAAAGCCTTGAGAAGAAGAGCGGTATTTTTTCGCTGTGCATTGATCCGTCCCACAAACAGTATTTCATTTTTATTATTAGGGCCTCCTGGAACGTATTCGTCAGTGTCGATCGGGAATGGCAGGACTTCCACTCTAGACTCGGGGACCCCGATGGTTTTGGTCACCTGTTGCTTCGTGTGGTTACTTTGTACCAGAATCACATCTGCGGACTCGAGTACAAAATGTTCGTACCGTTGTTGGATTGGAAATGCTAATTTATTTCTGTACTTGCGGTGGAACGAGAATTCATCAATCTGTAATTTGTGCTGGTCTCTAAACGTGGTACCAATCCAACACGCAAAAGGGATATTTTTGATAGCAAGTGGGAGTCCTTGGATACACGTCCCCCCAACCACGAGATGTTTTGAAGCCTGCTCAAGACCTCGTAACCAGTTCCGAAAGTTCAAGATGTAGTTGAAAATAGCAAATTCCGGTAGAAATCGTTCAACTTTCACCCCTTCCATCCCGCAAAAAACTCCCGTTTCTGATGTCGGCCAGGGTTTCCGTTTGTAAAAATTTAACATCGTAACACATTCATCCCAGGGGATAGCATTGAAAATAATATACGGGTCGTATCCGCTATGGGTCAACATTTCATACGCAAATTCTGTAACTGTAGAAGTACCTGCTGTGTTTCTCACATCTAGTGTCGATATACATACTCTTTGAGACATTATGGTCTAATACTCGCCCAATAGATTTCTATCTTTATATCCAACGTCAGCCTCCCTGCGTGTTGGATTTATCCTTGTCCCCATCAGATGACATAAATCTGGAGTACGTTCCTACCACCGGTGATTCCACTTTGTTTGTATAGAGAGCGTGACCCCATGAGAATCCTGCTGAGATACCTGGAGCGTGAAGTACGTTATGGAGTTCCGAAGGTCGATCTATGACATGTACCTCCGAGTACGGGAGCGTGATAGACTTTGGATACGAAGGAACAGAAGAAGTGGGGGCGCAGCCCGGCCGACCAGGGTTGGCCGTGGCTGCAAGTCCGGAGCAATTTCGTTCCGCTTCACGTATTTAGGACTCCAGAGGACACCATGACTGGACCCTCTGATCACTACATGGGTATTGACGTTCACAAACGGAAAGTGTAAGTTGCTATCCTTGACGATGAAGACGAAATTGTCGAAGAGACCCGTGTCCAACGCGAATCTCGACGACCTCGCAGAAAAGTACACTAGTAGCAACGCTGCACTGGAAGCGGGAAGCAACTATCAGATGTTGTCAGTCGATCTCGACTAACTTACCGCAGTTCGGACTGTCGATCCAGATGTGGTCGCCAGGGTCGGACTGATAGACTGTGACGGTTTCGCCGCAGTCACACTCTGCTTCAGCTTCGTGTTCGTGGGATCGGACGCGGTCTGATTCCGTTATGGTTACCTCACTTCATTGCACGAACAAACCGTTCGTCTCCGCGTTTATCTATCACCTCAAAGCTGGAGAATCCACAGTCTGAGAGGATCGATTCAACCTTGTCATAGGCTACACCCTCCCCTTCGTGAACCTCCACGTAGAGCCGCCGGCACGATTCCTTGGAGAATGTTTCTGTAGCGCCGCGGAGGACGGCCAGTTCTGCTCCTTCAACGTCGATCTTGACCACCGAGGGGGGCGGAAGATCAATACCATCTAATTCCATTCGTGCCAACCCAATACCCCCATCTTCTTTCCGTAGTGCTGCAGTCGGTGACCCTTCTCGTACGTCTGTTTCGTTCACCCACATCAGGCCTGGTTGATTGGAAAGTGCAACACCGATAAGGCGACTATCTGAGGAGTACAGATTTTGCAACAACGCCATGATGTTTGCCGGGATGGGTTCAAATGCGTACGTTTTGCCCTGAACCGCTGCCGCGAATATACCGACGTTTGCACCTATGTCATAAAACACGTCGCTTGACTCCACAGCAATCATTACGTCCCGAAGTAGGGGGCGTTCGGTAGCGAGAATATGAATTCCGGCAGCAGCGGCGTTCGCTGTTGGAAAGCGGTAGGAGATGGTGGCCCCGTTGACGGTGATCCGAATCGGGAACGGGAGAATAGCGAGGAGACGATAGATAACGCCAAGCGCAAGAAAGTCAAACGGGAAAGCGTCACCACGCTTTCGTCGACGGTTAAGCGAGAGTGCAACGTTCGCCAACCGGCTGATGAAGCGTTCCATGGTCATCTGTCCCTTTCACTTGACATAAGACTATCCAAGTCGATCAAATTGTGGACGGTAGCTTTGAGGATGATTTCACGGAATTCGAGCCACCAACTTCGCGCACGCTCGGCGGTGCCGTGCGTACCCTTGATGCTTGAGAAGACGTTTTAGACATGGATCGTTGGTGTTACCGATCACTATCCATGCGGACGTTGTGGGCGTGATCGAGCGAGTTGAACAAACGATGTTTGATCAGCGGGCGGATACCGTTTTGATGGAGTTCGTCGCGGAATGCTTTCGCATCGTATGTCTTGTCAGCAGCGAGGCTTCGCAGGTCGTCCACGTTCCGACGGGCGATCTGCGGGTCGATCTTGGGGTCCTGTTTTTCGAGGTAGTCAAGTGGATGTCGGTGATATACAGCGTTTCGACATCCACTAGAACGATGACTTTCAGCGCTCAAACGCGGTAGTCTGTACGGTTAGCGTAGTGTCGCCTTGGCTGGTCACGATCTAAGCCAGTTGCATCGATCGAACCGTGGCCAGTGCGTTTCTCGGCCGACGCGCCGAGAAACGCACGCCATGTCTCGGTCGGAATTCGATCGAACCAATTTCGGAGAACCGTATAATGAGGAAGTCGTGCAAGACCAATTTCCTCTAACACACCGGGCATTTCGCCCAGCAAATCAAGTGTGACGCGGTGGGATTTTGCCAGCTCGATGCGGAGCGTATGAAGCGTCACCATCGCCCATTCGGCGAACCCGCCGACCCGAAGGGGGTGGCGGGTTCATCTGGATTTGCAGCAACTGATTTAGACTTAGCGACCGTAACACGGGTGAAGAGATGGATTTCGGATGTCAAACCAATCTGTCCCTTCGCTTTCTACGACAATAACGCAATCGCGGCACTCTCGCCTAACGAAACTACAGTGACAAGCTATTCATCGTTGCTCTCAATATGTTCAATGGCCTGCTGAATTTCATGAAAAGTCACTCGAATTGGAGACTGAGCCGCTTCAGCGCGGCTTTGAAATGATGACTCAGCTATTCTTCTAGTTGAAAGTTTGATCGACTACTATAGCAGAAAGAGTTGTTTAACCTATGTTATTATGGGTTTAAATAAATAAGGCCGTCTCCAGAATGATAGATTCGGTTGTATCTAGAATCAAAGGTAGTATGATATTTATCAGTGGGTTTTTTCCGATAGGAATGTGTTTCTATACGTATACCTGTTTCAGTCATTCGCTTAGAAATCAAGATATAATGGTCTCGTATGCTTTTTTTATCCACTTCTGATTTTGAATGGTATTTTATTGTTTTTATGATTGCTTTACGAGTCTGTTGTGGATTTTCCGCAAAATATATGTTGCGAAGCCTCTGCTCCCAGTCTGCCCGAATAACACGTACATATACTATCCCTCGATGGTTATAATAAAGTAATGAACCACCCAGTCTCGAGTCCGAAAACACCATTTGAGATGTTTCGACATACTCCCCAGTAAATTGTATCCCTACCTTTTCTTCTTCAGTATATTGCGGTGGCTCTTGGAGCATCGGCAGCTGGGTAACTATTGCAAGAATTATAATAAATGCTATTACGGATTGTATTATCCTTTTTCTCTCCAGACTGACTTTCTCGCTCAATATGTATCCCACGATGAAAATTATTACCGGAGATCCTGCTGCCGCCGTTCTTTGTACTGCAACACCAATCCCACCATACGAAAAGAACATAACGAATACAATAGGATAAAGAGTCAAGAGAAGGAGTAAAAATACACCACTACTTTTGTTAAATTGGAAACTCTTATTAAATAATATGCGTAAAAAATACATGATGAATATAGAATATATAATATAAATAAAGAATTTGCTGATCCTGCTAGCGAATTCTAGCGATAAGTTGGCGACTAAGACTGACCGAAAAACCCCTACTTGAGCTGACTTATATGATTGAGCACTTTCTGAAGCGACTAAAAACATTTGAGTGAGATTCCAACCGATCTCGGGAACGACTGTAGAATAATAAAGGCCGACAGTAGTCATAGCGGTTACTGAAATAAAGAGTAGCATAGATTTTCGAGATGAATTATTAACACAAAATTTATTTTGGGTTAGAGCGAATCGGAATGAAGAATGTTCAAGAATATAGTATGACGGTACTATGAAAATAGAGATTAAACCATAAGTGTGATAAATCGCCGCCATAATTCCAGAAAATATCGAGAATAACCCCACCCACCGAGGAGAACTACCCTGTTCTAAAATGCTATAAATTATATATAATAATATACTATAGATGCAAATCCCATAACCGGCTTGATTTATAGACATATCCGTGTAACTGATAAATACTGGGGAAATAAATAGTCCTAAAACAAATAATAACCCTATCTCATATTTACTATTACTTCCAGCATTGATTCGTTTATAGAAACTCACACCTAAGAACGCAGGTATGAAATACAATAAATTTGGTAGAGATTTCAACATCGTTAGTCCTGAGGATAGTTTAATGTTTCCTGAAATAATTGTATACATGGCCAAAAAGTATGTCGTCAAATCTATGGGCATATCCATTTTAGCTGATGTCTCAGTCAAACCACTTGGAATGTTGCTCCGTGTTCCAGTCCTTACAAGATGGAATCGAGGCCAGTCGTGTATGGCACCAAACCCACCGGTAATCCCAGGCTCCTCAATAACTGGAAACACCCGCAAATACCAACTTAGGAAGACTCCCCAGAAAAAAATAACAAGAAGAAATTTGGATGATCTCTTCATACCTTGGGAACGCCCTGTTTGCTGTTATTGCCCAGTTAGGTTAATAAGGCATCGATGTTCAGGTATACCACAGAACTAAGAGGTAACTTCCTCTTGAGCCAGAGAGATCTATGAGAATTCCGCTGGCATAACTTAGGCAGACATTCGAGCCCCCAGGCGAATTGCCGAAGCCAGTTCCGTGTACCTCGGTTGATTACCGGCGAGATAACGCAGGTGGGATTGGAAGAGACTAATGCTCTCGAACACCACTCACTACGCGTATCTCGCTCCGAAGCTGTCGCTATTCGTTCGACAGACCTTCTGTATAGTCATCTCCCCGTAGGTCTGGCCACCACGTTGTTCGTCCCACTTCGGAGTCGGTTGAGGACGCATCCCGTATCGACCAGAGACTCGGAAACACCCGTCCATCAATTGCTGATCGCCCTTGCACCAGTAATAGAGGTGCTTCACGAAGGCAATATCTACCTCCAATGCAGACGGTCGCCCCTCGTCGCTCCCTCGCCACAGGCGGAGTACCTCGCGCAGAACATCTCGAAGAGGACGTGCTTTCTAGAGGCATACTCGAACCATTTGAGGTACTCCCGAATCATCTCTGCCCGCTCTCCGTCCAGCATCTCGTCATTCACGTCGTCGTTGGCATCAAGGGTCGGGGGTAGGATTTCCTCGTGCGTGCCTGACTCGACGGTGTCGATGTTCTCACAGAATCGCACGAAGGCGAGGAGAGTCGAGAGTTGGGTTCGGAGTGAGACAGGGATTGAGGTCGCCGTCGTCCTTCCGCCAGAGCCGGTACTCGTACAGCCTGTGACCGGTGAAGTCGTTGAGGTTGGTGATGTCTCCTGCTCGCACCATCGGA
Source organism: Halobaculum sp. CBA1158 (assembly GCF_021431925.1). Taxonomy (NCBI): domain Archaea; kingdom Methanobacteriati; phylum Methanobacteriota; class Halobacteria; order Halobacteriales; family Haloferacaceae; genus Halobaculum; species Halobaculum sp. CBA1158. The sequence goes on along the minus strand of NZ_CP090371.1, from coordinate 1,216,000 downwards.
TGAAGTGCTTGAGACGGTATCTGTGAGCCTGTACGGTCCTCTCAGAAGCGTCGTCTTCCCGTTGTGCGAGGTAGAGGTCTACTGCTTTCTGTGGTGCGATGGGTTCGAGATCTTGAGTCATCAGTTGTCATCTCCGCGAACCCACAACGTCGGTCGGGGAAGCCGAGCAGATTGCCCGATACCGCCCTGTTATCGCGCCGCAGTCCCCGTTCAAATCGGGGAGAAACTGCCGTGTCGTCAGATACGTTCTCGACGGCGCAACCACAGCGTACAACAGATGCCGCCGCACGGGATCGACCGCCGCGAATAACGTGAACTCCTCGCCACGCTGTTTGATGACGGCTTTGTCCATCAGGACGGCGGCCGGCAGGTCGGCAGCGGAAATTTTCTGCGAGGTAATGATAATTTCTTAAACCATTTTGAATTTCCGGATTATTCTATAAGCGAAGAATGCCGCAAAAAGGATTAGAAATGGCTGTATCGTTGGCGTTCTATATCTGGGTTGAATGAAGAATATGCTATAACCAATAGAAAAGGAAAAGAAAATCCCATAGAATAGCGTATACTTTTTCCATCTTCGTCTGGATTTAATAATACCGATAACTCCCATTGATAATACTGGAACATAAAACAATTTACGAATAATGTTGGATTGTGCGGGTTTTTGTTCCATAGGAGGGAACCACCAGAAATACCATATATTTTTGAAGAAATGGATTAAGAAATTCCTTGGATGATAGATTATATATTCAAGCGCCCTGTTGAGAAGGTATTTATTAGCTTCTGCTTCTGGCATTTGTTCTACCTTTTTTTGGACAATTGATGGCGCGTCACTCAGTTCATTTGGAACACCCGTGTGTATTGCCGGTGGGACGTTCCCTCGCCAAAAATTCCACCCCACTTGTTTAACAAGAACAAACTGATCATGTACAATATAGTTACGAATGGTCCAGGGAGCGACGATTAATAGGGGAACTATTGTGATTAAACAGCTCATCTTTAACGCCTCACTAAAACTCCACCGTTTAAGATAGGTCTGTCCTATCAACCAAAGCGGGATTATAGGCGCAAAATATAGCACAGCAGGAATTATAAGGGTTGCTACTCCCAAAATAGTGCCAGAGACGACTATATTCTTGATTGAATATCCATCCTCTAGCTGTACTAAGCTATATATTAGCAATAATGTTATGAATGTCGAAAAGGTCAATTGGTGTATTACCGTCACTCCATAAGCATAATCTGGGTACAGAGCGAGACCTACTCCAGCGAACAGACCCACTTGCATATTGAAAATTTGTCGCCCAATTAGAAATAATAAAACAACTGAAAACGCCTGAATAATTGCTTGAATAACCTGGATAGTTATAAAAGCGAGTGGTGTGAGCCCGAAAACTGTATATACAGTAGCTAAAAAGTAAGGGTAGAAGGGTGCCATTACTGAGGTGGGCTCCACAGGGGGGCCGACTAGATATGTACCACTAAAACCCAGACCCCGGATTATATTACTTGCAATCATACCATTTTCCCAAGTTGATACATTATAGAAATTGCCACGTACTCCAATTGCTATGAGACTCCAGACAAATGAAGTTGCAAATAATGTTATTTTGGGCATTTTGTAATATATCTTGCCCCGGTTCCAGATTGAACCTAAAATAGTGGTGTTTTCGTCCATAATTTCAGAATTTCATAAATAACCACTTTACAATTTGAAGTGCACCTTGATCCCACGCAACGCGATGGTCTTTCCCAGTTGAACCTTCACTTTCTTCATAGTTCTTTAAATACCACCGATACGTGTCAACCAACGCCTCTTGATTCGAGTATTTTGCTTCCCATCCGAGATCGCATAACTTCTCAACAGAGACGTACGAGTCCTCGTGAGCGGTTTCATACACCCATGGATAGAGCGGTGACAGATTGAGCTTGTTCAACACTCGGAGTGTAAATCGGGTTAGTGTCGCTGGTGTTCCGACAACTCGCTTTCCTGTTCCCGCCTCATCAATTGAGGCTTGGAAGTCTTCTTTCATCGTCCTGTATTCAGTCGCACCTACGTTGAACGCGTCATTCACCTCATTCTTGTCCAAGGTGAACATCATCTTGATTGCTCGAACGAGATCGTGCACGTGGAGTAATTGATACTTGTTGTTCCCCCACCCGACCATCGGTATGTTTGCCCCATCCTCAATCCAGTCGAACAAGACCTGAAACACGCCAAGCCGCTGTGGTCCGATGAATGTTTTTGGGCGAATAATAGGGACACACATCCCCATCCGACGGAAGTCTCGACACACATTTTCGGCTTCAATTTTCGCGTCTCCGTATGGACCGACACCGTCTAACGGAGATTCCTCGGTGATTGGATGGGTATCGTGAGTCCCATAGACGGCTGTGGACGAAATATAGACCACTCGTTCAACGTCGTGTTCTTTCGCGGCCCACAACACCGACCGAGTCCCCTCGACTGTCACCTCCCAGATCTCGTCATCGTCCCACAGAGGGAGTGCTGCCGCACTGTGGACGATTACATCCGCGTCGGCTTCCTCGATTGCCTCAGACACGCTCTCCTCGTTACGTACGTCTCCCTCTATGTATTCCAGGTCCTCTGTATCGTCTTCCTCGCTGAACGGTTTGAGGTCGAGCGCAGTTACGTCCCATCCCTGCTCAGCAAAGTACTGGCACGTGTGGAGTCCCAGAAAGCCAGTTCCGCCAGTGACAACGACAGAATCATACTGGCGATCCTCGGAGTCCATGTGCTCAGTCGTACTCATTATTCTGGGGAAGTTAACGTACTGTCTTTATATTACCTATTTCGCCATACTGGTGAGCCCCGAGAGCTGACTCAGTTCCTACTGATCAATTCAGCAGCTGAGTAATCGGACAGATCTAACTCAATCCTGCGGAGACCAGAAGAATGGTAAAACTACGAGTATAGTATGAGCAATATGACCGTACGATGTACTCGCGGAGACATGAGATCATTTCTGCTGTAGTAGGTATCCACCTCGCCGTTACTGCGCCAGAGTTTCACCAACCAATCTACATATTGGCATTTGTGATCGTTCTAGGAGTGGGAATCGACTTGGATCATTTCGTGATTGGACGGATCAATCGCGGTGATTGGTCTAACCTCATCCGTTGTTTTCGAAGTCCGTCGCGGGTATTCGTCGATCAAGCATCGATATTCGAGCGGGGTGATATATCGCGGGATCAACGGTTGTTTAGCCACCTTGTTATTGGCGGCGTTTTCATCGTATTTATCTGGTTTGTTAGCGAGTATTTAGCCTTCGTCACAGCCATTACCATCTATACGCACGTCCTTTCGGTTCTACTCGGATATACGAACCAGAGACGCCTATCTCCGCCAAAGTGAGTAGCTCCGTGCGCTGCAATTTCACAGGTTAGCAGTATCTTTATTTCCTGTTGGTCGCTCGATTAGATACTGAATGGCCAGGTCATCGCAGACCATTAGTCCAGTAAACACACTCACTGGACTGATTCGAGAGATTCGCCCGTGGCAATGGTACAAGCAGGGCGTAATGCTCCTTGGAATCGTCTTTTCCCAAAATCTTCTAAATTGGGATGCCTGGCTGAGCCTCTTGATCGGGATGGTGGCGTTTACAACCGTCGCCAGCGCGACATACGTTTTCAACGATATTAGCGATCTTGAAGAAGACAGCAATCATCCGGAAAAACAGAATCGTCCGATTGCAAGCGGACAGGTGTCCGTCCCAATTGCCACGGTCTTCGGTCTCATCTTAGCTTGTATTGGGCTCGGAGCAGCTTACAGCCTCGGTCCACTCTTTCTCGCAATTCTACTGGCCTATCTCGCACAGAACGCCCTGTATTCGCTCGTACTGAAGCAATTCGTCTTTGTCGATGTGCTTATCGTCGCCATCGGGTTCGTTCTCCGCGCTATCGCGGGAGTCATCGCTATTGACGTGTTCTTGAGTCCGTGGTTGATCGTGAGTACGTTCCTCCTTGCGTTGGTACTCGCGTTTGGAAAGCGTCGCAACGAACTGGAGGTAGCCGCCAACCCACAGGAAACACGGGGTGTCTTAGGCGAGTATTCAGAGAGCAATATTGATCAACTCCTTGTGATGGTGATGGCCACCCTGCTGATGTCGTACTCACTCTATACGTTCTCACGAACGGATCCGACGATGATGGCAACGCTCCCGTTCGCGTTCTTTGGTGTGTTTCGCTATCATCATCTCGTCCATACAACGAACATCGCAGGTCAACCCGAATATCTCCTCACGGATCGACCCTCAGTAGTGAATCTTATCCTCTGGGGTATCGTCGCTATTGCTGTCCTCTACAACGTACCAGAAATAGCTGTTGAGGTGATTCAGTGAAGCAGTACGACCTCCAAGTGCATACCGACGCATCGCCGTGCTCACGAGCCTCTCCAGCTGACGTTGTCGATGCGGCCATTGATGCGGGATTAGAGGGGATTGCTATCACAAACCACGATACGTTAGCGGGATACGATGAGGTCGCCGATCTCGCGCCTGCTGACCTAAACGTGATTCCTGGGGTAGAAGTAACGACGACACAGGGCCATCTTCTCGCGTTGTACGTTAATGATGAACCACCGCAAACCGACCCAGTAACCGTAATTGAACACGTCCACGAGCAAGATGGGATTGCGATCCTCTCACATCCGTTTGACAGATTTCGAGAGTATTACGACACAGATCTCGACGCAATAGCCTCACGCGTTGACGCCGTTGAAGTGCAAAATTCACGTTGTCTACTCTCTCGATTCAACCGTCACGCCCGAGAGTTCGCTACTCAGCACGACTTAGCGATCACGGGCGGAAGCGATGCCCACTTTCCAATGGAGGTGGGACGGTCTACGACCGTTTGTGAGCCGCCACTGCGTGAGGCTATCGAATCTACAGCAACCCAGACAGCAGGACGAGGGGGCTATCTCTCGGGCCATACTGCGACGAAACTGAATGACGCACTCAGAATGGTGAATCTCTGATGCGCGTCCTCTCGACAGTCCAACGAGCGATCCGCCAACACGGGCTCTGGGTTACAGCACTCCTGACAGTTGCTGTGTTCTTTGGGATGTTCGTCGTCGGTGATGCCTCGCAAGTCGTTTCGGCACTCCTTGCGGTTGATCTCTGGCGGATTGGCGTCGTGTTCCTCCTCGCTACGATTAGCTACGGTGTGCGGTTTCTCAAGTGGGAGTACTATCTCCGGCACTTGGATATTGATATCCCCCTCAAGACGAGTCTGATTGTGTTTTTCAGCGGTTTGATGATGGTCGTGACTCCTGGGAAAGCAGGTGAAGTCTGGAAGGCATGGTTCCTCCGTGACCTCCGCGATGTACCAGTTAGTCGGACAGCGTCCGTGGTCGGTGCTGAGCGGGTGACTGATTTGATCGCGCTGTCGGTGTTCGCGTTTCTGGGAATACTTATCTATCAGCGGTCATCCGTCGTGTTGATCGGCGTGATTCTCCTGTTCCTCTTTGGTATCAGTTTGCTTCAGTGGCGGAATTTTTGTCTACGTGTTTTGAGATGGTTGGAGACGCTTCCAATTGTTGGATCGTATGCTACTGAGTTAGAGAAATTCTATGAGAATACGTACACGCTGTTCCAGGTGCGACCGCTCAGTATCGCGTTTCTCATTAGCCTCGTGGCGTGGGGCTTAGAGGGAGTTGCGCTGTGGGTGGTGCTGAGTGGATTCAGTTCAGAAGCGACCCTCCTGGCCGCATTGTTCGTGTTCGGGTTGGGGTCGGTCGTGGGTGCGGCCAGCCTCCTCCCGGGGGGATTAGCGGCCGCGGAAGCCAGTATGGTCGGGATGCTCGTCATCTTAGGATACACCCAGACTATTGCGGTGAGTGCGACGGTAATTATCCGGGTTGGCACGCTCTGGTACGGAGCGATCCTAGGAACCTGTGTGTTTGTTGTCTACCGGTTTGTGAGAGACCAGGCTCAGGTCACAAACCCAAGCAACTGATTCACGGTGGTTCGCTATTCAGTTTGGAAAATAAATAGATAGATAGGTCGTGCTAACAGAAGCACCGCAACGCTACTGACAACTAGCAGAAACTCAATATTAACCGTTTGAACGGAGTCCGATGAGAAGCTCCGGAGTGATTGTCCAAAAGTGACGTAGAAGATAGCCCAGGGTAGTTCACCGATGAGCGTCCCGAGCGCAAAGTTCCAAATGGAGACACCGGCCAAGCCAGCGCCAATAGAGACACTATCTGCGGGCGCGGGTGACAGTCGAGCAGCAACCATTCCCCGAAGTTCGCCCGTGGTGGTCACAATTGACTCACCAGTCGCGGAGATCCGTGAGGTGTAGCCATTCACATCCTGGAAGTAGCCTGCGAGAAGGAACGGCAGGAAACACGTAACCAGGGTTCCAGTCAAGACGAGCGGCACGCCGCTTGGGAATCCAACGAGGTACCCCAGAAACAGAGATGCGAGACTCAGTGGCCAGAGCACGAAGGGACGAATCAGATAAAAGATAGTCACGCCAACAGCAATAAGCAGCCATCCACGTTCGTCAAGCCCTTCAAACATAGCCGCTGGCGAATACAACCAGTGAATACCGATAACAAAGACGAAGCTGAATAGTGGGATAATTTGGAGTATACGCCTTCGCCTAGTTGGCATCAAAGCCTACTGAGATCGAAACCAAGTAAAGAACATTGTTTCGCTCATCGGGATCAGTGTAGTCGAATAATCATCAAGCAATACTTGATTATTTGTCAAAGAGTACTAAATGGATGGTTACAGTAAGGTAGTTTCGGTCTATTCGTTCAAGTACCTCATTCAATTCTCTGCGGGTATCGGTTCTGAATTTTGCAGTCTTTCCTCGGCCTCGTCCCGGTCTTCGGGATACCCAACGTCAATCCTCCATCCCTCGAGCCCGATAGCATCGATGATTCGTCCGCTCTGAATCAATAAATCGATAGCCTCGCTGATCTCGTATTCGCCACGATTCGATGGTTGCACGAGATGACATGCGTGGAAGATAGCCGGACTGAACGTGTAGAATCCGTCATCACCAAATTAGAAGGCGGATCATCGGGCTTTTCCACGACATCGGTAATCTCTCCGTACTTGTTCGTATCACACACTCCATACCGACTCGCGTCCTCCCAGTCTACTTCCTCGATAAGGAACGCGGCATCGGTCCGATCTTCTTGCTGCCGCCGAACGACGTCCTCCAGTTTCGCCTGAAAGATGTTGTCGCCGAGCATCAGCATGAAGTCGTCGTCGATGTATTCCTCGACAGTCAATAGCGCGTGAGCCAACCCTTTCTATTCACGTTGGGGTGCATACGTAATCGGGATGCCCTCGAACTCATCGCCATAGTGTTCGATGATATTCTGCTTGAGGTATCCCACCACGACGACGAGTTCGTCTGCACCTAACTCGGCGAGCTGTTCGAAATAGTGCGTGAGAATTGGTTTCCCCTTGAGTTCAACCATCCCTTTGGGTTTATCTTCCGTGAGTGGACGCAGTCGTGTCCCCTCACCAGCCGCTAAAACGACAGCTTTCATAACTATCCGAACGGTGGCAGAATACCGTGATACGTCTTTCCACTCTCGTAACCAAACCTTGGGTAGCCGACCGCCGAATTTTCAGATAATGCGCGTCAGTATTGTCGGCAGCGGGTACGTGGGAACGACTATCGCAGCGTGTTTCGCGGATCTCGGTCACGAAGTCATCAACATCGACATCGACGAAGATATCGTCGAGACGATTAATAGCGGAGCCCCAACGATCCACGAGGACGGACTTCCTGAACTTGTCGCGGAACACGCAGGCCAAGGCGGTACCGGACGACTGCGGGCGACCACGGAGTACGACGCAATCCTCGATACCGATGCTACGTTTCTCAGTCTGCCGACACCACAGAACGATGACGGCAGCATCGACCTCTCGAGCATGGAAGCCGGCGCAGTCCAACTGGGGAAGACGCTCGAAGCGGCAGATGACTGGCACACTATCGTCGTGAAGAGTACGGTCGTTCCCGGTTCCACTGAAGACGTAATCACACCGATTCTGGAAGAGGAAAGCAGGAAGACAGCTGGAGATGACTTTGGCGTCGGAATGAATCCGGAGTTCCTCCGAGAGGGTACTGCCGTACAGGATTTCCTGAACCCGGATAAAATCGTCCTCGGTGCAGACGACGACCGAGCGCTCGCCGATATGCACGATGTCTTCCAACCGCTCATCTCGAAGACGAAGGCACCAGTCGTGGAAACGGACACGCGGACTGCAGAGATGATCAAGTACGCGAATAACAGTTTCCTCGCTGCGAAGGTCTCACTCATCAACGATATCGGAAACATCTGTAAGGAACACGGTATCGACGCCTACGAGGTTGCCGACGCAATTGGTCTCGATGACCGCATCAGTGAACGATTCCTTCGTAGTGGTCTCGGCTGGGGCGGGTCCTGCTTCGGAAAGGACGTTGCTGCGATCACAGCTGCTGCGCAGGAGCGTGAGTACAACCCTGCTATGCTTCGCGCTACGGTCGAGGTGAACGACCGGCAACCGAATCGGCTCCTCTCGTTCATGGACGCCCACGTCGATGTTTCGGGAGAGCGAGTCGCCGTGCTCGGGCTCGCGTTCAAACCAGGCACCGACGATGTCCGGGACTCTCGTGCGATTCCCGTCATCGAGGGACTACAGGAACGCGGCGCTAACGTCGTCGCCTACGATCCGGTTGCGGCCGAGAATATGCAGGAGCACTTCCCAGGCATTAACTACGCTTCAAGCGCATCAGCCGCTCTCGGCAGCGCTGTTGCCGCGCTCGTCGTGACTGACTGGGAGGAAATTACCGAAATTGAAGAGGAATTCGATACGATGGCGACGCCTGTAGTGATCGACGGTCGGCGTGCTATCGACCGACGTGACGGCATCGTCTACGAAGGGCTGACTTGGTAGTCACTGATATCGGACGGGGACTACCGAGGACTGTGCTCACGAAAGCCCCTCCTGCAAAATAGCTCACCCGATGGGTACCCCGTAGTTCTGATGTCGCGCCAGATGTTCGGTAAATAGCACGACACCGTACCACGTCGACTCGATCACTTTTGATTCAAGCGACTCACAAGACCTTCTCGTATCCTCTAGAAGACACGTCTGCGGTAGTACGCTATCGTGACCAGAGTGGGAGACACGTGAAACGCCGAGATCAGACCCCTCACGCATTCGCTTTCGTCTCGGCTCCCTCACGCAGGCGTCGCTCCGCCTCGTCGCGATCTTCGGGATAACCGATGTCCATCCGCCAGCCATCAAGCGGGATGGCATCGATAGTCCGACCACTCTCTAAGAGCAACCCGACCGCGTCGCTGATCTCGTACTCGCCGCGGTCGCTCGGCTGCACGAGGTGGCAGGCGTGAAATATCGCCGGTGTGAAGGTGTAGAAGCCGGTCATCACGAGATTCGAGGGCGGATTATCCGGCTTCTCGATCACGTCGACGATCTCGCCGTACTTGTTGGTGTCACAGACGCCGTAGCGTGATGCTTCCTCCATTGGGACCTCTTCAACGAGGAACGCCGCATCCGCGCGGTCCTCGGCCTGCCGGCGGACCACGTCCTGAAGGTTCGCCTCGAAGACGTTGTCACCGAGAATGAGCATGAAGTCGTCGTCAATGTGATCTTCGACAGTAAGGAGCGCGTGGGCGAGTCCCTTCTGTTCGCGCTGGTGCGCGTACGTGATGGGAACGCCCTCGTACTCGTCGCCGTAATGCTGGATGATCGTCTCTTTCATATATCCAACAACGACGATGAGCTCACTCGCGCCGAGGTCAACGAGGGTATCGAAACAATGCGTGAGAATCGGGTCACCGTCGACCTCGACCATCCCCTTTGGTTTCTCCTCGGTTAACGGTCGAAGCCGTGTCCCCTCGCCTGCGGCGAGAACGACTGCTTGCATGGAACAGCGTTCCGAGCGACACCGTATATATTTCTTGTCTGCCTCCCCGCTCAGTCACCTGCAATTCGAGACCGGACGGGAACGCTCATGTGAGTCGGCCCGGTTCCCGTCGATATGCGAATTAACGTCGTCGGCTCCGGCTACGTCGGTACGACGCTTGCGGCCTCCCTTGCTGATTTGCGCCACGAGGTGACCGCGATCGACATCGACGACGGGGTCGCCGCGGCGCTCAACGACGGCCGCGCCCCCATTCACGAACCGGGACTCGGCGACCTCGTCGCAGAACATGCTGGCGATCGATTGCGAGCCACGACATCCTATGCCGACGTTCCCGAAGCGGACCTGACGTTCCTCGCGATCCAGACCCCTTCACACGAAGACGGCAGTATCGACACGGACGCGCTGTGTGCGGCCGCCGAGATGACCGGCGAGGTGCTCGCCGGCGGCACCGATCGCCATCTGGTCGTGGTCAAGAGCACGGTCACGCCGCCGTCACTCCCCGAGGTTTCCGATGCTCTCGCGACTGGGCTGGGCGAACCGCTCGCCGGTGACGGGGGCGACCGCGTCGCCTTCGGCGCGAACCCGGAGTTCCTCCGGGAGGGAACGGCCGTGTCGGACTTCCGCGAGCCGGACAAGCTCGTGTTCGGGACTACCGTTGACTGGGCCGACGAGTTACTCGACGGCGTCTATGCGCCGCTGCTGGCCGAGCACGACGCACCGGTCGTCCGCACCGACCCGGCAACTGCGATGATGATCAAGTACGCCAACAATGCCTTCCTCGCTGCGAAAGTGAGCCTGATCAACGACCTCGGCAACGTCTGCAAGGCGTTCGACATTGACACCTACGAGGTCGCCGAGGCCATCGGTCTCGATGACCGTATCGGCGAACGCTTCCTCCGGAGCGGCCTCGGGTGGGGCGGAAGCTGTTTCCCGAAGGACACGAACGCGCTCATCGCCGCCGCTGAGCGTGAAGGCTATTCCCCGGCGATGTTGCATGCGGCCGCCGATGTGAACGACCGCCAGCCTGCGCGGCTCGTCGACCTGTTGGAGGCGAAGGTGGATCTCGATGGAGCGCAGATCGCAGTTCTGGGCCTGGCGTTCAAGCCGGGAACCGACGACGTTCGCAACTCCCGTTCGATCCCCGTGATCGAAGCGTTGCGAGAGCGGGGTGCGACCGTCGTCGCCTACGACCCAGTCGCAATTGAAAACATGCGCGAGCGGTTCCTGGACCTGGAGTACGCGGACTCAGCTGCGGACGCGCTCGCCGGTGCCGATGGTGCCGCTATCGTCACCGATTGGGACGAATTCGCCGCGCTCAATTCGGAGTTCGACGCGATGGCAGAACCCATAGTTGTCGACGGTCGTCGCGTGGTCGAACCGCGGGAGGGACTGAACTACGACGGGCTGACGTGGTGAGTAGCGACGCCACGGGAGGAACTCGACGAGGTGGATGGGGACCACGAACGCAGTAGCGAACTGTGGTATCACGAATCGATCGAACGGAACACGGAGTCGGTACTCGAGTACGTGGAGCGTGGTAAGCCTCGTCGTCGCGTTAGGCGTCGGCTCTGTGCTTGTACCGCGCCCGTCGACGGGAGCAGGTCACACACTCAAGTACCCACGTCGGTTCGACGGAGACATGTCCCCCTCATCCTCGCCACCGCCGCTTCCCTCCCTTGCGGCGGTCGGTGACCGACTCCTGGCCGAGGGCAAAGTTCGGCTTGCGGAGTTTCCCGACGGGACAGTCATCGGGATCAAGCTTGGGGACAATAGCCGACAATCCCGCCCGTGTTGAACTGGCTGGTGACGTTCGCAGTCACGGACGAGTTCGATATGTCGGCGTAGTTTCTCCCGACGAGCCCGCCCGTTTTGTTTGCCCCAGTCACATCACCGGACACGGAGCCCTCGGCGATCACCCCGTCCCCAAATCCGACGAGTCCACCGGTGTTGTCACCGCCGTCGATATCAACGTCGACGAGCGCGACGCGGGTGATCGTCGCGCCATCGATCACGATGTTCGCGATGGCGATATGCTGAACAACATTCTCCACCCTGGTGACATCCTCCTCGCCGTAAACGGCGAGGCTTCCCACGCATGGGGAATACCAGTCAGTCGTCGCTGGCAGAGGGTTTCGACTCTTCGTAGGCCGTGAGCGTCATCTGCGCTGGTACGCTCTTCTCACGGTGAGTCGTGGCGGTGTCACAACCGCTCCCATCCCGTGGCGAGTCATCGCGTTCCGCCTTGTCAAACGGGACGCTCTCTCCCCACGGGTCAATCCGTCGTGCGATATTCGCGGAAGCGTTGATGTCGGCCTGAAACGTCGAAACGTGGCAGTCGTCGTTCGGACACCGGAACTCGGCTTGAGAGTCCCGCCGACCGATACGGTGGCACGAGTGGCACGTCTTCGAGGTGTACGCCGGATTCACGTACTCGACTGGGATGCCTGCTTCCGTCGCCTTGTCCTCGATGCGCCCTTGCAGTCGGGCGAACGCCCACGAGTGAAGCCGACGATTCATGTACTTCCCGTAGTCGAGACGCTCACGGATGTACGTCAAGTCCTCCATCACCAACACCGGATTCTCAAACTGTGTGGCGTACTCGACGGCCTGCCGAGACGCTTTCTCCACGATGTCGGTGAGCGCGTTCTGGTAGTGCGAGAAGCGGTCTTCAATCCGCCACTCGGATGCGTCACGCTCTTGGAGTCGTTTCAGGGTCGTGTGCATCTCTTTGCGGAGATGCTTCGCTCTACTTCCGCTACACACGAACGGGTCAGTCGGAGAACCGTCCTTGAGGGCACAGCCCGTGATGAGAGCGGTTTCTCCGATGTCTAAGCCGATGTGCGTGGCGTCACCGTCCGTCGCTGGTTCTTCAACCGGGTACTCGACGGTGACGTGCAGTACCCAGTTCTGCCGGTGCTGTTGAAGCCGTATCTCCCCCGCCTTCGCGTCCTCCGATACGAGGTCGTGCCAGAGGTCTTCCTGTTCGGGATTGATGCGGAGCGGTATCCAGAAGTTCGTTCCCCGACCGGGACGCGGAACCCACCACGTGAACTCGTACTCGCGTTCTTCGGAGTGGTCGAACTTTGCAGCCTGATTCGTGAGCCGTATCGGGTGGCCGTCGTCCAACTCCTTGGCGTTGTACGTCTTGCGGAGTTTCGGGACGTAGTTGCAGAGCGCGGCTTTAGCTTGATACGGCAGGTCGTAGGGCGTCACGATGTCACTCACCGCCGACATGGTACTCGCCCCGGCGTCGAACGCCTCTTGCAGACCGTCACGGTAGGTTTCGAGCAGGTCGGTGAGTTTCGACTGCTTGTGCGCGGTGGGTGGCGCGAACGTCGCCTGCAACGTCTTCGTGACGGTCGGAGACACGCTACTGCTCCTCGACGTACTTCATGAGTACGTCGATGCTCACTTGGCCGGTGGTGGCGGGGAAGTACCCCGGTTGCCAGAACGCTTTGTCGAGCGCCTGCCGAACCTCGGGGTTCCCGTCACGGATTTTGCGGGACGTGACGCCCTTGAGTGAGTTGATGAACTTGGTGAGGTCGGTCGTTGGCTTCGCCGTGAACAGGATGTGAACGTGGTCGCTTCCGCCGTTGACGTTCTGGATGTTCACGCCGAAGTCCTCGGAGATGTCGCTGGCAATCTCCCCGACGCGTTCTGCGATTTCGTCGGTGAGGAGGTCTGCGCGGTACTTCGTGACGGTCACGAAGTGATATTGGAGCGCGTAGACCGTGTGCGACCCGGTTTCGAGGTTGTACTTCATTTGGCCGTGCAGATTTCTATATACCCAATTCTAATAAAAATTTACAGTCGTGGGGTATTCGGTCTGCAACCGACGGAGGAACGTGTAGGGGTTGTCGGCTTCACTCCCGTCCTAAAGGGCAGGTTTCTCGCCTTGAAAGAAGAGAGCGTATCTTCCCTCTCACGAACAGGCTATCCCAGCCACGTTCCGTTCGTTTGTGGTGAACTCAAGCGATGTGGTGGGGCTGCTCAAGACGAATCTCGTTCGTGGGACAGCAATTCCAATCCAACTCGTGGTGCTGTATCTGCTCGTTGACTGGCAGCAGATCCCGTATTTGGTGGCCAACGCAGTTGCAATCGTGGTCAGCGGACTCTTCGGGTATGTGCTCGATGGTCGGTAGACGTGGGGGTGATGCGGAACAGAGACGGGTCGCCGGAATCTTTGTATGCAATGCATACATTGTAAACTATATGGGAACGATCTCGGCACGCGTGCCCGATGAGTTGGAAGCAGAACTCGACGCATACCTCGAAGACGAAAACCTCGACCGAAGTACGGCTGTTCGAAAGCTTCTCTCAGAAAGTCTTGATGAGTGGCAGCGCCAACGAGCACTCGACCGACTTGCGGCTGGGACCATCACGTTCAGTAAAGCGGCTGAGCTGGCGGGAATGTCTGTCTGGGACTTTGCACAGCTCGCCAACGAACACGATATCACCTGGGTGGCCGAGGATCATCTCGACGCGGACCTCGAGGCGCTGTGAATGTGGGTTTTCGACGCGACGCCACTCATCTACCTCGCGAAGGTCGACCGACTCACACTCGTCCAGCAGCTTGAGACGTCGTGTGGTATCCCTGAATTAGTCTACGAGGAAGTCGTCACCACCGGTATCGAAGCGGGATATCCGGACGCCCGACGTATCGAGCGCAGCGTTGAGGAGGGCTGGTTCGATATCATTGCAGTTGAGACGTCCCCACTCCGGTCACGACTCCAAACCAACGACAATCTCAGCGACGCTGATGTTGCCGTCCTTGCCTGTGCCGAGACACACGACGGTGTTGCTCTCATGGACGAGACGTATGGCCGTGACGTTGCCGCAGCTGAGGGGATCACAACCCGAGGGACAGCGTATCTCGTCTTGACACTCGCAAAGCAGGATGCGATCAGTGTTGACGAGGCACGGACGGTCATCGATGCGATGATCGACGACGGGTGGTATTGTGCGCCTGCTGTCTACACGAGAATCGTACAGAAGCTCGAAGAATTCTCGGAGTGATATCCCACGGCTGAAGCCGTGAGCTTTCTCCTTGCATCTCTGTAACCAACTTTGTCTACAGGCGGAACTGGTTGAGTGCCTCGAGGCTTGACCCCTAGGTGGTTCACAGGCGACGCCATGTCGGCAGGGCGGAGTCCCTCACGGAGTTCTGTTCCTGTACCTCACCGAGTCGGTGACCGACTCCGTGGAGCGTGGTAAGACTCGTCGTCGCGATAGGCGTCGCTTTCGTGCTTGTACGGTACCCGTCGACGAGAGCAGGTCACACACTCAAGTACCCACGTCGGCTCGACTGAGACATGTCCCCGAGATCCTCGCCACCATCTCTTCCCTCTCTTGCGACGGTCGGTGACCGATTCCTGGCCGAGGGCCACGTTCGGCTTGAGGAGCTCCCCGACGGAACGGTCATCGGGATCAGACTCGGGGACGATAGCCGTCTACGGGTAGCGTTTCCGGACACGTCGGACGACAGCCAAGCCGAAGCCACGTGGACCCGAATGGAGTCGGTGCCGCCGCGGTACCGATTCGCCGTACGAAACCTCGAACGTCGCCTGGATCGGGGCGCGTTACACGCCGCCGTCGACGACCCGACGACCGTGACCATCTGGGGGATCGCGGTCCATCGCCGACACCGAGGATACGAGTGGGACCTCGCGCCGCCGGTGGTCGGCCTCGACATCGAGCACCCCGAGACGACGATGCTCCCGCACGAACTCGAGCGGGCGTTCGACGAGCTCGGCCTCCCGACGCTCCCGACCCTCGACACGGAGGTACACGTTCGAGAGCTCTCTGCCGACGGCGTCGCGTCGCCGGAGACACTCTGGGGCGACGGGACCGCCCTCGGTGTCCTCTATCGGAAGAAAGGCGGCGGCATGGCGACGACACGCGCACCGACGTATCGGACCGCCCCACCGGAACCGGAGCCGATCACCGCGTCGGCAGAGGCGTACGCCGCGGAGATCGCCGCGGCAGATGCGATCGCGTCACTAACGAGCGCGCTCGAATCGGAGGGACGGTCGCCGACCGTGTCGACGCTCGCCGATCGCGTCGTGGATCGGGCGGTTCGGAGTGACTACCCGCGGTTCACACACGGCGAAACGACCCTTGATATCGACGTGCTCGAAAGCGCCGTCGCCCGACGCGTCGCCGAAGTCGTCGGCTCGTCGTCGAACGGGTAGCGTCGTCTGGCGCACATCGACTGAGTAGTGCCGTCCGGGAACGACGCTGGTGACGCGGTATCCGCCTCCGTCGATTCCGCCTCCTCAGAGACTGCGTTCGGGCAGAGTCGAACCTCGTCATCCCCGTCGGTGGTCGTCGGCCTCGGACTGCTCTTTGTTGGTGGTGGAAGCCTCGCGACGGTCCGACGTGCTCGCGGTGAGTGATGCGTTTCGTTGGACCCGCCGACTACACCCCGGCTTGGATGCTGGCGGTCGCGCGCCACTCCACGTGAAATGAGGGTTGTTTGAACGACCCTCGAACACGGTCTTCGTCCATGAAACGTCCTACACCTGTTAGAGAGTCGCTATTACGGTCGATATCGTGACTTCGGGAGGTCTGTCTGGGAATAAACTGTCCTATCACGACCGGAAAACCCGGTTAATACGGCTCTCTGAGGGCGATACCAGCGAATCCCAGCGTCCGTGGACCGGATAGTGAGATGCAGTTCCCCCGAACCACCGGATGTCGTCGATGAGACGCCGTATATCGGCTGATTCGGAAACCACGGCCGGCGGGTACCGGCCGCCGTCACGTCGCTGCGACTGGCGACGATTACGTACATTGCCGGAATTCGTGGATATCAGGCCTCGAAAGACGGTCAGCGGAATTCAACTCAACCCGTCTCGATCGATCGTGGATCGGGCAGTAGGGCCATTGGTTCACTCGATTTCGGCTAATACATCTGTTGGAGACGTATTGGGTTCAACCGGGACCGACATACGCGTGATCGCGAGTCCGGACTTTCACCCCCAGTACACACCCGAAATCGAGAGATACGCCGATGCTACCCATGCCGGATGCGATTGAGAACCACACGTAGCACCCCTCACACCTTCGATTTGAGTACGGCGTCGGCAAGCGAGACAACATCCACCACCACTACCCGCTCCGAGAGCCTACACTTCCACAGTCACCACACTCTACCGGGTGTTCGCGGGGATGTAGCCGTGCTATCAGGCCAGCATCCCGGCCGAACCGCCGTCACAACGGCCACAAACCGCTTTCTCGGTTATACAGACGACCTCACGGGCCACACATATACACCGCGAGCAACGACCTCCGCTTCGACTCCAGTCGATCACGCCTCACTCGCGGTGAGATCGAGACCGCAGGGGCAGCGTTCGACGAGTAGCGTGTCAGTGGCCCGGCTGGGGACGCGTGAGTGCGCGTTATGTCGCCGATGTCGGCCTGTTCGTCGCGATTGGATAGCCGTCGAATGGCCGCTACTAAGTTGGTCGGCAGCTCGTGTCGCTCGGGGTTTCTTGATATGGCTCGCCCGCTCACCGCTTCCGTCCTCCGCGTCGCTCGCGTCTAATCGAGAGAGTGACCGCAATAGTTTTTGCCGATTTGCTGTAAACTGTAAGTACTCAATTGCCCATGTCACGGACATCAAACCGAGCCAACGGCGACGTCATCCAGGACTTCCTCTCGGTCGCGGACCTCCTTGAGGAGCCACAGCTCGCCCGACTGTATGCGTATCTCGTCCGAGAGGCGGAAGCAACCGTCCAAGAGCTCATGAGCGAGCTCGACCTCGCGCAGGGCACGGCCTACACCTACGTGAACCGGCTGGTCGACGCCGGCGTCATCGAGGCAACCACCGACGAGCAACCCCGTGCGTACGTCGCTCGCGACATCGATTTGACCGTCACGGCAGGTGATGGCGTTCGCGAGTACACGATCACGCCCGTGCTCATCGACGCAGTCGCCCGTCGCACGACCGACGACGACATTGATACCTACATCGACCGCCACGGCATCGCCGGACTCGCAACTGCACTCACCTACACCGTCGACCGGGAACGTGGCGAGGTCACCCACCGGCTGATGGCCCGAGAACTTGACATCTCGCCGCTCGCCGCCGAGATCATCCTGCAGACGCTCCGCCCCGTCGTCCACGAGCACTTCGATATCGAGGAGGCAGGCGCGTCGATCGCGGATATCGAGGGTGTTGATCGGGACATCACCGGCGACGACGCGTGAGCGCCATCCATATCGCTAATTTTGGCTATTGCAACGGGGGCACGACAGAATTCGAAATCCAGGACGGGTCAGGGATTCGGTGCATACAGCGCGTAGAGGATCGACACCATCCCGGCTGCGGTGACGAGTGCGGCGACGAGTCCCGCCTCGAAAATCGACACCTGAAGGAGTTCGAAGAGGACGCCCTCGAGGAGGCCACCGAGCCCGATCAGCGCGAAGCCGGCCGCGACGTACAGCAGTAACTGCGTGTGATGCCGTTGGTACCCGCGATACGCCTGGTACGCGATGACCAGCGCCAGCGCGGTCGTGAGCAGTTTGGCAATGACGAATAGGGTGTGTTCCATGAGTCAGCCTCCCCGCATCTCCTCGAAGATGGTCGCGATCCGGTCGGCGGGGTCCGGCCGGACGTCGATTGTGACGTCGAAGCCCTCGGCCTGCAGGAGGATTTCGACGCGTTCGAGTCGCGCCTCGTACTCGCTGTAGTGGCGTCCTCCCGGGTCGACGTGCGTGTACTCCTCGAGGAGCCCCTGCTCGAGGAGGCGCGTAACACGGCGCGAGACGGTCGGACGCGACATGTCGCACTCCTCGCTGAGTTCCTTCGCGGACAGTCGCTCGGTCTTCGTCGCCACGAGGATGGCTCGGGCGTACTCGTCGTCGAGTGTGGCGAAGACCGCCGGCGGATCGGGCTCCTCGGTCACACTCACCCACTCGCCAAAGCGGGGTAATATAGCCCGCCGGTTTTCCGACCCAGAACGCCGACTCGCCGGTATATCGTCTCGCCCCGCCTACTGATAACTGAAGGTGAACTAACTATGTCCACACTCGACTCCGGTATGAACCACCTCGAGAGCAGAGTCGGCGGTCTGACCGTCGGCGGGAAAGTCCACAGCCTCAGCGCGTGGTTCGTGCTCGCGCTCCGCCTCATGATGGGGTACGCGTTCGCGTACTCCGGGTTCGCGAAGATCACCGGCGAGTTCGCCGCCGGCGGGTATCTGTCGAACGTCGCCGCGACGAACGGCAACCCATTGGCGGGGATGTTCGCGTGGATGGGGTCGACGCCGTGGTTCGTCGAGTTCGCGAACGTCGCCGTCCCGTGGGGCGAACTGTTCATCGGACTCGGCCTGCTCGTCGGTGCGTTCGTCCGCCTCGCGGCGTTCTTCGGCGCGCTGATGATGCTCATGTTCTACTTCGGGAACTGGGACATGGCACACGGCTTCATCAACGGGGACTTCGCGTACATGCTCGTGTTCCTCGCGGTCGCCGCGTTCGCCGGGGGCCGCATCCTCGGACTCGACAAGTACATCGAGGAGTACGAGGTCGACGGCGTGGCGCTCGTCGAGCGCTACCCCGCCCTCGAATACGTCCTCGGATAACCACGGCGAGTGGTTTCCAGGGTACGGTACTACAAACATCAGTTCAAGACGCGAACTTCCGTGTTGACGATTCACAGACGGAAGGCGCTGTGTCTAGTCGTCGTTCTCATCGAGACCCGCCACGAGCTGTCCGGTGGCTGTCCAGCCCCCCGAACTCGTCGGAGCCTACGTGCTCGGATTCGTCGATATCGATGATGTCACTCGAGCTGCGGTGGCATGCACGGAGAGCGCAACGGATCTCTCGGGCGTCCGGCGGTCGTGTCGACTGTCCCCGGATCGCCCCCCGACGTAGGCCTACTGTACTCGGTGTATGGTCGGCGTTCCAATCGAGGGCCATCGAGACCAATCCGTACGGTCGCACTACGTGAACCACCCCTGCGCGTAACAAACCGTCGGGGGGCGAAAGTCTCACTCGTCGGTTCGTCCGACACGCACTACGATGACAGCAAACGACTACGACATAGACGACCGAGTTGCGGGTATCGACGCGGCGGAGAACGGTGGCGACGGCGGAGGGTCCCGACGGCGGTTCCTCAGTCGCTCGGCGATCGCCGGCGGCGCGCTGTTGGCCCTCGGAAGCGGTGCCGGCCTCTCGCTTGCACAGGAAGACGGCGAGGACACCGAGGAGGAAGAGGGCCCGCTGTTCGACGACGAGGAGGGGACCGACGTGGACGTGTTGAACTACGCGCTCACGCTCGAGCACCTCGAGAACGCGTTCTACCGGACGGGGATCGAGATGTTCGACGCAGCGGATTTCCTCGAGTCGGACGCGACGATCGTCTCCACCGAGGAGGACGCGGAGGTGCTGTACGAGAACCTGCAGACGATCGGCGACCACGAGGCGGCCCACGTCGACCTGCTCACGCAGGTTGTCGAGCTGCTCGGCGGGACGCCCGTCGAGGAGGCGGAGTACGACTTCGGCATCGAGGACGTGGCCGGGTTCATGTCGCTCGCGTCGACGCTCGAGAACACGGGCGTCGCCGCGTACGCGGGTGCCGCGCCCGCGATCGAGAGCCCGGACCTCCTGCGGACGGCGCTGGGCGTCCACAGCGTCGAGGCCCGCCACGCGGCCGTCGTGACGGCCGCCGGCGGCGACGACCCGTACCCGGACGCGGTCGACGAGCCGGCGGCCCAGTCGGACGTCCTCTCGGCGGTCGGCCCGCTCATCGTCGACGAGTCGGACGACGAGGGTGAGGGTGAAGAGGGCGACGAGGGCGACGGTGCAGAAGACGGGCACGGCGAGAACGGTGATGGGAGCGAGGGGGACGACGGCGAGAGCGGGTCATCGAACAGCACCGCGACCGACACCCCGAACGGGGACGGGTCGTAACGGCGGGAACGGACGCTCCGCTTCGGCACGGTTTCCCCGGTGTTCCGGTCGCCGGGGACAGCGACGCCAGCCACGTCGTGGGTGAAAACGACGTCACGGTCGGAAGCCGTCTCGTTGCATGCGACATCGGCCGACTCCCCGAACGACGTGCTCCTCCCGTTCGACGCCGGCCAACCCGGACGGGAGACCTCGCTGCCGTCGAGACCGATGTATTGGTATG
The DNA here is from genome assembly GCF_021431925.1 of Halobaculum sp. CBA1158. NCBI lineage: Archaea > Methanobacteriati > Methanobacteriota > Halobacteria > Halobacteriales > Haloferacaceae > Halobaculum > Halobaculum sp. CBA1158. The sequence continues at coordinate 1,194,948 of NZ_CP090371.1, read as the reverse complement.
AACACCGTCATCGCTCGCCCGAGAGTCGCTCGAGTCGGGCCGTTCGAACTGATTAGTGATCCGAGATCGGTGAACGATTTTACCTAATCACACCTGATAATCGGACGATCACACTCATATCCTCGACCCGCACAGACGCGGGTATGTCCGCGAGCGACGAACGCCCGGCCCTGGAGGGAGAGCGCCTGACCGACCTGCCGGAGTTCGAGCTCCGATACCTCCTCGACGACGGCGAGCGGCCGACGGAGGTGACCGTCTACGCGCCCGAGTCGCTGGAGACGACGTGGCTCACCGTCGACGCGTCGGCGACGGTGTCGCTTGAGGAGGTCCGCTGACGCGACCGCGACGGCGCGATCCGCCCGAGCCGCCCGACGCCCGCGAGGGGGAGCGTTTAATCCCGTCCGGTCCGACCGGCGGGATATGAACGAACGACGCGACAGCGACGCGGCCTCGACGCGGCTCGGCCGTCGGATCGACCCCGCCCGAGGTGGACGCCGGTGACGCGCCTGCTCGAGCGGGTCGTCGTCCCCGTGGCCTCCGAGGCCGACGCCATCGAGACGGCGCGGGCGCTCACACCACACGAGGCCGAGCTGGGCGACGTGACCCTGACGTACGTCGTCGAGAAGGCCGGCGGCGCGCCCGACAAGGCGGGCGTCGAGCAGCGCGAGGAGGCCGCACGGGAGGCGTTCGACGCCTTCGCGGAGGTGCTGCCCGCCGTGACGGCCGACCACCGGATAGCCTACGACACAGATATCGTCGATGGGATCCTCGGCGTCGTCGACGAGACCGACGCGACGGCGATCGCGTTCACGCCCCGCGAGGGCGGGCGGTTCGTCCGGCTGCTCACGGGCGACATCTCGTTGCGACTGGTCACGGGCGCGGACGTTCCCGTGGTGAGCCTGCCGCGTCGCGGGGGCGACGACGCCGGCGACGAGGACGGGGAAAGCGGCGCGGTCGACGGGGACGAGGACGAATGAGCGACGACGAGGAGCTCGCGAAGGACCTGGGGCCGCTGGCGGCGCTGACGATCGGCGTCGGGACGATGATCGGCGCGGGGATCTTCGTGCTGCCCGGGATCGCCATCTCGGAGGCGGGGTCGTTCGCCGTGCTCTCGTTCGTGCTCGGCGGCGCGATCGCGATCCTCACGGCGTTTTCGGCCTCGGAGTTGGGGACCGCGATGCCCAAGTCCGGTGGAGCGTACTTCTACGTGAATCGGGCGCTCGGGCCGCTGTTCGGCTCCGTCGCCGGGTGGGCCAACTGGATGGGGCTTGCGTTCGCCTCGGCGTTCTACATGGTCGGGTTCGGCGAGTACATCGTCACCATCACCGGCGGGTCGATCGGGATCCCGCTGACGAGCGTGGCCGTCCCCGTGGGCGTGAAAGTCGTCGCGGTGGCGGGCGCGGCGCTGTTCGTGCTCATCAACTACGTCGGCGCGAAGGAGACCGGGAAGATCCAGAACGTCATCGTCGTCGTGCTCGTGGCGATCCTCGCGGTGTTCACGTTCGTCGGGGGACTGCGCTCGGACCCGGTGAACCTCGCGGAAGCGACCGGGTTCGGGCCGATGGTCACGACGACGGGGCTGATCTTCGTCTCGTATCTCGGGTTCGTCCAGATCACCTCGGTCGCAGAGGAGATCAAAGAGCCGGGCAAGAACCTCCCGCGGGCGGTCATCGGGTCGGTCGTCATCGTGACGGTCATCTACGCGCTGGTGTTGATCGTGATGAGCGCCGCCGTCGAGCAGGGGTTCATTGCAGGACTCCCGGAAGACCAGATCGCCGTCGTCGAGGTCGCCCGGGTGGTTCTGGGCCCCGCCGGGGCCGTGGCGATGCTGGTCGGCGGGCTGTTGGCGACGGCGTCGTCGGCCAACGCCTCCATCCTCGCGTCCTCGCGGATCAACTTCGCGATGGGACGCGACCGGATCGTCTCCCCGGAGATAAACGAGGTGCACCCGCGGTTCGGGACGCCGTATCGCGCCATCGCGATCACGGGCGCGCTCATCCTCCTGTTCATCGTCGTCGCGGACGTGAACACCCTGTCGACGCTCAGCTCGGTGTTGCACCTGGTCATCTACGCGCTGCTCAACGTCGCGCTGATCGTGATGCGGGAGGCCGACGTCGCGGACTACGACCCCGACTACACGGTGCCGCTGTACCCGGTCGTGCCGGTGCTCGGAGCGATCGTCTCGGTCGCGCTCATCGTGTTCATCGACTGGCGAGTCGTCGCCGTCGGCGGCGGCTTCGTCGGCTTCGCGATTCTGTGGTACTTCGGGTACGCCCGCTCGCGGACGACGAGCGAGGGCGCGCTCTCGACGTACGTTCGGTCGCGCTCGGACGCGATGCCCGACGAGGTCGTCGACGCCGCCGACGCGGTCGCGCCGGACGGCGGCGACTTCACGGTGATGGTGCCGCTGGCGAACCCGGCCACCGAGTCCGAACTGATCAGGCTGGCGGCGAACATCGCCCGCCAGCGCGGCGGCACGGTCGACGCCGTCCACATCGTCTCCGTGCCCGACCAGACCTCCCTCGAGTACGCCGCGGAGCACGTGCCCGAGTTCGACGACACCTCCGACGAGCTGCTCGACCGCGCCCGCCTCGACGCCGAGGAGTTGGGCGTCCCCGTCGAGACCAGTACGATCGTCTCTCACCGGTCGTTCGAGGAGGTGTTCGACGCCGCCAGAACCCACGAGGCCGACCTCGTGGTGATGGGCTGGAGCCCGGAGGGCCACGGCTCCTCGGCCCGCATCGAGGGCCGCATCGACGAGCTCACCCAGAACCTCCCGTGTGACTTCCTCGTGCTCAACGACCGCGGCGGGCTCGACCCCGAGCGCGTGCTCGTCCCGACTGCGGGCGGCCCCGACTCGGACCTCTCGGCGGAGGTGGCGGGCTACCTCCGGGACGCGTTCGGCTCGGAGATCCGGCTGCTTCACGTCGCCGACGACGCCGACGCCGGCGAGACGTTCCTGTCGGGATGGGCCGACGGACACGGCCTCGGCGACGCAGAGCAGATCGTCGAGTCCGGCGACGTGGAGGCGGCCATCGAGAGACACTCGCGGGACGCCTCGCTCGTGGTCATCGGAGCGACCGAGCGCGGGATGCTCTCGCGGCTCGTGAGCGGGACGCTCGCGCTCGACGTGGTCAACGAGGTGGACTGCTCGGTGCTGCTGGCCGAGCGGCCGAGCGACCGCGGGCTGCTCGACCGACTGTTCGGCTGAGTCGCGTCGACCCCGCCGGGGCGACTCCCGACCGTGGGGCCGGACTCGGTCGACGCCGACGCCGGTCTCGCGGGCGACTCCCGGCAACGCGGCCGGCGACCCGCAGCTACTTCCGACGCGACCCGGAGTTCGGATCGATGACCGACAGCGACACCGCGGGCGACGCCTCGCCGCCGGCGACGCCCCGACGCCCCGTCACCGACGAACTCCACGGCGAGTCGATCGTCGATCCGTATCGCTGGCTGGAGGACGGCGACGACGAGGCGGTCCGCGAGTGGACGGACGCGCAGAACGACTACGCCGAGGCGGTGCTCGACACCCCCCACCGCGAGGCGCTCGCCGAGCGCTTCGAGGACCTGGGTCGCGTCGGGGAGTACGGCCCGGTCACGCCCGCCGGCGACCGACTGTTCCAGGCGGTCGCCGCCCCCGAGGACGAACAGCCGGTCGTGTACGCCTACGACGACGCCGCGGCCGTCGGCACCGACGACGGGACCGTGCTCGCCGACCCCAACGACCGGGACGACGACGGCACGGTTTCGGTCGATTGGTTCGTTCCCGGTCCCGAGGGCGAGTACCTCGCGTACGGCGTCGCCGAGGGCGGCGACGAGCAGTACGACGTGCGGGTCGTGGAGGTCGCGACCGGGGCGGTCGTCGAGACGGTCGCCGACGCCGGCCGGACGCAGGCGGCCGGGTTCGCCTGGGTCGCCGGCGACGCCGGCGGCGATGCGCCCGACCCCCGCGGCTTCTACTACGTGACCACCGGTGCGGCCGGCGGAGGCGACGGTGACGATGCGGCCGACAAGCGGGGCGACGAGACCGCCGACGGAGACAGCGACGACGACCCCGCCGACGGCCAACTCGACAAGGCGATCCGCTTTCACGAGTTCGGGTCGGGGAGTGCGCCCGCACGGGACCACGTGGTCGCCGACGACATCGGGGAGACGACGTGGCCGACGCTCGTCGCCGAGGGCGACGCGCTCGTCGCCGGCTACACCGAGGGCTGGGACCGCACCGACCTCTACGGCTACCGCGGCGATCCCGCGACGGCGACGCTCTCGCCGGTGCTCACCGGCCGCGATGCCGTCTTCGAGCCGACGGTCGACGGCGACCGCGACCGACTCCTGCTCGCGACCGACCACGGGGCCGACTTCTCGCGCGTGCTCTCCGTCGACCTGGCGGACGCCCTCGGCGACGGGCCCGGAGACGCGGACGGGAGCGGGGACGGGGGCGATGGTGTGGACGCGTCCGCGGACGCGGTCGACGTCGGGGACCTCACCGAGGTGATCCCCGAGGGCGAGGCCGTCCTCCGGGGCGTCGAGCCAGCCGGCGACCGCCTCCTCGCGCACTACCACCGCGACGCCAGCTCCGAGCTCGTCGTGTTCGACGCCGACGGGACCCGCGAGCGGTCGGTCGAGCTTCCGGCGTTCCCGACGGTCGCGGGGGTCCACGGCGCGAGCGACGCCCCCGAGGCGTTCGCGACTGTGCAGTCGTTCGCGGAGCCGCCCTCCGTGCGCCGGGTCGACCTCGCGGACGGAGCGACCGAGACGCAGTGTGCGCAGTCGACTGAACCGGAGTTCGAGATAGAGGTGAGCCAGGAGCGGTTCGAGTCGGCCGACGGCACAGAGGTCCCCGCGTTCGTCGTCCGCCGCGAGGGCGTCGACGCCGACGGCGACAACCCCGCGTTGCTCACGGGGTACGGCGGCTTCCGGGTGAACCGCACGCCGACGTTCGACCGCTTCCGCCTGCCGTTTCTCGCCGCCGGCGGCGTGTTCGTGCTCGCGACGCTGCGGGGCGGCACCGAGTACGGCGAGCCGTGGCACGAGGCCGGACGCCGGGGGAACAAACAGCGCGTGTTCGACGACGCGCTCGCGGTCGCCGACGGCCTCGCCGAGACGGGCTGGGCCGACCCCGACCGCATCGGCGTCACCGGCGGCTCCAACGGCGGGCTGCTCGTCGGCGCGCTGATCACCCGGCGGCCCGAGCGCTTCCGGGTCGCGCTGTGTCACGTGCCGCTGCTCGACATGCTCCGATTTCACCGCTTCCTGCTCGGGGCGTCCTGGACCAGCGAGTACGGCCACCCCGACGACCCCGAGGCGTTCGCGTACCTGCGGGAGTACTCGCCGTACCACAACGCCCCCGAGGCCGACTACCCGGCGACGATGTTCACGACGGCCCTGGGCGACACGCGCGTCCATCCGAGCCACGCCCGGAAGATGACCGCGCTCGTGCAGGACCTCCAGGCCGGAGACGAGCCGGTGATCCTCCGCGTCGAGGACGACGCCGGCCACGGCGTCGGCAAGCCCACGTCGATGCGGGTGCGCGAGAACAGCGAGCGGTGGGGGTTCGTGTTCGAGCGGTTGGGGATCGACGCCCGGACGATCCCCCAGTAAGCGCCGTCACTCGGACGCGTCGTCGGCCCGCTCGACCGCCTCGATCACGTCAAGTTCCCCGTCGACCGTAACCGTCAGTCGGTCGCCGGCGATCTCGAAGCGACCCCAGACCGTCGGAGCGTCGAGATCGTACGCCTCGAGCTCCCAGGAGACGCCCATCTCCCAGAGGGGACGCTTCCACGGGTCGAAGCCGCGGTCGGCGAGGAAACCGCTCACCACCGGGAGGTACTCGATCATTCCCCCCACCGTACTGTAGAGGAACCACGCACAGCGGTCACACACGGAGTGAACGAGCACCTCGTCGGGGAGCATGTTCGTCTCCTCCCAGTAGTCGTCGGGGGGCTGAAGCGAGTTCGTCACCGCTCCCGCACAGTAGGGGCACAACCCCTTCAGCATCGAGACGCGGTCGCGCGTGAGGCGATCGTTCGTCGCCTGCAACAGCGACTCCGGGGTCGCGGGATCGAACGTCGACGGCGCGACGGGGTAGCGGTACAGGAGGTCGCCGCACTCGCGGCACCCGATGTGGGCCCGCCCGTCGTCGTACCACGCGTACCGTCGTTCGCCGCACGTCTCACACGATCCGTCGATCGCGAACGCCTCGACGGTCGTTTCGGTGTTGAACTGCTGGGCGATGAGCGCCTGATACGCCCGGATCCCCGCCAGCGTCAGCCCGTACCCGCCCTGCTTCTGCTCGACGAACTCGTCGAGGAGTTGCTTGAGGTGGTAGTTGAACTGCCCGTTGTCCTCGACACCCACGGCCTCCTGTATCTCCGAGAACGCGAGCGTTGCGTACCCTCCCTCCCCGCTCGCCTCGCCGAGCGCCGAGATGATGCCCAGTCGCGTCTCGTTCGCCAGCAGCTCGAAGGTCCGCCGGGACGTCTCCTCGTCCGTCATCTACCAGATGGATCACACGAAACCAGATACGGGTTCCGATCAGAGAGCGGACAAATAGTGTACCACGCTACACCTGTTATCGGGGGGTAGACAGGAAATGAACGGTTTTTCACCAAGTAATTAAGTCGATGTGCGGAGTCTACGCATTTGCGTTGAGGACGTGGGGAACATAGTGCCTCTGACATGGACTCCCATCCCCTCGTCCTCAGCCGTCCCGTTCTCGGACCGGGTCCGCGATACGCCGCCCCGGAACCAGTAAGTCGCCCGCGAGTGTAGCCGCCGGCATGACAACCGACGAGTCGACGCTCGCGCGGGAACTGCGACACGACGGCATCGACGTCGAGGAGGTACGCGTCGCCGACGGACGCGTCGCCGTCGTCTACACCACGACGCTCCCGGGCAGCGAACCCGACCACGGGGAGTTGGGCCGCGTCTGCACCACGTTCATCGACCTCGTCGAGGCGGGCGACCTCGACCCCGTCCGCGTCGAGGCGACCGCGATGCGACACCCCGGGGACGTGCAGGCGACCTGGCGGATCGAGGCCGACTGGCTCGACGACATCGTGAACTACCGCATCACCGAGGAGGAGTTCTCCGCACGCGTGCTCGACAGCGTCGATACCGACCCCGACCCCGAGCGAACGGACGCCGCCGTCGCCGAGGGCGAGGAGGGAGGGGGAGACGCGTGAGCCCCGGCACGACGCCCGACCGAGAGCCGGCGGCGCGAGTGCGAACGGGTCGACCCTCTCGGGAGGCGTTCTCGACGCGACGGCTCACCTTCGCGGTCGACGGCGACGACTGCGCCGGGACGCTGTACCGCCCGCGCGACGCGGCTGACCCGGCGGTCGTCGTGCTCGGCCACGGCTTCGCCGCGGAGGCGGCGTTCGGACTCGACCGGATCGCAGAGCGCCTCGCGAACGCGGGCTACGCCGCGTTCGCGTTCGACTACCGCGGCTTCGGCGAGTCGGCGGGGACGCCGGTCGTCCTCCCCGACCGCCAGGTGGCCGACTGGAACGCCGCCGTCGACCGCGTCCGCGACGTCGACGACCTCGGCGGTAGAATCGCGCTGTGGGGCGTCTCGCTGGCCGGCGGACACGTGATCCGCGTCGCCGCCGACCGCCACGACGTGGACGCCGTCGTCGCGCGCACGCCGTTTTCCGACGGTCGGTCGCTGCTGCGGAGCAAGTCGCTGCGATACCTCCTGCGCGCGACGGGAGCCGGGGTGCGCGACCGCCTCGCCGGACTCGTCGGCAGAGAACACGAGGTGAAGGTGTACGGCCGCCCCGAGGAGTTCGCGGCGCTGAACGAACCCGGAGCGCTCGACGGCTACGCGGCGCTGATCCCCCGTGACTCGACGTGGCAAAACGGGACCCCCGCGCGGACGCTGCTGGCGCTGCCGCGGTATCGCCCGGTCACGGACGCCGAGTCGGTGCGGTGTCCGAGTCTCGTCGTCGCCGGCACCGAGGACGACGTGGTGCCGTACGCGACCGCCGAACGCCTGCACGGGGAGCTTCCGGAGTCGTCGCTGGTGGCGCTGCCGATGGACCACTTCGATCCGTGGGACGACCGCTTCGGAGAGGTGCTCGCCCACGAGGTGGCGTTCCTCGACGCCGCCCTCGACCGAACGTGACCGGAGCCCGCCCCCGAACGGGGTGGCGATGCCGAACGAGATACCGACGCCCGATCGTATCAGGACGCCATCTGATCCGTAGTACGTAGTTATCTCCTCTGGCATCCTTTACCTCTCGTGTACAACAGATCGCTCGCGCTCGTAGTCGCAACGCTTCTCGTCACGTCCGCCGCGGTCGCGCCCGTCGCCGCGCAGTCGGACCGCCCGTCGTGGTCCGGCGAGGTGTTCACACAGCTCGAGGAGGGATTCGGCCTGTACAACGACGCCAGCGGCGAACTCGATCTCGGGCCGCTCGCGGGCCAGATCGAGAACAAACGCGTGAACCTCTACGTGAGCGACGCCGGTGAGACCGCCGTCTACTCGTTCCGGATCACCGGTGACGGAGCGATCGTCGACCTCCGCGAGTCGCCACATGACGACGCGACCCTCAGGATGGAGACCGACCGCGCGACGATAGAACACATCGCAGCCGCCGAAAGCGGCGACCAGGCGGCGAATCGCTTTACCGACGCGGTCAGAAGCGACGACATCGTGCCCAAGGGCGAGCGGGGGAACGTGGTCGCCCAGATCACCTGGGGCGTTCTGAACGCGCTCAAGGGCCTGCTGTCGTGATCGGGTGAACGGTCGACCGGAGAGTCGAGTCGGGCGAGCGTCGGTCGCGGCCGATACCGCACGCACGAGTAGCTTTTCACCGCCGGGGGGTAGAGGGGAGGTATGACCGTCAGCGACGTGGTCGAGCTGGAGGGCCACATCATCGACTCCGGCCTGATGGAGCGCGCGTTCACAGTCGTGATGGACCTCGGCGGCGAGTTCGACATCGAGGAGTTCGAGGTCGGGACGACCAAGACCGCCGAGTCGTACTGCCGGATGCGGGTCATCGCTCCCGACGAGGACACGCTGTACCCCATCCTCCACGAACTCCACCAGTCGGGCGCGACGCTCGCGTCGCCGGCGGACGCAGAACTGACGCCCGCGCCCGCGGACAACGTCGTCCCCCACGGCTTCTACTCGACGACGAACCACCCGACTGACGTGCGGATCGACGGCGAGTGGATCGGCGTCGAGGACATCGAGATGGACTGCGCCGTCGTCGTCGAGGGGGTCGAGCGCGGCGAGGACGGCACGGTCGTCGTCGACGGCGAGCCGGACGTGCGCGCCGAAACGAAGGTGCTCAACGGCATCGAGGCGGGCGACCTCGTCGTCACCGGCGACGCCGGAATCCGGGTGAAACCCCCGGAGCGACCCCGCGACTCCTCGGGGCCGTTCGGATTCATGCAGGGCGGGGTCTCCGCCGAGCGCCCCTCGAAGTCGCTCATCCGCGACATCGCCGAGGCGATCGCCGAGACGAAAGCGCAGGGCGGGCGCGTGCTGTGCGTCGCCGGGCCGGCGGTGATCCACGCCGGCGGCGGCCCGGGGCTCGCGCGGCTCGTCCGCGAGGGGTATGTCGACGCCATCTCCGCGGGCAACGGCTTCGCCGTCCACGACATGGAACGGTCGCGGTACGGCACGAGCCTCGGGATGGACGTGGAGACGATGGAGCACCCCCGAAAGGGACACAAACACCACATCTACACCATCAGCGAGGTGATCCGCGCCGGCGGCATCGAGGCGGCCGTCGAGGAGGGACTGGTCACCGAGGGCGTCATGTACGAGTGCGTCAGCAACGACCGCGACTTCGTGCTCGCGGGGTCCATCCGCGACGACGGTCCGCTTCCGGACACCATCACCGACGCCGTGGAGGCGCAACACGCCATCCGCGAGCAGGCCAGGGAGGCGGACCTGGTTCTCATGCTCTCGTCGCTGCTGCACTCGGTGGCGGTGGGCAACTGCCTCCCGTCGACGACGCGCACAGTCTGCGTCGACATCAACCCCGCCACCGTCACCCAACTGCTCGACCGCGGCTCCGCCCAAGCGGTCGGGATGGTGACCGACGTGGGGACGTTCGTGCCGCTGCTGGCCGAAGAGCTGCTCGAGTAGCCGGCGGCGACCGCGTCAGTCGTCCGATGCGCCGCCGGACCACTCGTCGGCGAGCAGGCCGAACCGCCTGACGTCGACGTGCTCGCCGTCGACGAACGCCTCCCGGCGGTGGCGTCCCTCCTCGACGAACCCGACCTTCTCGAGCACCCGGGCGGAGGCGGGGTTCGTCTCGTACACCTTCGCGGACACCTTGTGGAGGCGTCGCTCCGCGAACGCGTGGGCACACAGCTCGCTGGCGGCGTCGGTCGCGTAGCCGTTCCCCCAGGCGTCGGGCGCGAACTGATAGCCGAGCTCCGCCACCCCCCACGTCTCGTTCGGCGCGTTCAGGCCGACGATCCCGACCGGGTCGCCGTCGACGCACGCGAGCAGGTGCACCCCGCCGTCGTCGCCGACGGCGTCGATCCACTCGCGTTCGTCCGCCTCGCTAACCGGGGTCGCCATCGCGGTCCCCGCGCGGACCTGCGGGTCGTTAACCAACTCGGCCAGGAAGCCGGCGTCCTCGTCCTCGACCGTTCGCAACTCGACCGCCTCGCCGCTGCGGAACACGGGGCCAGGCATAGTTCATCCTGTTCACACGACGGTATTCAATGGTCCGGCGGCGTGGGACCGAGTCACACCCCTGCGGGGGCGCGGGACCGCGTCGCCTCCCGCGTCCCGGCCCGGCGTGACTACCGGCGGTCGTCGACGGGGACGACCCGCATCGGCACCGGCGACTGCATGAAGATGTCCTGCGCGACGCTGCCGAACAGCACCTTGCCCGTGGTCGAGCGCTTGCGAACGCCCATGACGATCTCGTCGGCGTCGTGACGCTCGACGAAGCCGATCACGTCCTCCGCGGGGGAGTTACCGCGGACGAGTTGGTGCGTCTCCACGTCGGTGACCCGCGAGAGCCGCGTCTCGACGACCGCGAGCGCCTCCTCGCCGCGGTCGAGTTCCCCCTGCGTGGTTCGGTCGCCGCCGCGGTGGGAGTTGACCGCGTGCACCGCGTCGGACGCGTCGAGTCGGGGCTCCAGGTAGTCGCACAGCACCTCGCTCCGTTCGGCCGAGTTCGTCGCCAGGACGTACAGCATGACCCCCATGAGAACCCCCTGAGTGGTAACTCTCCCGGCATATCCGCCCCCAGAGGGTGCTCCCCGCTCCCCGGGCCGTAGTGTCCAGATGAGCTGATTCCATGCGACAGCGAACGAGCTGGCAATTCTCACGCGGGATCAGGAATCGACGATCATCGGTGCGAACCTGCTGCAGTTCCCACTACTGTTCCTGTCGAGTGCATTTCTCCCGCTTGCGGCACTCCCCAGGTGGATTCAAATGTTCGCTCGGGTCAACCCCGTCACGTACGGCGTCGATGCGGCGCGCTCGCTGATGGTCGACCGGGACGTGATGACGGTCATCGAAGTATCCTGGTCGGCGGCCCCCCTCGACGGTGTGGTTCCCGGTGTGGCTATCCTGGCCGCCCTCGATCTGGTATTGGGTGGAATAGCCGTCTTCCTGCTTTCCCGGGCATCCAGTTCGGACGTACGGTAACTGGCTGGCGAGAAGGGGATTCGTAGAGAATAGTGAAACAGTCGGCGAGTACACGCAGCACCTTGGGAGGGGTGGTCGCGGTCGGTCGGCATCCTCACGGTGGGTTTGACGCAGTATTCAGCCGATCGACTGCAGCAGTCTCGTACGCTGCCCGCCACATTGTATGAACTGCACGCGTCACAAGCGAGACCTCGGTCACGTCGATACAGGACGGCTCGGCGTCCGTCGTCGTGGCCTCGGGCGGCGGGTGGAAATGGATCTCGGGCGAGTGTGTGTTCGGATGGCGATCGAATCGCCAATTGACGTCGTCGCTATCGGCGTAGTGAAACGAATACATCCCTAGTTCGCTCCATTGGATATCGAGCCGAGCGCTCTCGGCGTCGCCGAGTCCGTCGGTGAGACTGATCTGCAGTTCCGTGGGGGCGACGACGTCGTCGTACCCCGTTGCGTCGACGAGGGGCTCGAGTTCGAGCCACAGATCACGAATCCGCTGGAGTGCCGGCAGATAGATCGGCCCGAACTCGCCGGCCCGGTCGTCGTCGCTCATACCGCGAGCTGGTGGCTGGCCTCGTCGTAGGCGAGCGCGGCCTGGGCAACCGCGAGATTCTGCCGCGTTGTCCGCCACGCGGTGAGATCGTCCCAGCCGTCCGTCTCGTCGGCGTCGAGTTGCTGGGCGAGTTCCTCCGGTGACACCACGTCGTAGCAGTCCTCGTAACGCCGGATGTCGGCCTTCATGTCCTGGATGCTGTCGAGCAACTCCGCCCGATCGACTTCCGCACGCAGCTCGCGGATCCGGGACATCAACACTCGGTCGCTGTTGCGCTTGTACAGCGTCGTTTGGCCGTCTTGTTCCGTCTCGGCGAAGCCGGTGTTCACGAGGGTCTTGCAGTAGCGACGCGCCGTCGGCTCGCTCACGAGGGCGCGGTCGGCGATTGCAGCGGCCGACTGCCCGTCGTGTGTCTGTTCGACGATTTCGTACACACGCTCGAACGGCGTAGTATCGGCTTTCCAGTCCGCCTTGACCTGATCGTTGATGTCCTCCCCCGTCTCGGTCATACTGTGTGCTACACGGATGAGGAACTAATAGTTTTCTGAGAAAATTATCTGATGCCAGTTGTCGTGCCGGTGTGGTGTCAGGCTACCAGTTCCGCTGCCGTCTCGTGATGCGCCCGGATACTCGATAGCGTAACGCTCGCCACGGCAGCGGCCCCCACTATGTCACCCGCCGATCCACCTCCGGTCCGGCCTCGCAGAGACAGACGGCAGCGAAGCCGGCGGGATGGACGCCGGTCGTCACGCCGGTCTCCCCGTCCGCTTCGGCAAGAGTTCGCGCTCGACGTTGGATCCGCTCCGGACAGTCGAGGTCGGATGCGAGTCGTGGAATGTGCATCGTCGATGTCGCGGGGTAGGCCGAGAGTCCCAGCTCTTCGTCGTTCGAATCGTGCGTCGCGGAGATCTGCGGGAAGGAGTCTCTTCTAACCAGCCGCTTAGACGGTCGTTTTCGGGTACAGATCATCTTAAAACTGCACCGCCTCGCGTTTCGATCCGTATCTGAACACCGCTCCCCGAGCGGGCACAAAGCGTATACCGAGTCCCTGTGCAGTTGCGAGAGCATGTCACGAGAACGACGGCTGACCGCCGGTGCGGTCGCCGTCCTGCTCGTCGCCCTCCTCGGGGTGGCGGTCGTCCCCGGCGTCCTCGCGGACCCGTCGACGGACGACCCGGTCCGCCCCGGTCCCGTCACGATCGCCGAACCGCCGGCGATCGCGGCCGGCGAGGTCGACGGCGGCACGGCGGAGCTCCGGCTCACGACCAGGATCGGCCACGGCGGCAACCCGACCGACAACGTCTCCGTCCGGGTCCGCGCGTACGACGCGGAGTCCGGCCTGCTCGCGACCGAGCGGACGGTCGAGTTGGAGGAACTCACGGGCGACCGGAGCGTCCCCGTCAACGCGACACTCCGGGTGCCACGAGAGGGCGGATACACCATCGAGACGACGCTGTTTCGCGACGGCCGCGCGGTCGACGGCGACCGTCGCTCCGTCTCGGGGCTCGACGCGCTGGGCCGGGACGTGACGTTCACCCGCAGCGAGGCGGTGCCGGCGCTGTCGGTGTCGGTCGCGGACGTCGACGAGGCGGCCAACCGGACGACGCTGGCGGTCGCGGCCTCGCTGACGAACGACGGAACGGTCGAGAGCGGCGACCTCCGCGTCGAGGTCGTCCTCAGACAGGCCGACTCGAACCTCGTCGCCGACCGGGAGTCGACCACGGTGACGGGTATCGGTGCCGGCGAGACCGCGGACGCGACGACCGAGCTGACGGTCCCGTCGGCGTACAACTACTACGTCGACGCCGCGCTCTACCGCGACGGTCGGCTCGTCGACACCGCGCGGTCGGTCGCGAACCTCGACCCGACCGAGACGATCGACGCCGACGAGACCACCCGCGACGTGGAGTTCGAGGTCGGCGACTTCGAGGGCGGCGACGACGGTCGCGACACCCCCCCGCCCGCCGACGAGGCGACGCGGACCTCCACGGCGAACCCCGGCTTCGGCCCGGTCGTCGCGGCCGTCGCCGTCGTCGGCGCGGCCCTGCTGGCACGGAGGCGGATCCAGTCATGAGCGAACACGACGACACCGAACACGGCGACGTGTCCACGAGCGACGAGGCATCGAGCGCGAGCGAAGCGACCGCGGGGGAGGGGCCCGTCGGCGGCGGTGAGTCCGCCGAGGGCGACCCCGCGGGCGACGGCGGCACGACCGACGGCGACGCCGCAAGCGACGCCGCCGACGGCTCGACGGGTCGCGACTTCGCTCGCTACGTCAACTACCTGGCGCTCGCGGCGCTCGTGATCCTCGCGCTCGTCGCGGGGATCCAGTTCTACGGCGCGGTGTCGCGGACGATCAACGAGTGGGTCGTCGCCGAGTACCGCTCGCTGTTTCACGCGGCGTTCAACCTCGCCGTGTTGCTGGCGGCCGCCGCGGGCATTTCGGTGCAGGTCCGGCGCGTGAGCGACTGATCGGGAGGCGACGACGGAGGTCGCTCGGCTCGGGACATCCCTGTCGCGTCCGAACACCACGGAGACGGGTCGCCCGTTCGTTCGAGAGGCGATCGAGAGCGTCAGCGCTTTCCCTCGACCACCTTCGCGGCCGTGAGCACGGGGTCCCACGTCGTGTTGAACGGCGGCGCGTACGCGAGGTCGTAGTTCGCGAGGTCGCCGACGGCGACCCCCTCGGTCACAGCGCCGACGAGCGCGTGGCTTCGGTGGACCGCTCCCTCACCGTACTCCGAGACGAGGCTGCCCCCGAGCATTCGACCCGACGGCCGATCGACCGTCAGCGTCACGTTGACCGTTCCGCCCTCGGGGTAGTAGCCCGCCCGCGACTTCGCGGAGATGGTCTCGGTCATCGGATCGAACCCCGCAGCGCGCGCCTCCTCGTGGTCGAGGACGCCGGTCCGGGCGGCCTCCAACTCGAAGGCCTTGACCGCGGCCGTTCCGGCGACGCCGCCGCCCTCGGTCGGCGTTCCGGCGACCGTCTGCCCGATCGCCCGCCCGTGCCGGTTCGCCGTCAGCGCGAGGGGGACGTACACCGGCTCGCCGGTGACGACGTGTTCGGCCTCCGCGCAGTCGCCGGCGGCGTACACGTCGGAGACGTTCGTCTCCCGGTAGGCGTCGGTCGCTATCGCGCCCGTCTCGCCGAGTTCGATCCCCGCGTCCTCGGCCAGTTCCGTCCGCGGACGGACGCCCGTCCCGACGAGGACCATCTCGACGGGCACGCGCTCCTCGTCGGTGAGAACCGCCTCGACGGCGTCGCCGCCGGCGAGTTCGTTGACCGCCGCGCCGAGGTAAACGGCCACGTCCTGCTTGGCGAGGTGCTCGCGAACCGCCTCGCTCGTGGCCTCGCTGAACTGCTTCAAGATCCGGTCGCCCCGCTGGAAGAGGTGGACCTCGAAGTCGTTGGCGGCGAGGGCCTCGGCCATCTCGACGCCGATGTAGCCGCCGCCGACGATCCCGACCGGCCCGCGACACGTCTCGAGGAACTGGCAGGCGGGGCCGCTGTCGGGCTGCTGGAGGTCGCCCTCCGAGCGCGCCCGTGCGACGTACTCTCGGAGCTCCTTGCCGTCAGCCATCGATCCCAGGGTGTAGACGCCCTCGCGGTCGATCCCGTCGATCGGCGGTTCGACCGCCCGCGCCCCCGTCGCGACGAGGAGGCTGTCGTACGACTGCGTGAGCGTTCCCCCCTCGTGGCGCGCGGTGACCGTCCGGTCGTCGGGGTCGATGCCGACGACGTCGTGACCCGTCCGGAGGTCGATGTCGCGTTCCTCGCGGAACTCCTCGGGCGTCACCGACACGAGGTCCTGCAGCGACTGTATCTCGCCTTTGACGTAGTACGGAAGCCCGCACGCGCCGTAGGAGACCCACTCACCCCGCTCGAAGACGACCACGTCGAGGTCCGGGTCGTCACGTTTGGCCTTACTCGCGGCGGACATCCCGGCGGCGTCGCCTCCGACGATGACGAACGTTGACACGGGCGGATCCTCTCCGACGGCGATAATAAACGCCCCGCGGGTGTGTGCGGGATCGACCGACCCTCCGAGGTCCGTCGGCGGCCCCGAGCCGCCGGACCGGATCGGCCTGGCGACCGCCGGACACACCGACCGGTGATTGTTGTACCCGCTCGCCGACTGCGGAGGTATGGACGAAGTCGACTTCCTCGTCATCGGGTCGGGATCCGGACTCGACGTCGCGAACGCCGCCGCGAACCAGGGCCAGTCGGTCGCGGTGGTCGAGAAGGGTCCCCTCGGCGGGACCTGCCTCAACCGCGGCTGTATCCCGTCGAAGATGCTGCTGTACCACGCGGAGATACTCGAGACGATCGAGCGCGCCGGCGAGTTCCACATCGACGCGACCGTCGACGACGCGGACTTCTCGGCGATCGTCGAGGAGGTCACCGCGGAGGTCGAAGGGGACTCGGAATCGATCCGGGACGGACTCCGGTCGTCGCCGAGACACGACCTCTACGAGGGCGAGGGTCGGTTCGTCGACGACCGCACCGTCGAGATCGTCGGCGGCGACGACGACGGCACGCGGGTCTCAGCGGACACGGTCCTCATCGCGGCGGGGACTCGACCGTCGGTCCCGCCGATCGACGGGATCGACGACGTGGAATACCTGACCAGCACGGAGGCGCTGCGACTGGAGACGCCGCCGGAGCACCTCGTCGTCGTCGGCGGGGGGTACATCGCGGCCGAACTCGGCCACTTCTTCGAGACGTTCGGGAGCGAGGTGACGATCGTCGGCCGTCGGCCGACGCTCCTCCCCGACGCGGACCCCGAGGTCGCGGAGGCGTTCACCGAGCGCTACGCCGACCGGATAACCGTCCACACGGGACACGCCGCGACGGCGGTCTCGGAGTCCGACGGCGAGGTGACGGTCGAGGCGAGGCCGTACGAGTACGGGGAGGACGCCGGCGAAGTCGACGACGGGGAGGCGGTGTCGGTGACCGGCGACGAACTCCTCGTCGCCGCCGGACGGACGCCCAACACGGACACGCTGAACCTCGATGCGACGGCCGTCGAGACCGACGACGCGGGGTTCGTCGAGACCGACGAGTACCTCCGAACCGACGCCGAGGGGGTGTGGGCGCTGGGCGACATCGTCGGCGAGTACCTCCTGAAGCACAGCGCGAACCACGAGGCACAGGCCGTCGCAAGGAACCTCCTCGGCGACGACCTCGAACCGGTCGACTACACGGCGATGCCGTTCGCCGTGTTCGCGTCGCCCGAGGTCGCGGGCGTGGGCGCGACCGAGGACGACCTGCGGGGGACCGACCGCGAGTACGCCACCCGCACGTACCGGTACGACCAGACCGCCCGCGGGAGCGCGATGAAGGCCGACGGCTTCCTCAAGGCCATCATCTCGCTCGAGGGGGAGATCCTCGGCTGTCACATCGTCGGCCCGGAGGCGTCGAACCTGATCCAGGAGGTCGTCGTCGCGATGCGATCCGGGTCCGGAACCGTCCGCGACATCCGCGAGTCCGTCCACGTCCACCCGGCGCTCTCGGAGGTCGTCCAGCGCGGCTTCTCCGGACAGTTCAGCCGGGGCGACACCGACCGCTCGTAGCGCCCGCGGCTCCGTGGTCGTCCGTCTCCGACAGTCGTAACGGACCCCCTGCGCCGGCCGATCCGACCGGTCTCCAATGCGGTATATAAGCCCGTGCCGCGGTCGCGGCGACCGCGCACGTCCACGCATCCACTATATTCCTGACCGCTGTACGGTGAGACGTAATGACGAAAGCAGCGATCATCATTCTGGCGGACACGGACGGACACGAGAACCTCGGGCGCGTCGTGAACGGACTCGAGGCGGCGAAGGAGTTCGCCGAGAACGACGAGGACGAACTCGAACTGATCTTCGACGGCGCGGGGACGACGTGGGTACCCGAACTCGAGGACGAGGACCACGACTACCACGACCTCTATCAGTCGGTCCGCGACGACGCGGCCGTCTGCGACTACTGCTCGGGCGCGTTCGGCGTCGCGGACGCCGTCGCGGACTCCGGCGTGGTCACGGTCGACGACAACGACGGCCACCCCAGCGTCCGGAATCTCGTCGCCGACGGCTACGAAGTCATCACGTTCTGACGGCGACTCTGGGCCGATTTTCCGGTATCGCGTCGACTCCTACCGACGGGGTCGCTGAGGCAGGCGCTGCGAGCCGGCGCGCTCCTCACGGATCCAGAAACGCGTCCGGGCCGTGATCGTCGCGCCACGCGAACGCGAACAGCCGGCGGGTCGGCACGCGCTCCAGTCGGCGACCGTCGTCACCGCGCCCCGTCGCTGGCTCCCACGTCGTCCCGTCGCCCCGGATGGTTCCCTCGTCGGCGTCGAGCACCAGTTCGAACCCGGGGTCGACGTACCCGTGGATCCCGTCGTCGTCGGTCGCGACGACGACCACGTCCCGGCGGCCGACGCTCGCGGTGACGACGCCGCCGGCCTCGCGCACGGTCGGGAGCGGAACGCCGAGCGCGTCGTCCCCGACCTCGATCCCGAGGACCGCAGTCTTGGGGTCGAGGTCCGTCCGGTTCCACTCCCGCTGGTCGCCCTCGCCCACGTGCGCGTTCAGGCCGTAGCCGTCGCCCTCGAAGTACGACGCGTAGGGCGTCCCGTCGTAGTCTATCTCTCGGGGAGTGGCGTCCTCGCCCGCCGCCTCGCTGGTTCCGCCGGGGGGTCGGAGGACGACTCCCTCCGGATACGACTCCCGGAACGTCGCCCAGGTGGTGACGGACGCGGGTCGGACCGCGAGCTCCGCGCCGGACAGCGGGCCGTCGATGCAGCGGCCGCTCGACTGTTTCCACTCGCTTTCGGTCCCGCGGTCGTACATCACGAGGTCGTCGTCCGCGAGCTTGCCCGAGACGCCGAACTCCAGTACCGTGTCGTCGTGGGTGCGATCGTAGACGATCGCGCTTCCGCACAGCGGACACCAGGTGACCGCGACGGGATCGCCGCCGACCACGTCGTTCACGATCTCGTGGAACTGGAGGTATCGGATCGGGTACGCCCGCGGGCGGTCGTCGCCCTCGATCACGACGACGCGGTCGCCGTCGTCGCCGTTGTACGTCTCGCCGAAGGAGGGGTCCTCGACGCTGGGTATCGCGTCTTTCGGAATGACTCGTCTGACGTTCATGGGTTCTCGTGTGTCGTTGTCGTGGTCCGGATTCGAGCGACGAGTCGATCGCGTTTCGCTCAGACGCCGAGGGCCTCCGCGAGTTCGTAGAACGTCTCGATCGTCACGTCGGGCTCGGGCCCGAACGGCTCCCAGGGGCTCGCCTTCCGGTCGACCCACGCCGCCTGCATCCCGGCGTGTTGCGCGCCCATCACGTCGAACCAGCCGGCGGTGACGTGAACGATCTCGTCTATCGGCGTCCCGGTCCGCGCGGCGGCGTGTCGGTAGATCTCGGCGTCGGGCTTGAACGTCTCCACCTCGTCGGCGCTGATCGTGTCCGTGAGGATGTCGCCGATGTCGGCGTGTTCGACCATCGAGTCGAGCATCTCGGGGTTGCCGTTCGACACGACGTAGCAGTCGTAGCCGCCGTCGCGGAGCCGTTCGATCCCGTCGCGCACGTCCGCGAACACGTCGAGTTCGTGATACACCGCGAGGATCTCGTCGCGGGCGTCCGTCGAGATGTCGACGCCGTGGGCGTCGAGCGCGTACTGGAGGGCGTCCCGGTTCATCTCGTAGAACGGCTGGTAGGCGTCGATAGCGTTCGAAACGAACGTGTACTCGAGCGAGCGGGCGCGCCAGAGCTTCGACACCGGCTCGGGATCCTCCACCCGTTCCGCGAGCGCCTTCTCGGCGGCGTCAACGTCCACGAGCGTGCTGTACGAGTCGAACGTCACCGTCGAGACTCGCTCCGGATCGAACGTCATACCAGGACGAATGCGAATGGCTCACATAATACTCCGGAAAGAGACATCGATACACCGACACGATCGCGTCCCTCCCGGTACACGATCTGGTTCGTTCCGGTACACGGTCGCGTTCGACCCGGTACACGATCTGGTTCGTTCCGATGGATTTCGCGTGAACGCGTGGGTGTCGGGGGACGCGTAGGGAGGTGTGGGGGAGGCGTGAGGAAGCGCGAGGGGCGTCGAGAGCCGTGAGGACGGCGGCAATCTCTTCCGGTATATGAACCTACCGCCGTCTTGTCGGAGCCGTGAGGACCGAGGGCGTGCTATATACCGACACACCGTCAGACCAACCGCATGTCTACCACCACCGAAGCCGCTCACGAGACGGAGTCGACGCCAGGGAACTGGCGGGCGGGAGTCGTCGCCGGCATCGCCGGCGGGATCGCGATGGGCGTCCTTGTCGTCGCGATGAACGAACCGACAATCGCCGTCGCGATCCCGTCGCTGTACGGGCTCGCTCCCCCCGCCGCTCCGGCCGCCGGTCTCGCCGTACACATCTCACACGGCGCGGTACTGGGCGTCGTGTTCGCGGGGATCGCGGGGATGTCCGGAATCGAGGACGCGCCGAAGCTCATCGGGGCCGGCGCGGCGTGGGGCGTCGCGACCTGGGCCGTGCTGGCCGCGCTGGTGATGCCGCTGTGGCTCGGTGCCGTCGGGTCGCCGGCGAGTCCGCCGTTCCCCAACTTCGCGCCGCCCTCGCTCCTGTGGCACGTCGCGTACGGCCTCGTCCTCGGGGGCGTCTACGCGGCGACGGACGACTCCGTCTGATCGGTCGTCTGGACGTCTGGCCGGTCCGGCCGAGTCGTTCGCCGGCCGGTCAGACCTCTCGAAACACCGTCCACTCGTCGTTCGACGACGACCGGACGATCCCCTCGACCTTCTGTCGACTGAGGTCGTCGAGCCGCGCCGTCGCCTCGGCGGCCCATCGGAGGAACGACCGGTGGAACCGATCGCGGACGACCGCGGGCGGCACCGGCGAGTAGACGTACACGTCGCCGCCCTGGTCGAGGATCTGTCGGCGCTTCTCCAGGACGCCGAGGTCCGCGAGGTGGTTCAGGTGTCGCGAGACGACGGTCCGCTCGTACTCGACCCGCGCGGTCAGGTCGGCCACGGTCGACGGTCCGCCCTCCATGATGCACAAGCAGACGTCGAGTTCCGCGGGGGACATCCCGAAGACGACCCGCAGGACCTCGTCGAGGTCGACCTCGCCGACCGCACTCCCGGCCTCGCGATCGCTTCCCCCCGTCCCGTCCGATCCGCCCTCTTCGCCCGCCCCGTCACCGTCGGTCGCGTCCCGGCTGACGGCCCCGGTTCGGGGGATCGCATCGCGTCCGCCGGTGGGGTCGCGTTCGGCGGTCGCACCGGACGCAGCGGGACCGGACGGGCCCGCCGGGCCGCCACCGATACGGTCCATGGGCGACGCACAACACGTGACCTCGCCGCCGCCGATCGCCAGGTTTCCACACGACGAGCACTCCATGAGTCGGGCCGAGTCGGTCTGGGAGGCCATACACGGGGGGTCACCGACGCGATACTAAAGCGGGTCGCGGTGTGGCGTCCCCGACGGGCGAGCGGACAGACGATCCGGTCCCGTGGGGCGATCCGACGGAGCGAGCGACCTCACTCGGGAACGCGGACCTCCCACTCCAACGTCTCCTCGTCCGCCTTGAAATCGGTGTACTCCCAGACGAACGTGACCCACTCGGCGTCGGCCGGGACGGCCCCGTACACCCACCCGTCCACCGTGGCACCCACGCCGAATGTGCCGCTGTTGTCGTACAGATCGACGCTCGGGTCGTCGAGCGATTCGGCCTCGTGATCGGAGTCGGTGCGGACCTCGTAGTCCGAGCCGTCGTGGGTGTAGCCGAGGCGGTAGGGAGGATTCAGCAGTTCGTCCGCGCGGTTCTCGGCGCGCAACTCGACGAAGAGGTAGACGAACCCCTCACCGGGGCGCTGCCGTTCCCCGTCGACCGCGATACTCGACACCACCATCGGGTTCATCACAGTCAACGCGATCTCCCCGTAGACCGTGGTGCGGTCCTCGGGCGCGGGGGTCCGCGTCGGCGTCGGCGACGGGGTCGCCGTCGGTTCCGGCGTCCCAGTCGGCTCGGGGGTCGGCGTCTCGCGCGGAGTCCGCGTGTGCTAGCTCGACCGCGAGGCGGACGACGGTGTCGACCCCCCGGAGGCGGTCCGTGTGACCGCGTAGCCGCCGACGCCGAGGAGTCCTAGGGCAGCCAACGGGCCGATGAGCGCTCGTCGCTTCACGTCGGCGTGCTGACGGACGGCGGTAATAACGGTTCGGACCGGCGACCGGCCGGGTTTCACGGCCCGACAGTCGCCGGATCGATCCGCCGCCGGTCTCCCGCCTGCGACTCACGCCACGACGGTCCACGCGAGGAACACCGCCAGGCCGCCGACGGCCGTGCTGGCGACGGCGTGAACGCGGAGCCGGTCGAGCAGCTCGTGGGCGTCGCCCTCGTGTTCGAGCGACTCGTGGACCTCGCTGCCGATCTCACACTCGGGGAGGAAGTCCATCGCGACGTGGAGGAACACGCCGGTCGCGAAGCCGAAGACGACGCCCCGCACCGCCCCGGAGGCGGGGAGCGCGAGGAACGACGAGGCGACGGCGGCGACGCCGACGCCGGCGGCGGGCAGGAGGATCGCGGACCAGTCGCCGCCGCGGCCGGCGAAGCGGTGGACGGCCGCGTAGCCCGCGGGGCCCTTGTGCGAGACGATAGAGACGCCGAGCAGCAGGCCGAGTTCGGGCATGTTGCCGTAGATGATGCCGATGATCGCGCCGGCGCTGACGGCGTGGGCGGTCAGCTCCGCGAGCGAGCGATCGACTGGGAGGTCCATGTGAGCGAGTCGGTGCCCGAGGGTGTGTGCGCCGTAGCCGACGAGCAGGCCAAGCGCGACGCCGAAGCCGCCGAAGACGGCGTGCTGGCCCATCGCCTGCGGGAGCAGGAACACCGCCGCGCTCGTGATCATCGCGCCCGCGGCGAGCCCGTACCCCCACACGAGCGTCCCGGTGTGGTGCCGGGGCGCTCGCGACCCGAACCAGCCCGCCACCGACATCGCCGCGAACGCGATCCAGCCGATCCCGAACAGCTTCACCCGGCCGGTCGCGAGCGCGAGTCCGCTCGCGGCGACCAACGCCGCCGTCGACGCCGCGCCGACGAGGGCGGCCCCGCCCCCGACCACGCGGTCGTCGCCGGCGAGGTCGCGCGTATCGCTCATGGTTCCACACGCGCGACGAGCGCCGGTAATCCCTCCGATCGACCGTCGGCGACCCCGGAGCGAGGGGACGGGACGGGATACTGGGATATTCCGTCTGTCCCGCCCTACGGCGAGACCGTCCGCGAGACCCACCCCGACGCGCCGTTGGGGAACGGATCGGACTCCTCGCTCGGCTGGACCGTCCCGTCGGCCTCGATCGCCCGGACGACCACCTCGTGTTCGGCGTCGGCCTCGTAGGTGTAGCGCCACCCTCGCCAGGCGTCCTCGGCCTCGCCGTCGACGACCGCGGGGTCGTCTGCCTCGGCGGTCGCCGGCGTCGCCCCGGGCAGGCGATCGGTGAGCTCCGCCTCGGTCCAGGTGTCGCCGCCGTCGGTCGACACCTCGACGGTCGAGACCCCCCGGACGCCGGCGTAGGCGTGGCCGCCGACGGACACCGTACCGTCGTCGGTCTCGACGTGGTGGAGCGTCGCGGTCGTCGACACCGGGCCGGTGCCGTGCCAGCCGCGCTCCTCCCAGTAGCCGGTCGCCTCCTCCTCCAACACCTCGATCTCGGAGATCCACTTCACGTTGATCTCGCCCCAATGGCCGGGGACGAGGAGGCGAACCGGCGCGCCGTGGCCCCGCGGGAGGGGCCGGCCGTTCATGCGGAACGCCAGCATCGCGTCCGAGAGCGCCGAGACCGGGAACTCCTGGTAGTAGTCGTCGGCGGCGCGGACCATCACGCAACAGCCCTCCTCGCGGACCCCGGCGTCCGCCAGCAGGTCCGAGACGGGGACGCCAGTCCACAGCGCCGTGTCGAACTTCCGGCCGTTCAGCTGGTCGCCCACGCACCGCAGCGTGACGAAGCGGTGCTCGGTCGGACGCTCGCGCAGGGACGCGAAATCCACCTCCAGCGGCTCGGTCACGGACCCCGTGAGCCGGAGGGTCCACGTCTCCGGATTGACTCGGGGGTCGGCGGCGTTGATGTCCACCTGATAGAACGACTCAGAGACGAGCGGCTCCGCGCCCGAGAGGTCGAACGAGCGGTCGTCGGCCGTCGCGAGCAGGCGTTCGACGACGGGGTCGATCTCGACGTCCTCGTCGGCGGCGTCGCCGCCGCCCGAGTCGCGGACCGCACGCGCGAGCGGCCCCGCGCCGGCGACGGCGACGGTCGCGAGGGCGACGCCCGCCGAACGGAGCAGACCGCGCCTGGCGCGACTCACCTCGCCCGTCGCCGCCCGACCGGCGAGGCCGACGCTCGCGCCGCCGGCGACGCCGCCGACGAGGGCCGCCCCCGGCGACACGGCGATCACGAACGCCGCGAGCGCCTGAGACGCGCCCGCCAGGAACACTATTTCCGCGCGATCCCGGCCGGCGGCGCGACCGAACCGGAGCGCGAGCGCCGCGACGGCGGCGAACAGGCCGACGGTGACCGCGCCCGCGCCGGCGACGAGCAGCGGTTGGCCGGCGCTGCCGAGCCCCTGGATCCCGGCCGCCAGCAGCGCGTCCGGCATGAGCAACAGCAGGGTCTGTGCGACCGCGACGACGACCCACCGGGGGGAGAAGCCGGTCACGAGGAACGTCCCGGCGACGACCGCGACGCCGGAGGCGGCCGCGACGGCGAGACGACGCGGGGTGGATTCGTCCATTCGACCGGATAACGGGCTGCAGGCGTAAATCGGTACCGCGGTCGGGCGACCGGAGGGCCGATCCGATGGTCGGCGGCGACTGGAGTGCGCCGACCGACGGGCCGACCCGAATCGCTTTGACCCGTCGGGATCGACTCGGCACATGGGCGAGGCGGACGCGACGACTGTGGGGAACGGAGACCGCGACAGCACCGCCGACCGCGACCGCGACAGCGCCGCCGACCGCGCGGGCGACGACCCGGACGCGACCGAGGAGGGACGAACGGCGACTGAGAGAGACGGAACCGTGAAGCGAACCCGACCGTGTCCCTACTGCGGCGCGTCGATGGTTCACCGCCATTGCGAGTACGTCTGCCCGCAACACGGCGTCGTCTTCGACTGCTCGGATCCGTTCTACGGCTGACCCGAACGCCTCCGGGCGGGTCGTCGGGTGTAACCAGGAGGTCGATCGCGACCCGAAACCGGGCAGCCGCGCGCACCAACTGTTATGGTGTCGGCCGCCGTATTGGTGTTCGTTCAGATGCGCCGACGGGACACTTCCGACCGAGCGCGTGGTTCGCGAGTCCGGCGATGGTAGACGACGATCAGATCGCCCGGAGCAAGCGCATCCAACAGCGGACGGGAAAGACCTTCCACTTCGCGACGCGAGTGCTGCCCGAACGGGTGCGTGAGCCGACGTACGTGCTGTACGCGTTCTTCCGGGTCGCCGACGAGGTCGTCGACGCCGCCGAAACGGCCCCGCCAGCCGAACAGCGCCGCGAACTGGATCACCTCCGCGACGCGGCGCTCGGGCGCGAGGAGGCAGACGACCCCGTCCTCGCCGCGTTCGCGGAGATGCGCGAGGAGCACGGTATCGCCGACGAGGACGTGGAGACGTTCATCGAGGCGATGCGGTCGGACATCGACACCGACCGGTACGAGACGTACGACGACCTGGAGGCGTACATGGACGGGTCCGCCTCCGCGGTCGGCCGGATGATGACCGCGGTGATGGAGCCCGACGAGCCCGAGGCGGCGCTGCCGCACGCGACGGCGCTGGGCGAGGCGTTCCAGCTGTCGAACTTCCTGCGCGACGTGCGCGAGGACGTCGTCGACCTCGACCGGGTCTACCTCCCGCAGGAGACGCTGCGCGAGTACGGCGTCACCGAGGACCAACTGAAGCGCTTCGAGTTCGACGAGCGCGTCGAGGCCGTGATGCGTCACGAACTGCGCCGCGCGGAGTCGCTGTACAAGGAGGGGGTCGCCGGGATCAAGTACCTCCCCGAGGACTGCCAGTTCGCCGTGTTGCTCGCGGCGGTGCTGTACGCCGAGCACCACGCGCTCATCCGCGAGCGCGGGTTCGACACTCTCTCGGAGACGCCCTCGCTGTCGACGCTCCGCAAGCTGAAGCTGTTCGTCAGGACGCGCTGGGCGTGGTTCCGGAGCAAGGACCCAGAGACGGTGTTCCGACGCGTCTCGTGTATCCCCTACGGCGACAGCGACTCCAGTCACTCGGGCGCGGGCCACGGCGACCACGTCGCCGCTCGCTGACGGGCCGCCGCCGGCCGACGACCTGTCTCGCCCGGTCTGTCGACCGGCGACCGGCGACGCTCCCTCAGACCGCCTGTCGCAGCAGCGACGCGTCGAAGCGGTCCGCCCGGATCAGGCCGACGCCGACGGCGACGGCGACCGCGCAGGCGACGGGGTTCAGGAACCACAGGTTCACCCCGCCCCACAGGAGCACGAAGCTCACCATGTCGTCGAGCATGAACTCGCAGTCCGCGAGCCGCCGACGCAGCGCCGCGCGGTCGAAGGCGGCGTCGAGGACGACGACGGCCACCGTGGCGGAGACGACCCAGCCGGCGTAGTTCGAGAGGGGGACGCCGTAGAACCCCCCGCCCGAGAGCACGCCGAGCGCGCCCGCGTTCGCGACCCCCTCGTACGCCCAGAAGCCGAGCGCGACCGCGCCCGGGTCGAGCACCACGTCGAGCACGAGCACCAGCGCGATCACCGCGAGCAGGCGGGTCGCGGTCCGCTCGGCGCGGTCGCCCAGCAGGAGCAGACACAGCAGGTACGCGTTCGCGACCAGCGGGAGGAAGAACACCGGCAGGCCGAGGGGAACGCCGCCAAGTTCCGGCCCGAGCGCGACGAGGTACTCGAACTCGCCGTAGGGCCACCCGGTCGTCACGCCGACGTACTCGATCGCGTATGCGTACGCCGACAGGAGGCCGATCCCCGCGAGTTCGCGTCGGCCGACGAGCGGCGCGAGACCGACCACGAGCGGCGAGCGCATCACGAGCGTCCCCAGCAGGATCATGCCGCCGTTGAACGCCAGCGGCGCGAGCGCCGTCCCGTCGAAGACGCCCTCGGCGCTGGCGACGAGCAGCACGGCACCGACGACGGGGAAGACGACGGAGATGGTGAATCGGTTCTCGCGCACGAGCGCGTCCAGCCGCGACTCGGCCTCCCGGCGGTCGGCGGGCACGGCCTCGCGGAGCGCCGCGAGCCGCCCGGGTCCGGTCTCGGGGCTCACGGGAGCACCGCCCCCGGGGGAACGATCCGCGTCAGCGCGCCCATCGTGAGCAGCGCGCCGACGACCGTGTTGATCGCCGGGAACCACCAGTACGCCCGGTCGATCGCGACGCCGGCCCAGCGCACAGCGGCGACCAGCGCCGGGTACGCGAGCAACACCGCTCCGATCCGCGGGTCGACCAGCGCGAACCCGCCCGCCGCGGCGAGCCAGCAGCCCGCGCAGTACGCGAGCGTCCGTGACTGGCCGAGTGCGGTCGCCGTCGTCCGGATCCCGGCCGCGCGGTCCGGTTCGATGTCGGGGATCGCCGAGAACGTGTGCATCCCCATCGCCCACAGCCACGCGCCCGCCAGCGCCGCGGCCGGCGGGGCCGCTCCCGCGACTAGTGCGTACGCGGCGGCACCGGGGAGGACGTACAGCCCGTTGGAGAGCGAGTCCAGCAGCGGCGTCGTCTTGAACCGCAGCGGCGGAGCCGAGTACTGCGCGCCGAGGACGAAAAAGCCCGCGAGGAACGGCCACGCCGCGGGCGGCGCGATCGCGAACGTGCCCGCGCCCAGCGCCAGCGAGGCGACGACGACCGCGGGGACGAGCCTGTCGCCCCCGTAGCGCACCTCGCGGCCGTCCTTCTTCGGATTGCCCTCGTCGACGTCGCGGTCGAACACGTCGTTGACGCCGTAGAGGAACAGGTTCGCCGGGAGGAGGAAGTAGGCGAACAGGAGGACGTTCTCGGGGGCGAACAGCTCCGCGACGGTCGTCGCGGCGAAGGCGACGCCGACGACGATCGGCCCCGCGAGGTACAGCCAGAACCGCGGGCGCGACAGCTTCAGGAGGTAGCGGGCGCTCGCGACGGGGCCGGCGCGGTCCGTGCGGTCGGCTGTGGCGGACATCGTTTAGGGGTCAGGACGACTCGGCCATCGTCTCGGCGGTGAGCAGCCCCGAGATGAGACACATCGGAACGCCGATGCCGGGCGTCGTGGTCGACCCCGTGAAGTACAGGCCGTCGACCGCCGACGACTCGTGGCCGGGACGGAACGGCGCGGTCTGGCGAAGCGTGTGCGCCAGCCCGAGCGCCGAGCCCTTCATGGAGTTGTACCGGTCGGCGAAGTCGTCGACGGAGAACTCCTCCTCGAAGACGATCCGGTCGCGCAGGTCGACGCCGGTGTTCTCGGCGATGTCGTCGAGCACGAGGTCCCGGTAGCGGCTCCGGAGTTCGGGCGTGTCCTCCAGCCCCGCCGCCACCGGCACGAGCACGAACAGGTTCGAGTGGCCCTCGGGCGCGACGGTGTCGTCGGTCCGGGAGGGGACACAGAGGTAGTAGGCGGGGTCGTCGGGCCACGTCGGGTCCTCGAAGATCTGCTCGAAGTGCTCGTCCCAGTCGGTCGGAAGGACGAGCGTGTGGTGTGCGAGCTCGTTCACGTCGCCCTCGACGCCCATGTACAGGAGGTACGCCGAGGGGGCGTACGTGCGCGACTCCCAGTAGTCGGCGTCGTACTGGCGCTTGCGAGGCGCGAGCAGTTCCTGCTCGGTGTGGGCGTAGTCGGCGTCGCTGACGACCAGATCCGGGAAGTAGGCGTCGCCGGCGGCGGCTCCGTTCCCAGCCGAGTCGCCCGCGGCGTCGCCGTCGGCGGTCTCCACCTTGAAGCCGCCGCGCTGGCCCTTGATCGCCGTGACTGGCGCGCCGGTGACGTACTCGACGCCCAGCTCCGACCCCATCTCGACGATACCGTCGACGACCGCGCCCATGCCGCCGTCGGGGTAGTAGACGCCGAGGTTGAAGTCGACGTGGCTCATGAGGTTGTACAGCGCCGGCGTGTTGTGCGGGGACCCCCCGAGGAAGACGAGGGTGTACTGCATGATCTGCTGGAGCTTCGGGTGGTCGAAGTAGTCCTCGACGTGGTCCTGCATCGATCCGATCAGCGACAGCCCCCACGAGTACCGGAGCACGTCCGGGTCGACGAAGTCCGCGAGGTCGTCGCGGTGCTCGTAGACGAAGTGCTCCATGCCGATCTCGTAGTTGCGCTCGGACTTCGCGAGGTAGTCGTCGAAGGCGTCGCCCGCGCCCGCCTCGTACGACTCGAACGTCTCGCGGTTCGCGTCGAGATCGGGGACCAGATCCACCTGATCGCCGTCCTTGAAGAAGATCCGGTAGTGGGGGTCGAGCCGCGACAGCGAGTAGTAGTCCGCCGGGTCTCGGTCGAAGTGCCCGAAGAACGTCTCGAACACGTCGGGCATCAGGTACCACGACGGGCCCATGTCGAAGCGGAACCCCTCGGCCTCGAGTACGGAGGCGCGGCCGCCGAGCTGGTCGTTCTTCTCCAGGAGCGTTACGTTCGCGCCGGCGTCGGCGAGGTAGCAGGCCGTCGAGAGCCCGCCGAACCCGCCGCCGACGACGACCACGTCCTCGCCTGTCAGCGAGGAGCGGTCACGAGGTGCTCGCATCATCCGTGGTACGGCGGCGACCAGTATAAAAGGGCGGGCGACCCGTCCGTCCGCAACCACTACGTCCGCGCCGCCCCGTGTGTGCGCATGGACGAGACAACGGCCGTCGTCACCGGCGGCACGCGCGGCGTCGGTCGCGCCGTCGCCGCGGCGTTCGCCGACGAGGGCGCACACGTCGTGATCTGCTCGCGAGACGCCGACGCCGTCGAGGCCACCGCCGAGGAGTGTTCGGCGGACGCCCCGGGGACGGTCACGGGACTGCGGGCGGACGTGCGCGACGAGTTCGACCTCGAACGGCTCATGGAGCGGGCCGACCGCGCGGGCGACCGCGACGGGATCGGCGTCGTCGTCGCCAACGCCGGGGTGAACCACGGCGCACCGGGCGAGATGTCGCTCGACGAGGAACCCTACAGCCGGTTCGACGACACGCTCCGGACGAACGTGCGCGGCGTGTTCGCGGCGGTCCGGGAGGCGGTCCCGTACCTCGCGCGCGACGCGCGGGTCCTGGTCCCCTCCGGGTCGATCGCCCGCGACGCGAAGCCCGGGATGGGGGCGTACGCCGTCTCCAAGGCCGGGGCGGAGGCGGTCGTTCGCCAGGCGGAGGCGGACCTCGACGCGACCGCGATGACGCTGGATCTGGGACTCGTGAACACCCCGCTCACGGGTAACCAGGGCGGCAGGGAGCCGGCGGACGTCGCCCCGATGTTCGTGTGGGCGGCGACGGCGGCCGACCCCGAGGAACACGGCGGCGGGGTCGTCGGACTCAGGGAGTGGAAGACCGCGACGCGGTAGCGACGGCTTCGAGTCGGAGAACGGGGACGGCGCGAGGAAAACTGCAGGCGGGATTCGGGGACCGACTTACGTCGACGGCGACATCGAGATGTTCAGCCCCTTCTGGATGATCTGGGTGAACGCCATCGAGCACAGGAAGTACCAGATGATCCACGCGGGCATGATGAACACCGTGTCCGTCCAGGTGACGCTGCCCCAGATGGGCAACACGATGGGCTGGAGGTCGAGACCAGGCTGACCGGTCGCGCCGCGGAACCCGATCTTCCAGTACATCCACAGGAACGCGGGGATGGTGAGCACCATGATCCACACCATCGGGCGGAACTGCTCTTTGAACATGCCGAGCTGGTCGCCCATGGCCTCCATCTGCTCTTCTTGGATCGCCTCCATCGCGTCGTCGTCGCCGCGCTCCTTTGCCTCCTTCCGGCGCTCCTGGATGTCCTTCATCCGCTCCTGGTAGGCCGCCATGCGGTCCATGTCCATCAGGTTCGCGCGCAGCAGCGTGGAGTACAGCCCCGTGAGCGTCGCGATGATCATGATGACCGCGTACAGCGGGAGCGCGTCCTGAAGCGGGCCCAGGACCACGTCCATCGCACCGCCCACGATGCCGCGGACGGGACCGTACGAATAGCCGACGAAGAACAGCAGCGTCACGACGGCCGCGCCCTTGTCGTAGATGCTCCAGGAAGTCTCCTCGGAGTCGGGGAGCTCCACGTCGCTCCCGCCGGTCAGGTCATCCTCGTCCGGGGACTCAAGCCCCGATTCGATCGCCCCGCGGTCGGCGAGCGCGAAGCCCGCCTCGCCGTCCTCGAGGAGGCCGCGCTCGATGAGGCGACCCCACTGCCCGCTGGTGAGGTCCTCGCGCACGTCGACCCACTGGATCTCGCCGTCCTCCGCGCGCTCGAGGACGAGTTCGATCGCCTCGCGCATCTCGGGCTCGGACGCGAGCTCGCGAGTGCGCTTCTCGATTCGTGCCATTGGCACCCGCTAAGCGACAGCCACGTAAGAAGGTTGTACTCTCGGCGCGGGGCGGCCGCGGCGACGTCGACCGACGCGATCGCCGCGTCAGTTCTCGATCACGTCGCGGACGTGTTCGAACACCTCGTCGGGGGTCCCCTCGCCGGAGACCTCCGAGAGGTCGCCCGCCTCGCGGTAGTGCTCGACGACGGGCTCGGTGTTCTCGCGGTAGACGCGCAGTCGCTCGCGGGCCGTCTCCTCGGTGTCGTCCTCGCGCTGGATCAGCTCGCCGCCGCACTCGTCGCACACGCTCTCCTCCTCGGGCTGGTCGAACTTCACGTGGTAGTTCGCGCCGCACTCGTCGCAGACGCGCCGACCGGTGAGCCGCTCGATCAGCACGTCCTCGGGCACGTCGAAGAAGACGGCGTGATCCAGGTCGGTCTCGTCGCTCAGGAACTCCGCCTGCTCGAGGTTGCGCGGGTAACCGTCGAGCACGAAGCCGTCGGCGTCCTCTAGGGCGGCGACGACGATCTCGTTGACCACCGGGTCCGGCACGAGTTCGCCGGCGTCCATGAACTCGCCGGGCGTGCCGTACTCCGTCTCCATGTCCTTGTTCTGTCGGAGCGCGTCGCCCGTCGTGATGTGGTCGAGGTCGTACTCGTCGCTGAGTCGCTTCGCCTGCGTTCCCTTTCCGGCTCCCGGCGGACCGAGCAGCAGAATTCGGTGAGCGGTCATATCTCCACGCTCCGGGGCCACGGTGAAAGGCGTGCTGAATCCGGCGCGGTTCGCGAGCCGGTCGCTGGCCGTCGCCGTCCGTCCCGAGCGCGACGACCGGGGACCGTCGAGACGGCGACCTCGCCGCCGGTCGGAGCGCCCGGTTTTTACCCCGGTTCGCCGTAGGCTCGGACATGACTCGATTCGACGCCGACACGTCCGCCGAGCGCCGGAAGCTGTTCGCCGACGCCGTCACCGCCCACCGCGAGCGCGGGAGCGCCTTCCTCACCGTCGAGGTCGAGCCGCATCGGGAGGAGTTACGCTTCGGCGAGTCCGGCGGGGACGCCGATGGCGACGCCGACGCCGACCGCGACGGCGACTCCGAGCGCGGAGTCGGCGACGCCGCCGGCGACAGCGACCGTGACGACGACGGCGACGACGCCGAGTCGCCGCCGCCGTGGATCCAGTTCGCCGAGAAGACGTTCAACCTCGACTGCACCGACGAGGAACTGGCGCGCCTGCACGACCTGCTCGAGGAGTACCCGGAGTTCCGGGTCGACGAGCGGGAGACGCCGGAGGACGCCGATGGGACGAACGTCCGGATCTCGGCGCGGTCGGACGCCAACCGGCTCGCGGGCTTTCTCGACCGCGCGTTCGCCGAGGTGTACGACCAGCCCGACGACTACCGGGCGTGGGTCGTCCAGATCTGAGGGGAACCCCCGCCGGCGACGCCCCCGCCGCGCGGGACGGACTCGACCGCCGCGCGGCCTACTGGCGCTCGATGAGGTGGTACAGCAACACCACCGCGCCGGCCCCGAAGACCGAGACGAACAGCCCGGCCAGCACGGTCGCCAGCGCCCACAGCGTCTCGTCGGTGTCCGGCCGTCCGCGGGCGTCCTGATACACCCAGTAGGCCATCCCCACGGGGAGCAACAGCGAGAATATCACCAGGAGGATGAAGAAGACGATCAACAGCTCGACGCCGCCCGGTAGCCCGGCGAACAACGGGAGGGGGACCATGGCGGCCGATCGACACGTCCCCAGTTAGTTCCGTCGACGTGCCACCTCAGTCGCGGATCACGACGAGGTAGTACACGGCGAACGCCAGCAGGAACCCGATCAGGTTCAACAGAAGCGACGCGAGCGCCATCGCGCCGGCCCACAGCTTCGGCGAGTCGGTCCGGCGCGATTTAGCGTCCTGATAGGTGAAGTAGCCGACGATCACGGCCACGACGACGTTGAGCAGGCCGAACAGCCCGAAGTCGATCCCGGGAAGTTGGAGCTGTGCCGCGACGAGCAACGGCGTCGGGTCGAGTACCATGGCGACACCGAGTAGTCCAAGGACGATAATCCTGCTGGCGGTCACTCACGGCCGTCGTATCGCTCCGCGGGGTCGACCGGCGGGCGGTCGCGGCCGGCGACGAGGTAGAGTCCGCCGACGACGAACGGCGCGAGCGCGCCGCCGGCGACACCGACGAGGAGCGCCGCCGTCGGCCACGCGCGGGGGTTGTCGCTGCGGCGGCCGGCGTCCCACGCGAGCACCAGCGCGACACACAGCGCCGGGACGAGCCGGATCAGGAGCGTCACCGCGAGCCCCGATCCGTCCGGGACCGGTCCGAACAGCGGGAGCGACGACGCGGCCGAGGGTCGGGAGGAGACTCCGGAGGTCGACTCTGCGTGAAACACACCTCCGGGGACCGTACGAGGCCGAAAAAGCGGTTCGGTCGTCAGTAGATCGACTCGTCCGTCAGGTCCGCCGCCGTTACGAAGTCGGGCTCGTCGGAGACGGGCGTCCGGGTCGCGGCCGCGTCGGAGACCCAGCGCACCCCTTCGGGGATCAAGATTCGGGTGTTGTCGATCCCGCGCTCGGCGGCGTCGCGCGCGACCGCGTCCGCGAGGGCCTCGAGCGCGTCGGTGTCGTCCCAGGCGGCGGCGTGGTAGACGCCCCAGGTTTCCTCCTCGCTGTCGTCGCCGTCGTCGCTCTCCCGGTCGTACGTGTACGCCAGCGCCGACATCGCCCGGGTGCCGCCGTCGACGACCGCGAACAGGCCGTCGCGGTCGACCGCGTCCCGGAGGTCACCGCGCGTCAGCTCCGAACAGGCCCACGACTCGCCGGAGTCCATCGCCAGCCCGCGCAGGTGCTCGCGGGCGTCGCTGCGGCTCCAGTACGCCCACGCGGCGTCGGGGTCCGCGACCACGTCGAGGTCGGGACTCGCGTCGGGATCGGGTGCCGGCTGGAGCCACCGGAACTCCGTGCAGGGGCCGAAGCCGACCGCCCGCGACTGGCCGAGCCCGGCCATGTTCCACGAGAACACCATGTTCCGGCAGACGACCGCACCGCGGTCTCGCGCCCAGCGCAGCGCCGCCCGCGAGAGCCGCGGCGAGAGGTTCCGACCGCGGTAGTCGGGGTTGACGCGCATCCCTTGGGCCCACGCCTCGGTGTCCGAGAGGAGGACGCACTGGAGCACGCCCGCCACGTCGTCGCCGCCGTCCACGTCGACGACGAGGGTGTGCTGGCGGGGGCCGTCTGTCTCGACCCAGTCGCTGAACACGTCGGGCATGTAGTCGCCGTGGCGGTCGCCCCACGTGTCCTGCGTGAACGCGACCACGTGCTCCACGTCGGCCGGGCGCGCCTGCCTGACGGTGAACTCGTGGTCGACGGGGGCGTCGCCGTCGGCGTCGCCCCCGCGGTCCGCGCCGTCGCCGCCGCCCGCGTCGCTCCCGCTCATACCCACGGCGTCGACTCCGCGGTCAGCTCGCCCGCCAGGTCGCGCCCCATCGCGTCGGCGGGGTCGGCGGCGTTCGCGATCGCCCACATCAGCTTCACCTTCGCCGTTCCGGGGAGCGTGTCTCCGGCCTCGACGACGCCCGCGTCGAGCAGGTCGCGGCCGGTGTCGTACACGCGGTCGCAGACGCGCCCCTCGAGGCATTGACTCGTCATCACGACGGTCGTCCCGTCGTCGACGAGTTCCTCGAACCGCGGGATGAGGTCGGTGTGGACGTGCCCGAGGCCGGTCCCCTCGATCACGACGCCCGACTTCCCGTCGAGGTACTCGAGCGCCGCGGGGTCCATCCCGGGCGTGAACTTCACCAGTTCCACGTCCTCCGCGAGGGCGGACGCGATGGCGAGGTCGGCCTCGCCACGGCGGGCGTACTCCCTGCCCTCGCGGAACTCGACGCGCACGTCGTCGCCGTCGCCGACGCCGTACTCGACGCGACCCAGCGGCCTCGCGCCGACCGTCTCGAAGGCGTCGCGCCGGGAGGTGTGGTTCTTTCGCACCCTGGTTCCGCGGTGGAGCGCGCAGTAGTCGTCCGAGGGCGACCCGTGCATGCAGACCAGCACCTCCGCGCAGTCGGACGTCGCCGCCTCGACGGCGCAGACGGCGTTCATCACGTTGTCAGAGGAGGGGCGGTCGGCCGACCGCTGGGAGCCGGTGAACACGACCGGGACCGGCGTATCGAGCATGAACGAGAGGGCCGACGCCGAGTACTGCATCGTGTCGGTGCCGTGCATGACGACGACGCCGTCGGCACCCGCGTCGATCTCCTCGCGGACCGCCTCCGCGAGGTCGCGCCAGATCTCGGGGTTCATGTTCTCCGAGAGGATGTTGGCGACGACGCGGCCGCGGTAGTTGGCCCGGCCCGCGAGGTCCGGGACGGCGCGCAGCACGTCCTCGGCGTCGAAGCGGGCCGTGACCGCGCCGGTGCGGTAGTCGACGGTGGAGGCGATGGTGCCGCCGGTGGAGATGAGCGCGACCGTCGGCAGGTCGTCGTCGAAGTCGACGGCGGAGGCGTCCTCGGCGTCGTCCTCGCCGCCCTCGTCGTCGCCGACGGCGTGCGCGTCGCGTTCGAGCACTTCGACGGCGGCGGCGTCGCGGTCGACGCCGACGTTGTACCCGCCCTCGAGTTTGAGTACGAGGTGGTCGGCGTCGCTCGACGGCATCAACACGCCCTCGTCGGTGACGCCCGCGCGCTCGACGCGGACGCGGTCTCCGGGGCTCGGGGTCATACGCGACGGTAGCGGTCGGCGCGAACTTGAACCTGCCCGTCTGCGGTCCGTCCCCCGGCCGGTCGTCCGGGACGACCCCCGAGTCGTCATTCGGTTTCGAGTGTCGCCCGCGGCGTCCGGACGACGGCCCGGCCGCGACCGATCGACGGCGGAGGAAGCCGGGACGGCACAAGAGCCATACTCTCGCGCCGTCCACGTCGAACTATGTCCAAGAGCGTCGAAGAGCTTCAGGAACTCGCCGACCGGGACGTCGCCGGCGACGGCGACGACGCCTCGGCGACGGACGACCCCGAGGGCGACGCGCCGGCCGTCGGCGGCGATGCGGACTCGGACTCCGGGTCCCGCTCGCTGCTGGGCCGGACTCCGTTCTCGGCGAAGGGATTCCTGTTGACGATGGTCGTCCTCATCGGGGGGCTCGTCGCCGGGTCGGCCGTCCCGCTGGTCGGCGGGATCACCCGGTACCTGGGACTGTTTCTCGCGGCGTTCGCGCTCGGACTCGGACGCTCGCGGCGGGCGTACCTCGAGACGGCCATAGGCGGCGCGCTCGCGGCCGGCGGTGCGTTCGTCCTCGGGACGCTCACGACCGGGAGCCTGCTGATCGGGACGAGCCTCCTGTCGGACTACGGGCTTCCGGTCGCCGGCGTCGGCGTCACCGTCGGCGTCCTCCTGTCGGTCGCGGGGCTGTACTTCGGTCGGGACCTCCGGATCGGACTGACGCGGGACGTGGAGTGACTCACCCCGCGATCCGCCAGCGGTCGCCCTCGCGGGCGAGGAGGTCGGCGTCGGCGAGGCGTCGGAGACCGTCCTCGACAGCCTCGGCGTCGACCCCGACCTCCTCGACGACGGCGCGGCGCGAGCCGTCGGTCGAGGCGACCGCCGCGAGCACCCTCGCGTGGAACCGGGAGTCGACATCGACGCCGAGGCGGTCGTTCAGTCGGTCGAGCACGTCAGCCATCCGGCCGTGAACCCATCGCTGGGCCAGCGAGAGTTCGTTCTCGAGGTCCTGGAGCCGGTCGAACTCGGCGGCGAGGTCGCCGATCCCCTCCCGCCCGTCGGAGTCGACGAGGTCGCCGTCGCCGTCGCCGATACTGCCACGGTCGCCCTCGCTCTCGCCGATCCCGTCGCGGTCGGCGTCGCCCTCGCCGTCACCGCGTCCGCCGGTGTCGAGGTCGAGGTCGATCCGCATGTGCGGACACCGGCCCTGGATGTCGAGGCTGGGGTTGGCGGGGTACGCCGACTTCGTTCCGAAGCCGTGGCGGGAGACGTTCACCTCGAGGCGCACGTCGCGAGCGATGTGGAAGTACTTGCGTCGCCGGTCGTCGGTGTGGCTCTCGATGAGCCCCGCGTCCTCCAGCTTCCGGAGGTGGTCGATGACGGCCTTCGGCGACACG
The DNA here is from genome assembly GCF_021431925.1 of Halobaculum sp. CBA1158. Taxonomy (NCBI): domain Archaea; kingdom Methanobacteriati; phylum Methanobacteriota; class Halobacteria; order Halobacteriales; family Haloferacaceae; genus Halobaculum; species Halobaculum sp. CBA1158. Next base: position 1,157,174 of record NZ_CP090371.1, on the reverse strand, counting down.
CCGAGGTACTCGCTGATCTCGGTGACGTAACACGGCTTGTGCGAGAGCAGCCGGAGGATGCGCCGGCGGTTCTCGTTGCCGAGGAGATCGAGCAGTACCGCGGAGTCCATATCGGCGGGTTGCTCCCCGACGCGGATAAGCGTCTCGTCAACGCGACGCGGAGTCGCCCCACGGCAGGACGGCGGCCGCGACCGCGCAGGCGACGACCGTGGCCGCGAGGCTCCCCAGCGCGAGCGTCCACCCGGGGTCGTACCGCACCGGCGGGTGGTTCGCGAACGGCAGTCCGAGGAGGAAGCCGTAGTCGTACAGGTCGTTCGCGAGCGCGAGTAGGGCCGCGGCCGCCAGCGTCCGGCCGGAGGTCCGCCCGACGCGCGCGAGCAACAGCGCCTCCGCGAGGAAGGCGGCGTGGGTCGCGAGGATGCCCCAGTAGGCCCACAGCGAGTCGGCGTCGAACCCGACGTACAGGTCGTTCGAGAGCTCCGGGCGGACGAACGGGACGTTGAGCGCGACGAACGTCCACAGCCCCGTTTTCACGAGCCAGACGACCGCCAACGTCGTTAAAACCGACAGCAGCGTCGAGCGCGGCACGGCCGAGAGCCGGTACCCGGCGAAGGGCACGAGCGCCGCGAGCACGAGCGTCGCGAGCGCGATGGCGGTCGGCGAGTCGCCGTACAGCGGCCAGGCGAACGTCGCGACCGCGGGCATCGTCTCGACGTAGTAGCGCACGCCGACGAGGAACGCGAGCGCGTTCGCGAGCAACAGCAGCGCGAGCGTGAACGGCGTGGTGAGGTAGAACTCCGCCAGCGCCGCTGGGACCGGATTGCGCGTCTCGTGTTCGTCGGCCACGGTGACGACGGCTTCGACCCGGCGCGGCTTAATCGGGCGTGGTCCGAATCGGGTGCGGTCGGCGTCGGCGGGGCCGATACTGTCGCGGTCGACGGTGCCGTCGCGGTCGATGTCGCTGACGCGGTCGACGTCGCGGTCGCGGTAGGCCCAGTACCGATCGAGTTCGCGGGTCCGGGACCGGCAGAACCGGTCGACCATCGCCACGGCTAAGCCGTACACGGTCGACCACAGCCACACCCGAATGAGCCTCCTCTCCGATCTCGCCTCGGACGACGGTCTCCCCGACCGCCCGGACCTCCCGTGGTACGTCGCGCCGCTCCCGCGGGCCCTGGAGAACGTCGGGCTCCGGATCGCCGCGGTCGTCGTCGCGATCAACCTCGTCGGCACGGCCTTCGGCTTCTGGTACTACGGCTTCCAACCGCTGCCCCTGTCGACGCCGCTGATCGGGCTTCAGTTGGCCGGCACGCCTCAGAGCATGTGGGCGTTCGTCCCCGACTCGCCGGTGGCGACGCTGTTCATCGCGCTCGCGTTGGGGCTGTGGCTGCTGGGTCGCCCGAACGAGTACGTGAGCGTGCTGGCGTTTTTCGGCTGCTGGAAGCTCGGGCTGTGGACGCCGTTCGTCCTCCTGACGTTCGCCGACGGCTTCACGGCCGTCAACCCCTTCCCGATGTACCTCTTCTTGTTGTTCTCGCATCTCGCGATGACCGTCGAGGGGTTCCTCCTCTACCGGATCTCCGAGTTCCCGGTCCGGGCGGTTGCCGTCGCCGCCGCGTGGTACGGCCTCAACGACGTGGTCGACTACCTCATCCCGATCGCCGGGACTCCGCATCACACGCTGTTGCCGGGGCAGGTGGCCCTCGAGTCCGGCGTCGGATTCACGCACCCGTCGCCGGCCCACGAGATCGCCGCCGCGGGCGCGGTCGCGCTCACGTTGTCGGCGACGTTTCTCGCGCTCGCGACGCGTGTGAAACTGCTCGAGTCCGGTGCGGTCGGCGACGGCGACGCGTGATCGGCGAGCGGACGCCGCGGGCGAATCATTATTCCCCACCGGAGCGACGAACGCCACGTGAGCAAACCCACCCTCTATCGCGCGATCGCGGACCTCCCGTTGACCGTCGAATCGGTCGGCCTCCGCCGTCGCGCCCGCGACACCTCCTCTGGGTTCGAGCGCGTGAGCACGACGGTCCGACTGCGGGGCGAGGGCGAACTGGGCCGCGGCGAGGACGTGACCTACGACGCGCCCGACCACGACGCGCTGTTCGCCGACCCCGAGCGCGACCCTCGAACGCCGGCCGACGGCCTCGGCTTCGAGGCGGCGCTCTCGGGCGAGTGGACGTTCCGGGAGTTCTCGAGCCACCTCGACGAGGTGGACCTGTTCCCGGCCGGCGAACCCGAGCGGAAGACGGGCTACCCCTACCGTCGGTGGGCCGTCGAATCGGCCGCGATGGATCTCGCGCTGCGGCAGTCCGACACCGACCTCGCGAGCATCCTCGACCGCGGCCGCGACCCCGTCTCCTTTGCGGCGTCGACGCGCCTCGGGGATCCGCCGACGGCCGACCGCGTGACCGGCATCGCCGAGCGCGTCCCGGGGATCGGATTCAAGCTCGACCCGACCGACGACTGGACCGACGCCGTCGTCGAGGACCTCCCGACCGAGCAGGTCCGGGTGCTCGACCTGAAGGGGCTGTACGAGGGCACGGAGGTCGACCAGGAGCCCGACGCCGAGTTCTACGAGTGGGTGCTGGAGTCGTTCCCGAACGCGGTGATCGAAGACCCCGCGATCACCGACGAGACCCGGCACGTCTTCGAGGGGGAGGAGCACCGCGTCTCGTGGGACTACCCGATCACGGGCGTCGAGAGCGTCGAGGACCTGCCGTGGGAGCCCGAGTGGCTGAACGTCAAGCCCTCGCGGTTCGGTACCCTGGAGTCGCTGTCGGACACGCTGGAGTGGGCCCGCGAGCGCGACGTGACCCTGTACGGCGGCGGGCAGTTCGAGTTGGGCGTCGGCCGCGACCAGCTGCACGCGCTGGCGTCGGTGTTCTACCCCGACGCTCCGAACGACATCGCCCCCGGGGCGTTCAACGACCCCGAGGTGCCGGACCGCTTGCCGGCGACGCCGCTCGCGCCGTCGGCCGCGCCGCGCGGGTTCGAGTTCTGAGATAACTCGCGCTCACTCGCCCTCGCTGTCGTTTTGGGCGGCTCGCCCACACGCTCGCCGCCGTCTGTCGAGGTCTCGCTGTTTCCCTGGGCGGCTCGCCCACACGCTCGCCGCCGTCTGTCGAGGTCTCGTTCGCGCTTCGCGCTCACTCGCCCTCGCTGTTTCCCTGGGCGGCTCGCCCGCACGCTCGCCGCCGTCTGTCGAGGCCTCGTTCGCGCTTCGCGCTCACTCGCCCTCGCTGTCCGCGTGCGCGCGCACCCACAACTCCCCGATGCGCGAGAGCCGCGTCCGATAGGACTTCCCGTGTGACTCCTGTTCGATGTACCCCTTCCCGCCCGGCCCGAGCCGGTCGACGTTGTAGATGACCTTCGAGCGGAACGAGTCCGTGTACTCCTCGTTCAGCTCGTCGGCCAGCGCCTTCGCCAGTTCGCTGACCGACTCGAACTCGCCGTCCTCGCCGAGCTTGTAGAGGATGACCTCCTCGAAGGGCTTCACGTTCGAGAAGGAGGCGACCGGAAGCTCGATGATGTGACTGCCGTCGACCTCCTTCGCACCGATCGTCGTCCCGCGCTCGTCGAACTCCGCCAGCAGGTCCGTCGCCGTCGAGAGTCGCTCGCGGACGCGGTCGACCTCGACGCCGTCGGCGGTCGCGTCGACGACCCCCGAGGCCGACCCCGCATCGCCCTCGCCGTCGCTATCGCCGTCGCCCTCGTCGACGGCGTCGAGCAACTCACGGAGGAGGTCGCGGTCGGCGCGAAGCTCCTCGGCCAACTCCGTCTCCAGGTACTTCTCGGGGGCGGTGTAGTAGGTGTGGATGCGGTCGCGGTCGGCCTGCCGCTCCAGCGTGACCGAGTGGGCGGCGGTCGCGAACGCGAACGAGACGGGTCGCGGCATCGACGAGACGTTCACCCACACCTCTCGGCCGGCGTCGAGTTCGGCGTTGATGAGGTCGTACGCCTGCTCGAAGGCGGCGTCGTAGTCGTACACGTCGGCCACCGGGATGCGCTCGGTCTCCGCGCCAAGCAGGTTCTGAAAGTCCGTCTCCAGCTTCTTCGAGAGGTTCAGCGAGTACTCGACGTTGGCCTCGCTACCGACCGCGCCCTCCAGCAGGACGACCCGGTCCACGTCGAACTGGTCGCGCACCAGCGGCGCGATCAGCCGGTCGTAGTCGAACCCCACCGGAACGACGTGCGTCTGCATGCTGTGTGTCGATGCGGCGGGGGGCGGGAAAAGGGTGCCGCGGCGCGCGTCAGTCCGCGCCGACCCCGAACTTCTCGGCGCGCTCGGCCGGCGCGGCCGCCGTCACCGCCGACACCGCGACCGTCGCGACCAGCGACAGCAGCATGCACCACAGCGCGAAGTCCCAGGTGAGGTACGTCGCCGGCAGCGGGAGGAACACGTGCGCGAGGTAGACGGCCTCGGCGCTGGCGATCCCGGCGACCATCCCCCACTCGGTCGTCCCGCCCCAGTACAGCGCCAGGATCAGCGGGATCGTCAACTGGGCGTAGCCGCCAAAAGCGGTGTCCCCAAGCGTCACGAGCGCGTCGAGGCCGCCGCCGCCCCCGACCGCCAGCGACGCGAGGAACGTCGAGGCCGCGAAGACGGCGACGCCGACTCGACCGATCCACGCCTCGCGCTCGTCGCTGGCGTCGGGGGCGACGAGCGGTCGGTACAGGTCGCGGGTGAGATACGACGACCCCGACAGCAGCATCGAGTCCGAGGAGGACATCATCGCCGCCATCGCGCCCGCGACGACCAGCGCCGCGAACCACCCGGGCGTGTACTCGTTCAACAGCACCGGCAGGACGTTGCTGCCGTCGGGAACCTGGATCCCGAGCCCCACGGCCCACGACCCGAGCAGGAACGCCGGGACGAACAACAGGAGCACGAGCACCGGCCACAGCGCGAACGAGCGCTTGAGCGTCTCGACGCGGTCGGCCATGAAGAAGCGCTGGTTCACCTGCGGGAACGCGGCGACGCCGAAGGCGATGACGACCGCCTGCGCGATCATCCACTGCGGGGAGTACAGTCCGCCCCCGAGCGACCCGAACGCCGGGTTCGCCTGCGTCATCCCCGCCGTGAGCGCCGAGACGCCGCCGGCGGCGGAGGCGATCCACGCGACCGCCAGCCAGAGGACGCCGAGCATGAACACGCCCTGGAGCGTGTCGGTCCAGGCGACGCCGCGAAGCCCCGAGAGCCCGACGTACGCGACCATGAACACCGTGATCAGCGCCGCGCCGGCCCAGTACGGCACAGCGCCGCCGGTGAGGCCGACGATCGCCTGCCCCGCGCCGATCTGTTGGAGCATCACGTACGGGAACAGCCACAGGAGGCTCACTCCGGCGACCAGCCCACGCAGCCCCGTCGAGTCGAAGCGGTCGCCCAGCATCTCCCCGAGCGTCACGTACCCGTTGGCCTTGCCGACCAGCCACTGCTTGTAGCCGATGACGTACCACAGCAGGGCGAAGAGGATCCCGTCCATCACCCCCATCACGAGGATCCACTCGGGCCCCGCCGAGAACGCGAGGTTCGGCCCCCCGAAGAAGGTGAACGCCGACAGCAGCGTCGCGAACGTCGTGAACAGCAGGACGATCGTCCCGACCGAGCGCGACGCGAGATAGTAGTCCTCGGCGGTCCCGGCGGTGAGCCAGTACGCGACGAGGCCGATCGCGAGCGCGACGAGGAGGTAGCCGACGACCACCCCCAGCGAGACGGCCAACTCAGCCACGGCGGATCACCTCCGCGTCGACGCCGCGGTCCCACGCGCCCCGCGTGAAGGCGTAGAACGTCACCGACGCGAGCGCCATCCAGCCGACGTGCCACCACAGCCATACCGGGAGCCCCGCGACCACCGTCGCGTCGTCCCACAGGAACCACGGAATCGCGAACGCGACGAGCACGGCGAAGGCCGCGATCCAGATATACTTCGACCAATTACGGGTCATCACCCCATGGTACTGATTCATGATCCCTAAACGTTGCTAATTTCTCCCTCTGTTTGGCTTTTCGAAGAACTATTTTCTTCATAGTAGCGCGCCGGTTAGCTTCGGCTGTTCACAGGCGGTACTCCGGCAGCCGAGATCGAGACTCCCGGCAGTCCGCCGGCGCGATCGCCCGATCACACGGGTTTATTCGGTCGCCGGTCCACTCACGTACCGAATGGAGTACGTGCAAGAGCGCGTCGCGACCCTCCACTCGTTCGGCGACGGCGACCCGGACGCCCCGACCGACCGCGCGGCCGTGGTCGTGCCGATGACAGAGCGCGAGTACGCCGGCCTCGCCGCCGAGCGGGTGCTCTCGGAGCTGGAAGCGCTGTCGCCGGCGCGGGTGGTCGTGCCGCTTCGCGCGCCGGCCGAGCGCGTCGGCGCGTTCCGCGAGTGGCTCGACGGCTTCGACCTCCCGCTGGAGACGCTGTGGTGTGACGGCCCGCGAGTCGCCGACCTGCTGGCCGACGCCGGACTCGACGGCGAGCGCGGGAAGGGCAGGGACGTGTGGCTCGCGCTCGGTCGCGCCCTCAAGGAGGAGTTCGTCGTCGTCCACGACGCCGACACGAAGTCGTACTCCCGGGCGTACGTCCGCCGCCTGCTGTTTCCGCTCGCTCGGGGGTTCGACTTCTCGAAGGGGTACTACGCCCGCGTCGAGAACGACCGACTGTACGGCCGGCTGTTCCGGCTGTTCTACGCCCCGCTGGTGCGGGCGCTCCGGGACTCGGCCCCGGAGTCGGAGTTCCTCGCGTACATGGGGGCGTTCCGCTACGCGCTGGCGGGCGAGTTCGCCCTCACGAGCGACGTGGCCGCGTCGCTGCCGGTCCAGCGCACCTGGGGGCTGGAGGTCGGCACCCTCGCGGCCGCCTACGACGCCGTCGGCGTCGACGGCGCGGCCCAGGTCGACCTGGGCAGCTACGAGCACGACCACCGCGCGGTCTCCGGGCCGACCGGGCTGGAGGACATGAGCCGCTCGGTCGGCGCGGCGCTGTTGCGCGCGTCAGAGGCCCACGGCGTCGACCCGGACTACGACGCCCTCCCGGACGCCTACCGCGCCGTCGGCGAGTCGTACGTCGAGCGGTACGCCGCCGACGCCGCGTTCAACGGCCTCTCGTACGACCGCGCCGGCGAGCGCGACCAGGTGCGCACCTACGCCGCGTCGATCGCGCCGCCCGGTCCCGACACCCGCCTCCCGGCGTGGAACGAGACGACGCTGTCGCCGGGTGACGTGGCCGCAGCCGCGGACGCGGACGCGGACGAGGCCGCCGCGGGGACGCTCGACCGCGCCGATGAGTGACCGGCCGACGGCGTCGTCGACCGCCGAGTCCCCCGACGGGCCTGACACGACCGCACCGTTGAAGCCGGCCGGGCGAGGATGAAGGGTATGGACTTCGAGCGCGTCCGTCGGCACGCTCCGGTCAGCGTGACCGACGCCGACCGGCGCGCGGCCGTGCTCGCGGCGGTCGTCGAGCGCGACGGGTCGCCCCACGTGCTGTTCACCAAGCGCGCCGAGCACCTCGGGAGCCACCCGGGGCAGATGAGCTTTCCCGGCGGCGGCGTCGAGGCGGGCGACGAGGACCTGACGGCGACGGCGCTTCGGGAGGCGAACGAGGAGATCGGCCTGCGCCCCGACGAGCCCGAGATCGTCGGGAGACTCGACGACATCCGCACCACCTCCGAGTACGCCGTGACGCCGTTCGTCGCGACGGCACCCGACCGGGAGTACGTCCCCAACGACGGCGAGGTCGCCGAGATCGCGATCCTTCCGGTCTCGGAACTCATCGCCCGCGAGAACTACGAGTCCGAACGTCGCGATCACCCCCACTACGGCGACATCCGTCTGCACTTCTTCCACGTCGACGGCTACACCGTCTGGGGCGCGACCGGCCGGATGCTCGTCCAACTGCTCGAACTGCTCACCGACTGGGAGATGCCCGCAGAAGTCGACCGCGTCGTCGACCCCGACGCCGACCTCCCGGTGTAGGACGTGGCGGGCGCGACGCTCAGACGTAGCTCGCGATCACGAGGGCGAGAAAGAAGGTCCCGAGAAGGCCGACGAGCACGAGGATCGAGGCGACGCGGCTCGACTGGACGACGCCGCGGCCGCCGTCGTCGGTGTCAACGACGAGGTTGCTGATGTCCACGGCCGCGATAGGCGGCAGGCCGATAAATAGCCGTCGCCGGGCGCTCACACGTAACTGAGGGCGACCAGCGAGAGGAAGAACACCACGAGGAACGCGGCCATGATGACCCCGGCTTTGACCCACCCGTCGGCGCTCCCGAAGCGTTCTGTGATCGAGTCGCCGCCCGTCGTGACGATCGATCCGCGGTCGGCCCCGCCTGCGTCGGACATGATCCCCTCTCGTCGGTCCGGCCTGAAGAAGCCACGGCCCCGCGAAGTGTCGGTGGGCCTCGGAGTGTCAAGTGTTTATGCCTGATAGTAAATGGATCTTTCACCAAATCTCAGGCGAGTTCCCGTGTCCATAGACTGTTTGATCAGAATCTAGCCACTCTCCGTGAGTCCCAATGTGACCGGATCGACCCTTTCGACATAGGCCCGGTCAGATTCTCATCGGGTGGCGGACACGGATTTATGAGCGTTGCCGAGTAATCGTACCGCATGGCCGCCGAAATTTCCGACCGGGTACGGGAGATCGCAGAGGCTCGCGGCCTTCCGGAGTCCGAGGTGTTCGAACGAGCACTCGAACGCGGTCTCGAAACCCTGTGGGAGGACCTCGTACTCGCACGGTACCTCGACGGCGAACTCGACCGCGAGGCGGCCATCGAGCGCGTCGGTCGGACGAAAGTCGAGCGAGCGGACCGAGAGCGCGAGGTCGTCGAGGAGGACATCGACTGGGGCCTGAACGCGTGACGCTCGCGGCTGTCTCGGACGCGGGACCGCTCATTCACCTCGCCGAAATGGGTTCGCTCGAACTGCTCTCGGCGTTCGACACAGTACTTGTACCGGAGACGGTGTACAGGGAGGTCAAGGCCGGTGGTGTTCCGGACGGACTGGTCGACCTCTCGTACGAACTCGTCGAAGCCGACGAAAGTCGAGTCGGTACCGAAGAACTGGACGCCGGAGAACGCGCCGCGATCGCGGTCGCCGAGGAGCGGGGACTCGTTCTCCTGACCGACGACCTCGACGCCAGAGAGGCAGCATCCGACACGGACGTCGAAGTACGCGGTTCCATCGGCGTCATCGCGCTCGGTTACGGTCGTGGAGTACTCGACAGAGACGAAGCGGCATCGCGGATGCGAGCACTCCAGCGTGAGACGAGTCTGTTCGTGACCGAGGCGGTCGTGGAGCGCGGCATTCGGATGCTGGACGAGCAGTAACGGGACGAGCGGCTGTATAGACAGGTTAAACACGGTTAGTACGGGGAGATTGTGAGTTGTGAGTGTCGGTGGGGGCCTCGGAGTGCCGCCGAAGTCGATACTGACGCGAGCGCCACGCTTATCTCCGACTGTCCGATCCCATCGGTATGGCCGCACAGGCGATGGATCGCGTTCCGCGACGGTCCTAGTTCTTCCCGCGAGGCGTCGCTGCGACCCGCAGCGACGCGGTCCGACACGCGCTCGACATCCGACGCACGTACCGTGCCGGCGACCGTCCACGCGAGCGGTCGCCGAGGCGATCACGACCGACGAATCACGTTCCACCGATGACACTCACCGCATCACACACAGCAGACGGCGTCGCCGCCCGAACGAACCTCGACGGGATCGCGCTCAAGCCGACCGAGTGCGACGTCTCCGTCGCCGCCGACCTCCCGGTGGATCTCGTCTGTCTCGACTACGAGGGCCGCGAGGCGCTACCGGATACTGAGACGCTCGCCGCCCTCGCCGAGGAGGTCGACCTCCGGGTCACGACCCCCGTCCGCGCGGACGGCTTCGACCCCCGGGGCGACGACTCGCTGGTCGCGACGCTCCCCGACGCCGCAGAGCGCGTGCTCGTGGCGGGTCACGGCGCGTACCTCACCGACGACGAGCGGTCGCGCGCGATCGCGCCCCGCCTCGGCGACGCGGCGGCCGCGGTCCGCTCGGCCGGCGGGACGCCGTGGGTCGGCACCGAGGGGATCGAGCGCGTCGCGCTCGCGGCCGGCGGCGTCCAGTACGACCTGCTGTCGCGCACGACCGAGCGGGACGTGCGGGCGCTGCGAGCGGCGGGCTTCGACGGCGAGGTCGCGCTGTACGCCCCCGTAGTTCCCAGCGACGACGAAGACGAGATCCTCGACGCCGTCGGGGGGTACGCCGCCCGCCGCAAGCCCGTGCGCGAGGCGCTCCCCGAGGACGCCGCCACCGACGCCGCCGCGACTGGGCGCGCCCGCGAGGTGCTCTCGGCGGCCGTGCGCGACTTCGCCATCGTGGGCGACCCCGAGGCGGTCGGCGAGCGCGTTCGGGAACTGAAGGGCCTCGGCGTCGACCACGTCGTCGGCTACCCCGCGGCCGGCGTCGACACCCTTCGCTGAGGGGACCTCCGCGGCCGCCGCGACCGCCACGACGGGCACGGCCGCCGCGGCAGCGACCACCCGATCTCGCGACTGTTCCCGCCCCAGTCGCCACCCGAACGCCTACGGTTCCGCACGCGGACCGGCCGGTATGCGACTGCTCCACGAGGAGACGACGACGGCCGCGGGCGAGGCGTTCGACGACGGAGTCGAGGTGGCGATCCTCCCGACCGGCTCGATCGAACAGCACGGCCCGGCGCTGCCGCTCGGCACCGACTTCCTGGCCGCCGAGGCCGTCGCACGGGGGATCGACCGCGACGACGCCGTCGTCCTCCCGACGGTACCGGTCGGCGTCTCGGCACACCACAGACAGTTCGACGGGACGCTGTGGACCGAACCGGAGACGTTCGAGGACTACGTCGGCGAGATCGCCGCCTCCGTCGCGAGCCACGGCGTCCGCAAGCTCGTGTTCTGCAACGGCCACGGCGGCAACGCGGACGCGCTCCGTCGGGCGGCCCGCCGGCTCCGGGGCGACCGGATCGCCTACGCAGCGCCGTGGAACTGGTGGTCGAGCCTCGACGGCCTCGACGAGGAACTGTTCGACCAGTCGGGCATCGGTCACGCCGACGCGATGGAGACGAGCATGGTCCGGCACGTCGCGAGCGACCTCGTGCGGGAGGCGAAGTTGGCCGAGGCCGAGGCGGGCGCGGCCGACTCGTGGGGGAAGTCGGTTCACGGCGCGAGCGTCGGCTTCGACACGGCTGACTTCTCCGAGTCCGGTGCCGTGGGCGAGCCGACCCAGGGGACCGCCGAGAAGGGGCGGAAGCTGTACGAGCAAGCGACCGGCGAGCTCGACGCGCTCGTCGGCTGGCTGGCCGAGCAGCCGTTCGACGCGCTGACGCCGGAGCCGCACCGGTGATGGCCGGTTCCGGACCCGACGGCGGCCCCGGGACGGGACTGCGAGTCGCGGTCGTCGGCGGCGGCGCGGTCGGCGTCACCGCCGCCCACGACCTCGCGGTCGCCGGGGCGGCGGTCACGCTGTTCGAGAAGGGGGACCTCGCTTCGGGCGCGTCCGGCCGGGCCGCGGGGGTCCTCTACGACGCCTACGCCGAGGACGTCGACGCCGCGGTCGGCGCGCGGGCCCTGGAGCGGTTTCGGGAGCTGTCGCGCTCGGCCGCCGACGGCGACGGCAACGGCGACAGCGGCGACCCGGAGTTCGCGTTCACGGAGTGCCCGTACGTGATGCTCGCGCGCGAGGGCGACGACGACCTGGCCGAGGCGGTCGCGGGGGCGGCCGAGCGGATGCGGACGCACGGTCGCGCCGTGGAGACCCTCGACGGCGACGCGCTGGCGAGCCGGTTCCCGAGCCTCGCGAGCGACGACGTGACCGTCGCCGCGGTCGCGTCGAACGCCGGGTGGACGGATCCGGCGAGCTACGTCGAGGCGGTCGCCGAGCACGCCGAACGCGCCGGCGTCGAGATCCGCGAGGGAAGCCGAGTCGCCGTGTCGACGACGCCGACGGGGGTGACCGCCGCCGACGAGGCTCCCGTGACCAGGCGGTTCGACGCGGTCGTCGTCGCCGCCGGCGCGCAGACCAAGCGCCTGCTCGCCGAGGCGGGGATCGCGATCCCGCTGAAGCCGTACCGCGTGCAGGCGCTCGTCTCGGGGCGCGAGTACGACGGCCCGATGTGGTACGACGCCTCCGCGGGCGCGTACGCTCGTCCGCACCCCGCGGGACTGCTCGCCGGCGACGGGACCGAGCCGGTCGAGGCCGACCCCGACGACTGGGACCGCGTCGCCGACGACTGGTTCCGCGAGTCGGTGAGCGAGACGCTCCGTGATCGCGCCGACCACGACCCGGCGGTCGAGCGCGCGTGGGCCGGCCTCTGCACGGCGACGCCCGACGGCGACCCGCTGCTCGGGGAGATCGCGGACGGCGTCTTCGTCGCCGCCGGCTGGCAGGGTCACGGCTTCATGCGCGCGCCCGCCACGGGCGAGGCGGTCGCGGCGCAGGTGCTCGGCGAGGAAGCGCCGGTCGAGGGGATCGAGGCGTTCGACCCGGGCCGCTTCGACGGCGACGAGGAGTTCGAGATCAGCGAGGGGATGACCGTCGAGGCGGACGAACGGAGGGACTGATCGGGCGAGGCGGACGGTCAGGCGTCGATCCCGAGAGCGTCGAGGGGTTACTCCTCGTCGTCTGCTTCGTCTGCATCTTCCGCGTCGTCCGTGGTGTCCGCGTCGTCGCCGGCCGCGTCGCCCTCCGCCCCGTCGTCGCCGAGGTCGAGTTCGACGGGGTCGTCGGCCGCGTCGTCGCCGTCGGCGGAGTCGTCGTCGCTCGCCTCGTCTGCGGCGTCCGCGACCGCGACGGAGCCCCCCTCCGTCTTGGGAAGCCGGACGCGGAGGGTGCCGCGCTCGGTCAGCGTCGAGGAGGCCCCCGCGGGGTCGACGGACGCGCCCGGCGGGAGCTCCGCGCGGCCGTCGAGCGCGAGGCCGCGGCCGGGGAAGCGCATCTCGAACCCCTCGCGGAAGTCGCGGAAGCGGTCGATCCGAACTTCGACCGCGCCGTCGTTGAACCGCACCTGCACGTCGCTTCGCTGTGCGCCGGGGGCGTCGAAGACGACGAGGAACGCGTCCTCGGACTCCAGCAGGTCGTAGGCGAGCGGCGACTTCTCCTGCACGGTCGCGACGCCGCGGCCGACGCGGTCGAGGACGGTGTTCATCGCCGACTCGCCCACGTCCTTGAGCCGCTTCGCGCCGTCGGCGGGGGGGTCTCGCTCGCTCATGTTACAGCTCGATCTCCTCCAGGCAGTCGGTGCCCCCGCACAGCGGGCACGACAGGTCCGCGACCGTGTGGTCGTCGGCGATGTCGTACGTGTAGTGGTTCTCGAACATGTCGAGTTCGCAGTCGCCGCTGGTACACTTGACCTCCTTCGTGGCGGGCATGTCACCGCGTTGGGTCGCGCGGGGCATAAACGACGCGGGGCCGGGCGCGGCTTGCCGACTCCGGCGGGCGGTCGGGTGCCGCCGACGCTTTGTCGCTCGCGCCCGTGCGTCCGCCGTGACACTCGCCCCCGATGTCGACGCCGTGTACGGACTCGACTTCAGCGCCGCCGCGACGACCGCCGGCGCGTCGACGTGGGTGGCCCGCTGCGTCCCGCGCGACGGCGCGCTCGTCGTCGAGGAACTGGCCTCGGCCGCGGAGTTCCTCGGCCTCGACTCCACCGACCGAGAGGACGCGCTTCCGGCGCTCGTCGACCACTTCCGCGGGCTCGCCAACGGATCTGTCGCCGGCGGCGACGACGCGGCCGGGGGTGGTCCCGACGTCGTCGCCGGGTTCGACTTCCCGTTCGGCCTGCCGGCGTGGGCGCTGCGGGAGGGACAGACGTGGCGCGAGTTCGTCGCCGCGACGCCCGATCGGTGGGGCGCGCTGGAGGACGTCGGCGACCCGGCCGACCTGTTCCGGCGCGTCGCCGACGAGGCCGACCGGCGGGGGCTGTCCGAGCGGCGCGCGAGCGACGACGAACACGGCGGACAGGCACCTGCAGGCTGGCGGATCAAGACGCAGACCTACTACGGGATATCGGCGCTGCTCCGGCCGCTGGTCGCGTGCGACGGGGTGCGAGTTCCGCCCGTCCTCGACGCCGACGAGCCGACGCTGACGGTGCTTGAGACGTATCCCGCGGCGGTGTTCGACCGGATCGACGGGGCGGTCAGGGAGGAGTACAAGGGCAGCCAACGTCGCCACGTCGAGCGCCGACGGAGGAACGCGGACGCGCTCGTCGCCGCCGGGGTCTCCTTCGGCGACGACGCGGCCCGCGACTGCGCGGTCGCGACCGACGACGCGCTCGACGCCGTGGCGGCGGCGCACGCCGCAGCGAGGAACTACCCCGGCACGTCGCCCGCTGAGGCCGGCGATTCCGAGCGTCGAGAGGCCCGGATCTACGCGTGAGTGTCTTCGCGCGGACGCCTGAACCGATCGGTCTCGGGGCGGTCACAACAGTTAACACACCTCACACTAGATACGCGCGTGGGTGGTGACAGATGCGAACCAGACGGCGGGAGCGCGAGCGGGAACAGCACTCCAGGCGCGAGGCCGACCGGAACGAGCGGCGATCGACCGAGGAGACCGTCGCCGATCCTCCGCGGACCGTCGACGACCTCCTCGACAGGCTCGCGGCCGGCGACGGGGTGACCTACGAGGAGGCGGCGCTCGTGGGCGGCATCGAGGAGGGCGTCGGGGGGTTCGAGGCCGCCGGCGACGCGCAGGGTCGCCGCGGGGGGTGGTGACCAGGGGCGAGCGTCGGGACGAGAACCGGGATGCTGAGGGAGTACGGCACGGAAGCCGGAGGGCAGGGAACGGGACGGCCCGAGGCGGGACAGCACGGAAGCGGGACAGAGCGGACTGAGGAACGCGACGGCCGGGAGCGATCCCGGACCGCACGGCTTTAGCCGCTCGACCGTCCAATCACGTCCATGACCGCGCCGGATCCGAGCGACCTCTCCGTCACGATCGTCGACGGCTACGTCGACGAGCCGGCGCACTTCGGCGTTCCCCCGTACGTCTCGACGTACCCGCGGTTCACCGCGGGCGCGCTCGTCGACGCCGGCGTCCCGGAGGCGAACGTCACCTACCACACCATCGACGAGTTGCGCGACGAGCGTCGCAAGCGGGCCGACGTGGCCGACGCCGACCTCATGATCTACGTCGGCGGCATGACCGTCCCCGGGAAGTACGTCGGCGGCACCCCCGCCGAGCCCGACGAGGTGCGCGAGTTGGCCTGGACCGCCGACGGCGTCACCCTCCTCGGGGGGCCCGTGCGCTTCGGCGTCGGCGACGAGAACGCCGGCGCACAGGAGATGGAGCGCGACGACCTCGACTACGACTTCGTCGCCATGGGCGACGTGGAGGCGGCCGCCCACGACATCGTCGAGAGCGGGCTGGAGGGGTTCGGTAACCGCATCCGCGACTACGACGAGGTGTCCCGCTGGTCGACCATGGGCGCGTTCGTCGTCGAACAGCACCCCAACCACCCCGACTACCTCATCGCCGAACTCGAGACCTCCCGCGGGTGCGCCTACCGGTGTTCGTTCTGTACCGAGCCGCTGTACGGCGATCCCGACTTCCGCACAGCCCCGGACGTCGTCTCGGAGGTCGACGCACTCTCGGACCACGGCGTCGCCCACTTCCGACTCGGTCGACAGGCAGACATCCTCGCGTTCGGCGGCGACGGCGAGGCCCCGAACCCCGACGCCCTCCGGCAGCTGTACGGCGGGATCCGCGAGGTCGCGCCCGACCTGCGGACGCTCCACCTCGACAACATGAACCCCGTGACGATCACGGACTACCCAGAGGCGTCGCGCGAGGCCATCGAGGTGATCGCCCGTCACAACACGCCCGGCGACACCGCCGCCTTCGGCCTCGAGTCCGCCGACCCCGAGGTCCGTGAGAAGAACAACCTCCTCGTCAGCGCCGAGGAGTGCCTGGAGGCCGTCCGCGTCGTCAACGAGGCCGCGGGGTGGCGACCCGGCGAGGACCCCGCGAACGCGCCCAGCTTCGGCGACTCCGCCCCGCGGCGACTCCCAAAGCTCCTGCCGGGAATCAACCTCGTCCATGGGCTGGAGGGCGAGACGGCGGACACCTTCGAACACAACAAGGAGTTCCTGGGCTCGGTGATGGACGAGGGGCTCATGCTGCGACGGGTGAACGTCCGGCAGGTGATGGCGTTCGAGGGCACCGAGATGGCCGAGACCGGCGCGCGACTGGCACGCGAGCACAAGGAGGAGTTCCAGGCGTACAAGCGCGAGGTGCGCGAGACGATCGATCGGCCGATGCTGAAGCGCGTGATGCCCACGGGGACCGTGCTCCCCGACGTGTACCTGGAGTACCACGAGGACGGCACCACCTTCGGTCGACAGCTCGGCACCTACCCGATCCTCGTCGGGATCCCCGGCGAGCGCGAACTCGGCCGCGCGATCGACGTGGCGGTCGTCGACTGGGGCTACCGCTCGGTGACGGGCGTGCCGTACCCGCTGGACCTGAACGGCGCGTCGATGGACGAGCTGACCGCGATCCCGGGGATCGGAACGGGCACCGCCGGCGACCTCGTCGTGAACCGACCGTACGCGAGCGCGACCGAGGCCGCAGCCGTCGCCGGCGCGGACGCGGAGCTGACGCGATTCGCCGATGCCGGCGTCCCCGGCGTCGACGCCGAGCCCGAGTACCCCGGCGCGCCCGCGCCGCGGAGCGCGGACTGATGTCGGGAGGGGCGTCCGATACGACGCACGCGCACGTCGACCGCTTCTCCGTCCCCGTCGACACGCGCGCGCCCGGCGGGACGACGAACGCGTACGTGATCGGGACCGGCGAGACGCTGCTCGTCGATCCCGCGGCCCGCACCGACACCCTCGACACCGTCGTCCGCGAGAAGGTGGCCGACCACGTCGCCGTCACCCACACCCACCCGGACCACGTCGGCGCGGTCGCCGACTACGCCGCCGAGACCGGCGCGACCGTGTGGGCGCGACGGGGGTACGAGGACCGGTTCGCCGCCGCGACCGGGGTCGAGCCGGATCGCACGTTCGCCGCCGGCGACCGCGTCGGCCCGGCGACGGTCGTCGATCTCCCGGGTCACGCCCCCGACGGCGTCGGCTTCGAGACGGGCGTCGGCGTCGTCTGCGGCGACGTGGCGGTCGCGGAGGGAAGCGTCGTCGTCGCCGCGCCCGAGGGCGACATGCGGGCGTACCTCACGTCGCTCCGGCGACTTCACGCCCGCGACCCGTCCGCGCTGTTCCCTGGTCACGGCCCGCGGATCGGCGACCCGCGGGCGACGTGTGCGCGGCTGATCGACCACCGCCTCGACAGGGAACGGCGGGTCCTTGCGGCCGTGGAAGCGGGCGCGCGCGACCCCGACGAGGTGCTCGACCTCGCGTACGAGAAGGACCTCTCGGGGGTCAGGGACCTCGCGCGCGCGACGGTCGTCGCGCACGCCGAGAAACTCGCCCGGGAGGGCCGAATCGAGTGGGATCCGGAGACGGAGGGACTCGCGCTCGCCGACGGGGCCTGAGTCGTCCCGGGCGACGAACGGTCGTCGGGTCAGCGAACCTCCTCGAGCGGGACGAGACAGTCGGCGTTCACCGAGAGCCACGTCGTCACGAGGGCCACGTCGTCCGCGTCGGCGGGGTAGACCGTACATCGGTCCGGTTCCCCCTCGTGTCGGACCACCGCGGCCCTGAGGCCGTCGGGGGCGGCGAACCGGGGGTCGGGTTCGTGTGCGTCACCGGACGGCCGATCGGGAGCAGCCGACATACTCGTGTCAACCGTGCGAATATACTTAAACGTCGCTAAGTCCACTCCCCCGCGCTCGGGAGCGCTCCCGATCGGTCTCAATCCGTACCGACGGAGACCGCGTCGTCCGCCCGACGGTGTTTAGTCCGAGCGAGGACACGCTCCGTCGTGGACTCGCTCGAAACCGAACTGGAGCGCGCTCGCGCCCTCGACGTGGACGAACTGGCCGACGCCATCGAGGCGATCGGCTTCGAGTGTACACGCTGCGGCGCGTGCTGCAAGAGCGAGGCCGACGACCCCCACACGGCGACGGTGTTCCCCGACGAGGTCCGACGGGTGCAAAGCGCCGGCGACGCCGAGCGCGACTGGCGGGAGGTCGCCCGTCCGATGCCGTACGGGATAACCGACGGCGACGACGGGCCGACGGGCGAGACGTTCGAGTGGGCGCTACAGACCGACGCCTGTGGCGACTGCGCGTTCTACGAGGAGGACGAGTCGGGCACGGGCGCGTGCACGGTCCACGAGGACCGGCCGCTCATCTGCGAGACGTACCCGTTCTCCGTCGGGCTCGCCGGGACGAGCCAGCCGATGGGCGAGGTCGTCGACAGCGTCGCGCTGGGAGCGCACCGGGAGGCCGGCGACACCACCGACGCCGGCGACGCCGACGACGCCGACGACGCCGGCGACGATGCCGCCGGCCCTGACGACGCCGAGGGGACGGTCCGCGCCCACGAGTGCGAGGGACTGGGCCGCGACATCGACCGGGAGGACGCCGAGTCGCTGGCGGCGGCGCTGAAGGAACGCGCGGTCAGAGAGGTGGAGGAGGCGATCGGCGTCCGCGACGCCTACGAACCCCGCACGGTCGAGGGCGGCGAGGTGGTCGTCCACGACTCCGAGGGTGCGAAGCGACCGGACGGCCGAGCGGTCGACGACGGTGACGCGAAGGGATAGACCCCAGCGCGACGGCGCGATCGAGGAGTAACGCGGCTGACACCGGTGACATCCCCCGATACCGGCTGGTGGCGGTAGGTATATGTCACCTCGGTCGAACGTGGCGATGGAGGGATATCTCCGTGGAAATCTCCGACGAACTCATCTGTCTGTTCAGCGCCGAAGTCCGCGAGGACGACGACCGATACACGATCGAGATCCCGAAGCGCGAGGTTGCGACGGGAGCCGTCGACGCCGGCGACATCTACCGGGTCGCCCTCATCGAGCGCGACGGGGTCGACGCCGGCACCGACGACCGCACCGAGTCGCCGACAGCGACGGAGGGGCCACAGCCGCCCGTCGAGCGCGGCGAGATCCGGTACGTCGAGATCGAGGACCTCGGAAAGCAGGGCGACGGCATCGCCCGCGTCGAGCGAGGGTACGTTATCATCGTCCCCGACACCGACGTCGGCGAGCGCGTCAAGATCGAGATCACCGAGGTGAAATCGAACTTCGCGGTCGGCGAGGTCATCGAAGCGGACGGCTGACCGACGCCCCCCGTTCGTCCGCGAGCGACGAGTCACCGGCGACGGTACCCCGGCCGCGACTCGGGGGCGACCCGACCGCGAGCAGCGCCGAGAACGAACGGGTCGTCGGCTCCCGCCGCACGACGACTCGTCGGGAACTCCCGAACGAGATTTATTTGAGGAGTGTCCGGACAACGGTGTGACAGTCCCCGACTCCGCTCCGGACGGGTCCCGAGTGCTCGGTGCCGCCCTCCCGGCGAGCGCGTTGGTCGCCGCCGCCCTCGTCGCGGTCAACTGGGCCGGCCTCTTCGCGACCGGTAGACTCGACGAGGTGACCGGCGGCGTCGCCGTGTCGGCCCTCTCCGGGTGGCTGCTGTCGACCGCGTCGTTCGTCCCGTTCCTGGCGGCGGTCCTACTCGTCGTCGTCGCCCCGTCCCGGCGCACGGTCGCGGGCGGCGTCGCCGTCGTGTACGTGGCCGACCTCCTGTTGGTCGTCGTTCGGTCCGTCCTGTCCCCCCTTCCGGTCCGGTCTTGGCTCCCCGTGCTCGCCGTCCCGCTCACGCGGGTCGCGGCCGTCCTCGCGGTCGCGACCGCGGCGTGGATCGCGTATCACGGCGGATACGACCGAGTCGCGTCGGCACTCGGGAACCCCGACCAGCACCCGCTGTTCGCCGTCGTCGCGGGCGACCGGATCGGGCCGGATCTGACCGTGCGACGCGGGGCGGCCGCCGCCGGTCTCGGTGCCGTCGTCGCCGCCGGCGGCGCAGTCGTCGCCGGACTGCTCGGGGACCTCCTCGCCGCCGTCGCCCGCGCGGGGGCGACCGGGTCGGAATCGATCTTCTTCACGCGAGGCCAGTTCTGGAACGTCGGGATCCCGCTCTCGCAGTTGCCGGCCGAGTGGCTGTTCGAAGCGTCGTTCCTGCTGGGGGTTCTGTTCGTCATCGGTCCCCGGCTCCGCCCGCGAGACCTGACGAAGGGGGTCGCCGTCGTCCTCGTCGTCCAGTCGACCGCGCAGCTTCTACCCGCGCTGTTGCCGCCCGTTCGCCCCGTTTCCCTCTGGAGTCCCACGGGGCCGGTGCTGGGTCCGCTGGTGGACGCGGTCGTGCTCGCGGGCGTCGCGACGGCCGTGTGGCTGGCGGTTCACGGCGGCGCGGAGGCGGTGCGGTCGCTCGTGAGTGCGGACTCCACGATCCCATAACCGGACACTCGGTCGCCGTCGAGTCCCGTGTCGCCGCCGTCGCCGTCGCGGCGACTCAGACCTCGGCCGTCCAGTACGACACCGACGAGAGCTTCTCGCCCACGGCGTTGGTACCGATCGCCTGATCGAGCGACCAGAACGGGTCGGCGACGCTGTTGGGCACCTCGCGATAGAAGCCGTACGGGAACACGAAGTCGTGGTCGTCGCTGCGGAGGCTGAGCCCCGCGCCGTCGATGAGTCGCTCGACCTCCTCGCGGGAGTACAGCCGCGACCCCATCGGGAGCGCCCAGTTGTACAGCACGCGCAGCGACGAGCCGCGGAAGGTGTCGAAGAAGACGACCTCCTTCGAGACGCGGGCCATCTCGGCGAGGAACTTCGCGGGGGTGTCCGCGAGGTGGAAGAATCGCATCGCGAACACGGCGTCGAAGTGGTCGTCCGGGAACGGCAGGCGAGCGGCGTCGCCGCGCATGAACTCGACCGTCGAGGAGAGCCCCGCTCGGCTCGCCTTCTCCCGACCCTGCGCCAGCATCGCGTCGGAGATGTCGAGGCCGACGATGTCGGCCCCGCGCTCGGCGAGCATCACGGTGAACCGTCCGGTGCCGCAGGCGATCTCGAGCACGCGCTCGCCCTCGACCGGCCCGAGTGCCTCCAGCACGGCGCGCTTCTCCCGGCGGTCGATGAGGCGTCCGCCCTGGGAGAATCGCTTGGCGTCGTACTCTTCGGCGACCGAGTCGGCCTGGTACCACTCCTGGCCCTTCACACTATTTCGAGGTGCTCGGGCGAGCGGTAAAACGGTACTGATAGCCCGTCGGCCGGGTCGCCGAGGCGGACGCGACTGCGGGGCCGGTACGGACCCGATTACGGAGTCGATGCCGCCGGCTCCCTCACCCGCTGGTGACGATCCGCTCGGTTGGGATCCGAACGATGACGCGGGGACCGGACTCCTCCCCGTGGTGGGGGTACTCGTCGACGTCGAAGTACCGCCGCGCCAGCTCGTCGATGTGCTCGACGGCCCCCTCCTCGGTGAGTTCGGCCTCGCCCATCACCGACACGTACCGGTACGGGTCGTCCGGGTCGGTGACCGAGAGCCCGACCTGCGGGTTGTTCCGGATGTTTCGCTCCTTTCGTCGGCCCCGGGCGGTGTTGACGAGCACGTACTCGCGGTCATCGTGGTCGACCCAGACCGGCGTCACCTGGGGCGTCCCGTCGGGCATGACCGTCGACAGGTGCGCGAACGACTCCGACTCGAAGATGTCGACGTGTGACTCGGGGATCACGTCCCGAGAATCGCACGCGGATCACTTGGTCGTTCGCGTCGGAGTGGTCGTTCGCGTCGACGGCGTCGTATCAACGATCGCCATCCGACGCCGGTGTCGGCCGACCGCTCGGACGACCGATCGCCCGACTGCGACGTGGAATATTAAGCGTATAAGGGATATTCAGGGGTAGGACTTGTATTGAGGCAACCTTTACCAACAGCCTCCGGGTCGAGTGTAGTATGAGCACCAGTACCGCGGACCCGGACGCCGCAGACGCGCTCACCGACACCGAATACCGCGACCGCCTCAGCGACCTGCCGCCCAGCGCGAAGCTCGTCGCGAAGGTGTTGGAGGGCGACGCGCCGCTGTCGCAGGGCCAACTCGCCGAGGAGTCGCTCCTTCCCGACCGCACCGTTCGCTACGCGCTCAACCGCCTGGAAGAACAGGGCCTCGTCGGCTCGCGCTACTCGTTCAAGGACGCGCGCAAACAGGTCTACTACCTCAATCGGTAGTCGACCGACCTCGCTCCGCCGCTCCACGTCGCCGCTCGCGTCGCTGTGGACGCGTCCGCGACGCCCGGGAGTGCGGTCCCGTGAGACCGCACCGAAACCCCCGTTTTAAGTGTTCGACTCGCTACGGAGGGGTATGGACCTCTCGGTGGTCGTCCCGACCCTGAACGGCCGGGAGCGCCTCGCCGCCAGTCTCGACTCGGTGGCGTCGGCGGCACCGGACGCGGAGGTGGTCGTCGTCAACGGCCCCTCCGCCGACGGGACCACCGGGATGGTACGCGATCGCGACGACGTGGACGTGCTCGTCGAGATCGCGGCGCGAAACGTGAACGTCGCCCGCAACGCCGGCCTCGAGGTCGCCGAGGGGGACGTGATCGCCTTCCTCGGCTACGATCACCGGATCGAATCCGGCTGGCGCGAGGCGATCGCCGACGCCGTCGACGACGGGGCGCGCGTCGTCACCGGTCCGCTCCGGCGCGACGTGCGCGGCGGCGCGACGAGCGACAGCCCCGAGCGCCGGACGATCGGCGACCGCGAGGTGACGTACTTCAACGGCCGCAACGTCGCCTTCCGCCGGGCCGTGCTCGACGAGCTCGACGGCTTCGACGAGTACCTCCAGACGGGCGGCGCGCGCGACGCCGCCCACCGACTCGCCGGCCTGGGCGTCGACGTCGCCTGGCGGACGGACGCCGCGGCCAGGCGACGCGCGGAGGCGACCGACGGCGGCGTCAAGACCCGAGAGTTGGGCTGGAAGTACCGCGCGCTGGCGTATCGGCTGGCGAAGAACTACGGCGTCCGGCCCACGGTCGCCCGTCGGACGCTGAGCCACGCGACCGGCGACGCCGTCGGCGCGCTTCGTGACGTAGTCGACGGGAAGGCGACGCCGACCGCGTGGGTCGGCAACGGTCACGACGTGGTGACGGGTATCTCCACCGGTGCCGCCGCCGGGCTTCGCGCTCGGGCGCGAGACCGGTCGCCGAAGCGAAATCCGCACGGCGTGTCGGCGCGCGCCGACCGGGCCGTCGCGCGCTACGACCGTCGGGAGTGAGCGCGCGGGCGTCGCAGGCCCCTCACGCGTCGGCCCCGGGCGCGAGCCCCTCGATGACGCGCGCCGCGTTCTTCGAGAGCGCGCGGTCCATCAGGTCCTCGGGCACGTCGAGCGTGAGCAGTTCCATCACGCCCACGTCCGGGTGCGTGTCGGGAGCGCCCGAGCCGAACAGGACGCGGTCGGGGTGTTCGAGCAGCCCCCGTTCGAGCACGTCTCGGTAGCGGACGAACGCCGTGTCGAGGTAGAGCTCGTCGAACTCCTCGAGCAGGTCGAGCGCGTCGTCCATCAGTCCGCGGTCGAGGGGGTAGCCGCCGAACGACGAGAGGATCACCGGGAAGTCGTACCGGAGGATCGTCTCGCGGACCGCCGCGGGCGGGTAGCCGCGACCCGCGTGCACGAGCACCGGCTCGCCGGCGGCCGCGACCTGTTCGAGCGTCTCCTCGGTGGGGAGGCCGTCGTTGACCGGGTCGATCACGAACCCGTGCAGGCGGCTGTCGTACGCGTACTGCTCCACGTCGCCCGGCTCTGTGTGGTGGTCGGCCGGCGCGGCCGCGAGGTTCCGGAGCCGAGAGACCGGCGACGAGCCCGGGTCGCGCGGGCCGTTCAGCCGCGCCATCGCGCAGAACGGCCGGTCGACCGAGAGGCGGGCGACGGCGTTGTTCGCGCGGAGGTACCCCTCGCCCGCGGGGCGCGGACCGGGCGAGACGGCCGCGCGCACGACGCCCGCCTGGTGCATCTCGCGCTGGAGGCGCTCCGGCGAGATGTCTCGCCCCCGGGAGGCGACGACGGCCCCGTCGTCGGGGTCGAGGCGGGCGTGGACGTCGACCGCGCGAAAGCCGTGCTCCAACTCCAGCATCTACCACACCCCAACGACGCGCCGGTCTTGAGTGTTGTAGTCTGGAGCCGGTCGAGGGGTCTCGCCGAGGCCGTGATCCGGGCTATCACGGTCCAGTCGTGTAGTTTCCGTACCTATATTCTAGAAAACTTCATATAGAATCGCAACCATCGTTCTGGTTGATCATCTATGAGTCACCTGCAACAGCCGCTCTACGTCCTGTCGGAGTCCAGCCAGCGAACCAGCGGCCTCGACGCGCGCCGCTCGAACGCCGCCGCCGGCCGCGCGGTCGCGAGCGCGGTCCGGACGACGCTCGGCCCGCGCGGGATGGACAAGATGCTCGTCGACACCGCCGGCGACGTGGTCGTCACCAACGACGGCGCGACGATCCTCGGGGAGATGGACATCGAACACCCCGCCGCGCGGATGCTCGTCGAGGTCGCCGAGAGCCAGGAGTCGGCCGTCGGCGACGGCACGACGACGGCGGCGGTGCTGGCGGGCGAACTGCTCGCGCGCGCCGAGGACCTCCTCGACGACGACGTGCACGCGACGGCCGTGGTCGAGGGATACCACGAGGCCATGCGACTCGCGCTCGACGCCGTCGACGGCATGGTGCTCGATGGCGCGGTCGACCGCGACGCCCTGGTGCGCCTGGCGCGCTCGGCGATGACCGGCAAGGGTACCGGCGACCTCGCGACCGACGCGCTCGCGGAGATCGTCGCCGACGCCGTGCTCCAGGTGGCCGACGACGACCGCCGCGTCGACCGCGACGACATCCGCGTGTTCGCCCGGACGGGAGCCTCGGCGGCCGCGACCGAACTCGTTCGCGGCGTCGTCTTCGAGGGTGAACCCGCCACCGACACCATGCCCCGCGGCGTCGAGGACGCGGCCGTCGCCGTGCTCGACACGACGCTCGACGTGCGGTCGGGCGAGGTCGACACCGAGTACACGATCACCTCCGCCGACCAGCTCGACGCCGCACTCTCGGCGGAGGACGCCGAGCGCCGCGCGATCGCCGAGACGCTCGCGGAGGCCGGCGTCGACGTGGTCTTCTGCTCGAAGAAGGTCTCCGATCCCGTCGCGGCTTACCTCGCGGACGCCGGAGTCCTCGCGTTCTCGAACGTGACGGCGGCCGAGGCCCGGGCGGTCGCCCGCGCCACCGGCGCGCGTCGGCTCGGCACCCTCGACGGCATCGAGGCCGACGACCTCGGCGCGGCCGCGTCCGTCCGCGTCGAGAGGCACGGCGACGACGACGTGACCTTCCTGGAGGGGACCGACGACTCCCGGACCGTGACGCTGTACGTCCGCGGCTCGACCGACCACGTGGTCGACGAGACCGAGCGCGCGATCGACGACGCCCTCGGCGTGGTCGTCGCGGCCCACGAAGACGGCGAGGTCGTCCCCGGCGCGGGCGCGGTCGAGGTGGCGGTCGCCGACCGGCTCCGTTCGGGCGCGAGCGCGGTCACCGGGCGGAAGTCGCTGGCGGTCGAGGCGTTCGCCGACGCCGTCGACGCGATCCCGCGCACGCTCGCCGAGAACGCCGGCCTCGACCCGATCGACGCGCTGGTCGACCTGCGCGCCCGCCACGAGCGCGAGGGCGTCGCCGGCGTCGTGATCGACGGTCCGTCCGTCGATGTCGCCGACCCCGCCGACGGCGACGTGGTCGATCCCGCCGCGGTCAAGCGCGAGGCGCTGGAGTCCGCCACCGAGGCGGCGACGATGATCCTCCGCATCGACGACGTGATCGCGGCGAACTGAGGGACCGAACTATCCCGGGATCCGGTTTTCCGATAGACAGTCGGCGACGATACCGTTCACAGCGACGACACCCCATCACAACGACGGCGACGCTCACAGCGACAGCGACCGCGACGCTCACAGCGAGGGTAGTTCCCACTCGCGACGCACCGCCGTGACGCGCAGGAGGAACACCCCGAGCGCGACGCCCAGGGTCGTCGTCGCGCCCCGAACGCCGACCGCGACGGCGACAACGTAGCCGACGCCGCCACACAGCGCGGGCGTTGCGTAGAAGTCTTCCCGGAGCACGACCGGCGTCCGAGTGAGCAGGAGGTCCGAGAGGCTCCCGCCGCCGACGCCGGTGAGCGTCGCGGTGACGACCACCCCGAACGCCGAGAGCCCGGCCTCCGCCCCGACGGCCGCGCCTGAGGCGGCGAACGCCGCCAGCCCGACCGCGTCGGCGACGAGGAACGCCGGGTGGTCCCGGATCCGGCCCGTCCCTCCGGAGACGGCCGCCGCGATCCCGAGGCCGACGGCGACGCCCGCGAGCACCACGAGCACGTCGCCCGTCGACCGGAGCGCCGCGGGCACGCGCCCGACGAGCACGTCCCGGATGGTGCCGCCGCCGAGGGCTGTGAGCACGCCCAGCGTCGCGACGCCGAACGGGTCGAGGTCGGCGTCTGCGCCCTTGAGCGAGCCGGCGACGGCGAACGCCAGCAGGCCGACGAGGTTCATCGCGGCGACCGCGGCGGCGGCGGACACGGTCGGGGTGGCTGAAGTGATCTGGGCGACGGACGCGATCGGGGCGACAGTCGACGTGGGGACGGCGGCCGGTATGGGGTCCACGGCTCGGCTCAGGCCGTCGGAACCGTCGCGGCGACGGCCTCCTCGAAGGATAAGGTCACCGCCCGGCCGGGTGCCAGATCGAACGCCTCGTCGCCGCGGCCCTGGTTAGCGTCGCACTCGACGAAGCCGTGGCTGCCGACGGTGACGAGAGGGTCGTGTTTGTCCACGTCCGCGAACGTCTCGACGACCGGCACCGAGTGCCGTCCGGTGGCGGTCTCCACGACGACCGTCTCGCCGACGCGCCCGTCGAGGAACTCGCCGGGGACGTTGGTGATCGTGTTGCCGAAGTCGTCGACCGCGAGCACCTCCCCCGAGGCGGTCTCGGCCTCCACCCACGGCTCGGGCAGCGCGTGGTCGTCGTAGTCGTCGGTCCGCGAGAAGCCGTCGAGCGACTCGATCGCGTCGACGCCGGCCTCGTGGACGCGTGCGGCCGCCGGGGCGAACACGTCGCGGCCGTGGAACGTGCTCGACCGGGGATCCGCGTCGTCGACGACGAACACCTCGATCGCCTCGGCGGGGTCCGTGTCCGGGTCGACGGCGGTCTCCGCCAGCGCGCGGGCCGGGGGGAGCAGACAGCCGTTGTCGGGGCCGACGAGCGCGTGGTCGCCGGCGCGGACGCAGACGGCGGCGCGGTCGGTTCCGACGCCGGGGTCGACCACGACGAGGTGGACGCCCGGCGGGAACTCGGGGAGGACGAAGCGGAGCCAGAACGCCGCGGCGCGGGGGTCGCTCTTGGGGAGGTCGTGGGACACGTCCACCAGGTCGGTGACGCCGTTCGACCGGAGGACGCCCTTCATCGCGGCGGGGTACGGCGAGCCGAAGTCGGAAGCGAGCGTCAGCATCGGCGGCTCACTCGCCCCCCGACGCGTCGGCGTCGGTGTCGAAGTCGATGTCCGTGACGGCGTCAGCGCCGCCGTCGGTGTCGGCGTCCGAGTCGCCGACGCGGTCGGCCCCGTTGGCGTCCGAGGAGGCCACCTCACGGATACGTCCGACGCCGTCGATCTCCTCGACGACGCCGGCGACGGCGTCGGGGACGAGATCGCGCCACCCCTCGCCGTCGATCATGCGCTCGCGGAGCTCGCTGCCCTCCAGCACCTCCCGTCGGAACATCGGCGAGGAGCGCACCTCGACGCCGGCCTCCTCGAACAGTCGGACGACGAGCGGGTTGTTGGAGTACGCCACGTCGAACTTCGGGCACATGGACTGGACGTGGCTCACCCACACGGAGTTGCGCTCGAGGTCCTCGATGGGGACCGCGTAGGTGGTCACGTCGAACTCCGTCAGCGACTTCGTGACCATCATGATCCGCTCGCCGGCGGTGAACGGGTTGCGCCGGGTGTGGGAGTCGCCGGCCGAGCCGATGCCGAGGACGAGTTCGTCGACCTCCTCGGCGATCTCCTCGACCATGTGGTGGTGGCCGTTGTGATACGGCTGGAACCGCCCGATGTAGAACCCCCGCATACGAGTCAGTATCACGGGGCGTGTTTATAAGCCCGGCGAGACGCAAAAGCCCCCAGAACGACCGGAATACGCACGTCTCACGGCGGTTTTCGGTTCTCCGCGGAACACGCCCGAGGGGAGAAAGTATATGAATCGACGGACCGTGTTTCACGATAGCGACGATTCTATGAGCAACGACAGAACCGACGACCGGGAGGAGGAGGGCGTGTTGGACCCCGAAGAGGTCCCCGTCGACGACTCCGGGTCGGGTACGACCGGCGGCCGGTCGGTCGGGGCGTCGAACGACCCCTCCGACGAGGACGCCGACATCGACGATCTCGGCAGCGACGTGGAGATCGACGCCGAGATCGACGAGGAGATCGCCGAGGACCACCTCCTCGGCGGCCTCATGATCGACTCCACCGACGACATCGAGGTTCCCGATCGCCTCGTCGACCAGGTCATCGGCCAGGAGCACGCCCGCGACGTGGTGATGAAGGCGGCGAAACAGCGGCGACACGTCATGATGATCGGCTCGCCCGGGACGGGCAAGTCGATGCTCGCGAAGGCGATGTCCGAGCTGCTCCCGAAGGAGGAGCTCCAGGACGTGCTCGTGTATCACAACCCCGACGACGGAAACAACCCCAAGGTCCGGACGGTGCCGTCGGGCAAGGGCGAGCAGATCGTCGAGGCCCACAAGGAGGAGGCCAGAAAGCGCAACCAAATGCGCTCGTTCCTCATGTGGATCATCATCGCGGTCGTGCTCGGGTACGCCCTGCTGGTCGCGGGGAACGTTCTGCTGGGCATCCTCGCGGCCGGTATCATCTATCTCGCGTTCCGCTACGGCTCCCGGGGCTCGGACTCGATGATCCCGAACCTCCTCGTCAACAACGCCGACGAGAAGTCCGCGCCCTTCGAGGACGCCACCGGCGCGCACGCCGGCGCGCTGCTGGGCGACGTGCGCCACGACCCGTTCCAGTCGGGCGGGATGGAGACGCCGAGCCACGACCGCGTCGAGGCCGGCGCGATCCACAAGGCGAACAAGGGGGTCCTCTTCGTCGACGAGATCAACACCCTCGACATCCGGTCCCAGCAGAAGCTGATGACCGCGATCCAGGAGGGCGAGTTCTCGATCACCGGACAGTCCGAGCGCTCCTCGGGTGCGATGGTCCAGACGGAGCCGGTCCCGACGGACTTCATCATGATCGCGGCGGGGAACCTCGACGCGATGGAGAACATGCACCCGGCGCTGCGCTCGCGCATCAAGGGGTACGGCTACGAGGTGTACATGGACGACACCATCGACGACACCCCGGACATGCGACGGAAGTACGCACGGTTCGTCGCCCAGGAGGTCGCCAAGGACGGCCGCCTGCCCGCCTTCACCGACGAGGCCATCGAGGAGATCATCCTCGAGGCCCGCCGGCGCGCGGGTCGGAAGGGACACCTCACCCTGAAGCTGCGGAACCTCGGCGGCCTCGTCCGCGTCTCCGGCGACATCGCCCACTCGCAGGACGCCGACCGCGTCACCCGCGAGCACGTGCTGGAGGCGAAGGGTCGCTCGCGCTCCATCGAGCAACAGCTCGCCGACGACTACATCGAGCGCCGCAAGGACTACGAGCTGCAGGTCGCCGACGGCTTCCAGGTCGGCCGCGTGAACGGCCTCGCCGTCATGGGCGAGGACTCCGGCATCATGCTCCCCGTCATGGCCGAGGTCACGCCCTCGCAGGGGCCCGGCCAGGTGATCGCCACCGGTCAGCTTCAGGAGATGGCCGAGGAGGCCGTCCAGAACGTCTCGGCGATCATCAAGAAGTTCTCCGACGAGGACATCACCGAGAAGGACATCCACATCCAGTTCGTCCAGACGGGCCAGCAGGGCGTCGACGGCGACA
The DNA here is from genome assembly GCF_021431925.1 of Halobaculum sp. CBA1158. NCBI lineage: Archaea > Methanobacteriati > Methanobacteriota > Halobacteria > Halobacteriales > Haloferacaceae > Halobaculum > Halobaculum sp. CBA1158. The sequence continues at coordinate 1,127,229 of NZ_CP090371.1, read as the reverse complement.
GCGCGTCCATCACGGTCGCCACCGCCGTCATCTCGGCGCTGGAGAACGTCGGCGTCGACCAGAGCCTCGCGATGACCGGCTCGCTGTCGGTCCGCGGCGACGTGCTCCCGGTCGGCGGCGTCACCCACAAGATCGAGGCCGCCGCCAAGTCCGGCTGCGACCGCGTCATCATCCCGAAGGCCAACGAGCAGGACGTGATGATCGAGGACGAGTACAAGGAGATGGTCGAGATCATCCCCGTCGAGCACATCTCGGAGGTGCTTGACATCGCGCTGGAGGGCGAACCCGAGAAGGACTCGCTCGTCGCGCGCCTCAAGAGCATCACCGGCTCCGCGCTGGAGAAGACCGGCGAATCCGGCACCGCGGGTCCGACCAGCCCGAGTCCGCAGTAAGCTCCGACCCACGACTATCCCGATCCCGCTCTCTCGATTCACGTGACGCGCTGGACGGCATTCGCAGCGATCACCGGCGTCGTCCTGCTGCTGTTGCTCGGCCTCGCCCGCCTTTCTTCGACGCGATTCTCGCCGAGCGAGCCGCCGGCCCGCGTCGACGGGGACGCCGACCGGGGACCGGAGGACGCCGCGCTCGCGTCCGCAACGGCGACGACGCCGCACGGGTCGGTGTCGCCGACCGCGGATCGCCGCCTCTCGGCTCCCGAGCGCAGTCCCGTCGCGGCCGCCGAGGCGGAGGCCGAACTGTCGGCCGGCGCGCTGCTGGCGAACGTCGCGCTCTCGCAGGGGACGTTCGGCGCTGTGCTCGTCGCCGCGGCGGTGTGGGCGGGGATCCCCGCGGGGGCGCTCGGACTCGATCCGGTCGCGACGCTCCCGGATCTCGGCGTCGGCGTCGCGCTCGGCGGGGGGCTCTGGGTCGCCAACGAGGTCGGCGGTCGGGCCGCGAGGCGCGTCGGCGTCGAGACGAACGAGGCGCTCAGAGGGGCGCTCGCGCCCGACTCGACGTGGGGCTGGGTCGTGCTGTTGGGCGGCGTGCTCCCGACGGTCGCGCTGTTCGAGGAGTTCCTCTTCCGGGCGGTGCTGGTGGGCGCGCTGTCTGCGGGCTTCGACGCGCCGGCGTGGCTCCCGGCGTCGGTCGTCGGCGTGGCGGCGTGGCCGTGGCTGCTCGCCGCCGCGTCCTCGGTCGCGTTCGCGCTCGGTCACGGGGCGCAGGGGCGCGCGGGGATCGCGGCCACCGGTCTGCTCGGGTTCGTACTCGCAGCGGCGTTCGTCTCGACCGGAAGCCTCCTCGCTGTCGTCGTCGCCCACTACCTCGTGAACGCGGCGACGCTCGTCGTCCACGAGGGACCGATCGCGGGCGACTGACGGCCGCGGGTGCGGGGCTGCGACCGCGACGGCAACGACGACGGCACCGGCGACCGCGACGGCAACGACGACGGCACCGGCGACCGCGACGGCACCGGCGACCGCGACGACGACGGCGATAGTTCTTTGTCCCGCGGTCGCTCCGTGGCCCCATGGGAACTATCGAGAAACACGCGTGGGACATGGCGGCGGAGGCGGAGGAACACGTCGAGGTGCTGAGCGTCGAGGCGGCACACGAGGAGTGGGAGCGACTCCGGGCCGGCGACGGCGACGGCGACGGCGACGAGACGATATTCCTCGACGTGCGCGACGTGCGCGAGCGGTGGATCGAGGGGGCGATCCCCGGCGACACGCACGCGCCGCGTGGGATGTTGGAGTTCTGGGCCGACCCGGAGACCGAGTACTATCGCGACTACTTCGAGCCCGACCGGCGCTACGTCTGCTACTGCAACGAGAGCGGGCGGTCGGCGCTGGCGGCGAAGGCGTTACAGGAGATGGGGTTCGAGGACGTGGCTCACATCGACGGCGGCTTCACCGCGTGGCAGGAGGCCGGATACGATCAGGCCGACGTGGACCAGCCGGACTACTCCGACCGCTGAGGCGACGACTGCCAGGCGATCGACCGTCGGGAATCCCGTCGGACGGACGGAAGCCGATCGCAAGACTGCGCCGTCACGCTTACGACTACCGCCGCCCCGTACTGCGGTATGGGAGTATCGAACCGCGGCACCGACGCGGCGACGGCGGCCGCTGTGTTCCTCGCAGTCGCCGTCGCGTTCGCGGGCGCGACCGGGTGGTATCGAGGGACGGTTCCGACGGGGATCGCGGTCGGGGCGGCGATGCTGGCGGCCGGCGTGCTCGCCGCCCAGCGGACGATGTGGGTCCACACGGCCCCGACGGAGGCCGGGGCGCTCTCGAACGCCGGACTATTCGTGCTCGCGGCCGCCGCGAAGGTCGCCGGCGTCGAGTTGGCCGTTCCCGGCCTGGAGACGGCCGCCGAGGCGCTGTTTCTGATCGCGGTTGCGTACTTCCTCCTGCGGGCGTACGGGTAGCGCGAGGCGTCCGAGACCGAGGAAGAATCGACGGTCGGGTGACGGCCGACTACCGCTCGCGGACGCCCTCGATCGACCGGAGGCGCTCGGCCAGCGAGCCGGGGGTGGCCCCGCCCACGCCGCTCACCCGGTGGTCGGGAACGACGAGCGGGACCGGGTTGGCGGCGAGCGCGGCCCGCACCGTCTCCAGGTCGTCGTCGTCCTCGTGGTCGAGTCCCGCGGTCAGCTTCGCGACCCGACCGAGATCGATCGACTCGCCGTACGGAACGTTGCGGATCGACTCCAGCACCTCGCGCTGGTCGGTCGGAACCGTGATCGCCACGGCCACGTCCGCGAAGTCGTCCTCGTCGCCGGCGAGGTAGTCGCCGATCCGATCGAGCAGCGGGTGATCGGGCCCTGTGTCGCTCGGCGGCGACTCCGGGAAGGAGACGGAGATGACTCGACCGCTCGCGACTCCGATCGCCACGGCGCGCCCGAGCGCGTCGAACTCGCGGGCGAACACGCCGGTGTCGCCGAGGCCGTCGGGACCGTCGCCGTCGCCGGCGTCCACGGCGTTCCCGTCGTCGACGCCGCCGTCCGTTCTCGAGGTCATGCCCGAGTACACGGCCGTCGGGCGCTTCAATCGTCGGTCTCCGACGCAACACTTTTGGTCGAAAGAGCCCATCGATGTACATAGATGAACACACCAACGGAGGATCTCGCGCCGGCGGTGCGCTCTATTCTGTCGGCCGCCGCCGAGCGACCCGGCGGCGACGAGCGCGTCTCCGTCGACGACGCGCGGTCGCTGCCGGCGGCGTTCGCGGCCGCGGAGGCAGACGGGCGCGTGCCGGTCGTCGCCGAGGTGAAGCCGACGAGCCCGACGACCGACGGGACGCGCGAGGACGACCCAGTCGAGCTGGCCGAGTCGATGGTGGAGGGCGGCGCGGCGGCGCTGTCCGTGCTCACCGAGCCGGAGCACTTCGACGGCTCCGTGGAGACCCTCCGGCGCGTCCGCGACGCGGTCGACGTGCCGGTCCTTCGCAAGGACTTCCTCGTCCGCGAGGCGCAACTGGACGCCGTCGAAGCCGACCAGGTGCTCCTCATCGCCCGGTTCGTCGGCGACGACCTCGCGGAGCTGGTCGAGGCCGCCCGCGACCGCGGCTTCCAGCCGCTCGTGGAGGTACACACGCGCGAGGAACTCGCGGCGGCGCTCTCGGCGGGCGCGGACCTGATCGGCGTCAACAACCGCGATCTGGGACGGCTGGAGGTCGACCTCTCGACGTTCGAGTCCGTCGCGCCGGAGGCCCCCGATCGGGTGACGCTGATCGCGGAGTCGGGGATCGCGACGCCCGCGGACGCCCGGCGAATGCGCGGTGCGGGTGCCGACGGCCTGCTCATCGGCTCGGCGATCATGGACGCCGAGGGGGCCGACGAGGCCGACACCGACGGCGACGTCTCTGCCAACACCCGTCGGTTTACGGCCGCGGAGACGGAGGGAGAGATATGAGCAGCGAGAGCGAACGGGGCGAGCCCGCGGACGGCGAGTGGGCGTCCGCCGGCGACGGAAAGTTCGGCCGGTACGGCGGCCAGTACGTCCCCGAGGCGCTGATGCCCGCGATCCAGGAGCTGACCGACGCCTACGAACGGTACGTCCTCAACAACGAGGACGGCTTCATGGACGAGTTCCGCCGGCGCATCCGCGACTTCGGCGGTCGACCGACGCCGCTGCAGCGCGCTGACCGCCTCTCCGAGCGTTACGACACCGAGGTGTACCTGAAGCGCGAGGACCTGCTCCACGGCGGCGCGCACAAGCTGAACAACGCGCTCGGGCAGGTGTTGCTCGCGAAGTACATGGGCAAGGAGCGCATCATCGCCGAGACCGGCGCGGGCCAACACGGCACCGCGACGGCGATGGCGGCGGCGCACCTGGGCATGCCCTGCGAGGTGTACATGGGCGAGCGCGACATCAACCGCCAGCGCCCCAACGTCTTCCGGATGAAGATCAACGGCTCGGAGGTGACGCCCGTGACGACGGGTCGCGGGACGCTGAAGGAGGCCATCTCCGAGACGATGCGCGACTGGGCGACGAACGTCGAGGACACCCACTACGTCATCGGGAGCGTCGTCGGACCGCACCCGTTCCCGCGGATGGTCCGCGACTTCCAGGCGCTCATCTCCGAGGAGGCGCGCCGCCAGGTGAGAGAGAAAGCGGGACGGCTTCCGGACTCGGTCGTCGCCTGCGCGGGCGGCGGCTCGAACACGATGGGATCGTTCCACCACTTCGTCGGCGACGCGGACGTGGACCTGTTCGCGGTCGAGGCCGGCGGCTCCTCGCTAGCTGTCGATGAGGAGGAGGGCGTCGCGCCCAACTCCGCGTCGCTGTCGACGGGCACCGAGGGCGTGCTCCACGGCGCGCGAACGAAGCTCCTGCAGGACCACGACGGCCAGATCGTCGAGAGCCACTCCGTCTCCTCGGGACTCGACTACGCCGGCGTCGGTCCCGAGCTGGCGCACCTCGTCGACGAGGGGCGCGTCACGCCGGTGAACGTCGACGACGACGCGGCGATCGAGGGGTTCCACCGCCTCTCACAGGAGGAGGGGATCATCCCCGCGCTGGAGACGGCGCACGCGTTCGGCTACCTCCACGAGCACCACGACGAACTCGGCGATGTGACGGTGATCAACGTCTCCGGCCGCGGCGACAAGGACCTCGACACCGCCATCGAGGAGACCGCGAAGCGCGACGTGGCGAACGCCCCCGACATGTCGATGTTCGAGGGGGGACTGCGATGAGCGACGCCGTCGACGACGAGGGCGACGACGCCGACGATCCCGCCGTCGACGACTCCGTCGCCGACGCGTTCGCGGACGGCCCGGCGTTCGTCCCGTACCTCGCCGTCGGCGACCCGGACTACGAGTCGTCGCTGGCGTACGTCGAGGCGCTCGAACGCGGCGGGGCGGACGTGATCGAACTCGGGCTGCCCTTCTCCGAACCGATCGCGGAGGGGCCGACGATCCAGAACGCCGTCGTCCGCGCGCTGGAGGCGGGCATGACGCCCGAGCGCTTCTTCGAGTTCGTCGAGGACCTCGACGTGGACGTGCCGCTGGTGTGCATGACGTACTACAACCTCATCTACCAGTTCGGCTCCGAACAGGGCCCGCGCCCGTTCGTCGAGAGGGCGGCCTCGGTCGGCATCTCCGGGTTCGTCGTCCCCGACCTGCCCGCGGAGGAGGCCGGCCCGCTCCGAGAGGCGTGCGACGAGTTCGGGCTCCATCTGATCTCCATCGTCGCGCCGACGACCGACGACGACCGACTGGGGACGCTCGTCGACGTCTCCTCGGGCTACCTCTACGTGCAGGCGCGGCTGGGCGTCACCGGCGCGTCGTCGTCCGTGTCGGACCGAACGGGGGAGTCGCTGGCGCGGCTCTCGGGGGTCGATCTGCCGAAGGCGGTCGGTTTCGGTATCTCCTCGGACGAGCAGGCGGCGACGGTCGTCGAGGCCGGGGCCGACGGGATCATCGTCGGCTCGGCGCTGGTGGACATCGTCGCCGACGGCCACGAGCGAGGGGAGTCGACCGAGTCCGTCGCCGACCGACTCGAGACGAAGGCGCGCGAACTGAAGCGGGGTGCGCTGGACGGATACGGGCGACGGCCGCCGGCACCCGAAGGTACATCCGATTGAGCCGTTCGCAAGCCATTTAGGCCCGATCACGCCATACCACACCAATGGAACACGCCGGACTCGCCGCACGCATGAACCGCATCTCGACGGACGACCGAATCGTCATGATTCCGATGGACCACGGGATCACGCTCGGGCCCGTCGAGGGCCTGCGCGACATCGAATCGACCATCGACGCCGTGACCCGCGGCGGCGCGGACGCCGTGCTGACGCAGAAGGGGATCGCCCCCCGCGTCCACGACAACACGAACGGCGCGGGCTACGTCGTCCACCTGAACGCGGGTACCTCGATCGGGCCCGACAGCAACGACAAACGCCCGACTGGGACGGTGAAGGGGGCGATCCGGGCGGGCGCAGACGCCGTCTCGATGCACATCAACGTCGGGTCGGACTACGAGCCCGAACAGATGACGTTCCTCTCGGAGCTGTGTGAGGAGGCGGGCGACTACGGCGTCCCCGTGCTCGCGATGGCGTACGCCCGCGGCGCGAACCTCGAGGGCGCAGACCCGGAACACGACGCAGAGAACCTCGCACACGCCGTCCGTCTCGCCGAGGAGTGCGGCGCGGACCTCGTGAAGACGGCCTACTCGGGCGACGCCGACAGCTTCGAGCACGTCTGCGAATCGACGCGGCTGCCGGTGATCATCGCCGGCGGGTCGCCCTCCGGCGACCTCCAGACCTTGAAGGACGTGCGCGGCGCGATGGACGCCGGCGCGGCGGGCGTCTCGATGGGTCGAACCATCTTCCAACACGACGACCCCGAGGCGATGACCCGGGCGGTGTCGGGCGTGGTCCACGAGGACGCCGACGCCGAGGACGCCCTGTCGGCCTCGGGGCTGTAGGGCTCGAGCGTCGCGGCGAACGGCTCGTCGCCGTATCCGCCACGTTAAAGCGCCGCCCGCGAGTGCGACCGACAATGACACGAACGCGGTCCGTCTGGATCCGCGCCGACGACGCCGTCGGCGACTGGGACGCGCGACGACGCCGGATCACCGCCGGGCTCGAGGCCGGCGTCGACTGGGTGCTCGTCGACGAGCGCGACGTGGCGAAGGTGCGCGAGCTGGGTGACGTGAACGTCGCCGCGTTCCGTTCGGACGCCGACGTGGACGTGATCGACGACGCCGAGTCAGGCGACGACGCCGGCGACGAGGCGGTCGCGGACGCCTACATCGTCGGCAAGGACGGCGAGGGCGACGGCACGATCGACCTCCCGTCTGACTTCTCCGGGTCGGCGGACCTGTCGACGCTGCGCCGGAGCGACAACCGCGCGCAGGGGGCGTTCGTCCGCATCTTCGACGAGGAGTACGAGGCGTTCGCGGAGGCCGCCGCCCGCGACGCGGAGTTCGTCGTCGTCGCGAGCGAGAACTGGCAGATCATCCCGCTCGAGAACCTCATCGCGCGTATCGGCGACGACACCACGCTCGTCGCGGGCGCGACGACCGCCGAGGAGGCGAGGACGGCCTTCGAGACGCTCGAACTCGGCGCGGAGGGCGTCCTGCTCGACACCGACGACCCCGACGAGATCCGCAAGACGATCGAGGTTCGCGACGAGGCCGACCGCGAGCAGTTAGACCTGACGACCGCGACCGTCACGGCCGTCGAGCGCGCCGGCTCGGCCGACCGCGTCTGCGTCGACACGGGGTCGATCATGGATCACGACGAGGGGATGCTCGTCGGGTCGATGAGCAGGGGGCTGTTCTTCGTCCACGCAGAGACGGCCGACTCGCCGTACGTCGCCTCGCGGCCGTTCCGCGTCAACGCCGGCGCGGTCCACGCGTACGTCCGCACGCCCGACGGCGGCACGAAGTACCTGAGCGAACTCCGCTCGGGCGACGAGGTGCAGGTGCTCGACACCGACGGGCGGACGCGGGAGGCCGTCGTCGGCCGCGTGAAGATCGAGAAGCGCCCCATGTTCCGCGTGCAGGCGGAGATCGAGACCGACGACGGCGAGACCGACCGGATCGAGACGCTCATCCAGAACGCCGAGACGGTGAAGGTCGCCACCGCCGAGGGGCGCACGGCCGTCACGGATCTCGCCGAGGGCGACGAGGTGCTCGTCCACTACGAGGACGTGGCACGCCACTTCGGCGAGGCAGTCGAGGAGTCGATCATCGAGCAGTAAGTCGGTCCCCGGCTCGGTGCGTCCGCGGACCCCGCTTCCCGGTCGGGCGTCTCACTCCTCGACGTAGTCGAACTCCACCGAGCAGAACCAACAGAACTCGATCGACAGATCCACCGGTCGCCCGCAGCGCGGGCAGGTGACCTCGCCGGGGCTGGCCTGCCGGCGCGCGAGGACGTACGCGTCCGCGACGGACATCCCAAGCACGACCGCCAGCGCGACGGCGACCCCGCCGTCGGGCCACGATCCCGGGACGACGCCGGGCGCGACCGCGCCCGCGACGCCGGCGTCGTGGAGTCCGGCGACCGTGAGCGCCGACCCGACGAGCAATGCGAGCCACGCGACGCCGCGCGTCCATCGCCGGAGGTAGGCGTGGCCGAGCGCAGGCACGACCGCCAGCGCCGCCGCCACGACCGGGCGTCGTTGCATGCCCGCAGGAAGCGGAGCCACCGACAAGAATGTTCTCTCCGGCCGTCAGACGGCCGTCCGCCGTGAGGCGGTCGCCCGTCCGCGGGGGGTGAGCCGTGGCGTCCGGTGGGGTCGTCGCGGTCGCACCCGCACCGAAACCGCGAGTACGACTCGAGACCGACGCCTCGTCGAGTCACTCTCCGAGGATCCGGTCGGCGCACTCGTAGCCGGCGACGACGCCGCCGTTCAGGCTCCGCTCGGGGTACTGCGCCTCGCTGGCCATCCCGGCGTAGTAGAGGCCGTCCGCGACATCTTCGCGCAGGTCGTACGGAACCACCATGTCGAGGTACCCCCGTTCGTAGATCGGAGCCGCGCGGGGGGCGCGAGCGATCCGGAACTCCGAGACCGCATCCCGGTCGAACTGGGGGAACATCTCGGCGATGTGGGCGAGCCATCGCTTCTCCACCTCGTCGTCGGTCGCGTCCCAGAGCCACTCGTCGCGCGACTGGACGTAGCTCGCGACGTACAGCAGGTGGTCGCCGCCGTAGCGCTCGGGCGGCACGAAGTTCGTGTGCTCGATGAGCGCGCCGAAGGGGGCGTCGTGGGCGACGTTGAGCCAGTAGGTGTCCGTCAGCGACTCCTCCAGCGTGGCGACCGCGCAGACGGCTCCCTGGAAGTCGATCTCGCAGGCGTAGCCCGTGAGCTCCTCCAGCACGTTCGGCATCGTCGCGACGACGACGCCGTCGACGGCCTCGGTCCGCTCCTCCCCGTCGCGTTCGACAGTAATCGCCGAGACGGCGGCGTCTTCGCCGCCATCGTCGCCGGAGTCGCTGGCGCGGTCGCCGTCGCGGCGATCGTCTCCGGCGACCGCGAGGTCGGTGACGCGGGCGTCCGTCTCGATGTGCTCGCGCCCCACGTCCTCGACGAGGGCGTCGATGAGGGGGGCGAAGCCGCCGTCGAAGTAGCCGAGGATCTCCCCGCGGAGGAGGTCGCGCTCGCCCCGGAACTTCACGCGGCCGAGCAGCCACGCAGCGCTCACGTCCTCCTTACGGCTCCCGAACTTCGCGTCCAGCAGCGGCTCGAAGAAGTTCTCGTACACGCCGCGGGAGGTGTGTTCGAGGAGGAACTCCCGGATCGGCACGTCCTCGAAGTCCGCGAGGTCGTCGTACGTGTCGAAGGAGGGGATCCCGCCGCGCACGTCGACCTCGAGGGTGAGCATCCCGAGACGGAACTTGTCGTACACGCTCATGTGCGGGTACGCGAGGATCTGCCACGGCGTGTCAAGCGGGTGTACGACCCCGTCGACGTAGTAGGCGTTCTTCCCGACGAGCCACTCGAGTCGGTCGCCGACGCCCAGATCCTCGGCCAGTTCGACGATGGTCTCCTCGGACTTCGAGAGGTGGTGGTAGAACTGCTCGATGTCGTCGCCCGCGGTCTCGTAGGTGCGCGCGAGCCCCCCGAGCGCCTCGGGGCCTCCCGCCTCGTACACAGTCACCTCGCGCCCGTGCTCGCGCAGGCGGCGCGCGGCGGCCAATCCCGCGATGCCGCCGCCGACGATAGCGATCATGCCGGCGACTCCGCGACCGCGGGGCAAGTCGCTTGTGATGCGCGCTATCGGTCTCGGAGCGGGTGACGACGGCGACCGCGACGGCCACGACGGCGACCGCGACGCCGACACGGGTCCGACGCGGCAACAACCCTGAAGCGGACTGCGCCCGAACGAGGACTCATGTCCGACGACATCAGCGTCGACATCGAGGTGGAAGTGGAGGTCGACAGCGACGAACTGGAGGTCGAGGTCGACGACGCCCGCGAGTTCGAGGCCGAACTGGAGGTCGAGGGGCTGGAGATCGAGGTGGAAGCCGAGATCGAACGCCACGGGACCGCGGACAGGGAACACGAATCGGTCGACGACGAGCCCGAACACGAGGCTGCCGTCGACGCCGAACCGGATCCGGACGCCGACGAGCCCGAACACGAGACGCTGGAGTAGCCCCCTCGGCGACGGCGTCGCCGGCGAACGCGCCTTTTACCCGCGACCGGATCGAAACCGGAGTATGAGCGAACCGCGCGTCCCCGGCGGCGGGGACGACGACGTGGAGTTGCCGTGCGGGCAGACGCGGCCGCTGTCCGTGTTCGACCTGGGGATGCGCGAGTACGACTGCGCCTGCGGCGCGAGTCACGCGGTGGTGACCGACGTGAATCCGCCGGAGCGGTTCCTCCCGGAGTTCCTCGTGTCGACGCTGCGCGGGGCCGTCGAGACGACCAGCGAGGAGATGCCCGAGTTCGGCACCCCCCACCTCATGGGCGTCGTGCTTGAGGAGTTCCCCGAGCGCGTGACGGCAGTCGATGCAAGCGAGAGCCCCGATATGGGCTACTCGATGCTGTGGGTCACGGGATTCGACTCCCGCAGGCTCCACGAGATCATCGTCGAGTTGGTGATCGAACTGATGGAACACGCCGTGAGCCACGCCGACGACTCGACGGCGATGACGGAGTTCGAAGAGCAGATGCTCGAGTTCGACGTGAGCGAGTTCGTCGAGCAGTACCGCGCGGAGCGGGACCTTGACGCCGACGACGTGTACGCGTAATTCGCGACGGTTCGGGACGACTACTGTCCGGTCGGTTCCGTAGCTGCGGGAGTCGTACCCGGGAACGACCGGGACGGGCACGGAACCGTGACAGCGACCGCGACGTGTGTCACACGGCCGCATTACGAATTTCGTAAATCAGCTACGAAAATCGATGTGTTCCGTCGACCTTATTACGATGAGCGCACTCGATGGCGGTAATGAGTCAGGACACCGACGGGGAGGACCGTACTATCCTCCTCATCGGCAGCGGGCCCATCCAGATCGGACAGGCGGCCGAGTTCGACTACTCCGGCGCGCAGGCGTGTCGCGCGCTCGCGGAGGAGGGCGCGCGAGTCGTCCTCGTCAACTCCAACCCGGCGACGATCATGACGGACCCGGAGATGGCGGACAAGGTGTACATCGAGCCGATCACCACCGAGGCGATCTCGGAGGTCATCGCGAAGGAGCAGCCCGACGGCGTCATCGCGGGCCTCGGGGGACAGACCGGTCTCAACGTCACCGCCGAGCTGGCCGAGGAGGGCGTGCTCGAGGAGCACGACGTGGAGATCATGGGGACTCCCCTCGACACCATCTACGCGACCGAGGACCGCGACCTGTTCCGCCGGCGCATGGAGGAGCTGGGCCAGCCGGTCCCCGCCTCGACGACCATCTCGATGGACGAGGGGGAGTCGGTCGAACAGCTGACCGAGGAGGACCTGCGCGAGCGCGTCGAGGACGCCGTCGACGCCGTCGGCGGCCTCCCGGTCATCGCGCGCACGACCTACACCCTCGGCGGCAGCGGGTCGGGCGTCGTCGACGAGATGGAGGAGCTGCTCGACCGCGTGCGCAAGGGCCTGCGCCTCTCGCGCAACTCCGAGGTGCTCATCACCGAGTCCATCTCCGGGTGGGTCGAGCTGGAGTACGAGGTGATGCGCGACGCGGACAACTCCTGTGTCATCATCTGCAACATGGAGAACCTCGACCCGATGGGCATCCACACGGGCGAGTCGACCGTCGTCACGCCCTCGCAGGTCATCCCCGACGACGGCCACCAGGAGATGCGCGACGCCGCGCTCGAAGTGATCCGCGACCTGGGGATTCAGGGCGGGTGTAACATCCAGTTCGCGTGGCGCGACGACGGCACCCCCGGCGGCGAGTACCGCGTCGTCGAGGTGAACCCCCGCGTGTCGCGCTCCTCGGCGCTGGCGTCGAAGGCGACCGGCTACCCCATCGCCCGCGTCACCGCGAAGGTCGCGCTCGGCAAGCGCCTCCACGAGATCACCAACGAGATCACCGGCGAGACGACCGCCGCCTTCGAGCCGGCCATCGACTACGTCGTCACGAAGGTGCCGCGCTGGCCCATCGACAAGTTCGAGGAGACCGACTTCACGCTCTCGACGGCGATGAAGTCGACCGGCGAGGCGATGGCGATCGGGCGCACCTTCGAGGAGAGCCTCCTGAAGGCGCTCCGGAGCTCCGAGTACGACCCCGCCGTCGACTTCGGCGACCTGGAGGACGACGAACTGACCGAGCAGTACCTCGAACGCCCGAGCCCCGACCGGCCGTACGCGATGTTCGAGGCGTTCGAGCGCGGGTTCTCGGTCGAGGAGGTCGTCGAGGCGACCGGCATCTACGAGTGGTACGTCGAGCGCTTCCACCGGATCGTCGAGGCGAGCAAGGAGGTCGTCGACGGCGAGTTCACCGAGGCGGCGACCGCGGGCTTCACGAACGCGGAGATCAGCGCGCTCGCGGGCAACGTCTTCGAAGACTCCAGTCTCACGTGGCTTCCGGAGACCCGCGGCGCGTGGCGCACCGCGGGGGCGACGGAGGCGGCCGCCGCCGGTGCCGCCGGCATCGAGACCACGGACGACGGGATCCCGGTCTCCGCGGCCCGCGCTGGGGTCGGCGAGGTCGAGGCGAACGTCCCCGGCCGGACGTACAAGCAGGTCGACACCTGCGCCGGCGAGTTCGAGGCGTCGACGCCGTACTACTACTCCTCGCGCAAGCCCGAGTGGTTCTCCGGACCCTACGAGGGCGACGCCGCCGCGGGCGAACTGCGCGTCGACCGTGACGCCGAGAGCGTCGTCGTCGTCGGCGGCGGTCCGATCCGCATCGGACAGGGCGTCGAGTTCGACTACTGCTCGGTCCACGCTGTGCGCGCGCTGCGCGAGCAGGGCATCGAGGCGCACGTGGTGAACAACAACCCCGAGACCGTCTCCACCGACTACGACACCTCCGACGGGCTGTTCTTCGAGCCGATCACGGCCGAGGAGGTCGCCGACGTGATCGAGGCGACCGGCGCGGACGGCGTGATGATCCAGTTCGGCGGGCAGACCTCGGTCGACATCGGCGAGCCGCTGCGCGACGAACTCGAGCGCCGCGGCGTCGACTGCGACATCATGGGCACCTCCGTCGAGGCGATGGACCTCGCGGAGGACCGCGACCGCTTCAACCGCCTCATGGACGAGCGCGGCATCGCCCAGCCCGAGGGCGGCAGCGCCACCAGCGAGGAGGAGGCGCTGGAACTCGCGCGCGAACTCGGCTACCCCGTGCTGGTCCGCCCGAGCTACGTGCTTGGCGGGCGTGCGATGCGCGTCGTCGACGACGACGCGGAGCTGAAGGAGTACATCGAGGAGGCGGTGCGCGTCTCGCCGGACAAGCCGATCCTCGTCGACGAGTTCCTCGACGACGCGGTCGAGCTCGACGTGGACGCCGTCTCCGACGGCGAGGACGTGCTCATCGGCGGCGTGATGGAGCACGTCGAGGCCGCGGGCGTCCACTCCGGCGACTCGGCGTGCGTCATCCCGCCGCGCTCGCTGGACGAGGAGACGATGACCCGCGTGCGCGAGGTGACCGAGGAGATCGCCGACGCGCTCGACACCGTCGGACTCATGAACGTTCAACTGGCCGTCCGCGACGGCGAGGTGTACGTGCTGGAGGCGAACCCGCGCTCCTCGCGGACGGTCCCGTTCGTCTCGAAGGCGACGGGCGTCCCGATCGCCAAGCTCGCCGCCCGCGTCATGGCCGGCGAGCGCCTGGCCGACATCGGCGTCGAGGAGGCCGTCCCCGAGCACTTCTCGGTCAAGGAGGTCGTCCTGCCGTTCGACCGCCTCCCCAACTCCGACCCCCGCCTCGGCCCCGAGATGAAGTCGACGGGCGAGGTGATGGGCACGGCGAGCGACTTCGGCGTCGCCTACGGGAAGGCGCTCGACGCCGCGGGACAGCGGCTCCCCGACGGCGGCACGGCCGTCCTCGAGACGGTCGGCGACAGCCTCCCGCTGCGGGGCACCGAGGAGTACGAACACCTCCGCGCGGGCATCGAGGAGTACTACGAGATCGGGGCCGTCGCAGACGTTGAGGAGGCGCTGCGCCGCGGCGAGATAGACCTGCTCGTCAGCGACGAGGTTGACGCGCTGCGCGCGGCCGTCACCGAGGAGGTCGCGTACCTCTCGACGACCGAGTCGGTCGAGGCGTCGCTGGAGGCGCTGGCCTCACGCGCGGCCGGCGAGGACCTCGACGTGCTCGCCGTCTCAGAGCGCCCCCGCCACGCGGAGAACTGGGGCGGCGACTGAGCGGAGACGACCGACTGAGCGGCGACGGCCGACTGAGCGGCGACGGCCGACTGAGTGGCGACGGCCGACTGAGTGGCGACGGCCGACTGAGTGGCGACGGCCGACTGAGTGGCGACGGCCGACTGAGTGGCGACGGCCGACTGAGTGGCGACGACCGGCGAGAACTCGGTCTGCGACCCGCTTTTCACGCTCGTGCGCGAACCGCCGTCCGTGACCGACGACGGTACATCCCGACCGACGGCCGACCACCTCCCCGACGACCTCGCCGAGGTGTTCCCCGCGTACGCCGAGATCGGCGACGACGACCTCCGCGACGGCGTCCGCGACGCCTACGCGTTAGCGCTCGCGGAGACCGACTGGACCGACCTCGCGGCGGTCCCGTGGCTCCCGGACGAACAGGCACGCCTCGGGCTCCCCGATGAGACGAACGTCACACACGTCAACGACGTGACGGCGCTGGCGACCGCGCTGGCGGACGCCCTGACCGATCGCCGCCCCGGTCTCGGACTCGACCGCGACCTCGTCGTCGCGGGCGCGCTCGTCCACGACGTCAGTAAACTGTACGAGTTCGCACCCGACCAGGGCGGCGACGCCGGGTCAACGAGGAGTGCGGAGGGATCAGACGCCGACTGCGAGAGCGAGGGACCCGCGGTCCGACCTGGCGACTCGGTCGCCACCGAGTACTACGACCTGCTCGGCCATCCCTACGTCGGCGTTCACGTCTGTGAGGCGGCGGAGCTGCCGGTCGCCCTGTCACACGTCGTACTCTCCCACACCGATCGGACGACGGTCGAGCCTGCGACGCCGGAAGCGGTCGTGGTGAAGCGCGCAGACGAGGTCGCCGCCGCGGCGATCCGGTCGCGGGCGCTCGACGACCTGCGCGACGCCTGAATCGCCCGCGAGCCGCGCGACCCGGGCCCGGGCACCCCGAGCTACTCCAGCTTTCCGAGCGCCTCGAAGAAGTCGGCCGCGGGGCCGGCGAGCCTGACCGGCGGCTCGGTCGTCGACACCGTCACCTCGGCCGGGACGTCGACGGACCGCTGTCCGCGGCCGTCGGTGATGACGACGCCCTCCTCGGCGTCGGTGAGGGTGACGCTCACGGTCGCGTCGGGCGCGACGACCAGCGGCGGCATCCCCTCGTCGGCGCACATCTCGTTGATCACGAGCCCGTCCACGTCCGGGTGGACGAGCGGGCCGTCCTCCGAGAGGTTGTACGCGGTCGACCCCGTCGGCGTCGACACGAGCACGCCGTCGGCGTGGCCGCTGGAGTACAGCGAACCGTCCACGCGGAGTTCGTAGCCGACGCCGCCGCCGCGACCGCGCCGGCGACCCTGCACGACGATCTCGTTGGCCGCCGGCTCCGAGCGCCAGCCCTCGCAGGCGGCCGCGAGCCGCGGGGACTCGCGCACCTGCATCCGGCCCTCGCGGAACGCCTCCACCTCCGCGAGGACGGCGTCGACGGCCTCCTCCGGCGGGACGGCGTTGAGAAAGCCGACCTCGCCGAGGTTGACGCCGAGGATCGGGACCCCGCCCGCGCCGCGGGCGGCGAACAGGAAGGTGCCGTCGCCGCCGATGGAGACGACCAGGTCGACGGCGTCCATCTCGTCGGGGGGAACCCCCGACTCGTCGAGGGCCTCGGCCGTCGCCTCGTCGATCGAGACGGTCACGTCGGCCTCGCGGAGTCGCTCGCGTAGCGCCCCCGCGAGGTACGCCGCGCGACCGTTCCCTCGCTGGGCGACGATACCCACGTCCATACCCGCCCGTCGCCCGCCCCCGGCAAAAAGCCATCCGACCCCTCGTCGACTTCGGTCGCTTGCCGCCTCCGATCTTCTGTCGCCTCCGATCTTCCGCCCCCGATCGAACCCTTCCGCCCCCGATCGAACCGCCCCGCGACGGCCGCCTGGGGAACATTCATGCTGACGGACCCTCTCCGGTGTGACGATGAGCGACCGACCGACGCCTCCGACCGGTCAGCCAGTCGGACGCGCCGGAGGCGGGCGCGGCGAACCCCGGACGCCCGACGCCACGGAGGTGTGCGGCCGATGAGCGACGGGGAGGACCAAGACTGGTTCGAGCGCGCACTCCGGGAGGAGACGGAGGGCGGGGATGCGAGGGACGAGGAAACGCCCGACGACAGTAGCGACGGCGAGGCGACGAGCGCCTCGGACGACGCAGGAACGGGCGACGCCTCCGAGGAGGGAAGTGACTCCCCGGAGGGCGGATTCGGCGGTCTCAGCGGCGAGGAGGGAGACGACCGGTCCGACGACGCTGGATCGTCGGAGACGATCGGATCGGAGGGCGATCCCTTCGGCGACGGCGACGAGGGCGATCCCTTCGGCGACGGTGACGAGGACGATCCCTTCGGCGACGACGACGATGGCGACGACGGGGGCGATCCCTTCGGTGGTGGAGGCGAAGACGACCCGTTCGGTGACGACTTCGGCGCGGCGATGCGGGACGCACCCGGCGACCCTGGCGGGGGCGGTCCGAGGGCAGGTGGCGGTCCGGGGGCAGGTGGCGGACCGAGTGGCGGGGACGAGTTCGGCGGGTTCGGCGGCGGCGATGGAGGTGAGGGGTTCGGCGGCGGCGAGGGCGGATTCGGCGGCGAGGGCGGATTCGGCGGTAGCGGCGAACAGACGTTCGACGAGGAGGAGTTCGACTCCGACATCGACCGGATCGACATCGGGATCGAGGGGCTCGACGAGATGATCCTCGGCGGCGTCCCCGAGCGGTCGCTGATGACGGTCATCGGGGGGGCCGGCACCGGCAAGACGACGTTCGGCCTCCAGTTCCTCAACGAGACGCTCGTCGACGGCGGCAGCGGTGTGTACCTCACCCTCGAGCAGTCTAGTGAGGCGATCCTCTCGACGGCCGAGGAGAAGGGATGGGAGTTCCGCCGCTACGACGAGGAGGGCCGCCTCGCGGTCGTCGCGATGGATCCGATCGAGATGGCGAACTCGCTGGACTCCATTCGCGACGACATCTCCCGACTCGTCACGGAGTTCGGCGCGGATCGACTGGTGCTCGACTCCGTCTCGCTGCTGGAGATGATGTACGACCGCCCGAGCAAGCGTCGCTCGGAGGTGTTCGACTTCGCCCGCTCGCTGAAGGACGCCGGCGTGACGACGATGCTGACGAGCGAGGCCAGCGAGGAGAACGCCTACGCCTCCCGGCACGGAATCGTCGAGTACCTCACCGACGCCGTGTTCGTCCTCCAGTACGTCCGCCCCTCCGACTTCCGCGAGACGCGCCTCGCCGTCGAGATCCAGAAGATCCGCGACGCCAACCACTCCCGCGAGACGAAGCCCTACGAGATCACCAACGAGGGCCTGTCCGTGTACCGCCAGGCGAACATCTTCTGACCGGCCCGCGGTTCGTCTCGTTCCACCGTCGTCACCGGTTTCCTCGGCCTAGTGCTCGTCGTCGCCCAGCGGCGCGGCGACACGGTCAGCGCTGTCTGTAGACCAGCCCCCCGAGTACCGCGAGCGAACCGATCAGCGCCGCCAGGGCGTACTCTGGGGTGTCGATACCGCCACCGAGCCCTTGCTCGTTCACCTCGACCGTCCACGGTTCGGAGGCGTCGTACCGGTGTGCGAGGTCGTCGTTGTACACGAGCACCTGCATCGCGTGAGTCCCGGGCGTCGACGCGTCGACCGTCTTCGTGACCGTCAGCGTCTCGCCAGGCGGGATCGACTCCCGTCGGATCTCAAGCGAGTCGGTCTCGTTGTCCGGCCCGGCGACGTTGAGCACGACGACCGCGGTCGCGCGCTCGTCGCCGACGTTCTCGACGGTCGCCGTCAGCGTCGTCGACTCGCCCGCCGTCAACTCGTCGCTCCCCAGACTCGCCTCGGTCAGACAGAGCTGTGCGGCCCCGTCGGCCTCACACGACCCCGACTGCGCGCCGGCCGCCCCCACGGCCGGCCCGACGAGCAGGGCCGCGACGAACAGTACGACCGCTCCGATGATGACGCTCCTCCGCGCTCCCATGCACGACGCGGTGCGCCGTCGTCCCCTAAACCCTCGCCTCCGGCTATCGAACGTGAGAAGTTCGGCCGGTCCCCGGTCGTTCGGCTCACCTGACGACCGTCACCGGCACGGGGGAGTTGCGGACGACCGCCTCGGCGACGCTGCCGAGGACGACGCGGGAGATACCGGTCCGGCCGTGGCTGCCCACGACGATGTGGTCGACGTCCTCCTCGTCGGCGGACTCGACGAGGCCGGCGGCGGGCTTGCCCACCGTCGTCGCGGTGTCGACGGTCGCGGTCTCGGGGACCGACTCGGCGACCTCCGACAGCCTCGCCTCCGCGTCGGCGGTCGCGCGCTCGTACCACTCCTCCGCGCCGCTGGGAACCCCGGCGGTGGCCGCGAACCCCGCGTCGGACGGATCGATGACCGTGACCAGCAGGAACTCGGCGTCTGGCCACTCGTCGATCGCGAACGACAGCGCCTCGGTCGCGCGCTCGGAGTCGTCGATCCCGACGAGGATCCGGTCGGTCATGGTCGGGTGGTACTCCGTGACACAATAAAAAATCAGGCCTCGGGTCGCGACCTGGCGGACCGTCGGGGGCGTCGTCGCGTCCGCCGTTCGCCGGCCGCTACTCGCCGTGGCGGGTCACGCACACCGGCAGCCCCGTCACCTCGACCGGCTCGGAGTTGTCCGGCGAGTACACCACCATCCGTCCCTTCTCCATGTACGGCACCTTCCTCGCCAGCGACGGGGGAATGTTCACGGCGGATATCGCCTCCTCGTCGCCGAGGTTGAGCACGAGTCGCGTGTTCACCTGCTTGAACACCGGGTCGGCGATGTCCTGTGGGTCCTGGGTGACGAGGAACAGGCCGAGGCGCTCCTTGCGACCCTGCTTGGCCGCCTCGGTGAACTTCGTGACGACCTGGCGCGCCTGAACGTTGTCCGCGCCCGAGAGGAAGTTGTGTGCCTCGTCCATCCCGAGGACCAGCGGCGTCTCGTCGATCCGAGTGCTCTCGGGCGAGTTCGACAGCTTGTCGTCGACGAGCAGCGCCGACACCGCGAGCACGAACATCTCCTTGGCCCGGGAGGTCGACAGGTGGTACGTCGGCACGACCGTCAGCCCGCCCGGTCGCACGAGGGTCGTGTCCAACTCGGTGATCGGCTTGGCGTCCTGATCGAACACCCCCGAGGGCACCCCGCGGACGCGACGCTTCACGGCGTCGAAGGTGGCCTCGTGGACCCGACCGGACTCGTGGAGTTCCTCCTTGAGCGACGGGTCGTCCAGGAACGAGAGGAACTGCCGGTAGGTGCCGTCGTCGTAGTTGCGGAAGAAACGGTTCAGCAGCGTCGTCAACGCGGGGTACTGGTTCTCGTTGAGCGACGCGCCGGCGACGAGCCACGGCATGTCGTAGTCGTCGATGATGGAGAAGGGGACCGTGAACTCAACCTGCTCGGCGCGGTGGCCCCGACCGGGATAGCTCACACCCGCCTCCTTCGGCACCAGCGCGACGGTGTCGTCGTGTCCGCCGTGTTGGATCCCCTCGCGGTCCAGACGGCGGGTCCACTCGTCGCCCACGGCGTCGTTGTCGTCGTGCATCTGGGCGTACTCGTCCTGCGGGTCGAACACCACGACCGCCGCCCGGGCGTCGCGGCCGTCGTCCGTCTCGTAGGTGCGCCCGAGGTACTGCCGGAGGACGTTCTTGGTCGCGTGGGTCTTGCCCGACCCGGTACCGCCGGCGACGAGGGTGTGCCGGAACACCAGGGGGTCGCCGTCGACGTAGTCGTCCGACAGTCGGTAGTCGACCGTGGGCGGTTCGGCCGCCGTCCGCACCGTCTCGCCCCCGACGGAGAGGTGGCCGAGGAACACGCCCTCCTCGGGGATGGCGAGCCCCGTCTTGATCTGGTCGGCGTCGTCGGCCTGCCGGACGAGCGCGCCGGGCTTCGGAACGCGGTCGACCATCCGTCGGCTGAGCTCTCCGTCGTCCGAAAAGAGCACGGCCTGGGGCGACAGCTCGGCGAGGTACTTGTAGTCGGCCTCGGTGAACCCGCCCGACCCGGTCCGCATCCGCCGGCGTGCGGTCAGTTCGCTGGCGTCGTCGGCGGGGAACTCCTGTGCGTACTCCAGGGCGGTGATCCGGCAGAACAGCTGTTCGCCGTCCGGGTACGGCACGATCAGGTACGTCCCGATCCGCACGTCCTCCCGGTTGTCCACCGTGATCGAGACGGTCACCCCCGTCTCCTCGTCGTCCTCCGCGACGCGCAGCCCCTCGGCCACGGTGACGGTTCCGAGCGCGTCGGCCGTTCCCGCCTCTGCGGCCGCCATGGCGAACTGCTCGAAGCCGGACTCGGCGGCCGAGTCGCCGTCCTGCTCGGCGGCCGATCCGTCCCCACGCTCCCCGTTCGACGAACTGGTCGCGTCCGTTGGATCAGTCGGATCCGTCGCGTCGGTCGGTGCCCCGGCATCGTCGTCGGTCGACGACCCCGCGGCCGTCGTCGCCGGGTCGTCCCCACGGCCGTCGTCGCGGTCGCCGCCGCCCGCGTCGAACGCTCCGGGGTCCTCGAAGTCGCCGAGGTCGGAGTCTCCCGCGTCGGTCATACTTTGGCCCTCTCGCCGGGAGGTCAAAACCGTGTCCGTCCCCCGATGCGACCCCTTATCCGACCGCGACCGTTACGCGTCGGTTGTGTTACTCGTTCGCGGACGCGCGGGCGGCACGGCCCTCACCGGCACGATCTTCGAGCGCGGCGAGCGCGCGCCGTCGTTCAAGGGCGCTCCCGACGAGGACGCGCCGTACGTCTGGGTGTGTGATTCGTTCTACGAGGTCGAGTCCGGCGGATCGGAGCTGACGATCGACGGGGAGTCGATCCGCGTCGCGTTCGAGTCGCCCGCGCCGCGGGGGTTCGACACCCGAGACCAGGCCGTCGCCGCCGCCGAGGAGCACGTCCGCACGCAGTTCGCCCGCGTCGGCGTCCCCGAGTCCGAGGTCGAAATCGAAGTCGAGAAGGAAGAGCCGTAGCTCCCTGCGCCGCAAGAGCGGTCGAATCGCCGGGCAACCGACCGGCGGGAGCGACCGACCAGCGGGAGCGACAGACCGGCGGGAACCACCGACTCGCGAGAGCCATTAATCCACGAGAGTCGCCGAACGCACGCCGTTCACTCCGTCTCCTGCCACCGAACGTCGTCGTACGTCCGCAGGTGTTCCGCGCCGAAGCGCTCCTCGAACTTCCGCCGGAGCGCCTCCTTCTCGCCGACGCCGATCCGCGCGAGTTCGTCGGCTTTCGCCACCGGCGTCGGCGGGCCGGCCTCGGCGGCGACCTCCGAGATCACCTGTCGGGTGAGTCGGTCGCGCGTCTCGGGGTCCTCCGTGAACGCCGCCGGTGCCTCCACCTTGAACAGCACGTCCTCGCGGGGCTCGTACACGTGCATGTACGTCACCTCGTAGCCCGCGGGGTCGAGCCGTCGCTCGACGCCGAGGGCGTCGCCGTCGCTGGCCAGCGGCGCGTCCGAGCCGCCGCGCGAGCGGAGCCACGAGGTGAACGTGATCGAGTCGTCGTCGCGGTCGCCGGGACCGCCCCTGTCGTCGGGGCCGGCGGCGCGGCGCTCCAGCAGGCGCGTGAACAGCGCGGCGTCGTCGGGCCAGGGAGACTCGATCCCCTTGCGGTCGAGCGTCCGCGTGAGGAACCCCGAGGTGGGATTCTTGACGAATCCGAGAACGGGAACCCCGCGCTCGATGCACGACTCGACGAGCCGGACGTACGTCTCGACGGCCTCCTGGACCGTCTCGCCGTGGGCGACTTCCCGGAGCTCGCGGTCGCGAGTGGCCCAGTTGAGCAGGCGCTTCGGATACAGCGGGCCGTCGAGCACGAGCAGGTCCTCGACGTCGCCGTGATCGAGGTGCCTGCGCGCGTGGTGTGACTCCGCCAGCGACAGCGCCAGTTCGTGGACCATCTCGTCGGCGAAGCGCCTGCTCCGGGGCACCTTCAACACCCGCCGGTCGGAGTTGCCCTCGTCGTACGACATCCAGCCGTCGGGCACGTCGGGGAACACCACGGTCGCGTCGTTGGCGTGGACGGTGACGACGATGGAGCGCCCGCGGTGGAGGTCCAGATCCGTCGGCTCCGTGCCCATCGCCGCCTGCGCCACGTCGAGGACGAGGCCGTTCTTGAACGACGTGGGGTTCAGCGTCCCCGAGTCGACGCCGTGGCTCGTCTCGAACGGTCGATCCGCCAGCGCGGCGTCCTCGACGGGCGTCCGTCGGAGTTCGTGCTCGCCGAGCGCCGCCAGCACCTCCCGGCCGTCGGCGTGCAGCGGGTCGAGCCACTCGTCCCACGCCGTGCCCGCGAGGTCGTCGTGGTCGGCGTCGTCGACCCCGTCGGCGATGGCCGAGGCGAGGTACGCGATGGTGTCGACGTGTACGGGGTCCAGCGTCACGCCACAACGCCCGCGCCGGCGGCGCAAAAGCGGTGCGGTCGTCGGTCGGTCCGTCGGGTCGTCGCCGGTGCGGTCGTCGGTCGGTCCGTCGGGTCGTCGCCGGTGCGGTCGTCGGTCGGTCCGTCGGGTCGTCGCCGGTGCGGTCGTCGGTCGGTCCGTCGGGTCGTCGCCGGCGTGGTCGTCGGTTGGTGCGCTAGGTCGTCTCCAGCGCGGTCGCCGCCGAGCCCCCGTTCCTCGGTCGCCGACTTCTTATCGACTCGCCCCCTCGCGACGACCGTGATACGCGCCGTGGGGTTCGATCTCGACGACACGCTCGCGGTCCCGGAGCGAACGCGAGCGCGACTGCTCGCGGACGCCCTCGAGGCGGGCGGGGCCGGGGAACTCGTCGGCACCGTCGACCGCGAAGCGTACCTCGCGGCCCACGCCCGCCACCGCACCGCAGACAGCAGGCTCCCCGTGTTCGACGACCTCCTCGACCCCCACGACGTCGACGCCGACCCCGCCGACGTGGCCGCAGCCTACCGCGAGGGCGTCACCGGGGCGCTCGTACCCGTCGCCGGCGCGAGAGGGCTGGTCGCGGAGTTGCGCGAGCGCTACCGCGTCGGCCTGCTCACCAACGGCCCCGTGCGCGCCCAGTCGGTCAAACTCGACCGCCTCGGCTGGTGGGAGGAGTTCGACGCCGTCCGCATCTCCGGCGACCTCCCGGCGGGCAAGCCCGACGAACGAGCGTTCGAGGCGCTGCTGTCGGCGCTCGATGTCGCTCCCGACGAGGCGGTCTTCGTCGGCGACCACCCGGTCGAGGACGTGCGCGGGGCCTCGGAGGCGGGGCTGTCCGCGGTCCACGTCCTCGGCCCCGACGACGACCCCGCGCCCGAGGCCGACGCGAGCGTCCGCCGCGACCACCTCGCCGACGACCTCCCCGGGATCGTCGACTCGCTGTGAGGCAGTCGGCGCGCCCGAACGTCCGGTCGGTCCTCGCCTCGAGAGCCACTACGCCTCGCGCTCGCGCACAACCGCCTCGAACGCCGGGAGGACGCGCTTGACGGACGCGCCGTCCGCCAGGAAGACCAGCGTCCGCGGCGGCGTGACCGCCTTCGGGCGGACGCGGAGCCCGGCCGCCTCCGCCGCCTCGGCGGCCGCGGCGGGCGCGATCCGGAACTCGACGCGGGCGCGGTCCGGCTGGACGGCGACCTCGGCGAGCGTCGACCCGCGTTCGGGGTCGCTGTCGCCGTCGCTATCGCGGTCGCTGTCGCGGTCGCGGTCGGCGATACCGTCGTCTGCTCGTGATCCCTCGTCGGCGACGCGGACGCGGTAGGCCGGCGCGCCGTCGGGCGTCGGCTCGACGTCGGGGTCGGCGTCGGTGACGGTCACGGCCGCGAGTCGGTCGCGGTCGCCCACCAGCTCCGAGGCGAGCAGCTGCGCGATCCGGACGCCGTCGGTGGTCCGTTCCTCGACCATCACTCCCCCTCCGCGTGCTCCCCGGCCGCCGGGCGAGCGTCGTCGGCGATCCCCTCGCCCTCGGCGACCAACTCCTCCCGGGCTTCGTCGGCGACCGCCTCGACGGCGACGCCGCGCTCGCGCGCGACGAGCACCGCCGCGGTCTCGAGGGTCACGCCCGCCTCCCGCTGGCGCTCGTTGGCGGCGGCGACCGCCTCGCGCTTCTCGACGCCGGCGGCGACGAGCGCGTCGACGGCCTTCTCGAACGTGGACTGCTCGGCGAGGACCGACTCGTCGGGTCGGAAGTCCGGCGGCACCGTCACCTCGGCGGGGTCGAACTGCGCGACGAGGTCGCCGTCGGCCTCCGCGAGCAGCCCGCGCCCGGTCGCGATGTCGACGAGCCGCTTGGCCTGGTCGGGCGAGAACCAGTCGCGGTCCAGCGAGAGCGCGACGACGAACTCGCCCTCGCCCATCCGGTCGGTGCCAGCGCCGCGAAACGGGGCGGCGACGGCGGCCTCCAGCGTCATGTCCTCCCCTGTGCCGCCGCGGCACAAAAGCCGCTCGTTGGGCGTCGCTGAGGGGCGGGAACGTGGTGAAAAAACCGAGGAGGGAGAAACGGTGGGAGCGAGTCGTCGGATCAGGCGAACGCGAGCGAGTCGTCGGCGTCGCTTCCCTCCTCCCGGGAGGCCTTCTCCCAGGCATTCTCGAAGTCCGTCATCCGGATCTCGGTGCGGTCCTCGCGGATGGCGAACATCCCGGCCTCGGTGCAGACGGCCTTCACGTCCGCGCCGGAGGCTCCATCGGTGAGTTCGGCCAGGGCCGCGAAGTCCACGTCGTCGGCGACGTTCATGTCGCGCGTGTGGATGCGGAAGATCAGCTCCCGACCCTCGGCCTCCGGCTTGGGCACCTCGATGAGGCGGTCGAAGCGACCGGGGCGCAAGATCGCGGGGTCGAGCATGTCGAAGCGGTTCGTCGCCGCGATGATGCGGATCTCCCCGCGCTCGTCGAAGCCGTCCATCTCCGAGAGCAGCTGCATCATCGTGCGCTGGACCTCCGCGTCGCCGGAGGTCTTCGAGTCGGTCCGCTTGGAGGCGATGGCGTCGATCTCGTCGATGAAGATGACGGCGGGCTCGTTCTCGCGGGCGACCTCGAACAGGTCGCGCACGAGCTTCGCGCCCTCGCCGATGAACTTGTGGACGAGCTCGGAGCCGGCCATCTTGATGAAGGTGGCGTCGGTCTCGTTGGCGACGGCCTTCGCGAGCATCGTCTTGCCCGTCCCGGGCGGCCCGTGCAGCAGGACGCCGCTCGGCGGCTGGATGCCGACGTCGGTGAACATGTCGGGGTTCTTCATCGGCATCTCGACGGTCTCGCGCACCTCGTTCATCTGCTCGTCGAGCCCGCCGATGTCTTCGTAGGTCACGTCCGGCGAGTGCTCGACCTGCATGACTCGGGCGCGCACGTCCGTCTCCTTCTCCAGCTTCTTCACGACGGACAGGGAGTTGTTGACCGCGACGCGGTCGTCGGGGTCGAGGTCCTCGCGCATCGAGTCGGTGACCTCGGTCAGCGCCTCCTGATTGTTGCCGTGCTGTTTGATCACGACGCCGTCGTCGGTCAGTTCCTGGACCGTCGCGACGAACAGCGGCGACTGCTTGAGCTTCTTGTTCTCGTGGGTAAGCCGCTCGAGCTTCTGTTGGTACTTGTTGTTCTCCGCGTTCGCGTCCAGGAGCTTGTCGCGCATCTCCTCGTTCTGGGACTCGAGAACCTCGAGGCGCTCCTGGAGTGCCTCGATCTTCTCCTGCTGCGACGTCTCCTCCTCGTAGGGAAGATCGACGTCGTCAACGGTGTCGGTCATCGCCCACGCTAGGGCGGTCACTACCAAGAGACTTCGGGTCGGGGTGAGGATCGTGTCGATTAGATGCTCGTGAGTAATCGAAAATATAGTAAGTATTAACCAGCGGCATTCCAATGTGGGAGACACGATGAGCGCATCCGACGCTGAGGCCGTTCGCGAGGGAGACGCACAGACCGACCGGTGGGAACGCGTTCGCGACCTCCCGCCGAGCGCGAAGCTAGTCGCGAAGGTGCTGGAGTACGAGGGCACCCTCAGTCAGAGCGAACTCGCCGAGGAGACGCTGCTCCCGCCGCGGACCGTCCGCTACGCGCTGTCGCGTCTGGAGGAGCACGACGCCGTCGACTCCCGGTTCTCCTTCACCGACGCGCGAAAGCGACTCTACTCGCTGAGCCTGTAACGTCGATTCTCGTTTCCCGTTTCTCGCCTCCCGTTTCTCGCTTCCCGCGCCCCCGAGGTCTCCCGCCGTCACTCGATCGCGTCCGCGAGCCGACGACGAGTCTCACTTCTCCGCCGCGACCTCGACCCCGTGGAGGATCCCCGCGAGCCGCTCGATCCCGTCGATCAGTCGCGGACTCGGCTGATTCAACAGGGAGTCGTCGACGACGTGGACGGCGGCGTCGACGTCCCAGTCGCGGTCGGCGAACACCGACGGCGACGCGACCGCACCGTCGCCACACCAGTGGACGACAGCGTGGTCCGGGTCCGCGCGCTCGACGGTCGACCCGTCGACCGCGCTCGAGCGATCGCCGGCGTCGACGAACGGGTAGCGACCGCCCGCGGCCGCGACCGCGTCGGGCACCCAGTTGCCCGCGGCCATCGGGGGGTCCCCCCACTCCTCGGCGTAGACGACCGGGCGCTCCTCGGGGTCGTCCGGCACCGCGCGGCGCACCCGGTCGACGCGCTCGCGACACGACTCCGCCAGGTCGTCGCCGGCCGCCGACCGGCCGACGGCCGCGCCGACCGACTCGACGTACGCGAACACGTCGACCAGCCGCGTCGGTTCCGCGTGCGTCACGGGGAGGCCGCGCTCGCGACACGCCGCGACGGTCTCGCGCTGGAGCGCGTCGCAGGTCAACACGGCGTCGGGCTCGAGTCCCGCGACCGCGTCGAGGTCGGGGTTCGGCCAGCCCCCGACGACCGTCGGATCGTCGGCACCCGACGGCACCGAGCAGGCGTGAGTCACCCCGACCAGCGCGTCGCCGGCCCCGAGCGCAGAGAGCGTCGCGGTGGCGCTGGGCGCGAGCGAGACGACGCGGTCGGTCATCATCGATCGGCCGTGAGAACCCGCCACACAAAAGCCTCCCGTCCGGCGATCTGCGGATCACGGTACGGCGGGGCATACCGCACTCGCGTACCGTTTGATTTATATACTGATCGGACTTCCTTTGAGCACAGAGTCACCCGGGGTTTTTTGTATCCCGTTTCGGGCTCACGCCCCCTCAGACGCAATGAGCGAGAACACCAACACCCGACGCCGACCCGCCGGGCGCGAACGACGAACAGCACACGAACACGAATCCGAATCCGAAGAGGAACGGCAGTCCGGCGACGAGTTGGCCTGTCCGGAGTGCTCCGGTAACGTCATCCAGGACGAGGAACACGGCGAGACCGTCTGCGAGGAGTGCGGCCTCGTCATCGAGGAGGACTCCGTCGACCGCGGTCCCGAGTGGCGCGCCTTCGACGCCGCCGAGAAGGACCAGAAGTCCCGCGTCGGTGCCCCGACCACGAACACGATGCACGACAAGGGGCTGTCGACCAACATCGACTGGCGCGACCAGGACGCCTACGGGCGCTCGCTGGGCGCGCGCCAGCGCCAGAAGATGCGCCGCCTGCGCAAGTGGAACGAGCGCTTCCGCACCCGCGACTCCAAGGAGCGCAACCTCAAGCAGGCCCTCGGCGAGATCGACCGCATGGCGTCGGCGCTGGGGCTCCCGGACAACGTCCGCGAGACCGCCTCCGTCATCTACCGCCGTGCGCTCGACGAGGACCTCCTGCCGGGCCGCTCCATCGAGGGCGTCTCCACCGCCTGCGTGTACGCCGCCGCCCGGATGGCCGGCGTCCCGCGCAGCCTCGACGAGATCAGCGACGTATCGCGCGTCGAGAAGGACGAGGTCGCGCGCACGTACCGCTACGTCGTCCGTGAACTGAAGCTCGAGGTCAAGCCCGCCGACCCCGAGCAGTACGTCCCGCGGTTCGCCTCCTCGCTTGAACTCTCGGAGGAGTCGGAGATGCGCGCGAAACAGCTTCTGCGCAACGCCAAGGACAAGGGCGTCCACTCGGGCAAATCGCCCGTCGGCCTCGCCGCCGCGGCCGTCTACGCCGCCGCGCTGCTCACCAACGAGAAGACGACGCAGGCGGCGGTCTCGGAGGTCGCCGACATCTCCGAGGTCACCATCCGCAACCGCTATCACGAGCTGCTGGAGGCCGAGGACGGCCTCGTCGCGTAGTTCCGGCGCCGTGCCCGTCTTCGCGGTTGTGGAGTACGACGGGACGAGAATTGGCTATCGGTAGCGCTGTCGAATCGCTGATCGATAGACAAAAACGACGTGGTCAGTGCCGGGCAGAGTGGTACGGTCACTACCGTCGGGATCGGCGTTTCGCATGGCGCTGTAGGTCGAACGGTAGTGGTGACACGCGAACACTCACGAGATAGTGGCGAGTCTCACAACAGATCGTTCTCGCTCCGTGTCGAACGCGGTATCATGATCGCGACGAATGTGGTTTGCTGCTGTCTTAGATAGGCAAATTTATCGATCTATCGAGCGTATCTTCTCTCCATGACCCACCGTCGAACCCTTCTTACTTCCGCTGGGTGCGCGCTGGCATCGCTGGTTGCTGGCTGTGGCAGACTCTCCCCGACGGAATCCGACGATAAGTACGTCGAGGTTTCAGACCAGAGCGTTTCCATCCTACCACGTGGGTGTACACAGCGGAACCGAGAGAGTGTGAGTGAAGCCTTCACTCGATGGAACGATGGACAAACACGAGCACGTATCGAGGGTACCGTTCCCGCCGAGAAGAGCTGTGACAACCTAACCGTCCGCCCGTTCACGACTCGTGGCAGGGAAGGATATGTTATTCTCGAAGTCAGTACAACCCCGAGCGGAGAGGAGTGTGCACAGTGTGAACAGGCTGAAATTTCCTATCGTGTGGAATTAGAGTTCACGGAACCGGTTCGATTCTATCGATTGCTTCACGTGTGGCAGGACGATGAGGGTACGACCACCGAACTGGTAGCGTCGGGCGATCCCAGCTCGGATTGATTTCTTATTTTGGGTATTAACCCAAACACTTCATTTTATATTTGGTAGTAGGTGGCTCTCCGATGGGTATTTATTGAGACATCGCCTGCAACGCTCTCACGTTCCCGGTCGGTCGCCTCGAAGTTCGAGCCAGACTCCCCCCGACGTTCTCCATGAACGATGACACGGAGCGGAGATACCACATCGGCTCCCTGTTCGAAGCTGAAGATCTCCCGGCAGCCGATGGTGAATACGTTGTCGATTCGTGCGGGCAGTGAGCCGACGGATGCGATCTCGTGACAGGCCACTTGAAAACAAATTCTGAGAACCACCTCCGAGAGATTTTAACGCAGGAAGTCGGAATGCGGGCTATGATCTTTGGCTCGTTCTCGCTCGCGGCCGCGACCGCCGACCTCGCCGAGGAGCCGGCGGCCCGCGAACACGCCGACTGCCTGGAGTTCCGGATGGACCTGGCCGACGAGCCGCTCGCGGCGCTTTCGGCCTACGACGGCGAGCTTCCGCTGCTCGTGACGAATCGCCCGCGCTGGGAGGGCGGCGACACCGCGCCGTACGGCCGGCTGGACGCCCTCGCCGAGGCCGTCGATCACGACGCGGTCGCCGCCGTCGACGTGGAGCTTGCGACCCTCCGCGGGCGACCGACGGGCACCAACGAGGTGACTCCGACCGAGTTGGTCGAGCGCGCTCGCGCCGCCGACGCCGCGGTCGTCGCGTCCGTCCACGACTTCGACGGCACGCCCGCGCCGGCGGCGCTTGACGGGCTCCTGCGCGCGGCAGCCGCCGCCGGCGACGTGGGGAAGCTGGCCGTCACCGCCCGCACTCGGGAGGACGCGCTGGCGTTGCTGTCGGCGACCCACCGCGCGACCAACCGCGGCGACCGGGTGGCGACGATGGCGATGGGCGAGGCGGGGAGCCACACCCGGGCAGTCGCGCCGGTGTACGGCTCGCTGATCGGCTACGCGCCCGTCGACCCCGCCGACGCGACCGCACCGGGGCAGTACGACCTCGCAACGATGCGGCGGCTGGTCGACGACCTCCTGTGAGCGGAACGAACGCCGCCACCTCGCCCGGAGCGTCCGACGGCGGCACGCTGATGGTCGCGACGCGCTGGTGATCGCGGCGCGCTGATGACCGCGACGCCCGGCTGTCGGCGTTTCGCGGCGAGTGAAGAAACTGGAAATTCGAGAGCGGGTGCGGCGACCGAAGCCGCCGCGTCGACGACCGCTTACGCGAGGTCGTGGATGCGCTCGACGACCTCCTCGGCGAACTCGGAGGTGGCGAGTTTCGTCGCGCCCTCGCGCTGGCGCTCGAGGTCGTAGGTGACGCGACCCTCGCTGATCTGCTGCTCGACGGCGTCGCGGACGAGGTCCGCGGCGTCGCTCCAGCCGAGGTAATCGAGCATCTCGCGGCCCGAGAGGATCATCGCGGTGGGGTTGACCTTGTCCTGCCCGGCGTACTTGGGCGCGGAGCCGTGGACCGGCTCGGCCAGCGCCTTGCCCTCGCCGTAGTTGACGCCGGGGGCGATGCCGAGGCCGCCGATCTGCGCGCCGGCGGCGTCGGACATGTAGTCACCGTTGAGGTTCATCGTCGCGATGACGTCGTACTGGTCGGTCCGCGTGAGGAGCTGCTGGAGCATGTTGTCGGCGATGCGGTCGTTGACCACGACCGTGCCCTCGGGCTGCTCGCCGTCGTGCTCGTCCCACAGCTCGTCCTCGGTGATAACGTCCTCGCCGTACTCCTCCTCGGCGACCTCGTAGCCCCAGTCGCGGAAGGCGGCCTCGGTGAACTTCATGATGTTCCCCTTGTGGACGAGCGTGACCGAGTCGCGGCCGTTGGCGACCGCGTAGTCGATGGCCTCGCGGATGAGGCGCTTGGAGCCGAACTCGGTGATGGGCTTGATGCCGATGCCGACGGGGCCGTCGTGGATGGTCGAGTCGAAGCCCATGTCCTCCTCGACGAACTCGCGGACCTCCTCGACCTCGTCGGTGCCGGCCTCCCACTCGATGCCGGCGTACACGTCCTCGGTGTTCTCCCGGAACGTGATCATGTCCATCTCCTCGGGGTTCTTCACGGGCGACGGAACGCCGTCGAGGTGATAGGTCGGTCGGACGTTCGCGTACAGGTCGAGCGTCTTGCGCAGCGCGACGTTGAGCGAGCGGAAGCCGGACCCGACGGGGGTCGTCAGCGGGCCCTTGATGCCGACGCGGAACTCGCGGAACGCCTCGACGGTCTCGTCGGGGAGGTTCTCGTCGTACTTCTCGCGGGCGGACTCGCCGGCGTATACGCGCATCCAGGCGATGGAGCGGCCCGTGGCCTCGGCGGCGGCGTCGAGCACCTTCTGGGCCGCGGGGCCCACGTCGGTGCCGATGCCGTCGCCGTGGATGATCGGGATTATCGGGTTCGCGGGGACGTCGAGTTCGCCCGTCTCCTCGTCGGCGAGGGTGATGACCTCGCCCTCCTCGGGGCGGTCGGCGATGTCGTAGCTCATAGGCTACCGCCGACTTCCGACGGCGAGCGAAAAAGCCTGCCGTTCTCCGTCTCCCGCGGCGTTCGACCGACGGCGCGGCGATCCGGCCTCCAATTATTTGGTCGTGGGGGCCGTTGACGGATCGTGGACTGTCTGTTCGTCGGTGCGGGTGCAGTCGCCCGGAAGTACGCCGCCGGGCTTCCCGAGTCGTCGCTGTCGCCGTCGGCGGTCTGTGACCTCGAGCGCGGTCGGGCGGCGTCGCTGGCCGCCGAGGTCGGAGACGCCGCGACGGATTCCGGCGGCCCCGCGATCTACGCCGACCTCGACGCCATGCTCGCAGCGGAGGACGCCCCGCTCGTCGTCAACCTCACCGGCCACGCGGCGCACGCGGCGGTGACCCGGGCCTGCCTCAGCGCCGACCGCCACGTGTTCTCGGAGAAGCCGCTGGCGCTGGATCCCGCGGAGGCGGCCGGTCTTCTCGACCTCGCCCGCGACCGCGACCTGGCGCTCGGCTGTGCCCCCATCGCGCCCGAGTGCGACGCCCAGCGCCACGCGCGAACCCTCCTCGACGACGGTCGCCTCGGCGACGTGCGACTGGCGTACGCGACCGCTCACGTCGGCCGCGTCACCGAGTGGCACGACCGCCCGGACTCGTTCCTCTCCGTCGGGCCGCTGTTCGACGGCGCGGTGTACCCCCTCTCGGTGCTCGTCGACTGGTTCGGTCCCGTCGAACGGGTCCGCGCGGCCGACGCCGTCGGCGCGTGGCCCGAACGCGAGGGCGCGACCCCGGACGCCCCGCCGCACGTCGAGGCGACCGTCGAGTTCGCCGGCGCTGGTGCCGGCGGGGACGCGCCCGGGGCGGACGCGGGCACGGGGCCGGTCGTCTCCCTGCGGGCGAGCCTCTACGCGGACCACCGGAGCCGGGAGTTCTACTCGCTGGAGCTCCACGGCGACGACGGAACCCTCTATCTCGACGACGCGGGCGCGATGGCCGCCGACCGCGACGCCGTCCGGGTCCGCGGCGGCGACCGCGAGTCCGTGTCCGCGCCGCACCCGCGCCCGCGACGCGAACGCTCGCACCTCGACGGCCCCGACCGGCTCGCCCGGGCGCTCGCCCGCGGGGACCGCCCCCGCGATTCGGCCCGACGGGCCGCCCACGTCGTCGCCGTCTGTGCGGCGATCGAAGCCGAGGCGACGGACCCGGATGGGACCGGTCGTCCGGTGGCCGGCGTCGGCGGCGGGGCCGACGCCGGCCCCGCCACCGACGCCGGTGGCGACGCCGACCGCGGCGGCGACGGCGTCGCGACCGCGTCGCTCCGTCGCTCCGATCGCGGCCCGCCGCCGGTGCGTCCGCTGGCGGGCGCAGAGGGCCGTCTCGGCGGCGCGCGCTCGCGCTCGGCCGCGGTTCGCCTCCCGCCGGTCGGCCTCGGCTGTTCCCGGTATCGCGGCGACGAGTACGTCGACCGGATCGACTCGATCGCGACCGCACTCGACGCGGGCTATCGCCTGCTCGACTCGGCGGAGCTGTACGGCAACGAGTCGCGGATCGGCGACCTGCTCGCGTCGCCCGGCACGCCGGACCGCGAGGGGCTGTTTGTGCTCGGGAAGGCGTGGAACACGAACCACGGCCGCATCAGGGAGGCCTGCGAGGGGTCGCTGTCGGAGCTGGGGATCGACTCCTTCGACTGCTACGCCCTGCATTGGCCCGACGCGTGGGCGTACACCGAGCCCCTCCGGCGGCTCGCGGAGCGGCCGATCGATGAACGAGAGGCGCTGACCTTCCCGACCGACGACGACGGCGAGCGCGCGACGGCCGACCGCGACCTCGCTGACACGTGGCGCGACCTCGCCGCCCTCCGCGAGGAGGGCCTGACGCGGACGATCGGCATCTGCAACGTCGGCCGCGACCGGCTGGCCGAACTCGTCGCGGAGACGGGGATCGCCCCCGCGGTCGTCCAGGTGGAGCGCCACCCGTACACGCCGCGCGAGGACCTCGTCTCGTGGTGTCACGAGCGGGGAATCCGGGTGATTGCCCACTCACCGTTGTCCGCACCGGGGCTGCTCGACGACCCGGTCGTCAGCGAGGTCGCCGACGAGGCCGGCGTCTCTCCCGCGGCGGCCGTGCTGGCGTGGAACGTCGCCGACGGCGTCGTCCCGATCCCCGCGAGCACAGACCGCGAGCACGTCGTCGAGAACCTCGCGGCCGCGCGGGTCGAACTGACCGACGCCCGGCGGGCCCGCCTGGACGGGCTCGCGGACCCGGAGTTCGAGCGATGACCGACGCGGGAGTCGACGGCGACGACGGCGGCGATGCCGACTGCGGTAGCGACATCGACTGCGGTAGCGACATCGACGACGGCGACGCGCTCGCTGTCGCTCGGTCGCTCGTCCGTCCGGGCCCGGTCGCGCTCGCCGTGCTCGCCGGGTCCGCGAGCGCGCTCGCGGGGGGCGCGGCCGCGCTCCTCGTCGGCGTCGGGGCCGGGGTCGCGCTGGCGTGGGCGGCCCCCGCGACGGTCGTGTTCGGGTGGGAGTGCGCGTTCCTGCTTCGACGGCGACGGCCGAACCGCTCGCCCGGGGAACCGTCGGGTGCGGGGAGCCTCGCGGGGGGGCTGGGCGTCGCCAACGCGGTGACGCTCGTCCGCGGGTGGCTGTTCGCAGGCGTCGCGGGGTTCCTCCTCACGGGGCCCCTGCCCGGCGCGTGGGCGTGGGCCCCGGCCGCGCTGTACGGCGCTGGGGCCGCGCTGGACCTGCTCGACGGCGCGGTCGCCCGCGGCCCGGGTCGGGTGACGCCGCTGGGCGAGAAACTGGACATGGGGTTCGACACGCTGGGGTTCCTCGTCGCGCCGTTGGTGGGCGTCGCGTGGGGTCGTATCCCCGTCTGGTACCTCGCGCTGTCGGCGGCCCGGTACCTGTTCAAACTGGGTCGGTGGCGTCGTCGCCGGCGCGACCGCTCCGTGTTCGATCTGCCCGACAGCCGGGTTCGCCGACCCCTCGCGGGGCTCCAGATGGCGTTCATCGCCGTCGCGCTCGCGCCCGTACTCCCGCCGGGGGCCGTCGCCGCGCTCGCTGCCGTCGTCGTCGCGCCGTCGCTGGCTGTGTTCGTCCGGGACTACCTCGTCGTCTCGGGACGCATCCGGCGGCCGCAGCCCGAGGAGGTGAGGTCGCAATCGACGCCGCCGTCGCCGCCTGACGCCGGCGGCGACGCGACGCGAGACCGCGCCCGCGACGGCGACCCAGGGGGCGAGCCGTCACCCGACGACTGATCGCCGGCCGTGTCCCCGGCGTCCCCGACACCCCCGGCGTCCGCCGACCGCATTCCGTGGATTCATGTCGACCGGTGCCGCCGCTGTGCCCGTGCGAGTCATCTGCCACGGCGGCGCGGGCGGCGTCCCCGAGGAACCGGAGCCCAGACAGGCGACCCTCGACGAGGCGGCCGAGGCCGGCACCGGCGCGTCCGGCGTCGTCGACGCCGTCGTCTCGGCCGTCGAGGTGCTCGAGGAGTCGCCGCGGTTCAACGCCGGCTACGGCGGCGCTGTGCAGTCTGACGGCGTCGTCCGCACGGACGCGGGAGTCATGACCGACGAGCGCGACGCGGGCGCGGTCGCGTCGATGCCGGGCGTGGCCAACGCCGCGAGCGTCGCCCGCGTCGTCATGGAGGAGACGCCTCACGTGTTCGTCTCGGGCGTTCACGCGGTCGACCTGGCCGACGACTTCGACGTCGACGCGGAGCGCGACCTGTTGACCGACGAGACGCGCGAGGCGTACGAGGACGCGGAGCCGCCGGCGGTCGACGCCGGCGCGCGCGAGCACCTCGAGTGGATCGAGGACCGCTTCGGGGGGCACGACACGGTCGGCGCGGTCGCCCACGACCCGACGGACGACTCCTTCGCCGCCTGCACCTCCACCGGCGGGCGCACGTTCGCGCTGGCGGGTCGCGTCGGCGACGTGCCCCAGATCGGCTCGGGCTTCTTCTGTGCGCCCGCCGGCGGCGCGAGCGCGACGGGGGCCGGCGAGGACATCGCGCGGGCGACGCTGACGCGACGGGCCGTCCGCCACCTGGAGGACGGACTGGACGCGCAGGCGGCGGCCGACCGCGCGATCGAAGAGTTCGGCGAGCTGACCGGCTCCTCGGCGGGCGTCATCGTGCTCGACGAGGGCGGGTCCGGCTCGGCGTTCAACTCCGAGGGGATGCAGACCTCGATCGCGACCTCGGAGTGATCGGGTAGCCGGCCGGCGGATCCGTGCTCACACGGGGTCGAGCCGTCTCCACAGCTCGACCACCGTCCCGGTCACGCCGCAGTCGTCGCCCCCGAACTCGTGGGCGACCTCGCGGACTCGCTCGTAGCCGTGGCGCTCGTAGAAGCCGACCGCGTTCAGCGAGGCGTGCATCCCCAGCGACGCGAGGCCACGGTCGCGTGCCTCGCGTTCGAGATCCGAAAGCAGCAGCGATCCGACGCCTGCGCCGGCGTGGTCCGGGTGGACGTACACCGCCTCGACCGCGCCCGCGGGGTCCACGCCGGCGTCGTCGTCGAGGTAGTCGCGACTGTCGGGAACGAGGGTACCGAAGCCGACGACGCGACCCGGTGAGTCTGCCTTTCCCTCGCCGTCCGCCTCCCCCTGGGTGTGCGTCTCCCTCTCGCCGTCCGTCTCTCCGCCGGTGTCGACGAGGGCGACCGTGTCGTACCGTGCCCCGGCGTCGCCGAGGTGGTCGTAGTCGGCGGGCGACCGGTCGCCGGCCCACGCCTCGACCTGCCGTTCGTCGTATCCCTCGGGACCGAGACCCCGGATCGACGCCTCGTGGACCCGACAGACTGCGGCGGCGTCGGCGGCGGTCGCTTCCCTGACGGTGACCACGGCGGGTGCAGGCGACCTGTCGACAAGGAGCTTCGGGTGCTGTGTCGCTCGCTCCGACCGCGCCCCTCACACGGTCTCGACCGCGAACAGCAGGGCGTTGTGGACGCCGGGGCCCAGCCCGACGGCCGTCACGAGCGCGAGCAGCGCGTGGCCGTAGCGCGGTTCCTCGCGCACCGTCGGCGCGACCGCGACGACGACGAGGCACGCGACCGCGAGCTTCACCAGCACGAACAGCCAACCGGCACCCAGCGCCTCCGCCGTCGGGAGTCCAGCCGCGAACTCGATGATCAGCCGGGAGGCGGGCGTGCGCTCGCCGAAGCCGAGCAGGTCGATCCCCACGGCCGTCGTGACGCCGTCGACGGCGTGGGCGGCGACCGCGAGCAGTCCCACGCGGCCGGCGATCCGAGCCGACTCGCGAAGGCGGTACAACAGCGCACCGGTTCCGACGCCGAGGGCGGCACCGCCGACGAGCCCCGCCGTCGGGAGCGCCGGGGAGAGGGTCCCGTTCGAGAGCCCGTAGCCGACGACGCCTGCGATCGCCGGAACGAGCGCGAGCCCGCCGGCGATCCCGAGCGCGAGAGCGTCGTCGCCGTCGGTCGATCGGGCCGCGAGCCACACCGCGCCGGCGGCCGCCGCGGTCGTGAGGTACGCGCTCGGCGTGCCGAACAGCGGCATGACGGCGGCCGGAAGCGCGCCGAGGCCGAACAGGACGTGGCCGGCGGCACCGACGCACATCCACGGGACCAGCGCGAGCACGTGGCGCTCGCCGAAGTCGGGGTCGGCCCGCCGGAGAGCGAGACCGACGGCCGCGAGCGTGATCGCGAGCGCCAGGAGGTACGGCAGCGGCGGCAGGCCGAACCCGGCCGGCAGGAGTTGGCCGGGAACCGAGGCGATAGGCGGGAACGGCGACGGCAGCGCGAGCGCGGAGGCGGACGCCGACGCGGACGGGTACATGCTCGTGCGGGCGGCCCGCCGAGTGAAAGCGTTGTGGGAACGAGATCGAGTCGGCGTGGGAACGGTGCAGAAGAACTACCTCGGAGCCGTGAGACCGCCGACCGTGAATCGAGCCCTCCGCGCGCTGATCGCCCTCGGCGTCGCTCCGTTCACCATGGCGTTCGCGTTCGTCGTCGCCCCCGATCCGACGGGGACGCTCCCGTTGGTGATCGGACTCGCGACGTCGGCCGTCGCCGTTCCGGCGGCGTACCTGGCGATCGCGCGCAGCGAACGGGGGTGACGGCCGGCAGGCGGCGACGCCACTCGGTAGCTTTTCCGTCCGTCGGGGCGTCCGTCCGAGTATGACCGACGACCCCGACGGCGACGCCCGCGACGCCCCGGAGGCTCGCGACGACCGTGACGCCCGCGACGCCCCGACACCGCGTGAGATCGCCGATCCCGAGTCGCTCTCGGCTGCCGAGTTCGCGGCGACGATCGACCACACGGTGTTGGGGCCGGAGACGACGTTCGCGGACGTGAAACGGGTCCTCGACGAGGCGGCCGACCTCGGCATGAACGCCTGTATCCCGCCGTGTTACGTCGCCGAGGCCGTCGAGTACGCCCCCGATGTGACGACCGCGACCGTGATCGGCTTCCCGCACGGGCAACACGCCCCGTCGGCCAAGCACGCCGAAGCCGAAGACGCCTGGCGCGAGGGGGCCGACGAACTCGATCTCGTGATCAACGTCGGGCGACTGAAGGCCGGCGAGACGGACGCCGTGTGCGAGGAGATCGCGGAGGTCGTCGCCGCCGTTCCCGTTCCGGTGAAGGTGATCATCGAGACGGCGCTGCTGTCCGAGGAGCAGAAGCACGCGGCGTGTGCGGCCGCCCGCGACGCCGACGCCGCGATGGTCAAGACCTCCACGGGCTTCGCCGAGGGAGGCGCGACAGTCGCCGACGTGGAACTGATGAGCGAGTACCTCCCCGTGAAAGCCAGCGGCGGCGTGGGGAGCTACGACGAGGCGATCGCGATGCTCTCGGCGGGAGCGGTCCGGATCGGCGCGTCCTCCGGCGTCGCGATCGTCGAGGGACACCCCGAGGTCTGACCGAAGCGGGGTCGGGAGCCGGCCGACCGTCGGGCGGGCGACCGACGCGTCGCTCACTCCAGCACGACGACGCCCGGGTCGCCGTCGAGGTCGTCGGCGACGACGACGAGCGCGCCGTCGGCGACCGCGATCCCCCGGGCCGGCACGTCGCGTCGCCAGCGCTCGGCGTCGGCGCGGTAGGGTCCGACGCCGATCCCGCCCCCGAGGGCGTACGCCCTGATCGACCCGCCGATCCCGGCGTACAGCGTGTCGCCGGCGGCGACCGCCGGCGACGCGGCAGCGGTGGGGTCGCCCGGCACCCGCCAGCGCCCGTCGCCGTCGCCGGCGCGGAGCGCGGCCACGCCGTCGGACCCCGCGGCGACTACGAGGCCGCCCGCACGCACGAGCGCGCCCGAGACGGTCGGCGCGTCGGGCGCGCGCCACTCGGTCCGACCCGCCGCCGGGCCGGTCGCCAACCGGAACACGCCCCCGCCGAAAGTGGCCGCGAACACCGACTGCCGGGACGCGGACAGCGCGCGGACCGTCCCGGGGAGCTTCCGTCGCCACAGGGGGACGCTCCGAACGTCGTCGTCGCCGTCGGCGTCGTCGTCGGCCTCGACCACGTGCAGTTCGTACGCCTCGCCACCCGTGGTGCCGACGTACACGCGGTCGTCGCGGGCGGCCAGCGAGTAGACGCCCGTGAACGCCTCGAACGACCAGCGGGTCTCGCCGGTCCGCGGCTCCAGGGCGGCGACTCGTCCCTCGGTGTCGCCGACGATCACGGCGTCGCCGGTCGGCGCGGGAAGCGGGGCGGTCGCGAAGTCGCCGGGAGTCTCGACGCGCCAGCGTTCCTCGCCCGAGTCGACCTCGCGCGCGGTCACGACGCCCTCGCCGCGGCCGGTGGCGTACGCGACGCCGTCGGCGACCGCGACGCCGTAGGGGGCGATCGACCCGCGCCAGCGCTCCTCGCCGTCGCGCAGGCGGAGCGCGTACACGGCGTCCTTCGCCGGCACGAACGCCGTGTCGGCGGCGACGACCGGTCGACCGACCGACTGCGGCGTCGACGCGCGCCAGCGCTCGCCCGGGGGCGTCCGGGGCGCGACCGCTTCGCGGGCGTAGTTCCGGGCGCGGGGCCCGCGCCCGGGGAGTGGCCACTCCGTGTCGGACTCGCGCCCGGGCGAGAAGCCGCTCCCGCCGCGGCCGGCACAGCCCGCGAGGCCGCCGGCTCCGGCGGCGGCGGCCAGCGTCGCGAGGAGGCGGCGGCGCGAGGGCATCGATTCGCCGGATATGACGAGGGCCGGCGTATATCCGTTTCCCATCGGAACCCGGTCGTGCGCGACCCGTGAGGTCCGGTCCGTCCGGTCGGGGACCGTTCCGCTTAACCTCGCGCGCGAGGACGATGTGACACGCGAATGGCGACGTACCACATCGAGACCTACGGCTGCACGTCCAACCGGGGTGAGAGTCGCGAGATCGAGCGCCGGCTCCGGGACGGCGGCCACCGCCCCGCTGAGGGGCCGAGCGAGGCGGACGTGGCCATCCTCAACACCTGCACGGTCGTCGAGAAGACCGAGCGCAACATGCTGCGGCGCGCGGAGGAGCTGAGCGAGGAGACCGCCGACCTCATCGTCACCGGCTGCATGGCCCTGGCGCAGGGCGAGCAGTTCGCCGAGGCCGACGTGGACGCACAAGTCCTCCATTGGGAGGACGTGCCGACGGCCGTGATGAACGGCGAGTGCCCGACGCCGACGGCCGACACCGCCCCCGTGATCGACGGCGAGGTCGGCATCCTCCCGATCGCTCGGGGCTGTATGAGCAACTGCTCGTACTGCATCACGAAGTTCGCGACGGGGCGTATCGACTCCCCGCCCGTCGCGGAGAACGTCGAGAAGGCCCGCGCGCTCGTCCACGCCGGCGCGAGCGAGATCCGCGTCACCGGCCAGGACACCGGCGTGTACGGCTGGGACGAGGGCGAGCGGACGCTCCCCGAACTGCTCGACCGCATCTGCGACATCGACGGCGAGTTCCGGGTCCGGCTCGGGATGGCCAACCCCGGCGGGATCCACGGCATCCGCGAGGAGTTGGCCGAGGTGTTCGCCGAGAACGAGAAGCTGTACGACTTCATCCACCTCCCGGTGCAGTCCGGCAGCGACGACGTGCTCGCGGACATGCGCCGCCAGCACAGCGTCGAGGCGTTCCTGGAGATCGTCGAGACGTTCGACGAGCGCCTCGATGAGTGGACGCTCTCGACGGACTTCATCGTCGGCTTCCCCACCGAGACGGACCACGACCACGCGCAGTCGATGGCGCTGCTTCGGGAGGTGCGTCCCGAGAAGGTGAACGTCACCCGCTTCTCGAAGCGCCCCGGCACCGACGCCGCCGACATGAAGGGGCTGGGCGGACAGACGAAGAAGGACCGCTCGAAGGAGATGAGCGCGGCCAAACGGGAGATCGTCGGCGAGGCGTACGAGTCGATGGTCGGCGACGAGCGACGCGTCCTCGTCGTCGAGGAGGGGACCGGCGATTCCGTCAAGTGCCGCGACGGCGCGTACCGCCAGGTGATCGTCCGGAACGCCGACGACCGCGGCGTCGAACCGGGCGACTTCCTCGACGTGGCGATCACCGGGCAGAACACCATGTACGCGTTCGGCGAGCCGATCTGAACGCGGTCGCGCTCGAACCGCCGCGCGACGGGTTCGGAGAAGTCACCAATAGATTGATATTTTATCACTCCACATAGATCCGTATGCACCGAGGTCCGCGCGATCGCGACCCGTCGGCCCTCGAGTCGGTCGCGACCGAGCGGACGCTTCGGGACGTGCTTCACGAGATCCCGGTCGACGCGCTCGTCCCCGACGGGTGGCTCCTCGGCACCGAGGTCCTCCAGTTCGGGGAGGGACCACCGGACGACGGGGTAACGCTCTCGCACGACGACTACCCGCGCGAGCTCGTCATCACGACCGCCGGACGCGACGGCGACGAAGCGCTCGCGGTGTACGAGCGCGACCGCGTCGCCGGGCGGCGGACCGCGGTCGCCGGCGTTCCGAGCGCGGGCGACGACCGGGAGGAACTGGAGGCGGCCCTGGCGGCGGCCTCGCGTGCGGCCGTCAGGATCGAGGCCGGGCATCCGGGAGAGCGGACCGTCGACCGCGGCGAGCCCTCGGTGTCGCTGTCGGTCGACGGCGCGGACGGCCGAGTGAACTTCTACTGACCCCTCGCCGTCAGCTGCTCGTCATTCCGCCGTCGACGACGAGCGACTCGCCGGTGACGTAACTGGCCATGTCGCTAGCGAGGTAGACCGCCGCGTCGGCGACCTCCTCGGGCTGGCCGAAGCGCCCGCTCGGGATCGTCGCCGCCATCCGCTCTTCGGTCTCTGTGCCGACCAGCTCCACGTCCTGAGTCGTCATCGCCGTCTCGACGAAGCCGGGGTGGATCGCGTTCACGCGGATCCCCGCGTCGCCGAGCGCGTCCGCCAGGGCGTACGTGAACAGCCGCACAGCGCCCTTCGACATCGAGTAGGTGACGAGGCGACCCTCGCCGCGGATGCCGGCGGCGCTCGACATGTTGATGATGACCGGATGTGGATCCTCGCCCGCATCACCCGCGGCCGCGTCGCTGGCGGCGGGAGCGTCGTCTCCTTCCGAACGGGCGACCATCCGCTTTGCCGCCGCCTGCGCCCCGAAGTAGACCCCTTTGGCGTTCACGGCCATCAGCTCGTCGAACTGTTCCTCGGTCGATTCGAGGAAGTTCTCCGGGCGGTAGATCCCGGCGTTGTTCACCATCACGTCGACGCCGCCGAACGCCTCGGCCGCCGCGACCGCCGACTCCAGGGCCGCCGGATCGCGAACGTCGCACTCGACGAACGTCGCCGCCGCGTCCGTCTCGGCCTCGATCAGTTCGACGGTCGGCGCGCCGCCCTCGCGAGGCTCCTCGCGCACGTCCGCGACGACGACGTCGGCCCCCTCCTCGGCGTACCGACGGGCGATCGCCCGCCCGTTGCCGCTGGCGGCACCCGTCACCACCGCGACTCGTCCCGAAAGCAGATCTGACACGGTCGTCCCCTCGCGGGGGCGGCGCAAAAGCGTTCCCCGGCGACTGCGGGCCGTCCACGTCCCGTTACGGCTCGCCGTCGCCATCGCCGTCGCCGTCCTTCCACTCGCCCAGTTCCTTCGGGTCGACGTGGACGAACACGTCGTCGACGGCGGGGATCGCCCGGATCGCCTCCACCACCTCCGTCTCGATGTCGTGCGCCTCGAACAGCGAGCGCTCGCCCTCGACCTCGATGTGGAGGCTCACGTCCACCTCGGGGCCGACGTAGTGGGCGATCACGTCGTGTGCGCCGCGGACCTCGGGATGTGAGAGCGCCCGGTCGAGGATCTCCTCGCGGAGGTCCTCGGGGGGAGCCGCGCCGACGAGGTAGCCGACGTTGTCGCGGACGATCTCATAGCCCGTGTAGAGGATGCCGATCGACACCGCCGTCGCCGCGACCGCGTCCAGCGCCGGGTAGCCGGCCGACGCGCCGAGCACGCCGACCAGCGCCGCAAGGGCCGTGAGCGTGTCGTTGCGGTTGTCGAGCGCCGTCGCCACGACGGCCGGGGAGGCGTGGACGCGGCCGATCCGCAGACAGTAGCGGTACAACAGGAGCTTCGCCGCGCCGGAGGCGACGAGCACGCCCACCGCGAGCGGACCGCCGCCGAAGGCGCGCGCCGGGGCCGGCGACAGCAGCGAGGAGACACCGGAGTACGCGACGCCCAGTCCCGCGAGCAGGACCGCCGCGGCGACGAACAGCGAGACGAACGGCTCGATCCGCTCGTGGCCGTGCGGGTGCTCGAAGTCGGGCGGGCGCGTGGTGAGATACAGCCCCGCGAGCACGACCGCCGAGTACGCCACGTCCGCGATCGAGTTCACCGCCTCCGAACCGACCGCCAGGCTCCCCGTGAGATGCCAGACCGCGGCCTTCGCGACCGCGAGCGCGACGTTGGCAGCGAGGACGACCGCACCGACCCGCCTGACGGCGGCCGTTCGGCTCCGGTGGCGACTCATCGATCCGTCCGTTCGATCGTCGCCTGGGCGGTCGCGGGCCGTGACACCGGCCGATTACGCCGAGGGATCCGAGTCCCGGATCTCGTTAATTGCCGGGATGAGCAGCCAGAACGTGATCGCGCCGACGATCGCCGTCCAGAAGAACACGTCGTTGAGGAAGATACCGATGGCGTCGAAGACGGTGTTCGGTTCCGGCGGGGCGGCGATCAGCTGCCGCGGGCTCTCGAAGGAGGGCGTTC
The DNA here is from genome assembly GCF_021431925.1 of Halobaculum sp. CBA1158. Taxonomy (NCBI): domain Archaea; kingdom Methanobacteriati; phylum Methanobacteriota; class Halobacteria; order Halobacteriales; family Haloferacaceae; genus Halobaculum; species Halobaculum sp. CBA1158. The sequence continues at coordinate 1,082,961 of NZ_CP090371.1, read as the reverse complement.
GGTACCAGCCCGCAAGCACCATCCACGCGAGGCCGGCACCCGCGAACAGGCCCATGCCCTTGATGAACTCGTCTGCCATTACCCTACACTTCGGGGTCGTCGTCTTGAGAGTTTCCGTTTTCGGCCTCCATTCCCGCCGCGCGAAAGCGCGACCCCAGCACGTACACGCCCGCACCCAGGACGATCGACGCGATCCCGAGCACGGAGAACAGCGCCGTCAACAGCGTCTCCGCGGGGACGATCCCGACCAGTCCGAACGCGCCGACGACGAACCGCCGCGTCAGCGACACCTGCAGGGTCGCCGCATCGAGCAGGACGAATCCAAGCACCACCGTCAGGACCGCGAACAGCGTCGAGTACGCCGTGACTCGCTTGTACACCGCGATCGGGACCACCACGTCGCGCGCGCGGCCCGACCCGCTCGCGCGCGCGTCGACCGACTCCGCCGACGCGTCGCCGGTCGGCGCGTCCCCGTCGTTCGTCCTGGACGAGACCGCGGTCGACGCCTCGCGCGCGCTGTCGTCGTCGGCCGGCGAGCCGGAGCGGTCCGTCGGCGCGTCGCTCATGGTGGAGGCCACGGGCCCGACGGTACTATGTCCTTTGAACCCGGGCGGCACTATCGGTGACAACGAACGGCGGGAGAACGGAAACCGGACGCGCGAGACGGTGAGATCGACGGTCGGCGGCGGGAGACCGACCGTCGGTCCGCGGTGGGAACGACCTCGGCCTACTTCGGCGGCCGAAGCCGGTAGTACCGACGGTTGAGGTCGTACATGTACCCCTCACGCATCGTCTTCAGCACGGCGTAGGAGATCGCCCCGACGACGATCGGGAGGAAGAACGTCAGGTCGAACAGCAGGTCGGTGTTCATCGGCATGAGGTTCTTGATCGACAGCATCGACAGCGTGAACGCCAGCGTCACGCCGAACATGCCGACGGCCGCCCAGAACGGCTGCTCGACGGGGCGACGCGCGCTCCCCTTGTTGAGGAAGGGGACCACCGCGATCGCCCCGACGATGATGCCGTTGGCGAGCACGCCGTACGTGCGGTCGGCCATCAGCTTCTGTCCGCCGAGGATGCTCAACTCGGGGTTGAGCGGGCCGAGCTTGAGCAGCCCGAACGACCAGTAGAGGTACCAGTCGGGCAGGATGATCGCCGGCGTGGAGTTGGGGTTTGCCGGGTTGCCGATGTGCGGGGGCAACGTCGCCGACAGGAAGATGATCATCCCGACGAAGAAGCTGGTGAGCGCGAGGTTGCGCACGGTCTCGTGGGGCCACGTCGGGAACGCGAGCACGTCGCGTTCGACGTAGTCGGACTCGCGACGGAGGTCCTCGTCCTCGCGTCGCGCGCGCTCGAAGTACTCGTACGTCAGCCGGGAGAGCCCCTCGGTGCGCTCCTTGCGCTCGCGCCACGTCGGGGTCTCGTCGTCCGGCGCGACGATGCCGGTGCCGCCGCCGTCCGTCCGCGGTTCGCCGTCCGTGTTGGTGGTGTCGTCGGTCATTGTCTTAGTGCGGCTCCGCGATTCCCTGCACCCACACGATGCCGATGTGCAGCGCGATGAGCGCCGTCACCACGAACGGGAGCAGGAACACGTGGAGGATGTACATCCGCTGCAGCGTCGCCTGGCTCAGCGAGAAGCCGCCGAACAGCAGCTGGGCGACCCACTCGCCGATGAGGGGGATCGAGAGGCTCATCTCGACGCCGATCTGGCCGGCCCAGAACGCCAGCTGGTCCCACGGCAGGAGGTATCCGGAGTACCCGAACACCATCGTCAGCGAGATGAGCACGATGCCGAGCAGCCAGTTCAGCTCCCGCGGCTCCTTGTACGCGCCCGTGAAGTAGACGCGGAGCATGTGCAGGAACACCGCCGCGGTCATCACCTGCGCGGACCACCGGTGGATGGACCGCAGCATGAAGCCGAACTGGAGGTCCCGCATGATGAACGCGATCTGGCTGTAGGCGATCGACGCCTCGCCCGGTCCCGCAGAGCCGACCGCGGGGACGTAGTAGAATCCGAGTAGCGCGCCCGATATCGCCGCCACGACGTACGCGAGGGTGCTGAAGAACCCCAGCGTGTACAGCGCGTACCAGTACCAGAACTTGTTGTCTAGGTCGTACTGCTCGGTGTGGGACTTCGGCATCTGGAGGTTCGACCGGTAGTACAGCGACTCCAGCAGTTCGAGGTAGTCGACGATCCGGAGTCGCTTGTCGACCCAGATGAGCGCGGTGAGGAACGTCGCCTCCACCGGCGTGAGGTCCTTGCTCTCGAGCCAGTTCTTGTGGTCGTGCTCGTCTTTCTTTTCCAGACTCATCGTGTCACCGCTTGTAGTAGGGGTAGACGGCGCGTTTCACCTGCTCCCACGCGTCGCCACCGAGCTCGGTTCCGTCAACGTCCTCCTCGCGGATGTAGAGGTCCTCCCACTTGCGACGCCGCTTCTTGACGATCACGACGTCCGGAAGGAACTCCTTGCGGTACAGCGCCAGGATGAACGCCAGATCGATGAATATCACCGCGAGGATGCCGCCCAGGAACATGTTCCCCGTGTCCGAGAGGCCCCAGCCGTTGACGAGGCCGTAGGTGAACATGAACACGAACACGACCTCGACGATCGTCAAGAGGACGATCGCGATGGCCGCGGCGGTGCTCTCGCGGGCCGGCTCGTAGCGGTGGATGTCGCCGTAGGTCGATCCGGTGCTGGACATGTGTTATCTCCCCGTGCCCGTATGGGCGGACTCGCCGTACTTCACCACGTAGAAGGTGAAGATGACGGTCATGATGATCCCCAGGATCGTCGCCGCGCCGACCCAGTGTGCCTGGATCGCGACCCCGAGGTCGTGCAGTTCTTTCCGGCCGCCGCCACCGCCGGTGGACACCGTCGGGACCTCCTCGCCCACGGCGATCGCTCCGAGCATACCGAGGCTGCGGTGGGGGTCACAGTAGTACGTGTAGACCCCGCCGGACTCGAACGTCACCTCGAAGCTGAAGTCGGTGTCTTCCAGCGGTTCGTGGCCGGACACGTCGCCCGGGTTGTCGTCGAAGAGGACGTTGTGCCCGTCCGACACCCACTCGAAGACGACGGTCGTTCCGGTGTCTATCCATGCTTCGGTCGGTGTGAACGCGAGGCCCCCGCCGGCCCCGACCTCGATGGTCACCTCCGACTCGCCGCGGAGGTCCTCGTAGGATCCTCCCTCGGCACCGTCGGTGTAGCCGCCGAAGTCGGGCTGTTGGCCGCCGCCACCGCCCTCCTCTTGGGCCGTCGCGGTGCCGGCCGTCGCGGTCGCGCCCGCCCCGAGGGCGGCCGTCGCACCGCCGGCCTGTCGCATAAAGTCCCGCCTCTTCATCGGTGGATCAGTCTCGGGGTTCGGCGCGCATAAACCCACCGACCTCACCGCCCCCGAGGCCCCACGGAGCGGCCCCTAGCCGCCGGTTTCGTCGCGTCCGTCGCCACGGTCGGGCGGGCCGACTGCTCCCGAACCCTCGCTCGGCGGAACGGAGGTGTCCCGCCGCGACGGCTCCTCGCCGCGGGCGGCCGCCAGCGCCTCCTCGGCCACCTCCTCGAAGGGGACGAACTCGGCGTCGCCCCCCTCCGTGATCCCCGCGGCCCGGAGCCGGTCGCGGTACTCCTCGGCGCGGAATCTGTCGGACAGACGCGCGTTCGCGACGACCGCGAACAGGAACACGCCGATGAACAGGAAGAAGAGCGCGGCGACGGGCGCGGCGATCGTCGTCACGGAGAAGTCGGGGAGCAGGGGAACCCACGTCACCGGCCCGCGCGAGAGCACGCTCACCAGCCACACCGCACCGAGCACGAGCCCGCCGAGGATCTGCATCCCGGCGACCGTCTGTATCATGAGGTTCCCGAACTCGCCCGTTCCAGACTTCACCTCCTCGGGCGTCGGCAGTTCGTACTCCTCGGGGGGCTCACGGACCTCGTAGGAGTCCATCGAACACAGCGCGACCGTCGGCTTCACGTCGCGAAGCACGGTCCCCTCGCCCTCGACGCTGCCGTCGCCGTAGACGACCGCCCAGCCCTCGTCAGAGTAGGCGACCACCGAGGGGGGGTCCGAGCGCCGCTCCAGCACCGCGAACACCTCACGCGAGGCGATCTGGTTGCGGAGGTCCTTCTCGACGCGGTCGAGAAGGTCTCGACCGGTGATCCACGTGTCCGGGTCGAACGCCGCCTCCCACTCGGCGGCCGTCATCTCGGCCATGTCCGCCGGGCGGAAGTTGTCGAAGTCGTACTTCTCCTCGACTTCCGCGCGCAGCGCCTCGATCGACTCGTCGTCGCCGGCCGGATCCGAGGGCGACGACGCCGTCGCGACCCGCTCGGCGGACTGCTCGTCCGAGGCGTCGGTCATCCTCTCGAAGTCGGGGCCCGAGCCGCATAAGCGCCGCGGCGTGGGACGGAGGGGGACAGCGCGGCCCCCTCCGAGGGTTCGGTCCGGTGGGTCACCGCCCCGAGAGATCGGGCCACGTCGTCCGGGGAAATCGGGCACACGTCGTCCGGAGGGCTTAGGGACACGCCGTCCGGAACTGGGATCGGATGTACTCGGCGGGAACGGTGGCGACGGTCGCGGGTGCGATGGTGACGGCGAGCTTCCCGTTTTACCTGTACGGCGCGTGGATCATGGTCGGGCGCGACCAGGACCACGTGACCTGGGACCGCCTGGTGCGTCACCTCTGGGTCATCCTGCCCGGCCTCGTGCTCAACACGGTTCCGGTGGTCGGCTGGATGATCCCCCGCCTGTTCGACCAGTTCGGCGGGGTCGCCGCGCTCCACGCGTTTCTCGGGCTACAGGCGTACGCGCTGCTCGCGTTCGGCCTCACCGGGATCGTCCGCATCTTCCAGGTCAAGCGCGACGCGGACCTCTACGAGGTGAACGACCCGGACACGAGCCTGAACGACCTCCACGAGAACATGGGTGCGTGGCGGGGCCGCCTCCGGATCGGCGTGTTCGGCTACGTGCTGTTCTGGCTGCTCGCGTACGTCGTCGGCGTGTACCGCTACTACGGGCTGTACGTCGCGTGAGGCGGTCGAACGGTCGGACGGCGTGACGGCGTGACGGTTCCGGCCCGGGTCCCGGCCGTCACCACGCCTCGTCGCTGGCAAGATCGACGGCGGCGTCGCCGCGTTCGGACGGACAGACGTCCGCGAGCACGCAGTCGTCGCACTCCGGGTTCTGGGCCGTGCACGTCGCTCGACCGTGGCTGATGAACAGGTGGGTGAACATCCGCCAGTCGTCCTCGGGGACGACGGCCATCAGGTCGGACTCGATCGCCTCGGGGCGCTCCTCGGTGGTGAGTCCGAGCCGCCGCGAGATGCGCTGGACGTGCGTGTCGACGACGATCCCTTCGGTCACGTCGTGGGCGTGCTGAAGCACCACGTTCGCCGTCTTGCGGCCGACGCCCGGGAGGTCCCGCAGCGCCGACATGGTGTCGGGCACCTCCCCGTCGTGCTCGGCGACGAGGGTCTCGCCGATACCCTTCAGGTACCCCGCCTTGCTGTTGTGGTAGGTGATCCCGTAGATGTCGTCGGCGAGTTCGTCCTCGCTGGCCTCGGCGTAGTCCTGCGCGGACCGGTACTTCCCAAAGAGGTCCTCGCACACGTCGTTGACGCGTTCGTCGGTACATTGAGCCGAGAGGACGACCGCGACCAGCAGCTCCAGTTCCGTCGAGAAGTTCAGCGAGATGTCCGTGTCGGGGTACTCCTCGTAGAGCCTGTCGAGCACCTCCGCGACCTGCGCCTCGCGCGAGTCGAGCGGCGTTCCCATACGCGTTCGTGCGCTGCCGGCGGCTTGAACGGATCGAACGCGGGGTCGCCCGACCGCGCGGGCGACGAGGGGAACGGTTTTGTGCGCGCCGCCGGAGCCTCGGGTATGGACCTCGACGCGGTGACACACGAGTCGTTCCGAGCGGCCGTCGGCACCGCCGCCGGCTACGGCGCGATCCTCGCGGTCATGACGCTCCTGCTGTTCGGCGTCCCGTACCTGCTGTTCAGTCTGTGAGCGCGCGTCGACCGAAGGAGGTTTGATCCCTCGGACCGGCGTGTGCGGCATGGACCGTCAACAGGTGCTCGCGCTCGTGCTCGTCGGCCTGATGGTATTTTCGTCGCTGGCGTACGCCGTCTCGTTCATCTAATCGCGGTCAGTACAGCGGGTCCGGCTCGTCGCCCTCGACGGGCTCGACACCGAGCGCGTCGGCGATCGCCTCCAGTTCCGGCTTCGAGAAGCTCCCCGTGTCGGCCTCGTCGGTCGACTCGGCCAGTCCGACGGCGACCCTGACGGCCGCGCGCGTCGCCTCGTTCGTCGACCGCCGGGACGGGGGAACGTCGAGCGCGTCCCCCAGCGCCGCCAACTCCTCCTTGGTGAACGTCGCGGTCGTCTCGCGCTTGAACCGACCGACGCCGCCCCGGATTCCGTTGCGAATGTCGTGAACGGTGAGCGTCACGGTCGGTCGCAGGGAACGCGGCGTGAAAACGTCGCCGGCGAACTCTTCTACCCCGTCCCGGACGTCTGGGCTTCCTCGATCCGGGGTGGAAGTCTCTTCAATCGGGCAGTTTTCTCGGACGAAAATAGTCCCGGGCGGATTCGAACCGCGGTCACTCCGCTTCGCTCCGTTCCCTGCTTCGAATCCGCCGAGCGCCTATTCGTCCTCGCTTCGCTCGGACAGAATAGTCCCGGGCGGATTCGAACCGCCGTCGAAGGCTGTCTCCCGCAACCGGCAGAGCCGGATCGCGTCCAAAGGCCCTCATGATTGGCCACTACACCACGGGACTGCGCGTCTACTACTACTACTGGACCGCCGTACAATAGAGTTGCTTTCTGGACCGCCGATCGGTCGCGGTCGTCGCCGGGGTGAGCTACGCCCGACGGATGTCGAACCCCCCGCACTCCGGACATTGCTGTCTGTTCGCGTCGAAGCCGAACCCGCAGGCCGTACACTCGAAGTCGTGTCGGTCCTCGCTCGCCCCCACGAGCGATCGGAGCCGACTGGCCACACCAACACCCATTCGGACCGTTCTACCGACTCCCGTCACTTAACACCGCCGACCTTCCCACAGGAGACAGTTACGGCGGCCGTGGCGACGGTGACGACGGCCGTGGGCGTGTCAGAGAATCCCAAGACTTCGGCGTGATCGCCGCGGTCCTCAGTCGGCCAGGTTCTCGGGCTCGGCCTCGGCGAGGAACTCGCAGGCGTCCGTCTCGGCGTCGAAGCAGTCGGGGCACTCCGAGGAGCGATCGATGATCGTGTCGAGGCGTTCGGCGACGGTGTCGTCGATGACCGCCTCGAGCGAGCGCGCCTCCGCGCGGAACTCCTCGACCTCCAGGACGTTCGCGAGGAAGCGCTCGATGATGCAGTAGTTCGAGAGCGCCTCACGCGCCCGAACGATCCCCTCGTCCGTCAGCGAGACGCCCTTGTACTTCTCGTGTTCGGCGAGCCCGCGCTCCTCGAGTTTGCCGATCATCTCGTTGGCGGAGGCGGGGCTCACGTCGAGGCCGTCGGCGACCGCGCCGGTCGAGGCGGGGCCGTCCTCCATCTCCTGTACCAGATAGATGGCCTTCAGGTACTGATCTGCGGTGTTCATCGTTATCGGCGCTCCATGATTCCGGTGATCTCCTCGACGCCCTCGGCCTCCTCGGCGCGGATGCCTCGAAGCGTCTCGAGCACCCGCTCGCGGTCGACGGAGAACTCCGAATCGCTCCCCTCGATCGCCGCGATGAGGTCGTCGTAGAACTTGTACGCGGTCTCCTCGTTACACAGCTGGTCGTACAACAGCCCGTCGAAGTCCTCGGGCTTCGTCTGTCCGTACTGCGCCTCGACGAGCGCTTCGATCTCCTCGTAGGAGACGGAATCCGCGTCCAGTTCGTCGATGAGTTCCTCCAGCCGTCGGCGGTGGTCGGCCGACTCCTCGGCCGCCCCCGTCAGCAACGCCTCGATCTCGGCGTCGAACGCGCCGTCCAGTTCCCGATGGTGACGGGTCGATCGCGCCTCGACCACCTCCTCCAGCACGACGCCGATCTGGAGCAGGCGCGCGAGCTGGTGGTCGGACGCGACCCGCTGCCCGACGCTCATCGGCGATCACCGCCGCGATCGGGGTCGACGGACCGGTCGTCGCACGGTTCGACGTTCATCGACGAATGTTCGGACGACGGCGACCGTAAGCCTTCCCCTCGGCGTCCCGACGCCGAACGCTCAAGCCACCCCCGGTCCAAGGGCTGCCGATGACAGACGCGGGCGACGCCGGAGGCGGGCAGACCGACGACCGGCGCGACCGGATCGCGCTGGCGCTCGTCGTGTACGCGGTCCTCCTGGCGCAGACGCTCGTGTACCCCGGCGTCGACCTGCTATCCGAGGTGCTCGGCGGCCGGGGATTCGCCGCGCCGACGCTGTTTCTCGCCGCGGAGTTCGCCGCGTTCGTGGTCTTCGCGGGGCCGTGGGGCACCGTGTCGGACCGCCTCGGCGAGCGACGCCGGCTGGTATCAGTCGCCGCCGCCGGCGGCGCTGTCGGCTACTTCGCGCTGGCGGCGCTACCCGTCGTCGCACCCCCCGAGACGGTCCCCGGTGCGCTCGTCGTACCGCTCCCCTTCGCCCGACCGCTCGTGCTCTCGACGGCCTTCGTGCTCGCCCTGTTCGTGCGCGGGCTTCAGGGCGCGATGACCGTCGGGGCGCTCTCGCTCGCCATCTCCGCGCTCGCCGACCGCGGCGGCGGCAACGGCCGGAACATGGGCGTCGCCGGCATCGCCATCGGTCTCGGCACGGCGACCGGCGCGCCGCTCGGAGGGCAGCTGTTCGAGGTCGGTCCCACCGTCCCCCTCGTCGCAGCCGGCGGCCTCCTGGCCGTCGCCGCCGCCGGCGCGCTCGCGACGCCGGATCGGGTCCCCGGCCGCGCGGGCGACCCGGGCGATCGAGACGGCGAGGCCGCCGGCGACGGCGACCGACACCACGGCGGACTGGCCGCGCTGCTGGCGGGCCTGCGTGACCGACGGGATCTGGCGGTCCCGTACGCCTTCGCGTTCGTCGACCGGCTCAACGCGGGGTTCTTCGCGCTCGTCGGGACGCTGTACTTCCGCCAGGAGTTCGGCCTCGGACCGGGCGCGACCGGGCTGTTGCTCGCGGCCTTCTTCGCGCCGTTCGCGCTGCTTCAGTACCCGTTCGGCCTGCTGTCGGACCGGGTCGGCCGCGTCGCCCCCGTCGCCGCGGGGTCGGCCGTGTTCGGGCTGGTCGTCGTCGCCGTCGGGTTCGCGCCGACCGTGCCGCTCGTCGCCGCGACGATGGTCGTCGTCGGCGTGCTCGGCGCGCTGATGGCCCCGGCGACGCTCGCGCTCGTCGTCGACCTCGGCGGACCGACCGGTCGCGGCGCGGCCGTCGCGGGGTTCAACGCCGCCGGCAGTCTCGGCTTCCTGGCCGGCGCGCTCGTCGGCGGCGCGGTCGCCGCCCGCTTCGGGTTCACGGCCGCGTTCGTCGTCGCCGGCGGCAGCGAGTTCCTCCTCGCGCTGGCGGCGCTGCCCGCCCTGGTCAGACTGGGTCGATCGGCCGGGCGAACCGCGGTGTTCAGCGACGACTGAGCCGGGACCGGCCCGCGACGCGTCGGCGGCAACGCTGATACCGGAACCGACCGTTCTCCGAGACGACACCATGCCCGATCACGACCGCGAGTACGACATCGTCCTCTGGGGTGCCACGGGGTTCACCGGTCGCCTCGTCGCGGACTACCTCGCCGACCGCTACGGCGCGAGCGACCTCGACTGGGCCCTCGCGGGTCGAAGCCGAGAGCGCCTCGCCGCCGTCCGCGACGAGGTGGCCGCAGGGGAGCGAGGAGGCGACGCCGGCCGCGACGATGGGGACCGCGACGCCGCCGACCGCGACGACGGCCTCGCCGACCTCCCTCTCCTCGTCGGCGACGCGTTCGACCGGGGGAGCCTCGACGCGATCGCAGAGCGCGCGGCCGTCGTCTGTACGACCGTCGGTCCCTACGCCACCTACGGCACCGAGTTGGTCGCCGCCTGCGTCGCGCACGGAACGGACTACTGCGACCTCTCGGGCGAGGTCCATTGGATGCGCCAGACGATCGACGAGCACCACGAACGGGCCCGAGAGACCGGCGCGCGGATCGTCCACGGCTGCGGCTTCGACTCCGTCCCGAGCGACATCGGCACGCTGCTGCTCCAGACCCACGCTGAGGAGACCCTGGGCTCCCCGTGTGAGGAGGTCCGCGGACTGGTCTCGATCCGCGGCGGCGCGTTCAGCGGCGGCACGATCGCCAGCATGGTCGAGCTGTACGAGACCGCCGACGAGGACCGCGAGGTGCGCCGGATCCTCGCGGATCCGCGCCCGCTCGATCCCCCTGAGAGTCGGGACGCGCCGGCCGACCGCCCCCAGCGCTGGGTCGGCTACGACCGCGACCTCGACACGTGGACCGCGCCGTTCGTCATGGCGCAGATCAACGAGCCGGTCGTCAGCCGCTCGAACGCGCTCCTCGAGCACCCGTGGGGCCACGCCTTTCGGTACGGCGAGGCGCTCGCGACCGGCGACGGCGTCGGCGGTGCCGTCCGCGCGGGCGCGCTCGCCCTCGGCCAGGGCCTGCTCGCGGGTGCGCTCTCGATCGGTCCGCTCCGGCGGGCCCTCGACCGGTACGTCTTCCCCGATCCGGGGGACGGCCCCGACGAGGAGACTATCGAAGACAGTTCCTTCGCGGTCCGCCTGCGCGGAACGGGCGCGTCCGACGACCACCCCGGAGGGTTCGCGGTCGAGGCGACGGTCCGCGGGGACCGCGACCCCGGATACGGCTCCACCTGTCGGATGCTCGGCGAGTCGGCGGTGTGTCTCGCCCGGGGAGACGTCGAGTCCCCGTACGACGGCGGCGTGCTCACCCCGGCGTCGGGGATCGGACTGCCGCTGATCGACCGGCTGGAGGGGACAGGCGTCGCGTTCGACGTGGAGACCGTCGAGCGCGGCGACTGAGTCGCCGACGCGGTCGCTGTCGAGCGGAGAGGCGGAGCCTCGTACAACGCGGCGAAACCGTGAAAATCCGCGTACGAAGTGAGAGTCGACGCCGCGGCCTCAGTCGAGGCGCGCGACGATCAGGTCCTCGATGTCGTCGCGCAGCTCGTCGACCTCGACCTCCTCGAGGACGGGGACGAAGAAGCCCTCGACGAGCATGTTGCGCGCGGTGTTCTGCGGGATCGACCGGGAGGTCATGTAGAACAGGTCCTCCGCGTCGACCTGGCCCACGGTCGCCGAGTGCGAGGCCTCGGTGTCGTGGTTGTGGATGATGAGCTTCGGCGAGGCGTCGGCCTCGGACTCGTCGCTCAACATCAGGGTGTTCTCGCGCTGGTAGGAGCTGGTGTCCCAGGCGTCGCGGCCGACGTCCTGGACGCCCTCGTACACCGAGCGCGCCTCGTCGTCGAGGACGCCGCGGGTGACGAGGTCGGCGGTCGTGTGTTCGCCGTTGTGCCAGACGCGGGCGTTGATGTCGAAGTGCTGATCGTCGTGGCCGAAGAACGCGCCGACGATCTTCGTCTCCGAGGAGTCGCCGTTCAGCTCCGTCTCGATGTCCGAGCGGGTGAGTCGGGAGCCGATGTTCCCCTCGATCCAGCTGATCGTCGAGTACCTGGCGGCCTCGCCGCGCTTGAGCGTGAAGTCGTACACGTCCTCGTCGAGGTTCTGGAGCGAGCCGTACTGGACGTACGCGTTCTCGCCCGTGACGATCTCCACGAGGTTGCTGAAGTAGCGGTCCCCGTCGACGTCCGCGCCGTTGGAGATCCGCTCGAGGATCGTCGCGGAGGCGTTGTCCTCGGCGACGACGAGCGTGTGGCTGAACAGCGAGGTGCTGTTCATCTCCGCGCGGATCTTCACGTCCTCGGCGTCGACGCCCTCGGGGACGTAGATGACCGTGCCCGTGGTGAACAGCGCCGTCGACAGCGCGGTGAGGTAGTTCGTCTCGGGGTCGGTGACCGAGCCGAAGTTGGCCTCGACGAGTTCGGGGTGTTCCTCGAGAGCGGTCTCGAAGTCCAGGACCTCCGCGCCCTCGGCGGAGACGCGCTCGGTCTCGTCGCGCTGGTCCAGCGGGTCGACGATCGACTCGTAGTCGAGGTCCTCGAGGTTGGTCCAGCGGCGACCGGGCGTCTCGATGACGCTCGGCATCTCTAGCTCCTCCAGCGCGGACAGCGCGTCGAGGCGCGTCCGGCGGAGCCAGTCCGGTTCGTCGCGCTCCGCGGAGATCGTCTCGACGGTCTCCTCGGAGATGCTCGCGGGTAGCTGTGTGCTCATTGTGTGTGGTGAGTGGATGGTGACGGAGCGCTGGGGGTTACCCGAGCGAGCCCTCCATCTCCAGTTCGACGAGCCGGTTGAGCTCGACGGCGTACTCGATGGGCAGTTCCTCCGTGATCGGCTCGATGAAGCCCGAGACGATCATCTGCTTGGCGTCGTCGTCGTCGAGGCCGCGCGACTGCAGGTAGAACACGTCCTCGTCGCCGATCTTCCCGACGGTCGCCTCGTGGGCGACGTCGACCTTCGACTCGTTGATCTCCATGTACGGCATGGTGTCGGAGGTCGACTCGTTGTCGAACATCAGCGCGTCACACTCGACGGCCGTCGAGGAGCCCTCCGCGCCGTCGGCGATGTGGACGAGGCCGCGGTAGTTCGTGCGGCCGCCGTCCTTCGAGATCGACTTGGACTCGATGGTCGACTTCGTGTCCGGCGCGTTGTGGTACACCTTCGCGCCGGTGTCGATGTTCTGGCCCTCGCCCGCGAAGGCGATGGTGATGTGGTTGTCGGAGGCACCGCGGCCCTTCAGGATCGAGGAGGGGTACAGCATCGTCGCCTTCGACCCCATCGACCCGGATATCCACTCCATCCGGCCGTTCTTCTCGACGAGCGCGCGCTTGGTGTTGAGGTTGTACGTGTTCTTCGACCAGTTCTGGACGGTCGAGTACTGGACGTGGGCGTCCTCGCCGACGAACACCTCGACGCCGCCGGAGTGGAGGTTGAACGCGGAGTACTTCGGCGCGGAGCAGCCCTCGATGTAGTGGACCTCCGAGCCCTCCTCGGCGACGATGAGCGTGTGCTCGAACTGGCCCATCCCCTCGGAGTTCATCCGGAAGTACGCCTGCACGGGCATCTCGACGGTGACGTCTTCGGGGACGTACACGAACGAACCGCCCGACCAGACGGCTCCGTGAAGCGCGGCGAACTTGTTGTCGCTCGGGGGGACGCACGTCGTCATGAAGTGCTCGCGGACGATCTCCTCGTGCTCCTGGACCGCCTGGTCCATGTTGCAGAAGACGACCCCCTTCTCCTCCCAGCGCTCCTGCATGTTCTGGTAGACGACCTCCGACTCGTACTGCGCGCCGACGCCCGAGAGGGCGTTCTTTTCGGCCTCGGGGATGCCCAGCTTGTCGAAGGTGTCTTTGATCTCGTCGGGCAGCTCCGTCCAGTCGTCGACGCCCGCGCGGACGTCCACGTCGGGGCGGATGTACGGGACGATCTCGTCGATGTCGACCTCCGAGAGGTCGGGCTGGCCCGGCCAATCGGTCGGCATCGGCATCTCCTGGAACTGCTCGAGCGCGCGCAGGCGACGCTCCAACATCCACTCGGGTTCGTCCTTGTCCTCGGAGATCGCGTAGATCGTCTCCTCGGTCAGCCCCTTCTCGGTCTGGAACGCCGACTTCTCCTCTTTCTTGAAGTCGAAGCGCTCCTCGGTGTCGGTCTCCTTCAGGTGGTTCTGTTCGGAACTCATGTGTTGATCGTGTTTACGGTCGTGTGCACATTAGGCTGTTCAGTAACCATATTAGATTACGCCGTGCCGTAGACTTCGTCGCGAACCCAGTCGTACCCCTCGTCCTCCAGCTTCTCGGCCAGCTCCGCGCCGCCGGACTTGGCTATCTCGCCGTCGAGCATCACGTGGACGTGGTCCGGCTCGACGTAGTCGAGGATGCGCTGGTAGTGGGTGATCTGGAGGATGCCGGTGTCCTGCTCGTCGCGGAGGGCGTTGATACCCTTCGAGACGTCCTGCAGGCGGTCGATGTCCAGCCCGGAGTCGATCTCGTCGAGCACGGCGATCGAGGGCTCCAGAATGGCCGCCTGGAGCACCTCGTTTTGCTTCTTCTCGCCGCCGGAGAAGCCGGCGTTGAGGTAGCGCTCGGCGAACTTCTCGTCCATGTCGAGCAGCTCCATCTTCTCCTTCAGGAGCTGCTGGAACTCGGCGACGCCGATGTCGCCGTCGTCCGCGGGACCCTCCATCGGAGAGGTGTCGTAGCCGGCGTCCTCGTCGCCGGTCTCGGTCTCGTCGTCGTCCTCGTCGTCGTCCTCGAACAGCTCCTCGCGCTCATCGCGCTTGGCGTTGAGCGCCTGTCGGAGGAAGTTCACCATCGTCACGCCCTCGATCTCCGCGGGGTACTGGAAGCCGAGGAAGATGCCGAGCGCGGCGCGCTCGTTCGGCTCCAGGTCCAGAAGCTCCCAGGTGAGGTCCTCCTCGTCGAGGTCGGCGTCGATGTCGGCCACGTCCGCCTCCGAGAGCGTGAGCGTCACCGAGCCGCCGGTGACCTCGTACTCCGGGTGCCCCGCGATGACCTTCGCGGTCGTCGACTTCCCGGATCCGTTCGGACCCATCAACGCGTGGATCTCGCCGTTTTTCACTTCGAGGTCGACGCCCCGGAGGATCTCTTCGCCCGTCTCTGCGACCTCCGCCTGGAGGTTCTGAAGTTCGAGTGTCGCCATGTTCGTGAGTACTCCTCTACCCTGTGATGGGGTCGTTCAACGCATCAAGGTTTCGCATCAGCCACTATGCGATTCGTTCGCACGGAAAATCGTTTTTCGGATCGGAAACCAGCGTTCTCGAGTCGAGTATCGACCCTCCTACATGAAGCTGCCGAGGCCGGTCTGTTCCTGGCCGCTTTTGACCTCCTCCCAGGACATCCCGAGGGCCTCGATGATCCGGGCGATCGGTCCTTTCAGCGTCTTGTCGAGCATTTTGTCCCAGTCGACGGAGAACTCCTCGGGCACCTCGTCGGCGTACTCGAAGCAGATCACGTCGGGGTCCCGCTTGAACTCCCCGTACAGCGGGTCGGTCTGCGGGTCCAGCCCGTGCTCGTCCTCCATCCGCGCCCAGAAGTCGGGATGGACCTTCTCTAAGTAGAGCCGCTTGGGTTTGGAGCCGCGCTGGAAGTTCGTGCCGAGCATGAGGTTCGCGTACTTCGCGCCGCGGACCTGGGCCGTGTCGGTCTCGTACCCGTCCAGGCGCTTGCCGATGCCGCCGGGGATCCCCACCTCGTCGAGGTCGGCGTCGCCGTCGAGGAAGCTCTGGATCTCCTCGTGGAGGTAGTCGGTGATGTCCTCGGTGTCCTCGCCGTGGACGATCATCTCGATGACGCGCTTTTGGACCCGTTTGGTGACGGGCGCGATGTCCGAGCGCTTGTACTCGAACCCGGTGATATCGATGTCGTCGACGTGTTTGCCCTCCTTCCAGACGATGTGGCCGGCGTAGCGCTTCTTCTTGCCCGCCTGGAAGAACCGACGGTACAGCTTCTCGAACTCGATCTCGAAGCGGTGTTCCTCGGCGTCGAGCTCCTCGCTCGCGAAGTCGTCGTACCGGGAGTTGATGTGGTCCTCGACCTCTTCCGAGAGCTGGATCAC
Source organism: Halobaculum sp. CBA1158 (assembly GCF_021431925.1). Lineage (NCBI taxonomy): Archaea > Methanobacteriati > Methanobacteriota > Halobacteria > Halobacteriales > Haloferacaceae > Halobaculum > Halobaculum sp. CBA1158. The sequence goes on along the minus strand of NZ_CP090371.1, from coordinate 1,067,327 downwards.
GGCTGCGATCCGGAGGAGTTCGTGGTCGGACATCTCCGGATGCGCGTCGGGCATCGCTTCGGGAACCGTGATGTTCTCTACGTCCTCTGGGGAGACATCGTCTAGGCTCAGCATGACCGAATCGGTGTCTCCATATGTCACTTTCCTATCAAGTTCGTCCACCGCCTGTTCGGTGAACTCGATCACTCGACGGCCCATCGCCGTGATCGCGGCGGCGTTCTCCTTGTCGTACAGGCGGAACCGATCCCATCCCGAAACGCCGTACAGCGATTGTCCGACGAACTGGAACCGTCCGTTGCGGCCCGCGAGGAGGGTGTGGTTGTCTGCAACGGTAACGCAGTATACCCCGTCATCGGCCGTGCTGGTGCCCCCGCTGCGGTGCATTCGAAGGGTGTTCTTCGAGTCTTCCGTACAGTAGATCCGCCACGACCCGCTGTCGTGGTTGTAGTTCGCCGTGAGGCCCAGATGTGCACACAGCCGAAGCACGTCGTCCCGAAGACGCTCGCTGGAGGTCGTGTAGCGCCACGAGTTCCCGGACTGTCGGTCGCCGTCGCCGGCGACAAGCGTGTCGAGGAACCGTCGCTTCTGCTCGCGGCTCGCGTCGTACACGAAGTCGGGAATCCGCTTCTCGAAGCTGTCCGCGCCGCATAGTTCTCTGAGCGCTTCACCGAGGAGCTTCGACGTGAACTGGTATCCCCGCTCGTCCGCGTACGTGTCGAATCCCATCCGGTCGAGGAGGTCGCCGATAGCGGCGTGACTCGACTCACCCCCGTCCGGAGCGACGTTCTGTGCGATCTTGACGGTCGTCGCGGAGCCGCGGAGTTTCTCACCGAACCGCTTCTCCTCAGACGTGTAGACGTTCTCCTCCGTGATGTACCACGCCAGCAGGTCGAGGAAGTCGTCGCCGTCGTACGTTCGTGGGATCCACTTTCGGTTCGGCTCGCTGTGGACGTAGAACTCCGAGCAGACCTTGTCGAGGTACTCGCGGTGCTCCTCGAACTCCTCGGCTGAGAACACGTATCCGGTCGTTCCGAGGTCGTTCCTGACTACTTTCTTCGGGTAGTACCCGAGCTCCGCCGCGAGCGTGTGGCCGTGTACCTCGTTGTTCGCCCACACCTCGTAGTCGCCGTCAAGGAGGCGCGTGAGGTCGATATCGCCGACATCCTCGCCGTCCGGCCCCGACCAGTCGTGGGGGAGTTGATAGTTCGTAGCGCGATCGAGGTCGCCAGCCTCGACGAACCGGTAGTCGTCCTCGTCCCACGAGACCCCGTTCGTCTCGGTCTTCCGGACGAGCATCCGGTGGTTCGGTGTGACGCGGAAGTCGATCTTGTCCGTCTCGATGTCGACCAGCTCGTCGCGGTAGTCGGGGTACGCGTGGGTCTCGACGACCGGCTTTGTCTCCATCTCCAACGTCTCCGGGTCGAGCGAGTAGACTTCCTCGCCCACGTCGAGGTCGGCGATATCACGGACACCGTCCGGCGTAAGCACCTCTGTGTCCGGCGTGAAGCAGTTCATGATCACCTTCGTCGCAGCCTGCTGCCGGTCGTACTGCTCGTAGGCGTCCGAACCGGGGTCGTGCTCGTCGCGCTCGCCCTTCAGTCGCTCGCGTTCGGTGAGCAGTTCGTCGACCATCTCGCGCATCATGCCGTCGGGCTCCTTGCGGAACCGCGTGCCGTTTGGCGCGCGATAGGTGTCGCCGTCGAAGGCGTCGGGGTCCTCGACGATGGTCTCGGGACTGGCGTTGATCGTCACCATGCACATCGGGTACAGGCTCTTCAGGTCCAGCACCGACACCATTTCCTCGACGCCCGAGATCGGCTCGAAGACGGCCCCGCCCTCGAAGTCCTCTCCCTCCTGTTGACCCTTCGTCGGGAGGACGAAGTCGCCGAAGGCGTTGTGGAGAACGTACATGTCGACCGCGTCCCCGGGCGTCGGCGCGTCCTCCAGTTGACAGCCGACGAACTTGCGCGCGTCGTCCCAGAACGCGACGATCTCCTGCTTGCGGTCGATCTCGACGCACAGTTCCACGTCGCGGACGTTGTACTCCAGCAGCCGCTCCGGGTCCTGTTCCCACAGGTCGCCGATGTCGCCGGTGTAGCGCTCCTTGCCCACGTCAAGTTCGAGTTCGCCGACGGCGTCGAGCCGGTACGACTCCAACTCGGAGAACTGCGTGCGCTGGTAGGCGTACAGGAGGTCGAAGACGACGCGGCCCTTCACGTCCGGACCCCCCCAGCCGGAGCGCCACGTCTCGTCCACGCGCGAGAGGCGGTCCGGCGAGAGGTCGAAGTCGGTGTCGCCGTCGAGCGCCTCGCAGCGGTCGAGGAGGTACGGCGCGTCGAAGTCCTCGAAGTTCCAGCCCGTCAAAATATCAGGGTTCGTTTTAGAAATGTATTCGAGGAACGCGTCGAGCATCGCGTCCTCCTCGGCGAACGTCCGGACCTCGACGTCGCTGTCGCGGTCGCCGATCTGTTCGTAGTCGTCGAGGACCGCGGGCGCGTCGACGCCGCCGACGGGCGCGTCGTACAGCCACGCGACGTACTCGTCGCGGTAGGAGTCGTGGGAGGTGAGACAGACGATCGGCTCCTCGCCGTCCTCGGGGAAGCCGTTTCGGTCGTCGACCTCGATGTCGAAGGTGCTCACTCGGATATCGGCGTCGGCCTCGCAGGGTTCCAGGTGCTCGGGGGTGACCTGCAGCCGGCCTCTGTCCTCGCCGTCGCGGGCGTCGAGCCGTCGCTCCTCGACGCGCAGCCCGGAGGTGACGCCGTGGTCGATGAGGAATCGGTTGGGGAACAGGATGTCCGCCTCGTAGGTGCGCTCGAAGTCGTCGCGGATCTGTCCCACGTCGCGAGGCGTGCGCGCGACGACCTTCGTCACCGGCTCCCCGCGGATCGACTCGAAGCGCTCGCCGTCGGGTCCCTCCTCGCGAGCGTCGAGGATCACGTCGTACTCGTCGGCGAGTTCCCGGCCCTCGATGTCGACCGTCGGGACGTAGAAGTACGGCTCGGTCCCGAGCACGCGGACGTGTTCGGGCTCGTTGGTGGTGGTGCGACCGAACACGTGGACGACGGGGTACTCCTCGGTCCCGGTCCCCTCGACGGTGTAGTCGACGGCGGTGACCATGAACTCGACCGTGCCGGTCGAGTCCGGCACGACGATGTCCTCCCGGTCGACGACCGCGCTCACTCGCCCTTGTCCCGCGCCGGCGACGTGGGCCGCCTCCGCGGCGGGGCGGTCGCCGTCGTCTGCCGCCTCGGCGTCGCCCTCCCCGCCGCCTATGAAATCGGCGAGGGAGGTCTCCGAATCGCTCATTGCCGGGCCTTGGCCGTTCGCTGGTAAAAACCTCCCTTTCGGACGGGACGGATCGGGACGTAATCCATCAGGGAGCACACCGATCGCGAGCCGAGTTCAAAATAATTTCGTGGTGAAGAAGAAAAATATAACTGATTATGGATTGCGTCAATCCCCATGTCGCGAGACGAACGGGACATCGACTCGTATCGGGACGCGATCGACGAGGCGGTCGAGGACGGCGGCGGCTGTGCGGAGGCGTGGGCCGCGACCACGGAGGCCCGCAACACCGATCGGCGACCGTTCATGAAATTCCTGGCCGGGCTGTTCGGGACCGCGAGCCTCGGCGGACTGGCGAGCGCGGACGCGGGCGGCGAACGCCCGGACCGCGGCGAGGGACCGCACAACGAACGGGTGACGGAAGTGACCGGCGAGCGGGCGGCACGGATCGCCGACGAGGCGAGGACGACCGACGCGTTCGGACGGTACGATACCCACTTCGCGGCGGAGTACGGCGCGACGGTGGCCGAGAACGGGTCCGTGTACCACGTGAAGCGGCGCGGCGGGCCGAACCGCTACGTCACCTCGTTCCCCGTCGAGGGGCCGGAGGGTCCGATCGCGGACCTCGCCGTGAAACTCTCGCCGGACGGCGACCTCGTCGCCAGCCAGGCGATGCGCGCCCGGGTACGGGGGACCGTCGAGGAGTCCGACGGAGAGGTCACCGTCCGGTCGCCCTCCTCCGGGCCGACCCTCACCGTGGAGCGCTTCGTGGTCGACTCCGACGGGGTCGACACCGAACGGCTCGAACTCGGCGGGGACGTGGACGAGAGCGAGGGATTCACCACGCAGGTGGAGGTGCCGGATGTAGACGTACCGGACGTGGACATCGGCTGCAGCGACTGCAAGGAACTGTACCGAACGGCGTGTACCGTCGGCTGTGGCGTGTCCGTCGGAACGATCTGTCTCGTCGCGACGGTCGGTATCGGGTCGCTCGCCTGCGGGGCGGTCGTCGCCGCTATCTGTGCGGCTATCACCGCCTTCGCCGGCAACGCGTGCAGTCCGGGGAGCGATCGACTTACGGCCGACGCGGTGTGTACCGACTTCAACTACTGTTAGATGACGCTCCCATCCAGCAGAGTCGGACGCTCGCTCGCGGGGGCCACGGGGGCGTTCGTGACCGCACTCGTCGCCGGCGCGCTCCTGGGCTGGGGAACGACCCGTACCGTCGCGACGGCGCTGGGACTCGCGGCGGTACTCGGGGCGATGCTGTACGCGTTCGCGCTGCCGGAGTCGTAGCCGCCGGTCGCGAGCCCCGGCGTAGGACCCGTGCGTGACGCCGCCGCGAGGGCATCCGACGCAGCGGTCGATTCCCGCGATCTCGGCGACGAACGCGAGGAACACCGCCACGGAAAGGCATATACCATGCCATCACATACCACGCGCCGGAGATGACCCACGCAACCGATACCCCGTTGGAGCGCTCGGGCGCGCGCCCGGAGGAGGCCGTCGAGACGGTCGAGGCGTACGAGGACGACGGGCGAACGGTGTTCTACGACGCCGAGAACCCCCTCGCGTGGGTCGAGGCGGGAGAGGCCGTGAACCTCACCGAGGCCGTCTGACCCCCGACGATCGACCGTTCACAGGTCGCTCTCCGCTCACGCGGGATCGACCGCCGTCCGATCACGTCCACCACGAACGACCCACGGACCGCTCGCCGCCCGCTCGCGGTCCGGCAACCCTTTTGCGACGCTTTGCATACGGACCGTCGTGCTCGGAGACGACGAGGACGGCGAGCTGTTCGACCTCGAACGGCAGGCCTCCGGGGCCGAGGAGCGGGGCCCCCGAGTCACCGTCCCGTCGGTCGACAACCCCGCGGACTCGCTTCCCGACCCCGAGAGCGTCGACCCCGAGATCCAGCGACACTTCGTGGCGGCCGTGCTGTACGCGAACGTGGCCCTGTTCGGCGTCTCGCTGGGCCCGATGCTGATCTGGTTTCGGGGGGACTGGCGCTGGGGCGGAATCGCGACCGCCGTCGGCGTGCTCGCCGGGATCCGCGTCTACCAGACCGTGCGGGCGTTCGAGCGTCGCGACAGCTTCGGCGACGCCGACGGGTCGGAGAGTGCTGAGGACGCCGGACGCGACATCGACGGCGTCGGCGACGCCGACGATCCGACCGAAGCCGAGCGCGACGCCGACGATGACGCCGCGATCGATGCTCACCCCGACGGCGACGCCTCCGAGACGGGGGGCGATGTCCGAGCGGGGGAGGACTGACCGCCCGGCCACCGACACGCCTTTTCGGACTCGGGCGCTTCGTTCGCTCATGCAGTCCGTCCGGGACGCCGACGGCACCCGATATCTGTTGGTGAAACGCTCGTCGGAGTCGAGTCTCGTTCGCGACCCGGCCACCGGCGAAGAGCGACATCTCCCGAACGACCGGCTCCAGACGGAGGGGGAGTCACCGCTGTCGGCGGCCGCCACCGGGGTCTCGAACGACGTGCGTCGGGCGGTGTTGGCGTGTCGCGACGAGCGCGCGCTCGGACTGCTCGTGGAGTTCGTCGACCGCGGTCCGCTGTCGGTCCGGACGCTGCTCGACTCCTACGACCTCTGCGAGTCGGACCTCCACGGGGTGCTCGCGGAGTTCCGCGCGGCCGGCCTGCTCGCGGAGACGACCGTCGCCGGCGAACGCGGCTACGAGCCGACCGACGAGGCGGTGACCGTCGTGGATCGGTTCCGCGCGTAGCCGAACGATCGGACCGTCGAGCGAGCGGATCGTCCGCCGCGCTACTCGCCGGCGTTCAGTTCGCTCGCGACGGTCGTCAGCGACGGGTCGCTCGCGTGTTCGACCGTCGAGCGGTTCGAGGTCGGGTCCTTTTCGACCCTGACGAGTTCGTCTGCGGCGGCGACCAGTTCGTCGTCGTGGCTGACGATGAGGATCTGGCGGACCCCGAATCCGCGCATCTCCTCGATCAGGTCCGCCAGCCGAGAGACGTGGCCGGAGTCGAGGAAGACGGTCGGCTCGTCGAGTATCAACGGCGGCGTCGGAGCCGCGCCCTCGATCCCCTCCGCGAGCAGGCGGTAGATCGCACACCGCAGCGAGAGGTTGAACAGCGCGCGTTCTCCCCCGGAGAGCTGCTCGGGGTCGAGCGGCTCGCCGTCCTTCTGGAAGACGGTGAGTTCGTACTCGCCGTCGAGTTCGATGTGCGAGTAGGCGTCGTTGCCGTACACCAGCTCGAACGTCTCGTTGAGCATCCGCTCCAGGCTCTCGACGTTCGCGCGGCGAAGCTCGGCCCGGAGGTCGCCGTACATCGCCTCCAGTTCCTCGGTCTCCTCGTGGAGCGCCTCCAGCTCGTCGACGCGAGCGGCGAGGTCGTCGCGACGCTCGCGGAGGTCCTCCAACTCGTCGATCTCCGCCTCGATGCCGCCGATCCGGGTGGTGAGCTCGTCGCGACGCTCGGCCAACTCCGTCAGCGTCTCGCTCACCTGCTCGATGTAGTCGTTCGCCTCCGACAGGCGGTCGCGTGCCTCCTCGATGCGCTCCTCGTCGAACGCCTCCCGCAGGTCGTCACGCCGGGACCGCTTCGAGGCGAGGAACTCCCGGCGCTCCTCGTTCCTGTCGGCGACCTCGGCGCGCTTCTCGGATAGTCGCTCGATGTCGGCCTCGGCCTCGTCGAGCGCCTCCCGCGTCGACGCCAGATCGTCGAGGCGGTCGCGAGCGTCGTCGAGCGCCTCGAGGTCGGCCTCGAGCCCCTCGATGGTCTCCCGCGTTTCCTCGGCCCGCTCGGTCTGCGTCCCGGCCGCCTCACGGCGCTGCTCGGCGGTCGATTCCAGCTCCTCGGCCTCCGTACGCAGGTCGGCAGCGCGCTCGCGGTTCCCCTCGATCTCGGACTCTTTCTCCTCGATCGCGTCCTCGACGAGCTCTCGAGTGTCGGCGATCTGCCCGAGTCGGTTCTCCGCCTCGACCAGCTCCTCCGCGTGCGACAGCGACTCCTCCAGCGCCGATTTCCGGTCGTTCAGGGCCTCGAGATCGGCCTCGAGGGTCGCGACGCGCTCGCGGTCGTCCTCGAGGCTGTCGACGTGCGGAGAGCTCTCGACCGGCTGTCCGCACTCGGGACACTTTCCCTCGTCCAGCAGTCGCTCGGCCTCCTCGACGGTCGAGCGCGCGGCCGCGAGATCGTTGCTCGTCTCGCGGATCTCCGCTTGCACGTCGTCGAGATCCTCGCGAACCGACTCCCGGTGAGAGGCCGCTTCACCGATGTCAACGGGGGCGTCGTCGAAGACGGCCTCCAGCTCCTCGCGCTCGGCCTCCAGCTCCGCCAGCGACTCCTCGCGCTCGGCGAGCGTCTCGGCGGCCGCCTCCGCGTCGCCCTCGCGGTCGGCGGCGCGCTCGCGCTTCTCGGCCGCCTGCGACTCGGCCTCCTCGGCCCGCTCGGCGAGTCGCTCGGCCTGCGTCTCGTAGGCGTTCTTCTGCGAACGCGTCTCCTGCAGCTCCTCCCGCAGGTCGGCCTCACGCTCGTCCAGCGTCTCTCGTCGGGCGTCGACGGTCTCGGGCTTCGCGTCGTCGACCGCGACGCCCGCCAGTTGCTCGTCGAGGGTCGCCTCCAGCTCCTCGACCCGGTCGCGCCGGTCCGCGACGCGGTCGCCGAGGCGGTCGCGCTCGGCCTCGTCCTCGCGGACCGTCGCCTCCAGGTCCTCGATCTCCGACTCCAGTTCCGACAGCTCCTCTCGGCGGTCCTCCTGTTCGTCGAGCACAGCGCGGGCCTCCTCTCGGGTCGACTCGGCGTTCGCCTTCTGCTGCTCGTAGTGCTCCCGGTTCTCGTCCAACTCGGAGAGCTTCGAACGCAGGTCGTTCAGCCGTGCGTGAAGGTCCTTCGCCTCCTTCTCGTCGATCTGGTCGGCGAGGCTCGACAGCGCGCCGCGGCGCTCCGATAACACGTCCTCGACGCCCAGTCGGGCGTCGCCGGCGCGGTCGCGGTACTCCTCCAGCGTGCCGAGTTGGAGGAGGTCGTCGATCATGTCCTGGCGGTCGGACGGCGTGGCGTTGATGAGCTTGTTCACCTCGCCCTGCCGGACGTACGCGCAGTTGACGAACGCCTCCGCGTCCATGCGGAGCAGGTCGGCCACGAACTCGCGGACCTCCCGCGCTCCCTCGCGGTGGGTCTCCTCGTCGTCGGAGTCGAGCGTGCACGTCGTCGTCTGGATTTGGTCGCCGTAGCGCTTCAGCTCTCGGCGAATGCTGAACGAACGGCCGTCGTGGGTGAACCACAGTTCGACCTCGCACTCCTCGGCCCCGTTGGTCACCACGTCGCCGAGCGTCCCGTCGAGCGCTCGCGACCCGTACAGCGCGAAGAAGCACGCCTCCAGCAGCGACGACTTCCCGCTGCCGTTGAGGCCGTGGATGACGGTGACGCCGTCGGAGAGCCGAACGTCGGTGTCGGCGTACGGCTTGAAGTTCCGCAGCCGAACCCGGTCGAACCTCACCGCGAATCACCCAGCGTGAGCTGGCCGTCACCGGCGGCGTCGGCGCTCTCGTCGGCGGCGTCGACTCCGTCCTGATCAGATGACGAGTCGCCGGCCGCCGCGTCGCCGGGGGCGTCCACCCCACCCCCGGTCGCGTCGTCCGGGTCGCCCGGGTCGCCCGCGCTGTCGGCGACGGCGTCGGCGAGCGCGCCCTCGTCGAGGCGCTCCTCGAGCCGACGCCTCACCTCCTCGCGGACGTTCGAGTCGGCCAGTTCCCCGCGGACCACGTCGTCCACGTCGCGGGCGGCCGTCGACAGCCCGAGATCGGCGACGCGCTCGCGGACCGCCGCGTCCGGATCGGCGAAGTTGACGGACAGTTCCTCGTCGGTCTCGACCTCCCGGCGGTCGGTGACGCGGGCGACGAGCGCGCCCCGGTCGGCGGCGAACTCCTCGACTGCGGCGGGGGCGATCGGGTCCCCCTCCCCGGTCACCTCGACGATCACGACCGCGTCTTCGACCCCGTGCTCGCGGACGCGGTCGCGGACGCGGTCGATCCCCTCCTCGGGGCCGAGTTCGGCGTCGACGAACACGAACGGACGCGTCTCGAGCGCGCGCCGGCGGACGTCGACCGCGTCGTCGCCGTCGGCGTCGCCGGCGAACGAGACGAGGTTGTAGCCGCGGCCGTCGCGCTCGCTCGCGGACGCGCGCTCGGTCGACCCGCAGTAGGTCACCCACGTCCCGTCGACCTCCGCGGTGTCGGGCGCGTGGTTGTCGCCCAGCAACATCGCGTCGAAGTCGACGGTCGACTCCCGGAGCACCGTCTCGGTGTCCCAGTCGGCGTAGGAGAACGGCTCGAACAGGCCGTGGCCCACCAGCGCCGCCGCGTCGGCGTCGTGGGGCGCGAACTCGTACTCCAACTTGTGGCGCTGGCTCTCCGGCACGTGATCGAGGCCGTAGAAGGCCGTGTCGCCGACCACCGTCGGCTCCGAGCCCAGGCGCGTGGCGAGCCCGAGGGACTCGAACAGGTCGAGCCACTGCCCGCCGCGCGTCGACTCGTGGTTGCCGACGACGGCGAGAAACGGGATCCCGGCGTCGTCGAGGTCGCGGAGGGCCGACAGCACCCCGAGCAGGTCGGGGAGGTCGGGTCGGCGGTCGTGGAACAGGTCGCCGGCGTGGACGACCGCCCCGACCCCGTCGGCCACGGCGTCGGCGATCACCTGCTCGAAGGCGTCGAGGAAGTCCGCTCGCCGCTCGGGCGAGTGGTACTGACGGTACCCGATGTGGGTGTCGCCGGTGTGGATGATCCGCGTCATCGATTGCCTCCGGCTTGTTCCCCACACGGCATATGGCTGTCGTGACCGGGGTGGAAGTGAACGGCTCGCGTTCCGACGGCCTCGCGGTGTGCCGTCCGGTACGCCGCGAGGCCGTCGAGGACGCGCTCGGCCCGCCGGCGGAGGGTGTCGTCGACGCCCGTCCCGTCGCCGACGAGTTCGCGGACGCCGTCGAACCCGCCCGAGTCGGCGAACGCGGCGGCTCGCTCGACGCTCGACATCGCCGCCTCCGCGTCGGCGACGAGCCGTCGTTGCTCGACCCGGGACCGATCGACCGTCGGATTCCGGTCTCCACCCTCCGCGTCGGCGTCACCGCCGGACGCGCCGATGGCGGGTGCGTCATCCAACGCGAGCGCGCGGAGACTCGCACGGACCGCGTCCGCGCCGACCCCGTCCGGGCCGCCCGCGTCCGCCCCCGCGGCGACATCGACGTCTGCGTCGCTGTCGGCATCCGCGTCCGCCCCCGCGGCGACATCGACGTCTGCGTCGCTGTCGGCATCCGCGTCCGCGTCGCCGCCGGGGTCGCTGGTCACGCCGAGTGTGGTCGCGGCTCAGTATTTGAACCCTCGCGTCCGGCGGTGGCGCGTGAGGACCGGAGCGGGCGGAGTACTCGTCGCCAGAAGGGCAAGACACGGACCGGAAAGCAAGACACGGACCGGAAAGCAAGACACGGACCGGAAAGGCAAGACACAGGTCCGACCGCGCGAACGTCCGGCCATGCAGATCGGCGTCGGCTCCGGCAACCCGGTGAAGCGCGCGGCGACCGAGCGAGCGGTGACGGACGTGGAGTGGGTCGGCGAGACGATCGACGAGACGGTCGTCGAGGCGCATCCCGTCCCCTCGGGCGTCGCCGAACAGCCGCGGGGAACCGCTGAGACCCGCGAGGGTGCGGTCAACCGCGCGAACGCGGTCCTGTCGAGCGACGGAGCGTACGACCTCGGCGTCGGGATCGAGGGAGGCGTCGCGGCGTTCGACGGCGACGGGTCGGCGGCCGAGGGTGGAGGACCGGCCGTCGAGGGCGGCGAGTCCGCCGTCGCCGGCGACGACACCCTGTTCCTCGTGATGTGGGCCGCCGTCAGCGACGGCGACCGCCTCGGCCTCGGAGCCGGCCCGTCGCTGGCGCTACCGGCGTCCATCGGCGACCGCGTCCGCGACGGCGAGGAGTTGGGGCCGGTGATGGACGACGTGCTCGGGGAGTCAGACGTGGCGCGTCGACAGGGCGCGGCGGGGGCGCTCACCGCCGGCGGCGTCGACCGGACCGACGCGCTCCGGACCGCGGTCGCGGGCGCGCTCGGACCGTTCGTCACCGGTCTGTACGAGTGACGCGGTCGCGGTCGGTGGGGACTCTCGCTCTCGCGGTCGGCGGCGATCCACGCTCTCGAGAGATCTGATCCTCGCGGGAGCGTCAGTCGTCGCCGGTGAACTCCGCGCCTTCGAGGTCCGTCTCGGACTCGTCGATCTCGTCGGTCTCGTCGACGGCGGCGGTGAGCGAGACGTTGAATCCGATCATCGACGCGACGCCGCCGATGACCGTGACGAGGTTCTTCACGCCGTGGTCGAGCACCGCCGCGGCGAACGCGACCGCCGCGGGGACGCCGCCGAGGCCGACGACGAACACGGTGAACGCCGCCTCGTACAGGCCGACGCCGCCGGGCGACAGCGGGAGCACCTTCGCGAGGTTGCCGACGGAGACGGCGAAGAAGCCGACGACGACGAGCTGGGTCGTCGTCATCGCCGCCGTGGCGTCGCCGAACGCCGAGAGCACGAGCAGCGCAGTGATCACGTCGAGCGTCCACACGATCACCGAGACGCCGCCCACGCGGAGGAACGACTCACGGGTGCCGGCCACGGTCTGGACGCCGGCGGCGAACTCCTCGACCACGCCGACGACGTACTCGACGTAGCTGTCCTCCGAGAAGCGGGCGATCACGTCGCGGACGTAGTTGCGGTCGCTTCGGGCGGTGGCGACGATGAACAGCAGCGCGAGCACGGCGACAACGCCGATGAGGGCCGAGACCTGCATCGCCCTCGCGATCGCGCTGGGCGGGACCCCGGGGACGTTCGTCGAGACGGCCGCCGCGAGCGCGCCGGTCCCGTCGGTCGCGAGCAGCCCCGCGAGCACGGCCCCCGCCATCGCTGTGATCGTGAGTAAGTCGAACACGCGCTCGGCCGCCAGCGACGCGAACCCCGTCGGATACGGGATCCCGCGGCGGGCCTTCAGCACGTACGCGCGGACGGCGTCGCCGGCGCGTGCGGGGAACACGAGGTTCCCGGTCTGGCTGATGAACACCGCGCCCGTGAGGAAGCTCACGCGCTCGCGATAGCCGAGCTCGTCCAGGATGTCGCGGTAGCGAAGCCCCCGCAGCGGCCACGAGAGGACGTACACGACGGTCGCGACCGCCACCGGCACGGGGTCGGCGTCGCGGAACGCATCGAGCACGGCCGAGGGATCGAGATACACCGTCATCAGCGCGAGCGCGGCCACCGTCAGGGCGACGCCGGCGGCGACGGTTCTCCGCCGGGTGATCCGCGGCGACACCGACAGCTGCCACCACAGCCGGAGGATCTGACTGCCCATGCCGAACACGTCGCGCACGAGGTCGACCTTCGAGTCGCCCTTCGGCTCCCAGTCGACGGGGAACTCGGCGACGCGCATGCCGCGCCGCTGAGCGCGCACGAGCAGTTCGGTGTCCCAGAACCAGTGCTTGTCCTCCACAGCGTCGTTCAGCTCCTCGAAGGCCTCTCGCGACAGCGCCTTGAATCCGCACTGGTGGTCGCGCAGCCGCGACCCCAGCATCGTCCGGACGAGGGCGTTGAATCCTCGCGAGGGGACGCCGCGCTTGGCCGGCCGGTCGGCCTCGTCGCCCGGCATCCACCGCGATCCGGTCGCCACGTCGTAGCCGTCGCGTTCGATCTGGGCCACCAGTTCCTCCAGGTGACGCATGTCCGTCGCGAGGTCCGTGTCGAAGTAGACGAGGGTGTCGCCGGCGGCGCGCTCGAACGCGAGCGCCAACGCCCCCCCGCGACCGAGCCTGCGGTCGCTGTGGAAGTGCTTGACCCGGACGTCCTCCTGGGCCAGCCGGTCGGCGATCTCGGGCGTCCGGTCGTCACAGCCGTCCTCGGCGACGATGACTTCGAACGCGTCGCGCGGAAGGAACCCCTCCAGCGCCTCGACGGTCGTCCGAACGGTCGACTCGATGGTGTCCTCCTCGTTGTACGCCGGGAGGACGACGCTAACGCGGACCCCGTCGGCGGCTCCGCTTGCGTCGGTGCCGTCGGTGTCGGCGGTGTCGCCGTCGGCGCTCGCGGAGTCACCGTCCGGGTCGCTCATTACCCACTCGGTGGCGCTCGCCCGAATAAGAACCTTCTGTACTTCCCGTTCGACGCGAAGCAGTCTCGACTGGGGCTGTCGGGCGGACCCCGACGGTTTCCGGACCCCGGATCCGTCAGTCGCCGGTCGACGGTTGGGTGTCGCCGGTTGGGGGTCGCCGGTCACCGGTTGGGTCGCCGGTCACCGGTTGGGTCGCCGGTCACCGGTTGGGTCGCCGGTCACCGGTTGGGTCACCGGTCCGGATCCACGGTGTTAGGCGACCGTACCGCCGGGGGAGCCAACGGCTGCGTTGCGGACCGCAAATCGCGCGACGATCGCACGACTGCGCGGTGTTAACCCCGCGTACCAAACTCCCTATTGATGGCCGGTACGTGGACCGCTGTATGAGCGCGAGCACCGCCGTCGACCAGTCAGACAGCGTGGACGCCTCGAGGGGGAACCTGAGCGACAAGCAGGGACGCATCCTCTCGTACCTCCGCGATCACGCCGGCGAGCGGACGTACTTCAAGTCCCGACTCATCGCCGAGGAACTCGGACTCTCAGCGAAGGAGGTGGGCGCGAACATGGCCGCCGTCGCCGACGCCGCCGGCGACATCGACGTGGAGAAGTGGGGCTACTCCTCCGGGACGACCTGGATGGTCACCCGGTAGCGCGACGACCGTCGCCCGACGAGAGACCGACGACCTCTGGGGTGGGACGACGGCTGTCCGGTGGGTCAACAGTTCACTCGCGTCCGAGTTCCGTTCACGATATTTTATACGCGGCGACGCAGAACTCGGGGTATGACCATACGACGAGCCAAGATCGTCTGCACGCTCGGGCCGGCCTCCGACGACCGGGGGACGATCCGGGCGCTCGCGGACGCCGGTATGTCGGTCGCCAGGCTCAACGCGAGCCACGGCGACACAGCACACCGGGGGGAGGTGATCGACCGCATCAGGGCGGTCGACAACGCGACCGCGGAGCCGCTGGCGGCGATGCTCGACCTCCAGGGACCGGAGGTCCGAACCGCCGAACTCGACGCACCGATCGACGTCGCGACCGACTCCGAGGTGCGGTTCGTCGAGGGCGACGACGCCACGCCCGCGGAGATCGGCGTGAACAACGGGCTCTCCGCGGCTGCGCCCGGCGACCGCGTGCTCCTGGACGACGGCCGCATCGAGACGACGGTGATCCGCGTCGGCGACGAGGGCGTCGTCGCCCGCGTCGACTCCGGGGGCGAACTCGGCTCGCGCAAGGGCGTGAACGTCCCGGGCGTCGACCTCGGTCTGCCGACGATCACAGAGCGCGACGAGCGCGAGTTGGACCTGGCGGCCGACCACGACGTCGACTTCGTCGCCGCCTCGTTCATCGGAGACGCCGGCGACGTGTACGCCGTCGCAGACGCGCTGGAGGAGCGCGGTGCCGGCGACGTGCCGGTCGTCGCGAAGATCGAGCGCGCCGACGCCGTCGAGAACCTCGCGGGGATCGTCGACGCCGCCTACGGCGTGATGGTCGCCCGAGGCGACCTCGGCGTCGAGTGTCCCCTCGAGGACGTGCCGATGATCCAGAAGCGCATCATCCGCAAGTGCGTCGAGACGGGGACCCCCGTCATCACCGCCACGGAGATGCTCGACTCGATGGTCCGCTCGCGCCGCCCGACGCGCGCGGAGGCATCCGACGTCGCGAACGCGGTCCTCGACGGGACGGACGCCGTGATGCTCTCCGGGGAGACCGCGATCGGCGACCACCCGGTCCGGGTCGTCGAGACGATGGACCGGATCGTCCAGCAGGTGGAGACCAGCGCCGAGTACGCCGAGACACGCGAGGAGCGCGTCCCGCTGGCGGAGACGGGATCGCGGACGGAGCCGCTGGCGCGCTCGGCCCGGTTTCTCGCCCGCGACACCGACGCCGCGGCGATCGTCGCCGCCTCCGAGTCGGGGTACACCGCCCGCAAGACCGCGAAGTTCCGTCCCGGAGTTCCGATCGTCTCGACGACCCCCAGCAACCGGGTGCGTCGACAGCTCGCGCTCTCGTGGGGCGTGCGGCCGATGTACGCCGACTACTCCGCGAGCATCGAGGAGGTGATGGACTCGGCGGTCACAGCGGCGCTGGAGGCCGGCGCGGCCGAGTCCGGCGACACGCTGGTCGTGCTCTCCGGCATGATGACCGAACTGGAGGGGACGAACACGACGAATACCCTGAAGCTCCACGTCGCCGCCGAGACGGTCGCGACCGGCCGCCACGTCGTCGGCGGCCGCGCGGTCGGCCCCCTCGCGCGGGTCCCCGACGGCGACCTCTCGGCGTTCCCCGACGGCGGGATCGCGTACCTCCCGCCGGGGTTCGACGCCGAGTTCGTCGGCGACACCGACCGGCTGGCGGGGGTCGTCGACGCGCGATCGGGGATGACTGGCTATCCCGCCCTCGTCGCTCGCGAGGTCGGGGTTCCGATGATCTCCGGAGCGACCCTCTCCTCCGCTGTCGCGGACGACACCGTCGTCACCGTCGACGGCGAGCGCGGCGTCGTCTACGAGGGCGACGTGATCGGCCACGGACGCCGGCAGTAACGGCGAGTCGGCGTCTCCGGTCCGACGAGGTCGACCGGGAGCCTCCGACGACACCTCTTTACCCGCGCGTCGGCAACCCGGTACCATGCCAACCGACGCCGGACGCGACCCGAACGCCGGCGACGACGCCACGGACGCCGCGACCGTCGGGGACGACGCCGACGACGCCGGCGACGAGTGGCGGTTCGCGCTCGACGAGGTCGGTCCCGATGCCGAGCCGGACGGGCCCGAACGGCCCCCCATCGAGCCGGAGTCCGTCGACGCCGAGAACGCGCTGTTCGTCGTCGCCGGCGTGCTCGGGACGCTCCTGTTCGTCCTCTCGGTGACCCTTTAACCCCCGCGCCCCCGAGGATCGCCCATGCTGCTTCAGTCGGGGCTCGTCGCCCCCGAGACGCTTCCGCTCCTGTTGATAGCGGCGGGGCTGGCGCTGTCGATCGCGGAGGCGCTGGCCCCCGGCGCGCACTTCGTCGTCATCGGCGTCGCGCTGCTGGCGGCGGGGCTCGTCGGCCTCGCGTTGGGACCGGTCCTCGGTGTCGTGCTCGGCCCGTTCGTCCTCGGCCTGCTCGTCCTCGTGTTCGGCGCGTTGGCGTACTACGCCTACCACGAGTTCGACTTCTACGGCGGAAAGGGGCAAGCACAGACCTCCGACTCCCAGTCGCTTCGAGGGGAGACGGGCCGCGTCACCGAGACGGTCACGCCGACCGGGGGCGAGGTGAAGCTCGACCAGGGCGGCTTCAGCCCGCATTACTCCGCCCGGTCGGTCGACGGCGAGATCCCCGTGGGCACGGAGGTGATGGTCGTCGATCCGGGCGGCGGCAACGTCGTCACCGTCGAGTCGCTGTCGGGCGGGGTCGACGACATCGACCGGGAACTCGCTCGCGACCGTCGATCCGAGGCCGAGCGGTCCGAGTCCGGAGCCGACGAGGTCGCGACCGGCGGAGACGACGAGAACGCCGCCGGCGAACGCGAGTTCGAGCGAGAGTGACGGCGGCGGGCGACGGATCCCTACCGCCAGTCAGATCCGTCCGACTCGCCCACTTCCTACCGCCCGCCAGGATCCCCTGACACCTCGATTCAGCGTCGGCGACCGCGCCACCGACCCCGCCACCGTCCGGCAGTCGCAGGCGAAAGCGGCCGAACCCTTATGCCCCGTCGGTCGAAGATTGCGGGCATGGTCCTCGTACCACTCCAGTTCGCCGGCGTCGGTGCCGCGACGATCGGGCTGCTGTTTCTGCTCGTCGCGATCGTCGCCGTCTATCAGGCGATCGTCATCGTCGACGCCTACGAGAAGAAGGCGCTCACTGTGTTCGGCGAGTACCGAAAGCTGCTCGAACCGGGTATCAACGTCGTCCCGCCGTTCGTCTCGCGGACGTACACCTTCGACATGCGGACGCAGACCCTCGACGTGCCCCGTCAGGAGGCGATCACCCGCGACAACTCCCCGGTGACCGCCGACGCCGTCGTCTACATCAAGGTGATGGACGCC
Organism: Halobaculum sp. CBA1158; assembly: GCF_021431925.1. Taxonomy (NCBI): domain Archaea; kingdom Methanobacteriati; phylum Methanobacteriota; class Halobacteria; order Halobacteriales; family Haloferacaceae; genus Halobaculum; species Halobaculum sp. CBA1158. The sequence goes on along the minus strand of NZ_CP090371.1, from coordinate 1,049,885 downwards.
AAGAAGGCGTTCCTGGAGGTCGAGGACTACAAGACCGCCGTCTCCAACCTCGCGCAGACGACGCTTCGCGCCGTGCTGGGCGACATGGAACTGGACGACACGCTGAACAAGCGCCAGGAGATCAACGCCCGCATCCGGAAGGAACTCGACGAGCCCACCGACGAGTGGGGGATCCGCGTCGAGTCCGTCGAGGTGCGCGAGGTCAATCCCTCGAAGGACGTCCAGCAGGCGATGGAGCAGCAGACCTCCGCCGAGCGCCGTCGCCGCGCCATGATCCTCGAGGCGCAGGGTGAGCGGCGCTCCGCCGTCGAGTCCGCCGAGGGTGAGAAGCAGTCGAACATCATCCGCGCGCAGGGTGAAAAGCAGAGCCAGATCCTGGAGGCGCAGGGTGACGCCATCTCCACCGTCCTCCGCGCGAAGTCCGCCGAGTCGATGGGCGAGCGCGCCATCATCGACAAGGGAATGGAGACGCTCGAGCGCATCGGCCAGGGCGACTCCTCCACGTTCATCCTCCCGCAGGAGCTCACGAGCCTCGTCGGCCGCTACGGCAAGCAGCTGACCGGCTCGGACGTGCAGGACTCCGAGGGGCTCGATTCGCTCGACTTCGACAGCGAGACCCGCGAGATGCTCGGGCTCGACGACATCGAGGACATCCTCGGCGAGATCGACGAGGCCGCCCAGATGGACACCGAGGCGCTCGAACAGGAGGCCGCCGCCGTGAAGGAGGGCGACATCGGCGGCTCGATCAAGTCAGCCGACGAGGTCGTCGCCGACGCCGACTCCGAGGACACGATCGCGTCGGCCGACGAAGCCGTCGCCGACGCCGAGACCGACGACGGTGCGGCCGCCGAACCCGAAACCGAGACGGAGTAGCTGACCCGTCGACGACGGCCGGCGACGACGGTCGGTCGTCGATCGACCGGCGCTCGGTGACCGATCGGCGTCCGCGTTGTTGCAGGCTCGCTGTCTGTCGGATTCCACCTTGTCACCGGTTGACATAACGGAACGCTTTTGCGTGCTACCTGGCTATCAGCGGTCGTGACACGCGAGGTCGATCCGGACAAGCGCGCCACGCTCCGTCGCTTCGCGGCGCTGGGCACGGCTACGTCGCTGGCGACCAGCGGCACGGCCGCGGCCGCCGACGGCGACGACTCGGCCGCCCGCGACGCCATCCGGGGCTACCTCGCGACGACGCCCGGAGCCCACTTCTCGAAGCTCCGGGACGACCTCTCGCTGGCGACCGGCGAGACCCAACACCACCTGCGGCACCTGGAGTCCGCCGAGGAGGTGACCTCCCGGAAGGACGGCGACTACCGGCGCTACTTCCCGGCGGGGCGCTTCTCGGCCTTCCAGCGGCGCGCGCTCGGCTACCTCCGACGCGACACCCCGCGAGGGATGCTGCTCGGTCTGCTTCGCGACCCGGGGGCCTCGGGTGCGGACCTGGCCCGCGCGCTCGGCGTGTCGCGGCCGACCGTCTCGACGCACGCGGGCGACCTCGCCGAGGCCGGGCTACTCGACACCGACGGCGGCTACCGCGTCACCCGGCCCGAGGTGCTCATCGCGCTGGTGGTGCGCTACGCCGACTCGTTCGGCCCGGACGCCGTCGCGTTCGCCGACGACGCCGCGGAGTTCATCAGCTACGACGGCTGAACGGCGACTCGTCGACCGGGCCAGTCTCGAACCGCTCTCCGACGGTCACTCGGCCGACAGCGACGCCAGCACCTCGTCGGTCGTCGCCAGCGACGCGAACTCCCCGCGGAGGTGTGCGAGCGCCGTCCGGTGGACCGTCTCCGGATCGAACGACTCGCCGTCGGGCCCCGTCCGGGCGTGCGTCGCGGTCGCGTCGGTGACGACCGTCGGCGCGAACCCGAGGTTCTCGGCCATCCGAGTCGTCGTCGACACGCAGTGGTCGGTGGTGAGTCCGGCGACGACCAGCCGGTCGTGACCGCCCTCGTGCAGTCGTGCCTCGAGATCGGTGTCGACGAACGCCGAGTTGACCTGCTTGACGACCTCGGGTTCGCCGGCGTCGGGGACGAACGCCTCTTTGAACCCGAACCCCGGCGCGTCGCCGCGGAGCGGCGAGTCGGGCTCCGTCGAGTCGTGACGGACGTGGAAGCGGGGGCCGTCGCGCTCGCGCCACGCCGAGAGGAGTCGCGCCGCGTTCGCCTCCGCGCCGGGGTTGTTGCGCTCGCCGTAGGCGGGGTCGTCGAACCCGGTCTGGAAGTCGATCAACAGGAGCGCGGGGAGATCGGCCATCAGTCGGCTCCGACGCCCGGACCGGGCGTGCCGGCGTCGAGGGCGGTCACCTCCGGCGTCACGGTCAGCGGGCACTCGTCGGGGAACTGCGACTCGTCGGCCGAGAAGAGGTACTGCCGCCACTCGCGGTCGCTCTCGACGCCGTAGTCGCCCAGGTCGGCGTGCGGACAGACGCCGTCGTACTCCCCGAGACGGTCCTGGATGACCTCACGGGCGTGCGCGCCGGCCTCGGTGTCGTGGGTGAGGCCCTCGAAGACCGTCCGGGGCTGGAACGTGATCTCGAGGCTCACCGGGCAGTAGCGGCTCTTCCGGTCGTCGTAGAACGGCGCGCGGCAGGTGGGGAACATCGCCTCCCCGCCGAAGCAGAACTCCCAGTAGGGGTCGTCGGGGTCGGTCGGCACGTCCGCGGGCCACGGTTCGGTGTCGTTGACGTGGAGGAACTGGAGGACGTGCCACAGCGCCTCGTGCCAGTCGGCCTCAGCGAGGGCGTCGACGCCCTCCTCGGGGGGCGCGAAGAACGTCACGAGCGGCGCGAGTTCCGCGTGGTCCCGGTAGGTCTCGAGGTACTCGAGCAGGGTGTCCCGGAAGGCGAACAGCGCCTCGGGGTCCGTGAACGACGGGACCGCGGTGTACAGCAGGTCGCCGCGGTCGACGGCGTTCGTCCCGAAGTGACACGGGAACGGCGTGCCGTCTCGATCGCCGGTGAGCGCCCCGGTGAACGTCTCGAAGTGGCGGGTCAGCCAGTCCGGCGTGTCGTCGTCGCGCGCCCGCCGCGCCATCGTCGCCTGGTCGAACAGCGCCTGTGGGTGGTCCTCGTTCATGATGAGATTCCGACCGCGGATTCGTGCGGTCGAATCGATGGGTATCGGCGTAATGGACCGGAGAAGTATGGCTCTTTCGAGCTTCCGATCCGACGATGGAGTGATCGTTCGATCGATGCTTTCGGAATGAGGTCGATCGATCCACCGCTCGCCGGGCGAGTCGCGACGGCCGTCTGACGACAGCTATATCCACCCCGTAGACCTTATATATCGCCCGGTGGCGCACGCCACCTTCACATCACCATCACACCCCGGGAGGGGATTCACATGGACGACACAGCAAAATACCTCATTCACGCGCGGATCACGGCCGACGGCGTCGTCGAACGCAGCGACGTGGTCGGTGCCGTGTTCGGACAGACGGAGGGCCTGCTCGGCGACGAGCTGGATCTCAGGGACCTCCAGCAGTCCTCCAAGATCGGTCGCATCGACGTTCGAATCGACAGCGAGAACGGACAGAGCTTCGGCGAGATCACCATCGCCTCCGGCCTCGACAAGGTGGAGACCTCCATCCTCGCGGCGAGCCTGGAGTCGATCAACCGCGTGGGACCCTGCGAGGCCCGCGTCGAGGTGACGGAGATCGAGGACATGCGGGCGGCCCAGCGCCGGGAGGTCGTCGAGCGCGCGAAGGAGCTGCTCGCCGACTCCTTCGACGACTCGGTGATGAACTCCGCGGAGATCCTCACGGAGGTCCGCGAGGCCAACCGCGTCGAGCGGATCGACGAGTACCGAGAGTACCCCGCCGGGCCGCGCGTCCACGACTCCGACGCCGTCATCGTGGTCGAGGGGCGCGCGGACGTGCTCTCGCTGCTCAAGTACGGGATCAAGAACGGGGTCGCCGTCGAGGGGACCAACGTCCCGGACGAGATCGCGGATCTCACCCGCGAGCGCACCGTCACCGCGTTCCTCGACGGCGACCGCGGCGGCGAACTCATCCTCAGAGAGCTCGCGCAGGTGGGCGAGGTGGACTACGTCGCGTTCGCGCCCGAGGGCCGGTCGGTCGAGGACCTGTCGCGCCACGAGCTGATGGCCGCCCTCCGCGAGAAGGTGCCGTTCGAGTCCGTCGACCTCGACGGAGTCGGCGGATTCGACGGCGACGGGGCGGACGCGTCGGGACGATCGGATCGCAACGGGGCCGACGGGGCCGACGGGGCCGACGCGCGCCGCAACGGCGACGGGTCGGACTCGGACGGCGCGACTCGGGACGACTCCGGGGCCGAGCGGAGCGAACAGACCCCGGAACGGGGCGACCCGGACGCGGTCGAGACGGTCGCAGCGACCGACGGGAGCACCCAACCCGCGCCCGACGCCGACGCCGGCGACTCGGCGGCCGACGCGCCGGCGACGACCGAGACCCCGGAATCGCCCGGGACGCCGGAGCCCGTCGACTCCGACGACGCCGTCAAATCCGACGACGCCGACGACTCCGTCGAGCCCGTCGATTCAACCGAGTCCGTCGGCTCCGCCGAATCAGACGACCCCGCTGACGCCGACGGCTCCGGTGACACCGGCGAGGCGTCGACGCTCCGTGAACACGCCCGCGAGGTCGTCGCCGGCGGGTCGAACCGCGCGCGCCTCCTCGACTCAGAGTACGGCGTCGTCAGGGAAGTCCCCGCGGCCGACGCGTTCGAGGCGGTCTCCGAGAGCGACGGCTCGGCGGTCGCGCTCGTGCTCGACGGGCAGCTCTCCCAGCGCCTGCTCGACGTGGCCGCCCAGCGCGGCGTCGCCCAGGTCGTCGCCGAGGCGGAGGGCGAGTACGTGAAACGGCCCACGAGCGTCCGCGTCGTGACCGCCGACCGGATGCTCTCGGCGTGAGGTAGCGGTCCGGGTTCGGCTTTCCTACCGCTCGACCAGCAGCGACTCGCCCGTCATCGACTCCGGCCGAGCGACGCCCACGAGCGACAGCAGCGTCGGCGCGATGTCGATCAGCGACCCGCCCTCTCGGATCCGCATCCCGCCGGCGTCGCTCTCGGCCGTGACCGAGACGAACGGCACCGGCGCGAACGTGTGAGCCGTGTGGGGATCCTCGGGGGTCCCCATGTCGTCGGCGTTGCCGTGGTCTGCCGTGACCAGCAGGTGGCCGCCGGCGGCGCGGACCGCCTCGGCGAGGCGACCGAGTTCGCGGTCGACGGCCTCCACGGCGGCGACGGCCGCGTCGAAGTCGCCGGTGTGGCCGACCATGTCCGGGTTCGCGTAGTTGAGTACGAGCACGTCGGGGTCCTCGGCGTCGATCACGTCGATCGCGGTGTCGGTGAGCTCGACGGCGCTCATCTCCGGCGTCTCGTCGTAGGTGGGCACGTCCGGTGACTCGACGATCCGACGAACCTCCCCGTCGAACTCTACCTCTCGACCGCCGTTGAGGAAGTAGGTGACGTGGGCGTACTTCTCGGACTCGGCCATCCGGAGCTGCGTGAGCCCCGCACCGGAGAGTACCTCGCCGAGGGTGTCCTCTGGCTGTGTGGGCGGGAACGCGACCGGCAGCCCGAACTCCTCGTCGTACTCGGTCATCGTCACGAGCTCCGCGTCGGGCGGGCTCGTCTCGATCCCCTCGGCCTCCCACGGCTCCGGGTCGATGTCGGCGAGCATCCGAGTGAGCTGACGGGCGCGGTCGGCGCGGAAGTTGAAGAACACGACGCCGTCGCCGTCCTCGATCCCCGGCTCGCCGTCTATCGTCGTCGGCTCGACGAACTCGTCGGTATCGCCGCGCTCGTAGCTGTCCTCGACAGCCGCGACCGCCGAGGGAGCGGCGTGGTCGGCCTCGCGGTTCACGATCGCGTCGTAGGCCCGCTTCGTCCGCTCCCAGTTGCGGTCGCGGTCCATCGCGTAGTAGCGCCCGGAAACGGTCGCGGCGTCGCCGGTGCCGCGGTCGACGGCGTGGGCGTCGAGCCTCGCGAGGAAGTCCCGCCCGGACTTCGGCGCTGTGTCGCGGCCGTCGGTGAAGGCGTGGGTGACCGCCTCGACCCCCCTGTCGGCGGCGGCGTCGATCAGCGCGTGGAGGTGCGCCTGATCGCTGTGGACGCCGCCGTCGCTGACGAGGCCGAGGAGGTGGACGCGGCCGTCGCTGGCGGCGGCGCGGTCGAACGCCCGGCCGATGGCGGTGCCCTCGACGAACTCGTCGGCCTCGATCGCGTCGTTGATCCGGGTGTACTCCTGGTAGACGGTTCGGCCCGCGCCGATGTTCATGTGGCCGACCTCGGAGTTGCCCATCTGGTCGTCCGGGAGCCCCACGTCGCGCCCCCAGGCGGTGAGCGTCCCGAACGCGCCGGCGTCCCTGAGTCGGTCGAAGTTCGGGGTGTCGGCGGCCCGCACGGCGTCGCGCCGGTCGTGGTCTGCGAGCCCCCAGCCGTCGAGGATAACGAGCGCCGCTCTCATGGTCGTTGGTCGTTGGTTTCGCTGGCGGCGTGTTGACTGCGTCGGTTCCTGCGACCATCGGGGTGCGGTATCGTCGGAAACTCGGTCGGGATCGACTCGTCACAGTTCCCGAAAGCCCCCGCGGCGCTCGGCTCGCGCGACCCGCTCTGCGCTCCTCACTCACTCCGTTCGTTGCGGTGCTTGCGGGGTCGTGCTTCCCCGAGAGCCGCGGCCCCTTTCATTCCCGCCCGTGGATCTGACGGGCCGAGCGCCGTAGCCCGTTGTACGGTGTGCGCGAACCGTACCAGGCGGTGGCGCGCGCCGGCGGGCCTCCGTGCCCGCCGGAAGCGTGCGAGGGACGAGCCGAGCGGCGCGCGGTCGAGCGCAGCGAGGCCGCGAGCAAGCGAGGCGAGTCGGCTGGGGAGGAAGGGGTGCGGTCGCGGTCGGGTGGGACTGAAAGGGGCCACGGCCGTGGACGACGGCGCGAACCGACAAGCACCGCAGGGAGCGACCGAAGGGAGCGACTGAGGAGCGCAGCGGTCGCACCGAGTCCACGGCCGTGGGGGCTTTCGCGGTCGACACCGGGGTCGCCGTGGTTGGAGCCGTCCACGTGCTAGAGTCTCCCGATCCGACGGTATCGACCGACCCACCGACACCAACCGACCCACCGACACCAACCGACCCACCGACACCAACCGACCCACCGACACCGACCGATCCCGATGATCGCCCGAAGGCAGATATACCCGGAGCGACAACGCGCCGCACGGCAATGATCCTCGTCCTCCCCGTCGACCTCGACGACGACCTCGGCCGCAAGACCGGCGTCCGCACGCCGGTCGTCGGTCGGGACGCCGTCGAGGAGGCGGCGGTGAAGCTCGCGACCGCCGACCCGGAGGACTCCGACGTGAACGTGCTGTTCCAGGCGATCAACGCCTACGACGACCTGCTGGCCGACCCGACCGTCGACGAGGAGGTCGCCGTCGCGGCCGTCACCGGCGTCGACGAGGGCGACGTGAAGGCGAACCGCGCGGTCGGCGAGGAGATCGACACCGTCCTCGCGGCGCTGTCCACCGGCGAGGAGGTCCGCGCGATCGTGATCACCGACGGGGCACAAGACGAGTCCGTCCTCCCTGTGATCCGCTCGCGAGTCCCCCTGGACGGCGTCCGTCGGGTCGTCGTTCGGCAGGCGCAGGACCTGGAGTCGATCTACTACACGATGAAACAGGTGCTCGACGACCCCGAGACCCGCGGGACGATCCTCATCCCACTAGGGGTGCTGCTGCTCGTCTATCCCTTCTCGGTCATCGCCGGGATGTTGGACCTCCCGGGGGCGGTCGTGGTCGGCGGGCTGTCGACGCTGCTGGGGCTGTACTCGCTGTGGCGCGGGCTCGGTCTGGAGGAGACCGTCGACGGGATCGCAGAGCGCGTCCGCAGCGGTCTGTACGCCGGCCGGGTGACGATCGTCACCTATCTGGTGGCGATCGCGCTGCTGGTCATCGGCGGCGTACAGGGGTACGAGGCGCTCGCGGCCGCGCGGGACGCCGCGGGGTCCGCCGGGCTCTCGCCGACGCAGTCGGCCGCCGCGTTCGTCCACGCGGCCGTCCAGTGGGCCGCGGCCGCGGGGATCACGTCCTCGCTGGGGCAGGTGACCGACGAGTACCTCGCCGAGCGGTTCCGCTGGCGGTACCTGAACGCCCCCTTCTACGTCGTCGCGATCGCGGTCGTGCTGTACGGCCTGTCGGGGTACTTCCTGCCGCGGCTCCCGGCGCTCGGCGTCGAGCCGCTGTCGCTCACCAGACTGGCGTTCGCGCTCACCGCGGGGACGCTGTTGGGCGTGCTTTCGACGCTGACGTTCGCAGTCGTCGAATCGCGGTTCCCCCGCGGCGACGCCGACCCCGAGGCCGTCTGACCCCGAGAGCGATCGACGGAGACTGCTGGCCGCGGGCCGAGCCGAGCCCGCGGACACACCCCACGCGGCGGATACGCGCCTTTTTTGGGGGCCGATCCGAAAGGGGAGACAATGTCTGCGGCAGCGAACTCGTACGATATCGTCGTCGTCGGCGCGGGCACGGCGGGAGCCTTCGCCGCCTCGACGGCCGCCAGCGAGGGGCTCGACGTCGTCATTCTCGAGCGAAAGCCCGAGGAGGAGGCCGGGCACATCGCCTGCGGTGACGCGATCAAGGGAAAATCGACGTTCCCGGACGTGATCGACCTCGACTACCTCCGCGAGGAGTCGTTCACGAACCAGAGCATCAGCCGGGCGGTGTTCGAGAACCCCAAGACCGGCGAGGAACTCGACGTGCCGTTCGCCGACGCCGGGGCCGTGATCGACCGCAAGCGCTACGGCGAGGTGATCCTCGAGGAGACCGAACGAACCGGCGCGGAGATCCACTACGACACCGTCGTCCAGGACGTGACGCAGGACGACGACGGGACCGTCACCGGCGTTCGGGCCACCCGCGACGGCGAGGTGGTCGCCTACGACGCCGAGCTCACGGTCGACGCCGCCGGCGCGCTGTCGATCCTCCAGGACAAGGGCGACTTCGACGACGCCACCTTCGATACGAACGTCTCCTACTCGCAGTTCTGTTCGGCCTACCGCGAGGTCGTCGAGGTGCCCGAGCCCGTCGACTACGAGGACGCGATCGTGTTCAAGCCGACGGAGGAACTGGGCTACCTCTGGTACTTCCCGCGCACGGGCACCGAGATCAACGCCGGCCTCGGCTTCCAGATGACCGAGCCGCCGATGAAGCTCGTCGAGGTACTCAAGCGCGACATGCGACGGCGACCGGAGTTCCAGGGCGCGACCGTGAAGGACAAGCTGGGCGCGGCGCTGCCGACCCGCCGGCCGTACGACTCGGCGGTCGCGGACGGCTTCGTCGCCGTCGGCGACGCCGCCGGCCACGTCAACCCCACGACGGGCGGCGGCATCCCCGGCGCGGCCAAGTCCGCCCACTGGGCGATCAAGCGCGCCATCGACGCGGTCGTCGAGGGCGACACGACGGAGGAACGGCTGTGGACGTACAACCACGACGTGATGACGGACTTCGGGAAGCGCTTCGCCGCGATGGACGTGTACAACGTCTGGGGCACGGCCCACGAGGTGGACGAGCTGACCGACATCGTCGCGGCGCTGCCGGGCCAGCAGCTCCTGAACGCGATGACGAAAGGCGAGACCTCAATGAGCCTCCGGCTGAAGCTGCGGACGCTCGTCGAGACGTACGGCCACTGGGGGACGCTGTGGGAGCTGTACGAGGTCCGCGATATCGCCGGCCGACTGAAGGAGCACTACGACCGCTACCCGACCCGCGTCGGCGGCTTCGAGGGCTGGCGCGAGCGGCGCGACGACCTGATGGACGAACTGTACGAGGTCTCGGGCGCGGACCCGAAGTACTGAGTCGCGGTCGCGACCGTCGCGGACGCCCGATCCACCCACCGGACCGTGCGACCGAATCCCACGCGGTCGCCACCGTACCGTATGGGTTTTAAGCGCCCACACAGTAGTCGCTGGCAAGAGGAGATCCCGCTATGGAGATGCCACGCCGGATGAACACGTACTGTCCGCACTGCAACGCTCACCACGAACACGAGGTCGAGAAGGTCCGAACCGGCCGCCAGACCGGCATGAAGTGGACCGACCGCCAGCAGGCCCGCGGCACGTCCGTCATCGGGAACGCCGGCAAGTTCTCGAAGGTGCCCGGTGGCGACAAGCCGACCAAGAAGACCCACCTCAAGTACCGCTGCGGCGACTGCGGCAAGGCCCACATGCGCGAGGGATGGCGCGCCGGTCGGCTCACCTTCCAGGAGTAAGTATGGCAGGGAGCTTCTTCCGCGTCGCGTGTTCGGACTGCGAGAACGAGCAGGTCGTCTTCGGCAAGGCGTCCACCGAGGTCAACTGCGCCGTCTGCGGGACGACGCTGGCCCGACCCACCGGCGGCGACGCGGAGTTCGCCGGCGAGGTCGTCGAGACCGTCGAAGCGCGGTAACGTCGGCTTCTGCGGTTCGCGGTTTCTCGTCGGTGCGGAGTGGCGATGCCCTCGGCTCGGTTGACCCCCCATAGTGGAGACGAGTTGCGTGCGTATCTATCGAGGGCTCATACCGAACGAACGGTATCACTCTGAAATTCCCACACCTTTAGTTAAATACCCGCCACAGGTGTCGATATGGCGGCAGTCGAAGCGTGGACGCTTTGGCTGCACGTCGCCGCGGGAGCGGTCGCCGTCTTCGCCGGAGTCGGTGCGCTCGTGACGGCCAAGGGGGGGACGCGACATCGCACGGCCGGGACGGTGTTCCTGCTGGCGATGGGCGTCGTCGTTGCGACCGTGTTCGTCCTGCTGGCGTTCGATCCGACAACCCTCCGGATCGTTCTCACGCTCGTCGCGGTCTTCAGCGGCTACCTCGCGTTCTCGGGGTATCGGGCGCTCTCCCGGAAGCGACCGAGCGATCGGACACACTCGATCGACTGGATCGCGACGGGGTCGGTCGTTCTCGCCTGTCTCGTCCTGGGCGTGTGGGGCCTCGGTTGGTATCTCGACGGGCGGTCGTTCGGGATCGTGATGGCGGTGTTCGGTGCGATCGGGATCGCGTTCGGCGCGATCGACATCCGAGCGTTTCGCAGCGACGGGACGGACGAGTGGATGGTAAGCCACCTCCAGCGGATGATCGCCGCGTTCATCGCGACGGTCAGTGCGGTCTCGGCGGTCAATCTGACGCCGCTGATCGGCGTGTCGGCGTGGCTCTGGCCGACCCTCCTCGGTGTCCCACTCATCGCCTACTGGTCAAACGAGTACAGCCTCGAGTAGCCCGCAATCTGAGAGAACGTGGGACAGTCACCGCCACTTATCGCGACCGGCGGTGGCGGCCGATCGATAACTGATTCGCGGTGCGTATTCAGCAGAGCCGCTGAGGTCGTTCTTCGGTCGAGTATCGACTGCCCGTCTGTTCGAGTGAAGGGTACCCGTCGTGGAGATCGGCGCTGAGTTCTGTGGTGCTTAGCCTCTGAAAGGCCGTCCTCGAACCCTCCTGCCGGCCCGTTTCAGTCCCACACGGCGGTCCAACAACGCGACGACCCGACAATCCGACAGCCCGCACCGCGAGGTATCGGCCCCTCGATTGACAAACGGTATTAGCCTCGGTCCGTAACGCTCCGACATGAAATTCACCGGCTGGCCCGAGCAGGGCGAACTCGTCGTCGGCGAGATCGACGAGATCGCCGACTTCGGCGTGTTCGTCGACCTCGACGAGTACGAGGACAAGCGCGGACTGTGTCACGTCTCGGAGGTCGCCTCCGGGTGGATCAAGAACATCCGCGACCACGTCAACGTCGGCGACCGGGTCGTCGCGAAGGTGCTCGACGTGGACGAGTCGAGCCAGCAGATCGACCTGTCGATCAAAGACGTCAACGACCACCAGCGCTCGGACAAGATCCAGGAGTGGAAGAACGAGCGCAAGGCCGACAACTGGATGGGCATCGCCTTCGGCGAGGACGTCGACGACGAGACGTACACGACGGTCGCGGAGGCGCTGTACGCCGAGTTCGGCTCGATGTACGACGGCTTCGAGGCCGCCGCCATCCACGGCGAGGAGGCGCTCGAGGACGTCGACCTCGCCGACGAGCAGATCGAGGCCATCGTCGAGACCGCCCGCGAGAACGTCTCGGTGCCGTACGTGAACGTCACGGGCTACGTCAACCTGGAGTCGCCGGGCCACGACGGCGTCGACGACGTGCGCGAGGCGCTGGAGGCCGCCGAGGGCAACGGCGAGGTGCCCGACGAGATCGAACTCGACGTGTCGTACGTCGGCTCCCCCGAGTACCGCATCCGCGTCCGCGCACCCGACTACAAGACCGCCGAGACCGAACTCGAGGCCTCCGCCGAGCGCGCCCGCGAGGCGATCGAGGCGAAGGGCGGCACCGGCGGCTTCCACCGCGAGCGCGAGACCGAGGACGAGTAACCCCCGGCGAGGACTCGATTCGTGAAATCGGACATCCGGGTGTGTTCGGCGTGGGAGACGGCTCACGAGCGCCCGGTCTACACCCTCGGCGACGCCTGCCCCGAGTGCGGTGCTGATGCGGTCAACTCCGCGCCCGCGCCGTTCAATCCGGAGGACCCCCACGGCGAGTACCGTCGTCGAGCGCGCCTTCGCGCTCGCGACGACACGGGTGACCGCGACGACGCGACCGTTACTGACGGCGAGTAACGCCGGTCCGGTCGTCCGCCCACGACGACCTCGACCGAGCGATAGCGTGCACGCCGTCTGCCGGGAGCGACGACGTCGGATCGACCGGATCGAGCCGACGCGTCTTTACCTCCCCCGCCCGCCAGCAACGAGCATGGACGACATCGACATCGAGACCGTCGCCGACCCCGACCTCGAGGACCCGGTGTTCATCGAGGGGCTCCCCGGCGTCGGTCACGTCGGCAAGCTCGTCGCCGAGCACCTTCTCGAGGAGTTCGACGGCGACCTCGTGCGGCGCGTCTACACGACCGAGTTCCCCCCGCAGGTGACCGTCGACGACGAGGGCGCGGCCGAACTCACGCACGCGCAGTTCCACCACGTCGACGCCGACGGGCGCGATCTGCTCGTGCTCACGGGCGATCACCAGGCCGCCAGCAACCAGGGCCACTACACCCTGACGACGGCGTTCCTCGACGTCGCCGAGGAGTTCGGCTGCGAGCGCGCGTTCGCGCTCGGCGGCGTCCCCACCGGAGAGCTGATCGAGGACGACGAGTACGACGTGCTGGGCGCGCTCACGGACGCCGCCGACCGCGACGAGTACGAGGACGCCGGCGTCGAGTTCCGCGCCGACGAGCCCGCCGGCGGCATCGTCGGCGTCTCCGGCCTCGTGCTCGGCCTCGGCAGCCGTCGCGGCCTCCCGGCGGCGTGCCTGATGGGCGAGACCTCCGGCTACCTCGTCGACCCCAAGAGCGCACAGGCGGTGTTGGAGGTGCTGCAGTCGCTGCTCGACATCGAAGTCGACTTCTCCGAACTCGAAGAGCGCGCCGAGGAGATGGAGGAGGTCGTCGGCAAGATCCAGGAGATGCAGGGGAGCGGCGGCGGCGGGATGCCCAGCGAGGACGAACTCCGCTACATCGGCTGAGAGGGGAGAAACTCCGGGCGCGATCGAGTAGTGGGATCGATCCACATACCGGCACCGACCGCGCCTGCCACAACGCCTTTTCGCGCGAGCCGCCACGGATAGATCGATGACAGACCAGCAGACGCTCGCCGCGGCGGACGTACCGACGGCCGACGGGATGCCGAGGCTCGGACTCGGCACCTGGGAGAACGACGTTCCCGAGGAGTGCCGGGACGCGGTCGAAACGGCCCTGGAGATGGGGTATCGCCACGTCGACACCGCGCAGATCTACGGCAACGAGGCGGAGGTCGGCGACGGCATCGCCCGCGCCGACGTGGACCGCGAGGACGTGTTCCTCGCGACGAAGGTGTGGATCGACAACCTCGCGCCCGAGGACGTGCGGCGGACGACCGAGGAGAGCCTCGACCGGCTCGGCGTCGACGCCGTCGACCTCATGTACGTCCATTGGCCGGCCCGCGAGTACGACGCCGAGGCCACCCTGGAGGCGTTCAACGAGCTGTACGACGAGGGGCTGATCGACCGGATCGGGATCTCCAACTTCGAGCCGGAGCAGGTCGCGGAGGCCGTCGAGCTCAGCGACGTGCCGATCTTCGCCAACCAGGTCGAGCTCCACCCCCTCCTCCAGCAGACGAGGCTTCGCGAGGCGTGTGCCGAACACGACGTGGAGCTCGTCGCGTACTCGCCGCTGGCGCGCGGCAAGGTGTTCGACGTGCCCGAGCTGACCGAGATCGCGGAGAAGCACGACGCCAGCGAGGCGCAGGTCAGCCTCGCGTGGCTCCGCGAGAAGGGCGTCACCGCCATCCCGAAGGCGACGAGCGAGGGCCACATCCGCGACAACTGGGAGTCGCTCGCGCTGGACCTCGACGACGAGGACGTGGCGGCGATCGACGCCATCGACCGCAGGGACCGTCGCGTCGACCCCGGGTTCGCTCCCTGGAACTGATCGGCCGGTCGCCGGCGTCGCGTCGCGGATAGCGGTCGACGACGGCCGACGACCGCACGACCCGACGACGCGGACGCGAGCGAAACCTTCAATCGGCGTCCGCTGCTTCCCTCGCTCGATGGAACGACGCTCGACGGGGTTGGCCGACGCCGTCCGGATCGACATCGCGCGGCTGCACGCCACCTGGATGGAGCTGGTGTTTCCCCGCCAGCTCGACCCCGGTCGAGTCGTCGGGAAGTGGACGCCCGAGACGGGTCCCCAGCGGGTCGCGTACGCGCTCTGGGCCGCCCTCGGCGTCCCGCTCGTCGCGGTCGGCTACCCGCTGTTGCTGTTCGGGTTCGCCGCCCGGTTTTACGCCGCGCGCGTCGACTCGGCGGCGACGCGCCTAGGCGTCGTCGGCGTCGTCCTCGTCTCGATACTCGCGTGGGGGCTGCTCACGGTCGCCGCGTGGCTCCGGGAGTTCTCGACCGGCGGCCTGATCGCCGTGGCGGCCGCCGGCGCGGTCGCGACCGTCGCCGCCGCGGTCGCGGTCGGTGGCTCGCGCCTCGGGGGGAGGGGGACGAGCGTCCTGATCGCGTACCCGGCGGGCGTGACCGCCTTCCTCCTCCCGCCGGTGGTGGCGGCGCTGTACTCGCCGGCGCTCGCGGACGTCATATTCCCGAACACCACGTCGCTCGCGGTGTGGATCCTCGACGGTCCGCTCGCAGTCGGCGGGATCAGCGAGGTGATCCGCGCGCGGTTCGAACTGCAGGGGACGGCGTACGTGCTGATGTGGATCGGTATCTCCGTCCCCGTCGGCTGGCTGTTCGGCGTGCTCGTCGCGCTGGCGGACGTGGTCCGCCCGAAGCGCGAGCAGTCGTCCGGTGCGCGGATCTGATGGAACCCGAGAGGGCCGGGATCTGATCGAGGGAGTCGTCCGGTGCACGGGGGCTGCGCGGGCGCTGCGCTTCGGGTGGCCGCTCGCTACCGGCCGCCGTCGCCGCCGCGGTTCGCCTCGTTCGGCGAGCCCGCGTCCTCGATGACGTCGTCGAGCGTCTCGTCGGTGACGCTGGAGGCGACGCGGACGCCGACGAGCGCGAGCGCGATGCTTCCGACGATGAACACCGCGAGGCGCTCGGTCGGGGCGAGTTCGTAGCCGAGCAGCCGGAGCTGGCTCCACCCGTCCTCGCGCTCGAGGAAGTACCCGGCGAACCCGCGGAGCAACAGGCCGACGGCGACGACGCCGAACGGGAGGTTCAGATACGGCGAGCGCACGCCCTCGTCTCTGATCAGCTCGTCGAGCAGGCGACCGAACGACGCCGTCAGCGCCGCCAGCGCCAGCCACGGGACCGCCGCGTAGGTGAACCGCATCGCGGCGACGAACTCGCCGTCGGTGACCGGCGTCGCGGAGATGACGCCGAGGAACGCCCCGACGACCGACAGCCCGAGCCCGGCGACGTACGTCACGACCGACACCTGGCCGGAGTACAGCGCCTCGCGGGCGCGGTCGGGCGCGGCGTCGACCAGGTCGTCGATGCCCAGTCCGTAGTACAGCAGCGTCGCCCCGAGCAGGGTCGCGACGCCCGCGAGCGCGACCGCCGGCGAGGCGTACACCAAAAGCGCCGGGAGGATCAACAGGCCGATCCCGATCGGGACCAGCACGGTCTCGCGGAGCTCCTCGTCGGCCATGAACTGCTTCAGGAGGTAGTACGTCGACTCCAGGTCCCGGGCCTGTCGGACGACCACGCGGTCGACGGCGTCGACGGGGAGCCGCGACTCGACCATCGGCACCGCGCGCTCGTCGGCCGCCGAGTCGATGACGACGATCGCCGAGTCGAACTCCCGGGCGGCGACGACCTCGTCGAGTTGGCGGGCGAGCGCCCGATCGGCCCGTACCGCCGACTCGCCGGCTCCGGAGACGACCGCCACGACCGATTCCTCGCCCTCGTCGGAGAGGTCGCGCGCGACGCGAAGCGACTCGAGCAGGGAGTTGACGCCAGCGTCCTCGGGGTCTGCGAGTCCTAGGTCGGTCACGAGCGAGCGCACCGCCTCCCAGCCGACGATCGGGGTCTCGACGCCCGCCTTCCGACCCACGTCGTTCGAACGGTCCACGCACAGGACCAGCGTCGTCACGTGCGATCGCAGGCCCCCCCGGATGAAAAAGGCCACCATGGGCCGGAGCCGGTCGACGCGTGCGCGAGAGCGGGAGCGACCGGGTAGCCAGAGCGCGGGACCCGCTTTACCGGCGGAAGCGAACGTCGTCGGGACCGGCCCCGTCGCCGGCGACCCGGCTGGCCGCGCCCGCGCCGAGGGCGTACGCGACGGCGGCGGCACCGCCGCGGACCCGGGCCATCACGCCCCGGTTGGGCGTGAACTCCTCGACGACGGCCTCACGACCGGTCAGTTCCTCGATGCGATCCAGGACTGCCTCGCGGTCCCCGAGCCCGTCGACGAGGCCGCGTTCGTGCGCCTCCGTTCCGAGGAACACCCGGGCTTCGGTATCGCGGACGGCCTCTTCCTCCATGTCGCGGCCGGCGGCGACCTGCTCGACGAACTGGTCGTAGTAGTCGTCGACGATGCCCTGGAGGTACGCCCGCTCGTCGGGGTCGATCTCCTTCAGCGGGAGGCCGGCGTCCTTGTACTCGCCGGCGGTGAACTGCTCGTAGCTGACGCCGAGGCGGTCGGCCAACTCGCTGACGTTCGGCCGGGAGCCGATGACGCCGATCGAGCCGACGACGCTCCCCTCACGGGCCCACAGCTCGTCGCAGCCGGCGGCGATCGCGTAGCCGCCGCTGGCGCAGGTGTCGGTCGCGTAGCCGACGGTCGGGCCGTCGAAGCGCTCGGCCGCGAGTCGGATGTCCTCGCTGGGGACGATCTCGCCGCCGGGCGTGTTCAGCTTCACCAGCAGCGCCTCGGCGTTCGGGTCCTCGTCGGCGCGCTCGATCTGGTCGACCACGTCGTCCGCGCCGGGGGTCGTCGGCGACGACGGGAGCGTCCCGGTCCCGCCGTCGCGGGTGATCGGTCCCTCGACGGCCACCTCGGCGACGGAATAGTCGGCGAAACGCGGCGAGAGCGCCCCGGAGGCGAGCCTGACCCCGACGGCGACGACGACGAGCGTCAACAGGACGCCGAACAGGTCCGCGAGGTCTGCCGGGAACGCGACGAACAACAGGTAGCCGACGACGGCCGCGACCGCCGCGGCGACGAGGAGGGCGGCCGCGACCGCGGCGGAGCGAGCGGTGGAGTCTGAATCCGACATGGCGGCGCTTGGGTCGGATCCGGGATAAGATCGGGTGTCATCCGAGCGCACGCTCGCCTCCGGCGACGCAACTCCCGAACGACAGCGGTGCGACTCGCGACCGGGAGCGGCGCGGCTTCCGATCGGCGGCGACGCGCTGAGAGAAAACGATGACGGAACCCGTGCGTCGGTCGAACGGCGAGTTGCGGACTTACAGAAGCCCCGTCTTCTGGAGCTTCATCAGGTCCTCGGTGTCGAGGGTCTCGCCTTCCTTGAACTTCTGGTAGATCTCCTCGGCCTCCTCGCGCTCCTCTTCCATCTTGGCCTCGCGCTCTTCCTTCTTCTCTTCCTCCTCCTCCTTGTCCAGTTCGCGCAGGCGCTTCTGGACGCGGACGAAGTCCTCGTGGTGTTGGTCGGCGGCCTCCTGCGCCTCCACGAACAGCTCGTGCATGGCGTCGGCCTCGTCGCGGATCTCGTCGGCCTCGCGGTAGGCCTCGATCATCTGGTTGTGGTGCTCCTGGGCCTCGTCGGCCAGCTCGGTCACCTTCTGGTGGTGATTGGACGCCTCCGAGCGGACCTCCTCAGCCTCCTCGATGAGCTCCTCGAGTTCGCCGCTCTGGTCGACCTTGCCCTTCTTCTCGGCGAGCTTCTCGCGCTTGTTCTCGATCTTCTCGATGAGTTCGCGCTCCTCGTCGGTGCCGAGCACCTCGGTCTGCTGTTTGAACTCGAGGTCCTCGATCTCCTCTTTGAGTTCCTCGATCGATTTACCCGAGCCGAGCTCGAGGTCCTGTTTCATCTGCTCGACCTCGTCGAACAGCTCGTTGGCCTCGGCGTTCAGCTCGTTGCGCGACTCCTTGTGCTCCTGGACCTGCTCGTTGAGCTCGTCCCGCTTCTCGCGGTGCTCTTGGGCCTCGTCGACCTGCTCGCGAGTCTTCGCGTTCAGGTCGTCGCGCTTGGACGCGCGCTCGGACGCCATCTGATTGAGTTCGTTACGTCGGTCGCGGAGCTGGCCGGCCTTCTTGATCAGCTGCCCCTTGGAATCGTTCTCCAACTCCTCCTCGGAGAGGGAGACGTTTCGGGATTCATCTAGCTGATCGAGACCGTATTCTTCGAGAACTTCCTCTTTCGTTACCATGATTCGTTACCTCGACACCATCCTGCTTCGGGAGCGGACGCTATGCGAGTGCGTGCGTCCGTGTAGGTGAGAACACCGTGTCATTCGGCGATCGATGCCACCACGCCCGAAGGCGTCTGGTACCTGTTCATACAGGGTAGATATATATAACTCCTTCGCTGTTTTCGGGCGAAAACACGTGGTACGGGCTCTCATACCCCTGAGAACGTGTGATCCGGTCACACGCGCGGCACGGTTCGGGAGAAGCGCACGAACCGGACCGGATTCCGAACCGATGTCGATCGGTGCGGATCACACCCGACGGTAGTCGCCGAGGCGGGTGCCGTCGAACAGGTACGCCTCCCCCGACGCCAGACCCTCCGGGAGGAAGGGCGCGAGGAACCGCCGTCCCTCGACGTTGATCCTGCTCCCGCCGGAGCGGTCGTTGAACGCCGGGAACACGACCAGTTCCGGGTCTCGCCAGTCGACGCCCTCGAGTCCGACCGCGTCGGCGAACGCGTCGCGATCGAGGGGTCCCCGGAGCCACGCCCGCTCCGTGCGACCGCCGCCCACGGCGTCCGCCAGGCGGACGGTCGGGTGTTCGTGGCCCATGCAGACCACGCGGGCGGCGAGCACCCCCGGATCGGGCCAGGTGTGTCCGTGGACGATCCCCACGTCGCCCAAGCGGGCACCGCCCGGCGGCGTCACGGTCAGTCTATCGCCGAGCGCGTCAGCGAGTCCGGCGTCGTGGTTGCCGAGCGCGAGCGTCACCGGGACGCCGACGGCCGACGCCAGCGCGTCGACCTCGGCGACCTCGGCGTCGCCCGCGCCGCCGATCCGGTGGCCGAGGTCGCCGAGCACCACCAGCCTGTCGGCGTCCGTCCGCGCCAGCAGGTCGCACACGCGCTCGCGACGCTCGTCGGCCGCGCTGTCGAGTTCGATCCCGCGCTCGTACCGGAGGCCGACCTCGATGCCGGCGTGGTAGTCGGCGACGAGCAGTCCCGTCTCATCGCCCAGGTCGGCGACGGCCGCCGGCGCGTCCGGAACCGGTTCGACCAGCGATCCGGGTGCGTTCGCGGGGGGATCGTCCATTCAGATCGGCTTGAGGGTCCCGTCGGCCGGCTCGTAGCACTTTCCGCTCATCAGCGCCTCCTGTATCGCGTCCTCAGCGTCGCTCGGGTCGACGCCGTGGTCGTCGACGACCGCCGCCACGACCGCCTCGCGGTCGGCCCCGTCGCCGTCGTCGAGGGTCGCCATCGCGTCGACGACCGCCGTCTCCAGATCCACGTCAGCGTCGTCGGTGCCGTCAGCGGCGTCGACGGCGTCATCAGCGTCGTCGTCGACGGCGTCGCCGGTCTGCTCGTCGATCGACTCGTCGACCGCCGAGTCATCTACCTCGCCGGCGGCGTCGGGTTCGAAGTCCGCCCCGGTCGTCGGCTCGGTTCCAGCGCCTCCCGTCTCGGGTTCGGCATCGGGGTCGCCCGGATCGCGGTCATCGCCGGCGTCGGTCGCGTCCGGATCCGGCGTCTCGATGTCCACCTCGCCGGGACCGGGAACCTCGCTCCCAGTAGAGAACTCAACGCCGTGTTCCTCCTCGACCTCGCGGCGCTCCTCCTCGGTGATCGCGTTCTCGATGTCCTCCGGGTCGGTGTCGCCGGCGTCGAAGTCCTCGAGGGGGTCGTCGTCTCCCGCCTCGAAGTCTCCGAGGGCGTCGTCCGGGCCGCCCCCGACACCGTCGTCGTCGGCGTCGCCAGCGACACCGCCGTCTCCCGCGTCGAAGTCGTCGAGTTCCTCGGTCGGATCCTCGCTCGCGGACTCGGTCTCGGTCGCGTCCGCCGATTCCGGAGATTCGGGTGTCGCATCCACACCCGAATCCGCCTCGGCGTCGGCGTCCGTGTCCAGCCCGGCCGCTTCGGCCGGTTCCGCGGCCGCGTCGGTGTCGGCCGCGTCGGTGTCGGCCGCGTCGGCGTCGGCGTCCGCGTCGGTGTCGACATCGGCGTCGGTAACGTCGGAGGCGTCGCCGGCTGCGATATCAGGACTGCTCGCGGCCTCGAGGTCGTACGGGACCTCGGGGAGCGGACCGAGCTCGACCGCGCCGGTGTCGGCGGGGTCGGCCGTCAGGTCACCCACCTCCTCGCGCTCGTCGGCGACGACTTCGAGCGCGTCGACGGCGAGCGTCCGGACCGCCTCCAGATAGCGCGCGCCGGTACCGTAGTGGTCGATCGCGAGGGGGATTCCGGCGGCGAGCGCCGTCGGCACGCCGGCGTTCTCGAGGCGGACGCGGAGGTCGTCGCCGCGCTCGTCCGCCTCGAGCGCGGCTGCGAACACCGCGATCCGGCGGAGCGTCGCCTCGGCGGCGGAGACGACCCAGCGGTCGCGCGTGTCGGCGTCGACGGTCGCGAGGCTCTCGGGCCGGACCGAGGTGTACACCACGTCGGCGTCGTCGGGCTCGAACGTCCGCGCCTTCCCCGTGAGTGCGACGAACTCCGGCGGGGTCGTCCGGTCGAGAAACGCCGCCTCGTCGGGCTGGTACTGGCCGGCGTAGGTGACGAACGCGCCCGTCGGGTCGACGACGCGACCGCGCAGCGTCTGCTCGTTCACGGACTCGACCTCCGTGAGCACGCCGACCGCGAACAGTCGGTTGACGCGCAGGCCGGTCGGGGTGACGACGTAGTTCGGCGCGCGCTCCTCGTCGCTCTCGGAGTGGTCGAGGTCGGCGTCGTCGAACTCCGCGGCGAACACGCGGTGGGCGACCTCCCGAGTTCCTGGCCCGCTGTCGTCGCTTCCGTCGTCGCCGTTCGCGTCGCTGGAGCTCACGCGCCCACCTCCGCGAGGAGGTCGGCGGCACGCGCCCTCGGGTCCTCGTCGCTGGCGGCGAACTCCGTCGCGTCGAGGTTCGCGCCGTACTCGTCGACCGAGAGGTGTCCGCGCACGCGGTACTCGCGTCCCACGAGCGTCTCGCTGATCTCGTCGGCGACGACCTCGCGGCTCATCGCGTCGCGGGCGGCCTCGAGGGCGTCCTCCAGAGTGCCGCCGTAGATCTCCTCGGTGAGGTCGCGGTCGAGGATCGCGGTGACGGTCGCCGTGCCGTCGTCGAGGATCGCCTTGATCCGGAGGTCGTCCTCGGGCTCGACCTGGCCGTGGCTGCGGCATTGGCCGTTCTGGACGAGCCGCCCGCAGTCAGGACACCGCTCGATGAGGCCGGAGCCGTCGCGGACCTCGAGGACGTTGCCGCGCACCTCGACGTCGTACATCCCGCCGGAGGCGACCGCCTCGGCGACGTCGACGCGCGGGGCCTCGTCGCTCACCTCGACGCTCGCGGGCGACACCTCGGTGAACTCGGTGAGGTTCACCGAGGGAACGCCGCGGAACTCCCGGACGTACACGTCCTCCATGCGGAGCTCTGCGCCCTCTGTGACCGCCTCGCGGGCCTGCCAGTCGGTGAACGGGAGCCGGGCGGTCTCGTCGCCGAGGACGCCCGAGTGGATCGTCGTCTCGCCGTCGCGGCCGTCGATGGTGCGCTGTTCGATCTCGAGCACCTTCGCCTCGACCGTGCGGCCGCGGTCGCCCGCCGCGAGGTCGACGAGGTCGCGCCCGCCGCCCACCTCGTACGGCACGTCGAGCGCCTCCTGTTCCATCGCCACCGAGGAGGACTGCCCGACGTTGAGCTCGGGCTCGCCCTCCCACTCGCGGACGCCCGCGTTGCCGATCGTGACGGTGTCGCCCGCCTCGAAGCCGAAGTCCTGCCAGGCGGTGTAGCTGATCCGCCCGGTCTCGTCGGCGAGTTCTCCCTCGCGGATGACGGTGTCGTCGCCCTGATAGCGGATCGACCGCCGACCGACCGTCAGCACGCGCGCCGTGACGGTGATGTTGCCCGACTCCGTGGTGATCTCAGCGATGTCGACGGACTCGGGGGTCGCGTCGTCGCCGCCGCCCCCGCCGCCGTACTTCCGGCGGACGGACTGCTTGGCCTCGTCGATCGGGACGCTGTACTCCAGGAGATTCTCCAAGTCGCGTTTGACCTCCGCTGTGTCCTCGCCGAGGGCGGAGGCGAGCTCCTCGGCGTGTTCGTCGATGTCCATGTGTTCCGTCCGATCGTACCCCCCGACTCGTGTTAAACTCACGGCCCCGTGGACCGCGCGGTCGGGAAGTAAGGGTATGAACTTTACCGCAGGTCGTCTTAGACATCACGGAATGTACGGCTCCGAGGAGCTGTTGGCGTTACTCGACAACGCCCACGACAAGATCGTCGTCATCGACGACGACGGGACCTTTCGATACGCCAACGCCGCCACCGAGCGCGTCATCGGTTTCGAACCGGAGGAGCTCCTCGGGACTGTCAGCTTCGAGTACGTACACCCGGACGACCGCGATCGGGTGCGGTCGACGTTCGAGGGCCTCGTCGCCGACGAGGACGGCGCGACCGCGGAGGTCGAGTACCGTCACCGCACAGCTGACGGGGAGTACGTCTGGCTGCGGAGCCGCATCGCGAACTCGGCCGACGAGCGCCTCGACGGCTACGTCGTCAGCTCGACGGACGTGAGCAAGCGCCGCCAGGCCGAGGCCGATCGCGAGGAGATCCAGTCGCGGCTGCGGGAGATCGCCGCGAACACGACCGAGGTGTTGTGGATGTTCGACGCCGACTGGTCGGAGTTGCTGTTCGTCAACGACGCCTACGAGGACCTCTGGGGGATGTCGGTCGACGAACTCCGTGAGGATCCGCGCGCGTTCCTCGAGGGAATCCACCCGGACGATCGCCGACAGGTTCGGGCGGCGATGCGGGAGCTCTCGGCCGGCGAGGCGGTCGACATCGAGTACCGGATCGGCCCCGACATCGGCTATCGGCGCTGGGTCTGGGTGCAGGGCCGCCCCGTGTTCGAGGACGGCGAAGCCGTCCGCGTCACCGGCTTCGTCCGCGACGTAACCGATCGGCGACGCCGCGAGCAACACCTCCGCGTGATCGGTCGACTCCTCCGGCACAACCTCCGCAACGACCTCAACGTGATCATCGGGCAGGTCGAACTCCTGCACCAGCGCGGCGAGGTGCCGACTGACGCCACCCTCGAGTCGCTGCTCGACACCGCCGAGTCGCTGCTCGACACCGCGGACAAGGAACGCGTCATCGTCGAGACGCTCGCCGAAAACGAGGAACTCGTCCGCGTCGACCTGGCGGAGACGGTTCGGCTCGCCGCCAGACGGGTCGGCGAGGACCACCCGAACGCGACCGTGTCGATCGACATCGAGGCCGGACACGTGGTGCTCGCGCTTCCCGACCTCGTCGTCGCCGTAGAGGAGCTGTTGACGAACGCGGTGTCCCACGCCGGGACCGACGAGCCGGTCGTATCGGTGTCGGCCGTCGAGGAGGGCGATCTGACCGGGATCGTCGTCGCCGACGAGGGGCCGCCGATCCCGAGAGACGAGTACGCCGTCCTGGTCGGCGAGCGCGATATCGACCGCCTCAGCCACGGGTCCGGCCTCGGGCTCTGGCTCGTCCATTGGATCGCGGAACTGTCCAACGGCGAGGTCCGATTCGAGCACGGACCGGACGGCGGAAACCGGGTCACGCTGCTGTTTCGCCGGTCGGCCGACGAGGAACGGGAGACGCGGGACTGAGGCCGACGGCGGTGCTGCCGCCGCCGAGGTCGCAGGTCAATCCAGCGTGATCCGGATCAGCGCCGCGAGCGCGACCGTCTCCAGCAGGTGCAGCGTCACCATCGCACGCCAGGCGACCGGCGGCACGGCCGAGGCGAACCACGCCGACAGCGTCGGGTCGACGAGGTAGTAGTACAGCGCGATGGCGTTCTCGGCGAACAGGAGCGCGGCGAACGTGCTCAGCCCGATCGCGTGCGACGAGCGGAGCCGAACCGCGTTTCGCCCCCACACGACCAGCAGGACGAGCAGGAGTCCGAGGTTGGCGGCGACCGCGACCGCCGCGACCGTTCCCCAGAGCGCGCTCACGCGCTACCCCTCGTCCCCTGTCGCGACGGGCGATCGGACGGGGCGAGTCGCCGGCGTCGGGGAGCCAGTCGACTGCTCGGGAGCGGTCGACCGCTCAGAGGCGATCGACGACTCGGAGGCGGTCGACGACGGACATCGAGCCGGTGACCCGTCGGTCCGCCCGAACTCGCCCGAGGCCGTCAGCGGGGAACCGAGCACCGTCGACGGCAGATCGAGTGCCCGGGGGCGGTCGAGCGCGGTCGGTCGAGCAGGCGTGACCGGGGAGGCGAGCGCAGTCGACCGGTCGGATTCGGGACCGAACCGCGCGTCGCGCTCGAGCACGCTCACTCCTCGACGATGAACTGGCCGGCGATCTCGGTGACCTCCTCCATCGTCCGCGGCTCGTCGACCGCCATCGGGAACGGCGACTCGACGTTCAACTCGTTGAGGAACGAGGCGTGGCGCGCCTCGACCGCGTGGATGCCGACGGCGGCGTCGAAGACCGCATCGGCAGAGACCGTGCCCGCCTGTCCGGCGTACGCCGAGACGCCGGTGTTCTCCAGCGCGCGGGCGACCCCGAGGAACTCCGAGGGGTTCGTGTAGCCGAAGTCGTACTCGGCCTCCTCGACGGGCGTGCCGCCCAACTGCTCGACCGTGTCGGCGATGGCGTCGACGTGGGCCGCCTCGTGTGCGCCCGCGGTCCGGAGCCGGTCGGGCACGGTCATCCGGAGCGTCTCGCCGTACTCCGACAGCGCGCTCGCGTTCATCAGTTCGTCGTCGGAGAACTCCGCGAGCCCCTCGCGGTAGAAGGCGTTCTCCAGGTGCTCCAGCGTCAGCGCGTAGTTCAACACGTCCACGTCGCTGGTGTCGTCGTCGGCCTTCCGCTCGGCCGTCGGCTCGTCCTCGCCGTCCAGGGGTGCCGGCGAGGAGACCTCGCTGGTGATGAACTGTCCGGCGATCTCGAAGACCTCCTCGACGCTCGCGGCCTCCTCGACACCCGCGGGGTACGGCATCTCGCCGTTGATGACGTTCAGGAAGGAGGCGTGGCGCGCCTCGACGCTCTGGATGCCGGCGGCCGCGCCCAGCACCGCGTTCGCCTTGATCGCCCCGGCCGCGCCGGTGTAGGCGGCGACGCCGGTGTTCTCGAGGGCTCCGGCGGTCGCGAGGAACTCCGAGGGGGTCGAGTAGCCGAAGTCGTAGTCGGCCTCACCGACGGGGGTGCCGCCGAGGTCCTCGATCGTCGCCGAGATGGCGTCGACGTGGGCCGCCTCGTGCTCGCCGGCCAGCGCGAGGTACTCCGGCACCTGCATCCGCAGCGTCTCCCCGAACTCCGACAGCGAGTCGGCCATCATGATCTCGTCGTCGGAGAACTCCGCGAGCCCCTCGCGGTAGAAGGCGTTCTCCAGGTGCTCCAGCGTCAGCGCGTAGTTCAACACGTCCACGTCCGGGTTCGGGGCCGGCTCCTCGGTGGGCTCGTCCGTCTCCGTCCCCGCCTCGGTCTCCGTGGGCGTGTCCATCGGCGTGTCCATCTCGTCGGTCGGCTCCCCGGTCGTCGCCTCGCCGTCGGTGCCGGAACAGCCGGCGAGCCCCACGGCCCCGGCGGCCGCGAGCGCGCCGGTGAAGCGGCGGCGGGAGAGTCGATCCGAGGTCGTGTCGTCGGTCGCGTTCGAGCCGCGTCGTGAGTCCGTCATTGCTACACTACTCGCCACGACCTATCAGTACAAGTAGGATTTCCGAACTCCCACGTGACTCCGGCCGGCTTGCGGGCGAACTCTCTCCAAAATTCGTCCCGGATCGGCGGGTGGTGCGGTGCGGACCCGGACCGGCTCGCGGCCGGCCGGCGGCTCACTCCTCCTCGAGGCGCGCCTGCCACTCCTGAAGCTTCGTCAGCAGTTCGACCGGGGCCGTCTCGTTCACGTCGGTCTCGCGGATCTCGTCGAGGACCGCCGCGGCCGCCGGGTCGCGGGTCGGTCCGCCGTCGACGGCGTCGCCCGGTCCGTTGCCGGCGGCGTCGTCTGCGGCCTCGCGGCCGGACGTCGCGGCCGCTGTGCCGTTGCCCGCGACGGTCCCCGACCGACCCGCGGCGTCGGTGGTCGCGTCCGCGTCGTCGTCGCGGTCGTCGCCCTCCGCGACGAACTCGCCGGCCGAGAGGTCGAACACCGCCTGTTCGGTGTCAGCGTCGTCGTCGCCGGCGGCGTCCGACCCTCTCGCCTCGATAGCCTTCTCCGCGCGCAGGCGGTCGAGCACCTCGTCCGCGCGCCCGACGACCGGGTCGGGCACGCCCGCGAGGTCGGCGACGTGGACGCCGTAGCTCCGGTCCGTCGGCCCCTCTCGCACGCGACGCAGGAACGTCACGTCGTCACCAGAAACGCGGGGCGTTTCTGGTTGGCTCGCGGGAGCTTCGCTCCCGCGAACGCCGTCGCGCTCCTCGGCGGTGCGGGACGAAGTCCCGCTTGAAGACGGCGAACTCGGTTCGCCGTCGACGGCGACGTGGACGTTCGCGACCCGGGGGAGGTGCTCGGCCAGGGCGGTCAGTTCGTGGTAGTGCGTCGCGAACAGCGTCTTCGCGCGCACCTCGTTGTGGAGGTACTCGGTCGCCGCCCAGGCGATGGAGATGCCGTCGTACGTGGCCGTGCCGCGGCCGACCTCGTCGAGGATCACCAGCGAGTCCTCCGTGGCCGAGTGGAGGATGTTCGACAGCTCCTGCATCTCGACCATGAACGTCGACCGCCCCTGGGCGAGTTCGTCGAGCGCGCCGACGCGGGTGTACACGCCGTCGACGAGCGGGAGCGTCGCCGAGTCGGCGGGGACGAACGAACCGGCCTGCGCGAGCAGCGATATCAGCGCACACTGGCGCATGTACGTCGACTTCCCGCTCATGTTCGGCCCCGTCACGATGAGGAATCCGCGCTCGCGGTCCAACCGGAGGTCGTTGGGCACGAACTCCGTCGTCTGCTCGACGACGGGGTGTCGCCCCGCCTCGATGTGAAGCTCGTCGCCGTCTGTGAACTCGGGGCGCGTCCAGTCGTTGGCGGCGGCGTGGTGGCCCAGCGCGGCCAGCGCGTCCAGTTCGGCGAGCGCGCGGCCCACGTCCTGCAGGAGTTCGGCGTCGCCGGCGACCCGGTCGCGGACCTCCTCGAAGATGCGCCGCTCCAGTTCCTCGCGGCGCTCCTCCATCCGGAGGACCGTCCGCTCGCGCTCGGCGAGTTCGTCGGTGACGAACCGCTTGGAGTTCTTCAGCGTCTTGATCTCGCGGTAGTGGTCCGGGACCTCGCTCGCGACGGACTTCCCCACCTGAATGTAGTAGCCGTCCGTCTTGTTGCGGTCGACCGTGACGTGACTCAGGTCGTGCCGACGCTTCTCGCGCTCGGCGAGCCCGTCGAGCCACTCGACGGCCTCCTCGTACTCTGTCACCAGCCCGTCCAGTTCCTCGTCGTAGCCGCGGGCGATCACGCCGCCGTCGCCGCCGATACTCCCCGGTGGGTCCGCCGCGAGCGCCGCCGCCAGGTCGTCGTGAAGCTCGCGTGCGGCCCCCTGGTCGGGACGCGCGAGCACGTCCGGCACAGGTGAGTCGGCGAGTTCGGTGCCGTCGATGGCCGACGCGAGCTCCGGGAGCCTCCCCAGCGCCTCGCGGACGGCCGCAAGGTCGCGCGGGCCCGCCGATCCGCTGGTCGCCCGGGCCGCGAGTCGTTCCAGGTCGGCGGTGCCGTCGAGCGCGTCGAGCAGGCGGTCGCGAGCGAGGGCGGCGCTCGCGAACGCCTCCACGGCCGCGCCCCGGCGCTCCAACTCCTCGCGGTCGCGTCGCGGGCGGGTGAGCCACTCGCGCAACAGCCGGCTCCCGGCGGCCGTCTCGGTGTGATCCAGCGTCGACAGAAGCGTGCCGTCGCGCTCCCCCTGCATCGTCTCCACGAGTTCGAGGTTACGCTGGGTCGTCGCGTCGAGCGCGACGCGTCCACCGGGGTCCAGCCCGCCGAGGCGTGTCATCGACGCGAGGACGCCCGCGCCCGTCTCTTCGACGTAGTGCAACACCGCGCCCGCCGCGGCGACGGCGGGGTCGGCGTCGAGCCCGACCGCCGCGAGCGCCTGCGTCCCGAACTGGTCGCCGAGGCGGTGGCGGGCGCGGCCGGGCGCGAACGCCTCCGCCTCGTGGAGCGTGAGTCGAGCGTCCGTTCCGTCCCGGAGCTCCGCGAGTCGGGCGTCGTCGTCGCGGACGCCGGGTCCCGGGAGCAGTTCGACCGGCGCGAAGCGGTGGAGTTCGGCCCGCACGGCGTCGAGGTCCTCCAGCGCGGCCGCGTGGAAGCGGCCGGTCGTCACCTCCGCGAGCGCGAGCCCCCACGGGCGCTCGCCCGCGCGGTCGTGCTCGACGGCGGCGAGCCAGCGGGCGGCCGCCCCGTCGGGGTCGATCACGGTGCCGGGGGAGACGACGCGCTCGATCTCGCGGGCGTGACCGTCGTCGGTCTCGTACTGCTCGGCGACGGCGACCCGATACCCCCGCTCGACGAGCGCCGTCAGGTACGGGGTCAGCTCCGAGAGGGGGACGCCGGCCATCGGGTACGAGGAGCCGTGGCTCGACTTCTGGGACATCTTGAGGTCGAGTTCGTCGGCGACGAGTTCGGCGTCCTCGGCGAAGAACTCGTAGAAGTCGCCGCACTGCATCGCGAGCACGTCCGCGTCCGTGGACTCCTTCAGCGAGAGGAACTCGCCCACGATGCCGCCGGCGTCGGTCGTCATGTGGTACTGGCTGGGGCCGTCTTCGGGTAAAACGCTACGGGTCCGGCGCGGAGCAGCGAGGACCGTACCGCGATGGCGACGCTCGCTGCTGGGACCGACGCCGCGTCGCCGCCGCGGTCGCGCCCCAGCGATCGCTCGGCGGGCGTCGATCACGTAGCCGCCGTCGCCCGGGACAGCGCCCCTACCCGATGCCCGCGAGCGACGGCGACGGGCGGTACTGCGTGGCGGCGTGCGCTTCTACGTTTCGCCTTCGGCCGGTCCGGTACGCGCCGCCGCCGAGGGGCTCACACGCCGGGAACGCCCAGCGCCGAGAAGCCGCCGACCCCGAGCGTCGACAGGAGTTCGAGCACGAGCGAGGCGGCGAGCCACCCGACGAGCGCGATGCCGGCGGCCGTGAGCCAGCCGCCGCGGTAGCGCCACTTGATCACGCCGAGATACGCGAGGTACGTGAGCACCGTGCCCAGCAGCGGGAGCCACCCGAACAGCGCCGAGGCGACTACCCACGCCAGCGCGCCGAACAGCGCGGTCCACACCGCGTGTTCGTACCCCCTGGCGTTCGAGAGGAGCCTCGCGCCGACGTAGATACCGAGTCCCCCCACGAGCGCGCTCACGACGAACACGACGACCGAGTCGATGACTCCCGAGACCATGCCATAGTGTCCTCACGGCGAACACGAAAAGATGTCGGCGGATCCGGTTCCGACCTCGGGGGCGGCCGCCGAGCGCTACCCGCCGCCGTCGCCGCCGGGTCCGTTCGGCCCCGGACGGTCGAGTTCCGTCGAGCACCACGGACAGAAGTCGAGGTCGGCGTCGAGTTCCCGCCCGCAGGAGGGGCACGCGGGCTGCTCGGCGGCCTCGCCGCCGGCGGCCGCCTCCTCGAACTCGGCCGCCGAGACGTGGACCGCGTTCGAGCGCGTCCGACGGGCGAGCACGTACGCGTCGACCGCGCTCGCGACGATCACGATCAGCGGCGGGAGCACCTGAGTCGGGTCCGCGCTCGGGTCGCCGGCGGCCAGCGCCTCGATCGCCTCCGGCGGCACCAACAGGAGGGCGGCGGCGTACGTCACCGCGAGCCAGCCGAAGCCCCGCAGCCAGCGCCGGAGGTACGCGTGGCCGAGGCCGGTCACGGCGAGCGCCAGCACCCCGGCGAGCCAGGGCCGCTTCGGGCCCGTCGGGCGCGTGAAACGAGAGAGGTTCATACCCGAAATCCGGTGGCCACTCATGAAAAACCCGCCGGTGGCGTCGTCGCGGTCGGCGGGCGTCGTCGGCCAGCACCGGGTCGTCGCGGTCGGCGGCAGCGTCGAAGTCGTCCGTTCTCCCGCGGTCGTCGTCACCGTCGCCGGTGTCGACAGAACGGGAGCGGGTCGCCGTCAGGTCGCCGAGCCGCCGGGTGCCGCGACCAACGAACCCTAAAGCCGCGGGCCCCTCACACCGACCATGACCACGGACGCGAACGCCGCCGATCGAGCAGCCGACGCCACCGACGAGTCGGAAACCAGCTCCCAGGACGAAACGGAGGACAGCGTCGCGATCTACTCGGATTTCGTCTGCCCGTTCTGTTATCTCGGGCGGGCGTCGCTGCAGCAGTACCGGGCCGACCGCGACGAGCGGGGGCTGCCCGACCTCGAGGTGGAGTGGCGGTTCTTCGACCTCCGAGGCCACAAGCGCGATCCCGACGGGGAGATCCGCGACGACGTGGACGACGGCAAGGACGAGGACTACTACGACCAGGTCCGCGAGAACGTCGAGCGCCTGCGCGAGGAGTACGACGCCGACGCGATGCTCGAGTTCGACGAGGTCCACGACGCCGACTCGTGGGACGCACAGCAGGTCGCGCTGGCGGTGAAGGAGTCGGAGTCGTACGACGACGAGACGTTCCGTGCGCTGTACGACGCCCTGCTCGACGCCCACTGGGAGGAGGGCCGAGAGATCGACGACCGCGACACGCTCGTCGAGATCGCCGAGTCCGTCGGCGTCGACGCCGACGACGTACGCGCCGCCGTGGCGGACGACGCGCTGTCCGAGGAGTTGGAGACCCGGTTCGAGGAGGCTCGACAGCGCGGCGTCACCGGGGTTCCGACGTTCACGGCCGACGGGCACGCCGCCCGGGGGGCGGTCCCGCCCGCGCATCTCCGTCGCCTGCTCGAGGGCGTCTGAGTCCGGGCGGGGCGACGGTAGACGACGGCGACGGTGGCGGCGACCGCGAGGACGGGCCGCTCGGCGGCGACGCCGACCACAAACCTACTTGTGTTCGCGCGCCCGCAATCAGATCGTGAGCGACGACGGAGCCGGCGAGTCCGCCGGCGACACCGGCGAGTTCGCCTCCGGGGACGACCGCGAGTCCGCCGACGGGCGCGACCCGACCGATGACCGCGACGGCGACTCCGGCGGGAGCGACGCGAACGCCGACGACGCGAACACCGGCGACGCGAACACCGGCGACGCGAACACCGGCGACGCGAACACCGGCGACGCGGACGGACTCGGCGTCCTGCGGTACAAGCGCGAGGCGACGCGCTACCGGATCCTGGCTGAGATCGCCGAGCGTCAGCCCGCCGTGAGCCAGCGCGAGATCGCCGACGCCATCGGTATCACCGCGCAGGCCGTCTCCGAACACCTCGGTGACCTCGTCGAGGGCGGGTACGTCGACCGCGAGGGTCGCGGTCGCTATCGAGTGACGAAAGAGGGCGTCGACTGGCTCATCACCCGGACGGACGAGCTTCGCGAGTATCTCGATCACGTCGCCGGCGACGTGATCGGCGACGTGGAGGTCGAGACCGCCATCGCCGACGCCGCGATCGATGACGGCGACCGCGTCGCACTTTCGATGCGCGAGGGGGTGCTCCACGCGTCGCCCGCGCCGTCGGCCGGCGACGGCGGCGGAGGCGGTGACAGCGGGTCGGCGACCGCGGTCGCGGTGACGGCCGCGGAGGCCGGGCAGGACGTCGGCGTCGCGGACTTCGAGGGCGTCGTCGACTACGAACTCGGCGCGGTGACGGCGGTCGCCGTGCCGTCGGTGCGCGACGGCGGGAGTCGCGCGGTCGACGCCGACCGCCTCGCGACGCTGGCCGACGGCGCGGACCTGCTCGTGGCCGCCGGCACGGAAGCGCTGGCGGCCGTCCGGCGCGCGGATCGCGAGCCCGACGCCCGCTTCGGGACGGCCGACGCGGTCCGCGAGGCGGCGATGCGCGGGCTCGACGTGCTGTTGGTGGCCGTCGCCGGCGACCTCTCGGCGCACGCCGACGGCCTCCGCGAGACCGCCGTCGACTACGAGGTCGTCGACGCCGCCGTCGCCGACGAGTGACAAATTATCCATTCCGATACTCGAGAGCGAGGATTGAAGTACGCGATCCGAGAGGCCCGGGTATGCGCACAGAGACAGCCGTCCGCGTCCGGATCGGCCTCGCCACGGCCGCGGTGTTCGCGGTGACGGCGCTGGCCGCGCTCGGCCTGGCGAGCATCGCCGTCTGAGCCGGGGTCGGAACTCCGCTCCGGCTACTGCTGGGGCATCTGCTCGCCCTGCGGAACGCCCTGCGCGGCGACCGTCTCGCCGGTCATGTAGGAGGCGGCGTCGCTGGCGAGGAACCGCGCGATGTCGGCGATCTCCTCGCTCGTGCCGATCCGGCGATCGACCGCGTCGCGATCGACCGCGTCGGCGGAGACCCCCATCTGCTGTTCGACGCCCGGCGTCGCCACGAAGCCGGGAGCGATGCAGTTGACCCGCACGTCGCGGCCGGCCCACTCCAGCGCGAGCGTCTCCGTGAGGTTGATCACGCCCGCCTTCGCCGCGCCGTAGTGGCTCATGTACTCCGCGGCGCGCTGGCCCGCGACGCTGGCGAGGTTGACGACCGCGCCGCCGTCCTCCGCGAGGTGCTCGCCCGCTGCCTGCGTACACTGGAACGTTCCGCCGAGGTTGATGTCGACGACTGTGTCCCAGCCGTTCTCGGAGATGTCTTCGAACGGTGCCATGAACGACGCGCCCGCGTTGTTGACGAGCACGTCCAGGCCGCCGAACTCGTCGACGGTCGCCTCGACCAGCGCGTCGACGGCGTCGCGGTCCGTCACGTCGCACTCGACGGCGAGCGCGCGACCGCCGTCCCGCTCGGTGATCGCCTCGGCGACCGGGTCGACGTTCCCCTGTTCGCGCGAGCAGATCACCACGTCCGCGCCGTCGGCGGCGAACGCCTCGGCGATCGCCCGACCGATCCCGCTGGACGCGCCGGTGACGACCGCGACCTCGCCGTCGAGCGAGAAGCGGTCGACGAGGTCGCTCACGCGGCCCACCTCGGAGTGGACTGTGCGGCCGACGACCGATTCGGTACGGTGGGAGACGCCGTGTGCGTCATGGGGATCGGTGCGCGGGCCGTCGACATCAATCCAGGGGGCGATCGGCGAGACCGAGTTACCGATGGTAAATCCGGTCGAGCGGGTCGACGGCCGGAGAGGGGCGTCGAATGGCCCCTACTCCTCGCGCAGGCTCCGGAATATCTCGGGGTCGGTCCGGAACTTCAGGACGTTGTGGACGACGTGGTTTCGGAGGTTCGAGACGACCGCGCCGTGGGCCTTGTAGAACCCGTGTATCCACCGCGACTGGGCCTCCCGGGTCGGGAACATCATCACCGACTTCCATTGGTACTCGCCGTCCGAGAGGAAGTACAGCAGGGTGTGCGGGTCGTCGCGGATGTACGTCATCGCCTCGCGCCAACTGTCGGCGAAGTGCGACGGGTCGAACTTGAACTCGAACAGGCCGAACACGTAGTAGCGCTCGTTCGGGACGATCGCCTCGCGAAACACCCCCGCCTCGCGCATCTTCCGGAGCGTCTCGCTGACGGTGACGTGCGACACGTCGATGTCGTACTCCTCGGCCAGGAGCGCGGCGAGTTCCCGCGAGGAGACGCCCGGGTCGGCGGCGACTTCCTCCAGGATGGCGACGTCGCGTTCGGAGAACTCCCAGTCGGGGGCGTCGTCGGTGTCGGTCGGCGGCACGTCCGTGCCGGTCGTGGGTTCGTCGTCGGTCATGATCGCGGTCGTGGTGGTCGATGGATCGCGCTATCGAGGTGCCGGCGGCACCGTCGGTCAGAATATCTGGTCGGAGATGATGTTCTTCTGGATCTCGGATGTGCCCTCGTAGATCTTGGTGATCCGAGCGTCGCGGTAGAACCGCTCGGCCGGGTGGTCGGTGACGAACCCCGCGCCGCCGTGGACCTGGATCCCCTCGTCCGCGACCTCGACGGCGCGCTCTGAGGCGAACAGCTTCGCCATCGAGGCGAACTTCGCCGCCAGTTGGTCGTTGCCGTCGGCATCGACGACGGAGGCCGCGCGGTAGGTGAGCGACCGCGCCGCCTCGACGTTCGTCGCCATCTCGGCGATCTTGTGGGAGATCGCCTGATACTCCTTGATCGCCTGTCCGCCCTGCTCGCGCTCCTGTGCGTACTCGACGGCCGCGTCCAGCGCCCCCTGGGCGGCTCCGACCGCCTGCGCGGCGACGGAGGTCCGCCCGCCGGCGAAGAACGCCATCAGCTGGTAGAAGCCCTGGTCGACCGCGCCGATGACGTGATCCTCGGGGACGCGCACGTCGTTCAGTCGGATCTCCGCCAGGTCGGACGCGCGGATGCCGAGTTTGTTGTCGATCTTCGTGGGCTCGAACCCGTCGCGGTCGGCCTCGACGAGGAACGCGGTGATCCCGCGGTGGCGCTCGTCGGGAGAGGTCTTCGCCATCACCACCGCCACGTCGGCGATAGTACCGTTGGTGATCCACATCTTGTCGCCGTTGAGCACCCACTCGCCGGCGTCCTCGTCCAACTCGGCGCGCGTCTCGATGCCCGCCACGTCCGAGCCGTGGGCGGGCTCGGAGATGCACGAGCAGGTCGCGGCGTCGCCGGCGGCGACCTCCGGGAGCCACTCCTCTTTCATCCACTCGTCGCCGAACTCCTGGATCATCGTGGTGCCGAAGCCGCGCGCGCCGATGGCGCTCCCGATCCCCGGGTCCGCGCGCCACAGCTCCTCGGTCACGACCGCCGCCGAGAGCATGTCCATCCCCGCGCCGCCGTACTCCTCGGGGATCGTCGGCGCGACCAGGTCGTACTGCGCCGCCTGCTCGACGAGGTCGTGGGGGTACTCGCGTTCCTCGTCGTGCTCGCGAGCGACGGGCCGGATCTCGTTCTCCCCGAACTCCCGGACCACGTCGCGGATCGCCTCCTGCTCGCTCGAAAGCTGGAACGACATAGCGGCTCTGGATTTTCCATCGCTAAATAGCCACCGCCGATTCCCGGACGCGGAGGGATCGTGACGAACGGCTTCGGGACGGTCCGCTGAGGCCCTCGATCACTCACACGATTCGGTCACCGTGTCGTTGGAGATGGCGTGTGTTCACCGGCACGCACGTCGTCGGTCGTGGACGTACGTCTGCATCGGCCGAACGGACGACGGTGTGAACGGAACAGGAGGGGTTCTATCGGGCAGGAAGCGGGCTCGTCGAGTCACTCCGTGAGGAACGCGCGGACCTCGTCGCGGTACGCCTCCGTCCGATCGTGGGTGACCCAGTGGTAGGCGTCGTCGAGGCCGACGACCCGGGCGTCGCCGGCGACGGCGTCGGCGAGCCGGTGGGCGTTGTCGATCGGCTGGAGCACGTCGTCTGCACCCCACAGGCACAGCGTCTCGGCGGTGATGTCGTCGTAGTCGATGCCCGTCGTGTGGTTCGTGTTCGTCGCCACCGCCGCGCGCGCCAGCGCCCGTCGTCCGCCCTCGCGGTCCCAGGGAGCCCGCATGCCCGCCACGAAGGCGGGGTCCGCCTCGCCGTGTGCGCCCTCGGCGAAGAGGAACTCCATGTTCTCGTCGAACTCCTCGTCGCTCCAGCCCTCGACCACCCCGGGTACGCCCAGGGAGTTGATGAACTCCACCGGCCACGAGTCGAAGCAGGCGGCGTTCGACAGCACCAGTTTGCGGACCTGTGCCGGCCGCGCGGCCGCATAGCGCAGGGCGACGCCCCCGCCGATGTCGTGGGCGACGAGGTCGACGGCGTCGTGGGGCGACTCCGCGATCAGGTCGGCGAGCACGCTGGTCTGTGCCCGGACGGAGCGGTCGAAGTCGTCGCTGCGCTGGGAGTTGCCGTAGCCCACGAGGTCGGGAGCGATCACGTGTCGGTCCTCGGCGACCGCGGGGGCGATCCCCCGCCACAGGAACGACCACGTCGGGATGCCGTGGAGGAAGATCACCGGGGGGCCGTCGTTGTCGCCGCCTGCCTCGTAGTACGCTACGTCGAGTTCGTCCCCGTCGACGACGGCCGTCGTCGTCGACTGGGCCGCCGTCCACGCCTCGTGATCCGCGTCGAGTTCCACCATGACAGCCCCGTCGGCGGCGGGGGACAAAAATCGGTGCGGCGGTTACCGTGAACGCCCCCGGATCGCGGCCCGGTTGCGGGCGCTACTCGCCCGGGTCGCCGTAGCGCGTCACGTTCGCCAGTTCGGAGTCGTCCACGTCCGCGAACGCGTCGCGAGCGATCACCCGGCGGTGGACCTCGTCGGCCCCGTCGATGATCCGGAACTGGCGGACCGCCTCGTAGAAGTCGCCGATCGGGAGGTCCTTCCCGATCCCGTTGCCGCCGCACAGCTGGAGGGCGGTGTCGACGATCTCCTGTACCGTGTTGGCGGCGAAGTTCTTGCTCATCGCCACCTGCACGCGCGCCTCCTCTCCCCGGGCGATCCGGTCGGCGGCGTCGCGCACCATCGTCCGCACGGCGTGGAGCTCCGTCTCGGCGTCGGCGACGTCGTGGCGGACGGCCTGCTTGTCGGCGATCGGCCCGCCGAACGCCTGCCGCTCGCTGGTGTAGGCTTTCGCCACGTCGAGCGCGCGCTCGGCCATGCCCGCGAAGCGCATGCAGTGGGTGAGCCGGGCGGGGCCGAGGCGCTGTTGGGCGTGGTCGAACCCCTCGTTCAGGCTCCCGAGGAGGTTCTCCTCGGGGACGCGCACGCCGTCGTACTCGATCTCCGCGTGGCCGACGCCGGTGACCTCGCCGCCGACGTGGGGGATGTCGCGGACGACGTTCACGCCCGGCGCGTCCGCCGGCACGAGGAACAGCGAACAGCCCTCGTACGGGTGCGCGTCCGGGTCGGTGCGCGCCATCACGATGAGCACGTCCGCCTCGCTCCCGCCGGTGGTCCACCACTTGTGGCCGTCGATGACCCACTCGTCGCCCTCCTTCTCGGCGCTCGTCTGGATCATCTTCGGGTCCGAGCCGCCGCCCTGCATCGGCTCGGTCATCGAGAAACCCGAGGAGATGTCGCCGGCGACGAGCGGTCTGAGCCACCGCTCCTGTTGCTCGTCGGTCCCCAACAGCTCCAGGGTGTGCATGTTCCCCTCGTCGGGCGCGTCGACCCGGCACGCCGCGGCCCCCAGCAGCGACCGGCCGGCCTGCTCGAACATCGGCAACACGTCGCGGAAGTCCATCCCCATCCCGCCGAACTCCTCGCCGATCTGCGGACAGAACACGTCGTACTCGCGAGCCGTCTCGCGCAGATCCGCCAGCTGATCGCCGCTCACGGGGCCGTCCCCGAGCACCGCCCGCTCGACCGGGATGACCTCGCTGTCGACGAACTCGCGCGTCCGCTCCGCGAGCGCACTCGCCGTCTCGCCGTCGTCGTAGTCCATACGATCGCGTGCCGCCGCCGGGACAAAACAGTACCCCAGCGCTCGGGTCCACTACGTCCCCGGTATTCCGACATCCCCAGTATCCACCCACCCCTGACATCCCCGATTCCGACAGCCCGATGTCCGTGCTCGGCGGACCCCCGTCGCTTTTGCCCGGCGGTGTGCAACTCCGCCGCATGACAGACCCCGCCGACGGCGACGAGGAGTACTTCAGCCGCCTCGTCGACCCCGAGCGACTCCGCGAGTACCTCGCCGCGGAACTCGGTTCGGCCGACGACTTCGACGTGCGCCGCCACGCCGAGGGCCACTCCAACGAGACGCTGTTCGTCACCCACGGCGACCGCGAACTCGTGATCCGTCGGCCGCCGCCGGGCGAGACGGCCGACACGGCACACGACGTGCTCCGCGAGTACCGCGTGATGGACGCGCTCCAGGACACCGCCGTCCCGCTCCCCGAGACCGTGCTCGCGTGCGAGGATCACGCGGTCGTCGGCTCGGACTTCTACGTGATGGGCAAGCGCGCCGGCGACGTGCTCCGGGACGAGGAGCCGGAGCGATTCGCCGCGCCCGAGCACCGCCGCCGAGTCGGCGAGGAGCTGGTCGACACGCTGTCGGCGGTCCACGCCGTCGACCCCGAGTCGGTCGGCCTCGGCGACTTCGGCCGTCCCGCGGGATTCACCGAGCGCCAGGTCGAACGCTGGGCGAAGCAGTTCAGTTGGGCGTTCGACGTGACCGCAGAGGAGCGCGCTGTGCCCGAGATCGCGGAGGTGACCGAGTGGCTCCGGGAGAACTGCCCCGCGGAGCACGAGCACGCGCTCGTCCACGGCGACTACAAGCTCGACAACGTCATGTTCGCGCCGGGGACGCCCCCGGAGCTGGTCGCCGTCTTCGACTGGGAGCTGTCGGCGCTCGGCGACCCGCTCACGGACCTGGGGTGGATGCTCTCCTTCTGGCGCGACCCCGGGGATCCCGCGCCGGCGACGCCGGAGCTCACCTCGACGTTCATGGAGCGCGAGGGGTATCCGAGCCGTCGGGACCTGGTCGCGCGCTACGAGGACGCGACCGGGATCGACTACGAGCGCGACCGCTTCTACCGCACCCTCGCCGTCTACAAGCTCGCCGCCCTCGGCGAGATGTTCTACCGGCGCTACCTCGAGGGCAACAGCGACGACCCGCTGTACCCGACGATGGAGACGCGGGTGCCGGCGCTGGCCGAGCGGTGTCTGCGGATCGTCGACGGGGAGGAACCGCTGTAGGCGCGCGTCCGCCGTCGCCACCGGCGGCGCGTTCGCACACGTCCCCCGTGGAATCGCCACGCGAACTAAGTTCACGGCCGCCGTACGATCGTCCATGACTCTCCGATCCACCCTCGCCTCGACAGCGAAGTACGCCGCCCTCGGTGCCGGCGTCGCCGTCGCGGCGACGCGGGCGCTTCGGGCGAAAGCCGGCGGCCTCGAACCGCCGCTCGAGGGCGTCCAGCGGACCTATCGCT
The DNA here is from genome assembly GCF_021431925.1 of Halobaculum sp. CBA1158. Classification (NCBI taxonomy): domain Archaea; kingdom Methanobacteriati; phylum Methanobacteriota; class Halobacteria; order Halobacteriales; family Haloferacaceae; genus Halobaculum; species Halobaculum sp. CBA1158. The sequence continues at coordinate 1,010,275 of NZ_CP090371.1, read as the reverse complement.
GGCGCGGCATGGACGTCGCCTACACCGAGGCCGGCGACGCGGACGACGAGACGATCGTCCTCCTGCACGGCATCAACGCCGCCGGCTCTGCGGGCGAGTGGCGCGAGGTCTTCGTCGACCTCTCGCGGGAGTACCACGTCGTCGCCCCGGACCTCCCCGGGTTCGGCCGCTCGGACCGCCCGTCGCTTCGCTACTCGGCGGCGCTGTACGAGGACTTCGTCCGCGACTTCCTGAGCGAGTACCCCGGCGCTCGCGTCGTCGCCTCGTCGCTGACGGGGGCGTACGTCGCCGGCGTCGCCGGCGACCTCGATATCGCGGACCTGACGCTCGTGTGTCCGACGGCGGTCGCGGGGCCGGAGCCGCCCAAGACCGCCGTGCGCGAGCTACTGCGCGCGCCCGTCATCGGCGAGGCGGCGTTCGCCCTGCTCGCGTCGCGGCCGTCGATCCGCTACTTCAACGCCGACCACGGCTACTGGGACCCCGAGAAGGCCGGCGAGGACTGGCCCGACTACGAGTGGCGAACCACCCACCAACCGGGCGCGCGCTTCGCCCCCGCCTCGTTCATTTCCGGGCACCTCAACAGCGACGTCGACCTCGCGAGCGCGCTGGCGGGCCTGGACGCGCCGACGACGATCGTGTGGGGTCGAGAGGCGGACCTCCCGCCGCTCGCGACGGGGCGCGATCTCGCGGACGACGCCGACTGCGAGCTGATCGTCTTCGACGACGCGATGCTGCTTCCGCACGTGGAGTTCGGCGACGAGTTCGTCTCGGTCGTCGCCGGCGACCGCCCCGAGGGTACCGTGAGCATCGAGCAGCAGAACGAACGGTAACGGACGACCGGACCGCCTCCGGAGACGGGCCTCAACTCCGCAGCCACGTCGGAACGTCGTCGATCTCTTGGGGGGAGTTGTGGTACAGTTGTTCGAGGCAGTCCGTGGTGAACTGGACGACGTCTCGTCCGGCCTCCGGGGAGAGCGTGACGACGGTGCCGACATCCGTCCCCTGCGTGAAGTGGAAGATTATCGCCTCGTCGTACATGGATATCGTGCAGTGGTCGGTTCCCAGATCGAACGGGCGATCGGGAGCCAGTTGCCGGTTCTTCTCCCGGTAGTACGCGACGAACTCCGTCAGCTCCTCGTCGGTGTACATGTCTGCCACGTCGTCGCGGAGGTACAGGGCGTCGTAGTCGTCGTCGGAGTAGTGGACCACACCCCGGAGGTATTCGCCCGCCTGCTGTTGCAGGAACTGCACCAATTCGTTCGGCTCGCCCCGAGTCATACCTCACCCACCGGCTGGGGAGGTGATGACTGTATTCCTTGGAGTCGATACTACCGATGTAGTCGGTATCCGGGCCCTCAGCGTCCCGAGGAGACAGACCGGGCGGTGTCCGCCGTCGACTACGCCGGGCGGAACACGACCAGCCGGTTGCCGGTCGCCTCGTTGCGCTCGGCGTCCGGCCGCACCCGGGTTCCGATCGCCACCTCGTCGGCCGACAGCCCGCGGACGACGCCGGTGAGCCGGACGGGTCCGAAGTCGACGACGGCGGTGACGTACGGCGGGTCCTCGCCGAAGCCCGACGGGGCGACGTGGATCTCGGAGAACGTCGCGACCTCGCCGGTGTCGGGCAGCGACGCCTCCGAGAGGTCGGTGCTTCCGCACTCCGGGCAGACGCGACGGGGCGGCAGGCTCCCGTGGCCGTTCGCGCACTCGAGGAAGCGCCCCCCGTCCGCGAGCGACTCGACCCAGTCGTCGAACCCGGTGTCCGCGGGGGCGTCGGCCTCGGGGTCGCTCATTCGGCCACCTCCAGCACGTGGACGACGGCGCTGGCGACCGTTCCCCCCGCGTTGTGAGTGAGGCCGACCTCCGCGTCCGCGACCGCGTCGCTGTTGGGATGGTCGCCCCGCAGGAGTCGGGTCATCTCGGCGATCTGTGAGCCGCCGGTCGCGCCGACCGGGTGGCCCTTCGCCTTCAGCCCGCCCGAGAGGTTCACCGGGAGGTCGCCCTCTCGGGTGGTGTCGCCGCGGCGGGCCGCGGCGATCCCCTCGCCGGGTTCGAAGAAGCCCAGCGCCTCGATGGCCATGACCTCGGCGATGGTGAAGCAGTCGTGAACCTCCGCGACCTCGACCTCGTCGCTCGTGACCCCCGCGTCGTCGTACGCCTCGGCGGCGGCGTCGGCGGCGGCCGGGGTCCCGGACATCTCCGGCCTGTCCTGGAGCGCGAGGCGGTCGCCGCCCTGCCCCGTGCCGGTTATTGCGACCGGTGCGTCGAGGTCGTGTTCCTCGGCGTACTCCTCGGAGACGAGCACGAGCGCGCTCGCGCCGTCGGTGATCGGGCACGCGTCGAACAGGTGCAGCGGGGACGCCACCGGCGGGGAGTCGAGCGCCTCCTCGACGCTCACCTCCCGGCGGTACTGGGCGTACTCGTTGGGGACGGCGTTCGCGTGGTTCTTGGCCGCGACGTGGGCGAGGTCTTCCCGGTCGCCGCCGTGCTCGTCGAAGTACGCCCGGGCCATCAGCGCGTACGCGCCGGGGAAGGTGACGCCCGCGCGCACCTCGAACAGCTCGTCCGCGGCGACCGCCAGCGACTCGGTCACCTCCGCCGTCGAGAGGTTCGTCATGCGCTCCATCCCGCCGGCGAGCATCACGTCGTTCTCGCCCGACCGGACCGCCCGCACGGCCTCCCGAACCGCGACGCCGGCGGAGGCGCACGCCTCCTCGTAGCGCGTGCCCGCACATCGAAGGCCCGCGGCCTCCGCCATCAGCGGTGCCTGGTGGCCCTGTCGCTCGGCGAGCGCGCCCATGAAGTTGCCGTAGTTGAGATGTTCCACGTCGTCCCTGGGGACGCCGGCGTCCTCGAGCGCCGCGAGCGACGCCTCCGCGAACAGGTCGCGACCGGTCCGCCCGGCGTGCTCGCCGAACGGGGTGAGACCGACGCCCGCCACGCGTACTCCTGACATACCCCAGAGTGCTCGGTCCGCGGTCAAATGCCTGCCGGAGTGTGGCGTCGTTGCCGGCGGCGTCCAGTCGTTCACACGGATTCGCGTTGTCGTTTCGAGGACGACGGGGACGAACGAGCGACTCCGGCGACGTGGACGGCGGAACGACGCGATCGACTCGGGCAACGTGAACGACGCGACCGAATACGCCGCCGCTTACGGACTGAGAATCGAGGAACCGCGGCCGCGAGTCCTCCGAGTTACCGGACCAGCAGGTCCTCGCCCTTCTCCACGACGACGCGGAACGGCGGGGACATCTTGTTGTACGCGCGGCGGAACGCCTCCTTGACGGCGTCGGCCTGGTCGACGTCGACGTACGCTGTGAAGACGATCTCGCCGGCGTTCATGCGCGCGGCTGTGCCGACGGGCTTGCCGAACGCCTGGCGCATTCCGTCGGAGACGCGGTCCGCGCCCGCGCCGGTCGCCTGCTTGTTCTCCCGGAGGATCTGGTGGGGGAACTTCCGCAGGACCATCTTGTAGTTGCCCTCGCCGAGTTCGCGGATGAGGTGGCGGTTGGCCGACAGGCGCGCGGACTCGAGCGAGCCGTGTCGGATCTGGACGTCCTCCTCGGTGACCAGCGAGATGTGGACCGGATAGTCCTCGGGGTCGGTGGTCAGGTCGCCCATGTTGTGCTGTGCGATCTTCGAGCCAGGAATACCGGTGACGTAGTCGCGCCGCGTGTACGACGGCTTGTCGATCTTCCGGTACATGGAGGCCGGTTTCTCGGACATGGTTACTTGTCCGAGTCGACGGCGGTGCCGTGGTTAAACCCTACGTTTCGCGGGCCCGACCGTGCGCGTCGGCCGCACGGAGATCCCCGCGGCGGCCGAGTCGCCCACGCGACCGACCCGGTCGACTCGTCTCCCTACTCGTGCTGTTCCGGCGGCTCGTCGGGGGGATCGGCTGCGACGTGTTCGAGTCCGGCCTCGGAGAGCACGTCGCGCGCGCGGTCGGTGATCGACGGCGCGACGAGGATCCCGCGGACTGCGGTGCCGTCGGGCTCCTCGCGCTCGACGGCGCGGACGTAGCGAGCCAGCTGGCCGGCGGCGTCGGGGCCGACGCGGCGACGCTTCAGCTCCACCACGACGGGGCGACCCTCGGCGTCGCGCCCGAACACGTCCACGGGACCGGCCTCGGTCTCGCGCTCGGTCGCCAGCGGCTCGAATCCCGGTTCCACCACGGAGGGATCGGCGACGACGCGGCGCTTCAGGTCGGCCTCGCTGCCGACCACCTCGACGGCCCGCCCGCCGGTGACGCCGTAGGCCGCGAGGTGCTCGACCGTCGAGAAGCGCACGTCGAGCGTCTCCGCGGGCGACGTGCGGACGCTACGGACGCGCAGGCGACCGTCGCTGACGGCCGCGCGGTGCCGGCTTCCCGGCGGCTGCCAGTTCACCGGCGTCCGCCCCTCGTCGGTGTGGACCAGCGCCGCGCCGTCGGGCTTGAGCACCAGCAGGCGCGCGCCCGGCCCCAGCGACGAGGCCGCCCGGCCGTCGTACTCGACGGTGCAGGTGCCGAACACCGAGACCAGGTCCCCGCGGTCGAAGGCGTCCTCGAGCGCCCACAGCGCCTCCCGGTGGGACGGCTCGTGGAGCGTCGTCGCCGTCACGGTACCCCTCGTGCGAGCGCGGTCACGTCGGGGGCTTCGGCACCGATGTGGAAAAGCACCCCGGCGCTGATCCCGAGGGGCGTGGGGCCGCCGCTGGCGAGCGGCCGTCGGGGGCCGTGCGTACGGCGGCACGGTCGCTCGCTATCGGGTGAAAAACGGTGAAAACTGCGGCACGGACTGCGTCCGTGTCGTCGGTGCCTTACAGGCGCTGCAGATTCGTCGCGCGGGGGCCCTTCTCGGCCTCCTCGATGTCGAACTCGACCTCCTGACCCTCTTCCAGGTCAGGGCCGCCAACGTCCTCCATGTGGAAGAAGACGTCCTCGTCCGCGTCCTCAGTATCGATGAATCCGTAGCCGCCGGTGTCGTTGAAGAAGTCGACCTTCCCAGTTGCCATACCCGTTACGTGCGGAGGGCGACGGATAACCCTTCCGAGTCACGGCCGCCCGTGTGAACGCTCCGCGCGCTCCGCCGCGTGACGGCTCGCTGGACTCGCTCGCGTGCGTACCACGGAATTGACGGCGGCTCCGTCGGTCCTCGCGGTCGCTGCGGTCGCGACGGTCCCCACGGAGTCGGGTCGGATTGACGACTCTGATCGCCGGTGTTCACGCCACCTCGACGTGCTCTTCGAGGACCACCCGCTCGGCGGCGTCCATGTCGGCGAACGTCTCGGCGTCGGCGGTCACCTCGCGGCCGATCTCGGAGGCGAACGACTCGGCCATCGCCTCGTCGTCTGCGAAGTACAGCTCCGCCAGCGCGTCGTAAGAGGCGTCGTCGGGGTCGTTCGGGAAGGACACCGTGTACCGCTCCAGACCGGGGAGGTCGGCCGCCAGCGGCGCGTGTTCCTCGAGGTAGTGCTCCCGAAACTCCTCGAACGTCGCGTCGTCTCGCCGTCGCAGGGTGATCGCGAGCTTCGTCATCGGGTCCGCGTTCGCCGACCCGCGGCATAAGCGTGGCCGTGATCGGCGTTACGGGCCGGCTACCAAAGCCGGAGATGCACCACCGACCGCACAGTGCAACCGAACACGTCCCGGCGCGACGCGCCGGGGACGCTGACCATCAGCGTCGAGATCGAGTTGGGATGGGGCGTTCACGACCTCTCTGGGTCGGCCGCGGAACACCTCTCGACGGACGGCTCACCCGAGCGCGCGCACCTCCGGAAGCTCCTTCGAGCGGCCGACGCGTGCGGCGTCCCGATCACCTTCGACGTCGTCGGACATCTGCTCCTCGACGACTGCGACGGGTCCCATTCGGGGCCGTACGAGCCGGGGTGGTTCGACGCCGACCCGGGCACGGACGCCGCCGCCGACCCGCTCTACTACGCCCCGGAGGTCGCTCCGGCTGTGCTCGACGCCGCCGTCGACCACGAACTGTGCACCCACACCTTCTCGCACGTGTTGTGCGGCAGCGTCGATCGTGCGGTCGTCGACCACGAACTCCGGCGCGCTCGGGCGCTCCACGACGAACTCGATGCGGGATCGGCGTCGATCGTGCCGCCGCGCCACTCCCGGCCGCCGAACGACCTGCTCCGCGAACACGGCGTCCGCGCGGCCCGGTACGCGGTCGACACGAGCGGGAACGGCAGGCTTCGACGGCTACGGGAGCTGACTGTCGGCCCGCATCCGCTGTGGGAGCCCGCGGTCGTCGACGGCGTCCTGGAGACGTACTGCACGACGTACCCGTCGCTGACGGCGGCGTCGCTCCCGTCGGGGCAGTCGCCCGCGCCCGCGCCGTTTCGGTCAGTGCCGGCGGCGGTGCGCCGGCGGCTCCACGGTCGGTATCTCCGCCGGAGCACGCGACGGGCGATCGAGACCGGCACGCCGCTGCACCTGTGGTGTCACCTATACGACCTCAGCAACCCCCACCAGTGGGCGGTGGTGGCGGAGTACCTGGAGTTCCTCGCGACGGTTCCCGAGGGGGATCTCCGGATCCGGACGATGGCGTCGCTCGCCGACGAGTACCTCGTCGCGGACGCGGTCGCCGCGGGGGCGTCGCCGTGAGAGTGTGCCTGCTCGCGGCCGGCGAAACGCTCCCCCGGTGGCAGGCGGACGCGCTCGCGCACCTCCTCGATCACACGGACTGCGAGGTCACGACAGTTGTCTACGACGAGCCCGAGTCGGATCGCACGCGCACAGAGACGATTCGACGGGCGCTCGAACTCCGCGAATGGGCCGTCGTGGCGACGCTCAACGACGCGGTCGCGGGACCGATCCCCCACGAGGAGCACGTGCCCCTCTCGTCGGTCGTCGACCGCGGGGCGATCCGCGAGCGCTCGATAGATCCCCGGATCGTCGACGGGTGGAAGCGAGAGATCCCGGCAGGGGTCGCCGACGCGGTCGCCGAGGAGGCCGACGTGGCCGTGCGGTTCGGCTTCGGCTTCCTCGTCGGGGCGATGCTCTCTGCACCGGAGCACGGCGTGGTCAGCTTCCACCACGGCGACCTCCGGGAGTACCGCGGCCAGCCGATGGGCTTCTGGGAGTTCGTCCACGGCGAGTCGACCGCCGGAATCACCGTCCAGCGGCTCTCAGAGACGCTCGACGGCGGCGAGATAGCGGCGCTGAAGCGGGTCGACATCGACGACGCCCCCACGTGGGAGGCGGTCAAGCGCCGGCAGTTCGACGCCTCGGAGGACATGCTCACGCGGGCGGTTCGGGCCGCCGAGCGGGGGGACCTCCGCGAGCCCGCGTCGCTGGGCGACCTCTACAGTCATCCTCGGGGCCGGCCGGTCGCGACGTTCGCGGTCAGGAACGCCTTCGGACGGCTTCGGGAGGTGTTCGGCACCGCCGACGGCGACACGCCGGCCCGTCTGGGGGAAAGCGAGCTTCGATGATCGCGGCCGGCACCCGGCGGGTACGGTCCGCGACTCACGCGTCCGCGGTCCGGTGTCGCGTTCACGGTCGCCGGGTCGCGGTCGCGGCCCGGTGTCGCGTTCGCGATCCTCGGGTCACGCCGCAGCCCCCGCGTCGCACGATCACTCTCTGTCGTCCGGCATCGGGGTCGTGTACCACCACGCCCAGCGGATCAACACCCACTGCAGCGGGAGCCGCGCCCACGTCGCGGCGCGGTAGATCCCGCCGGCCCAGTCGGGGAGTCCCTCGGGTTCGGCGTCGCTGACGGCCATGTTGACGTTCGCCGGAAACACCGCGACCAACAGGAGCGCGATCCCCTTCGCCGCGACGCGTCGCGTCCGCGGGATCAACACGCCGATCCCGAGCGCGATCTCCGCCAGCCCCGACAGGTACACGAGCAGGCGAGGCTTCGGGAGTCGTCTCGGCACGATCCGCGCGAAGGGTTCGGGCGCGAGAAGGTGCAACACACCGGCGACGACGTAGATCGGTCCCATGACGTACAACAGCGGTCGCTTGAGGCGATCGAGTCGGCCTGAGTCGACACTCATCGATCTGTGATCGTGAGCCGGTGACAAGGTCGTTGTCCCTCGACGACGGCTCACTCGTCGCATCGTCGCCCGGAGCAGTATGCCGCCTCCCCGATTTGAACTCCCGAAGACGGTCGCGCTCACTTCGTTCGCGCGCTGCGACTTCCGTGTTCAAATCGTGTCGTGGACGCAGTACCATCGGCCGACGGCTCACTCGCTACGCTCGTTCGCGGTGTCGGCCGGAGAAAATGCCGCCTCCCCGATTTGAACGGGGGACAGCTCGATCTTCAGTCGAGTGCTCTCCCAATCTGAGCTAAGGCGGCGCGTCTCAACGAACCTCGGCGGTATGAAAAAGCGTTTCGAAACGCCGTGCCGGCTGGCGGTCAGAGGACCTGTCGACGCTCCCGGAACGTGATCGTCACGTCGGCCGACTCGACGGTGGTGACGATGGTGATCCAACCGTCCTCCTGTTGCACCTGATACCCCTCCGAGTAGGAGAGTTCGACCCGGCTGGTGCGCGTCACCGACCCCTGCGGTTCCATGCTCCCGACGTCTTCGTTCCCCTGCCAGACGCGGTCGCCGCTGTCGGTGGAGTTGCCCGCGTAGATCTGCGTGAACACCGAGACGTCCTCGGCCGTCTGATCGCGGTTGTTGTCGAGGCGGACCGTCACGTCACGACAGGTCTGTCCGCACTCGTCGATCGACTGGATCGCGAAGGTGTACGGTGGGATCGATTCCTCGCCGCCGGAATCGGCCTCCGTTCCCGAACCGCCGTCGTTCGAGCCGCCGGCCCCGTCGTAGACGGTCCCGGTCGACTGCGGCGTGGCGGTCGACTCGTCGGAGCCACCACCGAGGTCTCCGATCGGGCCGATTCCGGCGACGAACGCCGCCGCGCCGCCGACGGCGACGATCACGACGACCGCGAGCACCGCGACGATGGCCTTGCCGTTCATCGACTCCCCCCTCCTGACGTGCGCTCGTGCATCGACCGGCCGTTCCACGGGGAGGGATAAAAAACGGGTGACGAGCCGCGGCTGTCGTCAGAACTGATCTCGGGCGGAGTTGAACCACGGTCGCAGCGAAGCTGCTCCCTGCTTCAGACTCCGCCTCGCGGAATGCCAGATACGACTCGTTTCACTCGTTGCGAGCGACTTGCAGGGCTGCAGGGCTCAACTTCTGGCACGCCAGACGCCGCCGACGGCTCGTCGCTCCGATCCTCGCGGTGTCGGCGGTAGAACTGGGCTCGGGCGGAGTTGAACCACGGTCGTTCCGCTCGCGCCGAGGTCTCGCTTCGCTCGACCTCGCACTACTCGCTTCACTCCCTGCTTCAGACTCCGCCTCGCAGAACGTCTCGGCGCTCGCTCCGCTCGGCACTCGACTGGGCTCGGGCGGAGTTGAACCACCGATCTCTTCCTTGTAAGGGAAGCGTCATAACCACTAGACCACGAGCCCGTGCCCGGACACACCGGCCGCGGTCGAATAACGCTTACTTTTCCCCGACACGCTTTCACCCGAGGCCACCGACAGTAGGGACATGAACGGTCGGATCTCGGCCACGCTCCTCCTCGTGCTCCTCGTCGCGCTGGCGGGGTGTACCGGCGCGGTGATGAACGCCGCGAACGACGGCGAGTACGACCGAACCACCGTCTCGGTCGTCGACGAGAACGGCTCGGAACTCGGGTCCGTCGACGCCCGCGTCGCCGACAGCTACGAGAAGCGCTACACCGGCCTCTCGAACACCGAATCGCTCGGCGAGGACGAGGGCATGCTGTTCGTCCACGACGCCGAGGCCACCCAGGCGTACGTGATGCGCGACATGGCGTTCCGGATCGACATCGTGTTCGTCGCCGCAAACGGCACGATCACCCGGATCCACCACGCCGAACTCCCGCCCGAGGGGACCGACGAGGGCGATCTGAAGCGCTACCGCGGTCTGGGGAAGTACGTGCTCGAGGTGCCGTACAACTGGACCGACGACGCGGGCGCGGAGACGGGCGACAGGATCGAGATCGCCGGCGACTACTGACGTCTCCGCCGCGAACGCCGCAGACCCCGCGAGCCCCATCGGGTCACAACGGATCGAGAACGGCTCGAGCGCCGATCGGACGCGTGTTTCGATTCGAAGCGAACGGTTTAGGGCCTTGGTGTCGCTGAGAGTACGTAATGAGTCATCCCTCCGACGAAGACGACCCCTTCGAGGACATCCGTGAGAAGACGGAAAACCCGATGAAGCGGTTGTTCTCGGAGTACGGCGTCCCGAACGTTCGGTTCTTCAGCCTCGGGTTCCTCGGGAGCGTCGCCGCACGGTTGCTCGACCTGTTGCCTCCCCTGCTACTCGGACTGGCGATCGACGCGATCTTCCGCAACGACCGCGAGTTCGCGCTCCCGCTGGTTCCGCAGGGGTTGCTCCCGACGGAGCCGAACGGCCAACTCGTATTCACCCTCGGCGTGATAGCGTTCGCGTTCTTCGGCGGGTCGGTGTTCCACTGGATCCGCAACTACGGCTGGAACTCCTTCGCACAGAACATCCAGCACGACATCCGCACGGACACCTACGACAAGATGCAGCGGCTGAACATGGACTTCTTCGCCGAGAAGCAGACCGGCGAGATGATGTCCGTGCTCTCGAACGACGTGAACCGACTGGAGCGGTTCCTCAACGACGGGATGAACTCGGCGTTTCGTCTGTCGGTGATGGTGCTCGGTATCGCGGGCATCATGGTCTGGCTTAATCCCCGGCTCGCGCTCGTCTCGTTGCTTCCGGTGCCCATCATCGCCGCCGTGACCTGGAAGTTCATCGACGTGATTCAGCCGAAGTACGCCGAGGTCCGATCGACGGTCGGCCACCTCAACTCCCGGCTGGAGAACAACCTCGGCGGTATCAAGGTGATCAAGACGTTCAACACCGAGGGCTTCGAGTCCGACCGCGTCGACGACGTCTCCGGGGAGTACTACGACGCCAACTGGGACGCGATCACCACCCGGATCAAGTTCTTCCCCGCCCTGCGGGTCATCGCCGGCATCGGCTTCGTCATCACCTTCGGCGTGGGCGGTTTCTGGGTGCTCGGGGTCGCACCGACGTGGATCACCGGTGGTGGGAGCCTCACGGTCGGGACGTTCACGACGTTCATCCTCTACACTCAGCGGTTCATCTGGCCGATGGCGCAGTTCGGCTCGATCATCAACATGTACCAGCGCGCCCGCGCCTCCAGCGCCCGCCTGTTCGGGCTGATGGACACCCCATCCCGGATCGTAGAGGACCCGGCGGCCGAGGAGCTCGTCGTCGGCGACGGCTCGGTCGTTTACGACGACGTGACGTTCGGCTACGACGAGGAGGAGACGATCGTTGACGACATCTCCTTCGACGTCGACGGCGGCGAGACGGTCGCGCTCGTCGGGCCGACCGGTGCCGGCAAGTCGACCGTTCTCAAGCTCCTGCTCCGGATGTATGACGTGGACGAGGGAAGCATCACGATCGACGGGCAAGACATCCGCGACGTGACGATCCCGAGCCTGCGCCAGTCCCTCGGCTACGTGAGCCAGGACACGTTCATGTTCTACGGGACCGTCCGCGACAACATCGCGTACGGCACCTTCGAGGCCGACGAGGACGCGGTCGTCGAGGCCGCGAAGGCCGCGGAGGCCCACGAGTTCATCACGAACCTCCCGGAGGGCTACGACACCGAGATCGGCGAGCGCGGCGTGAAGCTCTCGGGGGGCCAGCGCCAGCGCCTCTCCATCGCCCGCGCGATGCTGAAGGACCCCGACATCCTCGTGCTCGACGAGGCGACCTCCGACGTCGACACCGAGACCGAGATGCTGATCCAGCGCTCCATCGACAAGCTCACCGAGGATCGAACCACCTTCGCCATCGCTCACCGGCTCTCGACCATCAAGGACGCCGACCAGATCGTCGTCCTCGAGGACGGCCGGATCGCCGAACGCGGAAACCACGAGGAGCTGCTGAGCGAGGACGGCCTCTACGCTCACCTCTGGGGCGTTCAGGCCGGCGAGATCGACGAGCTCCCGCAGGAGTTCATCGACCGCGCGGCCCGACGCACCTCCCGGACGGAGGCGGAAGCGGGCGACGACTGAGGCGAGGGCTGCCGAGGCGCGACGAGGCGCGGTGGGCGCTTCGGAGGGACGGAGAGACGGTCCCGCACCGCTCCGCACCGATCGAAACGGTGTGCCGACCGAGCCGGCTTCGCGACGGTCACGGCGAATCCTTTTATCCGATACCGCACCAGCCCTTCCGATGCGCTGACCGCGAGGGCGCGTCGGGAAGCGGTTGCGTGGCCCGACGGCGCGCCGAGGGGGCACCGAAGCCGCCAGCCGGTTCACCCCCGCCCCGAGCACGGCCACCTGTACGCCACACCGCCGTGCCAGCGACCGCGTTCGTGGTATCCGCTTCATCCGCGTCTTCTAAGTCCGCCACCGCCGACTGGTCGCGTGATGAGCGCCTTCCGCACCCTCGACGATCTTCCACCCGACCAGCGCGTCCTCGTTCGCCTCGACCTCAACTCTCCGGTCGAGGACGGCGTCGTCCGCGACAATCGTCGCTTCTCCCGCCACGCCGAGACCGTCGCGGAACTCGCCGAGGCGGGCCACCGCGTCGCGCTCATGGCCCACCAAGGTCGTCCCGGTAGGGACACCTTCGTCTCGCTGGCACAGCACGCCGACGTCCTCGCCGAACACGCCGGCGTCGACGTGGACTTCGTCGCCGACACCTTCGGTGACGACGCGCTGGAAGCCGTCCGCGATCTCGACGCCGGCGACGTGCTCCTGCTTGAGAACACCCGGATGACCGACGACGAACTGCCGGAGCGGGAGCCCGAGGAACACGCCGCGAGCGACTTCGTCGAGACGCTCGCGCCGGAGTTCGATGCGTACGTCAACGACGCGTACTCCGCCGCACACCGCAAACACGCCTCGCTGGTCGGCTTCCCGCTGCGCCTCCCGAGCTACGCTGGCCGGGTAATGCAGACGGAGTACGAGGCGAATACCGCCATCGCCGACCGCGAGTTCGACGGGAACGTGACGATGGTCGTCGGCGGGGCGAAAGCCACCGACGTGATCGGCGTGATGGAGGCGCTCGACGAGACGGTCGACCGGTTCCTCCTCGGCGGCGTCGCGGGCGAGCTGTTCCTCCGCGCGGCGGGGTACCCGGTCGGTGAGGACGTGGAGACGGACCTCTTCGACGACCAGTGGGACGCCAACGAAGAGACGATCCGCGCCGTGCTCGAGGAGCGGCGCGACCGGGTGCTGCTCCCTTCGGATCTCGCGTTCGAGGGCGACGAGGGCGACCGCGCGGAGGTCGCCGTCGACGACATCGAGACGAAAGAACGCGCGTTCCTCGACATCGGCTCCGACACCGTCGCAGACTACGAGCCCGTGATCCGCGACTCCGAGGCCGTCTTCGTGAAGGGCGCGCTGGGCGTCTTCGAGGACGAGCGCTTCAGCGTCGGCACCGTCGGCGTGCTGGAGGCCATCGCCGACACCGACTGCTTCTCGGTCGTCGGCGGCGGCGACACCTCTCGGGCGATCACGATGTACGGCATGTCAGAGGGGGACTTCTCGCACGTCTCCATCGCCGGCGGCGCGTACATCCGCGCGCTGACCGGGGAGCCGCTGCCGGCCGTCGAGCTGCTCGTCCGCAGCGCCGAGGCGGACTCCAGCGGGTAGGCCGACCCGGTCGCCTCAATCGTCGCCGTTGCTTCGCGGCACCACGCGCTGTCGCTGGCCGTCGAACAGCGACTCGAGGCCGACGCCGAGCGTCTCGTCGGTCGTCGCCATGCTCGTCTCGCGGTCCTCGCGGTTCAGCAGGGCGCGGACCGCGTCGATGTTCTCCGGGATCACGTCGGACTCCTGGTGGATCGACTGGAAGAGGTACATGTCGCGGCCCTCCATCGAGACGGACTCCTCCCAGATGCAGTTCTCCCAGAGGTCGCCGCGGGGCCGGCCGGTGTCCATGGCGAACTCCTTGAGCTTCCCCGTGCCGTCGATCCCGGTTTCCTCGGGGACGAGAAACAGCCGCGATTCCTCAGAGAGTAGCTCTCGAACCGCCTCGGCCGACGGCTCCGACTCCAGCGTGACGTTCACGGAGTGGAGGTGCATCAGCGTCGCGGGCACTTTCACCCCGAGGGTGTCGATGTCCACGTCCGGGAAGATGGTGTTCACGTCCGGACCGTGGTGGGAGGGGATCTCGACGGGGTCCGGCAGGATGTCGTTGATCGGGCCGCGGGAGGTCTGTCCGGGGTCGCCTCCGCGCCGGACCAGCGTGACGCGAGCCTTCTCGACCCCGTACTCCTCACGCAGGGGGGCGAGCAGGCGCGAGAGGCCGGTCGTGTTGCAGGAGACGACCCGCGCCGTCTCCACGTCGTCGCCGGTCGCGGCGTCGTAGTTCGACCGGGCGTTGAAGCTCACGTCCGCCACGTCGGCGTCCTCGCCGCCCTGGAAGATCGCCGGCGTGTCGTAGCGTTCGTACAGCTCCCGGTTGTCCGCACCGATCCCGGACGGCGTGGTGTCGATGATCACGTCGGCGGTCATCACCATGTCCTCGACCTCGCCCGCCAGGTCGATGCCCGCCTCGCGGAACTGGTCCGCCCGGTCGGGGATCGCCGCGTACAGCGGGTACCCCTTGCGGACGGCCGCCTCCGCCTCGAAGTTCGGTCGGGTCTTCGCGACGCCCGTGAGATCCATGTCGGGCTGTGCGGCCACCGCGTCGGCGACACGCTTGCCGATCGTGCCGTAGCCGTTGACGCCCACCTGTATCATTGGCGGGAACTCCTTCGTGGCGGGGGTTAATCGTTACGGGACTGCTACCCCCGAAACAACTACAGATCGAGTAAGGCATCGGAATTCGACCGATACGCGATCGATCGAGAGCTCTCCCGTCAGAAACGCGACGGCGACGATGGCCGACCCCGCCCCCGCATCGCCGACGCGGTCGATAGGTCCAAACCCCCGCGGCGGGGAACGTCGGGTATGGACGAGGAGCTCCGTTCGGCCGCGGAAACGGCGATCCATCAGTGTCTCGACCTCGCGAGCGACGAGTCGCTCGCGGTCGTCACCGACGACGAGCGCGAGGCGATCGGCGAGGCGCTCTACGCCGTCGCCGGCGAGGTGACCGCAGACGCGACGATCCTCCGGTACCCGCCGGCGAGCCAGCACGGCGCGGAGCCGTCCGACCCCGTCGCCGCCGCGATGCGGGAGGCCGACGCCTTCCTCGCGCCGACGACGAAGAGCCTGAGCCACACCCGTGCCCGCGGGGACGCCTGCGAGGCGGGCGCGCGCGGCGCGACGCTGCCGGGGATCACCCGCGAGGTGTTCCTCGCCGGCCTCGACGCCGACTACGAGACCATCGCGCGCCATTGCGCCGACGTACGCGCGCAGGTCGACGACGCCGACGAGATCCGCGTCACGACGGAGGCGGGCACCGACATCACGTTCGAGCCGGGCGACCGCGAGTTCCTGTCGGACACAGGCGACGTGAGCGAGCCGGGGTCGTTCTCGAACCTCCCGGCGGGCGAGGTGTTCGTCAGCCCGGAGACCGCCGAGGGAACCTACGTCGTCGACGGGACGATGATGCCGTACGGCCTGCTCGAGGGACGGGAGCTCCGATTCGAGGTCGAGGACGGCTTCGTCACCGAGATCTCCGACGACGAGGTGCGCGAGCAGGTCGAGTGCGCCGCCGAGGAGGTCGGCCGCGACGCGTACAACCTCGCGGAGTTGGGTATCGGTACGAACGTCGGCGTCACCGACCTCGTCGGCTCCGTGCTGCTCGACGAGAAGGCGGCCGGCACCGTCCACATCGCCATCGGCGACGACGCGGGCATCGGCGGCGACACCGACGCGCCGCTGCACCTCGACGGGATCGTGACCGAACCGACCGTATGGGCGGACGGGGAGGAAGTGGACCTGCCCGAGCCCTGAGCCGGTCCCCGAGGATTCACCGCCCGGCCGTCCCCGCGTCCCATCGCCGCTCCAGCCCCCACACGAACGCCAGTTTCAGCGCCATCGACGCCGCGCCCGCGACGACCGCACGGACCGGCCGTCGACGGTAGGCGGCGTACAGCGCGTAGGCGGTCACGGGACCGGAAACCGCGTTCAGGCGGCTCCACGACCCCGGGGATGTCTCCCCGCGAAGCCACGCCCGCTCGGCGTCGACGACGCGGGTCATCCACGCCGGGTCGTCGCCAACGCGGTCACCGTCGCCAACGCGGTCACCGTCGCCAACGCGGTCGCCGTCGCCCCGGTCGACCCGGGGGAACGCGACGGGGTTCACCAGCGTCCACCCGAGCGCGACCGCGAACAGTCGTCGGTCGCGCGTGTACGCCGCGAGCACCAACAGCGGGACCGACAGGAACCGCGACCAGCCGCTCTTCGGGTTCGCGTGACGCTCCCAGAAGGCGTCGTAGTCGGCGAACCGGCGCGTGAGGTCCATGTCGGCCGAACGGTCCCAGGCGACAAAACCGTGTTCGCGCCCGGAAGCCGCCCGTCGCGTCGGTCCTTCGCGACTCACCCGATCCGTCGGACGGCGTCGAACAGCCCCTGCACCGTCGAGACGGTCTGCTCGTCGTGGGCGTCGGGGTCGAGGTAGAACTGGGCGCGCGCGCCGGCCTGATGCACGCCGGCGACGAGGGTGTGCAGGAAGCGGTACGCCTCCCTGAGGTCGACGTACTGCAACAGCGCCGTCACGGAGTCGAACGCGACGAAGAGGTCGCCGCGGCCGCGCGCCTCCTCGAGGGCGTCCTGCCACTTCATGCACAGTCCGGTGAGGTCCTGCGGGTGGGCCGCCTCCGCGGCGAATGACCCCCCGTCGGCGGCGACCCGAGGGCCCGGTACCTCGCCGCTGCCGGTGGCGTCGACGACCATGTGGCACGGCGGCGACCCGACGGACTCTCGCCAGCGCTCGTGAAGCGTCGCCGGGTCGGTCTCGTAGCTGAACTCCACGACCGTCGGATGTTCGACGTAGCCGGTCACCGCCTGTCGCTTCAGCATCGCGCGACGCTCCGGCCCCGGCGGCGTCAACACCAGTTCCGCGCGCGCCGACCGGGGGCGCTCCGTGTCGTCCCCGGCTGTATCGGCGATGTGCGCGTCGTCCGGACTCGCGTCGACGGCGTCCCCCGCGCCGTCCGTCGCCGCGGCTGCGTCGCGTTCGTCGGTTCGGTCCTGTTCCTCGAGCGAGCTCCCACTCATGCGTGCTGGCAGTTCCTGTGCGAACTCGCCACTTAATCGGATCGCCGACGTTCTCAGTCGCGGTAACGCGATCCCAGGCCTGTAGGCCGACGGCGGCGTCTCACCGCGACTCGTCGCCAGCGCGGTTCGGGACGGCGGCGACGCGGCTCCCGGTGTCGTCGCCGCGGCTCCCGGTGTCGCCCCGCGGGCGCACGGAACACGGGATTGATACCCCGTCGTCGCCACGTACCGTCGATGACCGGGGAGATACGCTCGCTCGACGACCGAACCGTCCGCGAGATCGCCGCTGGCGAGGTGGTCGAGCGACCCGCCTCCGTCGTGAAGGAGCTCGTCGAGAACGCGCTGGACGCGGGCGCGGGCCGAGTCGCCGTCGCCGTCGAGAACGGCGGGATCGACGGCGTCCGGGTGCGCGATGACGGCGCGGGCATCCCTCCAGAGGAGCTCCCGATGGCGGTGGCGAAACACGCGACGAGCAAGCTCGAGGGCATGGACGACCTCGACTCGGGCGTCGCAACCCTCGGCTTTCGCGGCGAGGCGCTCCACTCCGTGGGCGCGGTCGCTCGGCTGACGGTCCGCTCGCGAACGCCCGACGCCGACACCGGGGCGGAGTTGACCGTCGACCACGGCGACGAGGGAGAGGTCGAACCGGCCGGCTGCCCCGTCGGGACGACCGTCGAGGTGCGCGACCTGTTCGGGCGCACGCCCGCCCGCCGGAAGTTCCTCAAGACGCCCGCGACGGAGTTCGACCGCGTCAACGGCGTCGTGTCGGCGTACGCGCTGGCGAACCCGGACGTGGCCGTCTCGCTGGAGCACGACGGTCGCGAGGTGTTCGCCTCCCCCGGCGACGGGAACCGGCGCTCGGCGGTACTCGCGGTGTACGGCCGCGAGGTCGCCGAGTCGATGGTCGAGGTCGACCACGAGTCAGCGGACGGGCGAATCGCCGTCTCGGGGCTCGTCTCGCACCCGGAGACGACCCGGGCGAGTCGGGAGTACCTCACCACCTACGTCAACGACCGCTGGGTGCGCGAGAGCGACCTCCGTGGGGCCGTCGTCGACGCCTACGGGGGCCAACTCGCCACGGACCGCTACCCGTTCGCGGTCCTGTTCGTCGACGTGCCGCGCACGGCCGTCGACGTGAACGTCCACCCGCGGAAGACCGAGGTTCGCTTCGGCGACGACGCCGACGTGATGGCGACCGTCCGCGAGGGAGTCCGGGCCGCGCTGTTGGACCACGGCCTCGTTCGCTCGTCGGCCCCGCGGGGTCGGTCCGCGCCCGACGAGACCTCGGTGAACCCGGAGGTCGTCGGCGGCGCGGGGACGGACCACGAGCGGGCGGCGGCCGAGCGGCGCGAAGACGACGAGACGGCGAACACAAGCGACTCCGACGGCGACGACTCCGACGGCAGCGGCTCCAACGACGACTCCGACGACAGCGGCTCCAACGACGGCGATTCGACCGGAGGCGACGCGGACGACCGCGACTCCCCGAGTCCCGGCGCGAAGTCGACGTCCTCGGTCCTCGACGCGTGGGGCGGTTCTGACTCCGCAAACTCCGAGGAATCGGAGTCGTCCGGAGCGGCCGCGGGCGACGAGACCGGAGTCGACGGCACGGACGCCGGTGGAACGGCCGACACCGGCGGCACCGACGCCGCCGGCGACGACGCCTGGAGCGTCGAGGTGAGCGGCACGGACCGGCCGACGGATCACCCGACGCGGGGGCGAACCGACGCGACCGCCGGCGACGCACCGTCGCCGCGATCGTGGCAGTCCGACGACGTCGATCGGGAGACGGACGGCGACGACGGTAATGGCGACGACCGGGGTCGGGGCCGCGCGACCGTCGACAGCGACCAGGGCGGGGACGGTGGTGACGCCGACAGCGACCGGCCGGGGGACGGTAGTGACGACGCCCGCGACCGGTCGTGGGGCGCGCCCTCGCAGGCGACGCTCGCGGGCGGCACCACCGACGAGCGGACCGACCACGACCGCCTGCCCGCGATGCGGGTGCTCGGGCAGTACGACGACACCTACGTCGTCTGCGAGACGGACGCCGGACTCGTGCTGGTCGACCAGCACGCCGCCGACGAGCGCGTCAACTACGAGCGACTCCGGGCGGCCGTCGCCGGCGACACGCCCGCACAGACGCTCGCCGCGCCGGTCGAACTCCCGTTGACGGCCCGCGAGGCCGAGCTGTTCGAGACGTTCCGCGACGCGCTCCGGGAGGTGGGGTTCCGGGCCGAGCGCGTCGACGGCGACGGGGACCGCGACCGCGCCGACGACGCCGACCGCGACGCTGACGCCGACGCCGTCGACCGCGCGGTCGCGGTGACGGCGGTGCCGGCGGTGTTCGACGCGACGCTCGACCCGGATCTCCTGCGCGAGGTGCTCGCGGCGTTCGCCGACGAGGTCGCCGACGGCGGTCGCCCGGTGGCGGAGGTGGCCGACGCGCTGCTCGCGGATCTCGCCTGCTACCCGTCGGTGACGGGGAACACGTCGCTGACCGAGGGCAGCGTCGCCGACCTGCTCGACGCGCTGGACGACTGCGAGAACCCCTACGCGTGTCCGCACGGCCGCCCCGTGCTCGTGGAGTTCGGGACCGAGGAGATCGACGAGCGGTTCGAGCGCGACTATCCCGGCCACGGCGGTCGACGCGACGAGTAGGCGGAGCCGGTCTCGAGGCTCCCGTCCCTCCTTCCCCTCGGCTCCCTTCCCGACCCTTCTTGTGCGCCGCCGTCGTCGGCCCGCGCATGACCGACCTCGTCACCTTCGGGGAGACGATGCTTCGCCTCTCCCCCCCGGAGGGCACCCGACTGGAGACCGCCGACTCCCTCGACGCCCGCGTCGGCGGGGCAGAGAGCAACGTCGCCGTCGCGGGCGCGTCGCTGGGGATCGATACGGTGTGGCTCTCGAAGCTCCCGAACTCACCGCTCGGCCGCCGGGTGGTCAGAGGCCTGCGCGCACACGGCGTCCACACCGGGATCGCGTGGGACGAGGACGCCCGCCTCGGCACCTACTACCTCGAACACGGCGGCGAGCCCCGAGGAACGAACGTCGTCTACGACCGCGCCGACTCGGCGGTGACGACGGTGACGCCCGAGGAGTTGCCGCTGGGCGTGCTCGACGACGCGACCGCCTTCCACACGACGGGGATCACGCCCGCGCTCTCCGGGCGGGCCGCCGACGCGACCGCCGCCGCCCTCGAACGCGCCGCCGACGCCGGAGCCTCGACCAGCCTCGACGTGAACTACCGGAGCAAGCTCTGGAGCCACGAGGCGGCCCGGGAGACCCTGACCGACCTGTTCGATCACGTCGACACGCTGTTCGTCGCCAGACGCGACGCCGAGACCGTGCTCGACCGGGAGGGGAAGACGGTCGAGATCGCCCACGGACTGGCGACCGACCACGGCTTCGAGACGGTCGTCGTCACGCGGGGCGAGCGGGGCGCACTCGCGCTCCACGACGGCGAGGTGTTCGAGCAGCCGGTGTACGAGGCCGACACGCTCGATGCGATCGGTACCGGCGACGCCTTCGTCGGCGGCTTCCTCTCGCGGCGGTGCCGCGGCGGCGACGTGGCGGAGGCGCTGGAGTGGGGTGCCGCGACCGCCTCGCTCAAGCGGACCATCGCCGGCGACCTCGCGGTCGTCACGCCCGAGGAGGTCGAGCGCGTGATCGACGAGGGCGAGGGAGGGATCTCGCGGTAACGGTCGGGACGGACCGAGGGACCGCCGCCCCGAGGAAGAGAAAAGAGGAGGAACGAACTGTCGAGAGCGCCCGGCGCGCTACGACCGCGCGGACGACTCCTCGGCGTGCTCGAGGGCGGTCGCGTACGCCTCGCGGACCTCGTCGAACGCCTCCCTGCTCCCGCCCTGGTCGGGATGCGTCTCCTTCACCTTCTCGCGGTAGGCGGCCTCGACGCGCTCCTCGCCGGCGCTCGCGGGCAGGCCCAGCGTATCGAAGGCGGCCGCGGGCGTCGCCTTCGCGGACCCGGGTCCGGGAGCGAGACCGAGGTCGACCTCGGGCACCTCGAACGGGAGTCGCCGGGCGAGGTGCCACCCGGGCATCTCGTGTTCACAGAGTATCACGTGGTCGTCGCTGGCGTCGTCGTCGCGGATCGCGAAGTACGCGTGCACGTCGAAGGTGAGCGCGACGCGGCGCTCGGGCAGGTAGAAGTCGACGGTCGTCCCGTCGCGGTCGACGTCCTCGAGGAACCGCTCGTCGATGCGCCGGAGGTACTCGCGGATCTCCTCGCGGCGGCGGATCGACCCGCGGTCGCGGCCGCCGGTGCGGGCCGGCGGGTCGGGGAACCAGCGATTGGCCGCCAGGAACACCGTCGCGACGCCGGCCGAGGCGACGACGCCGACGACGACTCCCCACACCAGCCACCCCGGCAGGGCGGCGATCCACTCACCGAACACACCAGCGATTGGCGACGGGTGCTCTTGAACCCCTCGCCGGCGGCCCGACCGGCCGCGACCGCGTCGCCTGCGACGCGAGGAGTGAAGGCCCCGCAGACGCGTCGCTCACGCGTGCCGATCATCCGATTCGAGGCGGCCGACACCGACGACCTGACGGCCGTCGGCGAGGGGATCGCTCGCCCCGCACGCGAGGCCGGAGCGCTCCGCACCGGAACCGCCGTCGGGAAGCTCGCGGTGTTCCACGGCGACGGCTGTGCGGTCTGCGGCGAAGCGGTCCGCGCCGGCGACGCGTTCTACCTGGACAGCGGCGCTGGCGAAGTGCTGTGTGAAGCGCACGGCCGCGAGCGACGCGGCGACTGAACCGGGCGGTACCGGGAGTGCGGCGGGAGGGCGACGGGAAGGAGAGACCCGGGGTGGGGCGGTCGAAGCCGGACTCAGATCATCCCGTTGTCCTTCAGCCCCTCGATCACGTCGTCGACGAGCGAGTCGACGTCCTCGTAGGGGAAGTCCTGGCTGGAGCCGAGCTTGGCGGCGAGTTCCATCGCGGTGAAGGAGACGTCGCCGGACTCGAACTTCGTGCCCGGGCCCTGCGGCAGCGCCGGCACGAGGTCCATCTGACTGGAGACCGGGAAGTCGGCTCCCGAGAAGGCCTCTTCGAACTGGGCGCGCAGGTCGGCTTCCACGTCGTCTGACATACGCGCAACCGGGGCCGATGGCCGCAAAAGCGTTCCGGAACCACGGTGAACTCCGTGAGAGTTGTCCCGAGCGGTCGTCGCGGACCCGAACGCCGACCTCGGGCGGGCCGTCCGCCTCGAAATCCCCGGTGGTTATGGCCCGCGCGCGACGTGGATCGAGCATGGCGTTCGACTTCGACTTCGACCTGCTTCGCGAGCTGACCGAGACTCCCGGGGTGCCGGGCTACGAGGACCGCGTCCGCGACCGCGTCCGCGCCGTCCTCGAGGACGCCGTCGACGAGGTGCGAACCGACGCGATGGGCAACGTCGTCGGGACGGTCGAGGGGAGCGGCGACCACGAGGTCGCCGTCGCGGCCCACATGGACGAGATCGGCTTCATGGTGAAACACGTCACCGACGACGGCTTCCTGAAGGTGGACGCGCTCGGCGGGTGGGACGCCCGCGTGTTGCGCGCCCAGCGCGTCCGAGTCCACACGGGCCAGGGCGACCTCACCGGCGTCATCGGGTCGGTGCCGCCCCACACGCTCTCCGAGGAGGAGCGCGAGACGGACGACGCCGTCGAGGACGTGGTGATCGACCTGGGGATGGACGGGGACGCCGTCGTGGACCTCGTCGACGTGGGCGACCTCGTGACGATGGAGCAGACCACCGTCGAGATGGGCGAGACGGTCACGGGCAAGGCGCTCGACGACCGCGTGTGCCTGTTCGCGATGCTCGAGGCGGCCCGCGAACTGGATGACCCGCACGCGACGGTCCACTTCTGTGCGACCGTGCAGGAGGAGGTCGGCCTGCGCGGGGCGGAGGCGCTCGGCGTCGACGTGGACCCGGACCTCGCGATCGCGCTGGACGTGACCATCGCCTCCGACACGGCCGGCGTCGCCGAGGACAAGCAGGTGACCCGACTGGGCGAGGGGACGGCGGTGAAGCTGAAGGACGGCTCCGTGATCACGAACCCGAAGGTGACCCGTCGCCTGCGCGACGTGGCCGAGGCCGAGGGGATCGACCACCAGATGGAGGTGCTGCCCTCGGGCGGCACCGACACCGCCGCCTTCCAGACGGCCAACGGCGCGAAGCCCGTCGGCGCGATCTCGATCCCGACGCGATACCTCCACACGGTCACCGAGACCGCCCACGGCGACGACGTGCGCGCGACGATCGACCTGTTGGCGGCGTTCCTCGCGAGCGAGGACGGCTCTCACGACTACTCGCTGTAACGGCCGGTCGATCGGCGATTCGACGCCGAAAACGGCCCGGCGACCCAGCGCCTCCGCCCGGATCGCCGTCCGGTTCGAACGCGGTTCGACCGCCGGCCGTCGTGCGCCTCTGACATCCCCCGTCTCGCGGTACCGCACCGGTCCGTTCTCGGTGACGGCAATGAATCTGTCGAGGTTCCGTCACTACGTGCAGACTGCCGTCAAAATTGCTGCACGATAGGTATACGATCTCGAGCAGACGGTGGCCATGAGGAATGGACGGATCGCGGGACCCCTGGACGGATCGCGGGACCCCTGGACCGATCGGGCGAGAAAGCCGAACGCGACGGCCGATATTCGACCGTCGAAAAACCGGAGGCGTCGGCGACTACTGCTCGGGCGGTTCGTAGTCGCCGCCGTACTTCGTGAAGAAGAACGCGAGGCCAAGCGTCGCGACCATCGCGATGAAGGAGGCGACGCCGAGGCTCTTTGCGGAATCGGGCACTCCGGGCGGCCCCGCAGGCGTCGGCTCAGGCGTGGGCAGTTCCTCGACGACCTCGAGAGTTCCCTCCATCCCGACGGAGGCGTGGGGCTCACAGACGTACTCGTAGACGCCGACGGTCTCGAAGGTGAACTCCGTCGAGAATCCCTCGTCCTCGATCGGGGTGTGACCCTCCCAGGACGCGCCGTCGGGCTGGCTGTTGACGGCGACGTTGTGGCCGCCGGAGACCCACTCGAAGGTGACCGTCGTTCCGGGCGTCACGTAGAGCGTTTCCTCGGTCCCGGGCGCGAACAGCAGGCCGTCGCTGCCGGCACCGACCTCGACGGTGCCGGAGCCGTCGGCCGTCGCCTGAGCGGCTGCGGTTCCAGAGCCCGCGGCGACCGCGCCCGCGGCGGCGGTCGCGCCCGCCGCCCCCCGGATGAAGCTCCGGCGGCTGAGCGTGTCGTCTTCCATGCTCGCGGCTAGGCGTGTCCCGAACCTATATCCGTCGATCGAATCCGTGGCGGGGGACCGGAGCGGGACGGACGCCAGGCGTAGGCGACGCAGTTATCGGTGAGATCGTAGAGAGACCACAGCTGCGGTGCGGAAGTCGTTAACGGTAGTTCCGTGAGTGAGCCAGCCTTCGGCTGGCGAGCGAGCGGCATTTTTGACATTACGGGAAATCGAAGATTTCCCGTCAGTAGTCGGATTCCTCCGGAATCCAACGACATGAACGGGTTTTAGGGGGGTTCGGCGAGCGAGCGAACGGAGTGAGCGAGGAGGACCCCCCTAAAGGAGGTTCAGAGCCAGCCGTAGTCGTCGACGACGGCCTCGTAACACTCGACCCACTCCTCGAGCACCTCGGCGTGGTCGAACCCCGCGAACCCCTCGTTGATCTCCCACTCAGACAGGCCGCCGCAGGCGACGATTTCGTCGGCCAACTCCTGGGGGTTCGTCACCAGCCGGCCGCGGTCGAGGCCCTCGACGACCTCGTGGGCCGACGACCCCGCCTGGTACTCCACGATGCCGACACAGCCACAGGCCAGCGCCCACAGGAGTTCAGTCGCGAACGGCTCGTAGGTCGCCGTCTGAGCGAACACGTGCGCGCCCTTCAACACCGGCACCAGCTCCTCGTCGGAGAGGTCGCCGAGGAAGTGGACGCGGTCGTCGATCCGGAGGTCTGCGGCCGTCCGCTCGGCGTCGTCGCGGGCGGGGCCGTCGCCGACGACGGCGGCGTTCCAGTCGCGGTCGCGAAGCTCCGCCAGCGCGAGGAGGAACTCTCCGACGTTGGCGTCGCCGTCGAGGTCGCGGGCCCAGACCACGTCGAATCGGTCGTCGACCCCTGATTCGCGGACGAGATCGAAGTCGATGCTCTCGGGGATCACTCGGACGTTCACGTCGCTCGCGCCGTGCTCGCGGACGGCGGTGCGCACCGTCTCCGAGGGGACGGTCACGCGGTCGGCTCCGGTCGCCGCCTTACGGTACTGCCGACCGGACCCGCGCTCGGGGTCGCGCTCCCACCAGTCGACGACGACGGGGACGCGCAACACCCGCGCGGTCGTTCGCGCCGTGGTGGCGTGGCCGGGCGGGACCGAGACAGCGTGGATCACGTCGGGGTCGACGCGTCGGAGGAGGAACGGGAGCTTCGAGCGGAACCGCCCCGGGCCGGGGTCGTCGGTGACGGCGTGATACTCGATCCCCTCGTGCTCGAACCGTGGAATCTCTCCGCCCCACCACCGCGCACACAGCCAATGGACGTTGTGGCCGCGGTCGGCGAGTCCGCGGGCGACGCGTCGCGTCCGGCGGGTGGCGGGCGCGTCCCGCGTTCCCACCGTGTCCATCGAGACGACCGCGACGCGCATGTACTCCGAGCTACCCGGGCGGGAACAAAAAGGGAGGCGATAGCCGGCGGCGACTCACAGCGTCGTCGACACCCTCGCCGACCCGAACGCTTTCGACGCGTCGCGGAGACCAATCGGTCATGAGCAACCCGACGTACGACATCGAGCGGTACCTCAACGTTCGCTCGGCGCACGGTGGCGCGTTCGCGCCCGACGGCACGCTCGCGTTCCTGATGGACACCACCGGGACCCCGCAGGTGTGGAGCCTCACGGAGCCGGGGGCGTGGCCCGAGCAGCACACCTTCTACGAGGAGCGCGTCACCTTCGTCGACTGGTCGCCCGAGCGTCGCGAACTCGCCTTCGGCATGGACGAGGGCGGCAACGAGCGCGCACAGCTGTACCGCCTGGATCCCGACGCGGGCGTCGTCACCGAGTGGACCGGGATGCCCGAGGCGAAACACCGTTGGGGCGGCTGGTCACACGACGGCGAGCGGTTCGCGTTCGCCTCGAACCGCCGCGACGAGGCCGTCTTCGACGTGTACGTCCAGGGTCGCGAGGAGACCGGCGAGGAGGCGGAACTGGTGTACGAGGGCGACGGCTGGCTCTCGGTGGCGGGCTGGTCGCCCGACGACTCCCGTCTGCTCGTCCACGAGGCGCACGCGAGCTTCGACCACGACCTCCACGTGCTCGACGTCGACTCGGGGGAGCTGACCACCCTCACGCCCCACTCCGCGGAGGCCCGCTTCTCCAGCCCCGAGTGGGGGCCGGCGGGCGACGCCGTGTACGTCTGCACCGACCACGCCTCCGACACGCTCCGCCTGGAGCGGATCGCCCTCGGGGACGAAGCAGGCGCTGACGGCGGTGTCGCCGGCGACGGTGGCGGCGCGGACGACGCCACCGGCGACCGCGCAGGCGACGGCGCGGGCGAGACGCTGGGCGATCTCACCGTCGTCGCCGACGGCGGCGACTGGAACGTCGACGGGGTGGTCGTCGACGAGGACACCAACCGGGTCGCCTACTCCCGAAACGTCGAAGGGTACACCCGGATCACGGTCGGCGAGTTCACGGCCCCCGACCGGATCGACGAGTTCGCCGAGCCCGACCTGCCGAGGTGCGTCGCCGGCGGGCTCTCGTTCGGTCCCGACGCCGACCGACTGGCGATCACCGTCACCGGGAGCACGGTGAACACGAACTGTTACGTGGCGGACGTGAAGTCCGGCGAGGTCCAGCGGTGGACGTACGCGGCGACTGCAGGCATTCCCGCCGAGACGTTCGTCGAGCCCGAACTCGTCCACTATCCCACCTTCGACGGCCGGGACATCCCGGCGTTCTTCTCGACGCCGGACGACGCCGGCGAGCGCGACACGCCCGTCGTCGTCGACATCCACGGCGGCCCCGAGAGCCAGCGTCGCCCGTCCTTCAACGCGGTCAAGCAGTACCTCCTCAACGCCGGCTACGCCGTGTTCGAGCCGAACGTCCGCGGGTCCTCGGGGTACGGAAAGGCGTACTCCCACCTCGACGACGTCGAACGGCGGATGGACTCGGTCGCAGACGTCGAGGCGGCCGTGGAGTGGCTCCACGACCACCCGGTCGTCGACCCCGACCGGATCGTCGCGATGGGCGGGAGCTACGGGGGGTTCATGGTGCTGTCGGCGCTGACGGAGTACCCCGACCTCTGGGCCGCCGGCGTTGACATCGTCGGCATCGCGAGCTTCGTCACGTTCCTCGAGAACACGGGCGACTGGCGGCGCGAACTGCGGGAGGCCGAGTACGGCAGCCTCGAGGACGACCGGGAGTTCCTCGAGTCGATCTCGCCGATCAACCACGTCGACGAGATCGACGCGCCGCTGTTCGTGTTGCACGGCGCGAACGACCCCAGGGTGCCGGTCGGCGAGGCCGAACAGATCGTCGAGGAGGCCGGCGAGCACGTGCCCACGCGGTCGCTGATCTTCGAGGACGAGGGGCACGGCTTCTCGAAGTTGGAAAACCGGATCGAGGCGTACCGAGCGATCGAGGAGTTCCTGAACGAACACGTCGGCGACGGCGCGTAACCGGCTGCGAGTTCGGCTCGGATGCCGATTCCGCCGGTGGTGAGGATCCATCACCGCCGGCGACGAATGAGTTAAGAGGTCAGACCGGTTGAGGTGAATCGTATGCCGGACGTCCGACGCCCGCGTATCCTTCTCGCCACACCGGACGCGTCGGCCGACGGGGACCGGATCGCGGACGAATTGGAGGCGGAGATCGACTGCGAGACGATCGTTCGCGGCGGGGAGACAGTCGTCGAGTTCCTGCGCGAACTCGGCCCGACGATCGACTGCGTGATCTGCTGTGAGGGGGAAGGCTGCGAGGCAGCGGCGCTGGCGGAGACGGACCCGACGATGCCGATCGTCGTGTACGGCGACACCGCGCCGTCGGCCCCGGTCGACGCCGTCGTCGCCCGCGACGGCGGGACGAGCGTGCTCGGCCGACAGGTGCTCGACCGGATCGAGCGCTCGCGCGAGCGGGACCGACTCGCAGAGGCGAACGCGAAGCTCTCGGCGCTCAACACGTACACCCGCGAGCTGACCGGCTGCGAGACCGTCGAGGGCGTGAGCGAGACCGTCGTCGATGCGGTGACGGAAGCCCTCGGACACGGAGAAGTGGTCCTCGCGATGCGCGACGGCGACGAGTTCTACCCGTACGGCCACACCTTCCCCGAGGACTTCGACGCGACGTTGGGCACCGACGAGGGAGTCATCGGACGAACGTACCAGACCGAGGAGACGCAGATCGTCGACGACTACCGGGCCGACCCCGACCGCGCCCGCGACATCGAGACCCGCTCGGTCGTGAGCGTTCCCGTCGGCGACCACGGCGTCCTCCAGGTGACGAGCGACCACGAAGGGGCCTTCGACGAGCGCGACGCCGAGTTCGTCGAGATCGTCGCCTCCCACGCGGCGGAGGCGCTCGCGCGCCTCCAGCGGGAGTCCGACCTCCGCGTCGAACGCGACCGGCTTCAGTACTTCTTCGAGGGGATCAGAGCCCCGGCGGTGTACGTGGAGTCCGGTGACGGCGGCGACCCGGTGCTCGCGGAGGTGAACTCAGCCTACGAGGGACTGTTCGGGTCCGACGGCGTCGGGCGGCCGGTGTCGGAGGCGTTCCCGACGGCGACCGAACGCGAGGTGTTCGGCTCCGACGGCCCGGACGAGGTCGCCCACCGAGACATCACCCGCGAGAGCGACGACGGCCCCGAGGACCTGATCGTGGGTATGGTCCCCGTTCCCTTGACCGGGGTGGACGTGGCCGCGTTCGGGTGGTACGCCGTGGACGTCGAGTTACCGTAGTCGAGACCGCACACCCGGCACCGACCCGCGCGGGGAACGCTTCAGAGGCGTCCGTTAAAGTCAACACCGGCGGCGACGAAGCGTGGTGCATGAGTACACAGGAGCGTGAGGAGGAACGGACGATCCGCTGTCTCATCGCCAAGGTCGGGCTCGACGGCCACGACCGCGGCGCACACGTCATCTCGCGGGCGTTCCGTGACGCCGGCTTCGAGGTAATCTACTCCGGCCTCCACCGCGCCCCCGACGAGATCGTACAGGCTGCCGTCCAAGAGGACGTGGACGTCCTCGGGATCTCCATCCTCTCGGGCGCGCACAACACGCTCGTCCCGAAGATAGTCGAGGGACTCGAGAGCTACGACGCCTTCGACGACACGCTGATCCTCGTGGGCGGGATCATTCCCGATGACGACCGCGACGAGCTCGTCGAGATGGGCGTCGACGCGGTGTTCGGCCCCGGGACCCCGATGGAAGAGACGATCGAGTTCGTCCGCGAGAACGCGCCCGAGCGCGAGTGATGACGGCCGCAGAGTCGAGTCGGTCGAAGCTCGTCGAGGAGCTGTTGAACGGCAAACACCGGGCGCTGGCCCGCGTCATCTCCAAGATCGAGAACCGCTCGCCGGGGTACCGCGACATCGTCTCGCAGCTCCACGCCCACACCGGCGAGGCCGACGTGATCGGCGTGACTGGCAGCCCGGGCGCGGGCAAGTCGACGCTGGTGGACAAACTGGCGAGGACGTACCGGGACCGCGGCGACACCGTCGGGGTCATCGGGGTCGACCCCTCCTCGCCGTACACCGGCGGGGCGGTGCTGGGCGACCGGATCCGGATGGCCTCGAACGTCGGCGACATGGACGTGTTCTTCCGATCGATGAGCGCGAGAGGGACCCTCGGCGGACTGTCGACGGCGACCTCGGACGCCGTGAAGGCGCTCGACGCCTTCGGCAAGGACACGGTGATCATCGAGACGGTCGGGGCCGGACAGAACGAGGTGGACATCGTCCGCACGGCCGACACCGTCTGCGTGCTCGTCCAGCCCGGCTCCGGCGACGACGTGCAGATGCTGAAGGCCGGCATCCTCGAGATCGGCGACGTGTTCGTCGTCAACAAGGCCGACATGGACGGCGCGGAACGGACCGTCGCCGAGCTGGAGGAGATGATCCACATGCGCGAGAACCCCGCTGCGGGGCTGAACACGGGACACCACGGTCCCGTCGACGACGAGGAGATGCGCGAGGTCGCCCTCGACGACCCCGAAGAGGACGCGTGGGACCCGGAGGTGATCGAGACGGTCGCCACCAGCGGTGAGGGGGTCGACGAGCTGATCGACACCCTCGACGCGCACGCGGCGTGGCTCCAGGAGACGGGACGGATCGACGACAAGGCGCGCACGCGGTACGCCGAGGAGATCCGACAGCTCGTCCGCGGCGATACGGCCGCCCAGCTGGAGCGTATGATCGCCGACGCCGGCGGCATCGACGCCCTCGCCGACCGCGTGGTCGCGCGCGAGACGGATCCGTACTCCGTCGCCGACGAACTCGTCGGTCCGATCCGCGAGTGCGTGGACGAGGAGTTGGACCGGTAAGAGTCCGTCCGGTTCGGGGCCGCCCGTTCGGGCGACGACGAACGACCGGAACGGACTGACCCGTCGGCCTAGACGTACGTGAACCACTCCTCGTGGTCGTCGGTGCGACGCTCCACGAGGTCGAAGAACGCGGTCTGCAACTCCTCGGTGACCGGCCCGCGCGATCCGGTGCCGATCTCGACGTTGTCCACCTGCCGGATCGGCGTGACCTCCGCCGCGGAGCCGGTGAAGAACAGCTCGTCGGCGGTGTTGAGTTCGCCCCGCGAGATGCTCACGTTGTCGTGGACGGTGTAGCCGCGCTCGCGGGCCAGTTCGATCACCGTGTTGCGGGTGATGCCGTCGAGGATCGATTCGCTCAGCCCGGGGGTGTGGATCTCGCCGTCGCGCACGAGGAAGATGTTCTCGCCGGGGCCCTCGGCGACGTTGCCCTCCTTGTTGAGGACGATGGCCTCCTCGTAGCCGTTACGGCGGGCCTCCTCGCCCGCGAGCAGGGAGTTGACGTACAGCCCCGTCGTCTTGGCGTTCGTCGGGATCTGGCTCGAAGCGTGCTTGCGCCAAGAGGAGACCATCGCCTTGATGCCGTTCTCCAGGGCGTCCTCGCCGAGATACGTGCCCCACGGCCACGCCGCGATCGCCACGTCGGTGGGACAGTCGCCCGGCGAGACGCCGAGTTGATGGTAGCCGTAGTAGGCGATGGGGCGGACGTACGCCGACTCGAGGTCGTTGCGGCGGATGACCTCCATCGTCGCCTCCGTCAGCTCCTCCCGGGAGTACGGGATCTCCATGTCGTACGGCTTGGTCGACTCGAAGAAGCGGTCGAGGTGCTCCTCCCAGCGGAACACGGCCGTCCCCTCCTCGGTGTCGTACGCGCGCACGCCCTCGAAGACGCCCGTGCCGTAGTGCAGTCCGTGTGTGAGGACGTGGGTCGTCGCGTCCTCCCAGTCGACGTACTCGCCGTTCTGCCAGATAGTGTCGACGTCCATCTCCGCGAAGCCAGCCATACGCGGTCGCAGGATTTGCCGGACAATAAATACCACAGAAACGACGGGGCGACTGGCTCCGGACCCAGTTTCTCGTTCGCTCCGCTCCCGCCGCGTTCGCGGAGCCCGTGCCCCCGGGATCGGCGGGCGACGACCCCCCATGCACAACCATGAATAATAAAAACGTGCTGTTTAATTACTTTGAAGAATTATTTGTCGGTGATGGAGACACAGACGCCACGCACCGACGGGGAGCGCGGCGACGCGCGGCGGCCGACGCTCGGCGAAGCGGTCGTGCCGCTGGCGGTCGTCGTCGCCTCGTTGGCCGTCGGCTCGGGGCTGCTCGGACTGGCCCCGCACGGACCGCTGCTGTGGAGCATCGCGTTCGCCGGGCTGTTCGCGCGCTACCGGCTCGGCTACGACTGGGACGGCGTGTACGACGCCGCCGAGGGCGGCCTGCGGATGGGGATGCAGGCGATACTAATCCTGTTCGTCATCTACGGGCTGATCGCGACGTGGACCAGCGCCGGCACGATCCCGGGGCTGATGTACTACGGCCTGGGGCTGCTGTCACCGCAGGTGTTCCTCCCGGTGACGGCCGTGCTCGCCGCCGTCGTCGCCTTCGCGATCGGCTCGTCGTGGACCACCGTCGGGACGCTCGGCGTCGCGTTCATCGGTATCGGCTCGGGGCTTGGCGTGTCAGCGCCGATGACCGCCGGCGCGATCGTCTCGGGGGCGTACGCCGGGGACAAGCAGAGCCCGCTGTCGGACACCACCAACCTCGCGGCCGCCGTCACGAACACCGACCTGTACGACCACATCACCGCCATGCGCCTCGGCACCGCCGTCGCGCTCGGCGTTTCGGTCGTCGGCTACGCCGTCCTCGGCGCGTACGCGGTGAGCGGTTCCGGCGGCGACACCGCCGCCATCACCGAACCGCTCGCGTCGACGTACGCGCTCGGCCCGCTGGTGTTCCTTCCCCTGCTCGTCACGTTCGGGCTCGCGACCCGTGGGTACCCGGCGCTCCCGTCGCTGGTGGCGGGCGTGTTCGCGGGCGCGGGGACGACCGTGCTCGCGCAGGGTCGCTCGTTCACCGCGGCCTGGGACGCCTTCCTGAACGGTACCGCCCCCGAGACGGGGAGCGAACTGGTCAATGGCCTGCTGTCGACCGGCGGCCTCGCGGGCTCGGGATGGACCATCGCCGTCGTCGTCGCGGCGCTGGCGCTCGGCGGCCTGCTCGAGGGCACCGACGTGCTCGCGGTGGTGACCGACCGCCTCGCCGACGCGGTGTGGTCCCGGAACTCCCTCGTCATCGGTACCGGTGCCTCCGCGCTGCTCACGAACGCGTTCACCGCCCAGCAGTACATGAGCATCGTCGTACCCGGCGTGAGCCTTCGAGAGCTGTACGACGACTACGGGCTCGACTCGCGGGACCTCTCGCGGGCCGTCGAGGCCGCCGGCACTCCGACGGGACCGCTGTTCCCGTGGCACGCCGGCGCGGTCTTCATGGCGGCCGCGCTCGGCTTCGAGTCGTCGTGGGCGTTCGTCCCGTACTACTTCTTCGGGCCGCTGTCCGTGCTGGCGCTCGTCGGGATGGCGCTGGCCGGGCGGGCGACGACGCCGACCGAGACGCCGGGTGGTGTCGCCCCCGCGGACGATTAGAGCGAGGCCGCGAAGCGGCCTCGAGAGGACCGCGGCGAGGTCCTCGGGCCGACCCCGTCGCTACCGCGAGAACCGGTCTGTCGGGTGCGTCCCGTCGAACAGGTCGACGGTACCTCCGTCGTAGCGCTCGAACCCGAGCGACTCGTAGAACCGACGCCCGCGTTCGTTCGCGGCCAGGCACTCGACGTACTCCGGCGTCCCGTCCTCGAGTGCGTCGCTCCCCCGCCGGACGAGCGCCTTCCCGACCCCCTCGCCCCAGTAGTCGGGGGCGACGTAGACCGCGCGGTGCTGTGCGGCGTCATCGGGGACGAACGCGTGCGTGTTCGACTCCCCCCACGCGACGTTGCAGACCCCGGCGATGCCGTCGTCGACGACAGCCACGAGGAACAGCAACTCCCCGTCCGCGCGCTTGCGCTCGAACCGCTCCTCGGGGTAGAACTCCGTCGGATCCGTCGTCGCCTCGACCAGCGCGTCGCCGTCGAGGACGTCGTCGTAGCCGCGCCGCCAGGACCGCGCGAGCGTCTCCTGCACCCCGCGGAGGTCGCCGGCGCAGACGGGGCGGACCGCGGGATCAGTCGGCACAGTCACGTCGTTGTCGGTCGGCGGCAAGACCGTTTCGGGGGTGTGAGAACCGGGGGCGTGGTGCCGTGACCCCAGGGTCTCCCGCGACGCTTCGGCTCGTTCCTCACCCACCACGGACGTGAAATCGTGCCGATCGGCGTACTCGCTCGCGGTCGCCGGCGAGAGTGCCCGATTGGGGCGTCGGCGGGGACGATACCGCCACCTCACGACGCTAAGAGAACGACGGCGGCACCAGCGAGCACGATCCCGAGGGCCTTCCTGGCCGTGACCGGTTCGCCCAGAACGACGATCCCGAGGAGCGCGCCCACGACGAGGAACAGCCCGAACACCGGAACCACGACGCTCACCGGGCCCGTCGAGAGCGCCCGGAAGTACCCGATGACAGCGCCGGCCAGACAGATCCCTGCCGCAAGCGAGAACTGAACGGACCGACTCGTCACCGACACGGTCGACCACTCGCCGAACAACGCCGCCACGATCGTCGATCCGATCGCCAGCGTGACGACCGCGATCGGCATGACGGTGAACGCCGGGAGGTCGTTCATCGCGATCTTGATGAAGAGGAACGAGAACGCGTACGATATCATCGCCGCCACGGTCCACAGGAGGTAGCTCATCGGGCTCGTCTCCCGGAGTTCGTGCGTTCCGTCCGACCGGTCAACCGACTCATGGAGTAACTCACCCGTTCGGCGACGGATAAAAACGAGGTCGGTGCGGTCGGCGGTACGCACGGGTCCGGTCGCCGGCGGCGGAGGCTTCTGACGCGATTCCGGCCTCGTTCTACCCAAGCGCCTCGACCAGTTCCTCGCCCTCGACGTACGGGAAGCCGTGGCGCTCGGCGTACTCCCGTGCGGCCGTCGGCGACAGCGCCCGCCCGGTCTCGTCGTCGAGCATCTCACAGACGACGACAGCGGGCGGCTGTCCGGTCTCGGCGGCCATCGCGAGCCCCAACTCGGTGTGTCCGAGCCGATCCGAGAGCCCGTCGGGCGCGCCCCGGAGCACGTGGACGTGGCCGGGCGCGCGGAACTCGGCGGCGAACTCCTCGGGACCGTAGTCGACGCCGGCCTCGACGGCCGAGGCCATCGACGCCAGTTCCGTGATCGTCAGCGCGCGGTCGTCGTCGGTGATCCCGGTGAAGGTGTCGCGGTGGTTCACCGGCAGCGAGAACGACGACCTGTCGTCGTACGCGAGGTCGTGGCTCGCGGCCGCCAGGTGGTCGATCTGGTCCTCGAGGAACGGGAGGCCGGCGGCGTCGGCGACGGCGTCGGAGACGGCCACGCAGATCAGGCCGCCCGCGTCGTTGCGCATCCGCGCCACGTCCTCCGGCCCGACGGAGCCCGCCGGGTACACGAGGTCGGTTTCACCCTCGCGGTCGTCGAAGTCGTGGACCAACACGGGCTCGCCCGTCCGGAACGCCGCGAGCGCTCGGTCGAGCCGCCCGGCCTGCCGGCTCACGCGGACCCCCCGGCGTCGGCGGCCGCGGCGTGATCTGCGGCCTCCCCGGCGTCGGCGCGCTCGGCGTCGGTGACGCGCACGCGAACCTCGTCGCCGTCGTCGATCCCCAGTTCATCGCGGAGCTTCGCGGGCGCGATTACCTCCAGTTGGTCCTCGTCGTGGTGCGTCCGTTCCGGGACGATGACGTGCGCCGGCGTGAACGACCCGTCGTCGACGCGGACCTCCGCCGCGTAACACGTCGCCGGGCCGAACGTCCGCTCGTCGTCCTCCCAGCCGTCGATGGGGACGCCGTCGACGGAGTCGAGTCCGGCGCGGGCGCGCACCGCCGCCTCCGACAGATCGACGTTCAGCGTCCCCGGGAAGGGTTCGTATCCCAACCGCTCGATGAACTGCTCGTGGTAGCCCGACAGCTGGATGTAGTGGCGGCCCTCGCCCATCCCGGAGGTTACCGTCCCCGACAGCGAGAGGCCGGCCTCGCCCTCGAACAGGCGGCGGTAGTCGGCGTACTCCCCGCGTAAGCGGCGCTCGCCGGCGTCGGTCACCGTCACCCACTGCCCGTCTCCGACCACGTCGCGGTCGAGCAGGCCGGCCGACTCCAGTCGCTGGAGCCGTCTGGAGGCGGTCTGACTGGACGCGTCGAGGCGCTCACCGAGCGTCGAACACGAGACCTTCACGGGCTCGCCGAGGCCGCCGCAGAGCGCGACCGTCTTCAGCGCGGCCACCTCGTCGTGGCCGACGGTCGTCGTCGTGGAACTCATTGTCCGTTCTCGGGGAGCGCGACGCAAAAGCGTATCGGATACGATATGCGTAACGAAACTGAGATCCAGTATCCCGCCTTCGGAACCCGTACCGTATCTGTGGAGGCGATCCACCAAAAGGCGTCGGTGTCGGCGACCGGCGCTGGGGGATTCGGCCGGCGAACCGGAGCGGGTTCGCCGATCCGCGTCGCGGCCGTTCGACGGCGTCGCCGGCGCGGTTCGGAAACCCATTTATCGGCGGCGGGGGAAGCCCCGCGCATGTTCAGACAGTTCCGGTCGGCCGCGGCGTCGGCGCTGACGGACGCGCTCGCCGACCTCGGCTACCCGACCGACGACCTCGGCATCGAGGACCCGCCCGACGGCGTCGACGCGACGCTCGCCTCCAGCGTCGCCTTTCGGTTGGCGGGGGAGGCGGGCGCGCCGCCGCCGCAGGTCGCCGCCGAGGTCGCCGACGCGGTCGACGCGGAGGCGACTGAGTACCTCGAGCGCGTCGAGACCAGCGGCCCGTACGTGAACTTCCTCGCGAACGACGCCTACCTCGCGGACACGGTCGCGGCCGCCGGCGACGACGAGTTCGGCCGGCTTCCCCCGAAAGACGAGTCCGTCGTCGTCGAGCACACGTCCGCGAACCCGACCGGACCGATCCACGTGGGGCGCGCGCGCAACCCGATCGTCGGCGACGCCGTCGCCAACGCCATCGACTACGCCGGCTACGACGTGGACCGCCACTACTACGTCAACGACGCCGGCCGGCAGATGGCCGTGTTCACGTGGGCCTACGAGACGTTCGACGAGAGCGACCTCCCCGACGTCGAGCGCGACAAGCCCGACTACGACCTCGTGCGCTACTACCGCAAGGGCAACGCCTTCCTGGAGGAGGGTCCCGAGGCGGCGGTCGAGACCGCCGAGGCCGAGATCCAGTCGATCATGCAGGGGCTGGAGGCGGGCGACGAGGACACCTACGAGCGCGTGAGCGAGGTCGTCGACGCCGTGCTCGCGGGGATGCGCGGGACGCTGGCGCGCCTGCCCGCGGAGTTCGACGAGTTCGTCAAGGAGACGCGGTTCATGCGCGACGGCTCCGCGGACGACCTGGTCGAGCGCCTGCAGGACCTCGACGAGTCGGTGTACGAGGAGGACGCCTGGCAACTGGACCTGTCTGCGTTCGGTATCGACAAGAAGCTCGTGTTCCTGCGCTCGGACGGCACGACGCTGTACACGACCCGCGACCTCGCCCACCACGAGTGGAAGTTCGAGAACTACGACCGCGCGGTCACCGTCATCGGCGAGGACCACAAGCTCGCGTTCGACCAGCTCCGCCACGCCCTGGAGTTACTGGACCACGACACCGACCAGCTCGAACAGCTGTTCTACTCGTGGGTGAACCTCCCCGGTGGCGAGGGAATGAGTACCCGCGCCGGGACCGGAATCGACCTCGACGACCTGCTGGACGAGGCGATCGACCGCGCCCGCGAGGAGGTGGAGTCGCGCATGGACGACCGCATCCGCGACGACGAACTCGCCGAGGCGGACGTCGACCGCATCGCCCGCCAGGTCGGCGTCGGCGCGGTCCGATACGACATCGTGAGCAAACAGCCCGCGAAGGCGATCACCTTCGAGTGGGATCGCGCGCTTGACTTCGAGGCGCAGTCCGCTCCCTACGTCCAGTACGTCCACGCGCGCTGCTGCGGCATCGTCGACGAGGCCCGCGACGAGGAGCCCCTCGCGGAGGGGGCGATCGCCGGCGACGCCGCCGTCGACCCCGCGACGCTGTCGACGCCCGAGGAGCGCGACCTCGTGCACGTGATCGCGCGGCTTCCCGCCGTGATCGAGGAGGCCGCCGACGACCTCGAGCCCCATCGCGTCGCGACCTACACTCGGGAGTTCGCCGAGACGTTCAACGCCTTCTACCGGGAGTGCCCGGTGCTCACGGCCGACGACCCGGCCACCCGCGAGGCACGTCTGGCGCTCGTCGTCGCCGCGCGCAACGCCGTCGCTAACGCGCTCGACGTGCTCGGGATCGAGGCCCCCGAGTCGATGTAGCCGGCGGTCGTCGACGCCGCGGTCGACGCCGGACTCGTCCGAAGAAGTCGCTCTTTGCGCTCCCCGTCGACCGGACTCAGACCGCAGACGGCAGATCCGTCACGGGCGCGATGAACGCGGGCGTGACGAGGCTCCCGCCGACCGAGAGGACGGCCGCGGCCCCCAGGCCCAGCGCGAGGACGATGAAGACGAGTATCCACCACAGCGGCACGGAGTCGTTTCCTGCTTCGCTCATACGCTGGAGGGGTCGTGCCGAACGCAAGAAACCCTCGGTTCCGTCGGGCCGACAACAACATCCACGGAGCCCGCGTCCCCGCCGGCCGCGCTACCGGAACAGGCGGCCGAAGATCCCGCCGTTGTCGTCGTCAGCGTCCTCGTCCTCGTCGGACTCGCCGTCGCTTCCCTGTTTCGCGATGTCGGTCCGCTCCTTGCTCTCTTGAGCAAACGGGATCACGTCGTCGCCGATCTCCGCGGCCTCGCCCGATTCGGCGTCCTCGACGGGGACGTACTCCTCGCCGAGTACCATCCGTCGGGCGGCCGCCGCGGCCTCGTCTTCCTGCCCGTCGTCGTCGTCGATGATGACCGCGTCGTCGACCTCGGCCTCGGGGTCGGTGTCATCCGGGGCGATGGGATCGGTCGGTTCCCCGGCGGCCGCCTCGGATCCGGCCGGGTCGAGGTCGAGTGCGGCAGTCGGCGGCTCGCTCGCTCCGGTGTCCCGGTGCTCGTCGGGTTCCTCGTCGCCTTCCTCGGCCTCCTCGGCCTCGTCGAACCCGGGCCCGTCGTCCTCGGCGTCCTTGGCGTCCTCGGCGTCCTCGGCGTCCATCGGCGGGCGGATCGGGCTCCCGGTGAGCGACGACGCGAGCGACCGGTAGGCCGCGGCCGCCTCGCCGTCGGGCGCGTGAATCGACAGCGGCTCGCCGGCGGCCTGCGCGTCCGCGACCGCGGGGTCCTCGGGGATCGAGCCGAGCACGGGCACGTCCACGTCGCCGGTGTCCTCGTCGCCGTCGGCGCGGTTGAGCGCGATGCCGGCGACGCTCCCGCCGAGGCGTTCGGTGAGATCCTGCGTCTTTCGGGTGTTCGCGAGGCCGTCGCGCGTCGGCGTCGACACGAGCAGGACCGCGTCGGCGACCGACAACGGTAGGGCGGTCTCGTGGGTGAGCCCCGCACCGGTGTCGACGACGACGTACTCCGCCTCGGTGATCGCCTCGATCACGTCGACGAGTTCGGTCGGCTCGGCCTTCCGGAAGTCCTCCAGGGTCGTCCCGCCGGGGAGCACCGCCAGCCCGTGGGGGCCCTCGCGGGTGGCCTCCGCGGGGTCGCCCTCCCCCGCGAGCACGTCGTGCAGCGTCGTCTCCCCCGGATCGACCCCGAGCGTCGGGGCCAGGCTGGCCGATCCCAGGTCGGCGTCGACCGCGACCGTGTCGTACCCTGCGGCCGCGAGCGTGGCCGCGAGGTTGGCGGCGGTCGCCGTCTTTCCGACCCCCCCTTTCACGCTCGCGACGGCGTAGATCGTCGGCATCTACCGTGGGTACGGCGGCCCCTCGTGATAAATGTGGGTCCCGACGCGCGGTCGGCCGGCCGTCGGGAGGAGATTGGCGGTCGGGAGGGGATGGAGGTCGGGAGAGAACCGACACCGATCGCCGACTCATCCGTCGGGAGCAGTCGCGTGCGGCGTGGTACCGCACTATTCAACAGGTACTTACACCGCGCCCGGCGATCTACCCGTAATGAGCAGCGACGCCGAAGAGGGGCAACCCAACGAGGACAGACGGAAGTACGAGTTCCGGAAGGTCCTCGACGAACTCGACGACTTCGAGGGGTCGGGAACCCAACTCGTCACGATCTACATCCCCGAGGACAAGCAGGTCTCCGACGTGGTCGCACACGTCACCCAGGAGCACAGCGAGGCGTCCAACATCAAGTCCAAACAGACCCGAACGGCCGTGCAGGACGCGCTCACCAGCATCAAGGACCGCCTGCGCTACTACGACACCTACCCACCGGACAACGGCATCGTGATCTTCTCGGGCGCGGTCGACTCCGGCGGCGGGCAAACCGAGATGGTGACCAAGGTGCTGGAGTCGCCGCCCGAGCCGATCCAGTCGTTCCGCTACCACTGCGATTCGAACTTCCTGACCGGGCCGCTCGAGGACATGATGTCCGACAAGGGCCTGTTCGGGCTCATCGTCCTCGACCGCCGCGAGGCGAACGTCGGCTGGCTCAAGGGCAAGCGCGTCGAGGCGGTCAAGTCGGCCTCCTCGCTGGTTCCCGGCAAGCAGCGGAAGGGTGGCCAGTCCGCCCAACGCTTCGCTCGACTCCGCCTGGAGGCTATCGACAACTTCTACCAGGAGGTCGCGGGGATGGCCAACGACCTGATGGTCGACAAGCGCCACGAGCTCGAGGGCATCCTCGTGGGCGGTCCCTCGCCCACGAAAGACGAGTTCCTCGACGGCGACTACCTCCACCACGAGCTCCAAGACCTCGTCCTCGGGAAGTTCGACGTTGCCTACACCGACGAGTCCGGCCTGCACGACCTCGTCGACGCCGCCGACGAGGTGCTCGCCAACCAGGAAGTGCTCAAGGACAAACGCGAGATGGAGGAGTTTTTCGAGAAGCTCCACACCGGCGAGGAGGCCACCTACGGCTTCGAGCAGACCCGCCGAAACCTCGTGATGGGTTCGGTCGACCGGCTCCTCGTCTCGGAGGACCTCCACCACGACGTGATCCCCTACGAGTGTCCCAACGGGCACGAGGAACGCGAGATCGTCGAACGCCGACACTCCACGCCCGATCACGAGTGTACCGAGTGCGGCGAGACGGTCCCAGCCAGCGAGGCCGGCGAGCGCGAGGACGCCGTCGAGCACCTCATGAACATCGCCGAACAGCGCGGCACCGACACGAAGTTCATCTCCACCGACTTCGAGAAGGGCGAACAGCTCATGGACGCCTTCGGCGGCGTCGCCGGCATCCTCCGCTACTCGACCGGCGTTTGACATCCTCCCCGCGCTAAAACGCGAGGATTCCTCCGTTGGGGGTTCGGCTACCGACCCACGGAGGCAACTTGCGGGTTTGTGCGCACTTCTTTGGGACTGTCGTGAGGGTGTGATTTCCCCGACCAGTTGTGGTCGTCCCACTCGAATCGCACGGGCCGTGCCATCGGCCTGACTTCCGTATCGCTATTTTCTTGAAGGAACGTCTCTGATGCCGTGAGGTCGGCGTGACCTTCGAAGCCACACGGACACGTCAGCGTATCCTCGTGGCGAACCGTCTCCTCGTGGTCACCACATTCGGGACATGTCTGACTCGTCCACGCTTCCGACTCAACTTCGAGACTGATGCCGTACTCCTCACAGACGCACGCGAGGCGGTGGATGAACTTCTTGAACGCCCAGAAGTTGTGCGTCTTCTCGTTCACCCTGACCGACCAGTACGTTTCCAACACGTCGGTCAAATCACCCACGTACACCGTCGCAACGCCTTCGTCGTACAGCCGTTCAACGAGGTCGCGCACCAGCGCGTTCTGTGCGTGGTCACGGCACTTCGTCCGCTGCCGGTACAGCTGCCGAATCCGCTTGGAACTGTAGCGTCCCTCTCGGAGTGTCGACTGTAGCCGGGCGATCTCGTCTGTTGTCTCGCGGAACCGTCCGAACAACTCCCGTCCGTCGTAGAGGTACTGGTTTCCAGTAGTCGTGGAGCAGGCGACGAGATTGTTCGCGCCAACGTCGAGGGCGGCTTCTTCCGAAGCCAGTGGTGAATCCAGTCGAGAATCAGGTACGGTGACTGGTTGGAAAGCCCTGAACGTGTCGCTCACCTCGTCGTACTCAAGTTCCAGACGACCCTGTTTGCCGTCCCAATTCGGGTTGCCTCGGACTTCGAGGCGAAGTCGTTCATGGTAGCCGAGTCCGTATTCGTCTTTCAGTTCTTGCCCTACAGGAATTTCGAGACGGCTACGCTTGCCCCACTCAATTGTGTACTGGTTGTTGCGGATGTAGGTGCGGAGTTCGCGTCCGTCCTCCCCGTTGCCCCAGTACGACGGAGGGTTGGCGTCCTCGCTGTTCTCCGTGAGGGCAAAGAACGAGCGCCACGCTTCGCTGTTCTTGCGCGTGACCTGTTGAACAGTCGCGCTTCCGACGACACCGTTGTACTGTCCACGGTACTCGGAAGTGTCCCACACGTCGCCGTCACCGAAGTAGTTCTGACGGCGTTCATAGGTGAGTTCGTTCCACAGAGAGGCGGAGGCGTCGAGTAGCCGTAGGAGGCACTCTTTGTCGTTCTCGGTCTGGGGGACGACCTCGAAGGTGTTGACGCGCTTCATTCGTCGTCACCCTCTTGTTCAGCGAT
This sequence comes from Halobaculum sp. CBA1158, assembly GCF_021431925.1. Classification (NCBI taxonomy): domain Archaea; kingdom Methanobacteriati; phylum Methanobacteriota; class Halobacteria; order Halobacteriales; family Haloferacaceae; genus Halobaculum; species Halobaculum sp. CBA1158. Next base: position 967,752 of record NZ_CP090371.1, on the reverse strand, counting down.
GTACTGTTCGACAGCGCCCTTCGTTGCGCTTCCCGCCGTACCGACGTAGTACGAACGAGTCCACTTCACGCGGTCGTCGTACCGCTGATTGTACTTTCGCGCCGAAATCCCCTTGATCCAGTTGACGATGAGTGACGGGGCGTTCTTGGGTGGACTTCCGATGAACAGGTGTACGTGGTCGGGCATGACCTCGGAGTCGGCCAGTTCGAGGCCCTTGTCTTCACAGATTTCCGCGAAGATGGCTTCGAGACGTTCCTTCGTCTTCCCCGTCAGGTGCGAACGACGATATTTCGGCACGAACACTATGTGGTAGTAGAGTTCGTATTTCGCATGACGGGTACTCTTCGCCATCTATCTATACTATCACGATCGGACGGATTAAAGACTACGTTGGAACCCCCGTCTATGCCACCGCCAGCGGTTGAATACTGTTGGTCGGCTTCATCCCCGCCCTGAAGGGCGAGGCTTTCGCCTCGAATTTTCCGTAAACTCGACGGCCGACCTCCGGCCCCGCTGAGTCCCCGTCTTCACCCGGTTCCGCCTCGCGTCGCTCTCGTCAGGACCCCAGCAGCGAGTTCAGTTGTCGCACGCGCCGTTCGAGGTCGAACGTCGGCACCACCTCGGCGTCGTGGACGGCCGCGATCAGTCGGTCGAACGCCAGCGACACGTCCGCGCCATCGCGCTCTGCGGCCTCGCGGAGGGCGCGCGCGGACGACTTTCGCAACGCGATCGACGGGAGCGTGCCGATCAACAGCGCGAACGCCACCCCGGCGTCACCGGCGGGGAACGACTCGTGGACTCGGGAGAACTCGGGGTCCCCGTCGGTCGCCGTCTCGGACGCGCTCGCGACCGAGAGACAGTTCGGACAGATGCTCGCGACCGTCGCGGTCGCCGGCGCGTGGTCGCGGAGTTCGGAGGGAACCGCGAACGCGACCGGGTCGGCGGCCTCACAGTCGGGACAGACCATACGTCGCGTCGCGAGCGAGAGGAGATAAAACGGGTGGGGCTGACCGACCGAACCGCGCACGCGACGACCCGATCCGACCCGATCAGTCGTCGCTCTCGGCGACGCCGGCCTCGAGCGCCTCGGCCTCGGCCTTCGCGGCGGCCTCGCGCTCTTCTTCCTTCTCTTCCTCCTCCTTCTTCGCCTTGATCTTCTTGAGGCGGAAGATCTCCTCGCGCTCCTGCTCCTCGAGCTTCTGTTCGATGTACTCTTTGTTCTCGTTGAGTTCGGGCAGGAGCTTGAACTCCAGGGCGTTGACGCGGCGCTTGGTGGTCTCGATCTCCTCGAGCATCTTCTTCATCGCCGTCTCGACCTCCGCGGCGAGGATGATCGACTCCAGCAGCTCCTCGTATGCGTCGGCCGCCTCGTCGATGCGCGCCGAGGATCCGAGCACGCCGTAGCCGCGCTCGTCGAGGTTCTTCCGCACCTTCGAGGACTCGATCTGCGGCACGACCACGCCCATGATGTTCTTCGACTGGGTCGTGATCTCGGGGTGCTCCTTCAGCGCCGCCGCCGCGCCGCGGACGGCCACGTCGCCCTCCATCGCGCGCGCCTTGTTGATCTTGTCCTGCGCGTCGTCGTAGTCCGTCTCGAGCTGGTCGCGGACGTCCTGCGCCTGATCGAGAATGTCCATGAACTCCATGATGAGGCCGTCTCGCTTCTGTTCGAGCGTGTCGTGCCCCCGCTCGGAGAGGTCGATACGGTCCTCGATCTCCATGAGGTTCTTCCGGGTCGGCTTGACGTCCTCCGCCATAGTCTTGCCTGACGGTTGCGCGGCGAGGGTGTTAATCCTTGTTAGTCGGCGTGCGCGTGTGACGATCGGGCGCGACCGATAGCGGACGATCGGCCGACGCACCCGTCGAGGCTCGCGCCGTCCCGATCGTGCGTCGTCCGCGCCGTCGTCTGCGAAAAAATCGGGCCCGCGGGTCGGGCGTTCAGTCCGCCGAGACTTCCTCGGCGTCGGCGGCGGAGGCGTCCTCGCGGTAGTGCTCCTCGATGAGGTCCTCGTCGACGCGGTTGAGCTCCGTCTTCGGCAGCGTCGACAGCAGGTCCCAGCCGAGTTCGATCGTCTCGTCGATCGTGCGGTTGGTGTCGAAGCCCTGTTCGACGAACTCCTCCTCGAAGGCGTCGGCGAAGTCGAGGTACTTGTTGTCGCGCTCGGAGAGCGCCTCGCGACCGACGATGTTCACGAGGTCGCGCAGGTCCTCGCCCTCCGCGTACGCCGCGTACATCTGGTCGGACACGTCACCGTGGTCGGCGCGGGTGAGCCCCTCGCCGATACCGTCGTCCATCAGCCGCGAGAGGCTGGGGAGGACGTTTACGGGCGGCTGGATGCCCTGGCTGTGAAGCGGGCGATCCATCATGATCTGCCCCTCCGTGATGTACCCCGTCAGGTCGGGGATCGGGTGGGTGTCGTCGTCGCCCGGCATCGTGAGGATCGGGATCTGCGTGACGGAGCCGTCGCGGTCCTTGAGGCGACCCGCGCGCTCGTACAGCTGCGCCAGGTCGGTGTACATGTACCCGGGGTAGCCACGCCGGCCGGGCACCTCCTCGCGGGCGGCACCGATCTCCCGGAGCGCCTCGCAGTAGTTGGTCATGTCCGTCAGGACGACGAGCACGTGGTACCCCTTGTCGAACGCGAGGTACTCGGCGGTCGTCAGGGCCAGCCGCGGCGTGACCGTCCGCTCGACGGCGGGGTCGTCCGCGAGGTTCATGAAGACGACCGAGCGCTCGAGCGCACCCGTCCGCTCGAAGTCCTCCATGAACTCGTTGGCCTCCTCCTGGGTGATGCCCATCGCACCGAAGATCACCGCGAACTCCGACTCGTCCTCGTCGCTTTCGCCCTCCTCCTCCGGGACGGTCGCCTGTCGGGCGATCTGGAGCGCGAGGTCGTTGTGCGGCAGGCCGGAGCCCGAGAAGATCGGGAGCTTCTGGCCGCGCACGAGCGTGTTCATCCCGTCGATGGCCGAGACGCCCGTCTGGATGAAGTCCTCGGGGTACTCCCGACTGTACGGGTTGATCGCCGCGCCGACGATGTCGCGCCGCTCGTCGGGGACGATCTCCGGGCCGCCGTCGATCGGGTTGCCGGAGCCGTCGAGGACGCGACCGAGCAGGTCCTCGGTCACGGGCATCTTCAGCGTCTCGCCAAGGAAGCGGACCGAGGCGTTGCGGTCGATGCCGGTGGTGCCCTCGAACACCTGGATCGCGACGACCCCGTCCTCGCTCTCGAGGACCTGGCCGCGCTTCGTCTCGCCGCTTGGCGTCTCGATCTCGACGATCTCGTCGTAGCCGATGGGCTCGTCGACCTCGGCGAACACCAGCGGGCCGCTGACTTCCGTGATGGTTTGGTACTCTTTCATGGTTCAGTAGAGCGAGCGGAGCTGCTCGATGATGTCTTCTTGAAGCTCGTCGACGAACGCCTCCCAGTCCTCCTGGGTCGCGATCCGGTTGAGCTGGGGCGCGGCGTCGATGCTCGTGATGTCCTCGATGGGGACGCCCGCGTCGAGCGCGTCGAACGCCTCGTCGTTGAACGTCTGGATGGTCTCGAGGATCGCGTACGTCTTCTCGGGCGGACAGTACATGTCCACGTCGATGAAGGCGTTCTGCTGGAGGTACCCCTCACGCAGGTAGCGCGCCACCTCGAGGGTGAGCCGCTGGTCCTCCGGCAGGGCGTCCTTCCCGACGAGCTGGACGATCTCCTGAAGCTCGCCCTCCTCGTCGAGCACGTCGACGGCCCACTGTCGCCGGTCGGGCCAGTCCTCGGCGACGTTCTCCTTGAACCAGGGGTCGAGCTGCTCCTGGTACAGCGAGTACGACTCGTTCCAGTTGATCGCCGGGAAGTGGCGGCGCTCGGCCAGGTCGGCGTCCAGCGCCCAGAACGTCTTCACGATGCGCAGCGTGTTCTGCGTGACCGGCTCGGAGAAGTCGCCGCCGGGCGGCGAGACCGCGCCGATCGCCGACACCGAGCCCTCGCTACCGTTGAGGTTCTCGAAGTAGCCGGCCCGCTCGTAGAACTCCGCCAGGCGGGCGGCGAGGTACGCGGGGTACCCCTCCTCGCCGGGCATCTCCTCCAGCCGGGAGGAGATCTCGCGCATGGCCTCCGCCCACCGCGAGGTGGAGTCGGCCATGAGCGCCACGTCGTATCCCATGTCGCGGTAGTACTCGGCGATGGTGATGCCGGTGTACACGCACGACTCGCGGGCCGCGACGGGCATGTTCGAGGTGTTCGCGATGAGCGAGGTGCGGGCCATCAGGGAGTTGCCGTTCTTCGGGTCCTCCAGTTCGGGGAAGTCCTCGATCACCTCGGTCATCTCGTTGCCGCGCTCGCCGCAGCCGACGTAGATGACGATGTCCGCGTCCGCGAACTTCGCGAGGCTGTGCTGGGTGACGGTCTTCCCGGAGCCGAACGGGCCCGGGATGGCGGCCGTCCCGCCCTTCGCGATGGGGAACAGGCCGTCGAGGATGCGCTGGCCCGAGACGAGCGGCTCGCGGGGCGTTCGCTTCTCGACGGTCGGCCGCTTCTCGCGAACCGGCCACTCCTGGCGCATCGAGATCTCCTCGCCGTTCTCCAGCGTGACGACGGGGTCGTCGACCGTGAACTCCCCTTCCTCGGCGCTCTCGACGACGCCGCCCTCGTAGTCCGGCGGCACCATGACCTTGTGGTCGATGGTGACCGTCTCGGGAACGATGCCGACGATGTCGCCTGCCTCGACACTATCGCCGGCCTCGACCTCGGGAGTGAACTCCCACTCCTTCTCCAGGTCGATGCCGGGCGCGTCGACCCCGCGGTCGAGGAACGCGCTGTCCATCTTGTCTTCGAGCACGTCGAGCGGGCGCTGGACGCCGTCGTAGATGGCGTCCAGCATTCCCGGTCCCAGGTCCACGGAGAGCGGTTCGCCCGTGTTTTCGACGGGCTCACCGGGGGCGACCCCGGAGGTCTCCTCGTACACCTGAATGGTCGTGATGTCGCCTTCGATCTCGATGACCTCGCCCATCAGCCCTTCGTCGCCCACGTAGACGACGTCGTTCATCCGGGCGTCGAGGTCGACGGCCTTCACGACCGGGCCGCTCACGCTGTTGATGCGTCCGGTTCCGTCGGTCGTCTCGGTTTCGCTTGCCTGACTCATGTGTTCACTCCTCCTCGTCCATCAGGTCGATCCCGATGGCTCGCTTGATCTGTTCGCGCAGGCCGCTCCCGGCACCGCCGCCGAGCGTGACCAGTACGGGCTCGACGCTCCCCTCCACGTCCCGGCGGACCGTCCGCGAGAGGTGATCGAGGTCGTCGTCGAGCATCACGATGATACCCACGTCGTCGTCCGAGAGCGCCCCCTCGACGGCCTCGTCGAGGCGGTCGTCCTTCTCGTCGTCGGGGACGTTCTCGCACTTCCTGACGCCGGCCAGCCTGAATCCGGTCGTGAACTCGGGGCTGCCGACGACGGCGATCTCCTGACTCATATGATCACCAACTCCTGTTCGATCTCTTCGGGGCCGAGCCCCGCCTCCTTGCCGCGGGCGATGGCGCGGATGTTGTCGACCTCGCGCTCCTTAGCGAGCACGTACGACACCACCGGCGTCACCGACAGCGGGTGGACCAGCCCCAGCGAGTCCGCGTACTCCAGTAGGGCCGCTTCGAGGGCGTGTTCGAATCCGATGAGGCTCTCTGCGTCCTCCAACTCCGCTACTGCGTCCGAGAGGCGCTCGCCGTAGCGCGACTCGCGGATCCGCTCGACCAGCTCGTCGGTGTTCGACGCGAGCTGTGACAGCTCGGCGGCGGAGAACAACACGCCCCCCTCGATGAAGTACTCCGAGGGGTTGATGTCCGTGCCCGACCGGGCGAGCCGCAGGGTGTTGATCGCGTTACGGAAGTCGATCTCCGCCTCGAGGAACTCCCGGTACTCCGAGAGCGCCTCGCCGGTGAGATCATCGGTCCGCAACAGGTCGTAGTACGCGCGGTCGACCGCGTTCTCCAGCGGCACGAGCACGCCCGACGACTCGTAGTCGTCGAGGGCGTCGGCGAGCGGGTCGCCGAACACCGTCCGCTCGAGCACCTCGACGACCTCTTCGATGGAGCCCGCATCGAGCAGCCGCTCGAGCAGTCGCTCGTCGAACTCGCCGGCGCGAATGAGGTCGTCCGCGACCGCCTCGCGCTCGGTGTCGGCGTACACGCCGCGAAGCACCGTCTTGACGTTCCACACGTCGAACTTGCGAAGGTAGCGGGCGACGTGGCCGTACAGCTTGCCCTCACACCAGCTGAGGATGTCCTCGAAGTCCTCCGCGAGGCTCGCGTTCAGCGAGTACTCGATGAGGTCGACGCCCGAGAACCGCGACCCGAGCGCGTTGATCTCCTCCTCGTAGGCCGACGACTCCTCCATGAACCGGGCGATCTCCGCCGGGCTCATCCTGACCAGCTTCCGGTAGTCGTCCTCCTCGAACAGCCCTGCGCGCCGCGATCGAACGCGGGCGGTGACGTACTCGGGGTTGGACGTGCCGGCGCTTTTACTCATCGTCGAACAGTCGGTCGCTCAGCTCCTTGAGGTTGTCCTCCCAGACCACCTCGAGCACCGAGTCGAACGTGTTGTTCACACGGACGCGCGACTCCTCGCTCTCGACGACGACGCCGCCGAGACACTCGCGCTCGCCGGCGTACGACCAGCCGTCGTAGTCCGCGAGGATTTCGGTCAACAGCTCCTCGTCGTCGGCGCGACCGCGAACGGAAACCGACTCGTCGTCGTCGAACTCGGGCGCTGCCGCGTCCAGCAGCGACCGGGTCAGCTCCTCGCGCTCGTCGCCTGCGAGGTCGGCGATGGCGGCCTCGGTGTCCTCGCGAACGTCCGCCAGGACGTCTCGTCGGGCCTCCAGTCGCTGCTGTTTCGCCTCGAGCTTCGCCGCCGACAGCGTCTGCTCGCGCTCCTGTTCGATCTGCCGTTCGACCTGCTGTTCTCGTTCCTGGACGATACGTTCGGCCTCCTCCTCGGCCTCCGAGACGATCTCCGCTGCGTGCTCCTCGCCCTCTTCGCGGATCTCCTCCGCACGCGCGTCCGCCTCGGCACGGATGTCTTCGACGACTGTCTCCAGACTCATGGTGAAAGGGAGGAGGCGGTTTAGACCAGGAAGATGGTGACTAGTGCGAGAATGACGAGGGTCTCGGGCAGGACCGTGAAGATCAGACCCGTGACGAACAGGTCCTCGTCCTCGGCGACGGCACCGACGGCGGCCGAGCCGATGCCTCGCTCGGCATAGCCCGCGCCGAACGCGGCCAGACCGACAGCCAGCGCCGCGGCGGACGCCGAGGGGATGGCCGGGCTACTCTCCTGCAGTACAACGTTAGCGAGTTCAGGTGTGGTTTCGAGCATGGTATTCGGTAGGCGGATGCCTAACTCCGGACAAGCGTGTTTGCGCCTGAGGAGTGCATAAAGGTTCCCAAAACGAACGACGAGAGTCCGACGTTCCGGCGTGCGACGCGCCGCTGTTCGTGTGAATCGTCCGCACGCGAGTTCCGGTCTTCGGTAGGGAATCCCCGTTCCCGGATCCGTCCCGGGAACGCGGGGTCACTCCTCAGCGGTGAAGCGCCGTTCGTGACCGAACGGCTCGTACTCCGTGCCGCCGCCGTCGAAGAACTTCGAGAAGAACTCGTAGTACTCGAGGCGCACGGCCTGGAGACCCGCGGAGGTCACGCCCAGCGCGAGCACGAGCAGGTGCCCCACGACCAAGATGAGCAGTCCGCCGACGACCGCCGCGATGCTCCCGTGGACCAGCCCCGGGAACATGATCGTCGCCGCCTCGGGCGCTTGGCTCGGGCCGTACTCCAACAGGAAGTGGAACTCCCCGTCGGGGGTCTCGTAGGCACCGAAGAACAGGAGGTTGACGACGAACGCCATCCCCGCCTTCGCCAGCAGCACCGCGGCGATACGCGTGTAGCTCAGCACGTTCACGAGCACGTCGAAGATCTCGAGGATCTCCGCGGGCGCGCCGACGACCAGCAGGACTGCGCCCAGGAGGAACAGTCCGAGCCCGAGGACGCCGAGGGCGGGCGAGAAGCCGTTGAATCCGAGCGCGAACGCCGTAGAGGCGAACTCGCCGGACGCCTCAGGCGCCGCACCGGACCCGTCGAAGACGGTGAAGATGAACGCGGGCTTCTTGCCGGCGTACAGCCGGCTGAACACGAACAGCCAGAGGCCGTTCATGCCCAGGATCCACGAGCCCTTCTCGGTGATCGCCGCCTTCGCCCCGTGGAACTCCAGTTCCTCGAGGAACCCGAAGACGTAGCCGACGTTCAGGTGGATCAGCGCGACGATGGTCGATATCACCAGCCACGCCTGCGCCCAGTAGATGTCGGCGGGCTGCAGCCCCTTGTGAATCGGGGCGCTGGAGAGGCCGATCGCGCCCTCCCAGAAGTACGTCGAGATGACGTGCAAGCCGAAGAACTCGCCGTAGAAGACGCCGAAGATCGCGGTGAAGATACCGGCCGCGATGGTGACGCCGCCCATCGATTTGAACGCCTTCGAGTCGAAGTTCGAGTACAGGAAGTAGCCGATTGCCGTGTAGAGGATCCCGTACCCGAGGTCACCGATCATGAACCCGAAGAACGCCGGGAAGGTGAGAAACAGGATCACCGACGGGTCGAACTCGCGGTAGTTCGGGCGACCGACCGCCCGAACGAGCACCTCGAACGGCGAGACGATGCCGGGGTTGTCCTGCACCACGGGCGGGTCGTCGTTTCGCATGACGACCGAGCCGCCGGAGCCGTCGGCGACGGCCCGCTGGCGCTCGGTCGCGCCATCGTCGTCGCCTGCGGCGTCGGCGTCGTCCCCGTTCTCGGGGCCCGTGTCCTCGACGGACGGCGGGACGTCCTCGCGGACCTGTACGTCACCGTCGGCACCGAAAGCGGCCCGTTCGAGCTCTTCGACCTCCACGTGGCTGCCGACGGCGTCCTGCACGGCCGAGTTGAACTCGGTGTATCGCTCGGTCGGGATCCACCCCTCGGCGACGAACGCGTTGCGCGTCGTCGCAAACGAGAGGGGAGCCTGCGCCTTCTGCACGTCCACCGTCAGCGTCTCCTCGGCCGCCAGGAGGAATCCCGCGGCGTCCTCGCGATGGGCCTCGATCTCGGTCTCGACCTCGTCGAGTTCGCGTTCGATCTCCTCGCGGTCCTTCTCGAGTTCGCTGACGTACACCTCCGGCGAGACGTTGTCGCCCTCGACGTCGGGGACGTCGAGGCCGGCGAACTCGGCGCTCACCAGCGCGTCCTCGAGCGCGTCGGCGTCGTCGCCCTCGGGACGCGCGAACACGGCCAGCACGTCGTCGCCGAACACCTCGTACTCGGCCAGCCCGCCGGCGTCGAGGACGGCGCGCTCGACGGCCTCGCGGTCGCCTCGACCGACGGCGACCTGCACGGAGTCGTACCCCTGCAGCAGGTCGAGGTCGATCCCGAGATCGGCGAACGGCTCGACGGCCTCGATACGCTCTTCGATCGAGCGGAGCCGCGACCGGAGGTCGTCGCGCCGGTCGTCCAGCGCGTTGACGTCCTCGCGAAGCTCCTCCAGTTCCGCCGCCAGTTCGTCGTCGTCGAGCACGCGGGCCGGCCCCGCGTCGTCGTCCTCGACGCCGAGGATCGACTTGAGCGACCGGACGGTGACCAGTTTCTCGGCCGCGCCCTCCGCGCCCGACCGGGGACTGCCCTGCTCGAACCCCTCCCAGCCGCCACCGTAGTCGGTGACGTGCAGGAGGTTCATCTCGTGGACGGTCTCGACGACCTCGTCCAAGTAGGCGTCGGCCCCGGTGACCGACACCTTGCTCATCCGCTCAGGCCTGAGCATGTACCGCCTCCTCGAACCGTTCGACCGCGAACTCGACGACCTCCTCTACCCGGTCGCTCGCCTCGTCGACGAGTTCTGTCCGCTCGCGGCGGCCCGCCGCGATGATTTCCTCACGCTTCTCCTCGATCTCCTCGCGCGCTTCCTCGAGGCGCTCTTCCTCGATGCGATCGGCCTCGGCTTCGGCCTCGGCGACGATCTCGTCGGCCTCCGACCGCGCCTCCGAGATCCGCGCCTCGCGGTCGGCCTCCGCCTCGGCGACGATCTCTTCGGCATCGGCTTCGGCCTCCTTCACGCGTTCGAGAACTTCGGGTCTCGGCATGGGTACTCGTCGTCACGGAGTAACCCACGTCGCTATAAGGTGTTTGCGGAATGTGTCGTGGATCGAGGCGCGGGGAGTTCGTCGTGGAACGACTGGACAGAGCGGAGATATCGGGGGATGGAACGACGCGACCGCCGAGCGCGACCGGTCGACAGGACCGCCCGCGGGACCGGCGCGATCAGCTCTCGCCTCGGCGTGTCCGGACCTCGCGGACCGCCCGACGGACGCCGCGTCTGATCCGGTCGCGCGCGGCGACCGCCTCGGCGACCCCCCAGCCGACGAGCACGAGCAGTCCGCCGACCGCGCCGGCGAAGGCCCACGAACCCATCCACACCGGGCGGATCCACGGGACGACGCCCGACCACGTGGTCGCGAAGCCCTGGGCGGGATCGGCCAGTACGGTCCCGGCGAAGGTGTTCTGGACGGCCGCGGCGAACGTCAGCGTGTCGCCGGTCCCTTCGATGAGGCCCGCGGACCCGTAGATCTGGTAGCTACCGCTCACGCCCTGGTCGGCCATCGTCGGCCCGTTCGACTCCGCGCCGGTGCCGATGCGTTCGGCGTCGTACGGCCCCCAGGTGGCGTAGTACTCCCAGACGATCTCGCCGCGCGGCGTCACCTCGATCACGCGGTGGTTGAGCGAGTCGGTGATGAGCGTGTTGCCGTTGGGGAGGCGGTCGGCGTCGCGCGGCCAGTCGAGCTGTCCGGTGCCGACCTCCCAGACCTCGACCCACTCGCCGTCGCGGCGCTCGTACTCGACGACGCGGTCGTTCTCGGAGTCGGCCACGAGCATCGTCGGGTTGCCGTCCTCGCTCACGAGCCAGTCGGGGTTGTGCTGCTCGTGTAGGGTGTCGTGGTCGCCGTCCTCACCGAGGCGGTAGTCGATCTCGTTAGTCGATCGGTTCACGACGATCGCCTGGTCGAAGTTACGCGGGGAGACGAGGTACTGGTCCTCCGCGATACGGTCCACGTCGTTCACGTGGGTCCAGTCCTCGCTGAAGCCGCCGTCCGTCGAGTTCGGGTAGTGGTTCCGGAACTTCCACTCCCAGTCGATCTGGTCGGTCGAGCGATTGTACACGAGGATGCGGTCGTCCGAGCGCTGGGCAGACTCGTTCCAGTTGCGCATGTTGGCGATCAGCAGGTCGCCGTTCGGGAGCATCGCCACGTCGTGCGTGTCGGTGAAGTCGAACCGCTCGGTCCAGACCGGCTCTCGGGTCTCGCGGTCGAGTTCGGCGACCGTGGTGCCGTCGGGGTTGGTGCCGACGACGAGCAGGTTTCCGTTCTCGAGCGGGTCCACGTCGTAGAACCAGAACGCGTCCTGGTTCGAGCCGTCGTACACCCAGTCGGTCGAACCGTCCGGTCGCACCTGGACGAGGCGGGCGGGCTTCTTCTGGTTCCCCTGGCCCTGGAAGTGGAACCCCTGGATCGCGACGACGGTGGAGCCGTTCGCCTCCTCCTCGACGGTGCCCGCCTCGAGTCCGACGGTCCCGGGCGTGCCCGTATCGCTCGGGACGAGGGCCTGGACGGCCGCGGGGGCGAACAGCCCCAACACGACGAGCGCGACCAGCGCCCGCGCGGCCGTCCGCCGGGAGACGGGGAGAGAAGTCGCCATACACCGTACGGAGCGGTGCGGGGTGGAAACTCTTGTGCTCCGTCGTCGCGTGTCGGACGCTCGACGGGTGCGATCGACCCCCGGGTGCGGGGAAGCGTCGCGCCTCAGAGCGCGCCGCCGAGGACGCCCCCGGTGCGGACGAAGAAGTACAGCACGAACGCGCCCGCGAGCACCCAATGACCCGCCCGGATGTCGTCGGTGTCGCCGGCGGCGGCCTTCACGAGCGGGTACGAGACGATGCCCGCGGCGATGCCGTAGGCGATGGAGTAGGTGAACGGCATCACGAGGATCGTCAGTCCGGCGGGAACCGCGTTGGTGTAGTCCGCCCAGTCGATATCGACGAGGTTCCGCAGCATCAACACGGCGACGGCGACCAGCGCGATGTGGCTCGCCCAGATCGGCACCGCCGCCGCCAGGGGGACGACCGCCAGCGAGAGCAGGAACAGCACCGCGATGACGAGGGCGGTCATCCCGGAACGGCCGCCCTCCTCGACGCCCGCGGCGGACTCGATGTACGTCGTCACCGTCGAGGTGCCGAGGATCCCGCCGACCGTGGTACCGATCGCGTCGGCCATCAGCGGCCGGTCGATGTCGGGGAGGTTGCCGTCCTCGTCGAGGAAGCCGGCGACCTGCGAGACGCCGACGAGCGTGCCGGCGGTGTCGAAGAAGTCGACGAAGAAGAACGTGAACACGATCAGCGCGAACGCGAACGCGTCGACGTTGGCCAGGCCGCCGATGAACGCACCCACCAGCGGCGTGATGTCGTAGCCCGCCGCCGAGTACGTCAGCGTGTCGAGCGCCGGCGACAGCGAGGCGTCCGCGATCACGTAGCCGGCGTCGTCGGGAACCGTGTACGCGGTGTAGCCGGCGGCGGCCGCCGCCCAGCCGAGCAGGCTCGTTCCGAGGATGCCGATGACGATGCTGCCCGGGACCCCTCGCGCGTACAGCATGAACGTGAGGAACAGCCCGACGACCGAGAGGATCGCCACGGGGTCTTGCGCGAACACCGGCGAGAACTGGAGGTACGTCTCCGGGTCGGAGGCCACGACCCGCATCGCCTCCAGCCCGATGATAGCGAGGAACAGCCCGATGCCGCCCCCGACGGCCAGCTTCACCGGCTGGGGAAACAGTTTGATCACGTATTCGCGCGCACCTGCGGCGGTGAGCAGCACGAACACGACGCCCTCGACGACGACCGCCGCGAGCGCCGTGTTCCACGGGATGCCCAGTCCGAGGACGACGGTGAACGCGAAGAAGGCGTTCAGTCCCAGGCCCGGGGCCTGTCCGAACGGCCGTTTCGCGTACAGCGCCATCACCAGCGTCGCGACGGCCGCCGAGATGAGGGTCACGACCGCGAGCATCTGCTGGAGCTCCGGGATCGACCGGCCGATATCGGGCCCCGGTCCGTTCGCGATCGCTACCGCGAGGATGCTCGGATTGACGATCACGATGTAGCTCATCGTGAGGAACGTCGTCACGCCAGCGACGACCTCGGTCCGGAGATCCGTCCCGAGTTCCTCGAACTCGAAGAACGCTGCCAACTGCTGTTGCAGCCCCATGTCCCAGGGTTGTGCATTTCTGGTTTAAGCGTTCGGCTTTCGTACCGATAGATATGCAAGAACGAGAATATCTGTTGTTCCGCTCACGTCGGATCTTTGCCGGCCTCCAGCGGCCGAGCCGGCGCGTGAGACCGCGGCGTTCGCCCCGCCTCTCGCGCTCGCTTCGCTCGACGACGCTCTTATCCACGGGTCGCTTCGCTCCCCGTTCCTCTCCGTCGTCTCGCTTCGCTCGACGACGCTCTACTCGAACCGCGTGAGCGCGCCCACCGGCGCGTCGGTGATCTCCGCGGCGCGGTCGGTTCCCTCGTCGCCGACGGCGATGAGCGCGAACACGCCGGTGACTTCGGCGTCCGCCTGGAGGGCGATATCGAGCAGGAGCTCCTGGGTCTCGCCCGAGCGGATCAGGTCGTCGACGACGAGCACGGACTCGCCGGCGTCGATCGCTCCCGCGGGGAGGTAGTACGTCAACTCGATCCCGGAGGCGAGGCGCTGGCGCGACTCGATGAACTCCTCGACGGCCGTCTCTTTCGACTTCTTCGCGTACGCGAGGCCCGCGTCGAAGTGGCTCGCCATCGCCGCCCCGAGGGTGATTCCATCGGTCGCGGCGGTGAGGACCACGTCCGGCGTCTCGAAGTCGAACGACTCGGCCGCCACCGGCGCGACCAGGTCGAGAAACGGCTGGTCGAAGACGACGCCGGAGTTGTCGACGTAGCCCTCGTCGTCGAAGCCGATCCGCGCCTCCAGTTCGTCGGCCAGCGTCTCGCGGCCGATCCCACCGACGACCTCCCGGGCGCGTTCGGCCCCGGGGAGGACGTGGCCGTTGACGTAGCGGTTCAGGTCGCCCGCGGGCAGGCCGGTCACCTCGGCGAGTTCGTCGTACGTTCGCGTCTCCTTCAGCGTCCGCAACACGGCGACCGCCTGTAACTGGAGGGCGGCCTTCTCGGCCCTGTTCATGCAGCTATGCTCGTTCGTGCAACTATGAACACTTCGGATCGTAGATCGGTCCGAACACGCAGACCTGTGTAAGTGTGTCTCACAATCGAACGCGCCGAGCGTCCGACGTGTCGGCGCGCCGATCCGGCGACGCCTCGGCGACGACCTCGACTGAGGGGGATCGGCGGCCGTCTAGCGGTCCGCGAGCAGGCGCGACGCCGTGAGCAGCGACTCCAGTTCCACGTCGTGGTCGGCGAGCAGGTCGGCCGCCCCCTCTTCGCGGTCGACGACGACGAGCACTCGGTTCACGACCGCGCCCGCCTCGCGGAGCGCCTCGACGGCGTCGAGGGCGGACTGCCCCGTGGTGGCAATGTCCTCGAGCACGACGACCTCCTCGCCCTCTGTCAGTTCGCCCTCGATCCGGTTGCCGGTGCCGTACTCCTTGGCGGCCTTCCGGACGATGACGTACGGCGATCCGGTCTCGACGCTCGTGGCCGCCACCAGTGGGACCGCGCCAAGCGCCACGCCCGCGAGTTTCGCGTCGCCGACGCGGTCGGCGTAGGCGGCGGCGATCCGACCGAGGCAGTCGGGGTCGGTCTCGAACCGGTACTTGTCCACGTAGTAGTCGCTGGTGCCCCCGTGTGAGAGTTCGAACTCCCCGAACAGCACGGCGTCGGCCGCGCGCAGCGCGTCGATCAGCGCCGCCTGCTCCCCCTCGTCCGGTCCCGCGCCGCGTCCGTCGCTGCTGTCGCTCATGCTCGGAGGAGGCGCGCGCCGGCGCGAAAGGCTATCGGTCCGTGGACGACCCGATCGGGGCCGCCGCCGATCGATCGACGGCCGGCGTCTGCTCAGTTCGCCGCCTCACAGCGCTCGACGACGCTGGCGGGAATGGGCGCGTCCACCTCGTACGCGTCGACGGTGTGGTCGGCCGCGCGACCCTCGAAGACGACCCGGTAGGTCGACCCCTGGGCGGGACACGCCAGCGCGCTCCGACCGGTGATCCGCGCCTCGCCCTCGGCCGTGCTGAGGTCGCTCCACGGGACCCGCGTGCCGGCCTCGTCGACGACGACGACGCGGTCCTCGGAGGGGACCGCGCCGTCGGGATGCGAGACCACGATGGCGGTGTCGTTGCCGCCGGTCTCGACAGAGAAGGTGAGCCGATCGGGCCGTTCGATCGGCTCGCCGCCGAGTCCCGTCGCGACGACGCCGCCGATCCCGGCGACGCTGGCGGCCGCGAGCAGCATGAACCCCAACGCGATCGTCGGGAACACCGTCCGGACGTGCTCGCGGGGGGAGAGCCGGTCGTCCTCCTCCCGCTCCCCGTCGGGGAGGTCGTCGACCTCCGCGGCGTCCGGTTCGTTCATGTCGGTCACGGCGCGGGCGTCGGACAAAACCCCGTCGCCCTGATTCTCACGGACGATTCTCTGCGTCGCCCGTCACGGGTATCGATTGCCGGTCGTCAGTCGTCGATTGTCAGTCGCCGGTCGTCAGTCGTCGGTAGTGGTCGCCGGTGAGATGCCGGTGAGATCGGCGGCGACGATCGGGTCACCGAGTCGACCGCCGGCTACCAGGGTTCGTTTTTGAGGCCCAGCAGGTAGGCGATCCCGTTCGTCACGAGATGCAGCGCCGGCGTCGCGACGACCACGACGATCAACACCGGCGCGGAGAACGTCGCGAGCACCCAGTCCGAGGCGAGCACGAGCGCCAGCCCCAGCGCGCCGGCCACGAAGTCGAGCTGGTCGAGCACGGGGAACGACGCGCCGCGCTCGCGACCCGAGCGCCGCTTGAGGAACGACGCGCCGACGTCGCCGAGCATCGCGCCGAGCGCTAACCCCAGGGCCGCGAGCGGCGGGAACGTCGGGAGCGCGACGCCGAGGAGCGCGCCGGCCGGAGCCGAGACGGCGTTCAGTCCGAACGCGAGCGCGACGCCGACGGCTGTGCCGACGGCGGTCCCACGCCAGGTCTTCCCGTCGCCGAGCACGCGCCGTCCGTCCCACGTCCGTCCGCCGTCGATCGGCGCGCTGCCGCCGGCCAACACCGCGGCGTTGTTCGGCACGTACGCCGGCAGCATCGCCCACAGCGCGACCGCGACGGTCCCCACGAGTCCGGCCATGTTCTGACGACTCCCCCGCGTTCGGTGTTAAGTCCGTGGGATCCGCGGCGGCGACGCCGTCGCCGAAGGCCGGACGGGGGACGGGGAATGGGAGACGGGGGACGGGAGACGGAAGACGGCGGACGACGGGTGGCGGGTGGCGGACAGCCGACGATGGACGGCCGACAACGGACGACAGACGCCGGGCCCGCGTCCCCCGATCACGATCTATCAAGACTCAAGACGGGCGACCGGCAAGCGTTGCCAGAGACATGATCCCGCCAATCGCCGGTCGGTTCGTCGCCGGGGAGACCCCCGCCGCGGCGTTCGAGCACGTCCGGCGGACGAACGAGGACGGCGTGAACGTCATCCTCAACCTCCTGGGAGAACACTACCACGACCGCGCCGAGGCCGAGACCGACGCCGACGCGTACGTCTCGTTGATACGCGACATCGGGGACACGGACCTCGACGCCTGCGTCTCGGTGAAGCCCTCCCAACTGGGCATCGACATCGGCGACGACGTCTTCCGCGAGAACTTCCGTCGCGTCGTCGCCGCCGGCGACGAGCACGGCGTGTTCGTCTGGTGTGACATGGAGGACGCCGACACCACCGACGCGACGCTCGACGCCTTCGAGGCGCTGGCGCGGGAGTTCGACGGCGGCGTCGGCCTGTGCGTGCAGGCGAACCTCCGGCGGACCCGCGGCGACCTCGACCGCCTCGTCGACGTGCCGGGGCGGATCCGCCTGGTGAAGGGAGCGTACGACGAGCCCGAGTCGATCGCCTACACCGACAAGGCGGACGTGAACGAGGCGTACCGCGAGGACCTCGAGTTCCTGTTCAAGGAGCGCGACGACGGCATCGCCGTCGGCAGCCACGACCCCGCGATGATCTCGCTGGCCGAGGAGCTGCACGCCGAGCACGGGGCCGACTACGAGGTCCAGATGCTCATGGGCGTGCGCGACGACGAACAGCGACGCCTCGCCGCCGACGGCGTCGAGGTGTGGCAGTACGCCCCCTACGGCGACAGGTGGCTGTCGTACTTCTACCGGCGCGTTCGCGAGCGCAAGGAGAACGCGCTGTTCGCCGTGCGGGCGGTTCTCGGCGTCTGATCCCGGCGTCACCGACATCCGAGTCCGTCGCCCTCGACGGACGACCACCCGGCCGCGTCCCAGCCCGAGTTCGGGGGTGACCCTCCCGTGTAGAAGGGCTGATATGCCCGGGGCGTCCACGACTACTCGACCACCGAATGTCCACGTGGAAGCGCGACTTCGCGAGCGGCCTCGTCGTCGTCACCCCGCTCCTCGTCATCCTCTTCGTCGCGAACTGGCTGTACAACCTGCTGGCGACGCTGCCGTTCGTTCCGACGATCACCCCGCCCGAGGGCGGCGTGTTCGCGCCGGGGTCGAGACTCGCACCCCTCAACGAGTACGCCGCGCCGCTGTACGGCTTCGCCGAGGTGCTCGTCGCGCTGGTCGTGTTCGTCCTGTTGGTGTTCTCCGCGGGCTATCTGATGCGGACGACGTCCGGCCGCCTCGCGGAGGGAGTGATCGACAACGCGATCAACCGCGTCCCGGGGCTGCGCGTCATCTACAACGCCTCGAAGCTGGCGGTCGAGACCGCCCTCACCGGCACCGACGACCTCCAGACGCCGGTGAAACTGGAGCCGTGGAACGGGATGCGCATGACGGCGTTCAAGACCGGACAGACGACCGCCGACGGCCGCGAGGTCGTGTTCATGCCGACCGCGCCGAACATCACCACCGGCTTCGTGATGGAGGTCGACCCCGACGACATCGAGGAGGTCGACGAGAAGGTCGAGGAGGCGCTCACCCGGATCCTCTCTGCCGGCTTCGGTGAGGGCGGCAATCGGAGTCCGGCCGAGGCCGCCGCCGCGGGCGTCGCCGAACCCGGAACCCCCGGCGCTCGTGGCGGCGATTCCACCTCAGACGCCGACCGCGACACCGATGCCAACCGCGACACCGACGCCGGCGACGCGGATCGCGACGACGATCGGTCGGCAACCTGACCGGGAGTCGATCCGACCGGAAGCCGACACGACCGACCCGGACGACCCGGACGACCCGGACGACGAAGTCGGAACCGAATCGTCAAGTGCGCCGCAGGCGCGTCCCTCGCCATGAGCGACGACCTTGACCGCGATTCCGGCCCGATCTCTCCGGACCACGTCGACCTCCTGCAGGCGTTCATCGAGAGCCACGGCTTCCTCTCGTGGCTCGACCTGACCGTCGAGGACCTGGAGCGCGGCCGGATCGTCATGTCCGTCCCGTACGACGAGAAGCTCGTCAACCCCGGCTCTCCGGTCGGCTCGGTTCACGGCGGCATCGCCGCCACGCTGGTCGACACGGCCTCCGGATTCGCACTGCGGTCGACGTTCGACGACCCGACGACCGGGTCGCTGGCGACGACAGACCTCAACGTCACGTACCTCCGCCCCGCCACCGACGACCTGCGCGTCGAGGCGGAGGTGCTGCGCGCGGGCGGGTCGATGGGATATACCGACACCCTCGTCTCCAGCGTCGATCCCGACGGCGAGCCGAAGGACGTGGCCGTGGGACGAACCTCCTACCGGCTGTTCCCCGACGCCGACCGGGAATAGCCGGACGTAGGATCGCCGCGTCCCGTGCCGTCCCGTTCCGTCTCGCCGGTCCGCTCACTCCGGGGCCGCGCGGATCGCCCGCACGGCGGCGGCGACCGTCAACAGCGTCGCCACGAGCAGCGCCGTCGCCGACGCGAGCACGAACGCCAGCAGCAGGAAGTAGCCGTCGGCACCGATCACGGGGTACTCGCGGGTGCCGCCGACCGGACCGAGAAGTTCCAGCGCCCGCACCACGTACACAGCGACGCCGAGACCGCCGCCGACCGCGACCCCGACGACGGCGTTGCGTCGCACCGACAGCGTCTCCAGCAGCCCGAGCGCCGGCGGTCGCTCCGGCACGCCGTCGCTCGCGCCCTCCGTCGGGTCCTCGCTCACGGTCGTTGCTTGGGTCCGACCACTCAAATTCTCATCGGGACCGCGCCGCGACCGCGGTCCGAGGGCGACGCGGCCGGCGATGCACCGAGGATTCGCCGGTTGTACCACACGAACCTGTCTATTCCCGTGTATGATCGCCGATAAACGATGGGAACCAGTTATCCCGCCGGGTCGAGCCATGGAGTGTACGGTAATGGTATCACATGGCATGGGCGGAGAGACATCGGGAGCTGACGGGGGGACCGGTCGGGACGACCTTCGAGTTATTCACGTCGAGCGCGACGAGGGGATCGCCTCGCTCGTGGAGACGTACCTGACGCGGGGCCGGTCGGGGGTATCCGTTCGGCGCGTTCGGTCGCCGGACGGCGTGGCGTCCGCCGTCGACGAGCGCGTCGACTGTGTCGTCACCGACCACCGTCCGCCGGGGACTGACGCCGTCGACGTGGCGGAAGCGGTGCGGACGGTCGCGCCGGAGGTTCCGGTCGTCGTCTTCTCGTGTACCGCCGAGGCGGTCCGCGACGCGGGGTCCGTCCACGACGCGGTCGCCAAGCGCGCGGGGCTGGAGGGACTGGACGAACTCGTCGAGCGCGTCGGCGACGCCGTCGCTCGAGGCCGGGTCGACGCGGATTGAGACCGGAGCGACGACTCCCGGCAGTTCCTGCCGAAATCTCGGAGCCGCGTCGGCTCCGGTCAGAACCTGAATTACTTTACCTGCCCACGAGGAAGGAGGGCCATGGGACTGTTCGATCGGCTTCGCGGGGACGACACGCCTCGCGTCGCCTTCATCGGCATCGACGGGGTGCCGCACTCGCTGTTGGCAGAGCATCCGGACCGATTCCCGAACTTCGCCGCGCTCGCCGAGGAGGGGTCGGCCGGGGCCATCGACTCCATCGTACCGCCGGAGTCGTCGGCCTGCTGGCCCGCCCTCACCACTGGGGTCAACCCCGGCGAGACGCGGGTGTACGGCTTCCAGGACCGAGAGGTCGGCAGCTACGACACGTACGTCCCGATGGGGCGGGACGTGCAGGCGACTCGGCTGTGGGACCGCGTCGCGAACGAGGGCCTCGACGCGACCGTGCTGAACGTCCCCGTGACGTTCCCGCCCCAGCGCAACGTCCAGCGCATGGTCTCGGGGTTCCTCTCGCCGGGCGTCGACAAGGCGGCCTACCCCGACGACCTCCGTGACTACCTGGAGTCGATCGACTACCGGATCGACACGAACGCCAAACTCGGCCACAAGGACGACAAATCGGAGTTCCTGGAGGTCTCCCACGAGACGCTCGACAAGCGCTTCGAGGCGTTCACCCACTACATCGAACAGGACGACTGGGACCTGTTCTTCGGCGTCTTCATGACGACCGACCGGGTGAACCACTTCCTGTTCGAGGACTACGCTCGCGACGGCGAGTACTACGAGGAGTTCATGGAGTTCTACGAGACGGTCGACGACTACGTCGGCGAGATCCGCGAGATGCTCCCGGAGGACGTGACGCTCGTCGTCGCCTCCGACCACGGCTTCACGGTGCAGGACTACGAGGTCGACATCAACCGGTGGCTCCAGGAGGAGGGGTGGCTGTCCTTCGATGACGACGACCACGAGGAACTGGGCGACATCGCGGACGGCGCACGCGCCTACTCGCTCATCCCCGGTCGGCTGTACCTCAACCTCGAGGGGCGCGAGCCCCGCGGGTCCGTGCCCGAGGACGAGTACGACGACGTTCGCGACGAGCTGAAAGCCGAGATCGAGGCGCTCGAAGGGCCCGACGGCACGCCCGTCGCCCAGCGCGTCGTCGAGAAGGAGGAGGCGTTCCGCGGCGAGCACGACGACATCGCCCCGGATCTTGTGATCATCCCGAACCACGGCTTCGACCTGAAGGCGAAGTTCAAGGCCCACGACGACGGCGTCTTCTCGACTGGGCCGCGCAACGGGATGCACAGCTTCGAGAACGCGACCCTGTTCGTCGACGACCCGGACGCGTCGATCGCCGACTCCGACCTGCTCGACATCGCGCCGACGATCCTCGATCTGATGGACGTCGAGTACGCGCGCGCCGAGTTCGACGGCGGCAGCCTCGTCTGACGGGACCGTCGCCCGCGCGAGCTACCCGAAGTTCTCGATCTTCGCGTCGCCGGCGTACCCCGCCTCCTCCAGCGCCGCGACCGCCTCGTCGACGAAGTCGGCGAACCCGTACACGAACGCCTGCTCCCCGTCCGCGCCGGTGACGGCGTCCGCGACCGCGTCGGCGATGTCGCCGTCGGCGACGACCACGCTCGCGCCGCGGTCGCGAGCGTCCTCGAGTCGCTCGACGTGCGCGGGCGCGTCGTCCCGATAGACCACCGCCGCTTCGTTGCCGGCGTCGAGTGCCGACTCCGCGATGGCGACGGCGGGACCCACGCCGGGACCGCCAGCGATCACGACCGCGCGCGCCTCCCCCTCGTAGTAGTCGTCGCCGAAGGGACCGGAGATATCGACCTCGTCGCCCGACTCCAGCGACGCGAGGTACGCCGAGAAGTCGCCGCCGTCGAGTCCGACGGTCGTCTCGAACGTTCCCTCGGTGTCGGGCGAGGAGACGGTGTAGAAGCGGGACGTCTCCTCGCCGCCGACGAGGGCGGTGAGCCGAACGAACTGGCCGGGCCTCGCGTCGAACTCCGGGGGCGAATCGAGCGTCACCGCGACCGTGTCCGGCCCGACCTCCGCGACCGACCGCACAGCGACTGTGGCGTCCATGCCCGACGCTTGCCCGCCGAGGTACCCGAAGGTGTCGTTTCCGGCGCGACCGACGGCGACCCGTGACCGTCCGCGGCGTCGGGTCGAGCGCTTCTCGCCGCTTCGATCCTCTCGTCACCCGTCGAAGTCGGATATCACGCGTGTCGTACAATCTCGTGGCGGTGGCGGCCGACCGGCGTGCCCGCCGCCAGCGGCGGGTAAAAGCGATCATTCGGCCGTGGAACTGCCGATAGTGGGCCGATCGATCGGACGTTTG
Organism: Halobaculum sp. CBA1158; assembly: GCF_021431925.1. Taxonomy (NCBI): domain Archaea; kingdom Methanobacteriati; phylum Methanobacteriota; class Halobacteria; order Halobacteriales; family Haloferacaceae; genus Halobaculum; species Halobaculum sp. CBA1158. The sequence continues at coordinate 945,442 of NZ_CP090371.1, read as the reverse complement.
TTTGTTTCTCGCCCGTGCGTCCGACGGGCGACGAAAAAGCCGTACTCCCCCCATTCAGAAGGCTTTTCCACCGACCGTGGGAAGGTGTGACCAGTATGCCAGCGGACTTCAACTGGGCCATCGGCGGGGAGGCCGGCGATGGCATCGACTCCACCGGGAAGATCTTCGCGCAGGCGCTCTCCCGGGCGGGTCGACACGTCTTCACGTCGAAGGACTTCGCCTCCCGGATCCGTGGCGGGTACACCGCCTACAAGGTGCGAACCTCCACGGAGAAGGTCCGGTCGGTCGTCGACCGACTGGACGTCCTCGTCGCGCTCACGCCACGAACGATCGAGGAGAACCTCGACGAGCTCCACGAGGGCTCGATCATCATCTACGACGGCGAGCGAACGACGATGCAGGACGTCGAGATCCCCGAGGGGATGATCGGGCTGGACGTGCCGCTCAAGAGCCTCGCGGAGGACGCCGGCGGCGCGATCATGGCGAACGTCGTCGCGCTGGGGGCGGCCTGTGAGGCCGCCGACTTCGACATCGAGCACCTCGATTCCTCGCTGAAGAAGCGGTTCAGCGACAAGGGGACGGCCCTCGTCGAGAACAACAAGCAGGCCGCCCGACTGGGTCAGGAGCACGTCCAGGAGCACTACGCCGACGCCGACCTCGACTACGACCTCGACACCACCGACAACGACTACGTCCTGCTCAACGGCGACGAGGCGATCGGCATGGGTGCCATCGCCGCCGGCTGCAAGTACTACGCCGGCTACCCGATCACGCCCGCGACGGACGTGATGACGTACCTGAAGGGGCGGATCGAGAACTTCGGCGGCCACGTCGTCCAGGCGGAAGACGAGCTCGCCGCGATCAACCTCGCGCTCGGTGCCGCCCGCGCCGGCGCGCGCTCGATGACCGCGACCTCGGGGCCCGGCATCGACCTGATGACCGAGACGTTCGGGCTCGTCGCCACCTCGGAGACGCCGCTGGTCATCTGTGACGTGATGCGCTCGGGCCCCTCGACGGGGATGCCGACCAAGCAGGAGCAGGGCGACCTCAACATGATGCTGTACGGCGGGCACGGCGAGATCCCGCGGTTCGTCCTCGCGCCCACCTCGGTCGAGGAGTGCTTCTGGAAGACCGTCGAGGCGTTCAACCTCGCCGAGAAGTACCAGACGCCGGTGTACCTCGCCTCGGATCTCGCGATGGCGGTCACCGAGCAGACGTTCGAGCCTGACGCCTTCGACATGGACGCCGTCGAGATCGACCGCGGTAAGGTCGTCGACGAGGAGACCATCGGCGAGCATCAGACGGAATCAGGCGGCTTCAAGCCCCACGAGATCACAGACGACGGCATCAGCCCCCGCGCGTTCCCCGGCACGGAGGGCGGCGCACACATGTCCACCGGCCTGGAACACGACGAGCAGGGCCGCCGGACGGAGGACACCGAGATGCGCATCGAGCAGGTCGACAAGCGGAACCGGAAGGTCGAGACCGCCCGCGAGCGCGAGGACTTCTCCCCGCGGGAGTTCGGCGACGCCGACGCGGACAACCTGATCGTCACGTGGGGGTCGAACGAGGGGACGCTCGTGGAGGCGCTGGAGTTCCTCGAGGAGGACGGCGTCGACGTGCGGATCCTCTCGGTGCCGTACCTCTTCCCGCGGCCGGACCTCACCGAGGAGTTCGAGGCCGCCGAGGAGGTCGTCGTGGTCGAGTGTAACGCGACCGGACAGTTCGCGGACGTGCTCGAACACGACACGCTTCAGCGCGTGAAGCGAGTGAACAAGTACAACGGCGTGCAGTTCAAGGCGGACGAACTCGCCAACGAGATCACGGAGGCGCTGGCCGCCGGCGAGGGCCAGGAGGTGCAAGCATGAGTTCCCAGGTCAAATTCACCGACTTCAAATCCGACAAGCAGCCCACGTGGTGTCCCGGGTGCGGCGACTTCGGGACGATGAACGGCATGATGAAGGCGCTGGCGGAGACGGGCAACGACCCCGACAACACCTTCGTCGTCGCCGGCATCGGCTGTTCGGGCAAGATCGGCACGTACATGCACAGCTACGCGATCCACGGCGTCCACGGCCGCGCGCTCCCGGTCGGTGCGGGCGTCAAGATGGCCAACCCCGACCTCGAGGTCATGGTCGCCGGCGGCGACGGCGACGGCTACTCCATCGGCGCGGGCCACTTCGTCCACGCCGTCCGCCGCAACGTCGACATGAGCTACGTCGTGATGGACAACCGGATCTACGGGCTGACGAAGGGGCAGGCCTCCCCGACCAGCCGGGAGGACTTCGAGACGGCGACGACGCCGGACGGGCCCCAGCAGCCGCCCGTCAACCCCCTCGCGCTCGCGCTCGCCTCGGGCGCGACGTTCATCGCCCAGTCGTTCTCCTCTGACGCCCTGCGTCACCAGGAGATCGTCCGGAAGGCCATCGAGCACGACGGCTTCGGCTTCGTCAACGTGTTCTCGCCGTGCGTCACCTTCAACGACGTGGACACGTACGACTACTTCCGCGACTCCCTCGTGGACCTGCAGGAGACGGACTACGACCCGCACGACCGCGAGGCGGCCAAGGAGAAGGTCCTCGACGCCGACAAGGAGTACATGGGCGTGCTCTACCAGGACGAGGAATCGGTGCCGTACGAGGAGACCCACGGGCTCGACTCCAGCATGGCCGACATCGACGACTCCGGCGCGCCGGAGGGCGCGATGGACCTCGTGAGAGAGTTCTACTAACGAACCGCTTTTCACCGGGGCCTCGCGCGCCGAAGGCGCGCTCGACCCCCGCCAAAACCCGTTCATGCGGTCGGATTCGAAGAATCCGACTGCTAATCAGAATCGCTCCGCGATTCTGATGATGATCAAAAGGCCGCTCGCTCGCCAGCCGTCGGCTGGCTCGCTCGCGGTACGGTACGGTACGTGTGACCGCGCAGGGATACCGGTGCCTCCACGACGTACACGGCGTCGGTTCCACGCGGGTCTCCGAGAACGTGCCGGTGGGTTGCGGCTGGGCACGTACCGGTCGTCCGGTGGTGGAGCGTCCGCCCGGTGACGGAGCGTCGGTCGTGGCCGAATGCCGAGCGACGATCGACCGGGCCGGCGTCGCGACCGGACCGGCCTACACGCCGCACTCGCTGCCAGAGAACTCGATCCTGCCCGCGTCGCCGGAGCGGATACGGAGGAAGAAGTCGTTCTCGAAGTCCGCCGTTCGGTTACACGTTACCTCGTAGCGTCCGCGATAGGGCTCGCCGTCGAGAGCCACTCGAGCGTCGATGACGTCCCCGTTTCGAACGCGCGTGACGTCCCGGAGGTAGATCCCCGGCGGGTCCTCGCGGTCGGGCTCGTTGGCGGCGATGTCAAACCGGCCGTCGATCAGTTCCACGTCCTCGTTCTTCCGGAGCAGTACTTCGGCCGTGTACTCCCGCCGCCGCCAGTTTGTGATTCCGAAGTCGAACGGCCCCGGGTCCTCCGAAACGCCGGAACAACCGGCAGTCGACACGAGGCCTCCGCCCGCTGCGGCCGCGAGGAACTCCCGTCGGTCCATGTCGGGGTCTCGTGGCGGATCGGAAATAAATCGTCTCGAAGACCAAACGACGGTTTGACCCATCGGGTCTCGTGACCCGAAGGGGCGCTGAGACGGCCCGGCGGTCGGTCGCGACCCACGCTGACCGTCCCCACGGAGCGACGATCCGCGGACGGACTGCGTCCTACCGCTCCCGCACGACCACGAACTCCGCCAGGTCCCGCAGGTATCCGCGGGCGTCGGACTCCCCGATACCCGCGGTCTCCAGCGCCTCCAGCGCGGCGTCAGCCTGGTCGCGGGCGCGTTGGTCGGCCTCCTCTGGGGTGAGGTCCGTCACCTGCAGCAGCGACGGGCGGTCGACCGCCTCGTCGACGCCGGTCGGCTTCCCAAGGTCGTCGGCGTCGGCGGTCGCGTCGAGTACGTCGTCGCGGATCTGGAAGGCGACGCCGACGCGCTCGGCGTAGTCGCCGAATGCCTCGACGGTGAAGCCGTCGGCACCGGCGGCGACCGCGCCGAGTTCGGCGGCCGCGCGAAACAGCGCGCCCGTCTTGCGCCGCGCGAGCGTCATGTACTCCGCCTCGTTCGTCGGCTTCGCGACCAGTTCCGTCGCCTCGCCTTCGCCCAACTCGACCATGGCCTCGGCGACGACCTGCATCGCCCGTTCGTCGCTCGAGAAGAGGTGAAACGCCTCGCCGAGCATCCCGTCGGAGGAGATGATCGCGGGGCCGTAGCCGAACTCCGCCCAGGCGCTGGCGGTACCGCGGCGCACGTCCGAACGGTCGATGATGTCGTCGATGACGAGGGAGGCGTTGTGGACGAGTTCGACGCCGACGGCGAAGTCGACCGCCTCCTCGGGGTCGCCGCCGGCGGCCTCACACGACAGGAGCGTTACGGTCGGACGAACGCGCTTGCCGCCCGCGAGCGCGACGTGCTCGATCTCGTCTGACAGCGTCGCGGGTTCGACCGCCCCCGTCACTTCGGTGAGACGCTCGTTCGCCATCGCGACCCGACGCTCCAGGTACTCCATCTACCGCGTATCGGGGCCGGGCCGAAAAGAGGGTACCGAATGCGGGAGCGAGGGCCGGGGGCGAAAGCGGTCGCCCGGCGGGAGCCGGAGCCGACCTATGAGAACTGTTCGGTCAGGGCCGGGACGACGTCGAACAGGTCGCCGACGACGCCGTAGTCCGCGATGTCGAAGATCGGCGCGTTCGGGTCGGTGTTGATCGCGATGATCGTCTCCGCGCCCTTCATGCCGGCGACGTGCTGGACGGCCCCCGAGATGCCGATCGCGAGGTAGACGTCCGGCGTCACCTGCTTTCCGGACTGGCCGACCTGGCGGTTCTTCGGCAGCCACCCGTTGTCGACGATCGGTCGCGAGGAGGACAGCGTCGCGCCGGTGGCCTCGACGAGTTCTTCGATCAGTTCGAGGTTCTCCTCCTCCTCGATACCGCGGCCGATCGAGACGAGGAACTCCGCCTCGGCGATGTCCACGTCGCCGGCACCGACCTCCTCGAACCCCTGCACTCGAGCGCCGGACGCCGATTCGTCGAAGTCGTACACGAACGCCTCGACGGGCACGTCGGCGTCGGCCTCGACGGCCGCCCACTCGCCGCCGCGGACCGTGACCGCGAACGGCTCCTCGGTCAGTTCGACGGTCGTCTCGACCTTCGAGCCGTACATCTCGCGGGTCGCCTCCAGTCCACCGTCGTACGAGAGGCCGACTGCGTCGCTGACCAGCGGGAGATCGAGGCGGTTCGCGACCGCCGGCGCGTAGTCGAGGCCGTTGACGGAGTTCGGCATGAGGACGGCCGTCGGCGCGAGCTCCTCGTACAGCGCCGTCGTCGCGCCGGCGTACAGGTCGTGGTTGAACTCCTCGCCCGCGTCGACGGTGTGGATCGCGTCGACGCCCTCGAGCGAGAGTCGACCGGCGAACGCGTCCACGTCGCCGGCGATCACCGCCACGTGGAGGTCGCCGCCGAGGTCGTCAGCCAACTCGCGCCCCGCACGGACGATCTCGAGGCTCACGTCCCGGAGTTCGCCGCGCCTGTGGTCGGCGACCGCGAGCACGTCGCTCATTCGGACACCACCCCCTTGTCGCGGAGCACGTCAGCCAACCGCTCGGCCTGCTCCTCGGGCGAGCCGTCGAAGTACGTCGCGTCCGACTCCGTCTCCGGCTCGTACATCGCCGTGCGCGAGATGGGCGAGGCGACCGCGTCGGCGTCGAGTCCCAGGTCGTCGAGCCCGAACTCGGCGATCTCCTTGCTCTGCGCCTGGCGGATCCCGCGGAGGCTGGCGTATCGCGGCTCGTTCAGCCCCGTCTGGATCGTCAGCACCGCCGGGAGGTCCACGTCGGTTAGCTCCTCGATACCGCCCTCCAGTTCCCGGTGGACGTGCGCGGTCTCGAGGTCGTCTTCGGTCTGCAGGTCGTTGACGACGGCCGCCCAGTCGAAGCCGATCTCGTCGGCCAGCGAGACGCCCGTCGCGCCGAAGCCGTCGTCGGCCGCCTGGACGCCCGAGAGCACGAGGTCCGGCTCCTCCTCGTCGACGACGGCCGCGAACAGGCGCGTCTTCGCGGCCACGTCGAGTTCCGCGGCGGCCACGTCGTCGTCCCACACGCGGATCGAGCGATCGACGCCCTTCGCAAGCGCCATTCGGATCGTCTCCTCGGCGCGCTCGGGGCCGATGGTGGCCGAGACGACCTCGACGTCGTCGTACGCCTCCGAGAGCTGGACCGCCGCCTCGACGGCGTAGTCGTCCCACTCGTTGAGGTCGTACTCGAGGAACTGCTCGCCCACGTCGGTCCCTTCGATCTCGAAGTCGTCGGCCGGCTCCGCGACCTCCTTGACCGTGACGAGGATCTTCATCGCGCGGGAGTTGCCGCGGTCGGAGGTAAACAGTTTCGGAACCGACGCCAACGGGCCCGGCGTCGTTCCGCCGGCGACGAGATCGAGCGGTCACGACCGGGCGTCGTCAGCTCCGTCGTTCCCGCCCGTCAGCTCCGTCGTTCGCGTCGTCCTCGCCGTCCTCGTCGCCGTCATCGTCTGCCAGCGAAATGAGGTTCTCGCGGCCGAGCCTGAGCTTCTCGACACGCCCCTCGTCGGCCATCGCCGAGAGCAACTGCGACACCTTCGCATCCGACCAGGCGGTCTCGCTGACGATGGTCGCCTGGCGCATCCGGCCGCCGTGTCGCTCCAACAGTCGTTCGACGCGCTCCTCGTCGGAGAGCAGTTCGAGTTCCTCCTCGGTCGGTCCGACGGCCGCTTCTTCGGAGTCCCTCGGATCAACGCTCCCGTCTTCCGTTCCCGCGCCGGCATCGGAGGACGTCGCCGCCCCGCTGGCACGCTCGTCCGCCTCTCCCGTCCTCGGCTCCGCGCCGCGAGCGGCGTCGTTCGGGCTCTCGTCGGCGGCGTACGCGTCGGCGACGTCCGCGAGCGCGCCGTCGCTACGGCGGTACGACAGCACCGCGACGACCACCAGTAGGGCGACGATAACGCCGGCGAGCAGGGACGTGTCTATCCCCTCGTCGGTCGTCGCCCCGGGCTCGTACGTCACCCCGATGTCGCCCGCCTCGAACGTCTGTGGTCCCTCGGCGACGATCCGGCGGTCGCTGATGGAGTAGCTGAAGCCGTTGGACACGTCGCTCACCTCGTACCCCTCGGGGGGTTCGATGACGAGCCGCTGGGAGGCGGACAGCGATCCGAACCAGGTGCCGTTGTTCGCGGTCCGGAACGCGTCCCCGAGCGCGAGCGCACCGTCGTCTTCCTCGGCGAGGAACTCCGTCCACGTGAACTGCAGGACTAGAACGCCCGAGCTGTTAGTTATCCTGGCGCTTCGGTTCGCCCGCTCGATCGCCATCTCGCGGTCGACCACGGCCGACGCCTCTCGGGCGGCGTTGCGGAAGGGAGTGACCGATGGTCCGTCCTCGGCCGTTCCAGCCTCGTAGGCGTCGGCGTATTCGCGGAACGCCGCCCGCTCGTCCTCGTCGGCGAGGTCGAAGCGCGTCTCGACGGTCCAGCGGGCGCTCCCGTCCTCGCGGAGCGAGACGGTGAAGTTCGTCTCGGGCGCTGCGATCGCCAGCGCCGCCGGGTCGCCCGCGCCCGCGAGCGCCGGTCGCTCGGGGGTCGCCGTCGGCGACGGGGCGGCCGGCGAGGCGTCGGCCGCCGCCAGCGACGACCCGGCCACGACCGAGCCGAGAAGCACCAGCGCGGCGAGGAGGGCGAGGTGCCGCATGCTGTGTGATCGGCTCTTTGCGTTCCGGCAAAACCCTTTCCATCGGGTGGCGATCCGTCGAGCCGCGACGGCGACGACCCCGGCCGCGCACCCGTATTTCGCTCGGACGGTCGTGACCGCTCTGTGGCGCGATCGGAGCGCAGAGTCGGAAGCAAGACCCGAGCACGAACCGACGGGACGAGTGCGCGGCTGGATGCTCGCTCGCGCGTGTGAGCCGGTTTTTTATCGGAGGACGCGGAACTATCGCCAATGCGAGCCATCCCCGTCCTCCTCGCAGTCCTCCTGGTCTGTGCCGCGGTCGGCGGCGGTGCCGCTCCCGTCGTCGGCGGCGGTGCCACCTCCGCAGGCGACGGCGACCGCGCCGTCTCGGCTCCCGCCGACTCCGATACGTCGGCCGCCGCCGGGTCGGTGACCGCGACGAACCACACGAACGCGAGCGGGCACCTGCGCGTGCTCTCGCTCAACGACTCCGCGCGGAGCGTCTCGGACATCGACGTGGTCACCGTCGACGCCGGAACGTCCGTCGACCTGGCGACGAACGCCTCCGCGGCCCGGATCGAGACGATCGCCCTGCGAAACCGGATCGAGCGCGCGAACACGAGCGACGAACGGCAGATCCGCATCCTCGACGGGCTGAACGAGGTCGACAAGGACGTCGTCACCCTCCACGCGCGACAGCGCGACGCCATCGCGGCCTACGAATCGGGCGAGCTGACGGCGCGTGAGTTACTCATCGAACTCTCGCGTATCCGGGCGTCCGCGGCCGTCCTGGAGGAACGGATCGCCGTCCTGCGTGAACTGGCCGACGAGTCCGACGACGTGTCGATCGACGACAACCGGGTGTTCCCGCTGTTGTACGACCTCCGGACGTTCGACGGGCCGGTCCGCGAGCGCACCGGCGACGCCCTCGCCGGCGAGCGCGACGCCTCCACCAGGGTGTACGTGGCCGCGACCGAGGACGGGATCGTTCTCTCGACGGTCACCGACGGCGAGTACGTCCGGGAAGCGTTCCGGGGCGACCTGCGGGAGCGTGGCGAGGGGATCAACGAGGAGGTCGCGCAGAACGTCACGGCGCGGAGCTACCCCGAGATCTACGCCGCCACCGGCGGCAACGTCGCCGGCCAGGGGTCGGGCGGGACGTTCCTGTTCGACCTCCGGTACGCGAACGGGAGCCTCACCGCCTTCGTCGGCGGCGGCACCGAGCGCGTGTTCATGGAGCACCAGCGGATCGACCTCGCGGGCGTCGACACCGACGAGTCGGTCAGCCGGAACCTCGACATCGCGCTCACGGTGAATCGGACGTTCCCCGGCGGTCCCCTCCGAGTCGAGGCGACCGATCCCGCCACCGGCGAACCGGTGAACGCCGTGGTGAAGATCGGCCGCGAGGGCGGCGAGAGCACCGACGTCGGTACGACCGGCGACGACGGCGTCCTCTGGACGGTCGGCCCGGACGGGCAGTTCGTCGTCACCGTCGTCGAGGTCGGCTCGACCGAGGTGTCGACGGTCAGCGTGACGCCGACGGCCCCCCACACCGTCGCGGACGCGCTGGCGTCGTCCGACGGATCGACGCCCGACGACGAGGAGTGACGACGGGGTCCGGGGCGACCGGCGTGGGTTTATCACCGATGCCGGGACCAGACGGTCCGTGGCTGGACTCCTCCGACCCGCCGACCCCCGGAACGACTCGACGGTCGCCAGCGCCGCGCCCGTCGACAGCGCCTCGCCCGTCGACGATGCCTCGTCCGCCAACGATGATGCGACCGACCGCGGGGCCGCGCCGGTCGTCGCGGTCGCCCTGCTGGTCGCCTGCACGGTGGCGCTCTCGGCGGTCGTTGGAGCGACGGCGTTGAGCGCTGAACCGACTGATCCGCCCCCAGTCGCGTCGATCGACCTCGCGGTCGACGGCGACACGCTGACGTTCACACACCGCGGCGGCGACGCCCTCGACGCCCGAGAGATCCGGATCGTCGTCGCGGTCGACGGCCGACCGCTCGATCGGCAGCCGTCGGTACCGTTCTTCTCGCGGCGGGGCTTCCGGAGCGCCCCGACCGGCCCGTTCAATCCCGCCGCCGATCCGAGGTGGACCGCCGGGGAGACGGCGGCGTTCGCGGTCGCCGGCACGAACCGGCCCCGGGTCCGAGCGGGCGCGGTCGTCGAGGCGAGCCTGTTCGTCGGCGACCACCGAATGGCTGTGCTACGGACGAGCGCCGCATGAACGGAGAGCTCGTGGCTGGAACGACTGCTGCGGACGGGGCAGAACCTACAGAGAACGGGGGTCCGCTACGCCTCGGCGGCGTCGGTATCCGTCACGGCCGCCTCGTCGGTCGTCGTCTCGTTCTGACTCGCCTCCTCGTCGCCGTCGGCGGGGACGGTCGCGACGGAGGTGATCGCCCGCGGAGCCCCGCGGTGGCGCTGTTGGATGAAGTGCCGGGTGTCCTCGAAGCCCGCCTCGCGGAACATCTCCTCGGCCTCCTCCGCGTCGTAGAACAACATGATCGCGTCCGCGAGCCGCTGGAAGACTCGGGTCTTCGGGTAGTCGGGTCCGACGACGAGGACGGTGCCGCCGGGCTTCGTGACGCGACGGAACTCCCGGAGGGCCGCGACCGGGTTCGGCCAGTACTCGATGGAGCCCGACGACCACAGCTTGTCGAAGGCGTCGTCGTTGAACGGCAGCCGTTCGGCGTCGCCCATGTGGAAGCGGACCTTTCCGCGTTTGCCGAACTTCGCGAACGCCTGCTCGAACTGCCCCCGCGACTGGTCGAGCGCGTACACCTCGTCGACGTGGTTGAGCAGTCCCTCGGTCGCGAACCCGGTGCCCGCACCCACGTCGAGCACGCGATCGTCGCGGTCGGCGTCGAACCACTCCAGCGCCTGGTTGCGCATTCGATCGTCCCAGATGTAGGGGTTGATCGTGTCGTACACGCGCGAGAAGTAGCGATAGAACAGCCGCGCGTTCGACTTGTCCTCGAGGAGTCCCATTGCACTCGGGTTGGGGTGCGGCGGTCATAACCCCAACGGAACTCGGGATCCTCCAGTAGGCCCCGGACACGACCCGCCCGTATTGCCGACGGGACCTCGAAGCGTCACGCCCCGTCGCCGGCGACACCACGAGCGCATAGCCGGCTACAAGTCGCCCGGGAACCGACTGGGACCATGAAGCTCTCGGACGCGACGTGGACGGAGGTACGCGACGCCGCCGTCGACGCCGCGCTGCTCCCGGTCGGGAGCACCGAACAACACGGATCGCACGCCCCGCTCGGCACGGACGCGCTCGCGGCGGAGGCGGTCGCCGACGCGGCCGCCGAGCGATGGACCGAGGCGGCGGGGACGGGCGGCGGCGCTCGCGAGCGCGCGGGCGACCTCCTCGTCGCGCCGCCGGTCCACGTCGGCGTCGCCGAGGAGCACCGCGCGTTCGACGGGACGCTATGGGTGTCGCCGGACACCTTCCGCGCGTACGTCCGCGAGACCGTCGAGAGCCTCGCGCACCACGGGATCGACCGGGTCGTCGTCGTCAACGGCCACGGGGGCAACGTCGAGGCGGTGGCCGAGCTGTCGCGGCGCGTCTCTCGCGACGGCGACACCGACGCCTACGCGGTGTCGTTCACCTGGTTCGAGGCGGTCGGCGAACACGCGAGTCGAATGGGCCACGCCGGTCCGCTGGAGACGGCGATGGTGCGACACCTCGCGCCCGAACTCGTCCGCGAGGACCGGGTCGAGGCCGCACGCGAGGGCGCGAGCGAGCGCTGGGGCGAGTGGGTCCGAGGAGTCAACCTCGCACACGACAGCGACGAGTTCAGCCCCAACGGGGTCGTCGGCGACCCAACCGCCGGCGACGCCGACCTCGGAGCGGAGCTGCTGGCGGTCGCGAGCGAGGCGCTCGTCGAAGTGACTGACGCGGTCGTCACTCGGGATCGATAACTGCGAGGCGGTGACCGCGAGGCGGTGAGTCCAGGGGAAGCGACGACGATGGGTCGGAGCGGTGGCGAGAGGCGAGACCGGTCCTCGCTCGTGGGTCGAGCGGACGACGAAGCAGGGGAGCGACGGGGCGGAGGAGCGACGAAACGGAGAAACGACGGGCGGTCGCGAGCGAGTTACGCCTCGGCCTCTTCCCCGTCGTCGGCGTCCGCCTCGGCGTCGACGCCCTCCTCGTGTGCGTCCTCCAGGTCGCCGCGGAGCTGCGGGACTGTGCTCGTGAGTTCGCCAACCCGCTCGTGGGTCTCCTCCAGCGTCTCGACGAGCGCTTGCAGGTCCTCGATCTCGTCGGCGAGGTCGTCGTCGTCATCGAACGCGCCGGCGCGCTCGCCGAGCACGTACTGCTTTTTCGCCTGTCGGAGTTCCTCGACGGCGTCGCCGGTGTCGAGCGCCGAGCGAAGGCCGTTGAGCGCGCCGAGCACGTTGTCGGCGTCGGTGTCCCAGACGGCGTCGGCCGTCGGGAGCGTCGCCTTCGCCGCGCGGAGGTGCTCTTCGACGGCCGCGCGCGTCTCGTCGGCCGCCTCCCCGAACAGGTCGTCGTCGTCGAACGTCGACTGACTCATACCTCCGGGTTCGCCGGGGACCCCCTTAAACCATCGCCCGAAAGTGAAAGTGAAATACAGTTCCTCGGCGGTCGAGACGCCGATTTCCGGTCACTCCGACTCGACAGACACGAGCGACATCAGGGGGTAGCCGTCCTCCATCTCCATGCGCGTGCGGGCGGTGACGCCCTCGTACTCGATGCGCATTTCCACCTCCATGAGGTGGCCGGACAGCTCCGTGTAGCCGTTCTCGTGGTCGATATCGGCGGCGACGGCGTCGTCGTCGATGTCGACGGCGACGGACTCGCAGTACGGCTGGTTCTCGATCGACTCGGCGATCGCCGTCTCCAGCGAGCGCGTGCTGGCGGGCGACACCGGCGTCCCCGCGAACTGGTGGTACAGCGAGCCGAACTTGATGCCGGCCTCGAAGCACGCCTGCTGGGCGTCGGTTGCCATGTCGGCGGGTGGGGGCGGTCGGGCAAATGCGTACCGGGAGCCCGCTGCTCGCGGGCGACCCGCTCGAACCGCACCTTACTTACCCCCGCTCGCCGGAGGGTCGACCGAATGGACGAACCGGTGTTGCTCACGGGCGCTGGCGGCCGCGTCGGGCGCGCGATCCTCGCCGGGATCGGCGAGGCGTACGACTGGCGGCTGCTCGACCGCGAGCCGCTCTCGGCCGACGCGCTCCCCGCGGGCGTCACCGACGAGGACGTCGTCGTCGCGGACGTGACCGACGACGAGGCGGTCCGCGAGGCCGTCGAGGGGGTCGGGGCGGTGATCCACCTCGCCGGCGACCCGCGTCCGAACGCGCCGTGGGACTCCGTGCTCTCGAACAACATCGACGGCACCCAGCGGGTGTTCGCGGCCGCGGTCGACGCGGGCGTCGACCGGGTCGTGTTCGCCTCCTCCAACCACGCGGTCGGCGCGTACGAGACCGACGAGCGCACGCCCGACATGTACCGCACGAGCGACGAGTACCGACTCGACGGGACCGAACTCCCCCGACCGTCGAACCTCTACGGCGTCTCGAAGGTGGCCGGCGAGACGCTGGGGCGCTACTACCACGACCACCACGGTCTGTCGGTCGCGTGCGTCCGCATCGGCAACCTCACGGAGGGACATCCGCCCCGCGAGTACGAGCGCGGCCAGGCGATGTGGCTCTCGCACGGCGACTGCGCGCACCTGTTCGACCGCTGCCTGCTGGCGGAGTACGGCTACGAGATCGTGTACGGTATCTCCGACAACGACCGCAAGTACTACTCCATCGAGCGCGCCCGGGAGGTGCTCGGCTACGATCCGCAGGACAACTCCGCCGAGTACACCTTCGACGGGAAACCGCGGGACGACTCGGCCGTGGACGGCCACCCGTCGCAGTAGAAGCGAACTATTCCGATCACCCGTGCCGGGACCGGGGCCGACCGCGAGACGGTCCCGAGCGCGAACTACGGCTCGCCGACCACCCGCGCGAACGCGCCGATCGCCGCCCGGTGGACTTCGACCAGGACCACGACGCTCGCGACGATAATCAGCACCTGAAGCGGCGTCGACAACAGCCCCAGCGAGACGATGAGCGTCGTGGCACACGCCGGCGGATGGTTCGTGTCGGTGGCGATCATTCCCCAACTGGTCGCCACGATCGAGAGGAGGCCGCTCGCGGCGAGTCGGAGTCCCTCGGGCGACAGTCCGGCGGGTGTCGCCATCAGCGTCACGCCGCCGGCGACCAGCCAGTACGCGAGTAGTCCGGCGATCCCGCCGATGGCGTGACTGCCGACGATCCGATAGACGCGCGTCCGTTCTCCCCGACGCTCGAACGCCAGGATGAACGCCGACGGGCCGAGGCTCGGAAAGATGAACGGCTGGCCGCTGACCCACGCGATGGACCCCAGCACAGCGAACAGGACACCGGCGTACAGGCTAGTCCCGACGCGTCGGCGCTGCACGCCTTCCGATCCGTTCGCCTTCGTTCAAGTCTCTGTCGTTCGGGTCGCTAACGCTCCGGCCCCGTCGTCAGAACAGCCCCTCCACGTCGGTCTCCTTGCGGCGCTCGCGCTCGACCAGTCCCGAGAGCCGGTCGTACACCAGCCCCCGCGTCTGCGGGTCGTCCGCGCGGAGGAGATCGAACAGGAGGGCCGCGAAGCGCGAGCGGCCCATCGCCTCCTCCTCGCGCGCGAACCGGCCCGCGTCGGCGACGACGCCGGCGTCGAGGCCGTGTTCCTCCGCCAGTGCCTCCGCCGCCAGCGTCGCCGCCGAAAGCGACAGCGACGTGGGCGCGACACGCTCGCCCCCGTGCGTCAGCGGCGGCGCGGGCCCGCGCTCGACGCGCTCGGGATCGGCGGCCAGTCCGGCGAGCGCGTCCCGCAGCGCCGCCGCGTCGACGCCGCGGTAGCGGTCCGGGAGGTCCGCGAGGTACCCGCGAGCGCCGTCGGCGAGTCCGACCGCGCCCGACCAGTTGCGGTCGCGGGCGTGGTGCTGTGCGGCGGTGAGCTGAATGAGCCCGTGGAACAGCGCCTCGTCGCGGACGACGGAGGTGGGAGCGTCGCCGGCGACGCCGTCCGTCTCGACCGTGTCGTCCGTGTCGCCCGCGACCGCACCATTAGCGTCCGCGCCACCGGCGTCCCCGCGAGCGACGGCGTCTTTCAGGTCGAGCCAGACGTCCTCCCAGGGATCGTGTGCGGCGTGGTACTCCTCGGCGGCGTACAGGGCGATGCCGGCCCGGAGCGCCGCGACGCGGGCGGACTCGTCGGGGGCGTCGCTGGTAGACACAGCGGATCTCATTCCGGCGCGCGTTTCAGTCTGTCCGTGGCGCGCCGGGGCGCGCTCGCTCGTTCGCTGCTCAAATCTCCGTGTGTGAACTTCGACGGCGACACGGCTCCTCGCTTCGCTCGTCGCGTTGTGTCGCCGAAAACGTCCGGACGGAGTTCACGCGAGCGTAGCGAGTGTGAACACGGCCGGACGTGACTGAACGAACGAAGTGAGTGAAGGAACGTCCGGACGGAGATTTGAACTCTGAACAGACGGTCCCGCTCGCTTCGCTCGCGGGCTGCGACTGTTCGATTCAAATCTCCGTGTGCAGACTAACCGTCGGCGCGGACGACTCGCTTCGCTCGTCGTCGTTGCGCCTCGAAAACGTCCGGACGGAGATTTGAACTTCGCCGAGACGTGCTCGCTTCGCTGCGCGCGCCTCGTCGGCTCAAATCTCCGTGTGTGAACTTCGACGGCGACACGGCTCCTCGCTTCGCTCGTCGCGTTGTGTCGCCGAAAACGTCCGGACGGAGATTTGAACTCCGGTCCCTGGCTCCGCAAGCCAAGAGGATAGTCCACTACCCTACCCGGACTCAATTCGGATGACGCCAGCGCCACGTAAAGCAATTCCGATCCGATCGACCCGTGCGATCGACCACCGTGACACAAACGCCGCTTTGCGTCTACGGCGGACTTTTACATTCAGCCAGCGTCGCCTGAAACATGGACCGACGAACCGCCCTCTCGCTCATCGCCAGCGTCGGCGCGACCGCGCTCGCCGGCTGTACCGGTAGCGGCGCTGATGACGGCACCGACGGCGACGAGACCGACGGGAGCACCGGCGACGACGGCACCGACGGGAGCACCGGAGACGACGGCACCGACGGTCCGGACGACTCGACGACCGAGCCGCCGGCGGACGACGGCTCGTCCCCGTCGATCACCGATCGATCGTTCTCGCGGCTCGGCGACGCCGCCGAACCGGGCGAGTCCGCGAGCGTCGCGTTCGACGGCGACCGCGTGCGGTGTGCCGGGGTCATTCAGGGACGTAACGGGTGCATGGAGGCGGAGCTGGACTCGGCGACGTACGACGCCGACGGCGACGAGCTCCGGGTCCGCGTGACGACCGTCCGCGAGGGCGGCGACTACTGTACCCAACAGATCGTCGACCGGGAGTACGAGGCGGTCGTGACCTTCGCCGGCGGCCTCCCCGGAGCCGTCGTCGTCGAGCACGAGTCGATGGGGGAGGTGCGGACCGCGACCGACGTGACCCGGTAGGGCGCGCGGCCCCGGCGAAGCCTCAAATACGATCCCGACGCAGCCGGCGCATGAGCGACGAGACGGCGACCCGCGGACGCGACGAGGGATCGGACGACGGCGGATCGGGCGACGGCGGATCGACCGGCGTCACCGCCGACCGTGGCGTCGTCGAAACCGACAGCGGGCGCGACGACACCGACCGAACGGGAACCCTTATGCGGCGCACTCGCCTGGGGAGTGATACGAATATGGGCGCTATCGAGGACGTCTACGACGACCTGGACGCCGACGTCCCCTTCGAGGAGTTCGAGGCCGCCGTCGAGCAGAAGGTCGAGGATATGGGCGGACTGGCCGACGAGGAGACCGCGGCGATGCTGATCGCCCACGAACTGCGCGACGAGGAGGTCAACAGCGTCGCCGACATCGAGCCCGGGATGGACGAGGTGAAGTTCCTCGCGAAGGTGATGAGCGTCGGCGAGGTGCGAAGCTTCGAGCGCGACGGCGAGGACGAGGACGGCCGCGTGCTCAACGTCGAGGTGGCCGACGAGTCCGGCCGCGTCACCGTCTCGCTGTGGGACAAAGTCGCCGTCGACGCCGCGGAGCGTCTCCAGGTGGGCGACGTACTCCGGATCATGGGTCGTCCCAAGGAGGGGTACAGCGGGCTCGAGGTGTCCGTCGACAAGGTCGAGCCCGACGACGACGCCGAGGTCGACGTGGAGGCCGTCGAGCAGTACCGCGTCGAGGACCTCTCGATGGGTGCGACGGACGTGGACCTGCTCGGGGTCATTCTCGACACGGACACAGTCCGAACGTTCGACCGCGACGACGGCTCCGAGGGGAAGGTGTCGAACATGACCGTCGGCGACGAGACCGGCCGCGTCCGCGTCACCATGTGGGACGACATGGCCGACCGCGTCGAGGAGGTGGAGGCGGGCGAGACCGTCGAGATCGTCGACGGGTACGTCCGGGAGCGCGAGGGCGACCTCGAGCTACACGTGGGCTCCCGGGGTGCGATCGACGAGGTCGACGAGGACGTGGAGTACGTCCCCGAGACGACCGACATCGCCGACCTCGAACTCGACGAGGTCGCCGACATCGCCGGCGGCGTCATCGAGACCAGCGAGAAGCGCACCTTCGACCGCGACGACGGCTCGCAGGGGCAGGTGCGAAACGTCCGGATCAAAGACGACACCGGCGAGATCCGGGTGGCGCTGTGGGGCGACAAGGCCGACCGCGACATCGACCTCGCCGACCGGGTCGCCTTCACCGACGTCGAGATCCAGGACGGCTGGCAGGACGACCTGGAGGCGTCGGCCGGCTGGCGCTCCTCGGTCTCCGTGCTCGAGGACGCCGACGGCGACGCCGGGGGCACGGGCGGCGCGAGCGGGGGAACGACGGGCGGATCGACCGGACGCGACGCCGGTCAGGGCGGACTCGACTCGTTCGAGTCGACCGACTCGGGTGGCTCCGGCGGCACAGCGTCGGCGACGGCGACCGCGGAGTCGGCCGACGGCGACGCGGGTGCGGACGGTGACCCCGGCGACGCCGGTGCCGTCGTGGAGTTCACGGGGACGGTCGTGCAGGCGGGCGATCCGGTCGTACTCGACGACGGGACCCAGACGCGGTCGGTGGAGACCTCGGCGACCCTTCGGCTCGGCGAGGAGGTCACCGTCCGGGGCGTCGAGGAGGACGGTACCATCGACGCCGAGGACGTGTTCTGACGCCGTCGACGGTGCGGTGGCGCGGGGGTCGTGGTGGCGCGACTCACGCTAACGGAAAGCGTTATACACGCCACACTCCGGCGTATGTGTATGACTGTCGAGTTGCCGTTCGCCCCCGTCGACGACGTCATCCGACGGAACGCGGGTGACCTCCGGGTGAGCGCCGGCGCGGCCGAGGAACTGGCCGCCCGCGTGCAACGGCACGGGGCGTCGCTGGCGGTCGATGCGGCCGAGCGGGCGGCCGTCGACGGCCGCAAGACCCTGATGCCCGCGGACTTCGGGGTCGAGCAGGTGGTCGACCGGTCGGAGCTGACGCTGCCCATCGCGCCGGTGGACCGGATCGCCCGACTCGACATCGACGACTCCTATCGCGTCTCGATGGACGCCCGGGTCGCGCTCGCGGACGTCCTCGAGGACTACGCCGACAACGTCGCCCGCGCGGCCGCCCTGCTGGCGCGCCACGCCGACCGCCGAACCGTCCAGGCCGACGACATCGAGACGTACTTCGCGCTCTTCGAGGGGTAGCGATGCGGTTCGGCTACAGCGAGGCGTGTCTGGACCACGACACCGGCGACCGACACCCCGAGAACCCGGACCGCCTCCGCGCGATCAGGGAGGGGCTCAAGCGGAAACACGGCGTCGAGTACGTCGAGGCCGACCCCGCCTCCCGCGCCGCCATCGACGCGGTCCACGACCCCGGATACGTCGACGAGGTGGTCGACTTCTGCGACTCCGGCGGCGGCAGTTGGGACCCCGACACCGTCGCTTCCGGCGGCACCTGGAACGCCGCTCGCGCGGCCGCCGGGCAGGCACTATGGGCCGCCGAGGAAGCGCTCGCGGACGCGGGCGACCCCGGCAGGCGGACCCCGTTCGCGCTCGGCCGCCCGCCGGGTCACCACGCCGTGTCCGACGACGCCATGGGATTTTGCTTCGTCAACAACGTCGCCGTCGCCGCACAGGCGGCCATCGACGACCCCGACCTCGACGCCGAGCGCGTCGCGATCTTCGACTGGGACGTCCACCACGGTAACGGGACACAGGACATCTTCTACGACCGCGGCAACGTGCTGTACGCGTCGGTCCACGAAGAGGGGCTCTACCCCGGCACCGGCGCGGCCGACGAAATCGGCGAGGGCGACGGCGAGAGGGGGACACTGAACGTGCCGCTTCCGGCGGGGGCAGGCGACGCCGACTTTCTGCTCGCGATCGACGACCTTGTCGCGCCCGTCATCGACCGATTCGACGCCGACCTGGTGCTCGTGTCGGCGGGCTTCGACGCCCACCGTCACGACCCGATCTCCCGGATGCGCGTCTCGACGGAGGGGTACGCGCTGATGACCGACCGGATGCGGACGCTCGCGGGAGAGATCGGAGCAGGCCTGGGGTTCGTCCTGGAGGGCGGCTACGGGCTCGACACGCTCGCGGAGGGGGTCAGCATGGTCCACGAGACGTTCGACGGTCGCCCGCCGATCGACCCGGACAAGGAGCCCGAATCCGACAGCGTCCCCGTGGTCGAGGACCTGCGCGAGCGGTTCGATCTGGGGTAACTCCTCCCGGAGTACGGACACCCGGAGTCGCCTGTGGTCAGACGGACGGCTCGAAGTACTCGCGGAGGTCCGCGCCGAACCGGTCGGTCAGGTCGGCGAGCGACTCCCGCGCGAGCACGTCGTATCCGGTTTCGAGCGCGGACTCGACGCGAGCGCCGAGGGCGGCCTCGAAAATCCGGTCGGACTCGAGGACCGCGACCGCGTCGCGCTCGTCGGGAGGACGCTCGCGTTCGACGACGTAGCGGCCGTCGGCGACGAACGGCCCGTACGCGTCGGGATCGCCGGCGTACTTCCCGTGGAATCCGGCCGCGTGATCGCGGACGTGGACCGGCGGCCCCTCGTGACGCTCGATCGCCGGGAGTTCCCGCGAGGCGAGTTCGACGAGCAGCACCGCTCGACGGCCGGCGGCGCGGTCGGTTCCGTCGCCGTCGGGCGCGTCGCCGGTGGCAGGGTCGGGGACGGGGTCGGTGGCCGAGTCGCGGTCGGTCGCGAACGTCGCCGACCGGATCACGTCGAAACCGCGTCCGTCGAGTTCGCGTTCGATCCCCGAGAGCGACCGGCGAAGCTGGGGGTACAGTTGGTCGTCGACGATGTCCGGCGCGTCGAAGGCGACCGCGACGGGGGCGGTGTCGCGGCGGCGGACGTGCTCGCGGCACTCCTCGGCGGTGATCGGCTCGGTCGGATCCGGGAAGAACGGGTCCGTCCGCGGGTCGGTGAGCAGGTCTCGCGCGTGGTGCTGGAGTCGCGCGAGGTTGTCGCCCGAGAGCACGGCCGCGACGTTGCGCTCGGGGTCGGTCGGGTCGACGACGACGAGCGGGTCGTCGAACTCGGCGGTTCCGTGGTCCTCGGGGTCGAACCTGACCGGCGGATGCCAGTCGGCGACCGCCTCGAGCGTCTCGCGCGCGCCGCCGTGTTCCACGACGAGCAGTTCGGTGAGATACCCCGAGAAGCCGCGCGTGCGGAGGTCGCTCCCGTATACGCCGACGCCCTTCAGAAACGCTTTGAGAACGCGCACGTCGCCAGCGAGGTCCTCGGTCAGTCGCTCGCGAAGGTACTCGTTGTGGAACGGGGTGCGGTCGACGGCCGACCGGATCTCGGTGGCCGCCTGAACGCCGTAGCAGGGTACCAAGTCCACGTCGAAGCCGTCGACGTTGCCGACGACGTAGGGGTGTTCGGCGTACTCCTCCTCCCCGTCGGGCAGCACAGCATGGCCGACGCGGAGGCCGAAGCGTTCGAGCTCCGTCCGCGAGAGGGCGGTCGGGAACCGGACGAACAGGTCGATGTCGCGGTCGCCCGCGAGCCACGTCCCGCGCGCGGTCGAACCGACGGTGAGCACGTCGGCCTCGTCGGCGGGCGAGGGGAGGTCGGCGACGGCGTCGCGGGCGCGCTCGGCCAGGTCGGCGGCCGCGGCCGACAGCCGCTCGCGCTCGTCGGCGTCGGGCGTGACGCGCTCGCGGACCGTCGACAGCACCGCGCCGAGGTCGTCCACGGGGGCGTCGGCGGCGTCGGTGAGGTCGCCGGCGTCGCCGTCGGTGCCGTCGTCGCCGCCGGCCGAGCGGTCGTCCGGATCGGTCATTGCCGTCCGGTTCCGGCGCGCGGGTAACGAGCGTGTCGGTCCGGGGCGACCGGCCCGCCGTCGGTGTGTGAATCACCTGCTCGCGCCGGGTCGAAACGAAAGCACTTTCAAATTCACACCAGTAGGTGCGGGTGCGAGCCGAAGTAGCTCAGCTGGTAGAGCGCCTCGCTGTTACGGGATTCAGGTCCCCTGTCTCCCGCAGAAACGAGGTGGTCCCAGGTTCGAGTCCTGGCTTCGGCGCTTCTCTCGGCCCCACATCGGGCAGTCGCACCCATCCCCGGCGGCAGCCGGGATACCCGGAAAGGAAACTACTTGACCGCGGCCCGACAACGGCGGTGACGAGGGCCCATAGCTTAGTCTGGTATAGCACCCGGCTCATACTCCGGTCGGCTCCGACCGCCGGATGGGACACCGGGCGGTCGAGGGTTCGAATCCCTCTGGGCCCACTTGTCGCGACGCACCGCGAGGAGCGGAGCGACGAGCACGGAAGGACTCCGCTCGGGTCCCGCCCCCTCGTTTTTGCCGGCGGCGGCCGACGACCGATGTATGACGGAGGGACGCCCGTGAGCGCCGCCGACCGACTGGTCGTCGTCGCCGACGATCCGAAGTACGACCCCGACCGCTACCGCGAGGCGCTGGACTGCCGGGTGGAGACGGCCGACCTCTCGACGCCGGCGCTGGTGCGCCGGCACGCCGCCGACGCCGACGCGCTCGTCGTGAACGTCGACACCGCTGTGCCGGCGGACCTGCTCGACGACCTCGACCTCGCGGTCGTCGCCCGCGGCGCGGTGGGGCTCGACGGCGTCGACGTGGCCGCGGCCGCCGAGCGCGGCGTCCGGGTGGTGCACGTCCCCGACTACTGCCTCGACGAGGTCGCCGACCACGCCGTCGGCCTGCTCACGTCGCTGGCGCGGGGGATCCCGTCGTACGCCGCCCGCGCCGAGGCCGGAGAGTGGGGCTGGGAGCCGCCGTATCAGATCGAGCGGCTCGCCGACTGCACAGTCGGCGTCGTCTCGTTCGGGCCGATCGCCCGGCGGTTCGCGGACCGGATCGCGCCGCTGGTCGAGACGGTGATCGCGTACGACCCGTACGTCGACCGGGAGGCGATGCGCGACCGCGGCGTCGAGCCCGTCGACTTCGACGAACTGTGCCGGCGTGCGGACCACGTCTCCGCGCACGCACCGTTGACCGACGAGACCCGGGGGCTGCTCGACGCCGACGCGTTCGCGACGCTGCCGACGCACGCGGTCGTCGTCAACACCGGCCGCGGGGGGGTCGTCGACGAGGAGGACCTGCGGTCGGCGCTGGCCGAGGGCGACGTCGCCGCCGCGGGGCTGGACGTGCTGGAGACGGAGCCGCCCGACTCGGACCACCCGCTGTTCGATCGGGAAGACACGCTGGTGACGCCCCACGTCGGGTGGTACTCGACGGCGGCGAAGCGCGACCTGAACGAGGCCCTCGCGCGCGACATCGGTCGGGCGTTCCGCGGCGAGGAGCCCGCGGGACTGGTCGATCCCGACGCCGACTGGCTGTAGTCACAGATAGGTGTCGCGGACGGTCCGCGCGAGCAGGCCGTCGCGCTCGAAGGCGATGTAGACGATCACGAACGGGTCGTCGGCGGGGCGGAGCACGAACACCTCGCGCGGGGCGTCGTCGGCGAGGTCGTCGTCGACGCGCTCGACCAGCGGCTCCAGCGGGGTCGTCCCCGAGCGGAACTCCTCGAAGAGGTCGCGCGCGCCGCCCTCGCCGAACACGTACAGCGCGCCGTTCGGCTCTCCGTCCGTGTCGCGCGTGACCCGCGACCCCATGCCGTCGCCGGCGGCCCGGGCGTCGCGCCACGTCTCCTCGGCGGCCTCGAACACCGGCTCGATCTCGTCGACGAAGTGAAAGCGTCCCCGTCGCCGGATCGACAGCGAGTCGAACGACGCCAACGGGCTGTGGTCGTCACCGGCTGACTCGGCGGGCGCGGGCCAGCGGAGCGTCGACTCGATCACGTACCCCGGGTCGAGGTCGGCGACCGTCTCCGCGAGGTCGGCGGCGGTAGTGCCGTCAGCACCCGTGGCGTCGCCGGCGTCCGCCCCGGCGTCGACCCGGACCGGCTCGAACCCCTCGTCCGGGGCGCGACCCGGGCCCGGCTCGGGGGTGTCCAGGTCGACCAGGACGATCTCGTCGTCGTCGCGGTCGAGCACCCGGTAGCGACGCGGTCCGAGTGCGCCGGCGTCGCGGTCGGCGGCCGTGCACGCTGTGTCAGTTTCACCGCCGGCATCGCCCGCCCCGTCCGCCCCGTCCGCGGCGTTGTCGGTCGACGTGACTCCGTCGGCCGACCCGGCTCCACCGGCCTCGTCGCCCGATCCAGTCGCCTCGCCGACCCAGTCGTCGTCCCCGTCGCCCCAGGGGTCGACCGACTCGTCGTCGTTCGCGTCCATACCGGTGCCAGCGGGTCGTCGGGTAAGCCCGTGTCGCTCCCGACCGCCGGTAAGACTTTGTCGTCGCCCGGCAAGCCGTCGAGCGTGCGCATCGACGACGCAGTCGAGCCCTCCGAACAGGGGATGAAGCTGCTGGAGGTCGGGACGGCGTACTTCCTGTTGGTGCTGTTCGCCATCGGCTTTCTCGACCTCCTGTTGGTGCTCGCGGAACTGCTCGCGAGCGGGGAATTCACCGACCCGAACCAGGTGATCGACATCATCGACACCGTACTCGTCCTCCTGATCATCGTCGAGATCCACCAGACCGTGGTGGCGTTCTCCCGGGACGAGCCCGTCGTCCGGATCGTCATCGCCGCAGCGCTCATCGCCATCACTCGGAAGGTGATCTCGTATCGCCCCGGGGAGTACGCCAACATCGAGGCGGCGTTCGTCGCCGCCGCGGCGTTCTCGCTGCTGCTCGCGGTGCTGATCGGGGCCTACTACGTCGTCCGCCGGACCAACACGGACGCGATGACCTCGGGCCCGTTCGGTGAGGGTGGGACCGGGACCGGAACCTCGGGAGATGGCGACTCTCCCGGCAGCGGGTCGACCGCCGACCCCCCGGCCGCCGATCCGACGAGCGACCCCGAGAGCTACGACGCCGGCGGCCGGGACCGCGCCGGCGACGGGTGAGCGTCGGCAGCCGGGACCGCGCCGGCGACGCGTCCGATATCACTCCGGGAGCCGCTCGCTGGCCGCTCGGAACAGGCCGTCGAGTATCTCCGGCGTCGTCGGGTGGTACGCCCGGTCCGGCACCTCACGCACGTCGGCCCCCCGCTCGACGAGCACCTGCATCGTCTTGGCCATCGCGTCGGCGTGGAGGTGCAGTCCCTGGTAGCCGAGGACGGTCCCGTCGTCGGCGTCGACGACCAGGCGGGCGAGCCCGCGGGGGGTCGCTTTCACCGCGAACACGCCGTCGTCGGCGGCGTCGCGCCCCACCTCGACACAGTCGTGTCCGGCCTCGGCGGCCGATTCGGCGGTGTGACCGACGCGGGCGTACGGGTAGACGGCCGCCCCGGAGAACAGCACTCGATGGGTGATCGGGTCGTACTCCGCGAGGTCATCGTCCGCGATGTCGGCGAGGACGTTGTCGGCGGCGAGGTATCCCTGCTCCTTGGCGACGTGGAGCAGCGGGATCCGGCCGTTCGCGTCGCCGACGACGTACGTCCGCCCCGACTCGTCGTCGACGGCGCGCATGGTCGCGTCGACCCAGCCCTCCCCCGGGGCAAGCGGCGTCGCCGCCAGGTTCAGCCCGTCGAGGTCGGGCCGTCGTCCGGTGAACACGAACAGCTCGTCGGCCTCGACGCTCGCGCGGTCGTCGTCGCGGTCGGTGTGGAGGCGGACGCCGCCGTCGGCGGTCGCCTCGACGGATCGCTCGCTCGTCTCCGTGAGCACCTCGATCCCGAACTCCTCGCGGTAGAGCTCCAACAGTTCGTCGCCGAAGGCGTCGGGCGCGTCGTCGAGCGGGCGCTCGTCGTGTTCGATCACGGTGAGGTCGACGCCCGCCTCCGCGAGGTACGCCGACAGCTCGATCCCCACGTAGCCGAACCCCATGACGACGCCCGAGTCGGGCAGTTCGGTCGCGTCGAGGACGGCCGCGCTGTCGGCGTAGTCGACCTCGCCGATCCCGGGGAGGTCGGGGACGTTCAGGGTCGAGCCGGTCGCGACGACGACGTAGTCGGCGTCGAGCCGGTCGCCGCCCGACAGCGCCAACTCGTGGAGACCGACGAACCGGGCGCGCTCGTGGCGGAACCGGACCCCCGGACGATCGGCGATCTCGTCGACGGCCGCGCGACGGTGGGCGGCGAACGAGGAGACGTGCTCGTCCTTGCTGGCGACGACGCGGTCGAGATCCAACTCCGGCGGGTCGCCGACGAGCCGGTCGTCGTGGCGCGCGCGGTAGCGGTGTTCGGCCGCCGAGAGCACCGCCTTCGACGGCATGCACCCCCGGAGGATGCAGAGCCCGCCGCCGGGGTCGCCGTCGTCGATCAGCGTGAGCCGGTCGAGCGGGGCCGACGGGTCCGACGGGTCGACGCGCTCGGCGAGCGTCTCGGCGGCGGCGACGCCGGCGCTCCCGTACGCGCCGATGATGGCGACGTGCATACCTCCTCGTCCCGTCCGCGGGGGAAATAGCTACGGTCGGTACGGTCGGGATCGGACGGGGCCGGCCGCCGGACGGGATCGGGTCGCGACCGTCCCGCCGGCGACGACAGGCCTACGCCCCCGCGGGGCGTTGCCTCGACCGTGCTCGACGCCGCTTTCGGGGACCGCGCGGTGTACCTCCGCGGGGCCGACGCGCTCGTGATCGCGGACCTGCACGTCGGCCGTGCGACCGCCTCCGACGTGGCGTACCCCATCGACGAGGCGGGCGACCTCGCGGGTCGCCTGCGCGGTCTGCTCGACCGCTTCGCGCCCGCGGAGGTCGCGTTCGCCGGCGACGTGCTCCACCGCTTCGACCGCGTCGCCGTCGGCGACGAGCGTGCGCTCTCGAGGCTGGTCGACGCCTGCCGGGACGCCGGCGCGTCGGTCGCGCTCGTCGCGGGGAACCACGACACGGCGCTGTCGGCGGTGCGGGACGACCCGGTCACCGACGCCCACGCCCTCGACGCCGGCCGCGACGACGGGCCGATCGTCGTCCGCCACGGCCACGAGTCCCCGCCGGCCGACGAGGACGCCGGGGTGTACGTCGTCGGCCACGACCACCCGACGATCGACGTCGAGGGTCGCAGGCGGCCCTGCTTCCTGTACGGCGAACGCGCCCACGGCGGGGCGGACGTGTTGATGCTGCCGCCGTTCTCCCGGGTCGCCCCCGGCGTCGAGGTGAACGAGATGCGCGCCCGCGACTTCGACTCGCCGTTCGTCGCCGACCCCGACGCCTTCCGGCCGATCCTCGCGACCGACGGGGACGCGGACCCGCTCGTGTTCCCACCCCTCGGGGAGTGCCGGCGGCTGTTGTAGGCCGCGGCGAACGCTTTTGCCGGTCCCCGCGTGACGTGCGATCGATGGCCGCGATCAACGAGTGTCTCGGCTGCGGCGTCGAGTTCGACCACGCGGACGGCGAGTGTCCCAGTTGCGGCTGGAACGCCGAGTCCTTCGCAGAGCGCGGTCGCTACGGCCTGGCGAAGGAGGGACACGGCGAACCCGACGACGAGGAAGAGGGGAGTCGCGACGGCGAGTCGAGCGGGCCGCCGCCGGGACCAGACGGGCTGATCGGCCTCTGATCGCCGGCGGCGTGTGATCAGCCGGAGAACGTGGACAGCGGCGGGCGGTCCTCCGCGTGGCGGGCCTCGTTGAGCGCGTCGCAGACGGTTCCTTGCCCGCCCATGTTGACGCCGGCGAGGCGGGTACGCTTGCGGACGAGGTCCACGTCGTCGCCGTCGAACGGCTCCGCTTCTGGCGTCCGGAACAGTTCGGAATGCTCGTCGTCGAGCACGCCGGTCGCCTCAGCCTTCTCCAGGTAGTGCTCGACGGGCGCTGCGTCCGCCTCGACGGCGACCGTGCCGTCGCGGACCCACACCCTGACTCGGTCCGCCGGCGCGTCCGCGAAGTCGAGGTCGTCGCGGGTCAGCCCGGCGACCTGGTCGCGGGTGAGTCCGGCGTCCAGCAGCGCCCCGGTCGCGTCGTGCTGGCGGGCGGTGCGAGCCTTCCGGTCGAGCTCCAGTCGGACCGATTCGACCCCGCCGTCGGCGTCCGGGAACGCCTCCTCGAAGGGGAGTCCCTCGTTTATCCCGCGGGTTATCTCCTGCTCGTGCATGTGGTCACGGAGTTCGATCTCGGCGCGCGCGACCGTCGGGAGCGACTCGACCGCCTCGCGGGCGTCGCCCGCCATCATCCACGCGAACGCCGGCGAACACCACGCCGTCGGGAGCGTGAACCCCACGAACACGTCGTCGCTCGCGTTCCCGCTGTCGGCGTCCGCACCGGTGGGTGCGTCGGCGTCCGTGTCGACGGCGTCGATCCGGATCGTGTCGACGTAGTCCAATTCGACGATGGACGTGTCCAACTCCGGGTCGGTGACGCCGTCCAGTCGGTCCCGGACCGCCGACGCCGACGTGGCCGCGTCGGGCGTCACCTCCACGTCGCCCGTCTCGGGCGGGTCGCTGGCGTCGGTCGCCCCGACGGCGTCGTCGCCCGCGTCGGGCGCGCTCGGGTTCGACGACATCAGTCGTCGGCGGGCGCGGGGCTCGTTCCGTCCGCGTAGTGGTCGGCGAGACCGAACTCGTCGGTGACGCCGTCGGAGCGGAACTGCGTCTTTTTCTCCTCGATGTCGATGTCGTACAGCTCGGCCGCGTTCTCGCCGAGGATCTTCCGCTTCGTGTCGAGGTCGAGTTCGACGCCGTACTCGTCGCGCTGCTCGTCGGTGAGCTCGGCGTCCATGAACGTCTCGACCAGCCAGTCGGGGTTCCACAGCGCGTAGTCCGACCCGAACAGCAGACGGTCCTCCCCGAGCCAGAACAGCAGTTCGCCCATGATCTCCCCGAACTTGCGGGGTCGGTGAACGGCCATCGGAGCCGCGACCGCGAGTCCGCCGTACACGTTCGGCTCCTGGGCGGCGATCCAACAGAAGTCGTCGAGCCTGGGGAGCCCGACGTGCTCGACGACGAAGTTCAGTTCGGGGAACGACGTGGCGGCGTCGTCGACGTCGGCCACGTCGAAGGCGTCGCGGTTGAGCGGGCGGATCGTCGGCCCCTTGTGCGCGTGGATGTTCTCGATCCCCAGCTCCGAGCACTTCTCGAGGAACTCGAACGACGCCTCGGAGTCGAGTCGCCACCCCTTCGAGTCGCCGCGCCACTCTGCGGTGTACAGCTTCACGCCCTGGAGGTCGTACGCCCGGTTCAGTTCCTCGAGGTACTCGATCCCCTCCTCGCCGTCACGTGGGTCGAACGTCCCGTTGACGACGAACCGTTCGGGGTACTGCTCGGCGAGCTCGGCGTTGTCCTCCGCCGTGTTGAACCCGTCCTCGTAGAACTCCGAGAGGTACGTCGGCTGGAAGATGCCCATGTCGACGGCGGCGTTGCCGAACAGGTCTTCGGCCATCCGCTCCGTGCCGTACTTCCGGTACTCCTCCATGCTCCATTGCCTCTCCTCGGGGGTGAAGCTGGTGTGGTAGTCGTAGAAGCACTGGATGAACTGCTCGCCCCCCTCGTGGACGATGTTCTCTTCGCTGGCGTCCCAGAGGTGGATGTGTCCGTCGATGACGAACACCTCGTCACCCTCGTCGGTCACGTACATCGTGACGTGCTAGCATGACTGCACCGAGTTAAACACCATAGTCGATAATGTGAAACTTTCCTGGACGGTGAGAGGACAGGAATATTTATGACTCACCTGTGGTACCATTTCGCACATGCAGGCTGCCAGACTCCACGCGTACACCGACGACATGTCCGAAGCGCTCACCATCGACGAGGTCGACCGACCGACGGCCGGGGCGTCGGACGACGTGATCGTCGAGGTCGAGGGCGCGGGGTGGTGCCAGACGGACAACCACGTGATCGAGGGAATGTGGGAGGAGTACGTCCCGCAGGAACTCCCGCTCACGCTCGGACACGAGAACGCCGGCACCGTCGTCGAGGTCGGCTCGGAGGTACAGACGGTCGACGTGGGCGACAGCGTCATCTGTCACCCGGTGATGACCTGCGGGACGTGCCGACCGTGTCGCCAGGGCGAAGACATGTACTGCGAGAACGTCCGCTTCCCCGGACTCACCCACGACGGCGGGTTCGCGGAGTTCCTCCACACGAACGAGCGCGCGGTCATCCCGCTCCCCGGCGACGTGGACACGACCGACATCGCGCCCCACGCCGACGCCGGAATCACGGCGTACCACGCGACGAAGAAGGCCGTCCGAGAGCTGAACCCCGGCGACACCGCGGTCGTCATCGGCGTCGGCGGCCTGGGACACATCGGCCTTCAGTGTCTCGACGCGATGAGCGCCGTCGACATCGTCGCGCTCGACCTCAAGGAGTCCGCGCGCGACCTCGCGGCGGATCTCGGCGCGCGCCACACGGTCGACCCCGCGACCGAGGACGTGCCGAGCGTCGTCGCCGACCTCACCGACGACGTTGGCGCACAGCAGGTGCTCGACTTCGTCGGCGCGGACCAGACGACCGCGCTCGCGCCGGACATCGTCGCCGCCGGTGGCGACCACCACGTGATCGGCTACGGCGGTCACGTCCACGAACCGGCACAGTCGCTGGTCGACGGCGAGTTCAGTTACAAGGGAACGCTCGTCGGGCGCTACACCGAACTCCAGGAGCTCGTGGCGCTCGTCGAGCGCGGCGAGGTCGACCTGCACACGAGCCGGTACTCGCTGGACGACGTGAACACCGTCGCAGAGCGGCTCGAACACGGCGAGATCGACGGGCGGGCGGTCATCACTCCCTGATCCGGCCCCGCTCTCTCGAACGGGTCCGCCCCGTTCGGTCGCTGTCGTCACCGCCATTCGGCGATGTCGTCGCCGTCGGGCCGATGTCGCGGACGCCGGTCGGGAGCGTTCTGATCGGTCGGTGCCGCTGCCGAAACGGCTACCCTGTTGCACTCTGACACGCCCGTATGAGCGACGCCGACGCCGGATCCGGTTCGGGCGGGGAGACCGACGCCGACGCCCCGCCGGACCCGATGGGCGACGTGTACCGCGTGTTGGGTCCCGACGGCGAGGTCGTCGGCGAGGTTCCGGACCTCTCGGAGGAGACCTTCGTCGACATCTACCGCGACATGGTGACCGCGCGCCGGTTCGACGAGCGGGCGATCAGCCTCCAGCGACAGGGCCGGATCGGCACCTACGCCGCCATCGAGGGACAGGAGGCCAGTTCCGTCGCCGCCACGCACGCCCTGCGCGAGGACGACCCGATCTTCTACCAGTACCGCGAGCACGGCGCGGTGGTCGCCCGCGGGTTCCCCGCCGAGTACCTCGCCTACTGGATGGGCCACGAGTCGGGGACCGCCGGCCTCGCGGACATCGACGTGTTCCCGCTGAACATCGGCATCGCGGCGCACATCCCGCACGCCGTGGGCGCGGCGATGGCGTTCGACTACCGCGGCGACGACCGCGTCGCCTGCGCCCACTTCGGCGACGGCGCGACCTCGGAGGGCGACTTCCACGAGGCGCTGAACTTCGCGGGCGTGTTCGACGCACCGAGCGTCTTCGTCTGTCACAACAACCAGTGGGCCATCTCGATCCCCCGCGAGGATCAGACCGCGAGCCCGACGCTGGCGGCGAAGGCCGAGGCGTACGGCTTCGAGGGCGTCCGCGTCGACGGGATGGACCCCCTCGCCGTGTACGCGATCGTCGCGGAGGCGGCCCGGAAGGCGCGGACCGCCGGGGAAGCCGGCGGCGACGGTGCGGGTGACACGGACGACGAGGACGGCCCCGACGCCGGCGGCTACGGCCACCGACCCACGCTGATCGAGACGGTCGAGTACCGCTTCGGAGCCCACACGACCGCCGACGACCCGAGCGTCTACCGCGACGACGAGGAGTCGGAGCCGTGGCGCGCGTGGGACCCGATCCCCCGCATGGAGGGGTTCCTCCGCCGCGAGGGGGTCGCCGACGACGACCTGATCGAATCGGTACGCGAGGAGGCCGACGACCGGGTCGCCGGGGTTATCGACGCAGCAGAGCGCTTCGAGGTCGACCCCGCGGACATGTTCGCCGACGTGTACGCCGAGACGACGCCCGAGTTGGAGCGTCAGCGTGAGGGGCTGCTCGCGGCGATCGAGCGTCACGGCGAGGACGCGTTCCTACGCGAGGAGTAGTCGGGGGCCGGCGACCGAGCCGGCCTTCGAGCCGACAGCCGGGTCTGCGTCGAGTCAGCGTCGACCGAAGACTCGCTCCCGGAGCGACCGCGAGGACGGTCGTTCCGTCAGCAGCACCGGCGTGTCGAGGTCCGTGAGCGAGTCGAACGTCAGGGACCCGCG
This sequence comes from Halobaculum sp. CBA1158, assembly GCF_021431925.1. NCBI lineage: Archaea > Methanobacteriati > Methanobacteriota > Halobacteria > Halobacteriales > Haloferacaceae > Halobaculum > Halobaculum sp. CBA1158. The sequence goes on along the minus strand of NZ_CP090371.1, from coordinate 913,949 downwards.
GACGACCCGAGAAAGGAGCCCTCGCTCGGTCGCGCCGACGATCACCAGACCGTACGCCGTGCCTGTCCGCGTGATCACGGTTTCCACGTCGCCCGTGTCGACGATCAGCTCGGCGTCCTCGAGCCCGTGGTCGCCCGCCCAGTCGGTCAGGAACTCCCGACCGGCCTCCTCGGATCCCGCCTCCGCGACGTGCAGGAGCGAGACGTCGACCCCGACGGTCTCGCGGAGCGCCCGGGCGACCTCTGCGGAGAGGTCCGAGGACGGCCCGCCCGCGGTCGGCACGAGCACGTCCGAGAGCGTCGGGTCCTCCCCGTCGAGCACGAGGAAGTCGCACGGGAGATCGTGGGTGAGCTCGTCCAGCGTCCCCTCGACGCGCCCGCCGGCGAACCGCGCCCCGCCGTAGCCCATCACGACGGTGTCGGCGTCGTTCGTCCGTGCGGCGTCGAACACCTCCTCGATGCCGCGGTGTGAGAGGATCGTCCGCGTCTCGATGGGCACGTCGAACGCCGCCGCGTCCTCCGTGGCGGCGTCGAGCAGTTCTGCCGAGGATGCGTCGATCCGGTCGCGGTTCTCGGCGGCGGTCGCGAGCGACGTCTGGTCGGGAACGGTCACGACGTGCGTCGCGAGGACCCGTCCGCCCTCGTGCTCGGCGAGCGCGCCAGCGAGGGTGATCAGCGCGCTCTCGGTTCGCGGGTTCGCCAACGCGACCATGATCGTCGGCCCGTCGCTCCCGTTGGGCGCGACGGCGTCGGCGGCGTCGACGACCTGATCCGGGAACTCCTCTCCCCGGTCGCGGATGTATCGAGACAGGACGCCCTGCTGTGTCGTCTTGTTCCGGGCGTACGCGAAGTACCACGCCACGGCGGCGAGGACGAATCCGGCCGACAGCGCGATCTCGAGGCCGTCCATGAACGCGACGAGCCCCAGCGAGAGCACCGCCCCGAGGATCGGCGTGATCGGGTACAGCGGGACCCTGAAGTCCGGGTCGTACTCCGGGACATCGGCCTCTCGGAACACGATCAGTCCCACGTTCATGAGCGCGTACACGATGAGGTGGAGGACGCTCGCGGCCTTCGCGAGCACCTCGATGTCCCGGCCCAGAAGCGCGATGAACACGACGATGAGCCCGCCGGTCAGGAGGATCGACCGGTAGGGCGTCGCGTAGTTCGGGTGGATCTCGTTGAGCCAGTTGGTAACGATCCTGTCGCGCCCCATGGCGAAGTTGATGCGTGCCGACGCGAGGATCGACGCGTTCGCCGACGACGCCGTCGCCAGGAGCGCGCCGAGCGTCATCACGGCCGCCGCGGCCGCGGCGACCCCACCGATCGGGCCGATCGAGGACGGGAACGCCACCTCGGCCGCCTGTGCGACTGGCGCGTCCGTGCTGAGATCCGGCCATGGGACGATCCCGAGCATCGTCGTCACGAGGACCGCGTAGATCACGGTGACGATGGCGACGCTTCCGATGATCGCGATCGGGAGGTTCCGGCCGGGGTTCTTCAGCTCCTCGGCGACCGTCGCTATCTTCGCGTAGCCGAGGAACGAGACGAACACGAGCGCGGTCGCCGGCAGGATCGCGCCGGTGCCGAACGGCGCGAGCCCGTCCGCTCCCACGAGGGTCGCGTAGTCGAACGAGAGGAAGCCCGCGAGAGCGAACGCCGTGAGGATCGCCAGGAGGACGAACACGATGACCGTCTGGACGCCGCCGGTCTCCTTCGCGCCGATGTAGTTGACGCCGACGAAGACGGCTCCGGCCAGCAGCGCGCCCACCTGGATCGGGTCGAGGAACGCGACCTCCGGCAAGCCGACGAACACCGCGAGGTACTGTCCGAACCCGATGCAGTAGAACGCGGATGCGAACGCCAGGCCCATCCAGTCGCCCATCCCCGCGATCGACCCGAACAGCGGCCCGAGCGACTTGTTGATGTAGTAGTAGCCGCCGCCGGCTTTCGGCATCGCCGTTCCCAGTTCCGAGACGGACAGCGCGTTCACCATCGCGATCACGCCGCCGACGACGAACGAGACCACGACGATCGGCCCCGCGGCGTTCGCGGCCACGCCCGGGAGGACGAAGATCCCGGCCCCGATCATCGTCCCGATCCCGATCGTCATCGCTGAGACGAGCCCGAGGTCCTTCGCGAGTTCCTCGTCGCTCATCTCGAGCCCTCGACGACCGAAGCGACCGAGTCGGCCGAGGCGGTCGGGATCGGCTCCGGACTCATTCGGACACCTCCGCCGGCTTCGGCAACGAGACGACCGGGAGGGCCGGATCGGTCACGAGCTTGTTCGCGGTGTCGCCGGCGAGGAACCGAACGATCCGACTGCCTCCTCGGGGACGGAACGCGACCGCGGTCGCGTCGACGGCCCTCGACTCCTCGAAGATCGTCTCGACGATGTCGGTCCCGAACGCGATCCGCGTGTTCACGGTCACGTCCCCGGGCAGGGACGACTCGACGATTTCGAGGAACTCCTCGGCGTCGCTCCGGCGTTTCGCCACCGGCGCTTTGTCGACGACCCCCCGCCCTTCTCGATGACGTGGACGGCGGTGACGTGGTCGACACCCGCCAGATGCGGTCGGATCGCCGCACACGTCTTCTCCGCGTCGTCGTCGCTCGCGACCGGGAGGACGACGTGACTCAGGAGCGACATCGCGCTACACACCCCTCGAGGCTGTCGATCCGTCCAACGGTGGGGATCGACCCCCCGTTCGAGGACGCGCTCCGTCGGGAGCGCCACCGTGCGGCGTGGTCGGTCGTATTCGTCGTCCCGGTATTCGGTCGGTCATATCCGCGTTCGATCCGTCATACGCATAATAATGCCGATCTGGTTGCGCTTTCAGTAATCCAACGTCGTTAATTTGTCGAATAAGTATCTCTCGGCGAGCGACGAGGATCCCGGATTCATAAGAGCACACCCGGCGAGCGTGGGGTATGGGGTACCGTCTCGACCAGATCGATCGGCGTATCATCTACGAGCTGATGCGCGACGCACGAAACACGTCCGCCCCGGCGATCGCAGACCAGGTGAACGTCTCGCCGGGGACTATCCGAAACCGGATCAACCAGCTCGAGGAACACGGCATCATCCGCAACTACACCGTCGGCGTCGACTTCGAGCGGGCGGACGGCTATCTGACGAACCTCTACGTTTGCACGGTACCGGTCTCCGAGCGGAAGCCGCTGGCGCGGGACGCCGGATCCGTCCCCGGGGTTATCAACGTCCGCGAGCTGATGACCGGTCGCCGGAACCTCCACGTGCTGGCCGTCGGCGAGGACACCGAGGCACTCCGTCGTATCACACGGGCGCTCTCGAAGCTCGGTATCGAGGTCGAGGACGAGACGCTCGTGGAGGCCGAGACCACCGGACCGTTCGGTCCCTTCGGACCCGACGACGGCGTCGCGATCGACGACGCCACGGACTTCATCAGCCTTGCGGGCGACGCCAACGTCGTCGACGTGACCGCCCAGGCGGGCGCACCGATCGTCGGGCTCACGCTGGCCGAGGCGGTCCGCGAGGGGGTCCTCGACGACGACGCGCTCGTCGTCGCCGTCGAGCGCGACGACAGGGTGCTGACCCCGCACGGGACGACCGAGGTCCGTCCGGACGACATCGTCACGGTGCTGTCCCGCAGCGGCGACACCGCCGGCGTGGTCGAGGCGTTCGTGACGGACGCGGACCGCGAGAGCTGACCCACGGTCGGACCCGGGGCGCACGTTCGCACGGCGAGCGTCGCCGGCGTCGCGCCGTCCCGAAACGACCATCCGTCACCCGTCGATCGATACAGTCATTCGATGGTCAGTCTGCCAAGCGCCCACGTCGACTACCGGGTAAGCGTCGCCTCCGTCGGGACGGTCCTCAAATACATCGGCGTCACCCCGCTGTTCCCGCTGGCGCTCGCGCTGTATTACGGTGAGGACCCGCTGCCGTTCGTGGCGACGAGCGTCGTCATGGTCGGTGCGGGGACCCTCATGGAGCGCGTCCGCGGCGACGGCGAACTCGGAAACCGGGAGGGGTTTCTCCTGGTCAGCCTCGCGTGGCTGCTCGTGCCGGCGGCGGGGACTGTGCCGTACCTCGTCGCCGGGACTGGAACCGTCGCGAGCCCGGTCAACGCCCTCTTCGAGAGCATGAGCGGCTTCACGACGACGGGCGCGACCGTCCTCGGGGAGATCTCGATCGAGCGCCACGGGCGCGCGATCCTCATGTGGCGACAGCTCACCCAGTGGCTCGGCGGGATGGGGATCCTCGTGTTGATGGTCGCCATCCTCCCGCAGCTGTCGGTCGGCGGGGCGCAGATCATGCGCGAGGAAGCGCCCGGCCTGTCGCTGGAGAAGCTGACGCCGCGGATCCAGGAGACGGCGCGCGCGCTGTGGGGGATCTACGCCGGCTTCACGCTGCTTGCGGCCGTCGTCTATTACGTCCTGTTCCTGGCGGGCGTCGCGCCGAACATGGACCTCTACAACGCGGTCGCCCACGCGCTCACGACGCTGCCTACCGGGGGTTTCTCGCCGGAGGCCCGCAGCGCCGAGGCGTTCGCGCCGGCGGTCCAGTGGGCGATGATGCCGTTCATGATCGTCGCCGGGACGAACTTCGCGCTGTTCTGGTACGTCCTGCGCGGGGAACCCCGCAGGCTGATTGACAACGTCGAGTTCCGCGGATACCTCCTCGCGATGGTTGCGTTCGGGACGGTCGTCTCGGCGCTGTTGTTCCTCGGCGTCGGCCTCGCCGAGACGCCCGCGAACGTCGATCCGATCCCGGGGAACCTCGAGAACGCGCTCCGACAGGGCCTGTTTCAGGTGCTCGCGATCGTCACAACGACCGGGTACGCGAGCATGGACTTCAACACGTGGGAGCCCTCCGCGCAGACGATCCTCCTGTTCGCGTACTTCCTCGGCGGGTCCGCGGGGTCTGCCGCCGGGTCGATCAAGATCGTCCGCTGGGTGCTCGTCCGAAAGGAGATCGGGCGGGCGCTTTTCACCTCCGTTCACCCCGAGGCCGTCAGGCCGATCCGGCTCACTACGGAGGTCGTCGAGGACGACACCGTCCGGGACGTGTTCGTGTTCATCGTACTGTTTCTCCTGCTGTTCGCGCTCTCGACGGTCCTGCTGTACCTCGACAGCCTCCGTACCGCGGGTCTGTCCCTGTCCGGACTGGAGGCGATGAGCGTCGCGATCGCGACGCTCGGGAACGTCGGCCCGGGCTTCGGTCCCGTCGGGCCGATGAACAGCTTCCTGCCGTTTTCCGTTCCGGCGAAGCTCTACATGGTGTTCCTGATGTGGATCGGACGGCTGGAGGTGCTCTCGGTGCTGGTCGTGTTCACGCCGGCGTTCTGGAGTCGGTGAGCGCCGGCGGTCGAGGTTCCCCGATCGACGCGTCCGCGATCGGCGGCCTGAACCCGGATCCATCGGCGGGCTCGGCAGAAACTGATTCGTAGGAGGCCCCGCAAGCGGGGGACAGTCCTCATGGCCTGGATCCCGTGGTCGTCGCGATACGACGACCTCTCACGCCGGAGTCGGCTCATCATCTACTACCTGTTCGGACTGACCGCGCTCGTGCTGACGTACACGGTCATCTACAACACCGGAATGAGCGTACTGGAGGGACGGCCGCAGTCGATCTTCCGGTCGTTCCAGACGGTCACGGAGACGATGACGACGACCGGGTACGGTGCCGACTCGCCGTGGGAGTCGCCGTGGATGAACCTCTTCATGGTGTTCATGCAGCTCAGCGGCATCGGCGTCGGCTTTTTCACCCTCCGGGTGATCGTGATTCCGCTGTTCACCGGCGCGGAGATCGACCTCGACAGCCGGCTGTCGCCCAAGCACGACCACGTGATCGTCTGCGAGTACCGCCGCGACTCCGCGGTGCTGCTCGACGAGCTCGAACAGCTCGGCATCGACTACGTGCTCATCTCCTCCGACGAGGAGGAGGCGATCGACCTCTCGGACGAGGGCTACTCCGCGATCCACGGCTCCCCGCAGGAGAGTTCGGCGTTCGAGCGCGCGAGCATCGGGAACGCTCGGGCGGTCATCACCGACGCCGACGAGGCGAACGTGGACACCATCCTCACGATTCGGTCGCTCCGCCCCGACGTGGAGATCATCACGCTGACCGACGACAGTTCCCTGCGGGACGTACTGCTCGCCAGCGGCTCCGACAGCGTCGTCTCACCGCGTGCGGTCCTCGGGCAACGCCTCGCGCGGAAGGCGATGTCGCTGTACACCTCGGAGCTCCACGACACGGTCGGCGTCGCCGAGGGACTGGAGGTGACGGAGATCTCCGTCAGCCGGGGGAGTTCTCTCGACGGCGTCAGCATCCGGAACTCGCGCATCCGCGAGCGGACGGGCGCAAACGTCGTGGGCGCGTGGATCGACGGCGAGCTCCAACTCCCGCCCGATCCCGATTCGGTCATCGGTCCGAACACGGTCCTGCTCGTGTCCGGCGACCACGAGGCGCTGGAGGAACTCGGGGAGACGGCCCGACCGGTGCGCCCCCGCGGCCGCGACGAGGGCGTCGTCATCGCGGGGCTCGGGGAGGTCGGGAACGCGGCGCTGTCGGTGGTCGAAGGCGAGCCCAGCGTACCGGTGACGACCGTCGACGTGGTCGATGGACCCGGCGTGGACGTGGTCGGCGACGTGTCGACCCGCGAGGTCCTCCGCGAGGCGGGCGTCGAGGACGCCGGTGTCATCCTGGTGTGTGTCCCGGACGACTCGGCTGCGCTGTTGACCGCCGTACTCGCGCGGTCGCTGAACCCCGACATCGAGATACTCGTACGGATGAGCGACGCGAAGGCGACGACGAAGGCGCTTCGCGCGGGCGCTGACTACGTGCTCTCGGTACCCCGGATCAGCGCCCGGATGGTGGCCCGAGAACTCCGCGGCGAGGACGTGATCGGCGCGGGCAGCCAGATCCGGATCGACCGCGTGTCCGCCGAGCCGTTCGCGGGGAAGACGCTCGCCGACAGCGGCATCTACGAGCGGACCGGCTGTCGCGTCATCGCGGTCGAGCGCGGCGGCGACCTGACGATGAGCCTCGACCCCGACCGGCGGATCGAGGCGGACGACCGGCTGGTGATCGTGGGGACCGACGAGGCGGTCCGGCGGTTCCTCACGGTGTTCGACGTGTCGTCGAGGCCCATCGAGGAGTGACCGGCGCGGCCGCGGACGGGTCAGACCGGTCTGTCCGACGCCGCGTCGGCCGCGAGCCGGCCGCTCTCCATCGCGCCCTGAATCGACGACCACTCCGTGTAGTCGCCCGCGAGATACACCGGCCCCTCGGGGTCGGTCGTGTCCGGAAGTTCCGGGTGAACGCCGGGGGGCTGGGCGAACTGCGCGAACGCGATCCGATCGGTGCGGATCGGCTCCAGTCGGTCGACGCTGCGTTCGGGATACCACGCGTCCAGCGCCGCCCGTGTGTCGGCCGCGAGGTCGGCGGCGTCGCGGTCGAGCGACGGCTCGCCCAGGAACGTCGCACACAGCAGCTGCTCGCCGTCGGGCGCGTACTCGGGGGCGACATCGGTCAGAGGAACGACCACGTTCGGCGACGGGCCGTCGGCGTTGAGGAGGATCTTTCGCCCGGTCGAGATCGGAACCGAATCGGGTAGGCGGTAGTACTGCGTCGTCGAGGGGACGCCGTCGGTCGGGATCGCCTCCACGTCGGTCAGGTCCCGGGCCGTCCGGGGGTCGGTCGCGACGACCGCGGCGTCGGCCCCGACGGCGCGCTCCGTCGTCTCGACGGTGACGCCGTCGTCCCGACCCCCGTCGTCGCCGTCGCGGTCGATCCCCTCGACGCCCTCGCCGGTGACGACCTCGGCTCCGGCGGCCTCGGCGCGGGCGCGAAGCTGCTCGGAGACCGCGCCCATCCCCGCCGCCGGCACCGCGATCTCGCCCGCCGAGAGCGCGCGGAAGGTGTACGCGAACACGTGCTTGGACGTCGACAGCGATCGGTCGAGCGTGATGCCGCCGTAGAACGGGGCGACGAAGTTCTCGACGTACTTGCGCGAGAACCCCCACTCGCGGAGGTACTCCCGGATCGAGGCGTCGGGACCGGCGAAGAACCACGACTCGTCGCGTCCGCGGAGGTCCTGCCGCAGCGCGAGCGTCCGGAGCTTGTCGGTCGTCGTCACCCGACGGTTGAACAGCGACTCGAGGAGCGAGCGCGGATCCCGTACCGGGTCCGAGAGCACGCTCCGGGTGCCGGCCTCGCCCGAGCAGATGACCGCGCCGGGACGGAACTCCCTGAGGTCGAGCGCCTCGAGGTCGAGTTCCCGCCGGACGGCCGGGTAGCCGGTGAACAGCACCTGAAAGCCGCGGTCGAGCGTGAAGCCGTCCTCGCGGCGCGAGCGAACGCGGCCGCCCACCTCGCCGCGGCGCTCATACACAGTGACGTCCGCACCCCCTTCGGCGAGGTGACGGGCCGCGACGAGTCCGGCCAGCCCCGCGCCCGCGACGACGACCTTCGGCGAATCCGACATACGCCGGCTTGGAGCGGATCCCACAAAGGCGTACCCGGTCTCGTCCCTTCGGCGCGACCGGAACCAGCACATCCTTGCGGCGGCGCGCCCAAGCACCGACGAATGCAGACGACGGACGCGTTCGACGGGCTGGCGTGCACGGGCTGCGAGGAGACGTTCGGCGTCGGCGAGCACGGCCGCTGTCCCGACTGCGGCGCGCCGCTGACGCCGACGTACGACCTCGACGCGGTCGACCCCGCGGCGTTCGGCGACCGCGACGCCCCGGGGCAGTACCGCTTCGGCGACCTGCTCGCGTTCCCGGTGGAGTCGGCGATCACCGCGGGCGAGGGCGACACCCCGCTGGTGCGGACCGACCGTCTCGCCGACGAACTCGGCGTCGCGGCCGCGTTCGTGAAAGACGAGGGCCGCAACCCGACCGGAACGTTCGTCGACCGGGGAATGAGCCCCGCCGTCACCGCCGCCGCCGAGCGCGGACTGGAGCCGTTGGCGCTCGCCGCCGCCGGCAACGCCGGGCAGTCCGCCGCCGCCTACGCCGGCCGGACCGACCTCCGGTCGTACGCGTTCGTCCCCTCGCGCACGGCCTTCTCGAACAAGGCGATGGTGAACGTCCACGGCGGCGACATGCGCGTCGTCGGCGGGCGCTACGGCGACGCCGCCGACGCGGTCGGCGAGCAGCTGGCCGCCGAGTACCACTCCCTCCAGGAGTTCACGACGCCGTACCGCCACGACGGCGCGAAGACGCTCGCGTACGAACTGCTCGACGCCGGCAGGTTCGACGGCGACCTCCCCGACGCCGTCGTCGTTCCCGCGAGCACCGGCGAGTTGGTCGTCGGCGTCGCCCGCGGACTGCGCGACCTGGTCGAACTCGACCTCGCGACGGAGGTCCCGGACGTGTACGCCGTCCAGCCCGCCGGCTGCGCGCCGATCGCGACGGCCCACGAGTCCGGGGCCGACACCGTCGAGCCGTGGGCGACGCCGGACACGATCGTCGGCGAGGCCGAGATCGACGCCCCCGCCGGCGGCGACCGCGCGCTGGCGGCCCTTCGGTCGGTCGACGGCGCGACCGTGACCGTCGAGGACGACGACGCCCTCGAGAGCGCCGTCACGGTCGCGCAGTCGGAGGTCATCGAGGTCGGCGGCGCGGGCGGGATCGCCCTCGCGGGCGCGTGGCACCTCGCGGAGACGGGCGATCTCACGGGCGAAGACGAGCTCGTGATCGTCAACCCCGACGCCGGCGTGAAGACGCCCGACGTGCTCCGCAGTCACCTCATGGGGAAAGGGATCTGAGCGCCGGTCGCCGACAACTCCGACCGCGGACCGCTGGTGGCCGCCGCCGGCTGCTACCGGCTGCTACCGACCGCCCCCACCGTCGTCGCGAGACCCGTCAACCGAGCCGTTCGAGCCGTTGACTATTTCCGTTAGACGAGTCTAATCCCGAGCACGTAGATGTTGAGCGACGTGATGGAGGACTACCTGAAGGCTATCTACGTCCTCCAGATGGAGGACGGGCCGCCGGTGTCGACTTCGGCAATCGCCGAGCGAGTGGGCAAGACCCCGCCGACCGTGACGAGCATGCTGGAGACGCTGGCCGAGCACGGCCTCGTCGAGCGCGAGAAGTACAAGGGTGCGGAGCTGACCGACGAGGGGCGAACGGTCGCGCTGGAGGTGCTCCGGCACCACCGGCTGCTGGAGGCGTACCTCGCGGAGCACCTCGATTACTCCTGGAGCGAGGTGCACGACGAGGCGGACGCCCTCGAACACCACATCAGCGAGGAGTTCGAGCGCCGCGTCGCCGAGGCGCTGGGCGATCCCGCGGTCGACCCGCACGGCGATCCCATCCCGAGCGCCGACCTCACGCCGCCCGCCGAGAGCGACGCGATGCCGCTCACCGACTTCGGAGTCGGCGGTCGGGTCGTCATCGCGCGGGTCAGCGACCGCGACGACGACGAGTTGGAGTACCTCGAGGACGCCGGGATCACTCCCGGAACAGTCGTCGAGGTGCGGGACATCGCGCCGTTCGGGATGGTGACTGTGGCGATCGTCGGCGATAGCACGGAACCCGACCCCGACGACGACGGCCACGACCGCGAACAGAGTCTGCCGGAGGCGATCGCCGCGGGCGTCCGTGTTCGGCCGCTCGACGACGCAAGCGACGCGGTGACGGCGAACGAGGGTGTCGGCGGCGCGTGAGCTACTGGGAGATCGTCGTCGTCGCCGCGGTCTCACAGCTCGCGGTCCTGCCCGGCGAGAAGGTGCAGTTCATCATCGCGGGGCTGTCGACGCGCTATCGCCCGTCGGTCGTCGTCGCCGCCGCGAGCGCGGCGTTCGCCGGCTGGACCGCCCTGGAGATCGCCTTCGGCGCGGCCTTACAGTCGGTGCTGTCGGGGACGATCCTCGACGCGTTCACGGCCGTCATGTTCCTCGCGTTTGCGGTTCTGCTGCTGCGGTCGGCTCCGGCCGCCGACGCGGGAGCACACGCCGCGGAGCCGGACGGCGGACAGCCCCTCTCGGGCGTCGACGGCACGGTCAGCCTGTTCGGTACCGAGATCTCGGGGCGCGTCGGGAGCTTCCTCTCAATCTTCGCGATGATGGCCGCCGGCGAGTTCGGCGACAAGACGCAGCTCGTCACGATCGGACTCGCGACGCAGTACGGCGCGACCTCCGCCATCTGGGTCGGCGAGATGGCCGCGATCGTTCCCGTGAGCCTCGCGAACGCCTACGTGTTCCACCGGTTCAGCCACCGCTTCGACGTGCGGAAGGCACACCTGGCGGGCGCGACGCTGTTCGCGTTATTCGGGATCGACACCGTGCTCGCGCTGACGACGGGTATCTCCGTCTGGGAGACCGTCGTCAGCGCCGTCTCGGGAGCGGTGCTGTCGCTGGCGTGACGGCCCCTCCCCGTCGCGGGCACGAACCGCGGCGTTATTCACGGCACCGCCCCTCTCTCCGGGCGTGACAGTCGCCGCCTCGCTGGTCGCGGGCGTCGCGTTCGGGCTCGCGCTGGCGGCCCCGCCCGGTCCGATGAACGCCGTCATCGCCGAGGAGAGCGTGCTCCGTGGATGGACCGCGGGCGTCCGCGCCGGCCTCGGCGCGGCGACCGCCGACGCGATCTTCCTCGTGCTCGCGGTCGTCGGCGCGGTCGGCGTGGTGAACCGCGTGCCGCTGCTCAGGGGCGTCATGGTGGGCATCGGCGGCCTCCTCATGTTGTACTACGCCTACGGAGCCGCCACCGCCGTCCGGGAGTCGTTCCTCGGCGTCGACACCGGACTCGCGGAGGAGGACTCCGCCGGCTTCCGGAAGGCGCTGACGCTGGCGCTGGCGAACCCCTACCAGGTGCTGTTCTGGCTCACCGTCGGCGTCGGCCTGCTCGAACCCGGCCGAATCGACGTGTTCGCCGCCGCGGAGGTGCCGGCGCTGGCCGGCCGCCTCGTCGTCGAGACCGGGAGTCCGGCGCTGATCGTCGGCTTCTTCGCCGGGATCGGCCTGTGGATCACCGGCTTCCCGGGCGCGCTCGTCGCCGCGCGATCGCGCGTCGAGTCGCTCGCGCCGGTCGTCGCCGTCGGCTCGGCGCTGCTGCTGGCGGGCTTCGGCGTCGCGTTCCTCCTCGATGCGGCCCGGACACTCGGTCCCGTGGTGTGAGTCGCCGGCGACGCGAACGGGTACGCCGCGACCGTCGACACGATGCAGTCGCTACCGTGAACGACAGGTTCGGGGGCTGACAGGCGACCGCCGCCGTCCCCGACGCGCGTGGTCGCACACCCGCTGAGCGCGCCGGGGCGATCCTCACGTGGCGTCCATCGTCGGTCGTGGTCCCGGTATCGCATATGAACCCTCGGTCGACGGACACGGCAACCCCTTTGGTGTCCCGTCCGGAAGCGGCTGGCATGTTCGCCAAGTCGACGTGGATCAAGCTCCCGCGGAACGTCCTCGTCGGGCACGGGGTGCTCGACGACGTGGGGACGGCCGTCTCGGAGCTGTCGCTGTCGGGTCGACCGCTGCTCGTCACCTCGCCGACCCCCGACGATCTGGCCGGCGATCGGCTCCGCGCGCAGTTCGAGGACGCCGCGACGGTCACCGTCGACTCCGCCAGCTTCGACGCCGTCGGCGAGGTCGTTGAGGCCGCAGAGGCCGCCGACGCGACGTACCTCGTCGCTCTGGGCGGCGGGAAGCCGATCGACCTCGCGAAGATGGCCGCCGACGAGGTCGGCGTGGGATTCGTCTCGGTGCCGACGGCCGCCAGCCACGACGGCATCGTCTCCGGGCGCTCGTCCATTCCGGAGGGCGACACCCGCCACTCGGTGGCCGCCGACCCGCCCCTGGCTGTGATCGCCGACACCGAGATCATGGCGAACGCGCCGTGGGAGCTCACCACGGCGGGGTGCGCCGACATCATCTCGAACTACACCGCGGTCAAGGACTGGCGGCTCGCCCGCCGGCTGAAGAACGTCGAGTACAGCGAGTACGCCGGCGCGCTCTCGGAGATGACCGCCGAGATGCTCGTCGACAACGCCGGCTCGATCAAACAGGGACTCGAGGAGTCGGCGTGGATCGTCTCGAAGGCGCTTGTCTCCTCGGGCGTCGCCATGTCGATCGCCGGCTCCTCGCGCCCGGCGTCGGGCGCGGAGCACCTGTTCTCGCACCAACTCGACCGGATCGCCGACTCCCCGGGCCTCCACGGCCACCAGGTCGGCGTCGGCTCGATCATGACCGAGTACCTCCACACGGGCGAGAACGGTCAATGGCGCGCCATCCGCGACGCGCTGGAGGCGATCGGCGCGCCGACGACCGCCGACGAACTCGGCATCGACGACGGGACCGTGATCGAGGCGCTCACGACGGCTCACACGATCCGCGACCGCTACACGATCCTCGGCGACGGCGTCAGCGAGCAGGCGGCCATCGAGGTGGCGACGTTCACCGGCGTCGTCTGAGGCGGTCGCCGGCGTTCAGTTCCCGCAGTTCCCGCGGCGATCAGTCGTCGCCGGGCCTCGGACTCGTCTGCGCCTCCGGCGTGCCATCGCGGCGGTCGTCGAGCCGTCGGAGGCGACGCGCCAGCGGCGGGTGCATCGACAGCGACGCCAACAGGCGAGGGATTCGCCCGCCTGCGGGCGTCGTTCCTCCGAGGTGGCCGCCGGCCGCGAGCCGGGCGAGCGCGTCGCGAAAGTCGCCGCCAGCGTGGCGGGCGGCGTCGGCGTCGGCGTCGTACTCGGTCCAGCGAGCGACCCGCAGCGAGAGGTACGCCAGCGGGACCGCGAGCAGTCCGCCGACGATCAGGCCCGCCCGGCCGAACAGCGTCGCGTCGACCGCCCAGGCGACGGCGTACGCACAGGGGATACCGAGCCGTATCGGGACGTGGCCCCGGGCGAGGTGGGCGTGCTCGTGGCGGACGACCGCCGCGACGCCCGCCGGGTCGAGTTCCCGCAGGAGGCCGGTCGAGACGAACACCCGACCGTGACTCGCGGTGAGGCCGGCCGCGTACGCGAGCACCCCGCCGTCGCGCCGGATCACCCCGACGCGGTCGGCCGGGACGCCCACGCGCTCGACCGCGCGGGCGACCTCCTCGGGAAGCGGGTCGGGGCGTTCGGTACGGGCGACGATCCGGGGCATGAGCCGCACGCCGAGCAGGCCGAGCGCGATGAGCGCCCACAGCTCCCACCAGTCGAGCGCCCAGGGGAGCACCGGATCGAGCCGCGCGTGGAGGGACACGGGACCCCGTTCGAGTCGGCGAGTGTAGGCTTTTCGCCGGTGACGCGACCGGAACGCCGGCAGCCGAGAGACCGGAGTGCAGCGGGGAATGGAGACGGCCGAAATGGCGGAGCCACAGAGAGGTCACGGCGACGTCCGCGTCGCTACAAGGGGAACTCGGCGACCTCGGGATACAGCAAGTCGTCGGGGTGGTCGGCGATCCAGCGGGCCTCGGCGATCTCCCCTTCGCGCGGGTCAAGGCTGGTCGGGTCGGCGACGGGATGCGCCGAGAACACCGCGATAAGCCGGTACAGCGGCGGCCGGTCGGGGGCGTGCTCAGCGATCCGGTGGGCGGTCACGACGCCGTCGAGCGCGACGGTGATGCCCGTCTCCTCGCGCGTCTCGCGGACGGCCGCCGTCGCGAGCGACTCGTCCGGCTCCTGTTTCCCACCCGGTTCCGACCACGCCGTCTCCCCCTCGTGACGGACAACGAGCGCGCGGCCGTCGTCTCGACGGACCCACGCGCCCGCCCCGCCGACGGTGCCGGCGGCGAATCGCTCGCGGTCGTCGTCCCACTCGACAGCCGTCAGGTCCCAGCGCTTGCGCTCGACCGGGAATTCGCCCCACTCGTCGCAGAGGCGGGCGAGCGCGTCGGCGACGGCCTCGCGGGAGGCGGCGGAGATGTCGCCGGCGACGGAGTCGGGATCCATACGAGACGGGTGAAATCGAGTCGACATAGTTCCGATCGTTCGCCACACCCGCCGACGCGCTCGCGACGTTCGGCTCGCGAACCCGAAGACGCAAGTCGACGCCGACCCGAGTCCGGGTAATGGCAACAGCGGACGCGAGCGGCCCGCTCGAGACCGTGAAACGGTACCCGCGGGCGACGGTCGCGGTCGTGTCGGTCGTCGGCTACGCGCTCGTCATCGGGACGTTCGCGGGCGTCGTCCCCGACTCGGTCTTCCCGTCGCTCACGCAGGACGAGGTGAACCTCCTGAGCCACGCCATCGCCGCCGTCAACACCGTGACGACGGTGCTGCTCGTGCTCGGGTGGCGCTGGATCCGCCGCGGCGAGGTCCGCAAGCACGCCGCCGCGATGAGCGCGTCCTTCGGACTGATCATGGTGTTCCTGGTCCTGTATCTCACGAGGGTCGGCGGCGGCCCGGGCGAGAAACACATCGTCATCCGCGAGACGGCGTTCCTCGGGGCGTTCGCGGGCGCGGTCGAACTCGCGTACCTCGCGATGCTGGCGATCCACATCGTCCTCTCGATCCTGACCGTACCGGTGGTGCTGTACGCCATCGTGCTCGGGTGGACCCACGCGCCCGAGGAACTGCGGACGGAGACGCCTCACCGCCGGGTGGGCCGGATCGCCGCGGGCACGTGGATCCTCTCGCTCACACTCGGCGTCGTCACCTACGTCATGCTCAACTGGGTGTACGCCTACGAGTTCGTCAGCGTCGCGCGGTAGGTCTCCGGGGACGGCGGCCGTCCCGCGGCGACCCGCGGCGACGTCTCTGGACGGCGACCGTCGCCGCCGGCGACACCCGGCCGCCGCGGCCGGCTTCCGAAGCTCTTTGGGCGGTCGAGCGAACCGAACCGCCGTGACCGACCTCAGCGAGCGGACCGACTGGATCGGCGAGACGTTCACGAGCGACGCGGGCTGGAGCCTCCTGGAGGACCTGGTCGACGTGGGCAACCGCATGGCGGGGAGTCCCGGCGAGCGCGAGGGGCTGGAACTCGTCCGCGACGCGCTCGCGGACGCCGGCTGTCGCGACGCCCGTATCGAGGAGTTCGACCTCCAGGGGTGGGAGCGCGGCGATGCCGGCATCGACGCCGACGGCCGGAGCGAACCGTGCATCGCCCTCCCGCGCTCGCCCGCCGGGGAGGTCGCCGGCGACCTCGTCGACCTCGGTCACGGCCTCCCGTCGGACTTCGAGGAGGCCGACATCGCAGGGGACGTGGTGATGGTCTCCTCGGACACGCCGGAGGACGTCGACCGCTTCATCCACCGCACCGAGAAGTACTACTACGCCGTCGAGCACGGCGCGGCCGCGTTCGTCTTCCGCAACCACGTCGAGGGCTGTCTCCCGCCGACCGGATCGGTCGGCACCGACGACGAGCCCATCGGCGACATCCCCGCCGTCGGCGTGAGCAGCGAGGTCGGCGCGCGACTCTCGCGCCGCGACGGCGGCGAACCGGTGACCGTGACGGTCGACTGCGAGACGCCGCGCGCGACGAGCGGGAACGCGATGGCCGAGTTGGGGCCCGACACCGACGAGGAGGTCCTCGTCTCCTCGCACGTCGACGCCCACGACATCGCCGAGGGCGCGATGGACAACGGCGCTGGCACGGCGACGATCGTCGAGGTGGCGAACGCGCTCGCGGGCGTGGAGGCGGACCTGGACACTCGCGTCCGGTTCGTCGCCTACGGCGCGGAGGAGGTCGGTCTGATCGGCTCCGGCGTCGAGGCCGAGCGCGCCGACCGCGACGCGGTCAGGGCGGTCGTCAACGTCGACTCCAACGTCTTCGGCCGGACGCTGTCGCTGTCGACGCACGGCTTCGACGACCTGACGGCGGCCGCCGAGCGCCTCGCCGACCGCTTCGATCACCCGGTCTCGACGAGCGAGGAACAGGTGCCCCACAGCGACCATTGGCCGTTCGTGATCCACGGCGTCCCGGGGTACATGGTCGCCGGCGAGACCGGGGACAGCGGCCGCGGCTGGGGACACACCGAGGCCGACACGCTGGAGAAACTTGAGCCGCGAAACCTCCGGGAGCAGGCGATCCTCGTGACCGCCCTCGTCGCCGACCTCGCCGACGCTGACACCGAGATCGCCGGACGCGACCCGGGTAAAATCGCCGCCGCCCTGGAGGCCGAGGACAAGGCGACCGGGATGAAGGTGATCGGCGACTGGCCGTACGACGACGAGGGGACCGTCGTTCGGTAGTCGTTCGGAGCCGTTCGAGAGTCGTCGAAAGCCCGTCTGAGACTCGTTTGAGCCCCGTTCGAGACTCGTCTGAGCCCCGTTCGAGACTCGTCTGAGCCCCGTTCGAGACTCGTCTGAACCCCGTCCGCGAGCCATCGCGCATCGCGGCGGTGACCGATCGGCGTCGTCCGCGGGGCGTTCACGAGGTCGACGCCGGCGCGGTCAGCCGAACCGTCCGAGCAACCCGAGCGTCCAGCGGGCCACCTCGGAGCCGACGAACAGCGCCCCCTCAGACCGCGACAGGACTCGTCCGGTCCACAGCGCCGCGACCATGACGAGGGAGACGACGGCGAGCCACGCGAGCGTCTCCAGGGCGGCGGGGCTCACGGTCAACGGTCGGACGAGCGCCGCGATCCCCACGACCCCGACCAGGTTGAACACGTTGCTCCCGATCACGTTGCCGACGGAGACCCCGAGGCTTCCGCGGCGAAGCGCCACCAGCGAGACGGCGAACTCCGGAGTCGAGGTGCCCGCCGCCACGATCGTTCCCCCGATGACCCAGTCGGAGACGCCCGCCCCCCGCGCAAGCGCCGACGCCGCGGCGACGAGGGCGTCCCCGCTGACGAGTACGACCGCGAGCCCGACGACCAGGAGGGCGACGTCGCGACCGCGGAACGCGACGCGCTCGGTCACATCACGCGTGACCCGGGCGGAGTCGTCGCCTCCGGACGCGTCCTCCCCGGACCCGTCCCCCGGGGTCGTCCCCGTGTGAAGGAGATAGGCGGTGTAGACGACGAACGCCGCGAGCAGCGCGGCACCCTCCGTTCGGGAGACGGCGAGGTCGAGCAGGACCGCCCCGCCGAGCGCCGTGCTCGCCAGCAGCGCCAGGCCGTCGCGACAGACGAGCGATTCGGCGATCGGGATAACCCTGAGCAGCGAGACGACGCCGAGGATGAACGCGAGGTTGTAGACGTTCGACCCGAGGACGTTGCCGACGGCGATGTCACCAAGTCCCTTGAGCGCCGCGTCGATCGTGACCGACAGCTCGGGGGTCGACGTACCGATCGCGACGACGGTGAGCCCGACCGTCAGATCGGAGAGCCCGACGCGCCTCGCCAGTCGAACGACGGCGTCCACGAGGAGGCGCGCGCCGATCCACAGTCCGACCACGGCGATCGCGACGACGACGAACTGGACCGCGGGGCCGCCGGAGATCATTCGATCGGGCGTGTGTATCCGCACCGACGGTATCAGGCTACCGGAACCGAGAGGGTGGAGACCGGGAGGGAGTGGGGATCGGGAGAAGCAAAGTGGGTGCCGAAGAGAGCGGGAGAGCGGGCGAGAGATAGAGAAGGACCGGCCGTTCCCCGGACGGGGCAGACGCGTATCCCGTTCGTTAAGTCGGCCCCACGTCAACCCCGGGTCGATGAGCGAGTTCCGCGCGGCGCTGTCGGGCGACGACGGAACCCTCCGGGCGGCCGTCGAGGCCGCCGGCGGCGAGGTCGTCGCGGCCGACGCCGACCCCGACGCGGTCGCGACGCTCGGCGAGCGCGCGCTCGTCGAGACGGCCCTCGGCGAGCCGGCCGCGCCGGTGCTTCCGGTCGACGGCGGCGGCGGTCCTCACTCCGTGCCGCGGGCCGAGGCGAGCGAGGCGCTCGCGTCGGTCGTCGCCGGCGACGCGCGCCCCGTCGAGCACGCGATGCTCTCGGTGACGGTCGGGGAGGACCGGCGCGAGCGGGCGCTGTTGGACGCGACCCTCATGACGGTCGAGCCGGCGCGGATATCGGAGTACGCGGTCGACGCCGGCGGGCGTCGAGTGGATCGGTTCCGGTCGGACGGCGTCGTCGTCGCCACGCCTGCGGGGTCGGGCGGGTACGCGCGTGCGGCCGGCGGCTCTGTGATCGCGCCCGGCACCGGACTGTCCGTGGTCCCGGTGTCGCCGTTCGCGACGATGACCGACACCTGGGTCCTCGGCGAGGAGGTCGTCCTTCGGGTCGAACGCGACGAGGCGGCCGTCCGGCTGATCGTCGACGGCGACGACGCCGGCGTCGTCCCGCCGGAGACGCCCGTCAGCATCGCCGTCGACGGGCGCGTCGCGCTGCTTCGCGTCCCCGAGGCGTGACCGTCGGACGGCCCGCCGGCGACCCCGCACGGGATTGGAAAGCTTCTAATGAGTCGTGGACCGACGTACGCGTATGTTACCGTCACCGCTTGAGTTCCTCGTCCCGCTCGGGGCGCTGGAGTCCGTGGCGGGGGTGCTGCCGTACGTCATCCTCGTTGTCGTGCTCGCCAACATCGGGACTCGGCTGCTCGCACAGTGGAACTTCGAGCGCGCCGCCGAGGAGGGCGACGGCGACGAGGCGCTGTCGCGGTACCTCCCGCACGAGGCGACGAACTTCCTGATGATGGCGCTGGCGTTCGCGTTCATGATCGTCGAGCCCCACGGCGGCATGGTGCTGTCCGTGCTCGTCGTCGGGACGGTCGTCGCCGACTTCTTCGAGTACGAGTCCCGGCGCGTCGAGGCGCGCAACGACATGGCACTCGACAAGCCCAAGGGCGCGATCGTCGCCTCCGGGCTCGTCGTCGTGTACGCTGGCTACCAGGCGTTCTTCTTCCTGATCGAACCGCTCTGGGGCCAGATCGTCTGAGCCGGGACCGGCCGAGCCCGGACCGGCCGAGGGCAGCGCCGCGGTCGACGGTCCACGCTTACTCCCCTCGAGCACGCGTCCGGCCGGGAGCCAAACGGCTTTGTCGCCGCCGCCGAACCGGAGTCCGTGACCAGATACGACGCCGCCCTGTTCATCGGCGGGACCCGGTTCATCGGCCGCCACACCGTCGAGGCGTTTCTCGAGGCCGGCTACGAGGTGACGACGCTCACCCGCGGCGAACACGACGACCCGTTCGTCGACCGCGAGGGCGTCTCGAACCGGACCGGCGACCGGACCGAGCGCGCGGCGCTCGTGGACGCCCGCGACGCCGTCGACCCCGACGTGGTGGTCGACTTCGTCGGCCTCCACCCGGGAGAGGTGCGCGAGGCGACGACGGTGTTCGCCGACGCGCGCTACGTGTACGTCTCCTCGGGGTCGGCGTACGCGGGCGGCGACGTACCGATGCGCGAGGGCGAGACGGCGCTGCACCCCTGCGAGCCGGATCAGGAGGAGGACGACTCGGCCGAGACGTACGGGCCCCGCAAGGCCGAGTGCGACCGCGCGGTGTTCGCGGCCGCCGAGGACGGCGTCGAGGCGATGGCGGTCCGTCCGATGCTCGTGCAGGGCCCCCACGACTACACCGAGCGGTTCGGCTACTGGGTGAACCGCGTGGCCGAACACGAGCGCGTGCTCGTCCCCGGCGACGGCGGGTCGCTGCTCCACCGGGTGTTCGTGCGCGACCTCGCCGACGCGCTCCTGCTGGTCGCCGAGGAGGGCGAGCCGGGCGAGGCGTACAACGCCGCCGACCGCTCGGCCTACTCGCTGGATCGGTCGCTGGAGCTGATCGCCGCGGCGCTCGACACCGCCGTGGAGCCGGTGCACGCCGGCGAGCGCGAACTGGCCGCCCACGACGTGGAGCCGGAGTCGGTCCCGCTGTACACGCCCCGGCCGGCGCTGGTCGCGACCGAGAAGCTCGCCGCCCTCGGGTGGGAGCCGACGCCGCCTGCGGCGTCCGTCGCCGAGACGGCTCGCGCGCACGTCGACGGCGGCGTCACCGGCCCGGAGTCGTCGCTCGACCGCCGCACCGAGGAGGCCGTGCTCGAGGCGCTCGACGACGGCTGAGACGGCCGACATCCGCGGGCTTTTCGGCCGTCGACCCGACCGCTCGTGCATGACGGACACCGCGCTCGTCATCGGCGGCACCCGATTCATCGGGCGACACGTCGTCGACGACCTGCTCGATCACGGCTACGAGGTGACGATCTTCAATCGGGGAAACCACGAGAACCCCTTCGCCGACGACGAATCGGTGACCCACGTCGAGGGCGACCGACGCGACGACACGGATCTGCGGGCGGCGAAGCTCTCCGTCGACCCCGACGTCGTCATCGACTGCGTCGCCTACTACCCGGAGGACGTGCGCGTCGCGACCGACCTGTTCGCCGACGCGGACGGCTACGTGTACATCTCCTCGGGGGCCGCCTACGGCGTCGAGGAGATCCCCAAGCGAGAGGAGGACACGGAGCTGTGCGCCTGTACCGACGAGCAGGCGACCGACGACTCCCACGAGACGTACGGCCCGCGCAAGGCCGAGGGCGACCGCGCGGTGTTCGCGGCCGCCGAGGACGGCGTGAACGCGATGGCGGTCCGGCCGTGCATCGTCTACGGCCCGCACGACTACACCGAGCGGCTGGACTACTGGATCGACCGCGTGCTGAATCACGACCGGGTCGTCGTCCCCGGCGACGGACAGAACCTCTGGCACCGCGCGTACGTCGAGGACGTGGCAAGCGCCCTCCGGATCGTCGCCGAGGAGGGCGAGCCCGGCGAGGCGTACAACGTCGGGGACCGCCGGCTGGTCACGATGGAGGAGATGGTCGAGGTGATCGCCGACGCCGCCGACACCGACGTGGAAGCGGTCCACGCCGGCGAGCGCGAGCTGGCGGCCGCCGACCTCGAAGCCGAGGACTTCATCCTCTACCGCGAGTACCCGCACGTGCTCGACACGAGCAAGCTCGCGGCGCTGGGCTGGGAGTCGACGCCGCTCGCGGAGGCGATGGAGCGCACCGTCGCCGAGCACAGCGAGGCCGACCGCGACGGGAGCGAGCACGACCCCGGCCGCGAGGCCGAAGAGCGCGTCCTTGGCGTGCTCGATACGGTCTGAGGAACGGGCAGTAGGCGGCGTCGCAGACGCCGACCGCGGCGCTGTCGCGGTCGCAGTCCGGTTCGATCGTCGCCGACGACTCAGTTCGTCGCGGGCGCTGTCGCGGTGCGGTCGTCGACCTCGACTCAGTCGTCGTCGCGGTCGCTGTCGCCGACATCGTCGCGGTCGCGGTCCATTCGCGCGACCTCCTCCTCCAGCCACTCGCGGAACCAGCGCACGCGCTTGAGTCGCTCGTGGGCGATCGACTCGGCGGTGTCGCTCTCGACGCGCGAGGCGTGCTCGCGGCCGCGCTCCAGCACGCGCTGGACCATCTCGGCGGCGTCCATGTGCGTGCGCGCCTCGTAGCCCATGCGGAGGACCATGAGGGCGGTGCCGTTCGCGCCGACCTTGTCGAGGAGGTCCGCCTCGATCAGACACCGGGTCTCCAGCGCGAGGTCCGAGAGCGGCCCCTGGTAGGAGTGGTCCTCGACCGAGGAGCACACCGCCGAGATGAACGACTCGGGGTAGTCGCCGCGGGTCTCGAGGTACTGTCGGGCGACGCGCGCGCCCTCCTCGGCGTGGACGTCTTGGTCGGCCTCGAGCTTCGACACGTCGTGAAACAGCGCGGCCACGCGCACCACGTCGGTGTCTGCACCCTCTTTGGCCGCGATCTCCTCGGCGATGTCGACGACGTTCAGGATGTGGTTGAAGCGGTACTCCGCGGAGTGCCACGGGTACCAGCGCATCCGGCCGCCGTCGTCCTCGCTCTCGACGGAGGCGGCGAGGTACTCGCGGACGAAGTGCTCCATGTCCGCGAACTCCTCGGCGGTGACCCGCGAGCCCTTTATTTCGACGCCCACGGCACCCACCTCCTGTAGTCGGTCGAGTCGAAAGAGACGTACGTCGTTCTCATTACGGAATGATAGGGCCCGTTCCGTTCTTAGTCGTTACGACAGGTGCGGCCGACGACGACCGCGCTCGGTCGCCGACGCCGTCGACGGGCGCGTCGCGTTCCGGGTGGCCAACGGCTAAGTCCGCTCCCCGGCTTCGAGACGACGTGACCGAGCAACTGTACCTCGCCGACAGCACCGTCCGGGAGTTCGAGGCGACCGTCGAGCGCGCGCTCGACGACCGGGTCGTCCTCGACCGCACGCACTTCTATCCGACCGGCGGGGGCCAGCCGAACGACACGGGGACGCTTCGAGTCGTCGATCCGGGTAGCGACGCGGACGCGGCGGACGATGCGGCCGACGCGTCGAGCGGGCGGGTCTCCGCCGGGGACGAGTTCTCCGTCGGCGACGTGGAGAAGACGGACACGATCTACCACCACCTCGACGGGCCGGCACCGCCGGAAGGGACCGTCGTCCGGGGGGAACTCGACTGGGATCGACGATACGCACACATGCGGTATCACACCGCACAGCACCTCCTCTCGGCGGTGCTGTTGGACGAGTTCGACGCCCGGACCGTCGGCAACCAGCTGTACGCCGACCGCGCTCGCCTCGACGCCGAGTACCCGAAGTTCACCGAGACCGACCTCGCCGACGTGGAGGCGCGCATGAACGGCCTCGTCGAGGACGGGCTTCCGGTGCGCCACTACACGATGGACCGCGAGGTCGCGGAGGCGGAACTCGACACCGAACGGACCCGGATCGACCTGCTTCCCGACTCGATCACCGAGCTTCGAATCGTCGAGATCGGTGGTGGCGACGACGGTGACGGTGACGGCGGAACCGCGGGCGACGGCGGCCCGTTCGACCGAACCGCCTGCGCGGGCACCCACGTCCCCGCCACCGACGAGATCGGCGAGGTGACCGTCACCGGCCGGACGACGCAGGGAGGCGACCGAGAGCGGGTGACGTTCACCTGCGACGGCTGAGCGGGGACGCGATCTCCGCGACTGCGACGCGTCCGCAGAGCCCTCGACCGCCGGAGGAGGAGAAACGTAGCCCTTAACAGCGCGAGCGCGGAACTACGGGTAACTCGCCGGCAGGTGGGCCGCCGGCGGGCACCCGGTACGCCGGGACGAAATGTGGCCGCTCGGGGGTTCCTCGACGCGGCTGAATCGCAAGCGCCCGCGGAGACCACCAATGGCACGAAGCTTCTACTCCCACATCAAGGAAGCCTGGCGGAACCAGGACGAGGGCAAGCTCGCGGAACTGCAGTGGCAGCGCAAGCAGGAGTGGCGCGACGAGGGGGCGATCGTCCGGATCGACCGGCCGACCCGCCTCGACAAGGCGCGCGAACTCGGCTACAAGGCCAAGCAGGGCGTCGTGATGGCGCGCGTCTCCGTCCGCAAGGGCGGCGCGCGCAAGCAGCGCCACAAGGCCGGCCGCCGGACGAAGCGCCAGGGCGTCAACCGCATCGGTCGCCGGAAGTCCATCCAGCGCATCGGCGAGGAGCGCGTCTCGCGGAAGTTCCCGAACCTCCGCGTGCTCGCCTCCTACTCGGTGGGCCAGGACGGCTCCCAGAAGTGGACCGAGGTGATCCTCGTCGACCCCGAGCACCCCGCGATCGAGAACGACGACGAACTCAACTGGATCTGCGACGACTCCCAGAAGGGTCGCGCGTTCCGCGGGCTCACGAACGCGGGCAAGAGCAACCGCGGCCTGAGCCAGCGCGGCAAGGGAACCGAGAAGACCCGGCCGTCCGTCTCCAGCGGCGACCGCGGCGGCAAGTAACGGTACCGGGCTCTCGCCTCGAGATTCTTCCGACCGCACCGTCCGCCAGCGACCGCCTCGCCGAGCAAGTGCTAAGGGCGTCTGCCCCCGAGGCGAGGACGATGGCAACTGACGGGCGAACGGATCCGCCCGACGACTTCCGCGCGTTCGTCTCCGCGCTGGTCCGGGAGTATCGGGCGGCCCGAACGCGGACGACGCTCGCGCTGGTCGCGCTGACCTCAGTCGTGTTCCTGCTGCAGGTCGCCGGGGCGTATCTCACCGGCGCGCCGTCGGTCCGGGCGCTGACGGCGTTCCTGTTTCTCACCGGTGACGACGCGGTGTATCTCCTCTCGTTGTTCCTCCATCGCGGGGCCCCGCACTTCCTCTCGAACGCGCTCGTGCTGGTCGTGCTGGCTCCACAGGAGCGACACTTCTCGCCGCGAGGCTACTGGCTGTTCGTCGTGACGGGCGCGCTGCTCACCCTGGGCGTCGGCTACGCCGTGTTACTGGCGTACAGCCCCGAGTCGCGGGTCGCCTTCTACGGCATCAGCGGCCTGGGGTACGCCCTGGGCGGGTTCGCGCTCGTCCGCGGACTCAGACACCGGCGCGACTGCTCGCCGCTCGATGTCGTCGCCGCGATCGTCGGGCTGTCGTCGGTCGTCGAGGTCGCGGGCAACCTCTTCGTGAGCCTGCCGGGCGCGCCCGCCGGCGTGAACGGCGGCCACCTCTCCGGGTTGGCGTTCGGCCTCGCCGTCGGGGCAATGTGGCGAGGCAGACGCGACCTGTCGGCCGACGAGGAGCGGGGTCGCCCGTCGGCCGACGAGGAACCGAGTCGCCCGTCGTCCGAGGGGGAGTGAGATCAGTAGTCGCCCAGCCGCGACTGCCCGTTCGCGCCGTCGCCGTCGGTCAGCCCCGCGAGCGCCGTCGCCTGCCGGATCGTCTCCTCGAACGCGTCCGCCTGGCTCCGGTCGTACAGCGTCGCCGCCGGATGGAGACACACCAGCAGTCGAACCGTCGCGTCGCCGACGCGGGCGTCGAACACCTCGCCCGCCTCCTGGGTCACGGCGACCGAGCGGTCGAGGAGGTGCTGGGACGGGACCTTCCCGAGCGTGACCACGAGTTCGGGGTCGAGGCGCTCGAGTTCGGCCGCGAGGTAGCCCCGGCAGTTCGCCAGTTCGTCCGCGTGCGGGTCGCGGTTGTCCGGCGGGCGACACCGGACGCAGTTGGTGATTCGGACGTCCGAACGCGCCACCCCCGCGTCGCGGAGCGCGTCGTCGAGGACGGTTCCCGAGCGCCCGACGAACGGTTCGCCCGCCTCGTCCTCGTTCGCGCCGGGGGCCTCGCCGACGAACACGAGGTCGGCGTCGCTCGGACCGACGCCGTCGACGATGCGTGAGCGAGACTCGACCAGCGCCGGACAGCGCTCGCAGTCGGTCACGCACAGGTCCCCGTCAAGCGACTGCTCGCTCATACCGGAACGCGACCCGCCGCGGAGGTAAACCTACCCGTCTCCCTCGACCGTGCCACCGTCACTGTTGTCGGTGCCGTCGCCGTCACCGATGACGTCGCCGGCAACGTCGTCGTCGCCGACGCTGTCCTCCGCGCTTCCACCGGCCGCGTCCGCATCTCACTCCCGGTCCGGCGGATCCGGGGAGTCGAGGTACGACCGCCCGGCACGCGCCGCCACCCGTGCGACCCGGAGCGGCTCCGGCCGGCGTCGGCCGGCCGGGGTGTGCGCGCGCACGAGTCGCCGGGCGCGTTCCCCGTCGACGCCGACGGCTCGGACCCAGAGGTCGGGAGCGACGGCAGTCGGGTCGTCGCCATCGCTGTCCAGTCGAACGGGAACTCGCTCGGGCAGCGACTCGTAGGTCGCGAGACGGCGTGCGAGCGCCCCGCCGGAGAACTGCTCGCGGAGGGTCGGGGCGAGGCCGTCGCTGGCCTCGAAGGAGACGGCGACGACCGGCCGGTCGGTGGCCGCCCGCACAGCGGCGAGGTCGACGACGTTGAACCACGCGGGAGCGACGCCGGCGATCAGGAGGTGGCGAACGTCCTCGCGGTCGAGTCGGTCGAAGCAGTCGATCACGGCGGCGGTCGCGTCGGTGCCGCCGATCGAACACGTCGAGAAGGCGAGTCCGTCGACGGCGCGGTCGACCCGGACGACCGCGCCCGCGACGGTTGCCGTGGCTGTGCCGATCTCGACTCCGTCACTCGCCTCGGTTTCGGCGTCGGCGCTCGCACCGTCGGTCGACGAGACGGCGATGCCGAGCGCGCGAGTGCCGGACTTCACGGGTCGCCGGCGGCGTCAGTCCTTGATCTCCTCGAGTTTGTCGAGAAGCTCGTCGTTCGAAGCTCCGATCTCGAACTCGACGTCGCCGTCGTGGGTCTCGCCATCCGAATCCACGGTTTCGTCGTCGAGGTCGGAATCGATCTCCTGATTCGACTGCTCGGATTCGTCGTAGCTCCCGAAGCCCATGTACGGATTACACTATTGCGTATTCACTAAAAAGCGTAGGGGTGAATATGGCCGATACCACAGCCGCGTCGTCCGCACGTCTCAGCTGCCGTGGCAGGTCGGCTTTTAGGCACGGCGACCCACGGTCGGGACATGGACGCGGTCAATGTCACGGCCGACGCCGAGGAGTTCACCTGTAACGCGTACTTCGTCGACGGCGCGGTGCCGACGCTCGTCGACGCGGGGACGATGCCGGGCGTCGTCGACGTGCTCGCCGAGCACACCGACGCCGTGGACCGGGTGATCCTCACCCATCAACACCACGACCACGTCGGCGAACTCGACGCCGTCCTCGACGCCTACGACGCTGACCTGTTCGCGTACGGCGACCACCCGCGACGCGACCACGCGCTCGAGGACGGCGACGAAGTCGAGATCGGCGACGAGACGGCCGAAGTGGTGTACACGCCCGGCCACGCCGGCGATCACGTCTCGTTCGTCGCCGAGACGGCGCTGTTCTCGGGCGACGTGGTCGTGTACGACGACGGCGCGTTCGACGACGGCTCCTTCGGTCGGACCGACATGGCCGGCCAGTCCCGCGAGCGCCTCATCGAGAGCCTGCGCGACCTGCTCGATCGGCTCCCCGACTCCGTCGAGTCGATGTACGCGGGCCACGGCGGGCCGTTTCACGCGGACCCCGCGGGCGACTCCGTGCGCGACGTGATCGAGCGTGCGCTCGCGCGCGCCGAGCGCCGCGAGCCGAAGTACCCTGACGAGTAACGGCCGGTCTCTCTCGGGCCGCCCTCGTTTCCCGCCCGCCAGTAGTCGGCGGTCGTTCGGCCGACCGACGCCGTCGCTCTCGGAGGCGAACTCGAGGTGGAACGGGAGAAGCGTGCGGGCGTCGCGACCGGCCTCAGGCGGTCCGGGGCTCCTTCGCCTTGGGGCGGAGGTTCCCGTAGCCGCACTTGCGACAGTTGTCGGCGCGCTTCGGGTTCCGCGCGTTACACCGCATGCACACGAGCTTTTCGAGCGTGCGGCGCTCGGCCGCGTCGAAACTTGCCATACGCGTGAGAAGCGGCCGCGGCCCTGTTAACGGTTGCGAGTCGGGGCCGAGTCGGTTCCGAGAGATCCCGCGTCGATCCGGCGGGGAGCGTACGCCTACGCGCCGGCGCTCGAGAGCGCCTCTTCGAGGTCCTCGCGCTGGGTGACACCGACGAACCGGTCGACGACGCCGTCGTCGTTCTCGACGATGAGGGTCGGTAGCGACCGCACCTGGTACTGGTTCGCGATCTCCTGTTCCTCCTCGACGTCCACCTTCTCGAAGCTCACGTCGGGGTAGTCCTGCTCCAGTTCCTCGAGGATCGGGTCCTGGGTCTTACAGGGGCCACACCAGTCCGCGTAGAAGTCCTTGAGTCGAACGCTCATACCGACCGCTCGTTGCGACGGGGTGTGCATAAGGATTACTCACTCGGCACCCGATCGGCGGTCGAAAGGCTTAGGCGGGACACTCGCGTGGACTGAGACATGAGCAGCGGACAGAACAGCGGCGGCCTGATGTCCAGCGCGGGGCTCGTCCGCTATTTCGACGCCGAGGACCGCAACGCGATCCGGATCGACCCGCGAACCGTCGTCGCCTTCGGGCTCCTGTTCGGGGTCCTCGTGTTGATCCTCGGGTTCGCCTTCTGAGGCGACCGACGGCGACGCCGACAGCGACACCTTTTCACCCGCCGACCGCCGATTTCTGGGCATGAAAGCGGGCGTTATCGCCGTTCAAGGCGACGTCTCCGAGCACGCCGACGCGATCGAACGCGCGGCCGCGAGCCACGGCGTCGACGCCGAGGTCGTCGAAGTTCGCGACCCGGGGATCGTCCCCGACTGCGACGTGTTGCTCATGCCGGGTGGGGAATCGACGACGATCTCGCGGCTCCTGCGCGAGGAGGGGATCGACGAGGAGATCTGCGCACACGTCGACGCCGGCAAGCCGCTGCTCGCGACGTGTGCGGGCCTCATCGTCGCCTCTCGCGACGCGAAAGACGATCGAGTCGCGACGCTCGGCGTGCTCGACGTGCGCGTCGACCGCAACGCGTTCGGCCGACAGGCCGACTCCTTCGAGGCCCCGATCTCGGTGAAGGGGCTCGACGAGCCGTTCCCGGCGGTGTTCATCCGCGCACCCGTGATCGACGGCGAGTCCGTGGACTCCGAGGGAGACGGTGACGCCGCGGGCGAGACCCGCGACGGCGTCGAGGTGCTCGCCAGTTGGAACGGCGACCCGGTCGCCGTCAGGGAGGGCCCGGTGATCGCCACGTCGTTCCATCCCGAGTTGACTGCCGACTCGAGGATCCACGACCTGGCGTTCTTCCGTCAGGAACACGCGGAACTCCCGACCGAGACCGACACCGGAACCGATACCGGGTCCGACGCCGACGCGGAGGTCGACGCGTGAGCGACGACCCCGCATCCGACGGAGAACACGACGGAGAATCCGACGAGGTCGCGGACGAGGAGGTGCTCGACGCCCTGTTCGCGACCATCGAGGACCGCAAGGAACGGCTCCCCGAGGGCTCGTACACCGCCTCGCTGTTCGCCCACGAGAAGGGGGAAAACGCCGTGCTCGAGAAGATCGGCGAGGAGTCGACCGAGACGATCCTCGCGGCGAAGGACGACGATACCGAGGAACTGACCGCGGAGGCTGCCGATCTCGTCTACCACCTGCTCGTGCTACTCGCGTCGAAGGACCTCGACGTGGCGGACCTCCGTGCGGAGCTTCGCGATCGGTTCTGAGGCGTCGCTCTCGGCCGCGAGTCGCCGGCAGTTGTCCGCGGGGACGACTGCCGTCGAAGAACTGTCACACCCGGAGCGCTTATCGGTCCCGGTGGCGCATCCCGGGGCATGCAGGCAGTCACGCTCGGCCCCGCGGGCACCTACTCTCACCGCGCGGCGCGGGCCGTCGCCGACGACGTCGCCTTCCGCGAGTCGGTCACGGCCATCGTCGACTCGGTGGCCGACGGCACGTACGAACGCGGCGTCGTCCCCATCGAGAACAGCATCGAGGGCAGCGTCACCGAGAGCCTCGACGCGCTCACCGAGGCGGACGTGGCCGTCGTTCGCGAGATCGTCACGCCGATCCGCCACGCGCTGTTGGCGCAGGCGGAGTCGTTCGAGACGGTCGCCTCCCACTCGCAGGCGCTGGCGCAGTGTCGCGACTACCTGGAGCGGGAGTACCCCGACGTGCACAGGGAGGCGGTGGCGTCGACCGCCCGCGGCGTCGAGCGCGCCCGCGAGGACCCGACGGTCGCGGGGATCGGCCATCCCGCCAACGCCGACCCCGAGGACGGCGACGGCGTCGAACTCCGCGTGCTCGCGGAGGACATTCAGGACCGCTCCTCGAACGCGACGCGCTTTCTCGTCGTCGCGCCAGAGCGCGAACGCGACGACGGCGGCGGCAAGACGTCGGTGGTGGTGTACCCCGGCGCGAACTACCCGGGGCTACTGCTGGAGATCCTCGAATCGTTCGCCGAACGCGACGTGAACCTCTCGCGTATCGAGTCGCGACCCAGCGGCGAGCGACTCGGCGACTACCTGTTCCACATCGACTTCGAGGCCGGGATGTACGAGGCGCGCGCCCGGGAGGCCGTCGACGCGGTCAGGGAGATCGCCGACGACGGCTGGGTCACCGTGCTCGGCTCGTACGACACCGAACACGTGGTGTCGTAGCGGTCGGTCGATCCGGACGCGTCGCTGGGATCCGCTGGCGAACAGGCGACGCCCCGCGCCGCGCTCCCCGACGCCGGCGTCGCACACCCGCGTCCCGTCGGGGACACTCGTCACCGCATATCCGCGTTGGTCCCGGCATCGCGTATGAATCCTCGGCCGGCCCCATGACTTCTGACCCCCGGCCGGCGACAGACCCAAGTTCGGCGACGGAGTAGTCGGACGTATGACTCGACGGTCACCGTTCGACGACATCGCGGACCTGTTCGACCAGGTCGGCGAGGAGTTGGAGGACATCGAGCGCACGCTCGGCGTCGAGGGCGGCGCGGACGTTCCCGTGGACGTGCTGGAGCGCGACGACGCGTTCGTCGTGACGGCCGACCTCCCCGGGTTCGATCCCGAGGACGTCGAGGTGACGCTGTCCGGGCGCGAGTTGACGATCCACGCGGAGGGAGACGAACGCGCGGAGTCGGCCAGCGAGACGGACGACGAGGGGCGCTACCACCGGCGCGAGCGACGCGTCCGGTCGGTCACGCGTCGGCTGCGGCTCCCGGGCGAGGCGGTCGAAGAGGAGGCGTCGGCGACCCACGAGAACGGCGTGGTGACGGTGACGCTGCCGAGACCGGAGCCTGACGGGGAGGGAGACGGGACCCAGATCGACGTGGAGTAGCGTCGACGGTTCGGGCGGTCGGCGGACCGGACGATCGGGGGACCGATCTGTCGGCAAACCGCTCAGTCGGCAAACCGCTCAGTCGGCGGTGGCGATCTCGCCGGCGTGGTAGGCCTCGGCGTAGTCGACGAAGTTACGCAGGATTCTGAGTCCGGTTTCGCCGCTCTTCTCGGGGTGGAACTGCGTGCCCATGACGTTGCCCGCCTCGTTGGCGGCGATGGCGGCGAACGGCCGGCCGTACTCGCAGGAGGCGATGGTGCGGTCGGTCACGTCGGCGCAGTAGGAGTGGACGAAGTACGCGTACTCGCCCGCCTCGATCCCGTCGAGCAGGGGATGGTCGCGCTCGGGAGTGAGTTCGTTCCAGCCCATGTGAGGCACCTTCACCGAATCGGGCAGACGCTCGACGCGGCCCGGGATGAGGCCGAGTCCCTCGACGGTCTCGCCCTCGGTCGCGCCCTCGGTGCTCTCCTCGTACATGAGCTGGAGGCCGACGCAGACGCCGAGGATCGGCGTGTCCTCGGCCTTCTCGATCAACACGTCGTGGAACGGCTCGGAGTTGGCGACGCACTCTCGGAACGCTCCGACGCCGGGGAGCACCAGCGCCTCGGCGTCCCGGATCGCGTCGGGGTCGTCCGAGACGACCACGTCGGCACCGGCCCGTTCGAGGCCCCGACGGAGGCTCCGGAGGTTACCCACGCCGTAGTCGATGACGGTCACGTCCATACGCGACCTGCGGGGCGGGCGGTGAAAACGGTTGCCCGTCGACCCAGCGCAGCCGCGAGCACCGGATGCCGCGACGCTTGGTCCGTCCTCGGCTTCGACGGCGGACCTCGCCGCGTTCGCGCTCTGAAGCCTGCTATCACGTGTTCATCCCTATTTAATATCTCAGCGGGCGTCCTCAGTACCGGTGATACTCCATGAGTAACATGACTCCCTTCGACGAGATGAACCGGATGTTCGAGCGTATGTCCCGCGGCGTCGGCCGCATGGACTGGGGCGACCTCGACGGATCGCGACGCTCGGGCGTCGACATCGACGTGGCCGAGTACGACGACGAGGTCGTCGTCGTGGCCGACCTCCCCGGATTCGAGCGCGAGGACATCGACGTGACCGTCCGCGACGGCGTCCTCTCGATCCACGCCGAGCGCACCACGGCCCGCGAGGACGGCGACGACGGCGCGTATCTGCGCCGTGAGCGCCGGGCCGCCTCGCTGCGGCGGTCGGTCAGCCTCCCCGCCGCGGTCGACGAGGACGACGCCAGCGCGACGTACACCAACGGCGTGCTCACGGTCAGTCTTCCCACCGTCGCCGACGGCGACGAAGACGGCCACCGAATCGACGTGAACTGATCGGCGTATGTGAACTGTCGCCGTGAACCGATCCGGCGGCGACGAGGAACCGGCTACGGATCCCGGTCGGCGTCGCCGTCGAACTCCTCCTCGGGCGAGTCGAGAAAGCCCCGGAACGGGCAGACGTGCTCGTCGCGGATCAGCTGTTCGTCGACGACCGTGAGTCCGAGCGCGTCGAGTTCCTCGGTGATCCGATTCAGGTCGTCGTGGTCGCGCCCGACGGCGTTCACGTAGACGTTCCGCTCACCGGTCATGATCTCTCTGACGGCGGTGACGCCGTGGATCTCCCGCGCGCGGTTCGCGAGCCCGCCCCGCTCTGAGACCGACGCCGTGCAGATGATCTTCGTGTACAGCGGGTAGCCGGCGAGGTCGTAGTCGATGTCGAGGTGGTATCCGCGGATGATCCCGGACTCCTCGAGTTTGTTCAGTCGCGTTCGGACCGTGCTCGCCGAGAGGTCGAGCCGCTCGGCGATGTCGCTCGAGGACGTTCCCCGGGCGTCCCCCTGGAGGTAGTAGAGGATGTGCTTGTCCACGGAGTCCAGTTCGCCGTCCTTCATCTGATTGTCGCTCACGCGGGCCGCGAGCGTTATGAGTGTTCCCACCCGCTCGAGGCGAGCGTCCGCGCCGTCCGAGTTCAGCGTCTGCATCCGTTCGAGTTCACTCCCGTCCCGTTTCATGTCCGATCCGAACCGCCGATCGATGACGGAAACGAACGTTCATTGGGTTCACATCGTCGAACCGTCTTCAATATCGCCTCATTTATTCGCTTCCGTCACCAACCGTCGATCAACGACCCCCGCGCACAGCGGTGGGTGTTCGACACTACATGACACGAGAACGAACTTTCCTCGATCCGATCGAAACCGATCCGCCGCCCGCGACGGACGAACCGACCGCCGACCGTGCCGGGCGAGCCGAACGGGACGGCACAACGGCGGTGACTCCCCGATGAAGGAACTCGAGCGCGACCTGGGGCTGCCGTCGGTGTTCGCGATCAGCATCGGCGCGATGATCGGCAGCGGGATCTTCATTCTCCCCGCGCTCGCGCTCGACATCGCCGGTCCCGCCGTGATCGTCGCGTACGGACTGGCGGGGCTGCTGGTCGTCCCGGCCGCGCTCTCGAAATCGGAGATGGCCACCGCGATGCCCGAGGCCGGCGGTACCTACATCTACATCGAGCGTGGGATGGGCCCGCTGCTTGGAACGGTCGCGGGCGTCGGGACGTGGTTCTCGCTGTCGTTCAAGGGCGCGCTCGCGCTCGTCGGCGGCGTCCCGTACCTCCTGTTGCTGTTCGACCTCCCGCTCAAGCCGGTCGCGCTCGCGCTGGCGGGGGTGTTGATCGTCATCAACGTCATCGGCGCGAAACAGACCGGACGGCTCCAGGTCGCCATCGTCGTCGTGATGCTGGCGGCGCTGGGGTGGTTCGCCGCGGGGAGCGCCCCGAGCGTCGCGTCGGCCAACTACGCGAACTTCTTCGCCGACGGGCCGGGCGGGCTCTTCGCCGCGACCGGGCTGGTGTTCGTCTCCTACGCCGGCGTCACCAAGGTCGCCAGCATCGCCGAGGAGGTCGAGGACCCCGGGCGGAACATTCCGCTGGGCATCCTCGGGTCCCTGGCGTTCACCACGGTCCTGTACGTCGCCGTCGTCGCGGTGCTCGTCGGCATCACCGACCCCGGAAGCGTCGCGGGGTCGCTGACGCCCGTCGCGGTCGGAGCCGAACAGACGCTCGGGCAGGCCGGCGTCGTCGCCGTCATCATCGCGGCGGTGTTAGCGTTGGTGTCGACGGCGAACGCGGGCATCCTCTCGTCCTCCCGGTACCCGTTCGCGATGAGCCGCGACCAGCTCGCCCCGCCGTCGCTGGCGGCGATCAGCGAGCGGTTCGGGACGCCGGTCAACTCGATCACCCTCACCGGCGCTGTGCTGTTGGCGCTCATCGCGTTCGTCCCGATCCTCGACATCGCGAAGCTCGCGAGCGCCTTCCAGATCATGGTGTTCGCGCTGATCAACGTCGCGCTCATCGCCTTCCGCGAGGGGACCGTCGAGTTCGAACCCGAGTTCATCTCGCCGCTGTACCCGTGGATGCAGGTGTTCGGTGCAGTCTCCGGGGCCC
The DNA here is from genome assembly GCF_021431925.1 of Halobaculum sp. CBA1158. Taxonomy (NCBI): domain Archaea; kingdom Methanobacteriati; phylum Methanobacteriota; class Halobacteria; order Halobacteriales; family Haloferacaceae; genus Halobaculum; species Halobaculum sp. CBA1158. The sequence continues at coordinate 879,121 of NZ_CP090371.1, read as the reverse complement.
TCCTGTTGACCCAGATGGGCACCGTGGCGATCCTCGGAGCGGTCGCGATCGTCGTCGCCAGCGTGATCTGGTACGCCGCCTACGTCCGCCCGCGGGTCGACCGCGAGGGGGCGGCGACCGACGCGATCCGCCGCCAGGTGAGCAGGGAGTCGCTGACCGACCTGCACGCGATCGACGCGGACGAACGCGACGAGACGCTCGTCGCGCTCACCAAGCCGCTGGACGAGGCGCGCGAGCGCTCGCTGGTGTCGCTGGCGGCCGACGTGGCCGGCCGAACCGAGGGCCGCGTCGTCGTCGTCCGGTTCGAGGAGGTGCCCGACCAGGCACCCCTCACGGACGACGTGACCGTTCAGTCGCCCTCCGACGTGTCGTTCGAGGAGCGGATGGAGGCGCTGTCGGCCGAACTCGGCGTCGAGATCGAGGCCGGCGAGGTGGTGAGCCACGACACCAAACACGCGCTCGTCAACCTCGCGGATCACCGCGGGGTCGACACCATCGTCACCGAACACGAACCGCTCCGGCTCCGATCCCGGCTGCTCGGCGATCCGATCGACTGGGTCGCCCGCCACGCCCCCTGCGACGTGCTCCTGGTCGACAACCTCGGCTACGACGACCCCAAACACGTCGTCGTCTCCGGCGACGGCGGCCCGTACCCGCCGGTTGCGATCCGGACGGCCGAGGCCGTCGCGGCCGCCAACGGCGGCGAGGTGTCGCTGTGGTATCCCGCCGGCGGCAGCCAGCAGCGCGACCGGGTGGCGACCGACTATCAGTCCGAACTGTCGGAGATGCTGTCGGTGCCCGTGCGCACGGAAGGCGTTCGGGCCGACGGGGGCCGTCCGTCGCCGCCGGATCTGCTCGTGCGACGCGGACAGGACCACCGGCTCCGGGGAGCGCTGTTCGACGACGGGCCGATGTTCCCCGGACTCGGCTGTACGACCGTGACGGTGTACCCGCACGAGGAGAGCAGACCGCCGCTGCGTCGACGGCTCGTCGAACGGCTCGTCTCGTAGCCGTCGACGGCGCGGATCGTCCTCGCGGGTCGCCGTCACTCCTCCCCGACCGCGTCGGCGACCCGGTCGGCGACGTCGTCGACGGCGTCGCGCCAGTCCGCCGGGAGGTCGCCGCCGCGCTTCGGCGGGTCGACATCGAGAGTCACGGCCGCGAACGACGCCCCAGGGACTGTCCGTGCGATCCGCTCGCCGACGAACTCGGCGTTTCGCCGCTTCGTGCTGTGTCCGCCCGACCGCAGATCGTAGTACCGAGAGAACACCTGCACGACCGTCACCGACCCGTACGTCGAGTCGAGATCCGACGCCGCGAGTTCCCGAAAGAGCGTCACCGTGTTGTCCGCGGGGTCCGCGCGCCGCCACTCCAGTTCCACGGCCGCGATGTCGTCGCCGACGCCCGCCACGTCGACGGGCGTCGACCCGATCGGGTACTCCGTGTGCCACGTTCGTCCGGAGACGGCGCTCGCGAGGCGTTCACGGAGGCGACGCTGCACGCGACTCGCGGCCTCGCCCATGACCCCGCGTCTCGTCGGCGCAGCTTGAATCCGGCGGCGCGTCGGTCGCGTCGATCGCACGGACCGCGTCGATCGCACGGACCGCGTCGATCGCACTAACCGAATCGATCGCCCACGGCGGTCTCCGCAGTCCCGCTACCGTGCCATCGCGTTCGTTCGCTCCGCACGGCCGACGCCGACTTCACCGGGCGGCCCCTTCGGTCGAACGTGAGCGACACCCCGAGCCGGAATCGTCGACCGGGAACCGCACGCGACCGCGCCGTCGGGGCCGCCGCCTGGGCCCTCGCGGCGGTCCACCTCGGCGTCGCCGGGGCGGGCGTCCTCGCGTTCCTCGCCCCACCGTGGTGGACCGGCGGGATCGCGGGACCCCTGGACGGCGCGGTGCTCGTCGCCCTCGTCGCCGTCGCGGGGCTCGTCGGCGCGTGGCGGGCGGGCGCGCCGGCGACCGAGACCACCCGCGCCCGGCGCACGGAGGTCGCCGGCGGCCTCGTCGTGTTCCCCGGCGCGTGGGTGGCGCTGCTCGCGGCGTTCGTCCCCCGGACCGTCTTCGGGGACGTCCCGTTCGTGCTGCTCCCGCTCGTGGGAAACGCGCTCCCCGCCCTCGCGGTGCTTGCGGTCGTGTACGGCTACGGCCCGTTCGCGGCCGGTCCCGCCGGTCGACGCGACGTGGACCTCGACTGGAACGAGCGAAACTGACGAACCGAAGAGCCGGCTGCGACCGGAACCGACCCGCACCGCGACCGCGACGACGCCGCACCGCGACCGCTCTGCACGGCGACCGCGACTACTCCCGAATATCGATCGCCGGACGGCCCGGTTCCGCCTTGGCGGCGACGCTCTCGTCCGCCTCCGCCGCGGACAGCACGCGCACCGGCGCGTCGAACTCGCGCTCGATGAGCCAGGCGGCGGCCTCCAGCGCCGACAGTTCGCGGGCGGGCGACAGCGCCGGTCGCAGCGCCTCGCGCTCGGCCTGGAGGTCCTTCGCGTAGTCCGAGGCCGCCGAGCCGTGTCGCTGGATGTCCGGGTTCTGCATCAGCTCGCCCACGAGGTTGTCGGCGTCGCTGTCGACGGCGATCGACAGGGCCTCGTGTTTCCACTCGGGGGCGACGACCACGTCGACGCGCTCGGGGTCGTCGATCCCCGCCACCTCGATGATGTTTCGCACGTCCTCGCGGGTGTTCTCGACCAGCTGGCGGCGCTTCTCGACCTCGTCGGGGTCGGCGTCGGCGGTCGGCCAGTCGGCGTCGACCAGCAGGCCGTCGTCGTCGGCCAACTCGGCGTACAGCTCCTCGGTCAGGTGCGGCGCGACGGGCGCGAGAAGCTTGATCGCGACAGTCAGTCCGCGCTCGAAGGTGGGCGCGTGCACCTCCTCGACGTACTCGCGGTAGCCGCGCAGGGTGGCGACGAGCTGCTGGGCCTCGCGGGTCGCCAGGTCGAACCCGAGGTCGTCGAACTGCTCGGTGGCGACGGCGACCGCGGCGTCGACCTCGCTGCGGACGTACCGCGCGGCGGCCGTCTCCTCGCCCGCGCCGGCTCCGCCCGCGCCGGCGAACGAACGAACGGTCTCGGCCAGCCGACCCAGAAAGCGGTGCGTCGACCTGACGCCCTCCTCGGACCAGTCGAAGGCGGTGTCGGGTCGGGCCGCCTGCATCATGAACAGCCGCGCGGTGTCGGCCCCGTACTCCTCGACGATGCGCTGGGGCGAGACGGTGTTCCCCTTCGACTTGGACATCTTCTCGCCCTCCAACTGCACCATCCCCTGGCCCAGCAGGTTCGTGAACGGCTCGCGGTGCTCCAGCATGTCCATGTCCGCGATGGCCTTCGTGGCGAAGCGGGCGTACAGCAGGTGCATCACGGCGTGCTCCAGCCCGCCGACGTACTGGTCGACCGGCATCCAGTCGTCGGCGCGCTCCGCGTCGAACGGCGCGTCCTCCAGGTCCGGCGAGACGTACCGCAGGAAGTACCACGAGGAGTCGACGAACGTGTCCATCGTGTCCGTCTCGCGGACCGCGTCCGCGCCGCAGTCGGGACAGGCCGTGTGCTTCCACTCCTCCGCCTCGTCCAGGGGATTCCCGGTCGTGTTGATGAACTCCGGCAGCTCCACGGGCAGGTCCTCTTCGGGCACCAGCACGGGACCGCAGTCGTCGCAGTGGATCACCGGGATCGGCGTCCCCCAGTAGCGCTGGCGGGAGATCAGCCAGTCGCGCAGGCGGTACTGCGTGTGGAAGTCGGCGGAGTCGATGTCGGCGGTCAGTCGCTCTCGACCCTCCGCGCTGGTCAGACCGTCGTACTCGCCGCTGTTGACCAGCACGCCGTCTTCGGTGTATGCGCCCTCGCTCACGTCGGGAACGTCGGGCGCTTCGCTCTCCCCGTCCGGCTCCGGCGCGACGACGGGGACGATGTCGACGCCCATGCGCTCGGCGAAGGCGTGGTCGCGCTCGTCGTGGCCCGGGACGCCCATCAGCGCGCCCGTCCCCACGTCCGAGAGGACGAAGTCCGCGACGAAGACGGGCACCTCCTCGCCGGTCGCGGGATTCGTCGCGGTCAGGTCCGTCTCGACGCCGTTCGGCTCGTCGCCGTCGGGGTCGGCGACCTCCTCGACGAAGTGGGCAACCTCGTCGTCCTCGGCGGCCAGTTCCTCCGAGATGGGGTGATCGGGGGCCAGCGCGAAGAACGTCGCGCCGTGGATGGTGTCCAGTCGGGTCGTGAACGCCTCGACCGGACCGTGGTCTGAAACATGGAACTCGACGCGTGACCCCTCCTGCTTGCCGATCCAGTTGCGCTGCATCTCGCGGACGCTGTCGGGCCACCCCTCCAGGTCGTCGATGGCCGAGAGCAGCTCGTCGGCGTATTCGGTGATACCCAGCGTCCACTGGTCCAGTTCGCGCTGCTCGACCAGCGTGTCACAGCGCCAGCAGCGTTCGTCCTCGCCCTCGACCTGCTCGTCCGCCAGGACGGTCTCACAGGAGGGACACCAGTTCACCTCGGCGGCGCGGCGCTCGACCAGCCCCTCCTCGTGGAACTGCTCGAAGAGCCACTGGTTCCACCGGTAGTACTCCGGCTCGCAGGTGGTGATCTCGCGGTCCCAGTCGTAGCCGAATCCCATCGACTCCATCTGCCCGCGCATGGTGTCGATGCAGTCCATCGTCCAGTCGCGGGGGTTCGAGTCGCGCTCCTTGGCGGCGTTCTCGGCGGGCAGGCCGAAGGAGTCCCACCCCATCGGATGGAGCACGTCCTCGCCCTGCATCCGCCGGAAGCGGGCGTACGCGTCCGTGATCGTGTAGTTGCGGACGTGGCCCATGTGGAGCTTCCCCGACGGGTACGGGAACATCCCCAGCACGTACGTCGGATCCTCGGCGTCGTCCGGCGTCCGGTAGGCGTCGGCCTCCGCCCACGCGTCCTGCCAGCGTCGTTCGACCGCCGTGTGGTCGTAACCCTCCTCGGACATTTCTTACGTGCTGGTTCGGCCGCTTCGACCCCTATACCTTTCCATCGAACACGGCGCGGGTTGCCACCACGTCGCGCGGTCGGCGAACCGGCGGCACAACGCGTATCCTGTCAGCCGACGTAGGTCGTCCCATGAGCACGGAGATCGATACTCGCGACGACGACGACGCCGGACTGGCGAAGTCGGTGTACAGGACGGTCACGCCCGGCTACACATCGCACTCCGACGACGGGATGAACGCGATCGGCTGGGCGGTGTTCCTCGGGGTGGTGCTGTTGCTGGTTCCGCTGTTGCCGCTGATCGTCGTCGTCTGGGGCGTGAACAAGGTGATCGAGGCGGTCATCGGGGACGCGAAATCCGAGGAATAGCCGGTATCGAGCCGTCGACGGGTCCGCCACCGAGGCCGTCGACGAGATATCACCGAGGCTGGTAACCGGGGGAGCAGTCGGACGGTCGACCGCGACGGCGACGCACCAGCAACGCGACGGTGACGCGACGGCGACGCCGGACTACTCGGCCAGTCCGAGCAGGTCGAACGCGTAGCCGTTGTCCCGCTCGTTCGCGTGCTCGTACACGACGTGCGCGGCGGCGACGTCCTGGATGGCGAGCCCCGTCGAGTCGAAGACGGTGACCCCGTCCTCCGCCGTGCGGCCCGCTCTCTCGCCGACGACGATCTCGCCGATCTGGCCGTAGATGTCGTCGTCGTCGAGGACGCCCGCGGCGTAGGGAACGTTGATCTCCCCGGAGTGGGTCGTCTGCTCGTAGTCGTCGATGACGAGCTTCGCATCGAGCAGCAGTTCGTCGGCCAGTTCGTGTTTGCCTTCGGCGTCCGCGCCCATGGCGTTGACGTGCGTGTGCTCGCCGATGGCCTCCCGGGAGACGATCGGGTCCTCGACGGGCGTTACCGTCGAGAGCACGTCACAGCTCGCGGCCTCCTCGATCGACCCCGCACGAACGTCGAACCGGTCCTCGAAGGCGTCGATGAAGCGGGCGACGCGCTCCTCGTCGAGGTCGGAGATGACGACCTCCCTGATGTCGCGGACGGACGCGATCGCCTCCAACTGGGTATACGACTGTGCCCCCGCGCCCACGATTCCCATCGAGGTGGCGTCCGCGACCGCGAGGTGGTCGGTGGCGACGGCGGCGGCCGCGCCCGTGCGCTTCATCGTGAGTTCGGTGCCGTCAAGCAGCGCGAGCGGGAACGCGTTCTTCGGGTCCGAGTAGATCATCGTCCCCATCACCGTCGGGAGGTCGTACTGCTCCTCGTTGTCGGTGTGGACGTTGACCCACTTCACGCCCGCGGCGTCCCAGTCGCCCGCATCGAGGTAGGCGGGCATCGACCGGAAGTCCCCGTTGTACTCGGGCAGGTCGATGTAGCTCTTGGGGGGCATCTGGGCGTCGCCGCGCTGGTAGGCCGCGAACGCCTCCTCGATCGCCGGCACGAGTTCGGCCATCTCGGCGTTGTCGTGTACGTCGTCGCTGTTGAGCAGGAGCGTCTTCACGATCGCAAGAATTGCGCGGTCCGATTAGAAGCCTCCGGTACCGTCGTGTTCCGCCGAGGCCCGGGGCCGGCGACCGCGTGCCGGCGCTCCCCCCGGGCCGTCAGGGACCGCGCGCGGCCCGCGCGCCGCCCGCCCGTCGCGCTCTCCGATTAACTCGGCTTAATCTGGGTTATCGTGGGCTCACACGACCGAATCCGGATTTTCGGTCGTGGTCCCTCTTCCCCCTCGGGGGCCGATGGAGAGACGCGACATGACACGAACCAAGCTCGCCGCGATCGCACTCGCGGTACTGATCGCAGTCACGGGCGTCGCCGCCGCGGCCCCGGGGAACGCCCCCGCGGACGCCGGCGCGAACGACGGAACGGTCGGACAGGCCGGCCCGCCGACCGACCTCCCCGACCCGGTCCCCGACTTCGTGAGCGACATCCACGACGAGATCCGCTCGTTCATCGACGGTAACGTCGAGAACCTCGGCGACGTCGTCTCCGGGATCGCCGGCGGCGACGCGGGCGACAGCGGTGCTGACGACGGCACCGACGACGGCGACGCGTAACGTGTGACGACCGACGCTTCGACCCGCTGACCCTCCGGCCCTCGTTCGGGCTGGCGACCGTCCGTCACCCGCGAGCCGTCGCTACCGGCGACAGCGAGCGCGTCGAAAGAAGTCGACAGTTCGGTCGGAAGCGGTGCGGCGGTCGTGCGGCGGAAAGCGAGGTCGGTCGTCCCTCGCTTACATCGCGCCGCCCATGCCGCCCATACCGCCCATACCGCCCATGCCGCCGCCGGGCGCGCCGCCCTCCTCGTCGTCGTTGCCGCCGGTGGACAGGTCGCCCGCGGCGATGATGTCGTCGATCTTGAGGACGAGGTTCGCGGCCTCGGTGGCGCTCGACAGCGCCTGCTCTTTCGCGTGAGCCGTCTCGACGACGCCCGCCTCGAAGGTGTCCTCGACCTCGCCGGAGAACACGTTCAGGCCGGCGTGCTCCTCGCCGCCCTCGTGGGCGGAGCGGAGGTCGACCAGCGTGTCGATGGAGTCGAGGCCGGCGTTCTCGGCGAGGACGCGCGGGACGAGTTCCAGCGAGTCGGCGAACGCCTCGACGGCGAGCTGCTCGCGACCCTCGACGGAGTCGGCGAAGTCGCGGAGGCGCGAGGCGAGTTCGACCTCGATCGCGCCGCCGCCGGCGACGATGCGGCCGTCGGAGACGGCCGTCGAGACCACGTCCAGGGCGTCCTGGACGCCGCGCTCGAGCTCGTCGACGACGTGCTCGGTCGAGCCGCGCAGCAGCAGCGTGACGCCGTGGGCGTCGTCGCCGCCCTCGACGTAGAACAGCTCGTCGGCGTCGTCACGCGACACCGATCCGTAGCCGAGGTCGGCCTCGGTCGCGGAGTCGATGTCGGAGACGACGTTGCCGCCGAGGATGTTCTTGAGGAAGCTCAGGTCGGACTTCTTCACGCGGCGGGCCGCGAGGATGCCCTCCTTCGCGAGGTAGTGCTGGGCGAGGTCGTCGACGCCCTTCTGACAGAAGACGACGTTCGCGCCCGTCTCCTTGATCTGCTGGACCTTCTCCTTGAGCTGGTCCTCCTCCTGGTCGAGGAACGACTGGAGCTGGTCGGGCGAGTCGATGGACACCTGCGTGTCCACGTCGGCCTCCTCCACCTCGATGGGGTCGTTGAGCAGGAGCACCTTCGCGTCCTCGACTTCCGAGGGCATGTCGTCGTGGAGCGGGTCCTTGTCGACGACCGCGCCCTGGAGCAGTTCGGACTCGCCGGCCGAGCGGCCGGTCTGGGTCTCCATCGCGACGTTCTCCAGGTCGACGACGTGGCTGCCGTCGTCGGCCTCGACGGTGACCTGCTTGACCGCGCGGTAGATGAGGTCGGCGAGGACCTCCTTCTCCAGCTCCGCGCCCTTGCCGGTCATGGAGGTCTCGGCGACCTTCGTGATGAGCTCCTCGTCGTCGGGGTCGACCTCGGTGGCGACCTCGTCGACCTCGGCGCGGGCCTGCTCGCTGGCGAGGTGGAAGCCCTTGATGATCGCCGTCGGGTGGATCTCCTGTTCGAGGAGGTCCTCGGCGTTCTTGAGGAGTTCACCCGCGATCGCGACGGCCGTCGTCGTTCCGTCGCCGGCCTCGTCCTCCTGGGTCTCGGCGACCTCGACGATCATCTCGGCCGTCGGGTTGTCGATGTCCATCTCCTGGAGGATGGTGACGCCGTCGTTCGTGATGGTCACGTCTCCCATCGAGTCGACGAGCATCTTGTCCATCCCTTTCGGGCCGAGCGTCGAGCGTACGGCCTCTGCGACGGCGCGTGCCGCCGAGATGTTGTACTCCTGGGCGTCCTTGTCCTTCACCCGCTGCGAGTCCTCGCCCATGATGATCATGGGCTGACCCTGCATTCGTCGTTGACTCATGTACGGTTCTGAATGAGGTTGTGATTCTACATAAATCCTTGGGTACGGTGCGATTGCGGTTCATCCGGGTATCGTGCGATCCAGATCCAACAATCACAAGACAGCGCCCGATCTGTCCGTGTCAATCGCTGACAATCGCCACGAACATTTCGTCGTTCGAAGGCCCACACGAGCAGGTTTTATATAACACGGTTGGGCTCCGACGAGCGTCATCGGTGCCGTCGAAGCGATCACCGCACAGGAATGCGGTCGAGTGCGCCGGTTCCCATGATGATCGACCGGACGTGGCGATCGGCCGCCGCTACTCGCTCGGCGATACCGGACGAATAGTCAACGCAAAGGTCGTGCTCGTAGGCGTGCGAGCCGAAACAGTCACTCCTCGCCCTGCGGCGGCGCGGACAGGAGGTCCGACTCGGTCTCCTCGGGCGGGTATTCCGGCGAGGTGTCGTCGTCGAGCGTCTCGATCTCTCGTTTCGCGAGGTGGGTTTCGAGCTGCTCGCGCTTCTTGCGACCCTGACGTTCACGTCCGCGCTTCGTGTCTGGCATTGACAACCGTGATAACAACACCCATGGTTAAGAAGCTTTCCGCACCGCGGGGACTTATCACACGTCGACTCCCGTCGTGGCGTATGACCGAACGTTCGATCAGTTCGACTCGGCGAGCGCTCCTGGCCGCGATCGTCGGCGGCACGACCGCCGGTGGGGCGCTCGGACCGGTCCGCGGCTACCTCTCGTCGTTCGCCCCGCTGTCGGGCGGCGCGTGGGACGCCGCCGCGGACGATCGCCCGGCTACCGTCGACAGCCCGTACGGCGATGCGACCCTCCGCTACGACGACCAGGCCGTCCCCCGGATCGAAGCCGACGACGAGGCGGCGATGACGTTCGCGGTCGGATACGCGCACGGCGGCGACCGGCTCTTTCAGATGGACCTCCAGCGACGCCAGCTACGCGGGGAGCTCTCGGCGGTCGTCGGCGAGGCGACGCTCGACTCCGATCGCTTCCACGTCGCGATGGACTTCGCCGCGGCCGCGGACGCGACGTGGGAGCGCGTCCGGGACACGGAGGCCGGCCCGCTCGTCGAGGCGTACTGCGAGGGGGTGAACCGCGCCCGGGAGGACACTCCGCGACCGCTGGAGTTCGAACTCCTGGGCTACGACGCCGACCCGTGGACGCCCGCGGACGTGATGCTCGCCGAGAAACAGATCGCGTGGACGCTCACCGGTGGGTTCCGAACGCTACGCAGGGAGACCCTTCGCGCCGAACTCGGCGCGGACGCCGCCGAGACGCTCGTGCCCCAGCGACTCGACCACGACGCCGCGATCCTCGGACGCGAGGGCGCGACCGACGACTGGGCGGTTCCGGACGGCGACGGCGAGGGGAGCCGATCGACGGCCGACGAACCGACCGGGTCGCGCGCCGCCGTTGCGTCCGATCCCGCGCTCGATCGGTGGCTCTCGGGAGTCGAACCGCCCGCGTGGGCCGGGTCGAACTCCTGGGCGGTCGCCGGCGATCACACGGAGTCCGGCGCGCCGATCGTGGCGAACGATCCGCACCTCTCGCTGATGGCCCCGCCGGTGTGGTACGAGCAGGTGCTTCGCCACCCCGAGTACCAGGTTCACGGCGTCACGTTTCCCGGCGTTCCGTTCGTGGTCATCGGAGAGAACGACCGCGGCGCGTGGGGGTTCACCAACGCCGGCGCGGACGTGATCGACTTCTACGAGTACGAGACGCGGGCCGACGGCGCGGAGTATCGCTACGGCGACGACTGGCGCGCCTTCGACACCGAGACCCGAACGATCGCGGTCGCCGACGCCCCCGACCGCGAGGTAGCGGTGAGGAAGTCGGTCCACGGCGCGGTACTGGGGGCGAACGCCGGCGGCGACGAGTTCCGGGACGAACTCGGCGTCGCGTGGACCGGGCTCTCGGCGACGAACGTGACCAACGCGATCCTTCGGCTCAACCGGTCCCGCGGGGCCGACGACGTCGACGAGGCGCTGCGCGAGTTCGGCGAGCCGACCCAGTGTTTCGTCTACGCGGACCGAGACGGGGAGGTTCGCTATCGCGTCACCGGGCGAGTACCGCTCCGTCGAACCGACGGCGACCTCGTTCCGGGGGACCGCGTGTTCGACGGCTCCGCCCGCGAGGGCGAGTGGGCCGGCTACACGCCGTACGGCGAGTCGTCGTGGGAGGGGTTCATCCCGTACGACGAGATGCCCCACGACGACGACCCCGAGTACGTCGGCACGGCGAACCAGCGGATCGTCGACGACGACGAGTACCCCTATTATCTCGCGGAGGCGTACAGCGATCCGTTCCGCGGGATCCGACTGTGGGAACGCCTGGACGCGCTCGTCGACGACGGAGACGTGACGCCGGCTGACATGCGCGACCTCCAACGAGACACCCGCGACGGCCGACTCGACCGATTCCGACCGGTGCTGGAGGAGGCACGGCGGGAGCTCTCGGGCGACACGAGAGCGGAGTTGGACGACGTCCTCGAGTGGGACGCCGAGGCGACCCGCGACGCCCGCGAGCCGCTCGTGTTCGTGCGTTTTCTCGACGCCTACGAGGCACGCTTCGTCGCCGACGCGCTCTCCGGACTCGACGGTCGCCGCGACGCCGCCGCGTACGCCCCGACACAATGGGTACTGGCGACGCTCGGCGACGAGTGGTTCGACCCGGACCGCGCGACCGCGGCGGCGGAGGCGTTCGCGACGGCGGTGGCGGAGATCGACGACGAGGGGTGGGAGACGTACGGCGACTACAACCGGACGGCGATCGACCACCCGTTCGACCAGGCGTTCCTCAATTACCCTCGGTATCCGATCGACGGCTCGGCGGCGACGCTGTTCAACTTCCGCGTGACGTCGAGCGCCGGCAGCAGCTGGCGGCAGGTGTGTCCGCAGGGCGACGCTCCCTCGCGGTGCATCCTCCCTGGCGGCAACGACGGCAACGCCTACGCGTCGTCGTACGACGACCAGCTGCGCCGCTGGGCGAACGGCGAGTACAAGCCGATGGACCTGGCGATGCGTGGGGAGTTTGCGACCCGCTTCCACGGAGGTGATCCGGAGTGACGCGGAGCGACTCGGCCACACGGTGGGCGGCGACCGCGCTGGCGACGATCGCCGGCCTCGGCCTGGCGTCGGCCCATTGGCTCGGCCTCGTTGCGGGCGCGGCGCTGGTCTCGCTCCCGCAGCGGACGCTCCCCCGCGGCGTCGCCGCCGGCGTCGCGTTCGGGGGACTCGCGCTCCTCGTCGCCGGCGCGTCGCTGGCGCTGGCTGGCCCGGCGGCCGTCGAGACGGCGCGGGCGATGCGCCAACCGCTCGCTGTCGCCGCCGGCGCATCCCTCGTCGCCGGCGCTGTCGGCGGACTCGTCCGTGGCGTGGTGGGCTGACAGGCGGTCGGCGTCGCGTGGGCGTGTGAGCCCGGATCCGTCGGGGGGTGACCGCACACCCGCCGTGTTCCCCGACGGCGACGGTTCAGGTCACGGTGCGGGTGGTCCCGTCATCGGAGAAAAACGCTCGGACGGAGCGGACGGCAGTCTGCTCGGGAATCCGTCGATGACGGGCCCGTTAAGTGGCTCCGACCCCAGGTCTATCGCAATGAGCGCAGGAGCCGTGCGTCACCGGATCGCGAACCGATCGCGGGGTGACGCGTAGTGCCCAAGGAGTTCATCGAGGTCCGCGGTGCCGAGGAGAACAACCTCAAGGACCTCGACGTGGAGATCCCGCGCGAGCAGTTCAACGTCGTCACCGGTCTCTCGGGATCGGGCAAGTCGTCGCTCGCGTTCGACACCGTCTACGCCGAGGGTCAGCGGCGGTACATCGAATCGCTGTCGGCGTACGCCCGGAACTTCCTCGGGCAGATGGACAAGCCGCAAGTCGAGAGCGTCGAGGGACTCTCGCCGGCGATCTCTATCGATCAAAAGAACGCCGCCAACAACCCTCGGTCGACCGTGGGGACCGTCACCGAGCTTCACGACTACCTTCGCCTGCTGTACGCCCGCGTCGGACATCCGCACTGCCCGGAGTGCGGCCGCGAGGTCGGCGAACAGTCGGCCCAGCAGATGGCGGGTCGCGTGTTCGAGTTGCCGGAGGGAACCCGCGCGAAGATCGCCGCGCCGGTCGTCCGCGACCAGAAGGGCGCGTTCGAGGACCTGTTCGACGAACTGGCGGCCGAGGGCTACTCGCGCGTCGAGGTCGACGGCGAGCAGTTCGACCTCTCGCTGGAGCGCCCCGAGCTGGACGAGAACTACGACCACACGATCGACGTGATCGTCGACCGCGTGAAGGTTCGCGAGGAGGACCGGTCTCGGATCACCGACTCCGTGGAGACCGCGCTGGAGGAGGCCGACGGCGTGCTGAAGGTGATCCTTCCGGACCCGCCGGAGGGCGACGAGTTCGACCTCGGCGGCAACGAGTCGCGGTCGACCGGCGACCTCGCCGGCGACGCGGACGACCGACTCGTCGTGGAGTTCTCCGAGGATCTCGCGTGCACCCACTGCGGCATCGACTTCTCGGAGATCGAGACGCGCTCGTTCTCGTTCAACTCGCCGCACGGCGCGTGCCCCGAGTGCGAGGGGATCGGTTCGACGAAGGAAGTCGACGAGGACCTCGTCGTCACGGACCCGAGCCAGCCGATCAAGCACGTGTTCGAGCCGTGGAGCTACAACCGCTCGTACTACCGGACTCGCCTCGACAACGTCGCCGATCACTTCGGTGTCAGCGTCGAGACGCCCTTCGAGGCGCTGTCCGAGTCCGAGCAGCGGCAGTTCCTCTACGGCACCGATCGACAGGTCGAGTTCGAACAGCAGACGAAAAACGGGGTGCGCCGGAAGACCCAGCGCTTCGAGGGCGTCGTCCCGAACCTGGAGCGGCGGCACGTCGAGACCGACTCCGACCGCACCCGCGAGCACATCGAGGAGTTCATGGCCGTCACCACATGTCCCGAGTGCGAGGGGACGCGCCTGAAGCCGCAGTCGCGGTCGGTGTACGTCGACGGTACGTCGATCACCGAGGTGAATCAGTTGTCCATCGGCGACGCCCTCGAACACTTCGAGGGGATGGAGGAGACGATGACCGAGCGCGAGCGCACCATCGCCACGGAGATCCTCAAGGAGATCCGCGCGCGTCTCGGCTTCATGGAGGAGGTCGGCCTCGAGTACCTCACCCTCGACCGCGAGGCGTCGACCCTCTCGGGCGGCGAGAGCCAGCGCATTCGACTGGCCACCCAGGTCGGCTCCGGACTGGTGGGCGTGCTGTACGTCCTCGACGAGCCGTCTATCGGCCTCCACCAGCGCGACAACGACCGCCTGCTCGACACGCTGGAGGGACTTCGCGACCTCGGAAACACCCTGCTCGTCGTCGAGCACGACGAGGCGACGATGCGCCGCGCCGACAACATCATCGACATCGGTCCCGGGCCGGGCAAGCGCGGCGGTGAGATCGTCGCCCAGGGCGACTTCGACGACATCGTGAACACCGACGAGTCGGTCACGGGCGACTACCTCGCCGGTCGCGAGGTCGTCGAGGTGCCGGGCAGCCGTCGCGACAGCGACGCGGCGCTGACGGTCGAGGGCGCGCGCCAGCACAACCTGAAGGACGTTGACGTGGACATCCCTGTCGGCCAGTTCACGGCCATCACCGGCGTCTCCGGGTCCGGCAAGTCCACCCTGATGCACGACGTGCTGTACAAGGGGCTCGCTCGCGAGATGAACGACAACACGGAGGTCGACCCCGGCGAGCACGACCGCATCACCGGGACCGATCACATCGAAGGCGTGCGACTCATCGACCAGTCGCCCATCGGCCGAACCCCGCGCTCGAACCCCGCGACGTACACGGACGTATTCGACTACGTCCGTGAGCTGTTCGCGGAAACGAAACTGGCGAACCAGCGCGGCTACGACAAGGGCCGCTTCTCGTTCAACGTCAAGGGCGGCCGCTGTGAGGAGTGCGGCGGTCAGGGACAGGTGAAGATCGAGATGAACTTCCTGTCGGACGTGCACGTCCCCTGCGAGGAGTGCGGCGGCGCTCGCTACAACGACGAGACGCTCGACGTGACGTACAAGGGGAAGACCATCGCGGACGTGCTCGACATGAGCGTCGACGAGGCGTACGACTTCTTCGAGTCCCACTCCGGCCTCGAACGCCGGCTCGGCCTCCTGAAGGACGTCGGACTCGACTACATGCAACTGGGCCAGCCCTCGACCACCCTCTCGGGCGGCGAGGCCCAGCGCGTGAAGCTCGCCGAGGAGCTCGGGAAGAAGGACGCCGGCGACACCCTCTACCTGTTGGACGAGCCGACCACGGGGCTCCACAAGGCCGACGAACGGAAGCTCATCGACGTGCTCCATCGGCTCACCGACAAGGGGAACACGGTCGTCGTCATCGAGCACGAGCTCGACCTGGTGAAGAACGCGGACAACATCGTCGACCTCGGTCCCGAGGGCGGCGAGGGCGGCGGCGAGGTCGTCGCCGAGGGCACCCCCGAGGCGGTCGCCCGCGTCGACGAGTCACACACCGGACGCTACCTCCGCGACTACCTCCCGAGGGTGGACGCCGAGGGTCCCCGCAGCGACCGCCGGATGCCCGCTCTGGCGGCCGAGGCGACGGAGTCGGCGGACGGGGACGACGCCGAGAGCGACGAGGAGGCGGTCGAGGCACCTGCGACCGACGACTGACACGGGAGCCGGCCGAACGGCCGAACCTTTTCGCGTTCCGTCGCGAACAGACGCTCATGGCGACCGTTCACGCCGCGATGCGCGACAGTTTCCACGTCGTCGATCCGATGGCCGAGAGTGCCACCGTCGCGTCCGACCTCGACGGCCGCGCGCTCGAGTGCGTCGCGGTCCACCCCGACAGGCCGGACCGCGTGTTCGTCGGCACCTTCGAGTCCGGCCTCTGGCGGTCGACGGACGCGGGGTCGACGTTCGAGCGCGTCGGGGACGATTCCATCGAACAGGAGGCGGTGATGGCAGTCGCAGTCTCGCCCGACGACGCCGACGTGATCTGGGCCGGAACCGAGCCCTCGCGCGTCTACCGCTCGACCGACGGCGGCGACACCTGGATCCACCGCGACGGACTGGTCGACCTCCCCTCCAGCGACGAGTGGGCCTTCCCGCCGCGCCCGCACACGCATCACGTCCGGTGGATCGAACCCGATCCCGCAGAGCCGGAACACCTGTACGTCGCCGTCGAGGCAGGCGCGCTCGTCACGACCGACGACGCCGGCGAGACCTGGTCGGATCGCGTGTCCGGATCGCGCCGGGACACGCACTCGGTGGCGACCCATCCCGACGCGCCCGGTCGCGCCTGGGCCGCCGCCGGTGACGGCTACGCCGAGACAGACGACGCGGGACGGACGTGGAATCACCCCCAGACGGGCCTCGATCGGACTTACTGCTGGAGCGTCGCTGTCGACGCCGGGAACCCGGACCGCGTTCTCGTCTCGGCCGCGCGCGGCGCACGCGAGGCGCACACCGCCGAAACCGCGGAGACGTACGTGTACCGGAAGGCGGGATCTGACGACTGGGATCGGCTCGACGACCGCGGCCTCCCGCTCGGCGAGGGCGTCACCCGTCCGGTGGTCGCCGCCGGCGACGCGGGGGAGTTCTACGCGCTTTCGAATCGGGGACTGTACCGCAGCGGCGACGCCGGCGACACGTGGGCCGAGGTCGACGTCGACTGGCCGGGGCGGCTCCGAGACCAGACCGCCCGCGGGGTCGCCGTGCTCCCGTAGGTTCAAATCGGATGCCGGGACCAGCGCCGCCGTGAGCTAACCGATCGACCGCGCGGGCCACGGCGGGAGCGGGGCGCGAGCGACGCGAGCGCTTCGACGCGAGCGGCGAGCGACGCACGCCGCGAGCGAGCGACCCACCCGCGCGGACACGGCACGGGTCGCCTGTCAGCCATATGTCGGCCATATCGACGGATCACCGGCGTCCAGAGCAATAGCGACGGTGACAGCAACGGCGACGGCGACGAGCCACGAGATATATCTCCGTTCGCACGAACCGAGAGGTATGTACGACTTCGTCGTGGTCGGCGTCGGCCCAGCGGGCGCGCGCTTCGCCCGGCGGGCCGCCGAGGCCCGCTACGACGTGCTCGCCTTGGAGAAGGGGACGGTCGGCGAGCCGTTGGCCTGCTCGGGGCACGTCTCCACCGACGTTTGGGAGTACGTCCCCGACGACACCGAGGAGCGTCTGCGCCAGAACCGGGTGTACGGCGCGGACTTCCACGTCGGCGGCCCCGATTCCCCCTCGCGCCGCTTCTACAAGCGCGAGGAGATATCGAACGTCATCGACCGCGTCGAACTCGACCGGACGCTCGCCGACGCCGCCCGGGACGCGGGCGCTGACGTGCGCGAGGGCCACACAGTCACGAACGTCGAGGAGCGGCCGGGCCACGTCGAGGTGACCGCCAGCGTCGGCGGCAGCGAGGAGACGTTCGAGGCGCGAATGGTCGCGGGCGCGGACGGCCCGGTGTCGCGGGTCCGGAAGCAGCTCGCCCTGCCCGAGCCGACCGAGACGCTCCACGGCGTGCTCGCGTTCGCCGACGAGGCCGACCACGGCGACTACGTCGACGTGCACCTCACCGCGCCGCGCTTCTTCGCCTGGCGCATCCCCCGCGGCGACGCCGGCGTCGAGTACGGCCTCGCCGCGCCGCCCGGTCACGAGGTGAACGAGCTGTTCGCTCGCCTGACCGACGAGTACGACGTCGAGACCGACCGCTTCTGCTCGGGGGCGATCCCGATCGGACCGCCGGAGAGGACGGTCGCGAACCGCGGGTTCCTCCTGGGCGACGCCGCCGCCCAGACCAAGCCGTTCACGGGCGGCGGCATCCTCTACGGGATGCGCGCCGCGGACGTCGCCGCCGACGCCGTCGATCCCGAGGACCCGACGACGCTCGCCCGCTACGAGGAGGGCTGGCGCGAGGAGCTGTCTCGCGAGATCCGGTTCGGTCGGTGGATCCGCCGGGCGTACTCGCTCCCGGAGCCGGTGCAACGGGCCGGGCTGTGGGCGCTGTCGGGCGAGATCGGGGTCCACATGGACGAGCCGAGCTCCTTCTTCTCCCGGGAACACCTGAGAAAGCTGTTCTCATAGGATCGCTGTCCACGATTCTGTCGTGGGTCTCGGGACGACGACCGCGGACGCCCAGCCGTTGCTTCCAGTCCCACCCCGAAAGAGGTCGATCGAGCGTAGTATCCGGACCCTCGTTCGCGCCCGGAGTCTCGTTCGCACGACCGTGGGGAGTCGGAGATCGTCACTCAGTACTCATCCGTCGTTCACTCAGCGTTACGACTGTTCGGCGGCCTCCGGGTACGTGGGTAGTCGTCCGGAGCGCGCGCTCCCCTCGACGAACGGGAGGTCGACGCGCTCGGCGGCGACCTCGTCGCCGTCGACACGGACGGTCAGGTCGGTCGCGTTGGCGTCGAAATCCACGTACGCGAGCGCGATCGGGCCACCGAGACTCGGCGACTCGACGGCGCGAGTCACCTCGCCGACGGATGCGTCGCCGGCGAAGATCGCCGCGCCCGCCTCCGGAACGGCTTCGGGTCGGACTCCGACGAGTCGTTTGCTCGGCCGGCCGCGGTTCTCGACCTTCGAGACGACCTCCTGACCGACGAAACAGCCCTTCTCGAAGTCGACGGCCGAGCGGACGCCGGCGACGTTCGGCAGGCGACCGCGCAGTTCCGTCTCGAACCGCGGCGTCCCGGCCTCGGCCGTGAGGGTGTCCCACGTCGCGTAGCCGAACGGCGCGGAGTTCAGCCCCCGAGTGAGGAGCGTGTCGAAGATGTCCTCAGCCTCTCCGGCGGCACAGACCACCTCGTACCCCTCCTCGCCGGTCGGACCGTCGGCGGCGATCACGGTGACGCCGACGCCGTCCATCCGCCCGCGGACGAACGTCAACTCGGGCTCTGGCGAGCCCGCGTCGTTGAGCACCGAGGCGATCTTCTCGGTCGAGGTGGGCCCGTGGACGCCGAAGACGCCGAACTCCTCGCTGGCGTCGCGCAGTTCGACGTCGTCGATGAACACCTTCCCCTCCCAGTCGTCGACCAGCGGCTCCGCGCGGTCCGGCGGGACGAACAACAGGAGGCGCTCGCCGGCGTTGTAGACGAACAGCTCCGTTTCGATCGCTCCCTGCGGGTCGAGCAAGAGCGCGTAACATCCCTCGCCGTCCGCGGCAGGCACGCGGTTAGAGACGGCGTTGTCGACGAACTCGACGCGGTCGTCGCCCTCGACGACGACGACGCCGTACCCCATCTCGATGACGCCCACGCCGTTGCGGACGGCGCGGGCGGCGCTGTCCGGGCGGCCGTAGTCGGCGACGACCTCGCGGCCGCCGCGCTCGACGAAGGTCGCGCCGTGGTCGGCGTGAACGTCGGCGACGAGACTCATACCCGATGCGTGGCTCCCGTGCCCAAAAAGGGACGCGGAAGTGGCGGGGACCGAGTCGGACGCGGAGACGACCAGCTCCGATGCGGCGGTCGAGCCGGCGGGATCGGCGACGGAGTCACAGTCCGAAGCGGTCGCGGATGGCCTCGAACAGCCCGGGCTCCTCCTCGATCTGCTCGCCCGGGTTCGGGACCACGCGGTCGTCGGGGTAGATCCGGACGCGGTCGTCGGTTTGCTCGACCTCGATCAGACCGGCCTCCTTCAGCGACGCGAGCGCGGCCTCCACCTCGTCGATCGTGGCGTCGACGCCCGAACGGAGTTCGAGCACGGTCATTCCGTCCTCCGCCCGGCCGACCAGCGCGTCGAGCACCGCAACCTCGGTGTCGTCCCTGTCGCGGTAATCGGGCGGCACCCTCATGGAGGGCTGATCGCTCGGCGTCGGCTTACGTGTACCGGCGGTGACAGCGCGAGCGCGCGTGCCGCGCGTCGGACGCGAGCGAACGCTTTTATGGGCCAAGCCGGTTCGTACGGGCAATGGGTCTCAGGTGTCTCCTCGGCCACGACTTCACCGAGCCGAGGACGGAACGCGACCGGGAGGAGCGAGGGGACGAGGTCATCGTCTCCATCCGGGAGGTGAAAGAGTGCAGGCGGTGCGGCGAGACGCGCGTGGTCTCCGAGAACAAGGAGGTCACCGCGATGAGTCGGCCGCCGGCGGAACGCGCTCGAGAGGAGTCTGTCGCCGACGAACCGGTCGAGGGTGTGGGTGCCGCTCGGTCGACCGGCGGGACGACCGCGGACGCGACCGGTGGATCCGACGCGACAGGTGGACCCGACGTGACGGATACACCCGACGCGACGGAGGCGAGCGCGGACGCACCGACGATCACCGACGCCGAGTCCGGCGAGGCCGCCGCCGAGGACGACTTCGATCACCCGGCGGTCGAGGCGGACGAGCCGAGCGTCGACGACACGGGGGCGACCGAGGACGCCGAGATCATCGACGACGGTCCGGATAGCGATGTCGAGCGGCCGGCAACCGACGACGAGACCGACACCGCGGGGGACGACCGAACCGGGGATGCGACCGAGGGCGGAGGCGACGACGGAGCGACGGACGCGACCCCGGACGCTGGAGCGACGGACGCGACCCCGGACGCTGGAGCGACGGACGCGACCCCGGACGCCGGCGACGACGGACGCGCCCACGGGGAGTGGCCCGACGCCGACGCGAACCGCCGCGACGAGGCCGACCGACCCGGAACGACCACGGAGGGATCGTCGGCGTGGCCCGACGAGGAGCCCGACGACCCCGACGGCGACGCCGCGGATGCGGGCGGGGCGACCGGAGCGAGCGGGACGGCCGACGCGAACGCGAACGGCCCCCACCGCCCCGCTGAGGGCGAGTCCGAAGACGTGGAGTTCATCGACGGCGACGCGAGCGCGGCCTCGGAGTCCGCGGCCGCCAGCGAGGCGCGGACCGACGTGGCGTCCGACGCCGAGGCGGGCGACGACCCGGCCGGCGGAGTCGCCGGCGACGGCGACGACGCCGAGTTCGTCGACGGCGACGGACCCGGTCGGTGGCCCGAGCGGCGCGGCGACGACGAGGGGTTTGACGCGGCGGTCGGCGACGACGGCGACGGCGACGCCGGCGTCTCGGTCGACGGGAACCTCACCCCGCAGGTGGACGGCGAGATCCCGGACGACGGGGACGTGGAGTTCATCGAGGCCGATCCCGAAGACCGCGGGGGTTCGGGGAGCGACGCCACCTCCGGCGATGCGAGCGACCCGGCGGCGTCCGCGAGACCGGACTCGACTGCGGGTGACTCGGCCGAGAGTGCCGCCGGCACGGGGGGTTCACACGAGCGCGGTGCGGGCGCGGGCGACGCCTCCGAGGCCGCCGGTACGGACGCCAGCGCGGGATCCCCGGGCGTCGACCTGACCACGACCGTCGACGAGCGCGAAACCGTCTACGTCTGTCCCGACTGCGGCACCCGCGAGGCGGTCGGCGCGTCGTCGATGCGGGCGGGCGACATCTGTCCCGAGTGCAAGCGCGGGTACATCGAGGAGCGCGAACTCCAGTAAGTGGCGGTAAACACGGGTACGCCGGCGAGGCGGCCGTGGGGCCACGTCCTCGAGCCGGTCGTGAAACGCTCGGCGTTCCCGGAGCGGTCGTCTGACGAAACGTGTTTATCGGCCCCGGGCGAACGCCCCGCCATGAAACAGTACAAGATGCGTCGCGGCGAGCATCTCGAGGACCGGATGCCCGACCTGAAAGCCGAGATCGAAGAACGGTTCGGCCCCGTCGCGGGCACCGAGGAGTTCGACGGTCACGAACTGTACGTCGTCGAGGACCCCGAGAATCCGGTGTTCGAACGGATCGTGGCCGGCGCGGCCGCCTACTCGGGCAAGAAGGACAAGCTCGCCGTCCACTTCGAGGAGCGACCCGCCGAGGACGTCATCGCCGAGGGCAACGCCGACGCCGCCGCCGACGCCGTCGACGCGAAGAACCAGTTCCTCCTCGACGCCACCGGCCGCGACGCGAAGTCCCGCCGCGAATCGATGAAACGCGAGGTCGAGGACGACGCACCCGACTACTGAGCACCCGCCTCGCCGGCGGGTCTCGGAGTCGAAGCGTGTCCGCTGAATCGAGGCGTACCCGAACCGACGCGCGCCTCCGCGCGACAACTGTTTATTCGAATTCGAGTTAACTCCACGACATCCTTTTGACCCGGGGTGGCGTATCGCGTGGTGTGAGCATCGAGACGATTCTGGTGACGGTGAAGCGCGACGACGGCGAGCGCCTCGACCGGCTGACCGAGGAGGCGATCGAGGTGGCGACGGCGACGGGCGCGCGCGTCGTGGTGGCACACGCCTTCGAGACGCAGTCGGACGTGGACAGCGCGCTCGAGCGCCTGGAGGGCGTCGACGGGACGCCGACGGACGTGGCCCGCCGGCTGGAGGGCGTCCGTCGGACGGCGACGGCGCTGGAGGCCGCCGGCGTCGACTACGAGATCGCGGGCGTCGTCGGCGACCCCGGAGCGGAGATCGCCCGACTCGCCGAGCGCGTCGGGGCGGACAGGGTGTACGTCGGGGGGCGGAAGCGCTCGCCCACCGGTAAGGCGGTGTTCGGGTCGACCGCCCAGCAGATCCTGCTGTCCGCGCCGTGCCCGGTGACGTTCGTCCGCGAGGCGTAGCCGTCGGTGGATCCGACGACGAGGCGTCGTCGAGGTGGTACTCGGTTCCGTGTGAGAAAACGGTATCCGTAAGTGCGGCCGCGCGAACGCTGATCCGATGGCTCACTACGTGGGCGTGGACCTGGGGGCCACGAACCTCCGCGCCGTCGTCGGCGACGACCGTGCGGAGATCCGCTCGCGGGCGGAGACGCCCACCCCCCGCGGCTCCGGCATCGCGATCACCGAGGCGGTTCTGCGGGTCGTCCGCGAGGCGTGCTCGGCCGCCGGCGTCGATCCCACCGACGTGGCGGCGGCGGGGATCGGCTCTATCGGCCCGCTCGACCTGGCCGAGGGCGTCATCGACGGTCCGGCGAACATCCCCGACGTCGGCCGCGTTCCACTCGTGGGACCGCTCTCTGAACTGCTCGACACGGACCGCGTCTTCCTCCACAACGACACCATCGCGGGCGTCATCGGCGAGCGGTTCCACAGCGACCGCAACCCCGACGACATGGTGTACGTCACCATCTCCTCCGGGCTTGGCGCTGGCGTGTGCGTCGACGGCCACGTCCTCTCGGGCTGGGACGGTAACGCCGGCGAGGTCGGCCACATGGTCGTCGACCCCGACGGCGCGATGACGTGCGGGTGCGGCCGCGACGGCCACTGGGAGGCGTACTGCTCCGGCAACAACATCCCCGAGTACGCGCGCTACCTCGCCGAGACGACGGACGGCCTCCCGACGGAGTTGGCGCTCGACTCGCCGGACTTCTCGGCGGTCGACGTGTTCGACGCTCACGGCGACGACCCGCTGGCCGACCGCGTCGTCGAGCGCGTGGCCGACTGGAACGTCGTCGGCTTCACCAACCTCGCGAACGCCTACGCGCCGCTGGTCGTCCGCGTCGGCGGCGCTGTCGCGCTCAACAACCCCGAAATCGTCCTCGATCCCGTCCGCGAGCGCCTGGAGGACACCACCTTCGTCAACGTCCCCGACGTGCGCCTCACCGACATGGGCGACGACGTGGTCGTCAAGGGCGCGCTCGCGTCGGCGATCACCGACGGCACCGGCGAGCGCACGGCGTGAGTCCTCGTCGCAGTTTCACGGCGTGACCCTCCGTCGCAGTTCCACGGCGTGACCCTCCGTCGCAGTTCCACGGCGTGACCGTCGGTCGGCGCTAGCGCTTTTACCATCCGGGCCCACGGCCCGGTACACACGGCCCCATGCGACGCCGATGCCTCCTCCGATCCGGCGGTTCCGCCCTCGCGGCGAGCCTGGGCGTCGGCACCGTCGTCGGCAGGGCCGCCGGCGACGACGGCGACGGCTCCCCCGCGGGCGACGACGCGTTCTCCGTCGGCGACGACGCTCCGCCGGCCTCGTCGGACCCGTACGCGCCCCTCGGGCGACTCGACCTCGCGGGCACCCGCGAGGCGGTCGTCTCGACCGACGGCCGCACGGCGTATCTCGCGCTCGGTGACGGCTACGCGACCGTCGACTGCTCGGACCCGTCGGACCCGACCGTGCTGGCCGAGCGTCGCGAACCGCTGGCCGACCGGGCGGGCGACCCGTTCGGCCTCGTCCACGACGTGTCGGTCTCGGGCGACCGCCTCGCGGTCGTCGGCCCGGCCGAACGCCGTGGCGGCCTCGCACGGGGCCTGCTCGTCGTCGACGTGTCCGACCCGGCCGACCCCGAGGAGGTGGGGTTCCACGAGACGACGTTCCCCATCCACAACTGCACGATCGACGGGCGCTATTGCTATCTGACCGGCAACGGCCAGCGGGGCGAGCCGGTGGTCGTCGTCGACGCCGAGTCCCCGGCCGAGGTCGGCCGATGGTCGCTGTTCGACGCCGACGAGGCCTGGGCCGACGTGGACGCCGGCCTACGGACCGTCCACGACGTGACCGTCCGAGACGGCGTCGCGGCGGTGGCCTACTGGGACGCCGGCACGGCCCTCCTCGACGTGAGCGACCCGTCAGCCCCCGTCCTCATCGGTCGCGTCGACCCCGGCGACCCGGCGGCGCTTCGCGATCCGCCGCCCCGGGAGAGCTTCGTGCCCCCCGGCAACCACCACGTCGCCGTGCTCGCGCCCGGCGGCGACACCCTCGCTGTCGGCCGCGAGAGCTGGGCCGTCGAGCGCGACGGCGGCCGCATCGGCGGCCCCAGCGGCGTCGACCTCTACGACGTGTCCGACCCCGCCGAGCCGTCGTTGCTGTCGACCGTCGCCCCGCCGGCGACGCCGGACCCGACCTTCGACGGCGTCTGGACGACCGCCCACAACCTCGACATCGCCGACGGGACGCTGTACACCTCGTGGTATCAGGGCGGCGTGAAGCGCCACGACATCTCCGACCCGGCCGACCCCGTCGAGGAGACGTGGTGGGCCGACCCCGAGGCGGCGCGCTTCTGGACGGCCGTCGCGGGCGAGCGCGGGTCGTTCTTCCTCGCGTCGTCGATGGGAACCGACGGCGGCGCGCCGGCCGGCGTCTGGACGTTCCCCGACGCCGCCGGCGTCGGCGGGAGCCGGGATCGCCTGCGCGCGGACGCCGAGGGCGACGACGCCGGCGACGGTTCGACCGACTCGCCGACGGCCGAGAGTTCGACCGCCGGATCGCCGTCGACCGGAACCGACGGCTCCGGGGGCGCGACGGCCGACCGCGCGGGCGACGACGACGGAGAGGACGGAACCGGCGACGGCGAGACCAAGTCGCACGCGGCCGGCCCGGGGTTCGGCGTCGCCGGCGCGGTCGGCGGCCTCCTCGCCAGCGGGGCCCTCGCGCTCGGCCGCGCGCGACGGCGCTCCGGTGGCTCCGAGGATTGTGAGGGGTGACGCCGTGAGGGGTGACGCCGCCGGGCCACCGCGGGGGAGGCGACGGCGATGGCCGACCGCCACCGTCGTCGCCGGCGGACGACGCGTATCCGTCCGCAACGACCGTGAGGAAGTTTCTTCCGGCGGCCCGCGTGCTCGCGGAACCGCAACCTTTCAACCCTCCGGGTACCAACTCGGAGTAATGAGCGACCTCGCGGAGCGCGTCGAGACGTGGATGGTCGGACAGATGCCGATCATCCAGATGCACGGCGGGACCAGCGTCGTGCGCGAGGCCGACCCCGATGAGGGCGTCGTCGTCGTCGAGCTCGGCGGCACCTGCTCGGGCTGTGGCATCTCCGACATCACCGCACAGAACATCAAACGCGACCTTATCATGGACTTCGACGAGGTCGAGGAGGTGCACGTGAAGGTGCCCGACACCGGCGAGATGGGCTCCAGCACCGTCGAGGGCGGCCGCGGCGGCGACCTACAGTACTCGACGGAGTCGTCGGACCACTTCTGAGGGGAGACCGGGCGACGAGCGGAAGCCGGTCCGCAAGCGAGTCCGGTCCCGTTACAGCGCCCGTTCCAGCGCGCTCGCGACGCTCCGGGCCTTCTCGGCCAGTTCCTCGGTGACCTCGCCGCGTTCGACGGCCTCGTCGAGTTCGTCGTCGTCGACGCGCTCGACGCGACCGTCGCCGTGTTTGACCACGTCGACGTGGAGGTCGACGTAGCGGACCGAGTCGGGGAACGCCTCGACGGGCGTGCAGACGTTCACGTACGTCCCCTTCCTGTCGCCGTCCTCGTCGCGGTAGACGGTCGGGTACCACCACCGACCCTCGCGGAACGTCGTCGTCGCCACGTCGCCGGCCTCGCGTCGGGCGTCGAGGGCGTCGTAGCTCCCGCCGGCGCTCATCCGTCGTTCGAGCGTGAGCGAGCCGTCGGCGGGGTCGAGGTCGGTCACGTCCCCGCGGCCGAGCACGATGAGTCTCCCGTCGGGCTTTCCGTGGCCGATGGCGATCCGGTCGCCCTCGCGGGGGCCGAACTGGTCGGCGACGACGCCGAACGGGAAGTCCGTGTCTGCGCCGGAGTCGCGGGAGAACTCGTCCGACGCGACCAGCGCTTCCGCGAGGTCGACGCCCGCGGACGCCGACCGCGAGGCCGCCTTCGTCCGGTGGTGGCCGGGCATCGTCGTCGTCACCTCGCGGCGCGTCTCGTCCAGGGCGAATCGACAACTGCGGCCGAACCACACCCACGCGCCCGCCGTCGGCGACGCGAGGGGTCCCGGCTCGCCCCGCGGCTCCTCCAGCGCCGACTCGAGCGTTCGAGCGCGGTCGCTCGCCCGCGCCAGCGCGTCGCCAAGGGCGTCCATGCTCGCGTCGCGGGCGTCGCGGCTCCACTCGATCCCCCAGCCGTCGGGCACGTCCGCCGCGAGGAGGTCGGTCATCCCGGCGAGTTCGCGGGCGTCGGCGTCGTCCGCTCCGCTCACGCGGACGCCCTCCCGGCCGGGGACGAGCGTCGCGAGGCCGGCCATCGCCCGGATCCGCGTGTCGAGCACGGCGCGGTCGTCCGCCCACGGCGCGGCCGCCTCGAGCACCTGCACGCGGACGGCGTCGCCCTTGGCGACGTGGTCGTCGGCGTTGCCGAACGGGAGGTACCCCTCGGGGGCGTCGTCGCCGACCTCGCCGAGGTCGACGACCGCGCCGCCGCCGAGCGTCTCGGTCACGACGCCGTCGAACACGGTCCCGAGCGGCGCGGGGTCGTCCCAGGCGAGCGCGTCGACTCCCACGCCGAGCAGGTGGTCCCGGAGGTCCGCGACGGCCGCGGGGTCGCCGGCGACGCCGACGCCCTGGCGGTCGTCGGTCGTCTCGACGCTCGCGTCGTGGTCGGCGGCGGGGAGGTCGGCGTCGAAGCGCCGCCGGATCGGCGGGCTCGCCTGCACCACCTCGTGGCCGGCCGAGAGCAGCGACCGAGTGAGGGCCGTGGCGTAGATTCCACGGACGCGGACCCGGTGGGTCGTCGAGTCGGAGTCGCTCGCGTCGCTCCCGCCGGCGTCGCTCCCGTCCGCGTCGCCGTCGCCGCCGGGCCTCCGTTCGCTCATAGCGCGTCGGGGTCCCGGGCGAACCTGACCCGGTCGTTGACCGTGTCGCCGAGGGTGAGTTCGACCACCCCGTCGTTCAGCACGCGGCCGTCCTCGACGGGGACGCCCCAGCGGTCGAACTTCAGGTATCCTCGCAGGTCGGCCGCGTGAGTGTACACGTCGAGGTGGTCGACCTCGTGTTCGCGGATCTTACCGTCGTCGTGTACCGTGTCCATGTCGGAGTAGTACGTGCCGCCGCCGAAGAAGTCGTCGAGGTCGGCGGCGGCCTCGTCGACCGCGCTCGCGACGTGGTCTGCGGCCGTCTCGATGTCCTCGTCGTCGAGTCCGACCGCGCGGAGCGCGGCCTGTTCGCGCGGGTCAAAGTGCACACGCCGACTTGGACGGGCGGCGTGTCAAACGTACCGGTCGCGCTCGACGCCCGGCCGGGAGTTCGATGCCGCGACAAGAAACAAGGCGGAGGCGGTCGATCGAGTCGACACACGATGACCAAGAAGGAGCGGACGGACCCGATCGAGGACGCCGCCACCTCCGAGAACGACCTGTACGACGTGGCGACGTGGGAGGAGCGGACCTCCCTGGACGGGCTGTCGGTCGCCATCTATCGCGTCCTCTCGGGGTCGGCCCGATGGGGGACGATCCTCGTCGCGGCCGTGTTGCTGCTCGGGTTCGGCGGCTTCTCGGCGGTCACCGACCCGGCGATCGGCGCGCTGACCGCGCTGTCGGCCGTGCCGGCGCTGGCGCTTGCGGTGTACGTGTATCGCTCCGACATCACGACCAGCGAGCCGCTGGGCCTGCTCGTCGCGACGTTCCTCCTGGGCGTGCTCACCGCCAACTTCGCGGCGATCCTCAACTCCGTGGCGCGTCCGTTCTTCGAGCCGATCGGCTTCCTCGGCACCCTCGCGTTCTTCTTCATCATCGTCGGGCCCGTCGAGGAGACCGTGAAGCTGCTCGCCGTGCGGCTGTACGCCTACGGCCACGACAGCTTCGACTCCGTGCTCGACGGCGCGGTGTACGGCGCGATGGCCGGCCTCGGCTTCGCGTTCATCGAGAACGCGCTGTACATCTCCCGCGGCGTCGAACAGACCGGCCTCGACCTCGGCGTCGGACTGATCGGCGTCGGGGGCGGCATCACCTTCACCCGCGCGCTGGCGGGCCCGGGACACGTCATCTACTCCGCGTTCGCGGGCTACTACCTCGGGCTGGCGAAGTTCAACCCCGAGAACCGCGGCCCGATCGTGATCAAGGGGCTGATCATCGCGGCGCTCATCCACGCGACGTACAACTCCACCGTCGGTATCGGGTCGGCCGTGTTGAACTCCGTGGTCGGTCTCCCGTCGCTCGCGTCCTCGTTCGTCTACATCGCGCTGTTCGACGGCGTGTTCGCGCTCGTGCTCATCCGGAAGATCGGCGCGTACCGGGCCGCGTATCGGGCGGCCCACGGTACCGACGGGGACGACGGAAGCGACGAGACCACCGGCGACGGCGTTCCGGAGCCGGAGCTGACGGAGTTCGACGCCTGAGGGGAGAACGTCGGGTCGAACCGCGCCGGGTCGACCCTACTCGCCGAGCTTCTCGCGGCTCACCGTCACGCCCGTCGGAGTGATGATGAGCTGGTCGTCGCCCTTCTGAACGATGTCGCCGTCGACCTCGTCGGCGACCTGACGAAGCTCGTCAATGATGCGTTCGACCGTCTGGTCGGTCGTCGAGTGACGCGTGATGTCCGCGATGACGAAGTCGCCGTCGTAGACGGCGTCCTTGATGTCGATCACGTCGCGCTGGTCCCCGATCTCCGCGATGTGCACCTGCATCCCCGCCCCGCCGCGGGCGCTCTCGACGTCGTCGAGGTCCAACTCGACGTAGTCCTCGGCGCTATGGGTGCCGCCGCCGCCGAGGATCTTGCTCATGATGCCCATGTAGGGCATCAAACCCCCTCCACCCATAAGTCTGTACGTCGGACGCGTCACGCGCGCGTCGGACGCCGTCATCGGCGGGGTCCGCCAGGAACCGCGCGAGCGGCGTCGGCGGCGTTCCGGGAACCCCGCCTTTTTGCTCCGACCGGCCCGAGTCGCGCTCGAATGACCTTCAGCATCTGCGTCCGCGAGGAGTACACCGACGACGAGGGGGAGCGACAGACCCGCTTCGGCGTCGCCGTGACCACCCGCCTGCCGGGCGTCGGCACCCTCTGTCCGTTCGTCTCCGAGAACGGCGCGGTGGCGACCCAGTCGCTCGTGAACGTGGAGTTGGGGCGCAAGGGGATCGAGTACATCGACGACGGCCTGGCCGTCGACGACGCGCTTCGGTCGCTGCTCAACGCCGACGACGGCTCCCCGCAGCGCCAGCTCCACGGGGTCGACGCCGACGGCACGTTCACCTTCTCGGGCGAGGAGTGCAACGACTGGTACGGCCACACGAGCGGCGAGAACTACACGGTCGCGGGGAACCTCCTCACCGGCGAAGCCGTGATCGACTCGGTCGCGAGCGCCTACGAGTCCGACGCCTTCGGCGACGCCCCCCTCGCCGAGCGCCTGATCGACGCGCTGGAGGCGGGCCACGCCGAGGGCGGCGACAAGCGCGAACACCTGCCGGTGCAGTCGGCCGCGCTGAAGGTCGAGACGACCGAGGAGCGGGACATCGGCACGTACTACGACGACCTGCGCGTCGACGCGACGGAGACGCCGATCGCCGACCTGCGCGAGACGTTCGAGGAGGCGCGTCGCGGGCGAGAGATCCTCATGGAGGAGTACGCCGACGAACTGGACGACGACGAGACCGACGGGGAGTCGGACGCCGACGGCGGGGAGGGCGACGACGGCAGCGGGGAAGACGCCGATCGCGACGGGGAAGACGCCGATCGCGGCGAGTGATCGGTCGTCCGGCGCGGACGACGATCGTTCACTCGACCTCCGGCGGAAGCTACTTGCCGGCTCGCGGTCGTTTTGTCGTGTGAATTGGCCCCTCCTTCGTCGCGGCCTGTTTTGGTACAGCCTGCTCGGCGGCGGCGCGTCGGTCGCGCTGCTTGTCGCGATCGCCGGCCCGGGCGGCGCGGTCGGAACGTTCGTCGCCGGGCTGGCGTCGATCCTGTGGGTGACGATGAGCGGCGGCAACACCCGGACGACGACGTCCGTCTCGAACGCCGACTCGATGGGCGTCGCGGGGACCGTCCGCGACCCGGGCGAGGGCGCGCCGGCGTCGATGGGATCCGACGTGCGCGTGTTCTTCTACGGGGTCGGACTCCTCGCGTGCAGCCCCGTCGCCGTCGCTGTGACCGAACTGCTCCTGTGAGTCGGGGCGGCGGTGGGACCTGCGACGGTCGGAGCTGCGGCCGCCTCAGATCGAGAACTCGTAGAGGTCGTCGCCGACGTGGTGCAGCGACGTCACGACCTTTCCGGAGTCGCCGACCATGTCGTCGCCGTCGACGAGCGCGCGGCCGACGCCCAGCACCTTCCCGTGCGTCTCCTCGGCGACGACGACCAGGTCGCCCTCGGCGATCGAGCCGTCGGCCTCGGTGATCCCGGGGCGCATCACGTCCGCGCCGTCGGAGACGAACGACACAGCGCCGGCGTCGACCGTGACGACGCCGCGCTCGGGCGGGTGGTCGTTGGCACCGCGAACCGTGAGGAACGGCTCGCGCCCGCCGTCGTCCTCGTGGTACAGCACGTCCGGGTCGCCGTCGACGAGCACCAGGTCGAACGGCGAGTCGGTGAGCTCGACCAGTTCGAAGGAGTCGCCCTCGAGGTCGACGCCGAGGCGCTCGGCGAGCGTCTCGCGGATCTCCGCGACCGCGTCGCTTCGGAGGTGATGGCGCGACTTGACGTCCATACCCGGACTCCGCGCGTCCGGCGCATAAATCGACCGCTCGGTTCCCGACGCTCGCGGTCGAGTCCGAACGGCGGTCCACACTCGACCGGCCGGCGCGCGACGATCGGTCCCACGAAAAACGCTAAGTTCGACGCTCCCGGACATGATGGTATGTGGGGTTCCCGGCGGGACCGGGACCGGTCGACCGTCGTCTGTATCGCCTGCGGGGAGTCGCTGTCCCGCGAGGACGCCCGCGAGTACGACAAGGAGGGCGACCGCTGGAGCCGTCGCGACAAGGAGTTCGAGTACCTCTGTAAGGGCTGTTACCGCGGGCTGTCCCACCAGCCGCGCGACGACCTGGAGGCGCTGTTGAGCGAGGTGGAGGCGGCCGCCGGCGGCGACTCACAGGAGGCGTACGTGCGCGCCTACCAACGCGAGGTCCAGCGCCGCTACGGCGACCCGGACGCGGAGCCGGACGCCGACGCCGAGGACGCCGACGGCCGCGGCGACTGAGTCGCCACCGGATCGTCGGCTCGCTCGCGTCGCTCGCTTCGCTCGCGTCTCGAACCGCGCACTCCCCGAAACCCTCACGTACCGCACCCTCGTAGCCGCCGCCATGAGCGACGCACAGTCGGAAGAGGAGCCGGACCAGGGCACCGCCGAGGACCAGGGACCGGTTACCATCACGCAGGGGCTCGCGGACGCGCTCGCCGACAAACGCGAGTCGCTGTTCGCCGAGTTCGAGATCCGCGACGAGTTTCCCCCGAAGGTGAAACGCGAGGCGAAGGACCGAACCGAGGGCGTCCAACAGGAGATACGAGACGAGGTCGACGAGCGACGCGATCTCCGGGACCTCACGACGTGGACGACCGACCCCGCCGATGCACAGGACTTCGACGACGCCATCTCCGTCGAGGACGACGGCGACGAGTACCACCTGTGGGTCCACATCGCCGACGTGAGCCACTACGTTCATCCCGACTCGGCGATGTGGGAGGAGGCGGTCGAGCGGTGCAACACCGTGTATCTCCCCGGCTACACCGTCCACATGCTTCCGCCGATCCTCGCGGAGACCGTGTGTTCGCTGGTCCCCAACGAGGACCGCCTCGCACACACCGTCGAGATGCGCCTCGACAAGGAGACGCTCTCGTTCGAGGAACTGGACATCTACAAGTCCGTGATCAACTCCGACGAGCGACTCACCTACAAGCAATGCGAGGCGCGTCTGGAGGACCCCGACGCCCCGCTGCACGAGGAGTCAGTCCTCGCGTACGACGTGGCCGACCAGCTCCACGAGCAGCGCAAGGCGGACGGCTCGCTGGTGTTGAATCCGAGCCGCGACCGCGCCCACACCATCATCGAGGAGTGCATGCTGAAGGCGAACAAGGCGGTGACCCACGAGCTGATGTGGAACCGCGGCGTCGAGGCGATGTACCGCGTCCACCCGCAGCCCACGCCCGAGCAGTGGAACGAGGCGCTCAACGAGATCCAGGAGCTCGACAGCGTCTCCATCCCCGGCGACGCCTGGGGCGACGACCCCCGAAAGGCCGTCAACGCCGCCCTCGAACAGGCACCCGACCGCCAGCTCAACAAGATCCAGCGCGCCGTGCTGAAGGTGATGCCCCGTGCGAAGTACATGAACGACCCCTTCGGCGGTCACCACGCCCTCAACTTCGACATCTACGGACACTTCACCTCTCCAATCCGCCGGCTCTCGGACCTCATCAACCACTGGATCGTCCACGAGAACGACGTCCCGGAGAATCTCATCGAACTGTGCGACCGCGCCTCCGACAAGCAGAAGGACGGCGAGACGGCCGAGCGCCTCTACAAGCAGTTCATGCAGGAGGTCGGCCTCGACTCCTACGCGGTGAACAACCGCGGCGTCGAGGTCGTCGACGACCCCGAGGACGCCCAGTACGACCGACCCGAGACCGTCCCCGAGTAGCGTCGCTGCCGCGACCGCGACGCCGACGGGGTCCCGTCAGTCCGCGAGAACGACCAGGTCCGTCCTCCCGCCGCGCCGCTCGAGGTGGACGGTGCAGTCGTTGCGCCGCAGGAACGATTCGACCTCGTGGACCGTGGTCTCGCTCACGTCGATGCGCGCGCGTGTGCCGGTCTCGACCTCGACGCGCTCGGGACGGGCGACGGCCTGACTCGTGCTCATACCTCACCGTGATGGACGGGGACGACTTGTACGCGAGCCATGCGGAGTGAAAGTGAAACCGAGGTACTGCGAGGAAGGGCGGTTGTGACCGCGTCGCGAGACAGACGTGACTACGTCGCCGGCGCGGTCGCGTTGGCGGTCCGGTTGCGGCGCTGGCGCGGTCGCGTCGCCGACGCGGTCGCCGTCGCCGAGACGGCCCCGTTACCGACGCGGTCGCCGGGGGACCGTTCGCAGGGGTTCGGCCCGTGCGGAGCGAAACGATGAAACGACCCCGCGCACTCCTCCGATCCGATGGCTGCGCACGCCCCCGAACCGACCCACGCCCCGATCGAGGACGATGGCTGACGCGTGGGAGCCCGGGAGCGAGATCGAGGAGAACCGCCACAACTGGGCGGACGAGCCGAAGCACTTCCCCCCGGTCGAACCGGGGTCGCGCGACCGCGACCGGCCGACGGTGATCGACCTGTTCTCCGGTCCCGGCGGCATCTCGACGGGGCTCGAACGGGCCGGCTTCGAGGCGGTGCTCGGGGTCGACATCCACGAGCCGTCGGTGCGGACCTACCGGCAGAACCACCCCCAGGCTCACACGATCCTCGGCGACATTCGGCGGATCAACAAGCGGGACGACGACGAGCGCGACATCTTCGACGTCGTCGACAGCGACGACGCCGTCGAGTCGACGATGCTCTCGACGGTGGCCGAGGAGGCGCTCGACGGCGACGACCTGGACCTGCTGACGGCCGGCATCCCCTGCCAGGGCTTCTCGATCGCCAACCGCAAGCAGCACGACGAGGACGAGCGGAACTACCTCTTCGAGGAGTTCATCAGGGGCGTCCGGCTGTTGGACCCGGAGTACGTCCTCATCGAGAACGTCTCGACGATGAAGGCCGCCGACGACGGCGGCTTCGTCGAGGCGATCGAGGAGTGCCTCGACCGGCTCGGCTACACCGTCGACCACCGGATCCTCAACGCCGCGGACTACGGCGTCCCGCAGACGCGCCGGCGGCTGTTCTTCCTCGGAACGCGAACCGACGCGCCGGTCCTGTGGCCGCGACCGACCCACGAGGAGGATCACCGGACGGCCGCCGAGGCGATCGGCGACCTGCCGGCGCTGGCCGCGGGCGAGGCCGCGACTGAGCGCGACGCGGCCGGCGACGGCGACCTCACCGAGTACCAGCGGCTGATGCGCGAGCGCGACGCGGGAGTCGCCGACGGGCGCGACACCGCCGCGGACGACGGCGAGAGCGGCGACGACGACGGTGCTCGCGACGACAGCGACGGAAGCGACGGTACCCGTGACGACAGCGACGCAGACGCGTCGCTCGCGAACCACCAGGCACCCAATCACCGACAGACGACGATCGACCGGGTCGAGGGGACCGACCCCGGCGAGCCGATGTACGACCGCTTCAGACAGCGGATCCGCCTCCACCCGGACGAGCCGGGACCGACGATCATCGCCGGGGGGATCCGACCGCAGTTCCAGTACGGTCACTTCGAGCAGTCCCGCGGACTGTCGGTCCGCGAGCGCGCCCGCCTCCAGTCGTTCCCCGACTCGTTCCGCTTCGAGGGCGGCACGGTCCAGGGGCGCGTACAGACGGGGATGGCCGTCCCGCCGCTGCTGGCCGAACGGATCGGCGAGTCGGTCCGCCGGGGGCGGGACGCGCAAGCGCTGGTCGACGCCGTCCGCGAGGCCGACGTGTCGGGCGACGCCGTCCGTCCCTGGATGCGCTCCGACGCCGATCCGACGCCGTTCGAGGTGCTCGCGGGCGAACTCCTGCTCGGTGACGCCGCCGGCGACGCTGTCGACGGCGACACCGCCGACGGCGACGCTACCGACGGCGACGTGTCGGCGGCGTACGCCGAACTGATCGAGCGCTACCCGGACGCGAACGCCGTCAGCGAGGCCGACTCTGAGGCGCTCGCTACGCTCCTCGAGCGTCACGGGATCGACGACGCCGACGCCCGGATCGCCGACCTGCGGGACATCTGCACGCAACTGCTCTTCCGCGACCTTCCGACCACCGTGGAGAGGCTCACCGACCTGCCACACGTGACCCCGGCGGTCGCCGCCACGGTCGTCTGTTTCGGCGTCGGCGACCCGGCCCCCGTGGTGGACGAGCGCGTCGCGAGGGTGTACGGTCGCTACTACGGTCTGGGTTCGGACGACGTGGACCGCTCGTTCGGGTCGGATCTCGGAGACGACGATGAGTACCTCCGCGAACTCGCCGAGGCCATCGCCCCCGAGGACGACCCCGCGGCGTACGTTCGCTCGCTGCTGGCGTTCGCGAGTGAGACCTGTACCGCGGCGTCGCCGCGGTGTGACGCCTGCCCGGCGAGGCTTCGGTGTCGGTTCCCCCGCGACGACTGAGCCGCCCTCGCCGGCGTCGACGACTGCCGAGCGACAAGCGGACCGATCCGCGCCGGTTTAATACGTGACGGCGACCAGTCGGTTCCATCGACCGATGTTTCGGCTCTGGCACGACAGCGAACGGTTCGCGCGGTACATCGTGGAGAACACCGACCTCGCCGCACACGGGGCCGACATCGAGACGGAACACCTCCCGAAGAGCGACGCCGGCGACCCTCGGGAGTTCCACCGAGTCCCCGACCACATCAAGGAGATCCTCTATCTGGACTCGCCGGATCTGATCGTCGAGGCGAACGACGAGCCGCTGTTCACCGTCGAGATATCGGAGGAGGCGGGCACCGGACACAACGCGTTCCAGCGGTTCCCGCGGATCGCCGCCTCCGTGGAGGCGTCGGTGCCGGCGCTGTACATCTACCCCGAGGCGTCGTTCATCGTCCGCACGAACAGCCAGGACTGGGACGAACTCAATCCGCTCGTGTTCAGGGCCCTCGAGAGCGCGATGCAGATCCACGACGAACCGGCGCTGTTGTTCTACTATCCGACCGACTTCGACGGCGACGGCTCGCCGCCGACCGCGGCCTCCTCGCAGAACGGACTCCGGTACGACGACGAGATCGCGGGACAGCCCGAGCGGTCGGACCCCGAGATGCAGCGCCTGTTCGAGGTGATCGACGTGTTCGTCGACCGCGCCACCGGCGGGAGCGAGCGCGAGTTCATCAAGAACCGAACGATCCGCGAGCGCCGGAACTGGATGCACCAGGAGTTCGCGAGCAAGGGAGGCCCCGATCGGACGTGGTCGCCGCTCACCAGCACGACCACGGTTCCGACTGACCTCGTCGTGGAGTATCTGGAGGAGGAAGACCCCGACTGCACGCCGGAACTGCTCGAACGCCGCGACGAGACCGTCATCTACTCGGCGAACGCGAAGATCCGCGGCGACCCGTATCCCGGCGCGCTGGCGGCCATCGACTACCTGGAGACGCGCATCGGCGAGTCGTACAGAGAGCGCGACAGGAATCTGGTGTTCTGTTGGGGGAGCGTGAGCGTGGAGGACGGGTCGCTGTCGGTGTCGGCCAGAAGCGAGGAGGGCTCGTCCGTCGAGGCGTTCCTTGAGGAGGTTAACAAGGTGGTGTCGGTCGACGGCCGACTGCTGCTCGGGCGGGAGTACGACGACCTTCGGCCCCACGAGATCCCCCGGTACTACATGCAGGTTCGCCACGGCACCCGCTACACACAGCGGAAACTCGTCCGGTGTTACGCCTACTTCGCGGACGCGATCCTGTTTCACGACGGGGCGTTGTGGCGGGAGGGATAGCTCGGCGATGAACGAGGAACGAGTCACCGAGGCCGTCGAAGCGCACCTGACGCGCGAGGGGTGGACCATGTTCGCCGTCGACTACCCCACCAGCGGGTCGGGGCTGCGGCTCCACCCGGCCGACCGCGCCGACGGCACAAAACACGGCGGGTCGATCGTGCCGGACGTCGTCGCCTACCGCGAGCGGGACGTGCTGGTCGTCGAGAGCAAGCCGTACTTCGACGTCGACGACGCGCGAAAGCTCCGCGAGGTCGCGGACGGCCGGTACGCCGAAAGCCTCGACCGCCGCGTCTATGCGGTCGACATCGACCGCGTTTACACGGCCCTCGCGTTCCCGGCCAGCGACGCCGACGCCGTCCGGTCGGACGTGCTCGACGGCGTCGACCGGCTCCTCCTCGTCGACGCCGACGGCGACGTGACCGAGCGGCGCGTGTAGTCGACGGCGCACGACACCGGACGGCAGTTCGCGCTCAGAACGGACTCCGATCGGGGACGACACGGCGAACTCGACCGACCGCGTCCCCACACCCGTCGCGGCCAGCCGACAACGCATCGGTCACAGCGCCGGCGACCGCACCGGCGACGCGACCGCCCGCCCGGCGCAGGTGGCCGCCGGCAGTTCGGAGCCCGCCGACGCCCCGCGCGACCGTCCCTGCCACGGACCGTCCCGCACGCGAGGGCGACAGGAGGCTCCCGGTCGTGACGAGACACGCCGCCGCGAGCGCCGGCACGGCCGCGAACGACGCGAGGCGAGATCCGGTGGCGACGGGAGCGTTCGCGCGGGCCATCCCGGCGGCCGCCTCCGGGTCCGTCGCCTGCACCTCGGTCCCGTCGACCGCCCCGGTACCGTCGATCTCCTCAGCACCGTCGACCTCCTCGGCCGCGTACGGGTCGGGGTCACACAGATCGGTCGTGACCCGCCGAGCGATGAACTCGGCCCCGTTCTCGAACGCCGGCGGGTCGGGCGGGGCCGCGACGGCATCGAGCACGTCGATCGGATCTGGCGCGACGGCGAAGCCGGTCACGTCGAACCGCTCGAGCCACTCCGCGACGGCGTCCTGCTCGTCGGTCGCCGGGTGGACGACGCAGGGCGTTCCGGCGACGGCGGCGTCCATCACGGTCGAGTAGCCCGAGCAGACGACCGCGTCGGCTCCGCGGAGATACGGCAACAGCGACTCGACGGGCTCCCACGACTCGTCGGACACGTCGAGCACGTCGTACCCCTGTCGCCGGAGGTGGTCGGCAATCCGCGACAGCGACGAGTAGTGACTCGGCACGACCACCACGTCGTACCCGTCTCGAACCGGCGGCTCGCCGTCGAGCGCGACCGGTGGGATCCGCGTCGCACGCGGCGGGTCCGCGCCGGATTCGGGCCACACGACCGGGTAGAAGAACTCCCGCGCGGCCGACAGCTGGAACCGGGTGTGAACGCCCGCCCCGGTTCGTTCGAGCAGGTCGTCGTACAGCCCCGGCATGTCGTGTTTCAGCACGTACAGCGGCACGTCGCACCGCGTCGCCGCGATGGCCGCGAACATGTCGTCGGTGACGAGCGCGTCCGGCTCGGTCGCCGACAGCCACGCCCGGTAGTCGGCGATCCGGTCGACGCTCGCCGGCAGGCTTCGGGTCGCGGTCCGCCACACCGACCCGTCCTGATAGTCGCCGATGTAGTCGACGACGGTCGGCTCGAACTCGTCGTACCCGTTGAGCGCAACGAACTCGGTGCCGGCACCGCCGCCAGCCATCCGGACGGTCCCCCCGGCGTCCTCGATCGCCTCGGCGATCGCGAGCATCCGTGTCGCGTGCCCCGCCCCCTCGGGGTAGTGTGCGACGGCTACCGTCGGTGCCATGGTGGTGTCTGGGGCTGTCTTCGACGCCTCGGATATGTGTCTTGGGGCGGTACCCAGCGGGTCGTGACAGGTCACCCGTCAGCCTCATGCACACGGGGGCGCTGCAAGCGTCATGGAGTACGACGCCGTCGTGTTCGACATGGACGGGGTGTTGGTGGAGCGGTCGCCGTCGTGGGTGTTCGACGACGCGGCCGAGCGGACGCTGGCGGAGGCGGACATCGACGACCCGACCGCCCGAGAGTTCCGCGTCGTTCGAACGTTGGAGGGCGGGCTCGCGGCCGCCCGGGAGCACTTCGCGTCGACATACGGGATCCGCTTCGACGACCTGTGGCACCGCCGAAACGAGCTCGTCACGGAGAACCAGGTGACTGCGATGACGGACGGCGAGAAGGCGCTGTACGACGACGCGCGCGCCCTCCTCGACCTCCCGACGGCCCGCGGTATCGTGAGCAACAACCAGCACAGCGCCATCGAACGCGTGCTCGACCGGTTCGGGCTCGACGACCGCTTCGACACCTACTACGGCCTCCGACCGGGCGTCGAGGACGTCGGCGCTGAGAAGCCGGGGACGCGGTACATGAACCGGGCGCTCGCGGACCTGACGCCCGACCGGGCGGTGTACGTCGGGGACCGACCCTCGGACGTGGCCGCCGCGCACAACGTCGGCATCGACGCCGCGTTCGTTCGCCGGGAGTTCAACACCGACGACGAACTCGAACCCGAACCGGCGTTCGACGTCGACTCGCTTCACGAACTGCGCGAGACGCTCGTCTCCGGGACGTAGGCGTCGGAAAAAGCGGGAGTGGACTCGCTGGGAGCGTTCCACTAGGCCTCTCTTGTGCATTCACAATGTACGACTGCTCACAGCGCATTCGTGTAAGTCACTTCGAGGGCGAGAACGGCCGCCGAGAGGCTGAACACCACGAACTGGAACGCGAGCACGCCAGCGGGGAACCCTCCGACTGAGCCGTCGACGGCCGTGAGCAGGCCTGCGTCGACAGACGACTTATTTATAATCCTGGAGACAGGTACGAGGATACGGGCGACTTCGACGCCGTGATAGACGATTCCCCCGACGACGAGGACTGACCGAAGGCTTTTGTCCGATTTCGGACAACGACCGACCATGAACACGAAGCGCGACATCCGTCTCATCCAGACGGACGACGGCGAATGCGCCGCCGTCGACGAGGAATCCGGCGTCACCGGGACCGGGGAGATCCGGGAAGAGGCGCTATCGAACCTCGACGCCTCAGACCTCGAACGCGCTGATGAGTGACGAGCCACGCGAGTACGATCGCGAGTTCACCACGCCGATCGATTACCGTGTTCGGCGGCGAATCGGCTACACCTCCGACAACGGGACGATAACCCGCTTCGTCGTGCAGATCGAGTACGACCACGGCGACAGGTGGGAACCCATCGTGCGCTTTGACCATGACCCCGAATCGGATTTCGGGCACGACGTGCTGGAAGAGGGGGTCCACATGGACGTGTACCGCGACGGCGAGCAGATCGACGGTGGAGAGGTGTTCCCGCCGATGCCGCCGAGCGAGGCGTTGTCGTTCGCCGAAGAACACTTATCCGAACACGGCGAACGGTATATCAAGAGGTACGAGGAATGGCACGGAACACGGAACCGATGACCGACGAGGAATTCACGGAGTTCAAGGAGGCGATGGACGAACAGGGCGAGGAGCTGCGGGAGGCGCTCGCCGAGGATCTCGGCGGCGACCCCGAGGACTACCGTGCCGGCGGGAAGCGGATCGCGGACGGCGGC
Source organism: Halobaculum sp. CBA1158 (assembly GCF_021431925.1). Lineage (NCBI taxonomy): Archaea > Methanobacteriati > Methanobacteriota > Halobacteria > Halobacteriales > Haloferacaceae > Halobaculum > Halobaculum sp. CBA1158. Next base: position 838,495 of record NZ_CP090371.1, on the reverse strand, counting down.
GACGAGGAGTAGCGACGCTCGGTTTTGTGCTTCGACCTCACAGTTGACAGCGATAGATACAGTCAAAGCACTTACCGGAGTGTCCTGAAGGGAGGGCCTATGGAGCGGCGGCGAATTCGCACTATCTTCCTGAATCGGGCTGTCCTAGCGGCGTTCCTGTTGATTCTTGTTTCGGGGGTCGTCCCTCCGTTACTCACGGATGGTTCCGTACAGTTCGACTGGTTGGCCGGCACCGTCTGGACTCTCGCGCTCGAATCGGGCCGGATTTCGGGTTGTAGGACGCTGTCGTGTCTCCCGCTGATCGCTGGTATATTCTTCATATATACATATCTACTGTCCGTTCTCCTCGGTGCACTCTACTACGCGGCATCCGGCGTGGTTCGAGGAACGAGAGTTGATTGATTCGCACGCCTCCCTGTCGGCTGTTTCAGCAAGAAAGATGTCGAATAACTGAGATTTCAACAAAGCCAGTACAGGCTATTTGTCTGGTACAGATAGACTCGTTTGTCTACCTCGATATTACATCTCCCTCCATAATTCGTACAAGAATTATTAAATATCGACTTAGATAATTAGTATGAAAGTTTCCATTTTTATTGCTACTTATACACAAACCATTTAAGTAGAATATAATGAGAAATAACCGATGAATGTGTGCTCGAGGCGGTCTATGCTCAGTGGAATAGTAGCAATTGTGCTCGGGATTTCTGGGTGCCTCGGGGAGTCGGAACAGGGACAGCGTTCCGCTACAGAGATGACCGAGACCGAGCGACAGTCCACTAGTGGGCAGTCGAGTCCATCTCCGACACCTGAAACGACGGAATCGCCGACGCAGACGACTTTTCCGACTTCTGAAACCTCTATTCGACTAAACCAGGTCCAGCTTTCCGACGAAGAGCGGTCAAATATCGACCCGGTACGGTATGATCTCCTGTCTTCAAATAAAAAGGAAATCCTCGATTATGCGATCACAGGGTACGAGTACAAGGTTGAATACCCTGCTCAGCAGGGAATTCCGGAGACTGACCGAACAGCTGGGTTGCAAGAACTAATCAATCAAATCATTGATCGCCTCTCTCAGCAAACAACCGCTTATGAGGAAGAGAACCCAGATACACCAGTCCCTGATTACGTGAGTGCCGTGTATCTCCGGTATCAAAATACCGTGTACTGTATCGATTTACTTGATGGCGATCAAAGGTACTACCTCTGTTGACTGGGTCCGCGATGTACTGACCGTAAGTGAGCACGTGATAGGCGGGTCTGTGATCGTACCCGATTCCAGATCACACGGTGGGTGGACCATCGAAGCGACATACATGCGAGACTGAACCCCGTCTCCGGCGCTGCGTATTATTGACGGTCACGGAGGTCACGTGCTCGGTGTGATGACTCGAGGTATACCCGGTAGAGTGGCTCTGTTGAAATCCTCTGCACGTGATATATCCTGTTCCAGTTGCCGTCAATACAGAGAAACTAAGAACAATAGACGCACCCACCGCGAGCGAGCGTAGCGAGCGAGCGGGCCGACGACCGAGCGGAAGGCGGCTCCGCCGCCTGAAGCGAGGGAGGAGTGCTTTTGCTCCAGCTTTTGCCGAGGGCCGGCGGAGCCGGCCCGCAGCGCAAAAGGTGGGTGGGCAATCCCTTCCTAACAGCCGTTCCACTTTGCTTCTGACGAATTTTTTCGCGCGCCCGGAGGGGTGCTTCGCCTGCGGCTCACGTCGCGGGGGCTGTGGTCTAATGATGAGGTGGCCTTAGCTACACCCCCTACCGGTGAACCGAATTCCTCCCGTTCGGGTCTGCGGTGACGCTCATGCAACACCACCCCGGAGCACCGCCTTCATTCGCGCGACTGCACGGGGATCGCCGAGAATGTCAGTGAACTCTCTGTACTTTTCAGGTTCGTTTCGCGTGGCTACGGAGGAAGCACCCGATTCAGGGTTGTGACTCGCCGTTTTGTGGTCCTTCGAGAGCGAGCCGAAGTGGGATGGACTCGCTGGGATTTGAACCCAGGGCCTCTTCCTTGCGAAGGAAGCGATCTACCGCTGATCTACGAGCCCGCATTACATCGGAACCCGGGATCGCACTTGAGACTTCCGTTTCACCCCGCCCCCGTGCGTTTCTCACACACGAAGCAGTCGCACGGAGCCGGCCGCGATCCCGAGGGTTAGCCCGACGAAGTGCGCCACCAGCGCGCTCCCGGGCGGGCTGAACGCCAGCGTGACCGCGAGCGCGAGGAGCGCGACGACGAACACGACCGCCCGCGGCGACGCGCCCAGTCGCTCGATCAGCCGTCCCGCCGCGCCGGCGGCGGGATTGGCGGCGGCGACGTAGCCCGCGAGCGCGAACGCCGCTCCGCTGGTTCCGAGAACGCCGACTGTCGCCGGTGCGAGCAGGCCGCCGATCCAGACCTGCGCCACCCCCGCGAGCGCACCCGTGGCGAGCACGAACGCGTGAAAGCGCGCCCTGGTCGTTCCGGCGGCGATCGGGACCCCGGCAACGACGACGAGTACGGCGTTGCCGAACAGGTGACCGACCCCCGCGTGGGCGTAGACGCTCGTCGCGAGCGTCCACGGCGCGAGCGTCGGCGTCGAGAGCACGAACAGGGCCGCGGCCAGCGGGGCCGCGACCGCGTCGACGACCCGGAACGCCACGGAGGCGACCGCCATCGCGGTGAGCGTCTCCGCGACCGGGCGAACCGCGTCGCGGCCGGCGATCGATCGGAGGGTCACGGTCGACGGTCGCGAGCCGTGCGCAAAACGGTGCCGCCGCTTGCGAGGTGAAAAACGGATGAATCGGTCGTCGAACGGACTCCCGCGTGGGCGTCCGGTGCGCCTCAGGTCAGTCCTCGAGGACGATCTCGATGGAGACGTCGTTCGGGACCTGGATCCGCATGAGCTGCCGGAGCGCGCGTTCGTCGGCGTCGATGTCGATCAGCCGCTTGTGGACGCGCATCTCCCAGTGCTCCCACGTCGCCGTCCCCTCGCCGTCGGGGGACTTTCGCGACGGGACCTCCAGCGTCTTCGTCGGGAGCGGGATGGGGCCCGAGAGGGCCACCCCGGTCTTGTCCGCGATCTCGCGGACGTCGTCGCAGATGTCGTCCAGGTCGTCGGGGCTCGTGCCCGCGAGTCGGACGCGCGCTTGTTGCCCGGGCATTTAGCGCTCGTCGACGGAGAGCACCTTGCCGGCCGCGATGGTCTGACCCATGTCGCGAACCGCGAAGGAACCCAGTTCCGGGATCTCGCTGGACGGCTCGATGCTGAGGGGCTTCTGCGGACGCACCGTCACGATGGCCGCGTCGCCGGACTTGATGAAGTCCGGGTTCTCCTCGGCAACCTCGCCCGAGGACGGGTCGAGCTTCTGGTCGAGGGACTCGATCGTACACGCGACCTGCGCCGTGTGGGCGTGGAAGACGGGCGTGTAGCCGGCCGTGATGACCGACGGGTGCTGCATGACGACGACCTGCGCCTGGAACGTCTCGGCGACCGTCGGCGGGTCGTCGGCGGGACCGCAGACGTCGCCGCGGCGGATGTCGTCCTTGCCGACGCCGCGGACGTTGAATCCGACGTTGTCGCCGGGGCCCGCGTAGTCGACCTCCTCGTGGTGCATCTCGACCGTCTTCACCTCGCCGCCCGCGTCCGAGGGCTGGAAGGAGACGTTGTCGCCGGGGCGCATCTCGCCGGTCTCGATACGGCCGACGGGGACGGTCCCGATGCCCGAGATGGTGTACACGTCCTGGATCGGCAGCCGAAGCGGCGCGTCCGTCGGCGGCTCCGTCTCCGGCAGGTTGTTGAGCGCTTCCAGGAGGACCTCGCCGTCGTACCACGGCGTGTTCTCCGAGGCCTCGGAGACGTTGTCGCCCTCGAACGCCGAGATCGGGATGAAGCTGGCGTCCTCGGTGCCGAAGCGGACCTGCTTGAGCAGCTCCTCGACCTCCGAGACGACCTCCTTGTACTTGCCCTCGTCGTAGTCGACGAGGTCCATCTTGTTGATCCCGATGATCAGCTCGTTGATGCCGAGCGTGCGCGCCAGGAAGACGTGCTCGCGGGTCTGGGGCGCGACGCCGTCGTCGGCGGCGACGACCAGTACCGCGTTGTCGGCCTGGGAAGCGCCCGTGATCATGTTCTTCACGAAGTCACGGTGGCCCGGGCAGTCGACGATAGTGAAGTAGTACTCGTCGGTGTCGAACTCCTGGTGGGCGATGTCGATGGTGACACCGCGCTCGCGCTCCTCGGCCAGGTTGTCCATGACGTAGGCGAACTCGAATCCGCCCTTGCCCTTCTCTTCGGCTTCCTCTCGGTGCTGTTCGATCACGTGCTCGGGGACGCTCCCTGTCTCGAAGAGGAGCCGCCCGACGAGCGTGGACTTCCCGTGGTCGACGTGGCCGATGATGGCCAGGTTCTGGTGGGGTTTGTCGCTCATTGTTGAATCAAGCGCTGAGGCGCTCTGTAAGGACGTGTAACGGTCGAACGCCCTAAAACCATTTCGATACGCTGAACAGGGCGACCCTCCGTCGTCTTGCGGTTTCGCGTGTGTGACCGTCCCGTGTGTCGGGGTTGCACGGGGGAGAGCCCGACGACTACTCCAGTCGAGCCACGTCGGCGAGCACAGCGCTCGCGGTCTCCTCGCCGCCCGCGCCGCGCCCGGAGATGGCGAGGGTGCCCGCGTACTCGTGGTCGATCTCGACGATGTTCCGCGTGCCCGTCACCGCGAGCGTCCCGTGCTCGGGGACGAGCCGCGGACCGACCGACACCGACTCGCGCGTCGCCTCCCCGATCAGCCGAACCGTCCGGCCGTCCTCGGCGGCCAACTCCAGCGCGCTCCCCGGGATGTCTCGGATGCCCTCCACGTCGGCGTCCGCGAGCGTGACCTCCCGTGCTCGAAGCTCCTCGAGGGAGTCGCAGTCGGCCTCCCGGAGCACGTTCGCGACGATGACGCACTTGAGGGCGGCGTCGGTCCCCTCCACGTCGAAGGAGGGGTCCGCCTCGGCGACGCCCAGGTCCTGCGCCTCCGCGAGCACGTGGTCGTAGTCCAGCCCCTCGGCGGCCATCCGCGAGAGCACGAAGTTCGCCGTGCCGTTGAGCACGCCCCGGACCGCCGAGACGTGCTCGGCCCCGAGGTCGTCGACGGTCGCACACGCCGGGATCGCGCCGCCGACGGTCGCCTCGAAGTACACCTCCCCGGCGGAGTCGGCCTCGAGCGCCCGCACGTCGGCGTAGCGCTCGGCGACCGGCCCCTTGTTCGCGAGCACGACGTCGCGATCGCGTTCCAGGGCCGACCGCACGTGCGAGAAGCCCGGCTCGGCGTCGCCCAGCGTCGTCGGCGTCGCCTCCACCAGCGCGTCGTACTCCGCGGTCAGCGCGTCGCCGGGGGCGGCATCGCCCAGCGGTTCGCCGGCGTCTTTCCGGGTCAGCGCCGCCGCCACGTCGACCCCGTCGGCGTCGACGACGGCCGACGAGGAGTCCGCCAGCGCGGTCACCTCGTGACCGTACTCGCCGGCCAACTCGGCGACCGCCCGGCCGACCGCGCCCGCGCCCAGCACGGCGAGCCTCATCGGCGGCCCTCCAGCGGCGCGATGACGCGCACGTCCTTCTCGGCGGCCACCTCGCGGACGGACGCGACCACGTCGGCCGTCTCGCCGGCGCGAGCGCGCAGTCGGAGTCGGGCGCTGGAGTACGCCTCCGAGCCCGCGCCCGCGGGTGCCGACAGGTCGATGTCGGCGACCGACGCCCCGGAGCGGTTCTGGATGCTCTTGAGAGTGTCCGACAGATCCGTGTCGACGAGATGACCCACGAGGACGACCGTCACCTCGTCGCCGTACTCCTCGGCGTCGGCCTGGATCACGTTCACGCCGCGCTCGCGCAGGTCCTCGAGGATCGGCTCGAAGCGCGCGGGCGGACACTCGATGTCGACCTCGACGGGGATCCGACCGCGGGGCGTGAGGCTCCCGCGTTCGTGGAAGATCGACAGCAGGTTCGCGCCGTTGTCCGCGATGGGCTTCAGCGCCGCGAGCAGTTGCCCCGGCTCGTCGACCAGCTCGAGCCGGATCGTGTGCGCCTGCAACTCCGTCTCGTGGCCGCCGTCCGTCTCGGCGTCCTCGTCGTCACCCTCGCCGCCGTCGGGCACGGCGTCCGCGTCGTGGGTGCAAGCGGTGTCGGCGTCCACCGACCGCTCGTCGGGGGCTGGCGTCGGCTCCGAGGGCATCCTACCGGTCACCCCGTTCGGTCGGCGTCCCCGCGACGGCCGCGGCGGCGGTCGCGACCGGTCCGCCGGCGGTCCGCGTCGTCCGTGTTCCGTCGGACGGTGTGGCGTTCGACCCGATAATTGTGATCGGCGTGCGGGGCTGGGTGTGCTGTCTGCAGCCGTCGCGCCGACCGTGGGTCGTGCCAACTGGCATGTCTCTCTCGTGTAGACGGGGAGGTGATAAGCCTTCTACCGTGGCGATGCTTGCCAGGTCGTGAACGATCCTGTGGAATCGCCGACGGTCTCTCGGAGAAGACGCTCGATCGTCGAGAGTTCGACGCTGAGGCTCGTGCGACAGCGAGGTCGAACGCGAAGAGAGAACGAACCGCGGGTCGGCCGCAACCGCGGGCGGCCGGGCCTTCCTCAGATGTAGTCGATCGACTGCGGCAGTTCGAGCTTCATGCCCTTGCGCTCGCGGATCTCCATGATCTTCTCGCGCTGGAGGTTGTCGACGAGCACGCGGAAGCCCGCGTTCTCCGTGTTCCAGGAGGCGCGGCCCTCGGTGGCCGAGCGGATGTCGCTGGAGAAGCCGATCATCTCCTCGACGGGCGCGATGCCCTCGATGACCATGAGGTCGCCCTCCTGGTACATGTCGTCGACGCGACCGCGACGGCCTTGGATTTCCCCGGAGGCGTCGCCCATGTGGGCGTTCGGCACGTCGATGCGGACGTCCTGAATCGGCTCCAGGAGCTTGACCTCCGCGTCGATGAGCGCGCGGTGGACCGCGTCGCGGACGGCGGGGATGACCTGCGCCGGACCGCGGTGGATGGTGTCCTCGTGCAGCCGCGCGTCGTGCAGGCGCAAGAGCGCGCCCTGCACGGGCTCGGCCGCGAGGGGACCGTCGTCGAGCGCCTCCTCGAGGCCCTCGATGACCAGCTCCATCGTCTCGTTCAGGTGCTGGATCCCCTTCGTGTCGTCGATGAGGATGTTCGTCCCGTGGATGTGCTCGACCTCCTGGGACGTGTCCTTGTCCAGCCCCGCCTCCTGCAGCGCCTCGCGGCGCTCCAGTTCGGGCATGTCCATCGACGCCTCGCCGAGCTTGATCGTCTCGACGACGTCGTCCGGAAGCGGCTCGACGGTGATGTAGAACTTGTTGTGGCGGTTCGGGGAGACGCCCTCGACCTCGCGGGACTCGCCCTGGGGCTGCTCGCGGTAGACGACGATCGGCTCACCGGTCTGCACCGGGATGCCCTGGTTCTTCTGGATGCGCTGGGTGATGACCTCGAGGTGAAGCTCGCCCTGCCCGGAGATGAGGTGCTCGCCGGTGTCCTCGTTGATCTCCACGCGGATGGTGGGGTCCTCCTTGGCGACCTGCTGGAGCGTCTTGATGAGCTTCGGCAGGTCGTCCATGTTCTGCGCCTCCACGGACTTCGTGATGACCGGCTCGGATATGTGCTCGATCGACTCGAACGGCGTCATCTCCTTGTCGGAGACGGTGGAGCCGGCGATGGCGTCCTTGAGGCCGGTGACGGCCGCGATGTTCCCGGCTGGAACGCCCCGGTCGAGCTCCTCCCGCTCGCCGCCCATGTAGATCCCGACCGACTGGACGCGGTTCTTGCCCACGGTGCCGGAGACGTACAGCTCCTGGCCCTTCTCGAGCGTACCGGAGAAGACGCGACCCGTCGCGATCTCGCCGGCGTGGGGGTCCATCCCGATGTCGGTCGCCATGAAGACGATGTCGCCGTCGCGGTTGACCGTCCGCATGTCCTCGGCGATGTCGGAGTCGTTGTCGCCGCGCCAGATGCGCGGGACGCGGAACGGCTGCGCCTTCAGCGGGTTCGGGAAGTGCTCGGCGACCATGTCGAGCACGACGTTCGACAGCGGCGTCCGCTCGTGGAGCTCCTGTCGCTTGTGGTCCTGTTCCAGCTCGATGATGTCGGCGAACGACATGCCGGTGCGCTGCATCGACGGGAGCGAGACGCCCCACTTGTACAGCGCCGACCCGAACCCGACGGTGCCCTCCTCGACGGAGACCGTCCAGTCCTCGGTGATGTCGTCCATCTCCTCGGTCATCCCGCGGATGAGCTCGTTCACGTCCGAGATGACCGCCTGGAGTCGCTGCTGCATCTCCTCGGGCCCCTCCTGAAGCTCGGAGATGAGGCGGTCGACCTTGTTGATGAACAGCGCCGGCTTGACGCCCTCGCGGATCGCCTGCCGGACGACGGTCTCCGTCTGGGGCATCGCGCCCTCGACGGCGTCGACCACGACGAGCGCGCCGTCGACGGCGCGCATCGCGCGGGTCACGTCCCCACCGAAGTCGACGTGGCCGGGCGTGTCGATGAGGTTGATGAGGTGGTTCTCGTCCTCGTACTCGTGGGTCATCGAGACGTTCGCCGCGTCGATGGTGATCCCGCGCTCCTGCTCGTCCTCCTCGGTGTCCATCACGAGCTGCGTCGCCTCGTCCGCGTCGGCGATCATGCCCGCGCCCGCGAGGAGATTGTCAGTAAGTGTCGTCTTTCCGTGGTCGACGTGAGCAGCGATGGCGATGTTCCGGATCTGCTCCGGCTCGTCCATCAGTTCCTCACATTCCTGTACGATTTTCTTGCGTCGGCCCATTACCGACCGGTATTCTCCGCCCGGCCAAAAGGGTAGTGCTTTGCCGTCGCCGAAACCGCCGAGTCATAGTGGGAAACACCGTGGTACGGCGTCTCGTGCCCGTCTGGACCGCTCGCGTCGGCGAGCCACGTGCCGACCCGCCAGGACGGAACGAACGGTGTCGGTCGACCCTCGCCCGGGACGCTACGGGGCGCTCCAGTTCTCGTCTCGGTGGTTGTCGGCCACGACCTCGTCCCGGAACATGTCGATGATCCCCATCAGCTCTCGCGTCTCCGGCTCCGGGACGCCGACGTGATACAGAGTCGCCTTGATCTCCGTGCGGACCACGTCGAACTCCAGTTCGGTGACCTCGAGTTCTTCGTGAGCCTCGTCCATCTCCCGGCCGGGGTACACCTCCGGCCCGCCGGCGTGCTCGATAGTCCAGGCGGTCACGAGGTACTTGAACCCCGCAGGGTCGTGCGTTTCGTGGAACTCGGCCGTGACGGGGTTCTGATTCGCCGTGTCGTTCTCGAACAGCCGCTCGGTCAGTACGTCCACAGCGCCGGCGATGTCGTACGCGCCGCCCAGGCGCTCGTACAGCGACTCGGATTCCGATTCGCTCATCCGTGCACACGTCCCACCTAATCATCATAATTGTACGTGATGGTTGCGTGCGAAACGCACATCCGTGGATCGGTGCGCGAGGCCGGTACTCGTCCGAGTTGTCCCTCCGAGTCCCGTCGGATCGGCACAAGAGTCATACCTGCCCACCCCATGGTAATTCCACACATGGACATCCGAGTCCGCGGCTCCGTTCCGCCCGATCCCTTTCTCGGGGCGGCGTCGCTGTTCGAGACGGAACGCGACCTCTCGTTGCCCGTGGAGGTCCGGGTTCGCGACAGTCCCGAGGAGCGCACCTGGGCCGGCCACTACGACGACCGCCACGTGCTCAACATCTCGCGACAGGCCGCCACCTCGGCGATGGCGCGCGAACTCGCGCTCCACGAGCTGTCGCACATGGCCCGCTACGAGGAGTCGCACCCCTCGCACCACCAGTCGACGGACGAGGCGCTGTTTCTCGCGCTGTCGGGGGCCTCCGTCGAACGCCGGAAGCTCACGCACTGCTATCAGATCGCGAACCACATGAAGGACGTCTACGCCGACGACATCACCCTCTCGGTGGGGCCGGGCGGGAAGCTCGTCACCTTCCTCGAGTCGCGACTCGCGGCGGCCGTCGCCGACCGACCGCGGGCGCGACCCAGACCGGAGTCCCGGCGACTGACCGCCGGCTCCGACCCCGACATCACCGCCGTCAACGCCGCGTTCGCGCTGGCGATGTGCGAGCGCCACGACCTCGTCGACGACGACCACCGACTGTACGACCTCGCGCACGCGGCGGCCGACGACGCCCCCGACGTCGACGTGTCGGCGTTCACGCGGCTGTTCCGATCGCTCGCGGAGGACCCCTCCGAGTCCGAGTACCGGAAGGCGCTCGTCGACGCCGCCCGCCTGTACGCCGTCGACGCCGACGCCGGCGGACCCGCGGCCGCCGACTGACGCGACGACTCGACGGAGCCGTCGCTCGCTGCCGGATCGAGCCCCACTCGTTCACCGATCGGACGTGCCGGGAGCGCCCGAGAGAGCGGGGCAGGTGTGGCTCGCGAGCCGAACGGGCGCGACCCATCGCCCGTGCTCGTCGGTGGTTCCGTGTTCGTATTTGAACCCTCGGCCGGGTCGTCCGTGCTCGGCAGCGCTGACTCGGCGAGTCGTCACCGGGTGGACAACCGTCCCCGAGCGACCGCTCCACCCGGGACGGTCGCGGACGCAGCGGAATCACTCGTCCGCGTCGGGATACCGAACGGTGGTGCGAGCGCCGCCCGCCTCGCGCCACTCCTCGCGGCTCACCGAGAAGCGGTGGTGGTCCGCCGGCTCGTCGTAGCGTCCCGCGTGGTTGCGGAGCAGCCCCTCGTACCGGCCGCCGTGGCGGTCGACGTACCGGTCGACGGCCCGGCGCGAGCGGTCGTTGTCGCCGTGGATCGGCACCGCTGCGACGCCGATGTCGAGCCGATCGAACGCCACCTCGAGGAGCCCGTCGGCGCGCTCGCCCGAGTATCGCCGCCCCCAGAACGACTCACGGAGCCAGATCGCGGGCAACGCGAGGTCGTTCTCCCACCGACAGATCAGTCCGGCCGTCCCCGCGAACTCGCCGGCTCCCGTCTCGTGCTCGCGCGGCCGGATCGCCCACTCCGCGCGCTCGCGTTCGTCCCAACTGCGCTCGAACTCCGCCAGCCGCTCCTCGGCCTCGCGGAGGGTGTCGACCGGCGACCACGGGAGGTACGCCGTCTCCTCGTCGATCGTCGGGCTCCGGTCGGAGGCGGCCTCGTACAGGGTTCGCGCGTCGACGCGCTCGCGGGAGAGCCGTTCGAGCCTGAGGCGGTCGGTCTCGATGACCTCGGGGAACACGTGTCCGGATGCCGGTTCGGGGAGTATAGCCGTTCCCCCGGTGTGGTCCACGTTCGCGGGTCCGCGCGCGGACGCCAACACCTATGCGGCGGGGGGCCCGAGCGCTCGGTATGACGGTCGACGCCGTGTTGTTCGATCTGGACGACACCCTCTACCCGTACGATCCGTGCAACGAGGCGGGCAAGCGCGCCGCCTTCGAGGCGTACCGCGACCGCGGCGGCACCCTCGACGCCGACGGGTTCGAGGCGAGTCGCGCCCGCGCCCGCCGCGCGACCAAGCGGGAGATACCTGCGACCGCCGCCAGCCACAGCCGCCACATCTACTACACGCGGCTGGTCGACGACCTCCCCGGCCCCTTCGACGCCGGACTGGCGCGCGCGCTCGGCGACGCCTACTGGAACGCGTACCTCGACGAGATGGTCGCCTTCGAGAACGCGCTCGAGACGCTCGCGGCGCTCCGGGAGGCCAACGTCGCCGTCGCGGTCGTGACGAACCTCACGACCCGCGTTCAGCTCCGCAAGCTGGCGCGCCTGGGCGTCGACGAACACCTCGACGCGTTCGTGACCAGCGAGGAGGTCGGCCGGGAGAAGCCCGCAGCACCCGTGTTCACGACCGCGCTGGCCCGACTCGACCGGACGCCCTCGGAGGCGCTCGTCGTCGGCAACTCCCCCGCGAACGACATCGAGGGCGGAAACGCGCTGGGCATGGAGACGGCGCTGTTCAACGGTCCGGACGCCGACATCGGCGGGGGAGACGACGATCTCGGGGAGCTCCGAACGCCCGACCATCGGATCGACTCGCTGTCGGGGGTGACGGAGGTGGCGCTGTGAGCGACGCCGCGCCCGACGTGCTCGCGGACGCCCGCGAGGCGGTCGTCGAGTACGCCCCCGAACTCGCCCGGCTGACGCCCGGCCGGACGGGCAACCTCAGCGTCCGCGACGGCGACCGCTTCGCCGTCACGCCGACGGGCGTCGCCTACGACGCCTTCGACGCCGGCGACGTGCCCGTGGTCGACCTCGACGGCGAGCGCGTCGCCGGCCGGATGAAGCCCTCCAGCGAGGTGCCGATGCACCGCCACATCTACCGCGGCTACGGCTCAGACGCCATCGTCCACACCCACTCGCCGTGGGCAACGACGATGGCGGTGCTCCACGAGGAACTCCCGCCCATCCACTACATGATCGTCTCGGTCGGGAAGCGCGTCCCCGTCGCCGAGTACGCGCCCTACGGCACCGAGGAACTCGCGGCGAACGTCGTCGCCGCCATGGAGGAGGCGAACGCGACGGCGTCGTTCATCGAGAACCACGGTCTGGTCGTCACGGCCGACGACGTCGAGACGGCCCTCGAGCACACGACGCACGTCGAGGACCTCTCCCGGCTCTACCTCCAGTCGTCCGCCGTAGGCGACCCGGTTGAGCTCCTGGAGTCCGAACTCGACACCGCCATCGAACAGTTCGAGGGCTACGGACAGGACGCCTGACCGTCGGCGACTCGACCGGGCGGACACGTCATCGATCGGTGACACGTCGACACGCCTATTCTCTCGGGCGTCGTACGGCCGCCCATGCCGCCCGCGAGCGTACTCACCTGCGACGGCTGCGGCTTCGAGGAACCGACGGGGAGCGACGCGTGGGACCACGTCTCCGACCCGACGCTCGGCAGGCTCACGCGCTGTCCGGAGTGCGGGAGCACGAACGTCCACAACCGCGGCTAGGCGAGGCGACGGGTCGGCCGAGCGCGTGGGGAGCGAGACGCCAGCGTCGCCGACGCCGTCGCTGTCGCTGTCGATTCGATGTCGGGCGTTCGCGACGAAAACGGCGCGAACGGCTCAGCGCGCGGCGGCGGCGACGCGTTCGGTCTCCTCCTTCTGGGAGATCGAGTACGTCTGCACGTCGTATCGCGCGGCACCGATGAGCTGGTCGGCGAGCGCCTCGGAGGCGCTGGTCGTCGTCTTGTAGCTGGAGCCCAGCACGCCCTCGGCGATGAACTTCAGCGACTGGTCGACGCGGCGCTGGGGCGCGACGTCGACCGCCTTCGGGACGGAGATGCCGCCGTACTTCAGGCGGACGGTCTCCTCGCGCGGCGCGGCGTTCTCGACGGCCTCGACGAGCGTCTGCACCGGATTCTCCTCGGTGCGCGCGTGGATCTCGTCGAAGGCGTCGCGGACGATCCGCTGGGCCTGCTCCTTCTTGCCCGTGTTCTCCTCGGTCTGCATCAGGCGGTTGACGAGCCGCTCGACCAGCGAGATCTCGGACTTCTTGAACTGCTTCGAGGCGTGACGCCCCTGCGTGTGGGCGATGGGGGTCACGTTCATGTACCGTCGCGTCGACGGCTCGGAGTACTCGATCTCGGAGACGTCCCACTCGCCGAACAGCAGGGCGTTCTCGACGGCCTGCTCGGAGTCGGCGGGCGCGTCGGGTTCCGGTGCCTCGGCCTCGGCGTCGGCGTCTTGCTCTGACTCGCTCATTATCGGACGGGCTTCTCCGCGTTACCGCGGACGAGTTCGATCATCGACACGCCGTTCACCTTCTCGACCTTGTAGTTGACGCCCGAGAGGTCGCCCATCGCGCGACCCTTCGCGCCGCCGATCCCCGCGATGGTGACCTCGTCGTGCTCGTCGATGAACGAGATCGCGCCGTCGCCCGGGCAGAAGGCGGTGACCTGCTTCCCGTTCTTGATGAGCTGGACCCGGACGCACTTCCGGATCGCCGAGTTGGGCTGTTTCGCCTCGATACCCACCTTCTCCAGGACGATACCGCGGCCCTGGGGGGCACCTTCGAGGGGATCTGACTTCTCCGAGAGACCGCGCTCGCGGCGCGCGTACTCCGAGTCGGACCACCGTCGCTTCTGGCGGTCCTTCTTGAGCTTGCGCGCGGCGTATTTGCCGTTCGCCATCGTAGCACCTCGTTTTCGGCCGAGCTACCTAAGGGTTCCCTTTCGTATGCGGAGAAACGACGTGAGAGGCGATTAGCGGTACCTCTCGCGGGATCTGAGGGAGTCTCACAGATCAGATCACGACTGTAGCGAGCGTTTCGGCCTGGATACGCCTCTCTGCGGGCGTCGCTACCGCGCCGGCCGTCCGCTACATCTCCAGGGAGACGAAGTCGATGTCGTGCGCGCGCATGAACTCGGCGAACTCCGAGACGATGGGCGGCAACGATCCGAATATTCCCCGATCGAAGGCGGCGACGACCACGTCGTCGGCGACGAACCCCGTGAACAGCACCTTGTCGTCAGCGACCTTGATGATCTGGTTCACGTTCGTCGCGTTCATCTCCTGTTCGTAGCTCTCCTTGGCGACGACCTCCATCAGTTCCCCCTGGACCAACTGTTCGCGGTTCTCGGTCCACTCCAGATCCGACCGGAGCCTGACGGGGTCGACCTCGCGGTCGTCGGGGTCGACGACCGCGAAGAAGCGCAGTTTCTCGCCCGCGTGCCGCTCGGTGATTGTGGCCATCTCCTCCGGGATGTCGACGCTCACAACGTCCACCCAAGCCTGTCTGAAAGTAAACGGCGTCGGTCCGACGAGTCCGTCGGTCATCGTCGGAACCGTCCGGTCAGAGGCTACTCCGGTCGGTCCCGATCGCGAGCGTCGCGACGACGACCGTCACCGGAACCGGGAGCGGCTCGGACTGAATCGGCGTCACCCGTACGTCCGTCCGCGTCCGGCCCGAAGAACAGTCGGTGCGTACCCGGGCGACGGTCAGGCTAACTGCACGTCGTCGATGTCGAAGTGGCGCTCGGCCAGCGTTCGCGCCGTCTCGATGTTGCGTCCGTCGGTGCCGATGGCGACGCCGCGGTCGGCGTCGATCACCTCGACGTACGCGACGGTATCGCCCTGATCGCTCACCGTCACGCCCCGCACTGCCGCCGGCGCGAGCGCGTTCGCGACGAACGCCTCGGGCGTGTCGGCGTCCTCGACCAGTTCGACGCTCGCGCCGAGGCGGTCCTCGACGCGGTCGACGGTGCGGCCGCCGGGACCGATCGCCTCGCTCATCTCCCCCGCCGGGAGGAGGAACACGAGGCGGTCGCCGCCGTCGAACACGAGGCAGTCCAGCGGCGCGACGCCGACGAGGTCGTCGAACGTGCCGATGTACCGGCGCGCCTCGTCGGTGATCTCGACGCGCACCGTCAGTCGTCCGCGGACTTCGGGTCGGGCGCAGAGCCCATCCGGAGGTCCACGTCGCCGGTGCCGATCGAGACGGGCTTCCCGACGATGACGTTCTCGATGACGCCGTTGAGGTCGTCCGCCTCGCCGTGGATCGCGGCGTCGAGCAGGTGGTTCACCGTCACCTCGAACGCCGCGCGCGCGAGCACGGAGTCCTTCGACCCGGAGATGCCGTGGCGACCGATCGACTCGACGGTGCCGCGGTT
Organism: Halobaculum sp. CBA1158; assembly: GCF_021431925.1. Taxonomy (NCBI): domain Archaea; kingdom Methanobacteriati; phylum Methanobacteriota; class Halobacteria; order Halobacteriales; family Haloferacaceae; genus Halobaculum; species Halobaculum sp. CBA1158. The sequence goes on along the minus strand of NZ_CP090371.1, from coordinate 822,880 downwards.
CGTCATGATGTCCGAGACGAGCATCAGGTGGCGGATGTTCACGTCGTCGAGGCCCTGCTCCTCGAGCGTCTCCATTGTCTCGTTGATGATGGTCTCGCGGGCGGCCTCGACGCCGAGCGTCCGGTAGATCTCGTGGATGTTGTTACACGTCGTCCGCGAGGCGTCGACGCCCTCGATCTCCAGGGCGTCGGCGAACGCCGACCCCTCGGTGTAGAGGACGTACTCCTCGTCGCCGTCGTCCACCTCCTCCTTGCGGATGACGACGCGGGTCACCTCCTCGATCCCCTTGAACACGATCTCGCGCAGCTGTTCGACTAACTGGAGCAGCTGGCGGTAGCTCGGCTCGTCGGGGCCGAACTGGATGTTCGTTCCCGAGTGGCGCGTGCTGACGCCCAGCGAGTCCTCGATGGTGTCGGCGACGATACCGGCGACCTCGGTCGGGTCGTCGTGGGTCGGCCACCGCTCCAGCAGCGTCTCCTCGTTGAGGTCGACGCTGACGACCATGTCCGCGACGTTGGTCGACACGTCGCCCAGCGCGAGGATCTTCGTCGCCTCCAGCTGCCAGACGACCTCGTGGGCCTTCTCGCGGTCGGTGGCGTGCTCGTCGTCGAGGTGGACGACCATGATCGGCGTGTCCGGCGTCTTCCGGGCGTCCACCAGCTCGATGAGCCGCGGCAGCCCCTGAGTCACGTCCATCTCCGCGACGCCCGCGTAGTGGAACGTGTTCATCGTGTTGTGTGTGATGACGCCCTCGGCGGTGGTGAACGTCTCCAGTCCCTCGACGGAGAAGTCGTACACGTGCTCGTGGTCGCTCTCGACCGCCTCGATCGAGGCGATTCGGTCCCAGACCACGTCGCAGTCAACTGCCCGTTCGAGGTCGGCGAGCGCTGCTGAGTCGACACCGGCCTCGGTGGCTTCGTCGACGAAGTGGGCGAGGCGATTACGGCCGATCCGCTGGCGGTTGGAGGCAGCGTTCACCTGTCTGCTCGGGATGCCGGCGTCCGCTGCGACCTCCCCAAGCGCGTCACCGAAGTTCGGGATCTGGTCGGTCGCGTCCGGACCGTCCGGGTCGACCGTCGCGGCCAGTTCGGCAAGTTCGTCGCCGCGTTCGCCGACGATTCCGACACGCTCGTTGAACCGCCGGACGTGCTTCGCGGGAATCCGAAGCGTACGCGAGTCATCGGTCTCACCGAGCGTGGCGTAGACGCCGACCCGCGACAGCAGCAGCGCGACACCTGCGGTGAGTCGGTTGCTGACTGAGCTGGCTCGGATCGAGTTCCTTCCCACGTTCCCATCGCCGCTGAAGTAGCCGCGAAGCAGCGCGCGGACGAACTCGTCGGGTGCGCCGAATGCGAAGCCGGGGACGACTTTCTCGCCGCCCTCGGTACACGTCGCACACAGCAGGTCCGCGAGCACCGTCCCGTTCACGCGGATGTCGTAGCTGTCCGCGAAGCCGCTCGTGTTCTCGTACTCGTTCACCGAGAGGTCGAACCGCTCCGCGAACGCACGGACTCGTTCTTGGAACTCGGCGTCGACGTTCGAGACCGACACGTAGTAGTCCGTCAGGTTACCCTCGGCGAGGAACGCGCCGACGAAGAATCCGGTTGTTTCGTCAAGCGGGAGTTCCTCGGGCAGACCGACGTTACCGCCGACAGGGTACGCGTACCCCTCTTCGATCTCGCCAGCGTCGAGCGAGTTCCGCTTGTTGGCGACCTGCTCGTCGCCCACAGGGAACGTCCCGTCCGTGGCCGCCGCACCGCCGTCCGTCAGCGTCGACGTGAACCAGTAGTCCTCGGCCGAGAGGTGTTCACGGACGTCGACCGTCTCCGGTGCGTCCGCGGACGCGCCCACGTCTGCAACGACGGGAAGCCAGTCGCCCTCGTCCAGTTCGTCGCCGGCGACCGGGACGACCTCGTTGTCACGCCGGGTGACGAACGAGTGCGCCTTCGTCGCGCGGATCGTCCGTCCCGACTCCAGTTCGAACCGCAGCAACTCGTCGGGCGTCTCGTGGCGGCTGACCTCCTCGACGGGTTTCCATTCGACCTGCTCGTCCTCGCGGAGGCTCGGGACCTCCAGTTCGTCAGGCGCGAGCGCGACCTCGTGGCCGTCGATCTCGCGAACGTCCTGCGACTCCATGAGCCGGTCGACGAGCGGGCCGATCTCGGTCACGTCCGTTTCACCGCCGCGACGGATGACGACGCGCTCGTCGGCGGGGACGCTCATCTGCGTCCCGGGCTCGCCGATACTCTGAGCGCTCACCGTTCCCACGGGGTCCAGCGGGTCGACGCGCGTGTCGAGGTAGCGCGACTCGGCGGCCTGGGCGATCTCGTTGGCCTGCTCGGCGGTCACGCCGCCGCGGCCGTCGATGTTCTCGTAGATCTCGTTCTTCAGCCGCCGCGGGAGCTCCGTGTCTTCGACGACGAGCGCGATGTCCTCGGTGACCGACTCGTGGGCGTCGACGAAGCGGTCGACCGAGCCGGCGTCAGTCATCGCTCACCCCCACGCCGCCGGCCTTGTCGAGACCGGGCCCGGCGTACTCCGAGAGGTTCGTCGGCGGCTCCTTGCGGCCGAGGAAGCGCTCCTTCTCCTCTTCGGAGGCGAACTCGGCGTCGACGACGCGGTCGGTGATCTGTTCGACGTCGATCGGGCTGTCCTCGTTGGAGGACACCTTCACCGGCGAGGTGCCGTCCTCGCCGAACTCGAACTGGACGATGGTGCCGGAGGTATCCCGCACCGAGCCGTCGTACTGCGCCTCCAGCTCAGAGAGCGCGTTGATGAGCCGGCGCTGGAGGTAGCCGGACTTGGAGGTCCGGACCGCCGTGTCGACCAGCCCCTCGCGGCCGCCCATCGCGTGGAAGAAGAACTCCTCGGGCGTCAGCCCCGAGCGGTAGGAGTTCTCCACGAAGCCGTGCGCCTCGGCCGAGAGGTCGTTCGGCTCGTAGTGGGCGAGCGTTCGGTCCTCGTAGCCGCGGTTGATGCGCTCGCCGCGAACCGCCTGCTGACCGACGCAGCCGGTCATCTGCGTGAGGTTCAGCATCGACCCACGCGCGCCCGAGCGGGCCATGATGACCGCCGGGTTGTCGTCCTCGAAGTGGTCCTCGGCGATCTCGCCCGCGGAGTCGCGGGCCTTGCCGAGCGTCTGCATGATCTTCATCTCCAGCGTCTCGTCGACGCTGCGACCGGGCAGGCTCTCGAGTTCGCCCGCGTCGTACGTCGCGATCAGCTCCTGGACGCGCTCGTAGGCCGAGCCGATCGCCTCGTCGACCTGCTCGTTCGCCTCCGGCGGGATCGACTCGTCGTCGATGCCCAGCGAGAAGCCGAAGTGCATGATGGCGCGCATCGCCAGCGACGCCACCTCGTTGACGAACACGCGGGCGCGGGTCTTCGAGTAGACCTTCGTCAGCGTGTCGACGATCTCCCCGCCGAACCCGCCGACCGCGTCCTCGTCGATGGTCCCCTCGACGAGCTGGCCGTTCTCGATCCGGACGGTGTCGCCCGCCGAGGACGTGAACTCGAGGTTCAAGTCGTCCGGCAGCAGCTCCGAGAACACCGTCCGACCGGTCCAGACGGGCTCGCCGGCGTCGTTCGTCCCGTCCGGCTCCGGAAGCTCGTCGACCGAGGTCGCCCGGAGCAGGTCAAGCGCCTGCGTCTCGGTGAACTCGGGGTTGTCGTGGGTCAGCAGGTACGTGCCCGAGATGTGGTCCTGGATCGCGCCGATGATGTTCTCGCCGAAGCGCGGCGAGAGCATCTGCTCTTGCACGCGCATGAGGACGCGCGCCTCCGCGCGGGCCTCCTCGTTCTGGAGCGCGTGCATGTTCATCTCGTCGCCGTCGAAGTCGGCGTTGTACGGCGGGCAGACGGTCGTGTTCAGCCGGAACGTCTTGTACGGCATGACCACGACCTCGTGGGCCATGATCGACATCCGGTGCAGCGAGGGCTGCCGGTTGAAGATCACGATGTCGCCGTCGACGAGGTGCCGGTTCACCTCCCAGTCGGCCTCGACCTTCTCGGCCAGCTCCTCGCAGTTCTTCTCGGTCACCTTCAGCCGGCGACCGTCGGGGCGCTTGACGTAGTTCGCGCCGGGGTGGGCCTCCGGGCCGTTGCGCACGTACTGGCGCGCGCGGTCGAGGTTGCGCTCGGAGACGTTCATCACCTGCGTCATCTCCTCGGCGACCCGCTCGGGGACGCCGACCTCGTTCAGGCTAAGCGTGGGGTCGGGGCTGATGACGGTCCGCGCGGAGAAGTTCACGCGCTTCCCGGACAGCGAGCCGCGGAAGCGACCCTCCTTGCCCTTGAGGCGCTGAGAGAGCGTCTTCAGCGGTCGGCCCGAGCGGTGACGCGCCGGCGGCGTGCCGGAGATCTCGTTGTCCACGAACGTCGTCACGTGGTACTGGAGCAGCTCCCAGAGGTCCTCGATGATGAGCTGGGGCGCGCCGGCCTCGCGGTTCTCCATGAACCGCTGGTTGATCCGGATGATGTCGACCAGCTTGTGGGTGAGGTCGTCCTCCGAGCGCTGGCCGTTGTCCAGCGTGATCGAGGGGCGCGTCGTGACCGGCGGCACGGGGAGCACGGTCAGGATCATCCACTCCGGTCGCGACTTCTGAGGGTGGATGCCCAGCGGCTCGAGGTCCTCGTCGGGGATGTCCTCGAACCAGTCGCGGATGTCGCTGGGCATCAGCTTGTTCATGTCCTCGATAGTGAGGTCGATGTCGAGGGCCCGCTCGATCGCCTTGCGGTCCTCCTTGCGCGGGCGGAACTCCCCGGAGAGGATGTCGTTGATACGGTCGAGCGCGATGTCCGTCTCGTCGGCCAGATCCATCGGGGACATCGCCTCGGCGTCCTCCTCCTCGTCGGGCTGCATCGCGCGGGTGATGATCTCGGAGTAGTCCCCCGAGAGCACGTCCTGCACCTCGTAGTAGGTGGTCGGCTTCTCGTGTTTGATGTCCGCCTGCGGCTCGCCGCAATGCGGGCACGTGCTCGCCTTGCGGGCCTGCCGGACCGCCGACTTCAGCACGTCCGTCGGGTCGCCGCCGAGGTCCTTCGTCCGCTGGAGCTTGTCCTTGTACTCCTCCTTCTCTTCGGCGGTGAGCGCGAGGCGACCGCAGTTACGGCAGGTCGCGCGCAGCAGCCGACGGATGAGCTTGGTGAAGCCGACGTGGATGACGGGCGCGGCCAGTTCGATGTGGCCGAAGTGCCCGTTACACGACCCGGAGTGCTTGCCGCAGGTGCGACACTCCAGTCCGGGGTCGATGACGCCCAGCCGCGGGTCCATCAGCCCCATGTCGATGGGGAAGCCGTCGTCGTCGTAGGTGTCCGCGGTGATGACCTTCGTCGCGGACATGTCCCGATACGTCTCCGGGTCCATGAGCCCGAAGTTGATGCCGCCGATCTCTTTGGGTGTTTGTCCTGCCATAGTGTGTTAGACCGCGTCCTCCAGTTCGAGGGTGGGCCGAATGCCGAGCGCCTTCATCTCGTCGAGCAACAGCTTGAACGCGTAGCTGATCTCCATCTCGTGGATGTCGTCCTCGTCGCCCGTGATGGGGTCGTAGATCCGACGCTGCTCCACGTCCTCGACGGCCACCATCCCCGTCTCCTCGGAGATGTACACCGTCTCCTTGTCGGAGGCGTCGAGCAGGCGCTCCTTCAGCGCCATCGCCGCCCCGTGTCCGATGAGCACCTCGCGCTCCATCTCGCCGACGCGGAGGCCGCCCTCGCGGGCACGCCCCTCCGTCGGCTGGCGGGTGAGCACCTGCACGGGTCCGCGCGAGCGGGCGTGCAGCTTGTTGCTCACCATGTGGTACAGCTTGTGGTAGAAGATCGTCCCGACGAAGATCTCTGCCTCGATCTTCTCGCCGGTGACGCCCGAGTACATGACCTCCTTCCCGGAGGACTTGTAGCCGTGCTCCTCCAGCGAGTCGCGCAGTTCCTCCTCGTCTTCGCCCTGGAACGCCGTCCCGTCGACGCGGCGGCCCTCCAGCGAGCCGACCTTGCCGCCGAGCATCTCCAGCACGTGGCCCACCGTCATCCGCGACGGGAGCGCGTGCGGGTTGAGCACCAGGTCGGGAACGAGGCCGTCCTCGGTGAACGGCATGTCCTCCTGCGGGGCCAGGTGGCCGACGACGCCCTTCTGGCCGTGCCGGGACGCGAACTTGTCCCCGAGCTCGGGGATCCGCTCGTCGCGAACCGAGACCTTCGAGAGCTTGGATCCGTCCTCGCCCTCCATCAGCGTCACCGTGTCGACGACGCCGGACTCGCCCGAGCGCATCGTGACGCTGGTCTCACGCCGCTTCTGCGGGGAGAGGCCGCCCATGTCGTCGGGCTCCTCCAGGAACCGCGGCGGCGACGTCTTTCCGAGCAGCACGGAGTTCTCGTCCACCTTCGTCTCGGGGTTGACGAGGCCGTCCTCATCGAGGTGCGTGTACGCGTCCTCGCCGCGAGCGCCGCGCACGTCCTGGGAGGGGACCTCGAAGCGGTCCTCCTGGCCGCCGGGGTAGCGGCGCTCCTCGCCCTCGTAGGTGCGGAAGAAGTGCGAGCGCTGCATCGCGCGGTCGACGCTCCCCTTGTTCATGACGAGCGCGTCCTCGATGTTGAATCCCTCGTAGGACATGACCGCGACGACGAAGTTCTGCGCCGCGGGGCGCTCGTCGAACCCGATCTGTTCGGTGGTCTGGGTCTTGACCATCGACAGCTGCGGGTAGTGCAGGAGGTGCTGGCGCGTGTCCGGCCGGATGCGGTAGTTCGCCGACGGCAGCCCGAGCGACTGCTTCATCATCCCCGCCCCCATCGTAATCCGGGGCGAGGCGTTGTGCTCGGGGTACGGGATCATGCCCGCGCCGATGCCGAAGATGAGCTGCGGGTCGATCTCCAGGTGCGTCGTCTTGGGTCCGACGTCCTCCTCGTCGGTGGCGACGAGGATGTCCTCCTCCTCCTCGGCGTCGATGAACTCGACGATGCCGTGGTCGACGAGGTCCTCGAACTCGATCTCGTCGTTCTCGACCGCCTCGATCGTCTCGTCGTCGAGCAGCGGCTCGCCGTTCTCGACGACGATGAGCGGCCGGCGAGCGCGGCCGGCGTCGGCGTTGACGATGACCTCGTTGGTCCGGTCCTTCACCGAGACGTTCACCATGTCGGAGACGTCGCCGCGTCGGCGCGCCTCTCGGATCTGTGTGGCGAGCTGGTTCGGGTCCGGGTGGGTCCCGACCAGGCTCCCGTTGACGTAGACTTTCGCTTCTCGTGTGCTTGCCATGTGTTAGTCGTCCGCGGATGCGCGGTCAACGCCCTCGATGCCAGGGATTCCCTCGACACCCATGGACGCGAGTTCTCGCTTCAGTCCCTGTTCGTCCTCGATGTTCTGGGAGAGCTCCATCGCCTGGGCGAAGTTCTTCACCAGGCCGCAGTTCGGTCCCTCCGGCGTCTCCGAGGGGCAGATGCGACCCCACTGGGTCGCGTGCAGGTCGCGCGCCTCGAAGTGCGGCTGCGACCGCGACAGCGGCGAGCGCAGGCGGCGGAGGTGCGACAGGACGCCCATGTAGTCCGTCCGGTCGACGAGCTGGGAGACGCCCGAGCGGCCGCCAACCCAGTTCCCCGTCGCGATGGGGTGTTCGAGCCGTTCGGTCAGCACGTCCGAGCGAACCACGGTGTTGACGGTGAGCTGCCGGTTGCGCATGTTGGCGCGCTCGAGCTGGTACTTCACGTCGCGGGCCAGCTTGTTGAGCGCCGTCCGGAACAGGTCCGTCATCAGGTCGCCCGAGACCTTGAGGCGCTTGTTGGCGTAGTGGTCCTTGTCGTCGGACTCCCGGCGGTCGAGCGCGAGCTCGAAGCACGCCTCGGCCATCCGGCAGAGGTAGTACGCCTTGTTGATGCGGACGTCCTCCTCCTCGACGCCCTCCTCGTGGAGGTGCGGCAGGAGGTAGCGGTCGATGACGTAGTTGGCCCGCTTGAGCTGGTAGTTCTTCCCCTGGCCGGAGGCGACGCGCTCGCCGAGGGTCTCGATGGCCTCCTCCTCGGTCTGCACGTCGGCCTCCTCCAGGTTCTCCAGCATGAACTTGACAATCTCCGGGTCGTCGGAGACGCGGTGGACGATCTCCTCGTCGGACTCCAGCCCGAGCGCGCGAACGAGCGTGACGAAGTTGACCGAGCCGGAGACGGAGGGGAACGAGACCTCGAGCAGCCCCTCGCGGTTGCGCTCGCAGAGGACGAGCGCGCGGTACCCCCGGCGCTGGGAGAACGTCTTGGCGACCTGGATCTCGTCGCCGTACTTCGAGTCGTACTCGGCGAGGATCTTGTTGGGCGCGAGGTCCTCGCTGGTCATGAGCACGCGCTCGGAGCCGTTGACGATGAAGTAGCCGCCGGGGTCGACGGGGTCCTCGCCGATCTCGATGAGTTCCTCGTCGGAGAACCCGGAGATGTTGCACTTGTCGGAGCCGACCATGATCGGCATCCGGCCGACCTTCGTCTCGGTCTGGTCGACGACCGTCTCGGGCTCGTCCTCGCCGCCGCGGATGATCTTCATCTCCATGAAGACCGGGGCGGCGTAGGTGATGTTGCGGAGGCGCGCCTCCTGCGGGTACAGCAGTTCCTCGGAGCCGTCGGCCTCGCGGACGCGCGGGGTCGTCATCCGCACGTCGCCGAGTTCGACGTAGACGGGCTCCTGTCCTTCCTTGTCGCCGATGTCCGTCTCGATCGTCTCCTTCTCGTCGACCACGCGCTGCATGCCGCGGCCGAGGAAGTTGTTGAACGAGCGGAAGTGGTGCTCCGCGAGTCGCTCCTGGGAGAAGTACTCCCGGGAGACGGAGCGGCGGCTCTCCCTGTTCATTCTACCACCAGCCGGTAGGTGACGGCCGTATCGGTGGTCCGGGAGTCCCGTTCGATGCGGACGACATCGCCGGCTTCGGCCTCGTTCGAGAGCGCCGGGTCGGTTCGCTTGATCTTCGGGAGATCGGTGCGTTTGACGTTATACTCCTCGAGCACCTCCTCGACGTCGTCGGGGTCGTCGAGGAGCGTGTGATCTGGCACGAGTTCGTGTTCGCTTACGTTTACCATGGCTTGATGAGATTCGTGGTCGCGCGCGGCCGTCCTCGGTTGGGAGAAGTCTTCACGAGATACTACGGTTGTATATACGACCCGACCACATAACGCTTGTTAAACGGGTTGGGGACCGACGGCTGGCGACCACACCGCTCGCACGAATAGCTCATCAGTTTCCGTGACTATGAACGTTACGGCGCACGGTATCGCGGGACACGGACGGGTTCGATAACAAGCCTTAATTATCTACCCGGGGAATGAGAGAGTACGCAGAGGCGAGGTGGAAACCCGCCGACGCGATGCACGCCCGGATGGTGTAGTGGCCCATCATACGACCCTGTCACGGTCGTGACGCGGGTTCAAATCCCGCTCCGGGCGCTTCTTCGACTCGCACCGTGAACGAGGAGCGTAGCGACGAGTGAACCGCGAGTCGAGAACGTATTTGAGCGGATTTGAACACCAACAGTCGCAGCCCGCGCAGCCGAGCGCGAGCGAGGCGAGCAGGACCGTCTGTGCAGGGTCAAATCCCGCTCCGGGCGCGTTCTGGTGCCGCCAACCGACGAGCGAGCCGTGTGAGGGGCGTTCAGATGACGACGAGTACCAACGCGACGAGGAATCCGAGCGCCATCACCAGCAGTACCGCCATAAACACGCCGAGCACCGGCTTCTCGACCGCGCCGGCGAGGAGACGCTCCGACACCGACCGGTCCTCGCCGCTCACGGCAGAGTCACGTCCATGTCGGGAGTTCGTCGGCGACGCGGTTAAACCTGGAGTTCGGACTCACGAGCCCCGATCCGCGCGGATCCGACTCGCCCGGGGACTCGCCCCGCCGTCGGGCGTCCGACGTTCGCGGACCCGAACCGTCGTCGCCGTCGCCGCGCCGTCGTCGACGACGAGCGCCTCGCCGACCCCCTCGGGGAGCCGATCGGCGAGGTCGGAGCCGATCGAACCCGGTCGAGCCGCGGCGAGTGCGTCCACGTCGTCGCCGGCGTGAAGCCGGTGGGCGATCAGGAGGTCCGCCTGCGAGACGGCGGCCGACGGGAGCGCCGCGGGTCGCTGGGTGGCACACACGAGCGACACGCCCGGGGCTCGCCCGCGCGTCAGGAGCGTCCGGAGGGCCGCGCCGGCGACGCCGTCGAAGAAGGCGTGCGCCTCGTCGACGAACAGCCACGGAAGCCGACGGATCCCGTCGGTGACGCGCGCCTCGTACAGCCCCCGAGCGACCGCCGCGCACACGGCGTCGGCCGCGGCCGGCGCGAGCGCCGAGCAGTCGAGCACGGTCGGACCGCCGGCCACGAGGTCGGCGGGGACGAGCCCCTCGGGATCGAACACGCCCCACTCGGCTGCGAGCGCGAGGTGCGTCTCGGCGGCCCGTCGGGCGGCGCGCGTCGCGTCCGCGTCGGCGACGCGGTCGATCGCCGCCGTCGGAGTCGAGCGATCGGATTCGGCGATGGCCCGCCAGACGAGCGATCCCGCGGGGCCGGCGGGGTCGAGCCCGAGGAGGTCGGGCCACGCTGATGCGGGGATCGCGTCGGGCCGAACCCGGGGCTGCCGGCGAACCGTCCCGTCGGCGTCGGCGAGGCCGGAGAGCGCCCCCATCGGGTCGATCACGACCGGCGCGACGCCGTCCGCCGCGTCGACGCCCTCAGCCAGGACCGCCAGCGTATGCGTCTTCCCCGATCCGCGCTTCCCGACCACGAGCGCGGCGTGTGGTCGATCTACGTCGACCCCGACGTGCGATCCGAGGCTCCCGTCGCGCGCGAGAAACCGCCCGAGCGGAGCGACCGGTTCACCGACCGGAGCGGCCGGTCCACTACGCGGAGCGACCGGTCCGCCGGATGATTCGCCTCCGGCGGCGTCGCCGCCGTACTCACGGTCGGTCCGTCCGTCCCCGTCGCGGCCGTCCCCTCGTCCGATGACGTGCACGCTCCCGCTGGTCGCGCGTTCGGCGATAAACGCTCGTGTGAAGGTTCAAATACGGAACCGCCTCCAGCCACCCCATGTCCACCGACCGACGCGGCCGCCCGTTCGACGGTCTCGGCGACAGCCTCTGTCGATCGCCCGACGACTTCGGCGACACCCTCCGCGGAATCGTCGCCGATCAGTACACCTGCCTCGCGGAACTCCGGCGCGACGACCGCGCGATCGAGGGGCTTCCGGTTCGGCTCGTCATCGCGCTCGTCGTCGGCGTCGCCTGCCTCAGCGTGATGCTCAACATGATCAGCGGCGTGCAGGGGCTCGCCGTCGCCGAACTCGACGTGCGGCCGGAGCCGGAGGTGACGACGCCGGGCGAACAGGACCTGACGCTGACAGTCGTCGATCCGGACGGTCGTCCGGTCGCCGGCGCGACCGTCGTCGTCGCCGGCGACACCGCCCGCCTCGACGGAGTTGCGACCGCTCGAACCGGCGACGACGGGGTCGCGACAGTGACGGTCGATCCGACGCTCGGCCCCAACCGCGAACAGGGGACGCTCTCGATCGACATCAAGCCGCCCGCGGGCGACCGATACGAGGACAGGCGCGGGAACACACGGGTGCTCGTCGTCGAGTCGTGACGCCCCGCCGACCGGCCATCACGCCTCCGAATCGAGGGGAGAGACCGCGATCCGTCCCTCCGCCTCGACCCGGACGTGGTGATCCAGGTAGGTGAACTCTATCGCCACGTCGTCGGCGTCGTGTGAGCCGCGGCAGAGTCGATCGACGGCGGCCGTGTCGATCACCTCGAACAGCGGGTCGTGCGACATCGAGCTGGCGTCGCGGATCGCCGCGGTCACCTCGACGACCGCCACCGTAGCGGTGACCGCCTCCGGATCGAACTCCGCCGAGTAGCGTTCCGTCTCGGGGTCGTAGTCGACGTCGATGTCGCTCGGCCGGTCACTCGGCATCGGCTCCCCCGAGCGATATCTCGGGTGTGACCGCGGTACGTGGTCGGGAATCGGTATTCCGTTTCCGGTCGGTCGCCGTGACATCGACCGGGACGGAGGGCCGAGCGGTGACGATGGCCGCGAGGAGGTCAGCTCGGAGGATATCGTGCGGAGAACCGCTGCCGTCGGCGATGTCCATGTTGGTGAATAGCACGATCGGGAGTTGACTCTTTCGGAACGGACCGAATACCGATCGGCCGTCCTCGACGGCCCCGAGAGAGCGCACCGCCACGCGAGCCGAGTATCGAGGGATCGACGCGCCGTTCGTCAGCCGCGGGGGCTAACACCATCGAGGACGCATGACCGATCACCGGATGCTCACCGACACCCCCGGGATCCACCACGTCACGTCGATGGTCGGCGACGCGCAGGCGAACCTCGAGTTCTACGTCGAGGCTCTCGGTCTCCGCCTCGTCAAGCGTACTGTCAACCACCAGGACGTGCTCCGGTATCACCTCTACTACGGGAACGGCGCGGGCGACCTCGGGACCGTGTACACCTGCTTTCCGTACCCGAACGAGCCGCCCGGGCGACGCGGCCGCCCGCAGATCACGGCGACGGCGTTCGCTGTGCCCGAGGACGCACTCGACTACTGGGCCGACCGGCTCGCGACCCGCGGCGTCGACGCCGAGCGCGTCGATCGGTTCGACGAGTCCGCCCTCCGCTTCGAGGACCCCGCCGGCACTCGGCTCGAACTCGTCGCCGACGATCAGCCGGTCGAGCCGTGGGCGGGGAGCCCGGTCCCCGAGCGCGCCGCGATCCGCGGCGTCCACGGGGTCACGATGCTCCCGACGAACCCCTTCGCGACCGCGAGCGTCCTCGACACGCTCGGGCTCGAACTCGTCGGCGAGGCGGGCGACCGCGTCCGGTACCGCGCCGGCGGCGACCACGCGACCGTGGTCGACCTGCTCGACCGCGACGCCGGGTTCGCCCGCGAGGGCGTCGGGAGCGTCCACCACGTCGCGTTCCGGGTCGCCGACGCCGACGAACTCAGAGAGTGGCACGACCTGTTCCGCGAGCGGGACATCGAGGTCTCCCGGATCCGAGACAGACACTACTACCAGGCGATCTACGTGCGCGAGCCCGGCGGGATCCTGATCGAACTGTCGACGGAGTCACCGGGGTTCGGGGTCGACGAGGACGAGTCCGCGTTCGGCCAATCGCTCGTCCTCCCGCCGTGGGCCGAGGAGGACCGCGGGATGATCGAGGACCAACTGCCCCCGCTCGACGTGCCCCGCGTCGGTCGCGACGGCGACGGCGGTGGCGACAGTAACGGCGACGGAGACGCGTGATGTTTCCCGGAGGACGCCTCCCGTCGGATCTCCCGGGACCGCACGCCGGCCGCCCGGTCGTCACCGCGGGCGCGCCCCGCGGCGGGGCCGAGGCGGCGGTCGTCGCGCTCCACGGCCGCGGCGCGACCGCACAGGGGGTGATCAACCTCCTCGACCCGCTGGCGGACCACGGCCTCGCGTTCGTCGCGCCCCACGCCGACCGGAGCCGGTGGTTCCCGTATGCGGCCGACGAGCCCCGCGAGCGCAACGAGAGACACGTCGCGAGCGCGGTCGCGGTCGCGTCGACGACGCTCTCGGCGACTCAGGAGCGACTGGCCCTGCCGCCCGAACGGGTGCTCCTGCTGGGCTTCTCACAGGGCGGGTGCGTCGCCGCCGAGTGCGCCGCTCGCGAGGGCGGTTCACACCCGGTCGCCGTCCTCAACGGGACCCTCCTCGGACCGACAGTCGCCGGCGATGACCGAACCGACGACGGCGACGGAACGGAGGTGGACAGCGCCGGCGACGACGACCGAGGGGACTACCAGGGCGACCTCGCCGGGACGCCGGTCCTCGTCGCCGGCGGGGCGGACGACGAGCGCGTGCCGCCCGCTCGCCTCCGCGCGACGGCGCGAGTGCTCCGGGACCTCGGCGGCGACGTGACCGAACGCGTGTACGACGGCGTCGGTCACCACGTCGTCGACGGGGAGTTCGAGTGGGTCGAACGGGTACTCGCGAACGCGCGGGAGGAGTAGAATCGACTCGAATCGACTCAGTCAGCCGGCTATCGCATCCGGTCCAGCGAGTGGACCGTATCCGACATCAGATACGACTCCGACGACCGGCCGTCGGTGATCTCCAGGGCGTCGAACGTCTCCCGACCGTCGTCGACGGTGATCCGGTAGGCGTGGCTCGACAGCGGTACGTGCCGGTCGGCGGGATCGAACTCGTGACTCGTCACAGCATCGGTTCCCATCGCACGGGTATAACCAGCGCGATTCGCGCGTCAGAGCCCCGAATGAGCCGCTTTACAGCGGTTTGAGAATCGGCAGGAATCGCCGCGTCGCCGTCCGCTTGCGATTCGAACCGGGTCGAAGATCGCTCGATCCGACGAGCGGTCACTTCCCGAACAGCTCTCCGTAGAGCGTCGCCTCCGCGCGTCGGAGGCGCTCCAGGAAGGCGCTCTTGGAGACGCCCAGTTCGGCGGCGACGGCCTCGGAGCTCGCCTCCCGCGGCACGGCGAAGTAGCCGGCGTCGGCTGCGGCGCGAAGCGCCTCCGCCTGCGGCGGGGTGAGACCCAGTCGCTCGGCCACCGGCGACTCCTCCTCGCGCAGCGGGTACGTCCGCGCGAGTCTGACGCCGACCGTCTCGCCGGCGGTCGTCATCACCCCGCGCAACACCTCGTGGCCGACGACCGCGCCCGACACAGTCGCGTCGCCCGCGCGGTAGGTCACGTCCTCCACGAGGAGGCCGGCCGAGACGAGTTCGTGAACGACGCAGGGGTGTTTCGAGAGACAGCGGAAGGTGTCGCGCTCGTCGGTCCGCGATCGGTGCAGGTACCGGATCCGGTCGTCGGCGTCGAGCGCGGCCCCGAGGTCGTCGGTCCGCGGTGCGCCGAACCGGAGGAGGACGTTCCCGTCGTCGCGCAACTGCGGCGGCTCCGCACGCACCCGCGTCCCCGTGGCCGCCGTCGCCTCGGCGAGGGGGCAGTCGTCGCCGCTCACGCGGACCTCGACGGCGAGGCACTCCTCGATCATGCGGTCAGTCCGCACGATTGCTATATAAAACACCCGTATGTACGGGTGAATCGGTAAGTGCGACAACGATAACGAACGATCATATGGATCTCGACGAGGTGAGAGCCCGGGCCGGGCCGCGACAGTTCGGCCCGAACGACGACATGCCCGAGGAGTACCGCGTTCGGGCGACGCGGATGATCCAGTTCCACGCGAACAGCGAGGTGATGGGCGGGTACCTCGACAAGGAGTTCACCCGACACGCGCCGTCGCTGGACCGGAAGCTGGCGAACACCGCGAAGGTGCAAGACGAGATCGGCCACGCGCAACTGCTGTACCGGGCCGCCGAGACGCTCGGCGTGAAGACGCGTGACGAGATGCTCGAGGAACTGCAGGCGGGCGAGGGGAAGTTCCTCAACTGCTTCCACTACCCGGTCGACTCGTGGTACGAGGCACCGATGATCGACTTCTTCGTCGACGGCGGCGCGATGCGCCGGCAGGCGACCCTGAAACGGACGAGTTGGACCCCGTACGCCCACGCGATGGACAAGGTCTGTTTCGAGGAGGGGTTCCACGTGAAACACGGCGAGTCGATCCTCCGGGAGTTGATGCGGGGGTCGAAGGCGACCCAGGAGCGCACCCAGGAGATCTTCGAGGAGTGGTGGCCCCGCATCCTCCAGTTCTTCGGGCCGACGAACGACGAGTCGACTCACGACGGCTTCGCCCAGGAGGTCGGCCTGAAGACGACCTCAAACGACGAGCTTCGGAACTCGTTCCTGAACATGTACATCCCGAAGGCCGAGAAGTACGGCCTCGAGATTCCGGAGTACCCGCGGATCTTCGAGCGCGACGACGGGACGATGGCCGTCCGCGAGGACGACCTCGACTGGGACGAGTTCTGGGCCATCGCGAGGAACGACTACGAGGGGAGCCGCGAGCAGATCGGCTCGCGCGCCCGCCGACAGGAGGCCGTCGAGTGGGTCCGCGACAGCCTCGAGAGCTGGGAGGACGGCGCGGCGGGAGCGCCGCAGGCGGCCGACTGACCATGATCTGGGAAGTGTTCAGACAGGAGGAGTCCGGCGACGCCCACCGCCACGTCGGCAACGTCCACGCGCCCGACCGCGAGATGGCGACGCTGTTCGCGCAGGTCCAGCACGCCCGCCGGATGCAGACCAACTCGCTGTGGGTCGTCCCGCGGTCGGAGATCGGCGAGGTCGACGCCGAGGACGCCGCCTTCGGCGGCCGCACCGACAAGTCGTACCGCTGGGCGATGACGTACAACGACATCGACGCGTCGTTCGCCGAGGAGGTCGCCGACAGCGAGGCCGAACAGCGCGAGGCGGCCCGGAAGCGACGCGAGCAACTGGAGTCGGAGGGGGAGGTATGAGCGACGATCCCCGCACGGGCGACGCCGGCGACGACGCGCCCGGCAGCGACGACGCACCCGGCGGCGACGACGGGCCCGCCGCCGCCTCGCTCGACCGTGACGACCTCACTCCCGAGCAGCAGGTCGCGCTGGAGGAGCTGCTGTTCCGGCTCGCCGACGACGAGTTCGTCCACGCCGAGCGACTCACCGAGTGGCAGATATTCGCGCCGACTATCGAGTCCGATCTCGCGCTCGCTAACGTCGCGCAGGACGAGTTCGGCCACGCCCGCCTGTGGTACGACCTCCTGCAGGAACTGGGCTACACCGAGGAGGAGTGCATCTGGCGGCGTCCCGCCGGAGAGTGGACGCACGCGACGCTGGTCGAGCGCCCCTTCGACGACGACGGCTGGGGCGACGCCGTCGTCCGCACGTACCTGTACGACGTGGCCGAGCGGATCCGCCTGGAGGCGCTGGTCGACACCAGCTACGCCCCCCTCGCCGACCGCGTCGGCAAGGCGCTGGCCGAGGAGGAGTACCACCGCGAACACGCGCTGAGTTGGCTCGAGCGTCTCGCGAGCGACGACGACGCCCGCGAGCGCCTGCAGGCCGCCGTCGACGACCTGTTCGCGCACGCCCTGTCGCTGTGGTGTCCGGGCGAGCACGAGGCCGAGATCCGGGCCGCCGGGTTCCGCCGCGAGTCGCTCACGTCGATGCGCGAGGAGTGGCTCGACACGGTGGTCCCGACGCTGGAGGGGTACGGCCTCGTCGTCCCCGAGCCCGACGGGGTGGCTCGCCCGGAGGCCCGCGGCCGCGACGGGAGCCATACCGACGACTGGTTCGACCTGTACGAGGCGTTCACCGCGACGCACCGCGAGGTCGACTTCGACCGCCCCGCGCGCCTGCGGGGAGAGGAGGCGTAGATGCCGACGAACATGCCGACGGACGTGCCCGGCGGGGCCGGCGGCGACGCCGCGGACGACACGGGTGCCCCGTCCGACGCGGAGGCGTGCGCGTACACCTCCTACGAGGACGGCGAAGCGCCCGACGAGTACCCCAAGACGGGCGCGGACGCGAGCGGCGTCGAGACGGACGTGTGGGACGCGCTCTACGAGGTCGAGGATCCGGAGATGCCCGTCGGCGTCGTGGATCTCGGCCTGATCTACGGCGTGACCGTCGACGAGGGGACGGGCCGCTGTGAGGTGGAGATGACGCTCACGTACACGGGTTGTCCGGCCCGCGACATGCTCACGAACGACGTGCGCTGCGCCGCCGAGACCGCGCCGGGCGTCGAGGAGGCGGAAGTACGCCTGCGCTACACGCCGGAGTGGACCGTCGCGATGGTGACCGACGCGGGCCGGGAGGCCCTGCGCGAGTTCGGGTTGAGCGTCTGATGCGTCGGAACGCACCCGACCCGAGCGTCACCGCGGGGGCCGCCGGACGCGACGCGGACGACGACCCCGCCGAGTGCCCGTACTGCGGATCGACCGACACCGACCGCGAACACCCGAAGGGCCCGGGTCTGTGCCGGTCGATGCACTTCTGTCGCGAGTGCGGCGAGCCGTTCGAACGGTTCGGGTAGCCCTACCGGCGTGGGACGTGCGGCGGCGACCGCGGGCGCTCGTGGCCAAGAATTTTATGACTATTTGAGGGGACGATCGGACACGATGTCCGTACGAACCCCCGCCGGGCGAATTCGCTACCCGCTCGCCCTCCTCGCGGTCGTGGTCGGCGTGCTCCTGCTTGAGTCCCTCCTCGAGGTCACGCTGAACAGGTACGTCGAGACCGGATCGATGTGGCTGCCGACGATCGGAACGTTCGGAGAGACGGTGAGCGCGTACCTCCTCGCCGTGAACCTCCTCTCGACGTTCGCAATTCCCGCCGTGGCGTTCTACCTGGGCGTTCGCTACGCCCGGTCGGTCTGACCGGCGGCGACCGCTCACGCGTGCGGGTCGTCCGCCTCCGCCCGCGTCTTGATGAGGAACTTCATGTCGCCCTGCAGCACGACCGTCCCGTCCTCCTTCGTCACCTCGCAGTCGATGACGACCAGCCCGGCGTCGTCGCGGCTCTCGACGTCGTTGGTCTCCGTCACCTCCATCTCCATCGAGATGGTGTCGCCGATGAAGACGGGGTTCGGGAGGTCCATGTAGTTCATCCCGAGGAACGCCAGCGCGGTCCGCTCGACGATGCCCGTGCGGTAGACGAACCCCGTCGCCTGCACGAACGTCATCGGGCCGTGTGCGATGCGCTCGCCGAAGGCGTTCTCCTCGGCGTACTCGGCGTTCGTGTGCAGTTCGGTCCAGTCGCCCGTCAGCGCCGAGTGCATCACGAAGTCCGATTCGGTGACGGTCCGCCCGACGCTCACGAACTCCTGGCCCGCCTCGAAGTCCTCGAAGTAGTGCGGCTCGTAGCTGTATGCCATGCCGGCGACTCGTCGGATCGCGTGAAAGTCGTTTCGCGTGTCACGGCCGGTCGGGGTTGTTAAGTAACTCAGCCACAAGGTGTACCGGTATGGATCAACGGGGACGCGTCGATCCCGGCGTGCCCGGACTGGACACCGTGTTGCACGGGGGGTTCGTCCCCGAGCGTGCATACATGCTCAGCGGCGCACCGGGGACTGGGAAGACGGTCCTCGGCCTGCAGTTCCTCACCGCCGGAGAGGGATCGACGCTGTTCGTCGGCTTCGAGGAGCCCGCCGAGAACGTTCGCGCGAACGCCGAGCGCCTCGGCATCGACGCGGCGGACGTGGCGTTTCTGGACCTGAGCCCGGACGGCGACGCCTTCGACGAGGACCGCAGGTACGACGTGTTCGCCGCCGACGAGGTGGAGGCAGACGGAGTCACAGATCGGATCGCCCGAGCCGTCGACGAGCACGACCCCGACCGGGTGTTCGTCGACCCGATGACGCAGTTGCGCCACTACGTGCGCGACGACTACCAGTTCCGACGCGAGGTCGCGTCGTTCATTCGCTTTCTCACCGATCGCGGGGCGACCGTGCTGTTCTCGACCCAGCCGTCGTCGTCGGTGCCGGACGACGACCTGGAGTTCGTCTGCGACGGCACCGTCTCGCTGTCGCACGCCGAGAAGGGCCGGACGCTGGAGGTCAGGAAGTTCCGCGGCTCGGGGTTCGCGAGCGGCGTCCACACCGCCCGGATCCGGGAGGGCGGCGTCCGGGTGTACCCGCGTCTGGTCCCCGGCGACCACGCGGTCGAGTTCACCGCCGAGACCGTCTCCTCGGGCGTCGACGAACTCGACGACCTCCTGCACGGCGGCATCGACCGCGGGACCGTGACGGTGCTGTCGGGGCCCAGCGGCGTGGGAAAGACGACCACCGCGGCGAACTTCCTCGCGGAGACGGCCGCCCGCGACGAGCGGGCGGTGGCGTTCCTGTTCGAGGAGAGCGCGTCGACGTTCACGCACCGCTCGGAGGCGACCGGCCTGCCGATGCGGCGGCTCCGGGACACCGGAACTCTCGACGTGCGGGAGGTGGAGCCGCTCGGAGTCTCGCCCGACGAGTTCGCCGCGGAGGTCCGCACGGCCGTCGAGGAGGAGGGCGTCGAGACGGTGCTGATCGACGGCGTCTCCGGCTACCGGCTCTCGCTTCGCGGCGAGGACGACGACATCGTTCGCGAACTCCACGCGCTGTGTCGGTACCTCCGGAACGTTGGCGTCACGGCGATACTCGTCGACGACGTGGGGAGCGTCACCGGCGACTTCGAGGTGACGAGCGACCGCATCAGCTACCTCGCCGACACGATCGTCTTCCTCCGGTACCTGGAGCTTCAGGGCGAACTCCGGAAGGCGATCGGCGTGTTGAAAAAGCGGACGTCGGACTTCGAACGAACCCTCCGGGAGTTCCGGATCACCGACGAGGGTATCGACCTCGGCGAGCCGATGACCCGACTTCGAGGGGTCCTCTCGGGGAGTCCCGAGCTGCTCGATGAGTGAGCGCTCGGCGGCGACGAGGGTACAGCTCGTCGTCGAGGAATCGACCGACCGCGACCTGCTCCGCCGGTGGCTCGAGGACGCCGACGGCTTCGAACCGGTCGTCGCCGGCGACGGCGATCCGTTCGACGCCGCGTTCGACGTGTGCCTGCTCGACGTCGCCGGCGCTCGGGATCACGGCGGCGCGCTCGCGGTCCGCAAGCGGGGCGCGAGCACCTACCTCCCGGCGCTGTTGTACGTGCCCGAGCGGTACGGCGACCCCGAGCGAGCGCTCGCGGAGTTGCCCGACGGCGCGGTCGACGACGTGATCGCCGCCCCCGTTCGGCGGGCGGTGCTCGCGCGTCGACTCCGGTCGCTCGGGCGGGCGCGGACCTACTCGACGGAGCTGGCGGCGAGCCGGAACCGCTTCCAGCGACTCCTCACCCACCACCCGGACGGCGTGTTCGTCTGCGCCGACGGCGTGGTGTCGTACGCGAACCCGGCGGCGAGTTCGCTGTTGGGCGTTCCCGCCGAGCGACTGGAGGACACCCCGATCGTGTCGCTCGCGCTCCCGGCCGACCGCGACCGCGTCGCCGAGGCGCTCGCGACCGCCGCCGCCGGCGAGCGTGCCGGCCCGATCGAGGTGTCGCTGACGCGCTCGCTCGCGTCCGACGCCGACGGAGGGGCGGACGTCGACGACGGGGCCGACGGCGTCGGGTCGCCGGGCGTGTCGCCCGCGACCGATTCCCTGCCCGTCGAGCTGACGGCCGTGCGCGTCGACGACGACGACGTGGAGGTGCTCGTTCACGACCTCCGCGAGCACCGAGCGAACGAGCGCCAACTGTCGCTGTACGGGCGGGCGATGAACGAGGCGACCGTCGGGATCACCATCTGCGACCACACCCGTCCCGACGATCCGCTCATCTACGTCAACGAGGAGTTCGAGCGGCTCACCGGGTACGACGCCGCGGAGCTGCTCGGGCGGAACCCGCGGATGCTCCAGACGAACGCGACCGATCCCGAGCCCGTCGCCCGGATCCGTCGCGCGATCGAGAACGACGAGGAGGCGTCGGTGGTCCTGTTGAATCGCCGCAAGGACGGACGGGCCTGGTACAACGCGCTCGACATCTCGCCGGTCCGGGACGCCGACGGGGAGGTGACCCACTACCTCGGCTTCCAGCGCGACGTGACCGACCGCGTGTCGCGCAACCAGCGGCTCACCGTGCTCGATCGCGTGCTCAGACACAACGTCCGCAACCGGCTCAACGTCGTGGTCGGCTACGCCGACGAGATCGATCGGGTGCTTCGGGAGGCGCTCGCCGACGACGAGCGCGGCGCGGGGGCGGTGGACGTGGAGCGGCTCCGGGAGTCCGTCGACCGGATCGATACCGCGGCCACGGACATCCTCGACCTCTCGGACAGCGTCCGCCGCTTCCGCGAGGACGTGGTCGCCGCCCGCGAGCGCGACCCGGTCGACGCCGGCGCGATCGTGCGCGACGCGGTCACCGACGTCGCCCGAACCGACCCGACGGCGGAACTCCGGCTGTCGCTCCCGGCGGAGACCGTTCACGTCGCCGGAGCCGCGCCGATCTCGCTGGTCGCGGAGGAACTCGTCACCAACGCGGTCCAACACGGCGGCGACACGCCGGTGACCGTGTCGGTGCGCGGCGACGGCGACGAAGTCGTCCTCCGGGTCCTCGACGAGGGACCGGGGATCACCGCCGACAGCCGGGCGGCGCTCGACCGCGGCACGGAGAGCCAGACGAGACACGGGCAGGGTGTGGGGCTGTGGCTCGTCCGGTGGACGGTCGACGCCGCCGGCGGGACGGTCGACTACGCCGAGCGCGACGGCGGCGGAGCCGTCGTCACCGCGCGGTTTCCCGTGGTCGACCCCGACGCAAAGGCCGATCCCGACGGCGGCGACGGTCTCGGTTCCGATTCCGACGGCGACGGTGATCCGGCAGCGTCCGGGAACCGCCGCAACGGGACTGAGAGGTGACGACGGTTCGGAACGGCGACCGACGCCGGCGGGGGACGACCCGGCCGGTCAGCGGTCGGTCCCGGTGAGTCGGTCGTCCCAGTCGATCCACTCGTGTTCCCAGCCGCTCTTCGCGAAGTAGCCCTGATCGGAGAACTCCGCGTCCTCCCGACGGGTGCGGTTGCGGACGCCCGCGCCGGCCTCCTCGCCCTCCACGAGCAACGGCGACAGCGACACCGGACCCGCGGTGTCGACCTCGACGGCACCGCCCGAGCCGTCGGGCTCGAACGCGACGACCGTCTGGTCCGCCCCTCGCCCGCGGGGCAGCACCAGCCGACCGTCGGGCGCGAGCTGGTCGAGGAGGTCGCGGGGCGGCTCGACGGCCGCCGCCTCGACGAGCACGCGGTCGAAGGGGGCGTACGCCGGCAGGCCGCTCGCGCCGTCGGCGCGGTCGACCAGCACGGCGTCGTAGCCCGCCGCCGCGAGGTTTTGTCGGGCGTCGTACACCACCCGTCGGGAGATGTCGACGGCGTGGACGCGCCTCGCCCCGACGATCTCGGCCAGCACCGCCGCGGTGTAGCCGACGCCGACGCCGACGACGAGCGTCTCGTCGCCCTCCTCGGCCGCGAGCGCCGACAGCAGTCGCGCGACCGTCGCCGGCGCGAGCACCCGCGTTCCGCCCTGCTCGCCCGCGCGGTTCGCGTACGGGGCCTCCGCGACGAACTCCTCGCGGGGGACCGTCGTCATCGCCTCGCGGACTTCCTCCGCCGGCGCGTCACCGAGCGCGTGCTCGACGGCGTCGAGCATATCCTCGCGCAGCAGCGCCGGGTCCGGCCCGTCCATACGCGGCGTGTCGGTCTCGGCGGTAATGAGTCGTGCGCTCGTCGCCGACGCCGGAGCGGTCCGTCCGACCGACGCCCCGCGGACACCCCGGCGGCACTCGACCGATTCCCGGCGGCACCCGATCGATTCCCGCAGCCCGACCGTTCTCCGGAGCCCGACCGATTCCCGGATCCCACCACCGATCGCTCGTGCGCCGGTCGAACACACCCGGGAGAGCACTTTGCCGGCGGGGGCCGTGCGAGGATCCGATGACAAATGATCTCCGCGAAGCGGTCGCCGATCTCCCACCGAGCGCCAAACTCGTGTTCGTCGTGCTAGAGCGAGAGACCCGACTCACCCAGGCGGAGTTGGCCGAGGAGACGCTGCTCCCGCAGCGAACCGTCCGCTACGCGCTCGAGGAACTCAGGGACGCCGACGTGTTGCGCGAGGAACTGAACATCATGGACGCGCGCCAGCGCTTCTACTCTCTCGGCGACGATCACGTCGAGACCGACATCGACGGCGAGATCGGGATCGCTTCCGAGTCGTCGGCCTCCGCCCAGTAGTCGACCGGACTCGGTGGCAGTCGGCCCCTCGCAGTTGCGCCTCCGGCGACCGGTCCTCGGTTCGTCCTCCCGCGGTCAGTTCGCGGCCAGTTCCGTCGTCATGCGCTGTTCACGCGCCGTCTGAAGCGGCCGCGAAGCCGACGGGCGACAGCGACGACCGCGGCGGCCTGGACGACGGCGAACACGACGAACAGCGCCCAGAAGCCCGCGTCGCCGACGACGACGCCCAGTTCGTTGTACGCCGCGGTATCGAGCAGGAACGCCGCCGCCAGCGCCGGCCACGCGACGAGCGACGCCGCCTCCGACAGGGGCGTCGCCCGTGCGAGCGCGACGACCGCGAGCAGCGCGGCAGTCACGAGGGCGGTCACGCGGGCGAACGCGACGCGTCCGTCCGAACGGAGGGACGATCCGAGCGAGGTCATCGTTCCGATTAGGCGACCCCGACGTGAAAGTCGTACGGGCCCCGACCGCTACCCGTTCCTCAGGTGACACGCCGACGTCCGGGGCCTCGTCGCGGCCGTCACGTCGCCGCCGTCGTCGCCGACGCGTCGGTCGCGCTCGTCGTCGTCGTTGTCGCCGTCGCGGCCGTCGTCGTATCCGCGGTCGTCGCCGGCGTCACCGACGGGCGTCCGCCGGGGCGACTCGCGGACGCACACCGACTCGAACGACTCTCGGAGCAGACTCGCGGCGTCGGCCGCGTCGCCGGCGGCGGCGCGGGCGACGGCGTCGTCGAGCGCGCGCCCCGCCTCCCCGTCGGGGTCCGGGAGGTCGTACTCGGCCCGCAACGCGTCCGCGAGGGCGGTTTCGTCGTCGCCGTCGGCCGGATCGCGCAGGCCGTCGGGGTCGATCGCGCCGTCCGCGAGCGCGACGCGGAAGTCGATCACCGCACCGTACTCCTCGCTCGTGAGGCCGCTCCCTTCCGGCGGAATCACCTCCGGACAACGGGTGTGGAACCGGCACCCGTCTGGAGGGTCGGCCGGGTCGGGGACGGCCCCCGAGAGGACGTTCTCCGGCCGCCCCGCGCGGGGGTCCGGCGTCGGCACCGCCGCCGACAGCGCACGAGTGTACGGGTGGGCGGGATCGTCGAGGACGGCCGCCGTCGGCCCCGTCTCGACCACCTCGCCGGCGTACATCACCGCGACCCGGTCGCACGCCTCGCGGATCACGCTCACGTCGTGGCTGATGAACAGCATCGAGAGGTCGAAGGAGGTGCGAAGGTCCTCCAGGAGCCCCAGGATCTCCGCCTGCACCGACACGTCCAGCGCCGCCGTCGGCTCGTCGAGCACGACGAACTCGGGGTCGAGCGCGAGCGCTCGGGCGATCGAAACACGGCGCTTCTGCCCGCCGGAGAGTTCGTGCGGGTAGCGGTCGCGGTGGTCCGGGCTCAGGCCGACGCGATCGAACAGCGTCGCCACGCGCTCGCGCCGACGCCCGCGGGCGACGCCCCGGACCGACAGCGGTTCGGCCGCCGACTCGCCGACGGTCATCCGAGGATCGAGGCTGGAGGAGGGGTCCTGGAACACCATCGCCGTCCGCCGGCGGAGCTCCGAGAGCGCCTCGGAGTCGGCCCCGGCGTCGCCGGCATCGCCGGCGGCGTTCCCGTCGCGGTCGCCGCCCGCGACGAGCGTGCCGTCGAAGCGGACCGTTCCCCCGGTCGGCTCGTCCAGCCGCAACAGCGTCTCCGCGACCGTCGACTTCCCCGATCCCGACTCGCCGATGAGCCCCAGCGCCTCCCCGCGGCCGATCTCGAAGGAGACGCCGTCGACCGCGCGGACCGCGCCGGTCCGCCGGCGGAGCAGCCCCGACCGGATCGGGTAGTGACGCTCGAGGTCCTCGACGACCACCAGCGGGTCGTTCGCGGGGCGGTCGCCGTCGCCGACGCTGTCGCCGCCGGCGGTCGCGGAGTCGTTGCCGACGGCCCGTCCGGACGCGGCCTGCGCGTCCGGGTCGCGGTCGCGGCTCACGGCGCACCCCCGTCCTCGTCGAGGACGCTCGGGTCGCGGACGCCGTCGTAGAAGACGCAGGCGGCCTCGCCGCCGGCGGGGGCGTCGTACAGCGGCGGTCCCTCGCCCGAGGAACACTCCCCGACGGCGTGGGGACACCGCGGGTGGAACCGGCAGCCGTCGGGCGGGTCGCGGAGGTTCGGCGGCTCGCCGCCGATGCGCTCGCCGCCGCGACCGGGCAGCGACGCCAGCAGCGCCCGGGTGTACGGGTGCGCCGGCCGCTCGAACACCTGCCGCACGTCGCCGCGCTCCATCACGTGCCCGCCGTACATGACGACGACGCGGTCCGCGATCCCGGCGACGACGCCCAGGTCGTGGGTGACGAACAGCGTCGCCAGCCCCTCGCGCTCGCCCAGGTCGGCGAAGAGGTCGAGGATCTGCGCCTGGATCGTCACGTCGAGGGCCGTCGTCGGCTCGTCGGCGATCAGCAGGTCCGGATCCCCCGCCAGCGCCATCGCGATCGCGACGCGCTGTTTCATCCCGCCCGAGAGCTGGTGGGGGTAGTCGTCGGCGCGGTCGGCGGCGTTCGGGAGCCCGACGCGGTCGAGCAGCTCGACGGCGCGCTCGCGGGCGGCGGCGTCGCTCACCGCTCGGTGGTAGCCGACGACCTCCGCGACCTGCGCGCCGATCTCGTACACCGGATCGAGCGCCTGCTGGGGGTCCTGGAACACGTACGCGATGCGGTCGCCCCGCACCGACCGGATCTCGCGCTCGGAGCGCGAGACGAGGTCGCGGTCGTCGAAGCGCACCTCCCCGCCGACGACCTCGCCGGGCTCGTCGACGAGGCGGGCGATCGACTCGCAGGTGACGGTCTTGCCCGACCCCGACTCGCCGACGAGACACACCGTCTCGCCCGGGTACACGTCGAAGGAGACGCCGTCGACCGCGCGGACCGTCCCCTGTGCCGTCGGGAACTGCGTCCGGAGGTCCCGCACCGAGAGGAGCGGGTCCTCGTCCCCGTCGCGGGTGACGGTCCCGTCGATGTCGCTGTCGCCGGCGATGGCTCCGCCAGAGTCGCGGGCGTCGTCGTCGCCGCCGGCGTCCGCTGTCGGCGGATCGCGGCGGCTCACGCGCTCACCTCCGCGCGGGGGTCGAGCACGTCGCGCAGGGCGTCCCCGAGTACCGACATCGCGGCGACGGTGAGCACGAGCGGGACGGCGGCGAACAGGACGGTCCACCACAGCTCGGGGAACCGCGAGAAGCCGATCGCGATGGTCGACCCCCACGACTGCGCGAGGGGGTTGGTGAAGCCGAGGTAGGCGATCCCGGCCTCGACGAGCACGAGCGTCGGCATGCGGTCGGCGACCGCGGCGACGACGGTGTCGCCGACGTTCGGGACGACGTGGGTACGGACGATCGCGAGGTCGCTCATGCCGGCGTCGCGGGCGGCGCGGACGTAGCCGGCGTCGACGTGCGAGGCGGCGGCGCTGCGGACGAGTCGGGCGGTTCCGTCCCAGTCGAACAGCCCGAAGACGACGACGATCGTCACGAGGCTGCGGTTGAACGACTCCTGGACGAGCAGGACGACGAACACCGCGGGGACGACGCGCTGGAGGTCGACGTACCGCATGAGCAACGCGTCGACGCGCCCGCCGTAGTAGGCGGCGACGGTGCCGACGACGACCGCGAACGGAACGACGAGCGCGGCGGTCACGAGCGACACCTGAACGGCGACGCGCGCGCCTTCGACCATCAGGTGCACCATCCCGTTGCCGTCGACGGTGGTCCCGAGCGGGAACGTCCACGTCCCCGGACACATGTCGCCCTCGCGGGAGGCGAGGCAGTACGGGATCGTCGGCGACATCTCGACGGCGGTCCAGGCGGGCGGCTGCGCCGCCGGCACGCCGTACCGGATGTTATCGGTCGACTCGATCCCGAGCACCGACAGCGTCCACGTCCCGAACGTCGCGGCGTACCACAGGAGGAGGAGGTACGCCGCCGACGCGAGCGCCAGCGGCTTCCGGCGGAGCCGTCGCCAGTAGCGCCGCCGCAGGTCGGGCCGGCGCGCCAGCGGCACGACCAGGTACCAGGCGACGACCGCGAGCGAGGCGTAGTAGAGGTACTCGATGATCCCGGTGGCGAACCCCCAGAACGGGACGACGCCCTCCGTGGTGACGAGTTCCTCCCAGAGCCCGGCGGCCGCGAGCACGAGCCAGGTGGCGAGCAGACCGACCGTCCGCGGGGCGACCGGAAGGCGTTCGAGCGGGCCGGGATCGCCCCGGTCGACGGCGAAGCGACCGTCCTCGGGGGCCGTGCCGCCGCTCACGGTCGCACCTCCGACGACGGCGTCGACTCCCGTCGCGGACCGCGTCCGCCGCGGGCGATCGTCCGCCGCGGGCGACGACCCGGCGTGACCGCTCGGCGACCGCGTCGGCGACGCCGCGAGCGACGCCCGGACGCGTCCGGGCGAACCGCCGTCAGCAGTCGAGTGGGGACCATTGACACCTCGGGGCGACCGACCGGAGGGGCATATTCGTGACGGTGACTGAAATCGTCGGCTCAGCCACGGTACAGTTTTGTCCCTGTCGACTGGACGACACCGACATGCAGACCACGGTCCCCGCGTGGACGCCGCTCCGAGGGGGTGTCCCGCCGTGAGCCGCCGCGCGTTCCTCGCGCGACGACTGGGGTGGGCGGTGTTCGTCGTCTGGGTCGTCGTCACGGCGGCGTTCCTGGGCCTCGTGGCCGCCCCCGACCACAACCTCAGCATCCTCCAGTACGGCCTCCCGGCCGACGAGGCCCGGCAGGTGGCCGAGCAGTACCGCGAGCGCATGAACTACGACGACCCGCTGTGGGAGCGGTACGCCCACTGGATGTGGGAGCTCGGAACGCTCCAGTTCGGGCAGTCGTACGTCCAGCAGCGCCCGGTGAACGCGATCCTCGCGCCGGCGCTGAAGAACACGCTGGCGTACCTCGTGCCGGGCGTCGCGGCCGCCGGCCTCCTCGGCGTGCTCGGCGGGCTGGCCTCCTCCGTGTGGCGCGGAGCCGCCGGCCGCGTCGCCGACGCGTTCTCGCACCTCGGGGCGGCGATGCCGGCGTTCCTCCTGGCGGAGGCGCTGGCGTTCCTCGCGGCCGCGGAGGCGGACCTCCTGGTCCGCTGGGACCCCGAGTTGGGCGCGTTCGCGGGGTCGAACCGACTCGCGCTCGCGACCGCCGCAGTCGTCGTCGCCACGACGCTGGGGGCGACGCTGACGCGGTACGCGGCCGCCGAGGCCGCCGCGGTCACCGGGCGACCGTTCGTGAAGCTCGTCCGCGCCAACGGCGCGCCCCCGCGTCGGATCGCCGCGCACGTCCTGCGCAACGCGGCCCCGCCGCTGGTGTCGCTGTTCTCGATCCGGGTGCTCGCGGTGCTCCTGCTCGGCGTCTACCTCGTCGAGACGGCGCTCGGGATCCCAGGGTTCGGCGAGGTGACGCTGACGGCCATCCGCGACCGCGACATCGCGGTCGTGCTCGCGGCGACGCTCGTCACGTCGCTGTTGGGCGTCGTCGGGACGCTCATCGAGGACGTGGTGACCGCTGTGGTCGACCCGCGTACCGGCACGGAGTGAACTGCCGACGCGGACTGTACCGTCGGCGCGGAGTGAACTGTCGACGCGAAGTGAGTCGTCGACGGGGAGCGACTCCCCGGCCCCGTGGTACCGCCGGAGTTCCTCGACCGTCTCAGTCGTCGACGACGCCGATCACCGCGGTGTCCTCGGTGCCAGGTACCGACTCGATCCGAACGTCGGCCAGCCCCGCCTCGGCGAGCCAGTCGCGCACCTCGTCGGGGTCGTGTGCGCCCCCGTGCCCGGTGGCCAGTCCGCGGGCCTCGGCGGCGACGCTCGCCGCCGATCCGTCGCCGAGGGCGTCGACGGCGACGAGCGCGCCACCGGGGGACAGCAGGTCGGCAGTCACCGCGAGCGTCGCCCGCGCCTCCGCGGGGTCCATTCCGGAGAGCACGCCGCCGAGAAAGGCGAGACCGAACGACTCCTCGAGCGCCGCCGGCGTCCCGGCGTGGAGGCGGACGCGGTCGCCGTGGACCCGACCCAGCGCGTCGACGGCCGACGGCGACTCGACGAGCGTCGCGTCGAGGCCGCGGGCGGCGAACTCGCGGGCGTGAACGCCCGATCCCCCACACACGTCGACGACGGAGTCGGCGTCGGGAGCCGCGCGGACCGCGGCCGTGACCCGCGCACGGACGGTCGCCTCGTCGCTCGCGTGGTGGGCTCCGAGGGCGTTGACCTCCCACTCGGCGGGCCGCTCGGGCGGCACGCCCGTCTCCAGCGTCTCGGGCAGGCCGACGAGTTCCTCGAGGCGATCCAGTTCGTGCGGGATCGCGCCGATCGAACGCACGTCGCGCTTGGCGAGCATGCCGAGCGCGCGGTTGGTCGGCTCGTACGCGCCGTCGACCTCCTCGAACAGCCCGAGGTCCGCGAGCGCCCCGACCAGCCGGTCCGCGTCCGCGACGGAGAGGTCGGTCTCGGCGGCCACCTCGCCGGGCGTGCCGGCCGTCGAGAGCAGCGCCTCGAGCACCCCGGTCAGGCGCGCGGCCCGCACGAGCAGCAACGACCCGGTGTCGAGTCCGGTTCGCTCGTCGCTCGGCATCGTTCACCTGGCTTCGCGGGAGGGAATAAAAGGTCGTCCCTCCGCGACCGCGACGCGCCGCGGGCCGTCTCTCAGTCCCCCTCGCCGCCTCGCATCGGCACGAACCGGACGCCG
Source organism: Halobaculum sp. CBA1158 (assembly GCF_021431925.1). Taxonomy (NCBI): domain Archaea; kingdom Methanobacteriati; phylum Methanobacteriota; class Halobacteria; order Halobacteriales; family Haloferacaceae; genus Halobaculum; species Halobaculum sp. CBA1158. The sequence continues at coordinate 792,570 of NZ_CP090371.1, read as the reverse complement.
CCGTGGTCCTCGCGCTCGATGCCGTCCTCGCCGACGGTCAGGCGGACGAGTCGCTGGCCGCCGAAGCGGCCGACGGCGTCGCCGACGGGCGCGACGACCCGGCCGCCCGCGCGGACCTGGTCGACTACCGCTTCGGGGATCTCGGGGGTCGCACACGTGAGGTACGCCGCGTCGTAGGGGGCGTGTTCGGACCAGCCCTCGTGGCCGTCGCCGACGCGGACGTGCACGGCGTCGTACCCCAGCCGCGAGAGCCGGTCGCGGGCCGCCGCCGCCAGTTCGGGATCGTACTCGACGGAGTAGACGCCGCCGGCGTCGGCACGGTCGCCTGCGACGAGTTCCGCCGTGACGGCGGCGTGGTAGCCGCAGCCGGTGCCGATCTCCAGCACGTCGTCGCCGGGGGCGACAGCCAGCAGCGAACACATCAGCGCCACCACCGACGGCGCGCTGATCGTCTGGTCGCCCCCGATGGGCAGCGGTCGGTCGGCGTAGGCCGCGCCGGCGTCGCGGCCGGGGACGAACTCGTGGCGGGGGACGGTCCGCAGGGCGTCGAGCGCCGCCGGATCGATCTCGCGACCGCGGAGCCGGTCGACCATGCGCTCGCGGGCCGCCTCGGTGTCCATGGCGGCGCTTCGGGGGCACGCCACAAAACGGCTGGCTCGACGCGCGACTCCCCCTCCGGCCAGCGGCTCCGAGCGCGATCACGAAGTCTCCGAGGCAGCGGTCCCGACACCCGCCGAGCCGTCGCTCACGGCTCCCGGAGCCCTTCGACGACCCCGCGGAACGCGGTCCCGTCGAGCGCGAGCGAGGCACCGGCCCACGCCGCGTACCGCGTGCCGGCCTCGCGCCACAGCGCCTCCCACGCGCCGCGCTCCTCGTCGAGGGCGGCGTAGTGAACGACCGTGTCGCGGAGGTCGATCCCCTCGCGTCGCTCGCAGGGCTGGTCGGCCGGCTCCGGCGGGATGTCGGGCGCGAGCCGGCTCCCCTCGGCGGCGGCCGTGATCCAGAGGTGGTCGCTCCCGTTCGCCCGGTTCCGGAACACGCACTCGACGGCGTCGGCGTCGGGAAACGCGAGCGCGGAGTCGAGCGCGAACACGTCGTCGCTCGCGGGGACCAGCGGCCGGGCGGGCGGGTCGCGCGAGAGCGCCGACCGCGACACCGGTCGGCTCTCGTCGTAGGGGCGCGGACCGGGATAGTCCCACAGGCCGTGGGGGACGCCGGGCGGTCGACAGCCGTAGCGGACCCAGTAGTTCAGCGCGTGAAACGGCGCGTCGCGGACGCCCCGGCTCGCGGCCGGGTCGGCGGGCTCCATCCCGGACAGCAGGTCCGCGAGTTCGTCGTCCGAGAACGTCCCGTCGGTGACCGAGGCCTCGATCTGGGCGCACTCGCGCTGGAGACACGCGCCGCGGCGGTCCTCGTAGTCCGTACCGAGCCAGCCAACCGCGTCGCCGCAGTCGACGGGCGTCGGCTCCGGCGTGCGCCACAGCGGCGCGACGCTCGCGGCCGGCGGGGCCCAGTCGTAGAGGAACTCCTTGATCCGCAGCGCCCGGTCGTCGCCGCGGACCACCGCCCGAACGCTCGAGGGGTTGCCGTCACTCCAGGGGGTCTGGCCCATGCCCGCCGCGTCGATCCCGTCGGGCCGTCCGGGGGGCTGTTCGGGGCGGTACGTCACCGTTTCGACGACGCAGTCCCGGGGGAGGGTCGTCGGCTCGTGGACGACGAAGTTCGCGCTCGACGCCGCGTCCGCGAAGCTCGTCTCCCGCGGCGTCTCGGCCGCGTCGGGATCGGTCAGGCGGGCGTAGGGGTCGGCGACGCGCCAGCTCCGTCCGCTCATCGACGACCCCCGCGTCGGACGTCCGGTCGGGAGCCTCGCGGCGGTCGGAGCCGTCGCCGTGGTCGGGACCGTCGCCGTTGGAGCCTGGGCGGTCGGGGACCGTGTCGCATGTCCGGGTCGTGATCGCGGGGGATCAAAAGCGCTCGCTGAAGCGCACTTCTATCCTCGTTCTGTCACTTACTGACGCCGGCACGCCTCCACGGTCCGACGGCCACGGGGTCTGAGGTCACAGTCTCGCCCGTCGGCGGTCGATACCTGTCGGCGGTCGACGCCCGTCAGCGGTCGATGCCCGTCAGCGGTCGACGCCAGTCAACCGGGGCGTTCGCGGGACCGACACCCTCATCATCGTCCCGTCGTCCGTGTCGGTCGCCTCGACCGATCCGCCGTGTCCGGACGCGATCCAGCGGACGAGCCACAGGCCCAGTCCGCTCCCGTGGAGGAGAGGTGACTCGGTCCCCGCGTTCAACACCTCGACCTCCTGGTCCGGGAGGCCGGGGCCGTCGTCGGCGATCCGGATCTCGACGGCGTTCGGGACCGTCTCGGCGGTGATCGCGACCGTCGGCTCCTCGCCGCCGTGTTTGACGGCGTTCTCGACGAGTTCCTCGACGGCGCGCTCGAAGCTCGGCAGCAGGTCGGTGGTGGCCCGCCCGTCGGCGTCGACGGACACGGACGCAGCGGGGTAGTCCTCCGCGACCGACTCGGCCACTCCCTCGACGAGCGTCGGCACGTCTACGGACTCGTACTCGAACTCGGCGGAAACGACCCGGTCCAGCTCGCGCGCCTTCTCGCTGAGTTCGAGGAGGCCGTCGACGTGGTCGAGGACGACCTCGCCCGCGGAGTCGTCCTCCAGCTCCTCGGCCATGAGCCGGGTGCGGCCGCGGATGACGCCCATGTCGTTCCGGAGGTTGTGCCGGAGAACGCGGTTGAGTACGGTTGCGAGGGCGGTCTGTCGTTCGAGTTCGGCCTCGTGTCGCTCCCGCTCGAGTTCGCGTTCGAGCAGCCGGGCGACGAGTTCGGCGAACAGCAGTTCGTCGTCGTCGAACTCCTCGCGGACGTTCGACGAGACGAAGCACACCGTCCCGTAGGGATCCCCGTCGAGGACGAGCGTCGTCCCCTGATAGCAGCGGAGCTCGTGGGCCTCGTAGGCGGGGTCGTCGACCCACCCCTGTTCCGGCGCGTCGTGGAGCGCAACCTGGTCGTCCGCCTCGACGGTCCGACGGCAGTACGTCTCGTCCAGGTCCAGTTCCAGGCCCGCGTGGAACCGTCCGCCATCCGGATCGGTGCTGGCGATCGCCTCCCAGTGATCGGTTTCCCGATCGATCCTTGTGAGATGGCCGTTCTCCACGCCCAGGTACCGTCGGCCCAGTTCCAGGGCGTCCTCGGCCTTCCGGTCGAACGGGGCGTCCCTGCGAACGCGCTCGTAGAGTTTCTCCCTCGCCTTCGGTGCCGCGAGTGTGGTGTCGCTCATGTGTTGGCTCCGTCTTCTCCGTCCGGCCGCTCTTGGGTTCGGGGCGCGCTTCGATCTCTGATATCGCAGCTACTCTCCGCGTTAATTTATTCTTTCATCGAAAAAATATCTGTTGGCTCAACGAATACGTGAACCCGATCGCAAAACGCTCTGTTACGCTCGGCCGACGTCGCCGTCCTGCCAGCGGATCTTCGCGGTCGGCCGGTACCATCGTCCGATCGCACCCCGACGCTCCGGGTCGCCGACGGCCAGCGAACCCGACCTACCAGGCCGACCAGGCCGCGGTCTTCGTGTCGCGGGCGTACACCCGCTTCACGTCCTTGGCGTACACCATGTCGCCGTCGTGGTCGAACTTCTCGTGGCGGTAGGTGTCGGCGGCCTCGTCGCGCACCTGCACGCCTTCGATCTCGATCTCGTCGTCGCCGAAGGAGACCGTCTCGCCGACGACGAACTCGTAGTCGCCGGGGACGTACACCTTCAGGCTCCGGGTCTCGTCGCGGCGGCCGTCCTTCGGGTGGACGGTGATGTTGACGGCGACGTTGTCGACGACGCGCGTCCAGACGGTCGCGGCGTGGTCGAGGTCGGACTCCTCGACGCGGCGGTCGCCGGAGAGTTCGATCGAAGTGACGCGCACCTGCTGGATCGCCTCCTCGGTCTCGACGATGAACTCCTCGCCGGTCTCGACGACCTGCTCGGGGTCGCCCGACAGCGTCGCGGCGTACGACTCGCCGTCCTGGGAGACGATCACGTCGACGTCGACGGTGGTCTGCTCGGGGACCTCGACCTTGTGGGTGTGACCGCAGGCCGTACACTGCACCGTGGCGTGGCCGCCGGGCTTCAGCACCTCGTGGGGCGTCTCCTCGGCACAGCCCGGGCACTCCGCGGGCACCTGCGAGGGAACGTCGGAATCGCTCATGCCCCGGCGTACCGTCTCGGGCCGTAAGAAGCCTCGTTTCCCCGGTCGCGCGTGCGGGGGCGTGACGCGGTCGCCGCCGACCGGGAGCCGAACCGCTAACTCCCGGGGCCCCCTCGGGCCGGTAGACCGATGGCCGCCACGCCGACCGACCCCGACGTTCGCCTCGCGGTGACGACCCGCGCGGAGACGTTCGAACGCCTCCGTGAACGCCTCGCGCCCCACGGCGTCGCCGTCGAGCACGTGCGCGTCGACGAGCGCGTGCTCACCGTCGCCGACGGCGAGGGAGCCGACGCGACCGCCGACGGCGACCGCGCGGGCGACGCGGCCGGGGAGTTCGCCGGCTTCGACGCCGGGTGGGTGTACCCGTCGCGGCTGATGGAGGGCGCGGTGGTCGACGCCCGCCTCGGGGTGCCGTGGGTGAACGGCCGCGAGACCGTGCTCGCCTCGCGCAACAAGGCCGGGACGCTCGCGCGACTCGCGGACGCCGGACTCCCGGTGCCGGAGACGCGCCTCGTCTCCAACCCCGCCGACGAGGCCGACGTGCTCGCCGCCGCCGACGCGATCGGCTACCCCCTGGTCGTCAAGCCGAACTCGACGACCCGCGGGACCGGCGTCGCGAAGGCGTCCGACCCCGACTCCCTGCTCGGGGTGACCGACTACCTCGACTTGGTCCACGACTACCGCGCGACCGGCGACAAGTCGTACCTGCTCCAGGAGTTCCTGCCGGACGCGACCGACTACCGCGTCATGGTGCTCGACGGCGAGTACGCGGGCGCGGTCGAGCGCCGTATCCCCGACGACGCGCTCGCCGCGGGGCGGTGGAAGCACAACGTCCACCGCGGCGCGGTCGCCGAGGGCGTCGACCTCGCGGACGACGCGCGCCGGTTGGCGGAGGCGGCCGCCGCCGCGCTGGACGCGCCGCTGCTCGGGGTGGACCTGCTGGAGACGGACGGTCGGCTGGTGGTGTCGGAGACGAACGCCCGGCCGACGGTCGACGCCGCCGAGAAGTACCGCGAGGGCTTCGACGCCGACATCGCCGCGCTGGTGCGACGGACGGCGACTCGGTAGGCGGGTCGCGGGCGCGGTGAGGCGGACGCGATGAGCGGCGACGCTGCCGGCGTCGACGGGGTTGATACCGAACGGAACCGGACGGAGCCGAACGGAGCCGACCGACGCGGCTACTCCACGTCGATATCGGCGGAGGGCTCGAGGGCGTCGAACGTCACCTCGAGGACGCCGTTGTTGAACGACGCGCTCGCGGAGTGCTCGTCGACGCGGACCGGGAGGCGGACGCGCTCGTCGAACCGGCGGTGTTCGCCGGTCGCGGAGATGGTGAGCGTCGTACCGTCGCACTGGAGGTCGATCCCGTCCTTCTCTACGCCCGGGAGGTCGGCGACGAGTCGGAGCGTGTCGCCCTCCTCGTACACCGACACGTGCGTCTCGCCGGCGAACCCCGCGTCGCCGTCGGCGGGGCCGCCCGCGCCGTTCATCCCGTTCATCATCCGCTCGATCTCGTCGAAGATGTCGCCGAACGGATCGTCACGGTCGTCGCGCATTCTGTTCCAGCCTTGGCCGCTGTGCCGAATAAGCCTTCTCCCCGTCTCGGGGAGCGCGTCGGGTCAGTCGTCCGCGGCCGTCGGGGCGGTCGCCGTGGACGGGCGGACCTCCCCCACCTCGGACGCCGGCGTCCAGTTCAGGTCCCGTTCGTAGCGGAACGCGCGGTGATCCCGGGTCGGGTCGACGACCGTCAGCGAGAGCCAGTCGTTGTCCAGCAGATCGGTCACCGCTCCGTGGTCGGCCAGAACGTCGGTGACGCGGTCGACGGGCGCGTGGACGACCGTCGAGAGCCGAAGCGGCTGGTGGTACGGTTCGCCGTCGGCGGCCATCAGCGACTGGAGCGGGAGGCCGGTCATCAGGTCGCCCCCGTTGCCCTGGTGGACGCCGACGTTGCCGACCGGGTTCTGCGTCACCTTCGACCCGCTCCCGTACACCGAGTTGTCGACCGTCGAGAAGTAGTACTGGCTGTTGATCCACTGGGTGACGACCATCGGCCCGGTCAGGATCGCCTCGAGCGCGTCGCCGGCGGGGTCGGTCGACCAGTCGTACGAGTGGAGGAACGAGCGGCCGTCGAGGTCGAGGTCCGCCGTGAGCGCCCGCGGACCGACGACGAACGCGGCGTTGCCGGCCAGTCCCCACTCCGGACGGGTCTCGGCCCAGTCCGCGGCCCGGCGCTCCGTCTCGCGGACGCTCGATGCGCCCTCGACGCCCATGTCGGCGGCGCGCTCCGCGGTCGCGTCGGCGCGGGCGGTCTCGAGGTCGGCGCGGAGCCGCGTGAGATCCTCGGCGTGGCTCTCGGGGACGTGACCGTCGTACAGTTCGATCTCGTCTGTGGTCGTGTTGTGCTGGCCGGCGAGGAACACGGTGTCCTCGGGCACGTCGATGCCGCGGTCGCGGAGCCGCTCGCGCACGGTCTCGTCGTTGCAGATGGCCGCGAGGACGCGGGCGTTCGGGCCGCCGGGGTTGCCGGCACAAGCGCCGCAGTCCAGACTCGAGTCGTAGGGGTTGTTGGCCGTCTCGCTGGCGTGGCCGGCGAAGACGACGAGCCGACCGAACTCCTCCCAGCCCATCAGTTCGAAGGCGGTCGCGGCGTACTCGACCCGCTCCTCGGTCGTCAGGCCCACCGGGAGGTCGCCGGCGTACTCGTGCTGGTGGCGGACGATCTGATCACAGAACTCGTGGTCGTCCGGCACGGCGTCGTCGGCGACGTCGAGCAGGTCGTGGACGCGACCGGGGAGGAGCGTGCGGGCCGCGACCGCGAGACCGTAGCCGCTCCCCGCGGTCTCGACGTATCCGTAGGCCGTGGCGGCGTTGGCCTCGAGCGTCTCGATGACCTCGTCGACCACCTCGCGGACGCCCGACAGGCGGTCGTGTCTCGCCTGCGTGTCCCTGTCGGTCGGTACCTCGGTGATGTGGTGCTCCGGTTCGAGGATCGGCGGGCAGGCGTCGACCGACACGTCGGCGTCGTAGCCCCGGTACTCCATCGGGATCCCGAAGAATCCGGCGTAGCCGTGGGTCTCGTAGTCGCCCGCGGCCTCGATGTGACGGCGAACGACCTCCGACCGGGTGTCGATACAGAACACCAGTTGCGCGTCCGGGCGACCCGAGGAGTCACGCCGGTCGAGCGACCGGCCCTCGGCGGCGACGCGCTCGACGAGTTCGGTTCGATAGCTCGCCTCCCACGCGCTCAGGAACGCCTCGGCGAGTTCGTCGCCCGCGTCGACCTCGACGCCGTCGGGGGTCGTCGAGGGCTCGATGTCGACGCCGAAGGCGTCGAGCAACGCCAGACGGGCCGCGAGATACCCCGCGAGCGTGATCGGGCAAGCCGACTGCCACGCGCCCTCGTCCTCGGCGCGCTGTTTGATGAGGCCGGTCCAGCCGGGGAGCGCGGCCAACTGCTCCTCGAATATCCGTACCCACCGATCCTCGGTATACGGCTCCAGCGCGGCCTCGATGGCCTCCGTCGGCGTTTCGGGAAGATCGGCGGCGACTCCCTCGTCGGGGATCTCGGTGTCGTGGCGGGCGACCTCGCGAAAGGCGGTGTAGAACCCCGCCTCGCGGTTCGGCATCGACCAGTGGGCGCTCCCCTCGTCGAGGAAGGCCGACAGCCACTTGCACAGTATCTGCTCGGCGCGGTCCCGGGCGGTACGGGCGTCGCCGGCGGCGTCATCGTCGGCCGCGTGCTCGTCCGCGTCGACCGTATCACCGTCGGCCGCGAGCGTGTCCGCGTCGGCCGCCTCGGCCATGCGATCGAGCAGGAGTTCGGGGTCGCCCTCGTAGCCGGCCTCGGCGAGTTTCGATTCGAGTATCTCCGGGTCGATCTGACCGTGCTCCATCGCTCCGCGGAACGTCTCGGCGCTCGGGTAGCCACGGCCGCCCAGCAGGTCGGCCGCCCGTCCGACCGCCTCGTCGAACGGCCGGTCCTCGAACCCGGAGAGGGGGTTCGCCGTCACGAACGAGTGTATCGGCCAGAGCCCCCCGACGACGGCGGCCGCCTCGTCTATCCTGTCGTGGATGGTGGGTTCAGTACTCATTGTACTCCTCCGTGGCGGTCATCACGGTGTCCGAGGACGGCTGGCCGGCGTTCAACAGCGCCACGTAGAGACGCCGGCTGTTCTCGTGGACGCCAGTCTCGATGCCGACGTAGATGCCGACGAAGACGGCGGCGATCACGACGTGGAGGACGGTCAGCTCGGTCGACACCGGCTCGACGGTCAGGAGCGCCGAGACCCCCTCGTAGACCACGGCGTAGACGACGATGGCGGGGAGGAACGCCACCGGGACGGCCGCGTAGCGGGCTGCCGCCGGAAGCGACGTCTGCTGGACCGCGTCCCGGGCGGCGTGGAGGGTAGTGAACGCCACGAAGAACGTCAGCAGGAGCCCGCTGTCGACGCGGAGTCCCTTCCCGGTGAGCACCGCGAACAGCGCGCCGCCGGCCAGGCCGGTCAGGAGCGTCACGACCACGCCGCCCACGCTCGCCACCCGCCCTATCGTGGCTCCGGTCCCTCCATCTGGGGCGGTGTGTTCGACCCGTTCGCCCGAGCTGAGGAACTGGTAGGCCTTGTAGAAGCCGTGGAGGATGAGATGGGTGATCGCGGCCCCGAAGAACCCGAGGCCGACCTGCATGATCATGAATCCCATCTGTCCGACCGTCGAACAGCCCAGCTTGGCCTTGATGTCCGTCCGAACGGACTTCAGGAGCTTTCCGCCGATCGCGCTGGCCCCGCCGACGGCGACCACCGCGAGCATGAGGGCGGAGTCGACGGTGACGACCGGAGCGAACCGGGTGAGGAGGATGCCGCCCGCGTTGACGAAGCCGGCGTGCATCAGCGCCGACGCCGGCGTCGGCGCGGTCATGGAGGAGAGCAGCCAGGTGTGGAACGGGATCAGCGCGGACTGGATCATCGCCGCGAGGACGAGCGCGCCGGCCGCGACGAGCCACACCGAGCCGCCGGGCGTGTCGGCGGCCGCGGCGATTCCGGAGACCGTCGTCGCGCCGGTCTCCCACCACAGCGCCGCCAGCGCGACGGCGAGGAGCCCGCTGCTGGCCGCGAAGTGCCTGCGGGCGACCCTCGCGGCGGCCCGCGCCTGCCTCCAGCCGCGGGCGAGTCCGATGAGCTTCGCCATCAGTAGGCCCATACTCAGCCACAGGAGCCCGAACAGGGCGAGGTGGTCGGCCGCGACGAGCCCCATCACGGTCACCGTGAAGCCGAACACGAGGACGAAGAACCTCGTCTCGTGGGCGGTACCCGCCACGTACCGACGGGAGTAGCTGTGGACGATACCGCTGAAGAACGTGACGACCACCCACATCAGGACCGTCAGTCCGTCGACGGCGACGACGCCGGGGATCGCCCAGTCGCCACCGAACAGGACTCGGACCGCGAGGGCGGCGACGCTCGCGGCGAACAGCACCCACGCGAGCCAGGTTAGTGCGACGGGCACGAACGGCGACTCCGCCGTCGTGTCCGGGAGCGCTCCGACCGTCCTCTTCGAGGTATGTCCTGCCATCGTTCGATCCGTGTCGCGACCCGTCTCGTCGGCCGGTACCGGTTCGACGGGCCGGTTCTGGTCGTCCTCACCCGCAGTCGAGAACGGTTTGGTTATTAAACTTGCTTATCTTCACAAATCGTTCCAATATAGAGTATCAAAGAACATTATGTTTTCAGGTTCAGCGGGCGGGATCCCCCGACGCGGAGTCGCAGCGGCGGCCGGCGACGCGGATCGGCGTATCTTCGGAGAGTCGAGACCGACGACTCGGGTCGGATCCGTTCTCGCCGGTGTCGGTGTCGCTCGTCTCCGGTAGCCGACTCGGTCTCGGGCGAGCACGCCGGTACCGGATCGTTCGACTGTCGCGGTCGAGAGAACGGATCGGTATCGCCTACCCGTCGCTCGCCGCGTGTGTCGAGGGGTCGAACTCGCCGAACGGGGTGGTCTCGTGGCTCCGGATCAGGACCTCGTCGGCGACGGTGAGCCCCATGTCGAGGAGTTCCTGTGCCACGGGAGTGATGTCGTCGTCCGATTCGCCGACGGCGGTGACGAGGAGGTTCTGTTCGCCGGTGACCAGCTCTTGGACCGACACGACGCCGTCGATCCGCAGGATTTCGGAGACGATGTCGCCCCGCTCGGCTATCGAGGCGGTGCAGTAGAGCAGCATCCGGAGCGGATAGCCCGACTGCTGGTAATCCACGTCGGCGCTGTATCCCTTGATCACGCCGGCGGATTCGAGGCGCTGGATGCGCTTGCGGACGGTGCTGTCGGAGGTGTCGGTTCGCTCTGCGATGTCCCCCGACGACGTGTTGCGGGCGTCCTCCTGCAACGCGTACAGGATCGCCTTGTCCACGTCGTCGATATCCGTGTCGCTCATGCCGGAGTATCCGCGGCAGAGACACTTTACCTTTGTACGTCGCTCGCTCGCGCTGTCGGCCGGTAGCCGATGCTCGGCCCGGCGACGGACCGCGGAACGCCCCCGAATCGAATCGGCGACGACCGTGGTCTCCGAACGGCGTTGCTCCGAACTATCCGGCGTGCGAGTGCGAGATCCATCGGTCCGAGCACACCTCGGCGATCACCCGCAAGCGATAAGTCGTCGGACAGCAATAATTCGGTTATGAGTAAATCGTATCTCGTCGCGGGAGACGACGTGGACGATCCCGTCAGAGTCGGGCTGAACGGGTTCGGTCGGATCGGCCGCAACGTCTTCCGGGCGGTGCTCGGGGACCCGCGGATCGAGCTCGTCGGCATCAACGACGTGATGGACGGCGAGGAGATGCGGTATCTCGCCTCTTACGACTCGGTGATGGGGCGGCTCGAGGGCGTCGAGTACGACGCCGACGCGCGCGAGCTATCGATCGGCGGCACCGCGGTCCCCGTGCTCGACGAGCAGGACCCCGCCGACCTCCCGTGGGACGACCTCGCCGTGGACGTGGCCCTGGAGTGTACGGGCGTCTTCCGGACGAGAGGCGACGCCGGACGACACGTCGAGGCCGGCGCGGACGTGGCGGTCATCTCCGCGCCGCCGAAGGGCGACGAGCCGGTCAAACAGCTCGTGTACGGCGTCAACCACGAGACGGAGTACGAGGGCGAGTCGGTCGTCTCGAACGCCTCCTGCACCACCAACTCCGTCACCCCGATCGCGAAGGTGCTCGACGAGGAGTTCGGCATCGCCTCGGGGACGCTGACGACGGTCCACGCCTACACCGGGAGCCAGAACCTCGTCGACGGGCCGAAGGCGAAGACGCGCCGCGGACGCGCGGCCGCGGAGAACATCGTCCCCACCTCGACGGGCGCGGCGCAGGCGGCCACAGAGATCCTCCCGCAGTTGAAGGGCAAACTCGACGGCATGGCGATGCGCGTGCCCGTCCCGAACGGCTCGCTCACCGAACTGGTCGTCGACCTGGAGTCGTCGCCCTCGGCCGCCGAGATCAACGACGCGTTCCGCGCCGCGGCCGACTCCGGCCCGCTGGCGGGCGTGCTCGGCTACACCGACGACGAGGTCGTCAGCCGCGACATCGTCGGTCTGCCGTTCTCCTCGTACGTCGACCTCAAGTCCACGAACGTCGTCGGCGACGACGACGAGGGGGTCGCCAAGGTACTGACGTGGTACGACAACGAGTACGGCTTCTCCAACCGCCTGCTCGACGTGGCCGCCTACGTCGACGCGTACTGACGGGGGACGCGCTCAGCCGCCCGCCGCCGGCGTCGCGCTCGCTCCGTCGGCGACCCCGTCGACGGCGTCGCCCGTACACGCTCCGGAGACGACGACGCGGACCCCGCCGTCGTGGTCGGGGTCGACGTCGGCGCTCCACCCGTGGACGCGCGCGAGCGTCCGGACGTTCGGCAGCGCGATCCCCGCCTCTGCGTCGGGCACCGCCCCGCCGTACTCGAAGAACGACTCCGGGTCCATCTCGGGGTACTCGGTGCCGTCGCCGGCGACGGAGAAGCCGTCCTCACACGGCCTGACGGTGATCCGATCGGCGTCGTTGTGGACGCCGAATCGAAACGCGCTCGCGAACAGCGACTCGAGGCGATCAGCGTCGGCCTCGATCCCGCAGTCGGCCTCGCAGACGAGCTCGACGCCCTCCGTGTCGACTTCCGCCCACGCCTCATCGACGGCCTCCTCGAGCCGGACTGACTCGGTCGCCTCGACGGTCCGACCCTGACGGGCGACGTCGGCGAAGTCCTCGACGAGGTCGCGCATCCGCTGTGCGCTCCCCGAGGCGGTCCGCAGCGACTCCCGGGCCGAACTCACGTCGCCCGACTCGAGCTCCGAGCCGGCGAGATCGACTCGCCCGGCGACGATCTGGAGGGTGTTCAACAGCTCGTGGCGCATCGCCGCCGCCAGCGACTCGAGCTGTTCGTTCTGTCGCTCCAGCTCGCGGCGTCGACGCTCGCTTTCGGTCACGTCGCTCGCCATCACCAGCTTCCCGATCGAACCGCGCGAGCGGACGAACTCCGTCGTGGACACGAGGTAATAACGGAGTCCGTCGCCTCCGCGGTGTTCGATCACTCCCTCCTCGTCGGACAGCGCCGACGCGAGCGCGGGCACCACCGCGTCCAGTCGCTCGCCTCGAGCCCCCCGAAGCTCCGGGAACCGGTCGCGAGCGCGATCGTTCGTCTCCCGGACTCGGTCGCTCTCGTCGAGGTAGATCAGCGGGTCGTCGACGCCGTCGGACAGCTGAACCGACAGGAAGCGGTCCTCGAAGACGAACAGCGTCCCGACGGCGAACGCGGCGACCCCGACGGGTTCGAGGCTCAGGTCCGGCACCAGCGGAGAGGTCATCTCGACGATATCGAACACGACCGGGAGGGCGGTCACGCCCACCAGCGCCGCCAGCGGGCGCGTGTCGAACTCCGCCTCCAGGAACTGGTCGAACAGCATGAAGAAGCCGATCGTGACCAGCGAGTACGACAGCCCCGTGACGACCCAGTGGGCCAACCCAGGCCGGATCGCGAGGTGGGCGAACGGCGTCGAGACTGGCTCGGCGCTGAAGTACAGCCCGTGGATCGGGTTGGTCACCTTGACGGCCACGATGGCGACGAAGACGGCGACGGCGAGCCGTCGATACGTCGGGTTCCGGTGGAACGACCGCCCGGTGTAGGCCGAACAGAAGTACAGCCAGCCGCCGATGGTGCTCAGCCCGACGATCAGGCCCGTCAGATACAACAGGTACTGGAGGGGCCCGGCCGGCGCGAGCAGGTAGGCGAGCTGTGCGGCCGCCCACCCGCCGCTCGCGACCAGCAGTCCGACGAGCCCCACGCGCGTTTCCTCGTCGTCGACCGCCGCCGCGCGCCGGAGCGCGACCGCACAGCCGGCCACCGCGACGACGTACGCCAGCACGTACCAGTAGAACGACGCGCTACTCACGAGTTCGACCATCTGCCCGGAGGGGACGCCCGCGCCGACTTAACCGATCGCGTCAGATTATCAGAACGGATGGACGGCGCGTCTGGATTGCCGCGTTCGGGGGCGGGACGAAGGTCTTCGGCGCGCGTCACCGCTCGGCACCCGATCGCGTGCGTCGGCAGTCGCTTCGGACCGGGCCCGTCGGACCGAATACCAAACCATTACTCGCCCCCGACTGACCCCGTAGGTATGACACTCCGCAGGCCGCCCCTCCGAGAGGTCCACGCCGATCGCGGCGCGAAGTTCACCGAGTTCGGCGGGTGGGACATGCCCGTCGAGTTCGACTCGATCCGGACCGAGCACGCGGCGGTTCGCGAGGCCGCCGGCGTCTTCGACGTGTCGCACATGGGCGAGATCGAGGTCGTCGGGCCCGACGCGACGGCGCTCATGCAGCGGCTCACGACGAACGACGTGACGGCCCTCTCTCCGGGCGACGCGCAGTACGCCGCGATCACCCGCGAGGACGGCGTCATGATCGACGACACCGTCGTCTACCGCCTCCCCGACGAGACGCCCGACGCCGACGCCTCCGTCCCCGCGTACCTGTTCATCCCGAACGCGGGCCACGACGCCGACGCCCACGAGCGGTGGATCGACCACCGCGACGAGTGGGGGCTGGACTGCGAGGTCCGAAACGTCACCGAGGACTGGGCGATGTTCGCCGTGCAGGGTCCCGACGCGCCCGGGATCGTCGCCGACGCGGTCGACGGCGACGCCACCGGCGTCCGCGACCTCTCGCGGTTCTCGGCGACGTTCGCCCCGCTCGCCGGCGCGGACTGCTGGGTCGCTCGCACGGGGTACACCGGCGAGGACGGCTTCGAGGTGCTGTGCCCGTGGGAGTCGGCCGAGGCGGTGTGGGACCTCTTCGCCGACGACGCCGCCCCCTGCGGCCTCGGCGCGCGCGACACGCTCCGGATCGAACACGGCTTCCTCCTGTCGGGGCAGGACTTCCACCCCGAGGACGAACCGCGCACGCCGTACGAGGCCGACATCGGCTTCGTCGTCGACCTCGACACCGAGTTCGTCGGGCGCGACGCCCTCGCGGCCCAGCGCGAGGCGGGCGTCGAGGAGACGTTCGTCGGCATCGAGTTGCTCGACCGCGGCGTCCCGCGCCACGGCTACGACGTGACCGACGAGGACGGCCACGTCGTCGGCGTCGTCACCTCGGGGACGATGAGTCCGAGCCTCGACAAGCCGATCGCGCTCGGCTACCTGCCGACCGACCGCACCGATCCCGGTACCGAGGTCCGCGTCGTCGTCCGCGGGCGCGAGAAGCGCGCGAAGGTCGTCACCGTCCCGTTCGAGTAGTCACACACCGTCCCGTTCGAGCAGTCGCGACCCCGCCGGCCGTTCGGTTTCGCATACACCCAAGTACCCTCCCCGCCGTGGTTCGAGTAGACGATGAGCTTCGACGTACCCGAGGGCCTGCGCTACCGCGAGTCGCACGAGTGGATCGACCCGGAGACGGGACGGGTCGGCATCACCGACTTCGCGCAGGACGAACTCGGCGACGTGGTGTTCGTGGAGCTACCGAGCGAGGGCGACGCGGTCGACGCCGGCGCGGAGTTCGGGGTCATCGAGTCGATCAAGGCCGTCTCGGACATGTACGCGCCCGCCTCCGGCGAGGTGACCGCCGTGAACGAGGCGCTGTTCGACGCGCCCGAACTCGTGAACGACGACCCCTTCGGCGAGGGCTGGATGCTCGAACTCGACGCCGACGAGGCCGACCTCGACGGCCTCCTCTCGGCCGAGGAGTACCGCGACCAGATCGCGTAGTCCGGCCGGTCCCGCGACCGACGGTCACTACAACCGGCGTTTTCGCCTCCGAATACCTCTTGGCGGGCTGTCGTGTACGGGCGGACATGCCCCTCGACCGCCGGTCGTTCCTCGCGACGACGGCGACGCTGGCCGTGACCGCCACCGGTGGCTGTACCGGCTGTGCGCCCGCCCCGACCGCCTCCCTCCGGCTGACCGCCGAGGACGACGCCGGCCTCGCGCGCGAGGCGCTGTACGCCTTCGGCGCGGACGACGACCCCGCGAACCCGGACGCGCTCGCCCGCGAGGTCGTCGAGACCGGGTCGGCGACCGTCGAGGACACCCGGGAGCCGCTCCCGACCGACCGGCCGGTCGTCGTCGCCGGCGAGGGCGTGTACCGCTTCGCCGCCGAGACGGTCGACTCGCGAGAGGTTCACCGCTTCGGCGTGACGATGAACCCGATCCGCACGGCGGACGGCGAGGAGACGCCCGACTCGGCCGACCGGATCCGGTTCGCGGACCTGCCGGGAGTCGACCGAGAGGCGCTCTCGCGGGCCGGCTACGACGACCACCGCCCGCCGGGCGTGGGGACGACCCTCAGCTACCGGCCCGGATCGGTCGAGGAGTCCGTCCTCGTCCCCGACCCCGAGTACGACGCCGTCGTCTGGCCCGACGGCCCCGGAACGATCGAGGTGGACGACCGCGGCACCGACGCCGTCTACACCTACCGCCTGACCGCCGACCGCGTCGCCTCGGCCGCCGAGTTCGGCGCGGACGTGCGCGAGCGGTTCGGCTTCGCGCTCGAGGGGCTTCCAGCCGAGGAGCGCGAGATCGTCGAGGCCGCCGTCGACCCGGAGACGCCCGCACCCGACGGCGACGACTACTCGGGGTATCACGTCGCGAGCGACGAGGAGCCGAGCGACGCGCTCCGATCGCTCGTCGACCGCTTCCGCGACCGCGACCCCGTGGCGTTCGGGTGGGAGGATCCGCCCGGGGGCGATCGCGTCGGCGGGGAGTACGTCGTCCGCTACGACGGCGCGGTGTACTGGGCGTCGCTCCGCGTCGACGAGTCGGCGTTCACCGGAGGCGCGACCGGGACCGGGACGCCAACCTGACCCGCCGCGATAGCCGGCCACGCCGCCCGGGAACGAACGACTCTTGGTGGGCGCGCCGTAGGCACGACTATGGACAGACGTGGACACGGAACGCCGTTCGCTCCGCACGGACGTGCCGGGAGGAGCCTCCGATGAGCGGACGCCACGCGGGCGCGAGCGGGTCGCCGTTCGCTCCCCACACCGCCGACGAGACGGCAGCGATGCTCGACGCGCTCGGCGTCGACGACGAGGCCGACCTGTTCGACATCCCCGAGGACGTCGCCTTCGACGGCGCGTTCGGCATCCCGCAGCGCGACGAACGCACGGTCAGGAACGACCTGCGGGAGACGTTCGCGCGCAACGACGACCTCACGGAGTTCCTCGGTCGGGGCCACTACTCCCACTACGTGCCCGCGGTCGTCG
The DNA here is from genome assembly GCF_021431925.1 of Halobaculum sp. CBA1158. Taxonomy (NCBI): domain Archaea; kingdom Methanobacteriati; phylum Methanobacteriota; class Halobacteria; order Halobacteriales; family Haloferacaceae; genus Halobaculum; species Halobaculum sp. CBA1158. The sequence goes on along the minus strand of NZ_CP090371.1, from coordinate 775,620 downwards.
ACGACCTCTCGGCGCGCTCGGAGTTTCTCACAAGCTACACGCAGTACCAGCCGGAGATCACCCAGGGCTTCCTCCAGGCGCTGTTCGAGTACCAGTCGATCCTGGTCGAGTTGACGGGGCTGCCGGTCGCCAACTGCTCGATGTACGACGCCGCGGCCGCGCTCGCGGAGTCGGCGCTGCTGGCCGAGCGCGTCCGGTCGGTCTCGGGGTCGACGCTGCTCGTCCCCGAGGACCTGCGCGACGGCAAGCGCGCCACCCTCGACAACTACGTCGACGGCTCCGACCTCACAGTCGAGACGTACCCGTACGCGGACAACACGGTCGACCTCGACGCGCTCGCCGAGTCGGTCGACGAGGACGCCGCGTTCGTGTACGTCGAGACGCCGACGGTGACGGGCACCATCGAGCCGAACCTGGCCGCCGTCGGCGACCTCGCCGACGACGCTGACGCGTTCTTCTGCGTCGGCTCGGACCCGGTCGCCCTCTCGCTGCTGGAGGAGCCCGCGTCGGTCGGCGCGGACGCCGTCGTCGGCGAGGCGGGCGCGCTCGGGTTGCCGACGAGCTACGGGATGGGCCTCGGGCTGTTCGCCTGCCGCGAGGACTACCTCCGACAGGTGCCCGGCCGGCTCGTCGGGAAGAGCGAGGACGCCGACGACCGCCGGGCGTTCACGCTGACGCTGCAGACCCGCGAGCAACACATCCGGAAGGAGCGCGCCACCTCGAACATCTGCACGAACCAGGCGTGGGTGGCGCTGCGGGCGGCGATGCACGCGGCGTATCTCGGCCCTGAGGGGCTCGTCGACATCGCGGAGACGTGCGTCCGGGAGGCGTCGTCGCTGGCGGGGGAGTTGGACGCGCTCGACGGCGTGACCGCCCCGCTCGACGACGGGCACCACCTCCGCGAGTTCACCGTCGGCGTCGACGACGCCCCCGGCGTCGCCGCCGGGCTCGAGGAGCGCGGGTTCGCCGTCCACGTCCTCGACGACGAGACGATACAGGTGTGTGTGACCGAGCTGAACGCCGACGCGGCCGACGACCTCGCCGCCGCGTTCGCGGAGGTGACGCCATGAATTATGATCAGGCCCGCTACGGCGACGACGACCGCAACGAGTCCCTCCTCTCGGAGAAGGACTCGACGGAGGTGAACCCCGGTGCCGGGTCCGCCCTGCCCGACGACCTGACGCGCGACTCCCTGGAGTTGCCCGGCCTCTCGGAGCCGGAGTTGGCCCGCCACTACACCCGCCTGTCGCAGATGAACTGGTCGGTGGAGGCGGGGCCGTACCCGCTCGGCTCGTGCACGATGAAGTACAACCCCTCCTTCGCCGACGCCGTCGCCGCCGACCCGAACGCGGCGGTCCACCCCGACCGCGACCCGGAGACGGTCCAGGGGAACCTCGAGGTGCTGTACGGCCTCCAGGAGTACCTCGCCGACATCGGCGGGATGGACGCGGTGACGCTCCAGCCGCCGGCGGGCGCGGCCGGGGAGTTCACCGGCATCGCCGTCGCGAAGGCGTACCACGAGCACCACGGCAACGATCGAAGCGAGGTGATCATCCCGGCCTCGGCCCACGGGACCAACTTCGCCACGGCGGCGATGGCCGGCTACGACGTGGTCGAACTCCCCTCCGGCGAGGACGGCCGCGTCGACGTGGAGGCGCTCGCGGCCGCCGTCGGCGACGACACCGCCGCGCTGATGCTCACCAACCCCAACACCGTGGGGCTGTTCGAGCGCGACATCGTCGAGATCGCCGAGATCGTCCACGACGCCGGCGGGCTGCTGTACTACGACGGCGCGAACCTCAACGCGCTGCTCGGGCGCGCTCGCCCCGGCGACATGGGCTTCGACATCATGCACTACAACGTCCACAAGACGTTCGCGACGCCCCACGGCGGCGGCGGCCCCGGGGCGGGCCCGGTCGGCGTCGTCGAGGAGCTGGCCGAGTTCCTCCCCCGCCCGCGGGTGCGAGCGGCGCAGAACGGCTCCGACGCCCGCGACGCGGCCGCCGCCGACGGCGGCGCGCTGGCGGACCGCGACCGCGACGACGGGCGCGCGGACGACGGCGACAGCGACGCCGAGGACGACGGCGGCCCCGGGTACGAGCTGTTCGACCCCGAGCACTCGATCGGGAAGGTCCACGGCTTCTCGGGCAACTGGCTCGTGTTGGTCCGGGCGTACGCCTACATCCGCCGACTGGGCGACGAGGGGCTGCTCGACGCCTCCGCGAAGGCGACGCTGAACGCCAACTACCTCGCGAGCCTGCTGGACATGGAGGTCCCCTACGGCCCGTTCCACCACGAGTTCGCCGCGACCGCGGGCGACCGCGACGCCGCCGACGTGGCGAAGGGGATGCTCGATTACGGCGTCCACCCGCCGACGACGAAGTGGCCCGAGTTCGTCGACGAGGCGATGCTGACCGAGCCGACGGAGGTCGAGAACAAGCGCTCGCTGGAGGATCTGGCACACGCGTTCAACGAGGCCGTCGCCGACAGCGACGAGGAACTCGACGAGGCCCCCACGAAGACCGCGGCCCGGCGCGTCGATCAGACCTCCGCCGCGCGGAACCCGCGGCTGTCGTGGCACGCGCTCGACGACGACGAGTAACGTCCTCGACGGGAGAGACCCGCGACGGGTAGCGGTCCCGACGCCGGGCCGTCCCCGTCCCCGATCGCGCCGCGGTTCTTCGAGACCCGCCCCGGAACGATAGCGGCGGCTCCGAGGTCAGTAGTGTCCCGCCCTCGCTCGGCGTCGGTCGCCGGCGGTCGTCGGCGGTCGGAGCCGCCGTCGCCGTCGGGCGTCGCCGTCGCTCGAAGTCGGGCGGGTTCCGCGAAAACGTCGACGAGAGTCGACCCGTGTCAGCGCCGCCGTGAGGAGACGAGAGAGACGGAGATCCGCGTCGATCCGTTCAGTCGTGCGTGGTTCGTTCCGGGGTCAGTTTCGGACGACGTTCGTCGCGCGGGGGCCCTTGGGGGCGTCCTCGACGTCGAACTCGACCTCCTGTCCCTCCTCGAGATCCGGACCGCCGACGTCTTCCATGTGGAAGAACACGTCCTCGTCCTCGTCCTCGATCGAAATGAAACCGTAGCCGCCAGTGTCGTTGAAGAAATCAACTTTTCCGTTCGTCATTGCGAATAGACGTACAGCCCGTCCGGGGATAACTCTTCCGCGAGCCGCGGTACCACGGGGGTAGCGGCCCTCACGCGCCCGGACAGTCGGCCTTCCGCGGTCCCCGTCGGTTCCGCTCGACGCTCCGTCTCAGGCGGTTCTGGCGGTCAGTTCCGGGAAGTACCGACCGTGGAAGTCGAACGGGGCGGCGTGCGGCAGTCGCACCCGCGCCCGCTCGGCGAACGTCTCCCCGTCGAGCACGACCAGCGAGGACTGGTCGGCGTCCGGTTCAAGCGTCACCGCGCAGACGACGCCGTCGTCCTCCGCGTCGCCGGCGGGGTTCGGTACGAACACCGGTTCCCCGAAGTAGCCGCCGTCATCGAACTCCGTCACGGTTCCCGTCTCCACGTCCAGCTTCAGCACCGCCCGCGCCCACTCGTTCACTGGCCGGTCCGTGCTCATCGCGTAGACGTACCGGTGGCGGCGACACCACGCCGCCGGCGACACCGTCGGCAGCGCGGTTCCGCCGTCGTACAGCGTCCGCCGGGACACCGTCGCCTCGCCGGTCCGATAGCGACCCGACCCGCTCGCGTCGCCGAGGTCGACGACGAACCGCTCGACGCGCGCGCCGAGCGCGCCGAAGCTCCCCGCCCGAAGCTCCTCGAGGTACAGCGAGTCGATGGTCGTCGCGTCCGGGACCGTCTCGAGGTCGAAGACGACCTCGCGGCCGCCGCGGCGCTCGAAGGCGTTCACGTGGTGAAAGCCGAACACGGGGTCGGCGACCGGCTCCGCGACGACCTCGCCGGTCGTCCGGTCCACCACGACCACCCGGGTGCCGCGGTCGGGCTCCCAACTGAACTGCTCGATGAACGGACGCTGTCTGCCGGGCCTGAACAGCCGCAACGGATCGAGGCGCAGCGGGAACTCCGCGATCACGACGAACCGCGGCGTGAGCCCGAAGCTGTGGAGGTACGCGGGCTTGTCCGTCTCGACGCTCGCGACGTGACGACGGTCGCCGTCGGGCGTGAGCGCGTGGACGTGGTACGCGCTCGTCCGGCCGAACGCCGTCTCGACGTTCACCAGCGCCCCGGTGGCCGGGTCGCGCTTCAGGTGCGCGCACGCGAGTTGCCCCCGCGGGAGGTCCCCCTCGTACTCGTCGTCGCCGACGGCGTCGAGGTCGTTCGGGTCGAACCGGACCCGACGGGGCGACTCTGTGAGCGCGAGGTAGTCGTCGCCGACGCGCTCGGCGACGATGTTGGCGTTGTCGTACGGCTCCCGAAGGAACGTCGCGAGTCGAGACCGCAGCGTGGTCTCGCCGGTGGCGAAGCCGCCGTCGAACTCCCCCGCGCGGGCGGCCTCGTAGGCGTCGGTGCGGAGGAAGCGGTTGCGGTAGTGGACCGCGTCCCCGTCGACCGAGCGGTCGCCGTCGGCGACGCCGCCGCCCCGGTTGCCGGGGTCGAAGGTGAAGCGGTACAGCATCGCCAGCCCGTCGAACCAGTGGTCGACCGCGCTCCCGCCGGGGAACGAGAACGCGCCCGGGCCGTTTCGAATCAGGCTGCCGGTCAGCCAATCGGGGAGCGACCCCTCGACCGGGAGCGTCGCGGCGGTCTCCTCGTGCAGCGAGTGGAAGCCGGGGTGACGCGACATCGACGGATCCACGGCCCCGAACGGCTAATCGGTACCGACCGAACGGACGGACGGACGCGGGAGCGGCCGGCGGAGGGTGCTCAGCGCACGACCGTCACAGGAACGGGCGAGCGACGCGTCACCTTCTCGGCGACGCTGCCCATGAGCATGCGGCTGAGCCCGGTGCGGCCGTGACTGCCCATCACGACCTGGTCGATGTCGGCGTCGTCCTCCCGCAGGTACTCGAGGATGCTCCGGGCGGGGCCGCCGATGAGCTGGAGCGTCTCGGCGTCGCCGCCGGCGTCGCGGACGCGGTCGGCCGCCTCCTCCAGCAGGTCGTCGCTGGACTCCTTCGCCGATCGCTCCAGGTGCTCGGAGTAGTACGGCTCGATCCCCTCGTCGTCGCCCGCGGAGATCCACCGCGTCGGGTCGACGACGTTGACCAGCACGAGCGTCGCGTCCGCGTGGACGTCGATGGCGTGATCGAGGGCCTTCGTCGAGTGGTCCGACTGGTCGAGGGGAACGAGTACGCGGCGGGTCACGACCGGGCCGACACGGGGGAGGAACTACGGCGTTTCGGTCGCGGCGTCGCCGGCGGCAGGCGGGCGGGCGACAGCGAGGATCAGCGGATCGGTGGCGACGCCCGCCACCGACTCACCACGCGCCCGTCAGCACCGCGGCGGCGACGACGCCCACCCCGGCCAGCGCGGTGTTGGCGACGACGAACAGCGCCGCCCGTCCGTGCTCCCCGCGGTCCCACAGCCGGACCACCCCGACCGAGAACGACGAGAACGTCGTGAACGCGCCGCAGGCTCCCGTGCCGGCGAACAGGAGCGCGTCGCCGCCGACCGGGTGGAAGACGAGCAGCCCGAGCAGGAGGCTGCCGACGACGTTCACCGTCAGCGTCCCCAGCGGGAAGCCGTCGCGGTCGACGGCCGAGCCGATCAGGTGGCGCGCGACCGCGCCGACCGCGCCGCCGGCGGCGACGAGCGCGGGGTCGGGGACGGTCACGCTCGCACCTCCCGACCGTCCCGCGGGTCGATCCACGCCGCACCCGCGCGGCCCGCGACGGCGGCCGCGACGCCGAGCGCGTACGTCGCCAGGAGGTACCCGACGCCGACGACCGGGTCGGCGCGAGCGACCTCGACGGTGACGGTGCTGTAGGTGGTGTACGAGGAGAGCACGCCCGTCGCCAGCAGCGTCCGCGTCCGGTCGCCCAGCGCGTCGGTCCGAAGCGCCTCGTACAGCAGGAACCCGAGGAACAGGCTCCCCGAGACGTTCGCCGCGAGCGTGCCCGCGAGCCCCGGGAGCGCCGCCCCGACGGCGTACCGCGCCGACGCGCCGACCGCGCCGCCGACGGCGACCAGCGCCAGCGTCACCGCCACCGGATCCCGTCGAGCCATGCGCGACACCTCTGCTGTCGGGCATATCGGTCCGTCGATCCGCTCGCGGCTCCATCGACGGAGCGCCCGCGCTCTATCGATCGATCCGTCCGCGTCTCCGTCCGGATACCTTACCGTGGTACACAATCACAAATAAGGGGATATCCGGAGTTGTATGCCATTATGGAATATTATCATTATAGTTCGTTACATTTATTGTGTGCTCCCGGCTGGACACGTGTGAGGCGACACAGCATGGGTGTACATCACCGCAAATCCGCAGCAAGACACGCACAGGCTTCGACCATCGACACCGACCCGCCGACACCACCCACACCACCCGAACGACCCACACCATGACGTTCAACCCGAACCCCACGACCGACCTCGACGAGATCGACGACCGCGAACTGAGCCTGTTCTCGACGGAGGCAGACGACCGATGAGCCGTCGCTCCGCCCGCCCCACCGCCGGTCGCCGGCCGACCGAGGAGACCGACGCCCCGCTGGTTCCGGACCTGGGGACGCGAACGGGCCGCACAGAGGCGACGACCGACCCCGCGACCACCCCCGGCACCGCGAACAGCCGCCGCGACCGCGCCGAGCGCCGCAGTCGCCGCGACCCCTTCGAGATCGCGCTCATGGAGGACTCCGAATAATGCACCCCTCAGAACTCGACCAGGACGTCTTCACGAAGGACATCGACAACCCCCAGGGCGCGAAGCTGCGCCGGATGCTCGACGAGCAGGACTACGTCTTCGCCCCCGGGATGTACCACGCGCTGGACGCCCGCCTCGCGGAGATGGCCGGGCTCGACGCCGCGTACATGTCTGGCTACTCCACCGTCCTCGGCCAGTTCGGCTTCCCGGACCTGGAGATGGTGACGATGACCGAGATGGTCGAGAACGCCAAGCGCATGGTCGAGGCGACGAACCTCCCGGTCATCGCCGACTGCGACACCGGCTACGGCGGCACCCACAACGTCCGCCGCGCCGTCCGCGAGTACGAGAAGGCCGGCGTCGCCGCCGTCCACATCGAGGACCAGACGACGCCCAAGCGCTGCGGCCACATCGCGGGCAAGCAGATCGTCTCCCGCGAGAAGGCTCGCTCGCGCTTCGAGGCGGCCGTCGACGCCAAGCAGAGCGAGGACACGGTCGTCATCGCCCGCACCGACGCCTACGGCTCGGCCAACGGCGACTGGGAGGAGCACCTCGAGCGCGGCCGCATCTACGCCGACGCCGGCGTCGACCTGGTCTGGCCCGAGATGCCCGACCCCTCGCGTGAGGACGCCGTCAACTACGCCGAGACGCTCCACGAGACCCACCCCGAGGTCGACCTCGCGTTCAACTACTCGTCGTCGTTCGAGTGGGGTGCCGAGGAGGACCCGCTTACCTTCGAGGAGCTGGGCGACCTGGGCTACAAGTACCAGTTCATCACCCTCTACGCGCTGCACTCGGGCGCACACGCCGTCTACGAGGACTTCGCGAACATCGCGGAGAACGACGAGGAGGCGCAGTTCGACCTGGAGGAGCGCTACATCGGTCACGAGACCGAGAGCCACCACGCGCTCTCGTTCGTCGACCGCTACCAGGACATCGAGACGCGCTTCGACCCCGAGGCCGAGGAGCGCATCGAGGGCTCCGCGGGCTTCTCCGAGGACCAGGAGGACCCCATCTCGACGGCCGACCGCAGCGAGGACGAGATAGAGAGCACGAGCGACGACGACTGACGCGGCGGCTCCCGAGCGGTCGACGCCGGCGACGACCCGCGATGCGACCCTTTTTCGACCGCGACGCGATCTCCGACCGGAACGCGATCGGCGACTGCGGCGGGACCCCCGACCGGGATCCGCCCCCAACCGCGACGAGATCCCCGACCGCGACACCGCCGGAACTACCTTCTCTCACGCGGTGCACCGACCGATGAGCGACAGCCACGGCGGCGGGGCCGGCCGGCGCGACGGCGCGTCCGGGGGCGGAATCGGGTCAGGCGACGACGGGGACGCGGACGGCGTCTCGACCGTCGAGGACCTGATCGAGGACCTGGAGACGCTGGAGGAGTCCGTCGACGACGCCGACGAGCGACGGAAGGTGCGCGACGCGATGCGGACCGCTCGCGACCTGTCAACGCCTCACAGCGGCGTGTTCGGACGCGTCGTCCGCGGGTTCGACCGGGGCGACCTCGCGGAGGCGCTGGTCGGCAGCGTCCTGTTCGGCATCCCGATGCTCGTCGAGGGCGGCACGACCGAAGTCGGGGCGTTCATCGCGACCCGGCCGGCGTCCCTCGCGGGGACGGCGGCGTTCGCCGTGGCGCTCACCGTCGGGATCCTGTACGTCGCAGAGTTCCAGGACGTCCGGGTGCAGAACCCGATCCTCGGGGTCGTTCCCCGTCGGCCGGTCGGCGTCCTCGGCGTCGCCGTCCTCACAGCGGTCGTCGGGCTGACCGCGTGGGGGCGAGTCGACTGGGCGGAGCCGACGGTCGCGCTGGGAAGCGTCCTCGTCGCGACCGTGCCGATGGCCGTGGGGGCCGCGCTCGGGGACCTGCTCCCGGGATGAACGGAACTGCGGCAGAACCGGGCGGTTACGCCTCGATGGCGGAGCTGATGTCGCCGTCGATGCGCGTGAGACCGTAGTCGCACTCGTTGCACCGCCACTTCGTCTTCTCGCCCAGATGTAGCGTCATCGCCGCGACGCGCCAGAAGTCCTGTTCCTCCCCGCAGCCGGGACAGTAAAACTCCATTTCGAGGCTCATGGTCGTCCGTGTGCGGCGCGCGTAGTTCAAGACACCGGTCCCCGGCGGCCCCGGAACGACACCTCGAAACCCCTCGGGGCCGATCGGGACGTATGACCTACGAGACGACGATTCCCGTCCGGTACCGCGATCTCGATCCGATGGGACACGTGAACAACGCCGTCTACTGCACCTACCTCGAGGAGATCCGCACGGCCTTCTTCGACGACGAGGTCGGCGTCGACCTCGCGGACTCGGAGGCCGCGCTGGCCTCCCTCGACATCGACTACCGCGCGCCGATCCGGGGGACCGGCTCGGTCCGGGCCGTGCTCGAGGTGGCCGACGTGGGCACCTCCAGTCTCACGTTCGCGTACGAACTCCACGCCGAGGGCAGTCTCGTCGCCGAGGCCGAGACCGTCCAGGTCGCGCTCGCGGACGGGGAGCCGGCCCCGCTGCCCGACGCCGTCCGCGAGGCGGCCGAGCGCCACGTTGCCGAGTGAGGGCTACAGCGCCCGTTCGATCGGGACGATCGCCCGCCGGCGGCGACCGCTCCTCGCCGGTCACACGGAGGAGAACCACGCGCGACCCGACGGCTCCGAGACCGCCTGAACGGTCGCGGGTGCCGCCCGAGCAGTCGCCGGAGTCCCCGCCGTCAGCGACGCGAACTCCCCGGACACCGCCTCGGCCCCGGTCGCGGGGAACGGGTCCCAGGTGGGTGACCGAACATCCAGGAATGGCCGCTGTTCGCTCGCCCGCCCGAACACCCGTCCGCCGAGACCGAGCCACGCTACCGACACTCACGTGCCGAGGTCACACACGGGGCCCCGGTACGGAAGGGTTATCAGTCAGTCTCGACTCGAGTGGGTATGGCGAAAGGGAAGGTCGACTTCTTCAACGACACCGGCGGCTACGGATTCATCGATACTGAGGACGCGGACGAGGACGTCTTCTTCCACATGGAGGACGTTGGCGGCCCCGATCTGGAGGAGGATCAGGAGGTCGAGTTCGACATCGAGGAGGCCGAGAAGGGCCCCCGCGCGACGAATCTGCAGCGCCTGTAAGGCACCGAACGCCGCGCCCTCGAGGTGCGGCACCAGACGACACCGATCTCCGATTCTTTCGCGACCCGCCCGACGAGCAGTCGCTCCGACAGGTCCGTCCAGCGAGGCGGCCACCGCGGGACGCCGGCAGCGACAGGTGACGACGGCTGCGGGCCGTGGACGCCGTCGACCGCGCCGGCCGTTCCGACCGCAGCGTTATTACCGCGGGCGGCGACCTGACAGTCGATTCGCCGCTGTCGGAGCGTGAGATCGCGGCGGACGGGACAATGGACTACGACACACAGCGAGACCGCGCGCGGACGTTTCGGGCGCTCCACGAGGATTCCGACGGGGCGTTCGTGCTGGCGAACGCCTGGGACGTCGCGAGCGCGCTCATGTACGAACGACAGGGATTCGCGGCCGTCGCCACGTCGAGCGCCGGCGTCGCCGCCTCGCTCGGCTACCCCGACGGCGAGCGCGTCCCGCGCGAGGAGATGATCGCGGCGACGAGACGTATCGCCGAGAGCGTCGCGCTCCCGGTCAGTGCGGACATCGAAGCCGGCTACGGCGACGCGCCCGACGCCGTCGGCGAGACGGTCGCCCGGGCGATCGAGGCGGGGGCCATCGGCGTGAATCTCGAGGACGGCACCGGCGACCCGGCCGACCCGCTGACCGCGACTGACGACCACGCCGCGGCGATCAGCGCCGCCCGGGCGGCCGCCGACGAATCGGACGTTCCGGCGGTGGTCAACGCCCGGACCGACGTGTTCTGGGCCGGCGTCGGCGACCCGAGCGACCGCCTCGACCGGGCGGTCGCGCGGGCGAACGCCTACGTCGACGCCGGCGGCGACTGCGCGTTCGTCCCGGGGGTTACCGACCGCGAGACGATCGCCGCGCTGGCCGACCGGATCGACGCGCCGCTCAACGTCCTCGGCGGCCCCGGCGCGCCGCCCGTGCCCGACATGGGCGACCTCGGGGTCGCTCGGGTCAGCGTCGGCTCGGGGCCGATGCGCGCCACCCTCGCCGCGCTGGATGCGATCGGCGCGGAGGTGCTCGAGTCGGGGACGTACGACCGGATGGAGGAGGCCGTCCCGTACGACGAGTTGGCCGACCTGCTGGCCGAGTCGGTGGGCCGACGCGACGGCTGACCGGTCGGTCGCGGGAGCGTCGACGGGACGACGGGGCCGACAGCTTGTGATAGGCGGAGCGGTCGTGTGCCGCTCCGCCGAGTTCCGTGGCCTCAGTCGCTCACTCCGTTTGCTCCCTCAGCCACGCCCGGATCGTGCGTTCGGAACCACTCCGTCAACTCCTCGATCCGGTGGGTCGCCCGCTTCGGCTTGCCGATGTTGTGGTGCTCGTTCGGGTAGATCACCAGCTTCGCGTCGATCCCCTGCTTGCGCACGCTGACGTACAGCTGTTCGGCCTGCGTCGGCGGACACCGCCAGTCCTCCTCGCCCGCGGTGATCAGGAGCGGGGTCTCGATGTCGCCGACGCGGGTGATCGAGGAGATGTCGCGGTAGGTCGCCTCGTTCTCCCAGGGCATCCCGAACTCCCACTCGTGCCAGTTGTGGTTGTCGTCGGTCCCGAAGTTCGCGTAGAAGTCGTAGATGCCGTGTTCGGGGGCGGCGGCCGCGAACGCGTCGGTGCGAGTGACGACGTGTGCGGTCGTGATCCCGCCGTAGCTGAATCCGGTGCAGAACAGCCGGTCGGGGTCGGCGACGCCCTCGTCGACGAGGTGCTCCACCGCCGAGACCACGTCGTCGGTCTCGAGTTCGCCCCTGCTGCCCTTCAGGCGCTCCGAGAAGTCTCGGCCGTAGGAGGTCGACCCGCGGTAGTTGGGCTTCACGACGACGTACCCCCGGCTGGCCCAGTAGTGGAGGGTGAACCGGTAGGCTGGGGCGTCGTAGCTCATCGGCCCGCCGTGGATCGAGCAGACGGTCGGGGCCGGGTCGTCGGCGTCGGGGTCGAAGTCGTTCGGGTAGTAGACGACCGCCTCGATCTCCTCGCCGTCCGAGTTCTCGTAGGCGACGACCTCACAGTCGGGCAGCGAGCCGTCGTGCTCGGCGAGCCACCCGTCGTTGAGCGCCGAGAGCCGCCTCGTCGGGCCGCCGGCGTCGTCCGAACGGAGCTCGGCACCCGGGACCGCGAACACGTCCGGCGGCTGGTCCGCGCCCGTCAACCCGAGCGCGACGGTGTCGCCCGCGAGGTCGAACGCCGCGATCGTCCGGTCGCGACCCTGCCGGGAGAACGCCCGCCGGGGCTGACCGTCGACCGGGCACACGGCGAGCCTGGTCCACGCCTCGTCGGCGATCGGGACGACGACCGTCTCCCCGTCCAGCCACCGGGGCGCGCCGGTGCGCGCGAGCGTCCGGTCGAGTTCCGCGGAGACGGACTCGAACGCCGCCTCGGCCTCGTCGGGCGCGACGTACGCCTCCGTCGGCTCGTACCAGTTCTCGTAGTTGCTCCCGCCGAATGCGAGCAGGTCGCCGTCGGGCGACCACGTCGGCGAGGCACACCGGAGGCTCCCGTCGGTGACGACCCGGCGGTCGGAGCCGTCGGGCGCGATCGTACACACGTCGTACGCGCCGGTGTCGTCGGGGTCCTCGTCGACGCAGGTGGTGAACGCGATCCGGTCGGTCGGTCCCCACGCGGGCTGGAGTCCCGCGAGCGGTTCGGCCGAGCCCGCGCCGTGGGCGTCGTCGAGGCGCTCGAACGCCGTGGCGTCGGCGGCGTCGCCGTCGGCGTCGCCGACGAACAGGTACGTGGTCACGTCGTCGAGCCAGCCCGCGCCGTCGCGCTTGTGCTGGAGCCGGGTCACCTCGATCGGGCCTCCCTCCTCCCGCTGGTCGAGGTACTCCTCCTGCTCGTCGGTCGGGTCGCGGGCGGCGACGACGAGGCGATCGCCGTCCGGCGAGAGGTCGAACTCCGTCACGCCGCGCTCGAAGGCGGTCACCTGTCGGGCGTCGCCGCCGAGCGCGAGGTCGAACAGCCACACCTGCTGCTTCGGGTCGTCGCCGTCGCCGGGTCCGTCGTCCCCGTCGGACTCGTCGTCCCTGTCGTCCTCGTCCTCCTCGTCGGCTCCGCCCTCTCCTCGGTCGTCAGGGTCGTCCGCGTCGACCCGGCCGCGCTTCCGGTCGAGGTCCTCATCGCGCGCGGCGAGGAACGCGAGGGTGTCGCCGTCGGGTCCCCACGTCGGCGCGGAGGCCGTCGACGCGCGCGTGAGTCGGTGCGGATCGCGCGAGCCGTCGGCGGGCGCGACGTACAGCCCGGTCCGCGTCTCGTCGGCCGCGGGGTCGGATTCGGTGGCGACGAACGCGACGCGCTCGCCGTCGGGCGAGACCGCCACCTCCGAAAGCAGCCTGAGGTCGTAGAACGCCTCTGAATCGAGTCCCGTCTGCATACGGCTCGGGTGACGGGACTGCCACTTCACGGTTCGGGAACGGGCCGTCCGTGCGAGCGACGGTGACGCCGTCGGCGACGATGAGGACGAGGACGACCGCGGCGACGACAATAACGACGTCGACGATGACGACGACGATCACGAAAACGAGGATGACGACGATGACGAGGCCATCGACGGTGCTCCGGCCGGAACGCCCGTCGTGGCAAGCTACTTCCGGGTCGCCGACGACGGTAGATCCATGTCCGTAACGCTGTACGCGCTGGACGGCTGTCCGTGGTGTGAGAAGGTCCACGACGCGCTCGAGGATGCCGACGTGGCCTACGAGACGATCTGGACGGACGCGCTCCACTCCGAGCGCGACGAGGTCGCCCGCGTCAGCGGGCAGCGCGGCGTGCCGGTGCTCGTCGACGACGAGCGCGGCGTCACGATGAACGAGTCGGCGAACATCCTCGAGTACGTCGAGCGGACCCTCGCGTAGCGTCATGAAGATCTACACCGGCCGCGGCGACGAGGGAAAGACCGACCTCCGGGACATGTCCCGGGTGTCGAAGACCTCCCGGCGCATCGAGGCGTACGGCACCGTCGACGAGGCGAACGCGCTCGTCGGCACGGTCCGCCCGACGGGGTACGACGACGTCGACGAGATGCTCCGCGGCGTGCAGGACCACCTCCACGTGCTCCAGGCGGACTTCGCCAATCCCGACCCCGACGAGGACGACCCGGTCGTCCGCGAGTCCCACACCGAGCAGTTGGAGGCGTGGATCGACGAGCTCGACGAGGAGCTGGAGCCGCTGCGAAACTTCGTGCTTCCGTCGGGGAGCGAGGCGGGCGCGAAGCTGCATCACGCGCGGACGGTCGTCCGGCGCGCCGAACGCCGCGCGGTCGATCTGGCCGACGACGAACCGGTGAACGGCGAGGCGGTCGCGTACCTCAATCGCCTCTCGGACGCGCTGTTCACGTTCGCGCGGGTCGTCAACGCCCGCGACGGCGTCCCGGAGGACGCCCCGGACTACGAGTAGGCGACCCGGCCGACGCGTCCCCGCGCCCTCGCGTTCGGCGGCGACGGCATCGACGGTCCCGACGGTCGCGGCTTCCGTGTCCGTCGATCCTGGCGGTCCGGTCGGCTCCAGCGAGTACCGCCACAAACGATTTATTCGTCGTTCGGCAAAGGACAGGTATGTCCAAGCACTTCGAGGACGCACGGTACTACCTCGGACGAGCGGCCGAGCACGCGAAAGAGGGCGTCAAAGAGGAGTTGGAGCCGGTCGAGGAGCGCGTTCGCGAGCTGGTCGGCAAGGAGAAGGTGCCCGAGCCCTCGCGGCTGGACCGGCTCGAGTCGGACCTGAAGGAGCTGTCGGGGAAGGCCGAGGGCGAGGCGAAGGAGGCTGTGCAGGACGCTCGCGAGCGCCTGCGGGACTACCGCGAGAGCCGGTCGAGCGAGTGATCGGCGGGACGGGCCGACTCAGAACGTCGGCTCGTCGTTCGAGTCGCCGTCGAGCGCGGCGGGGTCCTGCTGTTCGTCGACCGCGTTGGTGAAGAGGTCGCCGTCGGCCTCCCCGTCGCGGGTCTCTTCGTCCACGTCGTACGCCTGGATACCGCGGGTGAGGAAGTCCTCGATGGCCTCCTTGCGGTTGAGGAACTCCCCCTGCTCTGTGAGGCGCGAGATCTCGCTGTCGATTCGGTCGGGCAGGTCGACTTCGATCTTCGTCACGCCCGGGGGTCCGTTGTCGGACGGGATTAATCCTCGGGTCGGTCGATTCGCCGGCGTTCGCCCGTCGCGTCGGACGGTAAGTCTTAAGCCTCCCACCGGGATACGTTCGGGTGCGGGTTGGTGGTCTAGTCCGGTTATGACGGCTCCTTCACACGGAGCAGGCCGGCGGTTCGAATCCGCCCCAACCCATCCCTTCGCGGCGCACCGACGACGAGCGAAGCGAGGAGTCCGCGCCGCGGTCGGTGGTGTCCGACGGATTCGAAGCAGGGAACGGAGCGAGCGCTAGCGAGCGGAGTGACCGCGGTTCGAATCCGCCCCAACCCAGTCCTGAGGCGGCACATCGCGAGGAGCGATAGCGACGAGCCGTGCCGCCGGGGCGGTGCGTGGCGGATTCGAACCAGAGAGTGCAGCGAGCGTCAGCGAGCGGAACGACCGCGGTTCGAATCCGCCCCAACCCATCCTTTCGCGGCGCACCGACGACGAGCGAAGCGAGGAGTCCGCGCCGCGGTCGGTGGTGTCCGACGGATTCGAAGCAGGGAACGGAGCGAGCGCTAGCGAGCGGAGTGAACGAGGTTCGAATCCGCCCCGACCCAGTTCTGCGGCGGCACGTCGCGAGGAGCGATAGCGACGAACCGACCGCGGAGTCAGGACGCCAGCGCGCTCTCGACTTCCGACCGCAGCGTGTCCTCCTCGACGGGCTTGGTGACGTAGCCGTCGGCCCCGGCCTGCACCGCCCGCTTCATCTGGTCGCGCTGCTCGACGCTCGTGCACATCACGACGCGCGTGCCGGGATCGCGGTCCTTGATGGCGTCGGTCGCCTCGATCCCGTCTCGCTCGGGCATCATGATGTCCATCGTCACGAGGTCCGGACGCGTCTCCTCGAACAGGTCGACCGCCTCGTCGCCGTTCTCGGCCTCCCCGACGACCTCGAACTCCTCTTCCAGGATGCCGCGAATAAGCGTCCGCTGGAACCCCGAGTCGTCCACGATGAGGACCCGTCTCGTCATGTCCGCGTCCTCCCCGGCGGCCGACATAAGCGTTGACACGCGCGACTCAGAGCTGAGATTCAGAGGATCGATCGGCCGCGACCCGCGTCGGGTGCGGAAGGATTATTAATCGATCGCGGTTCAGTTATTACATGGGCGTCGTCAGCGTCTCGATGCCGGACAGCCTCGTCGACCGGATCGACGAGTTCACCGAGGAACACGGCTACACCGGCCGCAGCGAATTCCTCCGGGAGGCCGCACGCGACCTCCTCGGGGAGTTCGAGGACCGCAGACTCGAGGACCGCGAGCTGATGGGGATCGTCACGGTCGTGTTCGACTACGAGGGGACGGCCGTCGAGGAGCGCATGATGCGGCTTCGTCACGAACACGAGGACATCGTCGCCTCGAACTTCCACAGCCACGTGGGCGACCACAACTGCATGGAGCTGTTCATCCTCGAAGGGAACCTCGAACAGATCTCGACGTTCGTCGGGAAGATCCGCGCGACCACCGACACCAAGACCGTCGACTACTCGGTCACGCCGATCGGCGAGGCCGACGGGATCGTCTGAGCCCGTCCGGCCCGCAGCGTCGTCGAAACGGTCGTTGCCGACGATTTAAGCGGTCGTTCGGCGCACACGCGTGACGGATTCAGCCGCTGGGATCCGAACCAAGCTTCAATACCCGGGGAATCGTACCGTCGGGATGGAGTTATGGACATCGAAGACATCGCCGTGCCGGAGTTCGTCGAGGTAGACGCGGACGAACGACTGGGGAAGGTCCGCTCCCTCTTCGACCGCGAGAATCCGAAGGGGATCGTCGTGATGGACGACGGCGAGTACGCGGGCGTGCTCGGCGAGCGGGAGCTGATCAACTCCCGCGTCGACGACGACACCCGGGCGGCGGCCCTGATGAAGGCCGCCCCCGAGGTGGATCGTCGCGAGGACGTCAGGGAGGTCGCGCGCGTGCTCGTCGAGGGCGGCGTGCGGATCGCTCCGGTGTACGAGGGCGAGAAGCTCTACGGGATCGTCACCGTGGACGCCCTCCTCGAGGCGGTGCTCGACAACCTCGACGCGCTGCGCGTCGAGGACATCTACACCGCGGACGTGGTCACCGTCACCGAGGACGCCCAGGTCGGCCAGGCGATCAACCGCCTGCGCGAGAACGGCATCTCGCGACTCCCCGTCGTCGACGACGACGGTCGCCTGGGGGGGATCCTCACCACCCACGACATCGTGGACTTCGTCGTTCGCGACGACGAGCGACAGGGTCGCGGCGACCGCAGCGGCGACATCGACCGCATGCTCGACCTGCCGGTGTACGACATGATGTCGTCGCCAGTGCTCACCGTCACCGCCGACGAGTCCGTGCGCGACGCCGTCGAGACCATGCTCGACAACGACGTGAGCGGTCTCGTCGTCACGCCCGAGGAGCGCGACGACCTGGTCGCGGGCGTGCTCACCAAGACCGACGTGTTGCGCGCGCTCACCTTCACCGAGGAGGACGCGATGGACGTGCAGATCACGAACGTCGCCCTCCTCGACACCCTCACCCGCGAGGACGTCCGCGAGTCGATCGGGAAGGTGTCCGACAAGTACCAGGAGATGCGGGTGCTGCACGCGCACGTCCGCTTCCACGAGCACAAGGAGAAGCTCCGCGGGACGCCGCTCATCCAGGCGCAGATCCGCCTCCGCACCACCCACGGGCAGGTGGCCGGCTCCGGCGAGGGGTACGGGGCCGAACACGCCTTCCACGTCGCGCTCGACAAGCTGGAGCGAAACGTCCTCGAGGTGAAGGGCGTCACCGCCGACGAGCGCTACCGCGGTCAGCTCCTCCGGAAGCTGGGCGAGCTGTAACGGTCGAAGCGGAGGAAACGAAACAGAACGGACCGGAACGGACCTGAACGGACCGGAACGAACCGGAACGGACCGGAACGAAACAGACCGAGACGAGTCCGAGCCGGCGACCGATCCACGGCGATGGCGGGACGGCTCGCGGCCGCCCTATCGGCGCAGCCGTCCCGCGATGTGCTCCGTGTTTTTGCCGTCACCGTCCGCGAGCCCCGCGTCCGCGCGAAAGCGTGCCAGCGCCTCGGAGTCAGCGTCGCCGGCGGCGACCCGCAGCGTGTCGGCCTCCCCCTCCGTCTCGACGGCGACCTCGCCGCCGCGGCTGCGGGCGTACGCGCCCAGCAGTCCCGCCCCGACCAACAGCGAGAGCGCGCCGACGACCCGGAGGAGGTCGTCCACGAGCGACAGCACCGACAGGACGCCGCCGATCATCGAGAGCAGGCCGCCGACGCCCGTCGCCCCCGCGGAGTCGGGCATCGACGCGCTCATCGAGTCGAAGGAGACGACCGATCCGGCGATAACCATCGCGAGCCCGCCCAGGACCGCGTAGGCGACGGGACGGACCAGCCAGTCGGCCCCGGAGGAGGACAGCGAGACGTCCGTGACGTTGACGCGGTGGACCGCGCGGAGGGTCGCCCGCTCGTCGGGGTTCGCGTCGGGGGCGTACGCGAGCACGCGGTGGTCGGTCGCGACCAGGTGGCCGGTCGCCACAGGGAGGCTCGCGCGCCGCTTTTCCCCGGCGTACAGCAGGGCGTCGAGGCGCGCATCGACGCCGTCGTGCGTCGGCGCGTGCGCGTCCGCGTGAGAATCGAGGTCGTCGAGCGGCTCCGGCTCGGCCGGCGAGACGGCCGTGTCGGCGTCCGCCGCGGCCGAGTCGAAGTCGAAGCCGCCCATGGGTCCCTACCGGTCGGCGAGGCGCTCGGCGATCCGGTGTGCGCCCTCGGCGGCCGCGAGGTCGGGATCGTCGGGAGCGACGACGTTCACGTCGCGGTCGAGCTCCGCGCTCAGGCGGCGTTCGAACTCCTCGACGAGGCCGGGGATGCACGCCATGCCGCCGGTGACGGCGATGTCGTTGCCCAGCGAGAGCTGGTACACCTTCATGTAGTCGTTCGCGAGTTCGGGGAGGAACTCGTTTGCGACCTCGTTGACCGCGGCGTCGAGGTACCAGTCGAGCGCGTCGACGACGCTGTCCTCGATGGTGAACTCGTGGGAGCCGCCGCCGGGCTGCTGGATCACGTCCGAGAACGGCTCGAAGTTCCCGACGTTGCCGTGCTCCTCCTTGTACTCGCGGGCGGTGGTCAGGTCGACGTGAACGCGTCCCTGCGTCTCCTCTTCGACGTTCGCGACGATCCGTCGGTCCACGTCGTTGCCGGTGACCGAGCCCGTCGAGAACGGCACGAGCTGGTCGCCGCGGCGGTACGCGCACGCCTCGAGGTTCGTCGAGCCCATGTTCACGGAGATGAACACGTCGTCGACGGCCTCGACGCCGTCGCCCATCGCGGGGATCGCTCCGCAGAGGGACTCGGGGTACGCGCGCATCGTGTGCTCGCCGATGTTCGACGACTCGATGACCTCGGTGAGGTTCTCGAGGCCGTCGTCGTTCTCCATCGTCGGGACGGCGTACACGACCGCCGAGTCGGCGGGGACGCCGTTGGCCGCGAGGAGTTCGCGGAAGAAGCGGTCCGCCAGTTCGGCGCGGTCGTCGTCCTCGGGGAGGCCCGAGCGGAGCATGAACTCCACGCGCTCGGGGTACTCGGCGGCGGCCTGTTCCCCGAACAGGGCCTTCTCCTCACCGGTGATGGCGTCCTCGTAGGTGGCGAGACAGGTGAGCGTGCGGACCGTCCGGGGCGCATCCTCACCCTCCTCGGGGTACCGGAGCACCGTCCGGGTGGAGCCGAGCTTGACGCCGATTGGGGTTGGCTGGCTACTCTCGAAGCTGTCGTCTGCTGAGTCGGATTCTGCTGCCATGGTTATCGGAGCGCGGCGAGGCGGGCGACGAACAGGAGGCTCGTCCGATGGTGACCGGCGTCGAAGCGCGAGCCCTCGGTCTCGTCGAAGGCCTCGAGGTGCGCCGCGAGGGTGTCCTCGGCGTCCGCGCCGAGCCACTCCACGTCCCGGTAGAAGGCGAGCGCCTCGCGGGCGCGTTCGCGCCCGCCGACGCCGACGAGGTAGCGAAGCCAATCGAGCGCGAGCCGCGTCCCCACCACCGATCCCGGGATCGCCGGGAGGTAGGGCCGACTCGCGCCGTCGCTCGCTGCCTGAAGGAGGAACGCGTCCTCCACCTGCGCTGCCCGCACGCGCGCGTCCGCTCGACCGAGGAAGTCGTCCGGCTGCGCCCACCGGTCGACGTCCTCGTCGGCGTGCGTCAGCGCCGCCGCTCCCGTCAACGCTCGCAACTCCTTCGGGTCGTAGTCGCTCGGTCTGAGCATGTCCTGGTTCGTCCGCACTCCCGATGCCGCTGTCTGGATATCCGTCAGTCGGTGTATATACCTACGGACCCGAATATCAGCCCTGAAACCGAAACGCGGGTCGGCCCGACTCAGGCGTCGGCGTCCGCCAGCGCGCGGACCGACTCGAAGGAGCCCTCGAGGATCGCGTCGGTCACAGCGCCCTCGTCCACCGACGGCGTCTCGGAGGGGTACTTGCGTCGGAAGTAGCTCACGACGTTGTCCACGTCGCGCGCGAGCAGTTCGTCGGCGTTCGCGTGGCCGGTCTCGACCGACTGCGGCCAGTCGAAGACCGTCACGCCCTCGTCGCTGACGGCGACGTTGTACTCGGACATGTCGGCGTGGACGTAGCCCGCGCGGTACGCCAGGTCCATCTCCCGGAGGACGAGGTCGAGCACGCCGCCGACCTGCTCCGAGCGGAGCTTCGCGTTCGCCAGTTCCGGACCGGGGAGCTTCTCCATCACGATGGCGTGGCGGTTGTGGTCGATCGGCCGGGGGACCGAGACGTTCGGGTACAGGTCCTCGAGCGCGCCGTACTCGCGTTCGGCGGCCTTGCGGGCGGTGTACTGCCAGGAGACGTGGTCGTTGTCGGCGGTGTAGTCGCGCTCCTTGTTCACCTCCCGGAAGTTGGTGTACCCCTCGCGGTGGAACTTCAGCGCCAGCGGGCGGTACGACTCCACCTCGTACACGTCGCTCTCCTTGCCGACGCCCAGCGGCGCGCCCATCCCCGAGACCGTCTCGCGCTCGGCGAAGGTGTGCAGCGCGAGCGCGTCGTACCCCTCGAAGGTGAGCTGGTAGCCCTCGTACTGGATCGTCTTCCGCCGAATGAGTCCCATGTCCGAGCAGCGGTCGATCCGGTACTCGGCGTTCTCCTCCGACAGCCCGGCGTACTCCGGGATCTTCTCGACGTTCACCCACTCGGAGAAGCGCATGCCCTGCTCGACGCCCGAGAGGAGATAGAAGTCCTCGGGCTCGAGTTCGGCCATCGTCTCCGCGACGTTCCCGACCATCACGCGTGTGTCGTCGCCGCGGGGTGAAAAGGCGTTCGCGGCGACGGACGCGACGGGGCGTCGGTGCCGGATCGGACACCGGCGGCGGCCCCGAGACCGACCGGACTGCCGACGAGAGCCCCGCGGCCGCCGGGCGAGGCGACCGGGGGCTCTTTGAGCGACGACGCCGGACGGGGAGTATGAGCGATTCGGACGCCGACGGTGACTCGCCCGGGGCCAGTCCCGGCCCGCTCGCCGACCGCGAGTGGCGGCTGATCCGCGAGGAATCCCGTTCGGGCCCGCTGAACATGGCGCTGGACGAGGTCGCCGCCGAGACCGCCGCCGACGGCGGGCCCCGTACGGTCCGGGTGTACCGCTGGGAGCCCTCCTGTCTCTCGATGGGGTACGCCCAGGAGCCCGACACCGTCGACTGGGAGTACTGCGCCGACGCGGGGATCGACGTGACGCGACGCCAGACCGGCGGCGGCGGTATCTACCACGACCGCGACGGCGACGTCTCCTACTCGATCACGGCCCCGGCCGACGAGCTGCCGGGGGACCTCCTCGGGGCGTATCACCTGCTGTGTGCGCCGGTGCTGTCGGCGTTGCGCGCGCTCGGCGTCGACGCAGACTACACCGACGAGGAGCGACCCGCGATCCACCGCCCCGCCTGCTACCTCCGCGGTCTCCACCCGGCACACGACGTGTGCGCGGACGGCGGTGCCGGCCGGAAGCTCTCGGGCAACGCCCAGTACCGGCGCGACGACAGCGTCATCCAGCACGGGTCGATCACCTTCGACGCGCGGGCGCGCGAGCACCTCGCGGTCTTTCGCGACCACGGCGTCGACGAGGCCGAGTTCCGCGAGCGCGTCGCCGGGATCACGGACCTCGCGGACGCGACGCGGAGGGACGCCGTCGCCGCCCTGGAGGACGCGCTGGCGACGTGGAGCGACGCCGAGGCGGGGGACTGGACGGCGGCGGAACTCGCGCGCGCCGAGGAGATCGCCGACGAGAAGTACCGAAGCGACGGCTGGGTGCGCGAGCGACCCGGCCAGCGGTAGGCGAGCGATCGACCGCTCGGGGCGTTCCCGCGGGGCGGCCGCGGTGTCGTCGCCCGATGCGCCGCCGCCGAGGAGGTCGGCCCGGTCGCCGCCGAGCGACCCGCCACGGTCGCCGCCGACCCTCAGAAGCCGAACGTCTCCGGCTCGTCGCCCAGCTCCTCCCGGACGGCCTCGTGGATCTCGGAGACGGGCGGCGTGTCCCGGGTCGGATCGAGCCAGTGTTCCCCCAGCCAGCGGTACCGGATCTCGCCGTCGGTGTCGACGAGGAAGCACGAGCGTCGCGAGCGGCGAAAGAGCCCGAACGTCCGGTAGGCGACCCCGAACGCCTCCGAGACCGCGAGGTCGGTGTCGGCGTACAGCGGGAAGCCGAGGTTCAGTCGGTCGATGAACTGCCGGTGGATCCGCGGGCCGGACTTGGAGACGCCGACGACCCGCACCTCGTCGCCGGAGGCGAACCAGTCGAAGTCGCGGAAGGCGCACCACTCCTCGATGCAGTCGGGACTGAAGTCCACGGTGTAGAAGCTGAGGAGAACGGGCTTGTCGAGGAGGTCCGAGAACGCGGTCTCCTCGGCGTCGCCCTCGGGGGTGACGAGCGTCGCGGCGAAATCGGGTGCGGGGTCGCCCACGTCGAGCGGCTCGCTCGGTTCGCGTGACGTATCCGACCGTGACATTTGACGGGACGGACGACGGTCAGTCCAATAAGCGTACGGTCCCCGGTGTCGGAGTCGATACCCGGTCGCGCCGACCGGCGGTCACGCGGTGCCCGGTCCCGTCACAGCTCCGCCGGGTTCGCCATCCCCTCCTTGACCCCGACGCGGACGAGCGCGAGGTTCACCGGGTAGGCGGCGAGGTAGCCGACCGACAGCGAGAACGCCAGCGCGCCCCAGAACAGCAGGTCGCCGACGTGCGCGTCGGCCGCAAGCAGGAGGTCGGTGCCGATCGCGACGACCTCCATCACCGTGATCGACGGCGTCTCGCTGTAGACCGCGTCGACGACGGCCTCCCGGAGCCCGACGCCCTCCTGAAGCAGGGGACCGACCGTGAGCGAGAAGCCGAACAGGTACGCGAAGCCGAACGTCGCCGCCGCGACCCAGCCGACCGCCAGTCCGAGCACTCCTTGCGCCAGCAGGATGCCCGTCACCTCGCCGGCACCGCAACCGGAGTAACAGTGGGCCGTCGACCGGAAGCCGCGCCGCCCCAACGAATCGCCGGGGATCTGCGTGCGGCCGGCGTACCAGTACACCGCCAGTCCGAACGGCCCGGAGTACAGCACCGTCAGCGTCCAGACGCCCTGCATCAACGACGGGATCGCCTCGTTGCGCTCGCGGAGGTCCCACAGCAGCACGGCCGTCGAGACCGCGACGACGACGGCCCACGCGCCCATGACGCGCGGGTCCGACAGCGGGGGGACGAGCAGCTCGCGGGCGGGCTCGAACGCGCGTTCGAGGCGACTGACGACCGCATCGACCTGCATGGCGTGTTCGCCCGGCCGATCGATCGCCGAGACTGAAAGGAACGATGGCCGACCCGCGCCGGGATCCACCGGAGACGCGTCCGCCGTCCCCGGCGACCACGCGACGGCCGCTTCCGAAGCCGCTTTGCCCCCCGCCTCGTGACCGGAGGGTATGAGCGCAGACAGCGACCCGACGCTGAAGGTCGGGGCCCACGAGTCCATCGCCGGCGGCACGTACAACGCGGTCGACGCGCTGGTCGACGACGGCGGCAACTGCGGGCAGATCTTCACCCACTCCCCGCAGGTGTGGCAGGACCCAAGCATCGCGGACGACGAGGCCGAGCGGTTCCGCGAGGCCAGCGAGGAGCACGGGGTCGGCCCCTGGGTAATCCACTCGTCGTACCTCGTGAACCTCTGCACGCCGAAGGACGACCTCCGCGAGAAGTCGGTCGACTCCATGCAAAAGGAGGTCGACGCCGCCGCGAAGCTCGACATCCCGTACGTCAACGTCCACCTCGGCGCGCACACCGGCGCGGGCGTCGAACGGGGCCTCGACAACGCCGCCAGCGCCCTCGACGAACTCGACGTTCCGGACGGCGTGACCGTCCTCGTCGAATCGGACGCCGGCTCGGGCACCAAGCTCGGCGGCGACTTCGAGCACCTCGCCGAGGTGCTCGACCGCTCCGAGCAGGACCTCGACATCTGTCTGGACACGGCCCACGCGTTCGCCGCGGGCTACGACCTCTCCAGCGAGGAGGCGGTGAACGAGACGATAGCCGAACTCGACGAGGTCGTCGGGCTGGAGCACCTGCGGTGCGTCCACCTCAACGACTCCAAACACGAGTGCGGGACGAACAAGGACGAGCACGCCCACGTCGGCGAGGGGCGCATCGGCGAGGCGGGCATGCGCGCGTTCATCAACCACGAGGACCTTCGCGACGTGCCGCTGGTGCTCGAGACCCCCACCGAGGACGGCAAGTCGTTCGCGTGGAACATCGAGCGCGTGCGGGAACTGCGCGAGGAGTAGTCGCGACGCGCTCGACTTCCAGCACGATCCAGCACGACTATCGATGCGACGCCACCCGGTCTCGGTCCTCGTCCAGGTCGCGCTGTGGACGGCGACGGCCGTCGGCGTCCAGGTGATCCTCGGGGTCTCGTGGGGCGATCCGACCGCCGTGTTCACCCCGGGGGCGCTGGCGCGGTCCGCGCTCCTCGGGGGCTGTGTCGCCGGCGGCGGACTCCTCGCCGCGGCGCTGCCGGTCCGCGGTCGGGAGGTCGTCGGCGCGCTCGCGGCGACGCTGCTCGTCACGCTGCTCGCGACGACGCTGTTCGGGGCGAGCGTCGCCGGCCCGAACGGGGCGCTCTCGCTCGTCGCCGGCTACGGCACGTTCGTCGCGATGGCGTACGCGGCCGGGTGGGCCGTCGACGGCGTCGTTCGCCGGGGCGTCGTCGTCGAGGACGGGGTGGCGACGTTCGACGGTCCACGGTAGCCGCCCCGTCAGTCGGACGCGCGACGACCGCGCCGGAGGCACGACGACCGCGTCGGCCGCGGAGAGCCGGCCATCCGCGCGGGCCACCCGGAGCTTGATACCGCGAGCCACACAGCCACGCACATGGCAGTCCCCGACGCGGACCTCGACTCGACGGTCGACGACGACGCGCCCGAGGCGTATCGCGACCTCATGGACCAGTACGCCCGGGTGTCGCACCTCGAAAGCGGCAGCGGCGTTCTCTACTGGGATCAGCAGGTGACGATGCCCGAGGGTGGAACGCCCGCCCGCGGGAAGCAGCTGGCGGCGCTGTCGGCGACGACCCACGAGAAGCTGACGGGCGACGCGATGGCCGACGCGCTCGCGGCCGCCAAGGACGCCGACCTCGACGCCGAGCGCGCGGCGAACGTTCGGGAGATCCGGCGTCGCCACGGACGCAACCGCTCGCTCCCGGAGTCGCTGGTGGAGGAGTTGACCGAGCACCAGTCGCACAGCCAGCAGGTGTGGCAGGAGGCGAAGGGCGACGACGACTTCTCGCGGTTCGCGCCCGCGCTGGAGACGCTTCGCGACCTGCACGTCGACCGCGCGGAGGCGATCGATCCCGACCGCCCCGCCTACGAGGTCATGTACGAGGACGGCGAGCCGTACCTCCCGCTCGACCGACTGGAGGAGGTGTTCGAGGAGCTGAAGGCCGGACTCGTCCCGCTCATCGAGTCGATCGAGGCCGCCGACCGCGACCTCGCGTCGCCGTTCGTGGAGGCGGGACCGTACGACGAAGAGACCCAGCGCGGCCTCTCGGAGGCGGTCCTCGACGCCCTGGCGTACCCCGACGACCGCGGGAGGATCGACGTGTCCGCCCACCCGTTCACCTCGGGCAACCAGTTCGACGCGCGGATCACGACGCGGTTCAAGCCCGAGGACCCGATGGACGCGTTCACCGCGACGGTCCACGAGTTCGGCCACGCGAGCTACGAACTGGGCCTGCCGGACGGGCGGTTCGGCGAGCCGCTGGGCGCGTCGCTGTCCTCCGGCGTCCACGAGTCGCAGTCGCGGTTCTGGGAGAACCACGTCGCGCGCACCGAGCCGTTCTGGGAGGGGTTCGTCGACGAGGCGAACGACCACCTCGGCACCGACGCCACCGCACGCGAGGCGTACGAGGCTGTCAACCAGATCTACCCGGACAACCTCATTCGGGTCGAGGCGGACGAACTCACCTATCACCTCCACATCATCCTCCGGTGTGAGATCGACCGCGCGTTCGTCGAGGGCGACGTCGGAGTCGACGAGATCCCCGAGGTCTGGAACGCGAAGATGGACGACTACCTCGGGGTCGTCCCCGACACCGACGCCGACGGCTGTCTCCAGGACATCCACTGGAGCAGTCGATTCGCCGCCTTCCAGGGGTACACCATCGGCTCGGTGCTGGCGGCGCAACTCGATCACGCGATGCGCGAGGACCTGGGCGACGTGGACGCGCTGATCCGCGAGGGGGAGTTCGAGCCGCTGTGGGAGTGGATGACCGAGCACGTGCACCGGCACGGACGGCGCTACCCGACCGACGAGTTGGTCGAGGAGGCGACCGGCGAACCCCTCACCGCGGAGTACTTCCTCGACTACGTCGAAGAGAAGTTCGGCGAACTGTACGGGCTCTGATCGGGAGGCCCGAGCGTCGGCGACGCGGAATCGGCGACGAACCTGCGTCCGCGGCGAGAGCGCGGGAATCACGGCTACGTCGGCCGATTTCAGGTTTGAGAGAGTCGCCAGAAGGACTATATGCTGTCATGGTATAGCGTACCATGTATGGCGTCGGCACCGAGCCCGAACGACGACCTGTTCGACGAGTTCCTGACCAGTCGCGGCCACGACACGGAGGCAGCCCGATGGGAAGAGTCGTATAACAAGCTGCAATGTCCAGACTGCGGCGGGCTTCACGAGGGGGACGCCGCGGAGTGCTCGGTGTGCGGGTGGCGACCCGAGACCGTCCGGTGACGGCTCGATAGCGACCCGGTAGCGACCCGAGAGCGCCCGCGTTTGCGACGCCGGATCGGACCCAGCGTCGCGGGTATCGGGGGAGATCGCCCCGCACGAGCATCGGTATCGGCCTTCTCCGTTCCGGACGCGTCCGTTCGCGAGCACGAGCCACGGGGCTTATTGGTCGGGACCGAGAGGGCATGGTAATGAGCGATCCGACGGTCACCCGACTGTTCGGCGGTCCGGGCAGCGGGAAGACGACCGCGCTCCTCGACCGGGTCGAGGGGCTCATCGACGACGGCGTGGCGATGCGCGATATCCTCGTCGTCTCGTACACCCGAGCGGCCGCCGCCGAGGTGCGCGAGCGACTCACCGAGCGACTCGACACCACCCCTCGACACCTGCAGGGGAACGTCTGTACGATGCACGCGAAGGCGTACGAGCTGTTGAACCTCTCGCGAGGCGACGTGGTCGGCGAGGACGACAAAGAGGAGTTCTGTGACGACTACGGCGTCGAGTACGAGGACGAGTACTCCGGCGCGGGCCGTCGCACCGCCCGGTCGACGACGCTGGGCAACAAGGTGATCGCCACCTCCCAGTGGCTCCAGCGGACCAAGCGCGACGTGGCCGACTGGTACGACGTCCCCTTCCAGTGGGACGTAGAGGAGGTCCGCCTCCCGCCGGACATCGACCCCAACGCCCAGGAGGGGAACAAGTACACGCCGACGTGGCCCTCCTCGGACGAGCGCCTCGACGTGCCCGAGGCCATTCGGGCGTGGCGCGCGTACAAGGGCGACAACGAGCTGGTCGGCTTCGCGGACATGCTCGAGCGCGTGGCCCAGCGGTCGCTCGTTCCGACGGTCGACCACCTCGTCATCGACGAGTTCCAGGACATCACCACCCTCCAGTACGACGTGTACGAGGAGTGGAAGCCGCACATGGAATCGGGCCTCATCGCCGGCGACGACGACCAGGTCGTGTACGCCTGGCAGGGCGCGGACCCGGCGCTGCTGCTCGACACCGAGGTCGACGAGGACGAGGTGTTGCCCAACTCCTACCGGCTCCCGTCGAACATCCTCAACGTCGTCAACACGGAGATCCGTCACATCGACAAGCGCCAGGAGAAGGACCTCAAGCCCCGCAAGGAGGGAGGGACCGTCGAGGCGATCGACTCGCCGTCGATGCTCGATCTCGTGCGGAACGTCCGCCACACGATCGGCTCCACCGACGACGAGACGGTGATGGTGCTGTTCCGGGCGCGGTATCAGATGTTCGACTTCATCGACGAGTTCATCTCCGAGGGGATCCCCTTCTCGTGTCTCACCGACCAGCGGATGTGGACCGACCGGCTCGGCGACTACGTCAGCGCGGTCGAGGCAGTCGAGCGCAACGAGGCGCTCACCGCCCTCGAGGCGCGCCGACTCGCGGACATCCTCCAGGACTCGGCGTTCGGCTCCAACGAGCGCGACGAGCTGTACGACTTCCTCGACGACGTGGAGGAGACCGCAGAGGAGGACGACCTCGCGGAGATCCCGCTGTCGCCCGAGGACGTGAAAGAGTACGTTCCGTTCATGCCCGACGGCCCCGCCGCCGCCGACATGGCCCGCAAGATCACCAGCTTCCAGCGCAAGTCGATGAAGGCGTACTTCGCGGGCGAGTACGAGGGCGAGGACCCCAGCCGGGTCCGCCTCGGCACCATCCACTCCGCGAAGGGTCGCGAGGCCGACCACGTGTTCGTCAACACCGACCTCACCGAGAAAGTCGTCGAGCAGATGGCCGCCCAGGCCGACCAGCAGGGGCTCGACGTGACCGGGCGCGACGGCGAGGAGTTCACGAAGACGACCGACCCCGTCCCCGTGCTCACCGACAACGAGCGCCGCGTGTTCTACGTCGGCATGTCGCGCGCTCGCGAGCGGCTCGTCCTCATGGAGAACCTCGTCAACGGGGCACCGACGCTGCCGATCTCGGTCGTGCTCCACAACGAACTCGACGAGCGCGACCCGCAGGCGATCGTCGACGAGATCGTCGAGGAGAGCGAGGCACCCGACCCCGAACTCGAGGCGTAGATGCGCGCGGGCGACGGGCCGGACGCCCGCGGTGGCGACGCCGACGGCGGGGACGACGACGCGCTCGGGACCGACTACGCGTCGCTCGCGACCGAACTCGCCGAGCGCGACGCCGTCGGCTTCGTCGCCGTCGGCGACCGCTTCGACGACGACCTCCGGTGGCTCACGCGCTTCTCCGGACCGGACCGCAACTACGCGTTCGTGGCGACCGACGCCCCCGGCAGCGACAGCCACGGCGACGACGCCGGCGACAGCGGCGACGACCCCGACGAGTCTCCCGACGGCGACGCAGCAGGCGACGACACCGCCACCGACGACCTCCACACGGCCCTCTGTGCGCCCGCGCTGTTCGACGAGCAGGCGCGCCGGGAGTTCCCGGGCGAGGCGGTCCTGACCGACCGACAGGGCGATCACGCGGGCGTTCGGGCCGCCGCGGCGCTGTCGGCCCGCGGCGTCGACGGCGGTACAGTCCTCGTCCCGCAGTCGATTCCCCACGACGCCGCCGTTTACCTGTCGGACGCCGGCTACGAGGTCGCCTCGACGGACGCGATCGCTCGCGCGCGACGGACGAAGACCGACGCCGAGATCGATCGCCTGCGACGCGTCCAGCGCGCGGCGATCCGCGGCGTCGCCCGCGCGGAGGCGATACTGGCGGAGGCGACGCCGGATCCCGACGCCGACGACGGCGCGGGCGCGGTGCGCTGGAACGGCGGCGCGCTCTCGACCGAGCGCCTCCGCCGGCAGGTGAACGAGGTGCTGGCGGCCCACGGCGTCCGCGACGCCGGCAACACCGTGATCGGGGCGGGCGCGACCGCCGCCGACCTCCACTACACCGGCACGGACGCGATCCGCCCGGGCGAGACCGTGCTGCTCGACGTGTCGCCGCGGGGTCCGGACGGCTACTACGGCGACGTGACGCGGACGTTCGCGGTCGACCCGGACGGCGGCTGGGAGCGCCGGGCGTACCTCGCCGTCGAGCGCGCCCGCGAGGCCGCCCTGGCGGAGGTCGCCGCCGGCGTCCCCGCCTCGACGGTCCACGAGGAGGCGGCCGCCGAGCTCGCGGCCCACGGCTTCCGCGTCGACTCCGACGCGGTCGGGTTCACTCACTCGACGGGCCACGGCGTCGGCGTCTCGCTCCACGAGGGGCCGTCGCTGTCGGCCGACGAACCCCTGGCCGCCGGCGACGTGGTGACGATCGAGCCGGGGGTGTACGACCCCGGGGAAGGGGGCGTCCGCCTGGAGGATCTGATCGTCGTCGCCGACGACGGCTACGACCTCCTCGGGGAGTACCCCTTCTCGCTGGTCCCGAGGCGTCGCGAGGGGTCGCAGCCGCATCGGCAACCGTGACGGCGACCGCATCGGCGACGGCGTCGCGGGCGCGGTCGTTGTGCCGACCACAAGTGGCTTGACCACGGCCGGCAACCCATATCCATCAGGTGGATTCTGTGAGCGAGAAACGCGAGTACACCGGCGAGTACCCGGAGAAGACGCTGTACATCCCCGGGCCGACCGAGGTCCGCGAGGACGTGATCGAGGAGATGGCCCAGCCGATGTTCGGCCACCGGATGGACCGGATGACCGACCTCTACACGACCATCGTCGAGGACACCAAGGAGTTCCTCGGGACCGACAACGAGGTGATGATCCTCACGGCCTCCGGGACGGAGTTCTGGGAGGCGTCGACGCTCAACCTCGTCGACGAGAACATCCTCGTGCCCACGTGCGGGAGCTTCAGCGAGCGCCACGCCAACGTCGCCGAGCGCCTCGGCAAGAACGTCGACCGCCTCGAGTACGAGTGGGGCGAGGCGGTCAAGCCCGAGGACATCCGCGAGCACCTCGACGCGAGCGACACGCACTACGACGTGGTCGCGACCGTGATGAACGAGAGTTCCACCGGCGTCCGCAACCCGATCGAGGAGATCGGCGACGTGATCGCGGAGTACCCGGACACGTACTTCGTCGTCGACGCGGTGTCGGCGCTGGGCGGCGACTACGTCGATATCGACGCCCACGACATCGACGTGATCTTCGCGTCGACCCAGAAGGCGTTCGCGATGCCCCCGGGCCTCGCCGTGTGTGTCGTCAGCGACGAGGCGTACGAGCGCGAACTCGAGAGGGACTCGGCGTCGTGGTACGGCGGCTTCCAGCGCGCGCTCGACTACTACGACCGGAAGGGGCAGACGCACTCGACGCCCGCGATCCCGATCATGCTCGCGTACCGAAAGCAGATGAAACACATGCTGGCGGAGGGCCACGAGGAGCGCTCCGAACGCCACCGGGAGATGGCCGAGTACACCCGCGAGTGGGCGTACGACCACTTCGACGTGTTCCCCGAGGAGGGGTACGAGTCCCAGACCGTCGCGTGCATCGAGAACACGCAGGGGATCGACGTGGCCGGCACCATCGAGCAGGTGAGCGAGGAGTACGACATGGCCTTCGCAAACGGCTACGGCTCGCAGTTGGGCGAGAAGACGTTCCGGATCGGGCACATGGGCGAGCACGACGTGGACTCGATCCGGGAGCTGACCGACGCGATCGAGGACGCGGCCGGGTTGTGATCACCGGCGAGGCCGCGCCGCCTCCGACGGGGACTACCGCCGGACCGACGGGGATTACCGCTGGGACTGCTCCGACTCCTCGGGGTCGGGCTCGGAGTCTGGATCGCCGACGATCGATCCGACGGCGCGCTCGGCGGCCGTGGCGGGCACGTCGTCGGGGGTCGTGAGTCGCCGCGGCAGCAACACCATCAGGGCCGCGACGACGAGGAAGGCCGCGCCCGCCAGTTCGTCCCCGGCGAGGATCGACTGCACCCCGTAGACGGCCACCGGGATCGCGAAGATCAGCGTCGCCCCGAGTCCGATCTGTTCGAGGATGCCGAGTGACACACGAGTCGGTATATCGCCGGGCGTTGAAACCCTGTCGTCCGCACGGTCCGTTCGGTAAAGTCGGTCGCTCGGGGTGCACGTCCGTGATCGCTCAGCCGCCGTCGCTTCCGACGGAGACCGCCGCGGGAAGGCGGTCCGGGTCGTCGACCGACAGCCCCGTCGTGACGAGCAGTCGGAGGCCGCGGGCGACGCTCATGTCGATCTCCGCGTAGTCGTCGGGGTGCATCATCGCCAGTTTCCCTGCCGTGGGGTTGGGGCTGTGCGGGAAGAAGACGGTCATCAGCTCCTCGCCTGCGGCCCGACGGACGCTTCGCGGGGCGGGATTGGTGACGAATCCGATCGACCACGTGCCGTCGCGTGGGAACTCCGCGACGACGACGCGGTCGAAGCCGTCGCCGGGCGTCGCGAGCGACTCGCTCACCTGCCTGACCCCGAAGTACACCGCGCGGACGACCGGGAGGAGCCGAACCCCCCGCTCGAAGCCGCCGAACAGCCGCCGGCCCGCCTCGTGGGAGGCGACGAAGCCGACGAGCGTGATCCCCAGCGCGACGAGGACGACGGCCAGCGCCGTCGCCACCGCCGCGCTACCGACGAGCGCCGAGAGCCCGCTCCCGCTCACGACCGGCGCGAGCGTCGCGGTGAGTCGGTCGACCCCCCAGTCGAGAACGAACAGCGTCACGGCCAGCGGGAGCACGACGAACAGCCCCGCCACGAAGCTCGAACGTAGCCGCGCGATCGCGTCCATACCGCTCGACCCAGGGCGCAGGACAATAAGTCCGCTCGCCGCCCGGGCGTCACGCTATCAGAACGCTTTCCATTCGTGGGATCTTCGATCCGACCATGTTCACCGGAATCGTGGAGACCGCCGGCGAGGTGGTCGGGCGCGAGGAGACGTCCGAGGGCCTTCGCCTGCGCGTCGCCGCCGGAGGGCTCGACGACCTCCACCACGGGCAGTCGATCGCCGTCAGCGGCGTCTGTCTCACCGTCGAGGAGTTCGGCGCGGTCGACGCGGACGACTCGGCCCCCGGCGACGACTGCTCGTGGTTCTCCGTGTTCCTCGCGGCCGAAACGGTCGCGAAGACGTACCTCGACGACCTCCGGGAGGGCGACGCGGTCAACATCGAGCGCGCGCTCGCCGCCGACGGCCGCTTCGACGGTCACGTCGTGCAGGGCCACGTCGACACGACCGCCGAGATCAGCGCGATCGAGCGGGTCGGCGAGGACTGGCGCTTCACGTTCTCGATCCCCGAGGGGTTCGGGCGCTACGTCGTCGACAAGGGGTCGGTCGCGCTCGACGGCATCTCGCTGACCGTCGCCGAGAAGCGCGACGACGAGTTCGACGTGGCGATCATCCCGACGACGTACGAGCTGACGAACCTCTCAGAAAAATCGGTGGGCGACCACGTTCACCTGGAGGTGGACGTGGTCGCGAAGTACGTCGAGGGGATGCTGGAGGGGTACGCGGAGTCGCTGTTGGCGGACGCGCCGGAGTCGGCCCCGTCGGCGGACGACTGAGTGTCAGAAACCCGGTGCGAGAGACGGCGGTCGGCCTCAGTTGTGTGCTACAGAGCCGCGAGATAATCGGGTACTAGGAGATGCACACAGACCGCTGCGACGGCTGCCGATACGAGGCGGTGTTGTCGAGGTGCCAAAAGCGGACGAATCACTCGACCGAGTCGTCTCTCCGGAGTTCCTCCGTCCGAAGCTCCGCGTGCGCGTGCCAGGTCCGGGGCCGAAACGCCAACGCGACAGCTCCCAGGAACGAGATACCGACGGCGACGGTTACAACCCCTCCAGACAACATCCCGATCGTCGCACTCCGTGGCCAGTTCGCGGTCCCGAACGCGGTCACCCGGACGATCCATGCCGCGTTCAGTATCGCGAACAGCGGAAGGTAGATGCGGCGTAGCCGGTGAGCGATCGCCTCTTCGGCCGTGATCTTGACTGTCGGTTCCCGATAGTCGTCGGCCAACCGAGTCCGCCAGGCGGGGTCTGTCGGCTCCGAGCCATCCAGTCCGACCGCCCAGACCTCCTCTTGGAGGATCCGGACGCGAGATCGCCAGATGTCGTACGCTCGGTAGCGGCGCGCCTCGATCGTGAGGAACGTCGCCAGCACGACGTTTCCGATCAGCAGCAGGTAGTGGGGGTTGCCTTCGGTAGAGAACGCCCACGTGAGGACGGCCGCGAGCACGATCACCGCCCAGTTGGTCGTCCGATCGAGCCGCTCACGCCAGAACTTCATCCGATGGATCTCACCCCGGTACAGGTGTGCCATCGCGGAGCTGGGCCCCATTTCGGTATCCAGCAATCCCCGACCGACGTTCGGGTTCGGCTGCTCCGCTGCGGCCCCGTTGGCCTCCTCGGCCGATGTGTCGGCATCGTCGTCGATAGCCGTTCCTCGTGACGTGTCAGCGTTGGTGGCCGGCATCAATTTATACCAGTAACTGGACGTCGGCCTCCGCCATCTCACTCAGCGCGGAGGCGGCCCCCACGCCGGTCGTGACGCCGTCGTAGAACGCGTCCTCGTCGTAGTCCATCATGTCCGCGGTCATCTGGCAGGCCTGCAGATCCGCTCCCATCTCCAGGCAGGTGTCGACGAGTTCGTCGATCGTGGGCGTCCCGACGTCGTCGATGCTGCGACGCATCATGGTCGTCGTCAGCCGGTCCATTCCCGGGAGCGCCGCCAGGGCGTTCGGCAGCGGCGTGTTCGGGTTCCCGACCGACGAAAGCTGGAGCTCCTTCGAGCGCTCCTCGTGGAGGATCTCAAGCCCCCAGAACGTGTGGAAGACCGTCACCTCCCAGCCGAAGGCGGCTGCGGTCGACGCCAGGATGAGCGGCGGGTACGCCATATCCAGCG
This sequence comes from Halobaculum sp. CBA1158, assembly GCF_021431925.1. NCBI lineage: Archaea > Methanobacteriati > Methanobacteriota > Halobacteria > Halobacteriales > Haloferacaceae > Halobaculum > Halobaculum sp. CBA1158. Next base: position 740,574 of record NZ_CP090371.1, on the reverse strand, counting down.
TGCCCTTCGTCGCGATGATCGTCATCCGCTTCGTGCTGTCGTCGGTCCCGGCCTCTACGCCGGCTTCGAGGTCGTCGACGCGCTCGTTCAGCGTCTCAACTCGGTCGGCAAGTTCCGACTCCGTGCGGGCGGCGTCGGTGATGACCGCTGCCTCGGAACCGGACAGGGTATCGTCCGTCTCGGAGCTCATGCGGTCTTCCGGACGACGTGTCGGTAGCTGTCGCCCTCATCGGTCTGATCCAGCAGCTCGACGCCGTCGGTGGTGTCCGCCCAGCCCGCGAGGTCGCTCATGCTTCCGGCGTCCGTGGCGAGCACCTCCAGCGTCTCGCCGGCAGCGAGGGTGTCGATGGTCTGCTTGGTCTTCACGACCGGCATCGGGCAGGAGAGCCCCTTCGCGTCCAGTGTTTCGGTGATCTCGTGGTCAGTCATGGTAGCTCCCGTATTGGGCTTGCCATGCAATATTGTGTGATGGTTGAAAAGCTGTTCGGTCGACGCGTGGCAGACTGTAGTATCTCCACTCCCATTTTAACCACGAAACCGGGTGAATAACCGACTATCCAGTTTCTATAGAATCGATCACGCCACGGAGCGTCCAAGAGAATTGCATGTTCGTTGCAAACTATTTTGTGTTCCGGGTGCAAACCTGCTATCGATGACGACGGAAATCGACACGGCGGTCGACACCGTGGCTCCCGAACGCCTCCGCCAGCGAATCCAAGCGGGGGATCCGGTCGGACTGCTGGACGTTCGGGCTCCGGATACGGCCGAGGAGTGGCGAATCGACGGCGAGTCCATCGAGTACCGGAACGTACCCTACTACGAGCTACTCGATGGCGTGCCCGAGACGGTCCTGGCGGAGCTCCCGGACGAGCCGCTGGTGGTCGTCTGTGCCAAGGGCGAGTCCAGCGAGCTGATCGCCGAGCGACTGGCCGACGCGGGCGTCGACGCGGTCAGCCTGGACCGCGGGATGCGCGGCTGGGCGGACCTCTATGACTACACCGAGCTCGCCGTCGACACGGACGCGACCGTCGCGCAGTACCACCGCCCGTCCAGCGGCTGTCTGGCCTATCTCGTCGCGGACGGTGACGAAGCGGTGGTCGTCGACCCCCTGCTCGCGTTCGTCGACGCGTACCGGCAGGACGCCCGCGCGCTCGGCGCGGAACTGGTCGCAGCCGTCGACACGCACATCCACGCCGACCACGTCTCCGGGGTCCGGGAGCTGTCCGCCCGCGGCGTGACAGGGACGCTCCCCGAGTCCGCGGTGGCTCGCGGCACGGCGTTCGAGCCGGACCGGACGGTCGCAGACGGGGACACGATCACCGTCGGTGAGACGACCGTCGAGGTGCTCCACACGCCCGGTCACACCTCCGGAATGACCTCGCTACTGGTCGACGGAGAGGTGCTGCTGACCGGCGACGGACTGTTCGTCGACAGCGTCGCCCGCCCGGACCTCGAGGACGGCGACGACGGCGCTCCCGAGGCGGCCAGACAGCTGTACGACACGCTGCAAGGGCTGCTGAGTCTGGATGCTGAGGTCGTCATAGCGCCTGCCCACGCGAGCGACGGGACGCCCCGACGCGCCGACGGGACGTACACGGCCACGCTCGGGACGGTCCGTGAGCGGCTTCCGATGCTCGACGCCGACCGCGAGACGTTCGTCGACCGCGTGCTCGCGGACATGCCTCCCCGACCGGCCAACTACGAGACCATTATCGACACCAACCTCGGTCGTGTGGAGACCGACCGGGCGGACGCATTGACGATGGAGCTCGGTCCGAACAACTGCGCCGCCAGCGCCGGCGGGCCGGGAACCCGCGACTGATGTCCGGGCTCAAGGCCGTACTGCTTCAGGCCGACCCGATAGCTGGGGCGTTCCCGCCATGGCTGGCCGCGTCGTTTCCCGAAGGAGTCGTCTCCTACGCCCTCGGTGGGCTGTTCATCGGACTCGGCGTCGCGGTCATCTACCTCGGGACGGGTATCACCGCCGGGGCGTCGACGTTCCTGGAGACGACGCTGTCGTACGCCTCCGAGCTGCCACGGTTCAACCGCCGGAAGTACCTCGCATCCCGCGACTGGCGGCTCACGTTCACGCTCGGCATCGTCCTCGGGGCGGCCGTCTATGCGCTGACCCTCGGCCCCGGTGGCTGGACCACCGCGGTCCAGCCGTGGCGGCTGCTCGTCGGGGGCGTCCTCGTCGGCATCGGCACTCGCGTCGGCAAAGGGTGTACCTCCGGCCACGGGGTCTGCGGAGTCGGCTCGCTCTCGGGCACGAGTATTACCAACGTCGCCACCTTCCTCGTCGTCGCAGCGGGGACCGCCCAGGTCGTCATGGCGCTCGGGGTGGTGCCGTGAGCGACACGACCGACGCAGCCGGTGGCGAGCCGGACGGCCACGGTGCCCGCTTCCACGGGCTCGTCCTGATCGGCGGGCTCCTGTTCGGGTTCGGGCTCGGCGTGAGTCGGATGGCCCGCCCGGAGGTCGTACTGGACTTCCTCCAGTTCCAGGACTTCGGGCTGCTGTTCGTGATGGGCGGTGCCGCAGCCGTCTCGGCGGTGACGTTCACGGTCGGAGCGGACGTGCTCCGCGGGACAGCGCCGCTGACCGGTCGCGCATACGGCCGCCGCGTGAAGGAACTGGACCGTAACGTCCTCTTCGGCGGCACCGTCTTCGGCGTCGGCTGGGGGCTGTCCGGTATCTGCCCCGGCGCAGCGTACGCCAGCCTCGGCGTCGGCAACTGGCCGATCCTCTGGGCCATCGGCGGGATGTTCCTCGGTGCGTACGCTCAAGGATACGCTCGGTCCCTGTTCGCCCAGCGAAGTGGAACGGAGGCGGGTGCCGGTGCAGACTGACGTCGTACCCTCAGCTACTACCGGCATCCAGCACCGACGTCCACCACGGACAGTCTCTTGTCTCGGCGGTGAGTACACGTAATCATGCCTGACGCAATGACGGAACTACTCCGGAAGGAGATGCAGTGTGAGAACCTTCTGGACTGCTTCCACGGACTCTCCGAACTGGACAAGGAGGTGTTCCGTCTGCTCGTCGAGGGCGACGATCCCATGACCGTCGACGAGGTCGCCGCCGAGATCGACCGGGAGCGAACGACTGCCTATCGCTCCGTTCGGCGGCTTCAAGAGGCCGACATCGTCGAACGGAAACAGGTCAGCCAGGAAGGCGGGAGCTATTATCACGTCTTCACTCCCCGTGACGCCGACGAGATCGCCGACGCGATGCAGAGAACACTCAACGATTTCTACGCGAAGATGGGCCAGCTCATCGGAGAGTTCCGTGAGAAGTACGCTACTGTCGAGGAGCACGGAGGAGAAACCGGTACGTCAGCGACGCAACCGGACACGTAACGATCTCGCTGGCGTGGTCCGCTATCCGGTCAGGGGACCGATTACGCGTTGGATTCAGCTGAGCCGCGTGAACAGCAACGAGATCTGGAGAACCGACAGCCGTATCTCGGCGACCCCACTCGCCGGCTGTTCCACCGCAACTCGCGTCTGACCAATGAACGTTCAATGAACGTCGATCAACCGAACTGGAAAGCCCCGAGACGAGGGTTTGAACTCCTGAAGACAGTCGCCTCGCGTCGACTTCATTCGGTTCGGTGGCGCTCGGCGCTGCGACTTCCGTGTTCAAATCCCTGTCGTACAGGTCGTTCGCGCTCGCGATGACGCTCGCACACGCTACGCGGCGCTCGCGTGTGTTGCTCGCGCGAAAACGACGCCAGGACAGGGATTTGAACCCTGGATCCCATAGGGGAACACGCTTTCCAGGCGTGCGCCTTACCACTCGGCCATCCTGGCTCGCACTAATCTTACCCCGCTGCGAGTTTTAAGCCTGTCCTTTCCCCGTCAGTCGATGCTCCAGACCGTACGACGCGGCGGCGACGACCCCGCCGACGACCAGCGCGAGCGCGAACAGCGCGGCGAACCCGAACGGGAGTCCCGACCCGAGCAACACCAGCGCCTGTCCGCCCACGAGCACGACCAGCAGTCCGACCGCGCCCCACAGCAGCGCCGACCGCTCACGGGACATCCGCCTACGACACGTCGACGACCGCCTCGATCTCGACGCCGACGCCCTTCGGGAGCGCGCCCGCCTGCACCGCCGAGCGCGCCGGGGGCTCCTCCGCGAAGTACGTCGCGTACGTCTCGTTCATCTCGTCGAAGTCGTCGATGTCCGCGAGGAACACCGTCGTCTTCAGCACGTCCGAGGCGTCGCCCCCGGCCTCCGCCACGATCGCGAGGAGGTTGTCGAGCGCGAGCTCGGTCTGCTCGGCGATCGGGGCGTCGTCCTTCAGTTCGCCGTCGGGGGTGAGCGGGATCTGTCCCGCCGTGAACAGCAGGTCGCCGTTGGTCGTCGCCTGGCTGTACGCGCCGACCGCGGCCGGCGCTTCGTCGGTGGAGACCACGCGCTTCATACCCGGTCGTGTGGTCGGCCCGTACATAAATCGGGTCGGAGTCGCCGCGGCACAAGACATATTTCCGGTCGCCGTGGGCCCTCGATGTGGCAGAGATCGATGTCCGCCGCGGCCTCCTCGGGCGCGACCGGGCCGCGACGAGCCGGGCGATCGTCGCGGCGGCGCTCCTGTGGACGTGCTCGTTCGCCGCCTTCGCGGCGGCGGGACTGACCCCGTGGATCGATCTCCCGGTGCGGTTTCACGTCCCGGTGCTCGCCGCGATGCTGGTCGCGGCCGCGGCGAACGCCGTCCGGGACGGCGGCCTGCTCGCGTCGGCCCTGCTGGCGACCGCGCCGGCGGCGGGCTACTACGCGTCGCTCGCGGTGGTACGCCTGAGCGGCCCGGTCCGTCCGTCGCTCGCCGACGCGATCGGGCTGTCGCTACTGCTTGGTGTTCCCGTGGGGATCGTCGGCTACCTCTTCGGGCGCGGAATGGCGAGGATTGGGAGCCGTCTCCGAAGGTCCTCGGCCGCGTAAGCGTCCGTCTCCCTCACGCCTCGACCTCCACGTCGTACCCCGCTTCCTCCAGGGCGGCGACGACGCGGGCGGCGTGTTCGTCGCCGTGGGTCTCCAACTCGATCTCCAGGTCCGCGGCGTCGACGGCGATGTCGCGGGAGGTGCGGTCGTGGCTCAGTGCGTAGACGTTCGCGTCCTCGCGGGCGATGATGCCCGCGACGCGCTCCAGTTCGCCGGGGCGGTCCTTCAGCTCCAGCGACACCTTCAGGTAGCGTCCCATCCGGACGAGTCCCCGGAGGATCACCGTTATCAGCGTGTTCATGTCGATGTTCCCGCCGCACAGCGCCGGGACGATCGTCTCGCCGTCCTCGTACTCGAACGTCTCCTCCAGCACGGCCGCCAGCGCCACAGCGCCCGCGCCCTCGACGACGGTCTTGGAGCGCTCCAACAGCAGCGTGAGCGCCTCCGCGATCGCCTCGTCGTCGACTGTGACCACCCTGTCGACGCGCTCGCGGATGTACGGGAAGGTGTGTTCGCCGACCTCCCGCACGGCGATGCCGTCGGCGACCGTGTCGACGCCGCCGAGTTCGACGCGCTCGCCGGCGGCGACCGACCGGGCCGCCGAGTCGGCCCCCGCCGCCTGCACGCCGACGACGCGCACGTCGTCGAGCGCGCCCTTCACCGCCGTCGCGACGCCCGAGATGAGCCCGCCGCCGCCGATCGGGACGACCACCGTGTCGACCTCGGGGCACTGCTCGGCGATCTCTAAGCCGATGGTCCCCTGGCCGGCCATCACGCGCTCGTCCTCGAAGGCGTGGACGTACACGCGGTCCTCCTCACGCTCGATCTCGTGGGCGCGCGTCTGCGCCTCGTCGTAGTCGATCCCGTCGAGCACGACGTTCCCGCCGTAGCGACGCGTCGCCTCCACCTTCGAGACGGGCGCGTACTTCGGCATCACGATCGTCGAGTCGACGCCCGCGCGCGTCGCCGCGAGCGCGACCCCCTGGGCGTGGTTGCCCGCGCTCGCGGTGACGACGCCGCGCTCGCGCTCGTCGTCGGTGAGCGCGGCGATCCGGTTCATCGCGCCGCGGATCTTGAACGCTCCGGTGCGCTGGGTGTTCTCCAGTTTCAGGTGGACGTCCGCCCCCGTCAGCTCCGAGAAGCTGAACGAGCGGTTCAGAGGGGTCCGCACAGCGACCTGTTCGACGTGCTCGCGGGCGGCGACCACGTCGTCGTAACTGAGCATACCCGCCGTTCGCCGGAGGCCGGGGTATGGGTTGTGGTCGGGCAGGCCGACTGCCGAGTCGGGGACGCGAGGCGACGCCGTCGGCGGCGGGAACGCATTGGACCGTCGGCCGCAAAGACGCGGGAGCCACCGTCGACCGTGGAGATGCCGAAGAGACCGTCGGCTACGGGGGTGCGAAGTGGGGAAAGAGGGGGAATGCACGCGTGTGACGTGCGGGTGAACGAACGACCCCGGAGTATAAAAAAGTAGTTCACGCGGAGTGGAAGTGAAACCGCAAGACAGCGGTCTCGTGATCTACTCGTCAGACGCTCGTCGGTCACCTGTCGCTCGTTTCAACCTTCCGGCCGGAGACGGACCCGGACGTCGTGTGTCGAGAGGTACCGGCGGACCCGGTCGGGGAACGGGCCGGAGCCGGGCCACGTCGCCTCGGCTCCGAGGCGCGTCGGGTCGCCGACGTAGGTCGCGACCGCGCCGTCCCGCTCTCCCTCGGCGTCGAACAGGGGTACCGGAACGCGGACGTACAGGTCGTCTGCGACGCCCTCGTACTCGTCGAGCGCGGCGAGACCGTCCTCGTCGACGCGGAGCAGTCGCCCGCCGACCGCCGGGTCGTCGGCCACGGACCCGTCGCCGGTCGGGGGCGCGAGCGTCGGATACCGACCCTCGACGACGCGGAGCCCCGAGAGCGTCGCCGCCCCCACGAACGCGAACGAGTCGAGCAGGTCGCGCACCCGCGCCGGTTCGGTGAGCGTGCCGTAGACGAACACGTCCATGGAGGCCCCACGCGACCCAGGGAGTTGACCCTACCCCTCGGCGATCGCGAACCGAGCGTCGCGACCCGAGTTCTCTCCCGTTCCGCTTCCGGAACGGCCAAACCGTCGCCACCTAACGACGGCGTATGGACCGCGAGCGTCTGCTGGGCGTCTGGCGGCGCGTGCTCTCGCTCGCGTGGCCGGTGATGGCCGAGCAGACGTTTCGAACGGCGATGCGGACGACGGACATCATCGTCACCGCGCAGTTCTCCCCCGCCGCGGTCGTCGCCATCGGCCTCGCGGACCTGTACGCGCGCTTTCCCCTCCGGATCGGCCTGGGCCTCGGCGGCGGAGCGATCGCCCTCTCCAGTCAGGACACCGGCGCGGCCGCCGAGGCCAACCGCGACGAGGCCGTCACCCAGGCGGTCCTGATGGGGATACTCGCCGGGATCCCGTTCGTCCTGATCGGGCTGTTCCTCGGCGAGCCGATCATCGCGCTGCTGGGCGCGGACGCCGACACCGCCGCACTCGGAGGTACCTACCTCGCGATCGTCTTCGCGACCGCACCCGCCCGTCACGTCGCGCTCATCGGCGCGCGCTCGCTACAGGGCACCGGCGACACCCGCACGCCGATGTACGTGAACGTGCTCGCGAACGCGCTCAACATCTCGGGGTCGTTCGTCCTCGGTCTCGGACTGCTGGGCGCGCCGCGACTCGGCATCATCGGCGTCGGCGTCTCGACGGCCGCCGCGAACGTGCTCACCGCCCTCCTCCTGCTCGCGGCGATGGCGACGTCGTGGGCCGACGCGAGCCTCGTCCGTCCCCGCGACACGGTGATCGCGAGACAGCTCGTGCGCGTGTCGGCCCCCAGAGTGCTCGAGGGCTTCTCGGCGACGATCGCCGAGTTCCCGTTCAACGCCCTGCTGCTCGGGTTCGGCACGGAGGTCAACGCCGGCTTCCAGATCGGCCGCAGGATGTACCAGCAGGTGACCGGTCCGCTCTCGCGCGGCTACAACGTCGCCGCCAGCGTCGTCGTCGGGCAGGCGCTCGGCGACGGCGACGCCGACGGCGCGCGCTACGACGGCTACGCGGTGACGGGGCTCGGTCTCGCGACCGTGGGCGTCATCGGCGTCCTGCTGGTCGCGCTTGCACCGTGGTTCGTTTCTGTGTTCACCGACGACGCCGGGACGGTCCCGCACGCGATCGCGTTCGCCCGCGTGTACGGCGCGACGGGTGCCTTCCTCGTCGCCTTCACGGTGCTCTCGGGAGCGCTCCAGGGGGCCAGCGAGACGCGCATCCCGCTGGTCGCACGACTCGTCAGCACCTTCGGGTTCCTGCTGGGGACGACGTACGTCGTCGGCGAGGTGCTCGGGTTCGGCGCGCGGGGCGCGTATCTCGCGGTCGGACTCCAGTACCTCTGCATGGCCGCGGTCGTTCTGTGGGGCTTCCGGTACACCGACTGGGCGTCGCGTGCGGCCGAGATGATGGCCGAGCGCGGGAGCGCCGCGGGCGGCGACGGCGAGGACCCCGGGAGCACGTGACCCCGCGCCGCCGCGTGGGAGTGCATCGGGACGGAGTGACACCGCTCCGATAGCTACAAGTCCGACGCCCCCGCCCGACCGCCGTGTCCCCCCGATCTCGAGTCGCCGCCGGCCTCGACGACGCCCTCCCCGACGGATGGTACGCGACCTGGCGGCGGGCCCTCGGACTCGGCGTCCCGGTGACGGCCCGAAACGGGGTCGGTCAGCTCATGCGGACGACCGACGTGGTCATCTCGGCGGCGCTGTCGCCGGCGGCGGTCGTCGGACTCGGCATCGCGGACCTCTTCGCCTCGCTCCCGTTCCGCGCCAGCGGCGGCGTCGTCGGCGCGTCGGCGACGCTGACGAGCCAGGACACCGGTGCCGGGGCCGACGCCAACCGCGACGAGGCGTTCACGCAGGCCGCGGTCCTCGCGGCGCTGGTGACGCTTCCGTTCGCGCTCGTCGGGATCGGCCTCGGCGAGGCGGTGCTCGGGCTCGTCGGGGCCGACGCCGAGTCCGCCCGCGAGGGGGCGCGCTACCTCGCGCTCGTCTCGATCCCGATGCCGCTTGGGGCGCTTGCGGCCGTGTCGAGCGCGACCCTGGAGGCCACCGGCGACACCCGAACGCCGACGTACGTGTCGGTTCCCGCGTCGGTGTTCAACGCCGCCGCCTCGTTGGTGTTCGGGCTCGGACTGCTCGGCGCGCCCCGCCTGGGGATCGTCGGCATCGGGGCCGCCTCGCTCGTCGCCATGACCGGCCGGTCGCTCGTGCTCGTCGGCTACACCCACCTGCGCGGTCCCGTGGGGTTCGTCCGGCCGCGCGATCCGACGATCGCTCGTCAGATCGTCCGTATCGGCGTCCCACAGAGCGCCGCGGGCCTCGTCACGGCCGTCGCGGTGTTCCCGTTCAACACGCTGGTGCTGCAGTTCGGGACGGCCGCGAACGCCGGCTACCAGCTCGCGTGGCGGGTGTACACGCAGGTGCTGTCGCCCGTCGGCAGCGGCGTCGGTCGCGGCGCGAGCATCGTCGTCGGCCAGCGCCTCGGCGAGCGCGCCGCCGCTCGCGAGGATGTCGGCGGCGACGAGGCGGGGCTCCCGGCCGCGCGGATCGCGACCGCGCTTGTCGTTCTCGGGGGCGCGATCGCGCTGGTGCTCGGGGGCGGCGTCGCGCTCGCGGCGGCACCGATCGCCGGCTTGCTCGCGGCGGACCCGGCGGTGGCCGCGGCGGCGACGCCGTTCGTCACCGTGCTCGGCCTCTCGGGCGTGCTCGGGATCACGAACGTCGTCGCGTCGGCGTCACTCGACGCCGCCGGGGAGACGCGGGTCCCGTTGGCCTCGCGGGTCGTCGGGATGTTCGGCGGCTACGTCGGCGTCTCGTGGGGGCTGTACGAACTCGCCGGCTGGGGGATCGGGGCCGCCTACGCCGGCCAGTTCGCCTGCTATGCGCTCATGCTCGCCGTGACGGCCTGGGGCCTCGTTCGGACCGACTGGGTGGGCCGCGCGCAGACCATGCTCGACGAGCGCGGGAGCGTCGGCTCGGACAGGTAGTCGGTCGCGTCGTGAGAGGTCGGCACGGACTCGGTCGGCGGTCGTCGCCGCAGAAGGGTCGCCTCAGCGACGCGCGTAGCGGACGAGTTCGCGCCCGAGGAAGCCGACCGCGAGGCCGGCACCGAACGCGCGGGCGAGTTCGCCGCGGCGGCGGGCCGCGTACTCCTCGGGGAAGTAGTCGGTCATGAGGTCGAACATGCGGTCGCCGACCTCGTGGCGCACGAGCGCGCCGCGCTCGCCGGCGCGGGTTCGGGCCCCGCTTCGGACCTTCTCGGCGTACTCGCTGTAGTCGTCGCTTTGGGGGGTTCTGATCTTCAGATCCATACACACGATACTCCCGCTGAGGAGATAACCGTTTCTCAGACCCGTGCGATCACGCGTCTCGGTCGGGATCGTCGCGAGAAGTCGCTCGGTCGTCGGCCGTCCGCTCGCAGTCGCTCGCGGACGAGGGAAACGGACCCGCCTACCGCTCGCCGATCGGAACCCACTCGGCGTCTTTCTCGCCCACGTAGCGGGCACGCGGCCGGATCAGGCGATCACACACCCACGTTTTGCGCTGCGCTCGTTCCCCGCGGTCACTCGCTCGGCAAAACGTGGATCAAAAGCACTCCGCCCTCGCTGCGGGCGGCTCCGCCGCCCGTCGCTCGGTCGTCGGCCGTCCGCTCGCGTTCGCTCGCGGACGAGGGAAACGGACCCGCCTACCGCTCGCCGATCGGAACCCACTCGGCGTCTTTCTCGCCCACGTAGCGGGCACGCGGCCGGATCAGGCGGTTGTCCTCGAACTGCTCCATCACGTGCGCGGCCCACCCGCCGACCCGCGAGATCGCGAAGATGGGGGTGTAGATGTCGATCGGGATGTCCATCTGGTAGTACGTCGTCGCCGAGTAGAAGTCGACGTTGGGCGCGAGGCCCTTCTCCTCGGCCATGAACTCCTCGATCGCGACGCTCATCTCGTACCACTTGCGGTCGCCGGCGGCCTCGCCCAGCGCCTCAGAGCGGTCGCCGAGGATCTTCGCGCGCGGGTCCTTCACGTTGTACACGCGGTGGCCGAACCCGGCGACGCGGCGGCCCTCCTCGAGCGCCTGCTTCACCCACTCGACGGGCTCGGAGTCGGCCTCGTCGATCTCCTGGAGCATCCGCATCACGTTCGCGTTCGCCCCGCCGTGGAGGCTGCCCGAGAGCGTGCCGACGGCGGAGGTGACCGCCGAGTGCATGTCCGCGAGCGTCGAGGCCGTCACCGTCGCCGAGAACGTGGAGGCGTTGAGCCCGTGGTCGGCGTGGAGCACGAGCGCCTGGTCGAACACGTCGGCGGTGACCTCGTCGGGCACCTCGCCGTTGAGCATGTACAAGAAGTTCTCGGCGTGGCCCAGATCCTCCCGCGGCGCGACCGGCTCGTCGCCGTCGCGGACGCGCGCGAACGCCGCCAGCGCCGTCGGCAGCTTCGCCGTGATCCGGCGCGCCTTGCGGACGTTCGCCTCGGGGTCGGTCGGGTCGGCGTCGGCGTCCGGGTCCGCGCCAGACAGCACCGAGGCCGCGGTGCGCATCGCCGCCATCGGCTCCTCGTCGGCCTCCGCGAGGCGCGTGACCGTCTCAAGCGTGTCGTCGTCGAGGTCACGCTCGGCGGCCATCGCCTCCTCGAACGCCGATAGCTCCGACTCGGTGGGGAGCTCCCCGTTCCAGAGGAGATACAGCGTCTCCTCGTAGGAGGCGTGCTCGGCGAGGTCCTCGATGGCGTAGCCGCGGTAGACGAGCTTGCCCTCGTCACCGTCGATGTAGCTGAGGTCGGACTCGGCGACGAGGACGCCCTCCAGTCCCCGCTTGAGTTCGTCGGACATACCCCGAGCTACCGAGGGACCGCCGAAAAGCGTTATCTTTCGGGAAGAACCGGCGTCCCCGTCCGAACCGTGGGTCTCCGGGGTTGACACGCGGCGACTCAGGCGTCGGCTGCGACAGTATCGGCGTCGGTGTCCGTCGCGGCGGTGTCGGCGTTGGCGTCGGCGTCGCTCGCCGCGGGGTCGGCTCCGTCGTCGGCGCTCGCATCGGCTGTCGCGTCCACGTGGGAATCGGTACCCGGCGACGGGCCGCGCTCGGCGGCCGCCAGCAGCTCCTGATACCGATTGCGGATCGTGACCTCCGACATGTCGGTCGCCTCGCTCACGGTCGCCTGCGTGAGGTCGCGGTTCGTCAACACGCCGGCGGCGTACAGGGCCGCCGCCGCGAGTCCGACCGGCGACTTGCCCGAGTGAACGTTCTCCTCCTTGGCCGTCTCCAGCAGCTCGCGCGCCAACCGCTCGGTCTCGTCGGGGACGCCCAGTTCGGAGGCGTACCGCGGGAGGTACTCGAGCGGGTCCGCCGGCTGGACCTCCAGGCCCAGCTCGCGGACGATGTAGCGGTACGCCCGCTTGAACGACTCCTCGTCGACCCGCGAGACGCGCGCCATCTCGTCGATGGAGCGCGGCACAGTCCCGATCCGGGCGGCCGCGTGCAGACTCGCTGTGGCGATGCTCTCGATGGAGCGACCGGGGAGGAGGTCGTCCTCGAGCGCCTGTCGGTAGATGACGGAGGCGGTCTCGCGGACGCTCTCAGGGAGCCCCAGCGCCGACGCCATCCGCTCGATCTCGCCGAGCGCCTGCTTGAGGTTGCGCTCCTTGGAGTCGCGCGTGCGGAAGCGCTCGTTCCACGTGCGGAGCCGCTGCATCTTCCGGCGCTGGTTCCCCGAGAGGCTGTTGCCGTAGGCGTCCTTGTCCTGCCAGCCGATGTTCGTCGACAGCCCCTTGTCGTGCATCATCGTGGTCGTCGGCGCGCCCACGCGAGACTTCTGGTCCTTCTCGCTCGCGTCGAAGGCGCGCCACTCGGGGCCGCGGTCGATCTCGTCGGCCTCCACGACGAGTCCGCAGTCGCGACACACCGTCTCCGCGCGCCCCTCGTCGGCGACGACCTCGCCGCCGCACTCGGGACAGGTCCGAACCGACTCCTCGGTCGACTCTCGCTCGCGCTCTCGACTGTCGGTCCACGCCGATCGCTTCCCGTCGCTTCCGGTCGATTCCGACTCTCCCTCGCGTCCCTCGTGGCGTGTGGTCTGTGTCATGTAGATGGCTCCGAATCGCGTTGCTCGCCGCTCGATACCGTGTTCTTCACTCATTGTTAGTGTCTTGAAGCATATAAAAATTTCGTCAACGACGACGCACGGTCCCACGCCGTCGGTGACCCGTCCGTGCCGAGAGGACACGATTCCGTCGGGCGGTCCGACGGGACGCCGGGATGTCGTCACCCACGGGTTCGTCGTCGGTGGGGTCGTCGTCGGTAGGGTCGTCGCCACCCACGGGCTCGTCGCCGACAGAGTCGTCGTCGCCAGTCTCGCTGGCGACGGCGGTTCGCGGTTCCGTCGCGTCTCAGTACCCGGCGGCCTCGACCGGCGTGTCGCCGATCCCCGTGCTACTCGGCGAGCGAGTCGTCACCGGGGGTGACGCCCCACGCGCCGCCGTCGTCGTCGCCGCCGGCGGTCTTGAACGTCCCGCGGGCGTCGGCGACGTGGACGCCGTCGGCGTCCTCGATACGGACGTCCGCCGTGGCGACGCTGCCGCCGTCGCGGATGACCGTCGCCTCCGCCCGGAGGTCGTCGGTCGCGGGCGCGAGGTAATCGATCCGCATGTCGACGGTCGGCGTCGGCTTGTGGTGCAGGGAGATGACCGCCGCGCCGGCGGCCGCGTCCGCGAGCGCGTACGTGACGCCGCCGTGGGCGATCCGGCGACCGGGAACCGAGGAGAGGTCCTCGGTCAGCGGGAGGTCGACGACCGCCTCGCCGTCGGCGGCCTCGACGACCTCAATCCCCATGTGGTCGGCGAACGGCATCCCGTTGAGCAGGTCGGCGACGCTCACCCGTCGGCCCCCCGCCGGTCCGCGCCGGCGACGTGGGCGGTCCGGGTTGCGGGGGCGACGGCTCCGTCGGCGACGTGTGCGTGCATGCTCTCGGATCCGACGCCGGGCGGCAAAAACGGTCCGAACGCGGCGAGGCGGCGGTCGGCCGGCCGCCGTCGGTCGGCGGAGGTACCCTAGTCGGCGGATTCGTCTCAGTCGGAGAACCGCCTCAGTCAGCAGAACCGCCTCAGTCGGCGGAGATCCCGCAGCCGTCGGCGTACTCGACGCCCTCGATGGAGTCGATCGGGTCGTCGCCACAGACGGGGCAGTCGGGGTTCGGGCGGTACGGCACCGTCTCGAAGGTCATGTCCATCGCGTCGTAAAAGAGGAGTCGCCCCTCGAGCACCTCCCCCTGCTCCAGCAGGAGTTTCACCGCCTCGGTCGCTTGGATGCAGCCGACGGTCCCCGGGAGCACGCCGAGCACGCCCGTCGTCGCGCAGTCGGGGATCTCGCCCGGCTCGGGAGCCTCGGGGAACAGACACCGGTAGCAGGGACCCTCCGGCGTCAGCGTCGTCACCTGTCCCTCGAACTTGTAGATGGAGCCGTGGGCGACGGGCGTGTCGTGCAGGCGCGCCACGTCGTTGACGAGATACCGGGTCCGGAAGTTGTCGGAGGCGTCGACGACCACGTCGTATTCCGCGATCAGGTCGCCGGCGTTGTCCGGTTCGACGCGCGTCTCGTACACGTCCACGTCCACGTCGGGGTTGAGGTCGCGGACGTAGTCGGCGGCCGACTCTGCCTTCGGCCTGCCCACGTCGGCGTCGGCGTGGACGATCTGGCGCTGGAGGTTCGAGCGCTCGACGGCGTCGTCGTCGGCGATGCCGAGGCGACCGACGCCCGCCGCCGCGAGGTACTGGATCGCCGGTGACCCCAGCCCGCCCGCGCCGACGACGAGCGCCGATCCCGAAAGCAGCGCCTGCTGGCCCGCGGGGCCGACCTCGTCGAGGATGATGTGGCGCGAGTAGCGGTCGAGTTGGGTGGAGTCGAGCGCGAGTCCGGTCATGGCGACGAGTTGCTCGCGGGAGGCAATAAGCGCCCTGCCGTCGGCGACCCGGCCCGCCGGAACCGTCCCCCGGAGACCTCGAACGTGCGATCGCCCCGAAACCCCCGGCACGCGGTCGTCCGGAAACCCCCGGCACGCGGTCCCCCGTTCCCGAAGGGTTACGCGCCGGGCGCTCGTCGTACAGTCCATGTCCGACAACAGGCGCTTCCACCTCGCGAAGCGACCCGAGGGCGTCCCGAGCACGGACACGTTCGACCTCCGCGATGTCGAGCGACCCAGACCGTCCCCCGGCGAGGCGCTCGTGCGGGTGCTGTACCTCTCGGTCGACCCGTACATGCGCGACCGGATGCGCGCCGGCGAGTCGTACGCCGACCCGTGGGAGGTGGGCGACCCCCTCCGCGGCGGCGCGGTCTGTGAGGTCGTCGAGTCCAACGGCGCGGGGTTCGAGGCCGGCGACACCGTCGTCGGCAACCTCCCGTGGGCCGAGTACGCGACCGCGGACGGCTCCGATCTGACGCCCGTCGACACCGGCGACCTGCCGGTCTCCACAGCACTCGGGGTGCTCGGCATGCCCGGCCGCACGGCCTACTTCGGCACGCGCGAGGTCGCCGAGCCGAAGGCCGACGACTGGATGGTCGTCTCCGGGGCCGCCGGCGCGGTCGGCTCCGTCGTCGGCCAACTGGGCGAACTCCAGGGCGCGAACGTCGTCGGCATCGCCGGCAGCGACGAGAAGTGCGACTGGCTCACGGAGGATCTGGGCTTCACCGCCGCGATCAACTACAAGGAGGAGGACGTGGGGGCGCGCCTCGACGCGGTCGCCGACGGCGTCGACGTGTACTACGACAACGTCGGCGGCCCGGTCACCGACGCCGTGTGGGGGCGGCTGAACGTCGACGCCCGCGTCGCGATCTGCGGCCAGATCGCGCTGTACAACGACGAGGAGCTCCCCACCGGCCCGCGGAAGCTCGGCAAGCTCATCGAGACCCGCGCCCGCGTCGAGGGGCTGCTCGTGCGCGATTTCTCCCCGCGCTTCCGCGAGGCGACCGAACACCTCGCCGGCCTCGTCGCAGGCGGCGACCTCCAGTACCGCGAGACCGTCACCGAGGGACTGGAGAACGCTCCCGACGCGTTCCTGGGGCTGTTCGAGGGCGAGAACGTCGGAAAGCAGGTGGTGAAGGTCGCGGACGCGGACGGCGAGTAACGAGACGACGGACAGCCGTCGGGCACCGGCCGGCCCGCGCGCGACGGTCAGTCGAACCGGACGCCCAGGTCGTGCAGGTCGTCGTTGTTCGTCGCGACGTTGATGAGAAGCGGCGTCAGCGACTCCACCTCCGCGGCGTTCGACAGGCCGCCCGCCGAGAGCGCGCGCAGGCCCACGATCTCCTCGGCCAGTCGCGACACCGTCGCCGCCGCCTCGTCGTCGTCCGCGAGCACGAGCGTGTCGATCCCCAGATTCTGCGACAGGTCCGAGAGCCGCCCGGCCGCGAGGTTGTGGAACGCGCCGACGACGGGTACCTCGTCGGGCACGGCATCGCGTACGAGCGCGGTGACGCTGCCGGCGCTGGGCGGGTGGTAGTGGAAGCCGTCGTCCTCACGTTTCATCCCCGCGGCGGGCGTGACGACCACGTCGTCGTCGTCGAGGGTCGCCTCGACGGCCTCGACCGTGTCGGCGACGTGGTACGGCGGCACAGCGAGCACGACCACGTCCGCGCGGTCGGCCGCCATCGCGTTGTCGAAGCCCTTCAGGTCAGCGTCGCCGCCCGCGTCGGCGACCGTCCCGGCGTACTCTTCGGCCGCCGCGCGGGCCTTCTCGGGGTCGCGCGAGCCGACGAGCAGTTCGTGGTCTGTGTCGCGGCCCCACCGTACGGCGAGCCCCTCGCCGATGTCGCCGGTGCCGCCCAAGAGCGCAATTCGCATGGGGATTACTGGGTGCGGCCCGGCGGTAAGCGTTGCGTGACCGGACAGGGCTGACGGTACCGGGGATTCGGTCGCGTCGAGCACCGCGTTGATGCCGATGGACGAACACCGTCGAGGTATGGACGATCCCGACGCCGTCGACGTCATCCTCCGCGCCGCTCCCGACGAGCGCCCGCGCCCGGGTCGCGCGTTCCTCGGCGACGACGCCGTCCTGTTCGCGCCCGGCCGACACGGTCGGCTCGCCCGAGCGGTCGGTGGGGCGGCCGACGGGCTGTTCGGCGGTCTGCTCGAGTCGCTCGGGCTGTACGACCCGCACGCCGTGACGCGGACCGAGGCGACTCACGACCCCGACGCCGTTCGCGTCCGCTACGGTGACGTCGAGGGACTCGCGCCGTTCGCGCGCCCGACCGGCTTCTCGCTACACCTGCGCGTCGCCGGTCGCGAGGACGACGTCCGGTTGGCGTTCCGCTCGGCAGACGAGCGCGCCGACGCCGTGTCGCTGGCGCGGGAACTCCGGCGACGGGCGCGGGCAGCGGGAGCCGACCCCGAGGTCGTCGACCCCGGCGGCCGGACCCGAGTGCTGTCGCTCGAGGAGTAGTCGGCGTACCGACGGATGGCGGTCGTCGGGCGGGAGCTATCGGCCGTCCGGGGGCTCGCGTTTGTACACGAACCAGTAGGCCAACACCGGCGAGACGACGAGCATCGGGCCGACTGTGAGCGCCTGCGTCACCGGGTCCGGCGGCGTGAACGTGGCCCCGATCGACAGCGCCAGCAGGTCCAGCAGCGCGACGAACGTGAGGAACTGACCGAGTCGGGCGACCCGCGACCGACTGCCGCCGGCGTCGGCGTCGGCGCTTCGGTCGGGACCGGACTCGCTCATCGCCGTCTCACTCCAGCAGCCCCGGCAGGTCGTTCACGCTGTCGAGCACCGCCTCGGCCCCGGCGTCGGCGAACTTCGCGCGGCCGTCCGCGCCCGCGAGCCCGCCGGTCAGCACGCCGATCCCGTGGTAGGTCCGGGACCCGTCCGCGTCGGCGGCGTTGACCGCGGTTCGCACGTCGTCGAGGGTGTCGCCGACGAACGCGACCCGGTCGGCGTCGGTGCGCTCGGCCAGCGTCACCAGCGCCCGCGGGTTCGGCTTGCCCGCCTCCCAGTCGTCCATGGTGAACCGACGGTCGTCGGGCACGTCGAGGCCCGCGCGGGCGAGCGCGATGTCCGCCTCGGCGGCGGGTCGACCCGTCAGCACGCACACCGGATACCCCTCGGTGAGCGCGTCGACGGTCGCTTCCTCGACGATCACCGGCTCGTCGTGAACGAATCCGGGTGCCTCGAAGGGGGGTTCCTCGCCCTCGATGTCGCGGTACAGTTCCGTCCCGAGGTACAGCGCCTGGAACGTCTCGCGGAGCGCGTCGGGGTCCCACGCCGCCTCGATCTCGTCTGCAGCCTCGTCGCCGAGGGCGTCGCGAACGGTCGCGCGCGCGCCGTCGAGGCCCGTGCCGTTAGCTGCGATGGCGTCGGTGAAAGCGGCCACGTCGGCCGCGAGGCCGCGGTCGCGGGCGAGGACGTACAGCGCGACGGCGTCGGTCAGCTCCCAGTCGTTGTTGAAGCCGCCGGCGTCCTTGAACGCCTGGAGGTCGTCGCGGGCGAGGGTGTCGCCGTACCGGCGCTCGACGCTCTCGACGACCGCCCGGCGGTAGGAATCGGCCACGTCGACGAGCACGCCGTCGACGTCCAACACGACCGTGTCGACTCGCATACCGACGAAGGGGGTGGCCCGCGTATGGGCGTTGCGACTCCGTGCGACGGGGTCGAACTGCGAACCGGTGTCGGTCGGTTGCTTAGTCGCTCGGTCGCCCGGTCGGTCGATCAGTCGATCAACACGTCGTCGGGGTCGCGAGCGACGTACAGCGTGTCCCCGCCCGAGAGCGCCAGCGGCGTCGCCTCGACCGCCGGCGGGTCGCCGCCGAGCGTCGTGAACGCGCAGGCGGCGTCGACCGCGCCGGCGACCCGGAGGAGCGGGCGGTGCAGTTCCGGCGGGCAGTTGAGCGCGTACACGCAGTCCACGCGGTAGGCATCGTCGAGGGCGTCGAGGTCCCCGTCGCCGAAGCTGTCAGGGTCAGCGTCGCCGAGGTTGTCAGGATCGTCGGCGTCGTCGTCTCCGGCGACGCGGTCGGCCGCGGCGACGACGTCGTCGCGGACGAACGTGACTCCCGCGGGTGGCTCGCGTTCGACCACGTCGGTCGCAGTCACCGCGCGGCCGTCGCTCGCGAGGCCGGCGGCCACCTCGTCGCGATCCCCGATACCGACCTCACAGAGCCGTGGGAATTCGTCGAGTTTCCGGCGGACCGCGGACCGACGATCGTCTGACACGGGCGGGTAACTTATGTTCGCACCCGACATAAGCACGTTCATGCTTGTCGACATCGTGCCCATCGGGGATGTCTCCGCCCAGGTGAAGCGTGAGGCGTCGGCGGGACTCCGCTCGGTGTACGACTGCGACGTCAGCGTTCACGACGAGCAGTCGATCCCGGAGGGCGCGTACGACCGCAGCCGCAACCAATACCGTGCCGAGCAGTTCATCGAACTCGTCTCGCGGGTGGGAACCGGTGAGAAGAACATCGGCATCACCCCGCAGGACCTCTACTACCGGCGTCGCAACTACGTCTTCGGGCTGGCGTATCTCAACGGTAACGGCTCGGTCGTCTCCACGTACCGCCTCCAGACCTCCTCGGACGGCGGCGTCTCCACCAAGCCGGCCGCCGAGGTGTTCTCCGATCGAGTGCGCAAGGAGATCGTCCACGAGATCGGCCACACGCTCGGGCTGGAGCATTGCGACAACAGCAAATGCGTCATGTCCTTCTCCCCGACTGTTCGCGAGGTCGACGTGAAAGAAGAGCACCTCTGCGGCACCTGCTCGCGCGAGTATCTGTGAGTGAGCGTCTCTGACATCCTCCCACGGCTAAAGCCGTGGGGTTCCCCCACTGGGGGTTGAACCCACGGATACGGAGAGGTTCGCAGGTTCGTCGTCGCGTGGGAC
This sequence comes from Halobaculum sp. CBA1158, assembly GCF_021431925.1. Taxonomy (NCBI): domain Archaea; kingdom Methanobacteriati; phylum Methanobacteriota; class Halobacteria; order Halobacteriales; family Haloferacaceae; genus Halobaculum; species Halobaculum sp. CBA1158. The sequence continues at coordinate 720,716 of NZ_CP090371.1, read as the reverse complement.
GATGACCTGCGTTTCGGGCCGTGCCAGTACGGCCCCCGCCTCGGACAGCGGTTTCGAGAACTTGCCCAAGGCTCGTTTGCCGATGTTCAGCGCACCGTTCTTATCGGCGTTGTCGTCCAACCCACACTCGGGACACTCAAAGCGCCCCTGTGTCTCACGGACGCCCTCACAGGAACACCGATTGCAGGTCTTCGACGTGTCGTATTCTTCGACCAACTGCACCTCGATGCTCGCGTCGTGGGCCTTGTACTCGATGTAGTTGAGCAGGCGGGCGAACGGCATCTTGTGGGTCTTGTCGTTGACGTACCGTCCCTTGTCGTTGTCCTTGCGAATCCCGCCGAGGTCGCCCACAACGATGACTGCGTTCCGTTCCTCGGCATCCTCCACGATTTGCCGAGCAATTTTGTGGAGGCGGTCGTCCACCTTCCGCGCTTCCGCGTCACCGATACGCTTGACCACCTGCTGTCCTTGTCGGGGTTTCGCTTTTCCGATGGACTTGCGGAGTTGCTTGTAGTGTTCGCGGATACGACGGACTTCCTCGCCGTAGAAGGTGGTTTTGCGGTCGGAGAGGAACGCGCAGGTAGCGACCCACCGTGCGCCCATGTCGATAGCCAGCACGTCGTCGTACTCGTCTTGGACGGTCACAGACCGTTTGACGACGAGATGGACGTACCAGTCACCGTCACGGCGCACCAGTTCACTGTCCCGAACGTTGCCCTCACGGACGAGTTGTTCGTCCTTCTGTGGGACGTAGGCGGGGCACCAGATGGAGTTGCCCCGTCCGCGCTCGGGGTCGTAGACGGGGACTTTGACCCACCACGACGAAAGAACGGTGTCCTCGTCGTGGACCACGTCGAACACGTCGTTGCGGAGGACGACAGGCTGTTCGGTGTCGGGGTTCGGGTCTTTCTGTCGTTGCACCTTCGACGCCTGCTGGTCGGTCGCAGAGTATAGGTCGGCGTCTCCACCGTGAACAGCCGTCTGGAACGCCTCGTACTCACGGGCGAGCAGGTCGGCTTTCCTGTTGGTCAGCGAGTGGAGTTTGACCCGCACCGTGGTTGAGACGTTCCGTTGCATACTACTCACCTGCTTGGGCGTCGATGTACTCCTCGATGACTTCGCTGGATACGTCGCCCGCACTTGAGACGAAGTACGAGCGCGTCCACAGCGACGGCAAGCCGAAATCGAACTCGTCGCGGAGGTGGCGCGAGGAGTAGCCCTTGACCTGTTGCATTATCTTGTTCGGGGCGAGCGTCGGGTCGCCCGTGATGAACAGGTGTACGTGGTCGGGGCGAATCGCCAACTCCAAGATTTCGAGGTCGAGTTCGTCGGCTTTCTCCTCGATGAGTTCTTCGAGACGGTCACGTACCTCGCCCTCAAGCACCGATCTGCGGTACTTCGGGCACCAGATGAAGTGGTACTGGAGTTTGTGGACGTTAGTACGTTCCCTGTCAAACCCACGAGGCATCGTCAGTATGTAGAAGTCTTTCATCTAAAGATGTTATGTAGACATCTAACCCCAGCCGTGCCTACGAGCGTGGAGAGATTCCCAGTTGTCGGCTTCATCCCACCCCTGAAGGGGTGGGCTTTCGCCTCGCTACCGCTGTTATGTGAGGGCGTGTGATTGTGAGTGAGCGCCCGTACTACCTGAGTCCGTAGCGACCGGACCCGTCGTCCGATCGGGTTCGGCGTCGCCGATTTCAGTCGTCTCGCAGCGGCGAACAGCTATTTGCCTCCGGGCGGGGTACGTCGAGTCGACATGTCCGACCAGGTCATCGAACTGCTCCGGAAGGCGTACGGCGACGAGATGGAGACCGTGATGAACTACCAGACGAACGCGATCGTCCTCGACGGCGTCCGCGCCGAGGAGATAAAAGAGAGCCTCCAGGCCGACATCCAGGAGGAACTGGGCCACGCCGAACAGCTCGGCAACCGACTGAAGCAGCTCGACGCGCGCCCGCCGGGCTCGGCGGAGTTCACCGCGAACCAGCACTCCCTCCAGCCGCCGGAGGACTCCACGGACGTGCTGTCGGTCATCGAGGGCGTCATCGACGCCGAGGAGGACGCCATCTCGCTGTACCGCGACCTCATCGACGCGGCGGAGGCCGCCGAGGACCCCGTGACCGAGGATCTCGCGGTGACCATCCTCTCCGACGAGGAGGCCCACCGCTCGGAGTTCCGCGGCTTCAAGAAGGAGTACAGTCGCGACTAGATCGGGTCGTCGTCACCCCAGGAGCAGCCGTCGAGGCGTCAGAAACGACGAACGCGGGTCTCCCGACTCCGTACCGGAGAACGGCGACGCTACCCGGAGTAGTAGTACTCGCCGTCGCTCTTCTGCTGGCGGTCGAGCTGCGAGCCGGGCTTGTTGATCCGCGGGCGTCCCGTCCGCTCGTCGCGGCGGAACGTGATGTCCAGGTCGCCGAGGAAGTCGTTCATCCCCGAGCGCATCCCCTGCGGTCGGGTCGCGTGGCCCTCGACGGCGGGCTCGCCGTCGAACACCATGAGGCGGTCGGCCAGCAGGTCGATCATGTAGATGTCGTGGTCGATGACCATCACCGTCGCGTCGTGGTTCTCGGCGTACCGCCGGATGGCGGTCGTCGCCTGCACGCGCTGTTCCACGTCGAGGTGGGCCGACGGCTCGTCCAGCAGGTACAGGTCGGCGTCCTTCGAGAGGCACGCCGCGATGGCGACGCGCTGGCGCTCGCCGCCCGAAAGGTCGGTGAGGCTCTGCTCCATGATCGGGTTGAGCTGGAGCGGCCGGGCGACCTCCGTGTCCCAGTAGGACGAGCCGAAGTCGTCGGTGATCGACGAGAGGAACGCGTCCACGCGCATCGGCTGGTCGATCTCGATGTACTGCGGCTTGTAGGCGATGTCGAGCGCGAGGTCCAGCTCCCCCTCGTCGGGCTCGAGCTGGCCGGCGAACAGCTTCGCCATCGTCGACTTCCCGATCCCGTTGGGGCCGACGATACCCAGCACCTCCGACTCGTGGACCGCGCCGCCGTCGACCGAAAGCGAGAACTCGCCCTCGCCGTAGGACTTCCGCATGTCGGGGTACTCGAACAGCACCTGCGAGCGGGTGATCTCCCGAGGCGCGTGCGCGTCGAAGGTGATCTCGTCGGGGCGGATCCGCATGTTCTCGTTGTCGAGATAGCCCTTCAGGTACTCGTTGATGCCGTTGCGGGTGGACTTGGGGTCGGTGACGACGCCGTACGCCCCGGGCTCGCCGTAGGTGACGTGGAGCGTGTCCGCCAGTAGGTCGAGGATGGCGAGGTCGTGCTCGACGACCATCATCGAGCGCTCGCCGTCGTCGGCGAGTTCGCGGATGAGCCGCGCGGCGGTCATGCGCTGGCCGATGTCGAGGTACGGCGTGATCTCGTCGAGGAAGTAGAAGTCCGCGTCGCGCGCGAGCGTCGCCGCCAGCGCGACGCGCTGGAGCTCCCCGCCGGAGATGGAGTCGATGTCCTGGTCCATCACCGGGCCGATCGAGAGCCGCTCGACGAGCGAGTCGAGCGCGCCGCGCTCGTTCGTCCGCTCCAGCAACTCGCGGGTGTTGCCGTCGAACTGCTTGGGGATCTGGTCGACGTACTGCGGCTTGCGAGCCACCTCGACCTCGCCGCCGATGACGCGCTCGACGTAGTTCTGCAGCTCCGTCCCCTTGAACCGCTCCAGCACAGCGTCCCAGTTCGCCTCCTCCGCGTGGTCACCGAGGTTCGGAACCAGTTCCCCGGAGAGCATCTTCACCGCGGTCGACTTCCCGATCCCGTTGGGACCGAGGATACCCGTCACGTTACCGGGTTCGGGGACCGGCAGGCCGTACAGCGAGAAGGCGTTGTCGCCGTAGCGGTGCACGGGGTCGTTCTCCAGTTCGGAGGGGAGGTTGATGATCTCGATGGCGTCGAACGGGCACTTCTCGACGCAGATGCCGCACGTCTCGCCCAGGCAGATCTCCTCGGAGATCCAGATCTGGTCGGGGCCGCCGTCGTACGGTTCGTCCTCCTCGTAGTGGTCGCCGCGCTCGACGATGCAGTCCTTGCCGGTGCGGTTCGGCGGGCAGAAGTTCGCACACTCGTAGTTGCACCGGTCGGGCTGACACCGATCGAGGTCGACGACCGCGATGCTGTCGTCCGCCATCTTACGCCACGTTCGCCGAGAGGATGACGCCGTAGGCGATGAACCACAGCGTGAAGGTCATGAACGCAACGTAGAGGTTATCCTTGATCCCGAACTCCTCGACCTCCACGCCGAGCAGTTTCAACAGCGGGATCTGTACGAAGACGAAGCCCGCGACCACGACCAGCGCGAGTGTGTCGGTCGCCGCCTCGGGAGACGTCCCGAGGAACGGGGCCATCGCGCAAACGAGCGCCGCGGCGATCCCCGCCAGACACGAAACGGTGGTGACGGTCACCCCGCGCAGGTGGTCGGAGAGCCCCGAAGCGGTTTCGGTAGCCATGCTCGTAGCTCCGCCAGCCGGCGACAAAAGGGGTTCGCTTGCCCGATCAACGGACCCCGGACCGAATAGTGTTCCGTGAACCTTTATCATGGTCCGGTGTTTCGATTCGTAATGATGGACGGAACCGACGAGGACTCCCTCGACGACCTCCCCCCAAGCGCCAAGCTCGTGTTCAAGGTCCTGGAGTACAACGGAGCGCTGACGCAGAAGGGGATCGTCGAGGAGTCGATGCTCTCCGCACGGACGGTACGGTACGCCCTCGAACGGCTCGAGAACATCGGGATCGTCGACGAGGACGTCTACTTCGCCGACGCTCGACAGAATCTCTATCAGCTCACGGGACCGCGGGCGGCCGAGGCCGAGGCCGACGGTGGTCGCGAGTCGGCCACCGCCGACTCGCAACCGGGACAACGATCGGAGGGATGTGAGGACGGGCAGGAAGCGACCTGCGCCGAGTGAACGCCGACGCCGACTGAACGCCGACGCCGGGTGGCCACCGACACCGAGTGACCGACACGGAGCACCCATCGACGCCGTGTCGTTCGGTTCTCCGGCCACCGCGACAAATCGAGACGGGAACGCGACCCGCAGTTTTCCACCGTCGAGCGGTAGCTCCGGCGGTGCTCGATGCGGCAGTACAGCCGCCGTCGCGGACACGGTCGCGGACGGTGTCGCCGTCGCGGTACAGGATCTACCGCATGCGACCCGGCGAGACGAACGTTTATCCCCGATACCGGGACCATGCCCCCGCGTGCGGTGACGACGAGCGCGCGTCGTCCGGCGAAACACCGGGACTCGACGCCGCGCGCGAACGACGAGTCCCGGTGTCAGCCCCCGTCTACTCCGTGCTCAGACGAGCGGTTGAGCGACCGCCTCAGGCGGGAACGACGGTGATCGTCCGCTTTCGATCGATAGCGTCCTCGAGCTCCTCGGCGATGGCGCTGCCGCGCGATACCTGGATGTCGCCGCCGCGGCCGACGGTCGCTGTGAAGAGGTACTCGTCGTCCGCGCGCACCTCGACGGTCTCGCCGACGTGCTCGTCCATCCGGATCTCCACGTGACGGCTGGTGATCTCGGGCTGGACGACCTCGCCTTGCGGCTTCGGCGTCGAGCCCGCTCCGTCGGCCGGCGGCGCGCCGCCAGCGCCGCCGCCGGAGCGGTCGGCGTGGGTGCGCACGTCGATGTTGATTCCCAGGCGGTTCTCGATGTCAGTGATCCGGCCGCCGCCCTTGCCGATCACGTAGCTGATGTCGTCCTCCTCGACGTAGACGACCGCCTCGTTTTGTCCCTGGAGTTCCACGTCGACGTGACCGCGGGCGACCGAGCGGATCTCGCGTTCGATCTCCTGTTTGGCGATCCGGCCGACGCCCGTCTCGTCGCCGCCGTCGGTGCCGTCCAGCGGCACCGTGACGACCTGGTTGTTGAAGGTGTAGATCTCGTACTCGGGCGTGCCGGTCTCGAAGTCGACCACCTGGATGACGGGTCGCGAGAGGTCCTCGGCCGTCAGCCCCTCGGGCACCTTCACCTGCGTCGTCACGTCGTAGACCGTGTCGACCTCGCCGGCCTCGATGAAGACCACGGTGTCGACCACCTGCGGGATCATCCCGAGTTCGACGCGCCCGACGAGGCGCTGGAGCGCGTCGATAGCGCGGGTCGCGTGGGTGACGCCGACCATCCCGACGCCGGCGAGACGCATGTCCGCGAACACCTCGAAGTCGTGCGTCTTTCGCACCTCGTCGTAGATGGTGTAGTCCGGCCGCACGAGCAACAGCGAGTCGGCGGTCTTGGCCATGTCGCCGCCGAGGGCCGTGTACTGGGTGATCTCCTCGGAGACCTGCAGGTCGCGCGGCTTCTCCATCGTCTTCACCGCGTACTCCTCGTCGTTGAGGAACTCCGCGACCGCCTGCGCGAACGTCGACTTCCCCGCGCCGGGCGCGCCCGAGATGAGAACACCGCGCTGGCGTTCGGTGAAGCGGTCGCGCAGTTCGTCGGCGAACTCGTAGTCGTCGAGCGTCGTCTTCGCGATCGGCCGAACGGCGGTGATCTCGATGGCGTCCGAGAAGGGCGGCCGCGCGACGGCGATCCGGTAGTTGCGATACTGTACGATCGTCATCCCCGGCTCGGACAGCTCGATGAACCCCTGGTTCGACGCCCGAGCCGTCGCCTCGATCTCGTCGGCCCACTCCGCCATCTGCGTCTCGTCGGACGGGCCGTCGGCGTCGTCGATTCGGACGTAGTGGAGGTCGGCGATGTCGCCGCGCTTCGCCTTCGGGTGCGTGCCGGTCTTGAGGTGGACCGACATCGTGTCCTCGGTGAAGAACCGCTCGATGTCGAGGCCGTCGTCGTCGGTCACGCCGCGGGGGACCGCCTCGACGTACTCCACGTCGAGTCCGGTCGCCTTCCCGGCCTCCGCCTGGACGAAGTCCGAGGTGAGTAACACGGCGTCGTGGTCGACCGCGAGGTCGCGGATCAGGGCGTCGATGTCGCCCTCCCCGGAGCCCTCCTGCTCGGCCGCGGTCGGGCGGCGACCGACGAACTCGGCGTCGATCGCTCCCTCGTCGGCGAGCTCGGCGATACGCTGGAGTTCCGCGATCCCGTCCCAGCCGGTGTCGCGGCCGGCGTTGGCCTGCGCTTCCAGTTCGCCGACGACCGCCTCGGGGACGTACACAGTCGCTCCCTCGTAGTCGCCGGCGTCGACGCGCTCCGACACGCGGCCGTCGATGACCGCGCTCGTGTCCGGCACGACGTTCATACGCCTGCTGGGGTCGGGAGCCGTTTAAGACTGCTTGCATGGGACGGCGTCGGCGTCCGGTCGGGCTCGGAGGTGTCCGCGGGCTTTGGCCCGCCGACGCCGGAGTTATGCCCGCGCCGGTCCCCGAGGTCGATGTGAACGCGACCGACGATACGCCCGCGGGACTGCGCCCGCTGACGCGGGATCTGGTGTCGATTCCGAGCCACGAGGACGCGACCGCCGCCGGCGACGCCATCGAGTCGTGGCTTCGGGCGGAGACCGACGGCGACGTAGAGCGCGACGATCACGGGAACGTGTTCGCCCGCACGGGCGACCCCGCGGAGCCGACGGTCGCGCTCGTCGGCCACCACGACGTGGTGCCGCCGGACGACTCGCAGGTGGAGACGACCGCCGACGGCGACGGAAGCGACCCGGAGGAGTCGTACGTCGTCGAGGAGCGCGACGGCAGGCTGTACGGGCGCGGAAGCGCCGACATGAAGGGCGCGGTCGCGGCCGCGATGTGCGCGTTCCGCGACGCGGAGCCGAACGGCTGTGAGCTGTGTTTCGTCTCCTTCGTCGGGGAGGAGGCCGGCGGCGTCGGCGCGCGAGCGGCCATCGAGGACGGCTTCGCTCCCGAGTACGCGGTCGTCGGTGAGGGGTCGACGAACTACTCGGGGCCGGGCGTCACCGACGTGGTCGTCGCGCACAAGGGCCGGCGCGCGAGCACGCTCGTCGCCGCCGGCGAGAGCACACACGCGAGCATCCCCGAGGAGGGCGTTAACGCTGTTTACCGCGCCTGCGACGCCGTTAGCGTGGTCCGCGATCTCGCGTTCCCCGAGACGACCGTCATGGGCGAGTCGGTCCGCGGGAGCGTCGCGGTCACCGGGATCGACGGCGGCACGGCCTGGAACGTCGTGCCCGACGCCTGCGAGGTGACGGTCGACGAGCGGACCGTCCCCGACGAGCGCGCGCCGCTGGAGCGAGCCGAGTCGATCGACGGCGTCACGTGGCGCGTCGACCAGGACCTCCCCCCGATGGCCTGCTCGGACGACGAGTTCGCCGACGCGGTGCTCGCGGCCGCACGCGACGTGCAGTCGGGGTCGGTGACGCCAGAACACGTCGTGAAGCCGCACGCGACCGACGCCGGGTGGCTCGCCGAGACGGGCACGGCCTGCGTGATCTGTGGGGCCGCCGAGTCGGGCGAGGCCCACACGGCGACCGAGAGCGTCGGGCTCGACGTGCTCGACCGCTGTTACCGGATCTACCGCGAAGTGGTCGAGCGCGCGGGCGCGTTCGCGTGAGCCGAAGCGGCTCTGCGTAACGGACGTTTCAAGAGCGCCGGCCGGCAAGGTTTGCGCGATGGCTACTGACGCAAGCGCGAGCGATGCCGAGACGGCCGACGCATACGCGGAACTGGTGGAACGATTCGAGCGGATCAACGGCGTTCAGGGTGCCGCCGGCGTCCTCGGGTGGGACCAGCAGGTCATGATGCCCGAGGGCGGTACGCCCGCCCGCTCGAAGCAGCTGTCCGTGCTCTCCTCGCTGAGCCACGAGCTGCTCACCGACGACCGCACCGCGGAGCTGCTGGAGGAGGTCGAGGCGATGGACCTCGACGAGGAGCAGTCCGCGCAGCTGCGGGAGATGCGCCGCGAGTTCGAGCGCGCCGACTCGGTCCCCGTCGAGCTGGTCGAGGAGATATCGGAGACCTCGACCGAGGCGCTGGGCGCGTGGGAGTCCGCCCGCGAGGAGGACGACTTCGAGCAGTTCGCGCCGTACCTCGAAGAGCTTGTCGAGCTGAAGCGCGAGTACGCCGAGCACATCGACCCCGACCGCGACGCCTACGAGGTGCTGTTCGAGGACTACGAGCCGTGCCTGTCGCTGGAGCGGGCCGAGGAGATCCTGGACACCCTGAAGGAGACGCTCGTCCCGATGATCGACGAGATCCGGGAGTCGAACGCCGACGTGACCACCGACGCCTTCGCCGGTGAGTTCCCCGAGGACGCACAGGAGGGCCTCTCGCGCGACGTGCTCACGACGCTGGGGTACGACTGGGACCGCGGCCGTCTCGACCCCTCGACGCACCCGTTCACTTCCGGCAACGTGTACGACTGCCGGGTCACCACGCGCTACGACGAGACGGATCCCCTGGGCGGGCTGATGGCCACCGTCCACGAGTTCGGTCACGCCTTCTACAACCTCGGGCTGCCCGAGGAGCGGTTCGGCACGCCGCTGGGCGAGTCGCGCGACCTGTCGGTCCACGAGAGCCAGTCGCGGCTGTGGGAGAACCACGTCGGGCGCTCGCCGGCGTTCTGGGAGCTGGTGCTCCCGAAGTTCGAGGACCGCTTCGACACCAACGCCACCGCGCGCGAGGCGTACGAGTCCGCGAACCAGGTGTACGAGGACAACCTCATCCGGGTCGAGGCGGACGAACTGACCTACCACCTCCACATCGTCATCCGCTTCGAGATCGAACGGGAGCTGATCTCGGGCGACCTCGACGTCGAGGACGTGCCCGAGGTCTGGAACGACAAGTACGAGGAGTACCTCGGGATCCGGCCCGACACGGACTCCACGGGCTGTCTTCAGGACATCCACTGGAGCCACGGCAACTTCGGCTACTTCCCGACGTACTCCCTCGGATCGGTGATGGCGAGCCAGCTGTTCAACGCCGCCGAGGACGACATCGGGGACATCTACGGGAAGGTCCGCGAGGGCGACTTCGAGGCGCTCCAGGCGTGGCTCCGCGAGAACGTCCACGAACACGGCTCCCGCTACGAGACGAACGAACTCGTCCGCGAGGCGACCGGCGAGGACTTCACCGCCGACTACTTCGTCGACTACGTGACGACGAAGTACGGCGACCTCTACGACCTCGAAGAGTCCGTGTGAGGACGGACATCCTGGGATAGAATCGCCTGTAACCGCCGTTTTCGGTTTCGATTTCGGCTTCGGCTTCGTTCTCGTTAGAGCGTCGCGGTCGGACGGGCCGAGCGTCGATGCTGTCCGCACGCCGTATCCGAAGCTGCCGTCGGCGCGCGTCCGACCGCACCTCGTGTGCGGTCGTCGCGCGCGAGGGATGAGCGAGGGAGCGCGAGGCCGAGCGGAGCGAGGTCTCGATGCGAACGAGGAGCGAAGCGACCCGTGAGCGTGAGCGACCGAGCGAATCGGCTGGGGAGGACGTGGTTGCGGTGCGGTGGGGTGGGAATGAAAGGGGACGGGCGTCTCGTGAGACGAGACGAAGCAAGCACCACAGGCGAGCGACTGAAGGGAGCGAGCCGAGGAGCGCAGCGAGTCGCAGTCCACGAGACGCCCGGGGGCTTTCGAGAGCCGCTGACCCGCAGTAGTACAGTCGGAACAGACCACTCCCGATCCCCCCACTTTTCACCCGGACCGCCCCACTAGTCCAACGACAACCGCTCGATGCGCCGCTTCACCGCCGACTACCTCGACCGAACGCGCCGCGGGATGTGGGAGTCGCGGGAGGCGCTCGACCCGCTCGACCTCGCGAACCGATCGCGCGTCCTCGACGTCGGCTGCGGGACCGGCGAACTCACCCGCGTCCTCGACGAGGAGACCCCAGACGCGACCGTCGTCGGCGTCGACGCGGACACGGACCTGCTGTCGGCCGCCCGCGACGGCGATACCGACCGCGACGGCGACGCCGACAGCGACCGCGACCGCGACGCTGACGGCGACCGCGACGCCGTCCCCGACATCGCCTACTGCGCCGGCGACGCCACCCGGCTGCCGTTCCCCGACGACGCGTTCGACCTCGTCGTCTGTCAGGCGCTGTTGATCAACCTCCCGGACCCCGCCGCCGCTGTCCGGGAGTTCGCCCGCGTCTCCGGGGAGCTGGTCGCCGCCGTCGAGCCCGACAACGCCGACGTCGCCGTCGAATCGAGCGTCGACAGCGAGGCGGCGCTGGAAGCCCGCGTCCGCGAGGCGTACATCGCCGGCGTCGACACCGACGTGGCGATGGGCGACCGCGTGCGCGAGCTGTTCGACGACGCCGGCCTGTCCGGCATCGACTCGCGGCGCTACCGCCACGAGAAGCGCGTCGAGCCGCCGTACTCGGAGGCGGACCTCCGCGGCATCGCGCGCAAGGCGAGCGGCGACGGGATCGCCGACCACGAGGCCGAACTCCGTCGGGCGCTCGCCGACGGCGACGAGGGCTACGACGCGCTCCGCAGGAAGTGGCGCGAGATGGGTCGAACCGCCGCGGGGCAGGCGGCCGACCGCGAGTACGAACGCGCGGAGTGGGTGCCGTTCGACGTGACCGTCGGACGAGTGTGAGTCGTCGGACGGGTGTGAGTCACCGTCGCGTTCCGGCGCTCCCCGTCGTCAGACGACGTCCCCGCGGACGGTCGCGCCCTCCTGTCGGTCGCGGGCGGTCGCCATCGCGTCGGCGATCGCCGTCGCCTCCGCATCCTCGACCCCGAGCATCTCCAGCGCTCCCGACAGCGTCGGGAACGGGAGCTCCCCGCCGCGGAGCTTCGCCATCGTCTCCGTCGCCCGCCGCCCCTCCGCGTACAGTTGGACTCCACGGGGGTCGAGCACCTGCTCGTACGCCTCGCGGTCGAGGCCCGCCGTGAGTCGCTGTCTGACGTTCTGGTCGAACGGCGCGTTACACACCTCCAGGTGAACCGGCTCGTCCTCCGGGAGCAACTGCGCGGCCAGACACTTCTCCGGAGCCGCGTGACCGGCGTCGTTCGCGCGGAGGTGCTCGGGGTGCTCGCGAGCCCACTCCGCCGAAACCGACCGGCCGACGCCCTTCACGCCGTGCGAGCGCTCGAACGACTCGGCGGCGTCGGCGTCGTCGCCCCGCATGAGGAGGTCCTTCGTCACGTACACGTCGAGCCGGTCGATCGGGTCGAGGCCCAACGCCACGTCGCCGTACACCCACACCTCGCGAACCGGCACCGGTGTCGGTCCCTCGTCGACGGCGTCGATGATCGCCTCCACCCGGTCGAGGGCCGCCTCGCGCTCCATGGCGTCTGATCGGCTCTCCCGGGTGAAGCGTCTTACGCGTCGCACCGTCGTCGCTCGTCGCGTCGGCGTCACTCGTCGCGGCGGACGTACACCGTCTTCTCCACCTCCGCGTGGACGGTCCCCTCGCTGTCGACGAGATCGACGTCGTACACGCGGTCGCACGACTCGCCGGGGTCGAGCGACTCGCGTATCTCCCGGATCTCGGCGTCCGGCACCTCGAACGTCGCGTACAGCGTCGAGCGCCCGGGCTTCCGGAAGCGTATCTCGGCGGCCCTGTCCCAGACGGTGAACCCGTCGCCGAGCCGGCGCTGCAACAGCACGACGTACACCGGATCGACCGCGCCGTACATGCTCCCGCCGAACAGCGTCCCCATGCCGTTTCGCGTGCGCCACGTCAGCGGGAGCTCCACCTCGGCCGCGGAGAAGTCCGGGGCCAACGAGGCGAGCGTCGCCCCGGTGGACCAGAACGACGGGTAGTACGAGAAGGCGAGACGGAACAGCCGCGCCCGGAGTCGGTCAAGCAGCGTCGGTGTCATACGGCGTCGTCGTCGGTCGCGGGGTTGAGTCTGTCCGTCGACGTGCGAAACGGGTATCCCCCGGCGGGCGCAAGCCGGCGGTGATGGACTGCGACAGGTGCGGCGCGGACGCTGTGATGCACGCCGCCTACTCCGGGGCACATCTCTGTGAGTCGCACTTCCTGGAGTCGGTCGAGCGACGCGTCCGCCGGCGCGTGCGCGAGGACGACCTCCTCCCCGACGACGCGACGCCCGACGATCCCGATCGCTGGGTGATCGGCCTCTCTGGCGGGAAAGACAGCGTCGTGCTCGCGACGATCCTCGACGAGACGTTCGCCGAGGACCCCCGAGTCGAGATGGTCGCGCTCTCGATCCACGAGGGGATCGAGGGCTACCGCGACGAGTCGCTCGACGCCTGCGAGGCGCTGACCGCCGACCTCGACATGCGCCACGAGGTGGTGAGCTACGAGGAGGAGCTCGGCGTCCGCATGGACGACGTGGTCGAGGACGACCCCGAGAACATGGCCGCCTGTGCCTACTGCGGCGTGTTCCGGCGCGACCTGTTGGAGACGTACGCCGAGGACCTGGGTGCCGACAAACTCCTCACGGGCCACAACCTCGACGACGAGGCCCAGACCGCCCTGATGAACTTCCTCGAGGGCGACGCCGCGCAGATGGCCAAGCACTTCGACGCCTCGCTGGGGCCGTTCCCCGAGCGACGCGAGAGCGATCACTTCGTCCCCCGGGCGAAGCCGCTGCGCGAGGTGCCCGAGAAGGAGGTCGCGCTGTACTGCCACCTGCGGGATCTGCCCTCGCACGTGGCCGAGTGCCCCCACGCGAGCGAGGCGTACCGCGGGGAGATTCAGGAGCTGCTGCTCGAACTTGAGGAGCGGCACCCCGGCGTGAGACACTCGATCATGGCCGGGTACGAGGAGGTGTCGGGCGTGCTGGCCGACGAGTACCGCGGCGACGACGCGACCGACGACGGCGACGCGTCCGACGACGGGGATACGGTCGACGACGGCGGTCCGGACCTGTCGCCGTGTGAGAACTGCGGGTCGAAGACCGCACGCGACGTGTGTCGCAAGTGCGAACTCGTCGCGTCGATCGAGGCCGCGTAAACGCGCTTCTCGGGGAGTCAGCGCACGTAAACGCCGACCTCCGTCGCGACGCTGTGGGCGCGAGAAATCGAGAGAACCGTACCGCGCCGTACCGGGGGGCGCGGGGACCGCGTCGACGCCGGGTCCGCGAGGAGCGACCGGCCCTCAGCGGATGACGTCGAGGCCGTTGTTCCGCTCGTTGCGGGAGTCGCGGCCGCCGTCGGACTGCCAGGCCGCCTCCTGGTTCCCACCGTTTCCGCCGTTTGCGGCGGCCTCGGCGTTCGACTTCGCGTCGAAGTCGAGTTCGGACGCCTGGCCGCCCTCGATGCTCTGGCGCGACTTGTCGGCCTGCTTCTGCGTGCTCGGACCGAGCACCTGCGCGCTCTGGACGCCGGTCATGATCGCCATGACGCGGACCTTCCCCTTGTACTCCTCCTGGATGCGCGCGCCCCAGATCACGTTCGCGCTCGCCTCGAGGCGCTCGGTGATGTTGTCGGCGATTCCCTCGGCCTCCTTCAGCGTGAGGTCGGGACCGCCGGTGATGTGGACCAGCCCGCCGGACGCGCCGCGGTAGTCCACGTCGAGCAGGGGGTGGTTCATCGCGTCGTTGACCACCTCCTGGGTCTTGTTCTTGTCCTGGGTCTCGCCGACGAGCATCACAGCGACGCCGCCCTGGTTCATGATCGTGGACATGTCCGCGTAGTCCAGATTGATCAGGGACGGCTGGGTGATGGTCTCGGAGATCCCTTTCACCGTCTCGGCGATGATCTGGTCCATCACCGAGAACGCCTTGCCGATCGGGAGGTTCGGGACGTAATCGAGCAGGCGGTTGTTGTCCAGAACGATGATCGAGTCGGCCTCGTTGCGGAGCTCCTCGAGCCCCTCCTCGGCTTTGACGGTGCGGGCGCGCTCGACGTTGAACGGCGTCGACACCATGCCGACGACGATCGCGCCCTGCTCTTTGGCGATCTTCGAGACGACCGGGGCCGCGCCGGTGCCCGTTCCACCGCCCATGCCGGCGGTCACGAACACCAGGTCCGCGTCGCCGAGCACCTCCTTGATCGTTCCCTGGGCCATCTCGGTGGCGCGCTCGCCCATCGAGGGGTCGCCGCCCGCGCCGAGCCCGTTGGTCAGGGACTTGCCGACGAGGATCTTCGTGTCGGCCTCGATCATCTTGAGGTGCTGCTTGTCGGTGTTGATCGCGACGGTCTCCGCGCCGTCGACGCCGATGTTGTACAGTCGGTTGATGGTGTTGTTGCCGGCACCACCCGCGCCGACGATGACGATCCGGGGCTCCCCGAACTCGTCGTCGTCGCCGCCGGCGTCCATGCTCCGCTGCTCCGCCTCCGCGTTCGCGAGGGCGTCCTGGACGATGTCCTGCATGTTACACCTTCGCCCAGCTGCGCTTACTGCGCTCGCCGCGCGTCCGCTCACCGGAGGCGTCAGCCTGCTCGTTGAGCATGTCGCGGACGGCGGAGCGAATCGCCTCGCTGCGATTCGGGAACTCCCCCGTCTCGACCATCTGTTCGACCTCCTCGATCTGCTGTTTCGGGATTCGTAGTGTCACACGCTCCATATTCTTGCATTCCCCCGGTAAGACGACAGACACGATCACACGTGTCCTCACGACCAGCGGCCGGAGTTTCCCCGCCCCGACCGACCGAGTCGTAAGACATGCCGTCTTACGCACCCCTACCAACATACCGATTATATATAAAGTTACCGGCGGTTGTATGACCGATACCGCCAAGTTGTCTTACATCCGGTGTCAGTCCCCGGCAAACCGGCGCGGCGTCTTACGGCGCGTCGAGCACGTCGGCAGTCGGCGTCCGTCGACCGCATCCCGGACAGAACCCCCAGTCGGAACGAACCTCGTCCCCGCACTCGCAGAACAGCCGCCGGGTCGCCTTCTCCCCGCAGTTCGGGCAGAAGACGTGGTCGTCGGACACGTCCTCTCCGCACTGCGCGCAGCTTCGTGAGTCCGCGTCCGACGCGGTTCCCGCGGCCGCCTCCGTCTCCCGGTCAGTCTCCGAACGCGATCCGTCGTTCGCCGTCGTCGCGGGCGCGTTCGGGGCTGTGGCTGTCGTTTCGTCTCCGTCTGCGGGTCCGTCGACTCCGGCCCCGACGCCGTCGACGTTCACGGTGAGGTCCACCGACGGAACGGTATCGGCGACGCGAGGGGTTCGGGAGGGACGCCCTCGGTCCGCGTAACCGCCGCGATCACCGCGCCGGGTCCCGAACTCCTCGTCGAGGCGCGCGGTCACCAGTTCGTCGACGCGGGCCGCTAACGCGTCGTCCAGCGGAGAGCGCTCCTCGGCGACACCGTCGGATCCCGAGCCGACCGCGTCCCGCCGCTCCGCGTCGTCGAGATACGCGCGGAGCGCCTCCCGCATGACCTCGCTCTTGGACGCCTCGAACTCGTCGAGGCGGTCCACGAGGTCCGAGTCCGCGCGGAAGGTGATCTTGCTCATCACCCTCCGTTTACGACACCGCCCATATTAATGTATCCCCGATGTCCGACGCGTGACTCACACCGACCGACCGAGGGCCGCCTCCCTCTTGCGGTCGCCCGCCCGCCGAGGCACGGCCGTCTTACACGGCATCGAGACGTGAACCGGAACCGCGCCCGGACGACACGTAGCACCAAAGATTAGAATAGTCTAATCTAGAGCTTTGTTCGATACAACTATATCCTTCGGGGATTCTTCTTCGAGTACGTATGACCGACGCACGTGACCCGACGGGTTCGCCGAGACCGACCAGACGCCGGTTCCTCGCGGGCGGGACGGCCCTGCTCGCGTCCGGATCTGCCGGGTGTCTCGGCGGTGCGGCCGGGAGCGGCCGCGGGGGAGACGCCGGATCGGGAACCGACGACGGAGCGGACGGACCGGTCGCTGTGGCGTCGTTCTTCAGCTTCTACGACTTCGCCAGGGAGATCGCCGACGACACGCCGATCACCGTTCGAAACCTCGTGCCGACCGGCCTGCACGGCCACGGCTGGGAGCCGAACGCGACCATCACCAGACAGATCGTCGACGCAGACGCGTTCATCCACGTCGGCGAGGACTTCCAGCCGTGGGCCGACCGCGCCATCCAGACGCTGAAGGACGACGACGTGGACACGCAGCTGATCAACGTCCGCGAGGGCGTCGATCTCGTTCCCCTCGCGGACACCCTCGACCGCGACGAGGAGGGCGTCGGCGAGGGCCGTGGGCGGGACCCGCACTTCTGGCTCGATCCCCGGCGGGCGAAGGTCGCGGTCGACAACATCGTCGAGGGGCTGGTCGAACTCGCGCCCGCCCACGAGGACGCGCTCCGCGACAACGCGGCGTCGTACAAGGAGGTACTGGATCGCATCGACGCCGACTACGAGGCGATCTTCGACGCTGCCGAGCGCGACGTGGTTCAACTGGCCGCGCACA
The DNA here is from genome assembly GCF_021431925.1 of Halobaculum sp. CBA1158. Classification (NCBI taxonomy): domain Archaea; kingdom Methanobacteriati; phylum Methanobacteriota; class Halobacteria; order Halobacteriales; family Haloferacaceae; genus Halobaculum; species Halobaculum sp. CBA1158. The sequence goes on along the minus strand of NZ_CP090371.1, from coordinate 703,509 downwards.
ACGCCTTCCAGTACATCGCAGACCGCTACGGCGTCCAGATGCGACCGCTCGTCGTCAACCTCGCCGCAAGCGGCGACGTGAAGCCCTCGGACATCACCGAGGCCAAGCGCGTCATCGACGAGAACGACATCCGCTACATCGGGGCGGGCGTCTTCGAGACGCGCCGGCCCGCGAAACAGCTCATCGCCGAGACCGACGTGGAGGCGTACTACCCCGTGACGCCGTACGCGGGCGTGCGCGAGGACTGGGTCGAGAACGACTGGGGCTACGAGGAGATCGCGTACAACATCAACATGCCCACCTTCGAGGTCGTCCTCGGCAACACGCCCCCCGAGGAGGCCGGATACGACGGCTGGAACGACGAGTGGAGGAACTTCGAATGAGCCGCGCCGACGCGACGGCCGAGTCCACGAGCGCCGCCGACCCCGCGGACAACGGGGCGACCCGGTCGACCGACGACGACGTGATCTCCCTGTCGGACGTGACGTTCGGCTACACGGCGACGCCGGTCGTCGAGGACGTGAGCCTCGACATCGCCGCGGGCGAGTACGTCGCCGTCGTCGGCCCGAACGGCTCGGGGAAGTCGACGCTGATGAAGCTCATGCTCGGCCTGCTTCGCCCCGACGTGGGCGAGACGCGCCTGTTCGGCGAGCCGGCCCACCGCTTCGACGACGGCGAGCGCGTCGGGTACGTCTCCCAGCACGCCAGCGCGGCCAAGGAGATGCCGATCACCGTCCGCGAGGTGGTGAAGATGGGTCGGTTCCCCCACGTCGGCTTCGGCTTGCTGTCGGCCGAGGACTGGCGGATCGTCGACGAGGCGCTCGCGACAGTCGGGATGAGCGACTTCGCCGACCGCCGGATCACGAAGCTCTCGGGGGGACAGCGCCAGCGCGCCTTCATCGCCCGGGCGCTCGCGAGCGAGGCGGACCTGCTCGTGCTCGACGAGCCGACCGTCGGCGTCGACGCCGAGTCCGTCGAGGCGTTCTACGACCTCCTGGAGGCGCTCAACGACGACGGCATCACCGTGCTCCTCATCGAGCACGACCTCGGTGCCGTCGTCGACCACGCCGAGCGCGTGGTCTGCTTGAACCGCGAGGTGTACTTCGACGGCCCGACCGACGAGTTCGTCGAGAGCGACGCGCTCGCGCGGGCGTTCGGCACCGCCGTCGGCCTCGGCGGGGACGACCGATGACCGTGGCCGCCGGACTCTCGACCGGCGCGGTCTCCGCGCTCGCGACGCCGACCCTCCAGTCCGAGGGGAGCCCGCTCGATCCCGTGCTCGCGCCCATCTATACCCTCCTCGACCTGTGGTCGCTCCTGTTGGGCGCGCTCGGCGACGCCACGGGGATCGAGCTGCTCCAGTACGGATTCATGCACCGCGCGATCCTCGTCGGGCTCTGTATCGGCGTGATGGCACCGCTCATCGGCACCTTCCTCGTCCACCGCCAGCTGGCGCTCATCGGCGACGCGCTCGCCCACACCGCCTTCGCCGGCGTCGCCGTCGGCCTGTTCCTCAACGGCGTGTTCAGCGTCGGCGTCTCCCCGTACCTCACCGCCGTGGTCGTCGCGGTGATCGCCGCACTGCTGATCGAGGTGATCTCCGAGGTGACCGACGCGTACAACGACGTGTCGATGGCGATCGTGCTCTCGACCGGGTTCGCGCTCGGGACGGTGTTGATCAGCCTCAACGCCGGCGGGCTCGCCGTCGGCATCAACCAGTACCTCTTCGGGAACCTCTCGACGGTCTCCGCGGAGAACGCCGCGATCCTGCTGGTGCTGTTCGGGATCATCGTCGCCACGGTCGCGCTCACGCGCAACCAACTGCTGTACGTCACCTTCGACGAGACGGCGGCCGAGGTGTCGGGCATTCCAGTAGACTGGTACAACCGCGTGATGGTGATGCTCACCGCGCTGGTCGTCGTCGGCGCGATGCAGATCATGGGCGTCATCCTCGTCGCGGCGATGCTCGTCGTCCCCGTCGCGGGGGCCTCGCAGGTGTCGCGCAGCTTCACCGGGTCGCTGCTGATCTCCGTGGTGCTCGCCGAACTGGCGGTCCTGCTCGGCATCGGTCTCTCCTACTACGGCGAGGCGACCGCCGGGGGCGTCATCGTCCTCGTCGCCGTCGCGATCTACGTCGTCGCCGTCGCGGTCGGAAAGCTCCGTGAGGCTCGCGGCGACGACGACGCGCCCGAGGTGGGGAGCATCGAGGCCGGAGAGAAGGAAGCCGCCGTGAGTTCCGACTGACGGGCGTCCGTGCGTCGCCGACGCGATTTCGTATCGCGGTATTCCGTTTACTCTCGGAACCGACGGACGTGACTGCACCCCGAGCCGCTTCCCCTGGGCTTATCCCGCGAGCGGCGAAGGTGGCGCGTATGGCGACCAGACTCCCCGAATCGGAGTTCGACGCGCGGCTCGCGGAGGTTCGCGGGCGACTCGCGGACACCGGTGCCGACGCCGCGACGTTCTTCGACGCGACCAGTATCGAGTATCTCTCGGGCTTTCACCACATCCAGACCGAGCGCCCGGTCGTCCTCGCGGTCACGCAGGACGGCATGGAGATCACGGTCCCCCGCCTGGAGGTCGAGCGCGTCGAGCCGAACCCCCGGATCGACGCCGTCCACCCGTACTTCGACTACCCGCAGGGTACCCCCGTCGAGACGGCCGCCGAGATGCTGGCGGGCATGGGCGTCGAGTCGGTCGTCTCCGACGCCGACGGCGCGCCCGGCGTGATGGGGTACGAGGGCCCCGCGCTCTCGGAGTTCGTCGACGTGGAAGACCAGTCGTGGGTCGACCGCATGCGCTGGGAGAAGACCGACGCCGAGGTCGACCTCGTGCGCGAGTCGGCCAAGTGGGCGAACCTCGCACACCGCTACCTCGCCGACTACACCGAGGTCGGGGCCCACCCCGTGACGGTGAGCCAGAAGGCGACGACCGACGCCTCCCGCGCGATGCTCGACACGCTCGGCGATCGCTACGCCGTCCGGACCCGGGGGTCCGGCCCCGTACACGCCGGCTACATCTCCGGCGAAGAGACCGCCCTCCCGCACGGCCACACCCCCAACGAACGGCTCTCGGAGGGCGACGTGTTGATCACGGGCGCGTCCGCGAACGTCGACGGCTACCACTCGGAGCTGGAGCGCACGATGTTCGTCGGGGAGCCCAGCGACGAGCAGGTCCACTACTTCGAGTTGATGCTGGAGGCCCAGGACATCGCGATCGACGCGCTCGGCCCCGGCCAGTCCATCGCCGGCGTCGACGAAGCGGTCCGCGACTACTTCCTCGAGCAGGGGATCGAGGACACCGCCCAGCACCACGTCGGCCACAACATCGGCCTCGGGGGCCACGAGCCGCCGTACATCGACCGCGGCTGGGACGACTACGACCACGTCGACGAGGGCGACGCCGTCATGGCTCCGGGGCAGATCTACACCATCGAGCCCGGGATCTACACCGACGAGTACGGCTACCGCCACTCAGACACCATCGCGATCACCGAGAACGGGACCGAGTGGCTCACCTACTTCCCGCGGGACCTGGAGTCGAACATCGTCCGATAGCCTCGCGGGGGGATTTTCCGGAGCGTTTTCAACGCCGAAAGCGCGCCCCACGCTTTTCAGTCGGACGGTACACAGCGCCGCCCGGACGTGACACAGACATCGACTGCCGAGGCACGGTCGATCCTCGAGGACCGGCTCTCGAGCGCCGTGACCGTGGTGGTCGAAGTCGCCATAGCCAGCACAGTACTCGGGTGGACCGCGACGTGGCTCGCCATCGCGTCCGTGAACCTCCGGTACGGCGACTACGTCGCCGTCGCGGGAACGGTCGGGCTGATGGTGCTGCCCGCGCTCGCCTACGAGTACCGCAGACTGGAGTCGTACCTCCCGCTGCCGGAGCCGAGCGCGCCCGACGTGTCCGTCTCGAACCTGGTGTTGCCGAGCGCCGGATAGCGCTCCGGTCCGCCCCGGTCCGTATTTTTCGCGGTCGTCGCGTCGTCGGACGTCGGTCCAGAGCCGAGCGGCCGTCGGGTCGATAAATCGAATATCGCGATATTAAATGGCGGGAGTCGGTCCCCGATGCCCGTGGCCGGGCGGGAACGCGGGAGACGAGAGTTTGGACCCCGACGTGGACGCGCATCCGCGCGACGGCCGCTTCCGGGGCCTTGATGGCGACGCGCCGGCGACTCGCGCTCGTGTCCGCCACCTCGTTCGCGCTGTTCGACACGCTCGTCGAGGCCGACCTGCCGCCGGACCCGGCGGGGGCCGTCGGCGAGGAACTACGCGCCCGCGACGTCCCCGTGCCGGACGACTGGGCCGACGCCTACGACGAGACCCACGTCGACGCACCCGCGGGCGCTGAGGTGCCGCTGCCGGCGCACGTGAGCCGCGCGCTCGCCTCGCGCGGCGTCGACGCCCCCGGCAACGCCGCCCGCAGGGCCGTCGTCGCCGCCTTCGACCCCTCGGTCCGGACGCGTGCGGGGGCGGTCGAGGCCGTCGCGGCCGCCGGGGAGCGGGGTCCCGTCGGCGTGTTCGCGAACTGCGCGGTGCCGGAGCTGGTTGGACGCGTGCTCGTCCGTTCGGACCTCGCGCGCGACGACTTCGACGCCGTCGTCTCCAGCGTCGCCTGCGGGTGGCGAGCGCCCGACCCCCGCGCGTTCGAGCGCGTCGCCGACGCGCTCGGCGTCGACGCCGCGAGGCTGACGCACGTCGGCTCGGACCCCGAGGTCGGCGGCGGCGTGACCGCGTGCGGCGGTCGGTTCTTCGACGCCCGGCCGGGAGCGATCTCCGACCGACTGTCGGCGATCGAATGAGGTCGTGTCGATCCCGGAACCGATTTTATTACTCGACCCCTGGATCTCAACTATAATATTCTGATGCTAATTAATAACACGCGGGAAGGTGTTCGGCGTCTATGGACTCCACCGACGTCGACGACGCGGCGGCAGTCGAGATCGACAACAGGGAGATCGATACCGCCGTCGACGCCGACATCGAGACGGATATCGAGGCGGCGGACGGGGCGAACGCGGAGGCGATCGACGCCCTCTCGGGGCTCCGGGCCGCGTCCGAGCAGGTCGCGACCTCGACGACCGAGATCGCCGGGATGGCGGGCGAGCAGTCCGACGACATGCGGACCGTGAGCGACGAGATGACGAACCTCTCGGCGGCCGTCGAGGAGGTCGCCTCCTCGGCCGAGCAGGTCGCGCAGGCGGCTTCGGAGGCGGAGGCGGCCGCCGAGGAGGGCGAGGAATCGGCCGCCGAGGCCATGGAGGCGATCCGCTCGGTCGCCGACGCCGCCGAGTCGATGACCGACGGGATCGAGCGGATCGGTCGACGGATCGACGACATCGACGAGTTCGTCGACGTGATCGACGACATCGCCGAGCAGACGAACCTGCTGGCGCTCAACGCCAACATCGAGGCGGCGCGGGCGGGCGAGCACGGCGACGGCTTCGCCGTCGTCGCCGACGAGGTGAAGAGCCTCGCGGAGGACTCCCAGAAGGAGGCCGAGGCCGTCGAGGACACCGTCGACGAGATCAAATCAGAGATGTCGGAGGTTGTCTCGGAGATCGAGGGAAGCAACGAGCGGATCGACCGCGGCGTCTCGCGGACGGAGGAGGCGATGGACCACCTGAGCGAGATCTCCGACACGGTCTCGGAGGCCTCCGCGGGCGTGAGCGAGGTGGCCCGCGCGACCGACGAGCAGGCGGCCTCCGCCGAGGAGGTGTCTGCGATGGTGGACGGGGCCGCCGAGACCGCTGACGAGATCGCTGCGGAGGCCGACGAGATCGCCGCCGCGGTGGAAGAGCAGACCGACGAGATCGGCTCGGTCGTCGATTCGATGCGAACCTGAGGGGAGTCGCCGCGACGGACGGGCGTCCGGATCCCGACCCGCCTTCGCCGCCGCTCAGGCCCCGGTGACGAAGAACAGCAGCACCGAGATCGCCAGCGACGCGAGCACGACGGCGGCCGCGAGCGCGCCGCCCATCGACACGGCGGCGTTCGCGTGGCTCGCGAGCGACTCCGTGCGGTCGTTGCCGAAGACGGTCACCTCGGCGTGTTCGGTCGCCATCCCCGCCTCGACGGGTTCGACGTCGGCGGCGGCCCGCGTGACCGCGTCGACCACCACGTCCGTCAGCTCCCCGCGATCGATCGCCGCCCCGACCTGGTTGTCCGCCTCGACGGTGTTGACGATGTGCGTGTCGGTCGTCATCACCTCCGCCGCGTCGGCGTCGACCGCGCTCGCGACGGCGTCGACGAGGTGATCGCGCAGTCCGGGCTCCATGTTGTTGCCGTCGACGAGGACGTACGCCGTGGTCTGTGTGTCGTCGCCGTCGCCGGCGACGTCCACCTCGGTCACCATCGCACGGACCCCGAGCGGACCGATACCCTCCTCGGCGTCCCAGTCCGTGGGGTCCCAGTCGACCCCGACCGAAAGGCCTCCCCGGGGAGCGGTCGCGAGCCGTTCGCCGACGCGCCCCGCCGCCCGAATCATGTCGAACGAGCGGCTCGACCCCGGCGTCACGTGGCCAAGGTCCGGTCCCTCGAGGCCGTCGTTGGAGTTGTGCGCGTCGACGAGCAGCACGTCGTCGAGACCGGTCGTGCGCGCCTCGGCAGCCGTCGAGAGCCCGACGGCGTACTCCACGTCGTCGGCGAATCCGGGCGCGAACGTCGAGACGAGCAGCGCGTCGTCGCCGAACGCCTGGCCCAGGACGGACGCCTCGCCGGCGGTCTCGCGGACGCTCTCGGTCGCCGCCGAGGAGTACGAGAGCCGTCGGTGTGCGCGGTCGGCCGCCTCGAGAACGGGATCGATCTCCCGCTCGGTGACGAGGTTGAAGTCGTGGCCGGCGGTCGCGTGCGGCGGGAACGCGAGGCCGTCGGTCGCGGCGGCGACGCGGACCGGGAGGTTGCCGCCGCCGATCTCGCCCATCGGTCCGGGGTGGATCATCGGCAGGACCCAGCGCGCCTTCTCGTCGCCGTCGGCGGTGCGGATCGACAGCACAGTCACGGGGACGACGGCGTCCTCGCCGAGCTGTTCGAAGAAGTCCTCCAGCTCGCGGCTCCCCTCGGCGACGTGACCGATGAACCCCTGGAGGAAATCGAGCACCGACACGCCGAGGGTGTTCCGCCACGGTCGGTCGACCACGTAGAGGAAGATCCAGACCGCGACGGCGTACAGCGCGCAGGTGAGCCCGAGCACGAGGAAGTGATCCGGGCTGATCGCCGACAGCTCCGAGGGTGCCTCGTCGGGTCGGGCGAGATACGGCGTGAGGAACGTGTCGAGCAGGGGACCGCCGACCTCCAGCACGCGAAGCGTCCCGCTGTACACGAACAGCAGCACCGCCGCAGTAGCCGTCTGGATGCTGGCGGGCACCGCCGCGACCGGGAGCGACGACCGCGAGACCGCCATGATAACCAGCAGTCGAAGCGCGAACACCGACGCCAGCGCGACGACGAGCACGTCGAAGACGAACCGCTGGCCCAGCGGCGTGAGGTACGCCACGAGCGCGCCGACCGTGAGGAAGGCGACGATCAGGACCTCACACACAAGCGCGAGCAGCGACGAGCGGTTCGGGGTGAGCTTTCCGCCGACGAGACGGTCGACCCACGCCGTGGCGAGCCCGGCGACGACCGTCGGGATCCCGATGAAGAACACGCCCTCCCAGGCGTCGCGGCCGACGAACAACACGCCGCGCCACACCTGCGTCGTCTCCGGCCGCTCGAACGCCCCGACGCCCGCGACCGCCGCCAGCAGGAGCGCGAACGCGACCGACGTGTACCACGACGGCGCGCGGAAGATGAACCGCGAGAGGCCGGCGAGGTTGCTCTGGGTCGCAGTCATGCGCGTTGCCGGTGAGGAACGAGCCCGAGTAATAAAAAGCAGACGTACTCGTCTCGAGCGGTCACGGTGTGGTTCGCCATGCAGTCACGTCCGTCGTATCTCGGATTGAGCCGGATCGATTGAAAAACCGCACTACTGCGAGCAGAATCGGAGAGCTTCCGAAACGGTACCACTCGGAGAGGTACTACTCGCAGATCGCGACGAAGTTCTCGAAGACCTCCTGGCCGCGCTCCGTGTGGGACACCTCGGGGTGCCACTGGACGCCGTAGAGGTCGCGTTCGGCGTCGCTCATGGCCTCGACGCCGCAGACGTCGCTGTCGGCGGTGACGGCGAACCCCTCGGGCGGGTCGACCACCTCGTCGGCGTGGCTCGCCCACGTTCTGGTCTCGGGCGCGAGCGACCCGACGAGGGGATCTTCCTCGTCCGCGATCCGCACGTCGACGTCGGCGTAGCCGCCGTAGTCGCCCGACTCGACGCGGCCGCCGAGCTCCTCGGCGATGAGTTGGTGCCCGAGACAGATACCCAACACCGGCACGTCCAACTCGAGGTACTCGGCGCAGCGACCCACCCGGTCCATGCTCGGACCGCCCGAGAGGACGAGTCCGTCGGCGTCGATCTCGGCGGGGTCCGTGTCGTTGTCGAGGATCTCGGTGTCGACGCCCACGTCGCGAAGCGCCCGACCCTCCAGATGCGTGAACTGTCCGTGGTTGTCGATGACCACGATGCGCGGCTCGCTCATACGAGAGGTTGCGCGGACGTGGTGAAAAACCGCCCGCTTTTCGCGCGGGGATGCACGGACGTGCCTACGCCGTCGGCGATCGGCGCGAGACCGTCGACGATCGGCGCGGGTCGCCTCACTCCTCGCCGTATCGCTCCGCGGCCGTCGAGAAGCCGGCCTCGCCGAGTTCGTCGCCCCGGCGAGACTCGCGCTCCGCGACCGCCTCGGGGTCCGGGCTCGCGTCGTCGTCGATCCGCGCGAACGACCTGTGGACCTTCGTGTGACACCAGCGACACAGCCCGACCGTGATCTCGTGAGAGATACTCCGATCTCCGGTTCCGTCGTGTGGTTTCTCTGGATTCGTGTTCGATCTATCGATCGCGGTACTCCGGTCTTTCTCGGAAGATGACGCATCGCCGTACGAGAGGTGGTGTTCCTCGACCAGCGGGCGGCGCTCGTCGTGAGCGACGCGACGCTCGGTCAGACCGCAGCGGACGCACTCCTTGGCGTCGGTGGTCCAGCGGTAGTGCGGGCAGTCGCGCCAGTCGGTGTCCTCGTCGGCGACGACGCAGGCGTACCCCTCGCGGCGACGGTCGGCCGCGAACTCGGGGTCGTCGCCAGCGCGGTCGAGCGCGAAGCGACAGCGACCGTCGTCGGTGAGGTGGTCACACCGGCCGGCGACCTCGTACGGGTCGTCGACGCCCACCGGCGTCCCCTCCGGCGTCTCCTCCATACCGTCGTCCGGGGCGCGCTCGGTGAAAAATGCTCACTCCCGCGGGACGCTGATGTCCTGCATCTCGCCGCCGCAGGCCGGACACGTCCCGGGACTGTGCGCCGCCTCGATGCGGGTCGAGCACGCGCGGCACTCGAACACCCGCTCGGTGCCGGCGTGGTAGGGATCGGTGCGCATCGTTGTATGGTAACGTTGCACATGATATTAATTCCGTCGCCGGCGATCCCCGAACGGAGGCGTTCCCGGCCCGAGCGAACGACACGTCCTCGACGAACGGGTGCGACCTCGACGAACGGATACGTTCATGTCGCGGGCGCGAGCATCCATCGCCGTGCGCGTGATCCACCGACCCGCGTCGGTCGACCCCGAAGCGGGCGAGCCCACGAGTCCGCCGGAGCGCGTCCTCGCCGCCGACGCCGAGGTCGCCGACTCGGCGCTGTCGCAGGCGCGGGGGCTGATGTTCCGGCGGTCGATCCCCGACGACTACGCGCTCGTGTTCCCGTTCGACGAGGTCGACTCCCGGAGCCTCCACATGCTGTTCGTCCCGTTCGCGATCGATGCGGTCTGGCTCGTCGAGGGCGAGGTGACGCAGGTGAAGCGGCTTCGCCCGTGGATCGGTCTCGGGTGGGGGACCGCGGACGCCGTCGTCGAGCTCCCGGCGGGGGCGGCCGACGGCGTCGAGCCCGGGGACACCGTCGAGATCGAGGGGTAGCGGAGCGGCCGGCGGCGACGCGACCGGGGCAGAGCCGCAGACTAGACCGGTCCCGCGACGGAAGTGATCCGCTGCCTGCGACGAGAGCGACCCGCTACCTCCGACGAGAGCGACCCGCCGCCCGCGACGAGCACGGCCTCGGCGGATCCCCGGAGATATCGTTATACCGACAGGCCCCCTCACGCCGGTCATGCGGCGTCTCACCCTCGCGGCCGCGCTCCTGATCGGGAAGGGGTTCGACGCCGTCTCGACGGTCGTCGTGCTCCGGCTGTCGGACTCCGTCCGCGAGTCGGTGCCGCTGTCGCGGGCGCTGATGGCGCGGTTCGGCCCCGAACTCGGGATGGCAATCCTCACCGTCATCACGCTCGTCGTGGTCGCCCTGCTCGCGGAGTCGGGCGTCCTCATCGACCGCCTCGCCGGCGGGGACACGCCCGACCGGTACGTCCCGCGCCTGCGCGCGACCGTCTACCTCGGCTGCGCGGTCTGGTTCGCCCTGGTCGGCCTGTGGAACGTCTCGCTGTTAGTGTAGCGCCGACGCCGGAACCGCGCGTTCGAGGCCGCGTCGTCGACGCCCACCGCTACGTGTCGACGCCTCGACGCATCGGTCCCCGGCCGCGGCGCGCTCCGGAGGTATTTATCGCATGGGGTCCAAACGGTCGCCGTGAGCTACGTCGTCGAGGTGAAGCCGTCCGCGCGCAAGGCCAACGCCGCGGTCGGCCACGCCGTGTTATACGAGGGCGTCCGCCGGGAGTTCGGCGACCGCTCGGCGGCGGAGGCGTGGGCCGAGGGCCTCTCGACGGGTGCCGACCGACCCGTCTGGATCCACGCGGCCCACCCCGCCGACGACAGCGAGGTCGACGCGTACCTCGTCTCCCGCCAGCGCCAACTGCTGGATCTCGACGGCGCGTACGACAAGCGTCGCCGCCGGCTCCGCGGCGACGACGACGGCGAACCCGGAACGCTCGGCGCGTACACGGACGGCGGAACCTGAGCGCCGGGGACGGGTCGCGGTCGCGGGATCGATCGCGGTCGCGGACTCGGTCGTGTCTCACGGGACGAAATCGGACGACGCCCCGCTCACGACGATATGCGCCCACCGTGGAGATCCTGGCCGCTGCAGAGGCCCTGACCACCGCGGGGACCCTGGCCATCGTCGAAACAGCTCCGGGAACCGACCGACTCGGTGCACAACCGAGATGGGTTTAGGGGGCGGGCGACGGAACTACCGGGTACAATGGTCACGACAGGCGAGGCCGCACCGACGTTCACCGCGACGTACAGGGGCAGCGACCACGAGACGTTCGACCTCGCCGACCACCTCGGCGACGGGCCGGTCGTGCTCGCCTTCTTCCCAGGCGCGTTCACGCCGCCGTGCTCCAACGAGATGGTCGCCCTGCAGGAGCACCACGACGACTTCGCGGCCGCCGGCGCGACGCTGTTCGGCGTGAGCGCCGACTCGGCGTTCTCGCTGGAGGCGTTCGCCGACGAGTACGACCTCGAGTTCGACCTCGTCAGCGACATGGCCGGCGACGCCATCGAGGCGTACGGCCTCTCGATGGACATCCCCGAGTTGGGACTGTACGGCATCGCCAACCGCGCCGTGTTCGTCCTCGACGACGACGGGACGGTGACGTACGAGTGGGTCGCCGACGACCCCACGAACGAACCCGACTACGAGGAACTGCTGGCGGCCGTCGAGTCGCTCTGAGGTCGCCGTCGGCGTCGAGCCCTCGGAGTCTTCTCGGATTCGGATACTCCCGCTGATCAGACCACCGCCAGCGCCAGCCTCGCTGCGACGTACAGCGACGCCATCCAGAAGACGTCGCCGGCGGTCGTCATCGCGGGGCCGACGAGGTCGTCGCGCGCGGGCCGATGAGTCTCCGGTGGAGCGCGCCCGAGAGCCGTGACCCGGGCGACCCGTACGCGCTCGCGCGAATCGCGAGAAACGCCGGGACCGTGACGGGCAGGTCCCGCACCGCTCGCAGGTACGCGTCCGGTCGCTTACTCCCGCAGTTCGCCGACCGTCGCCGCGGCGGTCGGGGCGGGGCTGCTCGTGGATCCCACTCCTCCGGGAGATTTGATATCGCGATATGCGATATACGTCCGGTAGCGAGGCGCGAGCCCACCGGCTGCTCGCGGCGTTGCTCGCGTCAGAAGCGCCGAGGGAGGATTTGAACCTCGCCGAGACGGTCGCCTCGCTTCGCTCACGGCTCGCTTCACTCCCCGTTCGCATTCGCGGTCTCACTTCGTTCGACCGCGCTCCGCTCGGCGCTGCGTCTTCCGTGTTCAAATCTCTCCGGAAGCCGTCTGCGGCACGGCTCCTCACGGTTCGCTCCGCTCACCGTTCGTCGCGGTGTGCCGCCAGAAGCGCCGAGGGGGAGATTTGAACTCCCGAGTCCGAATGGACAGCAGATTTCGAATCTGCCGCCTTGGCCAGGCTAGGCTACCTCGGCTCACTTTCACGTCCGGCGGTGAGCCTGTAAACCGTTTCGGTTCGGTCGATCCCGTGTCACCGATCCCCAGACGGATCCCGAGGCTTATTCCCCTCGCGTTCGGCGATCAGCCATGGACGTTCCCGACGCGAGCGCGGCCTGTTCGGACGTGCTCGACACCCTCCGGTCGGCGATCATCGCCGAGGACGCCTTCTTCGAGGACATCCTCCTGGGACTGCTCTCGCGGGGCCACGTGCTCATCGAGGACGTGCCCGGGACGGGCAAGACGCTCACCGCCCGATCGATGGCGACGGCGCTGGGGCTGTCGTTCTCGCGCGTGCAGTTCACGCCCGACCTGCTTCCCTCGGACGTGACCGGCACGACCGTCTACGACGAGGGCACCGGCGAGTTCGAGTTCTCGGAGGGGCCGATCTTCGCGAACGTCGTCCTCGCCGACGAGATCAACCGCGCGCCGCCGAAGACGCAGGCCGCGCTGTTGGAGGCGATGGAGGAGGAGCAGGTGACCGTGGACGGCACCACCTACGAGCTGCCGGAGCCGTTCTTTCTCATCGCGACGCAAAATCCCGTCGAGCAGGCCGGCAACTTCCCGCTGCCGGAGGCGCAACTCGATCGCTTCTCCGTGAAGACCTCGATGGGCTACCCGGATCTGGCGGGCGAGATCGAACTGCTCCAGCGACGCGCGGGCCGCCTCGAACAGGACCCGAGCGTCGAGACGGTGCTCGACGAGGGCCGCGTCCGCGGGGCGCGCGAGGCCCCCGAGTCCGTCAGGGTCGAAGACGACCTGCTGGAGTACATGGCGGCCGTCGCGCGGGCAACCCGGCAGGACCGCCGCGTCGAGGTCGGCGTCTCCCCCCGCGGGACCCAGCGCCTGTTCGAGGCCGCCCGCGCGGCCGCGACGCTCGCGGGCCGGGAGTTCGTCACGCCGGACGACATCAAGCGCGTGGCGACGCCGACGCTCGCCCACCGGCTCGTGCTCACTCCCGACGCGAAGGTCGACGACGTGGCGAAGACCGACGTGCTCGCGGCCGTGCTCGACCGCGTCGAGGTGCCGACCGTCGGCGACGCCGAGCCCGAGGCCGCCGAGTAGCGCCGACACCCAGTTCTCCTCGGAGGGCGTCTCCCCCGCCCGATCACCGGACCGCGCTCACCAGCGCGACCGCGCCCACGAGCAGGAACACGAGCGCGACCACCGGCTGACCGCCGGCGGCGGCGACGTACACGCCGAACGCGACCGCCCCCGCGACCGCGCCGACCGCGATCGAGGCGGCCGCGTGGGTCGCGAGGTTCCGGGTCGCGTCCGTCTCCCGCCCGAGTTGCTCGCCGAGTCCGATCGCGTGCTCGCCGAGGTCCCACGTCAGCGCCGCCGACAGCCCGCCCACGAGCAGGGGGGCGGCCCCCGCGCCGGCGAGCCCGCCCGCGACGAAGACGCCGCCCGCGAGCGCGGCGCTTCCGGCTCCGAGCGTTCGCCGGGAGCCGACGAGCGTCCCGACGCCCGCGAGCAGGATCCCGGCGGCCGCGACCCCGGCGGCGGCCCCGGACGCCAGCCCCAGCGCCGCCGCGCCGACGGCCGCCGGCAGGGCCGCGAGCGCGACGCCCAGCCGCGGGGGCTTGCGGGTGACCGTCACCGCGACCACCGCGCGGCGGCGCGCTCCAGCTCCGTCGCCAGCGGCTCCTCGCCCCAGTCGATCACCCGCAGCCCCGACGATCGGAGCCGCGAGACGCGGTTCGACCGCTCGACGCCCGCGAGCCGGTGACCGGGCGTGTCGTCGGCCGTCGGGTCCGGCGAGATGACCGTCACCGCGTGCCCGTAGGCGTCGAGCCGGCGGGCGACCGTGACGGCGTAGTCGTCGGCCAGCGGCGTGCAGAACAGCACCTGCGCGTCCGCCGGGAGCCACCGCCGAAAGCGCCGCACCCACGTCGTCGGGAGGAACCGCTCGTCGTCGGGCGTCGGCGCGAGCGCGGGATGGGTCGCGAGCAGCTCCCGGGCGCGGGCGGCGTGCCCGTCGCCGATGCCGGGATCGAGGAAGCAGTCCCCGGGCCCGGAGGCGGCGATCCCGACGCGGTCGCCGCTGGCGAGCAGCGCCGGCACAGCCTGCGTCGCCGCCTCGACGCTCCGCTCGACGGCGTTGGCCGCGTCCTCGTCGGGCGCGAGGTACGCCTCCTCGCGGGCGTCGATGCAGACGACGACCGTCGCCGCGCGCTCCTCGCGGAACTCCAGCGTCGACAGCTCGCCCGTCCGGGCGTATCGCGCCCAGTTCACCCGCTTGGCCGGGTCGCCGTGCCGGTACTCGCGAGTGGAGTGGAACTCCAGCCCCGACCCGCCCACGTCGGTCGGGACCCGCCCGGAGAGGACGGTCGTCAGTCCGCGCAGGGGAAGCGACGACGACGCCTCCAGTTCGGGGGTGCACCGCAGGGTCGTCTCCCCCTCGGCGACGAGCCGGGCGTCGCGCTCGCGCGACCCGCTCGGGTTGCGCGCCAGCACGTGCACCGGGTCGAACTCGTGGGCCCCGCGAACCGCCGTCACGTCGTACCGCAGCGTCGCCGTCCGGCCGGGCCGGAGCGCCGTCCCCAACCGTGCGGGCCCGTCGCTCGCCAGCGCCGCCGGGAGGCCGTCGACCAGCCTGAGGTCCGGGAGCACCCCGTCGCCGTCGTTGCGGACGCGAAGCGTCACGGTCACCTCGTCGCCAGGGTCGGGGGTCGGATCCGACAGCGACCGCTCCAGCGTCACGTCGGGGTCGGGTGCGGCGTCACCGCGGGCGTAGGCGGCGAAGGCGACGCCGACGGCCCCCGCGAGCACGAGCGGCGGGTGTCGGAGCAGGACGCCCAGTCCGACGGGGACGAGCGCGAGCGCGGCCACCCCCGTCCACCGCCCGGTGGGGACGACCCCCCGCGGGCGGATCCGGTCGAATTCGGCCACGTTGCGGCCGTTAGTCTCCGTCGGGGCCGAACGCGAGTCGCTCACCGCCGCACCCCCGCGAGCGCGTCGCCGACGGCGTCGATCCGGCGGCGACCCGCCCGGGCGACCGACTCGGCGACCCGTCGCGCCGACCGGCGGGTCTCGGGGAACGCGGCGTCCGCACCGGCGGCATCGACCGCGTCAGCGTCGTCGCCGGCGGCCCCGTCGCGTGCGGCCGCCAGCGCGTCGACGGTCCGGTCGACGGCGAACCGGAACTCCGTGTCGGCCCCGAACAGGCTCCGCACGCGCACGGCGCGCGGCGGCGGCACGTCCTCGCCCAGATACCAGGCGGCGACGGCGTCGTCGGTCCAGGTGCCGTCGTCGAGTGCGACCTCGACCGCGTCGCCGTCGCCGTCCTCGTCGCCGTCGGCGTAGTCCCCCCGCGCTCGGAGCGTCCCCGCGGCCGCCCGGCGGAGTCGCTGACGGAACTGTCGGCGGCGCTTGATGCTCGCCCGGTCGCGACCGCTCCCGTACACGAGGTCGTCGGCGTCGTCGCCCGGGACGGGAACGACGTACCGCTCCTCCGGGTCGCCCGTCTCGATCGCCCGGCGGTCGGCCGTGCGCGCCTCGTTCGCGTACCGCAGCCCCTGTACCAGCGCGAGCACGCCAGCGGCGGTGACGAACACGTACGTCAGGTCGAACGCCGCCGCGAGCCCGCGCTGGAGGACGACGACGAAGCCGAACGTCACCGCCGCGACGCCGAGAATCGCCGAGCGCCTCACCGCGGATCACCCGGATCGGTCGGGTCGTCGCCGTCGCGGTCGCCGTTGCGGTCGCTGTCGCGGGGCCGATCACCGTGCCCGTCGTGGTCGCCGTCGCGTGGGCGGTCGCTGTCGATGGCGTCGCCCGCGCTGTCACCGTCGGCGTACGTCCCCTCGATCCGGCGGAGCGCGTCGACGGCCTCGCGCTCTCGCTCGGGCGTCGCGGGCTCGCCGCCGTAGCGTACGGCCTCGAACGCCTCTGTGAGCGCGGCCACGTCGCGCCGGTCCATCCCGGCGTCGACGGCGGCGTCGGCGAACTCCGCCGGCGTCGTCGACCGGGGACTGTCGACGGCGAGCGCGCCCGTCATCTCGCGCCAGGCGCGGTACACCTCGTTCTCCAGGTCGGCGTCGCCCTCCAGCCTGTCGGCGGCCGCGCCGGCCGCGCGCCCGACCTCGGCGCGGCGCTCGGGCGCGGGCGGGTCGGGCGCGGACTCCGCGAGCTCGTCGTCGTCGTCGCCGGTGGAGACGAACAGCAGGAGGACGCTGCCCGCGATGGCGACGAGGAGCAACAGGCCGACGGCGAACGTCGGCGCGGACACCGCCTCGCCGTCGGCGTTCGAGCCGGCCGAGCCCGCGCCGTCGGGCAGGACCGAGGCGTTGGCCGCGACCGATTCGCCGAACCCGAGGGCCGCCTCCGCAGGCGACGCGCCACACGAGACGAGCGCGAGGTACAACACCCCGAACGGGAACAGCGCCGAGACGACGAACAGCCCGCTGAGCACCCACGAGCCGGTGGTTCGGTACATTCCGCCCATGAACGCGACGACGCCGAGCAGCAGGACCGCCTGGACGATCGGCTCGGTCAGGAACTGGACGCAGACGCTGAGCTGGAGGCTCGCGGATCCGGTGGCCGAGTCGCCGCCCAGGTCGACCGGGCCGTCCTCGCCGTCGCCGACGCCGGACTGGTCGCTCGCCCCGCCGGAACCGAATCCGCCGCTTGCAGTGGTCGT
Source organism: Halobaculum sp. CBA1158 (assembly GCF_021431925.1). Classification (NCBI taxonomy): domain Archaea; kingdom Methanobacteriati; phylum Methanobacteriota; class Halobacteria; order Halobacteriales; family Haloferacaceae; genus Halobaculum; species Halobaculum sp. CBA1158. Next base: position 686,387 of record NZ_CP090371.1, on the reverse strand, counting down.
CGCCGAGTCCAGCGTCGCGGCCGCCGCGCCGAGCGCGAGCACCGCGAGGAGGGCCAGGACCGCGGTGGCGACCGTTCGTCGCTCCACGATGTGAGTCGCTAACGGGGCTGCGGATTCAAAGGTTACGGGGGAGTCGGGAGACGCCGCGGGGACCGTGTCAGTACCTGCCGGGGTGCCCTCGCCGACCGCGACCGCGTCGGCGACGGCGACCACATCCGCGACCGCGTCGGTGACGGCGACCGCATCCGCGACGCCGTCGCGTCGGGTCCTGCTACGGTCGCCCCTGGTAGGTCGCGTCGCCGAAGCCAAGCAGAGGGTAGAACACCGGCTGGACGAGCCACAGGCCGAGGCCGTACCCGACGCCCTTCCCGAACGCCTTCGCCACGTCGATCGACACCTTCGCCAGCACGAGCACGTTCACGAGGGGGACGAACAGCAGCAGGAGGTACCACCACGGGTTCCCGCCGATCGTGATCAGGAGATACATGTTGTATATCGGAACTATCGCGGCCCACGCCGGCTCGCCGGCCTTCGAGAAGATCTTCGCCAGCCCGGCGATCGTCGCCACGAGCACGACGAGGTACACGATCAGGACGACCGCCGAGAGCGCGCCGCCGTTCTGTTGGAGGAGTATCGGATCGAGCATCGTTCACCCCCTCCCGTAGGATCCATGATAATTCTTTCCGTCCGATTCGAACGGACAGATGCCGGACGGCGGGGGGCCGGCGGCGAGGGGGGCGAGGTGGAGGGCGGCAGGGACCGACCCTCGGTGGATCAGTACGTCAACAACACGCCGAGCGCCTCGTTCGGCTCGCGGTCGAGCAGGTCGTACGCTTCCGGGGCGTCCTCGACGGGTAGCCTGTGGGTTCGGAGCCGGTCGGTGTCGATGTCGCGGAGGCGTCGCCACGCCGTCGTCAGCCGCCGGTCGGTGGTCCACCGGCCACGTCGCTCGGGGGCGAGCGTGCTCACCTGGCTGCTCCGGAGTTCGATCCGACTCCGGTGGAAGCGCCCGTCCAGCGACAGCTCCGCCGGCCGCGACCCGTACCACGAGCCGACGACGACGCGGCCGCCGTACCCCGTCGCGTCGATCGCGTCGTCCAGCGCCGCGGGGTTGCCCGACAGCTCGTAGGTCAGGTCCGCCCGGTCGGGCGCGTCGGCGTCGCCGGCGGCGCTCTCGGGCGTCGCAGCCACCGGGGAGTCGGCCGAGCCGTCGGCGTCCGTCGCCGTCGCGAACAGCGTCGCGGGATCGGCGTCCGCCGGATCGAGACACCGGTCGGCCCCGAGGCGCTCGGACCGACGGCGACGCGACTGGTGATAATCGAGCGTCACCAGCTCCTCGAGCGGGAACGACGAGAGGATCGCCGTCGTCAGCAGGCCGACGATGCCCTGTCCGAAGACGACCGCGCGCTCGCCGACCGCCGGCTCGCCGTCGAGCGACAGCGTCACCGCCGTCTCGACGTTCGGGAGGAACACCGCCTCCTCTGGCGCGATCCCCTCGGGGACGCGCGTGACCGCGTCGGTGTCGACGACGAACTCGCTGGCGTGCGGGTGGAACGCGAGCACGCGCTCGCCGCGCCACGCCGGGTCCGCGTCGGGGCCGACCGCGGTCACGACGCCGACGGTCGCGTAGCCGTACGGGAACGGATACGTAAGCGACCCGGACAGCGAGTCGAGCGTCTCGTCGACTGCCAGGTCGGGGTTCATCTCTCCGCGGTACAACAGCAGTTCCGTCCCGGGACTCACCGCCGACACGAGCGCCTCGACGGCGAGTTCGCCCGGCCCGGGGTCGGGCACATTCGTCTCGCGCACCTCCACCTCGCGGGGACCGGTGAAGAACACCGTCCGCGACGACACGGATCAGATCCCCTCCGATACGTCTCGGACCGCGGTGATCGCTGCCATCTACCGTACCACGGGTTCGAACGGCATAACTGCTGGGCAGGCGGATCGACAGCCGGGACCGGGTCGGGACGGCCGCTAGCGGGACGTCACTCCTCCTCGACGACGGCCACCCGCTCGCGGAGCCACTCGGTCGCGCGCTCGACGGCCGCCGGGTCGGTCCCGCGGACCGTCAGCCGGTTGTGCCCCTCGGTGTCGGGGTAGCTGCCGACCGCTACGTCGAAGCGGTCGCGAAACGCGGTCAGCGTCTCCAGCATCGACCCCTCCGGCTGGGGCGTGTAGACCGTCCGGGCGACCTCGTCGCCGGCGAACTCGTCGGCGACCCCCTCGAACAGCGACCGCATCTCCGCGGGCACGCCCGGGAAGGCGTACACGTTGCCGCAGACGAAGCCCGGACACAGCCCCTCGTCGTTGATCAGCGGTCGCGCGCCCTCGGGCAGCGCCGCCCACGCCGCCACGTCGATGTCGAGGTCGTGTTCCGCGAGGAGGTCGGGGTTCTCGTCGCGGTAGGCCGCGACCGTCTCCAGCACGTCGGCCCGGACCGCGTCGTCGACCACGAGGTCGCGCTCGAACGCGTCGGCGACGGCGTCGGCGGTCACGTCGTCGTGGGTGCCGCCCAGTCCGCCGGTGACGATCACCGCGTCGAACGCCTCCGACCACTCGGCCACCCGGTCGGCGATCGCCGCGCGGTCGTCCGGCAGGGTCAAGATCCGCCGGACGCGCGAGCCGCGGTCGGCGATCGCCGACGCCAGCCACGAGGCGTTCGTGTTCGCCGTCTCGCCCGCGAGCACCTCGTCGCCCACGGTGACGATAGCCACGTCCATCGACCGGACGGACGCGACCGGGAGTCAAAAGCACACGGGCGTCGAGAGACGGTCGCGACGGGTCCACGGTCGAGCGCGGCGGCGGGGTCGATGAGTCCGCGGGAGCGTCATCGCGGCCCGATCGCCGAGTCGGCGGGACCGATCGGCGTGAGCCGCGGGCCGAAGCGACCGTCGTCGACCTCGGCGTCGATCCCGAACACCTCAGCCAACATCGCCGGCTCGAGCACCGACGCGGGCGGCCCGGTGGCGTGGATCCGCCCCTCGTGAAGAACGACCATCTCGTCGGCGTATCGAGCGGCCTGTTCGACGTCGTGGAGGACGAGTACGACCGTCGTCTCGTCATCCTCGCGGAGCGTCCGAACCACCTCCATCACGGCCAGTTGGTGTCTGAGGTCGAGGAACGTCGTCGGCTCGTCCAGCAACAGCACGTCCGCCTCCTGGGCGAGCACCATGGCGACCCACGCGAGCCGGCGCTGTCCGCCGCTGAGGTCCGCCAGCGGCCGATCCCGGAGGTGGCCGATGCCGACGAGTCCCACCGCGCGATCGACGGCCGCCACGTCCGCGTCGTCGACGGTGTCGAGGAAGCCGCGGTGCGGGTAGCGGCCGTGGTACGCCAGCTCCTCAACCGAGATGCCGTCGGGCGCGGTCGGCTCCTGCGGGAGCCGTGCGAGCTCGCGGGCGCGTTCGCGGTCGCCGTAGTCGTCGAGCGGGCGGTCCCGGAGCGCCACGGTCCCCGACCGGGGTTCGAGCCGCCCGGCCAGCCCGCGCAGGAGTGTGCTCTTGCCGCTCCCGTTCGGTCCCACGAGCGCGGTGACCCGGCCCTCGGGGAACCCGTGGGTGACGCCGTCGATCACCGGCGCGTCCGAGTCGGGATACGCCAACACCAGGTCCTCGGCGACGAGGACGCCGTCGGACGCGTGCGCCGACCGTCCCCCGGCGTCGCGGCGGCGGTCGCCGTCGCGGTGCCCGTCGTCGACGGGACCGGACCGGTCGGTCATCGGAACCCCCCGAAATCGCCGTGTTTGCGCATGAGGTACAGGAAGTACGGTCCGCCGAGCAGTCCGGTGACGATGCCGACGGGGATCTGCGCGGGCGAGAGCGCGAGCCGGGCTCCGGCGTCGGCGGCGACCAGCAGCGCCGGGCCGGCGAACGCGCAGCCGACGAGCAGGCGCTTGTGGTCGGTGCCGACGCTCCGGCGGACGATGTGCGGGACGACGAGGCCGACGAAGCCGACGATCCCCGCGGCGGCGACGCTCGTTGACGCCGCCAGCACCGCGAGCCCCGACAGGAGAAACCGCGCCCGCTCGACCGACAGGCCGAGCGAGGCGGCCGTCTCCTCGCCCAGCGTCAGGACGTTCAGCTCGCGGGCACCCAGCAGCGACGCGCCGACGGCGACGACCGACCACGGGAGCAGCATCCGGACCTGCGCCCAGTCGGTGCCCACGAGCGAGCCGGTCGTCCACGCGACGACGCTCTGGACGAGCCCGATGTCCTCGATGAGCAGGAACAGCCCCGTCTGTACCGAGCCGAACACGCTGGAGACGATGACGCCCGCCAGCACCAGCCGCACGGGGTTGGTGCCGCCCTGCCACGCGATGGCGTACACGAGCAGGAACGCGACCCCGCCGCCGACGGCCGCAAACAGCGGGAGCAGCGGGAGCAGCCCGGTGAACACGACGACCGTGAGCAGCACGGCGAGGCCGGCCCCGGAGGAGACGCCGAGGACGAACGGGCTGGCGAGCTCGTTGCGGGTGATCGCCTGAAGTACCGCGCCCGACACCGCGAGGTTCGCGCCCACGAGCACCGCCACGAGCACGCGCGGGAGTCGGATCGTCCACACGACGAGCGTCGCCGTCCCGTAATCCGGCACCCTCTCGCCGAGCAGGAACGCCCGCCACGCGGCCGCGCTGAACAGCACCGCCGGATCCGCGAGCGCGCGCCACGCCTCCAGCGGCGAGACCGGATACGCGCCGAAGCTCAACTGGAGCGTCGTCGCGACGGCGACGACGGCGACGCTGGCGACGACGACGGCGACGAGCTGGCGGTTCACCCACGCGAGCCGCCGGTCGGCGGCCGTCCGGGTCTCCTCCCCGTATTCACCGGCCATCGCGACACCCCGGCGGTCGGGTCGCCGGCCGCCGTCGAAGCCGCGCCCGCGAGCGCCGGCGGCTCATCCCTCGCCCGTGACGATCCCCGCGACGCGCTCGCGGTCGAACAGCTCCTCGTCGCCGAACTCGTCGGGGTACGCCACTCGCGCGGCGTGTTCGGTCTGGAACAGCGAGACGAGCGGGCCCTGGTAGTTGATGCCGCCGGCGTGGACGCGGCCGTTCTCCACGGCGGTCACGTCGCGGGCGACCGGGTGCTCGCGCATGAAGTTCAGGGTGAACTCCCGGAAGCTGTCGTCGTCGAGCACGAAGTCGTCGGCGAACTGCGTCTCCATGACGATCACCTCCGGGTCGATCCGGGCGATCGTCTCGTAGTCGATGCGGACACCCCACTCGGGGATCCCGCTGTCGGTCAGGGCGTCGTCGACCTCGACGATCTGCCATTGCAGATCCGAGACGGAGTCGTCCATGTACTGGGGGAAAAAGGAGTTCGGCGGGACCCCCTGGGGGCGAAGCAGGAGCACCTCCGTTCGCTCCTCGGGCAGCCGCGAGCGGATCGTCTCCGCCAGCTCCGTGCGCACCTGCTCGATGCGCTCGTAGCGCTCACGTCGGCCGAACAGCGCCGCGACGTTGCCGAACGCCTCCGACAGCGTCGGGTACGGGTAGGTGTGCCACGCGTCCTGCTGTTCGCGGATGTAATTCCCGAAGAACGGGCCGATGTTGGTCGCGATCTCCTCGACGTCTGCCTCGGTCCACCCGAAGGTGTTGATCATCCACACCGGATCCATGACGTGCACGTCGGCGTCGACCGCGTAGAACGACTCCTTGGGCATGCGCGTCCCGCGCGACAGCGCCGGGAACTGCGACTTGTCGAGCGAGACGCCCGGTAGTTCGTCGTAGTAGCCGGTGTAGTAGCGGCGAGGGGACCCGATCGCCGCGAGCCGGTCGACCAGCCCGAGCGCGACGCCGATGTCGCAGTAGATGCCGGCGTTCGCGACCCACGTCTCCGGCGGTTCGTCAAACGAGAGACAGCCCACCGGCTCCATGCACGCCTCGTACTCGGGAGCGGCGGTCGTCGGAGCGGCCGTCTCGGTCGGCGTCTCGGTCGCCGTCGCCGACTCGGCCGTCCCGTCGGTCCCGCCGCCAGCGCCGCCACAGCCGGCGACCCCGACGGTCGCGGCGCTGGCGACCGTCGCGAGCAGCCGACGCCGCGTGCGTTCGGTTCGTGTCATCGTCCCGATCAGCGACCGCGATCGCGACGTGTGGGTCGTTGTCTCATTGTCGGAACAACGAACGGACTCCACGAATATATGTCTAGGCCAGCCGACGCACCGTCGTCGACTCGGCCCGAGCGTGGCGTCGGGGACCGGGGAGGCCGTCGCGGTCGGTGCGGTCGATGTGGCCGTCGCGGTCGGTGCGGTCGGAGGCCGCGACTCACCGCCTGGCGCGGACGGGGACGCCCGCGGTCAACACGAGCCGTCCGTCGTCGTCGAGGAGCCGAAGTTCCCCGCCGTCGCCGACCGCGCCCTCGAACTGCGGTGCCGACGGGACGTCGTAATCTGCGGGCTCGTGGAACGCCGCCGCGATCGTCCACGCCCGGTGGCGCATCGCCCCGGAGTCGTCGTCGGTCACGGGGAATCGATCCCCGCGCGGTCGTGGATCGGCCCCGCCAAGTCGGCGAGGTGGGCCGGTTCGCGGTCGTTGGCGACCGCCAGCAGCTCCGCGACGATGCTGTACGCGATCCGATAGGGGGTGTCGCCGCCGAGGTTCACCCCGATCGGCGTGTAGATCCGATCGAGTTCGGCGGTCGTGAACGCTCGCCCCTCCTCGACGAACGCCTCGCGCATCTCCGCGAGGCGCTTTCGCGGACCCATCAGCCCGATGTACGACACCGGCGTCTCCAACAGCGCATCGAGCGTGAGCCGGTCGTCGACGAAGTTGTGCGTCATCACGACCGCGTGGGTGTCGTCGTCCCACTCCCGGAGGTCCGGCACGTCTCTGGGGCTCGCGGAGATCACCTCGTCGGCCCCCGAGACGCGCTCGCCGTCGGCGTCGACCCCCCTGAAGGAGACGACCGTCACCCGGAACTCGACCAGCGTCGCCAGTTCGACGACCGGCCGCACGTCGTGACCGGAGCCGAACACCACCACCTCCGGGGGCGGGCGGACCCCGTCGACGAACACCTCGGCGGTCGCGCCGTCCTCGCTCTCGACGGCGACCACGTCGCCGCCGCCGGTCTCGAGGAGGCGCTGTGCGTCCTCGCGGACCGCCTCGGCGACCCAGTCGGGCAGGTCGCCGGCGACGACGCCGCGATCGTCGCCGTCGCCGCCGGCGTAGCGCCCCCGCGTCGCCACCGGGAGGTCGCCGCCGACGACGGTCGCGACGGCGACGGCGTCGCCGCGCTCGCGGGCGGCCACGACCGGCGCGTAGTCGGCAGACAGCGGTTCGAGCAGCACGGTGATGACGCCGTTGCAGCCGACGCCCATGCCCCACACGTCGTCGTCGCCGGTCAGGTCCCACGTCTCGACGCGCGCCTCCCCGGTCGCCAGCACGTCGCGTGCGATGTCGCGGACCTCGTCCTCCAGACAGCCGGCGGTGATGCTGCCCGCGCCCCCGTCGGGTCGGATCAGCATCTTCGCGCCGGGGCGGCGGTACGCGCTCCCCTCGACGGCGACGACGGTCGCGAGGACGGCCCCGTCGCCGTCGTCGAGGGCGGTTGCGATGCGGTCGAACAGCTCCGTCTCGGGGATGCTCCACTCGTTCGTGTCCATGGGTCACGCTGGGTCGGGGCGGGGCCGCGGTCCCCCCCGCCGTGGGTCGTACTCGTAGCCGATTCGCCCGCCGACGCCGCGCCGCCGGAGCTGTCTACCCACCTCTGCGAGGTCGTCCGGGCCGCCGAACGCGAACAGCCCGTCGACGAACGACAGCGCGCGAGCCATCCCGCGGGCGGTCGGCTCGTAGGCCGACGCCGCCGCCAGGGGGTTCAACCACACCACCGCCGCGCTCCGGCGCGACAGCGTCGCCATCGCCCGTTCGAGTTCGTCGGCGTCGCCGGTCTCCAGCCCGTCGCTGACGACGAACACGACCGTCCGGCGGTCGACCGCCGTCGGCGACTCCCGCAGGAAGCCCGCGAGCGACTCGCCGATCCGGGTGCCGCCGCCCCACTCCGTCTCGGCCCGCGCGAGCGCGTCGAGCGCGGCCGCCGCCGTCGGCTCGTCGAACGCCGATGAGACGTCACGGGCGGTCTCGTCGAAGAAGACGATCCGGCACTCGCGCCACGCCGCGCGGGCACGCCGGAGCGTCCCGAGCAGGACCGACCGGTCGACGGTGTCGAGCACCGACCGGCTCACGTCGACGAACCAGACGGCTCGGAGACGGTCGTGCTCGCGCTCGCGCCGGGGGATCGAGACGACGGTGCCGCCGGTTGCGAGGCTCGCGCGAAGCGACCGACGACCGTCGGCGCGCTCGTCGCCGGCACGCCACCGGCGACCCCGAAGGGTCGCGAGCCCGCCGGCCAGTTCCTCGACGGCGGCGTCGATATCCGGCTCCGCGCCCGCGACCCCCGACACGTGCGTCGGGCTCCCGGTCGGGCTGTACCACGCTCGCTCGACGCGCTCGGCGTCGTCGGCGAGCCCCGCATCCGTGACGACGCCGCCCAGCGCCGCCGCGGCGGCCGACTCGACGTCCGGCTCGCCGCCGTCGTCCGCACGGTCGGAGCGGTCCGTCGCCGGGGCGTCGGCGTCCTCGCCGGCCGCGTCGCCGTCGATCGGCGCGAGCCCGCCCTCGGGACCGTCCCTGCGAGGGGCCGGGCCGTCGGGGTCGAGGCCGGTGGCGAGCCGCCGCCAGAACTCGGGGAACAGACGGTCGAACGTCGCGATATCGTCGGCGTCGGCGACGAGACACGCACGCAGCGCCGCCCGGGCGGTCGCCTCGTCGTCGAAGCCGACCTCGACGAGCGCCCGCGCCGCGGTCGTCCCGGCGTTCGCGGGCACCGCGACGCCGGCGCGCCGCAGCGATCGGACGAACCGCACCAGCTCCTCGCGGACGTGGTCGCGGGCGGCGCGAAACGCCGGGAGCTCGCCGTCGCGGCTCACGACGGCACCTCCGCCCGCGCCTCGGCGGCCGCCTCGACGAGCGTCTCCAGCAGCGACTCGTCGACGCGCTCGACGTCCTCGACCTCCTTCAGCAGGCACCCGAGCGTGTCGTGGACCTCCGCGGGTGTGAGCGGCTCGTCGCCGTCGCGCCGGAGCGCCGCGACCGCCCGCGCCCAGTCGATCGTCTCGGCCGCGCCGGGCGGCTTGCGCAGCGGCTCCTCGCGGATGCGGGCGGCCATCGCACACAGCTCGGTCGCGACGGCACCGTCGAGTTCCGGCACCTTCCGCGCGAGGATCTCTCGCTCCTTCTCGAGGGAGGGGGGCGCGACGTGACAGAACAGACAGCGGCGCTTGAGCGCGTCGCTCAGCGCCCTGGTGCGGTTCGAGGTGACGATCACGATCGGCGGCGTCTCCGCGCGGATCGTCCCCAGCTCCGGCACCGACACCTGGTAGTCGCTCAACACCTCCAGCAACAGCGCCTCGAACTCCTCGTCGGCCCGGTCGATCTCGTCGATCAGGAGCACGGGCGGCGCGTCGCCCTCGCCCCGCAGCGCCCGCAACAGCGGCCGTTCGAGCAGGTACTCCTCGGCGAACACCGAGGCGTCGTCGTCGCCCGACTGCACCGCAAGCAGTTGCTTCGTGTAGTTCCACTCGTACAGCGCGTGCTCGGCGGTCAGCCCCTCATAACACTGGAGGCGCACGAGGTCGGTGTCGAACCCCGCCGCGAGCACCTTCGCCAGTTCGGTCTTGCCCGCGCCGGGTTCGCCCTCGACGAGGAGGGGCTTACCGAGTCGCAGCGCGAGCAGTACGCTCGTCACCACGTCGTCGTCGGCGACGTACGACTGCTCGTCGAACAGCGCTCGAAGCCGCTCGTCGGTCACGTCGGCGAAGGCCGTCGGCCGTCTCTCGCTCATCGGATGTCGTGTTCGGAGTACATGGTGTGCTGGATGGCTGCGTGACCCCCGGCCCGCGTGCGTGCCCACGGTCGCGGACCGGGGTGAGCCACGTTAGTCGGCCGCCTGCGGCGTCGCCGTGTCGGCGACGCTCGCGAGCGCCCGTTTCGTGTACGCCTCGAGCAGCGTCGCGCGGAACTCCGCCGACGCCTGCAGGTCGCTCATCATCATCACCTCGTCGACGCCGTCGGTCGCGGCCGACCCCGCCGCCTCGACGGCGTCGTCGTCGAGCGTCGAGCCCACGAGGGCCTCCTCGACGGGCTCGAGCCGAACGCCGTGATCGAGCACGCCGTTTGCGCCGACGCGTGCGGCGGTGACGGTGTCGCCGTCGGTCTCGACGAGCGCGGCGACGCCGACCATCGCGTAGCCCGACGACGGCGACGGCTTCTTCGCGTAGGCTCCCGCGGCGTCGGCGGCCGACGGGATCTCGACGCGCGTGACGAGCTCTCCGGGATCGAGCGCCGTGGCGTACATCCCGAAGAAGTAGTCGTCGATCGGGATCTCGCGTTCCCCGTCGGGTCCCTCTACGACGACGGTCGCGTCCGACGCGAGCGCCGCCCCCGGAAGGTCCGAGGCCGGGTCCGCGTGCGCGAGGTTGCCGCCGACGGTGCCGCGATTCCTGACCTGCTCGTCGCCGACCTGTTCCACCGCGGCGGTGAACGCCGGTGCGTGTTCGTGGGCCGCATCCACCTCGAGCAGGTCGCTGTAGGTCGTCATCGCGCCGATCGACAGCGTGTCGCCCTCGACGGAGACGCCGTGGAGCGCGTCGATCCCGCTCACGTCGACGAGCACGTCCGGGCTGGACAGCCCGCTTTTCATCGCCGGGAGCAGGCTGTGGCCGCCCGCGAGGAGTTCGGTCTCCGCGTCCGAGTGCTCGTCGAGCAGCTCCAGCGCCTCGGGGACGCTCTCGGCAGCGTAGTAGTCGAACTCGTCGGGGAACATCAGCGCTCACCCCCGTCGGCCGCGTCGGCGTCCGGGTCGTCCGTCGTGTCGGCAGCAGCGCCGTCAACGGGCTCTCCGCCGTCGGCGGTCGCGCCCTCGTTGACGGCGTTCCAGACGCGCTCCGGCGTCATCGGCATCTCGACGCCGTCGACCCCGAACGGCTCCAGCGCGTCCGAGACGGCGTTGACGATCGCCTGCGGGGCAGCGATGGTGCCGGCCTCGCCGACGCCTTTCACCCCGAGCGGGTTGTGCGGGCTCGGCGTCACCGTCGACTCGGTCGTCATCTCGGGGACGTGTTCGGCCTTCGGGACCGCGTAGTCCTGCATCGACCCGGTGAGCAGCGTCCCGTTGTCGTCGTACTCCGCGCCCTCGTACAGCGCCTGGCCGACGCCCTGCGCGACGCCGCCGTGCACCTGTCCCTCGACGATCTTGGGGTTGATCTGGTTGCCCACGTCGTCGACGGCGACGTACTTCTCGAAGTCGATCTCGCCGGTCTCGGGGTCGACCTCGACGATCGCGGCGTGCGTCCCGAACGGGAACACGAAGTTGTCCGGGTCGTAGAACGACGTTGCCTCCAGTCCCGGCTCCGTGTCCTCGGGCATGTCGTGTGCGAGGTACGCCTGCTGGGCGACGTCCTGGATGCCGATCGCGCGGTCCGGCGCGCCGGCGACGCGGAACTCGCCGCCCTCGAACTCCAGGTCGTCGGGGTCCGCCTCCAGTTGGTGGGCGGCGATCTCCTTCGCCTTGTCCACCACCTTGCGGGCGCTCTTCACGAGCGAGCTCCCGCCGACGGCGGCCGACCGGGAGCCGTAGGTACCCATCCCGTGCGGGATCTCGTCGGTGTCGCCCTCGACGATGTCCACGTCGTCGTAGTCGATGCCGAGCTCGTTGGCGACGATCTGTGCGTACGTCGTCGCGTGGCCCTGTCCGTGGCCCGAGGTGCCGCAGAAGGCGGTGACGGTGCCCGAGGGGTGGAAGCGAACGAGACTCGACTCCCATAGTCCCGCCTGTGCGCCGAGTTGCCCGGCGAGTTCGGAGGGCGCGAGTCCACACGCCTCGATGTAGCAGGAGAAGCCGATCCCGAGATAGCGCCCCTCCTCGCGCGCCTCCCGTTGACGCTCGCGGAAGTTCTCGTAGTCGAGCAGATCCAGCGCCTCGTTCATCGGCTTCTCGTACTCGCCGCTGTCGTAGACGACGGCGACCTCCGTCTCGTAGGGGAACGCGTCGTCGGGGACGAAGTTCCGCTTCCGGAACTCCACCGGATCCATCCCGATCTCGTTGGCCGCGCGGTTCATCAGCCGCTCGACGAGGAACGACGCCTCCGGGCGGCCCGCGCCGCGGTAGGCGTCGACCGGGGGGACGTTCGTGTACGCGCCGGTGACGTGCCCGTAGATCGCGGGGATGTCGTACTGGCCCGACAGGAGCGTCCCGTACAGGTACGTCGGCACCGCCGGCGCGAACGTCGAGAGGTACGCGCCGAGGTTGGCGCGGGTGTCGACCCGGAGGCCGATCACGTCGCCGTCGTCGTTCATCGCGATCTCGGCGTCGGTCTCGTGGCCGCGACCGGGCGCGTCCGTGAGGTACGTCTCCGAGCGCGTCGCGGTCCACTTGACCGGGCGTTCGAGGAGCTTCGAACACCACGAGACGAGCGCCTCGTCGCCGTAGTGGTGGATCTTCGAGCCGAACCCGCCGCCGACCTCCGGGGCCGTGATGCTGAGTTTGTGCTCGGGGTGGCCGATCACTCCCGACATGAGCAGGCGGTGGAGGTGCGGGTTCTGCGTCGTCATGAACACGTCCAACTCGTCGGTCCCCGGGCTGTAGTCGGCGACCGCCGCCCGCGGCTCCATCGCGTTCGGGATCACCAGCTGGTTCGTGATGTCGATGCTCGTCGTGTGGGCGGCCGACTCGAACGCCTCGGCGGTCTTCTCCTCGTCGCCGATCTCCCAGTCGAACGCGACGTTGCCCTCGGCGTCGTCGTGGAGCGCCGGGGCGTCCTCGCCGAGCGCCTCGTCGGGGTTCGTCACCGCGTCGAGGCGGTCGTAGTCCACGTCGACGGCCGTTGCCGCGTCGGCCGCCTGGTAGCGGTCCTCCGCGACGACGACCGCGATGGCGTCGCCCTGATACCGGACGTGGTCCTCAGCGAGGACCGGGTGAGAGACGTTGTTGAGGCTCGGAAGCAGCCAGCCGACCGGAAGCTCGAACGAGCCGCCGCCGGGCGTGTCCTCGCGGTGGAGGTCGTCGTGGGTGTACACGCCGATCACGCCGGGCATCTCCTCGGCGTCGCTCGTGTCCACGCCCTCGATCCGGGCGTGGCCGTACCGGCTGCGGACGACCGACATGTGAGCCATGTCCGCCAGTTGGATGTCGTCGGTGTACTCCGCGTCGCCGGTGATGAGCGCCGGGTCCTCCCGCCGCTCGATGGCCGAGCCGAGGATGTCCGCCGCGGTCACCTCGTCCGGGTCGAGCGACTCGATGCTCATCGCGAGTCACCCCCGTCGCCGTCGAAACAGCCACAGCCGCCCGGCGCGTCGCAGGCGTCGGCGACCGTCCCGCCGTCGGTGGCCGGGCCGTCGCCGGCTGTGCCGCCCCCGGTCGGCGTGCCGCCGTCGGCGACCGCGCCCGAGCCCATCGACTCGGCGGCGTTCCGGACGGCGTTGACGATGTTCTGATAGCCGGTGCACCGACAGAGGTTCCCCTCCAGCCCCTCGCGGATCTCCTCGCGCGTGGGGTTCGGGTTCTCCCGCAGGATCTCCACGGAGGTCATCATCATGCCGGGCGTGCAGTAGCCACACTGGAGCCCGTGTTCCTCCTGGAACGCCCGCTGGATGGCGTGCATCTCGCCGCCCTCGGCGAGCCCCTCGACCGTGGTGATCTCCGCGCCGTCGGCCTGCACCGCAAGCGCCGTGCAGGACTTGACCGCCTCGCCGTCTATCTCGACCGTACACGCGCCACAGAGGCTGCTCTCGCAGCCGATGTTCGTTCCCGTGTATCCCAGCTCGTCGCGAAGCGCGTGCGCGAGCAGGGTGCGCGCCTCGACCGTGAGCTCGTGTTCCGTGCCGTTGACCGTGAGTGTGATGTCGTGTTCAGTCATGAGGAGTCGGCGGAGGACCGCCCGAGTAGTCGATCGACGATACCGCTGCCCTCGCCCTCGTCGGCATCCTCGGGGTCGGGCGTGTCCGCGTCCGACAGCTGGAGGTCGCGAAGCGTCGACTGTACCCCGGAGAAGAACCGCTTCACGATGCGGTTGGCGACGGGGTTGATGACGCGCTGGCCTATGCCGGCGACCTTGCCGAACACGTCGGCGTCCGTCTCCCACTCGACGGCGACGCCGCCGTCGTCCGTCTCGCGGAGCTCCATTCCCGAGGACATCTCGAAGGAGCTGTCCCCGGAGCTTCCCTCGCCCGACGCTCGCATCCGCGGCTGGTCGCGCTCGTCGATCCGGACGACCGTCTCGAAGGTGGGATTCACCGGCCCGACGCTCACCTGCACCAGCCCGGCGTACCACTCGCCCTCGCGGAACGCCCGCTCGGCGATCGTCTCCGGGTCGCCCGTCAGTTCCTCGTCGCGCTCGCTCGCCCGCTCGGAGAGCTCCTCGAAGTCCACGTCGTCGCTCTCGACGTGCAACAGGAACTCACAGCCGGGGAGGGAGTCGGCGATCAACACCGGGTCCGACAGCGCGAGCCACACCTCCTCGACGGTCGTGTCCTCCAGTTCGAACGTGCCGTTGAAGTTCATCAGTCGATCCTACCTCCGCGGTGTGCGTGTGAAACACATACATATGGTACCGCGACTATGTTAGCATAAGTGTTTGCAATAATCAGTCAGTATGGAAAAATGAAACCACAACTAGTAACTTCAAGCGATCCATCGAAATCGGTAGTGCGCACAACCGACGGCCCTCGGGGACGAAGCGGCCGGCGAGAGCCCTCGATCGCGACGGGGGTGCGATGATGGACGAGATCGAGCGCGAGGCGGCGGTCGATCGCCTGCGAACGCGGTTCGACGCCGGACCGACGGCGATCGAGGCGACCGACACCGGCGGGTCCGCGAGCGAGACCGTCGGTCCCGAGGCGATCGGGGGACGGGTCCTTACGGAGGCGGTCGTCGCCCCGTCGACCGTTCCGGCGCGCCCGTTCGCCACGATGGACGGGTTCGCCCTCGCCGCCGGCGACGACGCGCCGCGGCGGATCGCGGGCCGCGTCGACCCGGCGGACGACCCGGGCGCGCTCGCCGACGGAACGGCCGTCCGGATCGCGACCGGCGCGCCGCTTCCCGAGGGAGCCGACGCCGTCGTGCCCGTCGAGCACGCGACCGTCGAGGGGGACCGCCTCGTCGGAGCCGCACCGGTACCGGAGCCGGGTGCACACCTGTTCCCGGCGGGCGCGAGCGCGACCGAGGGGGAGGTGCTGTTCGAGCCGGGGCGACGGCTCGCGCCGCGTCACGCGGCGCTGCTGTGCGATCTGGGGATCGATCGCCTCGCGGTCGCGCCCCGCCGTTCGGCGGCCGTGCTCGCGACCGGAACGGAGATCGTCCGGGGCGACCAGCCCGACCGCGACTCGGCGATGCTGGCGAACCTCCTCCGCGGGTGGGGGTGCGTGCCGACGGTGCTTGACCCGGTCCCGGACGAGCGCGAGCGCGTGGCGTCGGCGATCGAGGCCGCCGCCGCCGACCACGACCTCGTCGTCACCGCCGGCGGCACGAGCGTCGGCGCGGGCGATCACGTCGGCGACGCGCTCGCCGACCACGACCCGCTGTTCGCGGGCGTCGCGCTCCGTCCCGGCCGCCCGACGACCGCGGCGGTCGTCGACGGGACGCCCGTCTGTGCGTTTCCGGGGAAGCCGCTGGCGGCACACACCGCCGCGACGCTGGTGCTCGGACCGGCGCTGGTCGACTCGGCCGACGCGGCGACCGTGACAGCGACGGCGACGAGCCGGGTCGCATTCCCGTCCGACTCCGTCGAGTACGCGGTCCCGGTGGCCCTCGACGACGGCGACGTGACGCCGGTCGGGCAGGGCGACGGCCCGGAGGCCCTGTACGGCGAGCGATTCCGTCCCGGTCGAGTCGCCTCCGCCACTCGGGCGACGCTCGCGGACGGGCTGCTCGTCACCGACGACGACGTCGCCGCCGGCGACCGAGTCGCCGTCACGCCCTACGGGGTGATCGAGTGACCGATCCCGACCTCCCGATCGTCGACCCCGCGGCGATCGAGCAGTCGGGGACGCGGTCCCCCCGCGTCGCCGGAGTCGTCCTCGCCGGGGGGACGAGCAGTCGCTTCGGGGCGGCCAACAAGCTGCTGGCGACCGTCGAGGGCGAGCCGCTGGTCCGGCGGGCCCTCCGAACGCTCACGGCGGCCGAGCTCGACCCGGTGATCGTCGTCGTCGGTCACGAGGCCGAGGCGGTTCGAGAGGCGCTCCCCGACGACGGCGAACGGGTCGTCGAGGCCGACGACTACGCGACGGGGCAGGCCGCATCGGTCCGACGCGGGATCGCCGCCGTCGTCGACGCCGCGGACGACGCCGCAGCGGCGACGTTTCTCCCGGGCGATATGCCGTTCGTCGACGCCGAGACGGTCCGGACGCTCGTGGACGCGTACGCCGCCGGCGCGGGCGACGCGCTCGCGCCGGCACACGAGGACCGCCGCGGGAACCCCGTGTTGTTCGACCGTCGCCACTTCGAGGCGCTCGCCGGAATCGAGGGCGACACCGGCGGACGGGCGGTGCTGCTGGGGAGCGACGACGCCGCGCTCGTCGCCGTCGACGACCGGGGCGTCGCCGTCGACGTCGACACGCCCGCGGACCTCGCGCGGCACCGGTGACCGAAGAGTGCGAGTCAAAACGTCGGACCGACGCTACGTTCTCACGGCTCGCTCACGCGCAACACGGGCTTGATGGTCTCGCCCGACTCGGAATCGGCGACCGCTTGTTCGATCTCCTCGAAGTCGTAGTACGTCACCAGCTCGTCGAACGGGAACTTCCCCTGCCGGTACAGCTCGATCAGGTCGGGGATGAACTCCGTGGGGGTGGAGTCGCCCTCGACGATCCCGGTGACGGTGCGGCCGTTGAGGATGAGGTCGTTCACGTCGAAGCTCGCCTCGGTCCCCAGCGGCGGCGCGCCGATGATCCCGACCGTCCCGCGCTGGGTGAGCGAGTCGATCGCCTGCTGAGCCACGGCCGCGACGCCCGTCGTCTCGACCGCGTAGTCGACCGCGCCGCCGGTCGCCTCCCGCACGGCCGCGACGACGTCGTCGACCGCCTCGGGGTTGACCGTCGCGGTCGCGCCCAACTCGGCCGCCTTCTCCAAGCGGTTTCGCTTCAGGTCGATCGAGACGACGTCCGTACAGCCCTTCAGGTCGGCGGCCATGACCGCCGAGAGACCGACCGAGCCGGCTCCGAAGACGGCGATCGTCGACCCGGCCTGCGGGTCGAGCGTGTTGATCACGCCGCCGGCACCCGTCTGGACGCCGCAGCCGAGCGGGCCGAGCAGCTCCAGGGGCACGTCGTCGTCCACGGGAACGACGTTGCGCTCGGTCGCCATCGCGTGGGTCGCGAACGACGACTGCCCGAAGAAGCGGCCGTGGACCGGCTCGCCGTCGCGCGACAGCGGGGAGGTCCCGTCCGGACGCAGGCCGCCGAAGTTGTGTGCGAAGAAGTCCTCGCAGTACGCCGGGTGCCCCTCCCGACAGTGGCGGCAGGTGCCGTCGGAGTCGAAGCTCATCACGACCCGGTCGCCCGGCTCGACCGTCGACACCGCCGAGCCGACCGACTCGACGACGCCGGAGCCCTCGTGCCCGAGAACGATCGGCAGCGGCGAGGGGTACTCCTGATCCCGAACGATCATGTCGGTGTGACACACGCCCGCCCCGACGACCCGGACCACCACCTCGTTCGCGTCCGGCTCCTCGAGTTCGAGCGTCTGTACCTCGAACGCCCCGCCCTCCTCCTCGGTCACCGCGGCACGGATCTCCATGGACGTTCCATGATACCACACCTACTAATAGCGCTCCCATCATTCCGTGTGAGAGGAGAATCCGCCGCGGCCGGACGACGATCGAACCTCAGAACGGGGCGTCAGGCCCGGCCGAGGACTCCGCGGCGTCGCCGGCGGTCGAGTCCGCCGCGTCGACCCCGGCGTCGGCGTTCAGCGTCTCCGCGAGCTCGCCGCGCTCGTCAAGTTCGGCGAGCACGTCGCTGCCGCCGACGAACTCCCCGTCGACGAACGTCTGCGGGATCGTCTCCCAGCCGCTCTCCTCCTCCAGCGCCTCGCGGAAGGCGTCGAGGTTCTGCAGCGTGTCGACGGTCGCCACGTCCGCGCGGTACTGGGAGATGAGTCCGAGCGCCCGCTTGGAGTAGCCGCACTGCGGCATCCGCGCGTCGCCCTTCATGAACAACACAACCTCGTGGTCGTCGATCGCGTCGGCGACGCGCTCGCGCGCCTCCTCGGCGTCGATCCCCTGGTTCGCCGGGTCGAACGTCATACCACACCGTACCGGCCCGAGCGTGTTAGGTGTGGCGCGTGAGGCGGACGGCGATCACGCGTCGTCGCGATCCCCCTCATCGTCGCTCCCGTCGTCGCCCACGTCGCCCTCGTCGCTCCCATCGTCGCCCTCGTCGCCATCGTCGCCATCGTCGTACAGCGACACCGAACGCTCGCCGTCGAGGTCGCCGCCGGCGGCGACGACGGCGCGGGCGGCGACGTAGCTCACGAGCACGACGCCCGCGATGAGCGCGGCGTGGAACCCCACCAGCGGGTCCGTGTCGAGGCCGGCCGGCGAGAGCAGTTCGAACCCCGCGACGAACGCGGCGAGCATCGCGAGCGGCACCGCGTTGACGAGGAGGTCGGAGAGCGTTCGCCCGGAGAACACGGAATCGGTGCCGTCTGCGGATCCCTCGTCGCTGTTGGCGTCGCTGGCGCTGTCACCGTCGCGGCGGTCGGTGTCGCCGGCGCTGTCGTCGGTCACGGAGTCACGCGATCCCAGCGACTGATCGGGCCTGAACGTTTCGTCCGCGGTCGGCGACTCAGTAGTCGCCGAGGATGCCGAGGCGACGCGCCCGCCGCGTCGCGTAGTGGAAGACGACGGCCCCGGCCGCGAGGTAGCCGACGGCGACGCCGACCAGCAGCGCCAGGTCCGCGAGCGGGAACGCCCACAGCCGGACGCCGTCGACCATCGCCCGCTGGAGCATCGCGCTCCCGTGCGCCAGCGGCAGCGCCCGCAGCCACGGCTCGTCGAGCACCGGCGCGGAGACGAGCACGACGAAGCCGAACTGCAGGAGGTTCAGCCAGTTCCCGATCCGCTTGTACAACACGGTGATCCCGCCGGCCGCGAAGCCCAGCCCCAACACCGACACGATCGCCAGCCCCGCGACGACGACCACCGTTACGGGGTCTATCCGGAGTCGCGCCCCGGTGACCAGCAGCATCACCGCCAGGATCACCGCGGAGGTGAGGAACGTCCGGATCACCTTGGCGACGCCCTTCAGCAGCGCGACGGGCGCGAAGCCGAACGGCGTGGCGACGTGGCGCTCCAGGGTGCCCCACTGCACCTCGCTGGCGATGTCGTTGGACACCGACGAGTACCCCCCGACCGCCAGCGTCCACAGGAAGTAGCCGACGACGATCCCCGCCAGCGAGTCGTCGAGCGCCCGACCCGCGAGGATCCGACCGCCGAAGAACAACAGCCCGAAGAACACCAGCGAGATCACGATCCCGCCGATCGCGTTCGCCGGGTACCGCACGAAGATCAGGAACTCTCGGTAGAGGACCGCCCGGGCGAGGTCGAGGTACGTCGCCGGCCGAGGCTCGTCGTCGCCGGGGGTCGCGTCGGCGGCCGTCACGGCGTCTCCCCCAGGTCGCCGGCCGCGGTCGGCGGCCGGGCGTGGCCCGATTCGTCGCCGTCGCGGTCGCGGTCGCGGTCGGTCACGTCCACCGCGTCGCCGTCGGCCACCTCCGCCGCGTCGCCGCCGGTGAGTCGGACGAACACGTCCTCCAGATCCGGTTCGAGGGTGTCGACGCGGTCGATCGCGACGCCGGCCGCGCGGAGCGCCTCGAACAGCTCGTACACCGCGTCGCCGCCGGCGGCGACCTCGACGCGGCCGGGACCCGCGGTCGGGTCGGAGACGGGGTCGACGACGGGGTCGGCCGCGAGCAGGTCGACCGCCTCTCGGAGTCGGTCGATCGTCGCCGGGGTGAGGTCCGCGCTCTCGACCCGAACGCGGCGGTCGTCGACGCCGCCGATGAGGCTCTCGACCGCGTCGTCGGCGACGACCGAGCCGTCGCGCATGACGACCACGCGGTCGCAGGTGTCCTCGATGACCTGCATGTCGTGGCTGCTCACGACGACCGTGAGCCCCTCCTCGTCGGCGAGCCGGCGGATCTCCCGACGGAGCGTCCGCGAGCCCTCCACGTCCAGCCCGAGCGTCGGCTCGTCGAGGAAGACCAGCTCCGCGCCCCCCGCGAGCACGCTCGCCAGCGACACCTTCTGTTTCATCCCCCGCGAGAGCTCGCGGACCGGCGTGTCGGCCCTGTCCGCGAGGTCGAGGCGCTCGAGCAGCCGGTCGTGGCGGTCGGCGACGGAGTCGGGGGCGACGCCGCCGATCGTCGCGAAGTAGCGGAGGTTCTCGCGGACGGTGAGCCGCCAGTAGTCGTTGCGCGCGCCCTCGAGCATCGCGTCCACGTCGGCGTAGGTGGCGCGGCGGCCGTCGCGCACGTCGCGGCCGAGCACGCGGATCGTCCCCTCGTCGGGTATCACCGTCCCGAGGATCGACTTGATCAGCGTCGTCTTGCCCGCGCCGTTGGGGCCGAGCAGGCCGACGACCGAGCCGCGCTCGACCGTGAGGGACACGTCGTCGACCGCCAGCACGGCGTCGCCGCCGGAGCCGAACCGCTTCGAGACCCCCTCGGCGACGAGTGCGGGCGTCGACTCGGAAACCGCGTCGCGGTCGGCGGGCGTCGTCGCTGCCATCGAACGGTGTAGTCGCGCGAGGCCGATAAGGGGCGCGGCGACGGCGGTGGCCACCCTCCCGGTCGCCGGCGGCCCCGCGGGTCCGTCCGCCGGCGGCCGCGGTCGAGGCGTCGGAGGCGATCGCCTCCGTCGACACTCGACACTAAGCCGATCGCCGAGGAACGGCTCCACGTGCTCGCAACGGACGACGTCTACCGACTCGCGGACATGACCTGGCGGGAGGTCGAGGCGGCCCTCGAGGAGACGCGGACGATGCTCCTGCCGGTCGGCAGCACCGAACAGCACGGCGAACACATGCCCCTCGGGGTCGACGTGTACATGCCCGAGGCCGTCGCCGAGCGCGTGGCCCGACGGACGGACTGTCTGCTCGCGCCGCCTATCTGGTACGGCGTCAGCCCGCATCACACGTTCAAGCCCGGCACGTTCACCGTCCGGAGCGAGACGTTCCAACACTACGTCCGCGACGTCTGCGTGTCCGCCGCCGACTGGGGCGTCGAGAACGTCCTGCTCGTCAACGGACACTACCTCGTCCAGGACCCGGAACTCGACGTGGTCGTTCGCGAACTCACCACGGAACACGGCGTGCGGGCGTTCCACGTCCCGCTCGTCTCCGGGTTCGAGGACGCCGCGACGGCGGTCCGGACGAGCGAGGTGTCGTTTCACGCCTCCGAGTTCGAGACCAGCATGATGCTCGAGCTGTTCCCGGACCTGGTCGACATGGACCGCGCGGCGTCGGTCGACCCCCCCGACGACGCGCTCCCGATGACCGACTACGACGCCTACGGCGACAACCGCGTCGGGTGGGCGCTGTCGGCCGACCGGATGGACGAGCTGACCGACACTGGCAACCTCGGCGACGCGAGCGTCGCCACCCGCGAGAAGGGCGAGGCGATGGTCGAGGACGTGGTGACCAACGTCGCGCAGCTCGTGGACGCGCTCGCCGGACTCGACGACGAGACCGACGGATAGCCGGTCGTCCGTGGAGGTAGCCACCGACCGTACGCCGATCGACCGCGTCGGCCGAACTGACAGGAACAGCTATGTTAATTGTGACCAATGATCGTGTATAATGCGAGCAGCAGTCCTGCGCGAACACGGCGAACCGCTCGACGTAACCGAGGTCGACGATCCCGAGCCCGAGCCGAAGGGGGTCGTCGTCGAGGTCGAGGCGTGCGGGATCTGTCGGTCCGACTGGCACGGCTGGCAGGGCGACTGGGACTGGTTGGGCATCCAGCCCCAGCCCGGGCAGATCCTGGGTCACGAGCCGGCGGGACGCGTCACCGCCGTCGGGGAGGACGTGACGAACTTCGCCGAGGGCGACCACGTCGCCGTGCCGTTCAACCTCGGCGACGGCACCTGCATGCAGTGTCGGACCGGTCACGGAAACACCTGCGAGAGCCCGATGCCGCTGGGGTTCGTCGAGCCGGTCCCCGGCGCGTTCGCCGAGCTGGTCCACGTCCCCGCGGCCGACCACAACCTCGTCCACCTGCCCGACGGCGTGGACTCCGTCGACATGGCGGGGCTGGGGTGCCGGTTCATGACCGCCTTCCACGGGCTGGCCCACCGGGCACCCGTCGAGGCGGGCGACTGGGTCGCCGTCCACGGCTGCGGCGGCGTCGGCCTCTCGGCGGTCCACGTCGCCGACGCCCTCGGCGCGAACGTCGTCGCCGTCGACCTCGACGACGACAAGCTCTCGACGGCGGAGGACCTCGGCGCGGCCGAGACCGTCAACGCCGGCGACGCCGACGACGTTCCGGGAGCGGTGCAGGCGCTCGCGGGCGGCGGCTGTCACGTCTCCGTCGACGCGCTCGGCATCGCCGAGACGTGTCGCAACTCGGTGCACAGCCTCGGCACGCGCGGCACGCACGTCCAGATCGGGCTCACCACCGCCGAGGAGGAGGGGATGGTGAGCCTCCCGACGGACGCGATGGTGATGAAGGAGATCGAGTTCGTCGGCTCGCTGGGCCTGCCGCCGACGCGCTACGACGAGATCTTCCGGATGGTCGCCCGCGACAAACTCGACCCCAGCGCCGTCGTCAGCGAGACGGTGTCGCTGGACGACGTGAACGACAAGCTGTCGGCGATGACCGACTTCGGCACGGTCGGGATCCCGGTCATCGACGAGTTCTGAGAAACGGGCGGCTGCGAGGGCGTGTCGGCCGCCACGTCGGCGGCAGAGCGGTCAGCAGGTGCCGCCGCCGCCCGCCGCAGCGCCGGCACCGGCGCAACTGGCGGCGCTCGCGCTCGCGGCCGCCGCGGCGGCGGTCCCGCCGACCACGACCGCGGCGTCGTCGGTCCGGCTGTAATCGACCGGCTCGCCCCACGCGACGGGGGCGACCTCGTCGTCGATGTCGTCGGCCGCCTCGACGGCCGCACGGAGGTCCGCGACCGAGCGGCCCGCCTCGGTCGCGAAGCGGTCGACGAGGTCCGTCGTGAGCAGCACTCGTCGGCACGTCTCGGCCTCGAACAGTTCGTCGCCATCGAAGGTGAACTGCACGTCGTAGTGGCGGACGAACACGTCCCAGAACGGCTCGCGCAGCGCGGCGGCGGCCTCGGCGACGAGATCCCACACGAGGTCGCGGTCCGGCTCCTCGACGTGCTCGCCGAGCGAGAACCGCGCGACCGGGACGACGACCGGCTCGCCGTCCGGTCCTTCGTTGACGACCGCGACGGCGGTGATCCCGCAGTCCTCGACCGGATGACCGGCGTGGTCGACGGCGTCCCGAAGCGCCTCGTCGGCGGTCTCCTGGCGCGATTCCAGGTCGGCCTGTTCGTCGGGCGTGTCGGCTCCGAGCAGTCGCTCCAGCAGGGAGGGCATCGGGGGGCGTGTCTCGGGGGTGGGACTTCGGTGTTCCGGCCGCGGCCGCCTCCGTCGACCGCCGCGGTCTTTTCATCGTCGCGTCCGTTCGTCCGTCAGGCATGAGTGACCCACAGACGGACACCGACGGCGTCGACGCCGAGGAACCGGAGCGGAACGTCCTCGGCGAGCCGCTCCGGGAGTGCAGCGGCGATCCCGAGACCGGATTTCTGCGCGACGGCAACTGCCGCCACCTCGCCCGGGATCCGGGACGCCACGAGGTGTGCGCGGTCGTCACCGACGAGTTCCTCGAGTACTCCCGCGACCGCGGGAACGACCTGATCACGCCGCGTCCGGACCTGGGGTTTCCGGGGCTCTCGGACGGCGACCGCTGGTGTCTGTGTCTCCCGCGGTGGGAGGAGGCGCGGACCGCCGGCGTCGCGCCGCCGGTCGTTCTCGCGGCGACGAACGAGGCCGTGCTGGAGGAAGTGCCGCTGGCGACGCTCCGGGACCACGCCGTCGACGCCGACTGACTCGTCGGCGATGCGGACGATCCGTCGGCGGTGCGAACGGTCGGTCGGCGGTGCGGACGGTCGGTCGACCGCGACGGCCGACCACGCCGCGGAACACGTTCGGCTGAACTCCCATTGCTCCCTCTGGCGTACTCCCACCGCATGGACGTAGGCCATCCTGAACACCCGGTCGACGGGACGGGTCGGCCCCGCACCCACGTCGCGGGCGGCGGCCCCGTCGACCGCGCGGTTCACGCGGAGGGATCGCGGTGACGGCGACCGACTTCGACGCCGAGCGGCGGTACGACGACGAGCGCTTCTCGGCCGTCGAGGCGTTCCGAACCGACCGGGTGAAGGCCGTCTGCGGCTACTTCGAGCCCGGACAGTTCATTCCGGTCCACGCGCCCGACAGCGACGTGGTGATCCACGTCCGGTCGGGGACCGGCGTGGTCCGCGACGGCGACGAGGACCACCGGGTCGAGGCGGGCGACGTGGTCGCCGTCGAGGCGGGCACCGAGCGGGGCGTGCGAGCCGACGCCGACGGACGCCTGGAGGCGCTGCTCGTCACCGCCCCACCGCCGACCGACGCCGAACACGAACCGGTGCGGGAGGGGCTTCGCTCGGGCGAGTTCGACCCGCGGGGTGAGTCGGCGTGACGGCGGTCCGAACCCTCGAGGAACTGACGGGCGAACCGCACGCGACCGTCTTCCCGGACGCGGAACCGAAGACGATCAGACTCGCCCTCGACGCCGGCGAGTCGGTCGCCCCGCACACGCACCCCGGCCGCGACATCGTCCTCCACCTGATCGAGGGAGCGATCGAGTTGCAGGTCGGCGGGGCGACCCACGAGGTGACCGCCGGCGACGTTGCCCGGTTCTCCGGCGATCGAGATATCTCGCCCCGTGCCCTCGACGACAGCGTCGCTGTGATCGTCCTGGCGGAGCGATCGGAGGACGAGTGAACCGAGCCGGAGCGAATCGAATCGGAATGAACCGAATCGGAATGAATCGCACCGGAGTGAACCGAACCGGAGCGCATCGGTCGGAGCGGATTTATTTCCCACCCGCCCTCGACCCTCACGCGTGACCGCGCTGCTCACGCTCTCGTACGTCCTGCACGTCGTCGCCGGCGGCCTGTGGACCGGCGGCGTCGCGTACGGTACCGTCGCGCTCCTGCCGGCAGCCCGACGCGGCGAGGTGACCGCTCAGGGCCTGGGGCGGGCCGTCGATCTGCTCCTCCAGGTGACGCGGGCGACGGGCGTGGTGTTGCCGCTCACCGGCGCGTACCAGATCTGGCGGCTCTACCCCACCTCGCGGCTGCTGGGGACGACGCGTGGGCACCTCGTACTCGGCATGCTGCTCCTGTGGGGCGTGATGAACGGCCTGGTCGAGCTGGGCGTCTACCGGATGCGCGTCGCCGACGGCGACCCGCCGGGACTCGCTCGCCACACGGTCGAACGGTTCGGGCTGGGGGCCGATGCCGACCCTCGTGCGCTGGTCGGCGTCGCCCGGCCGTACTTCCTCGCGGCGACCGCGCTCACCGTCCTGCTGCTCGTCGACGCCGCGCTGCTCGCCGGCGGGGTCGCACCGTGACATCGCCCCTGCCGATGTCGACAGAGCACTTCTTTTGAAGCACGGACGGGTATACCAGACAGGCGATGACGGAGATCGTCAGTCTGGGTAGCATCAACGTCGACAGGGTCCATCGGACCACCGAGGCGAGACTGACCGATCTCGAGGGGACGTTCGACTGGTTCCCGGAGCCCGGAGAGACGGTCGCTGTCCCCGAGATCCCGTCCGAGTTTACCGATCTCGACACGACGAGGTTTCACGGCGGGAAGGGCGCGAACCAGGCCGTCGCCGCGGCCGCCGCAGGGGCGGAGGTCACGATGCTCGGTAAGGTCGGTCCCGACCATGCCGACGACGAGGTACTCGAGGCGCTCCGAAACTCCGGGGTCCGAGTAGACCGCGTCGGTGTCGCGTCCGCGCGAACGGGAACGGCACACGTGTTCGTCACGGACGACGGCGAAAACCGGATCGTCGTTCACGGCGGCGCAAACGAGGCCGTCGACAGCGCCTACGTCACCGAGCGCTACGAGACGATCACGTCGGCCGAATACCTCGTCGTACAAAATGAGGTCCCCGTCGGACCCGTCTGTGATCTCCTCGAGGAGCTTGCGACAAGCGAGTCCAGTCCGACAGTACTTCTCGATCCGGCTCCCATCGCTGGCGTGGAACCGTTGCTCGATCGCGATGTCGTCGATATCGTGACGCCCAACGACCGCGAGTACTCCCAGTTGCGGTCAGCGCTGGAGGCGTTCGACGGGACGGTAATTCACACGCGTGGCGAGAAGCCGGTTCGGGTCGACGGCACCGGTCAGTTCAGCGTGTCTCCACCGGACCTGTCGCCCGTCGATACGACGGGAGCGGGCGACGCGTTTACGGGGTTCCTCGGCGGGCGGCTCGCTGCGGGCGATTCGCTTCGCGAAGCGGTTGCGGCGGCGACTGTTGCCGGAGCGCTATCGACTCGAACCGAGGGCGCTCGCGGTGGTGTCCCGTCGTACGCTGCGGTGCAGGCGTGGCAGACCGCCGAGTGACCCCGGCGGCATCGGGGGAGCGATCCGGCCGGGTCGAGGCGGCGGCGCTCACTCCTCGCGGACGGCGACGACGAACTCGGTGGCGCTGCCGAGTGGATCGTCGGCGGTGGGAGTCCGATCGATTCGGAATCCCGCGTCGCGCAGGTGCTCGAGCGTCGCCGCCCGCCCGGGCGTCGAGAAGAACATCTCCCCGTCCATCCACCCCCTTCGGACCGTCTCGTAACGCCCGCCCGGCAGGGTCGCGAGCAGGCGGCCGCGGGGTCGGAGCGCCCGAGCGAACTCTCGGTACACCGTCGGGTGATCCTCCCGGGGCACGTGAAAGACGGCGTGGTAGGCGGTGATCCCGTCGACCGCGTCCGTTCGGACGGGGAGGCGACTCATCTCGCCGTGTACCAGCCGACTCGCGGGAACGCGCTCCGTCGCGAGGTCCAGCCCCGCCCGTGAGACGTCGAGGCCGACGGCGTCGTCCGGGAGGTTCGCGAGCGTGCGAGCGCCGTCGCCACAGCCTACGTCCAGCACCAGCGGCTCCGGCGGAAGGTCGGCGAGCAGGTCCGCGATCAGCGCGGCGTCGGAGCCGTCCGGGTCGCGCCGGTTCGCGTACGTCGCGGCCACCTCGTCCCACGCGCGCATCACCGCCTCGGGGTCCATCCGCGCCATACGATCGGGACGCGTGCGGTCGACATAGGTCCGACGCCGCCCGTCGACCGAACAGGTTTATTCACTCGGCCGAAGCCACGGGCATGAGTAGATACGAGGCCGTCCTCTTCGACCTCGACGGGACGCTCTGCCGCCGGACGGGAGACGTGACGGCGGCGTACGAGGCGGCCTTCGAGTCGGCCGGCGTCGAGCCGTTCGGCGAGCCGTCGGCGCTCTGGCGGGCGCTCGACGGCCCGCCGGACCCCGACGATCACGTTGGGTATCTCGCGACGGGGTTCGCCAGGCTGGCGGCCATCCACGACAGGCGGGTCGATCCGGTGGCGCTGTCGGCGGCGTTCGTCGACGCGGTCGATCACGCCGCCGTCGAGTTCACGCCCGGCGCGGAGGCTGCCATCGGTCGCGCCGCCGAGACGGCCCGGACCGGACTCGTGACGAACGGCCCCCGGAGCAGGCAGTCGTCGAAGGTCGAGGCGCTCGGCCTCGCCGAGCGACTCGGCACGGTCGTGTACGCCGGGGACCTCCCGCGTCGCAAGCCCCACGCGGAGCCGTTCGACCAGGCGCTCGCGGCCCTGGACGTCGCGCCGGCGGACGCCGTCTACGTCGGGAACTCCCTGAAGTACGACGTCGCCGGCGCGTTCACTGCCGGACTCGACTCCGTCTGGCTCCGGCCCGACCCGGACGCCGACGACGAGGGGTACCGTCCGACGTGGACGCTCGACTCCCTCGAGGCGTTCGACGCCGTGCTGGATGCCCGGAGTGAGGCGAATGAGTGAGTCGAGCGGCGGTACGACCGTCGCGACCGCCCGGACCGACTCGAGCGAGCGGCGAACGCCCGCGGGCGACGACGGAGGCCTGCGATGACGGGGATCGACCCGAGCGCGGCGGCCCGGCGAGTGTTTCCCGACCGACGGGTCGTGTCGGTCTCGCCAATCGGCCGCGGGAATCGCAAGCGGACGT
Source organism: Halobaculum sp. CBA1158 (assembly GCF_021431925.1). Lineage (NCBI taxonomy): Archaea > Methanobacteriati > Methanobacteriota > Halobacteria > Halobacteriales > Haloferacaceae > Halobaculum > Halobaculum sp. CBA1158. The sequence goes on along the minus strand of NZ_CP090371.1, from coordinate 658,093 downwards.
CCGTGGTCGAGTTCGCGGCGTCCCCGCCGGTCGTCGTGCAGATCGGCGGCGTCGAGGCGCTCCGGTCGGAGGCGGCCGCGACGGTGGCGATCGACGACGCGACCGCCGTCCCCGTGCCGACGGTGCTCGCCGGCGGCGTCGTCGGCGAGGACCGCGGTGGCGACGCGTACCTGATCACCGAACTGGTGCGCGGTGGGGACCTCCACGAGCGGTTCGCGGACCTCGACCCCGAGCGACGGCGCGCGGTCGCGCACGACTTCGGACGCTACCTGGGCGAGATCCACGCCGCGACCGCCTTCGAGGCCTTCGGCGCGGTCGGACCGACGGGCGAGAACTGGGCGGGCGACGAGTGGCCGACTGAGGCGGGGGTATCGGCGCTCGCGGTTCGCGAGCGCACGGAGCCGGTCGCGTGGATCGAGCGCTACGGACGCGCCGCGCTCGACCGACTCCCCCCGGCGTTCGACGCGGTGGCCACCCGGATCCGGCGACGGCTCGAGACGGCCGCGACCGACGCCGTGCGGGACCCGACCGGGCGGGCGTCCGAGGCTGTGCTGTTCCCGTGGGACCTTCGCCCGGGGAACGCCCTCGTCGACGAGGACGGCGTCGCCGCCGTGTTGGACTGGGAGTCGCCGATGGCGGCCCCGGCCGCGCTCGCCGTCGCGAAGGTCGAGTACCTCGTCGTCGACTGGTACCTCGACGACCCGAGCGCGGAGCGGACGGCCTTTCGCGCGGGCTACGAGAGCGTGCGTCCGTACCCCGAGGTCGACCCGCTCTCCCGGGCGCTCGCCGTCGCCGACACGGCGGTCGACTCGACCGGCGCGGTGACGAACCCGATGTACCCCGAACTCGACCGAGAGGCGGCCGTCGAGTTCCACCGGGACGCGCTGTCACGCGCGCTCTGATCCGTCGCGCGGTCCGGATCCGCTTCGAGCCCCGCGGGACGGTCGGCGAGATCCGTGGTGAGCATACATCACGGTGACGGTGACATCCAAATCCAGGGTGGACGGCCTCACCGACATCCCCGACGAACGGTGGCTGCGTGGCGGGACTCCCGAGGAGAGTCGAGTCGTTCCGTGGGGCGTTCGATCGATCGGCCGAGCGGACATCGACTTCTGGCAGGGCCGGCTCGATAGCGACCTCGTCGATGAGGCGGTGGCCACGCTCGTCGGCGAACGTCGATAGCGGGTGAACCCCGGCTTTTGTCGTCCGTACACCCTCATATCCGCCGAATCCGCACGTCCAGACAGACGTTCAGTTCGTGGGGCGCGTACGACCGCACCTCCCGGCGCGTGAGCACCTCCACCTCGTAGCCAGCGGGCGTTGCGGCCGCCCGGACCGCGCGCTCGCTCGGGCCGAACGGGTCGTCCTCGTGGGCCATGTCGTACAGGTGGATCACGCAGTCGTCGCCGGCGAGTCGCACCGCGGTGTCGAGGAACTCGTCGGCGCTGTGCGGGAGGTTCATCACGATCCGATCGGCCCAGCCGTCGTACTCGGCCGTCGTCTCGCGAACGTCGCCCTCGAGCGCGGTGACCCGGTCGGCGACGCCGTTGCGCTCGGCGTTCTCCCGGAGGTACTCGATCGCCGCGGGGTTCACGTCGCAGGCGACGACCTCGGCCCCGCGGGCGGCCATCGGGACCGCGAAGGGGCCGACGCCGGCGAACATGTCGACGACGCGCTCGCCCGCCTCGACCTGCTCGACGACGCGGTGGCGCTCGGTCGCCAGGCGGGGGGAGAAGTACACCTCGGCGACGTCGAGGGCGAACTCGTGGCCGTACTCGCGGTGGACCGTCTCGGTGCTCTCGCCGGAGAGGACGTCCCACTCGCGGACGCGGTACTCGCCGGCGACCTTCGAGGCGCGGTCGAGCACGGTCCCGCAGGGGAGGTCCGACTCGACGATCGCGTCGGCGATCTCGCGGGCGCGCTCGGGGTCCTCCTCGTCGAGGATGACGACCTCGCCGAGGCGCTCGTAGGAGGGCTCGAAGCCGAGCAGGTCGGCGGGCGTCGTGTGCCCCTTGCGACGGTCGGTCTCGCGCTCGACGACCTCGTAGCCCGCCGCGCGAGCGGCCTCGCCGTCGACGACGGGAACGAATATCTCCCCGTCCTCGACGTCGATCTCCCTGTCTCCGTCGAGGAGGTCGCGCTCGGCGAGCGCCGCCCGCGTCGCCTCTCCCTCGACGACGGGCGCGCGGACGCACGGCGTGGTCATATCCGGGCTGGGCCGGCCGCGCGAAAAGGGCTACCGGTCCGGGTCGGTCGCGGTCTCCTCGCGGTCGCGGTCGCCGCCGGCGTCTCCGTCGGTCGGACGCGGGTCACCGGCGACCGTCCTCGCCTCCTCGCCGTCGCGAAGCGCCGTCACCATCGGCGTTCCGACGGCGGGGTCGTCGTTGACCGCGGTCGCGACGCCGAAGGCGTCCGCGAGCGCGTCGTCGCCCAACACCTCCCGTGGCGGCCCGCTCGCGCGCACGGTCCCGCCCGCGAGCAACACGAGGCGGTCACACACCCGCGCCGCGAGGTTCAGGTCGTGGATCGCCGCCAGCGCCGCCTTCCCGTCGTCGACGACCTCGCGAACCAGCTCGAGCGTCCGGATCTGGTGGTTGATGTCGAGGCTCGCGGTCGGCTCGTCGAGCAGGAGCCCGGGCGTCTCGGCGGCCAGCGCCCGCGCGAACAGCACGCGCTGGCGCTCGCCGCCCGACAGCGTGGTCACCGACCGGTCGGCGAAGCGGGCCACGTTCGCCCGGTCCATCGCCCGCTCGATGGCCGCGCGGTCGTCGGCGTCGGTCGTGCCGAACCGCGAGACGTAGGCGGTCCGTCCCATCTCGACGACGGCCTCGACGCTGAACTCGAAGGCGGTGGCCGCCTCCTGGGGCACCGTCGCCACCAGCCGAGCGGTCTCGCGTCTGGACAGCCCGCCGAGGTCGCGACCGTCGAGCTCGATACTGCCCGACTCGGCCGCGAGCGTGCCGTTGCAGGCGGCGATCAGCGTCGTCTTCCCGGCCCCGTTGGGGCCGACCAGTCCGACCAGCTCTCCGCGCTCGACCGACAGCGAGACGCCGTCGAGGACGCGCTCGCCCCCTCGCGACACCACCAGGTCGCGCACGGCGATCATCGGGTGGTCGGGATCGTCCATCGACCGATCGGCGTCACCAATCGACCGGTCGGCGTCGTCCCCGTCGACGCCGGCACCGCGAGCGTCACCGTCGCGCCCGTCGGCGTCGCTCACAGCTCGTACACCTCCCGCGTGCGGAGCAGGTAGAGGAAGAAGGGCGCGCCGGCGGCCGCCGTGACGATCCCGACCGGAAGCTCGGCGACGCCCGAGCGGGCGAACGTGTCGGCGGCGACGAGGAAGCTCCCGCCGGCGAGCGCGGCCGTCGGGAGCAGGACCCGGTGGTCGGGGCCGACGACGAGTCGGACGGCGTGGGGAACGATCAGCCCGACGAAGCCGATGACGCCGGAGACGGCGACGGCCGCGCCGGTCAGCACCGACGAGACGGCGAGCAGCGCCCGCTTGCTCCGCTCGGCGTCGACGCCGAGGGCGGCGGCGTCGGTCTCGCCGAGGAGGAGGACGTTCAGGTCGCGGGCGTACGCGAACAACACGACCGTCAAAAGCGGAACGACGGCGGCGGCGGCCGCCACCTCGTTCCACCCCGCGCCGCTGAGGTGGCCCATCAGCCAGTACGTCACCCGGCGGATCGACTCCCCGGAGTGAAGCAGGAGGTACGAGACGACCGCGCCGAGGAACGTCTGGATCGCCACGCCCGCGAGCAGCAGCGTCGCCACCGGCGTTCGGCCGTCGCGGCTCGCGATCAGGTAGACGCCGAAGCCGGCGACGAGCGCGCCGCAGAAGGCGGCGATCTGGAGTCCAGCGCCGCTGTCGACGAGTGCCGGCCGGAGGGGACCCAGCAGCGCCAGGAGCGCCGGGGGCGCGACGATCCACGACACCGCGCCGACGGCCGCCCCCGAGGAGACGCCGATGACGCCCGGGTCGGCCATCGGGTTCCGGAAGAAGCCCTGCATCACCGTTCCCGCGGCCGCGAGCGCGACGCCGACGAACGCCGCGAGCAGGATCCGCGGGAGCCGCACGCGCATCACGATCGCCGCGTGCGTCTCGGACACGGAGAAGGCGAACGGGTGGACGAACTCGACGCGAAGCGGGAGCCCGATCGTCAGAGGACCGCCGCCCCCGAGGCTCCCGGCCCACTCCACGCCCGCGGGCACGACGACGGCGTTCGCGACGGCCGCCAGCACCGACAGCGCCGGCACCGACACCGGACCGATGCCGGCGCTCACCGTCACGACGGCCGCCAACACCGCGGTCAACACGGCGGAGTAGCCCGCCGCGCGTCGCCATTCGCCGGTCACGAACTCAAGGCTGTTTGCATTAGGCAAATACTTATTGTCTTGTCCGGTTGGACGTGACGTGAACGGACGACGGACACGGACGATACTGTTGACCGCGATGCTGGTCGTCGCTGCGGCGGTCCCGGCGGTCGGGGCCGCGGCGGCGGCGGGCGCGTCGCCGACGGACGCACAACACGCGACGGTCGCGGCCGACGGGCCCGACCCGACGACCACCGCGGCCACGGGGACCGGCGCGCTCGCGTCGACGCAGGCCTCTTGTGAGTTTCCGCTGACGGAGACGGACGCCACGGGGACCGACGTGACGGTCGAGGAGCGACCCGAGCGGATCACGACGCTGAACCCCAGCGCGGCTCAGACCATGTGGGAGATCGGCGGCGAGGACCAGGTCGTCGGCGTGACGCAGTTCGCGTCGTACCTCGAGGGTGCCGACGAGCGCGCGAACGTCTCGGCGGCCGGATTCGGCGTGAGCGTCGAGAAGGTCGTGGGCACGAACCCCGACCTCGTGCTCGCGCCCAACGCCAGTTCGCCCGAGACCGTGCAGGCGCTGCGCGACGCGGGCCTGACGGTGTACCACTTCTCGGGCGCGACCACGATCGAGGACGTGCGCGAGAAGACGACGCTCACCGGTCGGCTGACGGGTAACTGCGAGGGCGCGGCCGAGGCGAACGCCTGGATGAACGCGAACGTCGAGGCGGCCGAGACGGCGACCGCCGACGCGGAGGACGCCCGGGCGCTGTACCCGCTGGGCGGCGGCTACATCGCCGGCACCGAGACGTTCATCTCGGCGATGCTGTCGATCTCGGGCGGCGCGAACGCCGCCGGCGAGCGCGACCTCACGGGCTACCCGCAGATCAACGACGAGGTCGTGCTCGAACTCGCTCCCGAGTACCTCGTCGTCACGGGCTACTCGTCGTACCTCCTCGACGAGGAACCGTACGCGAGCACGCCCGCCGTGGAGAACGACAACGTCGTCACCGTGAACCGCAACTGGATGAACCAGCCCGCGCCGCGCTCGGTCGTCATGGGCGTGCGGGCGCTGACCGAGGGCTTCCACCCCGATGCGGCCGCGTCGGCCGAGTTCCAGACGCGCGCGGAGGCGACGGCGTCGATGGACACAGAGACGCCCGCGGAGACGACCGACGCGACGACCGACACCGCCGACACCGACACGGCGGAGACGGCCGCGACGCGGACGACCAGCGCCGGCGGCACGTCGACCACGACGCCCGGCTTCGGCGTCGCGCTCGCCGTGCTGGCTGTGCTGGGATCGGCCCTGCTCGCGCGACGCGACCGCTGAGGCGACTCGCCGCGCGACCGCGGGGATCGACTCCGACGGCGACACCGACGGCGACCGCGGCGCGCGGTTTTATTTGATCCCGGGGAAACCCGCCGAGTATGAGCGACAGCCCCGCAGAGCGCCTCCGGGAGAACGCCACCGGGATCGCGAGCACCGTCGTCACCGGCGTCTGGCTGGCGGCGTGGGCCATGGGCTGGAACTGGTGGTTACCGGCCCTCCTGTTCGGTTACGTCGTCGTCGTTCCCGTGGTCGCGATGCTGTTCGGCGACGAGGAGGACGTCGAGGAGTGGTGGGACGACGAGACGTGGGAGAGCGAGTCCGCCGACGACTCGACCGACGAGTCGACCGCCGCCGAGGACGCCGACGGCGACGCCGACCGCGGGGGCGACGACGCGCTCGCGACGCTTCGGGACCGCTACGCCCGCGGCGAACTCACCGACGACCAGTTCGAGCGCAAACTGGATCGCCTGCTGGAGTCGGAGTCGCTGGAGGACGTGGAGGACCGCGCTCGTCGCGAGCGACGGGCCGCCGACCGGGAGCGTCGCGAGACCGAACGGGAGTAGAGGGGGAGCAGCGTCGGCGACCGCCGATAGCACCCTTTTTCCGCGCGGCCGCCGCCCCTTCGGTATGGTCGAGAACGTCCTCTGGCCCGCGTACTTCGACGCGGAGTACACCCGCGCGGAGGGGCGACGGGTCCCCGCGGATCTCGCGGTGTCCGAGCCGACGGTCGACGAGATCGCACGGGCCGTCCAGCAGGTCGGCTACGACGCGAAGATCGAACGCGACGTGGCGTACAGCCGGGAGTTCGAGGCCCGCGGCCGCGTGCTCGTCACGGGCACCGACGGGACCGCGAAGAACGACCTCGTGCAGGCCGTCGGGGCGTACCTCGGCGTCATCCGCGGGGACTGAGGCGTGCAGCGCGTCGGCGAGGTCGTCCGGACCGCACAGGGGCTCGCGGTCGTGCGCGTCCCCGAGGACGCAGAGCCCGCTCGCCTCGGCACGGAGGTCGTCGACGAGTCGCTGTCGACGGTCGGGCGCGTCGTCGACGTGTTCGGTCCCGTCGAGCGCCCGTACGTCGCGGTGTCGCCGACGGACCGCTCGCGGCTGACGGGGCTGCTCGGCGCGAAGCTGTACGCGCGGTAGCCCGACAGCGAGGTGACCTGCCGTGTTTACTGGTTCGCGCTGGTCGTTCACCCTGATGTTGTGATCTGACACAACATACTTGGTGTTGGGGTGAGTGACATCGAGTGTGAATGGCACCCGCGGACTAGGTCGTCGTACTCGAAGACGAGACGTACTACCCGACCAGGGACACGCTCGTCAGGATACGGATCCTGTCGGTGCCGGAGTCCGAGAAGTTCCCGGACGGCGTGAAGTACCGACTTCACCACGGAACGACCGGAGGCGAGACGATCGTTCGATACGACAACTCTCACGGGATTCACGAACGCCACACCGCGGACGGATTGGACGACGGATACGAATTCCCCGGATACGAGGCGGTACTCGATCGCTTCTACCGAGAGATTCCTGTCGATCCGTAGCGTATCGCCACGACGACACCGCGGGTGCCACACGACGGTGACCACCATGACCCGAACCACGCTCATCGTGACGGTCGGATCGCTCGCTGATGTCGAGACCCGGAGCCACGACGCGATGGAGCGCGCGCTCTCCGGGGACGAACTGAACGGGGACGCGCCGCGTCGGATCACCTTCGAGACCGCCGACGAGCTCGTTCGCGTGTTCAGTCCTCGTGCGATCGAACTCCTCAGAACGATCGCGAGTGAGGAGCCCGGGAGCATGCGCGAGGCCGCCCGCCTCGTCGACCGCGACATCAAGGACGTATCGCGCAACCTCGATCGACTGGCCGAGTACGACGTGATCGAGTTCGTCGAGGAGGGGCGGTCGAAGCGACCGGTCGTCCCGTATGATGACATCCGGATCGACCTCGGGCTTCGCGACCGCGACGGCAGCACGGGCGAGCCCGCGGGTGCCTGAGACGATCGTCCCACAGTCAGTCCCCGTTACCGCCCCCGCGACCGTCCCGTCAGGCTTTACCTCCGGCGTCGCGAATCCCGGTTCAACGATGGCACGAGCAGCCGAACGGGCCGACTTGGTGCCCGTCATCGGGCTGGAGGTCCACGTCCAGCTCGAGACGGACACCAAGATCTTCTGCGGGTGTTCCACCGAGCCCGCCGAGGAGGAGGAGCCCAACACGCGCGTCTGTCCCACCTGCCTGGGGCTCCCGGGAGCCCTCCCGGTGCTCAACGAGGCGGCCGTCGAGGCCGCCGTCAAGGTCGGAAAGGCGCTCGACGCCGACATCCCCGAGGAGACCCGGTTCCACCGGAAGAACTACTACTACCCCGACCTCCCCAAGAACTTCCAGATCACCCAGTACGACGCGCCGCTGTGTGCCGACGGGGAACTGGAGTTCTCCCACGAGGGCACTCGGCGGACGGTCACCGTCCGCCGCGCCCACCTGGAGGAAGACCCCGGCAGCCTGCGCCACGTCCGCGACGGCCCCGCGGACCTGGACGTGCGAACCACCTCGGTCGACCGGGCGGACTACTCGCTGGTCGACTACAACCGGGCGGGGACGCCGCTGATGGAGGTCGTCACCGAGCCCGACTTCCGCGACCCCGGGGAGGTGCGCGCCTTCCTCGAGAAGCTCGAGGAGGTCCTCGAGTACCTCGGCGTCTTCGACGCCGGGCGCGACGGCAGCCTCCGCATCGACGCGAACCTCTCGATGGTCGAGGCCGAGGAGGTCGCCGCCGACGGTCACATCGACGCCGAGGTGCTCGAGTCCGCGAACCGCACCGAGGTCAAGAACATCTCCAGTCACAAGGGCGCAGAGCAGGCGCTCGCGTACGAGCGCAACCGCCAGGAGAACCTCCTCAAGCGCGGCAAGGGGGTCGAGCAGGAGACGCGCCACTTCAACGAGACCCACGGCAACACCGTCTCGATGCGCTCGAAGGAGGAGGAGAAAGACTACCGGTACTTCGGCGAGGCCGACCTCCCCGCGCTGCAGGTGTCCGACTGGAAAGAGCGCATCGCCATCCCGGAACTGCCGGACGCACGGCGCGAGCGCTTCCGCGAGGAGTACGGGCTGGACGCGGAGGCCGCCTCGAAGCTCACCTCCCGCAAGGCGGTCGCCGACTTCTACGAGGCGGTCGCCGAGGAGTTCGATCCGGATCTCGCGGCCGCGTGGGTCGCCGACACCCTCCTCGGAGAACTCAACTACCGCGACATGGCCGTCGAGGACGTGACCGATCGCCTCGACGAGTTCACCCGCCTGATCGAACTCGTCGCCACCGACGAGGTCACGACGAAGAACGCCGAGGAGGTCGTCCTCCGGGCGATGCTCGACGAGGGCCTGTCCCCGGACGAGGTCATCGAGCGCGAGGGGCTGGGCACGGCAGACGACGACGAGGTGGCGATGGCCGTCGGGGAAGCGATCGAGGAGAACCCCGACGCAGTCGAGGATTACCACGCCGGCGAGGGCGGCGCGATCAACTTCCTCGTCGGGCAGGTGATGCAGAAGACCGGCGGCTCTGCAGCGCCGGACGACGTGAACGCGATGCTGCGCGAACGGCTGGACGAGTAAGCCGCGACCGGTGCCGTCGCCGCGACCGGCGCAGGCGACGGGGCCGGCGCGGTCGGACCGACTCGACCGCGTCGCCGCGCGTTCGCCGCCGCCCGGCCGCCCGGACACTCAAGCATCAGGGTCGCGACTGTCGGTTCATGTCCGAACGCACGGTGTTCTCGCAGGAGGAACGGCTCGACAGGACGACCGCCGCGGCGCTGCTGCGGGGACTGGCCGCGGACCTCGCCGCGGGCGACCGGCTCAGACTCGGCGAGGGCGACGACGCCGCGAGCGTCGCGCTCGCGGACTCTCTCGGCGTCGAGGTGGAACTCGAGGTCGACGAGGACGACGACGAGACGGAACTCGAGGTCGAGTTCGAGTGGTCGGGAAGCGACGTTCACACCGGCGACGCGGTGTTGGCGGCCGAGCACGCCTCGTCGGCGGCCGCGGCCGCCGAGGGGAACGGGACGACCGAGGGAGACGGGACAACCGGGGGAGACGGGGCGGCCGAAGCGGGCGGGAAAGCGGCGACGGACGCTGCCGACGCTGCCGACGTGTCGGAGCCGGAATCGGCGGCGGACGCGGCCGAGCCGATCGATCCGGAGGACCTCCCGGCGGAGGCGGTCCCGGCGTCCGACGCCCCCGCGCCGACGTCGCTGGCGCGGTTCGAACTCTACCGCGACCGCGCCGACGAGTGGCGCTGGCGACTCGTCCACCGCAACGGCAACATCGTCGCCACCAGCGGCGAGGGGTACAGCTCCGACCGGGCCGCCCGCCGGGGGATGCAGAGCGTGATGCGGAACGCGCCCGAGGCCGCCGTCCTGCGCGAGGAGTAGCCCCCGCTACATCCCGCCGTCGTCCCCGTCGCGGGTCGTCATGACGATCCCGCTGAACAGCATCAGCGCCGCGAGCGCGACCATGCCGAGGTCCCAGCCCATCCCGGCGGTCGCGGTCGATCCCATGCCGCTCGTCGTTCCCATGCCGCCGTTCATGCCGCCCGTCGTCCCCATCCCGCCGGTCACGCCGGCGGCCCCGAGCGCCTGGAGCAGCAACATCACGAGCGAGTAGGCGATCATCAGCGGCCCGCTCGCGGTTCCGAGTCGGTCGGCCGCGGGGGTCAACAGCACCACCCCGTGGACCACGACGACGACGCCGATCGCGAGCATCAGCCAGCCCGCGATCCCGAGTCCGGTCGACCCCATCATCCCCCCGGTACCCATTCCTCCGCCGCCCATTCCCCCGGTTCCGGCCGTTCCGCCGCCGATGCCCGCCGAGAGCAGCGAGTACGCGCCGGAGGCGACCGCGATCGCCGCGCCGTACTGCCGGGTCGTCGATCCGTTCATGTCGAGCGCTTCGCACGCCACCGGCTTGGATACACCGGCCGCGGCGACGGGCACCGTCCCCCGCCGACGCCGCGACCGCGACTCAGTCGTCCGTCGCCGGGTCGCCGTCGCCGTCGTCGCCGAGCGACCCGGGCGTCGCTTCGGTGTCGCGTTCGACTGTCGCGCTCCCCGCGTCGCCCCCGCGTTCGACGACGCCGCGTTTCCACGTTCCCCGGAGGAACCACGCCGCGCCGACGAGGAGCGAGCCGACCGCCCCGAAGGTCCACGCCCACCACAGGCCGTCGGGTCCCAGGCCAAGTCCCGACACGGGGCCGATCACGGGCACGACGACGGTGAACGAGTACGCGAGCACGAGCGCCGCCGGGATCCGGAGGCCCCACCGCGACAACAGCGACAGCGCCATCGCGATCCGGGTGTCGCCCGCGCCGCGGAACGCCCCTTGCAACACCATCAGGCCGCCGAAGACGCCCCACGCGAGCGCCGTGATCCGGAGGAAGGAGACGCCCTCGGCGACGACGGCGGCGTCGGCGACGAACACGCGGATCGCGACGGCAGGGAACAGCCAGACGACGCCGCCGGCCGCGAACAGCACGGCCATCGTCCCGCCGGTCGCGGTCCACGCCACCCGGCTCGCCCGGTCGGGCGTGTCGGCACCGAGGTTCTGGCCGACGCCCGTCGCCGTCGCCTGCCCGACCGCGCCGGCGACGGTCCAGGAGACGGACATGAGGCGGACCCCGACGCCGTAGGCGGCTGTGGCGGCCGGGCCGAACCGGGCGACGAGCGCGGCCATCGCCACCGCGGCGAACGAGCGCGCCCACCCGTCGAGGGTGCCGGGGTAGCCGACGTCGACGAGCTTCCCGAGCACCTCGCGGTCGGGGCGGAGGTCGCGGGGGTGCAGTTGGATTCCCCAGTCGCCCTTCAGGAGGACGTAGACCCCGGCGGCGGCCGCCAGCGCGCGAGCGACGAACGTCGCCAGCGCGGCCCCGCGGGTGCCCATCGCGGGCACCGGCCCCCATCCGAGGATGAACACGGGGTCGATGACGATGTTGACGCCGGCGGAGGCGGCGACCAGCCACATCGCGGTCTTGGTGTCGCCTGCGCCCTGGAGGGAGGCGCGAAACGCGAAAAAGAGGAACGTCAGCGGCAGCGTGAGGAATATCACCTCGATGTACGCCAGCGCCTCCGTGAACACGACCCCCTCCGCGCCGATCCACTCCAGCAGCGGTCGCCTGGCGAGCAGCCCGGCGGCCGCGAGCACGACGGAGACGCCGATCGCGAGGATCGTCGTCTGGCCGACGACCCGGTCGGCCGCGCGGTCGTCGCCCGCGCCGACGTGCTGGGAGACGAGCGCGATGGTCGCGGCGGTCAGCCCCATCGCCGTCGAGACGAACATCCACGACAGCGGGAACATGAGCGACACCGCCGCGACGGCCTCCGGGCTCACCCGGCCGACCCAGAACACGTCCGCGAGGTTGTAGAGGGTCTGGAGGAGGTTGCCGAGCACGAGCGGCCACGCGAGGCTGAACAGCCGCGGGGCCACAGCCCCCTCGGTCATGTCGACGCGCGCGTCGGTGTTCGCCATCGAAGGGCCTCTACGATCACCGAGGTGTCGGAGCGCCTAACAGTTGCGGAGGCGGTCGGCGCGGCCGGGTTCCGCGGTCGCGGCGTCCCTCGCCCGCGCGTCCGCGGCGGTCACTCCGCGTCGTCGCCGCTGTCGGCCGCGGTCCGTCCCGCTCCGCCCGTCGGCGACCCGGACGCGGCGTCCCCGGGCTCGCGGGCGCGCCGCCGCGCGGCGAGGCGTCCCCGCAGGCGCGTCCCGCCTGCGACGGCGACGTAGCCAGCGATGGCGACGAGCACGACCGTGCCGCCGGCGGCCACGTCGTACCAGTACGACAGCGTGACGCCGCCGACGGTGGCGACGAGGCCGGCGGCGACGCTCGCGGCGATCGCCCGCTTGAACCCGGTGACGGGGGCGGCCGTCGCGACTGGGATCACGAGCATCGCGGCGACGAGGATGACGCCCATGATCTGCATCGCGGCGACGACCACGACCGCCGTAAGCACGGCGAGCAGTCGGTTGTACCGCGTCACGTCGATCCCGGCGGCGCGCGCGCCCACCTCGTCGAAGGTGACGTACACCAGCGGTCGGTAGGCCGCGCCGACGGCGAGACCGACGAGGGCCGTCATCGCGAGCAGGATTCCGGCGTTCGCGCGCGAGACGGTCGCCAGCGACCCGAACAGGTAGGCGTCGATCCCGACGGCGATGCCGCCGTCGGCGGCCGTGATCAGCACGCTCCCGACGGCGAACGAGCCCGTGAGGACGATCGCCAGCGAGGTGTCGCGGTAGGTGCCCGCGTGGTCGACGAGCGCCTGGACGACCAGCGCGGCGAGGGCGGCGACCGCCAGCGCCGTCGCCAGCGGCGGCACGCTCGTCGCGAACACGGCGTTGGCGAACAGGCCGGCGGCCACGCCCGCGAAGGCGGCGTGCGCCAGCGTGTCGCCGATCATCGCCATCTCGCGGTGGACGAGAAAGCTCCCGACCAGGGGACCGACGAGGGCCACGCAGACCGCCGCGAGGTACGCCCGCTGCATGAACGGAGAGGCGAGTATCTCGACGCCCGTCGCGCCTGCGAGGAGGTCGAGACCGCCGCCCCAGAGGTCGTCGAGCACGACCTCCAACACGCGATCGCCGGTGCCGGCGAGGGGGACGGGCGTCCCGAACGCGGAGCCGATCATGGTATCGAACGCGGACCCGATCATGGGTGGTCGTGCGCGACGACGTGCTGTGCGTTCCCGTACGCCTCCGCGAGGGCGTCGGTCTCGACGAACGCCTCCGGGTAGCCGTGGAAGAACAGCTCTCGGTTGAGACAGGCGATCTCGGTGGCGTGCGTCGTGACGACGCCGATGTCGTGCTCGATGAGCACGATCGTCATCCCCTCGTCGTTCAGTTCGTGGAGGAGGTCGTAGAACGCCTCTCGCGACTCGGCGTCGACGCCGACGGTCGGCTCGTCGAGCGCGAGCAGGTCCGCCCCGGCCGCGAGCGCCCGCGCGATGAACGCCCGCTGTCGCTGGCCGCCCGAGAGCCGGCCGATCCGGCGGTCGGCGATGTCGGCGATGTCGACGCGCGCCAGCGCCTCGGCGACCGCGGCGCGGTCCTCGTCGCGGAACCGACCGAGGAGCCTGCGGGGGTACCGTCCCATCCGAACGACCTCCTCGACGGTGACGGGCATCTCGCCGGCCGTCCCGCCCGCGTCCTGCGGGACGTAGCCGACGCGCTCGCCGTCGGCGCGGTCGGCCGCCGGCTCGCCGAACAGCGAAACGCTCCCGGCGTCGGGGCGACGGAGGCCGATCGCCAGCTCCAGCAGCGTCGTCTTACCCGAGCCGTTCGGGCCGACGAGGCCGAGGAACTCCCCGGCCTCGACCGTGAGCGACACGTCCGCTATCACCGGTCGGTCGCCGTAGGCGAACGTCACCTCGCGCACGTCAACCGCGGCCGTCATCGCGACAGCGCCTCCTCCAGCGTCGGGACGTTCACCTCGCGCATCACGTCGAGGTAGCCCCAGTCGTTCTCCGCCCACTCGTCGGTGAGGCCGGGCATCGCCGTCAGCGGGAGCACGGCCTCGGCGTCCGTCTCCGCCACGAGCTGGTCGGCCGCGCGCTGTGACTCCAGCGGGTCCGCGCAGACGTATCGGAGGTCGTGTGTCGCGATCGCCTCCTGCGCGCGCTCGATGTCCCGCGTGGTCGGCCGGTCGTCGGGCGAGAGCCCTGTGAGCGCCTCGATCTCCAGCCCGTAGCGGTCGCCGAGATACCGGACGGAGTTGTGGCCGGCCACGAGGAGCACACCCTCGTCCGCGTCGGCGACGAGGGACTCAATCCGGTCGTCGAGGGTCGTCAGTTCCTCGCGGAACGCGGCCGCGTTGGCGGCGTGGGCGTCGGAGCCGTCGGGGTCCGCCTCCCCCAGCGCCGCCTCCACGGCGTCCACGGCGTCTGCGACGCGACGCGGGTCCATCCAGAAGTGCGGGTCGTACTCCCCGGCGTGACGGTCGTGGTCGCCGTCGCCGTGATCGTCGTCGTCGCCGTGATCGTCGTCGTCGTGGTCGCCGTCGTCGTGGTCGCCGTCGTCGTGGCGTTCGGTTTCGGTGTGATCGTCGTGCGTCTCCTCGTCGTGCGTCTCCCCGTCGTTCGTCTCCTCGTCGTGCGTCTCCCCGTCGTTCGTCTCCTTGTCGTGCGTCTCCCCGTCGCCATTGTGCTCGCCGTCGCCGTGATCGTGGCCGTCTCCGTCGGCCGCCGGCAACAGGTCCACGCCGGCGCTGGCGTCGACGGTCGCCACGTCGGCGTCGTCGGCCGCGAGGTCGGCGGCGATGTCGTCGACCCACGGCTGGAACCCCCTCATCCCGTGGACGAGGAGGTCGGCCGCCCGGATCGACTCGCGGACGCGCGGCCCCGGCTCCCACCCGTGCCCGTGCTGCCCGACCGGGACCAGCAGGCCCGTGCTCGTCGCGTCGCCGGCGACCGCGCTCGCAACGTCGCCGAAGACGAAGAACGTCGCCTGCGCGGTCGCGTCGCCGTCGCTTCCGGTGGCACCGCCGTCACCGCCGCCGCCTCCCGCTCGCGAACCCAGACAGCCTGCGAGCGCGCCCGCGCCGACCGCACCGACGGACCCGAGGACGGCTCGTCGCGTGTGTTCCATCTCTGTTTGTTAATTATTTCATGTAGAATATTAACTTTGGCATTGGATATGGTATCTCGTTAGTAACTCTCCCGGATCGATCCGTTCCCGGCACGCCGTGCCGGCGGCCAAAGGGCGAAGCCTCCGGCCGTGCTGGAGCGACCATGTCGGACACGGATCCGCCCGCAAGCGCGGCCGACGATGCGATCCGCGAGCGCCTCGACGACTACCGGGAGTCGCTGTTCGAACTTCTGCGGCTGCGCACCGTCAGCGCGACCGGCGAGGGGATGGACGCCGGCGCGGACGCCGTCCGCGACCTCCTGGCAGATCACGGCCTCGACGCGCGGCGGATCGAGACGGACCGCTACCCCCTCGTCTACGGCGAGCGCGTCGCCGACGACCCGGACGCGCCGACGGTCGTGTTCTACGGCCACTACGACGTACAGCCCGCCGAGCACCCCGAGCAATGGGAGTCGCCGCCGTTCGAGCCGACCGTGCGCGACGGAGCGGTCTACTGCCGCGGCGCGGGCGACAACAAGGGGCAGTTCCTCGCGCACGCGTTCGCGCTCGACGCGCTGGCGGCCGCCGACGCGACGCCGGCGGTGACGGTCAAGCTCCTGATCGAGGGCGGCGAGGAGAGCGGCAGCCTCGGGCTGAAGTCGTACCTCGACGGGGAGTGCGAGGACGAGCGACGCGAGTCCTCGAAGGCGCGAGCCGACGACCCCGAGTCCGACTCCCGGGCACCGGCGGCCGCGATCCGCGACGCCGACCTCGTGTACGTCGCCGACGGTCCGCAGCACCGCTCCGGGCGACCCACCCTGATCTACGGCAACCGCGGGATCCTCACGTTCCAGCTCGACCTCGAGACCGCGAACGCGGACCTCCACTCGGGCAACTTCGGCGGGCCGGTGCCGAACGCCGCGACCGAACTCGCGGAGGTCGTCGCGTCGCTGACCGAGCGCCATCCCGAGACGGCCCCCGACCGCGGCTACCCCTCCGGCGGCGACCGCGTCGCCGTCGACGGCTTCCACGACGGGATCGAACTCACCGAGGCCGACCGCGACCTCGTGGCCGCGCTCCCGGACGACGCCGACGCCGTACGGGCGGAACTGGACCTGACGCACTTCACGACCGACCGCGACTACTACGAGCGCCTGCTGCTGGAGCCGACGGTCACGGTCAACGGACTCGACTCGGGCTACCAAGGTGAGGGAAGCAAGACGGTCGTCCCGCGGACGGCGACGGCGAAACTCGACTCCCGGCTGGTGCCCGGCCAGGACCCCGACACCGCCTTCGAGCGCATCGAGGAGCACGTCGCCGACGTCCACCCCGACGTGGAGGTGACAAAGGGGACCGGGTTCCCGCCGATGAAGACGCCCGTGGACACCCCGGCGGCGTCGCCCGTGCTGTCGGCGCTGTCGGAGGTGTGGGGCTCCGAGCCGGTGGAGTTGCCCGTCCTCGGGGGGTCGCTCCCGGCGGCGTTCTTCCGGCGGGTCGACGCGCTCTCGGACGTGCCCGTGCTCGTGGTGCCGTACGCGAACCCCGATCAGGGCAACCACTCGCCCAACGAGCACCTCGACCTGGACTGCTTCGAGAACGGAATCCGGACCACAGCGGCGGTGCTGGAGCGCGTCGCCGACGCGGATCCGTAGTCGAAGTCGCGCCCCCGGACCGGCGGTCGCGGGGTCGCCGAGGGCCCCCAGTCGCCGCCGACTCGACTCTCTCGCCGGCTGCCGAACGCTTTAGCCGTGCGGCGCACCCCCTTGAGGTATGTCCGACACAGCCGACGCCGGCTACGGCGTCCCTCGGTTTCTGGCGATCGACCACGTCGACTCCCCCGCGTTCACGCCCGAGGGTCGCCTCCTGTTCCTCGCGGACACCTCCGGCACGCCGCAGGTGTGGACCGCCGACGACGCGGCCGGGTGGCCGAACCGCCTCACCCCGCACGAGGAGCGCGTCTCCGCGCTCGCGGCGTCGCCGGCCGACGAGTCGTTCGTGTACGCGATGGACCGCGGCAGCGACGAGCGCGACCAACTGCTCCACTACGACCTCGCGACGGGCGTCGAGCGGGCGCTCACCGCCGACCCCGAGTCGAAACACGCCTGGGGCGCGTGGGGGCCCGACGGCGACCGGATCGCCTACACCGCCAACCGCGGGGAGGACGGTCGATTCGACGCGTACGTGCAGGCGGTCGGCAGCCCGGAAGCGCCGGCTGGCGACCCCGAGCGCGTGTACGAGGGACCGGGCGGCTGGCTCAACGTCGCGGCGTTCGGCCCCGACGGCGACCGACTCGTGCTCTCGAAGCCGCACTCCAGCTACGAGGAGGAACTCACGCTGCTCGACCTCGACGCGGGCGAGACGACGACGCTCTCGGCCGACCCCGACGGGGGGACCGACGCGGAGGCGACGTACTCGCACCTCCACTTCGACGGGGAGGGCGGCCTGCTGTGCGTCACGAACCGCGGCAGCGACACGGCCTACGTCGGCCGCCTCTCGCTGGCCGATGGCTCCGTGAGGCCGGTCGCCGGCCACGACGCGTCGTCGGGGGCGACCGCGGACGCGACGGGCGAACCCGGAAGCGACGCCTGGGACGTGGACGCGCTCGCGTTCGACCGCGACACGGGCCGCCTCGCGTACGCGGTCAACGAGGGCGGCTACTCGTCGCTGCGCGCCGGGACGCTCGTCGCCGACGCCGACGACACGGAACTCCGCCCGGTCGAGACGCCCGCGGTCGACGGCATCGTCCGAGGGCTCACGTTCGGCCCCGACGCCGAGCGGCTCGCGTTCACGCACACGTCGCCGACGGTGCCGTACGGCGTCCGCGTCTGCGAGTTCGGGAGCGACGCCGCGACCGACTGGACGCCCGTCGGTCGCAACGGACTCCCCGACTCCGCGTTCCACGCGCCGGAGACGGTTCGCTACGAGACCTTCGACGACCGGGAGATCCCGGCGTACTGGACGCTCCCGCCGGGCGTCGATCCGGAGGATCCCGACGAGGCGGTCCCCGCCATCGTCGACATCCACGGCGGGCCCGAACACCAGCGCCGGCCGTGGTTCTACCCGACGAAACAGTACTTCCTGAACCGAGGGTACGCGGTCCTGGAGCCGAACGTCCGCGGGTCCTCGGGGTACGGAAAGGCGTACGCGCACCTCGACGACGTCGAACGGCGGATGGACTCGGTGGCCGACGTGGCCGCCGGCGTCGAGTGGCTTCACGAACAGCCCGCGGTGGACGACGACCGGATCGTCGCGTACGGTCGATCCTACGGCGGGTTCATGGTGCTCGCGGCCATCACCGAGTACCCCGACCTGTGGGCCGCCGCCGTCGACTTCGTCGGCATCGCGGACTTCACCACCTTCCTCGAGAACACCGGCGAGTGGCGCAGGAGCCACCGCGAGGCCGAGTACGGGAGCCTGGAGGACGACTACGAGTTCCTCAAGTCGATCTCGCCGCTCTCGAACATCGAGGCGGTCCGGTGCCCGCTGTTCGTCCAGCACGGCGCGAACGACCCGCGGGTCCCCGTCGGCGAGGCCGAGCAGGTCGCCGAGGCGGTCCGCGAGCGGGGGGTTCCCGTCGAGACGCTGATCTTCGAGGACGAGGGCCACCACACGACGAGTCGCGAGAACCGCATCGAGGAGTTCGAGGCGATCGCGGACTTCCTCGACGAGCACGTGTGAGGCGCAGACCGGGCCGACTCGGCCGGGCTACCACCCGTTCTCGATGTCCTCCGCCAACGCCTCCAGGATCCGCTCGGTCGTGTTGTCCACCACTTCGGCCATGAACTCCGGGTCGGAGTTCGTCGGATCGCCCAGCCCGCCCAGTTCGGTCACCTCCGAGAAGTACGTGTACGAGCGCGTCCCCGGCATCTCGTCGGCCTCCTGCGGCTCCTTGCGATCCGACTTCACGAGGTCGTCGCGGACGAGTTCCACGAAGCTCGTTTCGTGATCGCCGGCGTGGCCCCAGCCGTCGCCGAAGTGGTCCTCCAACTCGTCGCGACCGAAGTCGGTCCAGTGGACGAAGTGCGCACCGATCTCGTGGTCGCGGTTGAGCCGGTCGGTCGCCAGCGACAGCGCCTGCTTGTTGCCGCCGTGGCAGTTGAGAAACAGCACGCGCTTGGCACCGTGCTCCGCGAGTGAGGACCCGACGTCGATCAGCGCTTGCTTGTACGTGTCCTGCGAGAGGGTGACCGTTCCGGGAAACGGCATGTGGTGCTCGCTGTCGCCGTAGGGGAGCGTCGGGGCGCGAAGCAGGTCGAGCCCGTGATCCGGGGCCGCCCCGACGAGTTCGGCCGAGAGGTGCTCCGCGCGGAGGCTGTCGGTCGACAGCGGGAGGTGGACGGAGTGCTGTTCGGTGCTGCCGGTGGGGACGACGACCGCGTCGGCGCTCAGGAGGGCGTCGCCGGCGTCCTCCCAGGTCATCGTCGCGAGGTCGCGTTCGGTCTCGGGCATACCGGCTCGGCGGCGGCCGGGGGCATACCCCTTCGGGAAGCGGAACGACGCGTCCGGTTCGAGGGGAGGGAGGAAAGAGAGGGGATCGACCGTGACCGGTCGTCGCGGTCGGTGTCGCGGTCGTCGCCGCCGGCGACGCGTCGCCGTCGCCGTCGCCGGACAGCCACGTCGCCGAACGACCGAGTCGCCGACTCCCGCTCGCCGACTCCCCGTGTGAGACCGACCCGCGAAAGGGTTACAAGGGGATTCGGCATACTCACCGGCAACTGATGGAACTGATCGTCACCGAGAAGGACAACGCCGCGCGGCGGCTCTCGGAGATCCTCTCGAACGGGGACTTCGACACCGAGCGGCGCGCCGGCGTCAACGTCTACCGCTGGGGCGGCACCCGCTGCATCGGGCTGTCGGGCCACGTCGTCGCGGTGGACTTCCCGCCGGAGTACGACGACTGGCGCGACGTGGAGCCGGTGGAGCTGATCGACGCCCCCGTCCGCAAGCGCCCCACTCAGGAGGGGATCGTCCGCGCGCTGCGGCTGCTGTCGCGGGACGCCGACCGCGTCGTCATCGCGACCGACTACGACCGCGAGGGCGAGCTGATCGGTAAGGAAGCGTACGAACTGATCCGCGAGGTGAACGAGGACGTGCCCGTCGACCGCGTGCGCTTCTCCTCGATCACCGAGAACGAGGTGCGCGGAGCGTTCGAGGACCGCGACGAGATCGACTTCGACCTCGCGGCGGCGGGGGAGGCCCGCCAGATAATCGACCTGATCTGGGGGGCGTCGCTGACGCGGTTCCTGTCGCTGTCTGCCCGCCAACTGGGCGACGACTTCATCTCCGTCGGCCGGGTGCAGGGGCCGACCCTCAAGCTGATCGTCGACCGCGAGCGCGAGATCGAGGCGTTTGACCCCGAGGACTACTGGGAGCTGTTCGCCGACCTGCTGAAACGCGACGGCGAGGAGGCGGACCCCGACGAGGACGGCTTCGACGCGCAGTACTTCTACGAGGACGACGACGGCACCGAGGCCGAGCGCGTCTGGGACGAGGCGACCGCCGAGGCGGTGTACGACCGGCTGTTGGAGGCCGAGTCGGCGACCGTGTCGTCGGTGCGTCGCCGTCGGCGGACCGACGAGCCGCCCGCGCCGTTCAACACGACGCAGTTCATCCGCGCGGCCTCCTCGATCGGCTACTCCGCACAGCGCGCGATGAGCATGGCGGAGGACCTCTACACGGCCGGGTTCATCACCTACCCGCGCACGGACAACACCGTCTACCCCGAGGACCTGGAGGAGCGGGAGCTGCTGGAGGAGCTGTCGATGGGTCGCGAGTTCGGCGACGACGCCGAGTCGCTGCTGGAGCTTGACGACATCGAACCGACTGAGGGCGACGAGGAGACGACCGACCACCCGCCGATCCACCCGACCGGGGAGCTCCCGGCCCCCTCGGAGCTCTCCGACGACGAGTGGGAGGTGTACGAACTGGTGGTGCGACGGTTCCTCGCGACGTGCGCGCCGGACGCCGAGTGGGAACACCTCCGCGTCGTCACCGAGGTCGCCGCCGGCGAGTCGGCCGCGGGCGTCGACGACGGCCCGCTGCGGCTGAAGTCCAACGGCAAGCGGCTCACAGAGGAGGGGTACCACGCCGTGTACCCGTACTTCTCGACCAACGAGAGCTACGTCCCCGACGTGTCGGAGGGCGAGGCGCTGGGGATCGTCGACACGGCCTTGGAGGCCAAGCAGACCCAGCCGCCGCGCCGGTACGGCCAGTCCCGGCTCATCGAGACGATGGAGGACATGGGGATCGGGACGAAGGCGACGCGCCACGACGTGATACAGAAGCTGTACGACCGCGGCTATATCGAGAGCGACCCGCCCCGGCCGACCGGCCTGGCGAAGGCGGTCGTGAAGGCCAGCGAGGAGTTCGCCGACCGCATCGTGAGCGACGAGATGACCGCCCAACTCGAGGCGGACATGCAGGCCATCGCCTCGGGGAAAAAAGAGTTCGACGAGGTCGCCGACGAGTCCCGCGAGATGCTCTCTGCGGTGTTCGACGAGCTGGCCGAGTCGCGAGAGGCGGTCGGCGACCACCTCCAGAAGTCGCTGAAGGCGGACAAGCAACTGGGGCCGTGTCCCGAGTGCGGCGACACCCTCCTCGTGCGCAAGTCGCGGGCGGGGTCGTACTTCGTCGGCTGCGACGGCTACCCCGACTGCGAGTACACCCTCCCGCTGCCGTCGACGGGCAAGCCGCTCATCCTCGACGAGGTGTGCGACGACCACGGGCTGAACCACGTGAAGATGCTCGCGGGTCGCAAGACGTTCGTCCACGGCTGCCCGCAGTGTCAGGCCGACGAGGCCGACGAGGAGGAGGACGAAGTGATCGGAGACTGCCCCGAATGTGGGGAGAGCGCGGCGGGAAGCGACTCGTCGGAACACGGCGGGAAGCTCGCGATCAAGCGCCTGCGCTCCGGCTCGCGGCTCGTGGGCTGTACCCGGTATCCGGAGTGCGAGTACTCGCTGCCGCTGCCGCGCCGCGGCGAGATCGAGGTGACCGACGAGACCTGCGAGGAGCACGACCTCCCGCACCTGGTGGTCCACTCGGGCGACGAGCCGTGGGAGCTGGGCTGTCCGATCTGCAACTACCGGGAGTACCAGTCCCGGCAGGCGGGGTCGGAGCTGGAGGCGATCGAGGGGATCGGCGAGAAGACCGCAGCGAAACTGAAGGACGCCGGGATCGAGGACGTCTCCTCGCTCAAGGAGACGGAACCGGACGCGCTCGCGGACGAACTCGACGGCGTCGGGCCCGACACCGTGCGCGGGTGGCAGGCGAAGGCGGACTGAACCGGCGTCTCTCTCCGTACTGAGTCATCCGATCGGGCCGTCGAGGGCCGTCGCCGAACCGCGACCGACGACGACCGACGACGGCGACCGATCCTCGATGCCGGAGCGCAGCCGCCTGGAAACAGCACGGCCGCCGCGACGCACGTCGGCACGCCCACGACGCGCTCGCGAACGAGTGCCGGTCAATCTGGGGGACCGACGCACGTCAGCGACCGCGGTGGCGTGCGACGGCCCGAGCCCCGTCTCTCGGGGAACGCTTATTCATCCAGTCGCCCGTCACATCCGACCATGGGGCTCTTCGAACGGATCGGACGGCAGGTCGAACAGTTCAAGCAGACCGCGAAGGCGGAGGCCGAGCGGAACGCGGAGTACCGCTGTCAGGCCTGCGGGGAACGGTTCGAGGTCGACCGCGACGAGTGCCCGGAGTGCGGGGCCGAGGCGGTCGTCGCGAGGACTGACGAGGAGGAGTGACCGCTCGAGACGGGTCGCCACGACCGCCGGGGCGACGACGGAGTCCCCGTCGGGCCGCCGATCGGTCAGTACATTTATCATGGACTGAACGGATGTTCAGTCGTGGCCCTCCAGACCGCCCTCCGCCGGACGCCGTCGACGCTCGCCGCCGACCCGGTCCTGTTCGTGCCCGTGCTGCTGCTGACGCTGTTTCAGGTGCCGCAGTTGCTGTTGCAGTCGAGCGCGCCCCTGATCGCGGGCGTGGTGTCGCTGGTGTTCTCGCTGGTGTACGTCGTCGCCGTCCCGTTCGTGCAGGCGGGGCTCATCGGGATGGTCGACGAGGCGCTCGACGAGCGCACGTCGCTCGCGACGTTCGTCGCCGAGGGCAAGGAGAACTTCGTCCCTGTGTTCGTGGTGTACCTGATCCTCTTCGGGGTGAACCTCGCGCTCGGGGCCATCGCGTTCGTCGCGGTGCTGTTCGGGGCGATCGGCTTCTTCCCGGCCGGCGGGGCCGGTGCCGAGCCGGACCTCGCGTTGGTGGCGGCCGTCGGGATCGTCCTGCTCGCCGTGGTACTCGCGTACCTGCTGGTCGCGTTCCTGATCCAGTTCTACGGGCAGGCGATCGTGATCGACGACCGCGACGCGATCGACGCGATCACACACAGCGCGGGGCTGGTCCGCCGCAACCTCGCGAGCGTGCTCGGCTACACGCTGTTGGTTGGCGTGCTCGCGGGCGCGTTCGGGCTGGTCGTCGGCCTCGCCTCGGCGCTGGCCGCGCCGACCGTCCCCGCGGGCGCGGACCCGTTCGTCGTGTCGATGCCCTCGCTGAGAGCCGTCGGCGTCTCCGCGCTGACGGTCGTGCTGGGCACGCTCTTTGGCGGTTTCTTCGGCACCTTCTCGGTGGCGTACTACCGCGAGCTGACGGCGTGAGCCGCGGTCGGTCGGTCGCTACTCCGAGAGGCCGCTGAGCCCCGACAGCGGGGTCGCGCCGGCGACGATCGCGCCCGTCGCGAGGACGGCCGCCGACAGCGCGACGAAGTCGCCGGTGGGCGAGTAGCCGGCCAGCCCGGCACCGACCTGCACGATGAACACCGTGATGAAGTAGCTGAGGATAGCGAACACGAGCAAGACGAGCGATGCGATCACACTACTGACTAACGCGCCGAAGGAGTCTAAGAATCCCACGTCGTCTACGACGAGTGCGGGACGGTTACCAGTTGGGTTCGGCGGATTCGGTCGACCGACACGCAAAGCTCCCCGTGTGTCGTGGACGTACGCGCAGGCGACGTTCATCGACCCGAATTCCGGTCCCCGAGATAGTCGCACATCCGGCGCTGTGTTGCTTCTCGTCGACGATGTCGGTCGTCGTTCGACGGGTCCTCGGCGTCGGATGTACCGTGTCGCCGCCGGGTCGCTTCCTCGTCGATCGGGCGTCAGTCGACGCTCAGGCGCTCGCCGGCGCGTCGCCCGGGTCGCCGTCGCCGAGCAGCGGGTAGTCGATGTGCATCTCGATGCGGTCGAACGGAACGACCGGCTTTATTGTGCCGCCGGGGGCCTCCTCCTCATCCAGGTCGAGAACGCCCAGAACTTCCAGGTGCTTCAGGTCCGAGTGAACGTCGGAGATGCCGCAGTCGACGAGTCGGGCCGCCTCGCGCACGCTCTCGCTGGTGTCGACGGCCATACCCGCGTTTGATGTGAGAGATCAAACGATCGTGTGTCCCGTGCACCCCACGTGAAGGACTGTTGTCGGCGAAGGTATCAGTCCTAATCCCCCATCCCGGTGCGGGATTCCACGGTACAGGCGTGTTCCCGAGGGCGTTCAGTCGGAACCGTTCTCCTCTGCGAACGCACGCACGCGCTTCTCGTGTTCGGCCGACAGCCCGGTTTCCCGTGCGCTACGAAGCTGCTCGTTTACGACCGCATTCTGCTGGGGCCCCCACTCCTCGGGCGGATGCGTCTGAATGTACTCGACCCACCGCTTGACGCCTTCGAGGCGAGCGTGCCGATTCTGCGCGTGCTTCTCGGCAAGCCGCTCAAATCGATCTGAGTCGTTCATAGCTGTCCTCGACGCCGAGCCGTTCGACCCACATTTCGAGCCGGTCGCGCCTAAGCGTTTCCTCGAAGAGCAAGTACAGGTGTGCCGCGTCCTCGAGGTTATTCTGTAAGTTGCTCTATTCGCTCTAATGCCTCTCTCTCGCCAACGCGGGTTAGACGGATCTCGGTTCCCCTGCCGTCACCACTTCTTCGGAGGGTTTGATTCGCTACATCGTGGTCGTACATCTTGTAGAGGTTGTTCGAGCTGACTCCAGAGTGCTCGAGAGCGTCCTTGAGGTCGGAGACCATTACTGGTGACTCATCATAGCACTCGTTCCATGCACAGAGCAGCAGAAGTGAGCCGGTAAGCTGCTTGTCTTTCACAGTTTCTCCAAGTTGCTCTGCATCGGCGAGGACCAGAGGTGGCTCTTCGAGTTCAGGGTCAACGTCTATGACTCCACTTACGTCTTGGAAGGATGTGTCCACCTTCCGAAGCAAGCCTGATAATGGTCCGGAGTAGTCTGTTGAACTTGGTTCTTCACTCCACTCCTGTTCAGATCCCGTATCCCCATTCTGCTTGTCATCGAGCCGTCCAGAACCCACCGGACCACTTTCTGTCGCCGGTTCTGTACTCATCTGGCTGATCGTCGACAACTGCTCTTCACGACTTTGAATGAAGTCCATCAGCTGGACCAGTTCGCTCTCATAGTCCTCTTCGCTATCGGCTGTGATCTCTGCTTGTAGTGGCCCAACTTGTAGTGAGAGGTGTATTTCCATTCAAATCACCGCTAGAATCATCATGTCATAGTTGTTTGCCCTCAGGTCTCACCTACAAAATCTCCGAAGACTCTCTCTTATTATAGCGAAAATTCATATCGATGGTATCAGTACGGCTTTCATGGAGATCGATATCACCTTTCGAGACGGCCCGGTCGATGCCAAGATATCTGCAACTGAAGAAGAGTCGTACATCGAGGTTCTTGAGGAACTCGCTGAGTTCGTTGACGAGTACGACCTGACCGGCTATCAAATGCAGGAGACTTCGAACCGGTTGGGGCCCCGTGAACAGGCCGGGAATTCGAATGGGGATGCCGCTGTGGAGAACGGAGCAGGATCTACTGAATCCCATCCTGGAGGTTCCCTTCTTGATGGTGTCGATGCCACCAAATCAGAACTTCTCCGAGTGCTCAAGACGGGAAGCGTTGAAGGAGACGAAATCGAAGAATTCCCTGAGATCCTTGGAAATACAGACCTTCTGGGTGAGTCGATCCAAGATCGTTTGTTGCACGGCTCGATTATTTTACTTACAATTCTACAGGATATCCACGGTGTCTCCGAGGTTCGAACGACAAATCTCGTGGATGGTCTTGGCGCATCAGGTCTTGACAAAGATAATTGGAAAAATATCGGCCAAGCTGACAATGTGGCTGTTTATCTCAACCGGAAAGGGTCCGGAACTGGCGCAACGACAGAAATCCGTGGTCCAGGTAAGGAAGACGCGTACAGGCATATTGAGGCACTTGTCGAGGATATCCGCGAGCCAGAGGACTCAGAAGGCGAACAGATGACTTTCTGAATAAAACCAACTCAAAATTCCAATAGAATTACATACAATGTGTTCTTCGGTCGGTGCAAGATGAGCGATAGCGAAGAGGACCCACTCCAGCGGGTCGTCGTTGACAAGGAAGCGGTCAACCGCGAGCAGCTCGCCAATGCGATCGACGGTGTCCTGGGTGTCGATGGTGATAGTGGCGAACTCGTTCCTCAGACCGGGTACCACGAATTGGATAATAAATCAAAGTTCGTAGCCCGCCTCTTGGCGCGTCGAGCTGCCGTCGCTCTCGCCATCATCGAGGAAGAAGAAATCGGGGCCTCAAGTGGTGATCTCGCTGAACGAATGGATCCAAGTTCGAGCACGATTCAGAACTACGGAAGTCTGGACTTCGTCGCTAACGACGATGAACACGGCGGATACTATATTCCAAGCCATTCGGTCGGTCTCGCGATCGAATACCTTAGCGACGACTCTGACGAATAACTACGGCTAATCGCGTATCGCGATCACACGCAACTACTCTGCTTCGAGGCAGGCCAACGCTTCTTCGACTCTGAAGCCAGGGACGTGATATTCCCCGTTGTCGTCCCCGTTATAGATGAAGCCGTATTCGTTGAAGATTTGGCGAACTCTCGTTGATGTAACATCTGCGCGCTCGCCCGACGAGATCCAGTTTGCAGTCAACCCTTCTTGCTCAGTAGCTCCAAGGTCTGCGGCCGCACGCTGAGCAAGCAGAAGTACAATCACTTTCTCATTTGTTGTCAACTCGCCAAATCCCCGGCTCGGATGGATCTCTCCGCCGTTGATTTTCACGAGGCCATCTAGTGCATCGGCGAGAGCTTGGCGGTTGAGGTCATCCTGTGATGCCTCAAGCGTCTGGAGAGGATTACCCTCAGTAACAGGCTCAGAGAGTTCTTCGATCAGTTCACCGATCTCTTTCATGTCGTCGGCCTCATCGCCATCTCCGTAGACTCGCAGGACTTCGGCTAACATCCAGGAACACATCGCAATACCAGCCTGTGTGTCAGCGTGGTTGACTGGGACTTGGAGATTCACGTGGACCGAGTCACGAGTGTTCCGGATATCATAGGCCGCTCGGAGAACTCGAGCAACCTGCAGCCGGATGCTGTCCGGCTCTTCAGTACCAATATTACCTGCAAGGCAATGGTCGACAAAGGTACCGAGGTCCGGCCGCGATTCGACCGACTCCCCCATCGCATCACGAAGGATGTTCACCATGTTCTCACAGAAGTTTCCGATGTGAGTCCCCGCTTCGTCGTATTCTCCCTCTTTGATTCGCCCTTGCATCGCCTGGTAGTGATCCAGCAACCGATCTACGGACTCCTCGTGGAGGCCACCCTCGAGGAGTTCTTCCTCGACCTTCTCTAAACTCATTAACGAATACAACTGACACGCTCATTGAAACATTTATGATTGCTATTTCCGATTAGATTGACTTCTTGAGCGGGGCAGAATCCCCGTCTAACTCCCCATCTCTAAGAATTCAACCAAAAGACATATGCGCTTTGCACGTAACAAAACCACACAACGAGAAGCCTATGAGGAATATCAATGCCCAGCAATGAACTGTATCCTCTCGAAGAAATTATAGATGCGATCGAGGAGCTACACGATAACCAACCATTCGTTACGACCAGCGATATTGCCGAGGTAGTTGGTTGTTCAAGAGAAACTGCCAGGCAGAAGTTCTACGAGCTCGTCGACGACGGTGCGCTCGAATCCCAAAAGATCGGCGCTCGAGCAAAGGTCTGGTATGACCCACGCTATGTAACGCACCGCTCCGAGCCCACATCAGACAGCCAAAAAAATGAACCCGATACCGCCGACAATGAAACAGGTACTGAACCACAGGATCGTGACTCTGCTACGAGTCAAATCCCGGATGAAGATGACGAGCGAGTCCTCTTCTTCCCGAGTCGCCGTGAGGTCGTTATCGCTTCGCCGACCGACCAGAGCCAACGGACGCTCGCTCAGACAGCTCACCTGATCGACTCGACTGGAGATGGCTACCTCTACAAGATCGGTCAAGTGGACATCTGGAATGCGCCGTATGATTCGTTCGACAAGCTACGGCGAGATCTCCTCGATCTCATTGGACAGGACAAGTGGGATGGCGGGTTCGAGAGTCGGATCAGGGACGACTGGGACCGCGCCCACCAGTTCCGTTTGTTCACCCACCCTGACGGCCACGTTGTCCTCGAGGCCGCGGACTCAGATGTCTTCGAAAACGTCGCCAAGCGGAAGTTAGAGTACGGGGATCACTACAGCAAGTTCATTTCGGACACGCAACTTCGTGTGACTAACGGGAGTGCTGCAGCGGTCAAAGAGGAACTGTACGATGCAGGATATCCAGTAACTGATGAACGGCGGCTCGAAGAGGGGTCCAAGCTCGACATCGAACTCTCTAGCGACATTCAACTTCGAGACTACCAGCAGGATTGGGTCGAGCAGTTCTCGATTCGGCGTAGTGGGGTGTTCGTAGGTCCATCTGGGAGTGGAAAGACCATCGCAGCAATCGGCGCGATGGAGGCTATCGGTGGGGAGACACTCATCATCGTTCCGAACCGAGAACTTGCCCAGCAGTGGAAAGACGAACTCACCGAAAAAACCACGCTCTCTTCCAGACAGATTGGACAGTATCACGGTGGCACGAAGCAGATCCGGCCTGTAACGATTGCAACATACGATACAGCGTCGATGAGCCGCCACCGCGAACTGTTCAACGAGCGGGATTGGGGGCTTGTGATCGCTGACGAGTGCCACCACTCAGCTGCCTCAACGTGGAAGCGTTTCCGAGAGATTCAGTCAAAGGCACGACTCGGTCTGTCTGCTACTCCGGTGAGAGAGGCCCAAGATTCGAAGGAGATCTACACGCTCATTGGACCGCCGATCGGGACCGATTGGGGTTCGTTGTTCGCAGAGGGATGGGTTGAGAAGCCCGATGTCGAGCTGATCCCGGTTCCGTGGGACAGTAAGCAGTCCCGTGACCGGTATCAACGTGCGTCAGGAAGCAAACAGCAGATCGAGGCGGCGCGTAATCCGAAGAAGCACGAGGTGATCCGGTCGCTTCTCCAGGAGCACGAAGGTCAAAAGACACTGATATTCGTCGACTGGATCAAGCAGGGGAAGGATCTCGCAGATGATCTTGGACTACCGTTTGTCTACGGTGAGACTGACCACAGCGATCGCGAGGACATCTATGATGCATTCCGGGCTGGCGATCTTGAAGCGCTCATCATCTCCAGAGTTGGTGACGAAGGGATTGACCTCCCGGACGCCGAGGTAGCAATCCTCGCGTCGACGATGGGATCGTCGCGGTCTCAGACCGGACAGCGAGCAGGACGGACCATGCGGCCGCTGGGAGATGCTTCTGTTTATATCCTTCTCACGAAGGGGTCGGGCGAGGAGGACTGGGGCCGGGAGAGTACGCAATACCTCGCTGAGAAGGGGGTGGATGTGACGAAGACCGTATGGGACGACGTGTAACTGTATGATGCTAATTCGGTAACAAACAAGTACTGGCGCTATCTGGTTCTATTCATGGCCGACGATTCTGATTCCGAGAGTCTGCGCCTGCACGTCAGCATCGGTGATGTCACAGTCGACGTAGAGGGCCCCGTTGACGAAGCCGAGACGTGGTTTGAAGGGCTTCGTGAAGATTATTTGAGCGATGTGGACACGGAAGCTGTTCAAGCCGCTGCAGACGGCGCTGGCTCCGTCTCTCAGGATACTGGTGGAAAATCGAAAAATGAGACGGGTGGCTCGACAGCCAGCCGCACAAAGACACGGTCCCTTACGGAATTCTACAAGGAGAGTGACAACCCGACGAAGCAGGAGCGAGCACTCATCGTTGGGTGGTATCTCGAATACCACGAAGATTTGGATGACTTCACCTCCACCGAAGTCGAGGAGCGGGCACAGGATGCTAAAATCGGATTAGGGGCGAATGTCTCTCGCGACCTCTCGAATCAGGCCGGCAACGGTCGGCTTGAGAAGGTCGATGAACGAGAGGGCAAAGATGCGTATCATCTCACCCTCACGGGAGAGGAATACGTCCAAGAGGAACTGCTTGAACTGTAGCCACCGGTAAACTGATTAGACAATCCTTCCGACACTTCGGCATGGCTGATGACGCGGATCCGTTAGAGGGCCTGTACATGAACCGTGGCGACTTCGACCGGGAGCGACTGTTCGATGCTCTCTCAGGAATCATAGGAATCGACGAGGAATCGGGCGAGCCCGTGTTTCTTGATCGGTACCGCGATCTCTCGAATAAGGAGCGGTTTGTCGCTCAACTGCTCTACAGGCGGGCAGCTACTTCACTAGATGAGCTCGGGGAAGACGAAGAAGGAGCGAATGCATCTGAGTACGCAGAGTCGCTCGAGTCCAGCAAGAGTGCGGTTCAAAACTACGCCAGTAAACTCTCGTTCGTTGAGTCAGATGACGAACGTGGTGGCTACGTAATTTCTGCCCACGGTGTTGGTGCAGCAATCCAGTTCCTAGAAGACGACGAATAGAGCCACCGGACAATATCTAAATTAGCACGCAACACCGTACTTACCCAAACTCCCCCAGCGACGGCTCCACAACGCCCGACACCACCCGCTGAATCCGCTTGCGATCCCACCCAAGTGGCGAGACCACACTCTCGGCGGCCCGAATCGCCTCACGGCGATACCACTCCACATCGTACCGCCCCAACGACTCATACCCAAGTCGCACCCGCCCCAGCCCCGTCGCGTCATCATCCACCACCAGATACTCGACGCGCTGTCCGGGTTCGAGCGCACAGTCCTTCCATTTCGCACGCTTCAACGCCGCCACCGTCACGGTCTCATCCCGATACTGCTGGGCGCGCTTCGACACCCGCTGGGTCACCAGCAACTCCGACAGGTCAACGTCCCCATCCTCTAGCCGCCTGAGCCACCGCCGCAGTTCCCCGACGACGGCCTCCACGTCGTGCGTCCGGTCCAACGTCCGGATCAACGCCGCCTGCAACCGACTGATCCACGTCGAGGTATCGTCCTGGCGGCACTCGATCCCCCGGGCCTTCACCGCCTCACCCACACCCTCCTCTGGATACGACTCGCCACGACGCCGCCCGAAGTACCGCGTGAGCGCCCCACCATCGCCACCGCGACGCGGACAGAAAGCGACCCACTCGAAGGCACCCTCGTACTCCAACTCGATGCCCACCTCCGTACTCACCTCCTGCGCGATCGCTTCGAGCGGCCGTCTCTCGGTTTCACCAACATCAGGCGCGGGCGTCACCCAGATCGAATCGACGATCCCGTGCAGCACACGCCACCCGCCGGCTTCTAGTGCAGCTTTCGCATCGATCAGAATCTCCCGGGCAAAGGCGTTGATTGCTTCGTGGCACTCGATGCGGCCGTACTTCGCGTTCGAGAAGCCCTGGTAGCCGAAACACGACACGAGGATCCACTTGATCGCCGCCGAGCACGACTCCAACGCTGCGATCTCTTTGGGATCATCTGACTCGCGAATTATATCACGCCCATCCGCGCCCTTTTTAGCCCTCCTCTCACCATCCACACCAACATGAGCGCGCCCTGGGCGGAGTGGGATCACGTCCTGAAGATCGACCCCGACAAGGAGCTTCACGCCGACGAGACGTTCGCCGACGCCTGCAGGACCGGCACGGACGCCATCGAGATCGGCGGCACGCTCGACGTGACCTCCGAGAAGGCCACTCGCGTCATCGAGGCGT
The DNA here is from genome assembly GCF_021431925.1 of Halobaculum sp. CBA1158. Classification (NCBI taxonomy): domain Archaea; kingdom Methanobacteriati; phylum Methanobacteriota; class Halobacteria; order Halobacteriales; family Haloferacaceae; genus Halobaculum; species Halobaculum sp. CBA1158. The sequence goes on along the minus strand of NZ_CP090371.1, from coordinate 625,768 downwards.
GCAAGGAGCACAACGTCCCGCTGTACCAGGAGCCGTCGAACCCGGGCGTCGTCGTCGAGGACCCCGCCCTCGACGGCTACCTCATCCCGACGGTGTTCAACGCCGGCGAGCCGTTCTGGATCACCGGCGCGCACAAGGAGTGGGTCCGCATCGCCGACGACCTCGACTGGGACCGCACCCACACCGAGGCGTACATCGTGCTCAACCCCGACGCCTCCGCCGCACAGCTCACCAGCGCCGACTGCGACCTCACGCCCGAGGAGGTGGGCGCGTACGCCCGCGTCGCCGAGAAGATGTTCGGCCAGGACATCGTCTACGTCGAGTACTCGGGCACCCTCGGCGACCGCGAGACCGTCAAGGCCGCCCACGACGCCCTCGACGACTCGACGCTCTTCTACGGCGGCGGCATCCACGGCTACGACGACGCCTACGAGATGGGTCGGGTGGCCGACACCGTCGTCGTCGGCGACCTCCTCCACGACGAGGGGGCCGACGCCGTCCGCGAGACCGTCGAGGGCGTCGGCGACGCCCACGCCGAACTCGCCGACGCGTAGCCGCTCCCGATCCCGTCGACGTACCCGCGCGGGCGACGCGACCGACCGCTCCCGCCATCGTTCCTCCGGCGCACTCGCTCCCCGGTGATTTCGTCCACCGACGCTCTGATTCCCGAACGCGCTCGCCCTCGGCGATCCCCGTCGCACCCGCCAGGTGCCGCCGACCGCCCCGACTCACTCGGCGTCGGCTCGCGGGAACCGGAGGGTGACGACGCTGCCGCCGCCTTCGCGGTCGGCGACCGACGCCGTGCCGCCGACGGCGTCGACGATCCAATGGACCACCCACAGCCCCATCCCGGAACTGGACTCTAATGCGTCCTCGCCGCCCTCCTCCAGCACGGTGCGCTCGCGTTCGGGGAAGCCCGGGCCGTCGTCTGCGACCTCGATCTCGACGACCTCGTCGGCGGCGACGCGCCCGCCGTCGTCGCCGAGCGTCGGCCGCCGGTCGGCCGCGAGGTCGTCCGCGGGACGCACGCGCACGGCGACCTCGACCGTGGGATCGTCGCGGCCGGCGTGCTCGACGGCGTTCTCGACGACGTTGTGCAGCGCCGACTCCAGCAGGTCGTGCCCGGGAACCCGCGGGCTCGGGCCGTCTTCGACCGCCACCGACACCGTCGCCGCCGGGAAGTCCCGACCGACGGTGCCGACGACGCGCTCGGCGACGAGCCCCAGGTCGGTCGTCCCCTCGACGCCGTCGTCGCCGAGGACGGCGTTCTCGGCGAGGCGCGCGTGGTCGCTCAGGCGCTCGATTCGCTCGGCGCGCGCCTCGATCCCGTCGAGGTACTCGGCGATTTCCGGGTCGCCCTCGCGGCGCGCGAGGTCGATGTAGCCCGCGATGACCGTGAGGTCGTTGCGCACGTCGTGGCGCAACACCCGGTTGAGCACCGTCAGCACCTCGACAAGGCGCTCGTTGCGGGCGTTCGCCCGCTCGGCCTCGGCGGTCCGCATGCGAACGCGAACGTCGCCGATGCCGACGGCCGCGCCGAAGACGACGCCGCCGCAGGCCCACACGCCCGCCGCGCCCGGCGAGATCCCGTCGAGCGCGCCGACGGCCGAACTGTACGCCTGCGTCACGACCGCGCCGACGACCAGCGGGACGACGCCGACGACGAGCCACCCCGACAGCCGGACGTGGTGTCGCCGGGGCGGCTCCGCCCGCGCGACCCACAGGAGGACGACCCCGTACGCCCAGATCGCACACAGCGGCCCCGTCAGCCCGAGCACGACCGACCCCGGCGTGCGGGACGGCGAGGCGAACACCACGCCCGCGGTTCCGAGCGCGAGCGCGGCGGTGAACAGCCCGCTGGCCGCCAGCGCCGGCGAGAACCACGAGCGATCGCCGGCGACGCCGCTGTCGACTGCGTCGGTCGCTTCCTCCCCCGACTCCGGGCCGCCCGCACCGTCCGCCGCGGTCGATCCGGCGGCCCCTTCCGGATCGGTCACTGCCGAGCGATTCGATGCGCGGGCAATAAGCCTACCCCACGCGGCCGCCGTCGCGGCCGACCCGCTCCTCCGTGAGACTCCGTCCCGGGGCGCGACGACGGGGATCGACCGAGTTTAAAGCCTCGCGCCGGAATCGACGTGCATGCACGGTCGAACCTACACGGCGGACGCGACCCCCGGCGAGGCGGTCACGGTCGCCGGCTGGGTCCACGAGACCCGCGACCTCGGCGGAATCGCCTTCCTGATCCTCCGCGACAAGCGCGGGAAGATCCAGATCAAACTCGAGAAAGACGAGATGGACGACGACCTCGTGGAGACGGGGCTGGACGCCCACCGCGAGTCCGTCCTGAAGGTCGAGGGCGACGTGAAAGAGGAGCCGCGCGCCCCCACCGGCGTCGAGGTCGTCCCCACGAGCATCGAGATCGTCGCGCCCGCCGACCCCGAACTGCCGCTCGACCCCTCGGGCAAGGTCGACGCCGAACTCCCCACCCGACTCGACAACCGCACGCTGGACCTCCGCAAGCCCGAGGTACAGGCGGTGTTCGAGATCCGCGCCGAGGTGCTTCGCGCCGTCCGCGAGGCGTTCCGGAGCCACGACGCCACGGAGATCAACACGCCGAAGATCGTCGCCACCGGCACCGAGGGCGGCACGGAGCTGTTCCCCATCTCCTACTTCGGCGAGGAGGCGTTCATGAACCAGAGCCCGCAGCTGTTCAAGCAGCTGATCGCCGGCTCCAACGTCGAGCGCGTCTTCGAGATCGGTCCGATCTTCCGCGCGGAGGAGCACAACACGCCCCGGCATCTCAACGAGGCCCACTCCATCGACTTCGAGGGCGCGTTCTGCGACTTCTCGGAGGCGATGGACGTGGCCGAGGCGGTCACGACGGCCGCCTACGAGGCCGTCGCCGAGAACTGCGCCGACGAGCTCGAGGCGCTCGACATCGCCGACGAGTTCGAGGCTCCCGACGGCGACTTCCCGCGTTTGAGCTACCAGGACGCCCTCGACCGGATCAACGCGACCGGCGAGCTCGACGAGCACCTCGCGTGGGGCGACGACCTCTCCACCGAGGCCGAGCACGTGCTCGGGCAGGCGGTCGGCGAACACTACTTCATCACCGACTGGCCCTCGGAGGTCAAGCCGTTCTACATCAAGGACCACGACGACGATCCCGAGACGTCGACCGGCTTCGACATGATGCACCCGCGCATGGAGCTGGTGTCGGGCGGCCAGCGCGAGCACCGCCACGAGCGCCTCATCGAGGGCTTCGAGCAGCAGGGGCTCGACCCCGAGGAGTTCGAGTACTACACCGAGATGTTCCGCTACGGGATGCCCCCGCACGCCGGCTGGGGGATGGGCGCAGAGCGCCTCCTCATGACGATGCTCGGCCTGGACAACATCCGCGAGGCCGTCCTCTTCCCGCGCGACCGCCAGCGGCTCTCGCCCTGACCGGCCGGCGTCGCGTCCGCGGATCGGTTCCTCCGCGGCTCACTTGACCCGTTCGTTCTCCCCGTCTGCGCCGCGTCGCCAGCGCGCCACCTCGCCGCCGCAGTCGTCGCAGACGGTGATCAGCGATTCCGCTTCGTCCGGCGCGCGCTCGATGGTCACGGCGACCTCCTCGCCGCAGGCGGGGCAGTCGTCGCGCTTCAGCTGCTCGCCGTACGCCAGCGGTGCGCCGAGCGCCAGCGCCGTTACCCGCTCGGCTTTGGCGGGCCCCCCGCCGTCGCCGTTGCCGTCGCCGTCCGTCTCCGACGGACGCCGGTTCCACCCGCGCTGGAACTGTCCCGGCGGGACCCGGATCGCCTCCATCGGTCCGACCTCGACCTCGCGGCGTTCCCGGGGGTCGCCCGGGTCGGCGGCGGTCGGGTCGTCCGAGTCCGCCGGCTCGGGGCCGACCACCCACGTGGCGGTCCCCGAGAGCACGACGAAGACCTCCTCTTGCACCTCGTGGTTGTGGTACGCGAACGCGAAGGAGTCGCCGGGGGCGAGCTCGTAGTAGTTGATCGCGAGGTCCTCGCAGCCGAGCGGTTCGGTGAGGTGACGCATCACCGCGGCCGGCTGCAGGGAGTTGTCGAGGTCGTCGACGACGACGTGTTCCATGCGTGGACGGGGCGCACGAACGCGCAAAAGTTCGCGGGTCGCGGGCGTCCCGTCGGCCCGCACGGACGGTCGCGCGTCGCCCGGAACCGAAACCCATACTCGCCCCCCGGCGGTGTCGCGAGTATGGACGAGGCGACCGCGTTCGCGCCGGGTCACGTCACCGCCTTCTTCGCGCCGTACCCGGACGACGACCCCGCCCGCGCCGGCTCTCGCGGCGCGGGCCTCGCGCTCTCGGACGGCGTCGAGGTGACCGTCCGGGCGCTCGACGGCGACGAGGCCGCTCCAGCCGCCGGCGACGATACCACCGCCCCCGCCGCCGACGCCACCGATGCCAGCGACGCCACCGACGGCGTGGTGATCGACGGTGTTCCGGCCGAGATGGAACCCGTCGACCGCGTGCTCGCGGCGTTAGCCGTCGCCGACGAAGTCGAGGTGGAGGTCGCCAGCGACGTGCCCATCGGTTCCGGGTTCGGCGTCAGCGGCGCGGCGTCGCTGGCGACGGCGCTGGCGACCAACGCCGTGTTGGACCTCGGTCGCTCGGAGAACGACCTCGTGCGGGTCGCTCACGCCGCGGAGGCCGCCGCCGGCACCGGTCTCGGGGACGTGGTCGGGCAGTTCCGCGGGGGGCTCCCGGTCCGCCTGGAGCCGGGATCGCCCGGCTACGGCCGCATGGACGGCGTACCCGCCCGCCCCCGGATCGAGTACCTCTCCTTCGGCGAACTCTCGACCGAGCGGGTGCTCTCGGGGAGCCTCGACCCCGTCCGCGAGGCGGGCGAGGCCGCGCTGACGCGGCTGATGCGCGCGCCCGACGAGTCGGAGCTGCTGGCGTCGGGCCGGGAGTTCGCCGGCGAGGCGGGACTGCTCGTCCCGGAGGTCGCCGAGGCGATCGAAGCCGTCGAGGCGGAGGGCGGCCTCGCGTCGATGGCGATGCTCGGCCGCACGGTGTACGCGCTCGGCACCGGCCTGTCGGACGCCGGCTACGACGCCGACGCCTGTGCCGTCCACCCGACGGGCGCGACGATCCGCGCCGGGGAGTGACCCGTCGCGAGTGGACGCCCTTTTCGTCCCGGACCGCCGACGCCGGAGTATGACCGACGACGCCGACCCGGCCGCCGCAGACGCTGATCCGGATGCCGACGACGCTGACCCGGACGGCGACGCCACCAACCGGGACGCCGACGACGCTTCCGACCCCGAGGTTCCCGCGGACCCTGATCACGAGTCGGAGATACCCGAGGATCACCCGCGCTACCAGTCGCTGCTCACCCGCCACCGGATCGAACGCGGCGTCGACATCGGCATCACCTCGCAACAGGGCCTCATCGCGCAGGGCCGCGGCGAGGCGTTCGACTACCTGCTGGGCGAGGAGACGCTCCCCTCGGCCGACGACGCCGCCCGCGCCGCCGCGGCACACCTCCTGCTGGCTGACCACCCGGTGATCTCGGTGAACGGCAACGTCGCGGCGCTTGTGCCCGGCGAGGTCGTCGACCTCGCCGAGGCGACGGGCGCGGACGTCGAGGTGAACCTCTTCAATCGCACCCCCGAGCGCATGGAGGCCATCGCCGAGCACCTCCGCGAGCACGGCGCGAGCGACGTGAAGGGGCTGACTGCGGACGGACGCATCCCCGGACTGAGCCACGAGCGCGCGAGGGTGGACGCCGACGGCATCGGCGACGCGGACGTGGTGGTCGTCCCCCTGGAGGACGGCGACCGCGCGGAGGCGCTGGGCGCGATGGGCAAGACCGAGATCGTGATCGACCTGAACCCGATGAGCCGGTCGGCGCAGGTCGCCGCGGTCCCCGTCGTCGACAACATCATCCGCGCCGTGCCGAACGTCACCCGCCACGCCCGGGATCTCGCGGACGCGAGCGACGAGGAACTCCGGGAGGTCGTCGAGGGGTTCGACCCCAAGGCCGCCTTGAGGGACGCCGAACGCGCGATCCGGCAGGGCGACCTCGACTGACCGGGATCGCCCCGCCCCGATCCGGAACCGATTTGCACCGACCGTTCGACCGACACGACCCGATGCCCGACATCCGCGGCGTCGCCCTCGGCGCGGTCCGAAGACCCGACACCGACGAGTACCTCGTCCAGCGCCTCCCCGGCACCGACGAGACTCACTTCCACCGCTTCATCGGCGGGGGAATTCGCGTCGGCGAACCCAGCGACGCCGCCCTCGAACGGGAGTTCGAGGAGGAACTCGCGGTCGCCGTCGAGGCCGGATCGACCGTCTGCACCGTCGAGAACGTGTTCGAGTGGGACGGCGACGCCCACCACGAGTTCGCGGTCGTCCGGGAGGCGACGTTCGCCGACGAGGCGCTGTACGACCGCGAGCGATTCCGAGGCGTCGAGGACGACGGCGACGGCGACCCCTTCGAGTACGAGGCGTACTGGCGCACGCTGGCCGATCTCCGGGCGGCCGACGCGCCGTTGTTCCCCGCCGGCGTCGCGGACGCGGTCGCGACCGAGGGGCACGTCCACCTCGTCAGCCCGCACGGGGCCGACGCCGCGGCCGCCGAGGGCGACGATATCGGCGGGGCCGCCGGCGACGACGAGGAGTGATCAGTCGAACCCGGAGATCAGGGTCACGAGCCACTGCATCGGGTCGCCCCGCTCGCGCACCTCCACCGACTCGACCCACTTCACCCACTGGAACCCCCGACGGCCGGGCGCGACCAGCCGGGCCGGCGCGCCGTGGCCGTGAGAGAGCCGTCGGCCCCCCACGTGCGTCGCCAGCACGGCGTCGCGCGCCTCGTCGACCGGGAGCGACCAGCGGTAGCCCGTGACCGAGGTGAACCGGACGTAGCGGGCGCGGTCGTCGTCCGCGCCCGCCGACTCGAGCAGGTCGCCGACGCGGACGCCGCCCCAGCGCTGGTGGGTGTACCAGCCGGAGGTGCAGTCGAGCGTCGCCGCCACCGACGCGTCGGGGCCGTCGGCGTCGCCCGCGACCGCCTCGAACGGGAGGTCGAGTTCCTCCTCGACCAGCCCGCGAACCGAGAGCGTCCACGACTCGCGGTCGACCGGGTCGGGGTCGTCGGCGACCCACGAGGTGACGGGGAAGCTCCCGCCCTCGGTCTCGGTGTCGTACAGATCGCCCGTGGGCTTCGAGCCGGTGAAGCGCCGCGTCGCACCGCCGAGGACGCGGTCGGCCGTCTCGGTCGCGCGCCAGGCGACGGTGCCGGCGACGAGCAGCGCGCCCGTCCGGAGGGCGGCCCGGCGGTCGAGGTCCACGTCGCGGGGGGAGTGGTACCGGCCGCGGAGGTGCCAGAGGACGAGGGGAACGAGCAGGAGGCCGAGGCCGACGTGGAGGTTCAGCGTCGTCCACGCGAGGATCGGCACGTTACCCCCGAGCACCCAGAACGTCCCGGTTCCCAGGGCGGCGAGGGTGACGACCGCCTGGAGCACGGAGACGGGGGTGAAGCGATCCCACGAGGCGGGCGCGGCGACGCGCCGGCGGACGCGGTAGAGTTTGAATCCCACCAGCGCCGCCAGCGTCAGTCCGACCGACGAGTGGAGCCAGAACACCCACGCGCCGCTCGGGGTGCCGCGGGTGAACGAGTAGAGGCCGGAAGCGACCTCGCAGGCGACGCAGACGGCGATGGCCCAGTCGACGACCCGCGGCGGGGGCTCCACCCGACGAAGCCGGCGGCCGATCGCGGCGAGGACGCGACCCATTACCGGATCGAAGGGCCCGGACGGACATAGTTCTCCTGTCGCTGCTGTCGTCGCGGTCGATGTCGCGGTCGCGGTCGCGGTCGGTGTCGCCAGCGGTACACTCGACGTCCGGATCGGTGTCGCCGGCGACGCCGACCGCGACGCCAACGCCCAAGTCGGGGTCGGCCGTCGTCGCGGGTATGCCAGTCGCACTCGTCACCGGATCCTCCCGGGGCATCGGCGCGGCGGTGGCCGAACGGTTCGCCGCCGACGGCCACGACGTGGTCGTCAACTACCACACCTCCGCCGACGCCGGCGAGGAGACGGCCGCGGCGGTTCGCGACCGCGGGCAGGAAGCGACGATCGTTCGCGCCGACGTGTCCGACCCCGACGACGCGGCGCGTCTCGTCGACCGCGCCGTCGCAGACCTCGGGGGGCTGGATCACGTCGTCAACAACGCCGGCATCGACCAGCACGTCTACACCGAGGAGCTGTCGCCCGCGGACTTCGACCGCGTGATGGACACCAACGTCAACTCCGTGTTCAACGTCACGAAGGCCGCCCTGCCGCAGCTCCGCGACAGCGACGCCGAGCCAACCCCCTCGATCACGAACGTCTCGTCCATCCTCGCGTACACCGGCGCGCCGATCGAGGTTCACTACGCCGGCTCCAAGGGCGCGCTGCTGTCGGTGACCAAGAGCCACGCCCGTGACTTCGCCCCCGACATCCGGGTGAACGCCGTCGCCCCCGGCCACGTCGAGACGGACATGACGAGCGACCGCAGCGAGGCGGAGAAGGCCGAGGAGTTGGCGGAGATCCCGATGGGCTACTACGGCGAGCCCGCGGACATCGCCGACGCCGTCGCGTACCTCCGGGACGCGCGGTTCGTCACCGGGGAGACGCTGAACGTGAACGGCGGGGAGCTGATGCGTTAGTCGCCCAGACGGGGTGGTCTGGGGGAACTAGATGTGTAGTGTAAAACCACACTAACCTTTTGAGTGATCCCGACGTACCGTCGTCTATGAGCGATACCGCCGCCGAGAGTACCGTCTCGGGGAACCAGGCGAACATCCCGGCACGGATTCGGCGGGAACTGGACATCGATGACGGGGACCACCTCCGCTGGGAGATCCACGGCGACGGTACGCTCCGCGTCGAGGTCGTCCAGCAGCGGGAGGGAACGTTCGCCGACTTCGACGGCTACGAGGGAACCACGGACACCGACGCGGCGGCCGACCACGACGGCTGGGGAGTCGAGTAGTGCCGCGAGCACTACTCGACACGTCCGTCCTCTTTGCGGCGGCCTACCGTCGAGACGCCGCACACGACGAGGCGGTGGCCATCCTCCGAGGGATCGACTCCGGAGACCTCCCTGACGGAGTGGTGGTGGAGTACGTCCTCGCGGAAACGCTCAACGGCCTCACGACCCACGCGGGACACGATCCGGCGGTCGACTTCCTCGACCGGCTGGAGGAGAACGCGAACTTTCACATCGAGTCGATCACCGGCCAGGTCCACGCCTCGGCGAAGTCGATCTTCCGGCGGCATCCGCGACTCTCGTTCGTCGACGCGGCGGTCGTCGCGCACATGCGGACGGGCGGCCTCGGCTACCTGTACGCCTTCGACGACGACTTCGACGGGATCGACGACGTGTATCGACTGGACTCTCTCACGAACCCATACCGTCCCGAGTGATTCCTCCGAAGTGACCCTCCGTTACAGCGCCGCCTCGATCCGATCGAGCCCCTCCTCCAGTCGCTCCATCGAGTTGGCAAAGGAGAGCCGGAGTTGCCCGCGGCCGGCCTCGCCGAAGCCGTCGCCCGGGGCCAGCACGACGCCGGCGTCCTCGCACAGGCGCTTCGCCAGCGGGAGGCTCGCCTCGTCGGTGTCGGGGTTCAGGAAGGCGTAGAAGGCTCCCTCCGGTTCGGGCGCGGTCACGCCCGACATGTCGGCCAGCCGGTCGGCGACGTAGTCGCGTCGCTCGCGGAAGGCGTCGTACATCGCCTCGACCGGCTCCTGCGGCCCGGTGAGCGCGGCGATGGCGGCGTGCTGGGCGACGCTGCCGGTGCAGGCGGTCGTCGACTCTCTGACCTTCGTCGCCTCGTCGACGACCGCGGGGTCGCCCGCGAGCCAGCCGACGCGCCAGCCGGTCATCGCGTACGTCTTCGAGCAGGAGCCGACCGTGAGCACGTGGTCGGGATGCCCCGTCAGCGCCGCGATCCCGGTCGGGTCGCGGTCGTAAGTGAGCTTCGCGTACACCTCGTCGGCGATGACGTAGGCGTCGCGCTCGGCGGCGGCGTCGACCACCGCCCGCACCTCGTCGGGGTCGGCGACGCGACCGGTGGGGTTGGAGGGCGAACAGAGGACCACGAGGGACGTGTCCTCGCCCATCTCGGCGATCAGGGTGTCGGCGTCGAGGTCGTACTCGGGCGCGGGCATCGGCACCTCGACGGGCGTCGCGTCGGCGAGGCGGGCCTGCGTCCAGTAGTTCGGCCACGAGGGCGAGGGGAGCAGCACCTCCGAGCCGGGCTCGGCGGTCGCGAGCGTCGCGAGGTGGAGCGCCTCCATCCCGCCGGTCGTGGTCAGTATCTCGTCGGCGGCGTGGCGCACGTCGTACTCGCGCTCGAGCGTGTCGGAGACGGCCGCCCGCAACTCGGGAAGGCCGGCGTTGCTCGTGTAGTGGGTGTGACCGTCGCGGGCGGCGTCGGCGGCGGCGTCGACGACGTGATCCGGCGTGTCGAAGTCGGGTTCGCCGACCTCCAGGCGGACGAGGTCGCGCCCCTCGCGCTCCAACTCCTGTGCGAGGTCGAACATCACGCGGATCCGCGATCGGTCGCACTCCCGGACGCGGGCGGTGGGCTGCATGGCTCGTGCGTCGGGGTGAGTCGTGTTGAAGCTACGTGTGGCCGCAGTCCGTGAGCCCTCGGGAGTCACAGATCACGGGTGTGGAGAGACGCGCCGAGTGACAGCCGAGCGGCGACGGCGCGGACTCACCGCCGCGGCCTCCCCGGCCGGTCGCGCTCCTCGCGCTCAGTCCGCGGTCGCGTCGGGCGTCAGTTCCGCGGGCGGTCCGCCGGCCAGTCGGTCGCGGTCGTGCGGCTCCGTGAAGTCGATGTCCGGCCCCGTGGGGACCAGCCGCTTGGGGTTCAGGCTCTCGTGGGAGCCGTAGTAGTGGCGCGTGATGTGGTCCATGTTCACGGTCTCCGCGACGCCCGGGGTCTGGTACAGGTCCTTCGTGTACGCCCAGAGGTGCTCGTACTCGTGGATCCCGCGGCGGTTGCACCGGAAGTGCGTGTGATAGACGTGATCGAACCGGACCAGCGTCGCGAACATCGCCACGTCGGCCTCGGTGAGGCGGTCGCCCGTCAGGTAGCGCCGGTCGGCCAGCAGGTCGTCGTACTCGTCGAGCGCCTCGAACAGGTCGTCGACGGCCTCGTCGTACGCCGCCTGCGAGTTCGCGAACCCGGCCCGGTACACCCCGTTGTTGATGCGCGGGTAGATGTCGGCGATGCGGTCGTCGACCGCCTCGCGGTGGCCATCGGGGTACAGGTCGACCCCGTTTCCGAGGCCGTCGAAGGCGGTGTCGAGCATCCGCATGATCTCCTCGCTCTCGTTGTTGACGATGGTCTCGCGCTCCGTGTCCCACAGCACGGGCACGGTCACGCGGCCGGTGTACTCGTCGTCGGCTCGCCGGTAGATCTCCCGGAGGTAGTCCGCGCCGTACAGCGGATCGGGCTGCTCCTCGGAGAACTCCCAGCCGTCGTCGTAGCGCTCGGGTTGCGTCAGCGACAGCGAGATCGCATCTTCCAGCCCCTTCAGCGAGCGCGTCAGGGCGACGCGGTGAGCCCACGGACACGCCCGGCAGATGTACACGTGATACCGACCCGGTTCGGCCGGGAACTCGGGGTTGTCCACCGGCTCGGCCCCCGGTTCGGGGACCGAGCCGTCGATCCACTCGCGGAAGCTCGTCTCGGTTCGCTCGAACTCGCCGGAGTCGCCGGTGTCGCGCCGGACGTCGGTGCGCCACTCGCCGTCGACGAGCATGTTCGTCGCGTCGCTCATGTGTCCGTACTGGGGCGGCGGCGGCTAAAGCCGTGTGGCTCCCGTGCGCTCGCGTGCACGACCGCGTGGCCGATTGTTCCCACAAACAACAGATAAAATTATGTCTCGTCAATATAGACGGTATCGTATGGGACGGAGGTGCCAGAACTGCGAGTCGATGGTGACCGAACGCTACGCGCGGGTGTTCGCGCCCGACGGGTCCGCCGGACCGCGGGTGTGTCCCCGGTGTGAGGACCTCGTTCGCGACGGCGCGACCGTGCGGGAGGCGCGGGCCAATCGCGGGTAGCCGGTCGACGACGGGGACTCGCGGACGAGACGCACTCCCGGCCGACCCCCGTTTCCGGCGCGCGTCCCCTACCCGACGGTGCCGGCGCTGACGCGCGCGAACCCGCCTGCGGCCCGCTCGTAGCGTACGTCGGTACACCGCTCTCTGAGCGCCCGGTGTGCGGCGACGACGCGCTCGTCCTGGACGACCGCGGGCGACCGCGCCAGCGACGCGGCGGTACCGGGCGGCGATCCGGCGCGAACGAACAGCCGGAACAGGGGGTTCAGCGCTCGCCACCCCGGTCGGGTCGTGCGCGCCAGATCCAACAGCGCGATCCGGCCGCCGGGACCGACGAGGTCCGCCCACGCGCGCACCGCCGCCGCGGGATCGGGGAGCATCCCCGAGACGAACGCGCCACAGCAGGCGTCGACCGCGCCCGGTCGGACGGGCGGGCGCGTCGCGTCGCCACGGACGAACGCGCCGGGGTCGCCGGCGGCGAAGGTATCGACGCCGCCGTCGCCGTCGCCGCCACGGTCTCTCTCGCTCGGTTCGTCGACTCGTGTGCGACCGCGCTCGCGAGCGACCCGGAGGACGCCCGGCGACAGATCCACGCCCACGTATCGGCCGTCGTCTCCGAGCCGCGCCTCCAGATAGGGCCGGTTCGCGCCGGTTCCGCAGCCGAACTCGACGACCGTCGCGTCCGACGGCGGCGCGAGCGCATCCGCGAGTCGTCGTCGAAGGCGATCCACGCCCGGCCCGTGTCTGGCGAGCGCGTCGTACCCCCGGGCGATCCGCGTGTAGAAGTCGGCGGCCGTCGCCGAGCGCGACCCGTCGTTCCCGCCCTCCGACCGGGACCCGTCGTCTCCGCCCCCCGACCGGGACCCGTCGTCTCCGCCCCCCGACCGGGACCCGTCGTCTCCGCCCCCCGACCGGGACCCGTCGTCTCCGCCCCCCGATGGGAACCCCCGTTCGGCCACGCTCACACCAACTCTCGAACGACCCGGGCGACCGTCGGCGCGTCCGGACCGAGCACGTACAACACCGGCTCGACGCCGACGCCGCCGGTCTGATAGACGGCGAGGACGCCGTCGTCGAGGTCTGGGTCGGCCGCCTCCAGGGCCGCCCGGACGGGGTCGTCGACCGCGCCGGCGTCGGTCTCGTCGCCGTCGCGGGGGCGGAACTCGACGCTCTCGACGCCGGCGTCGGAAAGCGCCTCTAGGAGGGCCGGGTCGTACCGGACGTTCACGGCCGCGCGGGCGTCGAGACCGGCGTCACGGGCCGACAGGAGCACGCCGGCGACGTGCTCGCTCACGCCGAACTCGGGGTCCGACGGCACCGTCGCCCGCCCCTTCACGTCGAAGATCCGACCGGGGACGGCCGCCACGTCGTCGATGTCGACGGCGTCGGGGACGCACTCGGCGAGGTTCGACCCGACGTTCGGGATGAGCGCCGCGAACCCGGACGTCGAGGTGAGGGTGCGCAGTCCCCGCCGCAGCGACGAGAGCGTCCGTTCGCGGTCGCGCAGGCCGCTGTCGGGGTCGTGGACGGCGAAGTCGTACTCCGCGGCCGCGAGTTCGGGCATCGCCGCCTCGTGGAGATCCGCGAGCAGGTCGCCCGCCTCCAGTCGGCGGATCAGCACCTCCAACTCGACCAGCGCCGCGACGCGGCTCAGGTCGCCGGAGGCCAGTCCCCCGGCGACGCGCTCGACGGCCTCCTGCACGCGCCCGTCGTCGGCGACCCGGTCGTTCGTCGCCACGTCGCCGTGGGCGTACTTCGACACCGCCGACTGGCTGATGCCGAGGGCGTCGGCGACCTCCCGCTGCGTCAGGTCGCGCTCGCGCAGTTCCTCCGCCAGCATCGACCGCACGGTCGGGAGGAACTCGTCGACGACGATCTCCTCGATGAACCTCACGGTTCGTCACCCCCGGCGTCTGCCGGGCCGTCCCCCGTGCGGTCGTCCGCGCCCTTCCTCGTGCCGTCGACCGTCCCGTCACCTCGCCCCGCCGCGAACTCGGGATCGTCGCCGATGCGGGACGCCTGCGGTCCGGACTGGCCCTGGTACTTCGAGCCCCGCTCGGCCCCGTACGGCCGATCGGCGGGCGTCCGCAGTTCGGTGAAGGTGAGCTGCGAGATGCGCATCCCCGGCGAGAGCGCGACGGGGGCGTTCCCCAGGTTCGACAGCTCGAGCGTGATCTGGCCCTCGTACCCGGGGTCGCAGAGTCCGGCAGTATTCGAGAGGAACACTCCTCCTCGTCCGCCGATGAAGTTCTCGATAGTTCGACCGTTCGGCTGCACCTCGAGGTCATACGTCGGCTCGATACGCTCGGTCTCTTCGACGGATTCCACCCGCTCAAACTGGATGCCGTCGTCGAGGATCTGGGTCAGTCGGGTTGGTTCCACCCCGTGCTCCCGGTACAGGTCTCTCAGGCGACGGAGCGTTTCTCGCTTTGTCGAGTTCCACTCCTCGTTTTCCACGTTCGAGATGCTGCTTTTCGATGCGTATCCGGCCGCCTCAGCCGCCTCCTGCATGGTGAGTTCGGCCCGCTCGCGGTACTGTCTCAGCAACTCGCTCGGAGTCGGGACGTACTGGCCTCGCTTGTGGCTCGTGTTGCTGAAGTCGACTGCCCACTCCTCACTCCGGTTCCACACGTCGCTCATCTCTATGTAGTTCTCGCGCTCCCGATGATAGACCGCGTTCGAGAGGCCCAAGCGCGCCCCGAGGAACATTGCCCTGTCGGCGAGCGACTCGTTGGCAGTATACAGCGTCTCTCGATCCTCCCGTCTGTGTCCGTCCCCGTCGATAAGCCCCTCGTACAGCGCTTCGAGCGCCTCGTTCGACCAGTTCCATGCTCGCTCCGGGATGTTCTTGTCATCCCCCGCTCCGGCGAGTTCGTCGAACACCTTCGACCACAGCGCGGAGCAGATAGTGAGAACCGTCACCCCATTCTCGCGCTCGCTCCACGAACAGCCCGCGCCACTCTGCTCGAAGAACGCCGCGAACCGCTCCAGATATTTTGTCTCACGGTTACTCACGGCGAGTTGCTTCCGTCGACGGGTTCCTTCCGCAATGTAGAACCCGAGCGCCCATGCCAGTTCCTCGGTCACCTCGATCGATCTGGAAAGTCTGAGGTCACTCTGCTTGAACGCGAACTCCGCCTCTTTCGGGATCGTAGACGCCCGTGTGGCCGCCATCGGGGCGCTGTCTCGGCGTTCGTAGTGACGACGCGACCCCTCGGGTGTTCTCTCCCAGTCGATTTCGCCGACCCCGTCAGCGGCGTACACCGTGATGTCGTCGTCTTCCGTCCCGAGGAGCTCGAGCAGATCGAGTTCCGATTCAGCCACGGACGGCTCGGGGAGGGTTCGAGGCACCATCACCAACTCTCCCTCCGCGTCCTGACTTTCGATCCGTGTAACTCCCCCGCGCTCGTCGAGCGTGAACAGGTTGTGGTCCCTCGTGATCGAGACCGTTCGTCCTGATTCGAGCGTCACGCGATAGATCCGTTTCGTCGGATTCCGGATATAATCGGAGACACGGTGCGTTCGAACGCGCAGCGTCTTCGGATCGAAGGCTACTGCCCGCGCGGATCGTTCCTCTTCGACGATCTCACCGATCTCGTAGAATCCGAACCCGTCCTCTGGTGTCCACAGGAAGACCTCCTCGTCGTACGGGAGCGACGCGTGGACCACGATCGCCAGCCGCCCCAGCGAGGAGCGCCCCTCGACGTGCGCGACGAGGTCGTCGGGGATGGCGACCGTCTCCTTGGTCGTCCCGAGCACGAAATCGCCCGGATGGAGGATGAAGTCGTCGCCCTCCGGGACGTGCGTCTCCTCGACGTACTCGTCGACCTCTCGGGCGTCGGTCGGGTGGATGCAAGGGATGTTCGTCCGCCGGAACTCCAGGAACTCCGATCCCAGTCGGAGGTCGACGCTCGCGGGCTGGACCTGCGTGTCCACGTCGTCGAGCGGGTCGACGACGAGGTCGCCGTCCCGGAGCCGCGCGAGGATGTCGGTGTCCGAGAGTATCATTACCGGAGAGGCGACCGCCGCGGGCGTAAAGCTCCCGCATCGGGGGCGCGTCGCTCCCGTCTGTCCCCGTTCGTCCCCGTCAGCGATCGGGATCCCGCGCGTCTTCGGTGCGATCGCTGATGTCGCGGACGACTGCGGTGAACCGCGGTTCGCCGTCGACGGTAGTCTCGCCGAAGGAGATCCCCAGCCGCACCTCGTGGCCGTCTCTGTGGAGTCCCGGGAGTTCGACCCAGTCCCAGTCCACCCCTTTAGCGCCCGTCTGGAGGTACCGAGCGAGCCCTTCCCGGTGAGGTTCGCGGAGCCGATCGGGGACGATCCGCTCCAGCGAGTCGCCGACGAGTTCCTCGGGCGCGTACCCCAGGATGTCCTCGACGGCGTCGTTGGCGTACCGGACGGTGCTCTCGTCGTCTATCGTCACGATCGCGTGGGTCGTGTTGTCGGTCAGCGCGCGGAACCGCGCCCGCGTCCGCTCGAGCTCCGCCGTGCGTTCGGTGCGTTCGCGGTTCCGGTGTGCCCTGTGAACGAGCTCGGCGATGTCGCTTGCGAACTCCACCTCGTCGTCGGTCCACCGGCGGGGGCCGCCGACGTGTTCGTGACAGACTACGCCGAGCACGTCACCCCCGGACCGGATCGTCGCGTCCAGCAGCGATCCGACGTCGTGTTCGACGAGGTAGTCCTCGAGTCCCGCCGTCCGGGGGTCCTCGAGGGGATCGTCGGCGACGATCGATCGGCTGGATTCGAGCGCCTCGAGGTACGCGGGGTACTCCCCGGCCTCGAGCGTCATCCCGCTCTGGTGGGTGCCGGAGGACCGGTCGAAGTCCTCCACGCACCGGAGCGTGTCGTGGCCGTCGTCGAACAGCCAGACGTTGACTCGGGGGACCTCGAGGACCGCGGCGGCGGTCTCGGCGATCCGTTCGAGCGCCGCCTCGAAGTCGCCGCCGGTCACGGCGTCGTCGGTCGTCAGTTCCAGCAGCGCGTCCCCCTGCCGATTCTGCCGCTCGCGACGACGCTGGCGTTCGAGGTGAGCCCGGTACTGTTCGACCGCGTTCGCGAGTCGATTCGCGAGGACCGTGTACTGGCTGGTGCTCGACTGCTTCCGGAGGTAATCGGTCGCGCCGGCCGAGATGGCCTCGCTGGCGACCTCCTCGCTCCCCTTGCCGGTGAACAGGATGAACGGGAGATCGGGATACTCCTCACGAACGGCCTCGAGGAACTCGATCCCGTCTCGCCCCGGCATGTCGTAGTCGGAGACGACGCAGTCGACGTCGCCGTCGGCGAGCGCGTCGAGTCCCGCCTCGGCGCTCGTCGCGGTCTCGACGGCGATCCGGTCGTCCTCCCGCTCGAGGAACTCCGCGGTCAGCTCGGCGAACGCCGACTCGTCGTCGACGTGCAGAACGGAGATTCCCCCTCCCTCGCTCATGCACCTCCCCGTTCCGAACTCCCTCTCTTAAGATCGGCGTCCCGATTTACAGGACAGATAACGAGGGGTCGCTGTCGCCGGTCTGGGTCCCGTCGGACCCTCGCGGTCGCGGTGAGACCGGTCTTCGATCCGTCACAACAGCTCGAAGAATAGGCCGACGACGGTGAGCGTCACGACGATCCCGGCCGCCTCCGCGAGCGTGTGGTCGCGCGCCTCGGCGAGCCCGTACGTCCGGATCACGCCGCCCCACACCGCGACGGCGACGGCCGCGAGCAGCCCCATCGCCTCCGTCCCCGCGAGCGCGGCCTCCAGGGCCGCGAGCGCGCCCTCGGGGTCGCCGGGCAGCGTCGTCGTCCGGAGCCGGTGGATCACGAACGCCCCGATCCCGACCAGTCGGACCAGGCTCGGGAGCATCGCCCACCCGACGACCGCCAGCGTGTCCCCGAACGGCCCGTCGCCGCCGGCGACCGCGCTCGCGGCGTGGAGGATTCCGGACTGCACGACCCAGAACAGGGGCACGAGGGCGACGGCGGCGGGCGGGAGCCACGACAGCTCCTCGGCGACGAGCGCGCCGAGGTTCCGCTCGACCGTCTCGGGCTCGCCGCACCCTGTCGGGGTGTCGTCGAACGCGGAGTTCTCGCAGAAGGCGTCGCCCGGATACGAGGGGTTGTCGACCGTGATCGACACGTCGAGGGCGGCGGCGAACTCGCCGAGGAACACCGCCAGCCCGCCGGCGGTGGCGACCGTCACGACGGCGACGGCCGCGACGGCGTGGGCCAGCGGCGGCGAGCCGTCGTGTGCGGCGAAGTAGCGACTCGGTCGGAGGAGGGGCGTGCGGGGACCGTCCATGTCCGGGCGCTGTCGCGGCGGCGACAAGTGCTTTTTCCTCGGCGTCGTCGCCGCGGCGACGGCCCCCGGCGGTCGCGACCCCGCCCGGGTCGCTCCCGAAGCGCTTTCCGCGGTCCCCGCCGACCGCGACGTATGAGCATGAAACAGGCCATCGTCGTCCGCACCGACCTCGGGATGGGGACGGGGAAGCTGGCCGCGCAGGTCGCGCACGCGTCGCTGTCGGCGTACGAGGACACCGGCGCGAAGGCGCGACGGGCCTGGAAGGGCGAGGGCCAGAAGAAGGTCGTCCTCAAGGCCGCGGGCGAGTCGCAGATCTTCGAGCTGGCCGACCGCGCCGAGCGCGAGGGGCTCCCGAACGCGGTCATCCGCGACGCCGGCCACACGCAACTCGACTCCGGAACCGTCACGACGCTCGCTGTGGGACCGGGCGAGGAGTCGATCGTCGACAAGGTGACCGGCGACCTCTCGCTGTACTGATGCGGGAGGCCCACCCCCGCGAGCGCGCCACCGGCGTCGACTTCTACGTCAGCGACGCCGACGGGATCGGCGGCCGCCTCCGCGTCGCGCCCGAGGACTTCCGGGTCCGCGAGCGCGAGCGCATGGACCCCGAGCCGCTCGATTCGGACCGGGGCTCGTACCCCCATCTCCTCCTGCGGGCCACCCTGCGCCGCTGGGACACCAACGACTTCGCGAGCGCGCTGTCGGACGCGATGGGTGCGAGTCGCGAGCGCGTCTCGTGGGCCGGCACCAAGGACAAACACGCCGTCACGACCCAACTGTTCACGGTCCGCGACGCCGACCCCGAGGCGATCCCGGACCTCGACGGCGCGGACGTCGAGGTGCTCGGCAGGACGGGCCGCGCGCTCGAGTTCGGCGACCTGGCCGGCAACGAGTTCGCGATCCGGGTGCGCGAAACAGAGGGGGACCCGGCACCGATCACCCGCGACCTCCGGTCGTTCGCCGACGCCGACGCGACCGAGCCGGCCGGCTCTGCGGACGACGACAGCGACGACGGCGACGACACGGACGACGACCGCGCGGGCGACGCCGCCGGCGACGCCGACCCCGTCGCCTGCGCGGTTCCGAACTGGTTCGGCCACCAGCGCTTCGGGAGCCATCGACCGATCACCCACGAGGTCGGGCTCGCGGCCGTCCGCGGCGACTGGCGCGGCGCTGTGCTGGCGTACTGCGGGAACCCCTACGACACCGAGCCCGAGGACTCCCAACGTGCCCGCGAGGTGGTGGAAGACCAGGCCGACGGCGACGACCCGAACTGGTCGGTCGCCCTCGACGCGATGCCGGGCCGCCTGCGCTACGAGCGCTCGATGCTTCACCGACTCGAGGAGGGAGCCGACTGGCGCGATGCGCTGGAGGCCGTGCCGTCGAACCTCCAGCGGCTGTTCGTCAACGCCGCGCAGTCGTACGTGTTCAACCGGATCCTCTCCGAGCGCCTCCGTCGCGGCCTCCCGTTCACCCGTCCGGTCGAGGGCGACGTGGTCGCGTTCCTCGAGCGCGACACGGCGTTCCCGAAGCCCGACATGGACCGCCTCCAGCGTGCGACCGAGGGCCGCGTCGACACGCTCGCGCGCCATTGCGAGCGCGGACGGGCGTTCGTCACCGCGCCGCTCGTGGGAACCGAGACGGAACTCGGGGAGGGCGAGCCGGGCGAGATCGAACGCGAGGTCCTGCGGGAGCTGGATGTCGAACCGGGCGACTTCGAACTGCCCGGCGAGTTCGCCTCCAGCGGCACCCGCCGGGCCGTGGTGCTCCCGACCGATCTGACGGTCTCCGAGGAGGAGGGTGACCCCGTGTTCGAGTTCGCGCTGCCGTCGGGCTCGTACGCGACGGCGTTGCTGCGGGAGTATCTGAAGTGTGATCCGGAGCGGCTGTAACGCTCCGGCGACGCGGACCGCCGGATCGGCGGGCCTCGACCGGACGTCTCTCCCGTTCGCCGTTCGCGAGCCGGAATCGCTCCGCGCTCCGCGACCCCGTTCCGATCCGCGTGTGTCTGTTGAAGGGTTTAGATACCGGCCACCGCAATGACACAGCGAGGCGTCCCCTTAGTGAGCACCCCAGACACCGAATCGACCGACACGACGGCACAGAAGCCGACGCGAAACGTCCTCGAGTCGCTGATCGAGAGCGGCGTCCACGAGATGAACCGCGAGCGGTTCGGGCTGTTGCTCTCGGGACTCTCCGCGGGGCTCGACATCGGGTTCGGCCCGCTGCTGATGGGGGTGGTACTCACGCTCTCCCCGGGTGGATTCGGCGACCTCACGACGGAACTGCTGGTGGCGAGCGTCTACTCAGTCGGCTTCATGCTCGTCATTCTGGGCCGGTCGGAACTGTTCACCGAACACACCACGTTGGCGGTGATCCCCGTCCTCGACGGGCAGGCGTCGGTTCGGCAGTTGCTCCGGCTGTGGGGACTGGTGTACCTCGGAAACATCGTCGGTGGATTGCTGTTCACGCTGCTGGCTGTCCAGTTGATGCCGGGCCTCGGCGTCGTCTCGCCGGAGGCGTTCGAGGCGATCGCGCTCAAACTGGTCTCTCACGACCTCCAGTGGCTCCTCATCGCCGGGGTCTTCGCGGGGTGGTTGATGGGGCTGCTGGCGTGGCTGATCACGGCGGCACAGGAGACGGTGAGTCGGCTGCTCATCATCCTGATCGTCACCGGGACGATCGGGATCCTCCATCTCCCCCACTCGATCGCGGGCAACGTGGAGGTGCTGTTCGGGCTGTTCACGTCGCCGATGATCTCTCCAGTCGACTACCTCGTGTTCCTCGTCCTGGCGACGGTCGGGAACGTTCTCGGTGGGGGGATCTTCGTCGCGCTGCTGAAGTACGGGCACGTCGTTCGCGGGGCCGACTGACGGAGCGAACCGAACGGGTCCGTCACGGTCGGGGAGGGCGACCGACTCAGCTGTTCTGCATCGACGCCGGCCGGGGACTCACGTACGGGAGCGCGGCCGTCAGGTGGTACGTCGCCTTCCGGAGCGATCCCCTCGCGTACTGCCGAGCGCTTCGGTGGATCGGGGTCCGTCTCCCCCGGAGGTCCGTGTCGCCGGCGCGGACCGCCTCCACGACCGTCGAGGCGTCGATCGCCGACGCGGGCGTCTCCGGATCGACGGACGGGAGCGTGATCTCCGTGTACGCCCGTCCGACGTGGCGGATGGAGTGGGCGTCGCTTGCACCGAGCATCGGGTGGTCGAGTCGGGCGGCGAACGTCCGCGCTCTGCGGTTTCGATACCCCGTGAACACCATCGAGTTGTACACCTCGATCCCGTCGCAGTCGCCGATGCGACGCTTGCGGACGCCGTGTCGACTGCGCTGGAACGGGTGGGGGACCACCGCGACTCCGCCGTCCTCGCGGATCCGCTCGACCGTCTCGTCGAACGGCCGTCCGCGCGGCGGGCACTCCGTGACGCCGATCGCCAGCAGGTGGCCGACCGCGGTCGACACCTCGACCCCCGGCACCCCGACGAGGCCGTACTCGTCGGCGATCGCCGCCGCCCGAAGTGACTCCTCGATCGCGTCGTGGTCGGTCACGACGACGCCGTCGAGTCCGATGTCGGCCGCGTGTTCGAGCACGAGTTCGACGGGTTCGTGGCCGTCGTAGGAGCCCTCCGAGTGGACGTGCGGGTCGATCCGAACCACGGCGTCCCGGTCGCTCATTGGATCGCGTTCGTACTCAGGGAGAGAAAGGGTACTGATCCGCCGCGGTCGACTCCGACCGCCGAACGAACGGGCTTATCCACGCGCCGCGCCTCGTAGCGGTAATGAACTGTCGGCGGTGTGGCTCGCCCCTCAGGAGGCCCGGCGATTACTGTCTCTCCTGTGAGACCGCCAACTGCGAGAGCGTCGTGGTCGACTTCGGGACCGATCGCGCGACGCTGACGATGATCGGCTTCGAGCCCGAGCACCCCTCCGACGATTTCGACCCCGAGTCGCTGGTGCTCGGCGAGACGACGATCACGACGGTCCCCGACGACGGCGAGCGCACCGCGCAGGTCCAACTGCGCAACTTCGCCGGGCGCGTCGCCGACGAGGTGCGGCGCAAGCGCCCCGAGACGGTGTACGCCGCCGGCGAGCGCCCTCCCTTACGGGAGGCGCGCGCGCAACTCCACTACGAGTTCTACCGCGTCCCCGACGACGACCCCGTGGGGGCCGTGCTGGCGCGCCGGGGCGAGTCGGCCCTGGAGGTGGTCGACGCGCCCGCGGAGGCGAAGATCGGCGGGTCGCACTCGACGCTCATCGGCGAGCGCACGGGCATGAAGGCGATCCTCGCGGCCGCCGGGCACCCGAACGTCAAGAAGGTCATTCCGGGGCCCATCGACGCCGGCGGGTCGGGGTCGCGAACGGGCCTGCGGGCGAAGGTGACTCGCGCCGACGAACACGGCAACGTCCGACTCCTCCTGCGCGACGGCTCCAGCGTGCAGGAGAACCGCGTCGTCACGACGGCCGGGGACCGCGAGACGGGCGAACGGGTTCGCGCCGACCTCAACGAGGTGCTCGTCGACGCGGGGTTCGGGGAGAGGAACGACTAGCGCCGGGCGTCAGACCGCGC
Organism: Halobaculum sp. CBA1158; assembly: GCF_021431925.1. Taxonomy (NCBI): domain Archaea; kingdom Methanobacteriati; phylum Methanobacteriota; class Halobacteria; order Halobacteriales; family Haloferacaceae; genus Halobaculum; species Halobaculum sp. CBA1158. The sequence goes on along the minus strand of NZ_CP090371.1, from coordinate 602,830 downwards.
CCTGGTCGCCGGCGAGACCGTGGTCGTCACGCTCGCCGTGCGGGTCGGTGCGCTCGTACAGCGAGGTGAGCGTGAACGACACGTCGCGCTCGCGGCAGGTGTCGCGGTAGGTCGCCAGCGACTCCCTGTCGGGGAACTGGACGCGGAAGCTCCAGCCGGTGTGGTCGCCCTGCGCGCTCACCGGGCGAGCCCCTGTGTCGCCGAACACGTGATGGGTGGTCCGCTCGTGGGCCTCGCGGGCCAGCGTCGCCCGGTAGAACCGAAAGTCCGGGCCCTCGCCGAGCACGCGAACGTCGTCGACGGAGGCGTCGTTCGAGAGGGCGTCCTCGAAGCGCGTGAGGTCGTCGCCGCGGGCGAAGAACTCCAGGCGAGTTCGGTCGCCGTCGACCGTCCGCTCCAGGTCGGCCGTCACCTCCGGCGCGCTCGCGAGCGCGTCGCGGAGGACCGGCGTCGAGAGGTGAAATTCTGCGATGAGCATTCGGGGGTACCGTACCACCTAGCTGAAACCCACGAAAATAAACCTGTGCCCGGCGTGTGACCGCGGCCCGGCGGTCGTTCGATCGGTCGCTCCCACGGGGACGACACGCGACGGCAGCGCCGCATCGTCCCGGGACCGAACCGGGATCACCTCGGAGTCGCGCCGAGACCACGCCGAGTCGACTCCGAACGCGGGCGTAATTCGCGGGGTTTTTGACGCCGAGCGGCGAATCGGCTCGTATATGGCTGAACAGAGCAAGGCGCGAAAGGTCGGCAGCGCCGGCCGCTTCGGCGCGCGATACGGGCGTGTCTCCCGCAAGCGCGTCTCCGACATCGAAGAGGAGATGGAGTCGGCGACGGTCGACGGCGACTCGGTCAAGCGAATCGGTACCGGCGTGTGGGTCAACGAGGAGACCGGTGAGACGTTCACCGGCGGCGCGTACCGCCCGGAGACGCCCGGCGGTCGCTCCGTTCGACGCAGTATCGGCGAGGCGCTCGAGGACGAATCGGTCGACGGCGACGACAGCGACGAGGAGTAACTCCCGCCCCCCTCACAATGAGCTACAAGTGTTCCCGGTGTAAGCGCGATGTCGAACTCGACGAGTACGGCGGCGTGCGGTGTCCCTACTGCGGGCACCGCGTGCTCCTCAAGGAGCGCGCACCCGACGTGAAGACGGTCGAAGTCAACTGACGCGGGCAGCGTGTCCGACGCGTACGACCACCGCGCCGTCCTCTCGTTTCCCTACCCCGACCAGCGACGCGCACGAACCGTCCACGAGGCGATCCGCGTCGAGGTCGGCGACATCGACGACGACCGATCGACCGCGCACGCGACCCGCGAGGGCGACGCCGTCGAGGTGACCGTCCGCGCCCGCGACCTCGTCGCACTCCGCGCGGGCGTGAACACCTGGACGCGACTCGTCGAGACGGCCGAGACGGTCGCGGCGGCGGCCGACTCGTAGCGTCGCCGACGGTCGCGCGCTCACCTTCGCATCGTTCTCGCAGCGTCATCGACGCTCGCGTCCCGCTCCCGTTCGTGGGCGGCTCGGCCCGAAGACCTCGCCGCCGTCCCTCCGCGGTCTCGTTCGCTCACTTCGCTCGCCCTCGCGTCTGTCTGTGGGCGGCTCGGCCCGAAGACCTCGCCGCCGTCCCTCCGCGGTCTCGTTCGCTCGCTTCGCTCGCTTCACTCGACCGCGCTCCCAATGACCGGGCTTTTCACCCCGAAGCCCGACTACCCGAATATGCAGGGTAGTCTGCCGCCGGAAGCCCAAGAGAAGATCGAGGAGCTACAGGACCTGCAGGAGCAGGCCCAGCAGCTCGCCGAACAGAAACAGTCCACGCAGTCGTCGCTGACGGAGGCGCAGGCCGCGCTGGACGCGATGGAAGACATCGACGAGGACGCGACGATGTACCGCGAGGTCGGCGAGATCCTCGTCGAGACCGACTACGACACCGCCTACGACGACCTCGACGAGAAGGTCGACACCCTGGAGATGCGCGCCGAGCGCTTCGACTCCCAGGAGGAGAAGGTCCAACAGCAGTTCGAGGAGCTCCAGGAGGAGCTTCAGCAGATGCTGCAGGGCGGCGCGGGCGGCGGTCCGGCGGGCATGGGCCCCGGTGGCCCCGGTGCCGGCGGCGCGTAAGCCGTGACCGACGACGCCCCCGATCCGACCGACGAGGAGGTCGTCCGCGCAGCCAGCGAGGCCGCCGAGGGGGTCGTTCTCGACCGGTACAAGCAGTCGAACCTCCGCGACTTCGACGTGACCGTCGCCTTCGAGGACGGCGTCCTCGACGTGGACGTGTACGTCAATCCGCCGGCGGACGCCGAGGCGGACGCCGACGCCGTGGCCGACGAGGCCGCGCGCGCGGCCCGCGACGCCGTCGACGGCCTGTTCGACGAGGCGTAACCCCCGTTCTCGCGTCTCGTCGCGACACCGGTTGCCGACCGACGAGAGCGTGCGCAACACTCATTTGGTATCACGTCACATGGTAACACATGTCGGTTCGCCGCCCGGGCGGAATGACCGCGCTGGACCGCTACCGCGAGCGACTGCGCGAGACGCCGACGTGTCTGGAGTGCGGGCACACCGACGAGGGGGGCGAGTGGGCGACGACGTTCCGCAGTCGCCGTCTCGTGTATCGCCACGTCTGCCCCCGATGCGGGGCGACCGATCGACGGGTGTTTCGACTCGACGGCACCGAGTGACCGAGCAACTGAGTGACCGAGCAACTGTGTGACCGACCAACTGTGTGACTGAGTGACCGGGCGAGCGGGTGGCGATCCCTCCGGCCCGACGGCCGATGTGCCGTGATAGTAAGGCTTAGGCTCCGGGCCAACCGTTCTCCGGCGTGCAATCGGTTGGTGGCTCTCCGTCGCGCGGCGTCCTGCTGATCACCGTCGACTCGCTGCGCGCGGACGCGCTCGGTCCCCACACGCCGACGCTCCGCGGGCTCGCCCGTCGCGGAACGGCCTTCGAGACGGCCATCGCCGGCGGCAACTGGACGCCGTTCTCGTTCCCGGACCTGTTGGGTGCACGACCCGTCTTCTCGGACGCGTCGACGCCCGGCCCGTCCGCCGACCCGACGCTGGCGGAGGCGCTGTCGACCGCGGGCGTCCGCACCGCCGGCGTCAACGCCGGCAACGGCTTTCTCACGCCGCATTACGGCTACGACCGCGGCTTCGACGAGTTCGAGTCGTTCCTCGACGGGGCGCGTACGCCGATCGGCCGCTTCCTCACCACCCACCCGACGGTCAACGGCTGGGTGCAGTACCTCGGCTGGCCCCTCGGCAACGCCGCCGCGAAGCTCCGCGGGCGCGAGCGCCGCCACGCCGTCGACACGTCTCACCTCCACGCGCTCGAACGCCGGGCGCTGGGCAGTATCGAGTCGTTCGCCGGCGACGACGGCGACCGCCCGTTCTTCCTGTGGATCCACTACATGGACGCGCACACGCCGTACGTCCCCGCGCCGCGGCACGTCAAGGCGGTCACCGACGGCGAGGTCGGCTCGCTGCAGACCCTGCTCGGTCACCTCCGCGCGGGGCTGGGCAAGGAGGTCGACGAGGAGACCCTCCGGACGCTTCGCGCGCTGTACGACGCGTCCGTCCGGCAGATCGACGAGTCGGTCTCGCGCGTGCTCGACGAACTGAAGGCGACGGGGATGCGCGAGGACACCACCGTGATCCTCGCGGGCGACCACGGCGAGGAGTTCCTCGATCACGGCCACCTCGCGCACTATCCGAAGCTGTACGACGAACTCGTCCGCGTGCCCTTCGTCGTCGACCACCCCGGCGCGCCCGCCCGTACCGAGGAGTCGGCGGTCCCGCTCCGGGACGTGCCCCCGACGGTCTGTGACGCCCTCGGGGTCGAGTCGCCGGCCGCCTTCGCCGGCGAGAGCCTCCTCCCGACGATCCGGGCCGAGGAGCGCCCCGACCGCGACCCGGTCACGTCGCTGGCGATCCGCGGCGAGTCCGTGACGAGTCAGCCGATCCCGCGCCGCCTCGGCGACGGCACCCCGTTGGTCGCCGCCCGCACCCGGCGATGGAGCTACGTTCGCGGGCCGGACGGCGCGGTCGAGCTGTTCGACCGTACGGCCGATCCCGGCGAATCCGACGACGCCGGACGCGAGGCGGTCCCCGAGGAGGCGTTCGCGGCGCTCGAACGCGCGGCCGACGACCGACTCGCGCTACTCTACGACGCCGGCGAGGACGCCGGCGACGGCGGTCGTGCCGGCGGTGCGGACGGCGACGGCGACGGCGACGGCGACGACGTGCCCGACGCGATCGGCAGGCGACTCGAAGCGCTCGGCTATCGCTGAGGGCCGGACGGTCGCTCGCGCTTCCGTTCGTCCCCCGTCGCCGTACCGACCGAGGCGGGAGCTGAGTCGCCGACGGCGCGACCTGTATTCACGCCGAGCGCTGCGAAGATATTTGTACCGGGGCGGCACACCCCCCGTATGGTCGAGGCGTTCGCGGTCGCCAGCGGGAAGGGTGGGACCGGCAAGACCACCACGACGCTGGCGCTCGGAATGGCGCTCGCCGAGCGACACGACGTGACCGTCGTGGACGCCGATACGGGCATGGCGAACCTGCTGTTTCACGCCGGTCTCGCCGACGCGCCCGTCACGCTTCAGGACCTCCTCGTCCCCGACCGGACCGGCCCCGGTGGGGTCGCCGTCGACGTGGCCGACGCCACCTACGAGCGCCACGGCATGTCGGTCGTCCCCTGCGGCACCAGCCTCGCGGCGTTCGAGCGCTCCGAGCCCGAGCGGCTGCGGGAGGTGGTCGCCGAACTCGCGGCCGAGGCGGACGTGCTCCTGCTGGACTCGCCGGCGACGCTGGCCTCGAAGTCGGCGGTCCTCCCCGTCGTGCTCGCCGACCGGACGGTCGTGGTAACCCAGCCGACGATCCCCGCGCTGTCGGACGCGCTGAAGGTGCAGGAGTACGCCGCCTCCTACGGCACCGGCGTCGCGGGGGTGCTGTTCAACCGGGTCCGCGGCGACCTCGGAGCCGTCGGCGACCAGGCGGAACGCTACTTCGAGGGGCCGACGCTGGGAGCCGTTCCGGACAGCGACGCCGCCCGCGCCGCCCGCGACGCGGGCGAGCCCCTGCTCGCGCACGCACCCCGCAGCGACGCCGCCCGGGCGTTCCGCGCCGCGGCCGACGGGATCGACCTCCGACCGCGGGCCGCCGGCGACGTGGCCGACCGCTTCCGCAGCGCCGTCGTCCCCGACCGCCCATGAGCGACGGGCCGGCGGGATCGGTCGCGCCGCCGGTGCTGACGGCGGCCGTCCCTCGCGGTCGACTCGTCCGCGCCCGGGTCGCCACCGATTTCGCCGACCCGCTGTCGGCCGCCCTCGCCGACGACCTCACGGGCTACCTCCGGATCGAGCCCGGCGAGACCCTGCTCGGCGGCGACGACGCCGCGGCCGCGATCACCCTCGATGCGGGCGTCCCGGTCCTGGCGTACGACGCCGGCGACGACGCCGGCGGCCCGGGGGCGCTGGCGGCGCTCGCCGGCGCGGAGCCGGTTCGCGTCGAGAGCCGGCGGCTTCCGGCGTCGGCTCTCGCCGGGCTCCACGATCACGACGACGACGACGCGCCCGCGGTCGAGCCGTTCCGCGTCGCCCCGGACGCCCCGGCGCGCGAGTTGGCCGACGACGACGCCCTCGCCGAGCGAACGATGGCGGCCGCGCCCGACGACCGGCCGACCGCCGTCGGCGACCACGACGCGCTCGCGGCGTTCCTCGCCGACGACGAGCGCGTGGAGGCGATCCGCACCGAGGCCAGAGCCGAGGCGAAGCGACGGGCCACCGAGTGGGGGCTGACCGACCACCTCGCCGACGAGTAGTCGGCGAACGCTCCGAGAGCAGGTCATCGGGGCCGGCGATCGGGGCAGCTACGTCGCTTCGATGTGTCTCCCGGGCCGTGACCGTCCTCCGACTGCTGTCGGCCACCCGGCCGGCCGACTTCGCCGAGTGGGTCCGTGCGGGCGTGGCGTACGCCGACCGCGTCGCCGACGGCATGGGATTCGAGCGCGTCGGCGTCGGCCCCGCCGACCGCGACCCGCTCGCGACGCCCCGCGAGACCGCCGCGACGATGCGCGCGAGCGGAGCCGAGGCCGCGGCGTCGACGCCGCCTGCGGTCGCGCGCGTCGTCGCGCGAACGCTCCTCGGCGACGCCGCGTTCGGCCCGCCGTTTCTCGCGTACACGCCCCGGTGGTACCGCCTCGCGCTGTCGCCCCCGGTCGCGCTGGCTCGCCGTCGGCTCCGCCGGGTCGCCGCGCCGTTCGCCCAGCGGGCGGCCGACGGCGACGACGGACCCGCCGACGGCGACGACGGACCTGCCGGCACCGGCGACCGCCTCGGCGAGCCGTCGTTCTCGCGCCCCGCGGACCTGCCGGTCGGCGAGGGGGCGGTTCGAGCCGTCCGCGACGCCGGCGGGCTGGCGGCGTTCGAGCGCTCGTTCCTGCTGGCGGACGCTGTGTTACACGTCGAGTGGTTCGCCGACGTCGCCCGCGCGGGCGGCGTCGTCGTCCCCGTCGACCTCGTCGAGCGGGCGATCCGGGAGTCGGCCGCGTACTACGTCGGCCGCCGCGAGCGACTGAGCCCGCGGATCCGCCGCTTCCAGCGCCACCTGTTCGCCGACGACGCGTGGGTGCGCGACGTGGACACCAGCTACCGACTGAACTCGGCGCTGTTCGGCGCGTGGGAACGGATCCTGCGGGAGGAACGACGGCGACTCGCGGACGACTGACACAGGACGGGAGAGGGGTGACGCGGGACGTGAGAGGAGGACGCCCGAGCGGTTCGATCCCGGCGACGTTCGACCGGGCAGCAGTCGGCGGTCAGCGAGCGTCGCCGCCGGTCGGAGACGGCGCGTCGCTGTCGGCGGAGCCGGAGCCGTCGTCGGCGTCGGCGTTGTGTCCCCGACCGAGCACGAGCGCGCCCGCGTGGGCCGCCAACAGCCCCGCGAGGAGCGCCGGCCGGTCGCTCGCGCCGCCGGCCGCGAGGAGGGGAAGGTACGTCAGCGGGAGCAACGCGGCGAGCCAGAAGCCCAGGGCGCGGCCGCCGCGGGCCGCGACGCCGACCCCGCGAGAGAGCGTCGCGACCGCCCGGTCGCGGAGACCGTCGGGCGCGACGTGGTCGGGGAGGGCTGGCGTCGAGGGAACGGAGGGAACCGATGGGGTTCGGTCGGTGGTGGACATGGTTCGGGCGTACCGGGTACCAGACGCGGCGACCCCGTATAAGGGGCCGATCGTTGCCCCGGATTCGCTCGATTCAGGCGTCGTTCACGACCGTTTTCGCCGCTCGCCCGACACGGGGCGATACTTCACGACCGTTTTAAAATCGAGGAGATGTTTTATCGGGGCTGGAAAACGCGTTTCACGCCTTCCCCCCACCGATCCACCGTCGGTCGGCGAAACGGCTTTCGCCGGGCCGCCCGACGCCCGATCCATGCGAACGATCGAGGGCGACGCGGTCGCGATCACGGGCGCGAGTTCGGGAATCGGCGCGGCGACGGCGCGGGCGCTCGCGGAGTCCGGCGTCGACCTCGCGCTGGGAGCGCGACGCGAGGACCGACTGACCGACCTGGCCGAGGAACTCCGCGCGGACCACGGCGTCGAGGCGACGGCGATCCCGGTGGACGTGACCGACGCCGAGCGCGTGGAGTCGTTCGTCGCCTCGGCGGCCGAGCGGTTGGGCGGGCTCGACGGCGTCGTCGCCAACGCGGGGATCGGACTCGCGGGCGACGTGGAGTCGATGTCGGACGACGACTACCACGCGATGACCGACGTGAACGTCGACGGCGCGTTCTTCACCGCGCGGGCGGCGCTTCCGCACCTCCGCGAGTCGGGGGGAACGATCGTGTTCGTCGCCAGTTTCGCCGGCGAGTACCCTCGTCCCGGCAACCCGGTGTACGCCGCCAGTAAGTGGTGGGTCCGGGGGTTCGCCCACAGCCTGGAGGGCAGCGTCGGCGACGAGGGTGTCGCGGTCAGCGTCGTCAACCCCACGGAGGTCCGCACCGAGTTCGCAAGCGAGCAGGGCGAGTCCTTCGAGGAGCGCTTCGACGACGGGGAGGCGACCGACCCCGCGGCCATCGCCGACGGCATCCGGTTTTGCCTCTCACAGGAGGGCACAGACACCGTGAGCGAACTCGATCTCTACCGCCGAGACAAGTTCTCCGGGTTCTGACCGCCGCCGGCGAGCCCTCGGGGGCGATCGCTCGGCGTCGCGACCGGCGGTCGGATAGCGGGCGGATACTTATATATGTGTGTTACCAACTACCACATGGTATGTCCGTCGAGTGCGCGATCTGGCGAGCCTGCACCGGCGAGGAGGCGGTCGCCCGCGTGAGCGACGCGTCGCCGCCGCGGTCGTTCCGAAACCGCCCGGTCTGTTCGGCGTGTCTGGCGGTGCTGGAGTCCGATCCGACCGTCGACGCGGTGGTGAACGAACGGTTCACCGCGCGGCCGGCCTGACCGGGCGCTCCGATCCGGACGCCGGGTCGACACCGCCGAGTCCGTATCGACGGTCGAGTGTCGCGCGACGACGTGTCGTCCGCTGTATCCGGTTCTCACGAACGGTTCCGTCCGAAATTTATATACTGTCGTATCAGATTCATATCGGACCCGCCCATACTACGTTCGCATGCCCACCCCAAGCGTACCGTCGACGGGTGTATCGCCGCTGCAGGTGACGCAGTCGGAGGTGTTCTCACAGATCCAAAGCGACGTCCTGCTCAGTTCGTCGCTCTGGGCGAACATCGCGCTGGCGGGACTCTCGGCGCTGTTGTTCGTGTACATGGGCCGAAACGTCTCCTCCGGTCGGGCGAAACTGATCTGGGGTGCGACGCTCATGATCCCGCTGGTGTCGATCTCCAGTTACACGGGGCTCGTCTCCGGGCTGACGGTCGGACTGATCGAGATGCCAGCGGGGCACGCGCTCGCCGGCGAGGAGGTGTTGAGTCAGTGGGGCCGATACCTCACCTGGGCGCTGTCGACGCCCATGATCCTCCTCGCGCTGGGGCTGCTCGCCGACGTCGACCGTGGGAGCCTGTTCACCGTGATCGCCGCGGACGTCGGGATGTGCATCACCGGGCTGGCGGCCGCGCTGACCACGTCCTCGTACCTCATGCGGTGGGTGTTCTACGGGATCAGCTGCGCGTTCTTCGCCGTCGTGCTGTACGCCCTGTTGACCGAGTGGGCGGCGGCCGCGACCGCCGCGGGCACCGACGAGATATTCGACACTCTCCGGATCCTCACGGTGGTGTTGTGGCTCGGCTATCCGATCGTGTGGGCCCTCGGCGTCGAGGGGCTGGCGCTCGTGCAGTCGGTCGGGCTCACCTCGTGGGCGTACTCGGCGCTCGACATCGTCGCGAAGTACGTCTTCGCGTTCCTGCTGCTGCGGTGGGTCGCCGCCAACGAGCGCACGGTCGCCAACGCCGGCAGCGCCGGGGCGGCCGCGCCGGCCGACGACTGATCGGTCCCGTTCGGAGGACGTTCGTTCGCCGGGCGAACGAATCATCTTGTCAAACGTAGAGTTCAGCCGACTCGGATCAGTAACGCGACCGAACGCCGGATCGGTGAATCGAGACCGACATCTGAGAACGGATGTTCCAATTAGCGCATTCTTGACATTCGGCGACGAGAGACGGCGAGCGAATCGCCCGGCTACTCGTCTTCGAGCGCGTCGTAGATCTCGCGGTTCGCCTCCCGGTCGGCCGCGGCTACGCGCCGCACCAGTTCGTGGCGGAGGTCCTCCATCACCGCATCGAGCGGCGACTCCGACTCGACCCCCTCTTCGGTCGCCATACCAGTACTGACAGCCGGCGTGTCGTTAATCCTTCTGGTCGCCCGAGTCGCCGGTCAACTGCTTGAGACCGTACTGCAGGAGATCTTCACGCCACCGCTCGATCTCCCCCGCTAAGTCCAGTTCCTCGGTGTGCGTGTGCAGGTACTCGCCCACGTCCGCTTCACCGACCGTTCGCTCGTCGGTGCCGAACCGTTTCAGAATCGTCCTGATCTCCTCGTCGTAGGTGAACCGGTACCCGTTCAGGACTTGACATCCTCCCCGCCCTGAAGGGCGAGGATTCCCGACCGCGTTGGGATATTGTGGTTTACGACGTAGCTTGTTCTTGAGGTGCGAACGCACCAGTTTCCGTGTCAAACAAGAACGTCGATGGCTGTGCCAACCAGCCGTTACTCCTATCTCCCCCATCACAGGCCAGACTCGGAGATACTTTCTGTCGAATATTCTCAGCACCGTTCACGTCCGCGTTCGACACCGTATCACACGAATCACAGACGTACAGCCCACGCTCAACACGGTTTGCGTCACGCTTCCGACCACAGCACGAACACGACTTCGACGTATCCCGCTCAGATACTTCTTCAACCGAGATGTCTTCCATCTCAGCCTTGTATTCGAGGAGGTCGGTGAAGCGGTCGAACGCCCACGAGTGCAGGTCGAGGTTGCCATTCTTCCCCCAGTTCTTCGACTCACCGTTCTCCTCATCCTTACGGATGCCGGAGAGATCGCCCACGGCAATTGTTCCAACACCCTCGTCAACACACCGCTGAACGATGTGTTTGGAGAGTGTGTGGAAGTAGTGGGTACGGCGAGCCGACTTCTTCTCGTTCAGTCGCGTAGCCTGCTCGGAGTCCGAATCGTCACACTGGGCGAGTCGCTTGCTGAAGTAGTAGTCATCCTGCTTCAAGCAGTTCAGCGGGTATAACTCGCTGTGACCGTCTTCATAGGCCAGTACGGCGAAGTTGTTGATGCCGAGGTCAACACCTACAGTCTTCTCACCGGGAGACTCGGCCACTTCGATTTCGGCCTTGCAGACGAAGTGTAGTTCCCACACGTCACCAGTCCAGACGGCTCTGACTTGTTGAACGTTCTCTATGGAGGAGAGGTCAACGTCGGGCCGAGTCTGGTACTCGCACAGGATGAAGTCCGACCAGTAGTCTTTCAAGTTCGAGCCTTTCGAGAGTCGGACTCGTTCGTACTTGGTATCGAGCTTAAATCCGGCGGCTTTGAACGTGACCGTTGAACGCGGGTGTTCGTCGCCGTGTTTGCGGTACTTCGGTGGGTTTGCTCTCGTGTCTCCGTTGCGTCGTTTGCCGTACCAGCCGTTGAACGCCTCAGCGAGTTCTTGAAGGACTCGCTGACTTGACTGCGAATGCAGGTCATCATAGCGTTCGTGTGACTTCAGGTACGAGGTGAGTTCGTTGTGACCGGGAATGTGGCCGATTTCGCCCCACACGCGGTCGCAGACCCATCGTCCGACGTTCCAGAGTTTCGAGGCTGCGAACCCGAGCGAATCGAGGTCGTCGGACACCTGTTGCTGGTTCCGTATGGAAGCAGTATAGGTGCGGGTGACGACCTGTTTCGCCATGCGTAACCTATGTCGATAAGATTAATTAATAGTATGGATTGGCGTGGAATATCTGGCCCTGCCCTCGAACGTGGTTAGTGAAAGGTAGTGTCCGATTCATCCCCGCCCTGAATGGCGGGGCTTTCTCCTTTACTTTCCGTAAAATACGACGACCGTGTTCAGCGCGGTTCGCTTGTTCGCATCCACGAACGGGTGGGTGGCGACGAGCAGCCGCATGAGGTGGTACGCTTTCTCGTGAATTGAGTCGGGCGCAGCATCGAAATACCCCTCCTCGATGTACGTCAGCACGAACTCGATGTCGCCCCGGTCCCGGACCCCGGATGGCGTGGTTGGGTACTCCGCCACGATGTCCTCGTGGATTGCCAGAACGTCCGCAACCGACGGGTACCACAGCGATCCGCCCATTCACTCCGAGGTCAAAGGGCCACCATGGTAGTCGTTTCGTTTAGAGGAACGGAGCGTCTCGCTGCAGTCACCGGATTCAGCCACCTCATATCCGTGACCGAACGCGAGAACGTCGACCGGCGTGACAAGAGTCGAGGTGAGGACAGCGTGGGGGGCCGGACCGCCGCGTGGAGGGGAACCGCACACCGGAGGTTCCATGTCAGGGGGAAACCGGCCGTGGTCCCGCCCGGCGATCCGACTCGCGCCGACCGCGGGCCGGAGCCGATGGCCAAGGTGGGGCGTCGCCCCCGGCGGCACGCGGTCGGTGGCATGGCTGCGGAGCGTCCGACGACCGGGACGGACCGAAGCGCCCGTCCGGATGACCGGCGACGGACGAACGCGGACCGGACCGGGTGAGTCGTCCGCGCTCGTCGGCCGCGTCCGGCGGGTCCCGCCTCGGGTGTCTCGCCGATGGTCGCCCGACGCCCGGACGTGTGTGGACGTGTCGAACCAAAAACGGTTTTCCGAATTTCGTCCGGATTCTCGCCGGAGTTCGAGCGCGGCACGGCGACGGCCGGTTCACCTCCGACGGAGGCGGTCAGACAGGCGACCGCGCCGAGGAGGTCCGACTCAGCGCCCCCGTCCGCGTCCGCCGTCGTCCGTGCTACCGGACCCGGATCACGACGGTCAGCTCCGTTGTCCCGTCGGGCTCGACCACGCGGACGTCGACCCCGACCGCCACCGGCGTCGCCTCCCCCGCTCGGTCCTGAACGACGACTCCCTCGATGACCTCGCAGTCGCCGAACGCGCGGTTCGGGCCGGTGGGACAGGCCGTCTCCGCCCACGCGGTCGCGGCCGTGGCGTTGTACGCCACGTCGACGGCGACCGTCTCCGACAGTCGGGCCGTCTCGATCCCGCGAGCATCGCCGGCGAACGCGGCGTCGAAGTCGGTGACCGTCTCCTCGCGCTCCCGCCACGGTCGTCGGTCGACGGCCGCCGACGCGTTCGTCGCGGCGCGGTCGAGCGCCCGCAGGGTCGACTCGCCGGGTCGGTCGCGGTCGGCGGTCGCGGCCACGTCCGGGTGCGCGCCCAGAGTGAGATACGCGAGCGCCATCGGAACCAGCGCGGCGGCCGCGAGGGCGGCCGCCAGGAGGACCAACTGCCCGCGGTCGGTGGCCTTTCGGTCGGTCACACGTACCACACCCACAGGACGACCTCGCCGCCGGGGGTCGTCGCGCTCGCCCGCCCCGTCGCCGTCGCGGTCGGACGGGCGTGGCCGACCGCCCCGTGGGGCGTCTCGACGCGGAACAGGAGATTGTCGCCGAGGATCCGCGCGACGCGTACCTCGAGGGCGTCGCGCTCGCGCTCGAACGCGGCGGGCGAGCGACTCACCTCCGCGAGCCGGGTGTCGGCGGCGTGTCGCGGCGGCTCCTCGTTCAACACCGCGAGGGCGTCGTCGGCGTACGCGTCCAACTGCGCCTCCGCCGTCCCCGGCTCCGGCAGCGCCAACCCGAACGACGCCGCCACCGTGAGCAGGAACGCGACCCCCACCGCGGCCTCGACGACCGGCAGCGAGAGCTGTCCCCGGTCGAACGCCGAGTCGCCCGTCGGCTCACGCATCGACGATCACCGCAAGCGTCGCCTTGTGCGTCCGCTCCGGGAAATACGTCACCGGCACCGATCCGGTCGCGTTCGCGTCGAACGTGAGCGTCAGCGTCTCCGCCCGGGACACGTCGACGGTCTCGACGCCCCGGAGGCCGCCGGGTCGGTGGAGGACGACCCGGCCGTTCGTACGCACCGTCTCGACCGTGGCGTCTCCGAACGCCAAGCGGATCGTCGCGGTCCGACGCGGGAGCGTGACCCCGTCGGCGGCGTCGACCGTCCGCGTGCGCTCCTCGGCAGACGCGACGACGACGATCCGACGGAAGGCCGTCCCGTCGGTCGGGTCGCCGCGCTCGACGACTGTGTCGCCGGCGAGGCGAACCCGGAACGCCGCGTCCGCGAGCGGCGGGACCGCCTCGACGACCGTCCCGACGGTCGCCGTCGCAATCGCGTCGTCGTCGAGGACGCTCGCACGTCGCGTCAGCGGCGAGTCGCCGGCCACCAGCCGGTCGGTCGCGGTCACGGCCGTCCGGCGTTCCTCCGGAGAGCGATCCGCACTAGCCAGCGCGCCGTCGGCCAGCGCGAGCGTCACCCCGACCGTCGCCGTGAGCACGACCAGCGCCGCCACCAGCGCCGCGAGGTTCGTCTGTCCGCGCTCCGACCGCACGCGCGGCCCGGTCGACCGCGACCGCGACCGTCGGCGGGAAGTCGCTCGCTTTCCCCGTCGTGGCTCCGGGTTCGGGTTCATCGGCTCACCAACTCGATCGCGAGGGATCCGTCTCCGTCCCCGGCCTCGGGTCCGCCAGCGCCGACCCCGCTGCCGCCCTCCACGACGACGGCGGTCGTCATCCCGCTCTCCCAGGCTCCGGTCACCGTCGCGACCCGGTCGGGGAGTGCGAGGCGCACGTTCCCGCCGATCGCCGGGTTCGGGTGGACCAGTCGGAGTCCGTCGCCGTCGGCGACGACGCGGTAGGCGGCCCCGCGGATCGTGTCCGGGAGCCGGACGCGCCGCTCCACGCGAACCGTCGCCGCCGGCGGCGGGACCGCGCGCTCGACGTCCGTGGCCGCGCCCGCGAGCGTCCGGTCGGCGAGGCGATCGCCGGCGGCGTCGCGGTAGTCGGGGACGACCCCGCCGAACAGCGCCGCCGAGAGCCCGGCGACGAACAGCAGGACGAGCCCGATCTCCAGCGTCTTGGCGACGATCGGGGTCGCCGCCCTGTCGCGTCCGCGCTCGACGACCACGGTCCGGTCGGTCGCGACGCCGCGGTCCGCGCCCCCGTCGGCCGCCGCCCCGCACTCCGCGGTCATCGTCCGTCCTCCACGTGCAGGTCGTGGACGACGAGGTGGAACTCCCGCTCGCCCGGGAAGGCGGCGACGACGCTGTCGACGCCGTCGCCGTCGAAGTCCTCCCTGTCTGTGGTCGCGCCTCGGCGCTCGAAGAACTCGACCCACGGGCGGGGCGTCTCCGTCTCGACGGCGACGCGCCATTCGCCGGTTCCGAGCGCGCGCCGGTCGTGGGCGACCCGGGTCGACAGGGGGACGCGCCCGCCGCCGGCGTACTCGAAGCGCTCCTCGCCGACGGTCGCGACGCCGACCACGACCGTCCCCGCCGCCGTCGATACCGGCGGGGGCTCCGCGAGGACCGCGTTGCCGGGCGGGCCGCGGACGACCGCGCCGGCGACGAACGCGACGCGGTGATCGCCGGCGCTCCAGACGATCCCGCCGGCGTCGACGGCTCTGACCGTCCCGTCGGCGTCGCGAACGCGGACGGTCCGCTCGACGGTGCGCAGGCGACCGTCGGTGAACGAGACGGTCCCTCGGTGGCCGCCGGTCACCTCGACGGGCGCGAGCGCGGCGTCGAGGTCGGCGGCGACGCGACCGGCGTCCACGCCGGCGGTGTTCGACTCGACGACGGTCCCGACGGTCGCCGTCAGCCCGGCCATCGAGACGACGGTGATCCCCATGAGGATCGCCACGCCGACGACGTGCGATTGGCCCCGCTCGTCGGATCGGTTCCTGGCTCGGGACGCTCGGCGGCCGCCGGAGCGTCTCCGGTCGCTATCGGCCGCGTCGCCTCCGCCGAACGGGTGCGCGACCACGCTCAGATCACCCCCGCGACCGCGAAGGCAAGGAGACAGACGGTCACGAGCGCACCCGAGTGCAGCAGCATCGAGTAGCCGCCCCGGTCGGCCGCGCCGGCGAACAGCCCGGAGGCGAACACCGTCGCCTGCGCGACGACGTAGAAGCGGCGGGCGTCGCGCTCGGGGTCGACCGCGGTCGGGTCGAGCGTGCCTCCGCCGGTCGACAGCGACGCGAGGTCGGCGAAGCCGTCGAGCACGGTGAGGTTCACCGCGACGACGATCCCGACGACAAGCAGCGCGGTCGTCCAGCCGACGGCGACGTACACGAACATGTTGGCGCGCAGCGCGCGCTTCTCGTGGTGGAGGCGACCCACCTCGGCCTGCAGCGTCTCGAACACGGCGTCGGCGTCGCTGCCGGCGTCGAGCGCGCCCGAGACGAGGCCGATCGTCTGGGCCGCAAGCGGCGTCCCGACGCGCCGGGTGAACCGATCGAGCGCCCCGGCTCGAAGCTCCGCGTCGGGGCCCGTCGCCAGTCCGAGCGCGAACGAGAGGTCGGCCACGTCGGCGGTCAACGGCCCCAGATCCACGTCGCGGGCGACGCGATCGACGGCGATCGAGAGCGGTCGGCCGAGCGCGACGTGGCCGGCGACCGCGTGGACGAACTCGGATATCTCGCGGTCCTTGGCGTCGTCGAGTCGACCGCGCCGGAGCGCCACGCCGCCGACCGGGAGCGCGTACGCGGCGTACCCCAGCACGATCGCGTTCACGGGGTCGACACCGGCCGCAGACAGGCCAACGAGCGCGAGCCCTCCGACCGGCAGCAGGGCAACGGCCGCGCTCGCGGGGTTGATCGGCACCGACCGCAGCAGCGCCGTCGGGGACCGCGGAAGTCGGTACTCGATCCGCTGGTCGGTCGGTCGGAGGTCCGAGACCATCGCCCCCGCTGCGATCCCGACGACGACGACGAACGCGGCCGCGCCGTACACGGCGATCGCGC
Organism: Halobaculum sp. CBA1158; assembly: GCF_021431925.1. Lineage (NCBI taxonomy): Archaea > Methanobacteriati > Methanobacteriota > Halobacteria > Halobacteriales > Haloferacaceae > Halobaculum > Halobaculum sp. CBA1158. Next base: position 586,392 of record NZ_CP090371.1, on the reverse strand, counting down.
GCTTAGTCGTCACACCGAGCGGCGTCGCGATCTCGGCCGACAGCCCGGGCGCGAGCACGCTCATCACCGTGAGGACGATGACGAACAGCGCCGGAAGCACGAGCAGGACGACGAACAGCTCCGCGACCAACTCCATCAGGTCGGCGTTGCGCTCGCGGGCCTGCTCGCCCCTGTGGCCGAGCATCCGGGACTCCAGCCTGAGGTACCCCGACAGGGCGTCGTCTCCCTGGGCGGCGTGCTCGCGGAACTTCAACAGGAACGGCGCGAGCGCGTCCCGGGAGGGCGTGTCGCGGGCGACGCGACCGATCCCGCGGTTGAGGCTCCCGGTCAGGGAGGCGGTCGTCAGCGCAGTCCGGACCGAAACGGCCGTCTCCCCGTAGGCGTCGTTGTCGGCGACGCGCCGGAGCATGGCCCGCGGGCCGTCGCTCCCCGAGGAGAGCGCGTGCAGGAACCGCGCCGCACCGGGGAGCGTCCGCTCGATCCCGCCGCGGCGGGCACGCGTTCGCAGCCGGATCCGCTCGCCGGCCAGCCTGACGGTCGCGTACTTCGCGGCGGTGCCGGCGACGCCCGCGGCGACGGCGGCGACGTGGAGTCGCGAGGGCGACGCGACCGGTGCGCTCGTCCCGAGAACCCCGCCGACCGCGCCGGCGACGGTCGCCGGCGGAACCGCGGAGGCGACGACGAGCGTCCACCCGAGGACGGCGAGACAGGCCAGCCACGAGAGCCCGTACGCGCGGGCGACGTACACGTCGAAGCTCGTCGCCATCGCGGCCCCTCGGTAGCGTTTCCGGTCGAGCGCGTGCCGGCGCGTGTCGGCGTGTCGGGAGAACAGCGCGTACAGCGCGCGGTCGAGGACCGAGAGGCCGTCGGTTCGGCCGCTCCCGGCCCCCGTCTCAGCGCCCCCGGTGCCGTCGGCGCGCGCGACACCGCCGGCGGCGATCCCGCCGGGATCGCTCCCGTCGCGCTCGGCGGCGAACTCACTCACGTCTCCCCTCCGCCGTACCGCCGTCGAGCGTACGGGCGTCTCCGGCCGCACCACCGTCGATCGCTGTCCGGCCGTTCGCGGACGCGGTCGCGGTCGACGGTGAGATGGTATCGTCGCCATCGCTGTCGCGGTCGCCGCCACCGTCGCCGTCGCCGTCACCGTCGCTATCGCCGTCACCGCCGCCGCCGTCGGCGTCCGCCTCGTGCGTCGTCTCGCGGCGGACGCGTTCGACGGTCGCGGCCTCGTCGGTACGCAGGTCCGCGAGGAAGTCGAACGTCTCCTCGAAGTCGGTGACGCCCTCGCGGACGAGGTATCGCACGTACCGGTGTTTCCGGTGGAACTCCCGTTCGACGGCCTCGACCGTCCGATCGGTCCGGTCGGCGATCCGGTGGAACACGCGGAGGTCGAGACGGCGCGTGTCGTCGCCCAGGTCCGGGTGGTCGTACGCGAACGAGAACGTCCCGTCCGGGCTCCGGGAGAGCACGCGGTTCCACGCGACGGCCGCGCCGTCCTTCTCGACGACGCCGCCCGCGCCGGCGCAGTTCGCGAGCGCGTCGTCGCCGGCGAGTTCGACCGCCTCGGCGACGTAGCGGTCGCCGTCGACGTTGTGCGGGAAGACCACGAGGTCGATCTCGCCGAGGAGATACGGCGGGAGGCCCTGCTCGATCACCCGGTTGACCAGCGCGTTCACGTCCTCGGCGTGGGTGGTGCCCAGCACGCCGTGGCCGGTGTTGAGCGACTCGCCGAACGTCTCGAACGACGCGGGCGTGTTCACCTCCGCGATCACCTCCACGTCCGGATTCAGGTAGTTCGCCTCGGTCATGAGGTCGGCCATCGTGACGCGCTTGAACTCGTTCTCGTGGTCGCGGGTGGTCAGCGAGATGCCCGTCTCGTGGGGAAGCAGCACCTCACGGCTCCCCTCGTCGATCGAGACGGGGCGAGCGTCGAACGGAATGAACGGCGTGTGCGCGTTCAGCAGCGTCGTCTTGCCCGCGCCGGTCGGTCCCGAGAACAGCACGACGCCGCGGTGTTCGTACAGCAGCCACAGCAGCGTCACCAACTCCGTCGGGAGCGTCTCCGACTCGACGAGGTCGACCGGCGTGTGCGGGTCGCCGGACTGCTTGCGCACAGAGAGGTGGGGACCGTCCGTCGAGATGACCGGTAGCGCGACCGCACAGCGGATCGTGTCGGCGACGCCGTCGAGGTCGACGTTCACCTTCGCGCTGGGGTTCGAGGCGTTCAGCTCCGTCCCGTCGAGTGCGGCCAGTTGGGTGACGACGTTGACGAACGCCGACTCGGAGTCGAACGAGAGGTTCGTGGGGACGCGTCCGTCCGCACCCAATCCGGCCCGCGGCACCACCTTCACGCGCTCGCCGACGCGGTTCGCCTCCACGTCCTCCAGATGGGGGTCACGAAGCGGGACGGTGAGCACGCCCTCGCCGACGTAGTCGCGCAGGACGTAGTACACCAGGTCGGCGAGGCGGTCGTCGGCGTACCGGGAGTCCACCGGCGGCACCGCCAGGTCGTACGCCGCGAGCGCGGCCCGCACGCGGTAGGCGGTCGCGTCGACCCACGCTCGGGTGTCGCGGGCAGTGAGTCGCCGCGAGAGGAACCGACGGGCGCGCTCGCGGACGAACGCCGTGCGGTCCTCGACGACCTCGGTGGCGGTCGTCTCCCAGACGCGCTCCTTGCACTCGGCGATCAGCGCCTCGTCCCCGGGGAGCAGCGGCGGCTCGCGCACGGCGTACTTCGTGGCGAAGCGGTCCTCGCCGAGCAGTCGGTCGCGGTACACCACCACGTCGACCGCGAACCCCTCGAAGGACACCTCGTAGCTGCGGAGGCGCTCGCTGGCGACGCGGCCGACGTACTCGGCGTCGACGGACACGGCAGTCGCCGCGGGCGCGAACTCGGTGGTGTGGACGACGACGCGGCCGTCCTCGCCGCTCACGTCGGCCACCTCGATCCGGTCGTCCAGCGCCAGCGGCGTCGCCGCCCCGAGCAGTCGGAACTCGCGGAGGACGTGGTAGTCGACGCGCCGCCGAAGCGCCGGCGCGGCGTCGACGAGGCGGTCGACGGCGCGGTCGTACTTCGGCTCGAACCCCGCGTCTGCGCGCTCGACCGCGCCGGCACGCGTCAGCGGCCGACGGTGCTGCCCGGCGTCGAAGCGGTCGGCGACGGCGGCGGCCGCGCGCTCGCCGGCCGGCCCGAGACTCGGCTCTCGCGTCTCGTAGCCGAACTCGCTGCCCCCGACGCCGACGCGTTCGCGCACGGTCGCGACGACGCCCGGGTAGGGCTCGTACTGCGCTCGCACGTCCGGCGCGTACCACGCATCGACGGAGTCGGGCGGTTCCGGCGGCGGGACGGTCGGTCGATCGCCCGTCGGATCGGTCATTACGGGTTGTGATTCGATATAGTATTTAATACTTTATATTAAAAATTAAATTTGGAGAGAATAGAAATTGGTGCCGGGTGCCATGACCTGACCGACAGGCGGCGTTTCACTACTGCCGAGTCGGGGCGACGGTCGAGTCCTGTCGTAGTTCTCTGAGACGCCTCCGGTTGCGTAGTTGCGGCGGTGCCGTCGAACCCTCAACCACCTTCATCTGTAACCCGTGACCGCGCGGGTGACGACCTGGGCGAAACTGCTTCAACCTCTCACGGGTTCGTCTGTAACGGAGCCCGTCACCGGCGGTGATCACCTCCGTCTCCGCTTCAACCCGTGAGGGGTTGAAGCCGCGACGAAAAAACGTCGCCGACGATGAGGTCCGCGGTTACAGACGACGCCGTGAGGGGCGAGCCTCCGCGGGACGTTGACAGGGGACCGCACACTAACGCAAACGGGCGTTAGGGTCTGTCCGTATCGTCGGCCGTTCCTTCCGGTTCGACCGCAGGTCCGATGGCGATCAGTCGTCGCCAGCGACTGTGATGTCCACATCTGCATCCGTGAGGTCGTTGGCCGGATCGAATCCGAATACCGACCCGTAGAAGGCCAACTCCGATTCGTGGGCTCGACGGCGAGTGTCGGCCCGGCGGAAGCCGTGTTGCTCGCCCTCGAAGACGACGAGGTCGTGTGGCACACCGGTCGCAGCGAGGGCGTCGGCCATCTCTTCGGCCTGCGAGAGCGGTACCACCGGATCCTCCGCGCCTTGGAGGAGCAACACGGGCGACTCGATAGCGTCGGCGTGGTTCACCGGCGACCGTGTCTCGTACGTCTCGCGTGCTTCCTCGTAGGGACCGACCAACTGGTCGAGGTACCGCGATTCGAACTTGTGGGTGAGTTGTGCGAGGCGACCCAGATCGGCGACGCCGAAGTAACTCGTGCCCGCAGCGACCTCGTCGTGGAACGCCAACGCCGAGAGGACGACGAATCCACCGGCGCTCCCGCCGCGGACGGCGATCCGATCGCCGTCGACGCGTCCCGACTCTGCGAGGTGTCGGGCCACGTCGAGGCAGTCTTCCACGTCGCGGACGCCCCACTCGCCGTATAGTGACTCCCTGTACGCGCGGCCGTAGCCGGTCGAGCCACGGTAGTTCACGTCCGCAACGGCGAACCCCCGAGAGGTGAAGAACTGCGTCGTGAGGTCGTACGTCGGCGCGGTGGCACTCGTCGGGCCGCCGTGGGCGGTCACGATTAGTGGCGGGCGCTCGCTGTCGGGTGCCTGCGCGTCGGGGTTCGTCGGCGGGTAGACGAACGCGTGCGTCTCCGCCCCATCGCGTGTTGGGACGGTGATGTGATCCGGTGTCGAGACGTACGATGGATCGACCGTCGTGTCGCTCGACTTCCGGAGGACGGCCACCTCCTCGTTGTCGCTCAATCGAACGAGGCGCGCTGGGGTCGCGGGACCGCTGGCGACGAAGTGGACTGCCGTCCCGTCGGTTCGGAGCATCGGGTGCCCGCGTTGGCCGATTCCCTCAGCAGCTACTTCGACGTCCGTGGCGGTGCCGTCGGGTGCGATACGTTCTATGGTCTGCTCGCCGTCGCGGGTCGCGACCGCGATCAAATCGCCGTCGTCCAGAGGTGCGTACGTCGCAAGACCGAATGTCCACTGCGGGGATCCATACTCTGCTTCTTCCTCGCGGACGCACGTCCAGGCATCACCGTCGGCGTTCCCCGCCCCGTCCGGCCCGCCGCCATCCTCACGCCGGTAGATGTTCCACCATCCGGTTCGGTCGGAGACGGCGTGGAGCGTCCCGTCGGGCGCGAATTCGGGTTGGAAAACGGACTCCGTTGGTCCGCCCATCACCACACGATCGTCGGCGACGGTCCCGTCCGTCCCTACTGCGGCGACGTGAAGTTCGGTGCCGTCCCACGGCATCCGTGGGTGATCCCATGTGAGCCAGGCGAGCCGGTCCCCCGCCGGCGAGATGGTCGGCGACGCATAGAAATCGTGACCGTCGGCGACTACTTTCGGGTCCTCCGTACCGTTCGTCCGCAGGCGGACCAGCTCGGTGACAGGCTCGTCAACACCGTCCTCGCCGGCGGCGGCGTCGTGGTCCTCGCGGACGCAATAGAGATACTCACCGCCAGCGGCGACCGCGAAATCGGCATAGCGGAGGCCGCGCTCTGTCTCCGGTTCGGGGGTGATCGGTTCAGGGCCGCTGTCGTCCGCATCGACCGCCTGCCGGTAGACGCGTTGGTCGTCGTAGTTGACGAAGTAGACTACCCCGTCGGAGACGGTGAAGTCGCCACCGCCGTACTCGTGGACTAGTGTCCTGACGTTCACGTCCGTGGGCGTCACGTCAACGGCGTCCTCTCCGTTGTACCGAACAACTGCACCACGCCCATCCTCCTGCGGACGCTGCTCTCGCCAGTAGACCGTCTCCTCGTCGACGGACACGTGTCCGAACTCGATACCGTCGCTTGCGACCGTTTCGGCGTCGATTGGCGAGGGCCATGCGCCGTACGGCGTCAGTTCTCGAGAGTCAGAGGGTCCATCAGTCATACTCTGTCGTGTCAATACAACCCCGTGACAAAAACAACGTGCCATCCCCTCGAAGACTAGGTACTGACTGGAGTTTCGATTGCCGCCGTGGCGGTGGGTTTCACTTAGTGCTCGACCGTCACCGGGATCCCGTCGAAGTCGGCCATCCCGGAGAGCTTGTCATTCATTCCATCCAGTAATACCATCTCGCTAATGGCGGAGCGGTTGTCCGAAGACGGTGTCAAAGCGTGCGTGACAGCGCGGCACGATGGAACTCGACGGCCGCTTTCCGGTCGAGTTCGGGGTACATCGGGTTCGTCACCGCGCCGATCGAGTCGACCGCGGTGTCGGCGGCGGCGAGTTCGACCGCCTCGGCGACGTAGCGGTCGCCGACGCCGCGTGGTACTTGCTCGTCGTGCTTCGACCCCTCACGGAGTCGTCTGTAACCGTCGTCGGTCTGAGCGAAGATGTCGAGGCCGTACGCGCCCCACGAACGGAACGTCCGTCTGGACGCGCGGATTCGGCGGAGATGAGGGAGTACGGGGGGCGAAGCGTGGTGGGTTGCCTGGCACCGGCGCTCCCCGATCGATCGGGAACCACCCCGAATTGGTCCCGTTGAGACTCTCACTCGGTGAGAGGTTTCGGCAGTCCTGCTGAATACAGCGCGCGTATCGGGCACGAACGTGAACCGGTAGGGGGGTCCGAACGGAGAGACCCGGAGTAGAGACGTCGCGGGAGTATCGTGTTGCTAGCGGTACGAACAGACGGCGGAGTCGTAAGCGAACTCCCCCTCCCGGGCCACACGGCCGATTCGGAAGCGAGTCGGCACGAGCCCGTAACCGAACTATCGTGAGAACACCGATCAATCGCCGTATTGTTCACTATTTATTGGCCACAAACGACTGTCGAGACGTAGATGTTTTACGCATGAATTCGTTACCGGCCGGTCAGTACATGATCCAACGGTTGAAGCTGTACGGCGATGGATTCCCAACCCTCCGCTCCGAACGGGGAACTCACCCGAACGTCAACTCCCCTGTCGTCTACTGGCGATGTCTTACCGCTCACTCTTGACCACTTCGTCCACATAAACTCAATTTGACACATTACTGCCGATGAGTGCAACTCGATCCCAACGACTCCAGAAGTCGTTTCTGAAGTATCAGCACGTGTTCGTCTTCGCAGCGCCCGCGGTGTTCGTGGCGTTGGTCCTGTTCGCCGCACCGACCGGCGGGAGCGGCGGGCCGGGCTACTGGCTGGAGTACTGGTGGCTGTTCCCCTTCTTTCTGCTCGGGGCGACGACCGTCAACACGGTCGGGATCAGCGGCTCGGCGCTGTTCGTGCCGTTTCTGATCTTCGTGTTCCCGCTGTTGGCGGGAGAGGTACTCACACCGGAGACGCTCGTGAAGGTCGGGCTGATCAGCGAGTCGTTCGGCCTCTCGGCCTCGTCGATCGCGTTCATCCAGTACGGGCTTGTCGATCGACGACTCGCGCTGACGATCGTCGCCGGGAGCGTCCCGTTCGTCGTCGCCGGGGCGCTGCTGTCGTTCTTCATTCCGGAGCCGCTGTTCCACGCGGCCCTCGGCGCGGCGCTGCTCGTCGCCGGCTATCTGATGCTCAACGCCGACATCGGCCACGGTGAGCCGGACGAGACCGATGACGCCGTCTCGACCGACGGCGGTTCGCCGACGGACCTCCCCGACGACGACGGAAAGCTCGGCCCCGCGGGCGTCGACGCGACCGACGAGGGCGAAGTCACCCGGGTCGATCGCGACGGCGACAGCTACGAGTACTCCTGGTCGGGGTATCTCGAACGGTTCGCCAACTACAGCGTCGGCGGGACGTTCCAGGGGCTGGCTGGCTTCGGCAGCGGCGAACTCGGGATCATCTCCCAACTCCGGACGGACGTCCCCACCCGGGTCGCCATCGGGACCAACCACATCGTCGTCGCGACGACGGCGATCCTCGCGTCGCTCGTCCACGTCTTCGGCGGGACGATACTCGGCGCGTTCGGGGTCGGCGGGGTTCACTCGCTGAGTCTCGCCTCGACCCCGTGGAACATGGTCGTGTTCACGGTCCCTGCGACGGTCACCGGCGGCCAGATCGCACCCTACGTATCGAACGCACTAGACACCGGAACCATCCAGAAAGGCGTCGCCGGACTCTTCACGCTCATCTCGATCGCGCTGTTCCTGATGGCCGGCGGGGCCGGGATCTGACACGATCAGACACACATCGTCCACACATGTACGATCACATCCTCTTGCCGACCGACGGTAGCGACGGCGCGTCGACGATCGCCGAGCACGCTGGCTCGCCCGCCCGACAGCACGACGCGACGGTCCACGTGCTGTCGGTCGTCGACACACGCAACCGATTCGAGGGTCCGAGTGTGGGCCTGGGAACCGAGGCCTGGGAGGAGGCCGAGCACGAACGCGCTGAGCAGGCCGTCGACGACGCCGTCGGTGCGCTCCCGGATGACATCGCCGTCAAACGTCACGTCGAGTCGGGCGTCCCTCACGCCGAAATTCTCGACTACGCCGACGCGGCCGACATCGACCTCATCGTGATGGGAACTCACGGCAGAACGGGGATCGACCGCTACCTGATCGGCTCCATCGCGGAGCGGATAGTCCGGCAGTCACCGGTCCCGGTACTGACGGTCCGCATCGCCGACGAGTGACAACCTCCACGCGATAGCGACCCGTGTCGGGACGCCGTTGGCGATACCCCCGATCCCTGTTGAACTCAGACTGGAATCACACACGTCCGTACTGCAACGTAGCGCGGGATACTGCTGAACTCGGCCTCCGTATCTCGCACGGGTTTTGCGTCAGATTCCAGGGTTCCAACGGAGCCACTGAATTGGAAGAGCAGGCACTCACGGCTAAGTCTCGCTCTGAGATGCTCCGCCGGTGACCGACGGCGTCGACGCGGAGGAGGTCGGCTCCGCGGTCCCAGGTACCGATGGCGCGGTGATCGCCCACCCGGACCTTGGAGTGAGGAAACCCGGAACGTGGCTCCGGGCGGTGTTCGGTCCACTCGGTGGTCCCGTCCGCTTCGTTCGTCACACGGTCGGCGACTGCGGGTCGAGGCCGTCCGAGTGATCGAGGGCCCGTTCGGTGTACCCGACATCAGTCATCGAGTCCCGGCCGCTCACGGGGCGCTCGGGCCGACACCGTCTCGCCTCGGTCGGCCCGTTCGCGACTCTCCTCCGGGTCGGCCAGCGTCCCCTCGGACGGCGTCGCCGGCGGATGCACCCGGTCGCGCAGCGCGTCACGGACGGCCTCGGACTCGCTGGAGTACCCGCGACGGTCCCATTCCTCCTCGATACGCCGCGGCGGGCTCTCGGGGACGCGGACGCTGATCTCCTCCAGCCGGTCGTCACCGGCGTTCGTGTCGGTGCTCACGGACCGTGATGCGACTGTATCACACAAAGGACGGTCTCTCGGTTCGCTCCCGGGTGCTCAACGGTCCGCGACGGAATTCCCCGTGTGATGTCGGCCCACGGCGTCGCGCATTCGGAATCCTTATTTCCGTCATGGCAGTACGATGGAGTGCACGCGCCGGTGTAGCTCAGCTGGCAGAGCGATTCCTTCGTAAGGAATAGGCCGAGGGTTCAAATCCCTCCACCGGCTTCAACTAATTCCTTTACCATCCCACGGGTTAACCCCCGAGTCGCAACTCCGGATGGTTACGCTCCATCCGAAGCCGGGGGGTCAACGGGGGTGGTCTCGGCGTGAGCTCGGACCTCTCCGACTGGGGAGGCGGCGCTCCCGTCGACGAGCCCGACGAGCCTGACGACCAGCCGCGCGATCGCTCCGACAGCCGTGACACCGACCAATGTGAGGACTGCGGTGAGTACCACGTCGGTGTTCACGTCCGCGAGGCCGTCGCGCCCGATGTCGAATTGTGTCCGGGGTGTGCGCTCAAGCGCCTGGAGGGTGAGCGATGACGGACCTACTCGTCGACGACCCCGGCGAGACCCGCGAGGTCCGCATCCTCCAGGACATCGGAACGATCCTCGGCGTCGACGGCGAGGACTACGCTCTCGAGGAGGGCGACGTCGTCGACCTCCCGGCGATCAACGCGCAACCACTTGTCGAGAAGGACGCGGCGGTGGTCGTCGGGAGTCCCCACGATCCCGGTCCCGACGACGATGACGAGCCCGAGGCGGCGAGTCCGGACGACCTCCTGATGGCGGCGATGGGCGACAAGGAGGCGACTGAGACGGTCGGCACGAAGGACGTCGACGACGATCGCTCGCCCAGCAGCACGGGGAGCGGCGTCGCGATGCCGCACTCGGCGCTGCCGGTCGCCCAACTCGACGCGCTCGATCACGACGAGCGGCGGCGGGCGGCGAAGCAACGCGGCCTGGAGTGGCCGACAACTCGTGAGGCCCGCGACCGGCTGTTCTCGACGATCACCGAGGTCATGCGTAACGGCGACACCGCCGTCGTCGACGCGCCCACGTCGCTGGGGAAGAGCTACACCGTCGCGACGACCAGCTGGGGGACCGACGAGCACCTCCAGGAGGCGACCGGTGGGAAGCCGGTCGTCCACCTGCAGGCCACTCGCGATGCGCGCGACGAGGCGATCGAGGCCGCGCGCGAGGCCGGCGTCGATCACTTCGTACTCCGCGCGCGCCATGAGGCGTGCCCCGTCGCCGCCGGCGACCACGACCCTGTCGCTGCGGACGAAGACGTCGACGATGTCGACAGCGAGGCCGACCGCGAGGTGATCACCATGGACGGCGAGGCCGCCTCCGAGTGGATCGCCTCGATGTGTGAGGGCCGCGGCCTCCCGTTCAGCTACGTCCACCAGCGCCTCGAGCAGCACAACGACCAGGGTGTCACACTCCCGTGCTGCCGAGGATCGAATACGACCTACGACGAGGACACCGGCGAGTTCGAGGAGGGAGAGGCCGCCGAGTGCCCGGCGATCCGGCAGTGGGACGAGCTCCGCTCGGCCAAGGAGCGCGGCGACCTCGACCTCGTGTTCGCGACGCACAACTTCGCGCACGTCCCCGGGCTCCGGATGCAGACCAACATCGTCGTCGACGAAGAGCCCGACTTCGCGCAGGACCTCACGACCGACCGCGTCCGGACAGCGATCACGGCCTACCTCCAGGCGATCGACGCGCCCGTCTCGACATGGGAGTCGTTCGTCGCGACCGCTCGCCACGACGGCTGGGGCGACGACGCCGCCACCGAGCGCGAGGCCCTCCAGGACGCGATCAACGCCGATCCCGACCCCGAGTGGTACTTCGAGGACGACCGCGCTCACACACTCGCGCCGGCGCTCGCGAGGGCTATCTTCAACGCCGAAGAGCGCGCCAACGGCCGCCGCGTCGGCAAGACCCCGTACGAACCGCCGCGCCTCGACGGCCACGCCGTCGACGAGGAGGGCTGGAACAAGAGCTGGGTGACGGTCGTCCTCGACGAGGACAACGACGTGCGGACCGTCCGCAACTCTCCCGACTTCGGGCTCGCCCGCTCGGTTGTCGGTCTCGACGCCCACCCCGCCCGCCCGCGGTGGATGGTCGCCGTCCACCCGTCGATCCAGACCAAGCCCGTACTCGATCCCGAGGAGCGGCGGTTGTGGCGGCGGTACGAACGCGGCCTCCGCGTCGTCCAGGTCGGCGAGGCGACCCGCCCGCTCGCGAGTGGCGAATACTACCAGCCCCAACAGGTCCGGACGCTCGTCGATCACCTCCAGGAGACGCACGGTCACAAGTTCCGGACGGCGATCACGGCCAGCTCCGTCGAGGATCGCCTCCGCGATACGATGGAGGCCGCAGGCTGCGTCGACCCGAGCACGATGCACTACGGCGAAGAGAAGAGCCGGAACGACTTCGCGACCGAGCGCGTCGGGCTCGTTAACGGCTGCATCGACCCGGGTGACGACTTCGTCGTCGACCTCTTGGCCGAGCTCGACCTCGAGGCCGAGCCCGAGACGACCGAGGGTGAGGATGGCGAACAGCAGCGGGTCCACGGCCGCGGCTTCGTCGGTGAGGATGCCGACACGGCCGCGGAGATCCTTGCGAGCGTCCGCGAGAACCACACGGCCCAGGCCGCCGGGCGCTACGCTCGCAACCCCGACGATCCTGAGAGCCACGCGACCGTGTACGTCCGGACCGACGCGATGCCGCCCGGCTTCGCCGACGTGCAGGTCCCCGGCGTCCTCTGGACGTACACCTCGACGCAGCGCCAGATCGTCGAGACGCTGCGCGACTCCTCGCGCTCGATGACGGCGCGGGAGATCTCGACGCGGGTCGGCTGCAGTAAGCGCCACGTCCAGGAGACGTTGGGGAAGCTCACGCCTGACGAGGACGGCGATCGCGACGGTCCCGTCCAGGCGCTCGAGAAGGCCGGCGCGAACGGTGCGACGACGTACTCCACGTCCGGTCTCCCGAACAGCGGTGTTGCCGACCTCGGCGGTGTAACCGCGAACGATCCCGTATGGGACTCCTATACGTGGTCGTTCGCGATCCGCGACCCAACGATCTCGGATGCGGACTCGAGCGGGGGTGATCAGGCGGCGTCCACGTCGACGACCGCGTCCACGGGGGCGTGGGAGTGGCGGGAGGCCGCCGATGACGGCGGGGGGTAGCCCTCGATGACCGGGGATCCGCCCGGTCCGACCAGCGACAGCTGTCGCGTCGACGACGCTCGCGTCCAGGACCTCCCCCCGAGCGCGAAGGTCGTCTACCTCGTCCTCCGTGACGCCGGCGAGCTGACCCTCCCCGCCCTGCGGTCGCGAACGTCGCTCCCTGAGCAAACGCTCCACGATGCCCTTGCCGATCTCCGGGAGGCCAACGTCATCCAGCGACGGATCACTTGCGGAGATGCCCGATACAGCCGCTATACCCTCACAAAACGCCGGTAGCTACGGTATCCATAGCTGCCGCTGTCGTTTTAGTACCAACTCCCGATCACATACGTAACCAGCCGGGGGCGCTCGACCCATCGCGGGGATGACAGGGCTTCGGACAGCCCCCGCGCTGCGCTTCTTGACCATGCGAGGACTCCACCGACATAGCCCCAGGACCGGGCACCGCCTCAGCCGAGAGAAGGAGTACCCCGGGACGATCGCGCCGAAGCGCACGGACCGCGCCGGCAACGGTGAGCTCACCAACGGCGAGGAGGTGAGCTCGCGAAAGGCGCTGCTCCGGCGCTTCCGCGATCGGGCCCAGGCCCATCGCGACGACGTCGACGGTGATCTCGTCCGCCGGGCCGCGCTCGGTCTCCAGAAGATCAAGCAGCACGATCCGAAGGACTGGGCGGCGTGGTTCGCGCTCGCCGAGTGGCTCGGTGGTGCCGAGGCCGTCTGGATGCGCACCGAGGCCCCGGTCCGGGACCCGGCGACCGGCCGCGAGCTCGAGATCCGCGGTAGCGTCTCCGGGCCCCAGTACATCGATCGCGTCGGCGGCGCGTCCGACAGGAGCGAGGCCGTTCGCGAGCACGTCGCCGAGCTCTACGTCGTCGCGTTCGACGAGGACGGGTTCGGCCCGGAGGACCTCACCGTTCTATGAGCCGAAACCTCCCCGACCGGGTCGCGTTCCCGTTCGGCGACGTCCACCTCGAGGGCGACGTCGTCGACGCGGATCCGGTCGGCGACATCCGACTCGCGGACGTGCTCCTGTCCGTCGACGTCGACGGCGGGACCTACCGGACGCTGCTCTCGGACGCGGCACCGGCGTGAGCGGTCGCCCCCGTTTGAACTGCCCCGTGATGTGGCAGGAGGGGACTGCATCGCTCGTCAACCGGCCGGCCCGCGCTACCCAGCGCGTCACCTCCTCTCCGGCCAGTCTCGTCACGATCACATCGGCCGGCCGCCCTGACCGCGTGACAGTCACGCTCCTCTCGGAGCGCCGGGGTGCGACTCCCCGACGCGGTCCTCGACGACACAGATGCCCCATGAGTACGCAACAGACACCCCGGCCGTGGTTCATCCCCACCGGCCTCATCGACGACTACAAACGCGGCCTGACCACGGGCGGTGAACTCCAGATGCTCAAGACGCTCAAGATCGTTCGCGCCATCATCGTCAACGTCGGTCTCGCTGCAGTCGCGCTGTACGCACTGTTCCTCGGCGCTGAACCGACGCTCATCGGCGCGCTCGGGCTCATCGTGTTCGCCGGCTACAACGGTCTCGAGTACGCCGACCTCCGGGCGCTCGCACAGGCCTACTCCGAGATCGCGAGCGGGGGCGACTCCAGCGAGTGAGCATGACCGAGGACGAAGAGTGCGGCGCGCTCAAGAACGACGGTGAGCGCTGCGAGTACACGCCGAAGTATCCCGATGGGCGGTGCGGGATCCACACCGACGAGACCGACACCGATCCCGGCGGTCGCCCCTCGAAGTTCGAGGCGGTGAAAGACGATCTCCTCGAGGCCGCCGACGGGCCGCTGAACCTCAAGCAGGTGGCGAACCGAGGCGGGATCGCGCGGTCGACGCTGTACGACTACCTCGACGAACACGAGGAGTTTTCGGACAGCTTCAAGCGCGCGCGTGGGACGGCCGCCGATCGACTCGTCTCCCGCGCGCTTGATCCGACCGACGAGATCGACACGACGTTCGCCCGGTTCCTCCTGGAGCGCTCGTTCAAGTTCATCAAGACGGAGAAGCAAGAGGTCGAGCTCTCGGGCCAGGGAGGCGGTCCGATCGAGGTCGCGATCAACGAGACGGTCGTCGAGACAACCTACGAGGACGACACATGAGCGCGGACACGATCTCGGTCGACTGGAAGTGGACCGACTACCAGGCAGAGGTCCGAGACACGCTTGAGGCCGCCGAGCACGACCTCGTCGTCTTCCGGACGGGTTACGGCGGTGGGAAGTCCATCACGGGTGCGCAGTGGATTCACCGTGGCTCCCTGCAGCTCGACCACGGCGAGTCGCTGGTGATGGGCCAGGACTTCCAGAAGGCGCGCGGGACCACGTTCAAGGTCTTCTTCGAGACGCTCCCGGGCGAGCAGACGGTACCTGACGACGCGGGCGGTGACCCGGAGAACTCACCGATCGTCGCAGGGTACAACCAGAACCAAAACCGGATCACGTACATCACCGGGCACAAGGTCCGCCTCGGCAGCGCCGACAAGTGGAATCGGTACGCCGGCGGTGAGTTCCACCGAATCTGGTGTGACGAGGTCGCTCACTACGACAACACGGACCTCCACCGGCTGCACGAGATGCTCGTCACCCGACAGCGGACGGCGGCAGGGCCGAACACGACGCTGTGGACGTCGACGGGCAACGGATACAACCAATTCTACGACATTACAGAGCGCCAGGTCGGGCCAGACGACGACCCGCTCCCGTGGGCTGACGCGATGAGGGTGATCGTCGCGTCGACAGAGCACAACGAGCTGCTCCCCGACGATGGCCTCGAGAAGATCCGGAACCAGTTCGAGGGGACAGCGCGCGAGGAGCAGGGGCTCCACGGTGGGTTCGCCGCCGCAGAGGGGCTCGTGTACGACGCCTTCTCGCGGAAGACCCACGTCCGACCGGCCGACGACTTGGCGGATCGCCTCGTCGACGACCAGGCGATCTACGGCTACGACGCCGGATGGAACGACCCGCGAGTGGTGCTCGACATCCGACAGACACACGGTGACCAGTACGTCGTCTGGGACCATTTCTACGCCAGCGAATCACACCTGGCAGAGGTCGTCGACCCGGACGACGTCCTGGACGACGGCGTCGACGCGTGGATGTACGACCGACCGCTGGGGCGAGTGTACAGCGAACACGAGCCTGCGCACATCCAGCAGTTCCGGAAAGCGGGGTGGCCCGCGGTCAAGGCCGACAAGAGTATCGACGGCGGGATCGACCACGTCCGGTCGCGACTGGCGATAGACGGCGAGGGTCGCCCAGGGCTCCTCGTCGCCGAGCGGTGTGGTGACCTCATCCAGGAGTTCCTCTCGTACAAGGAGGAACACGTGGGCAAGGCCGCTGCGACCGATCACGCGCTGGACGCGCTCCGGTACGCGCTGTTCACGCACACACCACAGCAGGCCGCCGAGACGGACCCAGACGACACCGGCGTTTCAGGTATCTAACCATGAGTGATCACCCCGATACTGGTGCGTACAGCGAGGCATCGTACCGCTCGATCCAGAAGAGCGTCGCAAACAAAGCCGAGGAGACGCAGCAACTCGACGACAAGTACAAAGAGGAGATCCGTGGTGAGGCCATCCAACCGCCGTTCTACCCGCCACAGATGGCGCGCCTCCTGGAGATCAACCCGACGCACGCGAAGTGCTGCTTCTCGAAGAGCCGAAACGTCGCGGGCTACGGACTGGAGATCGTCCCGCATCCGGACGTTGAGGATCCAGACGAGAGCCAACGCGCGACCGCCGAGGACTTCTGGTTCAGCGAAGACTCGACGTGGCAGGTCGGCCCGTCCGATTCGGAGCGGTCGACGCCCGCTGACGTCCTGGAGATGGCGTGGACAGACTTCGAGGCGATCGGATGGCTCTCGATCGAGATGCTGACCCAGACTGACGGGACGCCGACGGGGCTCGCGTGGGTGCCGGCGATGACGATCCGACGCCGGCGTGATAAGCCGGGCTACGTCCAACTCAAGAAAGCGCGTCTGCAGTACTTCGGCAACGCCGGCGACCGCTACGAGAGCCCGCCCCAGTTCGTCGACGGCGACGAGGGGATCTCGGGGCGGTCTGTTGCGAACCCTGCGAACGAACTCATCTTCAAGCGGAACCCCTCGCCGCTGTACACGCACTACGGCGCACCCGACATCGTCCCGGCGATCCCGACCGTCCAGGGCGACGACGCGGCCCGCGAGTTCAACATCGACTTTTTCGAGAACAACGCCGTGCCGCGGATGGCGATCATCGTCGAAGGTGGTGAGCTGACCGAGGGCGCTCGCAAGGACATCCACGATCTGCTCCACGGGATGAACGAGGAGGATCACCGGACGGTCGTCCTCGAAGTCGAGAAGCTCCTGGAGGACACGAACGGGATCTCGATGGACGACGACGCGGACGACGTCGCGATCCGCGTCGAGCCGCTCACCATCGGGATCAACGAGGACGCCAGTTTTCAGGACTTCCGCGACCGCAACGAGCACGAGATCCTCAAGACGCACGACGTGCCGCCGATCGAGGCCGGACAGATCAAGTCCGGTGCGTTCTCGACGGACGCGGAGGCGCAGCGCAAGGGGTACATCGAGACCGTCATCCAGCCGAAGCAGGAGGCGTTCGCGCAGCTGCTCTACGAGACCGTCCACGACGCGCTCGGCGTCACTGACTACACGATCGAGTTCAAAACGCGCGGCGTCGACAGTCGGTTAACTGACGCGAACGTCGCCCAGACCCGGATCTCCGCGTCGCGCGGGGCGATGAAGGTGAACGAAGCGCGCGCCGAGCTCGGCCTCGAACCACTCGACGATGACGAGATCGGCGAGCGCCTGTTGGCCGATATCGAGGACAGTAGCACGGATCCGCAGCAGGCACCTGGTCGGATGGACGCGCCGACCGGTGCGACCGAGACGCCACCGAAGCACAACTGCCTGGGGACCCGCTCGGAGGTGTCGCTCAAAGAGCAGCAGGTGGAGACGATGGAGTTCGATTCGTCGAACCTCCGGTCGGGGCTGTACGACCGCTCGACGAACGACCTGTACATCCGGTTCCGGCGCGACGAAGGGCCGGACTCGATCTACATCTACCGCTTCGTGCCACCGCAGACCTGGGAGGAGCTGACGGAGGCGACGTCGCACGGCAGCTACCACTACCACAACATCCGGATGGCCTACCCCTACGAGCGGATCTCGTCGGGGGAGTGGCCGCAGCAGGGGCGTGCTGCGCCGACGGAGAACGCCCCGGTGCGGCGCTTCCTCACGGCGTAGGCAGTCATCCTCGAATGGGCGGCGCGCGGTTCGACTCCGCGCCGAGGACCTCAGCCGGGAGACGTGCAGCCCGGCACTTCTGACGATGTCCGACAAGGAGACCAACCGAGAGCGCGGCGAAAAGCGTGGGATCGTGGCGACCGAATCGGTCGACACAGACGACGCTGACGCCGACGCTGACGACGACGCGGAGGACTGACACATGACCGACCGAGACGCACAGCTCACCAAGCGGGTCGACTACGTCACCAAGGACGCCGACGCCCAGACGGCGACCGGCGTCGTGATGGTGCCGAACACCGTCGACCGCCAGGGCGACTTCGAGCGCCGGGAGACGATCGCGGCGTTCGCCGACCAGTTCGGCGCGTTCATGGACGTCGACGAAGCGGACGGCGGCGTCATGCACGCCGTCTGGCCGTCGGAGTGGATGTCCCTCGAACGCAACGAGGTTCTCAACGAGTCCGAGACGATCGGTGAGACGACCGTCGACGCCGGCGCGTGGGTCCAGACGTGGCAGTACAACGACGACGATCTCTGGAAGCTCGTTGAGGACGGCATCCTCGGCGGCCACTCGATCGGTGCGGTCAACGCCGAGTGGGACTACATCGGCGAGGATCCTAGCGAGCTCCCTGACGACGTCACCGTCCCCGACGAGGTCGACGTCGACGAGTACTACGAGCTGACCGATGGGATCATCCAGGAGGTCAGCGCGGTCGACATCCCGGCAGTCCCCGAAGCGCAGATCCTCTCGGCGTCCAAGTCGGGTGCCACCACGGCCGAGAAGCGACTGGCCGATCATCTCGGAAGCCGCGACGGCTTCATCGAGGAGGCGAAAGAGCGCGGCCACAGCGAAGAGGACGCCGAGCGCCTGTGGGGCGTCCTCGACCGCGCGGTCTCTGTCGAGGGTGCAGCTGATCCCGGCGCGAAGGCGAAGCTGGCGAGCGCTATGTCGGCGCTCGTGAGTGCTCTTCCTGGCGGATCCAGCGATGAGCGACGTGCGGATGCACAGACAGCGAAGAACGCCACCGAGGGCGACACCTCGGACACGAGCGGCTCCACTACGGACGCCGCAGACGACATGGGAGACGACACTACCACCGATACTGAGCCCCCGGAGTGGGCCAAGGAGCTGATGGAACAGACGCAGGAGAACAGCGAGCGGATCGAGGCCGCCATCGAAGAGCAGAAGTCCGAAGCTGACGGCGGCGGCGACGGTGAGAAGGCGGATGGCGACGGCGAGACGGACGCCTTCGCGGACGCGCCCGAGTGGGCGAAGGCGCTGAAGGCAGAGACTGAGCGCAACGCCGAGCGCATCAACGATGTCGCGACGGCTGCGGGCCACAGCCAACAGATCGATGCCGCAGCCGGTGGTCGCCGAGGTGACCGCAAGTACTCGTCCGCGTGGGACGACACGCTGGGGCTGCCCAACGGAGGTGACGCCTGATGTCCGGCGAACGGATCGCGGGCGAGCGGTCGCTGAACAAGGTCACCACGTCGGACTTCTCCGGCGGCGGCCTACTCAACCGCCAGCAGTTCGATGAGTTCTTCCAGATCGCCCAGGACTCGGCGCAGATCATGGACCAGGTGCGCTTCGAGCGCCTCCAGGGTCCGAAGCAGCAGATCGACCGGATCGGCGTCGGCGAGCGCCTGCTCCGCGAGGCGACGGAGGCTCAGAGTGGCTCGCTGAACGACCCGAACACGGAGTCCATCGACATGGACGCTGTGAAGATGGAGCTGCCGTGGGAGGTCTCGATGGAGACCGTCGAGGACACGATCGAGGGCGAAGGCACGGCCGACATCCTCGTCGAGAAGTTCGCCCGGCAGTTCGGTGTGGACTCTGAGGATCTCGCGTTCAACGGCGACACCACGTCGGGTGACCCGTTCCTCGGGATCAACGACGGCTGGATCAAGGACGCCGAAGACCAGGGCCCGGCGGCCAACGTCGATCATCAGACCGCGACGATCGACAAGTCGATCTTCAGTAACCTGATGACGTCACTCGACGCGAAGTACCGCCGTAACCCCGAGAACCTCGTGTACATCACGAGTCTCAACCAGAAGCAGAACTACAAGGAGTACCTCACCGACCGCTCGACGGCGGCCGGTGACGCGATGCTGATGTCGGGTGAGGAGCCCACGCCGTACGGTCGCCCGATCGTCACGCCGGTCGGCTTCCCCGACGATCGCATCATGCTGACGACGCCGATGAACCTCGTGTGGGGCGTCCACCGCGACGTCAACATGCGCGTCACGCAGGAGGGCGAGGCCGTCGTCACGCGCGACCTGTACGGCATCTACAACCTGCTCGCACGGACCGACTACAAGGTCGAGGCGGCCGACGCGGTCGCGCTCGCACAGAACGTCGCGACGGCGTGAGGTGGTGACTGATGGGAATCACCTACACGAAGCAGGACGACGGCTGGACGGGTGGCGTCCAGCGTGAAGTCGTCCTCGACGCGGCGTTCGACGCCGACTACACCGCTGGCGGCGAGTCGCTCGACCCTGCCGACGCCGATCTCGGTGCGATCGAGAACGTCGACATCGAGTCGATCACGACTGACTCGGGCTACGTCGTCGAGTGGGACAACGATGCCGGCACGCTCGTCGTTCGAGAGGAGTCCGACACCGGTGGCGGCCTCACAGAGGTCGCCGGCGCGACCGACCTCTCAGGCGAGAGCATCCGACTGTCCGTTCGGGGGCGAAGCTGATGCAGACGCTCCGGTTTACCGGGCCTGCTGGCCGCTTCCGGCTGCCCGCCGAAGACGTCGACGTCGCGAACGGCGAGACGGTCGACATCGACGACGAGACCGCGGAGTACCTCCTCGCGAATGGCAACTTCGAGGTCGTCGAGAGTGCGGACTCCGCAGATGAGACCGAAGCTGATGAGTCCGACTCAGTCGACCCACCTCTCGACCCTGCTAACTACACCGTCTCGGAACTCGAGACCGCACTCGAGGACGGCGAGTACAGCGACGACGAACTCGCCGCCATCCGCGCGGCGGAATCTGCTGGGAAGAACCGCACGGGCGTCCGAGGGGCTCTCGACACGCGGCTGGAGGAGTAACCTATGTCTGCCGTCGGCTACTGCACGCTGGAGGACGTTCGTCGAGCACTCCGCAAGGCGAATCTCCCTGGCGACATCGACCAGGACAACCGGATCGCCATCGACGCGATCGTCGCCGAGACCGAGCCGGTCGAAAAGTCGCTGAAGCGGCATTGGTACGCGCCCGCTGGTGCTGGGATCCTCAACGAAGCCGACCAGATCGACATCCCGACCGAGACGAGAAGCCGCGACGACGAGTACGACATCCCGACACGGTCGTTCCTCACGACCGGCTCTGACGATCGGTCGAGTTACTACCCGCCCACGTGGGTCGACTACGACCCAGACGACGATCCTGAACCAGACTACGCCGACATGGACGGACTGTCTCCGAAGACAGTCCAGGGCGACTACGCGGCGATCGAACTCGACCGCCGAGACGCCGATGCGATCGAGGCGCTGCACGTCCGGACCACCGACGGCACCTACGAGGACTGGGTCGCCAGCGACGACTACACCGAAGGCTCGTGGCCGCCGTCGGGTGAGGACTACTACCTCCGCGTCAACAACGGCGGCTGGTCGCGGCTGTATCTCGACGTGACGAACCTGCTGAAGACAGGGAAGAGCGACGAGTACGTCCTTGACTCGTGGGCGAACGCGGTGTACCTGGAGTGGAGCTACGGCCACGAGGGCATCCCGCGCAACGTCCGGCGGGCGGTCGCTCTGCGCGCCGGCGCGGAGCTCGTCGAGGATGCGGTCATCGAGATCCCGCAGAACGCGACCGTGTACAACGTCGAGACGAAGGCCGAGAAGATGCGCGAGAAGGCCGACGAACTCCTGGAGGTGTACCGGTGACGCCCACGCCGAAGCGCCCCTATCGCGCCCTGCGTTCGGGTGTCGGTGCGCTCGTCGTCGCGACGATCATCGCGCTGTGGGCGCACGGCCATCTCACGGGCGATCCCCTGGGGACGACCTGGGACATCGTCGTCGTCGCGCTCGTGCTCGCGAGCGGCTACGCGGTGTTCGGTCGCGCGACGATGTCAGCGGCCGTCGACGAGGCCCAGCAGCTGACCGAGGGCTCGGACTCGGGGTCTGGCGAGGACGGAGGCGATGATGGCGACGCTTGAGTCCGGGTTCGAGGACGACCTCCGCGAGGCGCTGCTCGAGGAGATCGAACAGACACTCGCCGAGGAGATCGGTCCGCTGCTCATCGCGACGGCACGGGAGAACTTCCAGCAGTACGCGGGCGCTCATGGCTACGACATCGACCACATCTGGGACGATGTCGATGGGCCAACCGTCGCTCGCGACGGCGACAGCGTCGAGATGCGCGTCGAGTGGCCCGAACTGACCGCCCTATTCGAATTCGGCGTGTCGCCCCACACCATCGAAGGCGACCCTGTCCTGCACTTTTACTACGAAAAGATCGACCAGGAGATCACCGTCTCCTCGGTCGAGTGGGGCAGCGAGACGGGCGGGATCCCCGAGTCGCGGGCGATCCGTGACGCCCTCCAGACCGTCCGCCGGGTGACCCAGGCATGAGCGCCGAGGTCGACTGGGTGCTCGCCCAGTTCGCGAGCGTCGTCGACAGCGTCGCCGCGGATTACTCGATCACCAATCAGGACGGCTCAACCGACCCGGTCACGCTGAAGCGGATCGACCGCGACGACAGCGAGATCCTCGAGGGCGATATGCGCGACCGGACGGCCGAACTCCAGCGCGGGTGCTACGTCGGCGCGACGGACGCGGCCGCCGGCCGCGAGCCGATCGGCTTTGAGTACGACTCCAGAGTCGAGCCCGTCGTCGGCGTCCGCGTCGAAGGCCTCCACCACGACGAGTGGGGCCACGTCGATCCCGACGGCACCGACGGCGTCCCCTTCGAGGTGTTGGTCCGTCGGCTCCGGCGAGCCGTCCAGGCCGAGCGTCACTACCCCGACGTCTCGAAGCCGGACACGTCGTTCACGACGCTGTTCGTCGAGAACGAGGCACCGCAGTCCGACCAGTACGCTGACTACTACCGGACCGACTTCGACGTCCGGTTCCGCGGATACGAGGAGCTACCAGACACATGACACACAGTACCGATAGCGGAGGCACAGTATGACCGGCGGGGGGACCGAGACGGTCGCCATCCAGCGCGAGCCCGTCGATGAGTACATGGGGTCGCCGACGGAGTCGTCGTTCTACAACGTCGGCGCGGACGCGACACTCACGCCGCTGGAGCTGCAGAACGCGCTCCAGCGGATGAACAACTTCTCAGCCGAATCGTACACGAGCCGCGAGACGACGATCGAGGGCGCAGCGACGATCTCGGGGACGGTCACCGAGGACACCATGTGGCTGCTGAACCACCACATGGGCTCGCCGCCGACGCAGTCAGGATCCGGGCCGTACGACTACACGTGGTCGGTCGAGGCCGGCCGGTGCCAGTCGTTCCGGATCTTCGGTGGCGTGGACTACCTCAACGGCACGGTCGAGCGCGTCGCGAAGGGTGCGATCATCCCGCAGATCGACTGGGAGTGCAACGTGGGCGAGTCGGTCACGTTCAACGCGACCGTCCTGTACGGCGACGAGACACGCAACACGTCGATCACGCCAGGATCGCAGCCGTCGCCGACCGGTCCGGAGCTCATGTTCCACGGCGGCTCGCTGTCGATCGGCGGGAGCGACCAGAAGAAGATGGAGTCGGCGTCGCTGTCGACAAGCACGGGCGCGCGGTTCCAGCGCGGCTTCCAGCGAGCACCCACCGACGCCGTGATTGGTGCGGCCGAGCACTCGCTCACGCCGACCAAGGTGATCGACGACACCGACCTCCTGCAGCTGGCGTACGGTAACTCGACGGCTCCGGTCAAGGACTCGGCGCTGTCGGACGCCGACGCATCGCTCGTGTTCGGAAGCGGTGGCGACACCGAAGCGGCGTTCGCCTGCAGCGGCGCGAAGCCGAACACCTACTCGTGGGAGAACTTCGGCGACGCGACAACCGATCGCTTGGAGAACACGGAGCTGTACGTGAACAGCGTCGAGCCGACGCTCACGACACCGACCGCGGAGGCTCGATGATGACGGACACGACCACGCTCGTCGTCTCCGACGTCGTCGACGAGCTCGACGAGCGCCTGGACGAGATCGCGGACGAGGCCGACCGCGCCGACGCAGGATCGGACGACCAGCAGCGTCTCGACCAAGAGGGCGTCCAGGTCGACCAGCGAATGCGTTCGTTCGAGCGCGCCGCTGCCGAATGGGGCCCCGACGCCGAACTCACGATCGCGGCGCTGTCGCCCGGCGACCGTGCCCAGTTCGGCGACCTCCTCGCTGCGGCTCGCAACCAGCAGACGATCGAGACGGAGGGCCGCAACCTCCGGGATCTGTACTGGGTCGCCGCCGGGCTCGTCGACGCGCCGTTCCTTGAGGGCGGCGAGTCCATCCAGCAGCGCGTCGTGGCGCTCCGCGACCTCGATCCGTGGGCGTGGCAACTCATCCAGCACCTGAAAGAGGAGGTGACGCGAGTCAACTCGCTGGATGCGGGAAACAGGAGCAGCTACGCCGAGCGGCGCTCGGGGAACCAGCAAGCCCAGACGCAGAGGTGACGTTCGCCGTGATGGCTGCTGCTGCGACGCTCGGCATGGCTCCGGCTCAGGTCCGCGAGGAACTCACGTGGCGGGAGATCGAGCAGTTGCTCGTGTGTCTCCCGGGCATCGAGCGACTGCGCCTCCTGGCCCTCGGCGGTGATCCAGAGTGACTGAGTTCGACGTCGACGCCACGTTCAACGCGACCGTCGCGCCCCAGTCGCTTCGTTCAGCCCGCCAGACGATCGAGGATTCGCTGAACGACATCGAGGTCCAGGTCGCCGCCCAGACCAGCGCCGGAGCAGGCGGTGACAGGCAGATCGCCTCGCGCGAGCGGGCGATGCAGCGCCAACTCCAGACGCAGCAGGTGGACGCGCTCACCGGGATCGAGGGCGCGCTCGACGAGCCTGCGGCCGCGCCCGGTCTCATCGACGAGTGGGAGGTCGAGCACGACCTGAGCGAACGCCGAAATGATATTCTTCTTGAGCTCCTGGATCAAATGGAGCAGGACTCCTTCGACCGTGCGACGCGGGGCGGCGGCGGCGGCATGGCTGCGCTCGGGGTTGCTGGGGCGTTCGCGCCGTTCGTCGCCGCCGGCGGCCTCGCTGCCGGCGCGCTCACCGTCGGCGACGAGTTGATGGACTTCCTCGGCGACTACGAGGCACCTGACCTGGGCGTGCCGCCGATCCCCGACCTCGACGCGCCCGATCTCCCGCCGCTGGAGCCGCCGTCGTCGCTTCCGGCGCTCGATGTCGACGACCCGGATTGGTTGCCCATCACGATTGACGAGCCCGAGTGGTTACCGATCCTCCCGCCCGACGGTGAGGGCGAGGACACGCCCGGCAACCGCGACGAGAACCCATCGCGCGACCCGTCGCGGAACCCCGATCGCCAGCCTGGGCCGCGTGACTCACCCGGGCCGACAGCCGTGCCCGACGGCCGCGACGAGGTGCCCGACACGCCGTCGACGCCGGATCGCCAGCCCGGGCCGCTCGACGCGCCCGGGCCGACAGCGGTGCCGGACGGAACTGGCGATGTGCCCGACGACCTCCCGCCGCGTGTGCCGGGTGGCAGCGGGTCGCCCGATTCCGGCCCGCTTGGTGATGTTGGTATCGAGGAGATCATTGGGGGTGGAGTCGGTGCGGGCGTCGGTGCCGGCCTTCTGAAAAAGATCATCGATGGGTCTGGTGCAGCGGGCGGATCATCGGCGGGCGTTCCGTTCGCCCTCCCATCGATCCTCGGAGCGCAGGACGCACAACGCGAAGATCAGGGGCTGTTGGAAGAACTGTTCAACGTGGATTGGTCGGCCGGCGGTGGGATGGCGACTGCCGCGATCGGCCCAGCCGTCCAAGCGGCGTCGCAGCCGGGGCGGAGCAACCGCGCCGGCGATCGTCGTCGTGAGCGCACAGGCGGTGACACGACCGCGAACGTCACCGTCGAAGCGGCAGGCGTGACTCAACGCGACTTGGATCAGGCGTTTGAGGATGTCAAGCGCGAACTCCGCAGAGAGTTCCAGTCGTCGTTCTCCGGCGGCGGAGGGCTCAGTCGGTGAGCTCGTTAATCCGACGTTGTCGCTGGACTGCGAGTCCTGTTGATAGAAGCAGGACTGCACCGATAATTCCGACGTACCAGTCTCCGTCATCCACCGCGATCGACAACGACATGATGGCGATGACGCCCGACCCGAGAAGCAACGCCCACTCGCTCCAGTCGACGCCAAGTAGTCTCATGGTATCGCGATACACGCACCTGCACAAAAGGTTTCGCGCCACCCGGCGACGCCGTCGGCGCTGGAGGGGTGGCTCATGACGCTCCCGTATGCCAGACTCACGTTGGACGCCGAGATCGCGGGCGTCGAGCGGACAGGAGTATTCGAGCTCCCTGGCGGTCCGCAGGGCGCGAGCTCGATCGGAGAAATCTATCGTACTGGCTTCCTGGTCGAGGACACAGGAACGGGCGTCCTCGCGCTCCTCTCGCGCCTTCGGGACGATATCGACCTGGACGACGGGACGGTCCGCGTGAGCGGCGGCGGGCAACACGCCTTCGCGATCGACGCCGAGGCACCGACGACGACGACCAAGCCGAATTCAACTGAGCCCTACCAATGGGGTAGTTCTCCAGACCCGACGGTCGGTCCGAACAAACACACGGCGACGGGAGCACACAAGGAAGCCCAGCAGGCGGTGCTCATGTCGTACATCCGGAACGGCGTCGCGGGCGACTCGTTCACGCCGGCGACGCTGGAGCTGTTCGAGCACTCCGAGTCGGGGATCTACGAGCCGCTGACGGTCGGCCTGGAGGACCCCGAGACGGCGATCGTCAACGACGACCCGACGGCGGCGGACGTGAGCTTCACCGCCGTCTCCGTCCTCGATGTCGACCAGGCGCTGTCGCAACTCCAGCGCCTCCCCTAACGCCGGCCGGCGCTCGCGACCGTCGAGACTGCCCTCGAACGCAGCTTTTGATACATACCCACCAGACCCATGACACTCTACGCGTACGCGATCCCACTCGACCAGGCAGTCCAACAGACAGCGTCGTCGGCAGCGGCCAAGCAGACTGCCGAGAACGCGGCGTTGAACGCGCCGGCGACGGCCGAGGCGACGGCACAGACGCCCAACACGCGGACGATATCGGGCGTGTTCGGCGGCATCGCGGCCGACGAACTCGCCGAGTCGCTGGAGGAGTTGGCCGGCGCTGCCAGCGCAGGGTTCTCCGTGGTCCCCGTGTACGGCAGCGACGCCGTCGACGACCTCACGGATGGGTACTACATCCTCCAGTCGGCGACGACCGAGCCCGAGCGCCCGCAGGCGGCCGGCCGGCTTCATCGGTACTCGGTCGAACTGGAGGCGGCGGGGACGCGCGCCCAGCAGTTGCGCGCCGTTCACACGTCGCCGAACGCCTCGATCGAGCAGGACATCGCGACGCCGACGACCGAGCAGCAGTACGTCGGCGTCGACGCCCGGGCAACGCTCACGCGCTGGTACGACACCACTTCGGGCGACCTCACGTCGGCGACGCCGGTCGACACGACCGAGACGGTCCACGGTGACGTGGACCTGTACGATCCGACGAGCGCCCCGACCGACGCGCCAGCGCTCACGTACAAACTCCCGTACGCCCAGGAGTACGAGCGCGACTGCGTCGCCCACGACACCCGCGGCTACGCCGACAAGGAGAGTGACGGCGTGATCAACTGGCAGCGAGTGTTCGCCACGTCTCACGAGATCGGGAGTGACGCGGCGCTCGTGCTCTCGACGCGCGCCATCCGCGTGCGCGTCGACGAGGACGCGGGCACCCTCACCGCTGAAGAGTGGGACGCCAGCGCCGCCGGCGGCGACGGCGCGTGGACCGACATCGCACTCCCCGCGAGCGACTGGGAGCCGGTGGATATCGACCTCGTCTATCTCGGGCCCGCTCGCATCCAAGCGCAGGTCGTGTTCGAGAACGCTTCGACGGGCGAGTTGGCGACCGTCGACGGCCGGTGGCATCGCGGCTGGGATCTGATCCAGTGGTCGCGGGCGACCGGCGAGCCGACGCCGAGCGGGCTGGTCGACCTGCTGGAGCCGACGGCAAGCGGGAGCGTCGAGACGCCCGGCTCGGAGGCTGGGTTGGTCAAGCGGTCTGGGGAGGTGCGGCGGTAGATGGTCCAGTTGATAACGAGCTTCGAGTCGGGGCTGGACAGCTTCAGCGGCTCGAAGGGGTCTCCGGGATGGGAGACACAAACATCGTCGGCGACGGACGGGAATACTGCTGCACGCGGAGTTACTGACGACTCTGACGGAGAGACGATCGCGTCTACGTCAGGGCTTGCGGCGTACCCGGATTCTGGCGATCGGTTCCGTGCCGACTTCCGTCTCGGAGCTGCAGACGGGTCCGAATCGTTGTGGATCCTGTACGCCTGTCAATCTGAGACGGCTGGGACGAACACCCGCCCGGACTCGTACCGACTGCTGATCTCGTCGTCTAACGCGTCGCTCACGGCAATCGGCGGCGGCGGCGAGTTTGCGTCAACGTCGGATGTCTCGCTGTCCGCAGATACGTACTACACGGCCGAGATCGCGTGGGATACCCCGGCGACTGCAAGTGGCGAACACGTCGTCACGATCACCGACGGCAGCGGCACCGAAGTGGCTCAGTTCTCGGGGACAGACACGACGTTCACGTCTGGCGGGGTTGGTGCAGAAGCGCAGTCAACGGACGGATCGACGACGAACACGTACGACCTCGATCATCTCCGGCTGCCGTCTCCGCCCGCGCCGGCGACGGCGTCTCAGACGGTCGTCGATGACGAGGAGATCGAGGTGTCGTGGGATGGCGTGACCGAGGCCGACGACTACCAACTCCAGGTCAGCGAGGACGGCGGTGGGTTCACCACGGTCGCGACACCGACGGCAACCTCGGTCACATACACGGCGGCAGCGTCGACGAACACACACGAGTTCAAAGTCCGGGCACGCGCGAACCAGACCGAGTCTGAGTGGACGGTAACTGAGACGGTCGCGACCGATCCGTCGTCACTTGTCGTCACCGACGAGTCGTCATCGGAGATCGATCTCGCATGGGACGGCGCTCGCGATGCAGACGAGTACGCCGTCTACCGCGCAGATACGAGTGGCTCAACGGTTGGCGACTACACCGAGATAGCCACGACAGCGGGGACGACGTATACGGACGCGGACATCGACGCGACCGACGGGGAGAGTTACTTTTACCGGGTGCAGGCGCGGTACAGCGGGGGGGTCGATTCCGAACTTAGCAACGAAGCTGAAGGCACGACGCCGCTGCCCGCGCCGACGCTTGAGTCGCTCGATGACTCGACGCAGCGTGAGATCACGGTCTCCTACTCGCTCAACGACAACTCGAGCGACGGGGACGTCCTCGTCGAGCGCTCCACCGACGGCGGGGCGACGTGGTCCGAGATCGCGACTGTCTCCGACCTGAGCGCGACGGCGTACACCGACGACGGCTTGGACGACGGCACGGAGTACACCTACCGCATCACGCGCCGCACCGACCACGCCGAGGCCACCAGCGGGACGGCGACGGCGACGACGATCGCGCCCGAGCCGGTACTCGACACCGCCGTCGTCGACGAGGCCGCCGGCGACGTGATCGACATCACGGGTACCGACACGGGTAACTCGGAGCTCCGGCACGCCATCGAGGTGCTGCGGGTCGACCTCGCCGGTGACTCCTGGACGGAGACGGGCGAGGAGATCCCCGCCCAGGCCGGCGACGGCAACGACCTTACAGGGTCGACGGCGGCGCTGCTGGATGGCGAGCGCTATCGCGTCCGGCTCAAGACGGAGTTCCCCGACGCGACTGCGACGAGCAACCGGATCGCGCGGACGACCGACCTCCCGAACGAGGACCAGCCACAGCTGGGCAACGGCGTGGAAGACGAGATCGCCGTTGACCGCGAGTCGATCGTCTCCGACTACGGCGACGTGCGGATCCAGACGCGAGAGACGGGCGAGGAAGCGTGGGATGACACCGCCGAGGGGTGGGACGAGCAGGTTCTCCCGTACGACGAGCTCACGACGACGTTCGTCGGTCGCGAGGACGGCGAAGAGTACGAGGTGCGCGCCAGGACCGAAACCGAGCACGTCGACGGCGCGTGGACCGACCCCGTCGCGATCATCACCAAGTTTCCTGGCGCGACCCAACTCCAGGCGACCGCGCAAGGGCGGACGAGCGTCCTCCTCGAGTGGACCGACAACGCCGACAACGAGATCGGCCAGGACGTGCAGCGTCGCGAGGTGCTCGCGGACGGCTCGGTCACGGACTGGCGGCCGATCGACGACGCCGGCCCCAACGCCGAGTCCTACACCGACGACGGCGTCCGCCCGGGTACGACCTACGACTACCGAATCAGGCCGTACACGGACGACACCGAAGCGCTCTCGAACGTCGACCAGGCCACGACAGACACGGCGCGCGTCCAAACATCACCGGTGCCGGCGACGGGCCCGTACGTCGAGGTCGACCACCCCGACGGGCGCACCCTGACGCCGACGGTCCTCGATGACGACTGGACGCCGCAGGTCAAGCAGCGCCCCACCGTCTCGATCACGGTCCCGCAGCGGGACGGCTGGGAGGCCCTGGAGGGCGAGCCGATGCGCGTGTGGCTCGACGGCCACCAACTCCCGATCGACACGCTCGAGGGCGTCACCGATACCGTGGGCGGCGAGACGTCGACGACGACGCTGGAGGCGACCGGCGCGCAGGCGCTCGACGAGTACACCGACGACATCCAGATCGACCAGCAGGAGACGCATCTCGCCGCCCGCGACATCATCGACCAATATACGCCGTACGGACGCAACGTCGACGACCCGGCGACGGACACCCGCGCCGACGTGCTCATGCTGTCGGTCTCGGGAGCCTCAATCGCCGACGAACTCCTCGCCCCGCCGACGGCGACCGACCCGCTCTCGATAGGGCAGATCGACGGCGCGGCGCAACTCCAGACAGGGTGGTTCCGCGAGATCGAGGACGTCGACTACACCGGTGTACAGCGCTTCGCCGACGCCGACGGCAACGACGGGGAGTGGTCGTCCAACCGGTGTGTCGCGCTCTCGGAGGCGGGCGACGGATTCAGCGTCGACATCAGCGTCGACCACGAGATCCCACCGGGCGAGTTTGAGGTCCGCTTCCTGGACGCCGTCGTCGACGGCAACCCGGCCTACGAGGTTCGCCTGGACGGCGACGTCGTCGACACGGTCGGCGCAGACACGCTCGGAACTGACGCCGACCGCTTCGATCTCGGCTGGGGGGTCGGGTTTGAGCTCAATTCGTCGTCGACGATCACGCCCGGCATCTATTCGGTGACGCTGGAGTGCACGGCCGCGGGCTCGGGGACGATCTACGCCGACGTCGCCCACGTCCGCGACGATCGCGAGAGCTACACCTTCGACGACACGCCCGTCGACGGCGTCGTCCAGGGGCCCGAGCAGTATCCCGCCGAGACCGAGGTCGTGCTCGACGATATCGCCTCGATCGAGCAGGTCGTCGCCGGCGAGCTCGAGGTCGTGATGTCCTCGACCGCGGGCAGCCAAGCGGTCGCCGTGAGTAACGACGAGGGGCAGACGTGGATCGAGGCCTCGAACGCCGAGACCGTCTCCGGCGAGTTCGCATCTGCCTCGAACCAGATCCGAGCGCGGGTGACGCTCTCGCGGTACGCGAGCGACCCGACGACGTCGCCGGCGCAAGGAGATTCGGGCCAGTCCGTCGACGATCTGGAGGTGCGCGCCAGCCTCGAGGACACGCCCGTCACCTTCGACGCGAGCTATCGCGACCGTCTCTCCGCGGTCCTCGCGGACCTGGCCCAGGACGGCCGCATGGTGTGGGAGGTGCGCCGGGATCCCAACGCGCCTGCCGACGACCCCGAGGGCTACATCATCGAGTGGACGCAGATCGGCCAGCGGACGCGTGAGTCCACCCAGCCCGTCACTCGGTTGGAGCGCCGGACCACGCTGGAGACGGCCTACGACCGCGTCGTCGTGTTCGGTCGGTCGACACGCGCTACCGATGTCGAGTGGTCCGTCGACGAAGTCGGGACACTCACCGGCTTGGGTGACTCGTGGGTAGTGCCCGGGAGCGAACGCATCTACGATCCCGATACGGGCGAGACGTACGAGCGCGGCGAGGACTACCGCATCGAGTGGGACATCGGCGGCATCGAGATCCTCCCCAACTCCCAGTTGGCGACGGGGACGACCTACGCCGCCGACTACGACTGGAGGTTTAGAGGCGAAGCGACGACCGCCGGCGTCGACGCCAGCGAGGCGCGCACCACCGAGCAGGCGATCCCCGGCGCGACCTCCGGCCGCGAGTGCGACCAGCTGGCGCTCAGCGTTCTGAAGGACGTGCAGGAGGCGCAGGTGGAAGCCGAGATCACGCTGCTGGAGTCGCGGCCGGACGTCCCGCTCGTCGAGGCGTTGTCGCATCCGCGCCTGCCGCCCGGACCCCAGGAGGTGCGTGGCGTCGACGACGGCGCGGGCGACGAGCGCCGGTATCGGCTTGCCAACCGGCGTACCGTTGAGGAGATCGTCGCCGACGTCCGCGAGGATATCGACAACCTCGCGGACGTGGTGTGAGCTGACGACGGCGGCGTCGAGTGACGGTCGCGATGACCCGCGCCGACCGGCGCTGGCGAGCACCACTTTACAGATGCTACCCGAGACGACGGCCAGCGTGGTCCCGATAGTTGCATCGCTCGTCAGCCTCGTTGGACTGCTGCTGTTCGTCCGCGCGCTCCAGAGTCCGCGGACGCGTCGGTGGCTCGGACCCGCAGCGGACTGGTGGGAGACGCTCCGCCGGCTCGTGCTCCCGCTGCTCGACCGCGTCGCTCGCGAGCGTCTCCCGGGCGACCACTTCGCGGCTTACGAGCTGCGCCCGCGGGAGATCGTCGGCGTGATCGACGCCTCTCCCGAGGAGACCGAGCGCCTGCTCTGGGACGCCGGCTTCCGGAGGATGCCCCTGGCGGCATTGAAGCGGCTGCCCGACGGGCGCGTCGAAATCGGGAGTTGGGCGTGGCGAGAGTCGCCGCTGGCGAAGCGGCAAATCCACGTGATGCTCTTTGCCGCCGGCGAGGGCCAGACGTTAGTGGCCGCCCACGAGGAGGCGTCGGCACTCAACCCATGGGCGGCATGGGACCACTACCGTGGCGTCGGGTTGTCGGCGCAGGGGGGAGAGCGTGCGGTGAGAGAACGGCTTGACGAGAGGGTGTGGAAGGAGGGTTGAAGTAACAGGTCTGTTCGTACGAGTTTCAAGCGGTATCTCAATCGCCATTCTGATAATGTACCAAAAGACCCTTTACTGACTGACGTGTACGTGCAGGTACCGATAAAGCCGTGAGAGGGCGATGACCTCGCATAGGTGAGAAAATCACCTCGTCCATCTGGGTGAACATTCCGTACTTTGGGGACGTCACCGAGATGGGCTGGCGGGTGAGAGGCCAATCACGGTCCGGTATCATACTCGTGCAGCCTGTGTTCAAGCTGCACCAGAGAGGAATAACTCGACTCGGTGATCCGACTGTCACTAATGTTCGAAAGCCAGTCAGTACCACGTTTTAGATCTTCAGCGACGGCACCGGCAAAGCAGTCCGCGGTCTGGATCCCTCCTTCTTTCCGGGAGCCTTTGTACGTGATATCAACATCCCCGACGAAATCGGAGATGTGCTGTTTGACCGCTTCGGACTGGTTTGTTGAATTGACGCGGTCAAATGTGAATGTCGAACGGGCTTCGTTTTGTGCACCCATTTCGTGCAACACTTCGCCATAAGCGTAGCCTTCAAGAGCTAAATTCCAGTACGGGGGCAAGTCAACATTCTCGTACAACAAGTGACTCAAGTTCAGCGACAGAAGCTGTCCGCGTTCAAATTTTGCATACCCGAATTGGAGATGATCATTGTCAGACATGCACTCCATTATTCGTCTCTTCTGTACATCATCCATATTTCTCCACTTCGCCTCTGGGACGTCGTCTGCCTGGCGAACTGATTTATTCGCACACCGTGCACAAGACATCCGATCTCCCCACACCACAGCTGCAACAAAAACATCACAGTGTTCTGTGAGAAGGCTTCTCAGATCTCCAGACGCGTCCCCGAAAGCATCCATTTAGACATTCACAGCTTGTGTCGATTTGATAAAATACCCGCGATTCGACCGGATCTCGACCTGATTGCTTCCCTCGATCAATTGTTCGCGACGAACGCCACCGCCTGCGTCACCGCGTCATCGGTCCCGCTCGGCAGCCGAATCGCCTCGACGCGGTCGCCGTCCAGCGTGACGGCATCCTCGAGGAGCAACACGGCCGGGCGATCGTCCGAGTCGCCGGCGAGCTCGGCGGTCGTCTCCTGGTCGCCGACGTCAACGTCGATCCGGGCCCCGTCGTCGGTCGCGACGATCTCGACAGCGATGCGCGCCCCGTCGTTTGGATCCGGTGGACGACGCCACGTGATCGGGCCGAGCGACTCGCGGTCGCTCATCCGAATAGGAGAATGCCCGTCCCGATGGCCCAGACGAGAAACGCGGCACCTGTCAACAGTAACAGCGGCGTTGTGTATCGACCCTCGGCAGCAGCCATAGTCTCACGACTCGCAGGTGTGTGATAAACCCCGAGGAGCCGATCGGCTCACGCGCTCTCGCGCCGTTTGGGCTCAGATGTCATCCATGATTTGTTCGCGTCGCTCTCGACGCTGCTGTTCGGCTTTAATCTCTCTGACGCCGTCGACGTGGAAGTCCACCTGGATCGAGTCCCCATCATCGTCGACGGTTACGACTCGGCGGTTCTCGAGCGCCTTTGCAGCTCGCTTGGCGTGCCCTCCAGTCTCGGTGACGCCCGGGAATTCGAGAACGCGATCCATCGTTACGGGCTCTCCCTCTTCGAGGATGGCCGCCACGACCGCTCGGACGTACTTCTCGGAGACGCTCCCGTCTGACTTCGCGTCCTCGATCGCCGTCTGTACGATCTCGTCCTCAAGGAAGTCCTCGTAGTCGGTCGGCACCGACGGCTCGCCGGCGTCGGCGAGGCGCTCTTTGAGATCGGCGACGCGCTCGCGCAACCGGTCGCGCTCCTCGCGGGCCTCCGAGAGCTCACCGTCGTCCCCCTCGCCGGCTGCGACCGGCTCGACGACGTCGACGTCCACGTCGAAGGTCTCCGCGAGCCCGCGGACGTGCTCGGTCGCGCCCTCGAACGCCGCGCGGACCTCCTGCAGCTCGGCCTCGAGATCGGCAACGCGATCCTCCAGGCGTGTGACCTCCGACTCGGCGGCCTCGCGCGCCTCGCGCTCGTCGGCCAGGTCGGCCTCCAGCGCGTCGCGTTCGCCTTTCAGCTCGTCGACGCGCTCTTGGAGGTCGGCCACTCCTTCGCCGACGTCTGCGGCGGCTCCACCGCCACCCTGGAGGTTCGACAGCGCTTCGGACAGGCGCTCGGTGTCGTCGAGTTCCTGCTGCAGTTCGTCGACACGCTCCTGGAGGCGCTCGTTCTCCTCGCGGAGGCGCTCAAGTTCGTCCTCGCGCTCGGAGCGCCGCTCCTGCTCGGCCTGCACCTCCGCCTGGAGTTCGTCGAGGACGTCGGCGAGCGCGTCCGGCGTCTCGGGGAGGTCGAACGTCTCCTCGCGCGGGTCGGGCGACGAGCGCTTGCGGACCTGCGTCGGGCCAGCGAGGTCGCCCTCGGTGATCGACTCACCGAGAGCGAGGATCTCGCCAGTCGTGAGCTCGGCGAGGTCCTCCTCCGAGCAGCGCAGCGCGTCGGCGGTGCGCGCGATATCCTCGTCGCCCGGTCGGTGGGCGATGAAGTCCTGCGCGAGCTGGATCACGCCGTTGTGCAGGAACGCCCGGCGCTGGTAGCCCGCGATGATGGAGATCCCCTTGTTGCCGCCCTCGGTGCTGGCCTTGATGAGCTGACCGCGGCAGCGCTTCACCCACTCGTCCATCTGCGGCTCCGGGGCCGAGTCCTTCGGCGCGAGCCAATGGCACTCGTCGGCGACGAGCAGGCTCTTCGTCCGGTCGCCGGCGCGGTACTTCTCGTGAGCGCGGTCGTTCAGCGACCGGATCGCCGTCGCCGCGGCGAGGTGGACGCGACTCTTGTCGTCTTCGTAGTCGGCGTACGTCGAGATATCGAGCAGCACCTTCATCCCGCGGTCGAGCACCCACTCGCCGATCTGGTCGAGGTCCTCGAGGGCGACCGCCAGGTCGACACCCTCCTCTTCGCGAGCGCCGACGACGACGATGTCCTCGTCGACGAGGCGGACCGGCGCGAGCGCGCCGAGTCGCTCGACGACTAACGTCGGCACCGGGACGTCCGCCAGGTCCTCGAGGATCACCGCCAGCGTGTTGGACTTGCCCGTGCTGGAGTTCCCCTCGACGCTGAGGCGGAAGTCCTGGATCGTCACCGGGTCGAACGCGACATCGCCGAGCTCGACGGTCGAGTCGGAGGTGTCGCCGGCTCCATCGGCGAGCTGCTCCTGGGCGCTACTCATCGTCCACCTCCTCGCGAGGGTCATCGACGAATTTGAACTCCCGAGTTCCCTCGTGTATCAGCTTGACGTGGCCCGCTGCCTGGAGGATCTCCAGCCGGTTGTAGACCGAGTTTCGCGAGAAGTCGGTCTCGTCGACGAGGCGTCCCTTCGTCGCGATACCCCACGGTTCGTCACCACCCCGACCCTCTTTGAGGACATCGAGGATGGCGCGGTCGGTCCGCGTCAGGTCATCTGCGTCCATCTCGTCGATGGACTGTGCACCGTCCATGTGCAAAGTAACCCACCATGCGCACTTAGCCGTTTTGGACAGCACGGGAGTAACAAGGTGGCTATCTAACTATGCAGTATGCACAAGCTATAAGGTGGAGCCCGTTGTAGACGTAACTGAGCACGGGACGTGGCCGCCACCAAGAGGGGTGGCCCGGGGCGCTGGCACGCCCCCGACCGTGCTGGAGTCACCAGCGATGAACGCTACGACCCCGAGCCGTGAAAGGCTCACCGACCTGACCGGCGACTCGACCTACCTCGGCACCGACGCCGACGGCAACGACCACTACTGGTACAGCACGCGCCACGTCGCATGGATCGTCGACGACGACGGCGACATCCAGATGCCCCAGCGCGTCGCCGATCTCGGCGAGTACGTCGCCCACGTCCGCGACGTCGCCGGCGGCTGGGAGGACCTCCAGTACGACGGCCGCTCGATGCAGGAGCTCGTCGACGACCTCGCGGACGGCATCGAGGTGCGTGCGTGATGCGGGATCTCAACCGGAGCGCCCGGAAGAAAGTCAGCACGCTGGAGCGCGTGGCCGCCGAGCAGTTCGATTCGCCGCTGCTCCACAACACCGTCCACGACACGATCGGGCAGTCCGACAAGCTGCTCCATGTCGTCGACGTCGCCGAGCGGGCACACGCGCTCGCCGAGGATGGCTCTCAGCCGGAGTCGATCCGTGACACCGCGTTCGTCGCCGGCGAGGATCTGCTGCAAGAGACCGACGCGATCGTCGATGAGGTCATCGCCGACGAGCTCGCGAACGTCATCATCGACGACGATGCGTGGATCGACCCCTACGACGCCGACGACGTACAGGCGGCCGTCGATGAAGCGACCGAGTGGATGCGCGAGCATCGCGACGCCGCCGAGCGGGCTGGTGTCTACGACATCCTCGCCGAGAACACCGAGGTGTTCGCGTGATGGCGACGACGACCTACCGCGTCCACGGTGCCGCCGGCGTCTACACGACCGATATCGCGTGGGTCGCCGAAGCGTTCGCGACTGATGGCCTGCGCGTCACCGCGGTCACGGAGGGCTCGGCGTGAGTCTCTCCCCAGCCAACGCCCACGCAGCCGACCGCGCGCCCCACGACGAGCGCGGGACGCCCGACGACCAACTCATGCGCTGTGAGACTCACGGCGTGATCCACCGGCGCTGGGGGCGGTGTCTCGACTGCGTGCGCGCTGCCGTGGAGGGCGACCGATGACAGTCGAGTGCCACTCTTGCGGTCGTGAGTTCCAGGTAATCAATCTGCATTACAGCAAGTCGCAGTCGTGCACGTACCCCGATCTGACCGAGGAGCAGCACAATTTGCTCATCGGACTCACAATGGGGGACGGGTGCGTACAGAAAGCGCGCAGAGACGGAGGACATGCCTCGATGACCGTCTCAAGTACGAACGAGCGTTGGCTTCGGTGGCTGTTTTCGAGATTTGGAGAGCGGCTCGCGGTTGAGCCAGTGCTCAAATCAACCGGTGCAGAACTGCAAGAGAACGCCGCAAAGTACCCTAAGTTCGACAACTCTGGCGGGGAGTGGGAGTACAGCGACATCTACATGCTCCGGATCCGTGCACACCCAGCGCTAACACAGATCCGTGAGGAGTGGTATCCGGACGACACCATCCGGTACCCCTCTACGCTGGATCTCAACCCGACGATCACGAAGGCCTGGTACTGCTCGGACG
Organism: Halobaculum sp. CBA1158; assembly: GCF_021431925.1. Taxonomy (NCBI): domain Archaea; kingdom Methanobacteriati; phylum Methanobacteriota; class Halobacteria; order Halobacteriales; family Haloferacaceae; genus Halobaculum; species Halobaculum sp. CBA1158. The sequence continues at coordinate 548,056 of NZ_CP090371.1, read as the reverse complement.
GTGGGCTCTCGTGGAGCGATCGCGAGCATGCGTTCGCAGCGTTCGGGACACACAACGAAGCCGATCGTGCGGAGTTTCTCTGCCGGCTGTTCCGCATCCACGGCTTCGATCCGAACTGGAGCGAGCCACTCGTGCGGTTCGATCTCGACGGCACAAAGCAACTACTCTCGTGGATGGGCCCAGCTCCGCCTGGGTTCGAGTACAAGTGGGAGCACCGTTCACGGGAACAGTACGACGAGCTCAAGCAAGAGGTGACAGCATGAGCACGACGCCGTCAATCGAGTCGTCTCTCAACAAGCGTTCCGCTTCGGCGCTTACGTCGGCGATGGTCGTCCTCCCCACCGACGACTCTGAGCGTTTCAAAGTCGTCTCCGACTCCGGTCGAATTTACGCCGTCGATCTGCGGGCCGGGGTTTGCGACTGCCCTGATTGCCTGCATCGTGGCGTTCGGTGTCGTCACATCCGCCGCGCCGAGTACGCCAGAGGCGAGCGGACGATCCCCGCCTGGGTCGACCGCTCGCGACTCGACCCGCTGCTCGGCCAGCACGTGTCCGGCGCGCCGCGCATCGAGCGCGTCGACGGCACGACGGAGGTGCTCGAGGCGTGACCGTCGCGACCGACGCCGACGACAGCGCCGCCGGCGACCGCACCGGCGAGGCGGTTACGCGGCCCGACCGGTGGGACGCGCTCGAGCCGGGCGACGTGCTCCGCTGCACCGAGGCGCGCGATCCCGTCCGTGAGGACACCTCCGAGCTGGAGCCGGAGCTCCCGCGGTTCCGCGCGGTCGTCGACGAGCGCGACGGCGACTACGTCGCGGCCACGGTGACGCTCCGCAACCGGCACTACCGGTGTCCCGACCCTGACGACGAGCTCGCGAAGAGCATCGCGACGATGCGTGCGGACGCCCGCTGGGAGGTGTACCGATGATCCCCGAGTCGCTCATCCTCGCGCGGACCGAGTCGGACGGCGTGCGCCGGCGGACGAGGATCGAGCGCCGACCGGACGGTGCGTGGGATCTCCTCGAGGAGCGCCGCGAAGGTGGCGAGTGGGTCGGCGGTGGCAACGAGCGCGTCACCGCGGTGTGGGTCGAGGCCGATCTCCACGGCGAGTTCGGGCGTCGCGATCGCGATGGCGTCGTCGACGCGGAGGCCGGACCATGAAGAAGCCAGCCGGCCCCAGCCCGCTCGACCCGGACACGTACTACCACATCGAGGTATCACACACGCCGGTCACCGTCGACGGGATCGCGAGGGGTGAGCCGACCGGGTGGATCTGCTGCGGGATCTGTCACGGCCGCGGGCGTGGGATCGACGACATCGACCACAACCAGGTTGACGGCGACCGGTGCCGGCAGGCCTACGCCCACACGCTGTATTGGCGATACCAGGTGCTGGGCGCTGAGTGGGACGAATTCGAGTCGTTGATTTCTACCAACTCTTAAAGCGGCCGGAAGTCACCCTCCGGTTTATATCACCTCCACACGTCAGCGACGAGACGGGTATGTTGTCGGACCGACGCGTCTTCCGCGACGACTGGTTGCCGCGGCGGCTCGAGCATCGCGAGCAACCAACCGAGAAACTCTTCTCGCGCCTCTCATCGATCAGTCGGGGGTACACCGACAACGACGTCCTCATCCACGGCCCCTCCGGCGTCGGGAAAACCACCCTCGCGCGCCACTGTCTCACTCGCTACCAGGAGGAGGCCGCCCTCAACGTCGCGAAGATCCGCTGCCTCGGAAAAACGACTGGCGGGATCCTCCTGCGCGCCCTCGAGCAGCTGCCCGTCGACGGCGACGTCCACCGCGCGCTGTCCATCGACGAACGCAAGCAGCGACTCCGGTCCCTTGAGGGGCCCGCCGTCCTCCTGCTGGACGAGGCCGACGACCTCCACGAGACGGAGGTCCTCCAAGCGGTCGAGCGCGCGCCGGGCGTCGCCGCGATCGTTATCATCCACGACCTCGAGGAGTGGCTGGTCCGCCACGAGGCCGACCAGGTGGGTGGCGAGCCGTGGCACTCTCGCAACCAGATCGAGCTCACGCGATACGGCGTCGACGAGCTCGCGGACATCCTCGAGCCGCGGGCCCAGCAGGGACTCCCCCCGCAAGCGTGGGACCGCAGTACGCTCGAGCGCGTCGCCGACAAGGCAGCCGGCGCGGCCCGGCGTGGGATCCAGACGCTCCGGTATGCCGCTGTCGTCGCCGGCGAGCAGGAGGCCCGGGAGATCTCCGACCGCCACATCGAGATCGGTCGCGAGCGCGCTCGCGACGAGATCCGCAAGGCGAATCTAAACAGCCTCCCGTACCACCATCAGGTCCTCTACGCACTCATTCAAGAGGCGGGGGCGGGCGGGATCGACGCCGGCGCGCTGCACAACCGCTACGACGAGGTCACCGACGACGTCTACACGACCGACAGCCACCCGATCTCGAAGCGATCGCGCAGGAATAAGCTGCAGAAGCTCCGCGACTACGACCTCATCAACCGGATCGGCGATGGCGGCGGTGTTCGCTACGTCCCGCTCGACCCGGATCTCGAGTCGCCGGTCGACCCACTCGGGGACGTAGGTCAGGGCGCGACGCCGGAGTGATCGCGGTCTCCTACAACGCGACGAGTAGGATCCCCGCGATGAACCCCAATGCCATCATTAACAATATGAAGTTTCCGTACAGCCGCATCGCGAGGAGCGAGCCCTCGACGGCTGGGTTGTCCCGCGCGTCCGACGGGAACGAATTCTGCAGCGTGCTTCCCCGCAGCGCCAGCAGCGCCTCGGGGATCGCGATGAGGAAGAACACCCACCCGAAGAAGATGACGGCGGCGATCCCGAGGACGAGCCCGACATAGAACATCGTCTCTCGACCACGGAGCCCCCACCCGCCACCGCCCGACGACCGCCCAACGCCCGCGGGGTCGTCCCACTCGTCGTCGGCCACCGTCTCTGAGCGGCTGCGTGTCTCAGCGTCGCCCGACTTGACCATGCTCGTCGACGACGCTCCTACCTCGTGCCCGCACTCAGGGCAAAACTGCGCGGACGCATCGATCTCAGACCCGCACGAGACGCAATACTTCGTTGACGACACGGGTTCAATGCATAGTGTCGGTGCAATATACTTACTGCAACTCGACCGATGTGGGGCCGGAAATGACCCCCCGTTTTTCCGTGGTTCGGCGCGTCGGTCGGGGTGTGCCTGAGAGCAAATCGCGCCGGTCCACGTTCGAGCTCGATCTCTACGAGGCCGGGCTCGACGTGTCGACCGGCGATCGTCACGCGACGATCGAAGTCGAGGCCGACGGCGACGGCCAGTGCGTCCGGCTCTCACACGCCGGTGAGACGTGGCGCTATCGCGTTGATCACGAAGGGGTCGCCGAGCGGATCACGCCGGCGCAAGTGGTCGTCATCCCGCCGTGGGTTCGGGCGGCGCTCGAACACGTGAACGTCGACGTCGAACTGGAGGAGAGAGCGTGACGTCAGTCGGCAGAAGCGGGGACCTTACTCGGATTTCCCTCTTCAGCCTCCTCGGCGATGTCGAGCAGCTCGTTGATCACGCTGTCGAACGAGTCGTCAGGCATGGTCTTCCGGTCCTTCAGCCGACGCCACGTTTCGATCTTGATCCGGATGGACGTGTCGCCGTCTCCGTCTTCGGACATACGATGTTCTGGAAGTTGTGTGCATATATACGGTGCCCCAAGGATGCAAGTAGCTTAGGCTCCAAAGTGCTTATTATGCATGCATACATGGTGAAGTACGATGGGCGATGACACTACCGTCCGGATAAGTCGGGACACTTGGAAGCGTCTGAATGACAGGCGTGAGCCGGGTGTTTCCTTCGACGACGTGATCAACGGCCTCCTCGATGAGGTCGAGGATGCCCATCGCGATGCACCGGCACAGAACTAACGGTATCCCACGCGCCCGGCCTCAGGTCCAATTGAATCCGGCCGCGTGGGCCGCCGTCCCGATGCGAATCCCGATCAAGGATGCCAACGCAACGAGACACGCGGGATGATGCCCGCACGACGAATGAAGGTACCGACAGCGATGCTGATTGTAACACACCGGCTACTGAGACGAAAGCCGCACCTACCGCGGATGAAAACGTCGTCATCGGCGGGACCGACGAGGTCGACGTCGACGCGCCCCACACGGCGACGGCGACGCTGCACCGCGATGCGGCACCGGACGGCGTCGGCGACTTCATCTTTGCCGACTACCCCGACGCGGTCCCCGAGCACGTCCCCGGGAGCTCGCAAGGGGCGCAGGAGTGGGTCGAGGCAAAGCTCCTGGAGACGTTCGACAGCGACGGGCGTGTTCACGAGCTACTCCACACCGAGTGGGGCCGCGAGTTCGAGGAGGAGCACGGCGAGGGGGAGATCGGGGCACCCGAGGTCGCGACGATCCACCACGATGGCGAGCAGATCCTCGGCCTGGAGATCCACACCGAGGCGCTCGACAAGTGGCGGGCAGTCGCGACCGATGGCGGCGAGCGAGTCGGCGTCGACGTGGACGCCGTCGGCAAGCCCGCCGACGAGGGGACGCCGATGGGCGAGGCCGACAGCACGGCCACGGCGTCGACGCCGGGCGAGCGCGTCGGCCCGCTCGACCTCACGGCGTTCCAGACCAACATCCTCGCCATCCTCTCGGAGGAGGCGCTGTACGGGCTCGCGATCAAGCGCGCCCTCGAGGACTACTACGACACCGAGGTCAACCACGGCCGGCTGTACCCCAACCTGGACACCCTCGTCGACGAGGGGCTCGTCGCGAAGAGCGAACTCGACAAGCGGACCAATGAGTACGCGCTGACCGACGCCGGCGAGGCGGTCGTCCGCGATCGCCTGGGGTGGGTGCTCTCGCACTACGTCACCGAGCCCGAGCGCGTCGACGACGTGTACGACCTCCTGGATGTGGCCCTCGGGGGTGAGGCGTGATGTCGGGGTGTCGCAACTGCGGCTCCCCGACGTCGAATCGGCTGTGCCGCCCCTGCGAGCGCGACGCCCGCGCCAGCGAGGGGTCGCTCGTCGACGCTCCCCCCGAGCTGCTCGAGTGTGAGCTCTCCTGGACCGGCATCAAAGCCCCGAGCCAGGAGGGCAACACCGTGCTCCCCGACTGGCAGCCGCTCATCGACCGCCGGGGTGACCGGGCGTGAGCGCCGACTCGCTCCCGCCGTCGTTCGAGGCGTTCGTCGCCGGCGACGGGTCGTGTACGGGGTGTGGTGAGCGAGTCTCGGAGCGCTGGCTCGTCGACGGCGAGTGTCCCGGCTGCCGGTACGGGGGTGGTGCCTGATGGAGCACCTGGACGCCTACCCGCGCTGGGGCGGTGGTCTCGTGTTCGACGCCGGCGGCGACGCCTGGATCGGCAGTAGCCTCACGGTCGACCTGACGGAGGTGGCCTGATGGCGACCACCGACGAGGCCGACACGCTCAGCCTCCCGGTCGCGCTCGAGCGGACTGCCCAGGTCGTCGACCAGCTCCAAGCGCTCGGCATCGACGTCGACGAGGTCGACCATGCCGTGGCCGCCGGCGACGGTCGCGCCGCTCGCGTGCAGCTCACGCTGACTATCCCCGCCGAGGCCGACCTGGAGGCCCACTCCGAGACCCAGCCGGAGGCCAACGCGGAGGACGGCTCGGAGCCCCACCGGCTCGCGGGGGCGATGCCGGCGTCGAGTGACGGTCGCGTCGACGACGACGGCCGTCCCGTCCTCTTCGAGGCCGAGTCCGGGCGCGATGAGGCGGTTGATAAAGCGGATGACGGTGTATCAAACGGCGATCGCGAGAGGGAGGACGCGCCCTCGGAGGCGGCGGCCAAGCCGCGAGAACTATCGCTGGACACCACCGAGTCCGCCGTTGTCGAGCGATCCGACAGCCGGATCGAGCCGGTCGCGACGGGGAGTGAGGAGGTTGCCGACGCGGACGATCGCGGCGATACTACCGACGGCGACGCCGTCGACGGGCGGCCGCTCCCCGACGGCGAGGAGCTGGACCACACCGACGAGGCCCACCTCCGGTGGGCGTACGACGCTCACGACACGATCAAGGAGGCCACCGCGGAGTTCGGAGTCAGCTACCACACCGTCCGTAGCCGCCTCGTACAGCACGACATCCACGTTACTGCGGGCGACATCCGGGGTCAGATCCTCGCCGTGCTTGAGGAGCGCGGGGAGTCGACCACCGACGAGATCAGCCAGGAGCTGGAGACATCCTCGAGCTACTACCGCAAGGTGCTGCGAGAACTCGTCGACGACGGCCGCGTCTCGACGCGGAAAGATCCCGAGGACGGTCGCCGGGTGCTCTACCGACTCGCCGAGACCAACGAGAGCGTCGACGAGACCTCCGGCCCCACTCCGGAGCCACGGTCCGTCGACTGGGACGCCCTCGAGCCGGCCGTCGTTGATCACGATGGCCCGCTGCTCGATGAGGAGCCGCAGCCGGACGGCGACGATGCCGACGGCGACGACGACGGTGAGGAGAAGGCGTGGCCCTACCGCAAGCTCGACGAGTCGCGGATGTCCGCGCGGGTCGGGCTCCCGGAGGTCCTCGACGCCGTCGAGTCAGAGGGCCCCAGCGCGTGGACGAGCTATGTCGCCGCCGAGCTCGGCGTCAGCGATAACGAGGCACGCGATGCGCTATCGCTACTCGGTCTCAAGCAAGAGGGTAGCTCGAAGCTGCTCGAGAAGCCCGCTTTGGGTGAGCAGATCGCGGAGATCCGCGAGGAGGTGACCGCCTGATGCCCCGGGTCACGCTCCGCCTCTCGAAGGACGACTTGGAGGCCGTCGACGAGCTCGCGGACACGTCGGACTTTCGCGACCGCAGCGACGTGCTGCGTAGCGGGGTCAACCGAGTCCTCGACGACTACGGCGTCGACCGGCCGATGACCGACGGTGGTGAGGACATCGACGGCGAGCAGTCCCCCGAGCCCGTCTCGCCGTGGGACGACCCGCGGTCGCACCGGCGAGAGACTGCGTGGCTCCTGCTCATGGGAGCCGCCTGGTGCCTTGTGGGCGTCGGTGTGGCGAGGCCCGTTGCGGCGACCGCTGTCAGCCTGGTTGTGACCATCGTATGGCTGTTTGCCGGACAGGCGGCGAACAACCAGGCCTACCGTGACCTGGTGACCGATCTGTCGCAGGCGATCTACGACGGCAATCTCGACGGTGACGACCTCCGCCGGGCGCGGGGGTACCGTGATGTCGAGGACGCCCTCGAACGGTACGGAGGCGACCGATGAGCGGGCGGTCGTACGAGGGCCCCGCGCTCGACGGCACCGTCCAGTACATCACCGAGCGGCCGGCCGCGCTGGGGAGTGACGGCGAGACCGTCGACGCGACGCCCGACCCCGCCGGTCGCGAGGAGACCGTCGGCGTGCCCGAGCTCGAGGCCGCCGGCGACGTGGAGCGCCCGGACACACGCGGGCAGACGACGTGGACTGACTGGGGGTGTGGCGATGGCGAGTAGCGCCGACCCCGAGGGCATGGGCCCCGCCCACCTCACCGGCCACGCTCGCGACCAGTGGGATGACCGTACGCCCCCGGACACGATCGACCCCTGGCATGCACTCGCCCTCTCGACGCACATCCGAGGGCTCCACCGACACTCGTGGATCCGCGGACAGGGCGACCACAAAGCCAGCGCCGTCTACGGATACGGCGGCGTCGCCTGGTGCGGCGTCGAGTACTACGTCGTCTTCCTCGAGGTCGACCAGCCCGACGGGAGCTCGGCGATCGTGACGGCGTACCAGCCCGAGCACTACCAGGTGTACGATCGGGTCGTCCGCGAGGTCGAGCGGGCGGGCGGCCCCATTGACGAGGCGCAGTACAGCCCGCACAACGAGCACATCGCGACCTTTTATCACCATGACTGAGGCGACCACCCCACCCACGACCCACGAGCCGAGCGACGAGGACGAAGAGCTGTTCGACCGGCTCTACGAGCGCTACCAGGACACCGACGAGGAGGTCGCGCGGATCTGCGAGCTCGCCCGTCAGTCGTTCGCGTCCGACAGCGAGGAGGCCAACTGATGCAGGTCGTCCTTGTCCATCATGTTCGGCTTCTTTCGGAGCGTCCGAGCGCCGGTGAGCAACTCCCGGTCTCCGTGCTCGAGCGCCTTGTCTTCCATCCGCTCGGTGACGCGGTCGAGCAGCTCCTTCGCCTCGAGATCGAGCGAGAAGTTGCAGTGGATGCAGTAGTCCTTCCCCGACGGCGTCTTCAGTTCGCATCGGGGGCAGGGGACCGGCGGGACTTCCTCGGCCTCGGGTTCCTCGTCGATATCGACGCCGTGCATCGCCGCGTACTGCTTCTCCTGGGTCTCGCCAGAGAACTTCGCGACGTAGCGGCCGATCACGACGGAGCCGCGGGCGCGACCCTGCCGGTCCTCGATGAACGCCTGGGACTTCTCGCGCGTAGAGAGCCAGTAGGCGTTCGACTTCCGGAGGTTCGTGGGCGTGACCGGCTTGTCGATGTCGGCGCGCGCAGCGGACTCCTTGAAGCACTGGAGGTACCGCTGGTAGGAGACGGCCTCGGGCGTGTTCAACTTCGACCACAGCGGATCGTCGCCGTCGCCGGGGTGCTCGGCGAGCCATCGCTTCACGAACGGGACGGCTTTGATGAGGTGGACGTCGTGCTCGCCGCGCTTCCCGTCGACGCGGACCTTCATCGAGTGCTCGCCATCGGTGATGTCGTCGACAGCGAGTTCGAACAGCTCCCCGCCGCGGAATCCACCCTCGAACTGGAGCATGATGAGCGCCCGGTCGCGGGGGTTGCGGGCGGCCTCGGCCATCGCCTCGGCCTCCTCGAGGGTGAGCATGTCAGCCTCGTCGGGCTCAGGCTGGTAGTCGCGAGTGGTCTTCGTCGAGATCCAGTCGTGGGTGTCGGGGACCTCGTCGCCGCGGGTGATGTGCTTCGCGACGAGGCGGAACGCGACGCGGTAGTCGCGGTTTGTCTCCTGGCTGCCGTCCTCGACGTCGTACGTGTCGTGGATCCAGCGGACGGCCGCCTTCGCGGCGTCCTTCGCGGCGTAGAAGGCGTCGCTCTCCTCGTCGACGTCCTCCTCGAGGATACTCTCGTGGATGCACGTGTCGGCGTTCTCGCTGATGCGGACGGTGTGTCGGAGGAGCTTCTCGTGTCGGTGATGCCCGTAGTCCTCCCGCCGGATCTTCAGCTCGTCGCTGAAGTCGAGGAGGAGATCTCGGTCGTCTTCGCAGCCGCCGCGGTCTCCGGAGCGGAGTTGCTCGCGGAGGGTGTCGACGGCCCGGCTGGGGTCTCCTGGCATGAGGCTAGGCGCGGCGCTTGGGATGGTAAAGGTTTGGTTCAAATCCCTCCACCGGCTCTCCTGCCGAACGAAATGAGGCCAAGGAGCCTCGCGTGGAGAGATGTGAGGTAGATCGGGCGAACGAAGCGAGTCCGGGCGTGGTTCATGATCCCTCCACCAGTTTGCGCCTCGGAGACTACATATCGAGTCCGAGGATCCCAGCAACCGCTGTCGCGATCTCGTCTGTCGTCTCCGCCGTGAGCCGCCCGAGACGATCGCTGATGGTCGTGTCTTTGACCGTCAGAACGTACCACGGTGACGCCCAACTCGGCTTCGGCGCGCCGCCCTCGGCCCACGTCTCCGGTGGGAGCGCGACCGCTCGCTCGCGCTCGGTCGTCGTCACGCCGACCACAACGTACTCCTCGCCGTAGAACGGGTGGTCGTCGTCACTCAGGACGACGTAGGGTCGCCCGCCGTCTCGAAACGGTGCCGGATGCCACACCACGTCGCCGCGCGTGTGCGGAGCCATCCGGCGCTACTGCCCCGTGTCAGCGGCCTCGCGCCACTCGTCGCGGTCCTCGGTTCCCTCGCGCTCGGCGACGGCGTCGAGCGACGACAGCATCCCGAGATACCCACCGACGCGGTCGTCGTCCCCGATGGCCCAGTACGGTTCCGCGTGACGGACCAACTGGCGTTCCTCGAGGCGTTGGAGTGTCTTGCCGACCGACCCGCGCGTCACGCCGGTCGCCTCGTGGATCTCCTTCGGGGTGAACCCCTGTTCGGGATGCTCGGCGAGGAACGACAGTATCGTGTGAGCGTTCGACCCCTCGCGAAGCGTCCAGTCGAAGCCGTCACCGTCACTCGATTCGCGGTAGTCCTCGAACTCGACGGGCATCGTATGTCAAAGCTCGTCATTGAATGTCATAAGCGTACCGCCCGACCCCCCTCGTGTGGCGACGGAACGATACTGAATCGACGGAACAGTCGAGTTAGAACACGTCGAGGTAGTCCTCCACGACCGCGCGTTCCTCCGCAGTTAGGTCGAACAGGTCGTACACGGCGTCGTCGATCTCGGCTTCGAGTTCGGCAATGTCCGTCGCGGCGACCTCCTCCCGATCCGCTTCCAGACGCTCCAGAAGCTCCACTACGCCGGCGTCACTCCGGGGGATAGGAATGGTCGTCTCCTCGCCGCTCTTGACGCTCCGGCCATCTACGGCCGCGTAAACGTACTCGGCGCGTCGCTTCCGGGCCTCGCGGTCGTCAGAGTACATCGCCGGGTCGTTGATCGTGTCGGACCGCCCGGCCTGCACGGTGAAGTTCCCGTCCACGTCGCCCTGCACCTCGGCGCTCACAGGGTACCGGCGCGTCTGCCATTCGTAGGTGATGTAATCGAGTTCCCCGTCGTAGTTGCCGAGATATGCCTCCGGGAAGCGGTCGGTCCTGCTATCGAGGTCAATGGTGTCCACGATCTCCTCGGCGGTCCCCTGCATCACGTCGAATACGCCGGCGGTGTCCTCGGTCAGACAGGGAAGCTTCTCAACGTACTGTGAACGGTACTCGTAGTATCCGCCCATCTTGACCGTCGTGATATGCTTGAAGTAGAAATCGAGAGCCTTCGAGTTGAGTTGGCAGGCCATCTCCTCTGTGAGTTCTCGGTAGGGGTCATCGAGTTCGATACCGTATGCGGTTTTGAAATACCAAACGCCCTCGCTGTCCATCATGAATCGGGCGTTCTCGGAAATGTGAGCACCGATGATTTTCGGCTTCTCGAAGCGTTCGTGACTCTTTGGGTAGATGAACGCATACCAGTCCTCGCGCCCCTCCATCCGGCCGCTCTCTCGACCTTCCAGGGCCTCGCGGTGCTTCTGGAAGTATCCCCACGTTAAGGGAAGTTGTTCTCTTAGGTACTCGGCGTCGTACGCTTTTGTCGTCGTGTCTTCACCATCTCTCTCAACATAATGAGGGAGGATAACATGGAGACCCGACCACTCTCCACGCCACCGCTCCACGTCTTTACCCCTCAGCCACGGACAGAGTAGATCCGTTTCTATCTCGTACTCCTGGTTCTCTCCAGTCGGAACGACCCTAACAGTACTACCGCAGTCCTCAGGTTCGATTCGGTCGGCATTGACTGGCTTTACCAGGTAGACCTTGTTTGCGCTTGTCTGCGTGCCAGCGAAGACGGCATCGGTGATATTGCCGAAGTTTGCCGTGGCATTGTCCTCCAGCTTCTCGAACACCTGCAACTCCTCGGGCGGCATCAGCCCCCAATATCCCGTAGCAGAGAGCTTCGATTGGGGATAGTCGAACACGTCTATGAAGTCGTCCGAGTAACCCGGAGACCCGCGGTTCTCTCGCACCGAGGTCACGATAGCCTCGTCCAATTCCCGGTCGTCCTCGTCGTCCGTGTTCGCCTTCACCCGGACAGACCGGATCTCGTTCTCCTTACGCTCAGCTTCGTCCGGTTCGTCTTCGAGAATCACGACCGCGGGGTAGTTGGTGGCGTCCTCGAAAACACCTGAATCCCGGAAGTCGTACACTTCCTCGATCCGGCTGTCTTCGAGTAGCACGCGACGGAGCCCCTCCCCGTAGTCCGTGACCATGAACTGGTTCGGCGTGATGAACCCGAGCTTGCCCGTGTCCTCGGCGAGCCAGTCGAGCCCGCGCTCGTAGAACGGGCAGTAAATGTCGTAGTTCCCGGTCGTCGCGTCGTACAGCGTGTCCATCATCGCCTTCTGGCTGTCAGGGAGGTTCTGAATACGAACGTACGGCGGGTTCCCGACCACGTAATCGTATTCCATGTAGTTCTTCACGACGAGCGCCAGCACCGTGTCCTCGAACATCTTGAACAGCCGCCCGTCGTTGTGTTCCTCCTTGAGGTAGCGGACGTTCTCCAGCATGTCGTTCACGTACGGGGCGAAGAACTCCTCGACGCCGTCGTACTCGCGGTCCGTGTGGTGGTGGATCCGCTCCTCGAGTCCGCTCTGGTAGGTCCAATCGAAGTCCCCGCCGAACTCCTCCGCGAGCGCCATGTGGTCCTTCACCGTGTCGAGAACCCCCTGCAACGCGGCGAAGTACTCCCCGAAGTTGCTCACGCCCGTCTCAAGTTGGATCGTGTCGAACAGGGGCATCCGCACGCGCCGAACCAAGAAGCCGTCCTCGGTCTCGGACACCTCGTCCTCGTCTACCTCAACCGGGAGGGGAACAGGGATCCGAACGTCCTGATCGTCGTCGGTCATCGCGTCGAAGGTCATCTGTCGCGAGCCGTCGTCTCCGAGGTCCGTCCCGGTTAACTCCCGCTCGTTCCGGAGCGTATCAGTCCGGTAGATTGGGAGCCGGCGGATCGTGTAGTCCGGGTGCGTCTGCTTGGCCTTCCGGTAGGCAGGGAGGATCGCGACGACGAACCGGATCTGCGCCATGAGCACGGCGAACGGGTGAATGTCGAGCCCAACGACGCGCGGCCTGGTACACAGGTCCTGGAGGTGGTCCTTCCAGTCCGGGTCCTCCTCGTACCGCTCCACGTCCGCGAGGTACCGATCGACCGCCTCCACGAGGAACGTTCCAGAGCCACAGGCGGGGTCGATGAGCCGCTCGTTCGTGACGCCGCGGTCGTAGCCGACGCCGTCCATGATGTAATCGATCACCGGCTGGGGCGTGTAGAACTCCCCGAGCGCCTTCCGGGTCTCCGGATCGAAGTACCGCTGATACAGGTCCCCGAGGAGGTCCCCTTGTACGTCCCCGAAGTCGAACCGAAGCACGTTGAAGAACACCTCCGCCACCGCACGGCTGAATCGGTCCCGGGTGGCCTCGCTGATCCGTTCGACCCCGCCGGATTCGCGTGCGACGGCCTGGAACTGATTCGGACCGGACTCGTGGCCCCGTGACAACTGCTCGGCGTACCCGTCTGTCCACCACACGAAAATGTCGTCCTGAAACAGCCCCTCGACGAGCTTGTCCTGCATGTCGTCGATGAGGTTGTCCGCGGCGACGGGAAACGCGTCGAGGTTGATCATGTCCCCGAAGCCCTGGAGCCCGCGGAAATAGTCGTCCATCCCGCCGTATCCGGTGCCGGCGAAGAAGTCGTGGTCCTCGGTCGCCTTCGCGAGCAACAGTCGCGCGAGAAGGGCGTGCCCGCTTTCGAGACAGAACATGAAGTCCCGGAGCGACTGGTTCCCGCCGATGAACGGCTCCCACGAATCCGGGACCTCGTCGGGCTCGCTCGCGTACGTCGCCTCCCAGAAATCGTAGGCACCCTTGACGAACTTCGCTTCCTGGTCGTCGCGGAGTTCTTCGAGCAGATCCATCATCCCCGTCACGAGGTCGGCGAACGGGCTCCCTTCCTCGAGTCGGAACGTCTCGAAGAAGTGCTCCTGTCCGAGTTCGGCGCGCTCGTCCAGGGGGATCGGATCGAGGTCCGAGAGGAACTCATTGACTTGGTCGGGGTCCGTCAGGTCGAACTCGCGTTTCTGGAGTGCGCTCACCAGATCGCGGGCGTCGCTGTCGGCGACGGCGTCGAACGAGACGATAAGCTGTGGGCGGTCTTCGCCACGTCGGTAGAGTCGTAACTCCTCTCCGTTGGTCAAGACGCCGTGCTCTGCCCGAAGGAACTCCATGTACCCGAACAGTTGGTCCTCGTGAGACGGGAGCCTCTCGCCGGTCGTTTTGAACTCGTAGACGGTCGTGACAGCCTCGTTCGAGTCGAGCGTGATGTAGTCAGGCCGACGGTCGTCCGGGAGGCTGAACTCGCTGCGAAGGTCGGTCCCTGTCCCCTCGTACCCGAGAGCATCGTAGAAGCCGGTTTCGAGAAACAGGTTCTCGACGTCGCGCTCGCTCATATCCTCCGCCGATCGGTTGTGGATCGTCTGGAGAGAATCAAAGACGGCGGCGGCGTCAGGCATAGGGTTCCCTGACGACGCACGTTGCTTAATTGTTGCTGCCTGGTTGAACTGATATGTGGAGCGTCAACGATAAACTGATTCGATCGGATTCGTAATGACCTCCGACCGGGAAGTGCGTGTCAGCCCAACGCACGCACTCGGCCGGAACGCGATGCCCCCCGACCGGTCGCTCAATCCGACTTGTTCTAGGACAGACGGAATTGTTATGTGCGGCGCTTCGCCTTGTCACAGCGTGCATCGGGCGGTGGGCGGGGCGGACCCGTCGCGGTCGCCGCCCCGGCGAGGCCGAGCGCGGACGGTCGGTCGCCGCCGGCGACGCCCCGTCCGCGCCTCACAGATGAGACCGAAACACCCAGTCGCGACACGACCGCGGACATCGCCAGCGAGTCCGGGAGCGCCCGCCTCGATCGCTCGAACGGGGGGTGAGCCGTGAGGCTCGTCCTCGTCGCCGGGACGACCGAGACCGCCGATATCGAGGGGATCAGCGCCGCCGGGGCCGACCCGGAGCTGATGCGGCACACGCCCGGGGCCGACCTCGACGTGGTCGTCCACGGGCGGCCGACGCTCGCGCCGGTCGTCCCGGTGAGCCCGACGGGCTGTCCCACGCCGGCGGTCGTGACGCGCGCGGCGCGGGAGCTGTTGGGGCTCGACGTGCTCGCCGTCGACGCCGGCATCGCGGGGCGCACCGGCGCGCCCACCGTCGACGTGGGCCGCGGCCCGGGGCTGGACGTGCGCGAGCCGACGCCGGTCCCCCACGCGGCGGAGACGTACGAGGCCGCACGCGAACTCGGGGGCGCGCTCCCGGACGAGCGCCTCGTGATCGGCGAGACGATCCCCGGGGGAACGACAACGGCCCTCGGCGTCCTCCGAGCGCTCGGGGAGGAGCCGGCGGTGTCGTCGTCGCTGCCGGAGAACCCCCTCGAGTTGAAGCGGCGGGTCGTCGCCGAGGGACTGGAGGCGGCCGGCCTCGACGCCGGCGACGCCGCCGGCGACCCGGTCGAGGCGCTGACGGCGATGGGCGACCCCGTGCTCGCGGCGGTCGCCGGACTGACCGTCGGGGCCGTCGAGAGTGGGGCCGCGGTGACGCTCGCCGGCGGAACCCAGCAGGCCGCGGCGGCGGCGCTCGTCCGGCACGCCGGCGTTGACGCCCCGCTTTCGGTCGCGACGACCTCCTTCGTCGCCGAAGACGAGTCGGCCGGGATCGCGTCGCTCGCGGACTCGCTCGACGTCGACCTCGCGGTCACGGACCCCGGGTTCGAGCGAGAGGACCATCCCGCCATGGATGCGTACGTCGCGGGCGAGGCGAAGGAGGGCGCGGGGATGGGCGGGGCACTCCGCCTGATCGACGAGTCGGCTGCGTCGACGGCCGACCTCCGCGCTCGAATCGCCGACGTGTACGACCGACTGCTCGCGGGACGTGAGGCGTCCGCGACGGAGGGAGCGGCGACGCCGGAGGCGGACCGATGAGGGGGCTCGTCCTCGGCGGCACAGCCTCCGGCGTCGGCAAGACGGTGGCGACGCTGGCGACGATCCGGGCGCTCGAGGCCGCCGGCCACGCGGTCCAGCCGGCGAAGGCCGGCCCCGACTTCATCGACCCGAGCCACCACGAGGCGGTCGCCGGGACCCCCTCGCGGACGCTCGACGTGTGGCTGCAGGGCGAGGACGGCGTCCGGCGGAACTACCACCGCGGGAAGGGAGACGTGGCCGTCGTCGAGGGCGTGATGGGACTGTACGACGGCGACGGCTCCAGCACCGCGATGGTCGCCGAGGCGCTCGACCTCCCGGTCGTGCTCGTCGTCGACGCGAAAGCGGGGATGGAGAGCGTCGCCGCCACGGCGCTGGGCTTTCGCGAGTACGCCGCCCACGCGGACCGCGAGGTCGAGGTCGCGGGCGTCATCGCCCAGCGCGCCCACGGCGGCCGCCACGAGGCGGGGATCCGCGACGCGCTCCCCGACGGGATGGCCTACCTCGGGCGGATCCCGCCGGATCCTGATCTCGAGATCCCGGACCGCCACCTCGGCCTCCACATGGGCGAGGAGTCGCCGCTCCCCGAGGAGGCCCTGGAGTCGGCCGCCGAGCATCTCGACAGCGAGGCGCTGACCGACCTCGCGCGCGAGCCGCCGCGACCGCCCGAACGCGAGCGCGGCCCGGAAGACGGGTCGGGAGGCGGGTCGCGAGGAGGGCCGGGAAGCGGGTCGTCGCCGACCGGAACCCGCGTCGCCGTCGCCGACGACGCCGCCTTCGCGTTCCGCTACCCGGCGACGCTGGAGCGCCTGCGCGAGCGCGCCGCGGTCGTCACCTTCGCGCCCACCCGCGGGGACTCACTCCCCGACTGCGACGCCGTCTACCTCCCCGGCGGCTACCCCGAACTCCACGCGGCCGCCCTCGCCGACAGCGACGCGATCGCAGAGATCGGGGAGCGGGCCGCCGACGGCCTCCCCGTCCTCGGGGAGTGCGGGGGGCTGATGGCGCTGTCGGAGACGCTGACGACCGCCGACGGCGACACCCACGAGATGGCCGGCGTGCTCCCCGCGGACGTGCAGATGCACGACCGGTATCAGGCGCTGGATCACGTCGAACTCCGCGCCCGCGACGACGCGCTCACCGCCGCCGGCGGCGACACCCTCCGAGGCCACGAGTTCCATTACTCGTCGGCGGACGTGGCCGGCGACGCCCGGTTCGCCTTCGAGGTGGTCCGCGGCGACGGCATCGCCGACGGCATGGACGGGCTCACCGAGTACCGGACGCTCGCCACGTACGCGCACGTCCACCCCGAGAGCGGCGCGTTCGACGCGTTCCTGGAGGCGATCTGAGGTGGCACACGGCGACGCACGCGCCGGCGACGTGCGCGCCGGCGAGTCGACCGACGGCGACGGACCGGTCGCGGCGGTCTCGCTCGACCTGTTCGGGACGCTCGTCGACGCCGACAGGCCGAGCGATCCCGCGGGTGCGATCGCGACCGCCCTCCGCGACCAGGGGGTGTCGGTGTCGGAGGACTGGGAGACGGCGTACGCGACGCCCCACCTCGATCACGCGCCGGGCGTCGAGCGACCGCTCCACCACCACGTCGCGGCCGCGCTGGCCGGGGACGACCCCGACCGGGAGCCGCGGGCGTTCGTCGACGACGCCGCGGCGGCCGTCCGCGCGGCGTTCGATCGGCCCGTCGAGACGCGGCCGGGGGCGACCGAGGCGGTCGCGGCCCTCGCCGCGGAGCGCCCCGTCGGCGTGCTCTCGAACTGCAGCGTTCCCGGGCTGGTCGAGCAGTCGCTGGAGCGTTCAGGGCTCGACCCGGACGCGCTCGACGCCGTCGTCGCGAGCGTCGCCTGCGGGTGGCGCAAGCCGGACCCGCGGGCGTTCGAGGCGGTCGCCGACGGCCTCGGCGTCTCGGTCGGTCGGCTGTGCCACGTCGGCGACGACCCGGCGACCGACGGCGGGATCCGAGACGCGGGCGGTCGGTTCGTCCGGGCCGACGCGGACGGCGTGTCGCTGGCGGAACTCCCCGCGGTCGTCGGACGGCGATGGGGCTGACCGCGCTCGCGGCCGTCGGGCTGGCGGCGGCACTCGACGCCGCGGTCGCGGAACCGCCGAGTCGCGTGCACCCGATCGCCGCGTTCGGGCGCGTCGTGGACGCGGTCGACCGCGAGTGGACTCGCCCGCGGGCCGTCGGCGTCGCCGTCGCGCTCGTCCTCCCGCTGGCGTTCGCGGCGGTCGCGTGGGGCGTCGTCGAGGGCACGGCCTCCGTCGTCGCCGACGCGGAAATCGGAGCGGTCCCCTCGGCGGTCGCGACCGCCGTCGTCGCCGGGGTCGCGCTGTTCTCGCTGGTGAGCCTGCGGATGCTCGTCTCGGTCGCGACCGAGGTGATCGAGGCGGCCGAGGGCGACGCCGACGCCGCTCGGGAGTCTGCGATCGCGCTGGTGGGCCGGGACACGTCGACGCTGTCGGCCGCGGAGATCCGCAGCGCGGCCGTCGAAAGCGCCGCCGAGAACCTCGCGGACGGACTCGTCGCCCCGCTCGTGGCGTTCGCGGTCGGCGCGCAGGCGTCGCCCGCGGTCGGGGTCGCCGCCGCCGCGTGGGTGAAGGGCGTGAACACGCTCGACTCGATGCTCGGGTATCCGGGGACGCCGGTCGGCACCGCCAGCGCCCGCCTCGACGACGCGGTTATGTGGGTTCCCGCCCGCGTCTCGGCCGTGTTGCTCGCCGTCGCCGCCGGCTCGCCCGGATCGCTCCTCGACGCCCGCGAGTGGGCCCGCGTGCCCGCCTCGCCGAACTCCGGGTGGCCGATGGCGACCGCGGCGGCCGCCCTCGGCGTGCGGCTCTCGAAGCCGGGCGCGTACGTGCTGAATCCGGACGCCGACCTCCCCTCGCTCGCGGCGGCGCGGGCGGGGGTGCGGGCGGTGGCGATCGCGGGGGCGCTGGCGTTCCTGCTGGCCGGCGTCGCGGTCGCGGGACCGTCGGCCGCGACGCCGGCCGCACCGCCGGCAGTCACGGGGGTGGCGGCGTGGCCGTGAGGCCGCTCGCGGCCGTCGCCGGCGCGGTCGGTTTCCTCTCGCGGATCCCGGTCGGACACGACGAGCCGGGGTGGGAGGCGTTCCGCCGGAGCCCGGCGGCAATGCCGGTCGCCGGCTACGCGCTCGGCTGCCTCCTCGCGGCGGCGGTCGCGGTGCCGGCGCTGGTCCCGGTCGCTGTGCCGACGCCGACAGCGGCGCTGGCGCTTGTCGTCTGGACGTACGTCGTCACCGGGATCACCCACCTCGACGGCGTGGCCGACCTGGGCGACGCGGCGGTCGTCCACGGCGACGCCGACCGCCGTCACGAGGTGCTGAAAGACAGCGCCGTCGGCGTCGGCGGCGCGCTGGCGCTGGCGCTTGTCGTCGTCGGACTGGCGACCGCCGGCCTCGCGCTCGCGGACCTGGCCCGCGTCGACCTCCTCGCGACCGTCGGCGTCGTCCTCGCCGGGGAGGTGGCCGCGAAGGCCGCGATGGCGACGCTCGTGTGCCTCGGCGACGCGCCCCACGAGGGGCTCGGATCGGCGCTGACGGAGGAGTCCGGTCCGACCGCGCTCGCCGGCGTCGCGCTCGCGACCGCGCCCGCGACGCTGGTCGGGTGGCCCCGGGTCGCCCCCGGCGTCGCCGTTCTCGCTGCCGCCGTCGTCGTCGCGGCCGCGGTCCTGTGGTGGGCGCGCGCTCGCCTCGGCGGCGTCAGCGGCGACGTGCTCGGCGCGGCGAACGAACTGGCCCGCGTCGCCGGGCTGCACGCGGGGGTGATCGCGTGGACGCTCTCGTGATGTGCGGCGGCCGAGGGACCCGCCTCGGCGCGGACGGCGCGGACACGGAGAAACCGCTCGTGCTCGTCGACGGCGTCGCGATGGTCGAGCGCGTGCGTCGGGCGCTCGCCGACAGCCGGGTCGACCGGGTCCACGCCGCCGTCTCGCCGGACACCCCGGCGACCCGGGAGCGACTCGCCGACCGGCCGGACGTGTCCGTCGTCGACGCCCCGGGCGACGGCTACGTCGCCGACCTCGGCTACGCGCTGGCGCGGGTCGACCGGCCGGTCCTCACGGTCGCCGCGGACCTGCCGCTGCTGTCGGCCGACGCGGTCGACCGCGCCCTCGCGGCCGCCGGCGACGGGGACGGCGGGGACGCGAACGACGCCGGCAACGCCGCCGGCGACGCGTCGCTTGCGGCGTACGTCCCCGTCGCCCTGAAGCGCGACCTCGGCGTCAGCGTCGACCCGGGAACGACGAGGACGCTCGACGGCCGCGAGGTCGTCCCGACCGGGCTGAACGTCGTCGGCGGGAGCGATGACGACGGCGACGACAGCGACGGCGACGGAGACGACGGCGACCGCGACGGCGACGGCGACCGCGACGACGGCGGCGGGACCGACGAGCGATCGCTCGTCCTCGCCGACGAGGGCCTCGCGGTGAACGTGAACCGTCCGCGCGACCTCCGGGTCGCCGAGGCGCTGCTGCGTCGCGAACGCGACGGACGCGGCCGACGCGACCGCGACCGGCCCGAGACGGGATCGACCGCCGTCGATACCGACGACACCCACGATACCGACACACACAGCCGATCATGAACTTCGACACCGCACGCGACGCCGACCGGACGCCCCACGGCAGCAGCGACGACCCCTCGGTCCTCGACTTCAGCGCGAACACGAACCCGCGCGTCCCCGAGGGCGCGGGGGCGGTCTACCGCGACGCCTTCGAGGCGGCGCGGACGTACCCCGAGGAGCCGCCGGCGGACTACCGGGCCGCCGCCGCCGGCTACGTCGACTGCGACGCCGAGGCGGTGATCCCGACGCCGGGCGGGCTGGCGGCGCTCCGGCTCGCGATCGACCTGGCCGTCGGCCCGGGCGACACCGTCGCCGTGCCGTACCCGAGCTTCGGCGAGTACGCCCGCGAGGTGCGGCTTCAGGGGGGCGAGCCGGCGTTCGTCTCCCAGGAGGAGATCACCGACGCGGACCCCGCAGAGCACGCGCTCGCGATCGTCTGCAACCCGAACAACCCGACCGGGAACGCGTATCCGGACGGGGACCTGCGGGTGTTCGCCGAGCGCTGTCGCGAGGCCGGGACGCCGCTGTTGGTCGACGAGGCGTTCCTCGGGTTCACCGACCGGCCGTCGCTGGCGGGCGAGCCCGGGGTGATCGTCGCCCGGTCGCTGACGAAGCTGTTCGGCCTGCCCGGGATCCGGGCGGGCTTCGCCGTCGCGACCGGCGCGTGGCGCGAGGCGCTCGCGAACGCCCGCCGGACCTGGAACCTCGGGACGCCCGCGCTCGCGACCGGCGCGTACTGCATGCGACAGACGGAGTTCGTCCGCGAGACCCGCGACCGCGTCGCCGACGAGCGCGAGCGGGTGCGGACGGCCCTCGCCGATCTGGGGTTCGACGTGCACCGGTCGGACGCGCCGTTTCTCCTGTTCGACGCCGGAGCGGCCGGCGACGGGGACGACGGCGGAGAGCGCGGCGTCGACGCCGTCCTCGCTCGCGCCGCCGACGCGGGGATCGCGGTTCGCGACGCGCGGACCTTCCGCGGGCTCGACTCGCACGTCCGAGTCGCCGTGCGGACCCCCGCGGAGACCGATCGCCTGCTGGAGGTGCTACGTGACGTTTGAGACCCGCGTCGCCGACGGCGTCCTCCGGCTCGGACGGCCCGACACGCGGTGGCTCTCGACCGGCTGGGCCGGCGGGTTCGCCGACGCCCCGGCGGCGTACAACGTCTCTGTGCCCGAGGGGTGGACGCACACCGACCTCGACGCGTACGTCGCCCGCCGCCGCACAGACGCCGGGTTCGAGCCCGCCGGGCCGACGCTGCTCACGGGCGTCGACATGTGCCACGCCCGCCTCGCCCGCGCCGGCCCCGTCGTCGCCGTCGCGACCGCGGGCGTCTCCAACCCCGCGGCGCTCCCGATGCGGCCCGAGAAATCGGACCGCGGCGTTGTCACCGGCGACGACGCCGCGGCGGACGAGCCGGTCGGCCGCGGCACGGTGAACGTCCTCGTGGCGACGACCCGCCGCCTCGACGACGGCGCGCTCGCGAACCTCGTCGCCGTCGCCGCCGAGGCGAAGGCGGCGACGCTGTTGTCGGCGACCGGGTTCCCGGGGACGACCACCGACGCGGTCGTCGCCGGCAGCGCCCGCGACGGCGAGCCGGCGCGGTTCTCGGGGAGCGCGACGCCCGTCGGGAGCGCCGCCCGCGCGTGCGTCCGCGACGCCGTGGCCGCCAGCCTCGACGCCCGGTACGCCGACGACGAGACGGCGACGCTCCCGGACAGCGTCGCCGACGCGGAACACGGGGTCGTCACCGACCGCGAGACGGAGGTATTCGAGCCGTGAGCGATCCGGTCCGGGCCGGTCCGATCTGGTCCGGGCCGATCCGATCTGCTCCGGGCCGATCCGACCCGCAGCGACCACGAACGGTTTGCCGATCCGCGACGTAGAAGCCAACCATGACCGACACGAACGCGACAGCCGACGACACGACCGACGACCCGAACCGCGCACGCGACGACGACCGACCGGAGGAGGCCGAAGTCGCCGACGACCCCCGCGCCCGCACGCCGGGGAAAGGCGTCACCCCCGCCGCACGCGACATCGAGCCGGCAGCGCCCGAGGAGTTCGGGCTGGTGCAGACGTGGTGGGGCGACGGGAAGGGGAAGACGACCGCCGCGCTCGGGATGGCGTTCCGGGCGGCCGGCCACGGCTACCGCGTGCACGTCCTCCAGTTCATGAAGGGCGGCGCGGACAGCGTCGAGGACGTGCGCGGGGAGTACAACGCGATCGCCGCGATGCCGGGGATCAGCTACGAGAACTCCGGCCACTACGGCTGGCACGCCATGCCCGACGGCTCCGACGAGGCCGACCACGAGTCCCGCGCCCGCGCCGGCTTCGAACGCGCCCGCGAGCTGGTCGAGGGGTGGAACTCGGTCGACCTGACGGCCCCGCTTCCGCTCGACGGCGACCCCGCCGAAGGCGCGCACATGCTCGTGCTCGACGAGGTCGTCTACGCCGCGAACCGCGACCTCGTCGACCCCGACGACCTGCTCGCGCTGATCGACGACGCGCCCGACGGCCTGGAACTGGTGCTCACGGGCGGGCACGAGCGGCCCGACTACCTCGCGGAGGCGTCCGACCTGATCACGAACGTCC
Source organism: Halobaculum sp. CBA1158 (assembly GCF_021431925.1). NCBI lineage: Archaea > Methanobacteriati > Methanobacteriota > Halobacteria > Halobacteriales > Haloferacaceae > Halobaculum > Halobaculum sp. CBA1158. The sequence goes on along the minus strand of NZ_CP090371.1, from coordinate 525,272 downwards.
GCAAGGAGGCCCACCCGTTCGACGACGGCCACCGCGCCCGCAAGGGCACCGAGTACTGATGGCCGGACGCGACGAGCACGGACGCGACGGGGACGCCGACTGCGACGAGCACGGCGACGGCGACGATCCCGACGACTGCAACGGCCCCGATGGCGACGCCGGCGACGGCTCCGCCTCGGCCCACACGCTGCTCGTCGCCGGCACCGCGAGCCACGTGGGCAAGAGCACGGTCGCCGCGGGGCTGTGTCGCCGCCTCGCCGACGCCGGCGTCTCCGTCGCGCCGTTCAAGGCACAGAACATGAGCAACAACGCCCGCGCGGTCGTCCACCCCGACGGCGGGTACGGCGAGGTCGGCGTCTCGCAGGCCGTGCAGGCCCGGGCCGCGGGCGTCACGCCGACGACCGATCACAACCCCGTGTTGCTGAAGCCGCGGGGCGACGGCGAGAGCCAACTCGTGATCGACGGGGAGGCGGTCGGTCACTACGAGGCCGGCGCGTACTACGACGAATACTGGGAGCGCGCGCGGGAGGCGGTCGTCGACGCCCACGCGCGGCTCGCGGCCGACCACGACGTGATCGTCGCCGAGGGGGCCGGCTCGATCGCCGAGATCAACCTCCACGACCGCGACCTCGCGAACGTCGAGACCGCGCGCGCCGCCGACGCGTCGATCCTGCTCGTCGGCGACATCGAGCGCGGCGGCGTGTTCGCCAGCCTCTACGGCAGCCTCGAACTCATGCCCGCGGACCTCCGCGAGCGCGTCGCCGGCGCGGTCATCACGAAGTTCCGCGGCGACCCCGCGATCTTAGAGTCGGGACTCGCGGAGTTCGAGGACCGGACGGGGGTCCCCGTGCTCGACGTGATCCCGTACGACGACCCCGGACTCCCCGAGGAGGACAGCGTCGCCCTTCCGGCGGTCGGCGAGCGCGCCGTCGTCGGCGACGACGACGGGGTCCCGGCCGAGCGGAGCGTCACCGTCGCCGTTCCGCGGCTCCCGCGAGCCTCCAACGTCACCGATCTGGGGCCGCTGTCGCGGACGCCGGGCGTCCGCGTCGCGTACGTCCCGCCGGACGGCGACCTCGACGGCGCGGGCGCTGGCGCGAACGCGGACGCGGACGGGGTCGTGATCCCCGGAACGAAGAACACCGTCGACGACCTGCTGGCGCTTCGCGAGGGCGGACTCGCCGACGCGATCGTCGAGTTCGACGGCCCGATCCTCGGGATCTGCGGCGGGTACCAGCTCCTCGGCGAGCGGATCACGAACGCCGACATCGAGGGGACGGGCGACGCCGAGGCCGTCGAGGGACTCGGACTGCTGCCCGTCGTGACGCGCTTTCGCGAGGACAAACGCGTCCGGCGGACCGAGACGACCGTCGACGGCTGCGGGCCGCTGGCGGGCGCGAGCGGCCGCGTGTCGGGCTACGAGATTCACATGGGTCGCAGCGAGCGCGTCGGCGACGCGGGCACGCCCGTCGAGCCGGGCAGCGCCGCCGTCGGCGCGGTCGCCGGGACGTACCTCCACGGCGTCCTCGACGCCGCGACGACGCGCGACGCCTTCCTCGCGAGCGTCTTCGCGCACGCGGGCGTCGACCGGCCGGACTCGCGAGGGCGGACCCGATCACCGTACGCGGCCGCCGCCGACCTCGTCGCCGGCGTCGACCTCGACGCGCTCGGGGTCGACCCCGCGGCCGCGGGCGACCGGGCAACCGGGGGCGACGAGGGAGGCGTCGGCGTCGCGAGCGACGGGGAGTAGCCGCGGAGCGAAACCCCGAAGCGCCGTCGTCGCGTCGCCCTCGGCATGCTCACCTTCATCGGGCTCGGTCTCTGGGACGAGCGCTCGGTCACCGTCGAGGGACGGGAGGCGCTTCGGGCGGCCGACCGAGTCTTCGCGGAGTTCTACACGAGTCGCCTCGCGGGAACGACCGTCGCCGACCTCGAGTCACACCACGGCGTCGCGATCGAGGTCCGCGACCGCGACGGCGTCGAGCGGGATCCCGAGGCGATCCTCGACGCGGCCGCCGAGGAAGACGTCGCGTTCCTCACCGCCGGCGACACGATGATCTCGACGACGCACGCCGATCTCCGGGTCCGGGCGGCCGAGCGCGGCATCGAGACGCGGGTGATCCACGGGGTCACGGCGCAGTCGGCCGCCTCGTCGCTCACGGGGCTACAGAACTACCGTTTCGGCAAGGCGGTGACGCTCCCGTTCGAGTACGCCCACGGCGCGGAGGGAACCCCGCAGTCGGTGATCGACGGGATCGAGGCGAACCGCGAGCGCGGCCTCCACACGCTGGTGTATCTCGACATCAAGGTCGCCGGATCGTCGCCGGCGGGCCCCGCCGAGGGTGAGCCCGACGAGTACATGACCGCCGACCACGCGGCCGAGGCGCTGGCGCGCGACTGGGACTCCGAGGCCGTCGGCGTCGCGGTCGCGCGGGCGGGAAGCCCGACCCCCGTCGTCGCCGCCGACACGCTCGCGGCGCTCTCCGAGCGCGAGTTCGGCGACCCGCTGCACATGCTCGTGATCCCCGGGGACCTCCATCACCTGGAGGCGGAGGCGCTCGCGGAGTTGGCCGGGTGTCCGCGGGACGCGTTTCCGGCGACTGAGTAGGCCTCGATATCGGAACGCCCCAGTCCGGGGTCGTCGATCGGGTGTGGCCGTACATTGATTACATCGGTACACGTAGTACAGCCCATGCCAGTCAGTATTGACGAGTTCGAGTCCGGCGACCTCCCGCGCGGGCCGAGCGTTCCCGAGCAGGTGGTTCGATACCTGGTCTCGAACCGGACGCAGGCGTTCACGAGGTCCGAGATCGCGACCGCGATCGACGCGGACCCGAACACGGTCGGCACGGCGCTGTCCAGGCTGAAGGACCGCGACCTAGTTCGACACAGGGGCGAATACTGGGCGATCACGGACGACCGAGAGCGTCTCGAGGCCGCGTACGACGTTCACGCCGCCACCGAGCGACTCGACGCCGATGACGGCGGGATCGATCCGGACGAGTGGGACGCCGCGGCCCCCGACTCGGACCGCCCCGATCGACCGGCCAGCGGGGAGGAGCAACCCCGATGAGGCCCGAGCGCGGAGACATCGTTCGCAGTTCCGACCCGTTCAAACTCGGCGAGGACCGACAACGACCGTGGCTCATCATCAGTAACGACTCACATCCGTTCACCGACGAGCAGTTCGTCGGGCTCGCCGTCTCGACGAGGCGGTACGAGGACTCGATCCCGCTCGCTGACGACGTGTGGGATGTCGGCGGCGTCCCGCGGGAATCGTTCGTGTCGCCGTGGGCCGTTCACTCCCCCCGAGCCGAGGATCTCGTCGCGTGGCAGGGGCGCGTCACCGGGGAGTTCGTCGACGACACCGTGGAGCGGTTGCGACGGTACGTCCGGTGAGGCGACCGATCGGGGCGGCGAGGGGTTCGGCCGCTACAGCCGGTCGGTCCCGTCGCGGCCGCCCGACACCCCGCCGTCGGTTTCGACGGGATCCCTCGGCAGGTCGAGCGACTCCAGGAGGTCGTACTCCTCGTTCGTGATCATGTACAGCACGTCCTCGATCACGGTGACGAGCTCGGGGAGCTCGCGGACGACGAGGTAGGTGACGCCGACGAGCGCGACGACCGCGAGCACCTGCGAGATGACTCGGTCGGAGAGGAAAAAGGACACCATGTACGGGTCCGAGGAGCCGAACAGCAACAGCACCTCGTCGACGAACACCTGGAGGCGCTGGGTGCCGAAGGCGATCCCGATGAAGGTGGTACGCACGATGTTGAGCAGCCAGATGATCGGGATGGAGACCGCGAGCGCCCGGAGCTTCCGACCCAGGGGCGCACGCACCGCGGCGATGAGCCCCGCGAAGATGGCCATGCTCCCGAGGCCGGTACACGCGAGGACGACCTCGAACAGGAGGGTGTGCCCCTCGGGCGTGGTGAACTGGTAGGCGTTCTGATAGCCGAGGATCGGCCCGGTCGTCCGCTCAGGCGTGTAGCCGAACAGGCTCATCGCCCAGCCGGTCTGCTCGGTGACGGTGAGGATCAGCGCGCGGCTGAGCGGTTCGATCGCCTCGACGCTGCCGGTCGCGCGCAGGCCCATCTCGAACGGGAGGTAGACCAGCCCCATCACGGCGACGGCACGCGAGAGCACCCGCAGCGAGTCGCGACCGGTCCACAGCAGCCAGCCGGCGTACAGACACGCGGGAACGGCCACCAGCGAGAGGACGCCCTCGACGTAGCTCTTCTGCGTGAACGCGAAGTGCGGGAACAGCACCAACCAGAAGAGGGCGAACAGCCCCCAGCCGGCCGTCGAGAGCGCGCGGTCGGGCGCGACCGCGAGGCCGTCGAGGCGGCGACGGAGTCGAGCGAGCGCGCCCCCGTCGGCGGGGCGGCGACGGACGTACTCGACGGCGGCACCGGCGAGGAACGTCGCGATCACCGCCCACCCGAGCAGGTCGGTGTAGATGCTCGCCATTCAGTCGTGGATCGGCGCTGTCGGGTAAAGCCCTTGTCGTCTCGTGTGCCGGGCGTGCGAGGGCGACGCGGTCGATGAGGCCCAACCACTCGGCAGATCACAATTGTAATTTAGTTGCAGATGAAACACCGGGTATGGCAACGGCGGTCAGAATGGACGAGGAGACGAAATCGAAGCTGGAGGAGCTACAAGCTGAGATCAAACTCAAGACCGGCGAGAAGGTCACCCAACAGGAGATCCTCACGGAACTGGTCGAGTCGGCCGTTCGCTCGCGGTCGGCGTTCATCGACTCCTTCCGGGACGGGACGAACGCGCTCTCGGATGCGGAGATCGAGCGATTCAACGAGGGGACGGTCTCGTCGGGCGTCGAGACGGACGAGGCGGACATCGACGAGATCCTCTACGGATGAGCGTCCTCGTCGACACCGGCGTCCTCTACGCTCACCACGACACGGACGCGAGTCGCCACGACGTGGGGGCGCGGGCGCTCACTCGGGTACTCGGTTCGACGGAGTACGGCCGGGTGTTCACGAGCGAGTACGTGTACGACGAAGCCGTCACGCTGACGTACCGACGAACGGGCCGGATGGCGGATGCGGTCGAACTCGGCCGCCGGATCCGCGGTGAGGGTTACCCCGACGCGATCGATCTGCTCTCGAGTTCGCCGGCGCGCTTCGAGGACGCCGTCGCCGCCTTCGAGCAGTACGCCGACCACGGGCTCAGCTTCACCGACGCGATGACCGTCGCGCTGGTCGGCCACCACGATATCGACTCGGTTCTGAGCTTCGACGACGACTTCGACGGCGTCGTCGACCGCCTCGACCCTGGAACGGTCGTCGCGGAGTAGTCGCTCCGCCGGCGCGCCGTCTCGGCCGCCTATTCATCGATGGACCACCAGTCGGAGACGAGCGAGCGAGAGCGCCACCGCTGGTCGGTGCGAACGCGTCGAACGAATGAGTCCGCGTGAAGCGGACGCGACCGGCGTTACCGCTTCGGAATCTCGATGTCGTCGGGAACGAGCGAGAACCCAAGCGTTCGGAAGTCGCTGTCGAACGCGAACACGTGGTCGACGTTCCGTTCGCGGGCGAGGACTCCCGTCGTGTGGTCCACGAACGAGATCTGTTGGTCGTCGAAGCGCTCGAACTCCGCACAGACCGCCTCGAACTGTGCCCCGTCTGGATGCAGAACCGTCACCGCCGACGAGTCTCGGACTCGCCGGAGCGTCTCCATGGCGTGCCCGTGGCCCGCCTTCCGGAGCACGAGCGTCGCCAGTTCGCCGAGGACGTAGCCGGTGGTGTACAACGGACGGAATCGGAGGTCCCCGGCCGTGATCGCGTTCATCACCGCGCGAGCCCGCTCGTGTCGAGGGGAGTTCTCGACGAAGTGAGCGAAGAACGCGCCCGTGTCGACGAACAGGGGCGTCGGTCCGGGGCCGCTCATCCCTCGATCTCGCCGTAGAGCACGTCGTCGATCTCGTCGTCATCCACGGGTTCGTCGACGGCGAACGAGGGCGCTGCAAACAGCGGGTCGTCGGCGTCCTCCTCGGCGGTCGCCGCATCAGCGTCCGCGGTGTACCACCAGACCACGGTTCGACTGCCGAGCGTGACCTTTTCGATACGCCCGTCCTCCGCCAACTGGCGCAACCGACGGTAGGCGGTCGATCGGTCGATGTCGAAGCGGTCGGCCACCTCGCCCGCCGTGTGAAACGGCCGCCCCTCCGTGAAGTATCGCAGGAGGTCGTCGTCCGCGATCCCGGAGTCGAACTGGCCGCGGTCGTCGCGATCGGTTCCCTCGGACATGATCGTGGTACCGTCTCATGTACACCGTACACTAATAGGTGTTTTGCGGCTATGTATTGCACTACGTGATGTGTGGAGTGGCGGCTCGGTCCATCCGAACACGGATCTCGACAACACGAACTGCGCGGCCGACCCACCGGACACCGGCGGTTCGATGGCCGCCGCTGGTCGGTGCGAGCGCGTCGAACGAATGAGTCCGCGTGAAGCGGACGCGGCCGGGGTACGCCCGGTCAGCCGAGACTCGGTCGTCAGTAGGATTCGATCCGTAATCCGTCGACGCTGTCGAAATCCCGATCGGTGGTGACGACCGGTTCGTTGTATTTCAGCCCGGTGGCCGCGACGATCGAATCGCCCGGATCGAGGGTCGGCTTCGTGTCGCTCACACGGTGTGTTCCCATCAGCACCCCTGCCCGACGGGCGAGTTGTCCGCCGAGCGACACCACGGGCTTGTTCGCGATGAGCCGCTCGTACTCCCGCTGATTCGTCACCGTCTCCGAACCCGCCCCGACCCCGAAATACAGTTCCCAGACGACGATTGACGGGACCCGAAGCGGCAACCCCGTCGCTTCCAACTCCGCCGCTTTCTCCGCCGCGACTTCGTCGTTGTCACGCAGGTCAGCGAGGAAACACGTATCAAGTATCATCCGATTCGACCATCGTCCGCTCCAGTTCCTCGGCGTACTCCGTATACGCCGCCCGGAGTTCCTCCCGTTCGTCCGCGTCGGCCACCGGCTCGGTCTCCCGCGCGAAATCGACGAGATCGTACCCGTCGATGAGCCGCTCGATCGTTTCACCGATCGTTTCGTCGTCCCGTTTCAGCGCCGTTATCCGCTCGTGAACCCGCGACGGGACGCGGATGTGCTTGGTGTCGGAGCTCATCGTTAACGAGCGTAAACGCCGTACCGGTATCAATCCACCGTCTGGTGGCTCGACCGCCCTCCGGAACGGCGAGTGATGCCGGCCGAGATCGGCCAGCGCCGCACGCGGCGCATCACGGTCGTGGACTCGGCGGTCCGGCGTCGAATCGAACACTCGAACCGAGCTGTCGCTGGTAGGTGCGAGCGCGTCGAAAGAATGGGTCCGCGTGAAGCGGAAGCGACCGGGTTACGCCCGGTCAGTCGTGGTTGTCGTTAGTCGCGGCGCGTGGCCAGGAGCGCAGCGCCGACGAGTGCGATGAGCGCCAGGACGGCACCGAAGCCGGGCGTGGACGTGGACGTCGTCGTGTCGTCCTCGGGCGGCTCCGTGGTGTCGTCCGCGGGCGGCTCAGTCGTGTCGTCCGCAGGCGGCTCCGTGGTGTCGTCCGCAGGCGGCTCCGTGGTGTCGTCCGCAGGCGGCTCGGTCGTGTCCGCGGGCGGCTCCGTGGTGTCCGCAGGCGGCTCCGTCGTCTCGGTGGACTCGACGACGAGGCCGTCAGCGGAGGCGATCGTGCTGCCACCCTGGCGGACGGTCACGCTGAACTCGTCCTCGGCGGACTGGTCAGCGAAGCCGAAGGAGGCGTTGAAGCTCCCGTCAGCCTGGACCGTCACCGTCTGCGTGTTGAAGAACCGCGGCTGCGTCCCGTCGTCGGAGCGGACGCGGATTGTCAGCTCCGTGCCGGGCGCGAGGTTGGTCGTGCCGGAGACCTGCTGATCCTCAGCGGCCTCGACCTCGACCGGGTCGCTGTCGAGCTCAGTAGACTCTTCCTCAACGGTGAAGCTCGAAGTCACCGTCTCCTCGTCCTCAGCGTCGGAGGAGCCGAGCAGACGGTCGTCGGCGACCGTGATGCTCGCGTTGAACTCGTCACCGGGCTCGACGCTGTTGCCGGAGTCCTCGAGTTCGATCTCACCGGAGTCGACGATGAGGTAGAAGGCACCGTCGCCCTCGATGGCGCGGATGCCGTTATTGTTGTTGTTGGCCGCGGTCTCGGTCACGTTGACTTCCTTGGGGTCGGCGTTCCGACCGGGGTTGGTCTGCGTGATCTCGACCGTGATGTTACCGTTCTCCACGGCACCGAGGAGACCGCCGTTGGCGTCGATGACACCCTCCAGGCCGGTCGCGGTGACCTGGTGGATGACGTAGTCGCCAGCGGTGATGGTGTCGTCCTGCGTGACGGCACCGTCCTCGATGAGAGCGGTCACGTCGTCCTCGTCGACGTCGTCGTCGCCGTCGGCGTCGAAGTCAGAGACACCGCCGGGCGCGGTCCACAGCTGCTGGTCGTCGGTGGAGCGCTCGGCGATGAAGATCGAGCCGAGGTCAGTCGGGTTGTCGGTCGTGGTCTGGGCACTTCCCGTACTCACGGCGAGCTCGTACTCACCGTTGTCGAGGAGGTTGTCCAGGTCGGTCAGGTCGGCGTTACCGGAGTTGTCGAGGGTGGCGGAGTCGTCCTCACCAGCAGCCTCGATGACAGTACCGTTTCCGGTGCTGCCGGCCGCATAGGTGTTGAACAGGACCGTAACCTCCCCGTCACCGTCACCGTCGGTGAAGGAGACGTTGGCCTGGTAACCCGCACTCTCACTACCGATGATGAGCGTACCTTCCGTCGCGGCGTCGCTCAGTTCGAGGTCGATCTCGGCGACGTCACCCTGGGGCACCTCGGTCGTACCCTCAGCGAAGGAGACTTCGCCGGCACCGACATCGTTCACGTTGACGTTCGCGGTGTCGGACGCCGTGGAGTCCGCCACGTCGAACGAAATCGTGTAGTTGCTCTCGGGAACTTCGCTGAAGTTGGCGTCAATCTCGAGGCCGTCCTCGACACCGGAGACGTTGATCGTCTCGGAGTCGTCAGCGACGTTCGAGACCGAGTAATCGCTGAAGATGTCCTCCAGCGTCTCGTTGCTCACCGCGTCGCCGTCACCGTTCTCGGCGCTGATGAGCACCGAGAAGGTGCCGCCACGGTTCGTGTCGACGGTGTGCGTCTCGATGGTGCTGCCGGCGTTGTCGACTTCGCCGTCGTCAGCACTCACGTCGATATTCTGCTCAGCGACCTCGAAGAAGGCCGTGTCGCCCGTGGAGCTTCCGCGCAGGAAGTAGTTGGACTCCTGCAGGTCAGCAGTCTCGAAGGTGATCTCGCCGTCGTCGTTGGCGGTCCCCTCCTCAACGAAGCTGCTGCCGCTGGAGGTGTTCCGGCGGAGCTGGACGGTCTCACCGTTGCCGAACTCGTTCGAGTAGACGGTCTGACCCTGGAACACCAGCTGGGTGTTCGTACCGCTCACGTCGCGGTCGAAGTCAACGTCAGCCGTGTTGTCGGTGACGGTGAGCTGCTGGAAGTCGGACGGGCCAGAGTCATCGGCACCGCCGAAGCTGCCATCGGCATTGGCGTCAACACCGAACTGAGCCTGACCAGTAAAGTCGCCGTCGACGTTAGGCGCTTGGACGTTGGTCAGGTTGTACGAGATGTTAACGGTGTCATCAGTACCAGAACCGCCAGCACTCGTATCGTCCTGAACTGTGACGTTGACCACGTTGGTGGTCGAATCGACGTTCGTCGATCCGATAGTCGCAGCCCCTTCATTGACTTGAGCATCGGTGATGCTCGCTCCGCTACTCAGGTCAAGTTCCTCAGGGAGGACGACGGTGAAGACCTGGTTTCCGTCGCCGCTGGTGTCAACGCCGGTCGCGTTTAGTGTGATGCTATGCGTATTCGTCGTTCCCTCATCTACCGTAGCCGGAGTAATGGAACTGTTTCCGGTTTCGGCAGTCGCCGCAGCCGCTGTCCCGGTAAACGCGACGGTGCCCGCGAACACGGAGAACACCATCAGCGCCGCCAGGATCAGGGCGCGGATCTTGTCGTTATAGTCTGTCATGGTTTGTCTAAGCCGCACTGCAACCGGCGACAACACGGTTCGCCCAAGCCTGCTCCAGAGCGCCCGCGAGGCGGACTCGGCGAGGGATACTTTTTGCTGTCACCATGGGTAGGGGTACGGTCATACCCAACATCGGACCTTATAAATCTCTTGTGGTAAATCGGATGGCGCGTCAACGCTTCACACACCCGAAATCGGGGGTGTGGGGAGTTCTCGCCCGAACCGGGAATAAGTACTTTGTGTCGACCGCGGCGGCGTGGCCGGGCGTGGGCGACGCCGGGACGGTGGGTCGGTGGCGACGAAGGGCCTCGGGCGCGTCGCAAACGAGAGTGTCGGGGCTCGCGCGCGCTTGGGCGGCTGACTACGACCGACTCGTCGACGGCTACTCGCTGACCGACTTCGCCGACGACATGGCGGAACTCGACGAGCGCCACCCCGAGCCCGACGAACTGGAACGGGCCGTCGAGGAGTCCGACGAGCGCGCGAGGGCGGAAGTGGAGGATCAGATCCTGTGATCCTCGACACGCAGTACCTCGGGGAACTCGCGAACGGGAACCAGGACGCACGTCGGCTCGCGGAGGAGTTAGACGACCGAGCCGCGCCGGTCCGAATCCCGGCCGGCGTCGTCTGGGAAGTGATGTACGGACTCGGGAGGACCGACCGCACGCTCGCCGGCACGCGTCGGATATACGAGACGCTGTTCGAGTCCTCGACGGTGATCCCGTTCGACGACCACGCGGCCCGACGGGCGGGCACCCTTCGAGGGAAACACAGCGGATCCGACGATCGACGCACGCTGGACGGTGCCGACTCGATGGTCGCGGCACACGGGCTCCTGTTGAACGAAGCGGTGGTGTCGAACGACTCGGACCTTCAGGACGTCGAGGGGCTGGACGTGGTTACGTACTGACCCGGGACGAGCGAATCCACGCGCGTTACCGAAAACGGACGGGCAACGACCTCCCAGCCAGTATGCGAGACGGACGACCTCGGAAACCCCCAAAGATTGAGGTAATACGAGGAGTAATACCCGATGTGAGCGAGTCCACGCGCGTCACCGAGAAGGGACAGGCGACGATTCCCAAGCCGCTGCGTGAGAAGTACGACCTCGAACCCGGCGACGAGGTCGTCTGGATCGACACCGACGACGGTATCGTCGTGAAAAAGCGCACGCGAACCGCCGGACGGGGACTGCTGGTGCCCGACGACACGTCCGAGGAGAAGCGCGAGGAGGTCGCCGAGGAACTGCGACGCCGGGTCCGCGACCGTCGCGACCGCAACTACGGGGAGGCCTGAGGTGGCGACGTACACCGCCGACGCCGTCTCGCTGCTCGTCTATCTCGTCGACGCGCTTCCGGCGGCGGCCGACCGCGTGTTCGCCGAGGCCGAAGCCGGGGAAACGGCCGTACACGCGCCGAGTACGGCGCTCGCGGAGGTTCTGTACGCCGTCGCCCACGATAAGGATGTGCGGGGCGTCACGCTCGCGGGGACCCCCGAAGATGCTCGGCGAGCCCTCGTCGAGAACGGCCCCGTCTCTGTCGCGCCGGTCGACGACGCGGCGCTGGTCGAGTACGCCCGGATCGCAGAGGAGTTCACCATCCACGACGCGCTCGTCGTCGCGAGTCACCGAGCCCGAGACACGGACGCGATCCTCACGACCGACGGCACCGTTCGCGACGCCGGGTATCGGACGCTCTGGGCGTGAGTGATGCGGCGGCTGTCCGATGGCGAACTGCCACCGCGAGCACGTCGTCTAGTACGTCGGCCTCGAGGCGGGTCCGGTCGTAGAACGTCATTATGTGGATAATGATTACCGCGATAATGACGTAGCGGTTCCCCCGAATTCGATCTCGATCCGATCGCAGACGGGCCGCCCACGGGTCTCGATCACTCGCTATCGAGCGCCCGCGCCACCGCGGCGCTGGCGTCGTCGACCGCCCCCGCGACCGCCTCGACCCGAACGTAATCGCGCAGCTCCCAGTCGAGCCGCGAGATCGCGATCTCGTCGCCGGCGTCGACGGCCGCCAACTGCTCGTCGAGATACCCCAACACGGCCGCCAACGAGTGCGTCTGAAGCCGATCGAGCCGCGGGTGCTGCCCCTCGGAGTGGACCGCCTCGACCGCTTCCAGGGCGCGGGTACGGATCGCGTCGACGTCCTCGGCCGACGCGGGATCGATCGCCTCCCCGGCGTCGACGCGCGACCGAAGCGTCTCGACGGCTCCGATCTTCGCGAGCGCGTCGTGTGCCTCGACGACCGCCCGCGGCAACGCCCCGGCGTCTCTCGCCTCCCGGATATCGTCGCGGCGGACGTCGTCGCGGATGTCTCGCAGCGCCCGCTCGGCCGGGGTCGCCTCCCGGTCGGCCTCGGCGGTGAACGCGCCCCCGTCGAGCCCCGCGGCGGCGCGGCGCTCGGCCACGCGGTCGACGAGCGCGTCGGCGGCGGTCGCGAGCGTCTCCCGACGGTCCCGCGACCCCGCGGGCTCGCGAAGCCGGTCGAGGAGGTGCTCGGCGTCGCGCAACTCCCCCCGAGCCGACGCCAACCGCCCGTCGGCCTCGGCGACGTCGAGCGCCGTCGTCGACTCGCGCTCGCGCGCCGACAGCACGCGGTTCAGGTCCCCGATGCACGACCGCACGAGCCCCGCGATCGCGGCGTTGACCACGACCGACTCGATCGGGTCCGCGCCGAGGTACGCCCACTCGCGGCGGAACTCCCCGAGTCCGTCGCGAAGCGTCTCCCCGCCGGCACGCACGTCGGCTATCGCCCGTCCGTCGTCGATCGTCGCCCAGCCGCCGGCGACGTACCCCGTCTCCCGACGCGCACGGCGGAGGCTCGCGGCGCGTTCCCAGGGCGTCGGTTCCTCGTCTGCGCCCTCGAGCGCGGTCCGGGCGGTCTCGAACCCGTCGTCGAGCTGTTCGCGGATCGCTCCGTTGGGGACCTGGTCGGCGTCGAACGGCGCGGGAACGCCCGCCAGCGTCTCCGCCAGGTCGCTTGCGACCCCGTCGAGGTAGGTCGCGTCCATCGCCACCGGGAGCCGGTCGGGGATCGACGGCGGCGAGTCGTCGAGGATCGCCGAGAGCCGCTCACCCGTGACCGTCGCCTCGTCGTCGCCGAACGGGAGCGCCGAACAGCCCGCGAGCGACGCCGTGACCGCCGCTCCCGCGCCCGCAAGGACCGCACGTCGCGTCCGCCCGGACGACTCACGCATCCTCGCCCTCCGCGGTCGCGTTCGTCGCCGGGACCGCGTCGGCGGTGATGGGCTCCTCGCGCTCGGGCGGGCGAGGACGCCGGGCACACGACCTGCCACCCACGCCGGACCCGTATCCCGTGATCCGGTCCGGATCGAGCGCTTCGGGAATCCTGATGAGCCACGCCGTCGAGTCGCGGTCGTCGGGGTCGCACGCGGCGTCGGCGTCCCGGAGCACGCGGCCAAACTGGGTGTCGATCTCCGTCTCCGTCCACGACACGTCACACAACTGGAGCTCGTAGCAGCGACGGACGGGATACCGTTCGAGGAAGATCGTCTCCGAGTCGAACGCCGTCTCCTCGAGGAACGTCCGGGCGGCCGCGACGCCCTCGGCGTCGGCGAACCGGAGGCGCTCGACCTGCTCGCGGGACGTGAGGAACGTGGGCCGTCGACGCACGGGCTCCACGTCGGCCTCCGTCCCGTCGGGATCCGGGAGCCACACGAGCGGGTCGTCGCTCCCCGCGCGCAGGCGGCGGTGCGGCGGGACCGATTCCGGGTCGAACGGGTCTCGGCTCGGTTCCGTCGGCGTCGCGCGGTCGCCGGCGCTGTCGCTGCCGTTACAGCCCGCGAGGGTGGCGAGCGCGGCGACGCCGCCGATGAGGGCTCGTCGTCGAGAGAGTTCGGAGGGGACCATCCGACCGGATCTGTACGCGAGTGTGACATATGTCTTGTTCGTTCGCGCCGCCCACACCGCGACGCGCGAGCGCAGTCCGACCGACGGTCACGCGGCCGGATCCGCGTCGGTGGCGTCGGCGGCGTCGGCATCGTCGGCGTCGACGGGGTCGACCCGGTCGTCGCTTCCCCCGCTCCCCTCGCTCTCGCCGGCCTCCCCGTCGGACGCCGACAGCGTCGTCTGGGCGTCGTCAGCACCGAGCAGCCGCGGGAGGGCTGTGTTCGCGAACGTCAGCCCGATCACGAGCACGATCGGCGCGAAGAACAGGCCGTAGAAGCCGAGCACGACCGGGCCGAGCGTGTACGCGAGCATCAGCAGGCCGACGTGGGTCTCGTCGCCGCTCAACAGCGGCCGGAGCACCAGGTCCGGAATCGTGTCGACGACGACGATCGCGACGACGAGAAAGGCGAGCACGTACCCCAGGTCCGCGAACGAGCCGTCGAGCAGCGCGGGCACCGCCATCGCCGCCGTCACCGGAATGTACACGATCTTCATTCCGACGATCGGGACCAGGCTCGCGATCCCGGTGAGCGCGCCCGCCAGGGCGGGATACGGCACCTGAACGCCGGCGGGCACGACCGCGTTGTACGCGCTGAACGTCGCGATCGCGATGAGCGAGATGGCGACGACGTTCAGGAGGTTCCCGAACAGCACGGCCTCCAGTTCGCGGTCGACGGCCTCCAGGTACTCGCGGACGATCGCGTCGTCGTCGAACCGGAGCAGCCAGTCGCTGATGCGGTCGCCGTCGACGAGGAGGTAGTAGGTGACGATGGTGACGACGAAGAGGTTGAGCACGAACTCCGAGACGACCTGCGTGAGGAAGGTGGCGTTGTCGGTCGCGAACGCGACGAACGGCTCCAGGTCTCCGGACCGGTACGCCTCGTAGATGCCCTGCACGGAGAACTCGGGGATGCGCTCGATCGCGGCGAACCACGCGATGTTCGAGGCCGCCGCGCTCACGAGGGCCGTGTCGGTGACGAACTGCCGCGCTTCGACGACCAACAGCACCGCCGCGTAGCTGATGAGGAGGACAAGCGGGATCGCCAGCGACGCGAGCACGACCCCCGCCCGCACCCGCGCCGGGAGCCGGAACCGCGCGAGAAAGCGGTGATACCGCCGCGTCGAGTAGTAGAGAAACACCGAGACGGTGAACGCCGCGATGAACCGGTACGCCAGCGCACCGATGACGACCGCGACGGCGAGCCCGAACAGCGCGACGACGAGGCGTTTCTCGTTCACGTGGGACGGAGGTCAAGGATCTGACTTAACTGATTCGGAGACGGGCGCGGGGGTTGCTACAGGCCCGTCGGATCGAACCGCTCGACCAGCCCGTCGAAGTCGTCGTCGAAGCTCACCACGCCGTCGAAAACGTCCCTCGTCGAAGCGTGGGGGTGACTGCCTCGTCGTACACGTAATCACTCAGGTACGGCTGTCCGAGCGTTCCGTCGTATACGGCCTCGAGAGATTTGGCCGCGATCTCGTGTCTCGCGGCGTCGATGTCGTGGTCGGTATAGAGCACGCCGGTGTCCACGAGCACGCTCATCCGTACAGGATCTCGTCGATGTCGTCCTCGTCCGTCTCGACGCCCGAGGCGAACCGTCCACTCGACATCGTTTCCTTCTCCGCCGCCGAAAGCGGGACGGTCGTGTCCCGAAACGAGTCGATCACCTCCTCGCGAGACCCATACGCGTTGTCGATGATCCGCGAGAGCAGTTCCTGCTGGGTGACGCGTGTTCCGGTTTCGAGCCTGATCTCGGCCTGTAACTCCTCCAGGCGGGATTTCGCGTCATCGTCAACCTTGACCGCGGTCGTCATAGCTGGTAGTAACTGTTGCTAGCGAGTAAATATTTCCACGAGGAAACAGTTGATCCGGATCGGTACCGATCGCGAACTGACGGCGTTGGAAGCCGAACGCGACAGCGACGCTCTACCGCTCCAGCAGTTCGATCTCGTGGCCGTCCGGGTCCTTCGTGAACCCGTAGTTGTAGTCGCACGATTCGGGATCGCGGTAGTCCTCTGACTCGCGGATCATCAGCTCCTCCCAGTCGTCCTCGAGGTCGTCGGCGCGCACGCACACGTGCCCCCAGGCGTCGCCCATCGTGTACTCGCGGCCGTCGTAGTTGTACGTCAGCTCGATCGCCATCGCCTCCTCGGCCGCGCCCTCGGGCTTCATGAAGTAGTTCGCGAAGGAGTCGGCCTCCCAGCGGCCGGTGTGCTCGTACTCGAAGGTGCGCGTCCAGTAGCCGAGCGCCTCGGTGGCGTCCTCGACGCGGATCATCGTGTGGTCGATCGACCAGCGCGCGCCGTGGTCGCGCTCGACGATCTCGATCTCGTGGCCGTCCGGGTCCGTCACGAACGCGTACCCGGGGTTCTCCTCTGGCGGGCGGTAGTCCTCGACGCCCTCGTCCATCAGCTCGTAGTACGCCTCCTCCACGTCCTCGACGCGGACCGCGATGTGTCCCCAGGCGTCGCCCAGCTCGTACGAGTGGTCGCCGTGGTTGTAGGTGAGTTCCAGCAGCGCCCCCTCGTCGTGCACGTCCTCGGGGCCGAGGTAGTAGTTCGTGAAGTCCCCGCCCTCCATCTCGCCTTTGATCTCGTAGCCGAGGTGCTCCGTGTACCAGTCGAGCGACTCCTCCTCGTCTTCGATCCGCATCATCACGTGGTCGAGCGTGTACGCCATACACGAGACACCGACCGCGGCGTCGAAAAGGATACCGGACGGGAAGCGACCCCAGCGGGCGATCGTGCAGATGGGAGGACGACCGTCCGCAGGGGCGGGGGTCCGAACGGGGTCGCGAGGTGAGCGGGCCGATCAGAACCGCTTCTTGCGTTCCTCCGGAACGTAGTCCGGGCCGACCCGATCCATGACCTCCGCCGCCGAGTCGTGGGTGAACGACGGCTCCTCGTTCAACGAGAAGGTGTCCGCGCGCGTGCCGGTCTCCCAGCGCAGCGCCGCGCCCGCGACCCCGCCCGAGAACGGCGCGAGCGACGCGCCGTACTCCGCACACAGCGACTCGAGGAACTCCCCGCGGGTCGCCGCCCGCTCGTCGGCGTACTGCGGTTCGGTCTTGTTTCGCGCGATCGACGCGAACCGGCGGTCCGTCTCGCCGTGGCGTACGTGCCAGAGGTGGCTCGCGTACCGCCACCGCAGTCGCGCCGTGTCGCGCAACGCGAGCGTGAGCGCCTCGTCCAGCGAACGGTCCTCCCCCTCGCCGGGCGCGTAATCGAGGAACAGCACGTCGCGGTCGATCCGCTTCAGCGCGCCGGTGTCGAGCAGGTCGAGACACAACACCCCGTCGCCGTCGCGGACGCGCATCGTCGGCCGGTCGCCATCCGTCTCCACGACGCCGGTTCGGGGGCCGACGGCCAACCGGTAGGCCGCCTGGAGCGCGAACAGGTGGAACCACTCGATCCGACCGCCCGATGCCGCCTCCCCCGACAGCGGCGGGTCGAACGCGTCGGCGTCGACGACGCGCGTCGGCGTCGCCTCCGGCTCCGGAGCCAGCGTCGGGTCCGACCCGTCGGTGTCGCAGTCGCTCGCGTCGTACTCGCGGGTACGGATCCCCTCCGCGAGCACCGGCACGATCTCGATCGCCATCGGCACGGCCAGCAGCGGTCGGACCTCCTTGTGCGTGACGACGAACACGTCGGTCGTCGAGAACGGGACGAGCTCCTCTCCGAACTCCGCGAGCCGGCACTTCATCGTGGGACCGTCGGCGGTGTCGAACCAGTGGGGTGCCGTGACCGGGCCGTCGAAGTGCGTCCGACGGACGTACTTCTCCATTCGGTCGGCGAACCCGTCGTGGGAGTCGACGCCGACGCGGTACACCTTGTACCACCGCTCGCCGGTGCCCCGACGAGTCTGTTGGAAACACACGAGCGCGTCGGACTCCATTCGATCTGAGGGAGCCGGGCGGGCGGGCATAACGCTTCGGCGCTGAATATCGGGATCGATTCTCGGCCGCGTGGCGCTCGTCGGGCCCAGAAAAGACTTACTCGTGGACGGACAGCCGCGAACGAGATGGTCCCCAGACGAGTCCTCCTGCGAGCCGTCGCCGCGTCGGCCGTCGGCGCACTCGCCGGGTGCGCCGGGCTGACCGACGACGGCGATCCCGCGGAACCGACGGACGGACGGTCGGCGGACTCCCCCGCGACCGACGCGACGCCGACCGCGACGGCGACGCCGACCGCGACGCTGACTGCGACGCCGACCTCGGAACCGCGGACCGCGACGGCGACGCCGACCGGAACGAGATCTCCGACCGCCGGCGTGGCCTCCGAGCGCGAACTCGGGGCGGGCGTCGACGGGTTCGGCCGCGCGGTCGCGCTCTCGGAGGCGGCGGCGATCGTCGTCGCCGAGGGGGACGGCGCGTACGCGTTCGACGCGGCCGACGGGCGGGAGGAACCGACGCTACTGTCGCCCGAGGGCACGGACGACGAGGGGTTCGGCGGCCACGGCGTCTCCGCCGCGATGGTCGACACGAGGGCGGTGATCGGCGGGCCGTCCGCGGGACCGGACCCGAACGGCGGGGCCGTGTACCTCTTTGAGCGCAGCGACGGCGAGTGGGCTCAGCAGCGACGGTTCGGCTCCGCCGGCGACGACGACGCCGACGAGTTCGGTCGGTCGGTCGCGTTCGACGGCTCGCGGATCGTCGTCGGCGACGTGCACAGGCCCTACACGATGGTGCCGTGGACCGGCGGCGTGGAGGTGTTCGCGATCGCCGACGGAGAGTGGCGTCGCGAGGCGTCGCTCGGGACCGACGCGTCCGACCTGTTCGGGACCGCCGTCGCCGTCGACGGCGACGCCCTCCTCGTCGGCGCTCCGTACGCTGACCCCGACGACGACCGGACGACCGGAGCGGTCTACGCGTACGAGTTCACCGACGGCGCGTGGGAACGGCGTGCCGTGCTGTCGCCCGGGGAGTTCGACGGGGGAGAGCGCGTCGGTCAGTCGGTCGCGCTCGACGGGGGTCGGGCCGTCGTCGGCGCACCCGGCGACGGCGACGGGAGCGCCGTCGTCTACGAGCGCGACGGGCGCGAGTGGGCACGACGGACCGTTGTCTCCGCGCCCGGCGGCGACGCGGAGGGCGGGTTCGGTGACGTGGTCGCGGCGGCGGACGGAACCGCCGTCGCGGCCGCGCCCGACGCCGTCGAGGGCGGCCGGGCGTACGCCGTCCGTGGCGACGACTGGTCCGACCCCGTTCGCCTCGCCGCCGACGCCGACCCGGACGCCGAGTTCGGAGCCGACGTGGCCCTCGCCGGCGGCGACGCGCTCGTCGGCGCGCCCGTGTCCGACGACGCGAGCGACGCCTACCTGTACGACCTGTCCTCTCTCCCGACCGGCGAGGCGTAGCCGGCCTCGGCTACCCGGGCCGGTGGAACCCGGTCGTTTTGTGGCCCCGACGCGTCCCCATCGCCCGTGTACTCCCGACACCACGCGGCGGTCTCGGCCGTCGTCGCGGCCGGACTGGTCCTCGCGTTGCCGCTGGGCGCGACGCCCGCCGTCGCGGCCGGCGCGTGGGCGCTGCTCACCGCCGCCGGCGTCGCGATCGACCTCGACCACTTCCTGATGGCGCGGCTCGTTCGCGGCGACTGGGCGAACGCACGCCGGGCGATCGCGAACCCGCGTGCGGCCGTCCTCGACCAGTCGGAGCTGTTCGACCCGGGCGACCTCTGGCCGTTGCATCGACTCCTCAGCCACGCCGTGCTCGCCCCGGTCGCTGTGGCCGCGGCGTGGACCGTCGGCGACGCGCTCGCGACCGCCGGCGTCGGCGTGACCGCGACCGCCGCCGCGCTCGCGACGGCAGTAGTGCTGTACGTCCACGTCCTCACCGACCTGATCTGGGACGTGTGGCGTCAGGACCGGTACCACGAGAACGTCCGGCGCGTCGCGGCCGACGACGACGTGTCGGAACCGTGAGTTACCCCCTACGCGATCGCGACGATCGATCCCGGCCGCGCGTCGCCGGCCCGTTCATCACCGCGTCCACGCCCGGTAGCGCCACGCCGCGACCGTCCACAGCGCCACGGTGCCGACCGGGTAGCCCGTCCGCAGCGGCTGAATCCCGAACCGGACGGCGACGGAGGCGTTCACCGCACCCGCGAGCACAAGCAGTCCGGCGGTGACGCGGGGGTCCTCGCGGTCGAGAAACGCCAGCGACGCGGAGGCGACCGCGAGCAGCCAACACGCGGCGGCGACGACCCACGGGAACACCAGCGGCGACCCCGACAGCGCGAGATACTCGGGGAGCGTCCGCGCGTAGATGACGGGCGTGAACGAGAGCCCGCCCCACACGAACCGGAGGAAGGGAACGCCGCTGTCGGCGAACACCTGGATCGACCACGGGAGGAGCCCGCACGCGAGGACCGCGAGCAGAACCCGGCGCGGCGTCGCCGCCGGACGGCGGGAGAAGGCGTCGAGCACGCTACTTGCGGGCGACGATCCGGAGCACGTCCTCGTCGGCGAGTTCGTGGCTCTGGCCGACCTGCTGGTCGTCGTGTTTCGCGGAGGGGCCGGAGACGCGCGCGAACTTGAACCGTTCGTCGAAGCTTCCTCCGAGCTTCTCGCAGGCGTCGCCGACGGTGTCGCCCTCGCGGAGCACGAGCGGCTCCTCGCGGTCGACGCCGCGGCCCGGCTTGTCCATGTAGATCCGGATGAGCCCGAGCGCGTCGAAGATGCGCTCTCTCAACACGTCGAGTCCCTTCTCCTCCTCGGCGGAGATGAAGATCGCGTCGTCGGGGTCGATCCCGTGTTCTCGGAGGTCCGCCTCGACCGTGGGCAGGTAGTCCTCGTCGATGAGGTCCGCCTTGTTCACCGCGACGATGGACGGGAGGTACTCGCGGTTGTCCATCACGCCGTCGATGAGCTCGTCGATCGTGAGGTCGTGGGGGATCGTCACGTCGGCGTTGACGAATCCGTGGGCCCGAAGGACGTCTTTCACCGTCTGCTCGTCGAGCGACACGTCGTCGCGCATCGTCACCTGAATGCCGTCCTTGTGCGTCTTCCGGACGGAGATGTTCGGCGGCTCGGTGTCGAGTCGGACCTTGTTCTCGTACAGCTCGTGGCTGAGACGCTCGTACTGGTCGATCTCGAACACCGAGAGCATGAACACCACGAGGTCGGCGGTGCGCACGACCGACAGCACCTCCTTGCCGCCGCCGCGGCCGCCGGCGGCCCCCTCGATCAGTCCCGGAACGTCGAGGATCTGGATGTTCGCGCCGCGGTACTTCAGCATTCCCGGGTTGACGTTCAGCGTGGTGAACTCGTACTCGCCGACCTCGCTGTCGGCGTTGGTGAGCGCGTTGATCAGCGTGGACTTGCCGACCGAGGGGAAGCCGACGAGCGCGACCGTCGCGTCGCCGGTCTTCTCGACGGCGTACCCGTGACCGCCGCCCGAGGAGGACTGGTTCTCCAGCTTCTCCTTCTTCTGTGCGAGCTTGGACTTCAGACGACCGATGTGCGCCTCCGTGGACTTGTTGTACGGGGTTTCGGCGATCTCCTCGCGGAGTTCCTCGATCTCGTCCTCCAGTCCCATCGCTAGACGGTCGGCCGGCCGCGCGCCTAAACGCTTCCCTTCGCGGGTCGATCGCGTTCGCGACCGCCACGGGTGGCCGTGCCCGCGGTCGGTCCGGTCGGAACCGCCGACGGCGACGCCGTCGGCCGAACACGCGACTTCGGTAGCACTATACCTCACGCTCGAACAGTCGCATGTACGGACGGCATGTCCGATCCCTCCAGCTTCCGTGACAGCACGCAGATCGTGCTCCAGTCGGGCGAACTGGACGGGATCCGGTCGACCGTCGAGTCGGAGTTCACCGTCAGCGTGGTCGACACGGAGGACGGGTGCCGGATCATCGGGAGTCCCGTCGAGATCAAGCGGCTGTCGGCGTTCCTCGCCCGCCACGGCGTCAACATGCCGTAGGAGTACCGAGATCGCGACCGACCGAGGTTGCGACCGACAGACTTTGGGCGCACAGCCCCTTCGTGTGGAGTATGAACGAGAACCCCGGGTTGAGCGAGGAGTACCGGAGGGCGAGCCCGTGGCCGCTGTTCGTCGCGCTCGGTCTGCCCATCGCCGAGATCGGGATCCTCTTCGGGCTGGTGCCGCTGGCGGTCGGCGGGCTGTTCCTGTTTTGTGGCTCCATCTCGGGCATGCTCCGCGAGGCCGAGTACGCGTCCTCGGCGTGGCGGGCGCTGGCGGCGCTGTCGGTGCTTGTCGCCCTCGGAGGCGGCGGTCTGCTGTACGTCGATCCCGCCGTCGGTGCCGATCTTGGGGTGCGCGCCTACTCGATGATCGGCGCGGGCGTGCTCATGTTCGTCGCGGGGCTCGGAGGCGACCTGTTCGCTCGCGACGCCGACGCGGCGTTGTGACCGACGACAACCACGTTGCACCAGTCGTCCCGGACGGAATCGACCGAATGGACAAGGTATTAGGTTTCGGTGTGTAACTGGCGACTATGGCAGAGATCTTCGACAGGGACACCCTGCTGGATCTGACGGTCAACGCGATCCCGCTGGGCATCATCCTGTTTTTCGTCGCGGTGTTCGTCCTCGTGGACCCGTTCGGCGGACTGGACTTCTACGGCCGCGTGCTCCAGATGGGACTGCTCGCGTTCCCGTTCGTCGCGCTCGCCATCCTGACGTACGTCTCCGGGAAGGCGATCGCCGGCGACGAGAAGCGCGCGTCGGTGTTCTTCCAGGGGCAGGCGACGATGGAGGACGCGCAGACGAAACACGAGGCCGAGGCCGCCATCGAGGCCGAGGAGAACGGCGATGTCGCCGGCGACGACGAGACGGACGCGGGCGACGAGGCGGACGACGACGCGGAGACGGACGCGGGCGACGCTGACGAGGAGTGAGAGCGGTCGCGGCCGCGTCGCGGTCGCACGCTTGTCGTCGGGGACCCGGCGTCGTCCGGCTGTGGCGACCCGAATCTTTCTTGTGGATCCGACGCTGAGGCGTTTGTATGGAGATTACCGGCCAACTGCTGCTGACCGTGCTCATGGGGGCGTTCCTCCTGGGCGTGGCGGCGTTCCTCTCGCGGGTGGAGGACTGGCGCTCGTACACGCCCCTCGGAGCCGGCGGCGGCGCAGTCGGTGAGTCCGGCTACGGGCACGCGGAGAAGCCCGCAGGACTCATCCGCTGGTTCACGACGGTCGACCACAAGGACATCGGACTGTTGTACGGCCTGTACGCGACGATCGCGTTCGTCGTCGGCGGGCTGATGGTGATGCTGATGCGCGCGGAGCTGCTCACCCCGGACACCGCGGTGCTGGGGTCGGCGACGTTCTACAACTCGCTGCTCACGAGCCACGGGATCACCATGCTGTTCCTGTTCGGGACGCCGATCATCGCGGCGTTCTCGAACTACCTCATCCCGCTCGTCATCGGTGCCGACGACATGGCGTTCCCGCGGATCAACGCCATCGCGTTCTGGCTGCTCCCGCCGGGCGCGCTGCTCATCTGGGCGGGCTTCTTCCCGCTGCCGGACGTCATCCCGGCCCAGACCGCCTGGACGATGTACACGCCGCTGTCGGCGGGCGTCGGCAACGGTAACCAGATGAACGTCGGCGTCGACCTCATGCTGCTGGGCCTGCACCTCACCGGCGTCTCGGCGACGATGGGGGCGATCAACTTCATCGCGACCATCTTCACCGAGCGCGCCGAGGAGGTCACCTGGGCCAACCTCGACATCTTCTCGTGGACGATTCTCACCCAGTCGGGGCTCATCCTGTTCGCGTTCCCGCTGCTGGGCTCGGCGCTGGTCATGCTGCTGCTCGACCGCAACTTCGCGACGACGTTCTTCGCCGTCGAGGGCGGCGGTGCCATCCTCTGGCAACACCTCTTCTGGTTCTTCGGCCACCCAGAGGTGTACATCCTCGTGCTCCCGCCGATGGGCATCGTCAGCTACGTGCTCCCGCGGTTCTCCGGCCGGAAGCTGTTCGGCTTCAAGTTCGTCGTCTACTCCACGCTCGCGATCGGCGTGCTCTCGTTCGGCGTGTGGGCACACCACATGTTCTCGACCGGGATAGACCCGCGCCTGCGCGCCTCGTTCATGGCGGTGTCGTTGGCCATCGCCATTCCGTCGGCGGTGAAGACGTTCAACTGGATCACGACGATGTGGAACGGGAAGCTCCGGCTCACCGCGCCGATGCTGTTCTGCATCGGCTTCGTGAGCAACTTCATCATCGGCGGCGTCACCGGCGTCTTCCTGGCGTCGATCCCCGTCGACCTCGTGCTCCACGACACCTACTACGTCGTCGGCCACTTCCACTACATCGTGATGGGCGCGATCACCTTCGCCGGGATGGCGGGCATCTACTACTGGTTCCCGCTGGTCACCGGTCGCTGGTACCAGCGCCGCCTCGCGAAGGCGCACTTCTGGCTGTGGATGATCGGCACCAACATCACGTTCTTCGCGATGGTGCTGCTGGGCTACGGCGGCATGCCGCGGCGGTACGCCACGTACCTCCCGCAGTTCGCGACGCTCCACCAGGTCGCCTCCCTCGGTGCGTTCATGCTCCTCGTGGGCGGCATCATCTGGATCTACAACATCGCCGTCTCGTGGATGGAGGGCGCGCACGTGCAGTCGGGCGACCCGTGGCGGCTCGACGAGTACGACCTCAACACCGCCGAGTGGGACTGGTTCGAGGCCAAGCGCGAGACCTCGCTGGCGGCCACCGACGGCGGTGAGGAGATCGAAACCGACGGCGGCGAAGAGATCGAGACCGACGGCGGACGCGACGGCGACGACTGAGTCGCGTCTCGATTCGGATTCCGACGACGAGCGCGGATTCTCGACGGCGACGCGGAACGGGGAGCCTCGCGACTGCCTCACGGAGCGGTTCTCGGGGGACGATCGGACACGAGCGACGAACGACCGCCGCGAGCGGCGGCGCTGACGGCGTCGGCGACGAGAGTCGAGGCGGTCGACCGCGGCCGCCTACTGGAACACCAGGAGCATCCCGGTGAGGAACATGAACAGGGCGATCCCGCCGAGGACGATTCCGAGGAGGTCCTTGTCGGTCATGCCCGACCGTCGGGGCCGCGCGAGTAAAAGCCCCGTCGTCGCGGGTGACCGGCGACCCGCGACCGACGGCGTCGATGCGACCGCGACGGCGACGCCGCCGACACGCACGCCGACGGCGCGTCCTCACCGAGGGAGCGCAACCCCTATTCGCCGCCCGCGACGATCCCTATCCGTGTCACCGCCGACCGAGTCCGGATCCCGCGGGGCCGACGCCGCCGGCACCGACCGCACCGACGCCGCCGGCACCGACCGCACCGACGCCGCCGGCGACGACAGCGACCGCGACCGCGACGCGGCGAGCGACTCGGGGTCCGCTCGGCTCGACGGACCGCGGATCGTGCTCGTGTTGTACGCCGCGCTGGTCGGAGTGGGCGGAGCCGCCGGCCTGCTCGTCGCCACGTTCGTCGACGGTCTGAGCGCGCCCGAACTGTACGCGGTGATCCCGCTGCCCGCGACGCCGCTTGGCTTCGCCGTCTACGGCGCGGTCACCATCGCGACCGTGCTCGGGATCCCGCTGGCGCTCGTGGCGTACATCTCGCGAGGGATCGACGACCCGAACGCGGTCGACGAGTAGGGAGGCCACGCACGGGCCCGGGTCGGGCGGACGCTCGCGCGACCGCGACCCGTGAGCGACAGGGAGCGTGAGTGGTCGCCGGCGGCGAAAGGACTAATCCCCGTGCGGGAGTGGTGCGAGGTATGTACCACGTTGTACTCGGCGTCGACGAAGACGAGGAACACGCACGCGCCGCCGCCGGCGAGATAACGAACCTCCCCGGTGAGGGCGAGGGGGTCGAGGTCACGATCGTTCACGTCTTCCAGGACAACCCCAGCGGCGCGTCGGCGACGCAGGTGGCGTCCGTCCGCAAGGCGCAGGAACTGCTCGAGGCCGACGGGATCGAGGTCGACGTGACCGAGTCCAGCGGCGACCCCGCCGACGCGATCATCGAGACCGCCGACGAGGCCGACTCGGACCTCATCGTCGTCGGGGGGCGCAAGCGCTCGCCCGCCGGCAAGGCGCTGTTCGGGTCGGTGACGCAGACGGTGATCCTCAACGGCGGCCGTCCCGTCATGGTCACCGGCGTCGTCGACGGCGAGTAACCGGCCGGGAGCGACGACCGAATCCACCCACACACGTATATTTACTCACTCGGTAGCCACGGGTATCGATGCGCACGCGGGTCGCGGTCGTCCTCGGCGTCGTGCTCGTCGGCCTCCTGGCGAGCGCCACGCTCGGTCCGTCGGCCTCCGACTCCGGTCGGGACCCGGCCGCCGAGAGCCTCGTGTCGCCCGAGTGGACCGACAACGCCCTCTGGCCGTACACGAGTCAGACGCTGTCGGTCGACGGACGGACGCTCGCGATCAACGTCGTCGTCCGGACGGACGCGGAGACGCTCAACACCGCGCTCGTGGACCGGTCGGAGGGGAACTGGACGGAAGTCGAGGGCGACGAGGCCGTCGCGGCGGACTCCTCGCCGTGGCGACCCGCACGCGGGGCCGCTCGCTACACCTACGTCGCGCCCGACCGCAACGCCAGCGGGACGTGGGTGCGCGCGGACTACCAACTGAGCACCGGCGCGTACCTCGGCCGGCGGATCCACATCCGGGCGTACCCCGCTCCCTCGGGTGACTGGACGGCGATCCAGGCGCACGCGGAGTACTGGGACTGGTTCCGGATGCGGCACACGGTCACCGGGATCCGGCCGGGTGCTCGGTTCCTCGAGCGCGACCTCCGCGACGAACCGTTCGTCGAGCGCGTCGCCCGCGAGTACCACGGCGTCACGCGCGGCGGCGGCGACGGCTGGACCACGACGATCGAGTTCGCCGCGCTGCCGGCGCTCGTCGCCGCGGCGTGGGTCGGCAGCGCCGTCGACCTGCGTCGACAGTGGACGATCGGCGACCTCGCGCTCCCCGTCGCGCTCGCGGGGACGATCCTCGCGGTCCGGTCGCTGGGGCTGGCCGTCGAGGCCGCCGTCCCCGGAATAGACCCCAGGATATTCGCCGCCGGACTGTACCCGCTGCTGGCGGCCGGGCCGCCCGCGCTGGTCGCGTGGCTCGCACGCGAGCGCCCGCCCGAGCGGACCGCCGTGGTCGCGGCCGGCGGCCTCGGCACCGGCGTCGTGCTCGACCTGGCCGGGGTGGGCGTGCGGGTGATTCCGGTGCGACTCGGGATCCACCGCCTCGGGCTGTGCTGTGCGCTGGGGCTGTTCGCGCTCGGCGTCGCCCGCGGCGACCGGCGGGTGGCCGGCGCGGGGGCCGCCGCGTGGGTGCTCGCGCTGGTCGCGCCGCTTGCGGGCTACGTATGACCTCGCGTCGCGGACGCCGGCCCGAGTCACTCCTCGTCGTCGGCGACTCGATAGACGACGACGCCGTCGTTCTCGTAGGCGCGCGTCCAGCCGTCGGCGCGCTCGAACGACCGGGCGAGCGTCCCGAAGGTGACGGTCGACTCGCCGCGGACGGTGTACCGGCGCTTCGGGAGGTACACGTGGGTCGGGGAGGCGTCGACCGTGGCCGCGGCCGCCTCGACGCAGGCGGCGCTGTGACACGTCGAGAGCGCCTCGTAGGCGTCGAAGTGGCGCTCGTAGTCGTCGGGGCTGCGCCACTCGACGCCCCACGGCCCGACCAACAGCGTCCGGTCGGTCAGCGCGGGGAGCCACTCGGCGGCGTCGCCGACGGCGACGAACGTCGCCTCGGGCGGCGTCTCGCTGGCGATCCACGCCATCGCCTCGCGGTCGTCGCCGTCGACGAACGCCGGCGAGGAGGGGTCGCCCTCGAGCGTCATCTCGTAGCCGAGCGCGGCGGCCCCGCCGACCGTCGCGCAGACGACGAGCGCCGCCGCCAGCGCCGCGCGAACCGACGGTGACGACCGCGAGCGCGACGATCCCATCGACTCCGCTCGGGTCGGTGTCGCCGTCGCGAGCGACCGCGGGAGCGACCCCGCAACCGACGCCAGCGAGCGGTCGTCGACCCGGTCGCCGAGGTCGACGGCGACGGCGACGACCGCGAGCGTGCCGACGGTGTACGCGAACCGCGGCTGGGCGAACACGAGTTCGGCGGCGACGACCCACGCGGGCAGGAACCGGTCGCCGCGGGCGAGGAGGTACGCCGCCGCGGCCAGCGGGACGAGCGTGAACGGCGAGATCTCGCCGGCCAGCGCGGCCGCGCCGCCTCCGCCGACGCCCCCGTGGGTGCCGGCGGCGGCCGCGAACACCCCCGGACCGTGCGTCGCGGCGGCCCACGCGAGCCACGGCGCGGCGATCGCCGTCCCGGCGAGGCCGACCGCCAGCCCCCGGAGGAATCCCGACGGTGAGCGGTCGAGCGTCGCCCACGCGACGACGTGGCTCACGACGACGAACAGCGCGTACGTCGGGTGCGACAGCGCCGTCAGCCCGAACGCGACCGCCGAGGCGACGACCGCGCGTCGCGAGCTCGTCGTGTACGCCCGGTAGCCCGCGTACACCGAACACATCGCGTACAGGAACGCGAACGCCCGGACGACGCCGCCGGCGGAGACGTGCCACTCCAGCACCTGCGGGTTCACCGCGAGCAGCGCCGCGGCCGCCGCGCCCGCCGGACGCGACCCGACGACATCCCGGCCCAAGAGGTACGCCGGCACCGCGACCGCGACGACGGCGACGCTCGGGAGCAGCCGCGCGACGGCGACGGGGTCCGCGCCGGCGTCGAGGAGGACGGCGAACACGTAGAACTGCAACGGCGGGTACGCGAAGGGAACGCCCTCGGCGGTGTATCCGGGGATCGTCGCCGGCGGGCGGTAGCCGTTGGCCGCGATCTCGGCGGCGATCTGGGCGTACAGCCCGGCCCCGTACGCCGGGTAGGCGTTCGTCGCGAGGTAGACGCCGACGGCGACGCAGGCGGCTGCGACCCCGAGCGCGAGCCACGGCCCGTCGGCCTCCTCGACCGGGATCGCCTCGCGCACGCGTCCCGTCATTTTCGCTCGAACACCACCGGCCACCGGAGCGACACGGAGCCGTCCAGCCGACGGTACTGCACCCGCGCCAGGCCGGCGAGCGACCCGACGAGCACGACGACCGCGACCGCCTCGAGCGCGCCCACCCACCGGGGGAGGACGTACGCGACGCCGTTGACGACCGTCGGCGGCGCGAGCGCGACGACGCGGTCGAGCGCGGAGCCCTCGCGGTCGGGGTCGAACGTCCGCGACTCCAGCCCGAGCGAGGCGGCCGACTCGCCGCCGGCGCTCTCGTCGCCCGTGCCGAGGCGCTCTGACTCGTACGGGAAGCCGACGTCGGCCGACCAGACGACCTCCCCGTCGGTGTCGACCTCGACGACGCGGTCGCCGTTGGAGTCGGTGATCAGCGTGTGGCCGTTCGGGAGGCGGTCGGCGTCGCGGGGCCATTGGACGCGGTCGTCCTCCCAGGTCCACGACCGCTCCCAGTCGCCGTCCTCGCGCTGGTACTCGATCACCCGGCCGTTCTCGGAGTCGGCCACGAGGAGGGCGGGACCGCCTCGCTCGGGCGGGATGTAGTCGGGGTTGTGCTGCTCGTAGAGGGTGTCGTGGTCGCCGTCGCTCCCGAGCGTCCAGTCTTCCCGGAGACCCCGCTCCATGTCGACGAAGACGACCTGGTCGTGGTTGCGGACGCTCACCATGACCGTCTCCCGTCCGTCGATCTCGACGTACTCCACGTCGTTGATGTGGGTCCAGTCCTCGGGGAACGGTCCGCCGCTGTCGGTCGGATCGAAGTCGGTCTGGGCGTCCCACTCCCACTCGGTCAGCCCGGTCGTCGTGTTCACGACGAACGCGCGGTCGCGGTAGATGTCGGCCACGAGCAGGCGCTCGTCGTCGATCCGGTCGACGTCGTGCCAGCGGGTGGAGTGTTTTCCGGGCGTGATCCGGCTGAACACGTCGGTCGACTCGCCGGTGGTGAGGTTCACGCGCTCGACGCCGTTGCGCGTGCAGACGCTCCCCCCGCACTCGTCCGCGTCGAGGTGGTCGGCGTAGACGAACTCGACGGTGGCGTCGGTCCCCGCCACCGGGTCGACGTCCCAGTATCGGGTGTGTTCGTTCTGGTGATAGTAGACGCTCCCGTCGGGCGCGAACGCGACCAACTCCGCCTGCGCGCGGGGACCGTCGTTCTCGTCGGCGACGAAGGCGTTCGAGTCGGTCGCGACGACCGTGATCTCGTCTCGAGTGCCGACGACGGCCGAGTCGTCGCCGGTGCGAAGCGCCTGCTCGACGGCCGGGTCGCCGGTCACGTCCTCGCCGGCGCGCTCGGCCTGGACGTAGCCGACGACCAGCGTCCCGGCCGCGAGGACGACCAACAGCGCGAGGGTGGCCCTGGCCGAGAGCCGCTTCGGGAACATACTGCCGCGTGGGACGCGCCCACACAAATACTCCGCTATCGACCGGCGGCGGTCGACTCGCTTGCTGAGATGAAACCGGAAGGACGGAATCCCGCGAGGATCGAAAGTCCGAAGAGATATTGGAGTGGCTCGTCCAATCTCCGTGAGATGCGTCGATCGTCGGATGACTCGATCCCACGCCGCCGCGCGCTCGCCGCGCTCGCCAGCGGCGCGAGCGTCGCCACCGCGGGATGCGTTGGTCGCCTCCGGGCGCTCTCCGGGTGGGAATCGCAGTCACAGGTCCGACTCGAGATCAAGACCGTTCCCGCCGACGCCGACCCCTACGCCCTCCGTGCGGCCCGCCAGATCGTCAATTGGCTCACGGCCGCCGGCATCGACGCCCGGGTGAGGCCCGTCTCCGAGCAGGAACTGTACCGACAGGTGCTTCTCAACCGCGATTTCGACGTGTTCCTCGCGCGCGCGTCGGGTCGGTTCCGCTCGCCGGACTCCCTGTACGCGCTGTTGCACTCGCGGTACGTCGAGACGCCGGGGTGGCAGAACCCGTTCGGCTACGCCGACCTCGACGTGAACGAACTGCTCGAGACGCAGCGACGCACGAGCGGGGAACAGCGCCGGGAGGCCGTCGCCGACCTCCAGCGCTCGATCGCGCGGTCCCAGCCGTTCACGGTGCTGGCGTTTCCGGACGACGTCCGGGCGGCCCGGACGGACCGCTTCACCGGCTGGCGGACGGCCGACCTCGCGTCGTCCACCGGGTACCTCGGGCTCGACCGAGTCGGAACGCCCGGCGGGGCCGGAGGGCGAGCCGAGGAGGCGGAGGCGACGGCGACGCCCGAGAGCGACGACGGCAGCGTGACGTTGCGAGCGGTCACGACCGACCGTCGGGCGACGACGAACCTCAATCCGCTCGCCGTCGAGTTCCGTCGGACCGGCGTGTTGACCGGGCTGTTGTACGACACCCTCGGCCGTCTCGACGACGGCGGGGAGGTTCGGCCGTGGCTCGCCGAGTCGTGGTCGCTCTCGGAGACGGCCGGCCGGCCGGCCGCGCGGGTCCGACTGCGCGAGGGGGTGACCTGGCACGACGGCGAGCCGGTCACCGCCGAGGACGCGGCGTTCACCTATCGCCTGCTCGCGGACACCTCGCTGGGCGGGGAGGCGAGCGCGCCCGACGACCGCGACGAGGGCGGAGGAACGTCGACGACGCCGAGGGACGACGGCCCGCTGCCTGCACCGCGGTTCCAGGGCCGGAGCAGCCTCGTCGAAGACGTTACCGCGGTCGACGACCGCGTCCTCGAGGTGACGTTCGTCGAGTGCGACCCGGCCGTCGCCGTCCGCGCGTTCACGGTCCCGGTGTTGCCCGAACACGTCTGGGTCGACAGGACCGCGCCCGTCTCGGTCGCCGGCATCGAGTTCGGTCCGGCGACGGAGGCGCTCGTCACCGACAACGTCCCGCCGGTGGGCAGCGGCCCGATGCGGTTCGTCGAGAACACGCGACGCGAGTCGCTGATACTGGAGTCGAACCCGGATCACTTCCTCGGGACCGAAGGGTCGGATGTCCCCGGAGCGAACGCCGACGGACCGCCGTTCGAGCGCCTGGAGGTGCGCGTGGTCGGCTCGGACGTGAGCGCGGTCGGCGTCGTCACCGACGGCGACGCCGACGTGACGCTGACCTCCGTGGGGGCGGACACGATCCGACGGATCGGGCGAACCGACGACACCGACCTCGTCGTCGACGGCAGGACCGTGCCGTACCTGCTCGGGTACAACGCGTCGTCGCCGCCGCTGACGAACCCGCAGTTCCGCAACACGCTCGCGCGGCTGATCGACCGGACGGCGCTCGTGGACGAGGTGTTCGACGGGTACGCCACGCCGTCGGTGACGCCGCTTTCGGACACCGAGTGGATCCCGGAGGACCTCAGATGGGACGGCGAGGACCCCGTGACGCCGTTCATCGGGAGCGAGGGGGAACTCGACGTGCCCGGCGCGCGAGAGGCCTTCCGGGCGGCCGGGTACAGCTACGACGACGGCCGGCTCGTTCGACGGGAGATCCGATGAGCCTGCTCGAACTCGTCGGGGAGGTCGCGGCCGTCGTCGCCCTCATGCACGTCGCGTCGATCGCCGTCGTGCTCGGGCGATCGTTTCTCGACCCCCGGACGGTCGGGCCGGCGCTCTCCCGAATGTCGCGACGGGTCTCGCGACCGCTCGCTGCGCTCGTCGCGGTGCTGGCGGTCAACGGCGTCGTCCGTCGCGTCGGCGTCGAGCTGTCGTGGGTGATCGGCGTGAACGCCACGACCGCGATCTACGCGATCGAGGGGACGTTCGTCGCGTGGATCCAGTCGTTCGCCACCCCCGCCGCGACCGCGTACTTCTCGTTCGTGTACGTGTTCGGCTACGTCTACCTCCTCACCTTCCCCGTGGTGGCGTACGCGCTGTGTGAGGACACGCGCGCCCTCCGTACCCTGATCGTCGCCTACGGGATCAACTACGGGGTCGGCGTTGTCTGTTACGTGCTGATCGTCGCGTACGGCCCGCGGAACTTCATGCCCGACCTCGTCGGCTCGCTCCTGTTCGAGAGCTGGCCCCGGTCGCAACTGCTCACGAGCCAGGTGAACGAGAACACGAACGTCTTCCCGTCGCTGCACACGTCGCTGGCGGCGACCGTCGCGATGCTCGCCGTTCGTACCCGACGGCGCTACCCCCGGTGGACGCCGATCGCCGTCGGACTCGGGGCGTCGATCGCCGTCTCCACGATGTACCTCGGGATCCACTGGGCGACCGACGTGGTGTTCGGCACCGTGCTAGCGGCCGGGAGCGTCCTCGCCGCCGAGCGCTACGAGACGTACCGTAACCGCGACGGCGACGACGGTGGTGGAACCGACGGAACCGACGGACACCGGTGAGTGAACCGACGACGCCGGCGAGGCGGCGGCCGACGCCGAGCGAACGAGCAGCGAAGGGACCGACGGAGAGGGGCCACGCGGCGGGACCCGCGGCTGACGGCGACGGTCGACACGGGAAGTAGAAGCGGCCGGACGGCGACCGCCGTGACCGATGACGGTGCCGACGAGACGGTGCGTACCGACGAGACGACGCGAGGTCGGCGTCGGCTTTACTCTGAGTCGAACGCCCGTTCGACGAGGTCTGCGATCTCCGCGGGCGACACATAACTCGTCTCGACGGCGACGGCCTCGCCGTCGTGGACGCACGCCACGGCGGGCGCGACGTCCACGTCGAACCGGCGGCGGAACTCGGGACACGCCTCGCCGTCGACGCCCGCGACGGCGACGCCGTCGGGAATCGCATCGAGCGTCTCCTCGAGTTCGGCCTTCATCGATTCACAGGGGTCACACCGGAGTCGCCAGACGAACACGACAGCCGACTCGTTGTCCGCGAGGAACGCGTCGAGGTCGTCGTCGGTGATCTCGCGCATCCCCTGCGGAACCGGCGTCGCGGGCGCGATCTCGGTGACGATCGCGGCCATCGACGCGCGCTCCAGCGAGTCGGGCACGGGCTCGTCCACGTGCTCGAAGTGCGACCGCAACGCGAGGTAGGCGACGAACTCCTCGCGGGTCACGCCCTCCTCGTCGATTCGGCGCACGGCCTCCGAGTACGAGAGGCCGAACGCGTCGGCGACCGCTTCGGTGAACTGCTGGTCGGGCACGTCGCCGTAGCTCTGCTCGTACACGTCGAGAGCGTCGTCGAGCGCCGCCGACACGCGCAGCGTGCCGTCGGCGTCCTCTCGGACGGCCCCGACCTCGATGAGCCGATCGAGCATCGCCTCGGGGTCGGGGGGGTCAGACGGCGGACCGGCGGTGGGATCGGCCGCCATCTCAGACACCCAGGTACCGCTCGCGGGTCTGTTCGTCGGCGCGAAGTTCCTCGGAGTCGCCGGCGAACACCACAGCGCCCTGGTCGATGACGTACGCCCGGTCGGCGATGTCCATCGCGGCCACGGCGTTCTGCTCGACCAGCAGGATCGTCGTCCCCGCGTCGGCGATCTGTTCGATCGCATCCGCGACCGTCTCGATGATCTGCGGGGCCAGCCCCTCGTACGGCTCATCGAGCATCAGCAGGTCGGTGTCCTGCTTGAGCGAGCGAGCGATGGCGAGCATCTGCTGTTCGCCGCCCGAGAGCGTCCCGGCCTTCTGCGTGGCACGCTCCTCCAGCCGTGGGAACACCTCGTACACCTCCTCGGTGGACATGCCGGGGTGCTCCATCGACACCTCGCGGCCGATCACGTTCGACCAGTTGCGCGCCACGTCCGAGAGGTGGAGGTTCTCCTCGACCGAGAGGTTGGGGAACACCCGCCGCTCCTCGGGGACCAGCGAGATGCCGAGCGAGGAGACGTCCTCCGTCGACTGCCCGGTGATCTCCTGGTCCTTGAACCGGACGGCCCCGTCGCGTACCTCGGGCGGACGGGCACCGGCGATCGAGCGCAGCGTCGTCGTCTTGCCCGCGCCGTTGCGGCCGAGCAGGGCACACACCTCGCCCTCCTCGACGTGCATCGAGAGGTCGCGCAGGATGTGGCTCTCCCCGTAGTAGGCGTCGACGTCCTCGACCGACAGGAGGTGGTCGCCCTCGGCGGCGGCCGCTGTCGCGTCCGCGGCGTGGGCCGTGGCGACCTCCCGGGCGGTCTCGTTCGCCTCTGCCTCGGCGTCGGTCGTCTCCGCGGGATCGGAGCTCACAGCTCCACCCCGCCGAGGTACGCCTCTTGAACCTCCTCGCTTTCCTGTACCTGTTCGGGAGTGCCGTCCGCGATGACCTGTCCGCGGTTCAGCACGAGGATGCGGTCGGCTATCTGGAAGATGATCTCCATGTCGTGTTCAACGATGAGGATGGTGAGTCCGAGGTCCTCCTGGAGCTGTTCCACGAGGTCCACGGTGGCCGCGGTCTCGTCCGGCGACATGCCGGCGGTCGGTTCGTCCATGAGCAGCAGATCGGGCTCGGAAGCGAGCGCGATCGCGATCTCCAGGCGGCGCTTGTCACCGTACGGGAGACTCGCCGCCTCCATCTCGGCGTCGCCGAGGAGATCGACCGAATCGAGCATCCGATCGGTGATGTCGTGCACCTCGTCGAACCCGGCGAGCCGCTTGAGGAAGTCGACGCTGAAGGAGCCGTGTGCGGCCGCGACCGCCGCGATCTCGACGTTCTCGCGAACGGTCATGCTCGGGAAGATCGACGCCGTCTGGAACGACTTGGAGACGCCGGCCTGCACCGTCTCGTGGGGCTCGAGGTCCGTGATGTCCTCGCCGTCGAACTCCACCCTGCCGGCGGTGGGTTCGAGCGCGCCCGTGATGCAGTTGATGAGCGTCGACTTGCCGGCCCCGTTGGGCCCGATGACCGCGCGCGTCTCGCCCGATTCGACCTCGAAGCTCACGTCGTCGACGGCGACGAGGCCGCCGAACTGCTTCGTGAGCCCGTCGGTCTGCAGGAGGGTCATTCGGCCTCACCTCCGTCGGCCGCGGCCGGCTCCTCGCCGTCGCCGCCGCCGCCGGTGATCCGCGCGCCGAGGTCGGCGAACGCGCCGTAGATGCCGCGCGGGAACACCCACACGATGAATACGAACACCGCGCCGAGCACGAACCGCCAGAGCGACCCGATCGAGCCGATGACGGGGAGACTCACGCCGGAGACGACGTTCGCGACGTACTCGAAGACGAGCGCGCCGAACACCGGTCCCACGAGGCTCCCGGTGCCGCCGAGGACCGTCATGATGACGAAGTCGCCGGACTGGATCCAGTACAGCGCCGTCGTCGGGTGGATGTACTGCTCGTGGATGGTGAACATCGCGCCGCCCACGCCGGCGAAGACGGCCGAGATGACGAACGCCATCAGCTTGTACCGGAAGACGTTCAGGCCGACGAACTCCACGCGCTCCTCGTTCTCGCCCAGCGCCTCGAAGATGAGACCGTACGGCGAGTTGATGATTCGGTTGCCGACCCAGATAGCGATGAGCATCACGATCGAGGCGAACGCGTACATCACGGTGTAGGAATCGAACACCGGGATCAACTGGGCGTCCAGCGGGAGCGCGCCGACGAACAGCCCGTGCGCCTCGATACCGGAGAAGCCGTTGTCCCCGTTGGTGAGCCACGATCCGGGACCGAGCGCCCAGAAGTACAGCGCCTGCCCGAACGTGAGCGTCAACACGGCGAAGTACACGCCCGAGCGGCGGATCGACACGAAGCCGATCGGCCACGCGAGCAGCGTCGCGACGACCGTCCCGGCCACGATCATCAGGATCGGGCTGGGAACGACCTGACTGAACAGCGCCGCCGAGTACGCCGCCGATCCGAAGAACGCGGCGTGACCGAACGACAACAGCCCTGTGTAGCCGAGCAGGAGATTGAACCCGATGACGATGATGCCGTAGATGAGCACCAGCGAGGGCAGCCCCGCGTAGCCGCCGATGCTGGTGCCGATGACGTCCCCGATCGCGCCGAGCACGTCGATGAGCAAGAACGGGAACACGACCAGCGCGGCCGCCGAGGCGATGACGACGAAGTCCTCTCGGTCGCGAAGGCGCGCGAGCGCCGAGCCGCCCGAACCGGTGCCTGTGCTCTCGTCGGCGACCGTCCCCCCGTCGGTGACGGGTTCGTCGCCTGCGACCCGGTCTTCGCGACTCATTCGCCCACCTCCATGCTTCCGAACAGGCCCTCCGGCTTGACGATGAGCATGAGCGCGACGAACAGGTAGAGGACGATCTGCGCCCATTGGCTGTACGTCTGCGTCATCGCCGAGATGATCACGCCGAGCACCAGTCCGCCGGCGATGGCCCCGCGAACGGAGCCGGCCCCGCCGACGACGATGGTGAGGAACGCCGGCAGCAGCGCCCGTTCGGTCCCTATCTGGGGACTGATCGTCTGGATCGACGCCCCGATGAGTCCGGCGAACGCCGCCAGCGCCGCCCCGAGCGCGAACACGAGGCTGTACGAGCGGTTGATCTTGATGCCCAGCAGCCGGACCATCTCGGAGTCACGCGTCCCCGCCTGGACCACGAGCCCGAAGTCGGTCCGCTCGATCGCGAGGTACGTCAGGCCGATGACGACGAACGCGATGGCGATGATAAACAGCCGCCAGGACGGGAACAGGCCGACGAGCGGGAGGCTGATCGGCTGAGAGACGTTGACGCCGAACATCGTCGAAGGCGCGATCGACTGGAACGTGTTCCCGCCGATGACGTTCCTGACGATCTCCTGGACGATCAGCGCGAGTCCGAACGTCACGAGGAGTTGGTCCGTCTCGGGTCGGTCGTAGAACGGTTCGGCGACGTACCGCTCCATGAGGAGGCCGACGACGAACCCGACGAGCGGAACGAGTATCAGCGCCGCGATGAACCCACCCCCGAAGCCGATCGTCGTGATCCCTTGGCTGTACAAGAACCCGTTCGAGAGGGTGGTCTCCTGGAAGACGATGAGGCCCGTGTACGCGCCGACGAGATAGAGCGCGCCGTGCGCGAGGTTCAGGAACTCCATCGTCCCGAGGATGATCGTGAGGCCGATCCCGAGCAGCGCGTAGATCGCGCCCTGCTGGAGGCCGTTGAGGAGTATCGATGCGATCTCGGACTGTAGGAGCAACATTATCGTTCGTGTAGGTGCGGTGTGGTCCGCTTGGTAGTAGTTGTCGGTGTTGGCATTCGTTGACGCGGTTCAGGCGATCGAATAAGAACGTGCCGGTACGGGACGACGAGGACGGTGACGGCGTCAGTTACTCGTCGCCGTACTCGCCCAGCTCACACTCGGCCGCCGGGCCCGCGTCGCACGCGTACCCCATGTCGTCTCGCGAGGTCTGCGAGACGATGTTGAGCAGCTTGTCCTCCGTCTGTTCCTCCGGGGTCGCGCCCTGCATGACGAGCACGTCACGCTGGGCCTGGTGGTCGCAGGCGCGCATCGTCTCCGCGCCGAGGCCCGCACCGTCGTACTCGACGCCCTCCATCTCCCGGATGACCTCCGGCGGGTAGAACGTCTCCGCCCGCTCGACGGCGGCGGCGTACTGGAGCGTCTGCGTGTACGCGATCCGCGCGCCGTAGCTGGGTGCGCGGTCGTACTCCTCGCGGTACACCTCGACGAACGACTGTGTGGCGTCGTCCTCGAGCTGCCAGTTCCAGTCGGCCGTCCCGAAGATGCCGCCGATGGAGCCGCTGGCCGCCTCGGCCATCAGCCGGTTGTACAGCGGGACGACGATCTCCATGTCCTCGTCGAGCCCGGCCTCGATCGCCTGCGGGAGGGAGTTCGCCGCGTCCAGCCCGTAGTGGTTGAGGACGAGCACGTCCGTCTCGTCGCGGGGCACGTCCGAGAGGTACGACGAGTAGTCGGAGGTACCCAGCGGCGTCGGCACCGACTCGATCTGGTTCCAACCGCCGACATCGGTGAAGAACTGCTCCATCGAGGCCTGCTGCGTCTGTCCCCACGAGTAGTCGGCGTACAGCTGGTAGAAGTTCAGGTCCTCCCCGTACTCCTCGGCGAGGACGGGCGCGAGCGCCTGCCCAGTCATGTACGCGTTGAACATCTCACGGAAGGAGTAGCGGACGCACTCGCTTCCGGTGGTGTCGTTGGAGTGGGTGATACAACACTGGAAGATGACGTTCTCTTCCTGACACAGCCCCTGCACCGCGATGGCGACGCCGGAGGACGAGCCCCCGGTGACCATGATCGCGTTGTCGCGGCTGATCATCCGTGAGGCGGACTGTCGGGCCGTGTCGGGGTCCGTCGCGGTGTCACCCTCGACGGTGGTGACCGTCTTGTCGAGCACGCCCTCGCCCGAGAGTCCGTCCCAGTTGTCGACCCAGCCGCCGCCGTTGTTCAGGTGGTCGACCGCGAGGTCGTAGCCGCGCAGTTCGTCCTCCCCCTCCTGGGAGTACGATCCCGACTGCGGGACGTTCAGTCCGAACACGACCTCGTCGCCCTCGACCGGGTAGTTCCCGAGCGCGGGGTACTCTGAGTCGCCGCCGCCGCCGCCGATTCCTGCACATCCGGCCAGGCCGGTAAGTCCGGCGGCCCCCGCGGCCCCGGACGTCTTTAGCACGTCACGTCGGCTGAGTGTGGTGGTATCTCGTGCCATGCACCTAACCGTGGAAGCTACCTTAATGAACGTTCCGCCTATATTCCCTTAGACTATGTTAATATTGATAATATGTTCCCGATTGCTTACCCATGATAATTATTATCATACTTTAGGCGTTTCAGTCCTGCGGTCACGGGAATAAACAGAATGGTAGTTTCGTTGGCCGGAACGATAGCCCGACGAGTCGAGACCGAAACAGTTCGGTGCGCCAACAGCTCGTGCGAACGGATCGGCCGCCGACGGGACCGACGAGCCCGAGCGAGCGCCCCGGACTCGTCAGCGTGGTTAAGTGGATCGGCGCGGTACGTGCTATCATGGATCTTCGAAACGCCACGACCGAGGACGTGGAGGGCATCCGCGAGACCGCGCGTGCGTCGCTGTCCGCGTCGTACGGGCACGCGCTGTCGGCGGATCTAATCGACGGGGCGGTGGAGGCGTGGTACGACGCCGGGGAGGTAACCGAGACGCTCACGGACGACGACGCGGTGTTCGTGGTCGCCGTCGACGACGGCGACGTGGTCGGATTCGTCCAGAGTTACCTCGTCGAGCGTCGCGAGCCCGTCGGCGAACTGGACTGGCTCCACGTCCACCCGGACCACCGCGGGAAGGGGATCGGCGACGATCTGCTTCGGCGCGCGGAGACGGAGCTGTTGGAGCGCGGGGCCGAGCGCATCGAGGGGCGCGTGCTCGCGGCCAACGAGGCGGGCGCGGAGTTCTACGAGGGCGAGGGGTTCTCCGAGGTGGGCGAGCGCACGGTCGACATCGGCGGGGAATCGTTCCTCGAACGCGTGTACGCCCGCTTCCCCGAGGGGACCGGCGAGCAGGTGCTCACCGAGGCGCGGGTCACCGACGACGGCGATCAGCTCTACGTCGCCTACGACGAGGCCGACCGCGCCTCGATGGCCCCGTTCTACGCCACGTACGCCGACCGCGAGCGCGAGGAGCGCGTCGGCTACGTCTGTGGCAACTGCGAGAGCCACGACGTGACCGTCGACACGATGGACCGCGTGGAGT
Source organism: Halobaculum sp. CBA1158 (assembly GCF_021431925.1). Taxonomy (NCBI): domain Archaea; kingdom Methanobacteriati; phylum Methanobacteriota; class Halobacteria; order Halobacteriales; family Haloferacaceae; genus Halobaculum; species Halobaculum sp. CBA1158. Next base: position 484,861 of record NZ_CP090371.1, on the reverse strand, counting down.
GTTCCGACTGCGGCAACAAGCGGAAGGCGAGCCGCTGGGACGCGGCGTACCTATGAGCGATTCGCCGCGCGAGTCTCAGGTGCGATACTTTCGGGGCGGCAGTTAAGTCGGGCGGACCGTCCACTCCTCGCATGGACGGACGCGTGCTCGCCGTCGTCGGCGCGAAGGGAGGCGTCGGCAAGACGACGACGAGCCTCAACCTCGCGGCCGCGCTCGCGGAGGACGGCCGCGCCGTCGCGGTCGTCGAGGCCGACCTGGCGATGGCGAACGCGGTCGACTTCCTCGACATCCGCGTCAACGGCGGGCGAACCCTCCACGACGTGCTCGCCGGCGGCGCGGGCGTCGGCGACGCGACCTACCCCGCACCGGGCGGCTTCGACGTGGTGCCAAGCGGCGTCGACCTCGACGGCTTCGTCGCCTCGGACCTGGACCGGTTCCCCTCCGCGATGGAGGCGCTGAAGGCGCGCTACGACGCCGTGCTCGTCGACACAGCCGCCGGCGTCAGCCGCGAGACGGTCGTGCCGATGTCGGGCGCGGACGCCTCCGTGCTCGTGTCGACGCCGCGGGTGGCCTCCATCCGCGACGCCGACAAGACGATGACCGTCGCCGAGCGCGCCGACGCGCCCGTCGGCGGCGTCGTGCTCACGAAGTCCGGAACCGGCCGCTCCCCGCCCGCGGACCGAATCGCCGACTTCCTCGACACCGAACTGCTGGGACACGTTCCCCACGACGAGACGATCCCGAAGGCCCAGGACGCCGGCCAGCCCGCGGTCTCGTATCGCCCGCACAGCGAGTCGGCGACCGCCTACCGCGAGGTGGCGGCGGCCCTCCGCAAGCGTCCCGACATGCTCGGGATGACGGTGACGACGAACACCGGCGGCTTCCGCTTCGGCGACGGCGACGACGGAACGGACGCGTTCGCCGACGGCGGCGACGACGGCCGCGGCGGCCGTGACGACGGGTTCACGAACCCGTTCGGGTGAGGAGCGAGGCGCTCGACGACGACGACGGACGCGAGGAACGACGCGCGTGCGACGCGGTTCGACCGCGACAGCCACCGCGACCGCGACGACGACGGTCTGACCGTCGCTCGGCTACGTCCCGACTATCCCTCGCCGACCATCCGCTCTTCCTCCTCCCACTCGTCCTGCCGGAGTTCGTACTTCTGCACCTTCCCGGTGGAGGTCTTGGGAAGCTGCTTCACGAACTCGATCCGCGTGGGGGCCTTGTAGTGGGCCATGTTGTCGCGGGCGTACTGGATCAGGTCGTCGGCGGTGAGTCCCGGTTCGTTCGGGTCGCCGCCGACGGGGACGACGAACGCCTTCGGCGTCTCTCCCCAGTCGTCGTGGGGCGAGGGAATGACGGCCACGTCGTCGACCTTCTCGTGGCTGAACAGGGTGTCTTCGACCTCGATCGACGAGATGTTCTCGCCGCCGGAGATGATGATGTCCTTCTTGCGGTCCTGGATCGAGATCATCCCGTTGTCGTCGACGACCGCGAGGTCGCCCATGTGGTAGTACCCCTCGATGCGGTCGGTAAACGCTTCCTCGGTCACCTCGGGCTTGTTCCAGTACCGATCCATCACCTGGTTGCCGCGCACGACGACCTCGCCGATCGTCTCGCCGTCCTCGGGCACGTCGTTTCCGTCCTCGTCGACGACGCGGATCTCCGTGCCGAGGTAGCCGATCCCCTGGGTCTTCTTCACCGCGAAGCGGTCCTCGGAGTCGTCGTCGAAGAACCGGCGCGCGTCGCTTGTGGTGATGAGCGGCCCGGTCTCGGTCGCACCGTACACGTGCTTGATGTACCAGCCGAACTCGTCTTCGGCCGTACGGATCGTCGCCTCCGGCGGTGCCGCGCCCGCGGTGGCGACGCGCACGTCCTGCCCGGCGTCGGGCTCGCCGCCGTGCTCTGCGAGGTGGTCGCCGAGCATCTTGACGACCGTCGGGGCCGCACAGAAGTACGTCACGTCCTCGTTTCGGAGCTTGTCGAAGACGTACTCGGCGTCGACGCCCCGGGTGCACACGTGGCGTGCGCCCATCCCCGTGACCGCGTAGATGTGTCCCCACCCGTTCACGTGGAACATCGGGAGCGTCCACAGGTACGTGTCGTCGTCGCTGAGCTCCTGGTGGATCGTGATGATGTACGCGTGCAGCGTCTCCGTCCGGTGGGTTCGGCACACGCCCTTCGGATCGCCGGTCGTCCCCGAGGTGTAGTTGATCGTGATCACCTCGTCCTCGCTCATCTCGGGGCGGTCGTAGTCGGTGGACTCGGCGATCACGTCGTCGAACTCCTCCCAGTCGCCCTCGACGGCGTCCGCGTCGTTCGTGATGAACGTCTCCGTGGGCACGTCGTCGCGGACCGCCTCGACCTTGTCGGCGTAGGCGTGGTCCGCGTAGATGGCGTCGACGCCGGCGTCGTTCAGGATGTACTCGAAGTCCGACTCGACGAGCCGGTAGTTCAGCGGCGTGTGGACCGCGCCGGCCTGGAAGCTCCCGTAGGCGGCCGCCAGGTGGTAGTGCGTGTTCGGGTCCAACACCGCGACTCGGTCGCCCTTCTCGATGCCGCGCGCCTGCAACGCGGCCGCGAAGCCGTCGGCGCGCTCTCCCAGTTCGTCGTACGTGAACCGGTCGCCGTCGACTCCGAGGACCGCCTCGTGGTCCCCGTAGTTCCGGCGCGCCCGGTCGAGGAAGTCGGTCACCAGCAGCGGTTTTTCCATAGACAGGGGAAGTTCAGGCACGTTCGTGATAATCGTTGCGGGGGCGGTATCACCTGATGCGGACACGACCGCAACCGCGACCGCGATTGCAACCGCAACCGCGACGGCGACTGCGACTGCTCCCGAGCGCTCTCGACCGCTCCGGATCAGTCGTGGGGAGGGGTGAGCACACCCCAAAACTATACAGCCAGTTGATAAGTGATCGGCGCACGGTCCCACGGGCATGACGCTCAAGCAGTATCTCGGTCAGCCGCATCCGGACGGGGACGCGACAGTCGTGCGCGCGTCGACCCACTACCGGTGGACCCCCGGCGAGCGAAGTCTGGAAGCGTGTCCGTCCTGCGGTGCAGAGCTGACGCTGTCCGAACGTCACGTACTCGTCACGCTCTCGCGACCGGTCGGCGGCGACGAACGCCGCCACCTCTGCGACGAGCGGTGCGTGGACGCGTGGCTGGCGGACGGGTAGCCAAAGAACGCGGTCGGGTCGGAGGCGCTCGGAGCCGGCGCGCTCAGTCGCCCTGGACGACCTCGCGGATGTCCTCGACGATATCGGGGTTGCGCAGCGTCGAGGTGTTGCCGAGGTCGTCGCCGTTGGCGATGTCCTCCAGCAGGCGGCGCATGATCTTCCCGGAGCGCGTCTTCGGGAGTTCGGGCGTGAAGATCACCTGTTCGGGACGCGCGATCGGGCCGATGGCGTCCTCGACGGCCTCGACGATCTCCGCGCGGAACGCCTCGGTCTCCTCCTGCCCGTCCTCGGTGATGACGTACGCGTAGACGGCCTCTCCCTTCACGGGGTGGTCGCCGCCGACGACGGCGGCCTCGGCGACGCCCTCGACGCCGACGATGGCCGACTCGATCTCCATCGTCCCGAGGCGGTGCCCGGAGACGTTGAGCACGTCGTCGACGCGGCCGAGGACGGTGATGTAGCCGTCCTCGTCGATCTTCGCGCCGTCCTCGGGGAAGTACACCCAGTCCTCGGAGTCCGAGGAGTCGGTGTCGGAGTACTCCGCCCAGTACTCCTCGATGAAGCGCTCGTCGTTCTTGTACAGGGTCCGAAGCATCCCGGGCCACGGCTTGTTCACCGTGAGGTAGCCCGCGCGACCGGGCTCGACCTCGTCGCCGTTGGTGTCGACGATCTGCACGTCGAGGCCGGGCAGCGGCGGTCCCGCCGAGCCGGGCTTCATGTCCTTGACGCCCGGCAGCGTCGTCACCATCATGCCGCCGGTCTCGGTCTGCCACCAGGTGTCGACGATGGGGCACTCCTCACCACCGATGTGCTTGTAGTACCACTTCCACGCTCGGGGGTTGATCGGCTCCCCGACCGTCCCGAGCAGCCGCAGGCTGGAGAGGTCGTGCTGGTCCGGGTACTCCGGTCCCCACTTCATGAACGCGCGGATGGCCGTCGGCGCGGTGTACAGTTGGGTCGCCCCGTAGTCCTCGACGATCTCCCAGAGGCGGTCGCGGTCGGGGTGATCGGGCGTCCCCTCGTACATCATCGTCGTCGTGCCCAGCGCGAGCGGGCCGTACACGATGTAGGAGTGGCCGGTGATCCAGCCGATGTCCGCCGAGCAGAAGTACGTGTCCTCGGGCTTGATATCGAGCACCGACTGGGAGGTCCACGCGGTCCACGAGAGGTAGCCGCCGGTGGTGTGTTTCACCCCCTTCGGCTTGCCGGTCGTTCCCGAGGTGTACATCAGGAACAGCATGTCCTCGGCGTCGCGGGTGACCGGATCCACCGTCGCGCCCTCGTGACCGGCCATCAGGTCGCCCCAGTCGTGCTGGTCGTCGGCCAGGTCGTGGCCGAAGTCGTCGCCGTTGGGGCCGAGCCGGTCGACGACGACGGTGTCGGTGTCGTGCTCGACGCCCGCGAGTCCCTCGTTGGCCTTCTCGAGGTGGTCGAGCGGGTCGCCGCGGCGGTAGTAGCCGTCACACGTGACGAGGTACTCCGAGTCCGCCGAGTTCATCCGCGTCGCCAACGCGTCGGCCGAGAAGCCCGCGAACACCACCGAGTGCGGCGCGCCGATGCGCGCACACGCCAGCATCGCGATCGGCAGCTCCGGGATCATCGGCATGTACATGGTGACGACGTCGTCCTCGCCGACGCCCAGGTCCCGCAGCGCCGCGGCCGCCTCGTTCACCTTCTCGTGCAGTTCCTCGTACGTCAGCGTGACGTTGTCCTCGTCGACCGGCTCGCCGACCCACTCGATGGCGGCCTCGTCGCCGCGCTCGTCGAGGTGCCGGTCGATACAGTTCGCCGAGGCGTTCAGCTTCCCGTCGGTGAACCACTCGTAAAACGGCGGGTTCGAGTCGTCGAGCACCTGATCGTACGGCTCCTCCCAGTCGAGGAGATCGGCCGCCGCCTCCCAGCACTCCGGCCAGTTCTCGTCGAACTCGTCGTAGATGTCGGCGTCCGAGACGTTCGCCTGCTCGACGAACGAATCGGCGGGCTCGAACACCTCCTGTTCCTCGAGCCGTGCCTCCAGTTCCACGTCATCATCTGCCATGGTCACGCGATACGTCGGAATCGACCGTGATAAAACTGCCTCACTCCGTCGAATTCGCCGCTCCGTCACTCGGTTTCATCCATGTGGATCGTTCGCGCGCGAGGGGCGGAGAACCCTGTACCGTGTCGGGGAACCCGAACGGGGCGTGCGACCGTGCTGCACCGAGACGTCGCCGGGGCGGGGGGAGAAACGGCGCGGTGATGCGGGGAGCCAGGATGGAGAGAAAGCGAGGAGCGGAGACGAGACGGGGCAGAACGGGCTTCCGGCCGGGACGACCACGAGTGAGGGGGTCGGCGACCGCGTCGACGCCGGATCGGTCCACGGGGGTCAGTCCCAGGTGATCCACGCGAGGAACGCGATGGCGACGAGTTCGAGCACGCGGAGTCCGCCCATCGCCCGGTGGGCGATCGGTGCCTGCGCGGCGATCCAGGCGCTGAGGTCGGCGTGGACGTAAAAGAGGTAGAGCGCGAGCGCGTTCTCCGCGAGCAGGATGAGGCCGAACGCCGCCAGGCCGAGAGTGTGTTTCGACCGGAATCGACCGTAGTTTCGCCCCCAGACGTAGCTCAGGCCCAACAGGAGGACGACGTTGAGGCCGGCGGCGACCCAGATCACCTGCAACCAGAGACTCATCGGCTCAGTCCCCAGTAGCGCGGTTGCGCGTTTATACTCTTTCCAAACTTCGACCCGAATGCGCCCTCGGTCATTCTACCTGCTCCATGATCTGTTCGATCGTGTCCCAGTTGTTGCGGGCGCGGTCGGTCGGGAGATACACCGCGCCGTAGTCGTCGCCCTGTTTCTCCAGCACGTCGTTGTCGCACAACACGTCGAGGTGGTGTCTGACGGTCGTGTAGTCGAGATCGAGCGTCTCGGCGAGCTTGTTGGCGTTTCGCGGTCGCTCGTCCAGCGTTCTGAGTATCCGTACCCGGTTTTCTCCCCCCCGGGTTCCGGTGAGCACGTACCACAGAACGCCGTCCATCGTGTTCAGTTCACGCCCACCATGAAAGTAAGTCCACCGAAGCAGAGAACCGCATCGGACGCGCCGGGGTCGACGACGACGGCCCCGGACCGCGTCCGCGACCCGCCGCAGTAGACCGCGCCCGCGACCCGTCGTACCGGACCGCGCCCGCGACCTACGACGCGAGGCCGATCTTCTCGCGGTACGCGCCGTGGTGTTTCTCGAACACGTCCATGATCTCGCCCATCGTCGCGTACTCCTTCACCGCGTCGACGACGTACGGCATGACGTTCTCGTCGTTCTCGATGGCCGAATCCAGCGCCGAAAGCGTCTCCTCGACGGCCGCGTCGTCGCGCTCGTCTTTCACCGATTCGAGCCGGTCCAGTTGGCGCTGTTGGACCTCCTCGTCGACGTGGAGCAGGTCCGGCTCGGGGTCGTCGTCGACGGTGTACTTGTTGACGCCGACGACGACCTCCTCGCCGTCGTCCACGCGCTCTTGGTACTCGTAGCTGGCCTCCTGGATCTCGCGGTGGAAGTACCCCTGTTCGATGCCCGCGAGGACGCCGTCGCGCACGGAGCCGTCGCCCATCTCCTTCAGCTCCTCCAGGTACGCCATCGTCTTCTCCTCGACCTCGTCGGTGAGGCTCTCGACCATGAACGAGCCCGCGAGCGGGTCCGCCGAGTCCGCCGCGCCGGACTCCTCGGCGATGATCTGCTGGGTTCGCAGGGCGACGCGGACAGCCTGCTCGGAGGGCAGCGCGAGCGCTTCGTCGAAGGAGTTCGTGTGGAGGCTCTGCGTCCCGCCGAGCACGCCCGCCAGCGCCTGGATCGTCACGCGGACGATGTTGTTGAGGGGCTGCTGGGCGGTGAGCGACTGGCCCGCGGTCTGGGTGTGGAACTTCAGGCGCTTAGACGCCTCTTCCTCCGCGTCGTACCACTCGTCCATGATCGTGGCGTAGATGCGCCGGCCGGCCCGGAACTTCGCGACTTCCTCGAAGATGGAGTTGTGGGAGTTGAAGAAGAACGACAGCTGGGGCGCGACCTCGTCCACGTCCATCCCGCGCTCGACGGCGTCCTCGACGTACGCGAAGCCGTCGGCGAGCGTGAACGCCAGCTCCTGGATCGCCGTCGACCCGGCCTCGCGGATGTGGTAGCCCGACACCGAGATCGGGTAGATCCCCGGCGTCTCCTCGATGGCGAACTCGACGGTGTCGGTGACGAGATCCAGCGACGGCTCGGGCGGGATCACCCACTCCTTCTGCGCGATGAACTCCTTGAGCATGTCGTTCTGGAAGGTGCCCCGGAGTTGGTCGCGCGGGATCCCCTTCCGGTCGGCGAGCGCGACGTACATCGCGAAGATCACGGGCGCGCTGGGGTTGATCGTGAACGAGGTCGACACCTCGCCGATGTCGATGCCGTCGAAGAGGATCTCCATGTCGCGGAGGGTGTCGACGGCGACGCCCTCCTTGCCGACCTCGCCGTCCGAGAGCGGGTCGTCGGAGTCTTTCCCCATCAGGCTGGGCATGTCGAACGCCGTCGAGAGCCCGGTCTGGCCGTTCTCGATGAGGTAGTGGAAGCGCTCGTTCGTCTCCTCGGCGGTGCCGAAGCCGGCGAACTGGCGCATCGTCCACGTCTGGCCGCGGTACATCGTCGGGTACGGCCCGCGCGTGTACGGCTCCTCGCCGGGGAAGCCGATGTCCTCCTCGTAGTCGATGTCGGCCACGTCCTCGGGCGTGTACAGGTCGTCGATCTCCAGGTTCGAGACCGTCGCGAACCGGTCCTTTCGCTCGCCGTGGGCGTCGATCACGGGATCTCGGGTCTCCTCTTCCCACTCCTCGCGGCTCTCGCGTATTTCCGCGAGGTCGTCCTCGTCGTACATGAGTGCAACAACTGCCGGAAGGAACATTAACGATTCGGGTGGCGGGGATCCTCGCGAACCGGCGTCGGTCCGCACGGTCCGGCCGATCCGACCCGTGCCGAGCGAAACACGAAACACCACGGCGGCCCAACGACCGACGACAGACCGTGCAGGAGTACCAGCGAAAACAGCTCCTCGAACGCGTCAACAAGGAGAGCGCGACCATCGGCGCGGACATCCCCGACCGCATCGAGGTGCAGGGCGAGGAGATCGACCTCCGGACGTTCGTCTTCGAGATCAAACGCCGCGAGACGATCCCCGAGGGCGAGCGCGAGCGCGTCGAGCGGGCGAAGCGAAATCTCCGCCGCGAGCGCCTCGAACGCCTGGAGGAGATCGAGGAGAACCGCGTCGACTTCGAGACCGGCGAGGAACTGGCCGCCAGCATCATCGGCATCGACCGCGCGCTGGAGGCGCTCGACACCCTCCGTCCCGCCGACGTGAACACGGAGGCCGAACGCCAGGAGGCGATGGACCAGAAGCGCTGGATGAGCTTCCTGAAGAAGGCGCTCGGACGGGAGGACGCCAGCGGCGGCAAGCGCGGCGGGTACTAGGACTGTACCGGGTCGGATCGGTCGCTTCGAGCTCCGTATCGACCGCCTCGGTTGCGAGGGTCGTGCGAGGCGTCCGCGAAAGCCCGACCCGACAGCATCGGGGCCTCACCCTCCCCAGCCGACTCGCTCGCTCACCCCGTTCGCTCGCTCGCCCCTCGCGCGCTCCCGCCGCGAACGGAGTCGCGGCGGCGCGCGCCGACTGGTAGGTAGCCACCGAGCGCAGGAACCGGGTCAGCACCGACGACACGATCCCCGACGACTCGCGGCGGCACACGCGGTCGTTCCCCGAGAGCGGCCGTAGCGTTCGCGGTCGCGTTCCCCGTGATCACGACGACGGATACGCCGATCACGGACCCGTCTTCTACGCCCCGAACTGATCCCGGCCCGTCGTTCTAAGTCCCAGCCACTCCGACGTCCACGTATGCGAAACGCCGAGGTCGCCGCCCGGTTCGAGGAGTTCGCCGACCTGCTGGCGGCGAAGGGCGTCGAGTACAAGCCCAACGCCTACCGCCGCGCCGCCGAGAACATCCGCGAACACCCCCGCGCGATCGAGGACCTCGCGAGCGAGGGCGGGGAGGACGCCGTCGCCGAGATCGACCGCGTCGGCGACGCGATCGCCGCGAAGGTGGTCGAGTACCTCGAGACCGGCGAGATCGAGGAGTTGGAGGAGCTTTGCGACGAGCTTCCGGTCGACATGGAGGCGCTGACACGCGTCGAGGGCGTCGGCCCGAAGACGGTCGGCACGCTGTACGAGGAGCTTGGGATCGCCACCCTCGACGAACTGGAGACGGCCGCCGAGGAGGGGCGGATTCGAGAGGTCACGGGGTTCGGGGCGAAGACCGAGCAGAACATCCTCGACAACGTCGGGTTTGCCAGGGAGGCGGGTCAGCGCCAGCGACTCGGCGACGCGCGCCCGCTCGCCGACCGCGTGGTCGACTACCTCGGCGGCGAGTCGGCCGTCGAGCGGATCGACGTGGCGGGGTCGATCCGCCGATGGAAGGACACCATCGGCGACGTGGACGTGCTCGTCGCCGGCGACGACGCCGACGCCGTCGTCTCGGCGTTCACCGACTGGAGCCCGGCCGACGAGGTCATCGAGGCGGGCGACCAGAAGGCCAGCGTCCGCGCCGACGGCGTCCGGGTCGACCTCCGGGTCGTGGTGCCCGAGGAGTTCGGGGCGGCGCTCCAGTACTTCACCGGATCGAAGGACCACAACGTCCGGCTCCGAAACCTCGCTATCGACCGGGGCCTGAAGCTCAACGAGTACGGCGTCTTCGACGTGAGTGCGGTCGACGACCCCGACGCTGGCCAGCGCGTCGGGGAGCGACTCGGCGGTCGGACGGAGTCGGAGATGTACGGCGCGCTCGACCTGCCGGTGATCCCGCCCGAACTCAGAGAGGACACCGGGGAGGTCCAAGCGGCGCTCGACGGCGACCTCCCCGATCTCCTCGCTGAAGACGAGATCCGCGGCGACCTCCACACCCACACCGAGTGGTCCGACGGCGGCAACGCGATCGCCGAGTTGGTCGAGGCGGCGTCCGACCGCGGCTACGAGTACTACTGTGTCACCGACCACGCCGAGGGTCCGGGCGTCTTCGGCGACACCGGGCTCTCGGCGGGGGACGTGCGCGAGCAGGCCGAGGCGGTCGCCGCCGTCCGCGAGGACGCCGACATCGACGTGCTCCACGGCGTGGAGGCGAACGTCGACGCCGACGGCGACGTGACCACGAGCGACGACCTGCTCGCGGAGCTCGACATCGTGATCGCCTCGCCGCACGCCGCGCTTGACCGCGACGACGCCACCGAACGGCTGATCCGCGCGGTCGAACACCCCCACGTCGACGTCCTCGGCCACCCGACCGGCCGACTCATCAACCGACGATCCGGCCTGGGCGTGGACTTCGAGCGCCTCGCGGCGGCCGCCGCCGACGCCGGCACCGCGCTGGAGGTGAACGCCAACCCCGCCCGCCTCGACCTCGACGGCGGGGGCGTTCGCGCGGCCGTCGACGCCGGCGCGACGATCGCCGTGAACACCGACGCCCACTCGCCTGCCGAGTTCGACAACGTCCGTTACGGCGTCCACACGGCCCGGCGAGGGTGGGCCGAGACGGCGGACGTGCTGAACGCCCGCGACGCCGACGGCCTCCGGTCGTTCCTCGAGGGGTGAGAGGCGAGAGCAGAGAGATGGACTCTAACCGAAGACCAAGAGGCGTCCCCGCTGTCCCCGATCTCAGCGTGGGTTCCAGTCGTCGCAGGCGTCCATGTCGTCCATGAGGTCGTCGTGGAGCCCGCAATACGGCTGCATCCCGTTCTCCGTCCGGACGTACTGGAAGTGACCGCAGGAGCCGCAGTAGGTGTCGCCGGTCGATCGCGACCGCTCGGTCGGGGAACCGGCGGCCGAGTCGTCTGGCGACTGCGGCGACTGCGGCGACTGCGACCCTGAGGAGGACTGCGGCTCGGAGGGAGACTGCGGCCGCGACGGCGACGACCGGGCCGACGCCTCTCCGTCGGAACCGGGAGACCCCTCTCGGAGGGAGGTGATGTCGTTGGCGGCCGCGCCGCCGTCGCTCACGGTCCCGGGACCGCTGGACGACCCGCCGGAACCGAGACCGCCGGACGACCCGCCGGCGGAACGATCGCCGCGATCGCCGGGGTCGCGACGGGCCTCCGGACGGTTCGTCTGAGTCTCGACGTCGCCGTCGGGCGTGACGCCGAGGAGGCCGACGCCCCCCACCGACCCCGAGGACGCCTTCGCGCCGCGGATCTCCTCGGCGGCGGCCTTCGGCACCTCGATCACCTTGGTCTCTCCCTCGCGAGTGATCTCGAGTGAGACCGTGCCGCCGGGGTTGTTCCGCGCCTTGAAATTCGCGACGCCGGTGAACAGACACCAGAACGTCGTGAACGCGCCGAGGAAGTAGACGCCCGCGGTCGGCAGCGTGAGGTCGGCGAACTCGCCGGCGCAGCGCGCGCCCGACCAGCGACACGGGTACGCGTGGGTGAACAGCGCGACGCCGAGCACCGCGACGCCCGCGCCGACGACCGCGGCCGCCTGCGTCCGGCGGCTCGCCGGCATTATCGCGAGGACGCCGAGGAACGTCGCCGGGAGTCCGAGCCCGGCGAGAACGCCGGCGGCCTCGCGCGCCTGTGCGAGATTCCACCCGAGCGCGACCGCGGTCACGTCCGTCGCCGCGATCACGATGCCGGCGACGACGAGGAGCGCCCCCAGCGAGAACGCGCCGACGCCGAGGTACAGCCGGCGGAGACTGGCGTACTCGCCGACACGGCCCTCGTACACCTCGGCGAGACTGCTCATACACCGTATTATACCGTCATCAATTAAAAGCATACGTCAGACATCGGCATGACGTGGTCTCACATACGCCCGACGGACACGCGACGGCCCTCCGAGGAACATCCGAAGCCGGGAGGTCGTCTCGGCGCGTGACGGCCGCGTCGCTCCGAAAGTGTTACACGCCGCGTCGGCGAACCTGGCGCGTATGAGCGACGACGTACCCGAGGAGGAAGAGGAACCCGCCGTCGAACTCGGCGACGGACCCGCCGTGGAGGGCGCACCGCTCGCGCGCGTCGCCTCGCGGCTCACCTGGCCCCAGGAGAAGTCCCGCGTGCTCGAGAAGGAGGGCGACGCGACGATCCGGACGCCCGACGGGCCGCGCGACCTCGCGGACGTGCTGGCGGCGGTCGACACCACGTACTTCGACCGCCGACAGACGTTCGTCGAGACGGTCGAGGACGAGGTCGGTCGCGGTCCCGTACAGACCGCCGAGTAACGTCCGAGAACGGGCCCGAGCGGGATCTGGACCGCGAGCGGTCGATCGGTCCGGTCCCGACTTCGAGCATCGGAGAGCGGCTTGACGCGACGCGCGCACCGTCGCTGCCTTTTCGAGCGATCCGATCGAACCCGAAGTCGTGACGCTACCGATCGATCCGGCCGCGGTGGAAGGCGGCGATATCGGCGAGAAGCGAGCCACCCTGGAGATGAGCCACGAGGAGGCGATCGAACACGTCCGCGAGGTGTTCACCGAGCACGGCTTCGGGATCCCGGTGGAGTTCTCGCCGTCGGATCTCCTCAACGAGAAAGTCCAGGCCGACCGCGACCCGTACTACGTGCTCGGCGCGTGCAACCCGGCGGTGGCCGACCGCGCGCTCGACGCGACCGACCGCCGGATGGGCGCGCTGTTCCCGTGCAACGTCGTGGTCTGGGAGGAAGCTCCCGGCGTCCAGACGGTCTATCACGTCTCTATCATGCGGATCGCCCGCCTGCTCGGTCTCGATACCGACCGAGAGGAGATGGACGCGATCATCGCCGACACCGGGGAGATGGTCGACGCGGCCTACGACGACCTCGACTCCTCGTAGTCGTCGGCGTCGTCGGTACCACCACGGTCGCCGGCGGACCCGGCGTCGTCCTCGCGTTCGGAGCGAAGCTCGGCCAACTCCGCGCGCGTCTCGGAGAGGTCGCGTTCGAGTTCGGCGATTCGCGCTTCGTCTGCACCCGCGTCGGCGTCGCTCGCACCGCCGAGGAGCCGCAGGCCGCCGACGCCGACGACCGCCAGCAGTACCGCGGTTCCGCCGAACAGCAGCAGAAGCACGAGGAGGATGATCAACAGCTCCGGACCGCCGGGGACCGCGCCGAACAGGAGGGCCATATCCGACGCGTCGCCACCGGGCGAGGTAACTCTTCGGGCGGCCGGCCGCCGACCGCGACGGCCATCTCGAGGGTGACCGCGGCGGCGACGATGACCGCGACGCCTACCCCGTCCAGTCCGCGAGGCTCGACTGGAGACCCGCGGCCATCGTCGACTTCCTCTGCAGACGCGCCAGCGACACCGGAAGCTGGTCGCTCACGCCGCGGACGGCCTCCTCGAACGTCTCGGCCTCGCCGTGTTCGCCCTCAAAGGCGTTGCGCACGCTCTCGCGCACCTGCCAGACGCCGACCGGACCCCAGTAGTCGTCGGAGACGTGCCGGAGGACGAGCACCTTCGCCTGCCGGCCGCGCTCGGAGAGGTGTTCGAGCACCCCGAACCGGGCGGCGTAGTACGCGCCGGCCGTCTCGTCGACGTACCGGGTGCGGCCCTCGCGGTTCTCGTGGGCCGACGAGAGGTAGGTGTCGCCCTCGGGGTCTGGGTGCCAGATGCTCCCCGGCGACTTGATCTCGACCAGTTCGAACTCCCAGTCGCCGGGCGCGAGGATCACCCAGAAGGCGTTGCCGAGGTACTCGTTTCGCCACACCTGCACGGTGTCGACGCTCCGGCGGTCGCGGACGGTGCCGCGGAGGTACGTCCCGATCGTGTCGTCGACGGCGGTGATCGACCAGCGTGTCGGGACCAGCCGACGGTTCTCGCCGCGTCCGAGCGCCCCCGCCGAGAGCACGGTGTTGATGTCGTACACGTCGAAGCCGCGCCGATAGAGGTAGTTCATCGCGCCCTCGGCGCGCCAGTCGTCGTCCTCCAGCGTCTTCTTCACGGGACGCGGAACGTGCGGATTCTCCGTCAGGTCGGCGTCGGCCGCGCGGGCACGCGGACCCGTCGGCGTCGCCACGTCGTCGGGCGACACGTCGTAGTCGATGTCCGGCCCATCGTCGAGGAACACCTCCACGTCGACCGGTCGGTCCGCGATGGCGACCTCGCGCTGGACGCCGAGGAAGCCGTCCCACGCGTCGTGGACGCCGCCGCCGGCACCGCCGGTACCGGCGTCGCGGGCGTCGACCCCCTGGGCGGAGTTCAACAACGAGGTGCGCCGCTCGAACACGTCCGAGATGGAGACGTCCTCCTCGTACCACGCGCCGCTGGTCTCGTAGGCCGCGGCGTCCTCCTCGTGGCCGACGGGCGAGAGCAGCCCGGTCGAGAGGTTCGGGTAGTTCGACGAGCCCACGAAGATCGACGGCGAGACGGACCCGAAGACGGAGTCGCCGTCGGTCGCCTCCTCGAAGCGGTGTTCGAACGACTCGAGGTGATCCATCAGCTCGTAGGACTTCTCCTGGGCGAGCCGCCGCCGCTCGGCGCGCTCGTTCTCCTCGAACTCGACGTACTCGTCCAGGTTCACGCTCACGCCGACGTAGCCGCTCGGCGACTATGAACGTTCCCCGCGCGGCCGTCGGCGTCGAGGGCCGCGACGCTCGGCGGATGGCTGACAGGCGGTCGGTGCGTCGCCGAGGCGGCTCGCGGCGGGGGCCGGCAGCGGGACGCGACGCGCGACGGACGACCGCACACGCGCACGGCTCGCGCCGTGCGCGCCGAGGTCACCTCTCGGTGGACCCCACACCCGCTGACCGTCGCGCGACGGTGCTCACGTCACGGCGAGCGTGGTCCCGTGATCCGACAAAAACGTTCGCGGCGACGCGGCGGTGCGACGGTGCGGCGGTGCGGCGGTGCGGCGGTGCGGACAGGGGACCGACCGCCGTCGAGTCGAGACGCGCCTCAGCTGTGAATGCCCATGGCTTCGATCTGCTCTTGATAGCGGTTTCGGATGGTGACTTCGGTGACTTGGGCGACGTCGGCGACCTCGCGCTGGGTTTTCTTTTCGTTGCACAGCAGGGAGGCCGCGTAGATGGCGGCGGCCGCGAACCCAGTCGGGGACTTACCCGAGAGCAGTCCCTGCTCGGCGGTCGTCTCGATGATCTCGTTGGCCTTCGACTTCACCTCCTCGCTGAGCTCCAGTTCCGAGCCGAACCGCGGGACGTACTTCTTCGGGTCGACGGGCTTCATCTCCAGGCCGAGTTCCTGGGAGACGTAGCGGTAGGTGCGGCCGATCTCTTTGCGTTCGACCCGCGATACCTCCGATATCTCCTCGAGCGACCGGGGGATGCCCTCCTTTCGACAGGCGGCGTACAGCGTCGCCGTGGCGACGCCCTCGATGGAGCGCCCGCGGATGAGGTCCTCGTCGAGCGCGCGGCGGTAGATCACGGAGGCGACCTCCCGAACCGAGCGCGGGACGCCCAGCGCGCTCGCCATCCGATCGGTCTCCGAGAGGGCGAACTGAAGGTTGCGCTCGCCGGCGTCCTTGGTGCGGATGCGCTCTTGCCACTTGCGGAGGCGGTGCATCTGCGAGCGCTTCTCCGAGGAGAGTGACCGCCCGTAGGCGTCCTTGTCCTTCCAGTCGATGGTGGTCGTCAGGCCCTTGTCGTGCATCGTCTCGGTGACGGGTGCCCCGACGCGGGACTTCGACTGGCGCTCGGAGTGGTTGAATGCCCGCCACTCCGGTCCTCGATCGACGTTGTCCTCCTCGACGATGAGCCCGGTCGGCTCGTGCATCAGTTCGCCGTCGGCCGTACGGACGAGGTCCTCCTCGTCGATGTCCTCGAGGTCGACCGCGTCGCCGTCGGTCTCCTCGTCGGCGTTCTCTTCGGTCCGTTCCGATCGTGTCTCCTCCCCCGATTCGGTGCTCCCCGTCCACTGGCGTCGCTCGCGATTCTCGCGCTGGCGGGTGGGACCTGTCATCGTATTTAATACGTGTGCTTCGGGAGACGGTTAAGCGTTCGTGCCGATGACAACCCTTTCGCCGCGCCACCCCCGATCGATGGTATGCCGGTCATCGAGTGCGACCCGGAGGCGGCCCGCGACCGACTGACGGACGCGGGCGTCGACGCGGTCGCGGGCAACACCGACCACGAGCGCTGGCGCGCCGAGCGCGAGGGCGCGATCGCGGTCGCCTACGACGACAAGGTCGTGGTACAGGGCTCGGACCCCGAGCGGCTCGCGGCGCTCGTGCGCGACGGCGGCGGTCGCGGGCACGTCTACTTCGACGGGGCCTCTCGAGGTAACCCCGGGCCGGCCGCGATCGGCTGGGCGATCGTCACAGGCGACGGCATCGTCTCCGAGGGGGGCGAGCGCATCGGCGACGCGACCAACAACCGCGCCGAGTACGAGGCGCTGATTCGTGCGCTGGAGGCGGCCGTCGACTACGGGCTGGCGGAGGCGGACGTGCGCGGCGACTCACAGCTCGTCGTCAAGCAGGTGCGCGGCGAGTGGAACGCCAACGATCCCGACCTCAGGGAGCGACGGGTCCGCGCGCGGGAACTGCTGGAGCGGTTCGACCGCTGGAGCATCGATCACGTCCCGAGAGAGCTAAACGAACGGGCGGACGATCTGGCGAACGAGGCGTTCGAGGGTTGAACATGGACAACACCGAGTACACGAGCGAGGCGACACGGGAGCAGACGGGCGACGGATCAGACGGGGACGACTGGGAGGAGGAACTGCCGCGTTCGGCCGTCGAGGCCGCCGAACGCCTCACGCGACTCGCCAGGGAGGCCGTCGACGACGCGGAGGCCGACGCCTACCGCGAGGACCGCGACCGGCGAGTCGGCGAGCACGGCTTCACCCCCCGCGTTCGCGACGAGGACGACACGCTCGTCCTCTACCCCGAGGAGTGGGTCGAGGACGGGACCGTTCAGATCGACCGGATCGAGGACACCGACCGGGCGGTCGAGGTGTCGCTGTCGGGTGCCGGCGACCCGGACGACTGGACGGCGATCGAGGAACACAACGCCGCGATCGTCGAGCGCGTCGCCGAGGAGCACGGCGACCCCCATCGCGCGAACGCTCGCGCGTTCGCGGACTTCATGGGTAACCACTACGCGCGACCAGTAGAGTCGGCGAGCGCCGACGAGGTGCAGGAGTTCCTCGAGGAGTACTACCCGCGAAACACCTGGCCCTCCGAGAAACAGCGCGACACCGTCCGGGCGTCGGTGCGGTACGTCTTCGAGGCCGCCGACGAACGGACTCCCATGTAGGTCCGTCGGGGCCGCGACGTATCTCCGTTCGATCCGACCGGTGTCGGTACCGGCGGTCGCTTACGCCTCGGTCGTGCCGTCGACGAGTTCGCGGACGTCCGACGCGCGGTCGTCGTCGGTGACGTACTTGCCGAGGACCCAGTTCAGGCGGTCGAGTACGGCCTCGCGGCCCGCCTCGGTCAGCTCGTACTGGTTCGTCCGCTTGTCGAGTTCGCTCTTCTCGACGAGCCCCAGGTCGACGAGTTCGTCGAGGTTGGGGTACAGCCGACCGTGGTTGACCTCGGCGTCGTAGTAGCTCTCCAGCTCGCGCTTGATCGCGAGCCCGTACATCGCCTCCTCCGAGAGGATGACGAGGATGTTCTGTTGGAACGCGGTGAGATCCCGCGCGACGTTCGTCTGTTCGGCCTCCGCTTGTGCCTCTGACATGGTCATCAAGTGAGAGGTCACGGGAGTATATAATAGTTGCCAAGCAGGAGACGGATATCGGCTCGAAAGCGCTTGAGACGGGACTATTCGGGCGAATTGTGACCGCCCCCCAGACTGGCGTACCGCGTCCCACCGGGCGAACGCTAGTAGCAGAAATAAAACCTTGGCCGGCACTATTCGGCGTCGTGCGCGGCGTGTTCGCGTGCGGTCGATGTCCGCACCCAATGCGCGAACGGGGGGGGGGCGTCGTCGCGTGCCGAAAGGCCTTTGCTCGCGTTGACGGAACCCGCAGGCGCATGACGAACCTCTGGGAAGACCTCGAGACGGGGCCGAACGCCCCCGAGGAGATCTACGCCGTCGTGGAGTGCCTGAAGGGCGAGCGCAACAAGTACGAGTACGACAAGGACATCCCGGGCGTGATGCTCGACCGCGTCCTCCACTCGAACGTCCACTACCCGTCGGACTACGGCTTCATCCCGCAGTCGTACTACGACGACGAGGACCCCTTCGACGTGCTCGTGCTCGTCGAAGATCAGACGTTCCCCGGCTGCGTCATCGAGGCCCGCCCGGTCGCGCTCATGAAGATGGACGACGACGGCGAGCAGGACGACAAGGTCATCGCCGTCCCGAGTGAGGATCCCCGCTACGATCACATCGAGGACCTGGAAGACGTCCCGCAGCAGCAACTCGACGAGATCGACGAGTTCTTCCAGACCTACAAGAACCTCGAGGAGGGCAAAGAGGTCGAGACCCTGGGCTGGGAGGACAAGCAGGCCGCGATGGACGCCATCGAGCACGCGCAGGACCTCTACGACGAGCAGATCGCGTAACGGCCACCGTCCGATTTCTCCGCGTTCATCGCCCCGCATTAGCCCCGGGTATCGCCCCGCGATCTCGCATTAGTTATGAGCATGGGTAATCTTTAGTGAGAGAACCGGCAAGTAGTGACTGAACATGGCCGCGAAACAGCCGACCGTCGGTATCGACCACACCACCGTGGTCCCGACGAACTTCGTCCCCGACTCCGACGCCGACCGCGACGACGCTCGCTCCGACGACTCCGACGCCGACCGCGACGAAGCGGCCGACGGGGAGCACGACGAGGACGCCGGTCGCGACGCCTGAGGCCCCGGTCTGTCGAGCGTCGCGACCCCCCGATCGCCCGGAGATCGGTCCCCCCGAAACGCCGTGAGGGGCAGGCATTTAAGCCGTCCACAGTAAGAGCGGGCAATGGCGCAGTGTTCGGAGTGTGGTGAGTACGAGAACCTCCCGTACCAGTGCCACCGGTGCGGCCAGTCGTTCTGTGCGGAGCACCGCCTCCCCGAGAATCACGAGTGTCCGGGGCTGAACGAGTGGGACGACCCCGGCGGGGTGTTCGACTCCGGCTTCGAGGACTCCGTCGACGGCGGCGTATCCGGCGGATCCGGCGGCTCCGGCGGCGGAATCGGCTCGCGCGTCCGGTCGCGGATCGACCAGGAGCGGGGGACCGGCGGTCTGCTCGGCGCGTTCCGCGGGAACATGACGTACGTGTTCCTCGCGGTCATCTGGGTGACGTTCGCCGCCGAGTTCGCGGTGCTGTTCACGCTCGGTAGCGGCGCGTTCTCCGACGTCTTCGTCCTCAGCGAGAGCGCGCTCCGGCAGGGGTACGTCTGGACGATCCTCACGTCGGTGTTCTCACACGACCCCGGAGGCTTCTTTCACATCGCGGGCAACTCGATCGCGTTGTACTTCTTCGGCCCGCTGGTGGAGCGCTACCTGGGCTCGAAGCGGTTCGCCGGGATGTTCCTCGTCACCGGCGCGGTCGCCGGGCTGTCGCAGATCCTCGTCGGCGTGCTGCTGGGCGCGCCCCCGTCGGGCGGCGTGCTCGGCGCGTCGGGCGCGATCATGGCCGTGATGGGCTTTCTGACGATCGTGAACCCCGACCTGCGCGTGATGCTGCTCATCCCGCCGATCCCGCTGAAGATCCGAACGATGACGCTGCTGTACGCCGGCTTCTCGCTGTTCGGCGTCGTCTCGACCGGGAGCATCCTGGGCGGCGCGGGCGGCATCGCCCACGCGGCGCACCTCTCGGGGCTCGTGCTCGGCGTCGTCTACGCGAACGTCGCCGACGGCCGTCGGAGCGTCCCCAACCAGATCGGCGGCGGGGGCGGAGGCGGCGGCCTCGGCGGTCCCGGGGGTCCCGGGCGCGGGCGGTTCTGACCGATGCCCGATCCGGTCCGGCCCGAGTTCCTTCCCGACCCGGCGCTCGACCGCGACGGGATGGAGTCGCTCCAGCGCGACATCGCCGAGGCCGCCCGCTTCTCGGACGACCTCCCGATCGATCCGTCGACCGTGAGAGTCGGTGACGACACCGCCGGTCGCGACGATCCCGTCGCCCTCGACGACTTCGACGCCGGCAGCGACGATTCCGGCGACGGTTCCGGACTCAGTTCGTCCACCGGCAACGGGTCCGGAAGCGATCCCGCACCGGAACCGCCGCTGGTCGCCGGCGTCGACCAGGCGTTTCTCGACGACCGCGCCGTCTCCGCCGTCGTCGTCCTGCGAGGCGGCGAGGTGGTCGAGCGGACGTACGCGGTGACGGACCTCTCGGTCCCGTACGTTCCGGGACTGCTCGCCTTCCGCGAGGGCGGTCCGATCGTGGACGCGCTGGCGACGCTTGCGACCGACCCGGACCTGTACGTCCTCGACGGAAGCGGCCGGATCCACTTTCGGCAGGCCGGGATCGCCACCCACGTCGGGGTGCTGTTCGACGCGCCCGCGGTCGGGGTCGCGAAGTCGCTGCTGTGTGGGACGCCGGACGGCGACGTGGACGGCAGACCCGCGGGCTGGCGGACGCCTATCCGGGCGGACGACCGGGTCGACGCGCCCGCAGGCACCGTCATCGGCCACGCCTACCAGTCGCGACAGTACGACTCCTCGCCGGTGATCAATCCGCTGTACGTGAGTCCGGGCCACCGCGTGAGCGCCGACACCGCGACCGACATCGTGGCGTCCCTGGGCGGCGAGTACAAACTCCCGGAGCCGACCCGGCTCGCCGACGCGTACGCCGAGGAGGCGAAGCGCGAGGTCGCCGGCGACGACCGCGAGTGACACGGAGTGACGGCCACGGAGTGACGGCGGCCGCACCGGACCGCCGACGGCGACGAGGACGGTGACCGACCCGCGACGGCTACCGGGTCGCTCGGCGACGAGACGGCGGGAGTTAACTGCGGGGCCGCCGAGGCCACCGACATGACGAGAACCGTGCTCATCACGGGGTGCTCCTCGGGGATCGGCCGAGCGAGCGCCGAGGCGTTCCTCGACGAGGAGTGGACCGTGTACGCGACGGCGCGCAACCCCGCAGACATCCAGACGCTGGGCGAGCGCGACGACTGCCGGATCGCGACGCTCGACGTGACCGACGAGGCGGACATCGAGCGCGTCGTCGACCGGATGCTCGACGAGGAGGGGCGCATCGACGCGCTCGTCAACAACGCCGGCTACGGCCAGATGGGCCCGGTCGAGGACGTGCCGACCGAGGCCGTCCGCGACCAGTTCGAGGTGAACGTGTACGGCCCCCACCGACTGATCCGCGAGGTGTTGCCCGCGATGCGTCGCCGCGAGGACGGCGCGATCGTGAACGTCTCGTCGGCGGCGGGGCGGGTCTCGTTCCCCGGCGGCGGCGTCTACTGCGGCTCGAAGTACGCGCTGGAGGCGATGAGCGACGCCCTCCGCAACGAGGTCCGCGAGTACGGGATCTCCGTCTCGCTGATCGAGCCCGGTCCCGTCGACACCGGCTTCGAGGACCGCGTCGCCTCGGAGGTCGAGGGGCTCGACCGTTCGGGGGCGTACGAGTCGTTCTACGAGATGCTCGACGACTACGACGCGATCGGCGGCGACGGCGGGTTCGTCTCGGTCACGCCCGAGCGCGTCGCCGAGGACGTCGTCGACGCCGCGAGTTCGACGAAGCCGCCCGCGCGCTACCCGGTCGGACCGCTCGCGACGGTCGCCGAGGTCGGCCGACTCGTCCCGACGCGGATCGCCGACGCGATGTGGTCGTTCGCGTCGAGGCTGTCGTGAGCCCGTGACGGACGCCGACTCCGACGACGGCGACGACCGCCTCGACGCGCTGTACGAGCACCTCGCCGCGACCGCCGAACGCCCGGTCGCCCGCGCCGCGAGCGCCCGCCTCGGCGAGGCCGAGGCCGTCGCACGCGACCTCGCGGAGCGACCCGCCGACCCGGACACCGTCCGCGAGCGCGCCGGTCACGTGGTCCGGCTGCTCCGCGAGGCCGGCGAGACCGAGGACGAGACCGCCGACGAGCACGTCGCCGCGGCGCTCGAACTCGCGAGGGAATTGGCCGACGAGCCCGAGCGCGACGACTCATAATCGTCCCTGTCAGGCCAGACAGGCGGCGACGACGCCGAGGGCGTCTTCCCCGCGCACCTCGTCGGCGAGCAGCGGGACGCGCTTCACGTCGCGGCCGCGGTAGAGGTCGCTCGCCCTCGCGAGGCTGTTCTGCTGGACCTCCCACCGGCGCTGACAGAACTCGCAGTCCTCCAGGTTCGGCGTGACGATCCACGACGGGTCCACGCCCTCGTCGAACTCCGCGACCTCCCGCGGGTCCTCCATCACGCGGTTGACGACGAGCGTGTTGACCGGAATGGAGAACTCTCCCAGACGCTCGACGAGCCGCTCGGACTCGACGACGCTCATCTCCTCGGGCACCATCACCACCCGGAAATCGGTCTTCGAGGGGTCCTGCAGCGTCTCGCGCAGTCGGGTGATCCGCTCGCGGAGCTCGTCCAGGTCCGGTTCCTCCGGGGACCCGTCCCCCATTCCGAACATCCCCTTCATCCCCTCCATCATCCCGGAGAACTGCTGTTTGAGCTTCATCATCCGGCCGACCATCGAGTCGAGCATCTCCGGCAACTGGAGGAGCCGGAGGGTGTGGCCCGTGGGCGCAGTGTCGACGACGACCCGGTCGAATCGCGGGTCGTCGAGATGTTCGAGCAGTTGCCGCATCGCGGCCGCCTCGTCGGCCCCGGGCATGGTGCCTCCGAGCATCCCGCCCAGCGGCGAGTCGCCCATCGCCTCCCCCATTCCCCCGAGGCCGCCGAGGGGGTTCGCGTCGCCCGGTGCCCCCTCGCCACCGACGCCGCCGTCCTCCCCCGCTCCGGTGGCCATCCCCGCGCCGAACATCCCCTCCTCCATCGCGGCGTCGGGGTCGATCTCGGCGGCGTACAGCGGCACGTCCTCGCGGATGCGCGAGGGACGGGCGGGGATCTCGGCGTCGAGCGTGTCCGACAGCGAGTGAGCCGGGTCCGTCGAGACGACGAGCGTGGCCGCGCCGTCGGCCGCGCTCGCGAGCGCGGTCGCGGCCGCACACGTCGTCTTCCCGACACCCCCCTTCCCGCCGTAGAGGACGTACTCCGGGGCGTCGGGATCGGCGAGGTCGGACGCGCCGGTCATGTCGATCTCCGCGCCCATCCGTGACGGGTCGGAGACGGGCGCGTCGCCGTCCGCACCCGAGTCGTCGACCCCGTCGTCTCCGTCGTCCCCGTCGTCGATCTCGTCGACGGCCTCCACGTCGATGTCGCTCATTGGCGGAGGTGCGGTTCGGACGCTTGTCTATCCGTTGGTCCCGGTCTCCCGACGCGACGCGGACGACGAAGGTTGAAGTACGATACCGAGGCCAGCACCGTCGGACGCCTCGGGTCGCCGCCGACGACCCACAGTCCGCGTAGTCCCTCGCGTGCAGTCGGAGCGCCCGGGGCCGAGCACCGAGTCGGGCGACCGCCACGTCCGTCGGTCGTCGCGTCCGTCTACCCGTTACGCGAAGTAGTCGGTCAGCCGCGTCGCCGCCTCCTCGACGCGGGGGGTCACCAGGGCGAATCGGAGCCACTCGTCGCGCGCCGAGCCGAAGGTCTCGCCGGGCATCCCCGCGACGCCCGCCTCGTCGACGAGGCGCTTCGCGTTCTCCATGGTGCCCGGGAAGCCGTCGAAGCGCGCGAGGACGTAGAACGCCCCGTCGGGACGTGAGTACTCCGCACCGGCGGCCTCGAGCGCGTCCGTGAACGTCTCGACGCGCTCGCGCAGCATCGCCCGAACGTCGGCGTAGTAGTCGGGGCCCGTCTCTCGCAGCGCCCGAAGCACGGCCACTTGCGGCGGGCGGGAGGTCGCGACGTTCACCAGCATGTGGCGCGTCTTCGCGGCGTCGACGAACCGGTCGGGAAGCACCGCGTATCCCACTCTGAACCCGGTGATCGCGAGCGATTTCGAGAAGCCGCTGGTGACGATCACCCGGTCGGAGTCGAGCGTCAGCGCCGACTCGAACGCACCCGTGAAATCGAAGTGATCGTACACCTCGTCGGCGACGAGCGTCGCGTCCACATCCGCGGCGATCGCCGCGAGCTCCGCCATCGTCTCACGCGAGTAGACGGCTCCCGTGGGATTGTTCGGCGTGTTCACGAGGATCAGGGCCGTGTCCTCGCTCGCGGCCGCGCGGAAGCGTTCGGGGTCAAGCGAGCCGTCGCGCTCGGCGGGCACGAGCGTCGCCTCCGCGTCGAGCAGTTCCGTCTTCCCGGGGTAGTACGGGTAGACGGGGTCGGTGAGCAGCACCTCCGATCCGGCGTCGCGATCGAGCGCCGCCGCCATCGCGAGGTAGTTCGCCTCGCCGGTGCCGTTGGTGACGACGATCCGGTCGGAGTCGACGTTGCGGCGAGCGGCGATCTCCTCGCGCAGTTCCACCAGCCCCTCGCTGGGTGGATACTGGAACGCCTCGGAGTCGGCGTCTGCGTACTCGCGGAGGCCCTCGCGCAGCGGCGCGGGCGGCTCCCAGTCGGGGTTACCCGACACCATATCCACCACGTCGCGGTCGGCCGACCGGGCGTACTCCATCACGTGAAAGAACTTCGGGCGCTCGTAGTTCACGGCTTGTCGGCGGTACTGGGAGCCGTCGCTCCTTCACTCCCGCGGTGTTAAGCCGACGGCGAGCGAGCCGCCGGTATGCGCGAGTTCGCATCCGACCCGACCGTCGAGGAGCGCGTCGGCGACGCCCTCCGCGAGGCCGACGCGACGGTCGCGACCGCCGAGTCGTGTACGGGCGGCCTGATCGGGTCGCTGCTGACGGACGTGCCCGGCTCCAGCGACTACTTCGATCGCTCGATCGTCACCTACAGCTACGACGCGAAGTTGGAGGAGCTAGCCGTCCCCCGTGAACACCTCGATCGCGAGGGAGCCGTCTCCGAGCCGGTCGCGCTCGCGATGGCTCGCGGCGTCCGCGACACCGCCGGCGTCGACTGGGGCGTCTCGACGACGGGGATCGCCGGACCGGCCGGGGGAAGCGAGGAGAAGCCCGTCGGCACCGTCTACGTCGGAGTCGCCCGCCGCGGCGAGTGGGGAACCGGCGAGAGCGGAGCGGCCGTCGAACGGTACGAGTTCGACGGAACGCGGGCCGAGATCAAAGCTCAGATCGCGCGGCGGGCGCTGCGGGACCTACTCGACGCCGTCGCGGACCACGAGTAACGGACTCGTCACGAGCCCTCGGCGCGCTCGGGTCCGAGACCCGAAACGGTTTGGTCGATGGAGACGGCACGGCGGAGCGTGAACAAGAAGGGCCACGTGCTGAACGCGATCCTGTTGGCGATCGGACTGGCGTACATTCTCCAACCCGCCGGCGACGTGGAGACGTTCGTCACCATCGCGGAGCTGTTCGTCCCGCTGGTGCTCGGCGCGCTGTTCCCGGACGTGGACACCGCCTTCGGCAAGCACCGCAAGACCCTGCACAACCTCCCGGTGTTGGCGGTGATCGTCGCGTACCCGATCTACTTCGGCAACCTCCAGTTCGTCTGGATCGGCGTCGCCACGCACTACCTGCTCGACGTGGTCGGGAGCAAGCGCGGGATCGCGCTGTTCTACCCGCTGTCGTCGACGGAGTACGGGCTTCCGATCGGCGTGACGACCTCCAGCAAGTGGGCGGACGCGTTCACCGTCGTCATCACGCTCGCGGAGTTAGCGGCGCTGGCGCTCCTCCAGTTCTTCGTCGTCGACCTGAACACCGGGACCCCGCGCGAGGCCGTCGCGGCCATGCTCACCGGGCTACCGGTCTGACGGGAAGCGAACCGGATCGCGCCGTCGGTATCAGTACACCGCCACGTCGTCGAATCGGCCGTCGTATGCGATGTGGCGCGGATGGGTCGCCTCCATCCCCGAGAGGAACAGTCGGTCGAGTTTCCCCCAGGAGTTCTCGTAGCCGAGGTGGGCGAACTCCGCCAGCCGACGCAGTCGCGTCGCCGGGTCGCGACGGTTCACCACCGACCGGGGCGTCCGCTCTCGAAACGCCGTCACGAGCGACTCCTCGTCGGTCACGTCGCCCTCGAACTCCGTCCACGCGGAGCCGACGGTTCCGCGGAGGTGCGCGTACGACGAGCCGAACCCCGGGATGTCGAACGCTTCGGCCGTGCGAACGCCCCGTCGGTTGTGCCGGTCGAACAGCTTCGCGTTGTGCGTCTCGACGGCGTCGATCCGGTCGCGGTACGCGCCCACCTCCGCGCGGATGAGACTCACGTTCATGAATCCCGGGTGGGGGACGAGCACGGCCGCACCCTGTCGGTCGAACTCCGCCAGCGCCGCCTCGAAGGTGATGAAGTCGGGCACCGGCTCGTCGAGCCCGATCGCGAGCAGGTGTCGCCGGTTCCCCCAGTCGCCGGTGAACACCTCGCGGGCGGGGACGACGGTCACCGCGTCGGTCGAGAACCGCTCGGCACGGGCGCGGATTTCGGGGAGTCGAACGAAGTGCGGAGCGTACACCAGCGTCTCGATCCCCGACTCGCGGGCGCGCTCGACGACGCGCTCGTCGAGGATCTTCACGTGCGGGTCCACCCGCGTCCGTCGGTCGCTCACACCGCTGTCGTCGCCCGGATCACCGTTAGGAATTGCGTTTCCGGGCGACCGGCGGGTCACGGGAACGCTTATGCGGGCCCCTGAACTGGAATCGGATATGCCACGGTGGGCCTGCGGGATCGAGGGCTGCGACGCCGCGTTCGACGGCGTCGAGGACGCGATCGTCCACCAGACGACCGCCCACGCCCGTCACGAGTGCCGGGTCTGCGGGACGGTCGTCCCGGAGGGGTACTTCGCTATCCGCCACGCGTTCGACGAGCACACGCGCGCGGAGTTCGTCCGGGCGTACGACGCCGACGCCGACGCGATCCGCGAGCGCGAGTCGATCAAAGCCGAGATCGAGGACCGAGCCGACATCGAGAGCGTCGTGGAGCGGATCGACGACACGGTCTGATCCGGTTGGTGCCGTTCCGGGCGATCCGCTCGGGACCGGTCGGGTCGAAGGCAGTCCGATCGGTCGCGATCCGGTCGAAGGCAGTCCGATCGGTCGCTGTCGACGGCGAGGGCGCTATCGTTCCTCGCTGTCGAGCACGCGGATCTGGTCGCCGCGAACCGTCACCGGGATGGGAACCGTCGCCTCGTACAGTTCGACGGTCACCTGATCTTTGCCCTCGTCGATGCGCTGGACCTGCGCCTTCTCTCCCTTGAACGGGCCGGCGATGAGTTCGACGATGTCGCCCTCGGCGATCCCCTCCACGTCGGGAGTCGGCGAGAGGAAGTGCTCGACCTCCGACATCGACGACTGGCCGGCCTCGCCGCCGGGTCCTTCGACGAGCCCCTGGGCGTGAGGCACCTCCTCCAACACGCGCCGGATGACCGCGTCGTCCTCGGCCTCGACCATCACGTAGCTGGTGAGCTGATCGGGCGCGAGCACGGCGTAGATCCCGGCCATCTCCTTGCTGGCGATCATGTCCGCGACGGTGCGCTCCTGGCTGGCCGTCGTCTTCACCGAGTAGATGGGCACGCTCAGATCCCTCCGGTGAGCGTCGTCATGATCGCGAAGATGACGAACCCGAGAAAGCCCACGAGGAAGATGCCCGCGCCGGCGATCTTGGAGATCTGGGAGAACTCCTCCCAAGAGGGCGTGCTCGCCAGCTTGAGCACCCTGACGTAGCTTGTCAGGTCGTACTTGACATCCATGTTGATCGGTCGTACTCCGCGGC
Organism: Halobaculum sp. CBA1158; assembly: GCF_021431925.1. Taxonomy (NCBI): domain Archaea; kingdom Methanobacteriati; phylum Methanobacteriota; class Halobacteria; order Halobacteriales; family Haloferacaceae; genus Halobaculum; species Halobaculum sp. CBA1158. Next base: position 456,992 of record NZ_CP090371.1, on the reverse strand, counting down.
TCCTTCTATATCTGTTGCTCCGGGGCGGTGCGTGGCGGGTGCGAGCCGAAGAGGAGAACTGGAACGGCGGGGCGACGGGGCGTCCCGCCCGGCCGACCCGTCGACTCCGAGGCGGACGGGGGTGGAGGCCGGGTTACTCGACGTAGTCGATGTCCTCGAGGTTGTCGCCGGCGGCGACCTGTGCGGCCTCGTTGCGGCCGTAAATCTGGGGAGAGTCGACGCCCGTGACGACGATCATCGTCCGCATCTGCCCCTCGAGTTCCTCGTCGATCGAGGTGCCCCAGATGATCCGCGCGTCGGGGTCGATCCGGTCGTAGATCTCCTCGACGACGCCCTCGGCCTCCTCGATGGACATGTCCGAGCCGCCGGTGACGTTCACCAGTGCGGAGTTCGCCCCGGAGATGTCCACGTCGAGCAGCGGCGAGCGCAACGCCGACTGGACGGACTCCTGGGCCTTCGTGTCGGAGTCGGACTCGCCGAGGCCTATCATCGCGACGCCGCCCTTCTCCATGACGGTGCGGACGTCGGCGAAGTCGAGGTTGACGAGGCCGGGCTTGGTGATCAGCTCGGTGATGCCCTTGACGCTGCGCATCAGCACCTCGTCGGAGATCTTGAACGCCTGGCGGACGGGGAGCTTCCCGACGGCGTCGAGGAGGCGGTCGTTGGGGACGACGATCACGGTGTCGGCCACGTCGCGGAGGCGTTCGAGCCCCGCCTCGGCGTTCGTCCGTCGCACCTCGCCCTCGGCGGTGAAGGGGGTGGTGACGATGGCGATGGTGAGCGCGCCGATCTCGCGGGCCGCCTTCGCGACGACCGGGGCCGAGCCCGTGCCGGTGCCGCCGCCGAGGCCGGCGGTGACGAACACCATGTCCGAGCCCTCGAGCGACTCGCGGATCTCGTTTTGCGACTCGATGGCGGCCTCCTCGCCGACCTGCGGGAGCGAGCCAGCGCCGCGACCCTGGGTCTTCTCCTGGCCCATCAGGATCTTCGTGTCGGCCTCGATGTTGACGAGGTGCTGCACGTCGGTGTTGGCCGCGACCAGGTCCGCGCCGTGGATCCCCTCCTCGAACATCCGATTAACCGTGTTGCCGCCGGCCCCCCCGCAGCCGACGACCGTGATGTTGGTCTGGAGGTCTTTGAGGACGTCCTGCAGTTCCTCGTCGGTCATCTTCCCCGTCCGGGGGGCGTCGCCGTCGGCGTCCGGCGAGCCGCCGGCGTCGGGGGCGGTTCCCCCAGCGGAGTCGGAGCCCGCGGGAGCGCCGTCGTCCCCCGGCTCCCCGGCCTCCTCCTCGGCCTCGTTAATCGCGTCCTCGACGATGGAATCCATAGGTATGCGGGTGCGTTGCCGACGGAGAGTTATTATCCTTCCCCTCGCGTCGTGCACGTGTCAGACGCCGTCCCGTCGTCGTCTCGTCGGAACTCGGCCGGCGGACCCGGCCGGCGATAACGGACCGACCGGACCGGACCCGAACGGATCCGGGCGGAGGGGTGAGTGCTCAGACGGGGAAGCGCTCCTCTCGTTCCCTGCTGACCGCCTCGGGCGGGACCGTCTCGCCGTCGACCTCGACCGGCTCGCCGGCCGAGAGCGCGCCGAACTTCGGCCCCTCGGGCACGCCGAGCGTCGCCGCCAGCTCGGGGTCGAACGACTCCACGCGCGCGACCACCGCGCCGTCCTCGCGGACGACCTCGTCGTACGTCCCGCGTAGTATCGCCGCGAGATCGTCGACGAGCGCGTCGTACGCGTCGGGACCGGCGGCGTCTGTGTCCGCGGCGTCGGCGACCGTATCGTCGCCGTGCGCGGGGACCGCCGCGCGTCCCGCGGGGCGGCTCCCTGACTGCTCGGTCTCGACGGCGACCACGTGGGCGTCGACCGCGGTCCTGGCCGCCTCGGCGTCGACGCCCTGCGCCGCCGCGAGCAATTCGGCCGGGAGGTCGACGATGCGGTAGCCGTCGGCGGCCGCCTCGCCGGCGACCGCGTCGTCCGCCGTGGCGGAATCCCCGGCGTCCCCAGCGTTCCCAGTATTCCCGGCGTCCCCGGAGTTTCCGGTGGGCGCGCGGTCGCCGAACCGGAGGCCGTCCTCGACCGGACACAGATCCGACTCCAGGGACGCCACCAGCCCCAGCGGCCGGTCGCCGACCGCGCGGACCCACGTCTCGCTCACCACTCGCACGTCGCGGTCGGCCAGCGCGTCCCGGAGGGCGGGGCGCTCGCCCTCGACGAGCGTGTGGTCCGCGTCGCTGGCGGCGACCGCGGCCTCGAGCACGTCGCCGTGTTCCTCGGGGTGACCCAGTTCCTCGAGTTGCCAGTCGACGGCGACGTGGCCGACCCCCCAGGGGGTCTCGCGAATCACTCGCTCGAACCGCGGGGCGTAGTGACCGCCGCCGAAGCCGACGAGGTGACGCGGTCGGTCGGGGTCGCCGACGGCGACGCTCGCGTCCCGGGCGGGGAGATCGAGCACGGCGCGAGCGACGGCGGTTGCGCCCGCCGGGTCGTCCCACTGCTCGTCGTCGCTGCCGAGTTCAGCGAACACAGCGGGCGTCGCGAGGTCGGTCGGGCCGTGATGGGTCCCCTCGATCGCCACCTCGTACCCCTCGGGGGCGTGGTCGTCGAAGCCGGCGACGAGCGCGCGCTGGACCCCCGGACACGTCGGGGCCAGCGAGCGCGACTCGCCGCCGTACTCCGCCTCGCCGAGGTTGCCCGTGAAGTGACACGTCAGGAGGGGGCCGGTGTCGCCTGCGTGGCGCGAGACGAACACGAGGTAGTCGGGGCGCTCGGAGAACGCGGGCGTGGGGTCGCCGAGGCGGATGTGCAGTTCGTCGAAGACGCGGAGTTCGAAGCGGGTGGGGCAGTCGCCGGTGTCGACCGCGACCGCGCCGTCCCGGTCCGCGTCGGCGACGGCTTCGGTCGCAGTCGCGGGGTCGAGCGTGTGGTACGTCCCGCCGCCGTCGGCGTCGGCGCGGTCGTCGTCGGTCCGTTCGGTCCAGTCGGCGAGCGCGAGCAGGCGCTCGGCGATGTGGGTCGAGGCGCGGTCCGCGCGGGAGACGACGATACCGATCACTACCGACGGATAGCGGTCGGTGACTCGAATACGCGTCGGTTCCGGCGGAGCGGGACGGAGCGAGTCGTGAGACGGGGGCGCGGCGTCAGTCGGCCGGCTGTTCGGCGTCGCCGTCGACAGCGTCGCGGACGGTCGCGCCCGTCAGCGTCGCCACCTCGCGGATCTGATCGCGGCGGGCCGCGAGCAGTCCGACGGAGATGACGAGATAGAAGACGGTGAACGCGTCGAGCAGGAGGATGGAGTTGGCCTCGGCGGCCGCCTCCGACATCGTCCGGATGAAGTAGAACTCCGTGATCACCTGCGAGAGGAACAACACGAGCAGCAGCAGCGACTCGCGCACGGAGATCTGGAAGTTGATGAGTATCGCGAGCGCGAAGAGGCTCTGTGCGGCGGTGATCCAGATCTCAGAGGCCTGCTTCTCGTCGAACATGAGCACGCCGTACTGCCCCAGCGAGATGCTGTACACGACGACGAGCGTCCCGATGAGCAGCGTCCACTGGTTCAGCTTCGAGGAGATGAGGGCGTTGAACGCCGCCGTCGACCGCGCCTTGTTGACGAGGTAGGCGGTGACGATCAGCTCCGGGCTCTCGGAGGCCAGCGGCGCGATCCACTGGATCATGAAGAACTCGGGGATGCCGAACTGGAGGCCCAGCGCCTCCAGCCCGTGGGCGAACGGCTCGACGGCGGTGAAGATGAGCAGCCCGGAGTAGGTGAACAGGCCGAGCACGACCGGGATCCGTATCGAGCGCGCCCTCGCCTGGAAATAGGCGGGAACGCCGACCTGTTCCTCGACTTCCTCCACGTCGCCGCGGATGATCACGAGGATGTACGCGAGGTACAGGCCGACGAGGACGATGGTGTCGATAGCGCCGATCCCGCCCCCCAGCGGCACGAAGAAGGCGAAGACGGTCGCGAGAAACAGGAAGGCGATCTCCAGGGAGATGTCGCGGTCGAGGTCGACGTAGTCTCGCAGGAAGCCGTCGCGCTTGACGACGTTGGGGTCCGCGCCGCCGCCGCTGTACGCCCGATAGACGGAGAACAGCGCGATCCCGGACCAGCCGATGCCGATGAGGATCCGGTTCGCGCCGGTCATGTTCGCGACCGCGAGGTTCGACGCGGCCGCGTCGCCCTGGCCGGCCTGCCAGGCGTACAGCGCGTCGACGGCGTACTCGGGCGCGACCGCCAGCACCGCCAGCACCGCGATGGCGAACGCCCGCGGCACGTCCTTCTCCGCGGTCTCGGCCCCCCACGCGAGCAGGAACGACGCCCCCAGCACGGCGACGCCGGCGACGCCGACGGTCGTCAGCGTCGAGAAGCCCTCGTTCACGCCGGTCAGCCACGACAGGATCCACGGGAGGGTCAGCGCGATCCCCCCGAACAGCGCGGTGAGGGGATGACGGAGTCGTGAACTCATTACCGCCACGGAGCCGGCGGCTTCCCCTTACTCTTGCGTTTCGACGATCCGCCGACGGCGACTCGGCCGACCGAGGCTCGGGTACGCGCGGTCCGCTCCTACGGGAGCAGCAGGTAGAAGAACACGAGGTACCCGCCCAGCAGGACGGTCCCGTCGAGTCGGCCGACCTCGCCGCCGCGGAGCATCACCACCGCCGCCGCGGCGGTGAACGCGATGAGCGCCGGGAAGTCGAACGAGGAGACGCCCGAGGAGACGAACACGGGGGCGATGATCGCCAGCAGGCCCAGCACCGCGAGCACGTTGTAGATGTTGGAGCCGACGACGTTGCCCACGGAGAAGTCCGCCTCCCCGCGGACCGCGGCGACGACGCTGGCGGCGAACTCCGGCAGCGACGTGCCGAACGCCAGCACCGTCAGCCCGATGAGCCGCTGGGTGAATCCGAGCTGGTACAGCATCGACCGCCCGCTGTCGATGAGCCACCGCGAGCCGAAGAACAGCAGCGCGAGGCCGACGACGAGGAACGCGACGTGCCGGGGCTGGACGCCGGCGTCCGCGTCGACCTCGGGCACCTCCTCGACGACCGCGCCGCCGTCGGCGACCGCGCCGGACTCGTCGACGGCCTCGGCCGCGTCCGTGGCACCCCGGTACAGCACGACCGTGAACGCGGCGAGCACGAGCAGGAACACCCCGCCCTCGATGCGACCGATCGTCCCGTCGAGCCCGAAGACGACGACCAACAGCGCCGCGAGCGCCATGAACGGCAGGTGCCTGCGGACCACGTTCCGCGACACCGACAGGGGACGCAGCAGCGCCGAGACGCCGAGCACCAGCCCGATGTTGGCGATGTTCGAGCCGATGACCGCGCCGAGCCCGAGCTGTGCGTCGCCGTCGACGCCCGCGATGACGCCGATGAACAGTTCCGGAGCCGTCGTCGCGAACGCCACGACGGTCACGCCGACGAGCGCCGCGTGAATCCCGACCCCGAGGGCGAGCCCGGCGGCCCCCCTCACGAGCGCCTCCGCGCCGAGATAGAGGAACACGACCCCCAAGAGCAAGAACAGGCCGTGCTCCGTCAGGAGTACGTCAGCCAACTGAAGCAGCATTGTTCGGCCGGTTCCGCCTCCGCTATTTGAATCCCACCCTCGAAATACCAGAACCGATATCTGGGTGGCTCGATCGAAGCGGAAGCCGTATCTCGACGGCAACGCCACGCACGCCGCGGTACACGGCGTTTTATTCCCCGTCGCGTCGTCGTCGCCTCCATGGACGTGTACGGACTGATCGGGAATCCGGTCGGGCACTCGCTGTCGCCGCCGATGCACGAGGCGGCCTACGACGCGCTCGACGTGGACGCGCGGTACGTCGCCCTCGAACCGGACGCAGACGAGGGCGCGGCGGCCGTGGAGGCGGCGGCGACGCTCGGGATGAGTGGACTGAACGTCACGGTGCCGTTCAAGCGGGACGTGCTCGCGGCCGTCGAGCCGAGCGACCTCGCGGCGGCGGTCGGCGCGGTCAACACCGTCGACTTCGCGTACGACCCGCCGCGGGGGTACAACACCGACGTGTCCGGGGTCCGACGGGCGTTCGGGCACCACGGCGTCGAACGCGAGGGTGCCGCCGTCGTCGTCGGGGCTGGCGGGGCCGGTCGTGCGGCCGCGTTCGCGTTGGCAGAGGACGTCGACGCCCTGCACGTCGCCAACCGGACGGCGGCCCGGGCCGAGGAACTGGCCGGCGAGGTTCGCGAGGCGCTGGGAGCCACCCGCGCGGGCGGCGCTGACGACGCGGGGGACGCGGACGCCGACCCCGCGGCGACGCCCCCGACGCGCGTGACCGCCGGCGGCCTCGACACGCTCGCGGGGACGGTGCCGTCGGCCGATCTGCTCGTCAACGCGACGACCGTCGGGATGGAGTCCGACGAGACGCCCGTGCCCGCCGAGCACCTCCACGGGGACATGGCGGTGCTGGACGCGGTGTACGCCCCGCTCGACACCCGACTGCTTCGGGAGGCGCGGGCGGCGGGCGCGACCGCCGTCGACGGCGCGTGGATGCTGCTGTACCAGGGCGTCGAGGCGTTCGAGCGATGGACCGATCGCGACGCCCCCGTCGGGGCGATGAACGGCGCGCTTCGCGACGCGCTCGACCGGTCGGAGTGACCGTCCCCTCCGATCGGGTATCGCCGCCGCTCCGGGCAGTTTTCTCGCCGTCCGCCGCTGGTTTTTTAAAAGGCGACGGCGTGGTTCCGACGACATGGCCATCCTTCGGACGATCAAACGCCTGCTGGGTATCGGGGGCGCGAGCGAGTCGAACGAGCGGGCGAGCGAGGCCTCGGTAACCGTCGAGCGCGAGCGCGAGGAGCCGGAGGCCGACGCCGGGACCGAAGCGGCGGTGAAGGGAACCGACGACGCCGAGATCAGCGACGCCGACCCGGACGACGAGGGCGACGAGCCGGCGGCCGCCGACACCGACGCCGTCGCCTCAACCGGGTCGGCCGTCGACGCGGACGCCGAGGGCGCGGCCGAGCCTGCCGAGGCCGCCGCGACACCCGGCGACGAAGAAAGCGGGGACGACGGAGTCGACGCCGGAGGCGACGAACCCGGCGAGGACGACGGCGACGCGGTCGACGCCGAGAGCGAGGGCGACGACCCGGTCGCCGCCGGCACCGACGCCGACGCCTCCACGGAGGCGCTCGTCGACGAGGAGGCGGCCAACGAGGAGGCGGCCGCGGCCGCCGAGCCGGCCGAGGCCGCGGGCCCGGAGTCCGAGGACGTGACGACGGACGTGGACGACGTGGATCCGACCGAGGGCGACGGGAGTGAGGGAACCGACGGGGACGAAGCGAGCGACGGGGATGAGGAGAGCGACGGGGAATCGACGGACGACGGCGTTCCGGTCGACGAGATCAAGGGGATCGGCCCGGCGTACGCCGAGCGACTGGGAGAGATCGGCATCGACACGGTCGCCGACCTCGTCGCCGCCGACCCCGCGGAGGTGGCCGAGCGCACGACCGTCTCCGAGAAGCGCGTCTCCCGCTGGATCGATCGCGCCGCCGAACACGAGGCGTAGCGCCGCAATCGACGCTCCGGTACCTCTCTCAAACTCCGCCCTCGAGAGCGCCCTCACCGACACCGGCAAGGCGATGGTCCGCGACTCCCCGATCATGTGCGAGCGAGGCGGGGAGCGATGAGCGACGACGGGACGGGCGACCGCGCAGGCAACGACGGGACGGGCGACCGCACAGGCGACGACGGAACGGGCGACCGCACAGGCGACGACGGAACGGGCGACCGCACAGGCGACGACGGAACGGGCGACCGCGCAGGCGACGACGGGACGGGCGACCGGACGAGCGACACCGACGGCGTCGCGAACGGCGACCGGACCGCCGGCCGCAACGGCGGCGGCGAGCACGCCGACAGCGACCGCCTGTATCACGTCGACGGCGACCTCGTCGCCGCCGACGAGGCGACCGTCTCCGTGCGCGATCGCGGGTTCCGGTACGGCGACGCCGCCGTCGAGACGATCCGGGCGTACGGCGGGACGCTCTGGCGGTGGGACGCCCACGTCGACCGCCTGTTCGGCTCGCTGGAGGCGCTGGGGATGCCCGCGGACGACCTCGACCTCTCGGCGCTGGGGCTGGAGGCCCGCGTCCGCGACACCCTCCGCGCGAACGACCTCGCCGACGCCGCCGTCCGGCTGTCGGTCACTCGCGGGGAGACGGCCGGATTCGCCCCGCCGGCCGCCGCCGACACCGACCCGACGGTCGTGATCACGGTCGACCCGCTTCCGCGGGGCGGCCGCCGCGATGCCGGCGGGGAGTCAACGTGGACCGGGGCGGCGACGCTCCAGACCGTGAAGACCCGTCGGGTTCCCGACCGCGCGATCCCGAGCGACGCGAGGACGCACAGCTACCTCAACAACGTCCTGGCCCGCGTCGAGACGCGGGTGACCGGGGCCGACGAGGCCGTGTTGCTCGACGCCGAGGGACACGTCGCCGAGTGCGCCACCGCCTCCCTGTTCCTCGTGGCCGACGACGCCATCCGGACCCCGTCGCTCGACGGGCCGGTGTTCCCGGGGGTCGCTCGCGCCGAGGTGCTGGACATCGCCCGCGGGGAGGGCTTTCCCGTCGAGGAGGGGCGGTACACGCCCGACGACGTGCGCGACGCCGACGAGGCGTTCGTCGCCTCCTCGCTCCGAGAGATCCGACCCGTCGGCACGTACGACGGCGTCGACGTCGGCGGGGGACCGGTGACGGAACTGCTGAGCCGACTGTACGACGACCGCATCGAGCGCGAGTGTTACGGTGACGGCGTGGCGGACGGCGAACGCGACGGTGACCGCGAGGACCGGACCGGCGACCGTGACACCGCCACCGCCACCGGCGACCGCGACCGCGACACCGCTACCGACGACCGCGACACCGCCACCGACGACCGCGACACCGCCACCGACGACCGCGACCGCGACGCCGACGGCGGCCGTCGGGGCGAATAGGGAGTCATACAAGCCCGCGACCCCTCCGTCGTCACATGGACGAGGCCGCGCGGATCGTCGACGCCGACGAGGTCGCGGAGGGCGAGACGCTGTTGTTCACGCTGCGCGACGACGAGGGAGAGCCCGCGGAGGCGTTCTGCACCCGGCTGTCCGACGGCGCTATCGTCGCGTACCGCAACTACTGCCAGCATTGGACGGACGTGCGCCTCGACAAGGGCGACGGGGCGCGCGTCACGAACGGCGAGGTGTGGTGTCAGCGACACGGCGCGACGTTCCAACTCGATACCGGCTACTGTGACTTCGGCCCCTGCGAAGGGTCGGTGATGGAGTCGGTGGACGTGGTCGTCGCCGACGGCGGCGTGTTCCTCGACGACGACGGGTACACCTTCGACCACCTCGGCGAACACGAGGGGGAGGGCGACGAGGAGGGTGGAAGCGACGGCGGTGGGCGGATCGACTTCACCGGCTCCTGAACGTCCCTCGAACGCCCGTCAGAACTCCGACGTGGAGGCGGCGGTTCCCGTCGCGCCGAGGTCGACGTCGATCGCGTCGCGGACGGCCTCGACGGCCGTCGTCACCTCGGCGTCGGGATCGAGGGTGAGCAGCAGCCCCTCGTTCCCGGTGTACAGTCTGACGACGGTGAGGTGCTCCATCCCGGTGGAGACGTACTCGACGCCGCCGGCGACCGGGAACAGCTCGTCGACGAACAGCCCGATCTCCGAGAAGTCGATCCCGGTGTACTGGTGGATCTGGTCGAAGTGATCGGTCATCTCCTCCTCGTCGGCGTAGAACGACCGCGTGAACTCGTCGCAGTAGGCGATCTCGTACGCGTCGGCGGTGAACGCCGCGACGACGTGGAGCGCGTGCTCGTCGTCGATCGCGGCGTCGATCGCCCCCCGAACCGCGTTCACGTCGAACGAGACGACGTCGTCGCTGTCGGCCATACGGCGAATACTAACGCAGACGTGTGAAAACAACATCGGTCGTGGCGGCGGGGCGGATGGGTCGTCGGTCGGCTCGCGGTTCGCGCCGCTTCTCGCGTTGCCTCGGCGACAGAACATAGCGAGAGGTAGATTTGAACCACGCCCGGACGTGCTCACTGGCGCTGCGTGCGTCCGGTCCACTTCAAATCCACCTCAAGACGAAGTCCGCCGCACGGTTCACGAGTCACTCCGTTCGTCGTTCGCGGTGTGCGGCGAGAAGTAGCGGGAGGTAGATTTGAACACAGTCGTTTCGCTCGCTGACGCTCGCTTCTCTCCCTGCTCAAATCTACTCCGGAACGAGTGACCGCGCGCGGCTCGTGACTCACATCCGTTCGTCACTCGCGGTGCGCGCGCAGAACATAGCGGGAGGTAGATTTGAACTACCGATCTCCGGGTTATGAGCCCGGCGGAATCTCCTGGCTATCCCATCCCGCTACCGGAGACAAAACGACCTGCACTTGTAAGGGTTGTGTTTCCGATCCCGTCGCCGTATGCGGTTTCTCACCACGTTACTCGCCAACGCGCCAGGTGAACAGGCTCTCGGCGACGTAGTTGACGACCATCCCCGCGCCGATGCCGCCGACGCGGGAGGCGACGAACCACAGGTCGATCCCCGCCGCCGAGACGGGGATCGCGACGACGCGAAACAGCAGCGTGAACACGACGAGCTGTACCGCGGTCCCGCCGGCGCGGACGACGTTCGACCGGACGAGTCGACGGAGCGCCGGGACGACGCCGGCGGCCCCCTCGCCCGCGAACGTGACGCGGTCGTTGAGCAGGAACATGACGACGATCGCCGTCTCGATGCCGATCAGCGCGGCCAGTTCGGGGAACACGCCGAGTTCGCTGAGCGCCGTCGAGGAGGCGATGTCGACGGTCGCGCCGACGACGCCGACGGAGACGAACTGGCCGATGCGCGTCCCCGACGCCAGCGTCTCGACTGTGCCGCGGTCCCGACTCATCGCGCGTCGCTCCCGGAGGCGTCCGTCACGCCGCCGTCGCCGCCGGACGCGGCCGAGGCGTCGTCCTCGCCCGGGCGGTTCACCAGCGCGACGCCCTCCTCGCGGTCGAGCAGGCGGTGCAGGCGGTCGTCGCGGATGAGTCGCGCGCGGTGGCGCGCGACGAGCAGCCCCCGTCCCATGTCGAGGGTGTCGCCGACCGGCGAGACGGTCGATCCGGGCTGGTCCTCCCACGTCACGGGCACCTCGACGATCCGGTGGTCCAGCGCGGCCGCCACGGCGATCAGCTCGATGTCCCACGCGAACCCCGGCTCGTACAGGTGGTCGCGGACGGCGTCCCACGTCGCCGCCGACAGCGCCTTCGCGCCGCATTGATAGTCGTGGAGGTCCGCATCGAGCAGCCGGCGCGCGGTCCACGCGAAGCCGTCGCCGAGCAAGCGCCTCGCGATCGTCTGGTGTGACCGCACGTCCGCGGCGGGGTGCCGGCGGGAGCCGGCGGCGAGGTCCGCCTCGTCGCCGGCGACGGGGTCGATCACGTCCGAAAGCGACGCCGCGGGGGTGGCCCCGTCGGCGTCGGCGAAGGCGTACACGTCCGTCGAGAGCGCCTCGAACCCTGCGGTGACGGCCGCGCCTTTCCCCCGGCGACGCCGGACCACCCGACAGTCGACCCAGTCGGGCAACTCGAGTGACTCGCGGACGGTCGTCGAGTCGGGGGCCGTCGCCGAGCCGGTCGCGCGCCCCGGAGCGTCGAGTTCGACGCGGAGCTCGTCGGGGTCGATCGTCTCCCGAAGCGCGGCGAGGTACGTCCGGAGCCGACCCGGATCCGGCCGATACGCGGGGACGACGATCCCGACGGTCGGCTGCATACCATCGGCTTCCGCGTGCCCGGGTAAAAACGGTGCGAACGCGTCCAGCGATTCGTAGTCGGCGGTCGACGGTCCGCGGTCGACAGTCAGCGGTCGGCAATCGGCAGCCCGCAGTCGGCAATCGGCAGTCAGCGGTCGGCGTCCGCATCGTCGGCCGGCGGCCATCCGCCGGAACCGGCTATCAGCGGAGGAACGAGCCGATCAACACGAGCAGTCCGATCAGGGCGATCACCCCGAAGACGGGGAGCATCGTCGCGTCGGTCCCCCCCGGGAGCGTCCCGCCCGCGACCAGCGCCTGGACGACGAGGTTGCCCGCGATCGCGGCGACCAGCACGAGTCCGCCGGCGATCAGCAGTTTGCTTCCGCCGAACGGTTCCCCCTCCGAGTCGTCCTGCTGAGGCACACGGGCGATCGGGGCCGTCGATGCTTAGTGGTTGGTGTCGACGCGATCGGTCACGGTCCGGGGACGTGCGTCGTGACGGAGGGAAAGGAACTTACCCCGGCGGCGACCCCTGAACACCAGATGGAGTACGCCCTCGTCCTCCGGTGGCTCCTCGCGCTGCTGGCGCTGGGTGCCGTCGGGATCCCCCTCGCCGCCCGCCTGTTCCCCCGGTTCGCCACCCGCGGCGTCGGGTTCGCCCTCCCCGTGTCGACGCTCGTCGTCGGCGTCGTCGCCTTCTGGGTCGGCCGAGTCGCGTTCGGTCCGGTGGCGCTCGCGGCCGGACTGCTCGTCCTGTTGGCGGCGTCGGCGCTGGCGCTCCTCGACCGCGACGCCCTCCGCGCGGGCGACGTCGCCGTCGACGAAGACGCCCGCGAACGGCTTCCCGAGTTGGACGTCGTCGCCGACACCGCCGTGGTGTTCGTCGCCGCCGTCTGTCTGATCGTCGTGATCCGCGGGTACGACCCGGCGGTCGACCCGATCGCCGGCGAGAAGTTCCTCGATTACGGCATCCTCAAGTCGCTGTTGCGCGCGGACGCGCTCCCCCCCGAGGACATGTGGTTCGCCGGCGAGGGCGTCCGCTACTACTACGGCGGCCACCTGGTCGCGGCCCTGTGGTCGACGCTGACGGCGACGCCGGCGCGGTTCGGCTACAACCTCGCGCTCGCGGGGTTCTTCGGGGCGCTCGTCGCCGCCGTCTACGACCTCGCGGGCGCGGTCGCCGCCGAGCGCGGGCGCTCGCGACGCGCCGCCGGCCTGCTCGCGGCGTTCCTCGTCGGCGTCGCCGGCAACCTCCACACGGGCGGGTGGGCGCTGTTGCGGGCGCTCCCGGCGGACCTCCGGGGACGCGTCGGCGACGCCGTCGGGATCGACGCCGGAAGCGTCGCCGCCGAGGAGTTCTCCTACTGGACGGCCAGCCGGATCATCCCGGGGACGATCAACGAGTTCCCGCTGTTCGGGTGGCTCAACGGCGACCTCCACGCGCACATGACGATGACGCCGTTCCTCGTGCTTGCGGCGGCGCTTGCGTACGCGCTCTACCGGACGCCCGCCGTCGAGACGCGCCGGCGACGGCTCCTCCTGTTCGGGGCGATCCCCCTCCTCGGCGGCTTCCAAGCGGTACTCGACACCTGGAGCTTCCCGAGCGTCTTCGGCCTCGCGTTCCTCGCGCTGGCGGCCGCCCCCGCCGCGCCCCGGACGCTGCTGCCGGAGGCCCTCGCGGACCGGGTCGACGACGCCGTCCGCGACGACCGACTCGCCGACGAGCTCGCGCGACCCCTCGTCGCCGGGCCGGTCGTCGTCGTCGCCGGCGCGCTGGCGGCGCTGGTCGCGATGCCGTTCCTCGTGAGCGCGGTCGGCGGCAGCGGGAGCGAGCGCGCGCTGGCCGTGTTGCCCGTCGAGATGCGGTCGTCGCTGGGGGGGCTACTCGTCGTCCACGGCGCGTTCCTCGCGACGTTCCTCGTGGGCCTGTTCGGCGCGGTCGGGCGCGAGCGCCCCCTGACGGTGCTGGCGAGCGTCGCCGCGCTGTGGGTCGCCGGCCTCGCCGTCGGCCTCCCCGCGCTGGGGCCGTTCGGCGTCCTGCTCGCGGCGGGGTGGGTCGCGCTTCGGACCGACCGCGCGGGATTCGAGACCGTGCTGATCGTCGGCGGGGCCGGGCTGGCGCTGATCGTCGAGGTGGTGTTCCTGCGCGAGCAGGCCGGGCCCGGGCGGATGAACACCGTGTTCAAGACGTACGCGCAGGTGTGGCCGCTGTGGGCCGCCGCCGCCGGCGTCGTGCTCGCGGGGCTGCTCGATGCCGCCCCTCGACCCGAAGCGTCGATGCTGTGGCCGAGTGCGGGCACCCGCGAGGTCGCCGGGTCGGTGTTCCTCGCGCTCCTGCTCGCGACGACGGGGATGTACGCCGCCTTCGCGCTGCCGGCGCACGTCGGCGGGGGATACCCCGAGGACCCGACGCTCGACGGCACCCACTTCGTCGGGGCGTCCCATCCGAGCGACGCGCCGGCCATCGAGTGGCTCGACGACCGGCCCGACCAGCCCGCTATCCTCTCGGCTCCCGCGACGCGGGTGTACCCCGGCGCGGATCCCCGCCGGGGGCACTCGCCGGGGATGTACCAGTGGGAGGCCAACCCCGCCGCCAGCCTCACCGGCCTCCCGACGGTCGCCGGCTGGCACCACGAGGTCGGCTACCGCGGGCCGGAGGCGTACTTCGCGCGGGTTCGCCAGGCCGACGACGCGTACACCTCGCGGGCGCGGGCCGTCGAGGTCCTGCGCGAGCACGACGTGCGCTACGTCTGGGTCGGCCCCGCCGAGCGCGATCGCTACCGGGAGTTCGGCATGATCGACTTCGGATCCATCGAGGGGATCGACCGAGTCGACGCCGCCTCGACGGCGACGGTGACCGTGTACGAGGTGGACCACTCGTCGCTGCCGGCGGCCGCGGAGCTTCGCGACGAGGAGAACTGAGCGACGATCCGAGCGTATCGCGGGTGTCGCGGTGTCGCGAGAGGAGAGGGTATCGGTCGCGATCGGGTGAGGGGGTCGTGAGACGGAGGCGGAGTCGAGCGCCGGACGCCGATCAGACCGTGAGGTCGCCGCCGGCGACCAGGACGTCGACCGCCTCCGCCTCGATGGTGTCGACCTCGAGCCAGTGGGGGACGTAGTTCCGTCGCTCGAAGTCCTCGCGCTCGTCGTCGGTACCGATGGTGCACCACAACTGGGGCTCGTCGGGGCCGTGGAAGTCGCCCTGGCGCTGGACGGCGAAGACGCGCATCTCCTCGCCGTCGTACTCGATGACGCCGTCCTTGCGGACGCCGGGGTCGCCGTGGACGATGAGCTTCTGCATGCGCCGGCGTTGGCGCACTCCGACACTAAGCGTTTCGATGCCTCGCGTTTCCCTGCCGCTCGTTTCCGTGGCCCGCGGGTCCCACGCGGCGGCGCTCCGCGGGGCTTATTCGCCCCGCCGCCGGACGCCCGGGCATGCCGACCATCGCCGAGAAGCGCGTGTTCACGACCCCCGACGACGTGGTGCAGGTGCTCGTCGCCACCTCGCTGGGCGTCGCGAGCGTCTCCGTCTCCGGCGACATCGTCGGGGAGTTCGGGATCGAGCACCGCTGTACCGCCCGCGACGTGGCCGCCCGCGGCGACGCGGTGGCCGTCGCCACCGACGAGGACGTGCTCGTCGGCGATTTCGCCCCCACGGGACACGGTCCCGCCGTCGCCGTGAGCGTCGTCGGCGAGGTGCGAAGCGCCGCGGACGCGAGCGGTGACCCCGCGAGTGAAATCGGCGGCGACGTGCTGGCCGCCGCCCCCGACGGCACAGTCTCCCGACTGGCGGGCGACGCCGTCCCCGCCGACGACGCCTGGGAGCCCGTCGGCTCGGTCGAGGACCCGCATCGCATGGACGGCCGACTCGTCGCCGCCGGCGACGGTATCCACCGCCTCGCCGACGGCGACCTGGAGTACGCGGGCCTCGACGACGCTCGCGACGTGAGCGACCGCGGCGTCCCGCTGGCGGTGACCGACGAGGCGCTGTACACCCTCGGCAACGGCTGGATGCGCGACCTCGACGCCGGCGGCGACGGCAGAGACGGCGGTGGCATGACGGACGACGGCGGTGGCCCGGGGAGTGACGGCCGGGCCGACGGCGAGTTCCGCTGCGTCACCGCCGACGCCGCGGGCGAACGCGCGGTCGCGGCCACGGACGCGGCGGTGTACGAGCGCGCCGACGCGACGGCGACCGAGTGGACCGCACACGCCGAGTCGGGCGTCGTCGACGCCGCGGTCGCGGGTCGCCACCTCGTCGCGGTGACCGGCGACGGCGAGGCCCGGGTGTACGCCGACGGCGACTGGCGCGGGCGGACGCTCGGCCTGCCCGACGTGGCCGCGGTCGCCGTGCCCGGAGCCGGTACCGTGACGGGGACCGCCGACCCGTCGCCCGAGTAGGAACGCGTTTGTATCCGGCGGGGAGACGAACCGGTATGATCGTTCCAGGGTCCGCCTCACAGGCGCTCTCGGCCGCGCTCGCCGACGAGACCGGGCACCGGCTCGCAGTACCCGAATTCGACCGCTTTCCCGACGGCGAGACGTGTGCCTCGGTTCCCGGCTTCGACGGCGGCGAGGCCGTCGTCGTCGCCGCGACCGAGGGCAACGACGCGCTCGTGGAGTTGCTCCAGCTGCAGGACGCCGTCCGCGAGGCCGGCGCGAGCGCGGTCACGACCGTCCTCCCGTACATGGGATACGCCCGCCAGGACCGCGCGTTCGAGCCCGGGGAGCCCGTCTCCGCCCGGGCGGTCGCGCGCGCGGTCTCGACCGGCACCGACCGCGTCGTGCTCGTGACCCCCCACGAGCCGGACGTGGCCGAGTTCTTCGACGCGCCCGTCGAGGTGGTCGAGGCCGCGCCGGCGCTCGCGGAGCCGCTTCCCGCCGACCTGACCGAGCCGCTGTTCCTCGGGCCCGACGCCTCCGCGGAGGGGCTGGCGGGTGCCGTCCGCGACGCCTACGGCGACGGCGAGACGGACTTCTTCGAGAAGGAGCGCGACTACGACACCGGCGACGTGACCGTCACGCCAAGCGACGCGAGCGTCGCGGGCCGGGACGTGGTCATCGTCGACGACATCGTCGCCACCGGGTCGACGATGAGCGAGGCGGTCGCGGCGCTTCGCGAGCGCGACGCCGGCGACGTGTACGCCGCCTGCGTCCACGGGATGCTGGCGAGGAACGCTCGGACGAAGCTCGCCGCCGCGGGCGTCGAGCGCGTCGTCGCGACCGACACCTTAGAGCGCGCAGAGAGCGCGGTGTCGGTCGCGCCGCCGGTCGCCGACGTCCTGTGATCGACACCCGTGACGCGTGAGTTCGAGGGACCCGATATCGACCACCCCGACCCCGACGACCGCCTCGTGCTCGACCCCGGGTGCGTGCGGTGCCCCGAACTCGTCGACTCCAGGACTCGCATCTCGTGGGGGAACGGTCCCCGAGACGCGAGCGTCGCGGTCGTGGGCGAGGCACCCGGCGCGGGCGACCCCGACGCCGAGGCGTGGCAGGGCGGCAATCACACCGGCTGTGCGTACACGTCGCGCCACTCCGGGCGGCGGATCCGCCGGCTCATGGCCGAGGTTGGCTACAGCGACGACTGCTTCTACACGAACGCCGTGAAGTGCCATCCCGAGGGGGACCGCGACCCGACGGACGGCGAACTCGCGAACTGTCGCGGTCACCTCGCGGCCGAACTGGAAGCCGTCGACCCCGCTGTCGTCGTCACCACCGGTAAACACGCGACGGCGACGCTGCTGGCGTTCGAGGGGATCGAACTCGACGGCTTCCTCGACCGCGTCTGCGACCCGGTCGACTGTCCGACGCTCGGGGTGACGTGTCTGCCGATCCTGCATCCGAGCTATCAGGAGGTGTGGCTCTCGCGATTGGACCTGAGCGAGGAGCGGTACCGCGAGCGGATCACGGCGCACCTGCCGTGAGCGGTCGACCCCGCCCCCACATTCAAGCCCTCACGAGGCGATCGACCGGACATGACCGACGACTGTATCTTCTGTTCGATCGTCGCGGGCGACATCCCCGCCCGCACCGTCGCCGAGACCGACGAGGCGCTCGCGTTCCTCGACGCGAACCCGATGAGCCCCGGCCACACGCTCGTCATCCCGAAGGCACACCGAAGCCGGGTCGCCGACCTGAGCGTCGAGGAGTCCCGGGCGGTCTTCGATCTCGTCCACGAACTCGCGCCCGAGATAGCCGCCGCCGTCGACGCCGACGCCCACACCATCGGCGTCAACGACGGCCCCGACGCCGGCCAGGAGGTGCCGCACGCGCACGTCCACGTCATCCCGCGCTTCGCCGACGACGACGGCGGGCCGATCCACGTCGCCGCCGGCTCCCGCCCCGACCTCTCGGACGACGAACTCGACGCGATCGCCTCGTCTATTTCCGGGGAATAGATCGCGAAAGTATTTGTCGGGTCGCGACGCAGCCGCGGTATGACCGAGATTCGAACGCTCGCGCTCGTCGGGAGCGTCGGCGGCGCGGGAACGACGCGAACCGCCGTGGAGTGCGCCGCCGCGCTCGCGCGGGCCGGCCGCGACGTCGCCGTGCTCGACGCCGCCTACGCGACCCAGGGGCTGAGCGAGTTCGTCGCCGGACGGATCGACCCCGACGTGACCGAACTGTGCCTCGACCCCGACCGACCCCTCGCGACCGGACTGTACGACCTCGCGCACGACCCCGGCGTCGAGGGGCGGATCGCGCTCGCGCCGGCGCGCGCCCCGTTCGAGCGCGTCGCCCGTGCGAAAGCGCCCGCGGCCGCACGGGCCTTCGAGGAGCGCGTCCGCGAGGCGGTCGACGAGTTCGAGTACGCGATCGTCGACGCCCCGCCGATCGCGTCGAATCAGGCGGTCGCGGCCGTCCACGCCGTCGACCGGGTCGCACTCGTCGCGCCCGCGACCGACCACGGCGCGGCCGGGCGGAACAGACAGCGCGACGCCCTCGATGACGTGGACGCGCCCGACGGCGAACCCCTGGACGTCGCCGTCGGTGCGACCGCCGGCGACGCCGAGGCCGACGCGACGATCCCGGAGGCCGACGGCGGACCCGCGATCCGACCGGCCGCGCTGGGCGAGGACCGCGCCGCCGCCGGCGTCGTCGCCGCGACCGAGACGCTGTTCGGGAGGGATCTGGGGCTCGATCCGGAACGGGATGGCGTCGCCGACCGGGTGCGGGCGGGCGTCGAGCGCGTCCGCGGCGGTCGAGACTGACGGGAGCGAGGGCACCCCGCCGATTACGCCGACCACGGTGACGGAATCACCGGATGCGTACCCGTGTCAGCGCAGATCCGAGACGGAACTCATCGTCTCCCCGAGCGCGTCTCGCTTCTCGACGCTCGCGTTCCCGCCGCGCCCGTCCCCGCCGCGGGCGGCGTCGGTCAGCTCCGGAATCGGTTCGTGCGCCTCGACGTAGCCCGCGAGCGCGAACGCCGCCTCGTCGCCGCCGGCGAGTTCGAGCGCGTCCGCACGCGAGAGGTCGCCGGCGAGCCAGTCGCGAACCACCCGCCGTCCGGTCGGTCCCAGCGGCGACACGCCCGAGACGCCGCACCGGTGGAGCGCCTTCGCCGCGGTCATCGGCGCGATCCCCGCTTCGCGGGCGCTGTCGCCGACGGTGACCCCGCGAGCGTGCGTTTCGAGCACGACCGCCGCGGCCGCCGCGGTACAGGGCAACGCCGCCGCGTGGGGAGCCAACCGCTCGACGAGACCGTCGCCGGTGTCGTCGACGGCGGCGACGCCACGCTCCTCCTGGCGCGCGGTCACTTCGATCCCCGCGGCGATCTCCGAGAGGCCCATGCGCGAACTCCGCCGGCACCCGATATAAATTCTCGCCATTCGCCGATGAGCTAATGCGTTCTGTTCGGGGAACGTACCGGTTATCGGTACGCTTAGCGTCGCTCCCTCGGTCCGCCGGGGGGCGATTCCCCCACACCTAAGTATGGCTTCGGGACCGAGGTTCGAGTATGGCAACGAGCACGGCGACGTGTCCGGAGTGCGAGGGACGAGTGCGCGCGGACGGCGACGAGACCGTGTGTCGAGACTGCGGACTCGTCGTCGCGGAGGACCGGATCGACCGCGGGCCAGAGTGGCGGAGCTTCGCCGACGACGACCGCGACCCACGACGCACGGGGGCACCGTTGACCCGCTCGCGCCACGACCGCGGGCTCTCGACGGAGATCGGGCGCACCCGGGTCAAGGGACGCAAGCGCCGGCAGTGGGCCCGCATGCGCCGCCAGCACACACGGGCGCGGATCTCCAGCAAGCGCGACCGCAACCGCGTGTACGGCTTCACCGAGATCCGCCGGCTCGTCTCGGCGGCGGGCCTGCCCGAGTCGCTCAGGGATCAGGCGTGTACGCTGTTCGAGTCGGCCCAGGACGCCGACCTCCTGCGCGGGCGCTCGCTGGAGGGGTTCGCGGCCGCCTGCGTGTACGTCGCCTGCCGCGTCACCGGCGTCTCGCGCACCCGCGGAGAGCTCGTCGCGGACGCGAAGGCCGACGCCGACGAACTGCGCGCCGCCTTCGACGCGATGAACCGCGAGTTGGGACTCCCGGTCGGGCCGATCGATCCCGCCGAGTACCTCCCGCGGTTCGCCACGGAGCTGGATCTGGCGATCGACGTGGAGCGCGACGCCCGCGAGTACCTCGACCTCGCCGCGGATCTGGGGCTCACGAACGGCCGCAACCCCGGCGGCGTCGCCGGCGCGTGTCTGTATCTCGCCGCCCGCGACGCCGACGCCGACTGCACGCAGGCGGCCGCCGCCGACGTGGCCGACGTGACGCCCGTCACCCTCCGGTCGTCGGTCGTCGATCTCCGGGAGAACCGGACGGAGTAAGCGACGCCGAAGACGGTAGCGCCCGCGTCGATCGAACGGTCCGCCAGCTACTCGAGTCCGCAGCGTCGCACGGCCCTCGCGAGCGCCCCGACCGCCCGCGCGGCCGACGACGACGGCGCGGCGTCGACGACCGGCTCTTCCCTCGGTATCGACCGCGCGAGCCGCGGATCCGCCGGAACCGCGGTCGCCTGCGCGCCGAGCGCCCGTCCGACCGCGCGCGTCGGGGGCTCCTCGACGACGCGGTTGAGCGCCACCGCAGCCAGCCCGCAGTCCAGTTCCCGCGCCAGCTCCCGCGCCGCCATCGCGTCGGCGAGCGCCCACCGCGCCGGCGACGCCGCGAGCACGCACGCCTCCGAGATCGCCAGCGGCACCCCGGCGTCCGCCCGAAGCCCGGCCGGCGAGTCGATCACGACGCGGTCGTACCCGGGGACCGCGACCGCCTCGCGCAGACGGCGCACGTCGGCGAGGCGCGCCCCGGACAGCGACCGACCGCACGGGAGCAGGTCGACCTGCCCGGGCCGGATCGCCTCCGTCGGGTCGGCGCGGCCGGCCAGCACGTCGTGGAGGTCCGGCCCGCGCTCGCGGCCGCCCGGGAGGTTCGCCATCGCGAGGTCGGCGTCGACGACGAGCGCGTCCAGCGCGGCCCCGAGGTTGTACGCGAGCGTCGACTTCCCGACGCCGCCCTTCCCGCCCGCGACGGCGAGGATCACGCCAGTCGCTCCATCGCCTCCGCGGGCACCTCGACGCCGCGCGCGCGGTCCGCGAGAGCGCTCGCGCGACCGGCGACCGCCGACAGCGCCTCCGCATCGGTCGCGAGGAGGTCCTCGATCCCCCCGGGATCGATCCCGGTCGACAGCGACGCGGTCGCCTCGGCGACGGTTCCGTCCTCGAGCGCCTCGGCGCGCTCGATACGCGTCTCGACCGCGTCCAGATACCGGACGACTGCCGGCGGCGGCGCGTCCGGATCCGTCCGGGACCCGGACGCGTCGGCAACCGTCGGAGTCGGAGCCGGAGCAGGAGCCGCCGGAGCCGGCTCGGTTCCGAAGGGGTCCGGTGGTGCTCCGCCTCCGTCCCCGTCGAAGTCGGCGTCGCCGCCGACCGCGTCAGCGGGCGGTCGAGCCGCACCGAGCGTCGTCGCCGCGTCGGCGACGTGGTCCGCGTCGCTCGCGTCGGGCGCGCCGACCGAGACGAGTTCGACCGGCGGATCGGCGTCGATCGCCGTGGCCTCGGCCGTCCGACCGTCTCTGTTCGGGACGCAGGCGTATCCCACGGCGAGGTCGTCGCCGCCGGCGACGACGCCGGCGTAGCCGTCGTCGGACCATCCGGGTTCGGGAGTGCCGTGTCGCCGCGGCGGGAGGACGACGCCGTCGAGTCGGTTCGCGAGCCGAACCCGGCGCGCGACCGGTTCGGTGTTGCTGACCCGGACGGTGACGAACGCGACGCCCTCGGCGGTCGTCGCGGTCGCATCGAGCGTGACGGGCATGGCCCGGAGTGGTGCCGTCATCGCGGATAAACTCCCGTGCGGGATCGACGGCCCCGCGGCCCGGCGGCCCGGCGGCGCGCGCGTCGGTCACGCCGGCCGGACGAGCACGACCGGCGCGCGGAGTCGCGTCGCCGCGCTCGCGGCCCCCTCGAACCGGTCGAGCGCGACGACGACCGGCGCGGTCCGGTCCGCGAGTCGGATCGCCGCCAGGTGGCCGGCGACGGCCTCGCCGGCGAACGCGGAGGGTCCCTCCCCCGCCGCGTCGGCGTCGACGCCGGGAATCCGGTCGAGGGCCGCGGGAAACGCCGGCTGGAGGGCGGCCGCGAGGTCCCGTCTCGCCTCGCGTCGCCGGTTCGCGAGCGCGTCCCGCAGGCTGAGGCGTCGCTCGCGCGCGTCTCGGACGGCCCGCGCGCGCTCCTCGGCTCGATCGAGCGCCTGCGCGGCCGCGACCCGGTCGGTCTCGGCGACCGTCAACGCCCGCGTCGCGTCCGCGAACGCGGACTCGAGATCCGCCCTCCTGGCGTCGCCCTCGATCGGATCGACGCCAGTGTTCGCTCCGTTCTCCCCGTTCACCTCGATCGTCATGTCCGTCTCGTCCATCGCCTGCAGTTTCCCTCGGAGCGTGGCCGCGCGCTCGCGGAGGCGCTCGACGTCCGCGCCGGCCGCGGCGGCGCGCTCGCGCGCGTCCGCCAGTTCCGCCGTCGCGTCCCCCAGTCGCTCGACCTCGTCGGTCGCCGACGCGAGCGCTCGCTGTGTCCGTCGGATCGCCGCGTCCGCCGGGTGGTCGTGTCCCCGTTCTCGGGCCGCTGCAGCGAGCGACCGTCGCAGGGGCGGCGGCTCCGGCGTTGCCGTCGCGAGCGGATCGGCGGGATCGACTCCGAGTGCGGCCACGGCCTCGGCGACGGTGACCCCTCGAGACCGGAGGTCCAGCGAGCGACCGCGGTACGTCCGGCCTCCGACACGGAGCCTCACAGCTCGGCGTCGCGCATGGCCGCCGGGTCGGGGTGGTCCGCGCCGACGGCGAACTTCGCGTACGGCGTGCTCGGCGTCTCGCGGTCCTCGTAGGCGAGGGCCGCCTCGCGAACCGCCGGCCGCACCGCCGCGAACTCGTTGAACGGTTCGGTCCGCTCGACCTGCACGTCGCCGGCGTGTTTCGCCCGGAGTCGACACGCCAGAAACGCCCCCAACTCCGTCTCCGCGAGCAGCGCCGCACGACCGAACCGCCTGACGACGGTGTCGTCGTGGCTGCGACAGACGTTCCGGAGCGTCGTTCGCGCTCCCCGCGAGTACGTCACGACGAGTAGCATACACTCACCGCATTCC
This sequence comes from Halobaculum sp. CBA1158, assembly GCF_021431925.1. Lineage (NCBI taxonomy): Archaea > Methanobacteriati > Methanobacteriota > Halobacteria > Halobacteriales > Haloferacaceae > Halobaculum > Halobaculum sp. CBA1158. The sequence continues at coordinate 433,601 of NZ_CP090371.1, read as the reverse complement.
TGTGAAATATAAACGTTCTGAAGCGCGTATCGAATCCCGAGAGTCGCCTACAGCGGCTCGACCGTCACGTCGTCGGGGACCGGGTCGGCGTCGCCGTGACCGCCCTCCGCCGCGTCTCCGGCGAGGAAGGCGGCCCGCTCGCGCGCCTCGGGCGCGTCGCCGGCGACGACGACGCGCCCCTCGCCGGGACCGGCGGTCACCCGGAACGCGCGGCGATCAGGGGCGTCGAACTCGGTGGCGTACGTCCGGAGGACGGTGCCGACGCGGCGCTCGGTCTCGGCGAGGTCGATCTCGCCGTCCTCGAACGCGCGGATGGCGTCCTCGACGTTTCGGAGCGCGGAGATTCGGTCCATCGGCGGTCACGTCGTCCGGACGTAGCCGGACTGCGGCTCGTAGATCTCGCCTCTCGTTCTGAGCTTCTCCAGTTCCTTCTCGGCCTTGCCCGAGTCCATGCCGACCTCGTCGGCGCGCTCCAGGATCGCGTCGACGGGCGCGCCGGGCTCGTCCTCGTACTCCTCGGCGATCGTACCGATGAGCTCCTTGATGTTCTTGATCCGGTCGCGCTGGCTCTTGCTGGTCCCGGTTTCGACCACGTCGGCATCGAACTGGCCCGTTTCGGGATCGACGCCGATGTCTTGGAGACACGAGCGGACGATCTCGATCACCCGGGTCGCGTCCTCCTCCTCGACGGTGTCCGACAGCCGGACCCGCGCGCTGGCCTCCGACAGGCGGACGAGCGCCTCCAGCTTCCGGGCGGTGACGGGCACGGGGGCGTCTTCGTCGGCCCCCTTCGCCCGCAGGTCGACGTAGAACTCCCGGATCGCCGCCTTCGCCTCGTCGGTCATCGTCGGGTAGCAGTTCCGCTTGGCGTACGCGATGTACTTCCGCAGGAGTTCGGCGTCGATGACCGGCGCGACCTCCTCGGTCACCTCGTCGACCTCCTCCTGGGTGAAGTTCGAGGTCGCCATCTCCGTGCGCTGGGTGTTCAACTCGCCCGCGTAGTTCGTCGTCAGGATGTGATCGGCCAGCTTCGCGTCGTGTTCCGGGTCGGGGCTGTCCGTGACGGTGAAGATGAGGTCGAACCGCGAGATGAGAGCGGGTTCGAGGTCGATCTGCTCGCCGATCGGCTCGTACTGGTCGAAGCGACCGTACTTGGGGTTCGCCGCGCCGAGGAGGGAACAGCGAGATTTAAGAGTTGCATTTATTCCGGCCTTAGATACCGAAATTTGTTGTTGTTCCAATGCCTCATGCATGGCTGATCGATCTTCCGACCTCATTTTGTCCAGTTCGTCGACAGCGGCGATCCCCTTGTCAGCGAGGACGAGTGCCCCCGCCTCCAGCGTCCACTGCTGGCCGTCGCCAAAGTCGTCGCGAACCGCGGCGGCAGTATTGTGGGTTACGACGCCGTTGCCGACGAAGTTGTGTGTCTCCGGGACCGTCAGATCGAACACTTCCTTCTCGCCGGTGTCGGACGCATCGACGACGTCGTCCCAGAGCAAGTCTGCACCGACCGCCTCCTCAACGATCGAGGCCCGGTCACCGAGGTCGCGGTCGGCTAACAGAGCACGTGCCCGGCTTCGACTCGGGTTGTCGCCGCGGTTCATATTCTGGTAAAATTGGCCGCCGGCACCGTCCGTCTGGACGAGTGCGTCGCCGATCGGGAGCCGCTCGCCGCGTCGGGCCGTATCGGCGACGATCGAGTCCAGCGAATCGCTCTTTGCACTCGACCGGAACCCGATCTGTTCGGCGAATGCGTCGATGTTCCGTCCGTAGATCGCGAGGTGGGTCTGGATCGATGTGGAGTCGATCTCGTGTCCGTCCGCACGTTCGTAGGTGCCCCGTCTGTCACGCTCGCGCAGTCTCGCGCGGACGCCGTACGTCTCTAGCATCAACTGGACCTGTTCTGCGAGGTCCGAGCAGACCGTCGAAAATTGGATGCTCGACCCGCCATCAGTTCGAGAGCAGACCGACGCGTCAGCGTCGAACAGCCCACGGAGGAATTCGTCGGCGTGTTCTGCCGTCGTTAGCCGTGGATCGAGTTCGAGATCGGTCTTTGGCGACTCTACGCCGAGGTTGCTGAAGAACCGGGCGACAGTCGCACTATGGAGACGAATACACGGGACTCGGTCCTCCTGATACTCGATGTCTACTGACTTCCCGAATTGGTCCTCGATGATGTCCGCAGCACGTCGGAGGAGGCCTTCGTCGCTGTTCGATATCCGGACGTGGCCGCGGTTGCCTCCCCGACGAGACACCATCACGTCACCATCCCCGAACACGAGTCCGATCAAGTACAGTAGATCCGCACCGAACTCCTCCGGGATCTCGACACCCTCTCCGTGGCGGAGCATCACTCGGTCGATGTCGATATCGTCGCGATCGGTACCGATCGCATTGAGGATCCGATCGAGTCTGTCAAGCGGGAGGTGCCTGTTCGACAGCGAGTCATAGATGAAGTCCTCAGGGAGGTTGAGTGCCGAAGCTGCATCGCGTAGCGTTCCGTACTCCTCACACAGCCGCGTTCGAAGGAACTCGACGGATCGCTCGCTCGGCTTCACCTTCTCCTCTGTGAGTTCGAGAAACGCTCTGATCGAAGGGGACGACCGTTCGATGTTCCGATACTTCGGAATGGCGACAGTATCGCCAGGAGAGATATCGGATATCGGCCGCCACTCGATCCCGTCCGCACCGCATACGAGAACCGGAGTGGTAACCGAGGCCTCTAACCGTTTTCCGTGAGCCGTTTCGATCCGCCTACACGGCTTCTCCGGCATTCGCCAAACGTGGGAACTCTCCGCCGCACCGATTTCGCCCTCATCGCGGTCGTACGTGTAGAGGCCATGTGTCGCGGTTGCCGCTGTCTCCTCGGAAACCGGGTCCGGATGATATTCGGTCGCTATGTCACGAATCTCGTGGAATCCGTCTTCGGTATGGATCCGAGTGTCACCGGTGACACACAACCCAGCACTTGAGCTACCTTTACCGGACGTGTACACCGATCTGGGGGCGATGTTCCGGATGTACGACAGCATCTGGGAGTTGTGGGAGACGATCCCGTTCGAGACGTAGCTGTGCGTCCCGTCGACTTCGAGGTCGTACACCCACTCAGCAGCCGGTTCGACGCGATCGATCGACTCGATCCGTTCCCACGTTCGTCTGAGCGACGTGGGTCGAGATGCCGGCACCGACGAACGAACAGCAGCCGCTCCACCGTCGGTCAGCGGCTTCGACACGGCAGCGATCGTCGCCCCCTCGGAGAGTTCCTCCGCACGAACTGCGTGGTGTCCCGCACCCGCGCGAACGAACAACGGGTGCGACGGCGTCACGTCCAGTTCCCGTCCGCCGTTCGTCCGGATCCGGAGCATCTCATCGGGTGCCTCCCGCTTCCAGACTTTCGTCGCCCGCCGCGACTCGATATCGCCGTTCGACCCGAGCGACGGGACCTCGAATCCCGCCTCGTCCCACACGCCGTCGTCCACCGGCTTCGGCTCGTCGAGATTCGACTCGACGAGTTCCCGGATCGGAACGTCACAACCGTCCGCGAGCGTCACTCGGGTATCCCCGTCAACGCACTTGCCGGTACCCGGGTCTCCTATCAGAAGCATATGCAGGTCGCCACGGATCCGCGACCCGTCCGGGAGGTGCTTCGTGACCCCCGAAAACAGTTGGAGGATCATCGAGAGCTTCTCCTGCTCGTACCCGTAGATGGAGGGCGCGACGGAGGCGACCATCTCGTCGTAGATGTCGTCGTGGGTCGAGAGTTCGAGGATCTCCTGTTTGTCCTCGTCGGTGATGTCCATGTCCTCGAACTCCTCGTCCTCGATGACGACGGAGACGCCCTCCATGTACGGGTCGAACACCGTCGTCTTCTCCTGGCCGCTCGTCACCTGCTCCATCTCCAGGCGGCCGACGACGGTGACGTGGTCGCCGGGGGTCACCTCCCCGCACACGTCGTCCTCGAGGTTCACGTCGATGCTCTGGGGCGTCTCCCCACCGCGCAGTCCCTCGGGCGACTCCTGCACCCGGAGCTGCTGGGAGTCGATGAACTTCGACTCGTTGTTGTTGACGCGGAAGGGGCCCTGTCGCTCACACCCCTGACACTCGTGGGGCTCCTGGAAGCCGGAGTCGTTCTGCGGGATGTACGTCATCGTCCCGCAGCGCTGGCACTCGAAGGCCGCCTCGACGATCTTCGGGCGCACGTCCGTCGCCTTGCGAACGATGCCCATCACCGCGACCATCGACCCGATGTGGTCGTCGCTGACGCGGATCCCCCGGATGTCGAGGGTGCTCTCGCGCGGGAGCCCGCGGAGTCGGACGTGGGCCTGGCCCAGCGAGATGTCGACCGGGAGGTCGTACGTGCGCAGCGCCTCCTCGGCGACCTCCTGCATCTCGCCCGGGCGGTTGAGGTACCGGTCGGCGAGGTCGGGGTCGAACGTGTAGAGGTCGTCGTACTCGACGTAGAGGGAGCGCTGTTCCTTCGGGTAGTTCTGGGCGAGACGCGCGATCTCGTCGCTGTAGTAGGTCCGGTAGAAACTGAGGAAGGCGTCGACGTCCTGCCCCTCGGCGGCCTGACTCATTGCGTGTGGGTTGTCGCCTCATCAGGTAAGAACTGTCGCCTCCGAGTGGAAGTGGATCGCGGCGGCGGCTACTCGGTGATGTCGTCGGGCCAGCGTGCGTCGAACTCGTAGTCCTCGGCCCAGTTGATCCGGCTGTTCGGCTTCGCCGGTGGGTCGACGCGGAGCGAGATCGCGGCATCGTACTCGTCACGGCGGACGAGATACAGCGTGTCGAGATCGTCGCAGTCGACGAGCACGAGATCGGTGTCGTCGGGGAGTATCGCTCCCTTCCCGTCGAACCGGACGCGGCCGTCGTTCAGATATCCGGGCGTGACGGTCGTCCGGTGATACGCCCCGTCTGGGGTCTCGAGGAGGAGATCGTACGAGCGGTCGGTCGTCGACCGATGGACGAGGACGTCCCGCTCTTCGAGTTTCCGGGTAACGCGAAGTCCGTCGTCACACGGGCGGGTCGCCGAAGACGGCGGCCAGTTCCGGTCGAATTCGTACTCCGCCGCCCAGTTGATAGTCCGGTCGCGCTGTTCCGGTTCGTCGACGCGGAGGTACATTCCGGTGCCGAACGCGTCCTCGCGAACGAGATACATCGTCTCGAGGTCGTGACAGTAGACGAGAAAGAGGTCGACATCCCCGTCGTAGTCCCGGTACGTGTTTCCGGTGGCGTTCGTGTGCTGTGACTTCCCGCGGACGTAGACGCACCCGTCCATCAGGAGACCCGTCTTCACCTGTACCGAGTAGAACCCGGACTCCGCGGCGACGACGAGGTCGTACCGCTCGTTGTCACCGACGGGTCTCGCGACGCGGACCCCGCGTCGTTTCAGTTCCGCGACGACGATCGCCTCGGTGTAGTCGCCCTTCCGATGGCTCGGCATCTCGTGGAGCGGTTGCATACGTTCCAAGGGAGGCGAGAGGAACTAAGCGGTCGGCACGGAGCGGAAGTGAAGTGGGACCGCCGAGAGTCGAACTCGGGTCCAAGCGTCCCAAACGCCAGAGGATAGCCACTACCCCACGGTCCCGTACCTCCATATCGCTCCCCCGACGAACTAAACCGTTCCGTTCGCCCCGGACACGGGACGGCTCACATCCCCAGTCCGAACACGACGGGGATCCCGAGCGTCGTCACGACCGCGAAGATCGCCTGTAACGGCGCGCCGACGCGGACGTAGTCGCTGAAGCGGTAGCCGCCCGGACCGTAGACGAAGAGGTTCGTCTGATAGCCGACGGGCGTCATGAACGCCGTCGACGCGGCGAACGTCACCGCCATGGCGAACGCGAGCGGGTTCGCCCCGAGGGTCGCCGCGACCTGCAGCGCGACGGGGATCATGAGCACGACGCTGGCGTTGTTCGAGATGACGTTCGTGAGCAGCGCCGTCACCACGTAGAACGAGCCCAACAGCGCCAGCGGCGAGAGCACGTCGGCCCCGGCGACGACCGCGTCGGCGATCAGCCCGGCGGTTCCGGACGTCTGCATCGCGATGCCGAGCGGAATGACGCCCGCCAGCAGGAAGATCACGTCCCACTCGACGGCATCGTACACCTCGCCGGGCTTGAGACAGCCCGTGACGACCATCGCGAGCGCGCCCGCGAGCGCCGAGACGACGATCGGCAGCACGTTCACGGCGGCGAGACCGACGACGAGCGCGACGATACCGACGGCGATCGGCGTCCGGTTGCGCCGCCAGTCGTGCGTTTCGATCTCGCGGGCGAGGATGACGTCGCGGTTGGCGTCGAGCCGTTCGATCGAGTGGTCGCTCGCCTGCACGAGCAGGGTGTCGCCGACCCGAAGCGGAATGTGGTCCATGCGCTGGCGGACCAGCTCGCCGCCGCGGCGGAACGCGAGCACGGTCGCGTCGTAGCGCTGACGGAAACTGGCCGAGGCGAGCGACTCGCCGACCAGCGACGACCCGGGCGCGACGACGACCTCGACGAGGTTCGTCGTCGCTTCGGCCGTCTCCAACTCGGCTTCGTCGACCGTCTCGGGCACGAGGTCGAGCCCCTCGACGTCGAGCAGGTCGACCAGCGTCGCCCGGTCGGTTCGCACGGCGAACACGTCGCCCGCGCGGATCTCCTTTTGTCCGAACGGTTCGAGGAACGTCCGGTTGCCGCGGACGAGTTGGACGAGGTCGACGTCGAACTCCGTCTCCGACAGCGCCGTCTCGACGCGCTGGCCCACCAGCGGGGAGTCCTCGCGGACGACGACCTCGGTCAGGTAGTCCGCCATCTGGAACTCCTCTGTGAGGTCGGATCGCGGCTTGATTCGGGCCGGAGTGAGCCACCGGCCGACGGTGAGCAGGTAGATCGAACCGACGACCAGCAGCACCGCCCCGAGCGGGAGGAACTCGAACATCCGGAACTGGCGGGCGACGCCCGCCGGCGCGAGCGTCGCGTACAGGTCCGAGGCGAGGATGTTCGTCGACGTGCCGATGAGCGTGAGCGTCCCACCGAACATCGACGCGTAGCTCAGCGGGAGGAGGAGCTTCGACGGCGACGTGCGACCGCGCTCGGCGAGGTCGATCACCATCGGGAGGAGGATCGCGACGGCCGCGGTGTTGTTGATCAGCCCGGATATCGGTCCCACGACGCCGATCGTCGCCCCGAGCTGTTTGGTCTCGTCTCCCTTGGTGATCCGGGAGATGAACGCGCCCAACCGCTGGATGATGCCGGTCATCCGCACCCCCTCAGAGAGAACGAACATCGCAAGCACCGTCAGCGTCGCGGGGTTGGCGAACCCGGACAGCCCCTCCTCGACCGTGACGAGTTCGAACGGCGCGGCGAGCAGCCCGAGCCCCGCGAGCGCGGTCGAGATCGGCCCCGCCAACAGCAGCGCGACGAGGACGCCGATCGCGGTGATGTCGACCGGGACCGGCTCGGTGACGAACAGCACGAGCGCCGCGAGGATCACCGCGAAGACGAACAGGATCTCGGGCGCGAGCACGCCGAGTCCGACACCGGCTGCGGGCAAAAGGGTACGGGACCGGACCGGCACGGCCGCCACCCGGCCTCGTCCGCGGTCCGCGTTCGCACGGTTCGACAATCGGACGCGGGGTTATCCGGGTCGGGAGCCAACTCCGGGGGAATGGCAGACGACAAACGCGGCCGCGACAAGCAGGCGCACGACGCCGAGAAGCGCCGACAGGAGCGGGCCCTCGCCACCGAGATGGATCGATACGACGAGGCGGAGCCGCCGGTCGACGAGGACGTCCTCTCCGATATCGAACGGGATCTCGAGTCGGTGGAGTTCCCCGCGCCCGGATCCGAGGTCGTCGATGCGATCGGCGAGCGCGAGATCCCGACCGACGACGGGACGTACGCCGTCGAGGCGCTCCTTCCCGACACCGACGAGGAGACGTTCGCCTCCGCCGCGGCCGTCCGAGTCCGGATACAGCGGCCGACAGTCGCCGCGGCGATGAAGCGGATCGCCGAGACCGTCGGGTCGATCCGGGAGCTGGAACTCGCCGGCTCCCAACGGGACGGCTACGAGCGAACGTTCAGGGAGCTCGTGGCCATCGATCCGATCGACGAGAACGAGGGGATCCCGGTCGTCGCCGACTGGATCGTCGAGCGGATCCGCGAGGATCGCGAGCTTCCCGGATCCCGGTCAGTCCGGCGACGGGCGGCCGAGTACTGCCGGGCGAACGGCTACGAGGTCCGGAACGACGAGTGGCTCGGCGTCTGACGGGAACGCCTGACCCGGCGGGGTCACGCAACGGTCCGCCTTCGCGATCGGGGATCAGTCCCGGTCGAGGTACTCGTCGAGCGCGTCCTCGACGAGTTCCGTGACGCGCTCGGCGTACGTCCACAGCGCCGCGTTGATCCGCTCTTCGGTCTCGTCGTCGAGGTCGTCCATGCCGCGCAGCACCGAGTCGCTCGTCACCTGCGGGTGATACACGCAGACGACGCCGAGCGCGTCGGTCGATCGCCCGCCGTCGGCCGCCTGGATGCCGTACCGGTCGGTTCCCCAGACGCCGTCGCCGCCGTGTCGTTCCAGGCGCGAGTCGACCGCATCGAGCAGTCGGAGCTCCTCCTCCGAGAGGATCGGGTCGTCGCCCTCAAACAGCTCGTCGTACGCCTCGACGCGGGCGCGGTCCGTCCACCCGTCGAGCTGTGATCGAACCTCGCGAACGAGCTGTCGGCTGGCGGATGCGTCGGCCATGTTCGGATGACGGCGGCGACGGCAATCAACCTTGGTACGGTCTCCGACACGTCCGGAACGCGACTGCGGTCGGTTCCCACCGGCGGTCGGACGGCCGACCGTCGATAGCCCCCGGTCGGTTACAGCTCCTCGTCGGCCAGTTCCATGTCCGCGACGATCCCGTAGGCGTCGCTCCCCTTTCGGATCCCGTCGAGGATGCGGAAGGCGTCGTCGGGCGCGAGGAAGTGCTCGGCGACGGCGCGGCCCAGCGGCGTCGGCGAGAGGCCGTCGATGAACTCCCACTCCAGCAGCTTCCCGACCGCGTGGGTGGTGGGAACCTCGCCGATCATCCGGTCGTTGAGTCGCTTGGCGCGCTTGCCCGCGACGACGACGTTCGCGAGCGTCTCCTCGGCGGCGGAGGAGGTGTCGTACACCGTCTTCACGTCTTCCATCTCCCCTTTCAGCAGCTTGAACGCCGTCTCGTCCTCGGTCCCCTCCATCGAGGAGTGATAGCTCGCGTCGGGCTCGACGAGAACGTACACTTTCCCCTCGTCGTGGTAGTCCGGGCGGCCCGCCCGGCCGAGCATCTGCTCGAACTCCTGGACGGAGAGCCACTCGATCCCCATCGCGAGCGTGTCGAAGATCACCTGCGAGGCGGGGAAGTCGACGCCTGCGGCGAGGGCGGCGGTGGTGACGACGGCCGCCAGGTCCTGGTTTCCGAACTTGCGCTCGACGGTCTTGCGTCGCTTGTAGTCGAGGCCGGCGTGGTACGGCGCGGAGTCGTACTCCAGTTTCCGTGAGATCTCGTGGCACCGACGCCGGGAGTTGGTGAAGATGATCGTCTGCCCGCGGTACCCCTTCGATGACTTCGCGTCGAACTCGCGTTTGACGAGCTTCTTTTCGATGTCGAGCTTCTCGCGCTGGTCGGCGAAGGTGACGTGGCGCTCGATGGGGACCGGGCGCTCCTCGAACTCGATGAGCGTCGCGCCCAGCCGCCCGGCGAGGAACTCGGGGTTGCCGACGGTCGCCGAGAGGTACACCCACTGGGCGGACGCCCCCCGGTTCTCGGAGTAGTGCTTCAGCCGGGAGATCATCCCGTCGAGGCGGTGGCCCCGCTCGGGTTCCTTGAGCGTGTGAACCTCGTCGATGACGACCGTGCCGATGTCGCCCATGTCCTTGCCCGTGCGCAGCGCGTGGTCGATCCCCTCGTAGGTGCCGACGATCACGTCGGCGTTCGGGTCGAAACGGTTGCCGTCGTCGTTGATGCGAGAGGCACCCACGCGGATCGTCACGTCGAGCACGTCGCCGTAGCGGTCCTCGAAGTCCTCGTGTTTCTGGTTGGCGAGCGCGACCAGCGGGACCAGAAACAACATCTTTCCCTTCCCGTTGAGGGCGTTGTTGACGCCCGCGAGTTCGCCGACGAGCGTCTTCCCGGTCGCCGTCGCGCTCACGACCAGTTGGTCGTCGCCGTCGAACAGCCCGTTCTCGACCGAGAGGCTCTGGACCGGCAGCAGTTCGTCGAACCGTCCCTCGACGCGCTCCTGCAGCGCGGGATGGAGGTTCAGCGAGTCGGTGGGGACCGGGTCGATCTCGTCGGTCGTCGCCGAGATGGTGTCGAACTTCGTGAGGTCGGGGTCGAGGTTCCCCTGCAGGAGGTTCGTGATCCGTTCGAGGTCCTGCACCTCGAACAGCAGGTCCTCCAGGCGCTCGCGGGCGTTGCCGGTGAACTGCCCCTTGTAGGAGAGTTCCCGCTCCAGTTCGCGCTCGGCGCAGTCGGGACAGATCCAGTCGCGGTCCGCCTTCACGGCGGTGTCGCTCGTGATCGGCGAGTAGCGCCCGTCGTTGGCGCAGTAGCGGCACGTGCGAACCTGTTTGGCGTCGAGCTGGTACGCCGAGAGCATCGACTGGAGGCGGTCGCGAGCGCTCGCGCGGGTCTGCTCGGAGATGCGGATGCGGCGGGCCGAGCGCGCCAGTTCGACGAACTGGTCGGGCTGGCGCGGCTCCTCGCCGCCCTTCTGCTTGACGCGGAAGCGTCGCGGGCGCGGGCCGGCGTCAGCCTCCTTGAGTTCGAGGACGCCGTGGAGGACTCGGCTGTCGTCGCGCTCGACGACGACCGTGAACTCGTCGGCGGCGTCGCGCTCGTGGAGGAACAGGGTCTCGACCTGCGGGAGTTGCTCGGACACGGTCTTCGGTTGCCTCCTGGTACGTGGATGCGGTATTTCAGGGATTCGGCTTCCGTGTGCGAGTGCGTATCGTAGTCACTAACGGCGTCGCCGGGATGGCCGTCGCTGCAGGTGATCGCACGACTGCGGAGGTCCCAACCGTTCGACCCCGTCCGCCGTGACCGCCCCCAGCCACGTCCTCCCCAGCCGACTCACTCCCTCGCTACCGCTCGGTCGCTCGCCCCTCGCGCGCGTCCGGCACGGACGGAGCCGTGCCGGCACGCGCCACCGCAACCGCCGCAACTACCACGGCCACCGCAACCACCGCGACCGACGCAACTACCGCGGAATCCGGCTAGTCGTCGTCCAGCACCCGGATCGTGTCGTCGCCGTGAGGGACCACACAGATGAACGCGGCCGCTTCGTCGCCGTCGTTCCGGTACCAATGTGGGACGCCCGAGGGGATGAGCAGCGCGTCGCCCTCTGCCACGGTGTACTCCTCCCCGTCAAGCCCAACCGTGTACTCGCCCGCGAGCACGTACTGCTCGTGTTCGACCTCGTTCGTGTGGTTCGGGACGCGCGCGCCGGGCGCGAGTTCGAACCGGCGCATCGCGAAGTGGGGCGCGCCGTCCGACTCGTCTATGAGCACGCCCTTCGACATGCCGTCGCCCGCGTCGACTTCGGCCGTCACGAGGTCGTTTCCGCGCTTCACGGTCGGCTCCGGACCGGTCGCAGTCGTCGGATCGGTCTCGCTCATGGCCGCCCGTTTCGCGTGCTCCGACATAACTCCCGGCGACCGGGTTTATACGCCGTGGGGAACTACCCCGAGGTATGCGAGGAATCCGTGTCGGGCGGGTCGCCGGCATCCCGATCCAACTGAACTGGACGTTCCTCCTGATCCTCCCGCTGTTCGCGTATCTCATCGGGAGTCAGGTCGGAGAGTTCTCCGGTATCGTCGCGGACACGTTCGGGGTACCGATCGCCGCCGAGGCGATTACCGCCGGAAGCGTCCCGTGGGTGCTCGGAACGGTCTCGGCTGTCGGGCTGTTCGTCTCCGTGCTGTTGCACGAGTTCGGTCACTCGCTGACCGCGATGCGCTACGGATACCGCATCGAGTCGATCACGCTGTGGCTGTTCGGCGGCGTCGCCTCCTTCGAGGAGATGCCCGAGGACTGGAAACAGGAGTTCACCGTCGCGATCATGGGTCCGGTGGTGTCGGTCGCCATCGGCCTCGTCTCCGCGGCCGTCCTGATCGGCGTCGGCCTCCCGCCCGCGGTCGCGTTCGTCGTGGGCTATCTCGCCCTGATGAACCTCGTGCTCGCGGCGTTCAACATGCTCCCCGGCTTCCCCATGGACGGCGGTCGCGTCCTCCGGGCCCTGCTCGCGCGCAATCGCCCCCACGCGCGGGCCACCCAGATCGCCGCCGAGGTCGGGAAGGTGTTCGCGTTCCTGCTGGGACTGTTCGGGCTGTTCGGCGGCAACTGGCTGCTCGTCGGCCTGGCCTTCTTCGTCTACATCGCCGCCTCCAGCGAGGCGCAGCAGACGACGATGCGCGCGGCCTTCGAGGGCGTCTCGGTCGACGACATCATGACGCCGCGCGAGGACCTGAAGACGGTCGAGCCGCGCACGAGCGTCGCCCAGTTGATGGAGCGGATGTTCCGGGAACGCCACACCGGCTACCCCGTCATGCAGAACGGACGGCTCGTCGGAATGGTCACGCTGCAGGACGCGCAGGGCGTCCGCGAGGTGGAGCGCGACGCCTACACCGTCGAGGACGTGATGGAGACGGAGATCGCCAGCGTCACGCCCGATGCCGACGCCGTGACCGCGCTTGAGACCATGCAGCAGAGCGGCGTCGGCAGGCTTCCCGTCCTCGACGCCGACGGCGAGCTCGTCGGGCTCATCTCGCGGACCGACCTGATGACCGCGTTCAACATCATCCAAACCGGCGGCCGGGAGTCGCTGGGCATGAGCTCCGACGCGGGTGTTCTTCCGGGTCTCGGCGGTCGAAGCGTGTGAGCGGTCCGGTCGCTCGCCAGATAATCACCCATCCCCGCTGCCGCCTCGCCTGGTTCACAAGGGAGTGTGAGCCCTCGACCGTGGGCACCTGAGAGTCACTCGGATCGCTCCGTGGCTTCTACTGTGGTGAACACGCATCCCGCGGTTGGTTCCGAATTCGGAGTCGCACGCCGGACAGACGACCTGCATGCGAACAGGTCTGGTAGTGACTGTTTATGTATCCCCCACGGAGCGGAAGTGAACTCGCTTCAAGAAGTGTGAGAAATTTGAAACAGTCCAGGTGCGAGAATCGAACCCGCGTCTCAGCCTCCACAAGGCTGAAGGATAGTCCACTACCCCAACCCGGACACGCATCCGTCAGTAGCTCGGAGCGACTGAAATACGTTACGAATCGCGGGGAAGGGCTCCGACGGTGGACGCACGAGCCGCCCAGCGACACGTTCGCGTTTTATTACCCATGGCGGTAATCGGAGGAGTATGATCGGCGGCCGCTTCGACTGGGACGCCGCCTCGGCGGGGACGACGCTGTTCGGCGCGGGGCTGGTTCTCGCGACCGGACACCACCACCTCGTTCGCGAGCCGATCGTCGTCGACGGGGTCTTGATCCCCGCGCTGGCGTTCGTGCTCGACGGCTCGCTCGCAGCGGGAGTAGCCGTCGCCGGCGGGATGCTCGCACGGTCGGAGTTCGACCCGAAGAGCCGCCGAACGATCGCCGCCTTCGGGGTTGCGACGGGCGCGGCGTTCACGCTCGTAATCGGGGTCACGATGGCGATCCGGATCGCCGAGGGACGAGCGATCGCCGAGCCCGAGTTCGTGCTGTTCACGTCTGTCGGGTCGGGCTTCCTGATCGGTGCCGCAGCGGGAACGTACCGGGCACGGAGCCAGGAACACGCGCGGTCGGCGTCGCGCGGACGCGACGCGCTGGCGTTCGTCAACGGCCTGCTCAGACACGACATCCGAAACGACGCCACCGTCATCGCCGGCTACGCCGAACGGATCGACGACGAGGAGGCGAGGATCGTCCACGAGCGTGCGAACCGGGTGGTCGAGCGGACCGAACACACGCAGACGGTCGCGAGGACGATCGTCGGCGAGGTCGACCCGGACCCGCTGCCGCTGGCCCCGCTCGTCGAGCGGTCGGTCGAGTCCGCGACGACCACGTACCCGTCGGCGACCGTGTCTGACGACGTGCCGGAGGGGATCACGGTGCGCGCGAACGAGGCGTTCGAGCCCGTCCTGGACAACCTGATCGAGAACGCGATCGAACACAACGACGGCGACCCCTCCGTCCGCGTCGACGCCGAACGCGACGGCGACCGCGTTCGAGTGCGGGTGGTCGACGACGGTCCGGGGATCGCGGCCGACGAGCGCGATTCGCTGTTCGATCACGAGGTCAGCGACGCGAAGGGGCTGAACGTCGTCGCTACCGTCGTCGACGGTCTCGGCGGCGACGTTCGGGTCCGCGAGCGAGAGCCGCGAGGAACCGCCGTGGTCGTGACGTTACCCGCGGGTGACGCGGGGTCGAACGGGGGAGACGCGGCGTGACCGTCGCGCTTTTCTCGCCCGCGGCCCCACCGTGTCTCAAGCCGTGGCCATTACGGACAAGATCTACCTGAAGAACCACCGGCAGATCGCCTCCCAGCTCGACACGAACATCCCGAAGGGCGCGTTCAAGGGGGCGACGCTGGACCTCGTCTTCTCGGGCGACGGCCTCGCCGACCTCGACGAGGCGACTCGCGATCGCCTGCTGGAGTTCGCCGAGGACTTCCTCGACTGCGGCTGCGAGGACGCCCCCTACTGCGGACACCCCGAGCGGAAGTTCATCCGCTACCTCCTCGAACTCCGGGCACAGGGGCTCGGTCCCGACGCCATCGTCGACGTGATGGGCGACGACTACATGCTGTACGCCTACCCCGGCGACGTGCTCTCGTTCCTCGACTCGGCGGTGCGCACGCTTGAGGCGACGGAGTCGCTGGCGGCAGTCGAAGGAGACGAAGAGACCAGAGAGCGCGTCCGCGAGGCACGCGACGCGCTGGCCCGGTAGTCGGTCGATCGCGCCGGCGACGCCGAGTCGCGAGCGGCCGTCCGACGCCGAGATCACCGTCGCCGTACGGCTCGGGATCGACGTGGTAGCGACCGGCTACCGACGAGATCCACCGGCTCCGACGGCTTACCCCCGCTTAATCCTGATTTGTAAGGCTCGGCTTTTACCGTATCTCTCCCCGTATCCGGAGTCATGTCGAACAGCGACACGATGGGACGGCGAGGCGGCGACGACCGACCGGCCGCCGGTCGTCCCGCGAGCGAACGAGTCGTCGACGGCGTCGCCGCCGCGGAGGGGGTCGAGCCCGCGGCGCTCGACTCCCGGCTCTACGACGCCGTCGACCCAGAGGCGCTCGACCGGGTCGTCGAGAGCGGTTCGCCGGAGTCGGTCGTACGGTTCGAGTTCCACGGGTACCGCGTGACCGTCCGCGGTGACGGCGCGGTAACGGGAGTCGACGCGGCCGAGTAACAGAGGGGCGCGGGCGGGCAACCGTCCGGCGGCCGGAAGCCGGAAGCTAGCCGAGCTGGTACGGCTCGTCGTCGTCGCGGTCGCCGTCTAACTCCTCCAGAAACACCACGTCTTCGCCGTCGTCAGCCGCCTCGAGTTTGTCCTGCAGGTAGGTGACGAACGCCTTGTACTCGTCCAACTGCTCGCGGAGGTGTTCCGCCTCCAACTCCAGGCGCTCGTGCTCGCGGACGAAGCTCTTGGGTACCTCGACGGTCGGCGGGAACGACTCGCCGTCGGCGTCGGTCTCCTCGACGCGGTGTTCGGGAACGACCTCGACCTGTCCGTCGTGGGCGACGAGGGTGTCCACGTAGTCGCGAAACACCGCCGACAGCGACAGGTCTCGCTCGTCGGCGATCTCGCGCAGCGCCTCGAAGGCGTCCTCGTTGACGCGAAAGGAGACCGTCTTGTTCTTACTGCCCATTTGCCGCCTACTCGCTCGCGCTGTCACTTAACCGTTCGTCAGACGTTCGCACGGCGCGATCGGTGGTCGCGGGAAAATCGGAGCGGGAGGGCGTCCGGTTACGCGGGCGCTTCGCCTTCGAGTTCGTCGGCGTCGTCGAGCGACTGCAGGGCGGCGACCGCGGCGTCGCGGTACTCCTCGACGGGCAGGTCGTACTGCTCGCGGGCCATCCGCGCGTACTCGTTGCCCTCGTCGTCGAACGCCTCGATCCGGTCGAGGGTGCGCGCGGCCGTCTCGCCGACCCAGCGGTCGCGCGTGGCGGCGTCGACGGTCGTGATCGACTCCGGTCGGACGGAGACGTTCACGCTGCCGTCGTCCGTCTCGTAGGTGCGGGGCTTGCCGACGACGGCGACGTAGGCGGGCGGCTCCAACTCCCGCAAGGCGCTTGCGGCCTCCGGCTGGTACTGCCCGGCGTACGTGAAGAACGTCCCCGTCGGGTCGACGATGCGCCCGCGCCAGTACTCGCTGTCCTCGCCGACGTCCTCCTTCTCGGTGAGGGTACCGACGATGAACACGCGGTTGGCGCGCTCGCCCGTCGGAAGGAGCAGGTACAGGGGGGCCCGCTCGTCGTCGGACTCCTTGAACGTGTAGCTGGCGTCGTTGTACTCGCTCGCGAACACGCGGCGTGCGACCTCTCGGGTGGGGACTGACTGGCTCATTACAGGGACCTCGCGCGGATCAGCAGCGATTCGGCGTCGACGGCGTCGTCGACTCCGGACAGTTCCTCGAACTCGTCGGCGAGGACGTACCGCCCCAGCGTCGGGCCGCGGACGCGGTAGTAGCGACCGACGATCATGTCGGCCATCTCCTCGCCCACGACGGTCGTGTCGAGGGCGTCCTGGGCCATCTCCTTGGCCTCCGCCAGACCGATACCGGTGAGTTCCGCGGTGGCCTCCTCGTTGAAGATGACCTCCTGGACGGCGTCGCCGTCGTCGAGCACCGCCTTGATGCGGAGGTCGAACTCGCCGTCGACCTGGCCGTGCTCGCTGCAGCGACCGTTCTGTAGCACGCGCGTGCAGTCGTCCTCGGGACAGCGCTTGATGAGGCCCGAGCCCGACTGGATGTCCACCAGCGCGCCCTCGACCTCGTCGCTGTCGTCGCCGACCTCGATCTCCTCGTCCAGTTCGGTGATCGTGGTCGTTCGGTTCAGCTTCACCGAGTAGTTGCCCTGGTACTCGTCGGTGACGACGTTCGAGAGGGCGTAGCTCGCGCCCTCCTCTAACTCCTCCAGCTCGCTCGTGGAGAAGGAGACGAACTTGATCGTGCCCGACTCGTCGCCGAGGAGACCCACCTGTGCGATGGAATCGTGGTTGGGGTCCCACAGGTCGGCCACCGTCACGCGAAGGTCGACCCACTGTTCGTCCTCGTCGATGTCGCCGACGAGCGCCTGCTCGGCCCCGCCGGAGCCGATCTCGTCGCGCTCGATCCCCGCCTCGTCGAGGTAGGAGTTCACGACGCTGCGGCGCGCCTCGTCGACCGGGACGCTGTACTCGTTCACCAGCGAGGCGAGGCGCTCCTCGATCTCCTCGACTGTGAGGTCCAGATGGTCTGAAAACTGCTCGTGTATCTCTTCCGCGTGGGTTTGCAGGTCTGCCATGGTTCTCTCGCCTCCGGGTATGTGTTCGGTGGGAGGCGTACGACGGTTGGTTCGCGATCCTATTTAGTATTCCGTGACCGCGGTGGAAGTGAAGCCGCGAGACGGCGACGGATCGTCGCCGACGGAGCCGACGCGGTCGTCCATCGGTTGGGCCGGCGTCAGCCGCAACGGACTGGCCGGCGTCGACGGCAACGGACTGATAGTCGGCGCGCACGGAGTGGTCGGTATGGGACTGGGCGACAGGCTCCGCCGGGTGCTCCACCAGCAGGCGCGCAAGGCCGGTCGCGAGTACGCGCGCAGCAGGCGCGCCTACCGCGAGGGGCGCGAGTGGGGGGAGAACCACGCCGACGACTTCGACCTCCCCACGGACGCCGAGGACCGCGCCCGGATCGTCTGTCGCCGCCACGCTGAGAAGCGCCGCGTCGCCGTGAACGCCGACGGCGAGCCCGCCTGTTTCGAGGAGGAACACCCGGACTGTGAGGGGTGTGCAGAGGACGTGCGGGAGGGGCGTATCCAGACCTGGTAACGTTTTGCCTGCCGCGCGCGAGGAGGCCGACATGGACCGACCCGTCGTCGCCGTGATCCTCGCCGGCGGCACCGGCTCGCGGCTGTACCCCGCCTCCCGCAGCGACCGCCCGAAGCAGTTCCTCGCGCTGGGCGACTCCGACGACGACCGGAGCCTCCTCGCCCGCACGGCCGCCCGGACGGGCTTCGCGGACGCGACGCTCGTCGCCACCCGGCCGGAGTTCGCCGACGAGGTCCCCGACCACGCCCCCGACGCCGAGGTCGTCGTCGAGCCGGCCGGCAAGGACACCGGCCCGGCGATCGTGTACGCGACTCACCGCGCTCGCGACGCCGTCGACGGCGACCCCGTGGTCGTCGTCCTCCCCGCGGACCACCACGTCCCCGACGGCGACGCCTTCGAGGCGACGATGGAACGCGGCGCGCGCGTCGCCGCCGAAACCGACCGCCTCGTCGCCTTCGGCGTCGAGCCGACGCGACCGGCGACGGGCTACGGCTACGTCGAACCCGGCGAGGAGCACAGCAGCGACGGCTCCGCGGTCGACTACCGCGACCTCGCCGCCTTCCACGAGAAGCCCGACGGGGAGACGGCCGCCGAGTACGTCGACGCCGGCTACTACTGGAACGCGGGGATCTTCGCGTGGACCCCCGCCGCGCTGTTCGACCAGGCGCGGGACACCCCGCTGGGACCGCTCGTCGGGGAACTCGACTCCCCGGATCCGAACCCGGTGGCGGGCTTCGACGCCGTCGACCCGGTCAGCATCGACTACGCGGTGATGGAGCGCGCCGACCGCGCGGCGGTCGTCCCGGCCGACTTCGCGTGGGACGACCTCGGGGCGTGGGACGCGTTGGAGCGCGTGCTCGACGCCGACGACCGGGCGGACGCCGACGGCAACGTCGTCGCCGGCGACGCGGAGGCGCTGGCCGTCGACGCCGCGGACAACGTCGTCGCCGGCGACGAGAAGCACGTCTCGCTCGTGGGCGTGGAGGGACTGTGCGTCGTCGCCTACGACGACCGGGTCCTGGTCGTGCCGACCGGGGAGGCACAGCGCGTCCGCGACGCGGTCGACCGGCTGAAGGCGACCGGACGCTTCTGAACGGAGCAGACGGCGCGTGCCCCGACGACCGTGACCGAGACAGCGACGGCGACCGCGACTACGACCGCAGCCGTCCGCCGTCGACAGGCAGGGCCGCGCCGTTGACGAACGACGCGCGCTCGGAGGCGAGGAACGCGACCGCGTCGCCCAGTTCCCGGGGGTCGCCGATTCGGTCAAGCGGGATGTCGCTGGCCCAGTCGGCGACGCCCTCCTCGTAGCTGTCGTACTCGCCGCGCTCGAGCGCGTCCTCGACGAGCTCCTCGATGCGGGCGGTCTCGTGTGCGCCCGGGAGCACGGCGTTCGCGCGCACGTCGGGGGCCCACTCCCGGGAGACGGTCTTCACGAGGCCGATCACAGTCCGACGGACGGCGTTCGACAGCACCAGCCCGTCGATGGCCTCCCGGACCGAGGTGGAGGTGATACACGTCACAGTCCCGGCGTCGCTGTCGGCGAGGTGGGGGCGCGCCTCCCGGAGCGTCCAGACGGCGCTCATGACGAGGGTGTCGAACGCGCCGTACCACTGGTCGTCGGTCGTCTCGTCGAAGGTGCCCGGCGGGACGCCCCCGGCGCTCGTGACGACGTGGTCGAGACCACCGAACTCCTCGACGGTCGCCTCCACGAGCGCCGTCACCTCCGCGCGGTCGGTGATGTCGGCCTCGACCGCGAGCGCCTCGCCCGGTTCGTCCGACAGCACCGCCTCGGCCTCCTCCAGGCGCTCCGGAGTCCGGCCGCAGATCACCACGTTCGCGCCCTCGGCCGCCAGCGACGCCGCCGAGGCGAGGCCGAGCCCGCTCGAACTTGCCGTCACCAGCGCCGTGTCGCCATCGAGTCGCAGGTCCATACCGGCGGATCCGTGCGAGCCGTACAAAAACCCGCGCCGTCGGAGACGACTGCGGGGACCGCGAGACTACTCGGAGCGCCTGACGCGGACGGCCCCGGTGCTCGTGATTCCGACGAGGATGGCAGCGACGACCTCTCTGCCCTGTACGGCGTCGCCGGCCTCGTCGCTCACGAGCTTCATCAGGTCCGGGGCGGTGTGGTTCACCTTCACCTCGGCGTCGTCGCAGGCGTCGTACACCCGGTCGGGAACGTCGTAGAGGTCCGTCCCAGCGGCGATCTCGATGCGCACGGGTGCCGAAAGCGCCTCCGCGAACGCGACCGTCTCGCGGGCCTTCTCGATGTTGTCGCGGGCGGACGACTCGACGCTGGAGACGTTCGCGCGGGAGGTGCCGAGCAGATCCGCGATGTCGGCCTGTCGGACCCCGCGCTCGCGGAGGGCGAGCACCTCGGCCTGTCGTCTGGTGAGGACGCTGCGGTCGGCGTCGAAACCGGCACGGTCGAGCAGGTCGTCGATGTCGACCGCGTCGACCCCTTCGTTGGCCATGGTGGCTAGTGCGCTCCGGGAACACAAAAAGCATAGTACGGACTGTCCATCCGCGACCCCGGGCAGGGGTCGGCGTTACGCGCCCCAGAAGTTGTCGCGGGAGCCGAGCCGTTCGCCCCGCTTCGCTTCCGTCTCGTCGTCTCGCTCGTGTCCCTCGCCGTCGGCGTCCTCCCCGTTCTCTCCGTCTTCCCCGTCCGGATCGTCGGGGAGTCGCTCGACGACGCGTTTCGCCTTCGCGTGGCTCTGTTTCACGCGGTCGATCCGGACGACGGCTCGGGCCGGCGGGAGCAGACCGTCGACCATCACGATGAAGCCGTCGTCGGTGCGGCCGACCCCGGCACCGCTCTCGTGGATGTCGTCGACCTCGACGACGACCTCCTCGCCCGGCTTCACCGGCTGCTGTTTCAGGTCCGAGATCGGCATGTCGTAGTCGTTGCACCACTCCGCGCCGCCGCGGTCGCCGTAGTGTTGACACCCCATTCCCTGGATCCGCTCGGAGAACCGGGGACAATCGTCGGCGAGTGGACAGTCCGCCATGCGGAGAGATTCCTCCGGCACCGTCTAAACGCTTCCGTCTATGCCCCCGCGGGCGACGACGGCCGCCAGCGGTACCGTGCCGCCCCGTCTTCGACGGTCCTCGGAACCGTCGTCGAGAGGGTCCGTCGGTCCGACAGTCCGCGGCGGACTGCCGCCCCCGAGGGGCTTTTGCGGTGTCCGCCCGTACCCCACTCGTGAACCGCCGCGCCCCGGAGCTCGCGCTCGTCACCGGTCTGCTGTTGTCGGTCCCGATCGGCGCGTTCGCGCTGTGGGCGACTGGCGACGTGACGCGGTCGCTGCTCACGGGCGTCGGCCTGCTGTATCCGTTCGCGGCGTACGCGACGTACCACGACGAGGACCCGACGACCGTACTCCCGCCGCGAGCGGTCGGCGTCGCCGGCACGCTCGTCGGCCTCGTGCTCCTTGCGGACGCCGTGGCGACCGCCGACCTCGACCTCGCGGTCGCGTCGCTGCGCGGGGCGTTCCTCTGCGTCGCCGCCGCTGTGCCGGCGTGGTCCTACGCCGTGGTGTACGCGCCCCGCGACTCGCTTCCCGACGTGCGGCCGGTGCTCCTCGTCGCCGGCGTCGTCGGGGCGGCGCTGTTGCTCGCGGGTCTGCTCGCCGGGACGCCGTTCGGCGCGGCCGCGGCGCTGTTGGTGTGGCTCGCCGGGGCGCTGACCGCGCGAGTCGCCGGATTTCGCGCGACCGTCGACGCGCGACTCGGCGCGGTCGCCGGCGGCGTCGTTCTCGGCGTCGTCGTCCTGTTCGCGGCGCTGCTGGCGGATTCGATGTCGACGGCGGTCGTGCTCTCGGCGGTCGCGGTGGCGCTCGCACCCGCCGTCTACTACGGGCTCACCGTCGAGACGGCGTCGTTCGAGTGAGCGGCGTCGACGCTATCCGGTGTGGCTGACAGGCGATCCGGCTGCGAGAGCGGTTGGACCGTCCCGCGATCGCGCCGAGGGGTGGACCGCGCACCCGCCGTGCCCCCGGCGGCGGTCGTCAGCGTCGCATCGACGGGGCTGGTCCCGGAATCGCATATGAACCCTCGGACCGACGGCCGTCGAGCGACTGTCGGGTGTTCCGTCGAGTCGACGTTCCGATACCGCGCCGGAGTCGATCACAGAAACTCGGCCACGTCCGAGTACCACATGTCGTGTTCGTCGACTCGACCCACGCGCTCGGCGATGTCGACGGCGAGCGCGTGCCAGCAGCGCTCGTCGGGATCGGACGTGTCGAGGTTGTACGTGGCGTCCCGACAGTCGCAGCCCTCGTCCTCGACGACGTGTTCGCTCCGGTGGCCGACGACGACTGTGAAATCGCGGTAGCGCTTCACGCGACCCTCCGCGACCGCCTCGATCGCGCGGCGGCCGCGGTCGCCGTGGCGCTCGATGATCGCGGCGACGACCGGCGGGCGGAGC
The DNA here is from genome assembly GCF_021431925.1 of Halobaculum sp. CBA1158. NCBI lineage: Archaea > Methanobacteriati > Methanobacteriota > Halobacteria > Halobacteriales > Haloferacaceae > Halobaculum > Halobaculum sp. CBA1158. The sequence goes on along the minus strand of NZ_CP090371.1, from coordinate 411,151 downwards.
TCCCCGGCCGCGGCGAGGGCGGCGCGCCAGTCGTCCGCGGGGCTGTCGGCGATATCGGCGGCGACCGCGTCCGTTTCGGTCTCGGGTGTGCCGTCTGCGTCCGCTTCGACCTCGGGCGTCCCGTCCGCGTCCGTGTCGGCGGGGTCCGGACCGCCATCGCCGGGTGTCACGTCGCTCCCGTTGTCGGGGGCGGGGCAAAACCCTTCGGAAGCGACGGATCGAGCGCGGGACCGCGACGCGGATCCCGCGCCGTTTAATCCGCCGGGGCGTCCACGTCGACCAAGGATGGAGGTCACAGAAGGCGGCGTCCGCGTCGAGGTCGAGGACGCCCGCGACGGCGCGAGCGAGGGGCGTGCGGACGCCGTGTTCTACAACCCCGAGATGGAGCTGAACCGCGACATCACGGTCGCGGCGCTGCGCGCGTACGCCGAGCGCGAGCCGCGCGTGGAGACGTACCTCGACGCCATGGCCGCCTCGGGCGTCCGCGGCACCCGCGCGGCCGCCGAGGGGTACGACGTGACCTGCGCGGACGTGGACGACGACGCCGTCGCGCTCGCGGCGCGGAACCTCGATCCGTACGGCGGGACGGCACTCCAGCGCGACGCGAACGCCCTGCTCCACGAGGGGTACTTCGACGTGGTCGACGTCGACCCGTACGGATCGCCGATGCCGTTCGCCGACGCCGCCGTCGCCGGCACCCGGAACCTCCTGTGCGTCACCGCGACCGACACCGCTCCCCTGTGTGGCGCGCACTTCGAGTCGGGCGTCCGCCGGTACGACACGGTGCCGCGAAACACCGAATACCACCCCGAGATGGGGCTTCGGGTGCTGATCGGCGCGCTCGTCCGCCGCGCCGCCGCCCGCGACAAGGCCGCCGTCCCCGTCTGCTCGCACGTCTCGCGCCACTACGCGCGGACGTACCTCGAACTCGACGCGAACGCGACCGAGGCGAACGCGACCCTGGAGTCGCTTGGGTTCGTCCACCACTGTCAGGACTGCCTCGAGCGCGACCACGAGTCCGGCCGGATCCCGGACGCGCCCGACGCCTGCCAGTACTGCGGGTCGAGCCGGGTCGTCACCGCGGGGCCGATCTGGCTCGGTCCGGTCGCCGACGCCGCCTTCGCCGAGCGCGTCGAACGCGAGGTGACCGACGACATGGGCGAGGCCGATCGCGCCCGCGACCTGCTCGCGACGGTCGCCCGGGAGCTCGACACCCCGACTCACTACGACCAACACCGGCTGTGCAAGCTGTGGGGCCGCCCGGCCGTCGGGATGGAGGAGTTCGTCGCGACGCTCCGAGAGGCCGGGTTCGCGGCCTCGCGGGCCCACTACTCCGGGACCGCGTTCAAGAGCGACGCCTCCGTCGCCGAGATGCGAGAGGCGACGGCCGATCTCGCCTGAGGGGCCGTCGGCCGGCTCGGCGACGACGCCCGTCACCGCCACCGCGACAGCGACCGCGACGGCCCCGGATCGACCGCCGAGTTCTTAGCGGGCGAGGGCGAACCGGGAGGAGTGAGCCGCGACCGCGACACCCGTGACCCGTCGGGCGAGACGCCCACCCGCGGCGTCGTCGCCGGCGCGGTCGCGGTCGCCCGGACCGCCCGTCGGGCCGACGCGACGTTCGTCGCGGGGAGCCTCGCGTACTACAGCATCGTCGCGACGCTCCCGGTGGTCGTCCTCGCGTTCGCGGTGCTGTACGAGGCCGGCGGCGGCGGGCTGGCTCGCGGGGCCGTCACCGCCGGCGGCGACCTGCTCACGCCGCGGGGACGAGAGTTCCTCCGTGGGGCGATGAGCGACGTGGCCCGTCGGCGGGGGATCATCGCCGTCGCCGCCGGGCTGGTGTGTTTCTCGGTCGTCCAGCTGTTCCGCGGCTACGACCGGGCGTTCGCGGCGGTGTACGGCGGCGACGAGCGTCGGGTCCTCGGACGGACGGGCGACGCCGTCTTCGCGTTCGGCGTCGGGGCGCTCGCGACCCTCGCGATGCTGCTGGCTGCGGGCGCGCTGTCGCTGTACGCCAACGAATCGATCGCGCGCGTCGCCGTGCCCGCGGTCGTCTTCCTCCTCTCGGCGGTCGCGCTGTTCCCGCTGTTCTACGCGCTTCCGACCGCCGAGGTGGGCCGGAGGGAGGTGCTCCCCGGGACGCTGATCGCCGCCTGCGGGTGGACCGTCGCCGGCGCGGGATTCGGCGTGTACGCCGCCGACCCGGCCGCTCTGGGGATCTACGGCGCGCTCGGCGGACTGCTCGTGCTCGTCACCTGGTTCTACGCCGCGAACGTGCTCGTGCTCGTAGGCGCGGCCGCCAACGCCGTGCTCGCCGGGCGGGCCTGAGCCTCGGATCCCGGGAGCCTCGGGTCCCGGCGGCGGCGGCGTTCCCGCGGACGGCTCGCCGCCGACGGGAACGCCCCCGTGGGCTTTTCTCGCCGACGCGAGTACAACACCGCGTGCACACCGAATCGACCGGCGAGGGGGGCCGCGCGCGCGCAGCGGTCGCGTTCGGCCGGCGGGTCGCCGCCCGGACGAGCGACCAGGACGTGACGTTCCTCGCCGCCGGCGTCGCCTACTACGGGTTCGTCTCGTTGCTGCCGGCGGCCGTGCTGGCGCTGGTCGTCGCCGTCACCGTCGGCGGCCAACAGCTCGCGGACGCCCTGATCGCCGCCAGCGCCGGCGTGCTCACCGAGACTGGGCAGGCCGTGCTCGTCGACGCGCTCGTCGACGGCGGCGGGCGCGGGTCGGCGACGCTCGTCAGCCTCCCGTTGACGCTGTGGGGGGCGCTCAAAGTGTTCCGAGGGCTCGACATCGCCTTCTCGAAGGTGTACGGCATCGACGACACCGCCGACATCGTCGATCAACTGGTCGACTCCGTCGTCGTCACCGCCAGTATCGGCGCGAGCCTCCTCGCGATGGTGGGGCTGGGGGCGGCCGTCGCCGCCCTCGACGTGGGCGGCGTCGCCGCCGTCGCCGGCGTCCTCGCGCTCCCGCTCGTGCTCACGGTCGCGTTCCTCCCGATGTACTACGTGTTCCCCGACGTGCCCGTCTCAGTCCCCGAGATACTCCCCGGAGCCGTCTTCGCCGGCGTCGGCTGGACGGTGCTTCAGGCCGCGTTCCAGGCGTACGTCGGCCTCCAGAGCGGCGGCGACGGCGGCACCGCGCTCTACGGCGCGGTCGGGGCGGTGCTGCTGTTGGTGACGTTCCTCTACTTCGGGGCGACGCTCGTGCTCGTCGGGGCCGTCGTCAACGCCGTCGCCGCGGAGGGGCGCGTCGGCGACGCGGACGGTGGTGCGGGCAGCGACGATCCGGACGGCGGCGACGCAACCGGACCCGGAACCGTCGCCGGCGCGGGCGACGACACCGACCGGGAAGCCGACGGGAGATCGACGGAGGAGACCGGCAGGATAAAGGGACGGACACGCGTGCGAAGGGACGAATGAGCGGCGATCCCACCGGCCCGGACGGTCCCGACGGGACCGACGCGGACGCCGAGGACGACGGCCGTCCCGCGCCCGACATCGAGGACCTGGACGAGCGCGTCGCCGAGTTGCGCGCCGACCTCGACGCCATCGACGACCGGACGGTGAAGAAGCCGACTCTGGAGGCGGAGCTGAAACGCTACGTCCGCTCGCGGATGCGCCGCGGTCACGCTCGCGGCTGGGGGCCGTACCTCGTGCTCCTGTACGGCACGGTGATGGTGCTCGGGGCGTTCCGCTGGCTCGACGGGTGGTTCGCGATCGGCGCGATGGTCGTGTCGTTTCTCTCGACGCTCGGGCTGTACACGCTGTTCGTGCTCGTGGGCGTCGGACTGAACGTCGTCGAGGTACCCGGCAAGGCGATCGACGCCGTCCGGGACCGGCGGTGAGGTGATCCGTCCATGCTCGCACGCGGATTCCTCGCCGGGTCGACGGCGGCGGTCCCCGACTGGCTGGTCGCCGCCGCCGCCGTCCTCACGCAACTCGGCGACGCCTGGTTCGTCTACCTCGGCCTGGCGCTGCTCTACTGGCTCGGCGACCGCCGGCTGGCGGCCAATCCCCGCAGAGTGGGGGCGACCCTCATCGCCGTCGCGCTGGGCGCGCTCGCGATCGTGGTCGGCCTCAAGAGCCTGTTCGCGCTCCCGCGACCCCCGGGTGCCGCCGAGGCGACCGCGCCGGCGTGGCTCCCGGGCCTGCTCGAACTCGCGTTCGTCGACGCCGCCACCGGCGACGGCTTCGGGTTCCCCTCGGGCCACGCGGTCGCCTCGACGATGGTGTACGGCGGGCTCGCGACGTTCCTCGACGTGGGACGGCGACGCGACCGCCTCCGCGCCGCGGCCGCGTTCGTGGGAGTCGTCGCGACCACCCGGGTCGTGCTCGGCGTCCACTACCTCGCCGACGTCGCCGTCGGCGTCGCCGTCGGCGTCGTCGGCCTGGTCGCGTTCCAGCGGGTCGCACGCTCGGGCTTTCGCCCCCACCCGGACCGGGCGTTCTTCCTCGCCGGCGTGCTCGGCGTCGTCGCGTGCGCGGTCGCGGCCGCCGGCGGCCACGGCGGCGAGGTGCTGGAAGCCGGGATCGCCGCCGGCGGCGGGTTCGGCGGCTACGCCGTCTGGCGGCTCCGCGGCACGGAGTCAGCGCCCGTCGGCGGCGTCGGCGTCGCCGCCGGGCTCGTCGGCATCCTCGCGCTGTTCGGCGGCGCGTACGGCGTCACCACGGCGGGGCTCCCGTACGTCTTCGGCGTCGTGCCCGACACGACGCCGTACCGACTGCTCGCGGTCGCGCCGCTGTCGTTCGCCGCCGTCGCGCTCATCGTCGCGTGGCCGACGGTCGTCGACCGAGTTCGCCGGGGAGCAGGCGAGACGCCGGACGGCGAGGCGAACGACGGGGACGACGTGTCCGAACTGATCGCGGAAGCGGAGACTGAGACGGATGCAGGAGCTGAGACGGATGCAGGAGCTGAGACGGATGCAGGAGCTGAGGCGGACGCGGGAGCCGAGACGGAGGCCTCCTCCGGGGAGGGCTCCGAGCGCGACGCGGACGCGACCGGGCGCGTCGAGTAGCCGGCCGACTCGGTACCGGTCCCGAACCCGAGGACCACGCGGCGACGGCTCACCGTCTCGCAGACGGAGCGTCGCGACGGCGAAAAAGAAAATACCTCGAAGCGGTGCTCGCCGGCCGATCAGAACGTCTCGAGGTAGCGGTCCAGCTCCCAGTCGGAGACGTCGACGCGGTAGTCGTCGTACTCGGCCGACTTCGCCTCGACGAACTTCTCGGAGACGTGTCCGCCCAGCGCGTCGAGCACGACCTCGTCCTCCTCCAGCGCGTCGAGCGCCTCGCCGAGGTTCGACGGCAGCGTGGTGATGCCGTACTCCTCGCGCTTGGCCTCGTCGAACTCGTAGATGTTCTCGCGGACGGGGTCGTCGCAGTCGAGGCCGCGTTCGATGCCGTCGAGGCCGGCGTGGATGAGCGCCGCGAACGCGAGATACGGGTTACACGACGGGTCGGGGAAGCGCGCCTCGATGCGGGAGGCGGCCGGCACGCGCGCGGCCGGCTTGCGGATGAGCGCCGAGCGGTTGCGGTCGGACCAGGCGACGTAGACGGGTGCCTCGTAGCCGGGGACGAGCCGCTTGTAGGAGTTCACCGTCGGGTTCGTCACGGCCGCGAGCGCCTCGGCGTGGTCGAGAATGCCCGCGGTGAACTGCTTGGCCGTCTCCGAGAGGTCGAACTCGTCGTCCTCGTCGTGGAAGGCGTTCTCGCCGTCCTCGGTGAACAGCGAGATGTGGGTGTGCATCCCCGAGCCGTTGATCTTCGGGATCGGCTTGGGCATGAACGTCGCGTGGAGATCGTGCTGGGCGGCGATCGCCCGGACAACGGTGCGGAACGTCGCGACGTTGTCGGCCGTCGAGAGCGCGTCGTCGTACTCGAAGTTGATCTCGTGTTGGCCCCGGGCGACCTCGTGGTGGGAGGCCTCGATCTCGAAGCCCATGTCTTCCAGGCCGTAGATGATGTCGCGGCGCACGTCGCTCGCGAGGTCCTTCGGCGCGAGGTCGAAGTAGCCGCCGTGGTCGCCGGTGTCGGTCGTCGCGCGGCCGTCCTCGTCCTCCTCGAACAGGAAGAACTCCGGTTCGGGCGCGGCGTTGACCTCGTATCCCATCTCCTCGGCGCGATCGAGCGCGTTCTTCAGCACGCGGCGGGGGTCGCCCTCGAACGGCTCGCCCGTCGACGTGTCGATCACGTCACAGATGAGGCGTGCCGCGCCGCCCTCCTCGCCCGGACGAGTCCGCCACGGGAGCACCGAGAACGTCTCGGGGTCGGGCTTGAGGCGCATGTCCGACTCCTGGATCCGGACGAAGCCGTTGATCGAGGAGCCGTCGAAGTAGATCCCCTCGGTGAACGCCTTCTCGGCCTGGCTCGCGGGTACGGAGACGTTCTTTACGGTCCCGATAATGTCGGTGAACTGGAGGCGGAGGAAGTCGATCCCCTTCTCGTCGATCTCGTCGATGACGTCCTGCTCGACGGCGGTGAGACCGCCGTCCGGTTTGGTATTTGCGTCCGTCATGTTGTAGGCGTTTGTCCACATACACTCCCGGTATATAGGAGTTGACGGTCGGCGCAATTTCCCCTTCGACGACTTGCTACTGGACAATCGTCAAATTCTAAAGGGAGGCGACCGTGGCCGAATGTAATGACGTACGAAAATCTCGACGCCAAGCTCGTCAACGCGTTACTCGGAAGCGGTCGCGCCAGCCTCCGCTCGCTGGGCGAGGACCTGGACGTGTCGGTGACGACCGTCTCGAACCACCTGCGCGACCTGGAAGACGAGGGCGTCATCGAGGGGTACACGCCCCGCGTGAACTACGGCCGCCTCGGCTACGACGTGACGGCGATCGTCCAGCTCAAAGTCGAGGGGAGCGCGCTCCCCGAGATCGTCGACCGGCTCCGCGAGCAGAAACAGATGACCTCCGTGTACGAGGTAACCGGCGACTACGACGTCATCGCGATCGGGAAGTTCCGCGACACCGACGAGATGAACGAGGGGATCAAGGGACTGCTGGCCGACCAGGACATCCGCGAGACGAACACCTCGGTCGTGCTCAACTCCGTCGTCGAGAACGCCCAGTTCGACCTCGACGTCGAGGAGTAGCCCTCCGCCCGCGACGGTCCGGAGAACCCGATGGGAACGGTCGTGGAACCGCGGAGTCAGACCATGAACTCGGTCACGTCTTCCATGTCCGTCCGACAGAACGGACAGCGGTACCGGGTCGAGAAGCCGCCGGACTGGGCCGTCGTCTTCGCCTCGAGTTCGTGCATTCCGATCTGACGACCGCAGTCGGGACAGTTCACCTTGGGCACGTGTGTGAACGGCGACCACACCGGCATAAATCCCCGGACCACGACTCGGAGAGAAACAAATTAGTACACGCACGTTCGTGAAGGACTCCGGTGACCGTCCGGAGGTCCGGCGACAACTCGGCGTGGCTGTCTCTGTGGGCGGAGCGGCCTCGCGAGGCGTTCGGCTCACGTCTCGCGATCTCCGTGGAGCGCCCGGGCGATCCGGGCTCGCTTCATTCGCCGTTCGCCATCGCGGTCTCACTCGCTCACGGGTCACATCGCTCCCCGTTCGCCCGGGGCCTCCCTCCGGTCGGCCCCGCACCGTTCGACCGCGCACGCTCCCCGCTCGGTTCGAGGACTCGTTCGCGCTACGCGCTCACTCGTCCTCGCGGTTTTCGTGGGCGGCGCGGGATGAGGACCGCGCCGCCGTTCTACCGAGGCGTTCGGTCGCTCGCTACGCTCGCTCCCTCACGCCTCGCTGCTCACGGCTCCCGCTGGTCGCCGTTCGCTCTCCGAGGTCTTCACTCGCTACCGCTCGTTCAGACCTCGCGCTCCTCAAACGTGAACGTCCCGTCCCGCTGGACGACCTCGCCGTCCAGTTCGATCACGGAGTCCTCGCTCATGTCGACGATCATGTCGACGTGCTCGGCGGACTCGTTCACCTCGTTGCCCTCGCCGACCGTCTCGGGGTACGCCGATCCGACGGCCATGTGGACGGTGTCGCCCATCTTCTCGTCGAACAGCATGTTGTACGTGAACCGGTCGATCGCGCGGTTCATCCCGATCCCGAGTTCGCCGAGGTAGCGGGCGTTCTCGTCGGTGTTGAACACGCCCTCCAGCACGTCCTCGTTGCGCTCGGCGGAGAACGCCTCGACTCGACCGTCCTCGAAGGTGAGTCGGACGCCCTCGATCTCGCGGCCCTGGCGGTACAGCGGCAAATCGAAGTACACCTCGCCGTTCACGCTGTCCTTGACGGGCGCGGTGAACACCTCGCCGCCGGGGAGGTTCGCTTTCCCGTCGTCGTTGAGTGCGGTGTTGCCCGCGACCGACATCGTGATGTCGGTCTCCTCGCCCGACCGGATCCGGACCTCCTCGGCGTCGTCGATCAACTCGACCATCTGCCGTTGGAACTCCGCCTGTTCTTCCCAGTCGAGGCTGACGGCGTCGTACACGAAGTTCTCGTACTCCTCGGTGCTCATGCCGGCGAGTTGGGCGTGCGCCTGCGTCGGGAACTGCGTGAGACACCACGTCTTCGAGAGGCGCACCTTCTGGACGGGTCGCCGAGCGCGCGTGTAGTCGGCGGTCGTCTCCGGGTCCACGTCCGCCTTCTCGGAGACGTTGCCGCCGCTTCGGGCGATAACGAACGCGTCCGCTTCCTCGTAGAGGGCGAGTTCGTGATCGGGGAGTTCGAAGTCCTCCTCGCGGGCGCGCAGGTACGCGCGCTCGGCGCGCTGGGAGTTGTTCAGCAGTACCGGATTCGCGCCGATGTCGCCGGCGTACTCGTGGAGGGCCACCGCCAGGTCCTCGGCCTCGCCGGGGAGTTGGATGACGAGGTCGTCGCCCGCCTCCAACTCGATGGAGTGCTCGACGATGGTCTCGGCGTGCTCGCGGATTCGCGGGTCCATGTGCCGCGAGTCGCCGGCGTGTCGTGGTAGTGGTTTCGGTCCCGGGTCCGATCGCGACGCCCGCATCGTTTCAGTTCCCTAAGACGGAGATTCTTGGCGATCGCCCGCGAGGCCGATCACGTGCCCGAGTGTGTGCGCTGCGGAACGGCGCTGGAGGCGAGGTCGTCGGGGATCGCCGACCGCCTCGGGCTCACCTCCTATGAGGGGTACGAGTGTCGCGACTGCGGCACCCTCCTGTGTGGGGGGTGTTACCGAAAGCGAACCATCGAACTCGCCGGGGGCTCCCACGACCGGTGTCCGACCTGCGACGGCCTCCTCCTCTCGCGGTAGGTCGAACGGGCCGCTCCGCTCGCAGGGCCGCTTCTCGACGCGCTCGGTCACGACGCTGTCGCCGTCGCCATCGCGGGTACCGTCGCCGGCGCTGTCGAGTGAATCCTCACCGGCGTCGTCGCCGTCGCCGGCTACGTCGGCCCGCCGTAGCCGTGCTCGTCGGCCCACTCGCGCAGCGTCGCGTACACGTCGTCCCGGTCGTCGCGGTCGCCCGAGTCGAGCACACGGTAGCGGTCGGCGTCGCGGTCCTCGACGACGGCGTAGGAGTTCCGCTCGGTCGTGATCAGCATCGCGGGGACGACCTCGGTTCCCGAGCGCTGGGCGATCACCTCGTGGTGCGCCTCCGCTATCGCGTCGGCGTCCGTCAGCCCGCGGACCTCGGCCGCCGACATGGGGTACGGGAGCGAGTCGATGAGGGACATCGGGTCGGCGGGTCAGGCCTCCAGCTTCCGACGGAGGATCTCCGCGGCCGAGTCGAGCGCGTCGTCGAGCGCGTCCACGTCGGGACCGCCGCCCTGCGCGAAGTCCGGCGGGCCGCCGCCGCCGCCGCCGACGCGGCCCGCGAGTTCGCCGACGACCTCGCCGGCGTTGACGCCGACGCCGTCGGGGACGCCGACGACGAAGGTGGCCGCGCCGCCCGCGCCCGACCCGAGCACGGCGATTCGGCCGTCCTCGACGTGGGCGTTGGCCGTCGCCCGGAGTTCGTCGCTGTCGGCGTCCGTCCGCTGGACGACCGCGACGGCGTCGCCGACCGCGACCTCCTCGCCGCCGGCGTCGGCGCGAAGCTCCGCTAGCTCCTCTTTCAGCCGGTCGATCGTCTTGCCGCGCTCCTTCCACTCGGTGAAGAAGCGCTCGGCCGTCTCGGGCACCTCCTGCGGGTCGACCGACAGCACGTCGGCGGCGTCGTACAGCGCGTCCTCCGTGCGGTGGGTGGCGTCGAGGGCGGCCTCGCCGGCGGCGAACACGAGCCGCTCGACGCCGTCCTGTACCGGCTCGGCCTTCAGGAGCTTGATCGCGCCGATGTCGCCGGTGCGGGAGACGTGGGTGCCGCCGCACGCCTGCACGTCGTCGCCGACGCTGACGAGGCGGATCTGCTCGCCCGGCGGGATGCCGCCCTGATAGAGGTCGAAGCCGTGCTCGGACTCGGCCTCGTGGCGGTCGGGCCACTCTTGGGTCACCGAGAGGTTCCGGCGCACGAGGTCGTTCGCGACCCGCTCGATCGACTTCACGTCCTCGCGCGTCACGCGCTCGTAGTGGGTCACGTCGAGGCGCGAGGAGGTGATCCCCTTCTGTGCGCCCGCCTGCCGGACGTGCTCACCGAGCACCTGCCGGGCGGCGTAGCCGACGATGTGGGTCGCGGTGTGGTGGCGCATCAGCCGCCGGCGACGTTCGCCGTCGACCTGGCCGGTGACGAACTCGCCTTTCCCGGGGTCGGCGTCGGTCCGGTGAAGCACCACGTCGTCGCGGATCTGCACGTCCTCGACCTCGACGGTGGCGTCGTCGGTCGAGAGCGTGCCGCGGTCGGCGGGCTGGCCGCCGCCTTCGGGGTAGAACATCGTCTGGTCGAGCACCACGTCGTAGCCGCCCTCGCGCTCGAGCACGTCGAGGACGACCGCCTCGAACTCCGTGCGCTCCTGGTCGTCGTAGTAGAGCCGGTCGGTCGCCGGCAGGTCGGCGAGCCGCTCGTCGGCGGACTCCTCGTGATCGAACGCCCCCGCGGAGTCGTGGCGGGAGGCGACCAGCCCGTAGAAGTCGTCGGGCACCTCGACGGTCGCGCCGCGCTCCTCGGCGATCTCCTCGACCATGTCCGGCTGGATGCCGTGGGAGTCGTACAGCTCGATCAGCTCGTCCACCGGGATCGCCTCGCCGGTGCCGGCGTACTCGTCGGCCAGCGCCTCGACCTTGCGGCCGCCGCGCTCGAGCGTCTCGCGGTACTTCTCGACCTCCGTGCGCACGATGTCGCGGATCGTGTCGCGGTTCTCGTAGCCGAGGCGTTCGGCCTGCATGTCGACGAGTTCGTCGAGCGGGGCGTCGACGCCGACCTCGTCGACGAGCCGCTTCGTCCGCCGGAGGACCATGCGCGCGAGGTAGCCCGTCCCGACGTTCGAGGGGACGATCTCGTCGCCGAACATGTACGCGAGCGTCCGGCAGTGGTCGGCGATGGCGTAGATGTCCTCGAGCGGTTCGAGCAGGTCGGTCAGCTCCTCCGTGTCGACCCCGAGCTTGTCGGCGATGTTGTCGCGGGCGGCCTCGACGTCCTCGGCCTCGTCGATGTCGAGATGGCCCGCCAGCGTGGAGGCCCGCCGGACCAACTCCGCCTCCTCCTCGGAGAGGTCGATCCCGGCGTTGTCCTTCAGGAACTCGATCGTCTCGGGGTACACCGCCTCGTACACCGTCGGGGTGCCCTGGCTCATCCAGGTCCACCGCTCCAGCCCGTAGCCGGTGTCGACGATGTACGTGTCCATCTTCGAGTACGTGTTGCCGTCCTTCAGTTCGTACTCGCCGTCGGGGTCCTGTTCCATCGACATGAACACGAGCGTCGCCAGCTCGGCACCCTTGTAGATGACCTCGATGGCGGGGCCGGCGTTGCCGCCGCCGACCCACGGGTCCTCGATGTAGGTGATCTCATCCAGGTTCGCGCCCATCTCCTCGAACAGGCCGTCACAGAGGCGGACGGTCTCGTCTTTCCAGTACACCTCCCCGGAGTATGCGTACTCGTCGCCGACCTCCTCGCGGGCGTTGAACGCGTGGTGGGCCATCATCTCGAAGGCCATCGTGTGACGGCCCGTCTTGCCCACGTTGTCGATGTCCTGCATCCGGATGCACGGCTGGCTCACGGTCAGCGGGTTCGCCGGCGGCGGGGTCTGTCCGGAGGTGACCAGCGGCTGGAAGTCGTAGATCGACGCCTGCGTGAGCAGCACGTCGTCGCGCCAGCGGTTCGCGGCGACCGGGTACGGCTCGATGCGTTCGTGGTCGTGTTCCTCGAAGTACGAGAGGAACGCCTCGCGCATCTCCGAGAGCGTGTACGGCTCGTCGAATCCGGGGTCGCCGATGAACGAGTAGTCCTCGCAGGGCGGCTCCCCGCACAGCTCTCGCTCGTCGTCGCGGGTCCAGAAGTGGTCCCCGCACGAGGAGCACTCCTTCCGGGAGAACCCCTCCTCCTCGAAGTACTCGAGGCGGTACTCCGCAGTAAGGTCGCTCATTACCACGTTGTGCCCAGTCGCCGCGCAAAAGGGTTCCGGGCCGCGTCCGATGCGATCTCGGGTACCCGTTACTGTTAAACCGGGAAGCGACAACATGTCGTAACTGATGGCCGGCCCCGTCACTGAACCTACATATTCCGTCCTCGTCGTCACCGAGGACGGGGCGTCGGTGCCGGAGGAGGTCGCCGGAGCGCTCGCGAACGCCGCGGACGGGGACGCGGCGGAGACGGTCGCCGTCGGGGATCTCGATCGATATCTCGAGGGCAACGACCGGCAGTACGTCGTCGTGCTCGTCGGCGAGCCGACGCTGTCCGCGTCGGCCCAGGAGGCGCTGACGGAGACGGACACCCCGGTCGTCGCGTACAGCGATCACGAGCCGACTGCGGCGTACGTCGACGGATACGTCGAACGGGGGTCCAGCGGCGAGCGACTCCTCGCCGAGGTCGAGCGCGCCCGCGAGGGCGAGACCAGACGACAGCTTCGCGCGGCTCGCCGCCGCGTGACGCGGCTCCACGAGGCGGCCGCCGAGATCGCCGCGATCGACAGCGTCGACGAGCTGTTCGAGTTGGCGGTCGAGGTCGCCGGTCGCGTGCTCTCGTTCGACCACTGCGCGGTCGGCGTCGACGTGGACGGGACGGAACTCGTCGCGCGTGAGCGGTCGACCGACTGGCTCCCGCGCCGGGTTCCGATCGAGGGGACGCTCGCGGGGCAGGCCTACCGCCGCGGCGAGACGGTGTACGTCGCCGAGGTCGCGTCCGAACGCCTCGAGAACTCGCGGGCGACCGGATCGAGCATCACGGTTCCGTTCGGGGGCGACGCGGTGTTTCAGGCGATCTCGCGGCGCACGCACGCCTTCGACGAGACCGACCGCGAGCTGGCGGAGCTGCTGGCGATGCACGTGGGGCAGGCGTACGAGCGCCTCCGCGCGCAGACCGATCTGACCCGCAGGGAGCGCGTGATGGCCGAGCTACACGAGGCCGCCCCGCGACTCGTCGACGCCGGCAGCGAGGACGAGCTGTTCGAGCTCACCGTCGAGATCGCCCAGCGCGTGCTGTCGTTCGACCGCTCGTGCGTGTACACCGCCGAGGAGGACCGCTTTCGCCGCCGCGCGACGAGCGACCCGAGGCTCCCGACGGAGTTCGAGCGGGGGTTCGGCGCATTCGAACACAGCCACTCCGAGGGCGAGTCCCTCGTCGTCGACGACATCGTCGCACACGAGATCGCGAGTTCCCACGACGGCGAGTCCCGATCGCTCGTCTCGGTCCCGTTCGCCGGCGACGCCGTCTTCCAGGCGGTCACCGACGAGACCGGCGCGTTCGACGACAGCGACCTCGAGTTCGCTGAGCTGCTCGTCTCGTACGCGACGGCGACCCGGGAGCGGATCCGCTCGGAGGCGGCGCTGCGGGACGCCAGAGAGACGATCGAGCGGCTCCACGTCGCCACGGCCGAACTGGCCGGGGCCGAGTCCGAGGACGCGCTGGTCGAACGGGCCATCCGAGCGGCACGGGACGTGCTCTCGTTCGACAAGTCGACGCTGTCGCTGCGGCGCGGGGACAAGCTCGTGCCGGTCGACGCCGACGGGAACAGGCCCGAGGGGGCGCGTCCGATGGGCCTCGATGAGGGGGTCGCCGGCAAGACGTATCAGACGGGCGAGTCGGTCGTCATCGGCGACCTCACCGACGACGACGACGCCGCGCCGGTCAGGTCGGAGTACCGCTCGGCCGTCTCGATCCCCCTCGGCGACCTCGGCGTGTTCCAGGCGGTCGCCACCGAGGCGAACGCCTTCGACGACGACGACCTCAACAACGCGGAGCTGCTGATGGCGCACGTCGCCGTCTCGCTCGAACGGGTCCGAACGCAGGCGGACCTGCGCGCCGAGCGCGACCGGCTCTCGGCGCTGTTCGAGAACGTCCCCGACGCCGCCATCTCCTTCGAACTCGTCGACGGCGACCCCGTCTTTCGAGCGGTCAACTCCGCCTTCGAGGACGCCTTCGGCTACGGCGACGAGGTGGTCGGCGAGTACGTCGACGACTACATCGTCCCCGACGACGCCCAGGCGGAGGCGGAGGCCGAGGAGTTCAACGAGCGGCTCCACAACGGAGAGAGCCTCCGCAAGGAGGTGCGTCGCGGCACGGCAGACGGCGTCCGCGACTTCCTCATGTACGTCGTCCCGTTGGAGTTGGGCAGCGAGAACGTCGGCGGCTACGCCATCTACTCGGACATCACCGAGCGCCGCGAGCGCGAACGGGCGCTGCGCAGGCAGAACGAGCGCCTCGACGAGTTCGCGAGCGTCGTGAGCCACGACCTGCGCAACCCCCTGTCGGTCGCCGAGGGCTACCTCGACCTCGCGAGGGAGACCGGCGACGACGAACACCTCGAGACCGTCGCGGACGCGGTCGGCCGGATGCGCGACCTGATCGACGACCTGCTCACGCTCGCGCGTGACGGCCGGGTCGTCGGCGACACCGACCGGACCGACATCGACGAGGCGGCCGAGCGCGCGTGGGCGACCGTCGACACCGGCGACGCGACGTTCGAGGCCGAATCGGGCGTCGTCGTCGACGCCGACCCGGACCGACTGGGCGACCTGTTCGGCAACCTCTTTCGCAACGCCGTCGAGCACGGCGGCGACGCCCCGACTGTGCGCGTGGAGGCGACCGACGACGGCTTCGCGGTCGCCGACGACGGCCCCGGAGTCTCGCCCGAGAACCGGGAGTCGGCGTTCGAGATCGGGTACACCACGGCCGACGACGGCACCGGCTTCGGGCTGGCGATCGTCCGGCGCATCGCCGAGGCGCACGGCTGGGACGTGGAGTTGACCGAGGACGACACCGGCGGCGCGCGCTTCGAGTTCGACACCGGCGAGGGAGAACCGGGCACCGGTGGCCGGTGACGGTCGCCGGCGTCAGTTCAACACGAGGAATCGGTAGTTCAGCACCGCCGCGAAACACGCCCAGGCGAGATACGGCACCAGCAGCGCCGCCGCCCGTCGGTCGACGCGGGCGAACGCGGCGATCGTCCCTGTCAGCACCACGGCGAGCGCGAGGATCACCGCCAGCGCCGCGGCGATCTCCCGCAGCGCGAAGAACGTCGGCGTCCACGCGACGTTGAACGCGAACTGGAGGAGAAACGCCCACAGCGCGAGGCGGCGGGCGGCCGTGGCCTCGGCGCGGATGACGAGCCACAGGGCCGCCCCGGAAAGCGTGAACAGCGCCGTCCAGACGACGCCGAACAGCCACCCGGGCGGGTATATCGCCGGCTTCGTCAGCGACGCGAACCACGCGGTGTCGGGGCCGCCGAGCAGCGCCGGCACAGCGCCCGCGACGTTGACGGCGACCACGAGTGCGAGGAGACCGCCGAGCCCGTCGAGGCGGTCACCGAGTCCCGAGCGCGGTCCCGAACTCCGGTCGGGATCGTGATCCGGGTCGGGCCTCGAGTCCGTCCGAGCGACGGCCGGCGAACTGTCGGTCATCGATCCACGTACGTCGGCCGACGTCATAAACCGGTCGAGCGGCCGACCGGCCGAGCGGTCGACCGGCCGACCGATCCGCCATCCGGGCGAGTCAGGCCGCGGCGACGACCGACTCGATCCGGTCGAGCGCCTCGTCCACGTCCGCCTCGCTCACGTCGAGGTGCGTGCACAGCCGGCAGGTGTAGTCGTCGAAGGCGCTGAAGGAGACGCCCTCGTCCTTGCAGGCGGCCGACAGCTCCTCGCCCGTCAGGCCGGCGTCCTCGCTGTCCACCATCACGATGTTGGTGTCGGGCGCGGGCGCGGACAGCCCCGAGATGTCGTTCAGTCCCTCGGCGAGGCGGGCGGCGTTGGCGTGGTCCTCCGCGAGGCGGTCGACGTTCTCCAGCGCTCGCAGGCCGGGCGCGGCGATCACTCCCGCCTGGCGCATCGCGCCGCCGAACAGCTTCCGGATCCGGCGTGCGCGGTCGACGAACTCCTCGTCGCCGGCGAGCACGGAGCCGACCGGCGCGCCGAGCCCCTTCGAGAGACAGAACATCACCGAGTCGACCGACTCGGTCATCGCCGCGGGATCGGTGTCGAGAGCGACACAGGCGTTGAGGAAGCGCGCGCCGTCGAGGTGGACCGGGACGTCCAGGTCGCGGGCGGCGTCGGCCGCGGCGTCGATGTCGGCCTTCGGGACCGCGACGCCGCCGCGGGAGTTGTGCGTGTTCTCCAGACACAGCAGCCCCGTGCCGGGGCGGTGGAGGTCCTCGGCGACGAACCCCTCGCGCACCTGCTCGGGCGTCGGGACGCAGCGGTCGCCGCAGTCGAGGATCCGCGGCTGGACCCCCGAGAGCTGCGGGATACCGCCCAGTTCCCACTTGTAGACGTGGGCCTGCTCGTCGCACAGCAGTTCCTGCCCGCGGTCGGTGTGCGTGCGGATCGCGATCTGGTTGCCCATCGTCCCCGAGGGGACGTACAGCGCGTCCTCGAAGCCGGCGAGGTCGGCCGCGCGCGCCTCCAGTTCGTTGACCGTCGGATCGTCGCGGTACACGTCGTCGCCGACGGGGGCGTCGCGGGCGGCCTCGCGCATCTCGTCGCTCGGGCGGGTCACCGTGTCCGAACGGAAGTCGATCATGTCGTGAGCGTCGGCGTCGCCGCGGAAATATCGCGCGATCGGCGAGCCCGAGACGGGGGCTGCGACGACCCGATGGTTTGACCCCGCGGCGGGGCGAACGCCCGCCTGTGCCGCACGCGACGAACGGAGACGTGGACCTGTACTACGAGGTCGCCGGCGACGAGAGCGGGGGAGACGGCGACGCGGGCGGCGGTCGCGGCGGGGGCAGCGGGGGCGACCGCGACGGCGACCCGATCCCCGTCGCCGTCTGCGGGGAGATCGGGTACGGGCCGTGGCAGTGGGGATGGCAACACGCCGCCCTGGCCGGCCCGCGCCGGCTGATCGTGCCCGCGACCCGCGGGACGGCCGACTCCGACGCGCCGCCGGGGCCGTACGCCGTCGGCGACCTCGCGGCGGACCTCGAGGCCGTCCTCGCCGACGCGAGCGTCCGGTCGGTCGACCTCGTCGGCGTCGGCCTCGGCGGGATGGTCGCGCTCCGCGCCGCCGCGCGGTCGGGGCGGGTTCGCAGGCTCGCGCTCGTCGGGACCGCGGCCTACGGCGGGGGACTGGATCCCGACCCGCTGTGGGCCGATCCCGACGACCCCGAGGCGCTGGAGTCGTCGCTCCGGGCGGCCGTGACCGACGACTTCATGTCGTATCAGCCCGACGTCGTCTCGCGGATCGTCGAGTGGCGAGCCCTCGAGGACGCCGACCGCGACGCGTGGGAGGCCGCGCGCGAGGCCGTCCGTGACTTCGACCTCACCGACAGGCTGTACGAGGTGACCGACGAGGCGCTGGTGATCCACGGGACCGAGGACCGGGTGTGTCCGCCGGCGAAGGGGCGGGAACTCGCCGAGGGGCTGCCGCGGGGGGAGTTCGTCGGCGTCGACGGGGCCGGCCACCTCGCGAACGTGGAGGCGAGCCGCGAGGTGAACGACCGGATTCTGGCGTTTTTCGACGGCGGCTAGACCGAACTGCCGGCGTCGCGGACGCCGGCGGCGACGGTGCCCGCGACGACGGCGACGACGGCGACGACGGCGACGCCTGCGAGCGACGCAAGCCCTTTGCCCGCGAGCGACCCACCACGGGGTAATGACACGACTTCGACTCGCGTTGCTCAACGCGGCTCACGAGAGCGCGAACACGGCGCGAAACTTCCGGCGGGAACTCGACGCCGACCTCGTGGAGTTCGACGCGAACGCGCGACAGATACCGGACCACTTTGAGTTCGACGGGGTGGTGATCACCGGATCGCGCTCTTCCGTCTACTGGGACGAGGAGTGGATCCCGCCGCTGGTCGAGTGGACCGCAGAGGCCGCCGAGCGCGGCCTCCCGATCCTCGGCGTCTGCTACGGCCACCAGGTGCTCGCGGAGGCGTTAGGGGGTCGCGTCGGCGGCATGGACGACTTCGAGATCGGCTACAACGAGGTCACCCACCGCGGCGACGACGAACTGTTCGACGGCATCGACGAGGAGTTCACGGTCTTCACCACCCACGGCGACGAGGTGGCAGAGCTGCCGCCGGGGGCTGAGCTGCTCGCCGAGAACGAGTTCGGCGTCCACGCCTTCCGGAAGGGTCGCTGCTGGGGCGTTCAGTTCCACCCCGAGTACGACGTCGAGACCGCCGAGCGCGTGACCGAGGGCAAGCGCGACCGGATCGGCGACGAGGCCGTCGACCGCGTGCTCGCGGACATCACCCCCGAGCGGTACGACGCCGCCTGCGAGGCGAAGACGCTGTTCGACAACTTCACGGCCTACTGCCGGCGAATCCGGGAGGAGGACGCCGCCGCCGGCGACGCGAACGCGGAGGCGTGATCGCCGGGCTGCCCGACCGCCCGATCGCTAGGTCGCTCAACCGGCGGGGCCCGACCGTTGACCGCCCGGCCGCCGACCAGCACGGCTGTCGCGTCTCCGCTCGTCGAAACCCCTATCACCCGGAGCGCCGCATCCGCGAGCATGCAGATCGTGGACACGCTCGTCGACGCCGTCGCGGCGAACCCGGCGCTGACGGTCATCCTCGTCGTCCTCCTGGCGCTGGTGTTCGGCGGCTACCTCTTCGTCCGCCGGATCCTCGTGAGCGCCGCCGAGGGGTACGACCAGGGCAAACGGTAACCGACGGGCGAGCGGCGTCCGCGGTTCCACGCCCGCCGGAGACGACCGCCGATCTCGGCGGCGACCGCGACACGTCGCCCGGAACCCAACAAGGACTTATTCGCGGCGGGTGAGGAAGTGACATGGTCGCGACCGGCACCCTCGTCACCCTTCTCGTCGCCGGACTCGCGTCGCTGTTCATGGCGTGGGCGATCGGTGCCGGCTCCTCGGGGTCGACGCCGTTCGCCCCCGCCGTCGGCGCGAACGCCATCTCGGTGATGCGCGCCGGCCTGATCGTCGGGGTGCTCGGCTTCCTCGGAGCGGTGTTGCAGGGCGCGAACGTCACCGAGGCCGTCGGCAACGACCTCATCATCGGGGCCCCCATCACCGCCACCGCCGCCATCGTCGGGCTGATCACCGCCGCGGTGCTCGTCGCGATCGGCGTGTTCGCGGGCTACCCGATCGCCACCGCCTTCACCGTCACCGGCGCGGTCGTCGGCGTCGGCCTCGCGCTCGGGGGCGACCCGGCGTGGGGGAAGTACCGCGAGATCGTCGCGCTGTGGGTCGCAACGCCGTTCGTCGGGGGGTTCATCGCGTACGCGACCGCGCGGCTCCTGCGCGCCGAGCGCGTCGCCGAGACGGTCGCCGTCCCGACGCTCGCGGGCCTGGTCGCCGCGCTCGTCGCCAACGTCGGCTTCACCGTCCTCGGCCCGCCGGGCGTCCAGCGCTCGCTCGCGGGCGTCGCGTCCGACGTCGTCCCCGTCGCCGACGCCGCCGGGCTCCCCGTCGGCCGCCTGCTCGTGACCGTCGCGTTCGCGGTGGTGGTCGCGCTGGCGCTGCACCGCGACATGCGGGCCGACCAGGCCCGGGGACAGCGGCGCTTCCTGCTCGTGTTGGGCGGGCTCGTGGCGTTCTCGGCGGGCGGCTCGCAGGTCGGCCTCGCGATCGGCCCGCTCGTCCCGCTGATCGGCGGCGAGGGTGCCGACGTGCAGATCCCGCTGATCGCCGTGCTCGTCGGCGGCGGCCTCGGCCTGTTGGCGGGGTCGTGGACCGGCGCGCCGCGGATGATCAAGGCGCTCGCGCAGGACTACTCCTCGCTGGGACCCCGGCGCTCCATCGCCGCGCTCATCCCCAGTTTCGCCATCGCACAGACCGCCGTCGCGTTCGGCATCCCCGTCTCGTTCAACGAGATCATCGTGAGCGCGATCATCGGCTCGGGGTACGCCGCGGGGGGTGCGGGCGTGAGCACCCGGAAGATGGGCTACACCGTGCTCGCGTGGATCGGGTCGCTGGCGCTGGCGCTGGGTCTCGGGTACGGGGCGTTCATCGCCGTCGATTCGGTGCTGTAGGTCGTAACCTCGGCCGTCACGTCCGGTCGCGCCTGGGGCGGATCGGTGCGGCCGGGGACGACGACACCAACAGTTTTCGGTGGCCGTTCGGACATCCGAGCGCACGAATGACGCAGGGTATCTTTCCCGAACGGATCGAGACCGACCGACTCCGGTTCGAACGGATCGGTCACGAGGCGACCGACGTGTTCGAACTGTACGACCTCGTCCGACGTGAGGACTGGCGGGGTGAGGCGACGACGCACATGCCGTGGTTCCGGTTCGACACCCTCGACGATGTCTCCGGGTTCGTCGATCACGCCGAGGAGCAGTGGAAGGATCGGGAGACCGCGCGGTACCTCCTCCGATCGGCGGACGAGAACGGGGATCCCGTCGGCGTCACCGCGTTCGGACCGGAGTGGGACGAGCGGCGGGCGGGGTCGGGGATCGTGCTCGCGAAGGAGTACTGGGGTCGCGAGTACGGACTTGAGCGCGCCTCGGCGTTCGTCGAGTTGACGTTCGAGCGATACGACCTGGACGCCTTCTACACGACGTGCGCCCGGGACAACGAGCCGTCGAGACGGATGATCGAGAAGTACGTCGACCGCTACGGCGGCCGGCACGAGGGCGTGCTCCGGCACCACTCCGCGCGCCCCTCCGGCACGGTCACCGACCAGCACCGGTTCAGCATCGTCCGGGAGGAGTACGAACGGGCGACGGAAGACCGGTCCACGCTGCAGTTCGATCTCTACTGGTAACCGGGGAGCGGACGACGCCCGGGAGCGTGGCGGCGAACCCGTCGGCCCGCCTCAGCCCTCGACTTCCGCGCTCGCCTCGGACTCCTGCTCGTCGTCGTCGCGGTAGTACGCCTCGGTGACGGTGACGCGAGCGCGCATGATTCGGGTGTTGTCGACCTCCTCGATCCGGATCTGGATCCCGTCGTAGTCGATCTCCTCGCCCTCTTCGACGAGTCGGCCCGCGCGATTGAACACGAAGCCGGCGAGCGTCTCGAACTCCTGGCCCTCGGGGAGTTCGATGTCGAGCACCTCGTTCACCTCGTCGATGTTGACCTCCCCGCGCACGAGGACGGTCGCGTCGTCGACGAACTCGAACGGCTCCTCCTCGTCGCCCTCGAGGATCTCGCCGACGATCTCCTCGACCATGTCCTCCAGGGTGAGGATCCCCTCGGTGGTGCCGAACTCGTCGATGACGACCACCATCTGCATCCGCGAGTCCTGCATCTCCTCGAGCAGCTCGTCGGCGTTCTTCGATTCGGGGACGTGCAGCGTGGGCTGGACGACGCTCGCGAGGTCGCTGTCGCCCTCGCCGTAGTAGCGCGCGCGGACCAGATCGCGGATGTTCACGACGCCGACGATGTTGTCGAGGTTCCCCTCGTACACCGGGACGCGCTCGTGGTCCGCCTGGACGCACGTCTCGATCGCCTCGTCGATGGAGGCGTCCTTCGGCACCGCGTTCACGTCGAGACGGGGGGTCATCACCTCCTTGGCGATGGTCTGGTTGAATCGGAAGATCCGGTCGAGCATCTCCCGCTCCTCCTCCTCGATGACGCCCTCGCGCTCCCCGGTCTGGATCATGTTCTGGATCTCGTCGCGGGTGACGTAGGACGTCTCGATGGCCGACCGGCCGCCTGTGACCTTGTTGATGACGCGGGTGAGGTAGTCGAAGACGACGATGAGGGGGAACAGGACGTACTCGGAGATCTTCAGCGGACGGGCGACCCGCAGCGCCCACGACTCGGTGTTCTCGACGGCGTAGCTCTTGGGAGCGGACTCGCCGAACAGGAGGACGAGCGCGGTGATCCCGAACGTCGCGGCGACGACCGCCTGTCCCTGGCTCATGTAGATGGCGAACAGGCCGGTCGCGATCGAGGACATCGCGATGTTGACGATGTTGTTGCCGACGAGGATCGTCACCAGCAGCCGGTGGGGGTCGTTCTTCAGCTCCTTGACCGTCCCGGCACCGAGGCGGCCGTCCTCGACGAGCTGCTCGACCCGGTGGCTGGCCAGCGAGAACATCGCGATCTCCGAGGAGGAGAAGAACGCGGAGAGCCCGATGAGCACGACGATCGCGACGGCCCCGCCGACGGTGATCGTGGTGTCGTTGATCGGCACGGCGTTCGCGAGCCCGCCGAGTTGCGCGGGCGAGACTAGTGGAGCGTGTACCGTCGACAAACCCATGTGATACGGGGATTTGCTCGGCCCCCGGATTAAGCGTTGTCCTCGACTCCGGTGGTCGACGGAACACGAGGGCACCGTCGTCGATTCCGCGGGCGAAGGGATTACGCCGGAGGCAGTCGTACTGGTGGGTATGTCAGATCCCCAAATCACGCTGTATCGGCTCCAGGCGTGTCCCTACTGCGAGCGGGTCGTCCGGAAGCTCAAACAGTACGACCTCGACTACGAGTCGCGGTTCGTCGAGCCGATGCACTCCGACCGGAACGCGGTCGCTCGGCTCACGGGCAAGCGCTCGGTCCCGGCCATCCGCGACGAGGCCACCGGCGTCACGATGTCCGAGTCGGGCAACATCGTCGAGTACCTCGACAACACCTACGGCGACGCCGCGGCGGGAGGTGCCTGAATGGTCGACTTCGAGGTCGTCGAGCTTCCGGAGGCGGATCACGTCGCCGAGGGCGAGACCGCCCCGGAGTTCACCCGTCCGCTCGTCGGCGACGAGTACTGGAGCGACACCGCGCTGTCGGAGCTCGACGGTCCCGTCGCGCTCGTGTTCTTCCCGATGGACGGGGCGTTCCCGGCGACGTACATCTGGAACGAGATCCGCGACCGCGAGTGGGGGCGCGGCCCGAGCGACCACGTCACAGTCGTCGGCGTCTCCGCCTCGACGCCGTACGAGCACACGTCGTTCCTCGCGGAGCGCGGGATGGACTACGAGCTGTTCTCGGATCCCGGAGTCGGCGTCGGCGACCTGTACGGCGTCGCGCACGATCTCGACGGGATGGCGGGAGTCCGCGAGCACCGCCCCGCCGTCTTCCTGCTGGACGACGACCACGCCGTCGAGTACGCGTGGGTCGCCTCCGAGTGGCCGGAGTTCCCGGACTACGACGAGGTCGAATCGCACATCGAGCGCCTGTGAGCGATGGACGCGACCGGTAACGGGACGGACGGCGACGGGGTCGGTGACGGCGGGATCACTACCGCCGACATCGACCGTGCTGCCGAGGCGGTCCGGGCGGGCGAGACGGTCGTCTACCCCACCGAGACGGTGTACGGGCTCGGCGCGGACGCGACCGACCCCGCGGCGGTCGAGCGCGTCTTCGAGGCGAAGGACCGCCCGCGCGACAAGCCGCTCTCGGTCGCGTTCGGGAGCGTCGAGGCGGCGCTGTCGCTCGTGCCCGCGAGCGACCGCGCGGCCCGCTTCGCCCGCGAGTTCCTCCCCGGGCCCGTCACGGTCGTCGTCGACCGCGACGACGCACTCCCGCCGGAACTCACCGACGGCGAGCCGCGGGTCGGTATCCGGGTTCCGGATCACGAGACGGCGCGGGCGCTGGCCGACGCCGCCGGGCCGATCACGGCGACGAGCGCGAACCGCTCGGGCGCGGGCAGCGTCCGGCGGGTCGCCGATCTCGACTCCCGGGTCCGGGAGGCCTGTGCAGTCGTGCTCGACGGCGGGGAGACGCCCGGCGGCGAGAGCACGGTCGTCGACCCCGCACGCGGCGTGATCCACCGGTCGGGACCGCTGGCCGACGAGATCCGCGAGTGGCTGGCCGGCGAGCCCTGATCGGTCGGGGTATCGGACCTACAGTCCGATCAGGCTCCGGAGGCTTCGCGTGTTCACCCCGCAGTTCGTTCGGTGGCGACACGAGTCGCACTTCGGGCTTCCGGAGAGCCGCGAGGGCGGTCCCGCCATGTCGCGGATCGAGCGCAGGACCCGTCGGTACGCTCCCGAGCGGCGGACCGACAGCCGGACCTCCCGGACGACGCCGTGGGCCGGGTACTCGACGAGCGCCCGCCGGATCCGTCGCTCCTCCTCCCACGAGAGCGCGTGCATCGCGGCGACGGCCCGAACCGACTGCGGCTCCCAGACGCCGCGTTCAGGAGGGTCGCCGGGGGAGACGATCACCGGCGTCGGCGGGTCGCCGACGGCGTCCTCGGCCGTCGACCCGAGCACCTTGTGCGCGACGCCGCGGGCGTCTTTCCCCTCGAGGAGGACCCGGGTTCGGGCGGGATCGACCAGCGCGTTCCAGTCGGGACGGTCGGCCAGCCGTTCGAGGGCGGCCCGGTACGCCGCCGGCGGGGGATCGATCGGCTCGGCAGCGAGTTCGGCGTCGTCCATGTCCCGCAGTTCGGGGTAGCGGAAGGCGAGGTCGATCCGGGCGGTCGCCTCGGGCGGGGGTTCTCGGTCGTCTTCGCGTCGGTCGTAGTACAGTTGTCGGGGGCAGTACGTCGCCGTCGCGAGGTCCGAGAACGTCGCCTTCTCCGGGGGCACACCGTCGGTGGTTCCGGCTTCGTATTTGAACGTTCGCGGCGGGCGGTGGGAGTCGCGGTTGCGGTGGCGGTGCAGTCGCGGCGCGGGGCGGGGCGAGGGTGTCGCGGCCGCGGTGCGGAGTCACCAGCGTCAGTACCGCGAGCGAGCCGGCCTCCGGCCGGCGAGCGAGCGGTAGTTTTGTCATGAACGGGTTTTCAACGGGGGTTCCCGCAGGGAGCGAGCGTAGCGAGCGACCGAGGAAACCCCTGTCCGAAAAGCGGTTCGTCAGAAGGAAACGTTCGTCTCGATGTCCTCGGCGGCCTCGCGAAGCCCGTCCTCGTGGGCCTCGTCGGTGTGGCCGCTCTTGAGGTCCTGCTCGGCCAGCAGGTCCGCGAACTCGTCGCGGAAGCGGTCGTTCGCGCGAGTCGACTCCAGGTCGGCGGCGACGACCCGCGAGTAGTGGTCGACGGTCGCCTCGTCGGCGTCGAGTTCGGCCGCGCGCTCGGGGATCGGAACCCCGTCGACGTGCAGCGAGCGGAGCGCCGAGAGGGCGAACGGCGCGTCGCGGTCGCGGTCGCGGACGAGGTGGAGGTCCATCCGAGCGTCGAAGACGGTCGCCTCGTCGACGCCCAGGTCGTCGGCGATGGCGGCGTCGTCGGCGTCCTCGAAGAACAGGCGAACGACGCGTTCGAGGTCGTCGTCGGAGAGCCCCGTCTCGAACGCGTAGCGCTCGCGCATCCGGGCGACGAGTTCGGCGACCCGGTCCCCGTCGCCGGCGTCGGTCACCAGCGAGCCGTGCCCCTCCTGCTGGCGCTCGGTGACGGTGTCGTCGCCCGTCGCGTCGAGAAAGATGTCGCGGAGTTCCTCCGTCTTTTCGTCCATTGATCGGTGTGAACGCCGCGGCCGGTGAAAAGGCTGTTGACGGCGTCGTCGCGGGCGGTACCGGCCGTGGCGGCCGTTCGGCCGAATGCGGTATCGACCCGGTGGACCGCTCCCGTTCGCGACGTTCATGAGGGCCCGATCACGGCGACGCAGCGCGACTGTGAGAAGATTTAACCACGGACGCGAACGCGATAGCGACATGCAAGCCGACGTGACGCGCGAGACCTTCTGGACGATCGGCCCCGTCGGGAAGGCCGCGTTCTACTACCTCGCGGCGGTCGCGATCGCGGTGTTCCTCTACGGGACGTACGCGCGGTTCGCGCGCTACGCCGCCGGCGAGGACGACTGGTTCGACCGCCTCGACGACCTGCCGGGGCGAGTGCTGCGGGCGGCCCGGATCGTGGCGTCGAACCGCAACCAGTTCGACCGCGACCTGTACGCGGGCGTGATGCACGCGTTCATCCTCTGGGGCTTTCTCACCCTCCTGATCGGAACGACGATCCTCGGGATCGACCTCGACTTCTGGCGACCCGTGACGGGCGAGTCGTTCTTCATCGGCGACTTCTACCTCTCGTACTCGTTCGTCATGGACGCGATGGGGCTGTTGTTCGTCGTCGGCGTCGGCATGGCAATCTACCGGCGTTACACCGAGCGCGAGGGTCGCCTGTGGGGCAAGCACACCTCGCTTGAGGACGACGCGTTCGTCTGGACGCTGCTGGCGCTGGGCGTCGGCGGCTACGTGCTGGAGGCGTTCCGCATCATCGGCTCCGCCGAGTTCGCCGCATACGAGCAGGTGTCGTTCGTCGGCTTCTTCCTCGCCGGCGTGTTCGCGGAGGCGGGCGTCACCGTCGGGATGGCCGAGACGCTGTACTACTGGACGTGGTGGAGTCACGCCCTGCTGGCGTTCGCGTTCATCGCGCTGATTCCGTACGCGAAGCCGTTCCACATGATCTCCTCGTTCGCGAACGTCGTCACCCGCGACGAGAAGGCGGGCGTCCGGCTGCCCGGGGTTCCGGAGGACGCCGACCCCGACGAGATCGGCTACGGCTCCATCGAGGACTTCTCGTGGCGGCACATCCTCGACCAAGACGCCTGCACGAAGTGCGGCCGCTGTTCCTCCGTCTGCCCGGCGAAGGCCTCCGGCCGGAACCTGGACCCGCGCGACGTGATCCTCGACCTCAAGAGCTACCGCGAGTCGCTGGACGCCGGCGAGACCGAGGCGGTCGAGATCGTCGCGGACGGCGGCGAGTCGGTCATCGCCGCCGAGTCGATGGAGTCGTGCATGTCCTGTATGGCCTGCATGGACGCCTGTCCCGTCGACATCGAACACGTGCCGGAGTTCACCCAGATGAACCGCCGGCTGACCGAGACGGGCCAGATGGACGAGATGGTGCAGGACGCGATGATGAACGTGTTCCAGAACGGCAACACGTTCGGCGACCCCGCCCGCAAGCGACCCGACTGGACGGACGACCTGGACTTCGAGGTGCCCGACGCCCGCGAGGAAGACGTGGAGTTCCTCTGGTACGTCGGCGAGTACCCCAGCTACGACGAGCGCAACCGGCGCGTCGCTCGGTCGCTGGCGACGCTGTTCGAGCGCGCGGACGTCTCCTACGGCATCCTCTACGAGGACGAACAGCACGACGGCAACGACGTGCGCCGCGTCGGCGAGGAGGGGCTGTTCGAGATGCTCGTCGAGGACAACGTCGAGGCGTTCGGCTCCGCGACCTTCGAGAAGGTGGTCACGACCGACCCGCACTCGATGAACACCTTCCGCAACGAGTACCCCGAGGTGAGCGAGTTCGACGACCCCGTCTTCCACTACACGGAGATCGTCGAGCGCCTCGTGAATCAGGGTCGCCTCGGGCTGGACGGCACGGAACTGGACTACACCGCGACGTACCACGACCCGTGTCACCTCGGCCGGATGAACGACGTGTACGAGGCCCCCCGCGACCTGATCCGCGCGACGGGGGTCGACCTCCACGAGATGCCGCGCAACCGCTCGGACTCCTTCTGCTGCGGGGGCGGCGGCGGCGGCCTCTGGATGGACCACGACGAGGAGACGAAACCCAGCGAGGAACGGCTTCGCGAGGCGCTGGAGGACACCGCTGCCGGCGACGCCGTCGAGAAGTTCGTCGTCGCCTGCCCGATGTGCGGGACGATGTACGAGGACGGCCGCAAGACCGGGAACTTCGAGGACGACATCGAGATCGTCGACATCGCGGAGCTGCTGTGTGAGGCGCTGGCGGCGAAGGAGGGTGTGGCCGTCGAGGCTCCCGGCGACGCTGACGCCGACGGCGACACGTCGCCGACGGCGGCCGACTGAGCGGTCGAATCGGCGGCTTCCGAACTCGTGGAGTCAGAAACTCGGCCGCGCTTACGACCGCGAGGCGTCCACGTCGATCGCGTCGACCGGGCAGATGTCCACACAGAGCATGCAGTCGATGCACTGGTCCTCGCGGGTCGGCTCGACCTTTTTCTCGCTTTCGGGGTGGTCGGGCGTGTCGACCCAGTCGAACACGTCGACCGGGCAGTTCTCCAGGCACGCGCCGTCGGCGATGCAGATGTCGTAGTCGACGGCGACGTGAGCGCCGTGGATCCCCAGCTTCTCGGGCGGGTCGACCGGCCCCCATACGTCGAGGCCGTTCTCCTCGCCGGCGTGCTCGCGGTTCTCGTCGAAGTTCGGATCGATTCCCATTGCCGGGGGATTGTCCGCTCACGTACAAAAGCGCCGGCATCCAGGGACCGCGCGGGCGACGCGCCAGCTCCCGCCGCCGACACGGTTACGCCCCGCGCCGGCGACCCGGTCGTCATGGACCGCGTCAACGCCGACGACCTCGACTGGGACGAGACCGACCGCGGCGATCGAGTCGGCTGGCGGCGCAAGCGACTGGCCGCGGCGGCCGACGGCGACGACCTCGGGTGTAGCCTCTATGAACTGCCGCCGGGAAAGCGGGCCTGGCCGTACCACTACCACGCCGGCAACGAGGAGGCGCTCTACG
The DNA here is from genome assembly GCF_021431925.1 of Halobaculum sp. CBA1158. NCBI lineage: Archaea > Methanobacteriati > Methanobacteriota > Halobacteria > Halobacteriales > Haloferacaceae > Halobaculum > Halobaculum sp. CBA1158. Next base: position 382,381 of record NZ_CP090371.1, on the reverse strand, counting down.
TCCTGTCGGGCGAGGGCACCCTGCGCCACGCGGACGGCGAGGCCGACCTCCGCGCGGGCGACTACGTCGCGCTGCCGGCGGGCGAGGACGGCGCACACCGGGTTATCAACGACTCCGAGGGACCGCTTCGCTACCTCGCGATGTCGACGATGCGCGATCCGGAGGTGCTCGTGTATCCCGACTCGGACACGGTCGGCGCGATGGCCGGCGACCCACCGGGGGGAGCCGGCGAGCGCGACGTGGACGCGTACTTCCGCCGCGACGACGCCGTCGACTACTGGGACGGCGAGGAGGGGTAACCGCTCGGCCCGTCGGTGCGGCCGGTGCGGTCGGGGGCGGCGTCCGAAGGCACATATCCGGCGAGCACCTACGTCTGGTATGTCGGTTCCGCGTCTCGTGTACGACGACGACTGCGGCTTCTGTACGTTCTGCGTCTCGCACGCGCTGGAGTTGGGCGAGTTCGAGCCGGTCGGCTTCTCCGAGTTGGACGAGAACGACGACCTTCGCGCGCGACTCCCCGACGATTACGAGGAGTGTATGCACCTCGTCACCGACCGCGCGGTGTACTCCTGCGGCGAGGCGCTCGAACAGGTCGCCAAGCGCACCGGCGCGGCGGGATGGTGGCTCACCGCCGCCGCGCGGGGCCTGCCGAGGTACCCCGAGGCCCGCGAGACGCTCTACCGCTGGGCGGCCGACCGCCGGGCGCTGTGGGGGAAGCTCGCGCGGAGCGAGTCGCTGTCGAAGCGGTGACGGTCCGGTCCGGTCGCCCGCGTCACGTCGCGGTCCCGACCCTCGGAGCCGCGATCACGCGTCGCCGTCGACCCGCCGGAGCGCCTCCCGCCCCGGAAGGAGGTCTCGAGGCGGCGCGCTCGGGAGGTACGACCGCAACGCGGCGCGGATGGCGGCGACCTCGCTGGTCGAGAACCGCTCGTTCTCGCCCTCCAGCGTCGACAGAGCGTCGAGTTCGGCGTACCTCTCGACCGAGCGTCCGCCCCCGTCGTCTTCGACGGCCGAACGGATCCGGTCGAGGAGCGCGACGTGGACCACCCACGCCTCCTCGCGGGAGAACGCGAGCGTCCGACGCCGCCGTTCGACCGGTCCGGCCATCTCGGTTGGCGACTCAGACCGTATCCACTTAGGTGTGATCACGATTCCCACGGTGCCGTCTGAACGCCGGGAGCCGCCTACTCGAACGCCTGGATCCCGGTGAGGTCGGCACCGAGGATCAGCGAGTGGATGTCGTGGGTGCCCTCGTAGGTGTACACCGTCTCCAGGTTGCTCATGTGGCGCATCGGCGAGTAATCCGTCGTGATCCCGTTGCCGCCGAGCATCTCCCGGGCGATCCGGGCCTGGTCGCGCGCCATCCGGACGTTGTTTCGCTTGGCCATCGACACCTGCTGGGGGCGCAGATCGCCGCGCTCCTTCAGGTCGGCGAGGCGGTACGCGAGCAGTTGCGCGAGGGTGATCTGGGTCGCCATCTCCGCCAGCTTCTCCTGTTGGATCTGGAAGCGCGCGATCGGACCGCCGAACTGCTCGCGGTCGGTCTGGTACTCGCGGGCCGTCTCGAAGCAGTCGCGGGCCGCGCCGACCGCGCCCCACGCGATGCCGTACCGGGCCTGTGTGAGACACGACAGCGGCCCCTTCATCCCCTCCACCTCGGGGAGGACGTTCTCCTCTGGCACGCGAACGTCGTCGAGGACGATCCCGCCGGTGACGGACGCGCGCATCGAGAGCTTGTCGTCGATCTTCGGGGTCTCGACGCCGTCGCGGTCGGTCTCGACGAGGAAGCCCCGCACCGGCGACTCCTCCTCGCTCGTCAGCTTCGCCCACACGACCGCCACGTCGGCGATGGGGGCGTTGGTGATCCACGTCTTCTCGCCGTTGAGGACGAAGCCGTCGGCGTCCTCGGAAGCGACGACTTCCGAGGGGTCAGCGGAGGTCTCCTCCGCGGAGTCGCGCTCGGCCGCCGTCTCCATCCCCGCCGGATTCGAGCCGTGGTCCGGCTCCGTCAGGCCGAAGCAGCCGACCGCCTCCCCCTGACCGAGGTCGGGGAGCCAGCGTTCCTTCTGGGCCTCGCTGCCGAACGCGTGGATCGGGTACATCACGAGCGCGCCCTGCACGCTGGCCATCGAACGCAGGCCCGAGTCGCACGCCTCCAACTCCTGCATGAGCAGGCCGTACGCCCGCTCGGAGACGTTCGGGGAGCCGTACCCCTCCAGGTTCGGCGCGTAGAATCCGAGCTCGCCCATCTCGGGGATGAGCTCCGTCGGGAAGGTACCCGCCTCGTAGTGGTCGGCGATGTCGGGGGCGACCTCCTCGGCGACGAACTCCCGGGCGGTGTCCCGGATCAGCGTCTCCTCCGCCGAGAGATCCGCCTCCAGACCGACGTAATCGAGCATGTCTTCGAGTCGGCGACACACCGTCAAATGACTGTCGGGATTCCCCGGATCGTTCGTGAGGGAGTCGGCGAGTCGTCGCCGACGCGGGGTGGACCGCGTCGTCGCCGAGACGAGGTGGGCCGTGTCGTCGCCGACGCAGGGTGGAGCGTGTCGGCGGCGACGGTACGGCGACGGCGACGCGGTGGTGACACCCCGACAGCGACCCCGCGGTGAGAGACGGTGCCGATCGCACGGAAGGCTTACACCCTCCAGCGTGAAATAGGCCGACGATGGCCGAGTTCCCGTCCTCCATCCCGGGGATCGGCGGGCCGGCGTCCGACGGGGACGACGACGGCGAGGCCGAACCGCGCGTCATCGGCGTCGACGGCGACGACGCGGACGCCGTGCTGTCGTCGCTCTCCTCGGACACCGCCCGCGCGATCCTCGCCGCCCTCCACGACAGCCCGGGACCCGCAAGCGACGTGGCCGACCGCGTCGACACCTCCCTCCAGAACGCCCAGTACCACCTCAAGCGGCTTCGCGAGGCGGGCGTCGTCGAGGTCACCGGCACGGCCTACTCGCGGAAGGGCCGCGAGATGGACGTGTACGCCCCCGCCGACGGCCCGCTCGTGCTCGTGGCCGGAAGCGAGTCGGAGGCGTCCGGCATCCGCGCGACGCTCAGCCGCGTGCTCGGCGGCGTCGGCGCGATCGGTCTGGGCGCGGCCGTCGTCGAGACCGTCCTCGGAGGACCGTTCGCCCCGACTCTCGGCTTCGGATCCGCCGGATCCGCCGACGGCGGCGGCGACTCCGGCGGGACGAACGTGAGCGCCGATTCGACGGACGCGGCCGCGACCGAAGCGCCGGCGGACGCCGAGACGGCGACGGAGGCGGCGACCGAGACCGCGGCCGACGACGGCGGGATCGGGATCGCCGAGGCGACCGAAACGCCGCCCCCGGAGACGGCGGCACCCGAGACGACCGCGGAGCCCGCCGCCACGGAGGCGGCCGCCGAGACGACGTACACCGTCGCCGCCGACACCGCCCCGACGCTCGCGGAGCAACTGGCCGCCTCGCCGGGGTTCCTCTTCCTGTGCGGGGGACTGCTCGCGCTGGCGCTGGCGGCGCTGTACGTCCACCGTCGCGGCGGCGCGTGACCGCCGACGCGGCGGAACGCGGCCGCCGAAAACGCCGGCGTACACCCTTCGTCGGTAACTAAAAGCGGGATTTGACCATAGAGAAGGTACTTGACGCGAGCGCCACAAGCGACTGGTACCGGTCCCCGGTGACGCGTCGGCCCTCCACACGCGGTCCCCACACGCACCCTCCCCCGAGGAACGGGACGGCACTCACCCCCGAACGGGACGGCACCGAGGGCCACACCCCTCCCCCTCCTTCCGGTCGGTCGCCGTCCCCACCCCTCTGCTCACGCGTCCCGGACCGGTACCGCGAACTCCTCGATGGGTTCGCCCTCCGGCGTGACGAGTCGCCCCGAGAGCCCGTCGGCCGTCCGGGCGAGTTCGGCGTGGGCCGCGCGGTTGCCGCGGGGCTGTGCGTAGCTTCCGGGGTTGAGCAGCGGCACCGGGCCGGAGTCGTCGAACTCCGGACGGTGGCTGTGGCCGAAGACGACGAGGTCCGCGTCGCGTTCGCGACCGAACAGCGCCAGCCCCGTCGCGCCGCTTCGGCTCCGGTGGCGCACCGCGATCGTCGCGCCCTCGTGGGCGACGACCCGTTCGCCGGGGAGCCGATCGCGCAGCGCCGCGTCGTCGTTGTTGCCGGTGACGCCGTACAGCGAGTCGTTCACGTCGAGGAGCGCCTCGAGCACGGGCTCGCGGTAGAAGTCGCCCGCGTGGATCACGGCGTCGGCCGACCGGACCGCATCGAGCGTTCGACCGCGCAGGCGGTGGTCGTCGGTTGCGTGCGTGTCCGAGATGACGGCGAGCATCGTCGGAACGGTGGACGCCCGGCGCCCTAACGGTTCGGGACCGTCGAGGTGCCGACACGTCCCGCCGGAACCGCGCCGGATGACCGACCGCGGGCGGGCGCGCGTGTCCACGGGTTTGATACCCGTCCGGAGAGTCGTCGCGACAATGGCTGGAGGAAGCAGATCCGTGGTGATCGCCGCGCTGATCGCCAACGGGTCCATCGCGGTGATGAAGTTCTTCGGGTTCCTGCTCACCGGGTCGCCGTCGATGCTCTCGGAGACGTACCACTCGATCTCCGACACCGGGAACCAGGTGTTCCTCCTCATCGGGATCCGCTATTCGAAACAGGAGGCGAGCCGGGCACACCCGTTCGGCTACGGGAAGGCCCAGTTCTTCTACGCGTTTCTCGTCTCGGTGCTGCTGTTCGGCATCGCCGGCTGGGAGTCGCTGAAACACGGCTACGGTGCGTTGATGAATCCCGGCCACGGCGGCGAGCGCGCCGACGTGATCCTCGCGGGGATCAACTTCACCGAACTCGTCCCGGTCGACCCGTTCTGGATAAACGTCGTCGTCCTCCTCGGCGCGATCGTCTTCGAGGTCTGGGCACTCGCGAAGGCGAACGCGGAGCTCCAGCGACAGATCGACTCGTACGGCTGGTCGGGGGTCCGCGAGGCGTTCTCCAAGACCAGCGACGTGACGACGCTCACCGCCTTCACCGAGGACGCGGTCGCGCTGGGCGGGGCCGTCATCGCGCTCGTCGGGATCACCCTCGCGCGGTATCTCGAGATGCCGATCTTCGACGCGATCGCCTCGATCGCCATCGGCGCGCTGTTGATGGGCTTCGCGGTCGCGCTCGCGTGGGAGAACAAGCGCCTCATCCTCGGCGAGTCGCTGGCCGCCGACGTTGAGTCGGAGCTACGGACGGCGATCGCCGACCACGAGGGCGTCGTCCACGTCGACGGCTTCCGGACCGTGTTCGTCGGCCCCGGCGAGGCGCTCGTCACCGCCGACGTGAGCTTCGACGACGAGTCGGTGACGGCCGACCTCGACGAGGACATCACGAGGATCGAGGAGAAACTGCGGGGCATCGACGACCGCGTCCGAGCGGTCTACATCGAGCCCGAGCGATAGGCCGACGCCGTCGCGCTTCTCCGCGCTACTCGTCGGCCAGCGCCAGCGACGCCAGCAGCGCCTCCAACTGCACCTGCTCGTTCGCGCCCTCGGAGATCCGGTAGTCGGTCTCGCCGATGCGCTCCATCAGCCGCACCGCCTCCCTGTCGGACAGATCGAACTCCCACACCGAGCGGTGGAGCTGGTCGATCACGTCGCCGCCGGCCATTCCCGTCTCCGTGAGGAGGGTGTCGAGCGTCGCCCGCGACTTCGAGAAGTCGCCCGCGAGCGCGTCCTCGACCATGGCCTCGATCTCCTCGGGCCGGGCGGTCGCGGTGATCTCGTAGACGGTCTCCTCGTCGACCACGTCGCCGGTCGTCGCGGCCGCCTGCAGGGAGTTGATCGCGCGACGCATGTCGCCGTCGGCGGCGTACACCAGCGCGTCGAGGCCCTCGTCGGTGATCTCGATGTCCTGATCGGCGGCGATGTCGCGCACCTGCGCCTCGACGGCCTCGTCCGACAGCGGCGAGAAGCGGAAGACGGCACACCGCGACTGGATCGGGTCGATGATCTTCGAGGAGTAGTTGCACGAGAGGATGAAGCGCGTGTTGTCGGAGAACTGCTCCATCGTCCGCCGGAGCGCTGACTGGGCGTCGTCGGTGAGCGAGTCGGCCTCGTCGAGGAAGATAATCCGGTAGTCGTGGCCGCCGAAGGAGGAGCGCGCGAAGTTCTTGATCCGGTCTCTGACCACGTCGATGCCGCGCTGGTCGGAGGCGTTGAGTTCGAGGAAGTTCGTCCGCCAGTCGTCGCCGTAAATGGTCCTGGCGATCGCGACGGCCGAGGTCGTGTTATGCATCACGGTCGGGACGTTCCCGGCCAGATAATTCCGCGTCTCCGAAACGGTGAGGTCGTACACGCGCTCGGGACCGTCCGCCCGTTCGACCGACTCGACCTCATCGAAGTAGAGGTCGGCGGACGCGAGTCGGTCTAACGAGGCGATATCCTCGATCACCTCCAGGGAACACATCCGGGACGCGAGCGTCCGGACCCGATCCGCGACCGTCTCAAACCGTGGCAACGACGACGGCGCGTGGTCGTCGTTCGAGAGGAGCGCGATGGTTTCGGTTCCACGGAGCGTGGTGCCCTCCGCGACTTCGTTGTACGAAATTCCCAACGAATCGATACAGTCACACAACACCCGCTGGATAGCTCCGATATCGACGGACCGTCGGGTCCCCTCGAGTTGCGAGAGGATGCCCATCGTTCGCCTTGCGTTCGGCGTCCGTCGACCGTCCGCGTATTCGAGAAGTCTATCCGTCCGAACTCCTATCTCCTCGGAGACCCGCTTCCGCTTACTCAGCGGTTCGAGATCCAGGCGGGCGTCGACCCACGCTGCGGGGACCGCCGACGCGTCGTTCAATGCTGGCGAAAGCGTATCGAGCCGAGCAAGCACGGTCTGGGCGGTTTCGACACGTTCGACAGCAGCATCGAGCACCGCCTCGACATCGTCGAGGTACCGCTCTCTACCGGGGTTTTCAGGGTGGAGCGAGTCCGATGTGAGTTCGCCGATAGGAAGACAAAGACTCTCAGTAAGGTCGTGGACGGTGGATTGGGCCGGCATCGTGTCGTGGTTCGGGTTGGAGCGCCGGTCGGTGGCCCGCGCGAGCGCGGCTGCCTTCTCCTCGATGTCGAACCCGATCCGCTCCTCGAACCGCGATAGCGCGGAAGCACCGGAGATCGACAGCTGGTGGTACTCTCGCTCCGTCCCGCTCCCGTTCGTTGCCGACTTTCGAACACGTTTGCGGCGGGACGGAACCCCGAACGACGAAAGGAGATACGAGAGGAGGGTGATGTGACGCTCGTTCCGTTGAGTCAGTTCGACGACGCCGTTGTCCGCGACGTGTGCCTCGGCGTCGAACATCGCACGGAGGAACGCCGCTCGGGCGGTATCGTCCGCGGCGACGAGTGCCGACCCAACGGCGTTCGGGTCCGCTCCTCCGGCACTCGCGAACACGTCGAACATCTCCTCCAAGTAGTGGGTGAGCGTCCGAGAGATCACCTCGACGTACGGAACTCCCTTCTGTTCGCCCCGCGTCCCAGACAGTCCGAAACAGGACTCGATCGCCGCGTCGAACGCGTCGAGGAGGTCTGCATCCGTGTTATAAAATTTCACCCGACCGCGTTCAATACGTGCCTCCGCGACAGCGAGCCCGACGAACCGAGCGAGTTCCGGCGTCACTTCCCAAGGGGGCGTGATCGGACGAGACCGGTTCCCGGACGCACTCACGTACGTTATCCGTTCGACATCCTCGCGAAGTTGTTCTCGAGAGGTATCGTCCGTTCGGAGGTCCGACGGCGAAACGACGGGCCGATCGAACTCCTCGATCGCGCGGCCAGTCAGTTCGATCTCGATCCGGTCGTCGTCGACAGCGTCGATCCACTCCAGCTTCGGATCCGTCGGCGTCGGGATTTCGAGCGGACGGACGACCCGCTGACCGACATCGATCTCCCCGGCAGGGGTCCACGAGAGTCCGTCGGCGTCGATGACGAGGAGTTTGTGCTCCGGCGTGACGGTGAACTCGCCGCCGTCGCGCGTCGTCACCGAGACGAGTTCGTCGGCCTCCTTCCCGAAGACCTGTGATGGCTCGACGTGCTCGAACTCGCCGTCGTCGTCGAACGTCACGACCTCCGTTCCTTCCTCGGGAGTCCCGAACCCCTCGATGTCGCCGACGACACGGTCGATGCGTTCGACTCCTCTGTTCGTGAGTATCGGTGTTTCCCCCGTCGTACACTTCCCGACACCTGCCGGCCCCGAAAACAGCAGGTGCGGCAGGTCGTCCTGCTCGATGTAGCTCCGGAGCCGCGAGACGATCTGCTCGTGCCCGTACACGTCCTCCAGCGTCTGCGGGCGGTACTTCTCGATCCAGACCTCCCGCCCGGGCGGTGACTCGGCGGCCTCGGCGTCGTCGGCCTCGCTCATGACCGGTGGTCGGCGGGCCGGGGGGATAAACGCCCCGAGATACCGAGCCCCGAGTCCAAACGGCGAAGTCCACGCGGGCCCCACCGACGGGTATGGACGTGACCTGCGAGGTCGTCGGTGAGGGGACCGAGACGCTCTCGCTCGACGACGACGCGACCTACGCCGACGTGTGTCGGGCGACCGGCTACTCGCCCCACGAGGTGACTGTGCTCGTGGACGGAAGCCCGGTCCCGGAGGACGCCTCGGTCGAGGCGAGCGAACTGAAGCTGCTCCGGCTCATCACGGGCGGATGACCGGCGAGGGCGGCGGCGACCGCGACGGCGACGACACCGCCGCCTCGATCCGACCCGCCCGCGACGACGACGACGACGCGGTCAGGCGACTCCTCGACGCCGCGATGCTCTCGGTCCCCGACGATCTCGCCGAGCGCGTCGCCGGCGGCGACGCGCTGGTCGCCGTCGACGACGACACCACGGGCGAGGCCGAAGGCCCTGCCGTGATCGGCGCGATCGTGCTCGACGATGGTCACATCGACGCGGTCGCGGTCCGCAAGCGTCGGCGGGCCGACGGCGTCGGCACCGCCATCGTGGCGGCGGCCGCCGAGCGAACCGACGGGTCGTTGACGGCGACGTTCAGGCCAGGGGTACGGCCGTTCTACGAGTCGCTGAGGTTCGAGATCGAGACGTGCGGCGAGCGCGACGGGCGGCTGCTCGGGACGCTTCCGGCCGACAGGGACGTGAGGCGGTGACTACCCGCAGTCAGACCACGTCCGACAGCGGCGCGGCCGCGAAGGGCGTCAACATCTCCGCCGACGTCAGCCCGCCGTGCCAGCCGACGTACCCGAGCTTCCCCGGCTCGTCGCCCCGCCAGACCGCCCTTTGTCGGTGGACGAACACCACGTCGCCGCAGCGGCGACGGAGGCGGTCAGAGACAGCACGGTTGCCGAACAGCCCGCGGTCGAAGGCTTCCTCCCGGGTGAACGCCCGTCCGTCGAAGGTCCGATCGAGGTAGTCGACCACCTCCTCGGTCATTCCCGGTCGGAGGTGGAGGTGGACGTTGCGCGCGCCGCCGACCGGCGGGAGGGGATCGCCGGCGGCGTCGCCGCCGTGCTCGCCGTTGCCGGCGTCGCCGCCGTGCCCGTCGTCGCCGGCGTCGCCGCCGTCTCCGCCGTCACCTCCCGCCAGCGGGTACCCGGCCGGAGCGCCGGTCTCGTAGCGGCGCATGCGCTCGGTGAGGAAGTCGTGCTCCCAGAGGTCGACGTTGGTCTCGGGGTCGGTGTCGACGTGGCCGTGGTCGGCGGTGACCACGAGCAGCGTCGACTCGGCGACCTCGTCGGGGACGCCCGACAGCGCCGTCGCGACGGCCTCGGAGACGGCCGCGAGCGTCTCGCGGTAGCGGTCGGAGTCGGTGCCGGCCGCGTGGGCCGCGCCGTCCACGTCCGAGAGGTACGCGTAGCAGTAGGTGCCCGGAGCCGACTCCGCCATCGCCTCGGTCAACAGCGACCGGAAGCCGTCGAGGTCCTCGTAGCCGCGGGAGTCAGCGCCGGCGAGCGCGTGCGCGGAGTAGGCTCCGGTCGCCGCCTTCGTGGGCTGCACCGTCACCGAGTCGACGCCGGCGTCCGCCAGGGTGTCGTATATCGATCCGCCCGCGAAGAGGTCGCCGGCGTCGACGCCGTACGCCTCGTCGGCCGGGTCGCCGGACTTCGCCGTGAACGGGAGCGTCTGGACGACGCGGTCGGCGTCGGGGTGGTACACGTCCCAGCCGATCACGCCGTGCTCGGCGGGCGTGCGGCCGGTGTGGACGGTCGTGATCGCCGCCGCCGTCTCCGAGGGGTAGACGGACGTGAGCGGCGTCACCCGGGCGGTCTCCGCGAGGTCGGCGAGCCACTCCGGCGCGCGGTCGGCGGCGACCTCGCGACGCCATTGCTCGTAGCCGAAGCCGTCGACGAGCACGTGACAGACGCGGTCGTAGCCGGCGTCGTCACCGGGGGCGGTGCCGGCGAGCCCGGGCACGTCGGCGACAGCACCGTCCGGGAGCGGGTCGCCGGGGAGGTCGACGCCGAGCACCCCGCCGAGGGTCGCGGGGACGCCGGCGAAGCAGTACCGGCCGTAGTGGGGGAACAGGAAGCCGTCGCGCTCGCGGTCGTCGCGGATGCGGGCGGCGACCTCGTCGTCGAACATACCGATCGTAGCGACGACCTCGCCCTCAAACCCGGGGATCCGGAGATCCGGAGGGTCGGGGGCCGGCGATCGGCCGGAGATCGACGCTCGCTCCGGTTCTCCCCGCCCGTCGACCGGTCCGCCGCCTCAAACGAGCGGCTCGACCAGTTCGCGCCCCTCGGCGAGGACGGCGGCGGTGTCCGCCTCGGATCCGGACTCGGCGTACACGCGCATCTTCGGCTCCGTGCCGGAGGGGCGAACGAGCAGCCACGAGCCGTCCGCGAGCAGGAGCTTGAAGCCGTCGACGGTCACCACGTCGGCGACCGCCTCGCCGGCGACCTCGTCGGGGATGTGCTCGGCGAGGTCGGCGAGCACGCGCTCCTTCCGGTCGTCGGGGCAGTCGACGCTGACCTTGTCGGCGACGATCCGACCGTGCTCGGCCTCCAGGCGGTCGACGCGGTCGTCGTACGACTCCTCGCTCTCGGCGGCGGCCGCGAGCAGCGCCAGCAGGACGCCGTCCTTCTCGCGGACGTGGCCCCGGACGGAGAAGCCGCCGGACTCCTCCCCGCCGATCAGCGCGTCGTGCTCGCCCATCGCCTCGGCGACCCACTTGAATCCGACCGCCGTCTCGTACACGTCCTCGCCGTGCGCCTCGGCGACCCGGTCGATCAGGAACGTCGTCGAGACCGTGCGGACCGCCGGCCCCGACCGGTCCTCGAGGAGGCGGTCGTAGGTGGCCGCGAAGAAGAGGTTCTCGTCGAGGTGGCCCCGCTCGGGCGTCACGATCGCCAGCCGGTCGGCGTCGCCGTCGTTGGCCACCCCGACGTCCGCGTCCCCGTCGACGACGCGCTCGGCTAGCTCCTCGAGGTTCTCCGCCGACGGCTCGGGGGAGCCGCCGCCGAATTCGGGGTCGCGCTCGCACCGCAGACGGTCCACCTCCGCGCCCGCCGACTCGAGGAGGGCGTCGGTGACGCCCCGGCCGCTGCCGTGCATGGCGTCGTAGGCGACCGTCAGTCCCGAGAGATCGAGCGTCCCGTCCGCGCCGGCGACGAGGTCGCGGGCGTGCTCGGCGTGGGGCGTCACGAGGTCGACGCGACGGATCTCGCCCTCGTCGTCGGTGCCGGCGGCCACGAGGTCGGGTTCACGGAGGCGGTCGGTGATCCGTGTCGTCACGTCCGGCAGGGCGGGCGCGCCGTCGTCGGGGATGAACTTCACGCCGTTGTACTCGGGCGGGTTGTGGGAGGCCGTGACCATCAGCGCGCCCGCCGCGTCGCGCTCGACGATGGCGTGTGCCACCAGCGGCGTCGGGCAGTCGCGCTCGGGGAGCAGCACGTCGAAGCCGTTGCCCGCGAGCACCTCGGCGAGCGACTCGGCGAACCCCTCGGAGGTCGGCCGGGCGTCGTAGCCGACGATCACGGGGCGATCGGTGCCGTCGGGCTCGGACTCGGCGAGCGTGTCGGCGACGGCCTGCCCGACGATCCGGACGCGTCGGTCGGTGAACGTGTCGAGGGTGGCGCGCCACCCGTCGGTGCCGAAGGAGATCTCGTTCATGCGGGAGCCGTCGGCGGCGGGTGAGAAAAACCCGGGTGTCCGGTGTCGCCCCGCGGGCTCGGGGACGACGGCGGCGGCCGGCGGGCGGGCAGCGGGCAGATCCGACGGGCGAGCGGCGGACGGATCCGTCGGGCGAGCGATCGAGTAACCCGACGGGCTTTTGCGCGCTCCCGGGAACCGTTCGGTATGTCGGAGACGCCCACCGTCGTCGCCGTGAACGGCTCTCGACGCGACGGGAGCTACGGTCGCGCGACGCTGCAGTACGCCCTCGACGCGGCAGCCGAGTACGGAGCCGACCCGGAGTCCATCGACCTCGGCGACCCCGGACTCGATATCCCGCTGTATCACCCCGACGTGGACGCCGCCGACGCCGGCGACGTGCCCGACCTCCTCGCGCGGATGCGCCGCGCCGACGGGGTGCTTTTGTGTTCCCCCGTGTATCACGACTCCTACTCCTCGGCGTTCCGGAGCTTCCACGACTGGTGTAGCTTCGACGAGTACGAGGACACCGTCGTCGGGCTGTTCGCCGTCGCCGGCGGCGGCTCCTACGGCGGCACGCTCGAGCACATGCGCGCGACGATCCGCGGCGTCCACGGCTGGGTCGCCCCGCTCCAGGTCGGGATCCGCAACGCCCGCGACCGCTTCGAGGAGTGGGACGACGGCGACCGTCCGCCCGCCGGCGCGATCGGATCGAGTGCACGCTACGAGTTCGTCGACGACAACCTCCGTCGACGCACCGAGAAACTCGGTCGCCGGATCGCCCACTACGCCGGCCACAAGGACGAGTTCCTGAACGTACCGGAGTGACGAACGAACCGCTTTTTCCACCGGGGTGAGGAATCCGAGCCATGTGGCGTCGGAGGGCCGTCTCGAAGGCGATCGTGGCCGCGATCCCGTTCCTCGCGGGCTGTAGCCGCGGTATCGGGGGGCAGCCCGACTCGGTCCCCGTCGAGGTCACGAACGAGAGCGACGCGTCCCGCGAGTACGACCTGACGATCACGGCGGCCGGCGTCGATGACGACCTGCTGTCGATGGGCGGGTCGCTGTCACCGGGCGCTCGAAGCACCGGAGAGTTCGAGGTCGCGGACCCGAACGCGACGTACGCCGTCCGTGTCGCGATGGCGGGCGAAGAGTGGTCCGAGGAGATCGACGGGAGCGGGCTTCGGAGCGTCACCGTCGGGATCGAGGCGGCGACGGTGACGATCGCGACGAGCAAGACGTGAGCCGCCCGTGATCGGCGGGCGAACGGCACTCAGTCGATCAGGGCCTCCTTCTCCCGTCGCGATCGCTCTTTGATCGCGTACTCCCGGGACATCGCCCCCGATTTCGAGTCGAACGCCTCGACGTGGACCAGCTCGACGGGCGTTCGCCCGCGGGTGTACTTCGCCCCGTCGCCGGCGTCGTGTTCGGCGACGCGGCGGGCCACGTCGGTCGTGTAGCCCGTGTACAGCGAGCCGTCTGCGCACTCGAGCACGTACACGAAGTGGTCGCCCGCGGGGACGGCGACGCCGTCGACGGTATCGACGCGCTCGGCCTCCGCGGTCGGGTCGGAGGCGGCGTCGCCGGTGCGGTCGCGGTCGACGGCATCGCTGGGGCGGTCACAGTCGCTCGTGCGGTCGCTCATCGGGCTGTGTGACGCGGGCGGGGGGATAAACTACGGCGGTGCGGCGCTGTGCCGCACGTGCCCGGCCCCGGATGGCGGGCACGGGTGGGGTGGTGGCCTGCGCGGCGCGGTGAGGTGGTCGCAGAGCGGTTCAGTCGTCGGCGCGGGTCCGCTCTCGTGCCGCTTCGGCGATGCCCGCGTTCGCAGAGCACGACGGGCACGCGTTCAGCGTTCCGTATTCGTCGCTGAAGACGCGGGCGAAGCGGTCGGATACGTGCGACCCGCAGTGGTCGCAGCGTGGCATGGTCGACCGGCGTCCACCGCTGCCGGTACCCGTGATACGGGATGCGAACACATATACCCTTCCACGGTTGCGCTGGGCCGTCAGCGCCCGGAATCACGATCGTCCGGTTCCGTCGCGTCCGCGGTGTCCCCGATCCCTCGGGCGATCAGCGCCGCCTGCGCGCCGGCGACGAAGCCGGCGTCGACGTTCACCACCGACAGCACGGTACACGACTGGAGCAGCCCCAGCAGCGCCGCCTCGCCGTCGCCGCCCATCCCGTACCCCGTCGCGGTCGGGACGCCGATCACCGGGGCGTCGACGAGGCCCGCGACGACCGTCGGCAGGGCCGCCTCCCGGCCGGCGACGGCGACGACCACGTCCGCCGCCCGGAGCGTGTCCGCCCGGTCGAGCACGCGCGAGACGTTGGCGACGCCCACGTCCTCGACCGTCTCGACCCTGGGGCCGGCCGCGCCGGCGACGACGGCCGCCTCCCGGGCGGCGTGGGCGTCGGCCGTGCCGCCGGAGACGACGACGACGTCGGCGTCCACCGACGGCGGCTCGTACCCCTGAGCGCGGACGACGACGGTCCGGGCGCGCTCGTCGCGGTCGATCGTCGCCGCCGGGTACTCCTCCTCGACCACCGTCCGGATCCCCGCGACCGCGTCGTCGTCCGCTCGGGTCACGAGCGCCCGACCGGTCGTGTCGAGGGCGGCGTCGACCATCGCCGCGACCTCCGCCGGCGTCTTCCCCTCCGACAGGATCCCCTCGGGAATGCCGCGTCGTCGCTCGCGGGCGGCGTCGAACCGCCCGGCCTCCGTTGTGGCGTAACCCCGAAGCGTCGCCTCCGCCTCCGCCGGAGTGAGTTCGCCCGCGGCGAGGGCGTCGAGTGTCTCTCGCATAAGCGACCCGACGGGGGGCGACGACTCGAAGCCTCCGACCGACACCGCTATATAAGTGAATTTCTGCAGACGGCCGCGAACGGCCGCGAGGGGCCCTGTCGACGGAAGGACTTGGGAAATCTTATAAGGGGCCGTCGGGAACGTCGGGTTGCATGGCAGACCTCATCGTCAAGGCAGCCGTCAAGGAGTACCTCGAGGAGAAGAACGTCGCGTCCGACTTCTACGACGCGCTCGACGGGGAAGTCGAGGAGCTGCTCGAGGACGCAGCGCGCCGCGCCGAGGAGAACGACCGGAAGACGGTCCAGCCGCGCGACCTGTAAGCAGGTCCCCCTTCCTCCACTATTTCAGCGACCGGACAGCGACTGCTCCGTCAGCCTCGCCCACGTACAGTTCGTCGGCCAGTCCGACGAACAGCCCGTGCTCGACGACGCCGGGGGTCCCCGACAGCGTCCGCGCCAGCGACGCCGGCGCGTCGATCGCCCCGAACTCGCAGTCGAGCACGAGGTTCCCGTTGTCGGTGATCACGGGACCGTCCTTGCGCTCGGCCTCCCGCAGCGTCGGGTCGCCGCCGGCGTCGCGGAGCGCCCGCTCGACGCGCGCGACGGCGTCGGAGAGCACCTCAACCGGCACGGGGTGATCCAGGGGGTCGGCGAGCTTCGAGTCGTCGGCGACCACGAGGAACTCGTCGGCCGCCGAGGCGACGACCTTCTCACGGGCGTGGGCCGCCCCGCCGCCTTTCACTAGCGCGTTCGACTCCGGGGCCGCCTGATCGGCCCCGTCGATGGCGACGTCGACGCGAGCCACGTCCGACAGCGACGCGAGGGGGATCCCCGCCTCCCGCGCCAGCGCCCGCGACTGGTAGGAGGTGGCGACGCCCTCGATGTCGAGCCCCTCGGCGACGCGCTCGCCGAGGTCGCGGATCGCGTGCGCCGCCGTCGAGCCGGTGCCGAGCCCCACGCGGTCGCCGTCGGCCACCTCCGCGGCGGCCGCCTCGCCCGCCGCCCGCTTCGCCGCCTCCGTCCCCTCGGTGTTCTTCATGTGCGGTGGCTCCGTCGGCGGGCGCAAAACGCTTGCCCGTCGAGGCGGCCGAAGGTACTTACGCCAGAGCGACGCAGACCTCGCCGTGTCCCTCGCAACCCTCCCTCCCCGTGTCCTCCGTCTCGTCGGCGTCGCCCTCGTGGCGTCGGCGCTCGTCGTCGCGGCCGTCCCGGCAGACGGCACCGCTCGTGCGCCGCCGGAGCCCGCCTGCGGCGTCTGCGTCGACGGCGCGCTCGCCGACGCCGCCGACCGCCACGGCGTCGCCGTCGCGATCGAACGCGCCACCCTCGACGTGCACGTGTCCGACGACGGGTCGACCCGCTGGACCGCCCGCCTCGCCCTGTCCGACGGGGTCGAGGCGCTCCGGAACGACTCGCTGCGGGCCGCGATCGTCGACGCCGCGGCGGCCTCGGACGGCGACGACCGGACGAGCCGGATGGACGGCGACACGCTGGTCGTCGAGCACAGCCGCGGCGACGCCGCCGAGCGCGAGGCCGGCGCGGTCCTGTTCACCGCCTTCGACGCCCGCGACCCCGTGCTGCCGTTCGTCATGGGCGGCGAGGGGACCGTCTATCCCGGCGCGGACGCGCTCGTCGTCCACGCGCCGGAGGGCCACGTCGTCGCCGGCGGGGTCGGCGACGGGACGGTCGAGGGACGGACCGTCGTCTGGCGCGGCGCGGAGGGCGGGGACGACGGGATCGACCGCGACGCGGTGCCGACGTTCGTCCCCGAGGACGCGGCGGCACCGGGCGTCCGCGGCGTCCTCGCCAGGCTGCTCGCGGGGTACTGAGGCCGTCCCACCGCGGTGCCCTCGAGAGGTCTTCGGAACCGAACCGACGGCCCCGAACCGGCAGCGCCGGCGGCCGGGACGAAGACGGTATTACTCGCCCGACCGAGGGGACGGTATGCACGTCGAGTTCGACCGCGACACCTGCGTGGGAATGTACCAGTGCGTCGCCGAGTGGGACGCCTTCGAGAAGGACAGGGACGCCGGCAAGGCGACCCTCGTCGGCGGCGAGGAGACCGACGAGGACGTGTTCGCCCTGGAGGTGCCCGAGGGCGACGAACTGGACGCGAAGTTCGCCGCCCGGACCTGCCCGGTGGACGCCATCCGGCTGTACGACGACGACGGCGAGCAGCTGATCTGAGCCGCCGGTCGAAGTCTCAGGAGTGATTCGCGCGGGGGCGGGCTTATCCCGCCGTGGTCCGCCCCGTCGGTCGTGACGCACGGTCGCGGAGCGAACGCCGGGCGAGCGCGGGCGCGACCCCGCGAGTCGACCGATCGGGTGAGTCGGCTGTGACGCTCAGCTACCTCGCCGTCCACCTGCTGTTCGTCGTGCCGCCGATCGCGGCGCTGTGGGCGCTGGCTCGCCTGCGGCCGCCGTTCGGGTCCTCGCGTCGGCGACGTGCGCGGGCGGGACTCGCGCTCATGTGCGCCGTCGCGGTCGCGTACACGACGCCGTGGGACAACCTCCTCATCGAGCGCGGCGTGTGGTTCTACGGGGAGGGGCGCGTGCTCGCGCGGGTGTGGGCCGCCCCCGTGGGCGAGTACCTCTTCTTCGTCCTCCAGACGCTGCTCGTGGGGCTGTGGCTCGACCGGGTCGGCGTCGACGCCGCGCCGTTCGAGGGCGACCTCGCGCGTCGCCCGCGCGTCGCCGGCACGGTCGCGTGGCTGGCGGTCGCGGCCGCCGGCGGCTGGCTCCTGCTTGCGGCCCCGGAGCGCTACACCTACCTCGGCGCGCTACTGGCGTGGGTCGCCCCCGTCGCGGCCCTCCAGTGGGGCGTCGGCGGGGCCGTGCTCGCGCGACCCCGGGCGACACCCCGATGGCTCCTCGCGGTCGCCGTCCCGTCGCTGTATCTCGCGGCCGTCGACCGGGTCGCCATCGGCGACGGCGTCTGGACCATCGCGCCCGAGACCGCCACCGGCGTCGCCGTCGCGGGGCTCCCCGTCGAGGAGGCGCTCTTTTTCGCCTCGGCCAGCCTGCTCGTCGTTCAGGGGCTCGTCCTCTTCGAGTGGGCGGCCCGGCGGTGGGTCGTCACCGTCGACGCGGACGCGGACGCCGGCGCGAGCAGACGTCCCGGCGACGCCGACGAAGGGTTCACTCTCGGCGACTGACCGACGGGAGGTCGACCGACCACGGATTCCGACACGTCCGAACCGCACCGACAAGAATCGATCCCCCGGAGCCGAGTCGGCGGGAACGCGGGTAACGGTTATCACAGGCGGTCGTGTGGTCTCAGCCGATGACGACTGACGCCGACTGTCACATCCCGGAGTGGGCCGCGCTCCTCGGGGAGTCGGTGCCGGAGGCGGCCTGCGAGACGCGCCAGTTCGAGTTCCGCCCGCGCGAGGAGATCTGACCGGCCGCCGCGAGGGCGCGCGCCGCGGCTTCACTTCCGCCGTGGTTCGCGAAGGTTTACCCATCGGGACGCGCAAGTGTGAGCGATGGCCGAGGCCGCCGCAGAGACCGAGTACGTCGACCATCCCCTGCTCGTCGAGGGGTTCATCGAAGACCGTCGCTACCAGACCGATCTGGCGGCGACCGCCCGCGGGGGCCACACGCTCGTGTGTCTGCCGACCGGCCTCGGGAAGACGACCGTCTCGCTGTTGGTGACGGCCCACCGGCTGTACGAGACCGGCGGGACGGCGCTGTTTCTCGCGCCGACGAAGCCGCTGGTGCAGCAGCACGCCGACTTCTACCGCGAGGCGCTGGACGTCGCCGACGAGGAGATCGTCGTGTTCACCGGCGAGGTGCGACCCGACGACCGCGCGGAGCTGTGGGACAGCGCCAGCATCGTCATCGCGACGCCGCAGGTCGTCGAGAACGACCTCGTCGGCAATCGCATCTCGCTGGCCGAGGTGACGCACCTGACGTTCGACGAGTGCCACCGGGCGACCGGCGACTACGCGTACGTGTACATCGCCGAGCGCTACCACGCCGACGCCGCCGATCCCCTCGTGACGGGGATGTCCGCCTCCCCCGGCGGCGACCGCGAGGAGATCACGACCGTCTGTGAGAACCTCGGCATCGACCGGGTGGAGGTGATGACCGAGGACGACGCCGACGTGGGCGAGTACACTCACGACACCGACGTACAGTGGGAGCGGATCGACCTCCCCGAGCCGATCATCGAGATCCGCGACGCGCTCAACGAGGTGATCACGGACAGGCTGGAGAGCCTGAAGGAGTTGGGCGTCACGAACACGACTCAGCCGGACGTCTCCCAGAAGGACCTCAACAGGATGCGCGGGGAACTCCAGCGCATGATGGACGGCGGCGACTCCGACGCGTACACAGGGATGTCCGTCCACGCGGAGGTGATGAAGCTCCGGCGCGCGGTCGAACTCGTCGAGACCCAGAGCGTCGAGGCGCTGCGGCGGTACTTCGAGCGCCAGCGCAACGCCGCGCGGTCGTCGGGCGCGTCGAAGGCGAGCCAGCGGATGGTCGCCGAGCCGAAGGTGAGAGAGGCGATGCACAAGGCCGAGAACTTCGACGACCTCCACCCGAAGTTCCGCCGGACCAGAGTGCTGCTCGCGCAGACGCTCGGCATCGGCGGCGGCGAGCGCGTCATCGTGTTCACCGAGTCGCGCGACACCGCGGAGGCGCTCACGGAGTTCCTCTCGGCGTCGTTCGACACCCGACGGTTCGTCGGGCAAGGCGACAAGGAGGGCTCCGACGGCATGACCCAGAAACAACAGCAGGAGACGCTCGACGCCTTCCGGGCCGGCGAGTTCGAGGTGCTCGTCTCCACCAGCGTCGCCGAGGAGGGGCTGGACGTGCCGGAGGTCGACCTCGTGCTCTTCTTCGAGCCGGTTCCCACGGCGATCCGCTCGATCCAGCGGAAGGGCCGAACCGGTCGCCAGGCCGAGGGAGAAGTGGTCGTCCTGCTCGCCAACGACACGCGCGACGAGGCGTTCTTCTGGATCTCGCGCCGGCGCGAGAAGGAGATGGAAGAGGAGCTTCGGACGCTGAAGGGCGTCGCCGACGAGATCGGCGACGAACTCGACGACGGCGGGCAGGCCGGACTGGAGGCGTTCGAGGGCGACGGCGACGGAACCGAGACCGGCGGCGACGCTGCCCCCGACAGCGGGGGCGACGACGACGGCGGATCGACGACCGCGACCGGGTCGACGGAGTCGCAACCGGGACTGACCGACTTCGACCCCCGCGGCGACCCGGACGACGACGGCGACGGCGACCGCGACGGCGACGCCCCCGGCGACGGCGGCGATTCGACCGACGGCGACGCAGCTAGTGACGGGGAGTCGACCGACGATGGCGTCGTCGCGACCGCCGGCACCGACGCCGAGGGCACGGAGGTCGTCATCGACCAGCGCGAGTTGGAGTCGACCATCGCGCGCGACCTCTCCACCCGGGAGGGGATCACGACCCGACTGGAGACGCTGGAGGTGGGCGACTACGTGCTCTCGGACCGCGTCGCCGTCGAGCGCAAGTCGGTCGCGGACTTCCTCGACACGCTCGTCGGCGGCGACCGGTCGATGTTCGAGCAGATACGCGACACGGCCCGAGCGTACGCCCGCCCCGTCGTGATCATCGAGGGCGAGGACCTCTACGGCGAGCGCAACGTTCACCCGAACGCGGTTCGGGGCGCGCTGTCGTCGCTGGCGATCGACTTCGACGCGAGCGTCCTCCGAACCGAGGACGAGGCCGACACCGCCGATCTGCTGGAGGTGATCGCCCGGCGCGAGCAGGAGACGAACGACCGCGAGGTGTCGGCCCACGGCGAGAAGGGGGCGAAGACGCTGGCGGAGCAGCAGGAGTACGTCGTCTCGTCGATCGCCGACATCGGCCCCGTGACCTCGCGGGCGCTGCTGGAGCACTTCGGCACCGTCGAAGCCGTGATGACCGCCCGCGAGGAGGACCTGCTGGAGGTGTCCGGCGTCGGACAGGTGACCGCCGACCGGATCCGCGAGGTCGTCGGGAGCGACTACCCGGAGTAGTTGACCCATCGAGGTCGGCGACGGACCGGCTTCCGGAGGCGTACCGCGTCAGCGACGCAGCACCGTCAGCGGCCCGGCACCGTCAGCGACGCAGCACCGTCAGCGGCCCGGCACCGTCAGCGACGCAGCACCGTCAGCGGCCCGGCACCGTCAGCGACGCAGCGCCGCCAGCGCCTCGGCCGCCTCGCGGGCGGCCGCCAGGTGGTCGGCGGCGGTCCGCGGGTCCGTCTCGTCGGCCGCCGCCTCGGCGTGCCGGCGCAGCGCCGTCGCGAGCGCGTCCCGACCGGCCGCGAGGTCGCCGGCGGCGTCCCCGGAGGACGTGGCGGAGGGAGTAGCGGAGCGGCCGGACCGCGTCGGTGACGAGCCGTCGCGTCGCTCCGGCGTCGCTCCGGCGTCGCTCCGACCCGCGCGGCGGGTCGGGGTGTCGTCGCCGAGCCCGTCGGAGTCGGGCGTCGCGTTCGGGCGTCCGGCGTCCGGTTCCGAGGCGGTGTCCGGCTCCGCGGCGGTGTCCTGCCTCGCGCTCGTCGCCCCGTCCGGTCCCGATCCGGCGGTGCCGGGCGACTGCACGTCGCTGGCGGCGTCCGCAGGCCGTTCGGCGGCGTCCGCAGGCCGTTCGGCTCCCTTCGCCCGCTCGGCTCCGGCGTCGGTCGTCGTCGCGTCCGCGGAGCCGTCGCCCATGTCGCACTCGGGGCAGAACTCCTGGCCGTTCTGCCGGAAGATTGGCGACCCGCAGGCGTCGCAGTGGTCGTTCGTCATCGTCGCCCCCTTGAGGAGGAGTTCACTCATCCGCCGGGTGGACTCGCGTTTCCGTTCGTCGCGGGCGAACTTCTCGCGAAGCTTCTCGCGCTCGGCCTCCTTGTCGAAGCCCGAGTCGTCGTCGGTGTCGTCGGACGCGCGTTCGCTCATGTCCGACGGGTGGATACGAACGGCGAAAAAGTCAGCGGCGTCGTCGCGTCGGGGTCACAGCGCGCGCAACGACGGGAGTGCCGCGCCGAGCACCGCCCCGTACAGGACGTGGGCCGCGAGGCTGAGCGTGTCGACGTTCGGGAGCGGCGGGGTCGCGGGCGACCCGACCGCCGCGAGCCACGCCGGCATCACCACCGCCGCGAGGACCACCCAGAGCGCGATGCCGTATCCGACGCCGAGCAGCGTCGACCGGTTCGGATCGGTTATCTCGAGCGCGTTCGCGATCGCGACGAACGCCACGCCGAGGACCGCGGCGTGGCTCACGTGGACGATCCAGCCGGCGATTCCCCCCGAGAGACCGTACAGCGAGGGGATCGCGACCTCGAGCGCCGCGGGCGCGAACAGCGAGAACACCGCGCCCATCGCGATGCCAGCGAGCGCGCCCGCCGCGACGCCGCCGCGCCATCCGCCGTTCACCGGGTCGGTCTCGTCAGTCGCCGTCGTAGCCGTGGGTGCTTGTGTCGCCATACCGAGAGGACGTTCACGCGCTCGAGAGATAGTCGTACGTGCACGGTACATCCGTGGCGTGCACCCGACCGCCGACGTTCGGTGGGCGGTGTCGGGGACTCGAAGTTCGATCGCCGTGCGCCCACGTGCCGCGTCACCCGTAGGTTCAAAGCCGATGAGGCGAAAGACGGGGTGTGTCGACGACGGACGGCCACCTGCGCTTCTTCCCGTACGACGAGCCGTATCCGAACCAGGAGGAGGCGATGGACCGGGTGTCTAACTCGCTCGAGCGCGGGCAGGACGTGCTGTTCGAGGGCGCGCCCGGTACGGGCAAGACGCTCTCGGCGCTCGTGCCGGCGCTCCAGCACGCCCGCGAGCACGACCGCACCGTCGTCATCACGACGAACGTCCACCAGCAGATGCGGCAGTTCGTCGAGGACGCCCGCGCGATCAACGAGACCGAGCCCATCCGTGCGACCGTGTTCAAGGGGAAGGCGTCGATGTGCCACATCGACGTCGACTACCAGGAGTGCCAGACGCTCCGGGACACCACCCGATCGGTCGTCGAGGACGAGGAGGACAGACAACAGTTGGAGCGGCGGCTCGACGACCTCACCGACGAGATGCGCGAGGAGGGGACCGGGGAGGGCTCCGGGTCCGCCTCCGGCGGAGGCGACGCCGAACGCGCCGCCGAGGCTCGGCAGGCCGTCCAGGAGGAGTTGGAGCGCCTCGACGAGGAGATCGACGAGGAGGCGAGCAACACCTGCGACTACTACTACAGCAACCTCACCGCCGACACCGGCGAGTTCTTCTCGTGGCTGTTCGCCGACGTTCGCACTCCCGAGGAGGTGTACGAGTACGCCGGGCAACGCGGCTTCTGCGGCTACGAGCTGCTGAAGGAGGGAATGGAGGACGTGGAACTGGTGGTGTGCAACTACCACCACCTGCTCGACCCACAGATCAGAGAGCAGTTCTTCCGATGGCTCGACCGCGACCCGGAGGACGTGATCACGGTGTTCGACGAGGCGCACAACGTCGAGGACGCCGCCCGCGACCACGCCTCGAAGACGCTCACGGAGAACACCCTCGACGCCGCCCTCGACGAACTGGAGGAAACGGACGACTCCCGCGCCGAGCCCGCGGAGAACGTCCTCCGGGCGTTCACCGAGGCGCTGCGGGCGACCTGCGAGGAGAAGCTGGAGTTCGGCGCGCGCGAGCGGGTGGACGAGAGCTGGGGGGACCTGTCGATCGCGAACGAGGACCGCCGCGACGACCTCACGCTCGCGTTCCTCGAGCGCTACGAGGGCGGCGGGATCCGCGCGGAGTGCGACCTCGCGCTCCAACTGGGCACGCGCCTCGACGAGGAGTACGAGGAGGCGTACCGCGACGGCGAGACGACGAGCCGCAGGGAGTGTCAGACCCTCCAGGCGGCGGCGTTCGTCTCGGCGTGGATGGACGGCGGCGGCGAGCTCGGGCAACACCCCGTGGTCTCGGTCCGCCGCGACGCCGGCACCGGCGAGGTGTACGGCCGCGCGGAGCTGTACACCTGCATCCCGCGCGAGGTCACCGAGGACCTGTTCGAGGAGGTGTACGCGAGCGTGCTCATGTCCGCGACGCTCCGGCCGTTCGACGTGACCGCGGACGTGCTCGGCCTGGACGACCCGGTGACGCTCGCGTTCGGGCTGGCGTACCCCGAGGAGAACCGCCGGACGTTCTCGGTGGCGACCCCCGCGCTGTTTGCCTCCGAGCGCGACGACCCCGGCACGCAGGAGACGATCGCCGCGACCCTCTCGGACGTGGTCCGGTTCACGCCCGGCAACAGCCTCCTCTTTTTCCCGTCGTACGCCGAGGCCGAGCGCTACCACGAACTCCTCTCGGGCGATCCGACCCTCGGAGAGTTGCTGCTCGACGGCTCCGACCCCGACACCGAGCAGTTGCGCCGGCGACTCGTGGAGAACGATGACGCCGCACTGTTCACCTCCCTGTGGGGAACGCTCGCTGAGGGGGTGAGCTTCGACGGCGACGCCGCCCGGACCGTGGCGGTCGTCGGCGTGCCGTACCCCCACCTCTCCGAGCGCATGGAGGCGGTGCAGGACGCCTACGACCGCGCGTTCGCCGAGCGATCCCGAGACGCCGGCTGGGAGTACGCCGTCGAGATCCCGACGGTCCGAAAGACCCGGCAGGCGCTCGGCCGGGTGATACGCTCGCCGACCGACTTCGGCGTGCGCGCGCTGCTGGACAAGCGGTACACCACCGCCGACATGGGGAAGTACTCCGTGCGCGACGCGTTCCCGCCCGAGGAGCGCGAGGAGCTGATCGACATCGGCCCGGAGAAGCTGAAGTTCGCGATGCTGAACTTCTTCAGCGACCACGCGGCCTACGACGGGGAGCCGCCGGAGCCGTGACTGCTCCGACCGCTCGCGTCCGTTACTCCAGCAGCTCCACCAGCAGCCCCTTCTGCGCGTGCATCCGATTTTCCGCCTGCTCCCACACGATCGAGCGCTCCGACTCCAGCACGGCGTCGGTCACTTCCTCGCCGCGGTGGGCGGGGAGGCAGTGCATGAACGCGGCGTCGGTGGCGTCGAGGAGTTCCTCGTTCACCTGATACCCCTCGAACGCCGGGAGCTTCTCCGCGCGCTCCTCCTCCTCGCCCATGCTCACCCACACGTCGGTGTACACCACATCCGCGTCGGCGACGGCCTCCTCGGGGGTGTCGACGGCCGTCGGTTCGGTGCCGAGTTCCGCACAGCGGTCGTACACGTCGTCGCCGAGGCCGTAGCCGTCGGGCGTGGCGACCGTGAGGTCGAGGCCCGCGAGGGCGGCCCCGACGGCGAACGAGCGACCGACGTTGTTGCCGTCGCCGACCCACGCCGCCTGCACCTCCGAGAGGTCGCCCACCTCCTCGTGGATCGTGAGCAGGTCCGCCAGCGTCTGACAGGGGTGGGCGTCGTCGGTGAGGCCGTTGATCACGGGCACGTCGGCGTACTCAGCGAGGATCTCCGCGTTCTCGTGGGCGAACGTCCGAACCATGAGGGCGTCGGCGTAGCCGCCGAGCGCGCGGGCGGTGTCTTTCAGCGGTTCGCCGTGACCCAACTGGATCGCGTCGGGCCCGAGAAACATCGCGTGGCCCCCGAGTTGGGTCATCCCCGTCTCGAAGCTCGCGCGGGTCCTGGTCGAGGGCTTCTCGAACAGCATCGCCAGGGTCGTCCGGGGCAACTGCGTGAGGTCCTTGCCCGCCTTCAGGTCGGAGGCCCGCGCCAGCACCGTCGCCAACTGCTCGGCGGTCAGGTCGTCGATGTCGAGGAAGTCGCTCGGGAACGCGTCGGCCTCGTCGTCGGTCGTCGTCGGTGTCGTGTTCGTGCTCATCGTGATCGGGGGTCGTGGATATCGGGTCGTGTCGGTGTCGTGCGGTGAGTCGGTGGTGAGGTGACGTGCGTCAGAACGGGGCGGGCGACGTGGGCGCGCCGGGTCCGCCGTGAATCAGTCGTCGGTCAGTCGTCGCGAGGCGTCGGTGAGCACCTCGACGGCGCGGTCGAACTCCCGTACGGGGAGTCGCTCGTCGGGCGCGTGATCCAGGTCGGAGTCGCCGGGGCCGTACGTCGCCATCGGCACGTCCCACGCGCCGGCGAAGATGTTCACGTCCGCGGTGCCGGTCTTGCGGAGCAGCCGGGGGTCGCCGCCCGCGCGGCGGATACCGCCCCGGAGCGCGGTTGCGACGGCGTCCCTGGGGCTCCCCATCACGGGCGGGATCGGGTCGTTCCAATGGACCGTCCCCACGTCGAGTTCGGCGTCGGCGCGCTCGCGAACGTCCTCGGGGGAAAGCGACGGCGGCACCCGGAACTGCACGTCCATCGTCGCCTCCATCGAGAGGCCGTCCTCGGAGAGACCGCCCTCGACGGCGACCGGCTTCGTCGTCACCTGCTCGAAGACGGCACCGTAGTCGTAGTAGTCGAACGCGTCCTCGACGCGTTGCCACCAGTGCATCGCGTGCTGGACGGCGTTGGCGTCCGGCCGGGAGGTGTGCCCCGACTCGCTGGTCGCGACGTACGTCCCGGAGATGAGCCCGCGGTATCCGAGCGTCACGGCGTCCCAGCCGGACGGCTCGCCGTTGATGACGGCCTCGGGCGCGTCGCGCGTCTCGACGAGGTGGCGCGCGCCGCGGGAGTCGGTCTCCTCGCCCGTGACGCCGACGAACGAGACGCCAGTCTCGACGGCCGCGACGGCCATCGCCGCCAGCGATCCCGTGGCGTCGACGCTGCCGCGACCCCACAGCACGGGACCGTCGGCGTCCAGTTCCTCGTCGCCGTCGGCGATCTCGACCGGGATGTCGCCCGGGACCGTGTCGACGTGGGAGGTGAGCAGCAGCGAGTCGTCGCCGGGGGCGCGGACGTTCCCCACCTCGTCGGTGTACGCCTCGCGGCCGTGGTCCTCGAGGAACTCCACGAGGACGGTAGCCGCCTCGGCCTCGTCGCCCGAGACCGACGGCGTCGACACGAGATCGTACAGCAGTCTGCGACCGTCGGTGTCGAGCGCCTCCGTCGGGTCGACCGGGTTCTGCACGGCCATCACTCGATCCCCTCCATGTTCACAGCACCTCGGTCAGGGCGTCCACGACCTCGCGGGCGTGGCCCTCGTTGATCACCAGCGGCGGGAGCAGACGGACCACGGAGCGGCCCGCCGGCAGCGCGAGGATCTGATGCTCCATCGCCAGATCGCGGAGGTACCGGTTCGCCCCGCGCTTCACCTCGATGCCGATCATCAGCCCCTCGCCGCGCACCTCGCGCACGGGCAGGTCGTGCTCCTCGACGGCCTGGGTCAACTGGGTCGTGAGGTAGTCGCCGACCGTCGCCGCGTGGCCGGGCACGTCCTCGGCGACCAGTTCCTCAAGGGTCGCGTTGGCCGCGGCGGCGACGACCGGGTTGCCCGAGAACGTCGAGCCGTGGCTGGCCGCGCCGTCGGCGATCCAGTCGGCACACAGCGTCGCGCCCAGCGGGAGGCCGGAGGCGACGCCCTTCGCCGTCGTGAGGACGTCGGGTACGACGCCCGCGCCCTCGCAGGCCCACAGGTCGCCGGTGCGGCCCATACCCGTCTGGATCTCGTCGAACACCAGCGCCGCGCCGGCGTCCTCGGTCAGGTCGCGAGCCGACTGCAGATACTCGGTACCCGCGGGGTTGATCCCGCCCTCGCCCTGAACGGGTTCGAGGAACACGGCTGCGGTTTCGTCGTCGACGGCCTCCGCCAGCGCCTCCGCGTCGCCGTAGTCGACGAACTCGACGCCGCCGGCGACGGGCTCGAAGGGGGCGCGGTACTTCTTCTTCCACGTCATCGCCAGCGCGCCCAGCGTCCGGCCGTGGAAGCCGCGTTTCGTGGCGACGATCTTCTCGCGCCCGGTCGCCGAGCGCGCGAACTTCATCGCCGCCTCGTTCGCCTCCGTGCCGGAGTTACAGAGCCACACCTTCGAGATGTCGCCGGGGGCGACCGCGCCGAGGCGTTCGTACAGCTCCGTGCGAGCGCTGTTGGGGTACGACGCCTGCACGTACAGCAGCTCGGCAGCCTGCTCCTGCACCGCGTCGACCACCGCGGGCGGGCAGTGGCCGAGGGGGGCGCACGCGTAGCTCGCGCCGAAATCGAGGTACTCGGTTCCGTCCTCGGCGGTGAGGTGGACGCCCTCGCCCGACTCGATGGGGATCGGCTTCTCCGAGAAGACGAACCCCTCGCCGGCGTCGCTCAGGTCCTCGAAGGCGCTCATCCGTCCACCTCCGCGTCGGCGGAGACCTCGTCGGTCGCGCCGTCCGCGCCGGCAACGACCGCGGACCGCTCGATACGCGTCCCCGCGCCGTCGAGCGCGGCGACGATCGGGTCGCGGACGTTCGCGTCGGCGACGGTCACCGCGCTGGCACCGGACTCGAGCGCCTCGGTCGCGGCCATCACCTTCCGGGTCATGAACCCCTCGGCGGCGTCGGTGAGCGCGTCGTACTCGGCGTCCGTGGTGACGGACTCGATGAGCGTGTCGGGGTCGTCCGGATCGGCGTACACGCCCGACACGTCCGTGAGGACGACCAGTTCCGCGCCGAGCGCGCCCGCGACGGCCGCGGCCGCGCGGTCGGCGTCGGTGTTGACGGGGGTCCCCTCGCTCTCGCTTTCCATACCGAACATCGGCGGGGAGACGACCGGCGTGTACCCGTCAGCGAGCAGGGTAGAGAGGAGGCCGTCGTTCACCTCCTTCGGCGTGCCCGAGTGGTCGCCGCGTTTGATCTTCTTCGTTCCGTCCTCGACGACGCGGACGGCCGATTTCCGGGGGCCTGTCAGGATGCCGCCGTCGACGCCCGAGAGGCCGACGGCGTCGACGCCGGCGTTCTTCATCGCGGTGACGAGGTCGGTGTTCACCTGGCCCGCCATCGCCATCGTGAACGCCTCCATCGTCTCTGCGTCGGTGAAACGGCCGGTGACGCCCGAGGGCGTCTCAACGTACTCCGACTCGATGCCGAGGCGCTCCAGCAGGTCGTCGACGGCGGTCGAGCCGCCGTGGACGACGACCACACTGCGGCCGTTGGCGACGAGGTGGGCCACGTCGCCGACCGCCCCAGCGGGGTCGACCGCGCGCGCGCCGCCGAGCTTCACGACCACGGGCGGGCCGTCGCCGCCGTCGGGCAGGACCTCGCCGTCCGCGACGGCGGCCGCACCGAGCCAGCTCACGGCGCTCCCACGGGGTGGAGCCCCTGGAACTCCAGACCGGCCGTCTCCTCCAGCCCGAGCGCGACGTTGGCGGCGTGGACCGCCTGCCCCGCCGCGCCCTTCATCACGTTGTCGATGGCCGAGAACGCGACCACGCGGCCGTTCTCGGGGTCAAGCTCGAAGCCGACCTCGGCGTGGTTCGTCCCGGCCACGGCCTTCGGCTCGGGGTAGCGGTACACGCCACCGCCGCCCGCGACGAGGCGGACGAACGGCTCGTCGTCGTACGCCTCGCGGTACGCGCCCCACAGGTCGCCCGTAGTGACGCGCTCGCTCGGGAAGGCGTGACACGTCGCCGCGGCCCCGCGGGTCATGTCGACCGCGTGGACGGTGAACGAGAGCGAGAGGCCCAGTTCCTGCTGGATCTCCGCCTCGTGGCGGTGCCCCGTCGGCGCGTACGGGCGCACGACGCCCGAGCGCTCCGGGTGGCTGGAGGCGGCACCGCCGCCGGCTCCCCCCTCCGATGAGCCGACCTTCAGGTCCGCGACCACCTGGTCGTCGGGCGTGATGACGCCCGAATCGACCAACGGCTTCAGCGCCAGCATCGTCGCCGTGGCGTTGCAGCCGCCGGAGGCGATGAGGTCCGCACCCTTCAGTTTCTCGCGTCCGAGTTCGGGGAGCGCGTACGCCGCGTCCGCGAGGTGCTCGGGGGCGACGTGGCCGTCGTACCACTCGTCGTAGTCCGCCGCCTCGTTCAGGCGGAAGTCCGCCGAGAGGTCGACCACGGTGCCCGCGGCGTCGCGGAAGGCGTCGATGTGCTCCATCGAGACGCCGTGGGGCGTCGACGCGAACAGCACGTCCACCGAGTCGAGGTCCTCCGGCGACGAGAAGCGCACGTCGACGCCCCGGAGGTTCGGGTGGACGTAGCCGAGCGTCTTGTTCTCGTACTCGCGGCTGGTCGCCTGCACGAGTTCGACGTTCGGGTGTCCGGTCAGCAGGCGACACAGTTCGCCGCCCGCGAAGCCGGACGCGCCGACGACGGAGGCGGTCAGTTGTTCGGTACCGCCGTCGGCGACGGCGACTCGCGGGTCGCTGCGCTCACGGGTCGCTCCGCTCCCCGTTCGCCGTCGCGGTCTCGCTGTGCTCGACCGCGCTCGCTCCCCGCTCGTTTCCCAGGTCTCGCTCCGCTCGACCTCGCTCGTCATGCCGTCGCCACCGCCTCGTCGGCTACATCGGCCTTCAGTTCGAGCCAGTCGACGACCGCCGCGGGCACGTCGACCTCGCTCGCCTCGTTCAGCGCCTTGAACTCGACGGTGTGGTTCACCTCGTGAACCGTGTACTCGCCGTCCTTCGTCTCCATCAGGTCGACGCCGAGCAGGCCGCCGCCGACCGCGTCGCTGGCGGTCGCCACGAGTTCCTTCGCCTCGTCGTCGAGGTCGAAGGTGGCCGTCTCGCCGCCCTTCGCGGCGTTGGTGAGCCAGTGATCCGAGGAGCGCGTCATGGCGGCGACGGGCTCGCCGTCACACGCCAGCACGCGGATGTCGCGGCCGGGCTTGTCGACGTACTCCTGCACGTAGAACACCTTGTGCTCGTAGTGCCCGAGGGTGGCCTTGTGCTCCAGGATCGCCTCGGCGGCGTTCTCGGTGTCGATCTTCGCCATCAGCCTGCCCCACGAGCCGACGACCGGCTTGATCACGCAGGGGTAGCCGAACCCCTCGATGGCCTCCATCGCGGCCTCCTTGGTGAACGCCACCTCGGTCGCCGGCGTCGGCACCCCGGCCGCCTCCAGCGCGAGGCTGTTTTTCACCTTGTCCGCGCAGACGGCGGCCGTCTCGGGACTGTTGATCACGGGCACCCCGTACGCCGCGAGGAACCGCGTGGCGTACAGCGACCGCGAGGTGGCGAGACAGCGGTCGATCACCAGGTCGCAGTCGGCGACCTCGGCGGTCGTCGCGTCGAGGCCGAACCGCTGTTTGCGCACGTCGATCTTGACGATCTCGTGGCCGCGCTCGCGAAGCTCCGAGAGGAGGAGCTTCTCGTCTTTCCGTATCCGGGAGTAGAGCAGGCCGAGCTTCATCTTACTCCCCCCAGTCCTCTTCGAGCTCCGGGGCTCGATCGAGGACCGGCGGGGAGACGTCGACGACCTCCAGCTCGGCTCCGCACGTTTCACAGTCGACGATCTCTCCGATCTCCAGGTCGTCGTGCAGGGCCACGGTTCCCCCGCACTCGACGCATTCGGACTCGGTCATGGTGTACTCCTCTCTATCGGGGAAGACATCTTTAATCCGTCGATTCTGTCAGCTGAATAAAATGACGAGGGCGCGGCTACGCGGCGTGAGCGGGCGGGTCGGCGCGGATCTCGAATCCGATGTTCGAAATCTGAGTGGTGTTGGCCCCGAGGGGGGCCGGCGGGGCCACCGCCGCCGGCGGTCGCGGGGCGGCGGCCGAGACCGGTCGGGGTCGGACCCCCGGTCGCGGGCGACCGTCCCCCGGTCGTCGTGGGAGTCGCCCGAGCGACGGTCGCGCCGCTCGCGGTCGGGCGAGCGGTCGGCGGAGGCGCGAAGCGCCTCGCACCCGTCGGGTCGTCGGGCGTCCGGTCATTGGTGGGTTCGTGGGCTCTCGGCGATCAGATGTACGGTTCGACCGCATCCGTCAAGTTCGTTTCGGCGGCCGCGAGCGCGCCGCGGCGCGTGGCGAGTCCGTTCTCGTGACCGTCGTACGTCTCGGTCATGCGCGCGAGGGAGTCGGCCACGGCGTCGGGTGCCGGGCCGCCGCGCGACGCGCGGGAGGCGACGCTCCCGGCGGGGTCGAGCGCGGCGTCGAGGTCCTCGCGGCTCACGTGTTCGTACAGGGACTCCCCAAGTACCTCCGCAGCGGCCGCGTCAAGATTTGCAGCGAGCGTCTCCGCGTCGGCGTCCGACGGCGACGCCGCGGCCGCCTCCGCGACCACCTCGTGGGCCGTGCGGAACGGGATCCCGGCGGCCGCGAGCGCGTCGGCGACCCCCGTGGCCGTCGAGAAGCCCGCGCCCGCGTCGGCCGCGCACGCCTCGACGTTCCACTCGCCGGTCGCGACCGCGCCGGCGACGACCTCGGTCGCCTCCGTCGCGTCGTCGACGGCGTCCCAGGCGTGGGGCGTCGCGCGCTGGAGGTCCCGGTTGTACGCCCGCGGCAGCCCCTTCAGCGTCGTGAGCAGGCCGGTGAGGTCGCCGGCGGCGTCGCCCGCGACCGCGCGCGCCAGTTCCAGCGTGTCCGGGTTCACCTTCTGGGGCATGATCGACGACGTGGACGCGTAGTCGTCCGAGGGGTCGAAGTAGCCGTCCTTCGCGTGCTCGATCAGGTCCGTGGCGAGGCCCGACAGCGTCGCCGTCAGGTTCGCGAGCGCGGCGGTCCCCTCGAGGAGGAAGTCGCGCGCGGAGACGGCGTCCGTCGAGTTCTCGACGACGCCGTCGAACCCGAGCAGTTCGGCCGTGCGCTCGCGGTCGATGTCGAAGGTGGTGCCCGCGAAGGCGGCCCCGCCAAGCGGCGACTCGTTCGTCCGGTCGAACGCCGCGAGCAGCCGAGCCGTGTCGCGCTCGACCGCGCCCGCGTACGACGACAGGAAGTGCCCGACGGTCGTCGGCTGGGCGTACTGTCGGTGGGTGAACCCCGGCATGACCGTGTCGGCGTGGGCGGCCGCGGTATCCAGCAGCGCCTCGCGCAGCGCCAGCGTCGCCTCGGCGGTGTCGAGCAGGTCCGTGCGGTAGCGGTAGCGGATGCAGGCCGCGACCTCGTCGTTGCGCGAGCGCGCGGTGTGCATCTTCCCGCCCACGTCGCCGACGCGGTCGACGACCGCCGACTCGATGGCCTCGTGGACGTCCTCGCCGTCCGGGAGCGCGGCGTGGCCGGCGTCCTCGACGGCGGCGAGCCCCGAGAGGATCTCGCCGGCCTCGTCGTCGCCGACGACGCCCTGCTCCGCGAGCATCACCGTGTGTGCGCGGTCGACCGCGAGGTCGGCCGCGAAGATGCGCTCGTCGGCCGCGAGGCTCGACATGAACCCGCGGGCCGGGCCGCCAGCGAAGCGGTCGCGGCGGACGACCGTCTCGGCGGACTCGGCGTCGTCCGCGTCGCTGCCGGCGGTTCCCTCGTCGCCGGTCATCTACTCGTCGTCCTCGCCGTGCTCGTCCTTGCTGCCGCCGTCGGCCGCGAGAGTCTCGTCGCCCTCGCCGGCCTTCACGTTCTCCAGCACGCGGTTGGCGAGGCGCTCCTGGAAGCCGTGGTACTTCGCGACGCCCGTCGCGTCGGCCTGCTCGATGCCGTCGACCGTCTCCGTGTTGAACGAGGCGGCCGACTCGGAGTAGACGCCGTACTCGGAGTCGCGCGCGACCGGGCGGCACTGCCCGCCCTGAAGCTTCACCGTCACCGTGCCGGTGACCTTCTCCTGGCCGGCGTCGAGGTAGCCCTCGAGGGAGTTCACGAGCGGCGAGTCCACGAGGCCCTTGTACCCCTGCTGGGCCCACTGCTCGTCGATCTGTTGCTTGAAGTCGCGCTCGGACTTGGTGAACACGAGCTGTTCGAGCGCCTCGTGCGCCGTCAACAGGACGGTCGCGGCGGGGTGCTCGTAGTTCTCGCGCACCTTCAGCCCGAGCATCCGGTCTTCCATCATGTCAGTACGGCCGACGCCGTACGCGCCGGCGATCTCGTTGAGTTCCTCGATGAGCGAGACCGAATCGATCGTCTCGCCGTTCAGCATCACGGGGTAGCCCATCTCGAAGCCGATCTCCACCAGCTCCTCGCCGTCGACTTCTCCGGGCGTCGCCGTCCAGTCGTAGATGTCCTCCGGCGGGACGTAGGTGGGGTCCTCCAGGTCGTCGCCCTCGACCGAGCGCGACCAGAGGTTCGTGTCGATCGACCACGCGCCCTCGTTGCCGCCCTCGACGGGCAGGTCTTTCTCGTCGGCGTACTCGATCTCCCACTCGCGCGTGAGGCCGAGCTCGCGCACCGGCGCGATGACCTCCTTGTCGGAGGCGCGCCAGACGGTCTCGAAGCGCAGTTGGTCGTTCCCCTTCCCGGTACAGCCGTGCGCGAGGGCGTCGCAGTCCTGCTCCTCGGCGACCTTCAGGATCGCCTCGGCGATCACCGGACGCGCGAGGGCGGTTCCGAGCGGGTAGCCCTGATACGTCGCGTTCGCGCGCACGGAGTCGAAACACAGCTCCGCGAACTCGGCTTTCGCGTCGACGACGTAGTGCTCCAGGTCGAGCGCCTCGGCGGTCTCCTCGGCCTCGTCGAACTCCTCCGCCGGCTGGCCCACGTCGACGGTGACGCCGACGACCTCGTCGTAGCCGTACTCCTCCTCGAGGAGCGGGACGCAGACGGTCGTGTCGAGTCCACCGCTGAATGCGAGCGCAACGCGTTTCGTCATACCTCACGCTCGCACGTCGACGCCCATAAATTCGACGTTTGTAAACTTCGAAAATTAATCGCGGACTGCACGCTACCCGGAGGAAGGCGAGCGGATCGAGACGAGGGAAGGGAGTGAGGTGGGGCCTAGCGGCCCGGTCGTCGCGGCGCGGAGACTCGTCTCCGTGCCGCGGGTCCTCGGAGGCGTCGCTCGAAGGAGGCGCGGACGTGAGCGACGGCGTCCGTCTGCATGGATCGCGATACACTCCCCTCCCTGATAAACGGTGCCGGTTCGGCGAAGCTTGCTCGCCGCTGAGAAACCGACCCCCCTGACGCGGCGTCACACGCCGTCGCGTTGCGGAAGCGAACCCGTTTTCCCCGGTGGCACCGGAGTTTCGGGTATGACATCCGGGACGCTGCGGCTCGCCACCCGCGGCTCCGACCTCGCGCTCCGACAGGCGGCTGGCGTCCGAGACGAGCTCTCGACGCGCCGCCGCGACGTGGAGCTGGTCGAGGTCGAGACGCGCGGCGACGAGCTCGACGAAGCGCTCATTACCGAACTGGGGCGCACGGGGGCGTTCGTGCGCGCGCTCGACGAGGAGGTGCTGTCGGGCGGGGTCGACGCCGCGGTCCACTCGCTGAAGGACATGCCCACCGAGATGCCCGAGGGGCTCGTCGTCGCCGCCGTCGGCGAGCGCGCGCCCGCCGGCGACGCGCTCGTCACCCGCGACGGCGGGGACCTCGCGGACCTCCCGCGCGGCTCGGTCGTCGGCACCTCCTCGCTGCGCCGGAAGGCGCAGGTGCTCGCCGAGCGTCCGGACCTGGAGGTCCGTCCGCTCCGCGGCAACGTCGACACGCGGATCCAGAAGCTCATCGCGCCCGAGTTGCAGGCCGAACACGAGCGTCGCATCGAGGCCGAGGCCGACAGCGCGGCGGAGGCGGCGGAGTTCCGCGAGACCGACGACGAGTACGAGCGAACCGTCGAGGAGTGGTTCGACGACCTCACCGACTTCCAGCGCCGCGCGCTCGAGCACGACCTCGAGCACGAGTACGACGCGATCGTGCTGGCGGAGGCCGGCCTACGTCGGTCGGACCTGTTCTACCGCGACGAGTACGCGGTCGAACGGCTCGACCGCGCGGACCACGTCCCAGCGCCCGGCCAGGGCGCGGTCGCGGTCACCGCGAACGACCCCGACGTGATCGAGACGATCCGGTCGGCGATGGACCACGAGCCGACCCGCGTCGCCACCAGCGTCGAGCGCACCGTCCTCGCCGAGCTGGGCGGCGGCTGCATCGCGCCGATCGGCGTCAACGCGCTCGTCCAAGGCGAGCACGTCAGCACGCGCGTTCGAGTGCTGTCGGCCGACGGCGACACCCAGGTCGCGGCGATCCGCGACCTCCCGCTTCGCACCTACCGCGAGGCCGCCGCCGAGTTCGCCGACGCGCTCCGCGAGCAGGGCGCGGCCGACCTCATCGCGGCCGCGAAGCGGTCCGCCGAGACCGAGACCGCCAAGCGCGTCGAGGAGGGCGACGAGTAGATGACGCACGACGGCGACGCCGCCGGCGACGAGATCGACCGCGCGGGCGGCTTCGTCTCGCTGGTCGGCTCCGGTCCCGGCGACCCGGAGCTGCTCACCGTGAAGGCCCGACGACTGCTCGAGGAGGCGGACGTGGTCCTCCACGACAAGCTCCCGGGTCCGGAGATCCTCGACTCGATCCCGGCTGAGAAGCGCGAGGACGTTGGCAAGCGCGCCGGCGGCGACCGCACCAGCCAGGAGTACACCAACGACCGGCTTGTCGAACTGGCGGAGGCGGGCGAACACGTCGTCCGTCTCAAGGGAGGCGACCCGTTCGTCTTCGGTCGCGGCGGCGAGGAGGCCGAGCACCTCGCCGCCCGGGGCGTCCCGTTCGAGGTCGTGCCGGGCGTCACCTCGCCCATCGCCGCCCCGGGCGTCGCGGGCATCCCGGTGACCCACCGCGACCACGCCTCCTCGGTCTCGTTCGTCACGGGCCACGAGGACCCGACGAAAGCGGAGTCCGCCGTGGACTGGGACGCGCTGGCGGCCACCGGCGGCACCATCGTCGTGCTGATGGGCGTCGGAAAGCTGCCGCTGTACACCGGGGAACTGCTCGACGCCGGGATGGACCCCGCGACGCCCGTCGCGCTCGTCGAGCGCGGCACGTGGCCGGACATGCGCGTCGCGACCGGGACGCTCGCGGACGCCGTCGACGTGCGCGACGGGGCGGGGATCGAACCGCCCGCCATCACGGTGATCGGCGAGGTCGCCGGCGCGCGCGACCGGGTGGTCGAGTTTCTCCGGGGGCGCGGCGACGCCGGCGCGACCGCGGGCGACGCCGACCGGGTCGACGAGGGAGGTGACCGCGAGTGAGCGACCGAGAGGACGACGGCGGTCGCGACGACGAGAGTGACGCCGCGGGCGACGCCGACGGCCGCCCCCGCGTCGCGGTGTTCCGCCCGGACGACGAGCGACTGACCGGGGCGGTGGAAACGCTCGCCGACCTCGGCGTCGAAGCCGTGCCGGACCCGATGCTCGCGATCCGCCCGACGGGCGCGACGCCCGAGGGGGCCGACTGGGTCGTGTTCACCTCGAAGACCGGCGTCGAACTCGTCGACGACGCCGGCTGGGCCCCGGACGACACCGCGGGCGACGGCGGCGAGGACGAGCGGCGCGACGATGATCGACCGTCGATCGCCTGTATCGGTTCCTCGACCGCCGAGGCCGCCGAAAGCGCGGGGTGGCGCGTCGACCTCGTCCCGGAGGAGTTCTCCTCGACCGGGCTGGTCACGGCGCTCGCGGACGCCGGCGTCGACGGCCGACGGGTGGAGGTCGCCCGCTCGGATCACGGCAGCCCCGTCCTGCTAGAGGGGCTGCGCGAGGCCGGCGCGACCGTCCACGAGACTGTGCTGTACGAGTTGATCCGCCCCGAGGGGAGCGGGAACTCCGCCGAGGCGGCCGCCGCCGGCGACCTCGACGGGGCGTGTTTCACCTCCTCGCTCACGGTCGAACACTTCCTGGAGGCCGCCGAGGAGCGCGGCGTCCGCGAGGCGGCGCTGGCGGGGCTGGACGACGCCGTCGTCGGGTGCATCGGCCATCCGACTCGCGAGACCGCCGGGTCCCACGGGCTCGCGGTCGACGTGGTTCCCGCGGAGGCGACGTTCGTCGCCCTGGCCGAGGCCGTCGTCGCCGAGTTGGACGCCTGATCGCCGAGGACGGACCACCCGTTCGTTTCGGATCGCTCGTCCGTTTCGGCTTCTGGCGGCTCTCGGTCGTCGACGCCTCTCTCGTCGCCCGTGTCGCAGAGCGACCACCCCGGCGCGCGCGAGCCGTACGCCCGGTTTCGAGCCGATCTCGTGTTTGCATGTCAATTTTTTTACACTATGGCCGTCAACACCGAACGCAACACTTGCCGAGCATGCGACCGCATTACAACCTTATATAGCCTATATGCACCGTTATATCGGACGAGCATCGGAATATACCCTTCATAATTCACTATTGTCAACTCAAGGGTTTATGTGCTTCCAAATCAGGTCCTCTCTCGTAGATATGTACCAGAACGACACGGAATACGCGAAATCGGTGAACAAACGCGACTCGACTGAGGTGGACGAATGAGTCTCCTCCAGGTCGACCCCGCGGTCCTAGCGGAGGGGATCAACCTGATGTGGGTGCTGGTGGTCACCTTCCTCATCTTCTTCATGCACGCCGGCTTCGCGATGCTGGAGGCCGGGCAGGTGCGCTCGAAGAACGTCGCCAACCAGCTGACGAAGAACCTCCTGACGTGGAGCGTCGGGGTCCTCGCCTTCTTCATCGTCGGTGCGGGCTTCTCGACGGTCGTCGGCACGCTGACGAGCAGCGGGAGTATCACGGTCGCCGACCTCTACGCCACGATGACGACCAACGCGGTCAACGACTGGGTCGGCTGGCTGTTCGGCGCGGTGTTCGCCATGACCGCCGCGACGATCGTCTCCGGTGCGGTGGCCGGGCGTGCGAAGCTCCGCGCGTACGTCGGCTACACGATCCTGCTGGCCGCGGTTATCTACCCCGTGGTCACCGGCTTCACCTGGGGCGGTGGGCTGTTAGCGGTCAACGACGGCGCGCCGAACGGGTTCATCGCCGACGCGCTCGGCGGGGTCGCCTTCGCGGACTTCGCGGGCGGCATGATCGTCCACGGGATGGGCGGTATCGCCGGCCTCACCGCGGCGTACGTCATCGGCCCGCGGATGGACCGCTACAACTCCGACGGCTCGACCAACGTCATCCCCGGCCACTCGATGACGTTCGCGGCGCTGGGGACGCTGATCCTCGCGTTCGGCTGGTACGGCTTCAACGTCGGTACGGCCGCGACGGTGTTCGCGGTTCAGGACGGCTCGCTCGTACTCGGTGCGTTCGACTACGTCGGCCGCGTCGCGCTGAACACCACGCTTGGTATGGCCGCGGGGGCCGTCGGTGCCGGGCTGGCAGCGATGTACAAATCCGGCAAGGTCGACACGCTGTACGTCGCGAACGGGCTGCTCGCGGGCCTGGTCGGCGTGACCGCCTCCGCGAACGTCGTCGTCTGGTACGGCGGCATCATCTCCGGCCTCGTCGCCGGGGCGCAGCTTCCCTTCGTCTTCGAGTTCGTCGAGAAGCGCCTGAAGATCGACGACGTGTGTGCCGTCTTCCCCGTCCACGGCTCGGCCGGCGTCGTCGGCGCGCTCCTGCTCCCGTTCTTCCACGTCGACGGGTTCAGCGCGAGCCTACTGGCCGCGCAGGTGGTTGGGATCGTCGTCATCGCGGCGTGGACCATCCTGGCGACCGGCGCGGTGTTCAGCCTGTTCAAGTCCATGGATCAGGCCCGCGTCTCGCCCGAACACGAGCGTGACGGCCTCGACGTCTCCGAGCACGGCGTCGACACCTACCCCGAGTTCGGCAAGCCCGACACCGTCACCGACGGCGGCCTCGTCGAGGACGAGAACGGCATCGTCCGCGCCGACGGCGGCGAACCGAACGACGGCGGCATCAAGATGGTGACCGCCTTCATCCGTCCGGACAAGCTCTCGGACGTCAAGACCGGCCTCGCGGAGATCGGCGCGCCGTCGCTGACGGTGACGAACGTCTCCGGTCGCGGCAGCCAGCCCGCCAAGAAGGGTCAATGGCGCGGCGAGGAGTACACGGTCGACCTCCACCAGAAGGTGAAGATCGAGTGCGTCGTCGCGGACATCCCCGCCGGCGACGTGGCCGAGGCGATCAGCGAGGCCGCACAGACCGGCGAGAAGGGCGACGGGAAGGTGTTCGTCCTCCCCGTCGAGAACGCCTACCAGATCCGTACCGGCGAGGAGGGACCGAGCGCGGTCTGAGCGCGTCCCCTCCGCTGATCGAATCGCGACGGATCGACTCACGAGCGAACCACGACGCATCGTCCACCGACCGCCCGACGGTCGGTCGAACCGACCGGCCCGCTCCGCACGCGGCGCGGACGCGGCCGTCGGGGGCCCCGCGACGGAGAGAACCACTGGTACTGGTGCGAGAACGCTCTCCGCGCGAGACAGCCACCGTGTCACGTTCCGTGTCACCGCCCCCGCGGCCGCCGTAGCCGCCTGCCGAGTGACGCGTCCGGCTACCCCGCGACGGCTCCGCCAGGCCGTCGTGGTGCGTCACTTGCCGCCGGCTTCTCAGCGACACACCGCCGACGGCGACATCGATGACCCACCGCCGACAGCGACATCGACGACTCACCGCCGACGGCGACGCCGCCCCGCCGCCGCCCGCCGTGACCCAGTAACTACTTTCGGCGTCACGGCCGAAGGGAACGACATGAACCACGACCGTTCGCGGGAGCTGTACGACCGCGCCCTCTCGGTGTTGGCGGGCGGGGTGAACTCCTCGGTTCGCGCGACCCGACCGTACCCGTTCGTCGTCGAGCGGGGCGACGGCGCACACGTGATCGACGCCGACGGCAACCGCTACCTCGACTACGTGATGGGCTACGGTCCGCTGCTGTACGGCCACGACGCCCCGGAGCCGGTCCAGTCCGCCGTCCAGCGCCACACCAGCCAGGGACCGATGTACGGCGGCCCCACCGAGATCGAAGTCGAACACGCCGAGTTCGTCGCCCGCCACGTCCCCAGCGTCGAGATGCTGCGGTTCGTCAACTCCGGGACGGAGGCGACCGTCTCCGCGGTCCGGCTGGCGCGGGCGTACACCGGGCGCGATACGATCGTGGTCATGCAGGGCGGCTACCACGGCGCACAGGAGTCGACGCTCGTCGAGGCCGGCGACGACCCCTCACACACCCAGCCCTCCTCTCCGGGCATCCCCGAGGAGTTCGCCGAGCACACGGTCGCGGTCCCGTTCAACGACGAGGCGGCGATCCACGAGGTGTTCGAGGAGCACGGCGACGACATCGCGGCGGTGCTGACCGAGCCGATCCTGGCGAACATGGGCATCGTCATGCCCGTCGACGGCTACCACGAGACCCTTCGGGAGCTGTGTGACGATCACGGGTCGCTGCTGGTCTTCGACGAGGTGATCACCGGCTTCCGCGTCGGCGGCCTCCAGTGTGCCCAAGGGAAGTTCGGCGTCACGCCCGATATCACCACCTTCGGAAAGATCATCGGCGGCGGCTTCCCCGTGGGCGCGATCGGCGGGCGCGCCGAGATAATCGAGCAGTTCACGCCCGGCGGCGACGTGTTCCAGTCGGGCACCTTCTCGGGGCACCCGGTGACGATGGCGGCGGGCCACGAGTACCTGAAGTACGCCGCCGAGCACGACGTGTACGACCACGTGAACCGCCTGGGCGATCGGCTGCGGTCGGGGATCCAAGACATCTGTGAGGACCAGGCACCCGAGTACACCGTCGTCGGCACCGATTCGATGTTCAAGACGGTGTTCACCCGCGAGATACCCGACGGCTTCGAGAACCACTGCGGCGGCGGCTGTCGTCAGCGCGAGTCGTGCTCGCGGTTCGACACGTGTCCGAAGACCGGCGCGGACACGGCGCGGGCGGCGACCGAGCGCTGGGAGCGCGTGTTCTGGCAGGAGATGAAAGAACGGGGGATCTGGCTCACGGCCAACCAGTTCGAGTCGCAGTTCGTCTCCTACGCCCACACCGACGCCGACGTCGACGAGACCCTGGAGGCGTACAAGGAGGCGCTGTAGGCGGACGAAAAGTCGCCGGAGGCGGACAACGATACCGTCTCGGGCGGCGACCTCACCCGACGAGTCGCTCGCGGGCGGCTCGGTAGAGCCGCGTGAGGTAGCCGCGCTGAGACCGGCGCTCGGGCACGTCGTCCCACAGCGCGAACGCCGACACCACGTCGGCCTCGCGGCTGGCGACGGCCTCCTCGCGGTCGGGGGCGACGACGCCGAGGTTGACCTCGTAGTGGCCGTAGTAGCCGTACTTCAGCAGCTGTCGCTCGCGGAAGTCGACGACGAACTCGCGCACGGCCTCGGGGATCTCCGGGGCGACGAGAACGAACGAGAAGTCGGTGCCGTAGTGCTCCTCGTGGGCGTCGACGCGCTCGTCTGCCAGCGCGTGACCCAACTCGACCAGTCGCCGTAGCTCCTCGACGGTCACCGACGACTGCCGGCGGGCGAACAGGTACTCGTCGCTGTGGTGGTCCGCGTACCCCAGCGTCGGGTGAAAGAACTGCTTCTGTGACTCGATCCGCATAAGCCCGGAGAGGTCGAAGCGCTCGCCGCGGACGCGCTCGTCGCGCCCGAGGTCGTAGTTGAACATGAGCCGGTCGCTCACGCGGTCGAGGTACTCGTCGTCCCACGTCGGCACGTCCTCGTAGGCGTCGCCGTCGAGGATCCGACCGTGCTCGTCCGTCCGGTAGGGCGTCCCGTCGGCGTCGACGGCCGCGGCCGAGTCGGGGTCCACGCCGCCGCCGTCGGTCAGTAATCGGTCGCCGCGCTCGCGTCCGTGCATCTCATTCCTCCGGGTCGTACGCGTGAACGTCGTCGACGGCGGGCGCGCCGATCGCGAGCGCGACGACCGGCTCGTCTGCGTCCTCGGGGTTGTACGCCAGCTGTGGACTCTCGGGCTCGACGGCGAACAGCGACCCCTCGGGCACCTCGAACGTCTCCTCGGGCGTCTCCACGTGAAGCGTCCCCGCGACGACGTAGAACAGTTCCTCCTGGTCGTCGTGGTAGTGGTACGCGAGCGGGAGTTCCTCGCCCGGCTCCGCCCGGAACCAATTGGCCGCCATCTCCTCGAACCCCGCGACCTCGCTCACCCGACGGAGTTCGCAGGGCCGATCGGGGACCGTCTCCAGTTCCTCGGGGTCCACGACGTGGTATCCCATACCCCGGGGTTGCCCACGGCCGTGAAAAGCCCGTCGTCCGCGGACGCGTCGTCGGGAACGCGATCGCGCCCGTCCGACGAGCCGTGGATTTATTCGCTCTCCGTCCGTGTCGTTCGGTGTCATGGGATTCGGCGATCGTGAAACGTGCGGCCGGTGCTCGATGACGACGGTGGTCGACGCGACCGAGGACGGCGAGGCGGACCGCGACCGCTTCGGCGACGACCGGATCGAGGTCGACGACGATCAACTCAAGCGGGCCTCGCCGGGCGCGTGGCTCGGCGGGGTCGTCGACAGGCTCGACGGGGTCGCGGATCGACTCACCTACGGCAGGCGCTGATCGGTCGCGCGTCGGTCGGGACGCTCGTGGTCCCTGATCGACGGTCAGCGACCGCCTCGCGACCGCGGTCGGCGGTGAGAGAACGATCGAACCGGCGGCGTCGGACGGTCGTGTGACGGTGGAGAACTGTTTATACCGCTCCGGGGCGTAGGCGGTCGCCAACCGCATGGAAGAGAGCATCTCCGGCTTCAAACTCCGGGGCGAGTGGGGCGACATCGTCGAACACGGCGAGCGCATCACTCGCGCGCTCCACGAGGCCGGGGCACCGGACGTCGACCGCGACGCCTTCGAGGCGTGGGACGAGTGGCGGCCGAAGGCCCACGAGCGCCTCGGCGACGACGTCAACGAGAAGACGGCCGACCAGGCCAGCGTCGCCGAGGGCGAGGGAGAACGGGAGGGCAAGACTCCCGAGGACGACCTCCAGACGGCGGGCGAGAAGCTGAGCGAGTCGTACGAGCGCGTCGAGAACGGCGACAACGACGGCGCGCTCGACTCCTGGAGGGACTCCATCGACCACGTCGCTCGCGCGGCCGACTCCGCCGGGCGGAAGGCGTTTCGAAAGTTCGAGAACACGGTCTATCGGAACGTGATGACCCAGATCGCGCCGTACTACTTCGACAACGAGCTCGTCTCCGCGAACATCCAGAAGTCCACGCGCGGCGAGGGGGGTCCGGAGTTCGTCTTCGAGGTGAACGTCAACGACGACGACCTGAAAGAGGAGGTGTCCGGGCGACTGGCCGAGTACGAGGACGACGTGGACCGATGGCACGTCGACACGCCCAAGGAGGTCGAGGCGGCCGAGGCGGCCGAGGGCGCGGAGCCGCCCGCGGAGACGGTCGAAGAGGGGACCGAAGGGGAGTCCAGCCCGACGACGAACTGAGGCGGCTCCGTCCGCCGAGTCGTTTGT
The DNA here is from genome assembly GCF_021431925.1 of Halobaculum sp. CBA1158. NCBI lineage: Archaea > Methanobacteriati > Methanobacteriota > Halobacteria > Halobacteriales > Haloferacaceae > Halobaculum > Halobaculum sp. CBA1158. The sequence goes on along the minus strand of NZ_CP090371.1, from coordinate 338,479 downwards.
CTTCGGGCTGGAGAAGGCCGACGACGAACTGAGGCGGCTCCGTCCGCCGAGTCGTTTGTCTTCGGGCTGGAGAAGGTCGACGACGAACTGAGGCGGCTCCGTCCGCCGACTCCGTCGGTCGTCCCGGGCGGGGCTCAGGCCGGCTCGACGGGCTCTTTCAACTCGACGCGATAGCCGAACGGATCGCGGACGTACACCGCGGCCGCCTCGCCGGTCGCCCCCAGCGGGGCGTCGAGACGCTTCTCCACGCCGATACCGGCGTCGTCCAGTCGGTCGATCACCGTCTCCACGGACTCGTCGACCACGAGCGCGACGTGGTCGTAGTTCGTCGCCGTCGGCGGTTCGAACGACTCCGTGGGCCACAGGTGGATCACGTGCGCGGGGGAGAGTCGCACGTCGAAGAACGGCTTGTCGCCCGACTCGAACCGCTCGACGCCCTCGAGTTCGAGGCCGAGACCGTCGGCGTAGAACGCGCGGGCGTCGTCGAGGCCGTCGGCGGGGATCCGGAGGTTCACGTGGTCGATGGCTCGGACCTGCACGGTCGCCGATCGGGGCTCGGAGGCAAGAAAGATACCGGCGGCCGTCGAAGCCGTTGCCATGTCACCGCTGGAGGTCGACGCCGGCGAACTCACCGCCGAGGAGATCATGGACGCCCTCGGCGAGGGACGCCGGGTCGTCGTCACCGCCGACCTGTTCGGGAGCGAGCGGACCCTCACCCTCCGCCACGACGGGGAGACGTACTACTGCGACACGCCGACGCGACTGCACAAGCACGCCGACACCGAGGGCATGATCGCGTGCATCGAGAAGATGGGGTACGCCCGCGACGACGGGGACGGCGGAGCCGTCGCCGACACCGACGGCGAGACCTGACTCCGTCCGAGCGGGCGATCCGTCCCCGCCGGTCGGGCGAGGGTCGCCAGAACGCGGGCTTTATTCACGGAGCGGCCGAGCCACGACCTATGAGCGACGCGCCGGACATGGAGGATCTCATCGGCACGGACGACCCCGGATTCGGGCACGTGATGGCGTGCGTGTTCGGCATTCAGGAACACGAGAGCCGGACGTACCTCCACCTGCTCGACAACCCCGGAAGCACGGTCGAGGAGTTGGCGGGGGAACTCGACCGCGACCGGTCGAACGTGAACCGGTCGCTGACCACCCTGCTCGAGAAGGGGCTCGCCGAGCGCGAGCGGCGGCTGCTCGACCCCGGCGGCTACGTGTACCAGTACACCGCGACGCCGCTGCCGGAGGCGAAGGAGTTGCTCCACGGCGCGCTCGACGAGTGGGCCGAGCACGTCCACGACGTGATCGACGAGTTCGGCGGACAGTAACGCCGCGCGGACGAGAACGCTCGTCCGTCCCGCCGGCGGCGCGGCACTACCCGCCCCGAACGGCCGACTTTTAGCCCGCGAGGTCGACCGTCCCCCATGAGCCTCTCTCTCGACGCGCCGGCGCAGACTGCCCCGTCGGTCGCCGACGACGGCGTCTGGCTGGAGTGTATCGCCTGCGGCGACCAGTTCGCCCCCTTCGAGGCCGTCCGCTTCACCTGCGACGACTGCGACGGCCTGCTGGAGGTGCGCTACGCCGACCCGCCGACGTGGGACGACTTCGAGGGCGAGGGCGTCTGGCGGTATTCGGCCGGGCTCCCCTTCGAGGAGGGAGTCTCCCTGCCCGAGGGCCACACCCCCCTCCACGAGGTCCCCCGTCTGCGCGAGGACGTCGGCGTGAACCGCCTGCGGGTGAAACACGAGGGGATGAACCCGACGGGCTCGTTCAAGGACCGCGGGATGACCGTGGGCGTCCGCGTCGCCGAGGAGCTGGGCGTCGACCGCCTCGCGTGCGCCTCCACCGGCAACACCTCCGCCGCTCTCGCGGCCTACGGTGCCCGCGCGGGCATGGAGACGCTCGTGCTGCTCCCGGCCGGCAAGGTCGCCGCCGGCAAGGTCGCGCAGGCGAGCCTCCACGACGCCCGAATCTTGGAGGTCGACGGCAACTTCGACGCCTGCCTCGACATCGTGCAGGACCTCGCGAGCCGCGGCGAGGTGTACCTCCTCAACTCCCTGAACCCCTTCCGCCTCGAGGGGCAGAAGACGATCGGCTTCGAGATCCTCGAGGAGTTCCGCGACGACTACGGCACGTTCCCCGACCGGATCGTCCTCCCCGTCGGCAACGCGGGCAACACCGCGGCGCTGTTCAAGGCGTTCCGCGAACTCGTCGCCGCCGGCGCGATGGACGCCGACGAGGTGCCGAGACTGACCGGCGTCCAGGCCGCCGGTGCCGCCCCGATGGTGGAGGCCGTCGAGGAGGGGAACGACGAGATCCGTCGGTGGGAATCCGTCGAGACGCGCGCGACCGCCATCCGTATCGGGAACCCGGTGAACGCGCCGAAGGCGCTGCCCGGCATCCGCGGGACGGGCGGCACCGCCGTCGCCGTCGACGACGAGGCGATCACCGAGGCCCAGCGCGACCTGGCTCGCGAGGGCGTCGGCGTCGAGCCCGCCTCCGCCGCCTCGGTCGCCGGCCTGCGAAAGCTTCGCGAGGAGGGCCGCGTCGACGCCGACGAGGACGTGGTCTGTCTCACGACCGGCCACCTGCTGAAGGACCCCGACGCCGCCTACGAGGCCGGTGGCGACCCTGAGCCGGTGGCGAACTCGACCGAGGCGGTGCTGAAACACATCGGCGCGGAGTAAGCGGCCAGCACCCGACGGTGGATCGTTTTCTCGATTCCGTCGAGGTCCTCGACCGTCGTCGAACGCTCATCCTCGTCGACTCGTTCGAACGGCTCCGGGCGCGTGCCAGGGAGGATCGGTTCGACACGACGACCCCGTCGGTTCACGCGTATCCGGTGGACCACCCGCTCGGTGACCCCGCGGATCGAGCGATCTGGGTTACGGAGGTGTCAGGACTCGCGCCACTTGTGGCCGCACTCGACGCAGGTGAACAGCCGGACCTCGTAGGAGCCGCCCGGCTTCGGTATCATCTCGTAGTCGGCCCGGTCGCTGTCGCAGTCGTCCGCCGGACAGGGCTCCCGCATCGTCTCGGTGGAGTCCCGAGTCGCGTCGGCCACGGCGGGTGCCCCGTCGTCCTGCTGCCCGTCCTGGAGTGCCATCGCCGCTTCGGCTTGCGAGTCCCGTCGCTCCTCGTTCCCACAGGAGCGACACACCCACGTATTGCCCTCCGTGTGCATCATCGAACCGCACTCGTCGCAGAACTGCATGTTGAGTGGGAATACGCGACTGCGAATATATCTGTTAACTTCCGATCCGTGCGCATCGACGCGTCGCCGCCGCCTCAACAACCACTCCGCGCGCGAGTCAGCGCTCGGTCTCGCCGTCGTCGAGGACGATCCGGTCGACCGAGATGATCCGGTCGTCCTCAAGGAGTCGGCCGACGGCGTCGTCTGGGAGTCGGTCGTCGAGGTTGTACACGGTGAGCGCCTCGCCGCCGATGGTCTCGCGGGCGTTGAACATCCCGGCGATGTTGACCCCGGCGTCGCCGAGGACGGTGCCGATGAGCCCGATGACGCCCGGTTCGTCGCGGTTGCGCGCGACGAGCATGTGACCGTAGGGACGGGCGTCGACGCGGTAGCCGTCGATGCGGACGATCCGGGGGTCCTCGCCCGCGAAGAGCGTCCCGCAGACGGACATCTCCGCGTCGCCGTCCTTCACGGTCACCGTCACGAGGCTCTGGAAGTCCTCGGCCTGGCGGGTCTTGCTCTCGGTCACCTCGATCCCGCGGTCCTCCGCGAGTTGGGGGGCGTTGACGGCGTTCACTTCGTACTCAAGGGGCGAGAACACGCCCTTCAGGGCGCTTGCGGTGACCAGGTCCACGTCCTCGTTCGCGATGTCGCCCTCGTAGTGGACCTCGACGCCCGAGATGCGTTCGCCGAGCAACTGGGCGGCGATCTTGCCTGCGGTGTCGGCCACGTCGAGATACGGCTCGATGCGGGGGAACGCCGACTCGTCGACCGAGGGGGCGTTGAGGGCGTTGACGACCGGCTCGTCGGCGAACGCCGCAAGCACCTGCTTTGCGGTGTCGACGGCGACGTTCTCCTGTGCGGCCTCCGTGCTCGCGCCGAGGTGGGGCGTGACGATGATGTCGTCCACGTCGAGCAGCGGCGAGTCCGCCGCGAGCGGCTCCTCGGCGAACACGTCCAGCGCCGCGCCGGCGACCGGACCGTTCTCGACGGCCGCAGCGAGCGCGTCCTCGTCGACGATGCCGCCGCGCGCGCAGTTGATGAGATAGGCGTCGCCCATCGCCTCCAGCTCCTCCGCGCCGATCATGCCTTCGGTCTCGGGAAGCAGCGGCGTGTGGATGGTGACGAAGTCCGCGCGGGCGAGGCAGTCGGTCAGGTCGTCGACGAGCTCGGCACCGAACTGGGCGGCGCGCTCCTCGTTGATGTACGGGTCGTAGACGACCAGATCCATGCCCAGCGAGTCGAGGCGCTTCGCGACCTCCTGGCCGACGCGCCCGAGGCCGACGATGCCGAGCGTCTTGTTGTTCACCTCGCGACCGAGGTAGTCGCCCTTCGCCCACTCGCCGTCCTTCAGGCGACCGTGCGCCTGCGGGATCGAGCGAGCGGCGGCGAACGTCATCGCGACCGTGTGCTCGGCTGCCGCGCGGACGTTCCCCTCCGGGGCGTTCGCGACGACGACGCCGTGGTCGGTCGCGGCCTCGATGTCGATGTTGTCGACGCCGATGCCCGCGCGGCCGACGATGACCAGATCGGGGGCGGCCTCGAACACCTCGGCGGTCACCTCGGTGCCCGAGCGGACGACGAGCGCGTTCGCGTCCGCGACCGCCTCCAGCAGCGCGTCGCCCTCCGACTCGTAGTCCGTGACGACCTCGTGCCCGGCGTCTCGCAGGGTCTCGATCCCCGCGTCCGCGACGGGGTCCGTGACGAGTACCTTCATGCGCGACCGGAGTTTCGGCGCGTGGTAAAGGCTTTCCACCTCGGCGGAACTCGCCCGCCGATATCACCCACGTTCCTGGATATCGAACCCCACTATTTCGACTGGAACGATCACGTTCATGGACTATCTCACGGACTCTCAGTCGTCGTGACCGGCATCAGCGAGCGTCCGCCTCGCGGTCACGCCGGTCGGTCGCCGTCGGCGACGCCGACCGGCGGGCGACGACCAGCCGGCGACGACGGTCGACGCGGGGGGATATCAATGCGGAGCACTCGCCCGAGTCGGGGAGTTGAAGCCGTCGCCGCCGAACCGTGAGCCATGACGCGACTCGTGGCGTTCGACTTCGACGGGACGCTCTCGGACTCTGAGATGACGGTGCTGCTGGGCGAGCGATGCGGCGTCGCCGACGAGATGGCCGACATCACCGCCCGGGCGATGAACGACGAGCTCAGCTACGCCGAGAGCCTCCGGAAGCGCGCTCGACTCCTCGAACACCTGGAGGAGGAGGAGGCCGAGGCGGCCTACGGCGAGGTGACGCTGCGCGAGGGTGCCGCCGGCGTGATCGATCGCCTGCGCGAGCGCGGACACTACGTCGCGATCTTCACCGGCGGCTTCGAGCGCGGCGTCGCCGCGGCGTTGGAGAGGACCGGGACGGAGGTCGACGAGATCGTCGCCAATCGACTGCCGATCGAGGGCGGTCGCCTCACCGGCGCGGTCGACGGACCGCTCGTCGAGGGCACGAAAGACGAGCAACTGGAACGCGTCGCGGGCGAGCAGAGCGTCCCGATGACGCGGACGGTCGCCGTCGGCGACGGCGCGAACGACCTCCCGATGCTGGAGGTCGCGGGACTGTCGGTCGGTTACGAGCCGAAGCCGGCGGTCGAGCCCGCCTGCGACGTGATCGTCGAGTCGATGGCCGATCTCGGGAGGCTGTTCGAGAACGAGGGCGTCCTCGTCGCCGACGCGAGCGACCACGACGGATCGTAACGGCACGCGACCGACCGGTCCCGGGAACGGATCGCTCTCGCGACCGGTGTGCGGCTACCGTGTCCACGTCGACTCCTCGATGCCCCCACGGCGATTATCGATATCGAATTTTTGAGAGGTGTATTGAAATACGACCTCCCGGAAGGAGTGGATAGCTCCGAGAGGAGACCTATCGACCAATGTTCGAGTTCATCACCGAGGAGGAGGAGCGCGGGCAAGTGGGGATCGGGACGCTCATCGTATTCATCGCGATGGTGCTGGTGGCGGCGATCGCCGCCGGCGTCCTGATCAACACCGCCGGCTTCCTCCAGTCCAAGTCACAGGAAACGGGACAACAGAGCAGTAAACAGGTCAGCGACCGCCTCCAGGAAGTCGTCACCGTCGGTACCGTCAGTAACGGTGAGATCAGCAAAGTGAACGTGACGGTCACGCAGGCACCGGGTGCCGGCGAGATCGACCTCCAGAACGCCACGATCAACTGGATCGGACCGGACGGCACCGAAACGCTGGTGTACGAGACCGCGGCCGATAGCGGCGACTGGCGGTTCTACACCCACCAAGTGAAGAACACGGACGACTCGAATACCGTCCTCAACGACCCCGACGACCGCTTCAACATCGAGTTCAGGCTGGCCGGAACGACCGAGCCCAACGCCCCTTCGAACCTCGGCGAGGGTGAGGAAGTGACGATCAAGATCAACACGATGGCCGGCGCGACCACCGAGATCCGCTTCACGGTCCCGCAGTCGCTGGACCAGAAGAGCGCCGTCGAGCTGTAAGACGGACGACTCGCGGCCACGTTCCTTTTCGCGTCGCCGATGCGCCGACGAGCCGACGGCTCACAGCGGCGGCACTAACCGCCCCGCTCACGGCAGCACCGAGCGCCCACCGCGCCGGCGACGCCGCTCGGCTCCGATGGATTGACGCGAGCCGCGGTCCAAGCGCCGACGATGAGTACGCCCGCAGAGGTCGACCCCGACGACCTCCGCTACGCCGATCCGGCCAACCCCTACCTGACGGAGCCCGACACCGACTTCGCGTCGGTCGAAGACCTGGACGACGCCGACGCCGCCGCGGAGGCCGAGCTGCTCCGGGCGGCGATCCGCGAACACGACTACCGCTACTACGCACAGAACGACCCGCTGATCGCCGACCGCGCGTACGACGCGCTGTTCGCCCGACTGGAGTCGCTGGAGGACGCGTTCGACCTGGACGACGCCGACTCCCCCACGCGACGCGTCGGCGGCGGGACGCTGGAGGAGTTGGACACCGTCTCCCACGCCGCGCCGATGCTGTCGATCGACCAGTCGGGCGAGGCCGACGACGTGCGCGAGTTCGACGAGCGCGTGCGCCGCGAACTGAACGGGGACGGAGACCTCGAGTACTCCTGCGAGCCGAAGTTCGACGGCCTCTCCGTCGAGGTGGTGTACGAGGACGGCCGGTACGTCCAGGCGGCGACCCGGGGCGACGGTCGCGAGGGCGACGACGTGACCGAGCAGGTGCGGACGATCGGCTCCGTTCCCGAGCGGCTGGCGGGCGACCCGCCGGCGACGCTCGCGGTCCGCGGCGAGGTGTTCATCCCCCGCGACGCGTTCCAGGCGCACAACCGCGAGCGCGTCGAGGCGGGCAAGGAGCCGTTCGCGAACCCCCGAAACGCCGCCGCCGGCACCCTCCGACAGCTCGACATCGACGCCGTCGCCGAGCGGCCGCTGGACTGCTTCTTCTACGACGTGCTCGGGTGGGAGCTGGACGGCGACCCGGACGCCCGGAGCCCCCCCGAGACCCACCTCGGTGAGCTTGACGCGCTGGGCTCGTTCGGTCTGCACGTCAACGATCAAGCGGAGCTGGCCGAGGACATCGAGGACGCCATCGACTACCGCGATCGCCTGCTCGAGGCGCGATCGGACCTGAACTACGAGATCGACGGCGTCGTGATCAAGGTGAACGACCGCGCGAGGCGCGAGGAGCTCGGGACCAAATCCCGGTCGTACCGCTGGGCGTTCGCGTACAAGTTCCCCGCGCGCCACGAGGTGACGACGGTGGAGGACATCGTGGTGCAGGTGGGCCGCACCGGCCGCCTGACGCCGGTCGCCCTGCTCGACCCGGTCGACGTGGGCGGCGTGACGGTCTCCAGAGCCACACTACACAATCCCGACGAGATCGCGTCGCTCGGGGTCGGCGTCGGCGACGAGGTACGCGTGAAGCGCGCCGGCGACGTGATCCCGCAGGTCGCGTCGGTGGTCGAGCACGGCGGCGAGGGGACCTTCGCGTTCCCCGAGGAGTGCCCCGCCTGCGGGAGCGACGTGGAGCGCGACGGGCCGCTGGCGTTCTGTCCGAACGGCCTCGCGTGCCCCGCACAGGCCGAGCGCGCGGTCGTCCACTACGCCAGCCGCGGCGGCCTCGACATCGAGGGGCTCGGCGAGGAGTCGGTCGAACAGCTCCGGGAGACCGGACTCGTGGAGACGATTCCGGACCTGTACCGCCTCCCCGACCGCCGCGAGGAACTGGCCGAGTTGGAGGGCTGGGGCGAGACGAGCGCCGAGAACCTGATCCGCGAGGTGGAAGCCAGCACCGAGCCCGAACTGGCGGACTTCCTCGCGGCGCTGGGTATTCACGAGGTGGGCGAGGCGACCGCACGGAGCCTCGCGCGCCACTTCCGGACGTTCGAGGCCGTGCGGAACGCCACGGAGGCCGAACTCCGGGAGGTCGACGACATCGGCGAGACGGTCGCGCGGACCGTCCGCGACTTCTTCGAGACCGAGCAGAACGCCCGCGTCATCGACGACCTCCTGGAGTACGTCGACCCGCGGTCCGACGACACGGAGACCGGCGACGCGCTCGAGGGGCTGACGTTCGTGTTCACCGGCTCCCTTTCGACCGCCCGTAGCGAGGCGCAGGACCTCGTGGAGGCTCACGGCGCGAGCGCGACCTCGTCGGTGTCGGGGAACACCGACTACCTCGTGGTCGGCGAGCGTCCGGGGGCGAGCAAGCGCGCGGACGCCGAGGCGAACGACGTGCCCAAGATCGACGAGGACGAGTTCGCGACCCTCCTCGCGGATCACGGGATCGAGTGGCCACCGGGAGACGAGGAGTAAGGACCGGCGGAGGTGCGGCGCGGTCGCAACCACGCCACCACCTCGGCGACCGGAGCGATCGGGAACCGAGCCCGGTCAGCGACTCACAGGTCGGCGTCCTCGAACCGCCACAGACCGATCAGCGGCGGGACGAGCGCCCACGCCGCGAGCATCGCCAGCGCCGCGATCTCGGTGGAGACCGTGTAGCTGCCGGCGGCGTCCGCGCCGGCCTGCCCGGCCGTGAACAGGAACCCGTTGACGAACTCGACGGTGAGGATCTTGAACGACTCGATGGGGTTGACCAGCCGCAGGAGCCGGTAGACCCCGGCCGAGTCGATCGGGAGCCAGCCCGGAAGCGTCTGCCCCGCGAGGTACAACTGGACCGGGAACTGGACGACGCTCCAGATCGGCCCCGACAGGAGGAAGACGACGACCGGCCCGGCGACGGCGATGCGCTGGGAGTCGACGGCCGCCGAGAAGCCGACCGCCAGCGCGACGAACGCCGTGCCGAGCAGGACCGTGAACAGCAGGTAGCCGAGGTACGTCCCCAACTCCAGCGACAGCGGCGTCACCAGCGCGATCAGCGCCGGGAGGGCGAAGCTGATCGCGACCGGAACGCCCAGCGCCCCCGCGCGGCCGAGTACCTTCCCGAACACCACGTCCGCCCGCGAGTGCGGCAGCGCCAACAGGAGCTTGATCGAGCCCGTCGAGCGCTCGCCGACGACCGAGTTGTACGCGATGACGACGCCGATGAGCGGCACCAGCAGCGTAACGAACAGGTCCCGCACCACGAGGTTGTTGAACAGCGCCGTCGTCGATGCGTCCCGCGGGATCAGGTACACAGCGACCGACAGCAGCAGCGAGAACAGCGCCGCCAGCACCATCACCCACCGCGACCGCACCGCGTCCTGGAAGTCCTTGCGCGCGACCGCCTCCAGACTCACGCGAACCACCCCTGGTGAGCGTGAGCACGGGAGTCGCAGCCCGCGAAGCGAGCGGTGCGAGGTCGAACGGCGTGAGACCTCGGCGGCGAATGGGGAGGGGAGTGAGCCGTGAGCGACGCGAACGAGCGGGACCGTCTCCCGAAGCTCATTCGGCCACCTCCGTGTTCGCGGCGTCGGCGTCGGTGGTCTCCACCGCCTCGCCGTCCCCGGCGTAGGTGAGGAACAGGTCCTCCAAGCTGGCCTCCTCCGTCGAGAAGTCCTTCACCGTGACGCCGGCGTCCTCTAAGGCCCCGATCACCTCCGTCTTCGCGTCGCTTTCACACGAGACGGTGACGGTGCCGCCGTCGGTCGCCGCCGAGGAGACGCCCGAGAGCGCGCGGACGCCCTCCAGGTCCGCCTCGCTCGCGGCGTCGACGGTGACGACGAGCTGCGCCTCGCCGCCGACGGCCTCGCGCAGCCCCTCGATGGAGTCCTCCGCGACGAGTTCGCCCTCGCGCATGATACCGACGCGGTCGCAGACGGCCTCGACCTGTCCGAGCACGTGGCTGGAGAAGAACACCGTCGCGCCGCGCTCGGCCTCGGCACGCACGATCTCCCGCATCTCCTTTGCTCCCGTGGGGTCCAGCCCCGAAGAGGGCTCGTCGAGGATCAGGATGTCGGGATCCCCGACGAGCGCCATCCCGAGCACGAGCCGCTGGCGCATCCCCTTCGAGTAGCCGCCGGCGCGACGGTCCCCCGCGTCGGCGATGCCGACGCGCTCGAGGACCGCGTCCACGTCGCCGTCGAGTTCCTTCGAGCGCATGGCGAATTCGATGTGCTGGCGGCCGGTGAGCCGCTCGTACACGTCGTATCCCTCGGGGAGGACGCCCGTGTTCCGGCGGACCGCTACCGACTCGGCCTGCGCGTCCCGCGAGAGCACCCGGACGGTGCCGCTCGTGGGCCGAACGAAATCGAGCAGCATGTTGATCGTCGTCGACTTGCCCGCCCCGTTGGGGCCGAGGAAGCCGAACACCTCGCCCTCCTCGACCGTGAGATCGAGGTCGCGAACCGCGGTTACGTCGCCGTACCGCTTCGTGACTCCCTCCAACTCGATGGCGGCCATGATATCGCCCGCTTCTGCCGGTCTCCGCTTTAGACTTTGGGAGTCGTCCCGCCATCCGGCGAACGTTGCCGTAACTGGCGTGCATAACTGTTTATAGAAATATGCTCGTAGTACATGACCGACGACGCCGACGCCGAGACGGGCGCGCCGCGGTCGGCCGACGGGAGCCGGTCGGGCGGTCGCGGGACGCGCACTCGGGCGTTACACGCGGGGTGGGACGGAGACCCCGCGACTGGCGCGCGAGCGCCCCCCATCTACCAGACGACCTCCTACTCGTTCCCCGACGCCGACACCGCCGCCGACCTGTACGCCCTCGACCGCGAGGGGGACGTGTACAGTCGCATCTCCAACCCCACGACGCGGGTGCTGGAGAAGCGGCTCGCGGACCTGGAGGGCGGCGTCGACGCCGTCGCCACGGCGTCCGGGATGGCCGCCATCGACACAGCGACGAGCCTGCTCGCGCGCAGCGGCGAGACCGTCGTCGCCAGCGCCGACATGTACGGCGGGACGAGCGCCTACCTCGCGCACATGGCCTCGCGACGGGGCGTCGACCTGCAGACCGTGGAGACGACCGATCCGGAGGCGTACGCCGACGCCGTGGGCGATGACACCGCCTTCGTCCACGTCGAGACGCTGGCGAACCCGTCGCTCGTCACGCCGGAGTTCGAGCGGATCGCCGACATCGCCCACGAGCACGCGGTCCCGGTCGTCGTCGACAACACCTTCGGCACGCCGGCGCTGTGCAATCCGATCGAGCACGGGGCCGACATCGTCTGGGACTCGACGACCAAGTGGATCCACGGCGCGGGCACCACCGTCGGCGGCGTCCTCGTCGACGGCGGGACCTTTCCGTGGGACCACCCGGACGCCGACTACCCCGAACTGTCGGGAGAGAATCCCGCATTCGACATCGATTTCACCCGGCGCTTCGGCGAGCGAGCGTTCGCGCAGGTCGCGCGCCACCGCGGCGTTCGGACGCTCGGGAACCCGCAGTCACCGTTCGACGCCTGGCAGACCCTTCAGGGGCTCTCCACGCTCCCGATCCGGATGGAGAAACACTGCGAGAACGCCCGGATCGTCGCCGAGCACCTCCGCGACCACCCCGAGGTGGCGTGGGTGACGTATCCGGGCTTCGAGGAGCACCCGACCCACGACGAGGCCGCCCGCTACCTCGACGGGTTCGGCGGTATGGTCGTGTTCGGACTGGACGACGGCTTCACCGCCGGCAAGCGCGTCTGCGAGGAGGTGGAGTTGGTGTCGTTCCTCGCGAACATCGGGGACGCACGCTCGCTGATCATCCACCCGGCGAGCACGACCCACGCACAGCTCTCCGAGGAGGAACAGGCGGCAGCGGGCGTCAGTCCCGACCTGCTGCGTCTGTCGGTCGGCATCGAGGACCCCGGCGACATCGTCGCGGACCTGGACCGGGCCATCGCGGAGGCGACGCGATGACGGCCGTCGAGTCGGTCGGCGAGTTCCGGTTCGAGTGCGGCGAATCCGTCGAGGACGTCCGGCTCGCGTACGAGGCGTACGGCGAGTTCGACGGCGACAACGCGGTGTTGGTCTGCCACGCCCTCACCGGGAGCCAGCACGTCTCGAACGCACTACGGAGCGAGGATCACGAGCCGGTGACAGCTGACGAAACCGGAGCCGACGCCGAGGGCGACGACGACGGAGACAGCGATGGTACCGGAGACGAGGCCGGCACCGGCGTCCAGACCGCCGGCCAGGCCCGCGCGTGGTGGGACGACGTGGTCGGCCCCGGCAAGGCCATCGACACGACGGAGTACTACGTCGTCTGCGTGAACGTCCCCGGCTCCTGCTACGGTTCCTCCGGTCCGCCCACCGAGGGGCCGGACGGCGAACCGTGGGGGACCGCGTTCCCGCCGGTGACCGTCGGCGACTGGACGCGCGCACAGCGGCGGCTGCTCGATCGCCTCGGCGTCGGCCGCCTGCACGCCGTCGTCGGCGGCAGCGTCGGCGGTATGAACGCGCTCGACTGGGCGGCCCGCTACCCGGACGACGTTCGCCGCGTGGCCGCCGTCGCGGCGGCGGCGCGACTCGACACGCAGTGTCTCTCGTTGGACGCCATCGCCCGGCGCGCCATCACCACCGACCCGGACTGGAACGGCGGCGACTACTACGGCGAGAGCCGGCCCGACCCCGACGACGGGCTGGCGCAGGCGCGCCGAATCGGGCACGTGATGTACCTCTCGAAGGCGTCGATGGGGCGGAAGTTCGGGCGACGCGCCGCCGGACGCGGGGCGTTCGACGACGCGCCACCGGACCCCACGGAGCGGTTCTTTCCGTACCGCGAGGTCGAGTCGTATCTCGACTACAACGCCGACTCGTTCACCGCGCGGTTCGACGCCAACAGCTACCTCTACCTCACCCGGGCGATGGACGAGTACGACCTCGCCGCCGGTCACGGCTCCGACGCCGACGCGCTCGCGGCGTTCGAGGGCGAGTTGCTCGCGATGTCGTTCACCGGAGACTGGCACTTCACCGTCGAGCAGTCGCGCGCGCTCGCTGACGCCGCCCGCGACGCGGACGTCCCGACGGCACACCACGTCGTCGACTCGGATCACGGCCACGACGCGTTCCTCGTCGAGCCCGAGTCCGTCGGGCCGCCGCTGCGGGACTTCCTCGCCGACGGCGTCGAGGGGCGGGCCGTCCGCGACGAGGACGAACCGGACTCGAGCGAAGGCGACACCAGCGGATCCGAGCGTGCGCCGGTCCACGCGAGCCTGTTCCCCGGCTGACCGCCCACTCGGAACACGTTCGGGTACGTCGGTGACGACGGCGATACTCCGTGTCGCCGGTAGCGATTACGTGCTGGCCTCCGTACCGTTCGATCGACATGTCCGGAAACGACAGGGACTACGGCTTTTGGACGAGGAGCGTCCACGAGGGGGCCGATCCCGACCCGACGACTGGCGCGCGAGCCCCGCCGATCCACCAGACGACCTCCTACGTGTTCGACGACGCCGACCACGCGGCGCGACTGTTCGCGCTGGAGGAGGAGGGGTACATATACAGCCGACTGCTCAATCCGACAGTCGCGCGGCTGGGCGAACGGCTCGCGTCGCTGGAGGGCGGCGTCGGCGCTGTGGCCACGAGCTCCGGGATGGCGTCGTTCGACCTCGCGACGTTCCTGCTCGCCTCGGCGGGTGACAACATCGTCTCGTCGTCGTCGCTGTACGGCGGCACGTACACGTATCTGACACACACCGTCGAGCGCCGGGGGATCGAGACGCGCTTCGTCGACACGCTCGAGTACGATGCGTACGCCGAGGCCATCGACGAGGACACCGCCTACGTTCACCTGGAGACGATCGGTAACCCCGCCCTCGTGACGCCCGACATCGAGCGGATCGCCGACATCGCCCACGAGCACGACGTGCCGCTGTTCGTCGACAACACGTTCGCGACGCCGTACCTCTGCCGGCCGATCGAGCACGGCGCGGACCTCGTGTGGGAGTCGACGACCAAGTGGATCCACGGCTCTGGCTCCACCATCGGCGGCGTCCTCGTCGACGGCGGCTCGTTCCCGTGGGGGGACCACGCCGACCGTTTCCCGGAGCTGGGCGCGGACAACCCCGCATACCACGGCGTCAACTTCGCCGAGCGCTTCGGCGACGCGGCGCTCACCTACGGCGCTATCGCTCGCGGACTGCGAGACCTGGGGAGCGCGCAGTCCCCGTTTGACGCGTGGGCGACGATGCAGAAACTGGAGTCGCTCCCGATGCGGATGGACCGCCACTGCGCGAACGCCCAGCACGTCGCCGAACACCTCGCGGACCACCCCGCCGTCGACTGGGTGACGTACCCGGGGCTCCCGGACCACGAGACGCACGCCGAGGCGTCCGAGTACCTCGACGGCGGCTACGGCGGGATGATCGCCTTCGGCCTCGAGGAGGGCTACGACGCAGCTCGCGACACCGTCGAGAACACGGAACTGGCGTCGCTGCTGGCGAACGTCGGCGACGCCAAGACGCTGGTGATCCATCCCGCGTCGACGACCCACCAGCAGCTCACCGAGGAGGAGCAACTAGCTGCGGGCGTCACCGGCGACATGGTCCGGCTGTCGGTCGGCGTCGAGAACCCCGAGGACATCGTCGCCGACCTCGACCGAGCGATCGACGCGGCGACGCCGTAGCTACGGCTCGAGAGGGGCTGACAGGCGGTCCGTGTGCCCCGATCGACGCCGCGATCGATCGGGGCACGGTTCGCGCCGACGGTCGGACCGCGCACCCGCCTCGCCGTCGGCGGCAGTTCTCAGCGTCGCATCGGCGGTGCTGGTTCCGGCATCCGACTTGAACTCTCGCCTGTCGGGAGTCGCCCCGCCTACCGCGGCGGCAACGTTTTACTCCCGGTCGGCCGACGCGTGGAGTATGAACTACCGGGAAGTCGAGGTCACCGGCGAGTACGTGGCGAGCCTGGACAACGGCGCGGACTGGCGCGAGGAGATCGAGGCGCTCGCAGACGAGGTCGGGGCGGACGCGGCGTGGTTCAACGCGATGGGTGCCGTACAGGACGCCGAGGTGTGGTTCTACGATCAGGACGACCAGGAGTACCGGTCGGTGACGTTCGACGAGCCGCTGGAGGTCGCCGCCTGCGTCGGCAACGTCGCGCTGCTGGAGGGCGAGCGCTTCGCCCACACCCACGCCGTGCTCTCGCGCCGCAGCGGGCAGGCGCTGGCGGGTCACCTCGACGGCGGTACCGTGTTCGCGGGGGAGGTGTACCTGCGTGCGTTCGAGGAGCCGCTGGAGCGCGAACACGACGAGGTCACCGACCTCGATCTCTGGCTGTAGGGGGGTTCGATCGACGCGGTCGCGGGGGACGCGAATCGCTTATGACCCTCCCCCGCCCAGGAAGGTGACGTGCACCGACGACCCCGACACGGGAGCCGAGGCGGCGCGTTCGTCGCCGTCGTGAACGCGGCTCCGGGGTCGGTACCGAGGTCGACGCCGACGGAGGCGACGCGATGAGACCCGACGACGAGCGCTACTTCACACGGATCGAGGACAGGCTAGACGAGGCGTTCGAGCGCGCGGAAGCGGCGAAGGCGCAGGGGAAGGACCCCGAAACGGAGATCGAGATCCCCGTCGCCCGCGACATGGCCGACCGCGTCGAGAACATCCTCGGCATCCCCGGCGTCGCCGAGCGCGTCCGCGAACTGGAGGGGGAGATGTCCCGCGAGGAGGCGGCCCTGGAGCTGGTTACCGACTTCGTCGAGGGGAACGTCGGCGACTTCGACAGTCGGGCGGGCAAGATCGAGGGGGCGGTGCGGACTGCGGTCGCGCTGTTGACCGAGGGCGTCGTCGCCGCGCCCATCGAAGGGATCGACCGCGTCGAGATCCTGGAGAACGACGACGGCACGGAGTTCATCAACGTCTACTACGCCGGCCCGATCCGCTCGGCGGGCGGGACCGCACAGGCCCTCTCGGTGCTGGTGGGCGACTACGCCCGCGCGCTGCTCGGGATCGAAGAGTACCGCGCCCGCGACGACGAGATCGAACGGTACGCCGAGGAGGTCGGCCTCTACGACAAGGAGACCGGCCTCCAGTACACGCCGAAGGACACGGAGGCGAAGTTCATCGCCGAGCACATGCCGATCATGCTCGACGGGGAGGCCACCGGCGACGAGGAGGTCTCCGGCTTTCGCGACCTGGAGCGCGTCGACACCAACAACGCCCGCGGCGGTATGTGCCTCGTGCTCGCGGAGGGAATCGCACTCAAGGCACCCAAGATCCAGCGATACACCCGCCAACTCGAGGAGGTCGACTGGCCGTGGCTGCAGGATCTCATCGACGGGACCTACGGCGAGACCGACGACGGCGACGGGGAGGCCGACGCCGAGGACCCGGGAGCCGACGACGGGGACGACGAGACGGAAGGCGGCGGGACCGACGGGAGTCGGGAGGTCGAGTCGGATTCCCAGGTGCCCGACGGACCCGTTCGTCCCGAGCCCTCACAGAAGTTCCTCCGTGACCTCATCGCCGGCCGGCCGGTGTTCGGCCACCCTTCGGAGGCGGGCGGCTTCCGTCTGCGGTACGGCCGCGCGCGCAACCACGGCTTCGCGACCGCCGGCGTCCATCCGGCGACGATGCACATCGTCGACGACTTCCTCGCGGCCGGAACCCAGATCAAGACCGAGCGTCCCGGGAAGGCCGGCGGGGTCATTCCCGTCGACTCCATCGAGGGGCCGACCGTCAGGCTGGCGAACGGCGACGTGCGCCGCATCGACGACCCCGCGGAGGCCGAGGAGGTCGCCAACGGCGTCGAGGAGGTGCTCGATCTGGGTGAGTACCTCGTCAACTTCGGCGAGTTCGTCGAGAACAACCACCCGCTCGTGCCCGCATCCTACGTCCGCGAGTGGTGGGAACAGGATCTCGCCGAGGCGGGGGCAGACCTCCAAGCGCTGGAGGACGACCTCACGACGGACCTGGACGACCCCGACGCCGATCAGGCGCTTGCGTGGGTCGCGGAGTACGACGCCCCCCTGCACCCCGCGTACACTTACTGCTGGCACGATATCTCGGTCGACGAGTACGACGCCCTCGCGGACGCCGCCGCCGCGGGCGAGGTGACGGGCGACCTGCTCGTCGTCGAGAACACCGACACGGTTCGACGCGCGCTGGAGAAACTGCTCGTCGAGCACACCCAGACCGCCGACGCGCTCCGGATCCCCGACTTCCGGCCCCTGCTCAGGCAGGTGGGCGTCACCGACGGTCTCCGCCGGGAGTGGGATCGTGCGGACCTGTCGGCGGAAGCCGAAGCGTGGGACGACGGTGAGAACGCGGTCCGCGCGGTCAACGAGGTGACCGATTTCGAGGTTCGCGAGCGCGCCCCCACCCGGATCGGGAACCGAATGGGTCGCCCGGAGAAGTCCGAGAGCCGCGAGCTCTCGCCGGCGGTCCACACCCTCTTCCCGATCAAAGAGCACGGCGGGAGCCAGCGCTCGATCGGGGAGGCCGCCAGCGACCGCACCGATCAGGGGAAGGGCGTGTACGACGCGCTCGTCGGCGACCGCGAGTGTCCCGACTGCGGCGAGCACACGTTCAAGCCGCGCTGTCCGGACTGCGGCGCACACACCGAACCGTACTACGAGTGCGACGAGTGCGGCACGGTCTGCGAACCCGACGAGTCCGGGCGCGTGGAGTGTCCGCGCTGCGAGCGCGAGGTCGAGAGCCCCGACTGGCACACGATCGACCTCAACGACGAGTACCGGTCGGCGCTTTCGGCGACCGACGAGCGCGAGGCCAGCTTCGAGATCCTGAAGGGCGTCCAGGGGCTGTCCTCCTCGGACAAGACGCCCGAGCCCATCGAGAAGGGGATCTTCCGCGCGAAACACGGCGTCTCCACGTTCAAGGACGGCACCGTCCGTTACGACATGACCGACCTCCCGGTCACGTCGGTTCGGCCCGAGGAGTTGGACGTGAGCGTCGACCACTTCCGGGAGCTGGGCTACGAGACCGACATCGACGGCGACCCGCTCGTCCACGACGACCAGCTGGTCGAGCTGAAGGTGCAGGACATCGTCCTCTCGGACGGCGCGGCCGAGCACATGATGAAGACGGCCGACTTCGTCGACGAACTCCTGGAGGACTTCTACGGGCTGGAGCCGTTCTACGAGGTGAACGAGCGCGACGACCTCGTGGGCGAACTCGTGTTCGGGATGGCCCCACACACGAGCGCCGCGGTGGTCGGCCGGGTCGTGGGGTTCACGAGCGCGGCCGTGGGGTACGCGCATCCGTACTTCCACGCGGCCAAGCGCCGGAACTGCGACGGCGACGAGGACTGCGTCATGCTCCTCATGGACGGCCTGCTCAACTTCAGCAAGGCGTTCCTCCCGGACCAGCGCGGCGGCCAGATGGACGCGCCCCTCGTGATGTCCTCGCGGATCGACCCCTCGGAGATCGACGACGAGGCGCACAACATGGACATCGTCCGGCAGTACCCCCGAGAGTTCTACGAGGCGACCCTGGAGATGGCCGACCCGGACGACGTGGAGGACCTCATTCAGCTGGGCGAGGACACCCTCGGCACCGACGACGAGTACCGCGGCTTCGACCACACCCACGACACGACCGACATCGCGCTCGGGCCGGATCTGTCGGCGTACAAGACGCTCGGGTCGATGATGGACAAGATGGACGCCCAGCTCGAACTCGCGCGAAAGCTGCGCGCCGTCGACGAGACCGACGTGGCAGAGCGCGTCATCGAGTACCACTTCCTCCCCGACCTGATCGGGAACCTGCGGGCGTTCTCCAGACAGGAGACCAGATGCCTCGACTGCGGGGAGAAGTACCGCCGGATGCCGCTCACCGGCGACTGTCGCGAGTGCGGCGGCGACATGACGCTCACCGTCCACCGCGGCTCCGTGAACAAGTACATGGAGGTCGCGCTGCGGGTGGCCGAGGAGTTCGGCTGTCGCGAGTACACGATCCAGCGACTCGAGATCCTCGACCGGTCGCTGGAGTCGGTGTTCGAAAATGACAAGAACAAACAAGGAAGCATCGCGGACTTCATGTGACCTAGTCGATTCGTCTTCCGATTCCTCGTCGAGTACGGCGATTCTTACGAATTCACGCCAGCCTCCACGAACCGCATGACTGCCCGTCGTTTTCGTCCGAGATTCGCGGGCATTCAGATTCGTGGTATAGTTTAACACGGTCGGACGCGTATTTACGCGTATGCCAGCAGAACAGAGCGGGGAGGGTGTACGGCTGGCGGACATCTCGGCCGGCCAGCCGGTGTACGACGCCGACGGCAACGAACTGGGGACGGTTCGGGGCGTCGACGACGCCGGCTTCTACGTGCTGGCGAGCGACGAGACCGGAGCGGTATCGCTCGACGAGGCGCGCGACGTCTTCGGGAAAGCGTACGTGATGTGGCGGTGCTGGGAGTGCGGCGAGATGGGACAGATAGACGACGACCTCCCGGAGGAGTGCCCCGACTGCGGCGCGCCCCGCGAGGACCTCTACTACTGGGCAGAGGACTGACGGCGGCCGCGGCGCGACGTTTCGAGGCCTCCCGTGGGTCGCGGTCCGCGATCCGCGGTCTGCAGTCTGTTCCTCCGCGATAGCCGACTCCTGGTCGGTGGAATCACCTCGGTGTCCAGCGGTAGCGCTTTCTGCGGGCGCGCCGGACGCTCGGGCATGGAGATCGTCGTGTTCGGCGCGGGCGCGCTCGGCAGTCTCGTGGGCGGACTGCTCGCCCGCGAGCACCACGTCACGCTCGTCGGCCGCGACCCGCACGCGCGCCACGTCGCCGGGGAGGGACTCCGGATCGTCGGCGAACTCGACGCCCGCGTGCGACCGCGCGCGACGACCGACCCGACGCCGGCGGACCTCTCGGCGGACCTCGTGCTCGTGACCGTGAAGGCGTACGACGCGGCCGAGACGGCCGAAGCCCTCACCGCCGGTGACCCCGAGGTGGTCTGCTCGCTGTCGAACGGGCTGACAGAGGAGGCGCTGGCGGCGGAACTCGGCGACCGCGTGCTCGCCGGATCGGCCACCTACGGCGCGGAACTAGTCGGCCCCGGAGCGGTCCGCTGTACCGGGATCGGCCGGGTTCACGTGGGCGAGTTCGCCGGCGACCGCGTCGGCGGCGAGGCGGGTGCCGCGAGCGACCGCGCCGAGCGCGTCGCCAGCGCATTCCGCGAGGGGGGGCTGAACTGCGAGGCCGATCCCGCCATGCCGCGGCGACGCTGGGAGAAACTCGCGGTCAACGCCGGCGTTAACGCCGTGACCGCGCTCGCGCGGGTTCGAAACGGCGCGCTGGCGACCGGTCCCGCCCGCGGCGTCGCCGAGCGCGCCGCACGAGAGACCGCCCGCGTCGCCCGCGCGGAGGGGATCGGCCTGTCCGACGGCGACGCCGTCGGGGCGGTCGAAACGGTCGTCTCGGAGACGGCGGCGAACCGCTCGTCGATGCTCCAAGACGTCGCCGACGGCGAGCGCACCGAGGTCGACTGTATCAACGGCGCGGTCGTCGAGCGCGCCGAGGGTCACGGGATCGACGCGCCGACGAACCGAACGCTGACCGGACTGCTCCGGGCGTGGGAGCGCGACCGGATCGAGGTGTGAATCCGATGACGTGAACCCGACGACGTGACTCCGAGGATCCGATCGTGAGGTGATCGGTCCGCAGTCGGATCACGTAGTGCGGATCGAGTCCAAACGGAACCGAAACAGAGATCGAAGTACTCCGTCGGGAATCGGAGGTTATTCGACGTATCCCAGATCGCGCAGTCGTTCGGTCGCCTCTTCGTCCATCTCCTCGAGCGAGTCGTCGGTCACCTCGGCGTCGTCGGCGTCCGTCCAGGCCCCGCCGGCGGCCGCCTCGAAGTCGGCGAGGCGCGACTCGGCCTCGGCGATCCGGTCGTCGCGGTCGGCGTCCCCGGGGGCACCGACCGCGTCGGCGACGTCGTGCTCCTCCGCGGGGTCCTCGTCGAGCCGGAACGCCTCGTCGGGGACCCGGTCGATCCGGACGTACTTGGCGTCCGTGCTACGGGCCGCGCGCATCCGGGAGTAGAACCGGGAGTCCTCGGGCAGGTCGATGCCCGCGCTCGAGGCCTTCTCCTCCAGTTGTTTCAGTTCGACCACGGGGCGGGAGTACTCGACGAAGCCGAACTCGCCGTCGGGCGACGCGCGCTGGCCCGGGTCGCGGTCGGCGTCGCCGACGCCGCCGAACTCGCGGTACTCCTCCGACAGCAGCGAGCGCGTGCGGTCGAGCGCGACGGCCTCCTCGCCGTCGGCGGCCGGGTCGCCGCCCTCGACGCCGAGCGCGTCGAGCACCGTGTGGTAGCCGTCGAGCAGTTCGACCGTGTCGTCGCGGCGGTCGGCCTCGAGGTCGGAGTGCTTGACCAGCAGCGGAACGTTGACCAGCTGGTCGTACAGGCAGAACTCGTGGCCGTAGAGGTCGTGCTCGCCGTGGAGCTCACCGTGGTCGGCACAGACGACGACCGCGGTGTCGTCCCACCGACCCGTCTCCTTCAGCCAGTCGAACAGCCGGGCGAGCTGGTCGTCGATGTGTGCGATCTCGGCGTCGTACAGTCCCCGGATCGCCTCCCACTCCTCGTCCCCGATGTCGCGCGCGCCGGAGTTGTATTCCTTGGAGTTCTGGCACACCGCCGTCGAATCGACGCCGGGAGCGAACTCGTCGACGTACTCCTCCGGCGGGTGGTACGGTAGGTGCGCGTCCATGAGGTTGATGAACGCGAACCAGTCGTCGCCGTCGGCCTCGCTGTCGTCGATGAACGACTTCGTGCGGTCGATCACCGCCGGCGTCTTCGAGTCGGCCCCCTCGCCGCCGGCGAGGTACTCGTGGGCGACGTTGCCCAGCGAGACGAGCTTGTCCGCGACCGCCCGGAGGGCGTCGTTGTCGTTCATCGCCTTCCAGGCCCTCGCGAGCGGCCCCGAAAGCAGGTCGCCCGGCATCACCTCGAAGAAGTTGTCCTGGTCGTCGAACCCGTCGGTGAGGTGGGTGTACGGCGTGATCCACGCGTTCGAGGAGTAGCAGGCCGTCCGATAGCCGGCCGCCGAGAGCGTCTCCGCCAGCGTCGTCGCCCCTTCGAGGTAGGGGTTCTCCTGGTCGGCCCCGTGGCGATGGGGGTACATGCCGGTGAACAGCGACGCGTGGACCGGAAGCGTCCACGGGGCGGGGGCGACCGCGTTCTCGAACACCGTCGCCTCCTCGGAGAACGCGTCCAGCCCAGGCGTCGTCCCCCCGTCGTAGCCGTACGGCCCGAGGCGGTCTTTTCGGACCGTGTCGAGCACGACGAACAGCACGTTCTCGGGCGTGTCGTCGCTCATATCTCCCGAGTCCCGCTCGCCGGTAATCCCTCTTCTGGTCTCTCCGAGCGAGCCGAGTCCAGGAACGGATCACAGATTCGATATCGCGTTCAGTAGTTTATCGAGTCGGTCGCCGGGGATCGCAACGAGTCCGGATTTCCCGTCGAGAACGCTTGTTCGGCTAATATACGGGCATTCAGTCGGTTACGGACCGCGGGACCGCGTGCGCGACCGCTCGGCAGGTGATGCGAAAAGCGAGAGACGAGAACGAGACCGTCGACGCGTCAGAACGGGGCCTGCGGCCCCTCGTCGTCCTCCGCGTCGTCGGAGGAGTCGCCGGGGAACGAGGGGGACATGCCGCCGTCGGAGTGCCCCATGCCGCCGAGGTCGCCGTCCGCGCCCGCATCCATACCGGTGTCGGCGACGACCTCGTTGATCTCGGCGATCTCCTTGGTCATCCGCGACTTGATCGCCTGGATCGTCATCGGGGAGATGCCACAGCCGGAGCAGGCACCGCCCAGCGAGATGTGCACCTCGCCCGTCTCGCGGTCGAGGTGCTGGATCGCCGCGCTGCCGCCGTGCATCTGGATCTGCGGGAAGTTGCGCCGAAGGAAGTTCGTGACGCGGTCGCGAAGCTCGTCCTCGCCGCCGTCGTCGGCTGAGTCTGCGCTCATTAGCGTACGCTTGGCGGCACGAGGGTTTCAAGCTTGTGCTCGGGGGAATCGCCCGAACGCGTTCGGGAACTCACTCCTCGCCCGGCGGCTCGAGGTCGAACACGCGATACAGCTGTGATTCGATCTCCGCGACGTAGCGCTCGAGCGTCTCGGTCAGCTTCTCGTCGTCGACCACGATGGCCGTCAGGCGTTCGGTGGGGTTGGGCGGAAGCTCGACGCTGAACGCCCCCGTCTCCTCGTCGTAGAACGGCTCCGACTCGTTGAGGATCTGCTGGTCGATCGCGTGGATCAGCTCGGAGTCGTACCGCTCGTTCATGGTCTCGAAGGCGTTCTTGTACGCGCGCTGGAGCTCCGTGAAGTAGTTCGCGTACTTGTCCTCGAAGCGCTCGGCGTCGAACTCGGCCATTGTGGAGGGATCCGCGGCCGGAGGGTAAAACGCGACGGTCGACTTCGTAAATCGAATGCCGCGATATCGAATGGCGGTCGCGACGGCGATGCCGCGAGAGACGACTCATCGGTCGGACGCCGACGATGGAAGCGATCCGTAGCCGGCGCGGCGACAGTGACGACGGCGACGGCGACGGTGACGATGGCGGCGGTGACGACGGCGACGACGTCCGCGACGCTCCGGGGGTCGCGAGTGTGCCGCGTCCGAGGGCACGGCCGTCGATCGGTGCCGGAATGAGTGAGAACGCGTGCCGGCCGGGACTCAGAACGTCGTCCAGGCGGTGCTCGCCTGCTGGCGCTCGCGGACGCGAAGCTCGCGTGCGCCGTCCTGCTCGCGGGTGTTGATCACAGTGTCGAACGGCTCGTACATCGTGTGGAGCGTCTGCTCGTCGTGCATCGTCGAACCGATGACTGCGACGGTGGTCCACCCCTCGCTTTGGACCTGTCGCGTGAGCACCCGGACGAACTGGTAGACGTCCTGCGGGTCGAGGTACATCAGCAGTTCCGACAGCGAGTGGATCCCGACGCCGACCGGCACGTCGAAGTCGCGGAACACCTCATAGAGGTCGGTGAACTTCATGCCGATGTCGGTGACGTTCTTCGGCGAGGAGGCGTACCTAACGAGGTCGTCCTCGAGGAGGTCGCCGCCGCGCTGTTTCGAGACGCAGTCAACGATGCCGACAGACTCGGGGTCGACGCCCGCCACGTCGGCGTAGTCGCTGCGGACCCGCTCTGCGGGATCGCCGGTGGTGATGAGGACGCCACGCTCTCCGGCGTCCGCCAGCAGGCGGAGCATGAGATCGTACTTGCCGGTCATCGGGGGACCGGCGATGAGGAGGCTCTTGCCTCCTCCGCCGTCATCGAGGGACAGCGGGGCGTCCTCCAGCATACCAGTCAGGATGCGACGGACTGCTAAAACCTTTGTCCAAACCGACGGGAGGGGCCGACCCAACGGGGACACGGTCACGCCCCCGCGTCGTCGTCGCGACCCGGTCGCGTGCCGAGCAGGTCGGGGAACCCGAGCGCGTCCAGGTTCTCGCCCCCGTCGAGCAGGCCGGCTCGTTCGAGCGCCGTCGGGAACGCCGTAGCGCCGATCGGTCGGTCGACCGGGGAGTTCGCGTCCTCCTCGAGCTCGCGGCGGTCGGCCGGACCGGGGACGCCCTCGACGAGCTGTTCCCACACCGCCTCCGCGGAGTCGGCCTCGCTGTCCGCGCGGACGACTCCGGCCTCCTGTTTCCCCTCTTGATAGGCGAGATCGATGATGCTGCGGTCGTAGGAGGTGTCGAGCGCGTCCCGAAGCCTGTCGATCTCCTCGGAGTCCCCTTCGCCGAACGTCGCCGCGACCCCGAGGGCGTACGCCCGCCGGATCGCCTCCTCCTCGGAGATGTCGTCCCAGTCGGTCCCCAGCGTGTCCTCGTACATCACTGGGTGACCGGCTTGCCGTCGCCGACGACGAGTCCGGCGTCGGTGAACTCGACGTCCTGGATGTCCGTGTCGGCGTCGACGCCGCGCATCTTCACGACCTGAACCCCGCGGCGCATCCCGTCGTCTTCCATGTAGTTGTGGAAGAACACGACCCCGTGTGCGAGGAAGTGCTCGTCGGCGTACGCCGAGGGGTCGGTCATCTCGGAGATGAGGAACGTCGTCGCGCTGGTTCGCTTGAGCGCCGAGAGGAACCGCATGATCGTCGCGTCCGAGTCGTCGAGGAGATACCGCATCAGCATCGTCGAGTCGATGACGACGCGGTCGATGTCGCGCGACTCGATGAACGAACTGATCCGGTTGGTGACGCTGTTCACGTCCCGGCGGTCCCCGGGCATGCCGAAGAAGCGCTTGCCCTCCGAGGAGAATGCGTCCAGGAACGTCACCGAACCGGAGTCGAGCGCCTCGCCGAACCCGAACTCGTAGGAGTCCATGTCGGCTCGGAGGTCGTCGCGGCTCTCGTGCATGCTGATGAACAGACACCGATCGCCCGTGGCCGCGCCCTCGGCGACGAACTGCGCCGAGAACGTGGTCTTGCCGCTTCCGGGCGGCCCACAGACGACGTACAGCCGTTCGGCCGGGATCCCCCCGCCGACGACGTCGTCGAATCCCGTCACTCCGGTCGAAACGCGCATACTCGGGGAACGCCCGAGGTGTCGCATAAGGGTTGGCTCCCGAGACTCACGCGTGATAGCGACCCGGCGATACCGCGGGACTGCGCTGACCCGGAAGGACAGCGGTGACCCGCTCCGTTCGAATTCCGATCGACTCCGTGTCCGGTTCGGTCTACTCCGTGCGGGGTTCGACCCAGACGACGAACCGGTCGTCGCCCTTGACGATCCCGCGCACGTCGTCGTCGCCGGCGGTCGTCGTCTCGTCCACCTGGTCGGGGGAGACGTCGCGCACCTGGAACACCTCGTCGACGACCCAGCCGACCGTGCCGCCGTCGTCGGTCTCCTCGGGGTCGAACACGATGATCCGTTCGCGTGCGCCGGTGTCGGCGACGCCCAGCAGCGTCTTGGGGTCGATGATCGTCGTCGTCTTCCCGCGCAGGTCCATCACGCCCTCGACGTGGCGCGGGGAGTTGGGGATCGCCGTGAGATCGCCCGCGTCGACGATCTCGTCGATGTACGCGATGTCGAGGCAGTACGTCTCCTCGCCCAGTCCGAACTCGAGCACCTGCGTCGGCTCGTCGCCGCCGGCGTCGGCGTCGGTCGCGCGCTGGCTGCTTGCCATATCACCACTCCCTCGAGGGCTCCGCTTAACGGTAGCGCACGAGGTATCACGCCTGAAATTCGGGACGGAGCCTTCAATAACCGCGTATCGGTACGCCGGAACATGACTCGAGACGCCGACCGGACGGCTGGGGGTGCGCCGTGAGCGCTCGCGCGCCGCGGACGGTCGTGGTGGACGACTCGCGGTTCATGCGGGGGCTCATCACGGACATCCTGGAGTCCGGGGGAGTGGAGGTCGTCGGCCAGGCGAGCGACGGGCGGGAGGCGCTGTCGGTCGTCGCCGACCGCGACCCGGACGTGGTCACGATGGACGTGGAGATGCCCGGGATGGACGGCATCGAAGCCGTCGAGCGGCTGATGGCGGACACACCGACGCCGACGCTGATGCTGTCGGCGTACACCGCCGAGGGGGCCGAGGAGACGTTCGAGGCGCTGGACGCCGGCGCGGTCGACTTCTTCGCCAAGCCCGGCGGCGAGGTGTCGATGGGCGTCTCCCGGATGGAGGAACAGCTCGTCGAGACGGTTCGCTCGGTCGCGAAGGCGGACCTCTCGACGGCGGGCTCGGAACGCCGCGAGGCGCGAGCGACCGCCGCCGCCGGCAGCGCCGGAGCGGCCGAAGCGACCGAGAGCGAGCCGACGGCGACGGCGATCGAACCCAACACGACGCTGGTCATCGGCTCGTCGACCGGCGGTCCCGACGCCGTCGAGCGCGTTCTCTCGGCGCTGCCGGGCGGCGCGGACCTGCGCGGGATCGTCGTCCAACACATGCCGGAGGCGTTCACCGGTCGGTTCGCCGACCGACTCGACGCCGCCTGCGAGCTGTCGGTCCGAGAGGCAGAGGACGGCATGCGCATCGGGCGCGGCGAACTCGCGGTCGCCCGCGGCGGGCACCACCTGGAGGTAGCGAACGCACGCGACGGTCGTCTGCGCCTGAGCGTGATCGACGAGGACCGCGGACAGGGCGTGCGCCCCTCGGCGAACGTGACGATGGAGTCCGTCGCCGAGGTGGTCGACGACCCGGTCGTCGGCGTCGTCCTCACCGGCATGGGGTCGGACGGCACCGACGGGGTGCGGGCGCTCTCGCGTGCCGGCGCTCGCGTGCTCGCACAGGACGAGGACTCCTGCGTCGTGTACGGGATGCCCAAGCGGGCCGCCGAGACCGGCTGCGTCGACACCGTCGCGCCGCTCGAGGACATCGCCGCGGGAATCACGGGTGAGCACGCGTGATCCGCGGCGAGTCGCGTCGGGCGACCGCGTTCCGCCGGAGGTGGTCCGCGTGAGCGACGCCCACATCCGCGCGTTCGTCCGCGAGTCCGAGGAGGGGATCACGGAGCTGAACAACTCGCTGCTCGCGCTGGAGTCGGACCCGGACGACCCGGAGGCGATGGACGCCATCTTCCGGACCGCCCACACGCTGAAGGGGAACGCCGCGGCGATGGGCTTCGGCGACTTCTCCGGGCTCGCGCACGCGATGGAGGACCTGCTCGACGAGGTCCGCGGCGGCGACATGACGGTGTCGGGCGACCTGATGGACCGGCTGTTCGAGGCGGTCGACCTGCTCGACGCGATGCTCGGCGAGATCGACGAGACGGGCGGGACCGACATCGATCCGACCGGCGTCGAGGACGACCTCCGGACGATGGCCGAGGAAGGGGTGGACGGGCTGAGCGAGTCCTCGGGTCGAACGGGGAGCGAAGCGGCCCGTGAGGACGGGGCGGACGCGCTCGACGGCGACGCGAGCGCGGACGCCGCCGGCGACGACGCCACCGACGACGACGGCGAGCACGGTCCCGACGCCGCGGACGGTGCGGGCGGCGGCACCGACGGGGACGGGGAAGCCGCCGACTCCGACCCGATCGACCCGGACTTCGACCACGGGCTCGACCCGGCCGACGACGAGGGCGTCTACCGCGCGACGGTGGACCTCGGCGACGCCGACATGCCCGGCATCGACGCGATGTTCGTGCTGGAGGCCGCCGAGGACGGCTTCGGCGGCCTGTCGTGCGACCCCGACCGCGAGTCGATCGAGGAGGGCGAGTTCGAGGGGACGTTCGACCTGTACGTGTCCGCGGCGGCGGCGGCGACCGTCGAGGCCGGCGTCGACGCCGTGAGCCAGGTCGACGCCGTCGCAGTCGACGCCGTCGAGCCCGCCCCCGGTGACGAGGGGGCCGCGGGCGAGGCGGACGCCGCCGGCGACGATGGCGGGGCCGCGGACGGCGAGGACTCCGGCGACGCCTCGGGAGCCGGCGACGCGACCGGAGCTGCCGACGACGCGATCGGGGTCGCCGGCGACGCCGGCGTGAACGACGAGGACGGCGACGGAAACGACGACGGCTCCGCCGGCGACGCCGACGGCGACAGCGAGGGCGGCGGTACGGGCGGCGACTCGACGGGGTCGTCGTCGACCTCCGACAGCATCTCGTCGGTCCGGGTCGACGTGGAGCAGTTGGACGACCTGTACGGCCTGGTCGAGCAACTGGTGACCAGCCGGATCAAGCTCCGGCGGGAGATGGAGGAGTCGGGGATCGACTCCGACAACCTCGACGAACTGGACAAGATCTCCTCGAGCCTCCAGGACACGGTGATGGACATGCGGCTCATCCCGCTGTCCGCGGTCGTCGACACGTTCCCGCGGCTCGTTCGCGACCTGGCTCGCGACCAGTCGAAGGAGGTCGACTTCGAGATCGACGGTCGCGACATCGAGTTGGACCGCACTATCCTCACCGAGATCCGCGACCCGCTGGTCCACATCCTCCGCAACGCCGTCGACCACGGCATCGAACCCCCGGAGGAGCGCGAGGCCGCGGGCAAGGACCCGACGGGCACGATCGAACTGACGGCGAGTCGCGAGCGCGACCACGTCACCATCGTCGTCGAGGACGACGGCGGCGGCATCGAGGCGGACGCGCTGCGCGAGAAGGCCGTCGAGGAGGGCGTCAAGACCGAGGCCGAGGTCGAGGCGATGTCCGACGCGGAGGCCCGGGAGCTCGTGTTCCACCCCGGCTTCTCCACGAACGAGGAGGTGACGGACGTGTCCGGCCGCGGCGTCGGGATGGACGTGGTTCGGACGACCGTGAAGGACCTCGACGGGAGCGTCACGCTCGACTCGACGCCCGGCGAGGGGACGCGCTTCGAGATCAAGCTGCCCGTCACGGTCGCCATCGTCCGCGTGATGTTCGTCGAGGTCGACGGCGTCGAGTACGGCGTCCCGATCAAGAACATCGCGGAGGTGAGCCGCGCGTCCGGCGTCGACGTGGCCAACGGCGAGGAGGTAGTTCGCCACGACGGCGACATCTACCCGGTCCTCAGGCTGAGCGAGGTGCTCGGCACCGCCGGCGCGGCGGGCGCTGCCGGCGGGTCGGGCGGCGCGCTCGCGGACGGGGGACGCGAGGACGAGGCGGGCGGGGACGCCGGACGCGCCGACCGTGACGGCGTCGACGCGCTCGGCGACGACGCCCCCGACGACGCGGGCGACGGCATGCTCCTGCGGATCCGCGAGGAGAAGCGCCCGATCGCGCTCCACTGCGACGACGTGCTCCACCAGGAGGAGGTCGTCGTGAAACCGCTGGAGGGCATCCTCTCGGGGATTCCCGGCCTCTCGGGAACGGCGGTTCTCGGCGACGGCGACGTGGTGAGCATCCTCGACGTGGAGACGCTCGGGGGGCGCAGATGAGCCGCGCTCGGGGCGACGACGGCGACGGGGACGACCTCCAGGGGGTCATCGACTTCGTGGAGGACTCCGTCCCGTTCGAGCCGGGGTACTACAACGAGGCGTACCTCGGTCGGCGGATCGCCGCGCGGATGCAGCGCCGGAGCGCCGACGACCACGCCGAGTACCGCGCCATCCTGGAGGACGACGACGAGGAGCGCGAGGCGCTGCTGGACGCCCTGACGATCAACGTGACGGGGTTCTTCCGCGACCCCGACATGTGGGCGGACCTCCGGCCGGTGTTGCGGGACCTCTCGGCGGAGAACGGGCGCGCCGGCGTCGACGTGTGGAGCGCCCCCTGTGCCGACGGCCGCGAGCCGTACTCGCTGTCGATGCTGGCGGCCGACGACGACGAGGTCGACGAACGCCGGGTCCGGATCACCGCCGTCGACATCAGCGAGGAGGCGCTCGCGGCCGCCCGCGCCGGCGTGTACGAGACGACGCGAACGACCGACATCGGCGAGGAGTTGGCCCCGCTGTCGGACCCGGGCGCGTACGTCGAGCGCGAGGACGACGTGTTTCGGGTTCGGGAGTCGGTGAAGTCCCGGGTGACGTTCGAGCCGTACGATCTCATCCGCGACGGGCCGGCCCCGGGCAAGGACCTCGTGTTCTGTCGCAACCTCCTGATCTACATCGACTCGGCGTTCAAGGGTCAGCTGTTCGAGACGCTCAGCGAGTCGCTCCGGGACGGCGGCTACCTCGTGCTCGGGAAGACCGAGACGGTTCCCCCGGACGTTCGCGAGTCGTTCGAGCCGGTTGCGAAACGAAGTCGGATCTACCGGTACACGGGATAATGTCGCTGTACACGCTCGCCCGCGACGGGGACATGGAACAGCTCACCGACACCGCCAAGAACAGCGACAGCGCGGCCGTGCGCCGGCGGGCGGCGGAGATGCTCGGCGACGTGGGCGACCCCGAGGACGACCGGACCGTCGACGTGCTCATCCACCTCGCGCGCGAGGACGACGACGACGGGGTGCGCGCGGCCGCGGTCGACGGCCTCGACGAGCTCGGCGGCGGGGGGCTCGAACGGCTCATCGCCAAGGAGACGGGCGTCGATCCGAACGCGGCCGACTGGGCGGCCGTCCGGGCGTTCGCGAAGGTCCTCGGTGGCGCGAGCATCCCGGAGTACCGCATGGCCGCCGCGAACGCGCTCGGTCGGATGGGCGACGAGGACGCCGTCGGGCCGCTCGCCAAGCGGCTCGACGACCCCGACCCGCGGGTCCGCGAGCGCGCCTGTCTCGCCCTGGGCCGGATCGGCGACGACCGACCGGTCGGGCGTCTGCGGCGGAAGCTCGACGACGACCACCCGGCGGTGAAGGCGGCCGCCGCCGACGCGCTCGGCACCATCGCCTCCGGCGAGGCGCTGTCGGCGCTGGTCGACCTGCTGGAGGACGACAACGCCAGCCTCCGGCGGCTGGCGGCGTCGGCGCTGGGCAACGCCAGTTCCGCCCAACCGGTGCCGAAGCTGGCGGCGGCGCTGGGCGACGAGCACGACACCGTCCGGCGCTCGGCGGTGTTCTCGATCATCGAACTGCTGTCGAACGCGCCGACGAAACAGAGCCACGCCGTCCGCGACGCCGTCGTCTCGGAGCTCAAAGACGCCGACGACGAAACGGTGCTCGGCCCACTGGTCGAGATCCTCGACGAGGCGACGCAGGCGCGCCAGCGCCGCAACGCCGTGTGGTTCCTCGGTCGGGTGACGAGTTCGGAGCCGCCCGATCACGTGCTCGACGCGCTCGTGGGCGCGCTCGACGACGACGACAAGATGACCGCCCAGTTCGCGGCGACGAGCATCACCAACCTGGAGGGCCACCGCGTGGAGTCGACGCTCATCGAGGTGGTGAAAGACGACGACGCGACGGTCGACGCGCGGGCGAAGGCCGCCTACGCCCTCGGCGACGTCGGCGGCGACCGCGCGCGGGAGGTGTTGGACGCGATCACCGACGGCGACGTGGACAAGCAGATCCGCAAGCGCGCGTTCGCGTCGCTGTCGAAGCTCGGAGGTGTTAGACAATGAGCAACGGATCACAGCGGAACGAAGCCCCCGCCGGAGGGCGAGGAGACGGCGAGGAGGAGTACAAGGTCGCCGACACGCGCGGCAAGTTCGCGCAGGCGATGAAGGCCGGGCGCAAGCTCAACGACGTCGGGTGGACGAACGGCCGGATCGTCCTCTCGAACAAGCGGGTCGTCCTCGTCGGCAACGGCGGAAAGCGCACGATCGCGTTGTCCTCGGTCGACGGCATCGGCGGGCGCTACGACGCGAACCAGGAGATTCAGCGCGTCTCCAACTACGTCAGCCTCCGGATCGACGAGGACGTGTTCCTCATCGCCGCCGAGGAACACGAGGAGTTCCGGACGGACCTGTACCGTGCGTTCCTCGACCGCACGGTGATCAAGGCGCGCCACCCCGCGATCAAAGGCGGCGTCGTCCAGGACACCGAGTGGGAGCAGGCGCGCCTGAAGGTCGAGGCGGACGGGATCTCCGTCGCCCAGCAAAGCGGCGCGTTCGTCCGGCTCGAACTCGACGACATCGGCACCCTCGAGGAGACCGAACGGACCGTGATGGACGAGAAGGCGGCGGTCATCGAGGCGGAACACACCGACGACGAGGGGACGAGCGTCCAGACGTACCTCTCGGGCGAGCCGTGGACGGTCGCGGTGATCAAGTCGTACCTCGGGCAGGGGCGCGACCGGAACCGCGGCGCGGTCGAGCTCTCCGAGTCCGAGCGAGAGGTGCTGATGGCGCTGTACTCGGGCGTCTCGTCGTTCGAGGTGCCGAACTTCCTCGGGATGGACGTCGACCGCGTCGAGGAGATCTTCGACCACCTCATCGAGGCGGAGGTGCTGGAGGAGGTGCGCACCCGTCGGGAGGTCGCGCTGGAGCCCCGCGGCCGCAACATCGCCAGCGAGGCGATGAACGAGCAGTAACGTCGCGGTCGACGGACCCGTGCGTCGCGAGCGGCGGACCCGAACGCCGCGAGCGACAGAACCGAACGCTCCGAGGTGCGGGACCTCGTCGGGGTCAGGTGTTGACCGACTCGATCCGCTGGTCGACGATCACGCGGCCCTTGGCCGTGAGTTGCGTCCCCTCGTCGGTGTCGACGAGCAGGCCCTCGTCGATGAGGCCGTTGAGCAGCATCGTGAGCCGCTGGGGGTCGATGTCGACCACCTTCGCCAGCGAGACCCCCGGTCCCGCCGAGTAAGCCGCCACGAGCACCTCCGTCTCCTCCTCGCCGAGGTCGACGTCCTCCAGTTCCTCGCGCACGTCGGCGTACCGCAGGCGGACGTACCGGCCGAGGATGTTCGTCAGCCGATTCGAGGTCATCCCGACCTGGGTCGTGACGGCGGTGCCGTCCTCGACGTGTCGAAACGAGATGACGGGGTGGCTGCCGTTGCCCAGGTCGCGGTCGGCGCGCTCGACGGAGACGACCCTCGTCAACTCGACCGAGAACGGATCGGGGCGGTCGTCGAACGCGAGCGACCCCCGTGTCACGTCCAGGCGAGCCGTGTGCGTCTCGCTGTCGACGACGCGCCCACCGACCTTCGCGGGGTGGCGCGTGAGCGCCTTCGTGCCGTTGAGCAACACCTTGAACAGCACCGTCGCGAAGCGGTCGATGTTCGTGTCCTTCCCTTCGATGGCGGCGACGGCGCGACCGTCGTCGCGGCGGTAGGCGACGGTGACGGTGTCGTTGAAGTATCCCTCCATCTCCGGGGGGACCTGTCCGACCTTCACGTCGAACACCGCCGACAGCGGGATCGTCTCCTTGTAGTCGTCGCCCGCCAGCACGAGGCGTCGCCGGCTCAGGAGGACGCGGCCGGTCGGGGGCTCCCCGGCGATTCCGGGGGCGAAGAAGCGGCCGATGAAGTCGGCGACGACCGTCTCGCTCATTACCAGTCGACAGAGAGGCGGTCGACTTGACCGTTTCGCACCCGCATTCAACGCTGAAAACTGGGGGCGATCAGCCGTCCGCGATCCCCACGAGGCGTTCGATCCGGGCCGACTCGCTCATCGCGAGCGTGCCGGCGAGCGACATCACGAGCACGTAGCCGACGGCGAACGCCGGGATCACGCGGGCGATCGTCGGGTCCGGCGAGGACGCCGCCAGGGCGGCGATGATGAGCGAGAACTCCCCGCGGGGGACGAGCGCGAGCCCCGTTCGCAGCGACCGGCGCGGCGAGAGTCCGTAGATC
Organism: Halobaculum sp. CBA1158; assembly: GCF_021431925.1. NCBI lineage: Archaea > Methanobacteriati > Methanobacteriota > Halobacteria > Halobacteriales > Haloferacaceae > Halobaculum > Halobaculum sp. CBA1158. The sequence goes on along the minus strand of NZ_CP090371.1, from coordinate 303,917 downwards.
CGGCCGCTAATCCCCCCGCTGATCACCTTCGCCGGCCCCGACAGCACCGCCGCCACGGCGACCGGGACGGCGACGCCCGCGACGGCCACGGGGTCGGTGTTGAGCCCGATCCACGCGAAGAACACGACCGCGAACGCGTCTCGAAGCGGGGCGATCCGGTCGGCGACGCGGTCGTGCAGCGGGGTCGCGCCGATACCCACGCCGACGAAGAAGCCCGCCACCGCCTCGCTCGCGCCGACCGCCAGCGCCAGCCCCGAGACGACGAGCGCGACCGCCAGCGTCCGGACGACGAGGTCCTCGTCGGTGGTGCCGAGATACGGCGCGAGTCGCGGCGCGAGTAGCTGTGCGGCCGCCGCGACCGCGAACAGGAACCCCAGCGCGATCCCGATCCGGGGGAGCGCGTCGACGGGCGAACCGCCGGCGACGAGCGCGACCGCCAGCGCGAGGTAAACGGCGATGACGAGGTCCTCGGCGACGAGCGTCCCCAGCACCGGTTCGGCCTCGGGGTCGGCGATCCAGCCGAGGTCGACCAGCGACTTGGTGATCACCGCCGACGAGGAGATGTAGACGATGCCGCCGAGGAGAAACGCCCCGATCGGGCCGAGGCCGAACGCGAACCCGACGACGACGCCGACGGGGAAGTTCACGAACAGGTCGACGGCGGCGGCCAGCGAGAGCCGTTTGCGGGCGGCGATCAGCCGGTCGATGCTGAACTCCAGTCCGAGGAAGAACAGCAGGAGGACGACGCCGACCTCGGCGAGCGTCGCCACTTCGGCCGGCGCGATCGACGGGAGCCCGACCGCGCCGGCGACGTGCGGGCCGACGAGGACGCCCCCGAGCACGTACAGCGGCACCGAGGGAATCCCGACGCGCCGGCCCGCCGCCGCGACGGCAGCCGCGACGGCCAGCACGACCCCGAGCGCGAGGAGGCCGTGGAGGTCACCGCCCGCGGCCGATCCGGCCGCCATCAGTCGCCGCCGTCGGCGTCGGCGTCGGTGTCGTCAGCTCCCGTGGTCGTCCCGGCGTCGGCGTCGGTGTCGATGAAGGTCGCGTGGAAGTCGTCGACCTCGGCGCGCGAGCCGATGACGACGACGGTGTCGCCGGCGCGGACGCCGGCCCCGGGGTCGGGGTTGGGCGTCACCTCGTCGCCGTGTTCGACGGCGATGATCGACGCGCCGGTGCGCTGGCGCACGTCGGCCGCCTCGATCGTCCCGCCGGCCAGTTCGGAGCCCTCGGGCACGTCGTACCACTCGATGAGCGCGTCGCCGCCGAGGACGGTGTCGATGTTCTCCGTGGCGACCGGCTGGAAGTACGCCCCCTCGAGGATCGTGCCGACGGTGCGCGCGAGGCCGTCCGACAGCTCGAGCAGCCGCTCGGCGTCGCTGTCGGCGTCAGCCCGTCGGAACACCTCCCGCTTGCCGGTGTTGTGCGTGACGATGACGAGGCGCTCGTCGCCGTCGAGTTCGATCTCGTGTTTCTTGCCCACCCCGGGCAGGTCGGACTCGTAGACGGTCATACGTTGACAAGCGGTGCGGTCGGTCGCGGCTTAAACACGACGACGAGCGCCTGACGGCTGCCGGCGTCGGCGAGCGTCGGTGAACGTCGACGAGTGTCGGCGAGAGAGTGACGGGAACCGACCACTTACCCGCCGGCCCGTCCCACCGACTCACATGAGCCATTTCCCGGAGTTCGAGGTGATCCCCGCGGTCGACATGCAGGACGGCGAGGTCGTCCAGCTCGTGCAGGGCGAGCGCGGCACGGCGACGCGCTACGGCGATCCGGTCGAGGCGGCCCGCCGGTGGGTCGACGAGGGGGCCGAGACGCTCCACCTCGTCGACCTCGACGGTGCCTTCGAGGGCGAGCGCGCCAACGCCGCCGCCGTCGACGCCGTCCTCGACGCGGTCGACGTGCCGGTCCAGCTCGGCGGGGGGATCCGCACCGCGGCGGACGCGATCGATCTCCTGGATCGGGGCGTCGACCGCGTCATCCTCGGCACCGCCGCCGTCGAAAACCCCGATATCGTTGCCGACATCTCCGCCGAACATCCCGGAAGCGTGATGGTCAGCCTCGACGCGAAAGCGGGCGAGGTCGTCGTCTCCGGGTGGACGGAGGGGACCGGGCTCGACCCCGCCGAGGCCGCCGAACGCTACGAGGAACTGGGCGCGGGCGCGATCCTGTTCACCGACGTCGACGTGGAGGGCCAACTGGAGGGCGTCAATCGGGCGATCGTCGAGCGCGTCGTCGACGCCGTCGAGGTTCCGGTCGTCGCCTCCGGCGGCGTCGCCACGCTGTCCGACGTCGAGGAACTGCGCGACGCCGGCGCGGCCGCGGTCGTCGTCGGCACCGCGCTGTACGAGGGTCGGTTCACGCTCGAGGAAGCGCAGTCGGCGTGAGTCGCGAGCGCGGGTCAGCGCGTCGACGCGTCGCCGCGGGGACGTGAGACCGGTGCGCGCGGAGAGCCGGAACCGTCTTGCCCGCCGGCCGCGACGCGGCCCACATGAGCGACCGAACGGCGGCCGTCGCGCGCGAGACGGCCGAGACCGACGTCGACCTCACCCTCGCGATCGACGGCGACGGCGACAGCGAGGTCGACACCGGCGTCGGCTTCCTCGATCACATGCTCGCGTCGTTCGCCAAACACGGCCTGTTCGACCTGACGGTCCGGTGCGACGGCGACACGCACGTCGACGACCACCACACCGTCGAGGACGTGGGGATCGCGCTGGGCGAGGCGTTCACGGAGGCCCTGGGCGACAAGCGCGGCATCCGTCGGTACGCGGACCGAAGGGTGCCGCTGGACGAGGCGGTCGCGGGCGTCGTCGTCGACGTGAGCGGCCGGCCGTACTTCGAGTTCGCCGGCGAGTTCTCCCAGGACGAGGTCGGCGACATGACCAGCGACATGGCCCGGCACTTCGCGTACTCGCTGGCGATGAACGCCGGTCTGACGCTGCACGCGGAGGTCGAGCGCGGCGTCAACGCCCACCACGAGGTCGAGGCGCTGTTCAAGGCGCTAGCGCGGGCGATGGACGACGCGACGCGGCTCGACGAACGCCGCAGCGACACGCCGAGCACGAAAGGCGAGCTGTGAGAAACGGAGGCGTCAGGCCTTCCGAAGTCGGTTGCCGTCCTCGGCGAGGATCCCGCGGTCGATCGCGTGCTCGAGTATCTCGTCGACCTCGCGGTCGTCGAGGTCGTATGCACCGGCGGCCAACTCCGTCACGGCCGCGCGCTCGACGGGGAACTCGCGGTTGTTGAGCAGGCGCATCACCTTCCGGAACGCCGGCGGCTCCGCGTCGCCGCCGGCGACATCCGACCCGCTGGCGGCGACGGCCGATACGTCGGCACCCGCGGGGTCGTCCGGGTCGGCGTCGTTCTCGTCGTCGCCGTCGGGTTCGGGATCGCCGTTGAGGTCGGGATCGGCGTCGGGGTTGGGGTCGGGATCAGGGTCGGGATCGGCCGCCGCGAGCGAGCGGCCGGCGGCGTCGGTCGCCGAGTCGACCGGGTCGTGGTCGACGCCGTCGTCCGCCGGCGGCGACGCGTTGGGGCTGGCGTGTCCGGCCGCGTCGTCGTCGATCGCCGGCGGCTCGGACGACTCGGGCGTCGGCGCGTCGGCGTCGAGGCGGTCCAGCAGGGGCGCGAGCACGTCGTCGAGGGTGTCGCGACAGGCGGGACACAGCACGACGCGAACCTGTTCGTCGGGGGCGGGGTCGAGGTCCGCGGGGACGACCTCGTACGCGCCGGCGGCGGTCGCGCCGCAGAAGTCGCAGTCGAGTTCACGCATTGGCGGGTGGTCGGTGGGGGACGACAAGGGCGTTGTGGGTGAGGTGTGCGAGGTGCGAGCGAAGCGAGCACCTCGAGACGCGAACGGCGACCGAAGGGAGCCGTGAGCAGGCTGTCACCGGGCGAAGCGAGCACCTCGAGACGCGAACGGCGACCGAAGGGAGCCGTGAGCAGGCTGTCACCGGGCGAAGCGAGCACCTCGAGACGCGAACGGCGACCGAAGGGAGCCGTGAGCAGGCTGTCACCGGGCGAAGCGAGCACCTCGAGACGCGAACGGCGACCGAAGGGAGCCGTGAGCAGGCTGTCACCGGGCGAAGCGAGCACCTCGGGACGCGAACGGGGAGTGGAACGACCCGTGAGCGGGCGGTCACCGAGCGAAGCGAGCACCCCGCGATCAGCGATCGACTCCGAACAGTTATGCCCGCAGGTGGCCGACGACGGACACGGATGTTCGACGAGATCATGGAGAAGTTCGAGGGCTCTCCCGGGCAGCAGGCGGTCGTACGGCTGTTGCTCGAGCGCGGCTTCTCCGTGAACGAGGAGGGCCGCGTCGTCTCCGGCGGGATCGAGATCCCGGACACGGGCATCGCCCGCGAGGCGGGCGTCGACCGCCGCGTCGTCGACACGACGACGACGGCGATCCGGGCGGACGAGCAGCTCCGCCGGATCTTCGCCAACATCACAGCCGTCGCGAGCCTGATGGACCTCGCGCCGGTGCTGGACCTGACCGTGCTCACCGTGGAGGTGGGCGACCCCGACGCCTCCGGCATCGTCGCCGAGATCACGGGGATGCTCGCCGACGCGGATATCTCGCTACGGCAGGTGCTCTCGGACGACCCGGAGTTCGCGGACGAACCGAAGCTGTACCTCATCACCGACGAGGAACTCCCGGGCGACCTGCTCGTCGCGATCCGGGAGCTCGGGTACGTGCGCAGCGTCGAGTTCTGAGGCGGCGGCCTCGGGGCCGCGAAACCGACGCCGCTTTCACCGCGTGCCACCGATCTTCGGCCGATAATGGACGACCGAACCGCGAGCGTGCTGCGCGTCGTCGGCGTGCAGGGGGCGCTCGTCTCGGCGGCGATCCACCTGATCGAAGGGCTTCCGGACCTGTTCGTGTACCTCCCGCTGCTGTCGGTTCGGGACCCGCGTCCGTACCTGTTCGTCCCCTCCGCGCTGCTGCTCGTCGCGCTCGCGACGGTGATCGTCCGCGGGGCGCGCCACCGCCGCCTGTACTCGCTGAGCGCCGGCGTTCTGCTGGCGTACACCGCCGGCTACGCGTGGTGGCACCTCACCGACCACGGCGGTCTCGTCCCCAGCCACGAGGTCACGAACCCGGTGGCGCAGGTGCTCGAACACCTCGTGACCGACCCGCTCGCGCTGGTCGCGTACGTCGCGCAGGTGGTCGGTGCGGCCGCGTTCCTCGCGCTGTTCGTCGGGGATCCGGCGCTATCCGCGTCCGCCGACGACACCGCGACCGCGACGAGCGACACCGCGACCGCGACGAGAGACACCGATCGCGGCGACACCGACGAGTAATCCTTTCACCGCGGCCGCGAACACACCGACACTCCATGGCGTCGCCTGAGCCGTACCGAACCGTCGCCGAACGCGCGTCCGCCGAGTTCGCGATCCGGGGATCGCGGTTCATCGGTCACGTCGCACCGGCCGACGGCGTCGCCGAGGCGGAGGCGTTCGTCGACGAGGTCGAGACGGGGTACGACGACGCGACGCACAACGTCCCCGCGTACCGCGTCCCCGCCGACGACGGCGCGTCGCGGTCGACCGGGGAGGTCATGCTCAGAGAGTACGCCAGCGACGACGGCGAGCCGACCGGCTCAGCGGGCAAGCCCGCCCTGAACGTCCTCCAACAGCAGGAGATCCGGAACGTCGTCGCCGTCGTCACGCGCTACTACGGCGGGACGAACCTCGGCGTCGGCGGGCTCGCACGGGCCTACTCCCGCGGGGTGAAGGACGGGGTCGACGCCGCAGGGGTCGTCGAGGAGAGGCCACACGAGCACGTCTCGCTCACGGTCGCGTACGACGACTCCGGTACCGTCAGGAGCGTCCTCGAGTCGACCGACGTCGAGTTCGACGCCGACTACGACGCCGAGGTGACGTTCGAAGCGCGCGTTCCCGTCGCCGATGCGCCGGAGCTACGCGATCGCCTGCGCTCGGCGACGAGCGGACGGGTCGACATCGGGTGACCGCGCCGCAGGTCGACGAAGCCGCGTTCCGCCTTCCGAACGTACTTGCCGCGCGACCCCGACGCCGGCGTATGGAGACGATACAGGCGAGCGACGTCCGCGACCTCGCCACGCCGAGCGATCCCCGCGTGTCGCCCGACGGCGAGCGCGTCGCGTTCGTCAGAACCGAACCCGACGGCGACGACAGCTACGAGTCGACGGTGTACCTCGTGCCGACCGACGGGAGCGGGGACGCCCGACGCCTGACGCTGGCGGAGGGTACCGACGCGGAGCCGCGCTTCTCGCCGTCCGGCGACCGCCTGGCGTTCACCTCGACCCGGGGGAAGGACGACGACACCCAACAGCTGTGGCTGCTCCCGTTAGACGGCGTCGGCGGCGAGGCCGAGCGGGTGACCGACGTGGTCGGCGGCGTGAGCGGGATCGAGTGGAGCCCGGACGGGAGCCGGATCGCGTTCCTCCAGTCGGTGACCGACGAGGACCGCGAGGAGGAGCGAGACCTCGACGTCCCCGACGACTACGAGCACGAGGAGCCGGATCCGCGCGTCATCGACCGGACCGTCTACCGGACCGGGACGAACTACTTCGACGGAAAGCGCCCGCAGGTGTACGTCCTCGACGTGGAATCGGGCGACCTCACACGCGTCACCGACGGCGATCACGACCACGGCTCTCCGACGTGGGGCGACGACTCCACGCTGTACTTCACGGCGCAGAAGGCGGGCGAGGACCCCGACGACAGCTACCGGATCGATATCGTCGCCCACGACACGGAGTCGGGCGAGACCGAGGACGTTCACCGGACCACCGGCTGGGGAACGACGCTTTCGGTCGCCGAGGACCACCGGATCGCCTACACCCACACCGAGGCGGAACGGGCGAGCATTCAGCCGACGGACCTCCGCGTGTACGACCGCGGGAGCGGCGAGACACACGACCTCACCGCCGACCTCGACCGGACGCTGGGCTACGAGGCCGCCCCGCAGTGGGGTCCCGACGAGGACCGAGTGTTCTTCACGACGCCCGACGAGGGGGCGACGAGCCTCTGGTCGGCTCCCGCCGACGCACGCGCGCAACCGGAGCGCGAGTACCGCGGCGGCGCGGTCGACGGTGGTCACGTCGCCGACGGCGTCACCGCGGTCACGAAGAGCGAGTGGGACCACCCCGGCGACGTGTTCGCTTTGGACCTGGAAGGCGGGGCGGAGCGCCGACTCACCGAACTGAACGCCGAGTACCTGGACTCCGTCGCGGTTCCCGAGCCGGAGCCGCTCTCCTTCGAGTCCGAGCAGGGTCCCGTCGAGGGGTGGGTGTTGACGTCGCCCGAGTTCGAGGAGGGCGGAACGTACCCCCTCGCCGTCGAGGTCCACGGCGGTCCGCACGCGATGTGGACGACCAGCGGGACGATGTGGCACGAGTTCCAGACGCTCGCGGCCCGCGGCTACGTCGTCTTCTGGTCGAACCCGCGCGGGTCGACGGGGTACGGCGAGGAGTTCATGCAGGCCATCGAGCGGGACTGGGGCGACGTGACGCTCACCGACGTGATGGCCGGCGTCGAGGAGGTCGCCGCCCGCGACTACGTCGACGAGACGAACGTCTTCCTCACGGGCGGCTCCTTCGGCGGCTACATGACCTCGTGGACGGTCGGGCAGACCGATTACTTCCGCGCGGCCGTCTCCCAGCGCGGCGTCTACGACTTCACCGGGTTCTACGGCTCGACCGACGGCGCGTACAAGCTGGTCGAGGGCGATTACGACGCGACGCCGTGGGAGGAGCCGGAGCTCCTCTGGGAGCACTCGCCGGTCGCGCACGCCGACGGGGTGGAGACGCCGACGCTGGTGTTGCACTCCGACGAGGACTTCCGGACGCCGGACAACACGGCGGAGCTGTTCCACCGGATCCTCCGCAAGCACGGCGTCGACACGCGACTCGTCCGCTATCCCCGCGAGGGACACGAGCTGTCGCGATCGGGCGAGCCCGCGCACATGGTCGACCGGATCGAGCGGATCGTCCGCTGGTTCGACGGCTACTCCGAGCATCACGACGCCGAGCGGGCGCTCGACCGGCCGGACGACGACGGATTGAGTGCCGGCGAGGGCGACGACGGGAGTGAGAGCGACGATGGGGGCGACGACGGCGACGAGGAGTGAGCGAGCGATAGATCCGCTCGGAAGGACAGCACGCACGACTGCCGGTCCGTTTTACGTCGAGTCGGCGTAGAGTTGTTCGATGAGCGATGCCATCGACTGCGCGTACTGCGGCTGCGACGTGACCGCACACGACCCGGTGTACGTCCGCGAGGCCGACGAGGGAGTCGAAACGCCCTACTGTAACTACGGCTGTCTGGGTGCTCGCATCAAAGAGGACGGACTCGCGACGGGGACGACCTGTTCGATCGAGATCTGACGCGGCGGTCGAGAGAACCGGACGCGTAGGGGAGATCGATCGGTGTCGGTCAGTCGACGATGATGTCGTTCTCCTCGTCGATCGTCACGTCCGGTTCAGACTGCATGTGATCCCCGTACCGGTCGATCCAGTCGGCGAAACAGCCCGGGCACAGCCGCTGCTCGTCGACGGTCGAGCGATCCACCGACAGCCGAACCGTCCGGGCGAGCGCGTCCTCGGTCGGCGAGCCGCAGGCGTCACAGGAGTCGGCCATACCCACGGCTGGGCGAGCCAGGGGTATAGTCGTTGCCTCGGTTCTCGGCGGTCGCGTCGCTCGCGACGGCGGGTGGGCGAACAGGCGGCACGGGCGAACGGTCCGCTCGGCGGACCGCGTCCGCGACGGGGGTGCCGCACACCCGCGAACCCGCCGCGGCCGGCGTCAGGTCACGCGGAGACTGGGTCCGTCATCCGAGATAAACTCGCGGCTGGGGAGCGACAACGCGACTCCGGGATACGCCGGCGTGCCCGGTACGCGAGCGCACCCGGAGAGATCGATCGCGAGAGAGAATCGACCGCTTACGCGATCTTCCCGTACTGATCGCGGAGTTTCTCGGCGGCTTCGTCCATGAGTTCGGTCTCGTAGTCGTCGAGGTCCCACTCGACGACCTCCTCGACGCCGTCGGACCCCAGTTTCAGGGGGACGCCGAAGGCTGTGTCTTCGTGGCCGAACTCGCCATCAAGGGGGACGGATCCGGGGAGCACCTCGCCGGTGTCGCGGACGACCGCCTCGACCATGTGGGCGACGCCCGTCGCGGGGCCCCACTCGGTCGCGCCCTTGCGGGAGATCACGTCCATCGCCGACTCCTGGAGGTCGCCGAGGATCTCCTCGCGCTCGTCGTCGGTGAACTCGGGATCCGCGCCGTCGACGCGGACCTTCGAGAACACGGGCACCTGCGCGTCGCCGTGCTCGCCGAGGATCGTCGCCTCCACGTTCGTCACGGGGGCGTCGAAGCGCTCGGAGAGGACGTAACGGAAGCGTGCGGAGTCGAGGCGGCCGCCGAAGCCGATCACCTTCTCGCGGGCGCGCTCTCCGCTCTCGTACAGGTGGCGGTTGAGCAGATCGACCGGGTTCGAGGTGGTGATCGAGACGAAGTCGTCGTTGTACTCGCGCAGCGACTCGCCGATGTCCTCCATGATCGGGGCGTTGTCGCCCGCGAGGTCGATCCGAGTCTGGCCCTCCTTGCGCGGGATCCCCGCCGTGATGACGACCACGTCCGAGCCCTCGGTCGCCTCGTAGCCGCCCTGTCGGACCCGCGTGTTGGCGTCGTAAGCGACGCCGTGGTTGGTGTCGGCCGCCTGCCCGACCGTCGTCTCTTCCATGTCGGGGATGTCGACGTACACGAGTTCGTCGACGATGTCCCTGAGCGCAATTGTGTAGCCGGCCGCGGCACCCACCGTCCCCGCCGCGCCGATCACGCTGACTTTCGTCATGTCGCGTGGACGTTCGACGGAATCGCCGGTAAGCGTTTCGAAGGATTCGATCTCGACGGGGGGACGACGAACCTCGGATCGACAGTCGTCGTCATCACGCTACAGGTGGGCACACGGGCGACGGGAGCCAACGGGGTTTATCATCGGCCGCGCGCCATCGTCTGGACAACGATGCCCATCGAGGAACGAGGGGACGCACACCTCATCACGCACGCGCTGGCGAAAGACACGCTCTCGCGACTCCGTGACGTGGAAACCGAACAGGTCGCGTTTCGCAAGGGGCTCGTGAAGCTGGGTCGCATCTGCGGGTACGAGATCATCGACGGCGCGATGGGGACCGAGTTCGTCTCCATCGAGACGCCGCTGGCGGAGACGACCGGCGAACGCGTGAAGGGACTCGACAACGTCGTCATCATCAACGTCCTGCGTGCGGCGACGCCGTTCGTCGAGGGGCTGTTGAAGGCGTTCCCGCGAGCCAAGCAGGGCGTCATCTCCGCCGGTCGCAACGAGGCCGCCGGCATGGACGACGACGGCACGTTCCCGATCGAGATCGACTACACGAAGCTTCCGGACATCACCGACGACGACACGGTCATCGTCGCCGACCCCATGCTCGCCACCGGGTCGACGATGTGCGCGGTGCTCGATCACGTCCTCGCGAACAACCCCGATCCGGAGGACCTGTTCGTCCTCTCGGCGGTCTCCGCGCCCGACGGGCTCACCCGCGTCGGCGATGAGTTCGACGAGGCCGACCTCCTCACCGTCGCCATCGACGAGGAACTCAACGACGAGGGGTTCATCGTCCCGGGCCTCGGCGACGCCGGCGACCGCGCGTTCCGAACACAGTAAGCGCGGACGTACGCCCTCGGAACGCCGGTTCGACGGGCGATGGGTACGAACGTTCTTATTCGAGAGCGCGACCACCCCGTCGCGTGACGTAGCGTTCGGCGTCGGGGAACACGGCGGTTGCGTGACCCACCCCCGGCGTCTCGGGTCGACGACGGGTCGCCTGTTAGCACCGAAAGAACGGACCGAACGGTCGGGTCAGAGCCGCGCCGCCAGCTCGCTCGCCGTCTTCGCACCGACGCCGGGCACGTCGCGGAGGTCGGCCTCGCTGGCCGCGCGGACGTTCTCCACGGACCCGAAGCGTCGGAGGAGTCGGCGGCGTGTCTCGGGACCGACGCCGGGAACCTCGTCGAGCACCGTGGACACGTCGTCGCGCAGCGTCTGGTGGTACTGGACGGCGAAGCGGTGCGCCTCGTCGCGCACGCGCTGAAGCAGGTGGAGATGCGGGGCGTCGTCGTCCCACCGGCGAACGCCGTCGGGCGTGATCACCAGCTCCTCCTCCTTGGCGAGCGCCACCGCCGGAACCGTCCAGCCGACCTCCGCGAGCGCGTCGCGTGCGGCACCGAGCTGCCCGTCGCCGCCGTCGATGAGCAGCAGGTCGGGATCGGGCCGATCGTCGCGGCCCTCGACCGCGCGCTCGGCGCGCCAGCGGACGAGTTCGCGCATGTTGGCGTAGTCGTCGTTGCGGTCGGTGAGTTTCTTGCGGCGGTAGTCGGCCGTCTCGGCGCTGCCGTCGACGAAACAGACGTTCGAGCCGACGACCTGTTTCCCCTGGGCGTGGCTCACGTCGAAGCCCTCGATGCGCTCGGGACGGTCGGTCCCGAGCGCGTCGGCCAGCGCCGCCAGTTCGTCGCGGCGAGTCGGACCGCTGCGGGCGTTCTTGAGCGCGAGATCGACGAGCTTCCCCTCTCGGCCGGCCCCGGGAACGCGGACGGCGACGCCCTCGGCTTCCAGCCACGCGAGCACGTCGTCGTCTGCCGGTCGTTCCGAAAGCAGGACGGCGTCAGGAAGCTCTCTCTCGGCGTAGTACTGGACGAGAAACGCCGACAGCACCTCGGCGACGCGGTCCTCGGCGTCGGGCGCGTCCAACGAGTGGCGAGACCGGTCGACGAGTTGGCCGCGTTCGCTGTGGAGGCGGGCGACGACCGCTGAATCGCCCTCGACTGCCGCGCCGAGCACGTCAACGGTACGTTCGTCGGTCCGATCGGCGACGGCCTCCTCGCCCGCACCGTGGAACGACTCGACGGCATCGAGTCGGTCGCGGAGGTTCGCCGCGCGCTCGAACTCCTGCGCCTGGGCGGCGGCCTCCATCTCGCGGCGAAGCGGATCCGCGAGCGCGCCGGTTTCCCCCTCGAAGAAGCGGACCGCGGACTCGACGTGCTCGCGGTACGCGTCCGCGTCGATCTCGCCGGTACAGGGGGCCGAACACAGCCCCATCTCGTGATCGAGGCAGGGGCGGTCGCGCCCCTCGTACTTGTGATCGGAACAGCCGCGAAGCCCGTACGTCTCGCGAAGCGCCTTGATCACGGTGTCGACGCGGCCCTTGTCGGTGAAGGGGCCGAAGACGGTGGCCGCCTCCTCGGGGGCGCGCGTCGCCTCGATCCGCGGCACGGGGTGGTCCGTAAGCTGGACCAGCGGGTACGACTTGTCGTCCTTGAGTCGAACGTTGAATCGGGGGTTGAGTCGCTTGATCAGGTTCGCCTCGAGCAGGAGCGCCTGTGTCTCGGTGTCGGTCACCGCGAAGTCGATCGCGTCCGCTCGGTCGACCATCCGCGCGACGCGCGCCGAGCGGGGATCGGCGTACGACGGCACCCGGTCGCGGAGGTCGAGCGCCTTCCCGACGTAGAGGACGGTGTCGCCGTCGAGAAACTGGTACACCCCCGGCTCGCGCGGGAGATCGGTCGCGCGCTCGCGAACCGCGCTCGCGTCCATCGGTGAACGGTGGGTGCCGCGCGCGTTTGAGGCTGACGCGTCGGTGGCGGTCGCGACCGACCGGAACCGTCGAGGGTTCTATCAGTATCGATACTCTGACGGCAAGCATTAAACGGAAATCGCCGAGCCTACGGGTATGTCACTACTCGCCCGCTTCCGGGAGTGGGTCGCGGGGGCGAATCGGGAGGAGCCGATGGCCGACGGCGGCGTCACCGTCCAGTCTGGCGGCGACACCGTCCCGTCGCCCGAGGAAGAGGACGACGACGATGAACTGAACGTTGACGACGACATGCTGCTCGACGGCGTGGGGTCGGCCGTGTTCATGCTAGACGGCGACGGTGAGATCGTCGCCTGGAACTCCGCGATCGAGGAGCTGACCGGTGCCACCGCCGAGGAGGCGATCGGACACGACCACGCCAGCGAGATGTTCTATCCCGACGGTCGGCGCGCACAGACGCTTGCAGACAAGGTGCTGGAGAACCCGAAGTCGGTCCACGAGGAGTTCGACGTCGAGCTGAAAGACGAGTCGACGTGGCTCTACTGCGACGAGAGCGTGATGACCGACCAACACGGCGACGAGCGTCACATCTACTTCACGGCGATGCCGCTGTACGAGGAGGGCGATCTCGTCGCCGTCGTCGAGACCGTCCGCGACCGAACCGATCAGGTGCGCCGACAGCAGGCGGTCGAGGGGCTCGTCGACGAACTCGGGAGGACGATGGGTGCGCTGATGGAGGGTGACCTCGACGCGCGTGCGTCGTTCGCCGACGAGGACGACTGCCTCGACGATCGACTCCTCGATGTCACCGACGACCTCAACGACATGGCCGAGGCGTTCGAGAAGACGGTCGCCGGCGTCGACGAGGGGACCGTTCGCCTCGAGAGCTCCGTCGAAGAAGCGGTCGAGTCGGCCGAAAAGATCGCCGAGAACGTCAGCGAGCAGAACGAGTTGCTCTCGGAGGGCGTTTCGGAGATGCAGACGTTCTCGGCGTCGATGGAGGAGGTCGCCGCCACCGCAGAGGAGGTCGACACCGCCGCAGAGGAGGCCCGCGAGGCCGCGACCGACGGCCTCGACGCCAGCGAAGACGCCCGCGAGGCGACGGAGGACGTGACCGAGATCGGCGAGGAGCTCGTCGACTCCGTGACGAGCCTGGGCGACCGGATGGACGACATCGAGGCGGTCGTCGAGGTGATCTCCGACGTGGCCGAGCAGACGAACCTGCTGGCGCTCAACGCCAACATCGAGGCCGCCCGCGCGGGCAAGGACGGCGACGGCTTCGCGGTCGTCGCCGAGGAGGTGAAGACGCTCGCCGACGAGACCCGCCAGCACACCGAGGAGATCACGGGCAACATCGAACAGCTGCAGAACCAGACCGACTCGACGGTCGTCGCTGCCGAACAGAGCCACGAACAGATCGACCACGCGGCCGACCAGATCGACGACGTGCTGGCGGCGTTCGAGGACATCGCCTCCTCCATCGACCAGGCGGCCGACGGCATCGCCGAGGTGTCGCGTGCGACCGACGACCAGGCGGCCACCGTCGAGGAGCTCACCGCGACGATCGAGGAGGTCCGCGAGCGCTCCGACGACACCGAGGAGGCCGCCGACCGGATCGTCGCCGCGACCGACGAGCAGAGCCAGGCGATCGAGACGCTGGCCGAGCGCGTCGCCGAACTCCGGGGCGCTGACGCCGAGGCCAGCGGGGTGAGCACGGACGGCGGTCGGGTCGAGCCGCAGTTCCGGACCGACGGCGGGATCACGATCGACGCTCCCGCGAGCAACGAGGACGACGGCGACACCGGCGACCGCGCCGGCGACGGGCGGGGGATCACCGTCGAACCCGCGGACGTGGACCTCGACGGCGAGAGCCACGAACCCGATCGGGCGGAACGCGAATCCGACGACGAGTACGGCGGCTTCCAGTTCGGCAACTGACCGGCTGCCCCCGACTTCGACGGCTCGCGCTGGGTCCGTACTGACCCGACTGCTCGCGCTGAGTCCTCACCGATTCGACGGCTCTCGACCCCCGTATCCTTTCTCCCCCGCGAGCGTACGCCGTGACATGCGCCTGTGGCTCGTCGCTCGCGAGTACGACACCAGACAGACCGTCACGCTCACGTACGCGAGCGTCGACGGCGAGCGTTCCTACACCCGGCAGGCGTCGATCGAACTGCTCCAGCGAAACCCCGTCACCGCCGGTATCGACCGCGAGAAGGCCGAAACCGAACGCGTCGAAGACGCGGAGATCCGCGAGCGGTACGCGGCCGAGGCCGAACGGATGGCCGCCGGCCACGACCCGGACGACGAAGTCTGACGGGAGCACGGCGGGGCCGGCGGGGGAAGACTCACACGCCGGAGGGGGGCGACGCGTCGCTGGAGAATCGGCGCGTCGTCTCGATACATCGACTGCGGGCGCGACCGGGGGAGCGTCCCCGGCGGCGTCAACACCAGTTCTCGAGCACAGGGGCGTCGGCCTCGCTGACCGAGACCCACGCGTCGTCACACCCGAGGTCCGCGATGACGAACTCCGCGGCGGCCTCGTCTACCGACGCCATCACCTCACCGGGTTCACACCCCGTGTGCCTCGTTGCCATGTTTATGAGTCTCATGTGCGGAAGTATAAACTCGTCGGATCGACAGCCGATCGAGCGAGCGCGCCGATCGGGACGGGGCGACGTGATCGCCCCGTCTCACACCGCTCACCACACGTTCGTATGATACAAGAGGCGGCGGGGCGCAGTACGGGGCATGAACGTAGCCGACGCGATGACTCCCCGGGCGGACCTCGTTACCGTATCGCTGCCCGGCAGCCGCGAGGACGTGCTCACCTACCTGCAGGAGTACCGATTCTCCTCGGTCCCGGTCGTGAAAGGCGAGGGCGACGAGGAGGTGTACCGCGGACTCGTCTCCCGCGACGACCTCATCGACGAACCCGACGAGGACCAACTGGCGCTGCTCATGCGGGAGGTGCCGACGGTGACGCCCGACACGAACCTCCGCGACGCCGCGCAGGTGATGCTCGGCGGCTCCCGGCGCGTCCCCGTCCTGGAGGACCACGACAGCGACACTCTCGCGGGCATCGTCACCGTCACCGACATCGTGCGCGCCATCGCCCGCGAGGAGGTCGACGCCGACGCCGACTGCGACGCGGTCGCCGGGACCGAAGTGAACACCGTGTACACCGCCACGCCGCTGACGGTCGCCGAGCGCCAACTGTTCTTCGCGAACGTCCCGTACGCGGTCGCGCTCGACGACGACGGCGAGATGGCGGGCGTGCTCACGGAGGTCGACGTGCTCGACGTGGCCCGCGTCGTCGAGGGCGAGGACGACACCGGCGACTCCATCGCCGACCAGGACGACGACTGGAAGTGGGAGGGGATCAAGGCCGTCGGCAGCTCCTACGTCCCGACGCGGAACGTCGAGATCCCGATCCAACCGGTCGAGGAGTTCATGACCGCCGACGTGGTCACCGTCTCCCGTCGTCGGAGCGTCACGGAGGCCGCACAGGCGATGATCACCGACGACATCGAGCAGATCCCGCTTCTCGCGGGCGGCGAACTCGTCGGCGTCGTCCGCGACGTGAACCTCCTGGAGGCGCTGTAGGATGGTCGCACAGGAGGACGTGATCGAACTGGCGAAGCGCCGGGGCTTCTTCTTCGGCGCGAACGGCGCGTACGGCGGCGTCGCCGGCTTCTACACGTACGGCCCGAACGGCGCGGCCGTGAAGGACAACCTCGAGTCCGCCTGGCGCGATCGGTTCACGGTCCGCCAGGGCAACATGGAGATCGAGGCCCCGACGATCATGCCCGAGGCCGTCTTCGAGGCGTCGGGCCACCTCGACGGCTTCGACGACATGCTCGTCAGTTGCCCCGAGTGCGGCGAGTCACACCGCGCCGACCACCTCATCGAGGACAACACGGAGATCGAAGAGGCGGAGTCGCTGCCGATCCCGGAGGTCGAGGAGCTGATCCGCGAGCACGACCTGCGGTGTCCCTCGTGTGACGCCCCCCTCGGCGGCGAGCCGGTCGAGGAGTTCAACCTCATGTTCGAGACGAGCATCGGCCCCGGCTCGGGCCAGGCGGGCTACATGCGCCCGGAGACGGCACAGGGCATCTTCGTGGAGTTCCCGCGGCTCAAGGAGTACGCCAGGAACCGCCTCCCGTTCGGCGTCACCCAGATCGGTCCCGCCTACCGCAACGAGATCAGCCCCCGAAAGGGCATCATCCGCGTGCGCGAGTTCACGCAGGCCGAACTGGAGACGTTCATCGATCCGGAGGAGGACGAGCCGCCGCTCCACGAGGTCGCGGACGTCGAGGTCACGCTGTACCCCGCAGACGAGCAGGAATCGGAGGACGGCGAGGCGCACACGACGACCGTCGGCGAGGCCGTCGAGGAGGGCGTCATCGGCTCGGAGTGGGTCGGCTACTACCTCGGCGTCGCACAGGAGTGGTACGAGCGCGTCGGCGTCGACATGGACCGGTTCCGCTTTCGCCAGCACCTCCCCGGCGAGTTGGCCCACTACGCAGCCGACTGCTGGGACGCCGAGTCGGAAGTCGGCGGCGACTGGA
The DNA here is from genome assembly GCF_021431925.1 of Halobaculum sp. CBA1158. Taxonomy (NCBI): domain Archaea; kingdom Methanobacteriati; phylum Methanobacteriota; class Halobacteria; order Halobacteriales; family Haloferacaceae; genus Halobaculum; species Halobaculum sp. CBA1158. The sequence goes on along the minus strand of NZ_CP090371.1, from coordinate 286,716 downwards.
TCGAGATCACCGGCTTCGCGTACCGCTCCGATTACGACCTCTCGAAGCACGCCGACCACTCCGGCGAGTCGTTCACCGTGTTCAAGCAGTACGACGAGCCCAAGACGGTCGAGCGCGCGACGGTCGATCCCGACATGGCGACGCTCGGTCCCGAGTTCGGCGGCGACGCCGGCGCGGTCGCCGACGCCCTGCAGACGCTCGCCGAGCGCGACCCCGACGCCTTCGACGCCGACGAGGTCGACGTCGAGGTCGGCGGCGAGACGCACACGGTCGACAGCGACGTGGCGAACTTCTCGGTCGAGACCGTGACCGAGAACGGCGAGCACATCACCCCGCACGTCGTCGAGCCGTCGTTCGGCGTCGACCGCATCGTCTACACCGTGATCGAGCACGCCTACCGCGAGGACGAAGTCGACGGCGAGGAGCGCACCTACCTCGCGCTCGACCCGGAGATGGCCGCGACCGACGCCGCCGTCTTCCCGCTCGTCTCCAACGACGACCGCCTGCTGGAGTTGGCGGACGACGTGACCGACGACCTGCGCGGGGCGGGCCTCTCCGTCGAGTACGACGACTCCGGCTCCATCGGCCGCAGGTACCGTCGGCAGGACGAGGTCGGCACCCCGTTCTGCGTCACCGTCGACCGCGACGGCCTCGAGGGCGACGGGCCCGACACCGTCACCGTCCGCGAGCGCGACTCGGCCCGACAGGTCAGAGTCCCCGTGAGCGAGGTCGCGAGCGAACTCGCCTCGCTGCTGGATCCGGAAGACGGGCGCGCGTTCGACGCGCTGTCGACGGCGTACGACGAGATAGAGACCGACGTGGAGACGGCCTGAGACGGATGGGCGAGCTGAAGCGGCGGGCGGTCCACCTCGCGGGCACCGGGTTCCCGGCGATCTACCTGCTCGAAGTCGTGACGTGGCGGCAGCTTCAGGCGCTGCTGATCGCGGGGACCGCCGCCGTGTTCCTCCTGGAGTTCCTGCGGCTCGTCGTCGAGGTCAGTTGGGGGCCGTTGAACCGCGTGTACGACGAGCTGACCAGGGAGTACGAGGCCGACAACGTCGCCGGCTACGCGCTGTTCATGGTGGGCGCGACCGCGGCGGCGCTGGCGTTCGCGCCGCCGTACGGCCCCGAATCCGTCGCGTTCGAGCCGCCGCTCGCCGTGCCGGCGATTCTCATGCTCTCGATCGGCGACCCCGTCTCGGGCTACCTCGGCAGCAACGACGCGACGACGGCCAAGGAGGTGGGCGTGCTCGGGGTGATGTTCCTCGTCTGTTTCGCGCTGGCCGTGCCGTTCACCGTCCTCCACGCCGGCGAGGTCGTCGGCGTCGCCGCCGCGGTCGCGGGCGCGCTCGGCGCGACCGTCGCCGACGGGCTCAAGCCGGTGATCCGCGGCTACGTGATCGACGACAACCTCACCATCTCGCCGGCGTCGGGCGCGGCGATGACGGCGGTGCTCGTGCTGGCGGCCTGAGTCCGTCGGTCGACGCGCGCCGGAGCGCCCCCGTCACCGGAGGACGACCAGGTACGTGGCCGCGAAGATGACGACCGCGAGGCCGGCGACGTTCTCCAGCGTCTGAGCGACGAGATCGAGGTACGACAGCCCCCACACGACGACGGTCGCGAACAGGGTCGAGAGGATGACGTTCATCGCCAGCAACACGCGAGGGTCGCCGTCGCTTGCCATGCCCCGCCGTGCGGGTACCACCTACTTGGCTCTCGCGGTCGTACGCGGTCGTATGCGTCCCCGGAACCGCGAGGGCGACTCCGTCGACCCCGTCCCGTTCCTCGTCGTCGCGGGGATCGCGTTCATGGTCGTCTTCTCCGCCGGCCCGATATACCTGATGACGCTGTTCGGCGTCGACGTGCCGGTCGCGCTGGCCGGGTCGGCCGCGGTGTTCGGTCCGCTAGCCGCCGTGGCCTACCACCGGCTCGTGTGGTCGGTTCGGCCGGACCTCCGCGACGAACTGCCCGCGTCGTGGCGGTTCCGGCGACTGTTGTACGCCGCGCTCGCACTCGTGCTCGTTCTCCTGCTGCTGTCGCTCCCGTTCGTCGACTGGTAGCGAGCCCGAACGGATTCCGGTGGCCGCCGCATGCTGGGGACCGCCGCCAGCCGTGACCAAATCGCCGTCGATCACGCCGGTCGGCGTGCTTTTACCGAGCCGACCGAATTGGGGCGGTATGCGCGAGGTCGCCGCCGACCGGTTCGTCGCGTCGTCGCCCGCCGCCCTCAGGCGGTCGCTGTCGCCGACGGCGCTCGTCGAGTACGAGGGGAGCTTCGCGCCGCGAGCGAGTCGGACGGACGGCGACGCAACCGTCGTCACCGTCGCCGGCGGCGGCCTGGAGTTCGACCTCCGGTTCGTCGAGACCGACGACGGCTGGCGGTACGAACAGGCCGGCGACCGCGGCCCGTTCGACTCGATGGAGACGACCGTGACCGTCGAGCCGGCGAACGAGGGGAGCCGAGTGCGCGCGGTCTCGCGCGTCTCGCTGGGGCTGCCGGTGCCGCTCGTCGACCGGATCGCCGGCTGGAAGCGCCGCGGCGAACTTCGCCGGTTGCTCGACGCCGTCGCCGACGACGGGTAGAACGCTGGCGACAGCGAGGACGCCGAGTCGGCCGTCGGCGGCGACGACACCGTCTCTCCGACGGTCGTGCGTCGCATGCGGGAACATCCGTCGGGATTTATTCGATCCTGCCTGCTATGGGGTATCATGGGACTGCTCGGCACGCTCACGGAGACGCTGAAGGCCTCGACCGAGTCGCCGAACCGGGGCGGCGGGACCGAGGAGTCGACGGGGGCGTACTGGTGTCACGACTGTGACGAGCGCCTGCTGGACCTGAACGTCGAGGGCGAGGGACCGCCGTCGTGTCCCGACTGCGGCGACGAGATGGAGTTCGAGCGCTCGCCCGGAACGACCGGCTGCGCCTGCTGATCAGTCGACCGGCGAGGCGAGGACTTCGCTTCCGTCGTTCCCGTCGCCGTCGGGAAACCACGTCGCCGGGTCGGCGTCGATCCCGTCCCGAAGCTCTCGGTCCGTGAGCAGGCAGTCGTCCAGAGCGTTCCGTATCGCCGATTCGTCGAGGTCGACGCCGATGACGACCAGTTCCGTGTGTCGGTCGCCCCACTCGTCGTGCCAGTCGGCGTCGCCGCCGCGGTTCGCGCGGTACAGCTCCCGGTCGGCCTCGGCCATCGCGTCGACCCAGGGACCGACCGCCTCCACCCGAACCGAGGGACCGGCGTGGCTGTAGTTCAGCCGTCGGTCGGTGTCGGCGACGTGGAGGGTTCCCTTCGAGCGCACGACCGACTCGGGCAGGTCCGCGAGGTAGCCGGCGAGTCGCTCGGGGTGGAACGGTCGGCGCTCCCGGTAGACGAACGAGGTGACGCCGTACACCTCGTCCGGGTGGGCGTGGTCGTGAGAGCCGTGATCGTGGGATCCGTCCTCGTGGTGTCCCCGCTCGTGGCCGTCGGTGTGGTCGCGGGGTCCCTGCCCGCGACCGCGTTCGGCGTCCTCACGGTGTTCGTACAGATCGACGCCGAGCACGCGCTCGGGGTCGACAGCCGAGTGTTCGGTCCGGATCGTCTCGACGCCGGGACGGAGCGCGCGAACCAGCTCGTCGGCCTCCGTGAGGTCGGCGTCGGAGCACAGGTCGGCCTTGTTCAACAGCACTACGTCCGCGGCCTCGACCTGCTCGACCAGCAGGTCCGACAGCGGTCGAGGGTCGTCGCCCGCGCGGTCGGCCGTACTCCCGTCGCCCGCGTAGTCGTCGGTACTTCCGTCGCCCGCGCGGTCGCCGTGCGTGGCTGTTCCACGGCGTCGGGGCGTCCCCTCGCCGGCGAAGGCGTCGAGGAACTGCGGCGTGTCGAGGACGGTGACGACGGCGTCCATCCGATAACGCGCGGCGGCGGGACCGTTCGTGAACTGCCGGGCGACCGGCCCCGGCTCGCTGATGCCGGAGGGCTCGACCACGAGGTGGTCGAACTCCCTCCCGTCGGCGAGCTGGACGACCGCGCGTTCGAGGTCGTCGCGCAGCTCACAGCAGATGCAGCCGTTCGACAGCTCCGCGACACCGACGGCGGGCAGGTCGTCGCCGGAGAGCAGGTCGTAGTCGACGTTCACCGCGCCCACGTCGTTGACGAGCACAGCGATGTCGCGCTCGCCCGCAGTCGACAGCAGGTGGTTCACGAACGTCGTCTTTCCCGCGCCGAGACTCCCCGAGAGCACGGTCACCGGGACCGCGTCGTCGTCGGCCGCTCCGGGACCGCCGCCGAGGCCGCGTCCGGGCGTCATTGCCCCGAGATGGGGCGGTGTGGTACTTGTGCCCGTTGGTCCCGCTCACTCGCGCGACGACCGGCCTCGTCAGCCGGGATGAGGGCGACGACGCTGACGATAACGACAGCGACGCCGCTGGCGACAACGACGGCGACGACGGCGTCCGCCGACCGCAACAGCCTTATCCACGCTACCGCCCCACACACGGACGATGACCGACGACACGGACGGCGGCACAGCCGCCGGCGACGCGAGCGCCTCCGGGCCGGGGGACGACGCCCGGACCGGCGGGATCGCTGGCGACGCCGGCGGCGACGCCGATGACGGCGAAGCTGGGGAGACAGCCCTGTCCGAGCGGATCGACCGGCTCCTCGCGGCCGTTCGCGAGTGGGCCGCGGGGCTGTATCACGGCCTCGTCTCGCATCCGGCCTACGAGAAGATCGAGAAGGAGGCCGAGGACCTCGAGGACACGTTCATGCTGGCGTGCTTCCCCGACGCATTCGGCATTCCGTCGCCGGTGTCGTACTACACCGCCGAGCTGCTCCCGTATCTGGAGTCGGAATTCGAGGCGTGGGAACGCCGGATGTGGGACCGCGGCTCCCTGCTCGAACGGAAGGGCTCGCAGTACCACTTCTGACCGAGACACATGGAGAAGTTCGTGTTCTTCGGCGGGAAAGGCGGCGTCGGCAAGACGACCATGTCGGCGGCGTACGCGGTCAAGTGCGCCGACGCGGGGTTAGAGACGCTCGTCGTCTCGACGGACCCGGCCCACTCGACCGCCGACGTGTTCGACCAGGAGTTGGGCGACGAGCCGAGTGAGATCGCCGGGCGGGACGGGCTGTGGGCGATGGAGATCGACCCCGACGAGGAGGTAGAACACCACCTCATGGAGACGAAGCGCGCGCTCGGCGACCAGGTGAGCGCCGCGATGGTCAACGAGATCGACAGACAGATCGAGATGGCCCACCAGACGCCCGGCGCGTACGAGGCGGCGCTGTTCGACCGCTTCGTCGACGTGATGCGCTCCAGCGAGGCGTTCGACCGGGTCGTCTTCGACACCTCGCCCACCGGCGGCACCCTCCGACTGCTCGGCCTGCCGGAGTTCTTGGAGGGGTGGATCGACCGCCTTCGACGCAAGCGTGAGCAGTCGATCGACCTGTTCGAGAAGGCCGCGGTCGGCAACGCCGAACCGCGCCGCGTCATGGAGGGGGACCCGATACTGGACCGCCTGCGCGAGCGCAAGGAGTTCTTCGAGTACGCCGGCCGGACGCTCCGCGAGCACGCCGCCTTCTTCCTCGTGGTCAACCCCGACGAACTCTCCGTGCGGGAGACGCGCCGCGCGGCCGACGGTCTCGCCGACCGCGGCCTATCGGTCCGCGGTCTCGCGGTGAACCGCCTGACGCCCGAGCCGGATCCCGACGAGAACGGGCGGGGTGCACGCTATCTCCGCGACCGCGTCGCGACCGAACGCGCTCACCTCCGAACGCTCCGTGAGGAGTTTGATCAGCCCGTAGTCGCCGAGATCGAGACCCGCGTCGAGGAGATCCGGGGGGACTTCCTCACCGAGGTCGCCGCCGAGTTGACAATCGACACCGACGCACCCGTAGCGCCCCCGACCGAGCACGCCGGGGCGACCTGATCCCCGCCGGCGAACCCCGACTCTCCATCGGCGCGCGAGGTCCGCGCGCGAACGCGCAGACCGTGGTGAACGATCGGTCAGGCGGGGCCCACAAAGTACTCAAACGGAAGGGACCCCGAAATTTTCGGTCGTTCGATCCGAATCCGAAAGTTGTAGTGGCGTCACAGGCCGTCGAACGGGTGTTCAGCGATCCGTGGACCGGAACTGAAAGTGAATGTTTTTATACCCACTCCACACACGCCTGCGGTGAGGTAACACACCATGGTGGCTGCGATGTGGCTGGTGCTCGCGGTGCTCGTGCTGTTCAGCGCGGGGTACCTCGGGTACTCCCGGTATCTGTCCCAGTTCGTCGAACTGGACGACGACCGTGAGACGCCGGCACACAAATACGAAGACGGACAGGAGTACGTTCCGGCCAAGAAGCCGGTGCTCCTAGGGCATCACTATTCGAGTATCGCGGGCGGCGCGCCCATCGTCGGTCCGATCACGGCCGGCGTCGTGTGGGGCTGGGTACCCGCGATCTTGTGGATCGCGATCGGGAACCCCCTGATGGGAGCGGTTCACGACTTCGTCTCGCTGTCGGCGAGCCTCCGGCACGAGGGGAAGTCGGTCGGGTACATCATCGGCGAGTACGTCGGCGAACGCGGCAAGAACATGCTGCTGTGGTTCGCGTTCCTGACGATCATCCTCGTCGTGGCCGTGTTCGCGCTCGTCGTCGCGATCGTGTTCAACGCCTTCCCGCAGGCGGCGACGGCGAGCCTGATCTACATCGGGCTGGCCGTGTTGCTCGGGGTGTACCTGTACCAGTTGGACCTCCCGTTCATCCCGGGAACGATCGCGTTCGTCATCGCGATGTTCGCCGGGGTCTGGGTCGGCATTCAGTACCCCGTGGCGCTGTTCCCGGCAGTCGAGGCCGGTACCTACCCCCAGGGGACCATCGTCCTGCTGTCGATGTTGGGCAACGGTGGGTGGCTCCCGGGGGCCGTCGTCGACGCGAGCGCGACCCTCACACCCAACACCGCGGCGTGGGTGCCGTTCATCCTCGTGTACGGAGCGATCGCGAGCGCCCTTCCGGTCTGGGTGCTGTTGCAGCCGCGTGACTACCTCTCGTCGTTCCTCCTGTACACGGGGGTCGGCGGGGCGTTGCTGGCGATCATCGTCGGCACGCTCGGCGGCGCGCTCGGCATCGCGGCGATCTCGCCGAGCCAGCCGCTGGTGACGAACCTCGAACCGTTCTACGGGTTCATCGGCCGCTCCGGCGCGCCGCTGTTCCCGCTGCTGTTCATCACCATCGCGTGCGGGACCATTTCCGGGTTCCACTCGCTGGTGTCCTCGGGGACGACCTCGAAGCAGCTGAACAAGGAGACCGACGCCCGCGCCATCGGCTACGGCGGGATGCTCGGCGAGGGGCTGCTCGCGACGGTCGCGCTGATCACCGTGGCGCTCGTCGCGCCGGAGGTCGGCGGCGGCATCGGGCTCGCGCTGCCGACGTTCGCGACCGGCGGGGGCGTGATCCTGACGAGCTTCGGCATTCCGACCAGCCTCGGCGCTCCGTTCATGGCGCTGGTGCTGGTGAGCTTCCTGCTCACCTCGACGGACACCGCCGTCCGGCTGGGGCGGTACATGATGGAGGAGATCGTCGGCACCCCCGAGACCACGGCCGAGGAGGTCGCGGCCGACCGCTACGGCAACGCGGCCGTGCAGGCGCTGCCGGCGTACGTCCTCATCACGAGCGGTTCGTGGCTGACGCTGTGGCAGTTGTTCGGCAGCGCGAACCAGCTGCTCGCGGCGCTGGCGCTGCTCACTGCGACGGTGTGGCTGGCCAACTGGAGCGACTCGAAGCAGCTCCTCTCCACGGGCGGCCCGATGGCGATCATGGTGACGATCACCTCGCTGGCCCTGCTGTGGCTCGCGCTGCACGACAACATCTACGCGAAGTTCCTCAACAGCGAGTGGATGGCCGACGCGGGCGTCTTCGCGATGCTGTCGGCGGTCGTCCAGATCGTGATCGCGTTTGTCCTGCTGTACCTGGGGCTGTCGCTGGTGAAGATAGGGTACGACAACATCCAGAACGCCCGCAGCGGCGCGGGCGGCGAGGGCGGTGCCGTGGCCACCGACGGCGGCCGCGGCGACGACTAACCGCACGGTCGACCGCCGATCGCGGTTCCGATTTTTCGACGCACGTGAACACCGGCGACGCGAGCGACCGCGAACGGGGCCGGGACTCGCCGGCGACGGTGCGTGAAAACCGATGTCGGAGTCGGCGGTCGAACGCCAGGTCCCTACCCATGGCTTCGCCGTGACCCGACGGCGGCCGACTCCCATCGTCCCACCGGCCGCCGCTGTCCGATCGTTCGAACGCCGACCTAAAATCGTTCGCCGCCGGATATCAGCTCCGAGAGCGACGGGAGCGCTCGAGGCGGTCGGCGACAACGACGACGAGAACCGCACCGGCAGCGACGGCACCCGCATCGACAACGACGACGGCAACCGCGATCGCGACGGCCTCAGATCGTGAGGATGGTGCTGACGAGGTACTTCGTGAAGATGGCCACGCCGGAGCCGAGCCACGTCATGAGCACGAAGTGGAGGTAGGCGTTGGCCTTGTTGCCGCCGTCGATGGTGCGGATCATCACCGACGAGAGGACGGCGTTGAACAGGATGACTAACAGGAGCAGGAACTCGATGAGCGCGATGTCGTACACGCCGGCGTAGATGATCTGCCCGACGCCGCCGGCGTTTGTCACGTCGAACTGCTGGGACAGGTCTGCGAGGATGTTCACGACCTGGAGGCCGATGAAGAACGCGAACGCCGACGCGGAGGTGATCCCGTACAGCAGGCCGATCATCGTCATCGTCGCCTGCCGGCGCTGCTCGCGAAGCTGCATGACGGTGTTCATGTTCTGGGAGATGAGCTCCCCCAGCAGCTTCGGCCGACCGCCCATCGACCGACCCTCGAGGTACATGTCTGAGAACTTCTGGATGAGGTACGAGCGCGTGTCGGTCGCGAAGGAGTACCACGACTCCTCCGAGCTGATCCGCATGTTGAGCCGCCGGTACAGCCGGATGATCGCCGGCGTGAGCGCACCGAAGTCCTTCTGATGGAGCGTCGCGAGCACGTCGCCGGTGGTGGACTGCTTGGCCGACTCGGCCGCCCCGAGCGCGCGGATGAACGACGGGAACTCCGAGTCGCGCTCCTCGATGTTGCGCTCCTCCAGCCGGAGCATGACGCCGGTGATCGCCATCGGCGTGATCGGGACGCAGATGTACAGCGCGAGCGGGATGTTCTCGAGGAAGAACAACAGTCCCCGAAGCCCGGGGCCGTACCCGAACAGCCCCGCCCCGACGAAGACGACGAGCGCGGCGGTGCCGGCGACGCCGACGGCGAAACTGGCCCACAGCCGGAAGTCCGAGGGCGCGCCCTGTTCGGAGTGGAACCACACCGGGTCGTGGGGCGACATCGCTCGGATGACGACGTAGAAGCCCAACTGGACCAGCATGAACAGGACGATGACCGCCGAGACGGTCCGCGTGGGGTTGTCCCCGGTGAGGATCGGGAGGACGATGGCGAACACCAGCGCGAACGTCATCGAGAGGATCATCGACATGTAGAGGTCCTTCATGACCTCCAGGTTCGCCAGCGCGCCCTCGTACACGGTGATGTAGTTCTGGATGACCGCGTCCTGCTCCGAGAGGAGGAACTCGTCGAGCGACTGGCCCGCGCCGATCGTGTAGCCCAGGCGGTCGAAGAAGTCAGAGAAGGCGTCCGAGGGCACCTCCTTGGCACGGCGGCGCAGCGCGTCGTCGAGCGACTGGTTCCAGGTGTCGACGAGGTGGACGACGCGCGCGAGTTCGTCGGCGGCCGCGCCGTACTCCTCCTCGCGAGCGAGCGTTCGGAACACCTCCATCCGGTCGATGTTCGTCGTCGACAGCACGGTCATGTGCGTCATCACGAGGTGGAGCTGGTTCTCGATGGCCACCTGGCGGCCGTTGAGGTACAGCTTCGGGTAGAAGACGGCCGAGGCGAACACCAGCAGGCCGAGCGCCGGGATCGGCAGCCGGACCGTCAGCGGCAGCGGGAGCAGGAACGCCCCCGCGATCGTGAGCAGGAGGAACGCCGCCGAGGGCGCGAGGATGTAGCCGACGTACTTCCGCTTGGACATGTCGAGCGCGTCGTACGACTCCAGCAGGTCGGCGGCGAGGTCGGCCGCCGAATCGGGGAAGAAGTCGGACGCGGACGCGCTGTTCGTGCTCATGCGCGGCGCTCAGGTGCTGCGGTGCATGTCGAAGGGGAGCCCGTCGACGCCGTCGCGCTGGAAGGAGGTGATCGCCTCGTTCACCTCGTGGTAGCCGAGGATGCCCTCCTGGATCATCCGCTCGATGAGCTCCGCGCGGAAGCTCAGGTCGTCGTAGATGTCGCGGGTGTCGGCGTACCCCAGCAGCGTCGCGATCTGTTCTTCGAGCACGTAGGAGTTGTTGCGTCCGCGGAAGACGATCTCGTCTTCCACGGGGTCCCAGTCGAACACCTGCCGCGTGACGACGCCGTCCATCTCCTTGGAGTATCCCTCGATCTCCTGAACGGAGGTGACCCGGCGCAGGACCTCGTCGCCCTGCTTGACGCGGTTCTGGAACAGCGCCACGTCGGCCACGTCCATGAACGTCTCGGGGACGTTGATCGGCTCGGACGTGAACCGCTGGATCATCGAGACGATGTCGGAGGCGTGGAAGGTGAGCATCACCGGGTGACCCGTCTGGGCCGCCTGGAACGCCATGCGCCCCTCGGCCCCGCGGACCTCCCCCACGATGATGTAGTCGGGGCGCGAGCGCAGCGCCGCGGCGACGAGGTCGAACATGTCCACGTCGTTGGACTCGCCGCCGTCGCCCTCGCGGGTCAGGAGCTGCTGCCAGGTGCTGTGGGGCGGGACGACCTCGGCGGTGTCCTCCGCGGTGTATATCTTCGAGTCGCGGGGGATGTACGAGAGGACGGCGTTGAGCGTCGTCGTCTTCCCGGACGCCGTCTCCCCGACGACGAACACCGTCTGCTCGTTTTCCAGACACAGCCAGAGGTACGCCGCCAGTTCGGGGCTGAGCGTCCCCCACTTCGTGATCTGGTTGATCGAGAGGGGGGTCTCCTCGCCCTGGCGGATGGTGAGCGAGGACCCCTTGATGGAGACGTCGTCGGAGTAGATGATGTTGATGCGCGACCCGTCCGGCAGCGTCGAGTCGACGATCGGGTTGGAGTCGGAGACCGGGTCGCCCATCCGCTCGCCCATGTTGCGCAGCCAGTTGTCGAACTCCCTCGGCGTACCGAAGTCGACGGTCGTCTCCAGCATGCCGAAGACGCCGTGGTCGACGTGGCACTCCTTCGGGCCGATGACGTGGATGTCCTCGTTCTCCGGGTCGCGCATCACCGGCTCCAGCGGGCCGAAGCCCACGATGTCGCGGTTGAGTCGGTAGCGGATGTTGTCGTACGTCTGCTTGGACACCTCGATCCGACCGAAGTTCTTGATCGACGAGAGGACGTTGCGTCGCCCCTGTTCTTCGGTGATCGCGGTTACCTCCTCCAGCAACTCCTCGATCAGGTCGTCGTACCCCGACTCCTCCTCGGGTGCGGGCTTGTGGCCGCTCTGGCGCAGGAGCTTCGACTTCACCGAGTCGAGCACCTCCTCCTCGGCCCCCGAGAGGGTCGGCTCGACGGTGTAGTACTTCGTGTCCTGTCCGAAGTCGCCGTACACGTGACAGAAGATCGGACCGCCCACGGGGTACAGCACGTTCGGACGCTGGGCCTCGTGTTCGCCCTCGATGTCGTCGACGAACATCGGGAACTCGCCGGTGATCTGCTTGAACTTCTGCAGGTGCTCGCGCAGATGCGGTCGCTTCATCGCCATCTGCTTCAGCTCGCTCGACGGGTTCGCCTGTCCTTGGTCGGTCATGGATCACACCTCCGCGCCGGCATCACCCGGCGCGCGTCCGTCACCGCGCGTGCAGCGGCCCCGGGCCCCCGACTCCCTCCAGGGGTGGCACTCATTACGACGACACACCCGCGAACGAGGCTTAAACCCTCCCCGCGAGCTATCAGCTCGGATAACGAGGCCGGGGGCGACGAGAGGGATCGACGGCGACCGCCACAGCGACCGCGACGATGCCGTCGAGGAATCGAGGGACCGCTCAGGCGACGCTGCGGGACTCGATGACGATCCCGGTGCCCGAGCGCACCGAGAAGCCGATGGAGTCGCCGACCTGACTCCCCATGCCGGCGAAGCGCTTGACGGCGATGTTGCGGCGCACGTCGGAGCCGACCTCGACCATCTGCAGTTCGAGGAACACGTCGGCGATGGAGCGGAACGGACCGATGGCGTCGTCGCCGACGGCGGAGGGGTCGACGGTGAGAACGATCACCTTCCCGTTGGATATCATGTCCCGGAAGAAGGAGATGATCTCCAGGGCCGCCTGGCGCTCGTCGTTGTTGCGGACGAGCGCCTCGAAGGTGGGATCGTTGCGGAGGATGGAGTCGAACGTGTCGAGGATGATCACGTCCGACTGCCACATCGCCTCCGCCTCCATCAGGCGCTTGAGCAGCTCCTTGCGGTCGCCGTCGCTCTCGGAGAAGTTACCGCCGGAGTCGAAGTCCGCCGCCAGGAAGAGGAGCTCCTCGTTGAGCAGGGGCTTCGTCACGTCGTACCCCAGGGAGTACATCTGGTCGATGAACCCCGAGACGGTCATCTCCGTCGACAGCAGGGTGACCGTCGACCCCTCGTCGACGAGACCGTAGGAGAATCGCTGGGAGAGCGCGGACTTCCCCGCGCCGTAGTCGCCCTCCATGAGGACGATCGACCCGCGGGGGATCCCCCCGCCGAGCTCCTTGTTCAGTTGGTCGCGCTCGGGCATCCCGATCGATAGCAGCGTATTCTGTTGTGCTCGTGACATTGGTGTGAGTCGGTGAGTCGCGTCGGTTCAGGTCCTGAAGCGGAACACTTCCTCGTCGCCGCGGACGACCAGCTTCAGGCGGTGGTCGGTGTCGGGGTCGAGGTCGGCCGGGAACTCGAGGCGCACCACGTCGCCGGTGTGCCACGTCGCGTCGCCGTCGACGGTGGTGACGGTCACGTCCGTCCGGTACTCGCCGTCGAGGAGGACGTCGATCGTCCCGGGGTCCGCCGGGAGATCCGATGCACCCGTGTTGCGGACGTGGATCGTGACGTTTCCGTTCCCCGACCGGTTGTACACCCGCGATCCGGCGTCGGAGACGATCTCGGCGTCGGCGCGGATGTCGCCGGCGACGTCGAGCGACTTCGCCGAGAGGGCGTCGCTGACGCGGGTGACCTCGCTCGTGAGGGTGCCCGCGACCGACGCGGCGATGACGATCGCCGCGATGAACAGGATGAGTTCGGCGGCGCTCCCACCCGCCATCTCAGTTCACCCCGACCTCGCTCGCGTCGCGGACGCCGTGGTCGACGACGACCTGGGCCCGCTCGGGCGTCGGCTCGCCGGCGAGGTCGACCTCGAAGCGCGCCGTCTCGCCGGGGAGCCACAGCCCGGTGTCGCCGTCGCCCTCGACGGTGACGGTCGTGTTCGCGGCCGCCGGGATCACGTTGTCGACGAACAGCGTTGCGTCCTCGACGCCGACGCTCGTGGTGCCGTCGTTGTCGGCGCGCACCACGAGCGTCTCGTTGGCCTCGAAGTACGTCGCGTTCGTCACCTCGACGTCGGTGTTGGCGCGCTCGAGCGCGCGGTCGGCTGCGTCGCCGCGGGCGTCCGTCACTCGCTCGAAGCCGTTCGCCGCGGCGGGGTAGGCGATGCCGACCGCGAGGAACACGCCCAGGAAGACGACGCCGGCGGAGGCGCTAACGCTGAGGCCCATGCATGCCTCCGGAGAGCTGCGGCCAGCGGTCGATGACCACCGACTCCGCGGTGGCGTCGGTCAGTTGCATGATGTACTTGAGGCTCCGAGTGTGGTGATCGAGGTCGAGCTGGTCCGTGCCGGGCCGGTCCATCAGGTTGCGGTCGATGTCGCCGAACCCGGAGAGGAAGCCCTTGAGTTGGTCTGCGACCTCCCCGTCGATCCACTCGACGCGCTCGTAGTAGTTGACCGCCCGTACGGCGTCGGTCGTGGTCGACTCCTCGACGAGGAACTCCAGCCACTCCATCACCATCAGGTCGCCCACGTAGTCGCCCGGCAGGCTGGTGAGGTACGGCTTGTCCGGCTCGTCGGAGAGGTCGTCCTCCTCGACGAACTCGAAGCCGCCGTTCTCGTCGACCCCCTCGCCGCGTCGGCTCGGATCGGTCGGCCCGGCCGTCGACTCCGGCTCCGGTTCGGGCTCCGGATCCGACCCGTCGTCGAGACCGAGGTCGCCGCCGGCGTCGTGGCCGTTCGACTCCGGCTCGGCGTCGAGCGCGTCGCCGCCGGCGTCCGCCTCGCCGGCCGGCTCCTCGCCCTCGTCCCAGTCGGCGTCGCCGGACTCGTACTCGTCTTTCAGTTCACTGAAGCTCTTGCCGCTGCCGTTGTCGGTCCCCATGGGTTCTGAATCGGTGTCGTCGGTCTCCTCGTCCTCGAAGTCGCCGTCGAGGTCGTCGTCGAACTCAGCTCCGTCCTCGAAGCCGTCGTCCATCCCCCCGTCCATGTCGTCCATGCCGTCCATGTCGTCCATGCCGTCGAGGTCGTCCCCGTCACCGAGGTCGTCCCCGAACTCGTCCTCGTCGTCGCCGGCGAGGTCGTCGTCGAAGAACCCCTCGGCGTCGGCGCTGGCGAGGTCCTCGTCGAGTTCGTCGTCCGTCTCCTCCTCCTCGCCGGCGTCGTCGAACAGACCGAAGCCGCCCTCGCCGGCACCGCCGAGATCGCCCCCGCCCTGCACGTCGTCGACGAAGGGATTGATCCCGCGCGTGACCATCTCGTAGATGTCGAGCAGGCTCCGGACGTCCTCGCCCATGTCCTCGACCTTCCCGGAGATCTCCTCGTTCTCCGAACGGACGGTGTTGACCGTCGAGGAGAGGCTCGCGACCTCGTTTTCCAGGTCGTCGACGCGCTTCTCCAACTCGGCGACGCCGTCGTCGCCACCGTCGTCGCCGCCGAAGGGGTCGTCGCCGTCGTCGTCCCAGTCGTCCATACCACCGAGGTCGCCGAGGTCGTCGTCGCCGCCGTCGTCGCCGCCGAACGCGCCGTCGTCGCCGCCCAACAGGTCATCGTCGTCGTCGTCGGCCTCGACGTCCCCGGGTCCGTCGTCGCCGTCGCGGAAGCGATCGAGGAGGCTGGCACCCAGAAGCCCCAGCGAGACCAGCAGCCCCGCCTCGGCTCCCGGCACCCCAGCGACCCCGACTCCCGATAGTGCGGTGAGGAGACCCATTACCACGAGACACCTCCGAACAAAACTTAAACCCATCCCGCGGATTATCGCCCCCGATAACGGACGACACGGGCCGTACGGACGGTGACGAAACGAGCGGTACGGACGGGGACGACTCGATCGACACGGACGGAGGCGACACGGATCGATGAATCCTGTGCAGCGGTGCTCTCGGCGCTAGAGAACGACCGTCTCGCCGCCGGCGTACGAGACGTGCAGTCGGCCCGAGCGGGTCTCGAACCGGAGCGAGCGGCCGCGGTCGCCGCCGGTGTCGGCGGCGACGAGCGGGATCCCGCGGGCGTCGAGCGCCGCGCGGGCCGCGGCGACGTTGCGCCTGCCGACCGAGTCGCCGCCGCCCGTGCGGTCGAACTCGATCATCTCGGCGGCCCCGGCCATCTTCGCGCGAAGCGCCGTCGAGTCGCCGCCCGCGTCGACCACCGCCTCGACCAGGGCGGCGACGCCCTCCTCGACGTACTTCTCGTCGACCCCGGGGCGACCGTCGGCCGCGGGGAGCATCGCGTGGAGCAGCCCGCCGACCCCGGTCTCCGGGTGGTACACCGCGATCCCGAGACACGAGCCGAGTCCGCTGGTGACCAGCAGCGCGTCGTCGCCGGCGACCGCCGACTCCGAGAGCCCGACCTTCCGGCGCGGAACCGACGCGTCGGGCGACGACGGGGACGCGCCCGCGTCCGCCGGCGTGGAGTCGGAGGGGCTCACGTGGGGGTCACCGGGCGTGGCCGCCGTCGGTCGCGGCGGGCTCGATCCGGTCGAGGGCCGCGGCCAGTTCGCGTTGGTCCGGCAGGGCGTAGATGTCACAGCGGACGCTGCCGTCGGGGGTTCGGACCGTGGAGTCGATGATGAACGCGTGGTCCTGCGTCTTCCCGAGCCGGCTCACGAGCGGGCTCATCACCGCCGATCCCATGTCGTGGACGAACTGCGGCGGGGTGTGCTCGATGCTCGTGCCGAGCACGTTCGCCCAGCCGTCGATGAACCCCGAGGTCATGATGTTGCCCAGCTCCCGGAGCGCGCCCTTCTCCATGTCGCCGATCCCCGGATCAGTCTCCGTGGGGATCATCCCGCCGGCGACCTCCTCGGCGGAGGCCTCGTCGAAGAGGATGGCGAGGTAGCCGCTGGGGTCGCCGTGGAGCTCGAACACCGTCCCGGCGACGGTCTCCTCGCCGAGTTCCGCGGGCACGTCCTGCACGGGAACGAACCGGAGACGCGACACGTCCACGTCAGTCTCGGTGCCGGTCATCATCGTGATGTTATCGGCGGCCGACGACGCGCCCTGCCGAGTCATCTCGTTGAACGTCGGCAGCTTCTCCACCGGGACCGCCTCGCCGGCGTCGCCGACGGGGCTGTCGTGACCCAGCATGTCGGTGAACCCGGCGTACTCGGGGAGCATGTAGATCATGAACTCGAGCTCCTCGTCCATCGAGGACACCTTCGACTCGAACATGAACACGCCCTCGCGGGCGTCGTCGAACGCGCCGTCGGGCAGGATGTCGGTGCCGGAGGCGCGGACGTACGCGGGCGGGGTCATGTCGATGGCGACGCCGAGGTGGTCGGCCCAGCCGTCGATGAACCCCGAGGTCATGATGTTGCCCGCCTCGGTGACGCCGCTTCTGACGAACTCCCCGTCGCCGCCGCCGGGCATGAGTCGGTCGACGAGGCTCTCGGCCGCCTCCAGTTCGAACGCCATCACGGTCTGTCCGGCGATACCGCCCTCCAGCCCGATCTCGACGCCGACGAACTCCCGGCCGGCGAACGCCTCCCGGAGGTCGCCGGCGGCCATCAGCGTCACGTCCGTCACGTCGACGTACACGTTCGCGTCGGCGAGTTGTCCGAGCGCGTCCGCCGCGCGGTCGGCCCCCTGGCTCGCGAGGTCGGAGAACTCCCCCAGCGACTGGATGTCGACGTACATCCCTACGCGGGGACGGCGTCGTTGATGGCTTCGAGCACGTTCGGCTTCTGGAACGGTTTCGTGATGTACCCCTCCGCACCCGCCTTGATCGCGGCCTTCATCTTCTCCTCCTGCCCGACGCTCGTGCACATGATGACGTTCGCGTCGGGGTGTTCCTCCGTGATCTCGGTGGTCGCCTCGATCCCGTTGCGGATCGGCATGACGATGTCCATCATCACGATGTCGGGCGAGTGCTCGCCGTAGAGGTCGACCGCCTCGACGCCGTTCTCGGCCTCGCCGACGATCTCGAACTCCCCCTCGAGGATCTCCCGCAGGAGGTTCCGCATGAACTCCGAGTCGTCCGCGATCAGAACGCTGGTCGGCATATACGGGATCGGCTTCCGGCGGCGATGATAAACGCATCCCCGTAGGTATCAGGCGTGAAAACGCGGGGGCCGAAGTCGCGACGGGCCGGCGCTACAGTCGGAGTCCGCCCTCGCGCTCCAGCGCCTCGAGGAGATCCTCCATCGAGTCGTCGCGTGAGAGCCCGAGCCGCCCCAGCGCCGATCGGACGGCGTTCGGGGGAACCCGCGGGCCGTTGTCCATTCCGGCCAAGAGGATCCCGAGGGCGTCCTCGGTCGGGGTGTCGCCGCCGGCGGCCCCCGCGAACCAGGTGACGAGCGTCTCGAACGTCTCGCCCACGTCGTCGGAGGCCATCCGGTGACGGGCGGTCCTCCCGTTCAGCGACAGCGTCGCGTCGAAGCCGTACGCGAACTCCGAGTCAGCCAGCGACGCCGCGAGCCACTGGCCGACCGCCCCAGCGTCGAGCGCCGCCGGATCGGCCGTGCCGGCGTCCGTCGCGCCGGCGTCCTCGCGGCGCGGCGCGCCCCGTCGCTCGTGTGATGCCGGGCGGTCGCGTGCGGTCGATCGATCCCTGGCCGTGCCGGCGTCCGACGATCCGGTGTCCGACGACCCGGCGTCCGACGACCCGGCGTCCGGCAACCCGGCGTCCGCGGGACGAGCGGCTCCGGGGGCGGTCTCGTCCGTTCGGGCACTCGCATCAGCGGTGCCTCCGCCCGAACGAACACCGGTGTCGGTTTCGGCATGGGTGTCGGTGTCGGCGGCCGGCGGACCAGCGGCGGCGTCCGCGTCGGCGACGCCGTCGTCGACGGCGGCGGCTCCCGGCCCCTCGTCGGGCGCGAGTCCCTCGCGCGCGGCCTCGGCCAGCGACGCGGCGTCGGGAGCGTCCTCGGAACGGGGGTCCTCGGTACGGGGGTCCTGTCTCGCCTCGGGCGCGGCGTCCCCGTCCGGATCCCCGTCGGCGTCGCCCGCGCGGTCCCCGACCCGCGGAGGGCGGCTCCCCGCCGAGACGACGTAGCGGTCCTCGCCCAGTTCGCGGACGTACTCGCTCTCGGAGATGTCGAGGTCGTCCGGGTCGACACCGGGGTTGCCGCGCGGGGCGTCGTCGCTCATGCGTGGTCGGTTGGGACGCGCACGTGAAAAGTGTAGTCGGCGGTGGTCGCGACGGCTTACAGCTCGACGCCCTCCTTCTGCCCGAGCGACTCGGGCACGGAGAACCGGATCGTCGTCGTCGAGCCGGCCATCGTGTTGATCTTGACCGTCACCTCCTCACCCTCGTGGAGCAGGTTGGGTTTCTCTGAGGCCGTGCTGAGGTTGAATTGGATGTTGAACCGGTCGTCGGGATCGTTCAACACCGTGCTGTCAGCGCCGCCGTCGGCGTCCTTCACGGCCTCGGTGGTGAACGTGTCGTCGATCGAGCTGCCGGCGTTCTCGTGGTTGAGTATGAACGTTCCCTCCGGCCCGATCCACGTGACCGTGGCGTTCTGGAGGTCGATCTCGCCGGCACCCGGTGCCTGCGTGACCGTCACGTTCACCGCGTCGATGACCGATTCACCGTTGTTCTCCGTGACGTTCCCAACGGTCGCAACCTCCTGCAGTCGGTCGCTGACCTGCTGGGTCGACTGCTGACCCGTTTCCTGCGCCTTGGACTGGAGGAAGCCGGCGGTGTTGATCAGGACGCCGGCGGCGATCGCCGCCACCAGCACCATCGCGATGAACACGATGAGCGTCCCGATCCCCACTTGCCCGCGCTCCTCCTCGTCCGTGATGAACTCGAACATGGTTACAGCTCGACGGCGCTCTTCTGCCCGAGCGACTCGGGCACGGTGAACCGGATCGTCGTCGTCGCGCCGGCCATCGTGTTGATCTTGATCGTCACTTCCTGCCCCTCCTGGAGGGTATCAGGCGCATCGGTCGCGGTGAGGTCGAAGTTGATGTTGAACCGGTCGTCCGGGTCGTTGAGGACGGTCTTCGAGTCGTCGGTGTTCTTGACCGCGGTGGTGTTGAACTTCCAGTCGGTTCCGGACGCCTGATCGTGGACCAGCGTCTCGGTGCCCGATGGACCGATCCAGTTGATCGTGGCGTTCTGGAGGTCGATCTCGCCGGCACCCGGTGCCTGCGTGACCGTCACGTTCACCGCGTCGATGGTGTTCGGATCGGCACCGTTATCTTTCACTTGACCGACGGTGACGACTTCCTGGAGGCGGTCGCTGACCTGTTTACTGCTCTGTTGTCCCGTTTCCTGTGACTTGGACTGGAGGAAGCCGGCGGTGTTGATCAGGACGCCGGCGGCGATCGCCGCCACCAGTACCATCGCGATGAACACGATGAGCGTCCCGATTCCCACTTGCCCGCGCTCCTCCTCGTCCGTGATGAACTCGAACATTGCTGTGGTTCTCTCGGTCCCGCCCCCGCGGTAGAGGACGAGTTGTAGGCAGTTCGACACCGAATTGCATATTAAAGCCACGGCACCAAAATTCACATTCGATAATTCGGAGTGTGCGTATCGATCGCGATAGCGATATCACGCTCTCGAAGAGATCGAGCGACTGGATGGGGGTCGAGGCGGTACGCTTATCCCATTCACAATCAGTACTGAGAGCATGGCTGCGGACGACGAGGAAGTCATCGAGGTGCTGGGGAACAAGTACAACCCCGAGATCCTCGACGCGGCGGGCGAGCCGAAGTCGGCACAGGAGCTGTCGAACCAGCTCGACGTGCCGATCGCCACCTGCTATCGTCGGATCAACGAGCTCGAGGACACCGAGCTCCTGGAGCTACACGACCGACCGCTGTCGGAGGAACACCGTCGAATCAAGGTGTACCGTCGGTGCGTCGACGGAGTGAACGTGACGTTCCGCGACGGCCTGACCGTGGAACTGGAGGAGCGCTCGGAGGTCAAGAACAAACTCGACGACGTGTGGCGGACGATGACCGACGGCTGAGCCGTCGGGGTCGTCGCGAGGGGATCGACGCGACGGCGAGGCGACGCCTCAGAACCCGGCCTCTGGACCGTCGCGTCCCATCATCGAGAACCCGCCGGCGCGGTCGTACACCTTGAGGCCGCCGTCGTCGATCTCCATCGGGAAGATGTCGGTGTCGATGTCCTGTTTGCGCATCTTCGCCACCCAGACGTAGCGGTTGACGCCGGAGTCCGTCGGCGTCTGGATGAAGTAGATGTTGCCGTCGGTGAGGAAGTTTTCCAGGCCGATCTCCGTCTGTGGGAACACAGCGCCCTGCTCGTTGATGAGAAGCGACGTGAGTCCGTTCTGCTTCAGGATGTCAGAGAACTTCAGGAGATAGGTGCGCTTCTCCTTCTCGTCGTCGAAGAACAGCGAGAACATCGTCAGCGAGTCGAGCACGAGCCGATCGTAGGAGGTGTTCGCGAAGTCTTCCATCAGCGTGTCGAGCGCCGACGAGAAGTCGCCCTCGCGGAGCATGTGCTGTTTGTCGTACACCTTGATCGCGCCGCTGTCGACGAGGTCGCCCCACTCGTCGAAGCCGATCGACTCGGCGGCCTGCCGGATGTCCTCCTCGTTCTCCTCGAAGGAGATGTAGATGCCGTGTTCGTCGTACTCCTGAACGCCGTTGTAGAGGTACTGTATACCGAACAGCGACTTCCCGGTACCGGGGTTGCCGCTCACCAGTACCGTCGCGTTCTCCACCAGCCCGCCGTTGAGAACCGAGTCGAGTCCGTCGACTCCGGTCGGAACCGTACCTACCATGTGCATACCCGCCGTCCTCACAAATGAAAACGGTTCCGCCGTGTGGCCGACGACCGTGTCGCCTCCGCGCCGCGGTGTCGTGTCACTACGCCTGAAATTTCGGGCGCGAGACCGCCCCTCGCGTGCGACAGTTTTAAGCTCAAACACATCCGGATGACGAACATGACTGACGGCGGGGGTCGACGCGCCGGGAGCTATCGGGGCCGGAGGTGGATCCGGTGACGCGCCGCGTGCTCATCGTCGAGGACGAGCCCGAGGTAGCGGAATTGTACCGTGGATACCTCGCGGGAGACTACGACGTGTCCGTCGCGAACACCGGCGAGGAGGCCCTCGAGCGCGTCGACGCCGACACCGACGCCGTGCTGCTCGACCGTCGGCTGCCCGATACGTCCGGCTCGGAGATCCTCGCGGAGATCCGCGACCGCGACCTCGACTGCCGCGTCGCGATGGTGACGGCCGTCGAGCCCGACGTCGACATCGTCGAGATGGGCTTCGACCTGTATCTCGTCAAGCCGGCGACGCGCGACGACATCCAGTCGGCCGTCGAGCGCCTCGGTACCCGAGCGCAGTACGACGACACCCTCCAGCGCACGGCCTCGCTCGTGACGAAACGAGCCGTCCTCGAGGCGGAGCGAACGCCGGCGGAGCTTCGCTCCTCGCCGAAGTACGAGGACCTGCTGTCGAGCATCGACGCCCTCCAGTCCGACCTCGACGATCTCGCGGCCGCGTTCTCCCCGGACGACTACCGGATGCTGTTCCGTGACATGGGCGAGTCCCGGTCGTCGGCCTCCGAGTCCGCCTGACTCGCCGGCTCGACTCGCCTACTCTTCACCGATCTGCTCGCCGATCAGATCGTCGGCCGCCTCGAGGAACGCGTCGCGCTCGTCCGCCGGGATCGTCGCGCCCGCGGCGACGTCGTGCCCGCCGCCGTCGCCGCCGACCGCGCGGCTGGCCTGGCGCATCACCGCCGACAGGTCCAGTCCCTCGCGCACGAGGTGGCCGCTTCCCCTGGCGGAGACCTTCGTCTCGCCGTCGCCCGCGTCCGCGAACGCGACGATCGGTCTCTGCCGGGAGACGCCGTCGGCCCCGACGGCCATGCCCGCGACGATCCCGACGATCGTCTCGCGGATCCGGGTGCCGGCGTCGAACCACTGGAGGTGCTCCTCGCGCTCGACGCCCTCGTTCGTCACCCACCGGAGCCCCTCCGAGAGATTCCGGCGGTGGTTGCGCAGCAGGGCCCTGGCTTCCGCCAACGCCTCCTCGCGGTCGCCGAGACACACAGCGAGTCCCACGTCGGCGCGCTCGTATCGCGCGGTCGCGTTCAGGAGCGTCGAGAACTCGCTCACGTCGCGCAGTTCGGTGCCGGGCTCCTCGTCGGCGAGGACGTAGGTGGTGTCGACGAGCCCGTCGACGCGCTCGCTCGGCACCCCCGAGGAGACCGCCCGCCGGATGAGCGCGCTGGCGACGGTGCGTCGCTCCTCGGCGTCGAGGTCGACCCAGCGCCGCCACTCGCCGTCGTCGTCTTTCATCGGCACGTCGAGCCCCGAGAGGAACTCGATCGAACCCGCCTCGTCGTTCGATATCCCGGGAATCCGTGCCTCGCTGGCGTACTCGAGGAGCTTGGGAAGCGGCCGGGTCTGTCGCCCGTACAGCGCCAGATCGGTCACCTCCTCCAGCGCGTCGGCGGCGACGGCGTCGGCGACGAGCGCCTCGTTAGCACCCGAGAGTCCGCCCTCGGTGTCCTGCATGTCGCCGACCGCGCCGACGACCGCGAGCGCCGCGAGGTCGCGGTTGTCGACGCCCGTCGCGTCCCCGAGTGCGCGCCCGAGGAGGTACGCGGCTCCCGCGCCCGACAGTTCGCTCGCGCCGTCGAGCCCCTCGAGCAGGGGGTTGAGGTGGAACTCGGTGTCTGCCTCCGCGGGCTGGTGGTGGTCGACGATCACGGGAACGAACTCGCCGGCGTCCTCGTGCGGTGCGATCACGTCGAGCTGGCCGCTGCCGAAGTCGGTGAAGCAGATGACGTCGTAGTCGGTCGCGGCGATGGAGGCGACGGCGTCGGCGTCGAGCTGCTTGAAGAAGGCCGTCTCGAAGTCGAGGCCGGCGCGCTCGAACGCGGCGACGGCGACGGCGGCGCTGGTGAGGCCGTCCGCGTCGATGTGCGAGCACAGGAGGAACTCCCGGGCGTCGCGGAGCCGGGCGGCGCACGCCTCGGCGCGCTCGCGGAGTTCGGGGACGGGAAACCCCTCGCTCGCGACCGATTCCGCCTCGTCCTCGCTGTCCGCGCTCGCCATCCTGTGCGAGGGTGAGGCGTTCTCCGGGATAAACGCTCGTACTCTGACGGTGGTCGACCGGGAGTCGGTTCGGCTACCGGGGACGGATAGTCCGGCTACTGAGGACGGATGGGGAGACTGCGTGCGCGGGAGCGCGACCGCGGTGGCGCGCGACCGGCCGCGCCTCGTGCGCGGCCGCCGCGTGCGAGGGGCGAACGACCGAGCGAAGCGAGGGAGTGAGGCGGCTGGGGAGGGCGAGGCGCGGTGCAGGCGGGTGCAGTCGCTGTGGGTGGAACCGCAAGGAGCCGACGTGCCGGGGGCGTTCGAGAGCGTCGCCGCCGAGGTCGTCGAACCGACCCGGACGACGGTCCCGACCCGGACGGCGGTCCCGACCCGGACGGCGATCGGATCGAGGTCACTTCACGAACTGCAACAGGTCGTCGCGTTTCGCCTCCCGAAAGTGCCCCCGGAGCGCCTCGTTCAGCGGCTCGATCCGACCCTTCTTCGCTGTGATCGGCGCGATCGTTCCGCCCTCGCCCGACCACTGCTGCCACGGCGGGTACAGCCCCAGCCGGTCGCACAGCTCGTTCAGGCGCTCGTCGCGGTCGTCCACCTTGTCCATCTTGTTCACCGCGACGACCGGAGCCACGTCCACGTCCTGGAGGAAGCCGAACAGCTCCACGTCGTGCGGGATCTCGCCCTCGCCGCTGTGCCGGTCGATGATGTCGATCACGGACTTCCCGTCGACGACGAGCACGCCCGCGATGATCGAGTCGGCGTTCTTCTCGACGTAGCGCACCACGTCCGTCTTGATCGCCTCGCGCTGCTCCTCCTCGACGCCGGACATGAATCCGAACCCCGGGAGGTCCGTGAACATGAACGACTGGCCGGTCCAGTCGAAGTGGTTCGGTTTCCGGGTGACGCCCGGCTTCTTGCCCGTCGCCACGTCGTGGCCGGTCAGCTCGCGCATCAGCGTCGACTTGCCGACGTTCGACCGCCCGACGAGGACGACCTCCGCGTCCCGGTCGGGCCGCCCCTCGAAGGTCATGTCCGGTGGTGGGCCGCCGCGGCGGATAAGGGACGCGGGTGCGCGCGACGAACGCGACTACGAGCCGTTCGCGGACGCCCCCCGAGTCGCCCGCGGGCAGCGACGCGCCCAAGTCTCCGCCCGTCGACGCACGGACATGGACAAACAGCCCCTCCGTGAGCGAGTCTGGGACGCCCTGGAGACGTCGGGCGAGGCCCGATTCCCGTTCCCGCCGCACGGCCGGATCCCGAACTTCGCGGGCGCAGACGCCGCCTGCCGGCGGTTGACCGACACCCCGGAGTGGGAGGCGGCCGACGCGATCAAGGCGAACCCCGACGCCCCGCAGCTTCCGGTGCGTCGCGCCGCCCTCCGGGCCGGAAAGACGGTGTACATGGCCGTCCCCCGCCTCCGCGAGGAGCGGCCGTTCCTCCGTCTCGCGCCCGAGGAGGTGCCCGACATCGACGAGGCGACCACGGTGTCCGGGTCCTCGAACCACGGCGTCCCGGTCGACCCCGACGAGATGCCGCACGTCGACCTGATCGTCTCGGGGAGCGTCGCGGTCACCGAGTCCGGCGGCCGCGTGGGGAAGGGCGAGGGGTTCGCCGACCTTGAGTTCGCCGTGCTGTCGGAGTTTGGTGCGGTCGACGACGGGACGACCGTCGCGACGACTGTGCACCCGATGCAGGTCGTCGACCGCGCGGTCGAGTTGGCCGCCCACGACGTGCCGCTGGACCTGATCTGTACCCCGAAACGGACGGTCCGGACGGCGGATTCTCGGGGCGTTGACGACGACAGCTACCCCGACCGCGACGATGGTCGGCGACGCGTCGACCGGCCGCCGCGACCCGACGGGATCGACTGGGAGGCGCTCCCGGAGGAGAAACTGGAGTCGATCCCGGCGTTGCGTCGGCTCTCCCCCGAGTGAGCGCGGGGCGACGTCGACGGCTGCTCCGCCCGTCGATTATAACTGTCCTGTCCCCGAGGTTCGCCCGTGCGACTCGTTCAGGTGATGGTGCCGGCGGGCAAGCGCGAGACGGTCCTCTCGACGCTCGACGGGGAGGAGATCGACTACGTGCTCTCCGACGAGACGAGCGGCCGGGAGTACACGGCGGTCGTCTCGTTCCCGCTGCCGACGGAGGCCGTCGAGCCGGTGCTCGCGGAGCTTCGCGACGCCGGCCTCGAGCGCGACGCGTACACGGTCGTCCTCAACGCCGAGACGGTCGTCTCGAAGCGCTTCGAGAAGTTGGAAGAGCGGTACGCCGAGGACGAGAACGGCAACGGCGACCGGATCGCCCGCGAAGAACTGGAGGCGCGCGCGACGGAGATGTCGCCCCGGCTGGGCGCGTTCGTGACGATGACAGTCATCAGCACCGTCGTCGCCACGGCGGGGCTGCTGCTCGACTCGGCGGCGGTCGTCGTCGGGTCGATGGTGATAGCGCCGTTGATCGGGCCGGCGATGGCCGCCAGCGTCGGCACCGTACTCGACAACGACGAACTGTTCGCTCGCGGGGTGAAGCTCCAGGCGTTCGGAGCCGTTCTGGGGGTGGCGAGCGCGGCCGTGTTCGCGGCGATACTTCGGTACGGGCGGGTCGTCCCCTTCGGCGTCGAGGAGGTGTTCTCGATCGCGGAGGTCCGGGAGCGACTCGCGCCCGACGTGCTCTCGCTGCCCATCGCGCTGGGATCGGGCGTCGCCGGCGCGTTGTCGCTCGCCTCCGGCGTCTCGTCGGCGCTCGTCGGCGTCATGATCGCGGCGGCGCTGGTCCCGCCGACGGCCGTCGTGGGTATCGGCATCGCGTGGGGTCGTCCGGGCACCGTCGCGGGCGCGGCGCTTCTGGTCGTCGTCAACTTCGTGGCGATCAACTTCGCCGCGCTGGCGACGCTGTGGTACAAGGGGTACCGACCGGAGTCGTTCTGGCGCCTCGACGAGGCGCGCGCGACGACCATCCGGCGGGTCGGCGTGCTCGGCGTCGCCATCCTGCTGTCGACGGCCGTGCTCGCGGGCGTGACGGTCGCGTCCTACGAGAGCGCGCAGTTCGAATCGGCCGCCCACGAAGAGGCCGACGCGCTGTTGTCGGGCGACGCGTACGTGCTCGACGTGGCGGTCACCTACGGCGGCTTCCCGTTCCGCCAGCCCACGGCGGTGACGGTCACGGTCGGCCACCCGCCGGACGCGCCGCCGCCGGGGATCGCCGCGGAGTTGAGCCGGGCGCTGGACGACGAGGCCGGAGCGCCGCTCGGCCTGGGGGAGCCGGCGACCGTCGACGTGTCCGTGCGGTACGTCGCCGTCGAGGACGCCCGCGTCGGATCGGACGGAGCGTGAACCGGAGCGAACAGAGCGTGAACCGAAGCGAACAGAGCGGGAATCCGAACGGACGCGACGAGGCGCGAATCGTGACACAAACCGACGTTTGAGTTTACGGCACGCTGAAGCCCCGAGACCGCGTCTCACCGGTCGTGAGATCCGACAAACTCCTCCCCGCGCTGGCGGTCGCGACGATGCTCGTCGTCGCCGGCTGCGCCGGTGCGGTCACCAGCGACACGCCCGATCCGGGCGCGGCGACCGACGCCGTCGGCGCGACGGACGCGACCGACGCGACGGCCGCCGCCGACGTGAACGACATCACTACTGACGGTACCGCGACCGTGAGCGCCGAGCCCGATCTGGCGCGGATCACGGTCGCCGTCGAGGCGACCGCAGAGAACGCCAGCGCGGCCCGCTCGGCGGTCGCCGCCGACGTCGAGCGGCTCCGCTCGGCGCTGACCGAGGCGGGCTACGAGCCCGAGACGGTCGACTTCCGCCTCTCGCCCGAGTACGACCACTCCCGCGACGAGCGCGAACTCGTGGGCTACCGAGCCGCCCACACGCTGACGTTCGAGACCGAACCCGACGACGCCGGCAGCGCCGTCGACACCGCCGTCGACAACGGCGCGACGCGCGTCCAGAACGTGCAGTTCACGCTGACTGATGAGCGCCGCGCCGAACTCCGCGAGGAGGCGCTCGCCGACGCCGTCGACGACGCGCGCGATACGGCGACGACCGTCGCCGACGCGGCGAACCGCTCGGTCGGCACCGAGCTGTCGATCGCTGTCGGGTCCGCGGGCGTCTCGCCGTACGAGCCCCGCGTCGCCTACGAGACCGTCGCCGCCGACAGCGCGTCCACCTCCTTCGAACCCGGGAGCGTGACCGTGTCCGCGACGGTGACGGTTACGTACGAACTCGACTGAGGCCGCCCGGTCGGTCGCTTCGACCGACCGGATCGCCGGGGCGACCGAATCCCCGGGGCGACCGAGTCGCCGCCGCGATCGACCCGACCGCAATCGCAAAGGCGACGCGCCGGAGAGGTCGCCCCGTGAGCGACTCCGACGAGCGAGTGGTCACGGGCGCGATGCTCGGCGCGTTCCTCGCGTTCGGCGTCGACGTGATCGTGATCGTCGCGGCGCTGTGGTACGTCGACCGGCTCCCCGGCGCGGTCGCGGGCGGCGTCTCGGCCGCGATCCTCGCCGGCTTCGCGCTGTGGGTCGCCGTCCGGTGGGTCCGTCTCCGGAGGTCCACGGCGGCCGACGCCGGCGAGTCATCGACCGTGAGCGATCCCGACGACGCCGACCCGCTCGTCCGTCTCAAGCGCCGCTACGCCGACGGCGAGATCTCCGACGAGGAGTTCGAGCGCCGGCTCGACCGCCTGCTCGACGCCGACAGCCGGGCGGAGCACGCCGACGGGGACGACGGGAGAGGCCAGCACGACAGGGCCAAGGGGAGAAACCGGCGCGACGAAGCCGTCACCGAGCGGCGTCGGGAATCGGAGTAGTTCAGCCGGATCGGGTCAGCTCTCGCCGCGCGAGGGCAGATCCGGCTCGAAGCCGACCGCCTCGACGGCCATGTCGAGCACGCCCTCGACGTTCTCGTCCTCCGTGACGCTCATGTACGCGTCCGCCTCGACGTCCCTCGAGCGGTCGCTCTTGTTGCAGACGACGAGGACCGGGGCCTCGAACCGCTCCTCGACCTCCGCGAGCAGTTCGAGTTGGGACTCCAACGGGTAGCCGCAGTCGCCGGAGGCGTCGAGGACGAAGACGACGGCGTCGGCGAGGTGCGTGAGCGCCGAGACAGCCTGCCGCTCGATGCCGTTTCGCTCCTCCTCGGGCCGGTCGAGGATGCCGGGGGTGTCGATGATCTGATACCGGATGCGGTCGCGCTCGAAGTGACCGATCTGGATCGCCTTCGTCGTGAACGGGTAGGAGGCGATCTCGTTGGAGGCGCGCGTCACGCGGTTGACGAACGACGACTTGCCGACGTTGGGGTACCCGGCGACGACGATGGCGGGTTCGTCGGGACGGATGTCGGGGAGCGTCTTGAGCGCGTCGCGGGCCTCGCCGACCGTCAGGAGATCGTCTTCGATCTCGTCCATGATGTCGGCCATCCGGGCGAACGCCTGCTTGCGGTGCTTGCGGGCGGTCTCGACGCCGGACTTGCGCATCTTCGCCTGGTACTCCGAGCGGAGTTCGTCGATCCGATTGGCGGCCCAGTTCACCTCCGAGAGCGCCTGCCGGAGCTCGTCCACGTCGACGACGGCGTCGGCCAGTTCGTAGTAGAAGGGCTCGACCTCGAATTCGAAGTCGGGCCAGGAGGTGGAGACGTTGGCGAGGTTGTCCGAGAGGATGTTCGCGGCCGTGATCAGCATCGACTCCTGGGCGTCCCAGCCGTCCTTGGCGCGCCCCGTCCGGGAGGCGCGCGAGAACGCCTTGTCGAGGAGTTCCTCCGCGCGGGGGGTGGTGGGGAGGTCTTCGAATGTCATAGTCAGTTGCCGGGAGTTGACGACGACGGCGTATAAGCCCGTTCGTTCGGGTCTCGCGTGTTCTCGAGTGTGTTCTCACCCATCGACGGTACTCGATCCGTCGCGCGGACACCGCACCCGCGACCGCGAGAACGCGGGTCCCGACCGTCCACCTGCTTTCCGACCGTCCACCCGCGAGTCGGACGGGCCGGGCACCGCGTCCGTCCCGTCCGGCGTGCACGGGACCGCACTTCGGAGTGAGCGAGCGAGTCGGCTGGGGAGGGCGAGGAGACGGTCACGGCGGACACGACGGCTCCGCCGGGTCCCACATGGATCAGCCGTGAAACACACAGACACGCACGCATCGGCGACATCGCCGTAACAGCACCTTTATCAGTCGCACGGAGCGAAGTTCCAACGAGATTACTCTCGGAGGCCCATGGTGACGGAGCAAACACAACCGGAGGTGAACATCGGACTCGTCGGTCACGTCGACCACGGAAAGACGACGCTAGTGCAAGCGTTGTCGGGCGACTGGACCGACCAGCACAGCGAGGAGATGAAGCGCGGGATCTCCATCCGTCTGGGCTACGCCGACGCGACGCTGCGTCGGTGCCCGGACTGTGCCGAGCCCGAGTGTTACACCGTCGAGGAGACGTGCCCGGAGCACGGCGTCGACACAGAGACCCTGCGGACGGTCTCGTTCGTCGACGCCCCGGGCCACGAGACGCTGATGGCGACGATGCTGTCGGGCGCATCGATCATGGACGGCGCGGTGCTGGTGGTGAGCGCCACGGAGGACGTGCCGCAGGCGCAGACCGAAGAGCACCTGATGGCGCTGGACATCATCGGCATCGACAACATCGTCGTCGCCCAGAACAAGATCGACCTCGTCGACGGCGAGCGCGCCCGCGAGAACTACGAACAGATCCAGGAGTTCGTGGAAGGAACCGTCGCCGAGGACGCTCCGATCGTCCCCGTCAGCGCTCAACAGGAGGTCAACGTCGACCTCGTGATCCAGGCGCTGGAAGAGGAGATCCCCACGCCCGAGCGGGACGAGTCCCTCCCGTCGCGGATGTACACCGCCCGCTCGTTCGACATCAACCGCCCCGGCACGACGGCCGACGACCTGCTCGGCGGCGTCATCGGCGGGTCGCTCGCCCAGGGCACCCTGGAGGTCGACGACGAGATCGAACTCCGGCCGGGCCGCGAGGTCGAAGAGGGCGGCTCCTCGGAGTACCACGCGATCGAGACCTCCGTTCGCTCGCTGCAGGCGGGCGGCCAGTCGCAGGAGGAGGTCGGACCGGGCGGGCTGCTCGGCGTCGGGACCGGACTGGACCCCAGCCTGACGAAGGGCGACGCGCTCGCGGGCCAGGTCGCCGGCGAGCCCGGAACGCTCCCGCCCACCCGGAACGACTTCGAAATGGAGGTCGAACTGCTCGACCGCGTCGTCGGCGAGGGCGCAGTCGAGGAGATCTCCACCGGCGAGCCGCTGATGCTCACCGTCGGCACAGCGACCACCGTGGGCGCGGTGACCAGCGCTCGCACGGGCGAGTGCGAGGTGAACCTCAAGCGGCCCGTCTGTGCCGAGGAGGGCGCGAAGATCGCGATCAACCGCCGGATGGGCGCGCGCTGGCGACTCATCGGCGTCGGGACCCTCACGGAGTAACAGATCCGGTGACGATGGTTGTCCTCGACACGAACGCGCTCATGATGCCGGTCGAGTGCGACGTTCGCGTGTTCGAGGAACTCGACCGACTCCTCGACGACCCCGAGCTCGTCACCCCGGAGGCGGTCGTCGCCGAACTGGAGAAGCTGGCGGCCGACGGCTCCGGCGCGGAGGCGACGGCCGCCTCGGTCGGCCACGACCTCGTCGAGCGGTGCCGGGTCGTCGCCACTACTGAATCGTACGCAGACGACGCGGTCGTCGAACTCGCCTCCGGCGGTGCCGACTCCGGCACCGACGCCGGCGGGGAGTTCGACGGCTACGTCGTCACGAACGACCGCCCCCTGCGCGAGCGCCTCCTCGCTCGGGGCGTACGCGTAATCGGTTTAAGGGGCGCGAACACACTCGCGGTAACAGAACCATAGCATGTACAAACGGGTACGACTCAAGGACACGGTCGAGGTCCCGCCGGAGCATCTGGCGGACGTGAGCCGCGACCGCGTCCGCAAGCTCTTACAGGACAAGTTGGAGGGACGCATGGACGAGGACGTCGGCAGCGTTGTCAGCGTCATCGAGGTCCAAGACATCGGCGACGGCGCGGTCCTCCCGAACAGACCGGGCGTCTACTACCAGGCGGAGTTCGACGCCGTGACCTTCGATCCGGACATGCAGGAGGTCGTCGACGGCAACGTCGTCGAGGTCGTGGAGTTCGGTGCCTTCGTCGGTATCGGCCCCGTTGACGGCCTGCTGCACGTCTCGCAGATCTCCGACGAGTACCTCGCGTACGACGGCGAGAACCAGCAGCTCGCCTCCACGGAGTCGGACGACACGCTCGGCGTCGACGACGCCGTCCGCGTGCGGGTGGTCACGAAGTCCATCGACGAGCGCAACCCCCGCGACTCGAAGATCGGGCTCACGGCGAAGCAGCCCGGCCTCGGCAAGCACGAGTGGCTGGAGGCCGACGTGCGCCGACGCGCCGAGGAGGCCCCCGCGGAGGGCAACTAATGGCCGAGGACCGCCTCGCGTGTCGCGAGTGCCACTTCGTCAACGGCCCCGACGCCCAGACGTGCGAGAACTGCGGCTCCTCCTCGCTGACGGAGGACTGGGCCGGCTACGTCATCATCCCGCACCCCGAGAAGTCCGAGATCGCTCCGGAGATGAACGTTCAGGAGCCGGGCAGCTACGCGCTGAAGGTCCGGTAACGACGGCTCGACGCCGATACCGATCAGTACTCGATGACGCTGCTCACGCTTCCGGACGACCTTCGCGGCGCGTTCAAAGAGCCGATGGGTCCCGTGTACACCGACACGGAGCGCCTGCTGGCCGAGGCCGGCGACCCGATCGTCGCCGTCGGCGACGTGGTCACCTACCACCTCCGGGTCGCCGGCCGCGACCCCGACGTGGCGGTGGTCGACGGAAAGACCAAACGGGAGGCCGTCGGCGCGGAGATCGCCGCCGTGCTCGACGGGGAGAGCCGCCGGATCGAGGTCGACAACGAGCCGGCGACGCTCTCTCGCGCGATGCTCTCGTCGCTGGTCGAGGCGCTCGCGAGCGACGAGCCGGTCGTGATCCACGTGACCGGCGAGGAGGACCTCGCGACCGTCCCCGCGATCGTCGCGGCCCCCGAGGGCGCGAGCGTCGTCTACGGCCAGCCCGACGAGGGGATGGTGCTCGTGGACGTGACCGCCGAGACGACGGCGGACGCGCGGGCGTTGCTCGCGCGGTTCGACGGCGACGCCGAGGCCGCACTCGAACTGGTGGCGCGGGAGTGAGCGGTCGCCGGCCGACGCCACCGCGTCGCCGGGCGTGGCGGGAGTCACGGCGCTTCGAAGTCCTTTTCCCGGTGCCGGATGCATTGACTGACAACTGAACCATGGACATCGACATCATCTCCGAGGAGGAGAACCCCATGCTCCACCGGACGGACGTCCGGTTCGAGATGCGTCACGAGGAAGCCACCCCCGCTCGCCTGCAGGTCCGCGACTCGCTGGCGGCCAAGCTCGACAAGGGCTCCGACGAGGTCGTCATTCAGGAGCTCGACACCAAGTTCGGCATGCGCAAGACCGTCGGCTACGCGAAGGTGTACGAGTCGGCCGAGCACGCCACCGACGTGGAGCAGGACTACGTCCTCGAGCGCAACGCCATCGCCGGCGACGAGGACGCCGAGGCAGAGGAAGCCTAACGCCGGATGCGCGTCCTCGGCGTCGAGGGCACGGCCTGGTGCGCCAGCGCCGCGGTGTTCGACGCCGAGACCGACTCCGTGTTCATCGACTCGGACCCGTACGAACCCGACAGCGGCGGCATTCACCCGCGCGAGGCCGCAGAGCACATGGGCGAGGCGATCCCGCGGGTGATCGAGACGGCGCTGGATCACGCGAGAACCGAATACGGCGACGACGACGACAGCGATAGCGACGGCGACGGCTCCGGCGACTCCCCCACCGACTCGCCAGTCGACGCCGTCGCCTTTTCGCGCGGCCCCGGACTGGGCCCGTGTCTCCGGATCGTCGCCACGGCGGCGCGAGCGCTGGCGCGGACACTCGACGTGCCGCTGGTCGGCGTCAATCACATGGTCGCCCACCTGGAGATCGGCCGCCACCGCGCCGGCTTCGACTCGCCGGTCTGTCTGAACGCCTCGGGCGCGAACGCGCACCTACTCGGGTATCACGACGGCCGGTACCGCGTGCTCGGGGAGACGATGGACACCGGCGTCGGCAACGCCCTCGACAAGTTCACCCGTCACGTCGGCTGGAGCCACCCCGGCGGTCCGAAGATCGAAGAGCACGCGAAGTCGGGCGAGTTCGTCGAGTTGCCGTACGTGGTGAAGGGGATGGATTTCTCCTTTTCGGGAATCATGTCGGCCGCGAAGGCCGCGTACGACGACGGCGTTCCCGTCGAGGACGTCTGCTTCTCGCTGCAGGAACACGTGTTCGCGATGCTGACCGAGGTGGCCGAGCGTGCGCTGTCGCTGACGGGCACCGACGAACTGGTGCTGGGCGGCGGCGTCGGACAGAACGCCCGCCTCCGTGAGATGCTCGCGGAGATGTGCGACGAGCGCGGCGCGGACTTTCACGCGCCGGAGCCGCGATTCCTCCGCGACAACGCGGGGATGATCGCCGTGCTCGGCGCGAAGATGGCCGCCGCCGGCGACGCCGTCGCCGTCGACGAGTCGGCCATCGACCCCGACTTCCGTCCCGACCAGGTGCCGGTGACGTGGCGCGACGGGGAGGAGTCGGTCGCGCGCGTCCCCGGGGACGACGACGCCCGCGACCTGCGCGGCGCTGAGGCGATCGTCACGGTCGACGCCGACGCGGCGACGAAGCGACGGCTCCCGAAGGGGTATCGCCATCCCGAACTGGACGCGACGCTCCGTCGCGAGCGAACAGTTGCGGAGGCGCGCCTGCTCGCGGCCGCCAGGCGGGCAGGCGTCCCGACGCCGCTCGTGCACGACGTGGATGTGTCCGAGGCGACCCTGCGGCTCCAGCGCGTCGGCGATCGCGACCTGGCGGCGGCGCTCGGCGTCGAGCGCGCCCGGACCGTCGGCGAACACCTCGCCCGACTCCACGCTGCGGGGATCGTCCACGGAGACCCGACGACACGGAACGTCCGCGTGACCGGCGGCGTCGGCGACAGCGACGGACACACCGACTTCGACGCGGACCGCCTCTTCTGCATCGACTTCGGCCTCGGGTTCAACTCCGACCACGTCGAGGACTACGCGATGGACCTGCACGTGTTCGAGCAGTCGATCGAGGGGACCGCCGACGAGCCCGACGCGCTCGTCGCGGCCGTCGAGGAGGGGTACCGCGCGGTCGGCGACCCCGCGGTGCTGGAGCGACTTCGCGGCGTCGAGGGGCGCGGTCGCTACCAGTAACCGGTCGATTGCGAACCGGCGGCCGTGCTCGGGGCAGGGGAAGCGTCCGGCGACGGCGCGGTCGGTCCCGCGGTCGCTCCCGTCGGCGCGTCGTCGGGCCGCACGCGCTCACGGCCGACGCCGTTCGCATCGAGGCCTCCGTTCGGTCGACCTCGCATCCGCGTCCCGACGCGCCGCGATGGTCACCGCATCGGGAGGGCTGGGTCGGTATCGGTGATAAACGCTCGCCCGAGCGGTGCCGTCGGCGAGCCAAAACGATTTATCGCGGGGCGTCGTTGTCGTGGACATGGCAGATAAACCCCAATCGGGGGAACTCTTCGGCATCCCGTACAACTTCGAGCGCCCGAGCGTCGGCCGCCTGCTCTCCTCGTACTGGCAGCCCGGCAAGGGAATGTTGGTGAAGAAGCCGTTCGGCATCGGCTACACGCTCAACCTCGCGAGCTGGCGGTCGTGGGTCGTGCTCGTCGTCGCGGGGCTCATGCTGTACCTGGAGCAGGGGAGTCGCGACGGAGACGCCGACGACGAGGCGGCCGAGCCGGTCGAGGTCGTCGTCGACGACGACTGAACGCCCCGATTTTCATCGCTCCCGTTCGCTCTCGCGCCACGCCCGTGAGCGCGCCCGCTCGCGCCACGCGCGCTGCTGGGCGCGCTCGCTCACGTGGTCGACCCCGTCGGCGAGGTCCGCGCGAACGGCCGACTCGAACGCGTCGAGGTCGTCGACGAGCCCCGTCCTGAAGGCCGTCACCAGTTCGTAGGTCCACCGGTCGTCCACAGCGCCGGCCGGCAGGAGTCGGTCGCGGAGGTCGTCGGCGTACGCCTCGTGACCGGCCGAACGCAGCAGGCGCTCGGCGTCGGCGAAGCGGTCCATCGCGTGCCCCGTCCGGTGGTGACACGCGAGCAGGTCGGCGTACGCCCGATAGACGTGTTCGATGCCCAACTGCAGCGAGTGGAGCGCCGCGCGCTCGTCGGAGTCGAGGTCCGGGGCGCGAGTTGCGGTGTCTTCGGACGACATACCATGAGATACGACATCACAGGACAAGGGCGTTGTGCGTCCCCCGAACGGTTAGGGAGCCCCGCGATGAGAGAGGTGGCATGGACCGGACGTTTCTCGCCTCGATCGCGGTGACCGCGCTCTCGGTGGTCGGCTACCTCGCCGGAACCGTGACCGCGTACCCCGGTCGAGAGGCGGCGCTCGCGGGAATGATGATCGGCGTGACGCTCGCGGCGGTGACGTACGGCCGATCGCGGACCGCGACGGACGCCGGGTCGGAGCCGACGGGAGGGACCGAGCCGTGATCCGAGCGATGTCGTACACCGACGGCGAGGCGTCCACCTTCGACGAGCCGGAGCCCGCCGTGGCGGCCCCCGGCACCACCTGGGTCTGGATCGACGTCGCCGACGCTGACGGGTCGCACGACGACCGCGACGCCGACAGCGACCGCGTCGGCGACGGCAGTATCGGCGACAGCGACCGCGTCGGCGACGAGACCGGTCGATCCGGCGGACCGCTCCATCCGACGGGCGACCTCGCCGAGGTGACCGACCGGTTCGGCATCCACCCCCTGCACGCCGAGGACGTGCTGGGCGATGCGCGCCCGAAGTCGGAGCTGCTCGAGGAGTACGCCTTCCTGCTCGTGAAGGCCGCACAGTTCCGGGTGGGCGAGACGACGTTCCTCGAGGAGATCCGCACGCGACCCGTCGGCGTGTTCGTCGGCGACGACTGGCTGGTGACGGTGACGACCGACGGCGGCGACGCCGTCGAGCCGGTGTGGGAGCGTCTCGCGGGGGCCGAGCGCCGGGCGCTCGCGCGCGGCCCCGACTTCGCGGGCTATCTCGTCGTCGACCGCATCGTCGACGGCTACTTCCGCCTGCTGGAGGAGCTGGAGGACGACATCGAGACCGTCGAAGAGCGGGTCGTCGAGGCCCCCGACCCGGACACCCTCCCGGTGATCAACGAGCTTCGGCGGGAGCTGCTGTCGGTGCGGCGTGTCGTGTGGCCGACGCGCGACGCGATGAACGCGCTCTCGCGGGGCGACGCCGACCACGTCGCCGGGGAGACCGAGAAGTACTACCGCGACGTGTACGACCACCTCGTCCAGCTGGTCGAGCTGACCGAGACGTATCGCGACCTCACGGCGGGCGCGCGGGACATCTACCTCAACACACTCTCGCAGTCGACCAACGAGGTGATGCGCCGGCTGACCGTCGTCGCGACGGTCGTCCTCCCGCTGACGTTCGTCGCCGGCGTCTTCGGCATGAACTTCGAGACGATGCCGGAGCTGACGTGGCCGTACGCCTACCACGCGACGATGCTCGGGATGGCCGGCATCGCCGTCGTGCTCGTCGCGTACTTCCGCCGAGAGGGCTGGCTGTGACTCCCGGTCGCCCCCGATCTCAGGCGTCCACGACCCGGCGCACCGCGCCGCCGCCGTCGCCGACGGTGCAGACGTACAGCGCTCCGTCGGGCCCCTCGCCGAACGACAGCAGGCCCTCGCCGAGTCCCTCCGTCGGCACCGCCCGGATCGGCCAGCGCCCGGACTCTCGTGGTTCCGCGAGGAAGAGGTCGCCGCCGGGTCGGTAATCGCCGAAGACGTACGTCCCCGCGAGGTCGGAGACCGCGTCGCCGCGGTAGACGTAGCCGCCGATGACCGAGACGCCCGACACCTCGGCGTCCGAGTGCGGGTACTCCAGCACGGGGTCGAGCAGCGGCTCGCCGTCGGGCGTCTCCGTCGGGGCTTCCTCGGCCCCGAACGGGTGGAACCCCTCCCGCACGTTCCAGCCGTAGTTGCCGCCGCGTTCGACCCGGTTCACCTCCTCGTACGCGCTTTGTCCCACGTCGGCGACGAGGAAGTCGCCGGTCTCGCGGTCGAAGCCGAACCGCCAGGGGTTGCGGAGTCCCCACGCGTACTGCTCGTCGAGGCCATCGACCCCGACGAGGGGATTGTCCTCGGGGATCCCGTACGGGTCGCCGTCGCCGTCGACGCCCACGCCGTCGCCGCCGAGCGGGTCGATCCGGAGGACGCTCCCGAGGAGGTTCTCGGTCAGGTCCTGGCCGTTGCCGCCGGGGACCGCGTCGTACCAGTCCTCGACGTGACCCGTCCCCCGGTCGTTCGCGCCGCCGCCGTCGCCGACCCCGACGTACAGCAGACCGTCGGGGCCGAAGACGACCGAGCCCGCGTTGTGATTGGGCTGCGGTTCCGGGACCTCGAGCAGGACGCGCTCGCTGTCGGGGTCGGCCCCCTCGGGCGTCGCGCGGAACTCCGAGAGCGCGAACGTGTGGCTGTACTCGCCGGGCGCGTCGTCGCCCAGCGGGGCGCTGTACCGGACGTAAACGCGGTCCTCGTCGGGGAACTCGGGGTGGAACGCGAGGCCCAGCAGCCCCATCTCGCCGCCCGCGCGGGCGAGTCTCCCCGTCACGTCGAGGAACGTCGACCGCCCGTCTCCGCTCCCGCTCACGACGGTCACCGTGCCGCCCTGGTCGACGACGTACAGGCGGCCGTCGACGCCGGCGGGCGCTTCCAGCCCCAGCGGAGCGTCGAACCCCTCGGCGACGAGGTCGGTCGCGAGGGCCGTCGGCGCGGTCGCCTCAGTCGGCTCGGTCGGCTCGGTCGAGGTGGTCGACGTGGGTCCGCTCGACGGCGTCCCGTCGGTCGATGCCCGGGGTGCACCGGAGGACCCGACACACCCCGGGAGGGCGACCGCCGCGAGGGTCCCCGCGGCTCCCGTACGACGGAGGAGTTCTCGCCGGTCGAGCGACGCGGCTCGTTCGTGTCGATCCATGACCACGACGACGGGACGCCGATTGGAATAGCCGTCGACGATTTCGGGACCGCTGTTGCTCCCGGAGACGGTCACCCGAACCGCCAGACGGCCGCGACGCCGACGAGCCACGCGACGGCGAAGAAGGCCCCGAGCAGCCGGACCGCATCGAACTCCGCGCCGCCCAGGGCGATGGCGGCGGAGAACACCGCCGCGTCCACGCCCAGCACCCCGCCGACGATCCGTCTGAACCACCGGACGGGCCGGTCGACGTAGTCGATCAGGACGGTGTTGAGCCACACGCCCCCGATCGCGCCCGGCGCGATGAGCATGAACACGGGATACAGGGCGCGCGTGCCGACCAGCCCGAGCGCGACCGACAGCGAGAGGACCGCGACCGCGAGCGCCGACGTGGCCAGCGCTCCGCTGACCGCGGCGTGTCCCTGGCGCGACAGCCGACGGTCCCGCCGTTCGATGATCGACTCCGGGTCGATCGGATCCCCGTCTTCGGACACGCGCGTTAGTACGGCTGGGAACTCATTGGATATTACGCCGCACCGGATGCTGCGGCCGTGTCGCGTCCGCGTCGCCACCGTATCCCGTCCGCGTCGCGCCCGGCCGTCGATCGGTTCTGGAGGGCGAGCGCCCCGGCATCGGGGTCAGATCGCGACACGGTCGCCGAGTTCGGGCGCGGCGGCGGCGTAGCCGTCGCCGCGCAACTCCTCTGCGAACGCCGGGCAACGATCGCCGTGATTGACGAGGACCCGTGCGTCGCGGTAGTCGTCGAGGAACGCGCGCAGGCCGTCGCGGTCGGCGTGCGCCGAGAAGTCGAACAGGTCGACGCGGGCGGCGACGGGGACGACGCCGCCGTCGAGTTCGCACCGCCCGTGGTCGAGCAGTCGCCGGCCGTTGGTTCCCTCGACCTGGTAGCCGGTGAGACACACCCGATTCGTGGGGTTCGACCGGAGCATCGGGAGGTACCGCATCACCGGACCGCCCGAGAGCATCCCGGCCGTGGTGACGATGGCCTCGTTGTCGGCGGCGATCCGCTCGCGTTGGCCGTCGTCGCCGGTGACGTAGCGCGCGCCGGCTTTCGCCCGTCGAAGCAGATCCGGGTCGCGGACGTACTCGGGATGCTCGCGGACGATGTCGGTGATCCGTTGCCCCATCCCGTCGAGGTACGGCCGGATCTCGGTGTCCGCGAGCACCGACAGCACCTCCTGGGTGCGGCCGATGGCGAACGCCGGGATCAACGGGGTTCCGCCCTCGTATCGGGTGGTGCGTACCGTCTCAACGAAGCGCTCCTCGACGCGGGCGCGGTCCTCGTGGGCCGCGTCCGAGTAGGTGCTCTCGCAGATCACGGCGTCGGCATCGGGTCGCGCCGTCGATCCCGACAGCAGACGGGTGTCGTCCGTGTGGAAGTCGCCGGTGTACAGCAGTCGCGTCTCCCCGTCGCTGACGAGGACGTGCGCGCTTCCGGGGATGTGGCCGGCGTCGAAGAACGTGACCTCGTAGTCGGTGCCGCCGGCGCTCACCTCGAAGGGCTCGCCGTACCCGTGGCGCTGTTCGACCTCGCCGAGGCGCTGGACGTGGCTGTCGGTGAAGGTGCAGTCGTAGCCGCGGAGCTTGAGCGTGTCTCGCGCGAGCACCCGCGCGAGTTCGGCCGTCGGCGGCGTCCAGTAGATCGACGGACGACGGTCGCCGCGAAGGAGAGCCGGCACCTGCCCGACGTGGTCAAGGTGCCCGTGGCTGACGACGACGGCGTCCGGCTCCGGTCGGTCGACGGGGTACCGCGGCGGCTCCCCGGTGCCCATCCC
The DNA here is from genome assembly GCF_021431925.1 of Halobaculum sp. CBA1158. Taxonomy (NCBI): domain Archaea; kingdom Methanobacteriati; phylum Methanobacteriota; class Halobacteria; order Halobacteriales; family Haloferacaceae; genus Halobaculum; species Halobaculum sp. CBA1158. Next base: position 246,300 of record NZ_CP090371.1, on the reverse strand, counting down.
GTAGTCGAGGAGGAGCGCGTCGTCGACGAGGACCGCCGATCGCCCCACCTCGCGGGCACCGCCGAGGAACTGGATCTCCATCGGGAGAGCGCAGGCGCTCGGCGGGGTTGGGTCCGTCGGTTCGCCGTCGACGGCTCAGATCACCTGTACGGCGACGAGGGCGGCGACGCCCGTCGCCATCGCCAGTAGCATGCCGATCGACACCGTGGACATGTGCTTCGCGTTCACGCCCCGACCGGGGCCGGGACGGAGGATAACCGTTCGGCCCCAGCTATCAGGGCTGAAACGTCGGATCCGGCTGTTCACCGCCGCGAGGGTCGTCGGAGCGTCCGTTCGCCGGTCCGGCCGTCCACTCGATATCGGTAACGCGGCCCTACTTCCGGTTTTTGCCGATTACTAAGGCGTCAGCGGCTGCTCCGCTCTCTCGTGAAGCTAACTCGATGGCCGACGATCGCGGTCAACAAGGCGTGGGAGAACCGACCCCGCCGAGTCGAGCGGAGCGACAGACGCCGCCTCGAGCGGGTCCTGGACGCGTACGCAGACTACGACGAGGTGTTCGTTCACGTGGGGCTGAGCGACGTCAACGCCGCCTTCGACGGGAACCCGTACGAACTGCTCGTGGACGCCCTGACCGACGCGTTCGATTCCGTGCTCGCGCCCGGGTTCACGGACTACTTCCGGGAGTCGGGGGTCTTCGACAGACAGCACTCGAAGCCGATGCACGGGACGTTCTCCACCCTCCTTCTCGAGGAGGCCGACTACCGGACGAGCGATCCGTGCAAGTCGATCCTCGTCGCGGGAGAGTATCGGTTCGACGGCTGCACCCACCGGGACACGTTCGCCGCTGACGGCTGCTTCCAGCGGCTCTACGAGGACGACGTGCTGGTCGTCGCGATCGGAACGCCCCACTGGAAGTGCTCGTACCTCCACCACCTCGAGGCCAAGTACGACGCCCCCTATTCGGTCGAGCGAACCATCGAGGGAGTCGTACACGACGACGGCGAGGCCACCGAGATCGAACAGCGGACGAACTACTACGACAGCATCTTCTGGACGTTCAACAAGCTCAAGCTCCAGCGTGATCTCGACGCCGCGGGCGTCCTCGAGAGCTACGATCTGAACGGGCTCGGCGTGTACGTCACGCCGATCAGGGAACTCGACCGGTTCGTCGGCCGCGAGATGGCCGCGGATCCGTACTACCTCGTGACCTGACCGATCCGGCGACGACCGTCGTTCGGTTACGCGATCGCGGCCGTCTTCTACCGCAGCGCGGAGAGGTCGTCCGGACCGAACGCCAGGACCTCCCCGTGTCGAGTCGCCGTGTTGAACGGGTTCACGAGCAGCTCGCCGCGGCCGGTCGACTCGATGAAGACGTACGCGCTCGCGTCGGGAAGTCCCGAGACGTGTTCGTTGACCGTTCGCCGGCGGTCGAACGAACACAGTTCGTGCCATGCTTCGTAGTTCGAGTCGGACCCGGCGACGAGCACTCGAGCGGACCGCGAACAGGTGTTCACCGAACCGGCGGGGGACGTGTCGTCGACGCCGCTTTCGGCCGCCGTCGCGAGCGCGACCCACTCCTCGCCGTCGACCGAGACGGTCTCGGCGTAGTAGACGGAGGCGTCGGCCGTGCCGATCTGCTCCGGCCTCGGAGCCTGCTCGCCGACGGCGTCCCTGGGCAGGCGGAACAGGCGGACCTCCTCGGCGTACGAACAGTCCATCCCCCACACGACGGCGTCGGGGAGGAACGCGAGCCCCACCGCTCGCCATCGCTGACTCCCCGTCCCGACCGGCCGAAACGCCCCGTCTTCCAGCCGGCCGATCGCGCTCTCCTCGTCGGTGTCGCCCGCCGTCGCCCACACGGTGTCCGAGTACGGGTCCGAGAAGACGCCGTGGAAGTGACGGTGGTCGCGGGTCTCGAGATACGGTCGCCAGGACGCGCCGTCGTCCTCGCTGACGAGGACGCGAGCGGGCTCCGTCTCGAAGGTGTACTCCGCGAGGAACACGCGGCCGTCGGCGACGCACACCGACGTCGGCAGCGAGCCCATCGGGCCCGAGTCGAACGGGAGTTCGCGGACGTGCGACCACGACCGACCGTCGTCGACCGAGCGGTAGAGGTGGTGGCCGACGGTGGCCAACAACACGCCGTCGGCGACCGCCCAGACGTTCGTCGTCGTGTACCAGCCGGTGAACGGACTGAGCAGCCGTCTCGTCCGCCAGCGGTTCAGCGGACCGAAGTTGACGCGCTGTTTGCCGGAGAACGGGACCCGTGGGTTCGGCAGGTCCCCGCGTGGCTCGAACTCCCCGCGCGCCGTGACGCTGCCGACGGTCAGCCCGCGCGTCGCGTAGACACGATTCCCGGGGCCCGATCCGAGTTTCATGGGGGCGCGCTTCGCGCCGAGAGCCGTTAGTTAGTTTCTCGGCTATGCGGTATCGCTTCGGGAGACAGTCGGGTAGGATCGACATATGTGACGGCCTCGGCGATACGACGGGCCGAGCCGACCACGCGCCGGTTCGGAACCACTATCCCGACGGCCGTCGGACCAACGAACCGAATGAAGGTCTTCGGTTCCAGCGGCACTCGCGGGGTCGTCGGCGAGGAGTTCACCCCCGAGTTCGTCTCGCGCGTGGCCGCGGCCGCGGCGGCGACGTGGGACGCCGACCGCGTCGCCCTCGGCCGCGACACCCGCACCTCGGGGCGGACGTTCGCCGACGCCGCCGCCGCCGGCGTCACCGCCGCCGGCGTCGACGTGGAGCGCCTGGGGGTCGTTCCCACGCCGAGTCTGGTCCGCTACTGCGACATCGAATCGGTCCCGGGCGTGATGATCACCGCGTCGCACAACCCCCCGAAATTCAACGGCGTGAAGCTCGTCGGCGACGACGGCGTCGAACTCCCCGTCGACCGGCTGGAGACGATCGAGGAGCGCCTGCTGTCGGAGGAGGCGACGACCGTCGCCTGGGACGCCGTCGGCGACTCCCGCCGCGTCGACGACGCCAACGACGACTACGTCGCCGACCTGCTCGCGGCCGTCGACCGCGACGCGATCGCCGCCGCGGATCTCACGGTCGCGCTCGACCCCGGCCACGGAGCCGGCGCGCTCACGTCGCCGGAGTTCTTCCGGGAACTCGGCTGCGACGTGGTGACGGTCAACGCCCAGCCGGACGGCCACTTCCCCGGCCGCGATCCGGAGCCGGTCGAGGCGAACCTCGACGACCTGGGTCGGCTCGTCCGCGCCGCCGACGCCGACGTGGGGATCGCCCACGACGGCGACGCCGACCGCGCCGTCTTCTTCGACGAGACGGGGAGCTACGTCGAGGGCGACGCCTCGCTCGCGGCGCTGGCCGAGCGCGACCTGAGCGAGGGCGACACGACCGTCGCCGCAGTCAACGTCTCACAGCGGCTCGTGGACGTGTGCGACGCCGTCGGCGCGACCCTCGAACTCACGCCGATCGGCTCGACGAACATCATCACCCGCGTCCGCGAGCTGTGGGCCGCCGGCGAGTCGGTCCCCGTCGCCGGCGAGGGCAACGGCGGCGTCTTCTTCCCCGACTACCGGCTCGTGCGCGACGGCGCGTTCATCGCCGCGAAGTTCCTCGAGTTGCTGGCCGAACGCGGGGCGACCGTCAGCGAGGTGATCGCCCCCTACGAGGACTACACGAACGTCCGCGAGAACGTCGCGTACGACTCCGAGGAACAGTTGGAGGCGATGCTCTCGGCCGCCGCGGAGTACGCCGAACGCGCCGACGCCGAGCCCGACACCAAGGACGGCTACCGGCTCGACTACGGCGACGCCTGGGTGCTCGTGCGTCCGTCGGGGACGGAGCCGAAGCTGCGCGTGTACGCCGAGTCGCGCGATCCCGACCGCGCGGCCGCGCTGGCCGAGGGGGCCGTCGCGGCCCTGACGGACGCCAAGCGCGAGGCGGCTGACGACTGAGGCTGCCGAGGACCAGGGTTTTTCGCGGCCGGCTTCCCAGGTTCGGCCATGTCCGTGGAGATACGGCCGGTCGCGTCGCCGACGGAGTTCCGCGCGGCGATGGTGGTCAACCGCGACGCCTGGCGCGACGCCTACGTCGACATCCTCCCCGCGGAGCAGTTGGAGTCGATGGGCGTCCCCGACGGCGTCGACCTGCAGGAGCGATACGAGCGCTCGACGGGCGACGGCCGGACGTTCCTCGTCGCCGTCGACCGGGAGCCCGGGGCCGTCGTCGGCTTCGCCGGCGCTGTGTGGGGCGAGGGGCGAAAGGCGTTCTGCGAGCGCGACGACGCCGAACTGCGGGCGCTGTACGTCGCCCCCGACCGGCAGGGCGAGGGGATCGGCTCGGCCCTGCTCGCCGAGGCGGTCGAGCGCGCTCCCGACCGTCACGGGCGACTCGTCCTCGAGACGTTCCGCGAGAACGACGACGCCCGCGGCTTCTACGAGGCCCGCGGCTTCGAGCGCGTGGGCGCATCGTCGTTCGAGGTGGAGGGGACGGCGTACCCGACGACGGTGTACGCGCAGCCGCTATAGCGGAGCCGGGACCGGGTCACGCGCGCGCTTCGCATCGTCAGGCGTCGACACCGCTCGCGGGGACGGCTGCGTCCTCGCCCGCCAGCGCCGCGCGAAGCGCCGCCCGCCGGGCCCGCGCCGCGCGAAGCTCCGCGGCGGCCTCGCCGGCGGCGACCCGCTCGACCTCGGCGTCCGACAGCTCCGCCTCCGCCTCGGCGGCGCGACGCAGTCGCCGATACTCGGGGTGGTCGGCGACCTCTCGCAGGGCACGCGCGCGAGCGACGACCGACTCGGGGGCGAACTTCGCGGTCAGCGAGACGAGCTCCCGGCGCTGGAACCGGAGCGTCCCGGCCGGCGGCGGGGGCCACGCCACCGTCAGCGGCTCCGCGGAGAGCCGTTCGAGGTAGGTCCGATGCGGTCGCACCCGGGCCGTGAACGTGCCGGGGTCGTCGACGTAGTGGTCGAGCTTCGAGGCGGAGTAGTCGACGTAGTCGAGCAGGTCCGGGATCGGCTCCGCGCCCGTCGGCGCGTTCTCGAGGTACTCGCGAAGCTCCGACGGCGGCGCGTCGTAGTCGACGAACGGCGTCTCGGCCGCCTCGGCGACGAACGCGAGGAACTCCCGCGCGCTCGCCTCCCGACGGAAGTCGTCGAGGGCGTCGCGGACGGCGTCGTTGTACGCCGCGATCGGCTCGCGGAGCTCGTCGGTCGGCGCGTCGAGGTCCGCCTCGCCAAGGTCGACCAGCCGCTCCAGGTCGGCGATCCGATCGTCGAGCGCGTCGATCCGGCGGTTCACGTCGCGCTCGGCCTCTGAGACGGCCGCCTCGGCGTCCTCGCGCTCGTCCAGTCGGGCGGCGAGCTCGCGGGCCGGCGCGAGCGCCTCGCGGGCGCGCTCGAAGTCCGAGTCCGAGAGCCGACGGCCGTCGACCGCCTCGTTGGCCCGCTCGAGCGCGTCGCTTCCCGGGCGGTCGTCGTCGAACCCCTCCGCCACGTCGGCGAACTCGCCCTGGAACCGCACGTACGCCTTGAAGTCGCCGGTGCCGGTGGCGGAGTCCTCGTAGCTGTTCAACAGCCGGTCGGCCTCGCGGACCGCCTCGCTGACCTCGCGGAGCGCGTCCGCGCCGTGTTCGGCGACGGCCGCCTCGGCGTCCTCGTGACGCGTCCGGGCCGCCTCCAGCGCGTCGAGCAGATCGGCGGCGTCGCGGTCTGCGTCCGGAAGCGGGTCGGGCGTCGCCGTCGCGTCCGGCGACGGATCCGCGGCGGTGGCGTCGGTGCTCGTCGCGTCCGACCCGGCCGCACCCCGGTCGCCCGCGCGGTCGTCGCCGTCCGCGCCCCGGTCTGCGTCGCTCCCCATCGGTTACTCGTACACCGCGTCCGGGTCGAACACGCGCTCGCCCACGTGCTCGCCGTCGACGGTGCGGTGGAAACAGGAGCGGTGGCCGGTGTGACACGCGCCGCCGGTCTGGTCGACCAGGTACAGGAGGGTATCGGCGTCGCAGTCGACGCGTACCTCCTCGACCGACTGGGTGTGACCGCTGGTCGCGCCCTTCTCCCAGAGTTCCTCCCGGGACCGCGAGTAGTAGTGCGCGCGCCCGGTGTCACGGGTGCGGTCGAGCGCCTCCCGGTTCACGTACGCGAGCATCAACACCTCGCCGGAGTCGGCGTCCTGTGCGACCGCGGGAACGAGGCCGTCCTCCCCGAAGTCCACGTCGATGCCGCCGTCGCTCGCGGCGTCGGCCTGCGGGTCACTCATCGATCGAGCGGTCGTGACTGGCGCGCATAGGTCTTTTGTGCGGCGGCGTCGCAGCGGGGCGACCGCATCGACCGCAGCGACCACATCCACCGCGACGACTCCGCCGGCCGCCCCGGCGGACGCGAGCGATCGCGACCGCTCACACCAGGCCGAGCGCGCCGAGCGCGACCGTGAGCACGTCGCCGTAGGTGAGCGCGAGCACCAGTCCCGCGAACAGCGGGACGAGGAACGGAAGCCCCGGCGACACCCACAGCGCCTCCTCGCGTGTCACGCGGTCGAGTCCCTCACGGAGTGTCTCCGGGGTGGTGCCGTAGGCGCTGCCCTCGATGTCCGTGAGGAACCGCTCGGCGGCCCACGGATCGTCGACGGTGAGCGTGTCGCCGTCGCCGTCAGTGTCGGACCCGTCGGTGTCGCCGGCCGCGTCGCCGGCGGCGGACGTGTCGCCGGTCGTGTCGGCGGCGTCGGACGGGTCGCCGGTCGCGTCGGTGTCGCCGGTCGCGTCGCCCTCGGAGTCGGGGAACTCGAAGCCGCCGTCGTCGACGCCCCCGTCCGTCCGCGGGCCGTCGTGGACCGCGCCGTCGGTCGGCGCGTGCGTCTCCTCGACTGAACCGGGGTCGCGGTGGGCGGCCGGGTCCGCCCGAAGCGCCGCCAGCGTGGTGCCGCGCCACCGGAGGTACATCCGGAGGGCGTCCAGGTCGAGGCCGCGCTCGGGACGCAGTCCCGAGACGCGAAGCAGTTGGCCGTGCGTCTCGGGGAGGTCGTCGACGGGCGTCCACCGGCCGACAGCCATCGCCGGGGAGAACCGCCCCGCGACGGCGTTTGCGACCGCGAGCGCGACGATGTACACCGCGCCGAGGAGCACGGCGTTCGTCAGCGCCGACATGGCCCCGACGCCCAGCGTCGACGGGTACACCGGGAACGCGACCGTGTGGAGCCACGTCGCCTCCGGGAACAGCCACAGCGGGACGACGTACTGCGGCGTGGTCGGAAACGCCACAGCGAGCACGACGAGCGCTTTCGCGTCCGCGCCGCCGAAGGCCGCCAGCCGGTAGGCGAGCAGGGAGAAGGGGATCAGAAACAGCAGCGAGAACCCGGCGCGGACGAGAAACAGTCGTCCCGCGTAGTCGGCGAACGGGTACGCCCCCGCGGCCTCGACGGCGAACGCCAGCGCGCCGATCGCCAGCAGCGGAACCCAGAGGCGACTCGCGACGCGGCGGGTGCGGACGTCGCGGTAGGCGGCCCACGCGAACCCCGGGAGGACGAGCAGGCGCAGGAGGTCGGCCGCGGCGGCGACGCCGAGAACGGTCATACCCGGTCGCGTCGGGCCGAGGAGTTAGGCGTTGCCCTCGGCGTCTCAGACGTGAGATCGGGTGCGGCGATCGATGACGCCGCTGTATCGGTGAAAAATCGGAAAACGGGTGGCGTCACGCCGACGTCCGAACCGAAGCCGACGCGGATTTAGATCAGATGACGCGGTTCTGGAGGTAGTCCAGGTGCTTCGCGTTGTAGACGATCTTGATCTCGTCGGCCTGGGGCGACCCGATGCAGGTGAGACGGACGTTCTTCTCTTCGACCTCCTCGTCGGAGAGAATCTGCTGCATGTCCATCTCGATCTCGCCCTCCTTCACGATCGCCGCGCAGTTCGCACACGCGCCGGCGCGGCACGAGAACGGCCAGTCGTAGCCCTGGGCCTCGGCGGCCTCGAGGATGTACTCGCCCTCGTTGACCTCCAGTTCGCCGTAGTCCTCGGCGTCCAGCCCCGCGTCGGCGGCCTGCTCGAAGAGGTCGTCGTCGTCCATGTCCCAGCCGTTGTCGTCCAGCACTTCGTAGTTGAGGTATTCGACCGTGGGCATCTCGTCCTCGGTTTGACCTCCCGCACCATTAGGTGTTGCTATCTCTCGGCAGATATCGCCGTCGTACGGCCTTTAGGTGTGCCAAAATCGGAGGATCCGATCGTCCGCGTGATCGATCGTGGTCCCGGCCGACCGGTGGATCGACGGCTCGTCGCCGCCGCCGTTCGACGCGGTTCGTCCGCCTCGTGTCGTCCCGTTTCACCCCGGCGCATCCCGTCGCGTCCGTCCGATCGGGGGACGGTCCCGGTGGGAGTCGCCGAGTGCGCCGGTCGGTGTCGAACGGTTTCCGGACTCGATGACCGTCGTGAGGGACGCGCTCGGAGCGGTCGGGTCGTTAGTCATCGTCGTCGTCGTCATCGTCATCGTCGTCGTCGTCATCGTCGTCCTCCTCCTCCTCCTCGATATCGACCTCGCGGTCATCGAGCGTGTCGTCGTCCTCACCGACTGCATCGTTGCCGGCATCGTCGGTCGCGCCGACGAACGAGACGGTGTACTCACCCGAGTCAACGCCGAGGCTGGCCGTGTAGGTGTAGTCGTCGCCCGTGTCCAGCACGAACGCGTCGCGGTCGAGTCGGGCGACCACGTCGCCGTCGTCGTCGGACACGCGCACGTCGAGCGTGTCGAGCGCCTCGTCCGAGCGGACGGTGATCTCGATCCGGTCGCCCTCGCCATCGGCGTCGAACTCGCCGATCGTCGGCGGGTCGTCGTCGGGCGGGGGCGTCGCGGTCGCGGTGGCCGTCGGCGTCCCCGTCGCGGTAGCGGTGGCAGTCGGCGTCGATTCGGGCGTCGCGGTCGCCGGCGACGACCCGGCGTCGGCGGCGACGCGGCCCTCGTCGACGACGCTCCCGCTGGGACGGTGGACCATCCGAACGACGACCGAGCCGTCGGCGTCGGCGAGCGCGGCCGAGGCGTTCAGCGTGAAGGCGTCGTCGACGGAGAACTCGCCGTCGGCGACGTCCGGTCCCGAGATGTCGCCGTCGGCACCCTCGAACGTCGCGTCGGCGACCGTGACCGCGATCTCGTCGACCGCGAGCGCGTCGCCGCCGCGGTGCGTGATCGTCAGGTCCCCGCCGTCGTTCTCGACGGCGATCGTCGCCAGCGGACCGGCGGCGGCGTCGCCGGAGCCCGTCGACTCGACGAACGCGAACCCGACCGTCGTGGTGGTCAACAGCACCACCGCCACCATGGTGATGGTGCTGACGACCTCCGACTGCGCGCGATGGTGCACTCTGTCCGAAATACGGTCAAATCTCAGTTAATCGGTTCGGTCCGGTTATCACACGTGCTATCTCGGGACACGAGAACATCGCGAGCGGACCGGTCACGACGGACGGCCAGCCACGACAGCGTTTAATTCGTCCGCCCGGTAGTGGACGGCATGGAATGGAAGACGGACTGGGGCCTCCGGGGCCGAATGGTCATCACGGGGTTCCTGCTGTTCGCCCTCTACATCGTGTTCATCGCGGTGCTGTCCCGCTTCGTCGGGCTGTTCGCGATGGTGGCGATCATGGGGCTGTTCTCGCTGGGGCAGTTCTTCTTCAGCGACAAGCTCGCGCTGTACTCGATGGGCGCGACCGAGGTGTCCGAACAGGAGTATCCGGAGCTTCACCGGACGATCACGCGCCTCTCTCAGCAGGCCGACCTCCCGAAGCCGACGGTCGCAGTCGCGGACACGCGCGTCCCGAACGCCTTCGCGGCCGGGCGCTCGCAGAAGAACTCGACCGTCTGCGTGACGACCGGCCTGCTCCGCACGCTCGACGACGAGGAGCTCGAGGGCGTGCTCGCCCACGAGCTGGCGCACGTCAAGAACCGCGACGTGATGGTGATGACCATCGCGTCGTTCCTGTCGACGCTGGCGTTCATCGTCGTTCGGTGGGGCTGGCTGTTCGGCGGCGGCGGCGACCGCGGCGGCGGTAACCAGGCACCCGTGCTCGTCGCGATCGTCGTCTCGCTGGTCGTGTGGGTGATCTCGTTCCTGCTCATCCGCCTGCTGTCGCGCTACCGCGAGTTCGCGGCCGACCGCGGCGGGGCGGCCATCTCTGGCAAGCCGGGCGCGCTCGCGTCGGCGCTGGTCACCATCGACAGCGGGATGGACCGCGTTCCGAAGGAGGACCTGCGCGACACCGCCGAGATGAACGCCTTCTTCGTCATCCCGATCAGGTCCGGCTTCGTCGGAAAGCTGTTCTCCACGCACCCGAGCACCGAGAAGCGCGTCGAGCGCCTCCGCGACCTGGAGCGCGAGATGGAGACGCGCTGAGGCGTCGTCCCACACGAACGTTCAAATACGAGTCCGCGGAATCGGAGGTCGTGAGCGACCCCGCATACGACATCGCCGGCATCGCCCTCACCGACGACACCTACACCGTCGTCCAGAGCCTCGTCCGCAACAAGTACCGCGCGGAGGATTCCGCCGGGAACGTCGTGTTGCGCGGCAAGCAGAAGATGTTCAAGCTGAAAGAGCAGTTCCCGTTCGTCGACGCCGACGGCAACGACGTGTTCGAGGTGCGCGCGGGCGGGATCGTCGACGTGGCGGGCAACTACGTCCTCACCGACTCCCGGACCGGCGAGGACCTGGTGATCCTCGACAACGACTACTCGATCCTCCAGGACACGTGGACGATCCGCGACGCCGACACCGAGGCCGTGATCGCGCGGATCGATTCCCGCGGCGCGGCGACGACGATCGCGCGCAACGTCCTCCCGTTCGGCTATCTAATCCCGCACCGCTACGAGATCACCGACGCGGACGGCGGCCACGTCGGCACGATCGCCGGGAAGTTCTCGCTGCGCGACACCTACGAGATCACGATCGATGACGCCAGCGACGTGCCGAAAGAGCCCGTCGTCGCCGCCGCGATGGTGATCGACGCCATCCAGGGGAACTGACGCCGAAGGGCCCGATCGCCGCCGGAGAGGCCGGGAGGGTTGCCGACGGCGATAGCGATCGCCACGGCGACTGACCCACCGACAGCGACCGCGACTGCGACTGACCCACCGACAGCGACCGCGACTGCCACGGCGACCGGACCCGCGACGACGGATCGGCACCGCCGGAGCCGACGGCTTGAACACGCCGCCGCGCCGACCTGTCAGTACCGACGATGGGCATTCTCGACACACTCCGGTCGATGCTCGGCTCCCGCGCGGAGACCGACGCCGTCAGCGACGCCGACCCCGAGGACCTCTTCGGGATGAGCACCGCCTACGTCACGATGGAGGCGGATCTCGACTTCCGCTCGGTCGGCGAGGCGGCGCTGTGTTTCTCCTCGGTCGACTCCACAGACTTCGCCGAGACGGTCGACGCCGTCGAATCGATCCTCGACGCCGGCGAGGAGGAGACCGGCACCGAGTTCCGTCGACACGCGGACGACTACGGCTACCAGTGGGTCGTCCTCGCCGACGACGACCCCGAGGACCTGGTCACCTCCGTCCACTTCGCGGCGGACGAGTTCGTCGAGCGCGGCTACGGTTCGCGGCTGCTGGCGGCCGTATTCGGGTTCGAGCGGTCTGGCGGCGGAAGCGGCTGCGCCGGCGACGGCGACCGCGCGTACTGGGTGTACTCGTTCCGCCGCGGCGCGTACTACCCGTTCGCGCCGACGGGCACCGACGACCGCGACAGCAGGATCGAGTTCAAACTGGAGTCCGTGCTCGACGGCGAACTCGGTATCGAGTCCGACAAGGAGTACTGGTACCCGCTGTGGCCCGACGCGCCGAACGGCCACCCGTGGGGCTGAGCGCGCGCCGGTTCCGATCGTCGCACCGCCCCCGGTGATCCGTCGCCCGCGGTAGCCCGTCGTCGACCGCCCGATCCCTTCTGAACCCTCGCACACCTCGCGTGAGCGACCCGTCCGCGTACCGCCGTTTCACTTTCACTTTGCTGTTAACGAGGGTTTATGTGTAGAGCCGAGCAAGGACGGAGTACGATGCCAGAAGACGATCTACAGGCGCTTCCGGGAGTCGGGCCGGCGACGGCGGACAAGCTCGTCGACGCGGGCTTCAGCAGCTATCAGAGTCTCGCGGTCGCGAGCCCGGGCGACCTGGGCAACACCGCCGACATCGGCGAGTCGACCGCAGCGGACGTGATCAACGGGGCACGCGAGGCCGCCGACGTGGGCGGCTTCGAGACGGGCGCGGCCGTGCTGGAGCGACGCGAGGAGATCGGGAAGCTCTCCTGGCAGATCGACGAGGTCGACGACCTGCTCGACGGCGGACTGGAGACGCAGTCGATCACCGAGGTGTACGGCGAGTTCGGCTCGGGTAAGTCGCAGGTGACCCACCAGATGGCCGTGAACGTCCAGCTGTCGAACGAGAACGGCGGTCTGGAGGGCGGCTGTATCTTCGTCGACTCCGAGGACACGTTCCGCCCGGAGCGGATCGACGACATGGTCCGCGGACTCGACGACGAGATCCTCGAGGACGAACTCGAGCGCCGCGAGATCGAGGGCTCGCCGGACGACGACGAGGCGATGGAGGACCTCGTGAACGACTTCCTCGACTACATCCACGTCGCGAAGGCGTTCAACGCCAACCACCAGATCCTGCTCGCCGAGAAGGCCAACGAGCTGGCCAGCGAGCACGAGGACAGCGAGTACCCCATCCGCCTGCTGTGCGTCGACTCGCTCACGGCCCACTTCCGCGCCGAGTACGTCGGCCGCGGCGAGCTCGCCGAGCGCCAGCAGAAGCTCAACAAGCACCTCCACGAACTGGACAAGGTCGGCAACCTCTACAACGTCGCCGTGCTCGTGACGAACCAGGTCGCGGCCAACCCCGACTCGTACTTCGGCGACCCGACCCAGCCGATCGGCGGCCACATCCTCGGTCACAAGTCCACGTTCCGCATCTACCTGCGCAAGTCGAAGGGCGACAAGCGAATCGTCCGGCTCGTCGACGCGCCGAACCTCGCCGACGGCGAGGCCGTGATGCGCGTCCAGAACGAGGGGCTGAAGCCCGAGTAAGCACGGGGTCAGTCGGCGTCCGCGAGAGGCCCCGCGACCGAGCGGGCCGAGGAGCCACCGCGACGCGAGTTTTTAACAGGATTCCGCCCCAGTACACGGCCATGAGCACCCAAACCGCGCCTGGCGGTAGCACGCTGCAGACGGACTCGCTGACAGGACTCCATTGGGCGGGGGTCGCGCTGTCGGCCGTCACCGGCGTCATCCACCTGTGGCTCGCGTGGGCGTTCCGGTCGGAGGCGGGGATGGCCGTCGCGTTCCTCGTCGCCGGCGTCGGCTTCCTCGGCGGCATCGCGGCGGTGCTGCTCGAATATCGACGGCGGCTGTTCTACCTGCTCGGGATCCCATTCACCGCCGGGCAGATCCCGCTGTGGTACGTCGCGAACGCCCCGGAGTTCGGCGCGACCGGGATCGCCGACAAGGTGGTGCAGGTGGCGCTGATCGCGGTGCTCGTCGTGCTGTACCGCCGGGAGTCCTAACGGCCGTGCGACCGCGATCCGTCCGTCGATGATGGCGTTCACGCACGCGCTGGTCGGCGCGCTGGTCGCCGCCCCGGTCGTCGCGCTCGCGCCCGAGTTGGCCGTGCCGGCCGCGCTCGCCGGGGTGGTCGGAGGGCTGGTGCCCGACGTCGACCTGTTCGTCGGCCGCCACCGCCGGACGCTCCATTTCCCTGTCCTGGGGTGGGCGCTCGCAGTCCCGGCCGTCGCCGTCGCGGTCGCCGTCCCGACGCTCTCGACCGTGTCGGCGGCGACGTTCGCCGCCTCGTTCGCCGTTCACGCCGGGACGGACGCACTCGGCGCGGGCGACGAGATACGCCCGTGGGAACGGACCTCCTCGGAGGCGGTGTTCGACCACCTTCACGGGCGGTGGATCCGACCGCGCTACCGGATCCGATACGACGGCGCTCCCGAGGACGCCGCCGCGACCGCCGTGCTCGCGGTGCCGGTCGTGGCGTACTACCCGCGACCGCTCCCGGCGATCGCGGCCGCCTGCGTCGCCCTCGGCGTCGCGTACGCGCTCGTCCGCCGTCGACTCCCGCCGGTCGTCGAGGAGTTCGTCGGATAATCGGTCGGGGCCGAACGAGGAGCGACCGGCCCCGTCCTGTGACCCGAAGGCTCGCGACACGTTTAGGGCGTCGGAGCCGTTGGCATCTCTCAGCAGTTCGACCGACGCGACGGCGGGAGGCCGGATCGTCGCGTCGCGACGCCGCGTCCGGCCGTCGGTCTCCACGCATGACATACCGCACGACCGTCACACGACAGTTCGTCGCACAGCACTACCTCACGGTTCCCGATCCCGGTCCCGAGGGAACCCTCCACTCGCACGTGTTCTCGGTGGAGGCCACCTTCGCCGGCGAGTCGCTCACCGAGTACGACTACCTGGTCAACATCGACGACGTGCGCGACGCCCTCGACGACGCCGAGGGACGCTACCGCGACGCGACGCTGAACGACCTGCCCGAGTTCGAAGGGTACAATCCCAGCGTCGAGCGGTTCGCGCGCGTCCTCCACGACCGACTCGCCCCGGCGGCCGCCGACGGTCCCGCCGAGACGCTGCGCGTCACCGTCTGGGAGGACGACGAGGCCGCCGCGGGCTACGAGGGGTCGATCGCCGCCGCCGGCGACTCCGACGCCGCCGAGGACGCCCGCGAAACGGGCGGCGATGGCTGAGTCGCCGTCTCGCGGGACAGCAGGCGACTCCGCCGCCTACGACGGCCTCACGGTCGCGCTCGTCGTGCCGGGCGACCCCGACACCACCTCCGGAGGGTTTCGCTACGACCGCCGACTCGTCGCCGGCCTGCGCGCGGCCGGCGCGTCCGTTCGAGCGTTCTCTGTGCCGTGGCGTCGCTATCCCATCGGCGTCCTCGACGCCCCGGGGCTCGCGACGGGAATCCCCACGGGCCTTCGCGAGGCCGACGCCGTGGTCGTCGACGAGCTGGCACACCCCGGAGCGTGGGGGCTCGTCCGCCGACTCCGCCGCGGGGGGACGCCGGCCGTGGCGCTGGTGCATCACCTCCGGCACGCGGAGGGCGGTCGCCTCGCGCCCGTCGCCGCGCGACTGGAGCGGCTGTTCCTACGGGGGTGTTCGGCGGCCGTCTGCGTGAGCGATACGACCGCGCGTGACGTGACGGCGCTCGTCGGCGACGACGTGCCGACCCACGTCGCGCCGCCGCCGGCCGACCAGTTCGACCCGGACGTGACGGCGGCCGACGTGACTCGGCGGGCGGGAGAATCGCCGTTCCGCGTCGTCGCGCTCGGCTCGCTCGTCCCCCGAAAGGGACACGGGACGCTGCTGCAGGCGCTCGCCGGGCTCGACGAGGAGGGCGCGTGCTGTGCCCGCGAGAGCGACGCCGACCGCGACAGCGACCGCGACGCCGACCGCGACAGCGACCGCGACGCCGACCGCGACCGCGACAGCGACCGCGAGACGACCGTCCCCGACTGGCGGCTCGCCGTCGTCGGCCCCGAACCGAACCCCGAACACCGCCGCCGGGTCCGGGCGCTCGCGGGAGATCTGGGCGTCGCCGACCGCGTGTCGTTTCGCGGGCGGCTGTCGACGCCCGACCTCGCCGCGGTGCTGCGCGAGTCGCACGCGCTCGCGGTCCCCTCGACGTACGAGGGGTTCGGGATGGCGTATCTGGAGGGGATGGGATTCGGCCTGCCGGCGGTGGCTTCGGCGGCCGGCGGGGCGTCCTCGGTCGTCGCCGACGGCGAGACCGGGTTCCTCGTCGATCCGGGCGACGTGGCCGGCGTCCGCGACGCGCTCGCGACGCTCGCGACCGACCGCGACGCCCTGGCGCGGATGGGCGCGGCCGCGCTCGACCGCTTCGCGTCCCACCCCCCGTGGGGCGACACGGTCGCCGGCGTCGCCGGGTTCCTCGCGGAGGTGGCCGATGGAGGGTGACGACGTGGCGTACCTCGAGGCCGCGCGCACGGTCGACGACCGCGCCCACAGCGACGCCGCGACCGCGGCCTTCCGGTCGGCGCTGGTCGGGGGCGATCGAGGGACTGATCGGAGGCACGAGGGCGACCACGGCGGCCATGACGACCATGGGGACCGCGGCGTCCGCGTGCTCGAAGCCGGTGCCGGCACCTGCGGGGTGCTCCGTCGCCTCGTCGCCGACGGCGCGCTCCCCCTCGGCGAGTGGGTCGCCGTCGACACCGACGAGCGCGCGCTCGCGGCCGGCCGAGCGCGGCTGTGCGAGGAGGCGGCCGAGGCCGGATACGCGGTCGACTCGACCGCGGTGAGCGAGGGAGGTGAGACGGCGGGCGGTACCGGAGTTCGGATCGGTCACCGCGACCGCGACGCCGCCCTGCGGGTCCGCTTCCGGGTCGACGACGCCCGCGCGGTCGCAGAGGACGGGAGCGAAGAGCCGTTCGACGGCGTCGTCGCTCGGTCGTTCGCGGACCTGCTGGCCCCCGAGGACGTGCTCGCCCTGCTCCGCTCGGCCGCGCCGGAGGGCTGGTATCACCTGCCGCTCACCTTCGACGGCGAGACGCGGTTCGCGCCCGACCACCCCGCGGACGACGCCGTGATCGACGCCTTCCACGGGACGATGCGGAATCGGGGACGGGCGGCGACGCTGCTGGTCGAACGGCTCCGGGCGGCGGGGTCGCCGCCGGCGGTCGACGCGCGCGCCGACTGGGTCGTCGCGGGCGACGTGGCGGGCGAGGGGGCGAGCGAGGAGGGGGACGGCTACCCGGCCGACGAGGCGACCTTCCTGGAGACGGTCCTCGACACGGTGGTCGCGTCGGTTCGCGAATCGGGCGCGGTCGCGGACGCGACGCTGTCGGAGTGGGCGGAGACGAGGCGAACGCAACTCGAACGGGGAACGCTCGAGTACGAGGCGGTCAATCGCGACCTGTTCGGGCGGGTACCCTGAGCCGAGGCGAGGCGTGACGCGACGGGCCGCGACTCGGGGGCGACCGACCGACCGCTCAGTCCTCGGTTCTGGTCACGTCGAGGTCGTCGATGTCGCCCTCGTGGAGCTTCGCGCCGTCCTGTGCGACCTGCCTGGCGAGCACGGCGCACTTGATCCGCATCGGGGAGATGTCGACGCCGAGCATCTCGGTCACGTCGTCGGTGTCCATCGCCTCGAGTTCGTCGAGGGTCGTGCCCGGCAGGCGCTCGGAGAGCATCGACGCCGACGCCTGCGAGATGGCGCAGCCGTCGCCGGAGAACGCCACGTACTCGATGGTCTCCCCGTCGTCTTCCAGCCGCACGTCGACGGTGATCGTGTCGCCACAGGAGGGGTTCTCGCCGGTGTGGGAGAACGTGGCGTCGTCGAGTTCGCCGTAGTTGCGCGGGTTCTTGTAGTGGTCGAGGATCTGCTGGCGATACATGTCGGAGCCGCCGCCAATGCCCATTGTTGACGGGAATTGGCGAGTGCGAGGGAAAACGGTTCCGCCGCCGCTCGCGGTGCGTGAACGGCTTCGGCGCTCGCTCGGTAAGATGCGGAGCGAGGTCACTCCTCTCTCGCGGAGCGGGAACGGACCCCGATGGCGAGCGCCTACGCGAACAGTTGGCGCGCGTCGTCGACGGCCTCGACCAGTTTGTCGATCTCCTCGCGCGTGTTGTAGACGTAGAAGCTCGCGCGGGTGCTCGCCGCGACGCCGAGTTTGTCGTGCAGCGGCTGGGTACAGTGGTCGCCGGCGCGGACGGCGACGGCGTGGTCGTTGAGGATGCTGGAGAGGTCGTGGGCGTGGACGCCGTCGAGGTTGAACGCGACGAGGCCGGCGCGGTCGTCGCCCGGCGGGCCGTACACCTCCACGTCGTCGTACTCGGTCAGCCGGTCGTAGGCGTACTCCGCGAGCAGTCGCTCGTGGGCGTGGACGTTCTCCATACCCAGGTCCTCCAGGTAGTCGATAGCGGCGTGGAGGGCGATCCCCTGGGCGATGACGGGCGTGCCGGCCTCGAACTTCCACGGGAGGTCCTCCCACTGGGAGTCCTCGAACGTGACCTTCCGGATCATTTCGCCGCCGTAGAGGTACGGCTCCATCTCCTCCAGCAGGTGCTCCTTCCCGTACAACACGCCGATCCCGGTGGGGCCGCACATCTTGTGTCCCGAGAAGGCGAAGAAGTCCGCGTCGATCGCCCCCACGTCGACCGGCATGTGCGGCACCGACTGCGCGCCGTCGACGAAGATCAGCCCGTCGTGATCGTGGACGAGGTCCGCGAACTCGCGAACCGGGTTGACCGTGCCGAGGGTGTTCGAGACGTGGACGACGTTCGCCATCGCGGTGTCGTCGTCGACGAGTTCGCGGGCGTGGTCCATGTCCAGGCGACCGTCCTCGTCGACGCGGACGAAGCGCACGTCCGCGCCGGTCCGCTTGCCGATCTGCTGCCAGGTGACCAGCGAGGCGTGGTGCTCCATCTCCGTGAGCACGACGTTGTCCTCGGGGCCGAGTTCGTTCAGGCCCCAGGCGTACGCGACGAGGTTCTCCGCCTCGGTGGTGTTCTTCGTGAAGACGACCTCCTCGCGGCCCTCGGCACCGACGAACTCGGCGACGCGGTCGTGGGCCGTCTCGTAGGCGACGCTGGCCTCCTGGCTCAGGTGGTGGATGCCGCGGTGGACGTTCGAGTTGTACGAGCGGTAGTAGTCCGCGATGGCGTCGACGACCGGCTCGGGCGTGTGGCTCGTCGCCGCGTTGTCGAGGTAGACGAGCGGCTCCGTGTCGCCCTCGTCCTCGCCGGGGACGGTCACGTCGCCGCCGACCTTCCGCTCCAGGATGGGGAAGTCGGCGCGGACGGCCTCCACGTCGAGCGGATACGGCTGTGACTCCTGCTCAGGCGCTTCCATTACCGGATACGAGGGCGCGGAGGGGTAACATCCCTTCGGTCGTTCGGGGTCGACGTAACCGAATTGAGGCACGCTCGGCCGGGTCCGACGCGGATCTCGATCGCGGTCCACGCCCGCCTACAGCCAGAGCAACTGCGCGTGCAGGGTGTCGCCGACCTCGAGCACGCGCTCGGCGTCGATGACGCCGGCGTCGACGGCGACGGTGACGCAGCCCTCGCCGACGAGGTTCGCGGTGTCGGCGTCGTACAGTCCCTCGACGACCGCGTCGGCCTCGGCCGGCTCGGCGTCCGCGCCGCCGTAGAACTCCTCGGTCACCTCGAGCGAGACGGACCCTTCCTCGAACGTCTCCCCGAGCACGGCCGTGTCGCAGACGGCGACGAGGGTTCCCTCGGGCGTCTCCCGACGCGTGAGCAGGTAGTCGGCGTCGACATCGGCGTCGCTGTCGGCCGCGTCGCGGTCGACGTCGTCAGCACCCCCGTCGCCGTCGGGGTCCATCTACAGACCCCCGAGGTCGAGGTCGTCGCCGTCGAGTCCGCCGGCGTCGCCGTCGCGACGCCCGGGATCGCCGGGCGCACCGCCGGCACCGCCCGCGCCGCCCGCGCCCATCGCGCCGCCCTCCGCCTGCTCTTCGACCATTCGCTGTTCGGCCTCCTCGCGGATCTCCTCGGCGCGCTCGGCCGCGCGCTCGGCCTCGTCCTCGCGGCCGAGTTCGTCGAGCGCGCGCGCCTTCTCCTCGAGCACCTCGGCGTTGCGCATCCCCAGCCGGATCGCGTTGTCGAAGGCGGTGACGGCGTCCTCGAGGAGGCCGCGCTCGACGAGGAAGAAGCCGCGGTTGTACCACGCCTGCGGGAAGCGCGGGTCGATCTCGACGGCCTTCTCGGCGTGCTCGAGCGCCTGCTCTCCCTGCCCGTTCTCGTGGAGCGCGTACGCGAGGTTCGTCTCGGCGCTTGCGGCGTGCTCGGAGTCGTCGTCGATGCGCAGCGCCTCGCGGTAGGAGCCGATGGCCTCGTCCCACTCCTCCAACTGCGCGTGTGCCGCGCCCTTGTTCACCCACGCCTCCTGCTGTTCGAGGGAGTCGTCGTCCGCGAACTGGGCGGCGCGTTCGAACGTCTCCGTCGCCTCCTCGAAGCGGTTGATCCCCATGTAGGAGAGGCCGACCTCCATCAGGCTCTCCACGTCGACGCGGTCCTTGGGGATGTTGCGCTCGTCGAGCAGGTCCGCGATGACGCGGGTGTCGACGGGGTCGACCTGGGAGGGGTCGGCGTTCAGCTCCTCGGGGTCGAGCGTGAACTCCTCGTAGTCCTCGTTGAGGCCCTGTCCCTCCGAGAACTGGTGGGACTCTCTCTCGGGCTCGTCGTCGCTCATTGGTCGTGTGTCGACCGCGTGGACGGATGTATGTTGCGCGTGCGATTTTTCTCCGGCGGCGGTGAACGCTACCGTATGCCGCGACTGTTCGTCTCAGTCGACCTCCCCGACCGGCTCGCAGACGGCGTCGCCGCCCTCCAGGACCCCCTCCGGGACGTTCCGAGCCTCCGGTTCACCGACCCGGAACAGGCGCACGTCACGCTGAAGTTCTTCGGCGAGGTCAACGAGTCCCGCGTCGGCGACGTGACCGAGGCGCTGGAGCGCGCCGTTGCGAGCGCGGCGCGAAGCGCCGCGGAGAGCCGAACGGAGTCCGACGACGCCGGCGTCGGCCCGTTCGACGCCGAGGTAGGCGGACTCGGCGTCTTCCCGTCGCGCGAGTACGTCAGCGTGATCTGGGTCGGCGTCCGGGAGGGGGAGGGCGCGGCCGAGCTGACGCGGCTGGCCGGGGCCGTCGAGCGCGCGACGGTCGCGCTCGGGTTCGACGAGGCCGACCACGAGTTCACGCCGCACGTCACGCTCGCCCGGATGGACGACGCTCGGGGGAAGGATCGGGTGCTCGAGTACCTGGAGACGGATCCGACCGTCGGGCGGTTCGAGGTCGACGAGATCCGGCTGACTGAGTCGACGCTGACGGAGAAAGGGCCGGAGTACGAGACGCGAGCGCGGGTGTCGCTGTAGCCCGCGGCGGTACCGTCGTCCCGCCGGTATTCCGGCGTTATCGGTTCGAATAGCTGGGTCGAAACGGTTTATCATTCGGACGGACCCACCCTCGGCATGGACGTCGTCTCGTTGATGCCGCGCGTGTTACGACAACGGATGATCACCGAGGTGATGGCGACGTACGGGCTGATCGCCGTCGTCGCCGCGGCCGTGACCGCCGGGGGTGCGACCGCCCTCGGGCTTCCGCTGTCGGCGGCGGCGTTCGGCTGGGGCGTCACCGCCGCGGGGTTCGTCGGCGGCGGCGCGATCATCTCGATGGACCTCATCGGCGTCTCGAACGGGCTGACTGAGAGCGCCCGGTCGCTCGCCGACGGCGACTTCTCCGAGACGTTCGACGAGCACCGCGAGGACGAACTGGGCGAACTGAACGACGCGCTCACGGAACTGAAGGAGTCGCTGCGCGAGCGGTTGGACGAGGCCCGGGACGCTCGCGAGGAGGCGACGGCGGCGCGCGAGCGCGCCGAGGGCGTCGTCCGGGAGATGCGGACGGCCGTCGACGAGTACGAGACGGCGTTTGCGGCCGCGGCGGCGGGCGACCTCACCGTCAGGCTCGACGCCGAGACGGATGAGGCGGCGCTGGCGGACCTGGAGGCGGCCGCGAACGAGATGCTCACGGACCTGGAGTCGACCGTCGGCGCGGTGGAAGCGGACGCGCGGGCGGTCGACGCCGACAGCGACGCCCTGGCCGACGACGTGGGGGCGGCCGCGACCGCGATCGACGAGGCGACCGCGGCGGTCGACGACATCGCGGGCACGGCGGACGACCAGCGCGACCGGCTGGAGGCGGTCGCGGCGGACCTGAGCGACCTCTCGGCGACCGTCGAGGAGGTCGCGAGCCAGACCGACGAGGTCGCACGCGAGGTCGAGGACGCCGCGGAGTTGGGCGAGGCCGGTCGAGAGGCCGCCGGCGAGGCCGCCGAGGAGATGTCGGCCATCGGCGACCAGGTGGACAAGGCGAACGAGGCGGTGGTGACGCTGGAGTCGCGCATGGACGAGATCACGGAGATGGTGGCGCTGATCGAGGAGGTGGCCGCCGAGACGAACCTGCTGGCGCTCAACGCCAACATCGAGGCCGCCCGCGCGGGCGAGGCTGGCAGCGGCTTCGCGGTCGTCGCCGAGGAGGTGAAGACCCTCGCGGAGGAGGCCGGCGAGGCGACCGAGGAGATCGCCGCGACCATCGACGAGGTGACCGAGGCGACGGGGGAGACTTCCGACCGTATGGGTCGGATGAGCTACCGGATGGAGTCGGGCGCGTCGGCCGTCGAGTCGGCCGTCGGGCGCATGGACGACCTCGCGGACGCGGTCGAGTCGGCCGCCGACTCGGTGGAGGCGATCTCGCGGGCGACCGACGACCAGGCGGCGACGGCGGAGTCGGTCGTCACGGCCGCCGAGGAGGCGCGCGAGGCGGGGCGGACGATGGCGGAGGCGGCCGACCGCGCAGACGACGCCGCCGGTCGCGGGGCGACGGCCGTCGGCGACGCCGCAGAGCGCGCGAACGCGCTCCGCGAGGAGGCTGGACGCCTCGATCAGCGCGTCGACGCCTTCGAGACGGCCGACGACGCCGACGGCGACGGACCCGGAAGTGCGACCTCCGGGGGCCAGACCGGCGCGGACGGAGCCGTGGCGGCGACCGACGGCGGGTCGGACGACGACGGCTTCCGGTTCGGCGAGTCGCGGTAACGCGCCGGGCGACCCAGCCGCTCGCGAGGGGGATACCGAGCCGAGCGATCGGCGGTGAGGAGAGGAGAGGAGAGGAGGAGCGGCTCGCGTCAGGTCCCGTGCTGCCAGGAGCCCATGTACTCGCGCTGCTCGTCGGAGAGGTCGTCGAACTCGACGCCCTCGGCGGCGAGCTTCACCTCGGCGACCTCGCGGTCGAGTTCGTCGGGGACCTCGTGGACGCCCGCGTCGTACGCGTCGCCGTTCTCGACGAGTTCGCGCACGCAGACGGCCTGCACGCCGAAGCTCTGGTCCATGACCTCGACCGGGTGGCCCAGCGCGATGGGCGCGGCGAGGTTCACCAACCTCCCCTCCGCGAGGACGTTCAGCCGCCGGCCGTCGGCCAGCTCGTACGCCTCGACGCCGTCGCGGGCCTCGTAGCGGTCGACCGCGAGGTCGTCGAGTTGGTCGAGGTTGATCTCCACGTCGAAGTGACCGGCGTTGGCGAGCAGCACGCCGTCTTGCATCTCCTCGAAGTGGTCGCGGGTGATCACGTCGCGGTTGCCGGTGGTGGTGATGAACACGTCGCCCTCCTTTGCGGCCTCCGCCATCGGCATCACGTCGTACCCCTCCATGTGGGCCTCGAGCGCCTTGCGGGAGTCGACCTCGCAGACGATGACGTTCGCGTTCTGGCCGGCCGCCTTCTTGGCGACGCCCTTGCCGCAGTAGCCGAAGCCGCCGACGACGACGTCCTTGCCGGCAAAGGAGAGGTTCGTCGTCATGGCGATGGTGGCGAGGGAGGACTCGCCGGTGCCGTGGACGTTGTCGAACAGCCGCTTCATCGGCGTGTCGTTCACGGCGAAGACGGGGTAGTGGAGCTCGCCGTCGGCGTCCATCGCGCGCAGGCGGTGGACGCCGGTGGTCGTCTCCTCGGCACCGCCGACGATGGAGTCGATGAGTTCGGGGTAGTCCTCGTGGATGGCCGCGACCATGTCCATTCCGTCGTCCACCGTGATCGTCGGCTCGTGGGCGATGACCGACTCGATGGCGGCGTAGTAGTCCTCGTCGCCGACCTCGCGCACGGCGTAGGAGGTGATGTTCTCGTGGGCGTCCAGCGCCGCGCTCACGTCGTCGTGCGTCGAGAGGGGATTGCAGCCGGTGATGGCGACCTCCGCGCCGCCCTCGGCGAGCAGTTCGACGAGATTGGCGGTCTTCGCCTCGACGTGCATCGCCATGCCGATCGTCTGGCCGGCGAACGGCTGGTCGGCCTCGAACGACTCCCGGAGGTGGTTCAGGATGGGCATGTGCTGGAGCGCCCAGTCCATCTTGCGACGGCCCTCTTCGCGGGCCGACTCGGGGTCGTCGAGGTGGTCGGTGACGGGCGGATACGACTGCGTACTCATGTGAAGGAGGTGGGTCGGGGGCGGTATAATCCCGCCGAACTCCGATCACGCCGCCTCAGCCGTTCCGGGCCACGAGCGGGGCGAACGCCCCGACGAGACTGCCCCAGACGACGTGACCGAGCAGCGACGGCAGCGTGAGGTTCGGAAGCTCCGTCGGGATCCCGACGCTGTTCAGCCACAGCCCCATGACGACGCCCGCGGCGACGAGCCAGAGGGCGACGCCGTACGCGATCCCGAGGGGAATCGATCGGCGTGGGGAGCCGAGGGCCGCCGACGCGGGCGACGCCGAGAGCCCGGCGACGAAGACCGTCGCGAAGACCGCGCTGTGGAACAGGTGTGCGACCCACCCGCTGAGCGAGGCGCTGGTGCCGTACAGCGCGCCGATGACGGCGAGCGACCCGGTCGTCGCCTCCAGGATCGCCCCCATCGCGACTCCGGCGACGAGTCCGGCGACCAGCGACCGTCGCAGCGTCTCCGGCTTCACGCCCGGGTCGTTCCCGGGAGGGGCGTGTTCACCGGTCCGGAGCAGGCGGACCGCCACCCGGGTCCGGCCGGCGTCGCGGACGACCTCCACCCCGCCGCCGTACTGCGCGGCGAGGAGGTGGAGGATCGGTGCCCCGTAGTCGACGTCGTTGCGCTCGTACTCGGGGACGCCGTCGACCAGCACGTCCGTCTCGCGGTCGGAGAGCCACGAGCCGGGGGCCTCGACGGCGACCGTGACCGTCGTCGCGTCGATCGCGACGTCGACGGTCGTCGAGTCGTCGGTCGATGCCGGCGGCAGCGAGAACAGTTCCACCAGCAGCGTCGCGAGGTCCGAGTCCGCGCGCACCGAGACCGACCCGACGTCGTCGCCCCGAACCGTGACGTAGCCGTCGACCGCCTCGCGCGCGGACGCGAGCGCCTCGCCGAGCGGAACCGGCGCGAGCGACGCGTTCGTCTCGCTGGAGGACCGGGTCAGGAACTCGAGCCCCTCGATCGTCCGCTCGATGCGGTCGATCCCCGACCGGATCGCGGCGTGGCTGCGGTCGGCGTCCGGGGCGTCGCCGTCGGCGAGCAGGTCGGCGTGCCCTCGGATGGCGGTGATCGAGTTGCGGACCTCGTGGCGGAGCTTCCGGTCGAGCAGGATCACCTGGTCCGCCTGCCGTTCGAGTCGGTTCCGGTATCGGTCGGCGGTCGCCGAACGCGTCCCGATCACAGCGCCGGCCGCCCCGCCGGTGAGCACCATCGTCGCGACGACCCCGCCGAGGCGCGACCCCATCGGACCCCCCATCGCCCCCGTCACGGCGACGAGGGAGGTCACCGCGAAGAAGACGCAGCCGACGGCGAACCAGCCGGCGACGGTGCGAACGTACCGCCTGCCGTACGTCGATATCCCGAGGTTGAATCCGTACAACACCACCGCGAAGCCGAACACCAACGGGACGGTTCGCAGGACCGTCATCCGCGGCGTGGGGGCCGCGGTCGTGTAGATCAGGTCCGCCACGAGGAACCGGGTCAGGAGGAAGGCGACGACGGCGATGAGGAGACCGCTCGGTTTGAGGACGCGCTCGTCTCCTGCGGAGGGAAGCGCCACGGCGACACCTCGCCGAACAGTCCCGTAAACGCCCCTCGGTCGTGCGATAATTTCGCACAGCCGGTTCGGCTGGGATTCCTCGTGGTCCGTGTCGCGGACGCGGGATCCGTCGCGGCGTCCGGTCGCGGTTCCTTCCGTTCCCTCTCCTCGCTACTCCTCGGCCCGGGACACCACCGCCTCCGCGTGTTGCTGGGCCCGCTCGCGGACGGCCGCATCGTCGAACGCGAGCACGTCCCGGTCGCGCATGAGCACCTCGCCGTCGCAGACCGTGTGGCGCACGTCGCCGCCGCGGGCGGCGTACACCAGGTGGGAGACGAGGTCGTGTTCGGGCGTCAGGTGGGCGGCGTCGAGGTCGAGCACGGCGAGGTCGGCGTTCGCGCCCGCCTCGATCCGGCCGGAGTCGAAGCCGAGGGCGGCAGCGCCGCCCGTCGTCGCCATCCGGACCGCGGACTCGGCGTCGACGGCCGCGGCGTCGTCGGCGGCGAGCTTGCCGAGCATCGCGGCGTCGCGCATCTCGTCGAACACGTCGAGGTCGTTGTTCGAGGCCGCCCCGTCGGTGCCGAGCGCGACTGGAACGCCCGCGTCGAGCAGCTCCTGCACGGGTGCCATCCCGGACGCGAGCTTCATGTTCGAGGCCGGGCAGTGAACGACGGCTGTGCCGCGCTCGGCCAGCGTCTCGATCTCCGCGGCGTCCGTGTGGACGCCGTGGGCGACGAAGGTGTCCTCGCGGAGCAGACCGAGGTCGTCGGCGTGCTCGCTGGGACGGACGCCGTGTTCGTCCACGATCGGCTCCACCTCCGCTTCGGTCTCGTTGAGGTGGAAGTGGATCGGGACGGCCGCGTCGCGGGCGCGGTCGGCGGCCTGGGCGAGCAGGTCGTCCGAGACGGTCGTCAGCGAGTGCGGCATCACAGCGGTTCGGATCCGTCCCTCGGCCGCGCCGTCGAGGCGCTCGGCGACCGCGACTGACTCGTCGAGGTCCTCGCGGGCGGCCTCGTCGTCCTTGCCCACCGTGACGACGCCGTGGCCAAGGCGGGCGCGCACGCCGGCGCGCTCGACCGCGTCGGCGACCTCGTCGACGTGGAAGTACATGTCCGCGAACGCGGTGACGCCCGAGCGGACCATCTCCACGAGCCCCAACTCGGTGCCGACGCGCACGTCGTCAGGGCCGAGTTCCGCCTCGACCGGCCAGACGTGATCGCGCAGCCACGTCTCGAGCGGTTCGTCGTCGGCGTAGCCGCGCAGCAGCGTCATCGCGGCGTGACAGTGGGCGTTGACGAGTCCGGGGATCACGAGGCCGTCGGCGGCGTCGAGCACGCCGTCGGCGTCGCCCGCGAGGTCCGGGGCGACCTCCAGGATATCGCCGGCGTCCGCGTCGACGAGGACGTCCGCCTCGACGACGGCGAGTTCGGGTGTGAGCACGCGGCCGCCCGCGACGGCGAGTGTGTCGGTCATGTTGGTGGGTGGCGGCGGCGGGGGCGTGAATCCGTCGGGATCGGATTTGCCCCGCACGGCGACCGCGCCGGCGACCGCTCACGCCAGGAACGCGACCAGCGCCGCGCCGATGAACGCGACCTTCAGCGTCGTGTTCAACAGCACGACCTTCGAGCCGAACGCCGGACCCCAGACGCCGTACTGGAACGGGATCGACCGCTTGAACGTGGAGAACGCGAACGAGACGATCCCCCCGATCAACATCCCCGCGACGGCCTGCTCGGGCGTCAGCGTCGTCCCGACGAGCGGCGCGAACGCCGCCGCCCCCGCGGTCGTATCGAACACGAACACCGCGATCGCGGGGATCGTCGCCGCCGGCAGCCCGAACACCTCCGCGAACGGGCCGGCCACGTCACCGGACAGCGCCCGGAGGTCGACCCGAGCGACCAGCACGGTGACGAACACGTACACGACCGCGAGGCGGGGGAGGATCCGCCGGAGCGTCGACCACGTCGACCGCGCCGCGGCCGCGACGCGCTCGCGAGCCGTCGCGTCGGCGTCCGCGTCGCCCGCCGTGCCGCCGTCGGCGGGGGAGTCGCTCGCGCGGTCGCCGTCGGCGTCCGTATCGTCCGCCGTGCCGCCGTCGGTCGCCTCCCGGAGCGAGTCCGGATCGGAGTCCGCGCGGTCGGCCGCCTCGCCCCGGAGCAGGAGCGCGCCCCCGAGCACGCCGGTCAGGGTGATCCCCAGCGCGATGGCCCCCCTCGTTGCGACGTACAGCACGCCCGTCTCGCGGCCCAGGATCGGGATCACTACGGGGACGTAGAACGTGAACAGGTGCTGGACGAACCCGAAGAACGTGTTTATCGTCACGGCGACCAGCGTCGCGCGGTCCGAGAGGCGGCCCGACTCGCGGAAGTCCGCGAGCATCCCGTACCCCGCCGTCGTCGACGCCGCGGTCGTGACGATGGCCGTGCCCGCCTCGTCCGGGAGGTTCGCCGGACCGGTGAGGTACCGCGAGAACCCCGCGATCCGCTCGACGAGGCCGAACTCGACGGCGACGTTCGCCAGCAGGACGCCGACGGCGACGAGCACGGCGATCCGGGCCACCCGGACGAGCGCGTCCGCGACCAGCGGGAGCAGGTCCGCGATCGCGAGGGCGAGCGCGTCGACGCCGGGGGTCGCCATTACCGATGGGACGGGGTCGCGTCCACAAGCCGGTTTCGCACGACTGCCTCCCTCGCCGACCGCGTCCCCGACGGGGGGTTTATGATGTCACCCTGAAAACACCGAGCGAATGCGCCGACGCGGCCGGACGCGGACGACCGTGCGCCACCGGGTGAGCGAGCCCGCTGTGTCGGACCTCACCGCCGGCGCGGTCGTCGTTCCGGCTCCGCTGTTCGCCGCCACCGTGGCACTCGGGCCGTGGACCGGCGGACTCGTCGGCCTCGCGGCGACCGTCGGGGTCGCGCTGCACGCGGGACTGGCGGCCGCCCGCGACGACGACGGCGCGCTCTCGGCGGCCGACGAGCCGATCCGACGGGCGGGGATCGCCGCCGGCGGGGGGTTCCTCGCCGGCGCGCTCCCCTCGCTCGTGGTGTCGTCGGGACTGGCCGGTGGATTCCTCCCGGGCGTCGCCGTCGTCGCGGTCGAACTGGGAGTCGTCGCCGGCCTGCGCGTGCAGTTGGTCGGCGGCGACGTGGTGGAGGCGGCCGTCCGGGTCGTCCTCGGCGGCGCGCTCGCGGCCGCCGTCGGCGCGGGACTCGGCTCCCTCTCGGGGCTGTGACGAGGAGGCGGCGGAACTACCGGATCGCCTCGACGCGCACGTCATCGAGGTAGTGGGTAGCATCGGCCTCCCAGACGACGGCGACGCCGAGCGAGAGGTACACCTCGTCGGGGAGGTCGCTCGGTCGCCAACTGAAGCGGTACTCGTCCCAGCCCTCGGTGCGGTGGAGGGCGTTGGCGATCGAATAAAAGTTCGCCGGCCGTACCGGGGTCCGCTCGCGGATGGACAGGGTTTTCCCTTCCGGCGTGGAATCTGCCGGATACCATGACCAAGAAATCCAAGGCCAAGAAGAAGCGCCTGGCCAAGCTGGAGCGGCAGAACAGCCGCGTTCCGGCGTGGGTGATGATGAAGACCGACATGGAAGTGACCCGCAACCCGAAGCGACGCCACTGGCGGCGCTCGGACACCGACGAGTAAATGAGCGCAAGCGACTTCGAGGAGCGCGTC
This sequence comes from Halobaculum sp. CBA1158, assembly GCF_021431925.1. Taxonomy (NCBI): domain Archaea; kingdom Methanobacteriati; phylum Methanobacteriota; class Halobacteria; order Halobacteriales; family Haloferacaceae; genus Halobaculum; species Halobaculum sp. CBA1158. The sequence continues at coordinate 217,083 of NZ_CP090371.1, read as the reverse complement.
GTCACGGTCCCGCTGCGCGAAGCGAAGCGTGCGCCCGCCCAGGAGCGCGGCGACAAGGCGATGTCGCTCATCCGCGAGCACCTGGCGAAGCACTTCTCGGTCGACGAGTCCGACGTGCGCCTCGACCCCGCGGTCAACGAGACCGTCTGGGAGCGCGGTCGAAAGAAGCCGCCGAGCAAGGTGCGCCTGCGCGCGGCCCGCTTCGACGAGGACGGTTCGGTCGTCGTCGAGGCGGAGCCCGCCTAACGGCGTGCTTCGCGTTTCGTTCGCCGGGTCGTCGTACGTCGGCGTCTACGCGCACGCCGCCAGCGACTGCCTCATCGTGCGCCCCGACGTCGAGGACGACCTGGTCGACCGACTCGGCGACGAGTTCGGCGTCGACGTGCTCGCCACGACCGTCGGCGGTTCCGGGACGGTCGGGTCGCTCGTCGCGGGCAACGAGCACGGGACGCTCGTCTCCCGACAGGCGACCGACCGCGAGGTCGACGCCCTCGCGGAGGCGACGGGCGACCCCGTCGCCCGACTCCCGGGGAAGCTCAACGCCGCGGGCAACGTCGTGCTCGCCAACGACTACGGCGCGTACGTCCACCCGGAGCTGACCGACGAGGCCGTCGACACCGTCGCCGAGACGCTCGACGTGCCCGTCGAGCGCGGCTCGCTGGGCGGCGTCAACACCGTCGGCACCGCCGCCGTCGCCACCAACACCGGCGTCCTCTGTCACCCGCAAAGCGAGGAGCCGGAGTTGGAGGCGCTGGAGGAGCACCTCGACGTGTACGCCGACCTGGGCACGGTCAACTACGGCGCGCCGCTGGTCGGCTCGGGACTGCTCGCCAACGACGACGGGTACGCCGTCGGCGAGGACACGACCGGGCCGGAGCTGGGTCGGATCGACGACACGCTCGGGTTCATCGAGTAGGGCGAGCCGCGAGCGTAGCGAGCGGCTCGCCTAACGGCGGCGAGGTCATCGTGCCGAGCCGCCCATGAAGGACGCGTCGCCGAGCGAGCGTAGCGAGCGAGGCGACAGACAGGTGGCGGCGCGCTTGCGGGCGCGCCGCCCATCGAAGAAGCGAGACCCGGACCACCGGCCGATCCGACGTTCGCCGTCGCCGCGGGCGTCGACCCGGCTACGGGGTCCGAGTCGGAAGGTACTTCCCGCTCCCGAGCGGTTTTTGAGGCACATGAGCCAGTTCACCGTGAGCGGCGAGTTCCAAGCGCGCGACGGGCTGCAGACGTTCACACGCAGCATCGACGCGGTCAACGAGAACGTCGCCCGCGAGCACGTCCTCTCGCAGTTCGGAGCCGAGCACAACCTGAATCGCAGCCAGATCGAGATCGGCGAGGTGGTCGCCGAATGAGCCTCGGTGGTGGCGGCGGCGGCGGCGGTCCGGGCCAGCAGCAGATGCAGCAGATCTCCCAGGAGATCCAGGCGATCGAGGGGGAGATCGACGAGCTCGACGAGGAGATCAACGACCTCCAGCAGGAGCAGCGCGAAATGGACGAGGCGATCGACGCGATCGGCGAGATCGACACCGGCTCGACGGTGCAGGTCCCGCTGGGCGGCGGCGCGTACGTCCGCGCCGAGGTGCAGGACCTCGACGAGATCGTCGTGAGCCTCGGCGGCGACTACGCCGCTGAGCTGGAGGAGGGCGACGCCGTCGACGCGCTCGAGAACCGAAAGGACGCCCTCGACGAGCAGATCGAGCGCGTCCGCGAGGAGAAGGCCGACCTCGAGGCCGAGAGCCAGCAGCTCGAACAGCAGGCCCAGCAGATGCAACAGCAGATGCAGCAACAGCAGATGCAGCAGATGCAGCAGATGGCCGACGAGAGCGACGACGGGGACGAGTAAGGGATGTTCGACGGGCTGAAGGACAAGCTCTCCTCCTTCCGCGAGGACGCCGCCGAGGAGGTCGAGGAGAAGGCCGCGAACGCCGAGGCCGAGGCCGAATCGGAGAGCGACGCGGTCGCCGAGGCCCCCGCCGACGCGGCCGAGACGGCCGGACCCGACGACTCCGCCGGAGCCGCCGACGGCGTCGACGCCGATGCGGCCGACGGCGACGGCGAGGACGCCGGACCGGGTCGGCTCAAACGCGCCGCGGCGTTGGCCACCGGGAAGGTCATCATCGAGGAGGAGGACCTCGAGGGGCCCCTTCAGGACCTCGAGCTCGCGTTGCTCTCGAGCGACGTGGAGATGAGCGTCGCCAGCGAGATCCTCGACACCGTACGCGAGAAGATGGTCGGCGAGACGCGTGCGCAGGTGGAGACGACCGACCAGCTCGTCACGGAGGCGTTGCACGACGCGCTGCTGGAGGTCATCTCCGTCGGCCAGTTCGACTTCGAGGAGCGCATCGCCGAGTCCGACAAGCCCGTCACCATCGTGTTCACCGGCGTCAACGGCGTCGGCAAGACCACCACGATCGCGAAGCTGTCGGAGTGGCTCGACGAGCGAGGCTACTCGTCGGTGCTGGCGAACGGCGACACCTACCGTGCCGGGGCGAACGAGCAGCTCCGCGAGCACGCCGACGCGCTCGACCGGAAGATCATCGCCCACGAGCAGGGCGGCGACCCCGCCGCCGTCATCTACGACGGCGTCGAGTACGCCGAGGCGAACGACATCGACGTGGTGCTCGGCGACACCGCGGGTCGCCTCCACACGAGCAACGACCTGATGGCGCAGCTTGAGAAGATCGACCGGGTCGTCGACCCGGACCTCACCCTCTTCGTCGACGAGGCGGTCGCCGGCCAGGACGCCGTCAAGCGCGCCCAGGAGTTCAACGACGCCGCTAGCGTCGACGGCTCGGTGCTCACGAAGGCCGACGCCGACTCCTCGGGCGGGGCGGCCATCTCCATCGCGTTCGTCACGGGCAAGCCGATCCTCTTTCTCGGCGTCGGGCAGGGGTACGACGACCTCGAGCTGTTCGACCCCGAGGAACTGGTCGACTCGCTGCTGGGCGAGGAGTAGACCGCGCTCGGCTCGACCCCGACGGACTTCTCAGTCGGCGTCTCGCGACCGGAGCGACAGCGAGGTCGACTGCACCGTCACGACCGGAGCGACGCCGCGACGGATCCGGTCGATCACGTCCGCTCTAACACGTGCACGTGGCGGACGAGGCTTCTGTGGACCCGACGCTCGAAGGTGTCGGTGACGCGCCAGCCGGCGGCGACGGCCTCCTCGTGCCACGAGCGGTCCGCGATCAGCACGCCTCGCGGCGCGACGCGGACGGCCTCCTCGAGCGCCTCGCTCACGAGGTCCGCGAGGTCGTGGCGTGCGATCTTCGACTGCCGACCGTAGGGCGCGTCGAACACCACGCCGTCGACGGCGTCGTCGCGAACACCCAGGTCCGTCGCGTCCCCGCGGATCACGTCGCAGTCGACGGTGCCGTCAGCCGCGTCGTCGGCGGCGGCGACGGCGCTGTCGTCGCTGTCGTCGGTATCGTCGCCGGCGACGCTCGCCGATCCTCCCGCCGCATCGAGGTAGTGGGAGAGGTTCTCGCGTGCGCCCCGGACCATCTTCGCCTGCGCGTCGTTGCCGATCACGTCGCTGCCGACGAGGCCGGCCTCGATGAGCACGCCGCCGGTGCCGCACATCGGGTCGAGGATTCGGCTTCCAGGGCCCGCGCCGGCGACGTTGGCGTACGCGCGGGCGTCCATCGGTGCCATGCTCCCCGGCTGGAAGAACGGCCGGTCGGTCGGCCGGCGCGTCGAGAAGTCCCGGCGCGACTCGGCGACGACCCACCCGACCAGACAGGCGTCGCCCGCGAACAGCACCCGAAGGGTGTGGTCGGGGTCGTCCAGGTCCACGTCGTACCCGCGCTCGACCAGCGCCGCGCCGCACGCGCGTTCGGCCTCGCCCGTCGAGACGGCCGCCGAGTCGCGGACGACGCGTGCTCGGACGGCGACCGTGCCCGCGCGGTCGAGCGACGCCGCCTCGACGACCGCGCGGGCGCTGTGGAGGTCGGCGTCGGCGCGGCCGAGGAGGTCCAGGGCCGTGCGGGTGTACGCCAGCCCGCGGACCCGCTCGGCGTCGACGGCGTCGGCGACCGCGACTCCCGGGGCGACGCGGTCGACGCCGGCGGCGGCGACCCGCGCCTCCCGCGCGGCGAAGGCGTCCTCCTCGCCGACGAACTCGAGTCCGTACACGCCCGGACGTGGCGCGCCGGCGCGCTTGAACGCACGGGTTCGCAGTTCACGACGGTTCACGACGGGTCGAAGCGCCTCGCGACGGCCCGCGACCCGTCGGTCCCCCCCGCGTCGCCGGGAGCGCGGCCGGGAACCCCCACCGGGCGCGGCGGTACTACTTTAAACGCCAGCGCCGACACTTAAACAAGAGAATGGCTGACCCCACGGAGTCGATCAACATCGAGAACGTCGTCGCGTCGACGGGAATCGACCAGGAGTTGGACCTCCAGACGGTCGCCATGGACCTGGAAGGGGCCGACTACGACCCCGAGCAGTTCCCCGGACTGGTGTACCGGACGATCGATCCCAAGAGCGCGGCGCTCATCTTCCGGTCCGGGAAGATCGTCTGCACGGGCGCGAACAGCACCGACGCGGTCCACGAGGCGCTCGACATCGTGTTCGAGAAGCTGCGCGAGCTCGACATCCCCGTGGGCGACGACCCCGAGGTCACTGTACAGAACATCGTCACCTCCGCGGACCTGGGCGAGAGCCTCAACCTCAACGCCATCGCGATCGGCTTGGGGCTGGAGAACATCGAGTACGAGCCGGAGCAGTTCCCCGGACTGGTGTACCGCCTCGACGACCCCGACGTGGTCGCGCTGCTGTTCGGCTCCGGCAAGCTCGTCATCACGGGCGGGAAGGAGCCCGCCGACGCCCACGCGGCGGTCGAGGTGATCTCCGAGCGCCTCTCGGAGCTCGGGCTGTTCGGCTGACGTGCTGCTTCAGACTGCCGTCGTCGGCCTGCTGGGCGGCCTCGTCCTGATCGCGGTGCTGTCGACCCTGCTGGCCAACACGTCCGCCTACTTCGTCCTCGGCGACGAGGCGGAGTTCCGACAGGCGGTTCCCCCGGGCGTCGCGATGGCGCTGGTCGGCCTCACGGCGGCCGTGCTCCCCGCCGCCGCCGTCATCGCGCTCGCGCTCGTCGTCGACGCGGTCATGGTCCGACTCGCGTACGGACTCGACCGCCGCGGCACCGCGATGATCACGGCGATGCACTACGCGCTCACGGTCATCGCGGCCGTCGGGGTCCAGCGGGTGCTCGCGGTGTATCAGACCGCGCCCGTATGAGCGACGACCGCGTCGGCGACCCCGAGCGAGATGGAGACGAACCGCCCGCCGACGGCGACCGCGACCGCGACTCCCGCGAGCCCTCGCTGCTCGGCCGTCTCGTCTCCCCGGTGTGGAACGCCGCAGAGCACAGACCGCGCGCGCCGGTCCGACTCCTCACGGCGGCCGCGCTCGCCGTCGTCGCGCTCGTGGTCGCCGGGAGCGGAGCGGCGGTCGCCGGCCTCTCCGCCCCGCTTTCGACCGTCCTCCCGATGCTCGCGGTCGCCGGCGCGACCCTCCTTTCGGCGCGGTACGTCGACCGTCGCAGGCTGTCGGACCTCGGACTGCGTCGCGAGCCGGGGTGGATCGCCGACCTCGGGGCCGGCCTCGCGCTCGGCGTCCTCCTCCAGGCGCTGATCGCCGGCGTCGGGGTCGCCGCCGGCTGGTTCCGCGTCGTCGACGCCTTCGTCGGCAGCGTCGCCGGGGGCGCGACCGTCCTCCTCGTGTTCCTCGTCGTCGGCGTGTACGAGGAACTGTTCGCCCGGGGGCTGCTGCTTGTCAACGTCGCCGAGGGGCTCCGGTTCGCCGGCGACCGCGTCGCCGTCGGCGTCGCGCTCGCGGCCTCCTCGGCGACGTTCGGACTCCTTCACGCGGGCAACCCGGGGGCGTCGACGGCGTCGACCGTCGGGATCACCCTCGCGGGGCTGTTCCTCGGCGTCGGCTTCGCGCTGACGGGGCGGCTGTCGTTCCCGGTGGGCGTCCACGTGTCCTGGAACGCCGCCCAGGGGCTCGTGTTCGGCTTCCCCGTGAGCGGCCTGGGCGTCGAGGCGGCCGTCGTCGACCTGGAGCCGACCGGCCCGACGCTCGTCACCGGCGGGTCGTTCGGCCCGGAGGCCGGCCTGTTGGGGATGGGCGCGGTCCTCGTCGGCGTCGCGGCGACCGCGTGGTGGGTCCGCGTCCGCGATGGCCTGCCCGAGGGGCTGATCGACTCCCGGATCGCCGTGCCCGACCTCCGTGGCAAGAGCGAGAGCGAGAACGGGGACGAACACGGGGGATCACGATCGACCACGCCGGCAACCACGAACGAGGACTAAGGACGGGACGGGGAAGACGAGTCGGGGCGGGACGGGGAAGATGAGGCGGGGCGGGACGGATCGAGACGAGGCGGGGCGGGGCAGGGCGAGACGGGGAGGCGGCGTCGCCTCGGACGACGGGACTACTCCACGAGCCGTTCGATCTCGGTGACGAGCACGTCGCTCGCGCCGACGCCTTTGAGCGCGGTGATCGTCTCGAACACGTCGCGCTCGTCGACGACGGCGTGGACGGCGACGTGGTCGTCGTCGCCGTCCGCGATGTCCATCACGGTCGGACCGCCCATTCCGGGGAGCACCCGCTTCACGTCGTCGAGGCTGTCGGCGGGGGCGTTCATCATCAGGTAGCGCTTCCCCTCGGCGGCGACGACCGACTCCAGGGCGGTCGCGACCTGCGTGACCTTCTCGTCGTCGGCCGCGTCGGGGCGGGCGAACAGTCGGACCGAGGAGGCGAGCACCTCGTCGATGATCGCGAGGCGATTCACCTGAAGAGTAGTGCCGGTGGAGGTGATGTCGACGATGGCGTCGGCCATGTCGACGTGGGGGGTGAGCTCGGTCGCGCCGGTCACCTCGACCACCTCGGCGTCGACGCCCTCGCCGTCGAGGTACTCGCGGGTGATCCGGGGGAACTCGGTGGCGACGGTGCCGCCGGCCACGTCCGCCGGCGACCGGACGTCGCCGTCCTCGGGTGCGGCGAGCACGAGTCGGCAGCGACCGAACTCCAGATCCAGCAGCTCGGCCAGCTCTCGGCCGGACTCGCGAGCCTGGTCGAGCCCGGTGATCCCGGCGTCCGCGGCCCCGTCGGCGACGTACTCCGGGATGTCCGCGGCCCGCGCGAACAGGATCGACACGTCGGGGTCGACCGTGTCGGCGTACAGCTGCCGGTCGGCCGTCTCCTCGACGTGCAGGCCGGCGCGTTCGAGCAGCGCCATCGTCGGCTCGTGGAGGCGGCCCTTGTTGGGTACGGCGATGCGCATGGGCGGGGGGACGGCGGGGCCGTCCTTGAGTCCGTCGGGGCCGGCACCGAGCTCGTCGCCGAGACTGCTCCCGGAAGCCCGGCGGTTCGGCACGGTTTTCATCCGCGCGAATGGATCGCCGCGCATGGTCCCGCTTCAGTCCGCAGTCGCGTCCTCCACGGCCGATCTCGGCCCGCCGGTGGCCTTTTGGGTGCTCCTCTGTCTGCTCGGGGCGGTCGTCGGCGTCGTCGGCAGCGCCGTCGCCCGCCGGCTCTCGAACCCCGTCGGAAAGTATCGCCTGCTGTACGTCGGCGGCGTCCTCCCGCTCGGGGTGTTGGCGTACGGCCTCCTGTCGGTCCTCGATCTGGGGGCGGCCGTCCGCGCGGCGCTCGCCGGCGGATCGACCGGCACCGTCGCCGTCGACGTGTTCCTCTCGGAGTTCCTGACGATGGCGGCGGCCGGCACCGTCGCGCTCGTCGCGTACGCCCCGACGGTTCGCGGCGTCCGCGCCGTCCGCGACATCGACCTCGGGACGGGCCGTGCGGTCGCCCTGATGGCCCGGTGGCTGCTCGGCGCGAGTGCCGTCTTCGCGCTCGTCATCACGCCGTTTCGACTCGGACTGGGGGTCGGAACGTCGACCGTCACCGTCGCTGTCGGGCTCATCGTGCTGGTGGTCGGGGCGCTCGCGGCGTCGCCGTGGGTAGTCGGCGTGCTCCGGTCGACGCGAAAGCCGTCCGGCGACGACGCCGCCCGGATCGACCGCCTTCGCGAGCGCGCCGGGGTCGGGTCGGGGCTCGTCGACGAGGTTCGCGTGCTCGATACCGACGACGAGGAGACCGCGAACGCGTTCGTCCGCGGGATCGGCCCGGCCCGCCGGTTGTTCGTGACGAGCACGTTCCTCGACGCCCTCGACGACGAGACCGCCGCCGCGCTGTTGGCCGTTCAGGCCGGACGCGTCCGCTCGCGGGCGCTGTCGCGTCGCATGGGCGCGGTGATCGCCGCGGCCGTCCCGCTGATCGCCGCGTTCTCCGGTTCGGGCGGTCCGAACGGCCCGCTCGTCGCCGTGGCCTGCGTCGCGCTCGTCGGGGGGCTGTGGTACGCGCGCCGGGGGATCGTCGCGGCCGACGACCGCGCGGCCGGGTCGGTCGGTGCCGACGCCGTCGCCGACGCGCTGGAGCGGTACGCCGAGGTGCACGCGATGGAGCCGTCGCGTCGGCGGGTGCCGAACCCGCTCTCGGCGAACGTCGCCCTGGGCGACCGGATCGACCGCCTCCGCGGACGCGACCTGGACGGTGGGGAGGCGTCCGCGTAACGGGAGCCGTATCCGCGGAGGCGACCATCTACGGAGGCGGCGACTCACGCGACCCGGACGACCAGCGCCGCCGCCAGCGCGACCAGCACCGTCGCCGAGCCGAGCCGGATCGCTCGCGCGGTCTGTCCGGTCGCCACGGCACCGATCCGGCCGGCGAGCGCGCCGACCGCGCCGAGGTACGCGACGGTGAGCAGGGAGTACACGCCCCCGAGGGCGATCATCGCAGCCGTCTCGCCGCCCCCGACGAACCCCGGGAGGAACGCGAGGAAAAAGAGCGCCACCTTCGGGTTCGCGACGTTGGTGACCAGCCCGCGACGGAAGCCGGCGCGGGCGGCCGCGCTGCCGGTGTGGAGACCGGCGGCTCGCGAGGCGTCGTCGCCGGCGTCGGGGCCCGCCCCGGCATCGGTCGCGGTCGACCCGATCCCGTCCCCGCGAGCGGTCTCGACGGCGAGCCAGAGGAGGTACGCAGCGCCCGCGAGCGTCACGGTCGTCGCGGCCGCCGGGACCGCGCGGTAGACGGCAGCCAGCCCCAGCGCCGCGGCCGTCGCGTGCGCGAGGACGCCGACGGCGACGCCGACCGCCGCGGCGACGCCCGCCCTCCGAGAGGCGAGGCCGTGGGTGAGGACGACGAGGGTGTCCTGACCGGGGACGAGGATCAGCGCGCCCGCGGCGGCGACGTAGGCGGCGAGGGTGGCGGGGTCGACGGCGAGCACGGCTCCGTATTCGCGCTATCGACAGAAGGCGTTCCGGTGCGATCCGGAGGGCGAGTGCGCTGCGGTCGCGGCGGGCGTGACTGAGCGGAGGCGTTCGAGGTCGCCGGAGCCACCGCTGGCCTCGTCTCACTCATCCGAGCCGCTCGCGCGAACCACGAACCGGAACCGCGAACCCCGACCACGATCACGGATCGAGGACAGGGAAGCCTTTACCGCACGGACCGACAACCTCGGGTAAGACCAATGGTACTCGACGACCTGGGAAGCTCTCTCCGGGGCACGATGGACTCGCTCCGCGGGAAGTCCCGCATCGACGAGGACGACGTGCAGGAAGTCGTCAAGCAGATCCAGCGCTCGCTGCTGGCGGCGGACGTGGACGTGGATCTCGTGATGGAGCTGTCCGACAGCATCGAGACCCGCGCGCTCGAGGAGGAGCCCCCCGGCGGCACCACCGCCCGCGACCACGTCCTCAAGATCGTCTACGAGGAGATGGTCGACCTCATCGGCGAGTCGACCGAGATCCCGCTGGAGGAGCAGACGATCATGCTCGCCGGGCTCCAGGGGTCGGGGAAGACGACGACGGCCGCCAAGATGGCGTGGTGGTTCTCGAAGAAGGGGCTTCGTCCGGCGGTCATCCAGACCGACACGTTCCGGCCCGGCGCGTACGAGCAGGCCGAGCAGATGGCCGAGAACGCCGAGGTGGAGTTCTACGGCGACCCCGACGCCGACGACCCCGTCGAGATCGCACGCGAGGGGCTCGAGGCCACCGAGGACGCCGACGTGCGCATCGTCGACACCGCCGGCCGCCACGCGCTGGAGGACGACCTCATCGACGAGATCGAACGGATCGACGACGTGGTCGAACCCGACCGCTCGCTGCTCGTGCTCGACGCCGCGATCGGGCAGGGAGCCAAGGATCAGGCCCGCCAGTTCGAGGAGTCGATCGGCATCGACGGCGTCGCCATCACCAAGCTCGACGGGACCGCGAAGGGCGGCGGCGCGCTGACCGCGGTCAACGAGACCGGCTCGTCGATCGCGTTCCTCGGCAGCGGCGAGACGGTCCAGGACATCGAGCGCTTCGAGCCCAACGGCTTCATCTCGCGGCTGCTCGGGATGGGCGACCTCAAGCAGCTCTCCGAGCGCGTCGAGCGCGCGATGAGCGAGACCGGCGAGGAGGACGACTGGGACCCCGAGGACATGATGGAGGGGGAGTTCACCCTCACGGACATGCGAAACCAGATGAAGGCGATGGACAAGATGGGCCCCCTCGACCAGGTCATGGACATGATCCCCGGACTCGGCGGCGGGATGATGGACCAACTTCCCGACGACGCGATGGACGTGACCCAAGAGCGCATGCGCAGCTTCGAGATCGCGATGGACTCCATGACCGAGGCCGAGATGGAGGACCCGTCGATCATCAGAAGCGACCGCCTCGAACGGATCTCCCGCGGGTCGGGCGTCCCCGAGGAGCGCATCGAGGAACTGCTCGAGCAGTACAACATGATGAAGCGGACGATGGACCAGTTCGGAAACATGGGCGACGGCGACATGCAGCGCATGATGAAGAAGCTGCAACAGCAGGGCGGCGGTGGCGGCGGAATGGGCGGAATGGGCGGTGGCGGCATGGGTCCGTTCGGGTAGTCAGAGTTCCGTCCCGGCCCGCGCTCCCGGCAGCCGTCCGACTCCCCAGCGCTGCCTTCGTCCGACGCGGGAACGGCCGTCAGCTACACGGCGGATCGCGTCGATCGGTACTACGTGTCGTACACCCGAGTCAACTACCGAGACGTGGAACCGACCGCGGGCGCGATGCACTTCCTGCGCGACCCGCTGGAGTGTGAGCACGTCGGCGTCACCGTCGTCGACTGCGAGCCGGGGTGGACCGGCAAGGAGCACGATCACGCCGAGCGCGACCACGAGGAGGTGTACCTCCTGATCGACGGGGAAGCGACCGTGACCGTCGACGACGAGGCGGTCGACATGGAGGCCGGCGACGCGATTCGCATCCCCCCGGAGTCGAGCCGGCAGATCCGCAACGGCGACGCCGAGAGCACGTTCGTGCTCGCCGGGGCCCCGTAGCGAACGCGGGAACGAAGGGCAGGAGAAGGGTAGGAACGAAAGGCAGGAGAAGAGCAGGAGAAGCGTAGGAACGAAGCGCGGCACAACGGACGACCGCGCGGGCCGGCCAAGCCACTTCGCGACGCGCCTCGCCCGTGCTGTATCGACCGCATTCGCGCGTCTTTTGCCCCCCAGGGGCCTCCCGAGAGACGAATGGGAGCAGAATCGCGCGGTCGACTTCGGGCGCTGGCCGACTACGACGTGCTGGCGCTTTCGGCGCTCATCTGGTTTCTCGCGAAGTTCCTCCGGTACGCCTTCCCCCCGCTGTTCCCGACGCTTCGCGACTCGCTGGGCGTCTCGAACGGCGTCCTCGGACTGGCGTTCACCGCCATGTTGACCGTCTACGCCGCGATGCAGTTCCCCAGCGGCGCGCTCGCCGACCGGGTCGGCGCGCGGGCGGTCATCGTCGCCGGCGCGGCCGTCACCGGCGCGGGCGCGCTCGTGCTCGCGGTTCCCGTCCCCGAGTCGGCGGCGCTCGTCGCCATCGGCGCGGGGATGCTCCTCGTCGGCCTCGGCACAGGCGCGCACAAGACCGTCGCCGTTCGCCTGCTCGCGCGCATGTACCCCGCCCGGACCGGGCGGGCGCTGGGGATCCTCGACACCCTCGGCGCGTTCGGCGGCGTCGCCGCGCCCGCCGCCGTCGTCGCGGTGACGGGTACGACGCTCGCGGTCGTTGGCCTCGACGGCGTCTCCCTCGACTGGCACGTGCTGTTCCTGGCCGGCGCGGTCGCCGCCGGCGGACTCGCGGCGCTGTTCGCTCGCCGAGTTCCCCGCGACGATCGCGACCGAGAGAACGCCGCCGGTCGCCACCGCGACGACGACAGCAACCGCGACGGAGACGGTAACCACGACAGCAACCGCGACGGCGACGACACCCGCGGACTCCGCGCGTACGCCGCGCTGTTTCGCGATCCCGCCTTCGCGACGTTCGTCGCCCTCACGATCTGTTTCTCGTTCGCGTACAACGGCGCGGTCGCGTTCCTCCCGCTGTTCCTGACGGACGCCGCCGGCCTCCCCGAGACGACCGCCTCGCTGCTGTACAGCGGACTGTTCGTCGTCTCGCTCGTCCAACTGGTGACGGGTGACCTCTCCGACCGCGTGGGCCGACTCCCGGTGATCGCAGCGACGCTCGTGCTGGCGACGGCTGGCCTCGCGGCCATGCTGTCGGTGTCCGGCGTCCTCCTCGTCGGGGGCGCGGTCGTCGCGTTCGGCCTCGGCTGTCACGGCTTTCGCCCGGTGCGCGGGGCGTACCTCGCGGCGGTCATCCCCGACTCCGCCGCCGGCGGCGGCCTCGGGGTCGTCCGCACGCTGCTGATGGGGGCCGGCGCGCTCGCGCCCGCCGTCGTCGGCGGCGTCGCCGACGCGACCGACTTCCGCGTCGCGTTCGGCCTACTCGCGGCCGCGATGATCGCCGCCGTGGCGCTGACGGGCGTCGTCGCGGTGGTGGACTGATCGGCCGAGCGGTGGCCCGAACGGACGGGCGGCGTGGACCGACAGGTCGTCTGCGTGTTCGCAATCTGGTAGTCCGAGGTGCGCCTCGGATCCGTATGCGCTGCACCCTGCTCGGCACGGGCGATGCCGTCGGCGTCCCCGCGCCGCTGTGTGAGTGTGAGTACTGTGCGGAGAGCGACCCGCGACGACGGCCCGGTCTGCTCGTCGAGGCCGCCGGAACGGCCGTACTCCTCGACGCGCCGCCGGACGTGACCCGGGGACTTCACGAGGCCGGTGTGACCGACCTCGACGCCGCCTTCCTCACCCACGGCCACTACGACCACTCCGCCGGGCTCTCGGAGTTGAATCACGCACGCTACGACCGACACCTCCGGAACGGCACCGAACTCGGTCACGACCACCCGGTCGCGGAGCCGTTCCAGGTGCGCGTGCCGCGGAGCGTGCTCCAGAGATACGCTACGGAGCGGCCGGGGCTGGCCGACCGCCTCCGACTGGCGGTCGTCGCGCCGGGCGAGCGCGTCGGCGTCGGCCCGGTGACCGTCGAGGCGCTCCGAGTCGAACACGGCGAGCCGCTGTTCCCGACGCTCGGGTACGTCGTCCGTGGGCTCTCCGGGACCACCGGCGACACCGACGAGGCCGCCGTCGGCTACCTTCCGGACCTGAACGCCGCGCCCGGCCCCGGGGCCGTTCCGGCGAACGCGCTGGACCTGCTGTTCGCGGAGGGGTCAGTCCTCGGGGCGGAACTCCACGCCGACGCCGTGATCCTGCACGAGGGGATCGCTCGCCTGGACGCGGACCGGCGAGTCGCGACCAACGTCTCCGAGCACATACTCCGCATGCACACCGACGCCGTCGAGGAGCGGGGCCGCGAGGTCGGCTACGAGGTCTGGGCCGACGGCGAGGCCGCCGTCGTGTAGGCGTCCCGCCGGGTGAGGCGGCGAGCCTCAGTCGTCGTCCGCGGCGGCGACGGCCTCGCGCTCGGCCCGCCAGTCGCGGTTCACCGCGGCGACGAGGGCGTCCAGGCGCTCGGAGTGGACCGGCGTCTGCGGCACCCGAAGCGGGGAGACGCTCACGTCGCCGTCGACGACCGCCGCGCGGTCGGACCACGCGGGGTAGGAGTCGCCGACCTGCTCCAGCGTCGGGTGGCGGTCGGGCTGGTCCAGTCGCGCCCAGAAGTCCGACGCCAGCCGCCAGTCGCCGCCGTACGTCTCGCGTTCGTCGGCGTCGGCCTCGCGGACCTCGACGCCGTAGTCGGCGAGCGGCTCCGTCAGACGGAGATCGCCGTCCGTCCCGCCGACTCCGTCGCTCCCGTCGACGGGCGCGTTCACCGACAGGAAGTCCGCCCCGGCCAGATCCGCGCGGGGCGCGCCGGCGGCCGCGTCGTTCTCCCCGTCGCCGTCCGTCGGTTCGTCGTCAGGCGTCGATTCGTCGTCGCCGGCGGTCGGGAGGACGTGTTCTGCGAGCAGTCGCGTGACCCGCGCCGGCGTCTCGAAGGTGAACTCGGCGGGCGGGAAGAACTCCTCGCGGTGGTACGCCGAGACGGCAAGCGCGGGCACCCCGAGGTACGCCGCCTCGACGGCCGCGCCGACCGTGCCCGAGTGGCCCATGATGTACTCGCCGCAGTTCGGCCCGAGGTTGCACCCCGAGACCACGAGGTCGAACTCCGCCTCGAGCGCGCGGAGGGCGAACGCGACGCAGTCGGCGGGCGTGCCGTGGACCTCGTGGCCCCACTCGTGGTCGTCCACGTCGACCGCGCGAGAGCGCGAGCGACCCACCCCCGACTGGTCCTCGGCGGGGGCGACGACGGTCACCTCGGCGACGGCGCGCAGTTCCTCGTACAGCGCCGCGAGTCCGGGCGAGTCGATCCCGTCGTCGTTCGTCACCAACACGTGCGGCCGGGAGGCGGTCATCGGCGGAACGTGGGCGCTCGAGGACAAGTGCGCGTCGGTCGGCGATCGCCGGCGTCGACACGGCTCCGGAGGGTCGACGCGCCGGGGTCGTCGCGCTGTTCGCCGCGGTGGTACTGTTCGGGTAGGGGATCGGTCGCGCGGGTCGTCCCCCACTCACGGCTCGCTCGCCTCCCCGGTCGGATGCTCGGCGATCCACGTCTCCAGTTCGTCCCCGTACGCCTGCCAGTCCTCGCGGAGCCGTTCGTACTCCCTGCGGGCCGCGTCGCCACCGCGGTAGCTCGCGAGCGACTTCAGCCGGTTTCGCAGTCCCTTCAGACACGCCTCCGTCTCGTCGTACCAGTCGTACCCCGCCTGGATCATCGCGAAGTGGAGGTGCGCCCAGAAGCCGACCCCGGCCGGGTTCTCGTCGGCCGCCTCCCCGACGGCCGGGAGCGACTCCTCGAACGTGCGGTAGTAGTCGAGAACGAACCGCGCCGCAAGCGGCTTCAGCAGGTACTCGCGCTCCCCGCCGACGCGCCCTTTCGCGTCGCGCTGTTGTGCCAGCAGGGAGTCGTACCCCTCGTCCGTCTCCTCATACCGGCGCAGCTCCCACGAGTCGAGCCCCTCGAACGCGTCCCACCGGGGCGACTCCGCGTCGACGATCCCGTCGGGGTCGCCCTCGAGGACGAGGCGAACGAGCCCGCCGTCGGGTCCCGAATCGTACTCCGCGAAACCGCCGTACCGCCAGAACCACCCCGTCTCCCAGTAGTCCGCCGTCTCGAACCGCGTCCACGCGTCGGGCAGGTACTCCCGGACGAACCGTTCCTCGTCGTCGGTCGACTCGAACCGGAACTCGATATCGGCACCGGACATGCCCGCCTCGACGGCGGGGGCCGTGAAACGCGTTCCGCGAACGACGTTTCTGTTCGATCGCCGACACAGAAAGTATGTCACGGCGGCGGTCGGCCGTCGACCATGGAGTTCACGCCGAACAGCGGGCGTCACGGCGGGACTGGGAACGACGATGGGGACGAGACGAGTCGCGGATCCGGGGGCACCGCCCGCGACGCCGCCGACGACCTCTCGGCGCTCGCCTCCGAACATCGCGTCGCGATCCTCCGCGAGCTCGCGGCCGCCGACGCCCCGCTGACGTTCTCGGAGCTGCGCGAGCGGGTCGGAATGCGCGACACCGGACGGTTCAACTACCACCTCGGGGAGCTTCGCGGACGGTTCGTTCGCGAGCGCGACGGTGGCTACGTCCTCGGACACGCGGGCGAGCGGGTCGTCCTCGCGGCCGCCGACCTAGACCCCGACGGGGCGGCGACGCTGGCCGAAGGGCGGACGGGCGGGGGCGGCGGCGACGGGGAGGGCGCGTGTCCGGTGTGCGGCGAGGTCGACTGCGGGCGGACGATCCACGTCCACCTCGACGGTCGTTAAGCCGCCGGGGGGCTGGCGCGTCCGGACGACAGGACTCGACGCCGCCGTTTTTGCCTCCGCGACCGTATCCATCGAGGATGGCAGCCGCCAGCCACACGGTCCGCGTCGACGCCCCCGTCGGGGAAGTGTTCGCGTGCGTCGACGAACCCGAGAACCACGTGGAGTTGACGCCGAGTATCACGGCGGTCTCGAACGTCGAGCCGCTCGACAACGGCGGCAAGCGCCTCGAGTACACCTACGAAATGATCGGCGTCGAGCTGACCGGGACCCTCACCACGCCCGAATACGTCGAGAACGAACGCATCGTCTTCGAGATGGACGGGGACCTCACGGGGACGCTCACCTGGACGTTCGAGGAGGACGACGGGGGGACGCACGTCACGTACGCCGCCGAGTACGACCTGCCCGGCGGGGTGCTCGGGGCGGTCGCCGATCCCCTCGCGGTGCGGTACAACGAGCGCCAGCTCCGCAGGACCCTGGAGAACCTCAAAGCGCGTGTCGAGCCGGCTCGGTCGGCGTAGCCGGCAGCGCGACCGTGGTCGGCGAGGGTCCGTGTCGACGGGCGCGCCGTCCCCGGTCAGCGCCCGTCGGGGTCGACGGGAGTACCGTCCTCCGTCGGCGGGGCGAGGTGGTCGACGTACTCGTCGACCGACGGCGACCGGACCGTCACCTCGACGTCGATCTCGCCGAGTTCGTCGGACTCGCCGACGGCGAAGTTGACGACGCCCTGGAAGGCGGCCTGTTTCTTCAGCGAGAACCTGAAGCCGTCGTCGGTGCGGTTGCGCCGGAACTCCCGGCGGGCGGTGTCGAGGATCTCCTGTTCGTGGAGTCTGTCCGAGAAGTCGTCGAGGGTGTGCGTCTCGGCGACGAGCCGGCCCGGTTCGGAGACGAACTCGGCGTTGGGAAACAGCGCCTCGACCGCGTCGCGCACGCGGTCGGTGACCTCGGTGTCGTGCACCGGGGCCTCGATCCGGGCGTCCACGCTGTAGACGGTCGTCACTTCTCCACCCCCGCGTCGGCGGCCGCGGGCCCGTCCGGCCCGGCGCAGTCGTCCGTTCCTCCGGCGGCGGCGTCGCCGCGGAGGATCCCGCGGACGCGCTCGCGGAACGCCTCGAGGCTGTCGGTGTTCTCGACGGTCACGTCGGCGGCGTCGATGACCTCGCCCATCCCGAAGCCGAGTTCGCGCTCCTCGCGGTCGCGAAGCGCCTCCGTGTCGAGGTCGGAGTCGTCGCGGCCGCGCGCGCCGAGCCGTTCGGCTCGGAGGTCGAACGGGGCCTCGATGGCGACGAGGGTGAACCCCTCGCCGAAGCGCTCGCGGAAGCGCTCCAGTTCGACCGGCGCGCGCAGGCCGTCGACGAGCACGGCGTCCGCGTCGTCCGCGGCGGCGTCCTCGATCAGCGGGATCGAGCGCTCGGCGATGGCGGCGGGGCCCTCCTCCTCGCGCAACGCCCGCGCGACCGCGCCGTGGTGCTGTGCGGGGTCGAGCCCGCGGTCGCGACACTCGGCGCGGATGACGTCGCCCATCGTGACCACGGGGACGCCCTCCCGCTCGGCGACGGCGGCGGCCTCGCCCTTCCCGCTTCCGGGCAGGCCGACCGTTCCGATGACTCGCATCGTCCGTGGTTCGCCGTTGGCCGGATTAAACCCTGCGAGACGAACGACCGCCGTCAACGCCGAGACGGGGACCGGACGCGTCGCCGTCGGGCGCGACCGCGCCGCTTTTGGCGACGCCGCGTCTGTCACCGTTCGTGGGCGCGTAGCTCAGTCCGGATTCAGAGCGTCGGACTTCTAACCGCGCCGGGGTACCGGCGTGGGGAGCCATCCGACGGTCGCGGGTTCAAATCCCGTCGCGCCCGTGCAGCGAGGAGCGAAGCGACGAGCGAACCGGCACGCGGGATTTGAACTAAACGAGGCGCGCACAGCGGAGCGAGCACGTCTCGGCGTGGTTCAAATCCCGTCGCGCCCGTTCACTCACTTCGTTCGTTCACAACCGCGACGTAGTCACACTCGCTCACGCCGTTCGCTCGCGTGACTCCCGTCGCGCCCGTATTCCGGCTCCCGAGCGACAGCGACGATGGGGGGCATCTCGCTCGAGTCGGGACAAAGGCTTCACCCGGCGAGCGCGTTCCCTCGAGCATGGCACAACGCTCGCTGTTCACACGCGCGCTGTGGTTCGTCGCCGTCGGCTGGTGGGCCACGCCCGCGGTCGTCAACGTCGCGTGGTTCCTCAACGCGACGGTCATCGGCCTCCCGCTGGGGATCAAGCTGATCAACGTCGTTCCGACGGTGCTGTCGCTGAAGGAGCCGCGGTCGCTGTCCGCACCCGAGGGGGGTCGCGGCCAGCGATCGCTGGTCGTTCGCGGCGTCTACTTCCTGTTCGTCGGGTGGTGGGCCAGCCTCCTGTGGGCCAACGTCGCCGCGTTCCTCGCTGTGACCGTGGTCGGTCTACCGGTCGCCTACTGGATGTTCAACCGCCTGCCGTTCGTCACGTCGCTGTATCGGTTCGACGGCTGAGGCGTCGCTGTCGCGGAAGCGGTAGCCCGAAAGAATAGACGCAAGCGCCGAGCGAGGGCAGGCGACTCAGTACCGCGAGGGCAGGTACGCCAGCCCGAGGAGGAAGAACGCCGACAGGCCGCTGAGAATGCTGACGCCCCACAGTCCGTTCGTCATCGTGGTCTGCATCGCGACCTCCTCCTCGTACTGGTCGTACGTCTCGAACTCCTGGGTGAGCACCATCGTCGAGTTGTCCGGGAAGTGCGCGAAGTAGGTCGTCGAGCCGACGGTGACGTTCGCCTCGTCGGACACCGCTATCTCGGTCGTCTCGGGGGCGAAGTACTCCAGCGTCGCCGCGTCGGTGGTCACCGAGGCGACGGTCACGGTCTCGTTCTCGACGTTCTCGATCTCGTCGCCGACGGCGTACTCGCGCGTCTCCGGCGCGGGGAAGTACTCGTCGACGGGAATCAGCTCTCGGCTCTCGTTACCGCTCGCACGCTCGACGACGTACTCCTGGCCGTCGACGGTCGTCGTCTCGTTCTCGACGTCGGAGTCGTTCTGGAGGATCGCCGCGCGGTCGATCTCCTCGGTCAGCGTGAACGTCTCCGACTCGTTATCCGTCGAGACGGTCCAGTCGGTGCCGTCGTAGGTGACGGTCGAATCGTTCGCCCATTCGATGGCGTAGCGTGCCGATTCGTTGGTCGTGTTCAGCGTCCCCGAACGGGTGAGTTCCCCCTCCTCGGTCTCCGCTGAGATGTCTTGGACGAGATACTCCTCCCCGTCGACGGTGATCGATTCGCCTTCGCTCAGGCTGTGGTCGGGATTCTCGAAGGAGAGCTGCGGCGCGCTCGCCGTCGCGATGAGCGAGAACGAAGCCGCACCCACGACGAGGAAGAACGCGACGTAGATAGCCGCGGCACGTCGTTGCATACCCGATGGACAGGTCGCCCGGAGTTTAACCGTTTTCTTTCGTTGAACACCGGCCGCTGCCGCGTGTCCGCGTTCGAAGAGAAGGTACGAAGCCAAGGGCCGGATTTGAACCGGCGTGGTTCTCCTCTGCAGGGAGATGCGTATGGCCAGACTCTGCCACCTTGGCGCGTGTAAATCGAGTCGTGTGGGGCGTTTAAGCCTAGCGGATCCGCCCCCCGCGGTCGTGGGTTCGCGTGCGGGAGATCGCGCGGGCGGTGAACGCCGTCGCTCGTGAGGGGTGTGCGCTGTCGCTGGTGGAACGGTCGGTGTATATGAAAAATGCCCACGGGCGTGGCGACCGGTGGGCGTGGATGACTCTGGTTCGTGTGTGTGTATGAGTGGTGGGCGGCGAACCGGTGTTTCCAGAGGCTCGCGCACTCCAGGACTTGCCGGAACGCTGGCGGGCTTAACGGCCGTGTTCGGAATGGGTACGGGTGTTTCCCCGCCGCTGTGGCCGCCCGAATTCCGACCATCGGGAATGATCCGATGTACGCCGTCGTCGGTGGTGAATCGAACCCGGGGGTGATCCCGGGTTCGGATTCGGGTGTGGACTTGTGGGGTCCGGTATGTGTGTGGTAACCGTGGTGTACGTGCAATCCAGCTAACGCCTGGACCCGTTCGTGGGTCCCAGTGCATATGAGTGTGGCTTGACCTGTTAGTGCTCGCGGACTGAACGCCTCGTTGCCTTGGCGCGTACATCCCGAGTCTATTGAACTCGTCTTGGACGAGTGGTCTCGGTGGTACTTCTTTTCCAGGTGGGTTTCGAGCTTAGATGCGTTCAGCTCTTACCCCGTGTTGCGTAGCTTCTCGGCAGCTGCCCTCTCGGACAACCGATACACCAGTGGCAACCAGTCGTAGTTCCTCTCGTACTATACGACCGTTCCCGTCAAGTACCGTAACACCCCCAATAGATAGCAGCCGACCTGTCTCACGACGGTCTAAACCCAGCTCACGACCTCCTTTAATAGGCGAACAACCTCACCCTTGCCCGCTTCTGCACGGGCAGGATGGAGGGAACCGACATCGAGGTAGCAAGCCACGCGGTCGATATGTGCTCTTGCGCGTGACGACTCTGTTATCCCTAAGGTAGCTTTTCTGTCGTAAATCCGGGCCATTGAGGCCCGTGATCCGTTCGCTAGACCACGCTTTCGCGTCAGCGTCACTCGCTTGGAATGACACTGTCAAACCTCCTTGTGCTCTTGCGCTCTTCCGCGGGTTCCTGTCCCGCGTGAGGAGATTTTGGGGCGCGCTCGATATCTTTTCGAGCGCGTACCGCCCCAGTCAAACTGCCCGGCTACCGGTGTTCTCCTCCCGGAGTGAGAGTCGCAGCCACTGACGGGTAGTATTTCAGTGTTGACTCGGTGGCCCGCTGGCGCGGGTACCTGTGTAGCGTCTCCTACCTATCCTGCACGTCAGCGGCCACGTCTCAGCGACAGCCTGCAGTAAAGCTCTATAGGGTCTTCGCTTCCCCTTGGGGGTCTCCAGACTCCGCACTGGAACGTACAGTTCACCGGGCCCAACGTTGGGACAGTGTGGCTCTCGTTGATCCATTCATGCGAGTCGCTACTGAAGCGACAAGGTACTACGCTACCTTAAGAGGGTCATAGTTACCCCCGCCGTTGACAGGTCCTTCGTCCTCTTGTACGAGGTGTTCAGATACCTGCACTGGGCAGGATTCAGTGACCGTACGAGTCCTTGCGGATTTGCGGTCACCTGTGTTGTTACTAGACAGTCGGAGCCACCGAGTCACTGCGACCTGCCTCGCGAAAGGCAGGCATCCCTTATTGCGAACGTACGGGACTAACTTGCCGAATTCCCTAACGTCGGTTGTTCCCGTTGGTCTTGGCTTGCGCTGCCAGGGTACCTGTGTCGGATCTCGATACGAACACCACGCTCGTCTTTTCACGGGCTCTGGGTAGTGGTGACTTGCGCTGTTTCAGGCTTCTCTCGCTTCGTGCCGTTACGGCTTCCACGGGATTCCCTGATTGGACCGGGCGAGTGCCCGGTTCACCAGTTCCCAAAGCGTCGACTTTCAGTGCGTGGTGGCACTGGAATATTAACCAGTTTCCCGGTTGTCCGGTTCGAATTGCGGCCGGACTTAGGATCGGCTAACCCTCGGCTGATTGGCAGTGCCGAGGAACTCTTACCCTTCAGACCTTCGGGGTTCGCACCCGAATATCGCTGCTACTGTGACCAGGATTGTCGTTACTGTCTGGTCCACGCGAGTTCTCACCCGTGCTTCCGCCCGGACAGTACGCCGACCTACACGGTTCCCTTCTTACAGGGACGGTTAGGTATCAGAGGTGGATTTGAGTCCCGTTCATTTTGGGTGCCTTGAACCTCGGCCGGTAAGCTGTTACGCTTTTCTTAGCGGGTAGCTGCTTCTAAGCTCACCTCCCGGCTGTTTAGGGCTCAAGACGGCCTTCAGAGGATTACACTTAATCCACACTTTGGGTCATTAACCTAACTCTGGGTTGTTCCCCTCACGGTGCCCAAGCTTACCCCGGGACACCGGACTCCCTCCGTCGACAGCGTTCGTACGTTCGGAGTTCGACAGAGAGGCCGACTCCTCTCGGAGGCGGGTCTCTCAATCGGTGGCTCTACCGCACGAACTACCTCGGGAGAGGTCATGCTTCGACATGTTTCGGTCGGAACCAGCTGTTGCCGAGTTCGATGGGCCTTTCACCCCTACTCCAAGATCACGCGAGGGTATTGTAGGACACCAACGCTAACGGACCTCCACGTGCCTTTCGGCACGCTTCATCCTGCCTCGGAGTAGATCACTCGGTTTCGGGTCGTACTGCTTCGACTCCCCGCGCTTGAACACGGCGGCCCTCGTCGTAAGACTGCGGCCATGTCGGTTTCCCTGTGCCTTCCACGATGCTCGTGTTAGACTCGCCGGAGCAGTACACTCCCTGGTTCGTTTTTCAAAACGCACGACGCGACATCGGCTCCCCTCACGTCTTACTGGAGGCTCGCGCCTCGGTCATTCTGTGAGGGGCCTTTTATGCCCCGTCGCTCGATCGCCAGCTGATTTCAGGCCCTGTTGCACCGCCCTTCTCGGGGTGCTTTTCAGCGTTCGCTCACGCTACTTGTTCGCTATCGGTCTCGAGGAGTGTTTAGCTTTCTCAGTCGATGCCTGAGATATTCACGAGGGATATCCAACCCCCGCTACTCTGGGAACTGATCCTCGGAACACGCTCACGATACGGGACTGTCGCCCTGTATCGTGCTCCGTTCCAGGAGACTTCTCGTGAGAGTGTTCCGATTGATATCAGCCCGAACACCACATTGCCCGTGAGGGCTTCGGTTTGAGCTGTGTCGCGTTCACTCGCCGTTAGTAACGACATCTCGGTTTGATTTTTCTTCCTGCTCCTACTGAGATGTTTCAATTCGGAGCGTTCCCCATTGCGCGAAGCAATTGTAGAGGGATTCCCATTCGGAGATCCGTAGTTCTTCGCCTCCATGCGGCTCCCTACGGCTTATCGCAGCTTGGCACGTCCGTCGTCGGCTCTCGAGCCGAGCCATTCACCAGCTGGCACAGTAGCCAGTTGACTGATGGTACACTGTGACCCAGTGAACGGGTCCAGTGGACGTCTGGATTGCACGTACATACGGTCGTCATCGCACGTCACGTGGGTGTCACGCGAGCGTGCTCAACCCTTCCCATTCCCGCTCTCGCGGAATGGTGCATCGGTCTTGCGTCGGGATTCACCGTATCGCCGTCTGCCGTATAAGGCACACGGTTCGCGGTGAACCACGAGTACATGGACCCACTGGGATTCGAACCCAGGGCATCCTCCTTGCAAAGGAGGCACTCTACCACTGAGCTATGGGCCCACCCCCTCTCGGGGGAGCGAGCGAGCCTCGACAGTTCGAAGGTGCCCGATCGGCGTCGGGAACGGACCGCTGAAGGTGAGCCGGGCGCGTCGGCCCGGTCTCGATCTGTGGAGGTGATCCAGCCGCAGATTCCCCTACGGCTACCTTGTTACGACTTAAGCCCCCTTGCGAAGCCCAGATTCGACCTGGCAACCCAGGCCTCATCCGGACCTCACTCGGGTGCTTTGACGGGCGGTGTGTGCAAGGAGCAGGGACGTATTCACCGCGCGCTTGTGACACGCGATTACTACCGAATCCAGCTTCATGTGGGCGAGTTTCAGCCCACAATCCGAACTACGACCAGGTTTCTGAGATTACCGTCGCCTTTCGGCGTTGGAACCCATTGTCCTGACCATTGTAGCCCGCGTGTAGCCCAGCCCATTCGGGGCATACTGACCTACCGTTGCCCGTTCCTTCCTCCGCCTTGGCGGCGGCAGTCTCCCTAATGTACCCAACGACCTCGTGGGTCTTGCTGGCAATTAGGGATGCGGGTCTCGCTCGTTGCCTGACTTAACAGGACGCCTCACGGTACGAGCTGACGGCGGCCATGCACCTCCTCTCTGTTCGTCTGACAAGCTCATCACACTGGTCTTCATTCGAACAGTCGGGGCTGGTGAGATGTCCGGCGTTGAGTCCAATTAAACCGCAGGCTCCTCCGGTTGTAGTGCTCCCCCGCCAATTCCTTTAAGTTTCATCCTTGCGGACGTACTTCCCAGGCGGTTCGCTTCTCGGCTTCCCTACGGCACAACACAGACGCGTAGTCTGCGTCGCACCTAGCGAACATTGTTTACAGCTGGGACTACCCGGGTATCTAATCCGGTTCGAGACCCCAGCTTTCGTCCCTGACCGTCGGAGCAGTTCTCTCAAGATGCTTTCGCCATCGGTGGTCCGTCCAGGATTACGGGATTTCACTCCTACCCCGGACGTACCTCTTGAGTCTCCCTGTCCCAAGCCGTGCAGTTTCCGCCGGACGCCTACCAGTTGAGCTGGTAGATTTCCCGACGGACTTGCCCGGCCGGCTACGGACGCTTTAGGCCCAATAAAATCGGTCATCACTCGAGCTGCCGGTATTACCGCGGCGGCTGGCACCGGTCTTGCCCAGCTCTTATTCGTGCATCGCCTTAGGGTGCACAAAAGCGAAGGCACTATGCCTCCGCACTCGGAGTCCCCCTATCGCACTGTCGTGCAGTGTAAAGGTTTCGCGCCTGCTGCGCCCCGTAGGGCCCGGAATCTTGTCTCAGATTCCGTCTCCGGGTTCTTGCTCTCACAACCCGTACCGATTATTGGCACGGTGGGCCGTTACCCCACCGTCTACCTAATCGGCCGCAGCCTCATCCTACAGCGTCGGAACGTTTCACACTCTCGGCGGTTCCAGCGTGAGAGCGATATCCGGGATTAGCCTCAGTTTCCCGAGGTTATACCGGTCTGTAGGGTAGATTGGCCACGTGTTACGGAGCTATTCGCCACGGGGCTGAACCCGTGCGACTAGCATGGCTAAATCGGACTCCGATAGCAATGACCTCCGGCAGGATCAACCGGAATGTCTCCCTCAAAGAGGGAGGGTTGGCGGGAAGTCACGCGCAATGCGTGACTTCACCATTGCGTGGTCCAAGTTCGGCGACACCGATCGGGTGACACCGAACTGTCGAGGCTCACATCAGATACCGTCTTGCGGCGGACCGCAGGGGCGGAATCCTCATCTTTTGCGGATCTCAACCAACGCCACGAGGGGACTTAACCCCTTCGAAGCGCGGTCGAACGCGGCGAACGGCGACGGAATCGAACCGCCTCAGTTCGCGCCTGTGTCTTCGCGTTCTCTCCGAGGCCATGTTCGCACATAAGGCCGTCGGAACGTCCTCCGACACGCCCCGAAGGGGCGTGCCGTGTCACCCGGGTGACCGGGCGACCTTCGCATCACATCGAATGGCAGGGGTACGTAAAAGGTCGTCGTCTCGAGGACGCCACGTCATGCGGTTTCACGGCGCGGTACGACGAACGGCCCGCCGACGGTAAGCCGGTCGCAGAGGTGCGCTCGAGCCGTCGTGACAGCGGGCGAGCGCGGTCGACGCTGTGCTGTCGCTGGAGGACGAATCGGCTCGGGAAAGAACCGTCGACGCTCGCGAGTTCAGCTCTCGAGATGCTCGATGCCCTGTTTCGAGACGTTCGCCTCGGTGATCTCGTCGGGCATCCAGTCCGGCTTGTTGTCCGGGGCGGTCTCGCGCCACGACCAGCCCTCGTAGATGTGTACCTTGTCGGTACCCTTCTCTCGGAGCCTGAGTTCGATCCGATCGGCCGCGTCCTCCGAACTGGCCGGTTCGAGCCGACGGGCGGCCTTCAGCGCCGCCTGGCGCGGCGTGTTGCCGGAGAAGACGCTCTCCTCGGATCCGTCGCTCTCTCGCAGCGCGAAGTTCCGCTTACCGTCCTCACGTACCATGGTTTTTCGCCTCCGTGTGAAGCGAACACACACTATATGATAAACGTATCGGGGGTTCGACCCGAATCGGTCACAAAGCACTTATATTATGCTGTCGCCGCCACGCGATTTGCCCGGTCGATCGAGGGAATCGCCGCCGATCGAGGCCCGAACTCGCTCGTGCGCGCGTCGGAATCACATCGATGACGCCGTGGGGCGCTGGCGATCGGGGGGAAACAATACTTATGTGTCTCGTCTCTCGACTCACGGGACACCGAACGCGATGGTCCGGAAGAAGACGCTCAGCCCGAGTGGCGCGAAAGACGAGGACGGCGAGTACCACAACGTTCACGTGAACCTCCACGAGGACGAACTCGCCGTCGCCGGGATGGACATCGGCGACGAGGTGTTCGTTCGCGTCCGAGACGGAAAGATCATCATTCAGAAGGCCGACTCAGACGAGGTCGAGCACGACTTCTGACCGGAGGAGACCCCCGCAGTTCAAGGCCGACCCGGGCGGACCTCCGCCCGACTATCGACATGAGGGCCTACGACCTGGCGAAGCCCGCGTTGTACGCGCTACCCGCCGAGACCGCCCACGAGGGGATACACCGACTGTTACGCGCGGCACAGGGGACGCCGGTCGAGTCGCTCCTTCGCGACCGGTACGTCGTCGACGACGAGCGACTGGGAACGGACGCGTTCGGCCTCGAGTTCTCGAACCCGATCGGCGTCGCCGCCGGCTTCGACAAGAACGCCCGGGTGCCGCGCGCGCTCGCCGCCCTCGGATTCGGGCACGTCGAGGTCGGCGGCGTCACGGCCGAGGGCCAGCCCGGAAACCCCCGTCCGCGGATGTTCCGCCTGCGCGAGGACGAGGCGCTGATCAACCGCATGGGATTCAACAACGAAGGAGCCGACCGGGTCGGCGACCGACTCGACCGCGAGCCCGCGCCGGAGGTCCCGCTCGGCGTCAACGTCGGGAAGTCGAAGACCACGCCCCTCGAGGACGCCGCGAACGACTACCTGTACACTTTCGAGCGCGTGGGCGCGCACGCGGACTACGTCGCGGTCAACGTCTCCTCGCCGAACACGCCCGGGCTGCGCTCGCTCCAGAATCGCGAGTCGCTGGAGCGGATCCTCGGCACCCTCGCGGACGCCGGCGCTGATCCCCTGCTCGTGAAGTTCTCCCCGGACCTCCCAGAGCCGGCGATCGAAGAGGCGCTGGCAGTCGTCGACGACCTCGACCTCGACGGCGTCATCGCGACGAACACGACCACGGAGCGTCCGGAGACGCTCGAAAGCCCCCAGCAGGCGGAACGGGGCGGCCTGTCGGGGAAACCGATCGAGGAGCGCGCCACGGGCATGGTCCGGTTCATCGCCGAGCGGACGGACGTGCCGGTGGTCGGCGTCGGCGGCGTCTCCGACGCCGCGGGCGCGTACGCGAAGATCCGAGCGGGGGCGAGCCTCGTCCAACTGTACACCGGCCTCGTGTACGAGGGGCCGAGCCTCGCGCGCGACATCAACGAGGGCCTGCTGGACCTGCTCGAACGGGACGGCTTCGACTCCGTCGGCGACGCGGTCGGCGCGGACCTGTAGGTCGGTCACGCGCCGAACAGTACCGCGCCGGTGAGCACGGCCGAGAGGACGCCGGAGGCGACGCCGACGGCGACGAACAGCGGGCGGGTCGCGAGGCCGTTCAGGTCGTTCCCCTGCAGGAGCGCTCGCGTGAACACGCCCGCGACTAACAGCCCGCCCAGCACCGAGAACAGCGGATTCGCGGGGGAGTCGCCGGCGGCGTACATGGCGACGCCGAGGAGCAACTGGGAGACGCCGGCGACGACGAATCCGCCGAGCGAGAGGGCGCGTCTGTGCACGCGTGTGGAAGCGCCGGCGACGAAAAGAGGGTTTGGGTCGGTCGGTGAACGCGTCGGCTACTCGCCGTCGTGGACGATGACGACCGCGTCCTCCGGCTGGAGCAGTTCGCCCTCACCGGAGTAGCGGCGCTCGCGCTCGACCTCGAACAGGTCCGCGCCGAGCGTCTCGCCGGCGACGCGGAGTTCGCCGTCGGCGATCTCGTAGTCCTCGCTCGCGATCGCGGCCTCGATGTCGCCGACCCGCTCGCCGTACTGCGGGCCGACCTGCGCGTAGTCGAGGTCGATCCCCGTGACTACCGACTCGATCTCGGGCTCGTCCGCGAGCACCGCGAGGTCGCCGACGTTCATCACGCCGCGGATGTCGTCGGCGAACGCCGCGAGGTCGCCCGCGCCGTACACCTCGACGCGGTCGACCTCGGCGTTGAGGGGAAGCCCGCGCTCGCTCTTGTAGCGCCGGAGCGCGCCGACGACCGACATCGCGGCGACGCCCGCCTCGTGGTCGGCCTCGACGCCCAGCGGCTCGGGCCACTCGCGCAGGTGGATCGAGTCGAAGTCCTCTCCCGCGCGCTCCTCGGCGTACATGTCCTGCCACAGCTCCTCGGTGACGTGGGCGAGCATCGGCGCGAACAGCGTCAGGAAACGCTCGTGGGCGACCGACAGCGTGTACCGTGCGGCGGGGTCGTCGTCCTCGGCCTCCCGGACGCGCGTCTTGGCGACCTCCAGGTAGTCGTCACAGAACGTGTGCCAGAAGAACCCCCTGAGGTCGTCGCGGGCCTTCGAGAACTCGCGGTTCTCGAGCTGTTCGGTGAGCGTCTCGGTGAGGTCGTCCAGCTCCGCGAGCAGCCAGCGGTCGAGTTCCCGCAGGTCCTCGTGGGCGAGGGCGGGGCGGTCCTCGCGCGCGTCGCCGACTAAGGACTCGACGAGCTTCGAGGCGTTCCACAGCTTCTGGAGCAGCTTCTCGCCGGCGCGCAGCCCCTTCTCGTTGTACGGGAGGTCGTCGCCGACGGCCGAGCCGGCGGCCCAGAAGCGCGCGGCGTCGACGGGGTACTCCGCGAGCACCTCCTTGGGGAGGACGACGTTCCCCTTCGACTTCGACATCGCCTCGCGGTTCTCGTCGAGGACCATCCCGTTGATGAGCGTCTCGTGGAACGGGACCTCGCCGGTGTGCTCGTAGCACTTGACGACTGTGTGGAACAGCCAGAAGCTGATGATGTCGTGGCCCTGCGGGCGCATGTCGAAGCGGTACAGCTCCGGGTGCTCCATCGTGAACTCTCCGGCCTCGTCGTCCCAGTCCCAGCCGGCGTTGATCAGCGGCGTCAGGCTGGAGGTGGCCCACGTGTCGAGCACGTCGTCCTCGGGAACGAACTCGTCGTGCCCGCACGCGGGACAGGCGTCGACGGGCGGGTCGTCCGAGAGGGGGTCGACCGGGAGGTCGGCCTTGTCGGCGATGACCTCCTCGTCGCAGTCGGCGCAGTACCACACCGGGAACGGAATCCCCGATGAACGCTGGCGGGAGATGAGCCAGTCCCACTGCAGCCCCTCGATCCAGTGTTCGTACCGGGTGAACATCTTCTCGGGAAACCACTCCATCTCCCGGCCGGCCTCGAGGTACTCGTCGGCCCTGTCGAGCATCTCGATGTACCACTGTTCGGTGACGAGGAACTCGACGCTCGTGCCGCAGCGCTCGTGGACGTTGACGGTGTGCGTGATGGCGCGCCGGTCCAGGAGCGCCCCCGCGTCGTCGAGGTCTTCGACGATGGCCTCCCCGGCCTCCTCCGAGTGCATCCCCTCGTACTCGCCGGCGACCTCGGTCATGTGACCGGACTCGTCGATGGCGACGCGCAGATCCAGGTCGTGGATCTGGTACCACTCGATGTCGTTCTGGTCGCCGAACGTACAGCACATGACGATCCCCGACCCGGTCTCCATGTCGACGCCATCGTCGGCGAGGATCGGGACCTCGTGGCCGAACAGCGGGATCTCCGCCGACTCGCCGACGAGGTGCTGGTTCTCGTCGTCGTCGGGGTGGACGAAGACGGCGACGCACGCGGGCAGGAGTTCGGGGCGCGTCGTCGAGATGGTGAACGTCTCGTCGTCGTCGCTGCTCCCGACCGGGAACTCG
The DNA here is from genome assembly GCF_021431925.1 of Halobaculum sp. CBA1158. NCBI lineage: Archaea > Methanobacteriati > Methanobacteriota > Halobacteria > Halobacteriales > Haloferacaceae > Halobaculum > Halobaculum sp. CBA1158. The sequence continues at coordinate 187,142 of NZ_CP090371.1, read as the reverse complement.
ATGTCGTGGAAGTGGCTGTCCTGCTCGTCGTCCTCGGTCTCGACCTGCGAGATCGCCGTCTCGCACTCGGGACACCAGATGGCCGGGGCCTTCTCGCGGTACTCGCGGCCCTGCTCGTACAGGTCGACGAAGGAGAGCTGGGAGATCCGCTGGACGCGCGGCTCGATCGTCTGGTACGTGTGGTTCCAGTCGACCGAGACGCCCAGCCCCTGGATGTTCTCGGTGAACTGCTCCTCGTAGTTGGCACACACCTCGCGGCACTTTCGCTGGAACTCCCGGCGCTCGAAGTCCTGATGGCGGATGTCGAGTTCGTCCTCGGTGAGCCGCTCGGAGGCGATGCCGTTGTCGTCGTAGCCGAACGGGAAGAACGTCGTCTCCCCGTTCATGCGCTCGAAACGGGCGACGAAGTCCTGCAGGGTGAAGCCGTACAGGTGGCCCATGTGGAGGTCGCCGGATACCGTCGGCGGCGGGGAGTCGATGGAGAAGACGGTGTTCGGGTCGGTCGCGGCCTCCTCGTCGTACGCGTACGTCTCCTGGTCGACCCAGCGCCGCTGCCACTCGGGCTCTGTGGTCTCCGGGTCGTAGTCCCCACTGGGCATTTCACCCGTACTTCCCCCGAACGACTGTTAAGCGCCTCGGTTGTGAGAGGGGCGGTCACACGGCGGGAGCGCCGTCGCCTCCGCCGGGTGCCGGCGTCCTCGCGCCAACGGTTATGCGTCGCGCGTCCGATCCACCGCGCATGACGACAGCGGTGATCGCGGGCGTCGGACCCGGACTGGGCGAGTCGATCGCGCGGCGGTTCGCCGCCGAGGGCTGTGACCTGGGGCTGCTCGCGCGAAGCGAGGGGTACATCGAGGAGTTGGCGGCCGACCTCCCGACCGAGGCGGTCGCGGCCCCGACGAACCTGGCCGACCCGGAGGACATCTCGACGGCGTTCGACCGCGTTCGGGCGGCGTTGGGCCCCGTAGACGTGCTCGTGAACCACGCCAGCGCCGCCGGGTGGACCGGCCTCACGGACACCGACCTCGACGCGTTCGACCGGGCGTACAAGGTGGGTCCGCGCGCGGACTTCCTCTGCTCGCAGGAGGCGGTCAGGGACATGCGCGCCGGCGCGGGCGGCGACGACACGGCGGGGACGATCATCTTCACGGGCGCGACCACGTCCGTGCGCGGGCGCGAGGGCGCGGTCGGCTTCTCGATGGGGAAGTTCGGCTCCCGCGGCCTCGCGGAGTCGATGGCGCGGGAGCTCGGCCCGGAGGGGATCCACGTCGCCCACGTCGTGATCGACGGCGGGATCCGACCGCCTGGAACGGAGCCGGAGGCCCCCGAGGAGTACCTCGATCCGGACGCGATCGCCGACAGCTACTGGCACCTCGTCCAGCAGGACCGCAGCGCGTGGACGCTCGAACTGGACCTGCGGCCGCACGTCGAGGACTTCTAACGAACCTCTTTTCTGACGGGGGGTTTCCTCGGTCGCTCGCTTCGCTCGCTCCCTGCGGGAACCCCCCGTTGAAAACCCGTTCATGCCAAAAGCAGCCGCTCGCTCGGCCTTCGGCCTCGCTCGCGGTACAACTGCTAGTGACACCGCAGGGGCGCGCGCCGACGGGCCTCTGTTCCCGTCGGACGCGCGCGAGTGAGTCGGCCGGGTAGGGTGTGGTAGTGCGATCGTGGTGGGACTGAAAAGGGCCGCGAGTGCGCGGGGGCTTTCGCGATCCACCGCTCCAACTCGGACACGGAGGATACGTACACGAACCCGACAACCGATGATCGACGCAGAGGGAAAGGTTCATCCGCCGAAGCGCCCCGACCTACTCGTAGTTGCCGGCGCGGTCCGCCGACGCGATCCGACTCGATCCGATCCACCAGTCCCGACCGATCGCGGACCGCGCCACCCCCAGAGTCAACCGCCCATGACGACACTCAACGAATGAAAGTCGCAGACGCCGTCCCGGAGTTCGCCGACGCGTTCGGGTTCGAGGAGTTCAACCGGATGCAGCGGGAGGCGCTGCCGGCCATCCTCGAGCGCGACGACAACGTCGTCGCGGCCGCGCCCACGGCCTCCGGCAAGACCGCGCTCGCGGAACTCGCGATCTGTGAGACGCTTAAGGACGACGGCACAGCCCTCTTCATCGCCCCCCTGCGCGCCCTGACGAACGAGAAGGAGGCCGAGTGGGACCGCTTCGAGGAACTCGGCTACTCCGTGTACGTCGTCACCGGCGAGCGCGACCTCAACCCCCGTCGCGCCGAGCGCGCTGACATCCTCGTGATGACGCCCGAGAAGACCGACTCGGCCACGCGGAAACACGAGTCCGCGCGCTACGACTTCATCAACGACGTCGACTGCTGCGTCATCGACGAGGTTCACCTGCTCGACTCCGACAAGCGCGGCGCGGTGCTGGAGGTCACCGTCTCCCGCCTGCGCCGCCTCTGTGACCCCCGGGTCGTCGCGCTGTCGGCGACGATGCCCAACGTCGACGACGTGGCCGAGTGGCTCGACGCCCCGCCGGAGACCACCTTCCAGTTCGGCGACGAGTACCGCCCCGTCGACCTGGAGACGGGCGTGAAGACGTACACCCACGGCGACAACTCCTTCGCCGACAAGTACCGCCGCCTCTATCGCGCCTTGGACCTCGCGGAGCCGCACATCCGCGAGGAGGGGCAGGCGCTCGTGTTCGTCTCCTCGCGCCAGGACACCGTGATGGCGGCGAAGAAGGCCCGCGACGAGGTGGGCGAGCGCGACCTGGAGATGGGCGCGCGCGGCGACTACGACTTCCACACCGCCGCGAAGGAACTCGACAACGACACGCTGCGCCACTCCGTCGTCGACGGCGTCGCCTTCCACCACGCCGGACTCTCGAAGAACGACAAAGACAGGGTGGAGAAGTGGTTCAAAGAGGGAAAGATCCAGCTCCTCTTTTCGACCTCGACGCTCGCGTGGGGGGTGAACCTCCCCGCCCGGTGCGTCGTCATCCGAGACACGAAGTACCACGATCCGCTGGAGGGCGAAGTCGACATCAGCCCGCTGGACGTGCTCCAGATGCTCGGCCGGGCGGGGCGACCCGGCTACGACGACGTGGGGTACGGCTGGGTCGTCTGCGACCGGTCGGACGCGGACAAGTACCGGAGCCTCCTCCGGGAGGGCAAGGAGATCGAATCGCGACTCGCGGAGGACCTCGACTCCCACCTGAACGCCGAGATCGCGCTCGGCACGATCTCGGGACTCGACGACGTGATGGACTGGCTGGAGACCACCTTCTACTACGTCCGTGCCGGCACCGAACCGGAGGCGTACGACTTCGAGGGCGTCCGCGACCGCGTGCGCGACACGCTGAACTCACTCGTCGACCGCGGGTTCGTCGAGACCGACGAGCGACTCGGGATCGAGGCCACCACGTTGGGGCGACTCGCCTCGAAGTACTATCTCCGCATGGAGACGGCCGAGCGCTTCGCCGGCCTCGCCGACCGGGAGACGGTCGACGAGAGCGCCGTCCTCCGCGCCGTCGCCTCGGCCGCCGAGTTCGACTCCGCCTCCGCGCGCTCATCGGAGGCCGACGCCGTCGACCGCGTGCTCTCGGACGTGGAGACCGACCTGGAGGGCGGCAACCGAAAGGTGCTCGCGATCCTCCACGCCGCCGTCCGCGGGTCGATGCCCTCCGACCTGCGCTCGGACGCGTGGATCATCCGGCAGAACGCGCTGCGGCTGCTCGCGGCGCTGCGGGAGTTCGCCGACGCCGTCGCCGGTCCGCGGGCGGCGAACCTGGTCCGCCGGGTCGAGGCCCGCGTCGAGCACGGCGTCAAGCGCGAGGCCGTCGGCCTCACCGCCATCGAGGGCGTCGGCGAGGGGCGCGCGGAGTCGCTGTCTGCGGGCGGGCTCACCACCCCCGCGGACGTGATCGCGGCGGGCGCGGAGCGACTCGCGCGCGCGGGCCTGTCCGAGGGGGTCGCCGAGCGCGTGATCCGGCAGGCGGAGGACCTCCCGAACGCCGTCGTCGAGTGGGGCGCGTTCCCGGACGCGATCGGCGTCGGCGAAAACGAGATGCTGGAGGTGACCGTCCGCAACGTCGGCGGGAGCGCCCGCGCCGGGGTCCGCGTCACCGCCAACGGAGTCGAGATGACCCAGAAAACGCTGTATCTCTCGGACGAGACGACCGTCCCGGTCGGCGTGTTCGGCGCTCCCGACGAGGAGGAGATGCGCTACGAGGTGGAGGTGGTCTATCCGGAACTGCCGCTGTTGCCCGAGACGGACTCGCGGATCGTCCGCATCGAGTGACGAACCGCGGCGAACACGGCCGCCGGGTCGTCGCGGTCGACCACCTCGTCGGCCGCCGAGAGGTCGGTGTCCGCGTTGTGGTCGTCGCGGACGGCGATCGTGTACGCGCCCGACCGGGCGGCCGCGGCCACCCCGTTCTCGGAGTCCTCGACGGCGACCGCGCGGTCCGGCACCCCGCCCAGGTCGCGGATCGCCGCCTCGTACAGCCCCGGTTCAGGCTTGCCGGGCCCGTCGAACTCCTCGGCCGGGCAGATCCCGTCGAACGCGAGGTCGAACCGATCGACCACCGTCTCGATCCAGTCGCGCGGCGACGAGGAGACGAGCGCGACCGGAACGCCGCGCTCCCGGAGGTCGGCGACGAAGTCGCCGGCCCCCGCCAGGAGGGCCACTCGGTCGCCGTAGATCGACTCGGCCGCCTCGTCGTACAGTCGCATGAACGCCGCCTTGTCGACGGTCGGCTCGTAGCGCTCCGCGAGGTAGTCGTAGATCTCGCCGTAGTACATCCCCGTGATCTCGTCGAGGTCGGGCACGGGGGTGCCGTCCGCGAGCACGCGCGGCAGGATCTCCTCGCGTTCGGCGGCGTGCCAGTAGTCCTCGGAGTCGACGAGGACGCCGTCCATATCGAGGCAGACGACGACCGGCGGGCCGTCGGTCGCGACCGCCTGTTCGGTCCCGGGCGCGGAGTCCGAGCTATCGACCCGCGCCGAGTCGGTCGTGTCCGCCGCGTCGGTGGCGTCGGGGGAGTCGGTGCCGCTCCGGGCGTCGCCCGCGTCGCCGCCGGATGAGTCGCTCACACCGAACGGTTCCCGCCCGGCGGCATGGGCGTTCCGGCCCGCGAGTGGGGTCGCCCCGACGGAGGTCTGACGGCACCGGTCGGCGATCGGGACCGCGGATCGTCGATCGCCTGCGAGGGTCCAAGTAGGGAGACGGGACCACCGCCCCCATGTCGCAGACCACGACGATCCTCGCGGGCGACTGCACGACCCGGTTCGAGACGGCGACGACCAGCGACGAGCGCATCCATCGCGGGCGGGTCGTCGTCCTCGCCAAGCCCGACCGCACGGTCCTCGTCCACGACCGCGCCGGCTACCAGCCCGTCGCGTGGCTCACCAGACCCGACTCGCTCACCGTCGAGGCCGACGACGACGGCTTCGCGGTCACCGCCCGCGACGGCGACCAACGGCTCTCAGTGCGCTCACACGACGCCGGCGAGGTCGTCGAGCGACCGATATCCGCCGCCGGCGTCCCGGTCGGCGAGTGCCCCGACCCCGACTGCCGGGCGGCGCTGGTGCGGGCCGGCGGCGACGTGGTCTGTCTGGGCTGTGGCGACGCGTACGGCCTCCCGCCGGGCGCGACGGTCCACGACGACGACACCTGCGACGACTGCGGGCTTCCGACGATGACCGTCGCGCGCGGTGAGAAGCTCCGGCTGTGCGTCGACTACGCGTGTGAGTCGCTGACCGAGGCGGTTCGAGGGGTGCTCGACCGGCGGTTCGACTGCCCCGACTGCGGGCGCGACCTGCGCGTCCGGGAGCACCGCGGCCGGGCGTTCCTCGGGTGCGACGGCTATCCGGACTGCGAGACGGCCTTCTCCGTGCCGTCGGGCACGTTCGCCGGCGAGTGCGCCTGCGGCCTGCCGCGCTTCGAGACGGCGACGGGCGTGCGCTGTCTCGACGGTACCTGCGAGCGCGACCGACCCGCCGAGCCGAACGTCGGCCCCTGATCCCGGCGCGGTGGCGGCGCAGTCGCCCCCGACGACGCAGTCGCCCCCGACGACGCAGTCGCCCCCGACGACGCAGTCGCCCCCGACGACGCAGTCGCCCCCGACGACGCAGTCGCCCCCGACGACGCTCGGTCCGTCCGCCGACCGGTGGGGCTGAGTCGACGCCCGACCAGATCGCGGCGTGACACGTCGTGTCGAGCGACCACAGCCACTATACCCGAACCACTCGCCCGTTCACACACGATGAATGCGACACTCGACGGCGACGTCGTCCGCGCCGGGGGCGACGCCCGCCAGCGCTTCCACGACGCCCGGGGGTACGGACGGGCCGACGGCCCGGAGGTGACCCTCGCGCGCGTGGAGGCGGCCCACCTGCTGTATCGCGGCGACATCGAGACGGTGTCGGGGATGGACTTTCGAGCGTTCTTCGGCGACAGCGTCGCCGCCGGCGACCGCTTCGCCGCCCGGTTTCTCGTCTACGCCGACCTGCGCGAGCGGGGGTTCTATCTCGTCCCCGCACGCGAGGGATGGCCGGGGACCGGGGGCGGCTCCCGAGCGGGGAGCGACGACGACGGGAGCGCCGGCGACCGCGACGCCGAGGAGCGCGACGGCGACGCGGACATCCTCGTGTTCGAGCGCGGCGAGAAGCCCGGCGGGCCGGTCGCCCACCGGGTGCGCGTCGCCGGCGAGCGCGAGGAGCTGCCCGCGGGCGACCTCCGCGGGACGACGCTCGCGGTCGTCGACGAGGAGAGCGAGGTGTCGTACTTCGCGTGTTCGGCCGGCGGCGGCTTCGCGGGCGCGAGCGAGTACGACCTCCCGACCGGGCTGGAGGCCGACCTGTTCGACGACCGCGTCGTCTGCTGGTCGCCCCCGAAGCGACTGTACGCCTCCGCGTTCTACGGTCAGCCCGTCTCCGGACGCGACGACGCCGACGTGGACGCGCTTCAGCTGTCGCTGGTCGAGGCCGCGGACCTCGCCGCCCGCGGCGCGGTCGACCTCGGCGCAGACGCGGTGATCGAACGCGGTCGGAGCGTCGAGGGCAACCGGTTCGACCGCCGGCTGTCCGTCTACCGGGCGCTTCGCGATCGCGGGGTCGTCCCGAAGACCGGCTACAAGTTCGGGGCGGACTTCCGCACCTACGACGCAGTCGACTCCGTCGAGGACCTTCCCCACTCGGAGGCGCTGGTTCGCGTGGTGCCGTCGGACCACCGCTTTCATCCGCGCGAGCTCGCGCTCGACGTGCGGCTGGCCGGCGGCGTGCGGAAGCGAATGGTTTTTGCGCTCGCCGGCGACGACTCGAACAGCTACCTGACGGTCGAGCGACTCACCCCATGAGCGACGACGACACCGGCCCCGGACGGGGTCACGACGGAGCCGACACCGAGGCGGAGCGCGCGCGAACAGACGGCGCTGGCGTCGCGCTCGACCCGTGGGGCTCGGCGACCGTCGACGACTACCGCGGGCTGTTCGAGGAGTTCGGGATCGAGGCCTTCGAGGAGATCATCGACGAGGTGCCCGCGCCGCACTACCTGATGCGACGGGGGGTCATCTTCGGTCACCGCGGCTACGACGCCGTCGCCCGAGCGCTCGCGAACGACGAGCCCGCGGCGGCGCTCTCGGGGTTCATGCCCACCGGCGACCCCCACATCGGCCACAAGCTCGTGTTCGACGAGCTGATCTACCACCAGGAGCAGGGTGCAGACACCTACGGCCTCATCGCGGATCTGGAGGCGCACTCCGCCCGCGGGATGACCTGGGCGGAGATCGACGAGCACGCCCGCGACTACCTGCTGTCGCTGCTCGCGCTCGGGTTCGACGCCGAGGAGGGGACGCTGTACCGACAGTCCACCAACCGCCGGCTGCAGGACCTCGCCTTCGAGCTGGGGTCGAACGCCCGGTTCGCGGAGTTCGAGTCGATCTACGGCTTCGGCGGGGAGACCTCCGTCTCGCACATGCAGTCGGTCGTCACCCAGATGGCCGACATCCTCTACCCACAACTGGACGAGCCGAAGCCGACGGTCATCCCGGTCGGCCCCGACCAGGACCCGCACGTCCGCTTCTCGCGGGACATCGCGCGCAAGTCCCGGTACTTCAGGGTGACCGAGGCGTTCGCCAGCCCCGAGTTCGACGCCCCCGAGCGAACCCTGGTCCGGGAGGCGTACGACGAGCGCGAGGCGTGGGCCGACGACCCGGAGACGCCGCGGTGTGAGAACGCAGCCGAGTACCTGCGCGGGGCCGAGGTCGACGCGGAGTTCGAGGCGGCCCGCGCGAGCGCCGTCGAAAAGCTGGAGAACGCCGGGATGGAGCCGCTTCGCCCCCGGACGCGCTTCCTCGACCGCAACGCGAGCGCGGCGGCGTTCGAGGCGCTCATCGAGGCGGTGCCCGGCGAGAAACGCGTGTTCGACGCGCACGTCGACTCCTTCGAACTGGACCGCGAGGCCGCCGAGGAACTCGCGCGCGAGGTGGAAGTCGACAACGGCGGCTTCGGCTTCTACACGCCCTCGTCCATCTACCACCGCTTCATGACCGGCCTGACGGGCGGGAAGATGTCCTCATCCATCGAGGCGAGTCACATCTCGCTGCTCGACGACCCGGAGGAGGGGTACGACAAGGTGAAATCCGCGACGACCGGCGGCCGCGAGACGGCCGAGAAGCAGCGCGAACTCGGCGGGAAGGCCGACGAGTGTCCGGTGTACGAACTGTACGCGTACCTGCTCGCGGGCGACGACGACGGGCTCGCCGAAGAGGTGTACGAGGAGTGCGTGAACGGCGAGCGCCTCTGCGGCGGCTGCAAGGAGCAGGCGGCGACGCTGATGGAGGAGTTCCTCGCCGACCACCAGGAGAAGCGCGCGGAGGCCGAGGAGCTGCTCGACGACCTCGACATCGACCTCGACGTGGACGGGTCGCGGCGGGGGATCCCCGGCGACGAGGAGTAGCGGGACTCGAGGGAGTGCCCGGACGGACCGAGCGAGCGCCCCGGCACACCGGCGGCGGGGGCCTGTGTCGCTCCGCCCGGGAGCCGCCGGGAGGATCGATTCGAAGGAGTTCGGGACCGAAAAAGGTATTACCGCCACGCAAGAGTTGCAGATCAAATGGAATACGCGTTCGAGTGCTCCTGCGGGGCGGAGGTTGCGGACTTCACGCGCGGGGACGACGTGGAGGTCAACACCGTCGCCGTCTGCGAGGAGTGCGGGTCCACCTACGGGCTCACCATCACGACCCTGCAGGGCGAGAACTGAGGCTACCGCCCGCGCGTCTCTCACGTCTGCGGTACGGTTTCAGAAGTCGATCTCCGCTCCGTCTCCGTCGCTCGCGACCTCCCACAGGTGCGTCGCCGTCGCCGCGTCCAACACCGCCGAGCCGACGCTCTCGACGACGATCACCTCGTCCGCGGCCCCCCTACCCGCCTCCCCCTCGAACACCGCCGACAGGGGGACCAGCCGAGCCGGGTCGACGTCGTTGTCGGCCACGTCGCCGATGCCCGCGACCTCCTCGGGAACGTCGGCGAAGACGCGGTCGGCGCGCGCGAACGTCGCGGCGTCGAGCTCGCACATTCCCGCCTCGTAGGCCCCGACGGCGACGACGAGCGCGCCGGGCGAAAGCGCCTCACCCGGAAACACCGGAGTCTCGCTCGTCGTCGCGGTGACCACCACGTCCGCGTCGCGCACGGCCGCCTCCGGGGAGTCGACCGCCGCGGCGTCGATCCCCGCCGCGCGGAGGTCCGCCGCGCAGCCGTCGCGGGAGGCGGGCGTCGGCGAGTGGATCCGGGCGCGGGCGACGCCGCGGGCGGCGTGGATCGCGCGGGTCTGCCAGCGGGCCTGTGCACCCGCGCCCAGCACCGCGAGATCGACGGGGTCGTCGCCGGAGGCCAGTTCTCGGACGGCAAGCCCCCCGATGCAGCCGGTCCGGGCGTTGGTGATTCGCTCGCCGGCAAACAGCGCCAGCGGCGCGCCGTTCCCGGCGTCTGTGAGCATCACCTGCGCCTGCACGGTCGGCCGGTCGACGGCGGAGTCGGCGTTTCCGGGGTGGACCGACGCGAGCTTCGTCGCGTAGGCGGGATCGCCGTGGAGGTACGCCGGCATCGCGAGGGCCGTACCCGCGGGCTCGCTCCGGCCGTCGAGGCCCTCGCCGACCGGGAAGTGCGGACGCTCGGGGCGCTCCACCTCGCCGCGGCCCTGCTTCAGGAACGCCTCCTCGATCACCGGGAGGAGCGGATCGAGCGACAGCAGCGAGGCGACCGCGTTGTCGTCGAAAACGTGCATGGAGGGTGGTCGACGCGGCGGGACTTCGGTGTTTCCTCGCGTCGGCCGCCATCGGCGGGCGGCGGCGTCTCGTCCGCGGGGTCCCCGTCGGCAACGCTCTTGTGACGCGCCGACGTTGCGGCGACCATGCACGTCGCCGTCGTCGGCGGAGGGATCGTCGGCGTCGCGAGCGCGTACGAACTCGCGGCCCGCGGCGCGGACGTGACCCTCCTCGAACGCGGGAGCCTCGGCGCGGGCAGCACCGACCGCGCGCTCGGCGGCATCCGCGCGCAGTTCTCCACCCGCGTCAACGTCGAACTCTCGGTCGCCTCCATCGAGGTGTGGAACGAGTTCGAGGCGCGCTTCGGCGTCGACGTCGACCGCCGCACCACCGGCTACCTCTTTTGCACCCGCGAGGGGGACGTCGCCGACGCCTTCGCCGACCAGGTCGCCATGCAGGGCGAGTACGGCGTCGAGAGCCGCCTCGTCGACCCCGCCGACGCCGCCGACCTGTGCCCCGGACTCCGACCGGACGAGTTCGTCGCCTGCACCTACTGTCCGACCGACAGCTTCGCCGACCCGCACCTCGCGCTCCAGGGGTACGCCCGCGCCGCACGCGCCGAGGGCGTCGAGATACGGACGAACACCCCGGTTTCGAGCCTCGATCCGCGCGAGTCGGGCGTCCGGGTGGAACTGGCTGACGACGCCGACCCGCTGGTGGCCGACGCCGCGGTCAACGCCGCGGGCGCGTGGGCTCCCCGGCTGGCCGAGACCGCGGGGTACGACCTCCCGATCGTCGCCCACCGCCGGCAGACCGCCGTCGTCGAGCCCGAGTCCCCCGTCCCCGAGACCGACCCGCTGGTCATCGACGCCGACACGACCGCGCACTTCCGGCCCGAGCGCGACGGCCGCGCGCTCGTCGGCGGTCACTTCGCCGAGGCCGATCCCGTCGTCGACGACCCGGACCGGTTCTCGGAGACGCCCGACACCGACTGGGCCGTGTCGGCACTCGAGCGCGCCGGGAGGGTGGCCGACTACTTCGGCCCCGAGAGCCGCCTCGCGGGCGGGTGGGCCGGCCTGTACGCCGTCACCCCGGACCACCACGCGATCGTCGAGGAGTCGCTGCCGGGCGTCGTCACGGCCGCGGGGTTCTCCGGCCACGGCTTCCAGCACGCGCCGGCGACGGCCGCGTGCGTCGCGGAGTTGGTTCTCGACGGCGCGGCGTCGACCGTGGACGTGTCCGGGCTGACTCGCGAGCGGTTCGAGGGCGACGGCGGCGGGCCCGTCGAGCGCAACGTCGCCTGAACCGCGCGGGCGACTCGGGGGAGTCGGTCCGGCCGAGCTGTCGCTCGGCCCGAGCCGTCACTCCCGCGAGGAGCCGTCGGCGTCGAACTCCGTCGACTCCGAGCGGGGGCCGCCGTCGGCGTCCGAATCGGGGTGGTCGTCCGAGTCGAGGCCGTCGTCCACCTCCGGGCTGTCGTCTCGGAGCGTCGTCGGGTCGTGCAGACGGTCGGGATCGGTCTCGGTCGGGCCGTCGAACTCGCGGTTGAGCACAGCGCCGGCGAAGCCGCCGAGCGCGCCGAGGACGCCGCCGTACAGGGTCGAAACCAGCAGGATGAGCAGGAAGAACACGAGCGCGACGAGGATCCCCGAGCGCGCGCCCGGGCCAGCGATGATGAACACCGAGGCGACCAGCGTCGCGAGGACCGCGCCGGGGACCGCAGCGAGCAGCCCCGCGAGCCCGCCGACGATCGCCCCGTCCCGCCCGTCGGGGCCGTGGAGGTAGCCGGCGACGCCGCCCCCGATGACCGGCGAGAACGGGAGGAAGAACGTCACGAGCGTGATGACCGCGCCGATGGCCGCGTGTTTGAACGTGGACGTGTCGTTCAGCACCGACGTGTCGGCCGAGGCGGATGACATGCTGACGAGATTCCCACGTGGGGATATAAACGGTGTGGCGGCCGGGGTGGGGGAGTCGACGCCGCGGGGAATCCGGTCCGAGCGAGTCGACGCCGCGGAGCGGCGGACTCGGGAGGTGAACCGTCGTCCCGGAACGACACGACTAACCACCGACCGGACGGACAAGCACACAACCGAATGCGACTCCCACAGGCGCAGGTCGCGCTGCTGGAACGCGCCAGCGCGACCGACGCGACGACCGTCGAACAGCTCGCGAGCGACACGGACCTGAAGCCCGAGACTGTGACTCGCGCCGCCTTCGACCTCCGCGAGGAGGGGCTCGTCGCCGTCGAGGAGCGCCTCGAGGAGTCGGCGACGCTCACCGACGAGGGCGAGACCTACCGGAGCGAGGGGCTCCCCGAGGTTCGCCTCCACCGCGCCGCCCGCGAGGTCGGCGACGGCGACCCGGTGGCGATGGGCGAGGCCATCGGCGCGGCCGGGCTCGAGGGCCCCGAGGTCGACATCGCGCTCGCCAACTACGCCCGCAAGGGCTACGGCGTCGTCGACTCCGGCGAGGTGACCGCCGACGGCGACGCGGACCCCGACGGCGACGAGGAGGCCGCCGCGCTCGACGCGCTCGCCGACGGCGAGGCGGTCGACGACGCGGCCCTGCTCGACCGACTGGAGAGCCGCGGACTCGTCGAGGTCGACGAGCGGACCGTTCGCTCGGTCACGCTCACGGATGAGGGCGTCACCGCGCTGATGGAGGGCGTCGAGGTCGCCGAGACGGTCGACCGCCTCACGCCCGAACTGCTGACCAGCGGCGAGTGGGCGGACGTGGAGTTCGCCGACTACAACGTCGAGGCCGACGCCCCGGCCGTCGAGGGGGGCCGCGAGCACGTCCTCCGGAGCATGTCCGAGCGCGTGAAGGACGTGCTCGTCGGGATGGGGTTCCAGGAGATGGACGGCCCGCACGCCGACGCCGACTTCTGGATCAACGACTGCCTGTTCATGCCGCAGGACCACCCGGCGCGCACCCACTGGGACCGATTCGCGCTGGACGTGCCGCCGGTGGCGGACCTCCCGGAGGGGCTCGTCGACCGCGTGGAGGCGACCCACCGCGACGGCGTCGGCGAGGACGGCGACGGCTACCACTCGCCGTGGTCGGAGGACTTCGCGCGGGCGATCGCCCTGCGCGGGCACACCACGTCGCTGTCGATGCGCTACCTCTCGGGGTACGCCGACGCCGACCTGGAGCCGCCAAAGCGGTACTTCTCCGTGCAGAAGGCGTACCGCAACGACACGCTCGACGCCACCCACCTGCTGGAGTTCTTCCAGATCGAGGGGTGGGTGATGGCCGAGGACCTCTCGGTGCGGGACCTGATGGGTACCTTCGAGGAGTTCTACCGACAGTTCGGCATCGAGGAGATCCGGTTCAAGCCGCACTACAACCCCTACACGGAGCCGAGCTTCGAGCTGTTCGGCGAGCACCCCGAGACGGGCGAGGAGATCGAGATCGGCAACTCGGGGATGTTCCGCGACGAGGTGCTCGAACCCCTGGGGATCGACTGCGACGTGATGGCGTGGGGGCTCGCGCTGGAACGGCTCGCGATGCTCACGACGGGCGCGGAGGACATCCGCGACCTGCACGGCACCCTTGCGGACCTCGAGTTCCTGCGGAACGCGGAGGTGACCTACTGATGCCAGTCGTCGACATCGACACGGACGAGCTTCGAGGACTGACCGGCGAGGACAAGAGCGACGAGGAGTTCAAATCCGACCTGTTCGCGCTCGGACTGGAGTACGAGGGCGACACCGACGACGGCCTGCTCCAGTTCGAGTTCGGCCCCGACCGACTCGACCGCCTCTCCGTCGAGGGCGTCGCGCGCTCGCTGCGCTACCAGTACGGGAACGACCGCGGCGTGTACGTCCCCGAGACGAACGACGCCGACTGGACGATCGAGGTCGATCCGTCGGTGCCCGAGGAGCGCCCGTACGTCACCGGCGCGGTCGTGCGCGGCGTCGAGCTCGGCGAGTCCGGGCTGGAGTCGCTGATCCAACTGCAGGAGAAGCTGCACGCGACGATGGGCCGCGGCCGCGCGAAGGGTGCCATCGGCGTCCACGACCTCACGATGCTGAAGGGACAGGCGCTCACCGAGGAGTCGGAGCCCTCCGGAACCATCGACGCCGCCACCGCGGACCTGGGTGCGACCGAGAAGACGATCACCTACCGCGGTGTCGAGCCCGAGGGCGACCGGTTCGTCCCGCTGGACGCGAACAGCGAAATGACGCCCGCGGACGTGCTGGCGGAGCACGACACCGGCGAGACGTACGCCGACCTCGTCGCCGACCTGGACCGCTACCCCGCGATCTACGACGAGCTGGGGCTGTTCTCGTTCCCGCCGGTGATCAACGGGAAGCGCACGGAGGTCGACGCGGGCTCGCGCGACCTGTTCATCGAACTCACCGGGACCGACCAGTGGACCATCGACAAGATGTGCGTCATCCTCTGTTATGCCCTCTCCGCGCGCGGCGGCACCGTCGAGGAGGTGCAGGTCGACTACGCCGACGGCGCGAGGTACCCCGACGAGTACGGCCCGGAACTGATCCGACCGGACCTCGACACCGACGAGAAGTCCGTCACGCACGACCGCATCGAGACGATGCTCGGGATCGAACTGGAGCGCGAGGCGGTCGTCGACCTCTTCGAGCGCTCGGGCCTCGACGCCGCCTACAGCCTGGGCGAGGAGGAGACCGTCTACGACGTGGAGGTCCCGCCGTACCGCGTCGACGTGCTCCACCCCCTCGACCTCGTCGACGACGTGGGCCGGGCGTACGGCTTCAACGAATTGGAGCCCAGCTATCCGGACATCGGCACCATCGGCGGACGCCACGAGCGTTCGCGGCTGGAGCGGGCGGTGCGCACGAGCCTCATCGGTCTGGGGTTCGAGGACATGCTGAACTTCCACATGACCTCGGCCGCCGAGAACTACGACCGGATGCGTCTGGACGAGCGCGACGCCGGCGCGGACCCGTCGGACGCGCCGCTGGGCGCGGAGCCGCGCGCGGAGATCACCAGCCCGTACAGCGAGGACTACACCCAACTGCGGACGTGGGCGCTCCCCTCGCTGGTGCAGGTGCTGGAGAACAACACCCACCGGAGCTACCCGCAGGACCTCGCGGAGGTCGGCTTCGTCGCCCACCGCGACGACGACGTGACCACCCGCGTCGCCGAGGACCGCCGCGTCGCCGGCGTGCTCGCGCGCACCGACGCCACCTACGAGGACGCGAAGGCGCGCCTGCAGGCCGTCTGCAACGACTTCGACGCCGACCTGAAGACGCCGGCGACGGAGCACCCGAGCTTCCTCGACGGCCGCGTCGCCGAAGTCGTCGTCGACGGGGAGTCCGTCGGCGTCGTGGGCGAACTCCACCCCGAGGTGCTGGTCGACCGCGACATGGAGGTTCCGGTGGCCGCCTTCGAGTTCTCGGTGTCGGCGCTGCGGTAACGCGGACCGTTCTTCCCTGGCGATACCGCGAGCGCGACGCCGGCTCCGAGCGCGTCGCCGGCGCTACTCCTCGGCGTCGGCGGCCGCGTCGAGGAGCACGATCGCCCCACCCAGCAGGGCGACGTTCTTACAGAAGTTGATCTTGTTCGCGTGGCGTTCCTCCCCCTCCATCGTCCAGAAGTCGTGGATAGCGGGCGTCGTCGAGAGGAAGAAGACGACGAGCGCGCCGGCCGAGGCGCGCGGGAACTTCCACAGGAGGACGCCGAGGTTGGCGACGAACAGCATGCCGGTGACGAACGGCACGAGCACGTCGGGCATCGGGACGCCCTTCTCCTCGGCGACGGCGACGCGCTTGTCGTTGCTCCGGAAGCCGTCGATCGCCATGTACGCCAGGATGCCGGCGTACAGCGTCCGCCCGAGTCGCGAGGGCGCTGTGGTCGCCGGGGTTGACGGGGGTGCCGTCGCGTTCGTCGCGTCCGTCGGCGCGTCGCCGGGGGAACCGGCGTCGCTCACGACTCCACCACCTCGATCCGGCTGACGTTCGCGTCGACGCGACCGACGGTCTCGTACTCGCCGTCGGCCGTCCGTCGGGCGATCCGACCCGCCACGTCGTCGCGCTGGTCGGGCACGTCGAACAGCCCCGAACCGCAGATCACGTCGCCGTCGAGGACGGCCCACGTCTCGACGACCTCGTGAGGGTCGCCCGGGTAGGGAACGCGCTCGAGGTCGCGGCCGAAGTTCGTCGACTCGAACAGCGCCGTCTCGTGGTCGTCGTTCACCCACGCCGGCGGGGCCTCCTCGCCGCCGGAGAAGAAGACGCGCCCGTCGTGGACGAACACCCGCCGGATGTACGAGAAGTCGTTGCCGCGGTCGATCCGCCGCCAGGAGTCGCCGGCGTCGGTCGTCCGCCAGAGGCCGCCCTCGCCGACGGCGTGACCGAGCCCGAGGTTCTCCAGATTGTGGTCCAGGTACCCGGTCGTCGCGAGCCACACCTCCTCGGAGATCGGAAGCACCTGGTGGACGTCGTCGACGATGGTGTCGCGTCGGTCGAGCCACGTCTGACCACCGTCGCGGCTGAGGTGGATCCCGCCGGCTTCGACGCCGGCGATCAGGTGGTCGGGACGGCCGGGGACCGCCTCCAGGGCACGCAGTCGAGCGTAGTGCGGGTCGATCGGCGACTCCCAATGGCCGCGCGAGGGGAGGTCACGGAACCCCTTCAGCTCCGACCACGTCTCGCCCCCGTCGACCGAGCGGAACACGTACGGGTCGTTCGTCCCGGCGTACAGCGCGCCGTCGCGCGTCGCCAGGATCGACCACACCTCGCTTTGGCCGGCGTGCCAGAAGCGGTCCCCGAGCGGGACGCCGAGGTCCTCCCACGTGTCGCCGCCGTCGACCGAGCGGTACGCGCCGGTCGTCGAGGCGACGAACACCCCCTCGGTGTGGTCCCAGGACTTCACGGCCGTCACGACTCCACACTCGAGGACGGGCTCGAGTTCGTCGCGGTCGAAGGGCACGTCGGCGACGCGATAGAGCCCGTCGTCGGTCCCGATCAGGAGTGTCATGGTCGTGAATGTACGTCGATCGCGTAATAAAGTTTTACCAAGCCGTAAAACGCTAAGTGTCGGCGGGTGTAACCGCGAGTATCCGCGGCTCGAAACCGACCCCACACCACATCCACAAATGACCTCAGACGACATCACCGCCCGCCCGACGGACGCCTCGCACCTCGATGACGACCTTGATCTCCCGACGGAACTGCTCAACACGCCGTGGATCGACGGCCACAACCACGCCCAGACGCTGTCGTGGGAGGACCGCGAGCGGTACGCCCTCTCCGGGTGTGCCGGGATGGTGATGGTCGCCTCGGGATATCACTGGACGCCGTACAAGCCCGTCCGGGCCGCCGACGTCCGGTTCCTCTGGGACGACGCGATCAACCGCCGCGCGGCCATCGAACGCAACCACTTCTTCGAGCCGAAACTCGGCCTGGGCGTCCACACGGGCGTCCGGATCGAGGACCCCGACGAACTGCTGGCGGCGATGGCCGACTACTGTACCCTGGACGCGGTCGCGGCCGTCGGCGAGACCGGCGTCACGCCGACCCAGCACGTGGAGGGGTGGGACTTCGACGAGCAGCGCGCCGTCGTCGAGGCGCAGTTGGCGCTGGCGGCCGACCACGACCTCCCGGCGATCCTCCACACGCCGAACACGTCGCCGCCGGCGAAACGGTCCTACCGCCCCGAACTCGGAACTCCGGGGTACGAGAAGAACCCCGGGCTCGGGACCGAGCCGGTCATCGACGGCGACAATCCCGCGCTGGAGGCGGTGAAAATCGACGTGGCGGCGGCCCACGACGCCGGTCTCCCCGAGGACCGGGTGATCGCCTCCCACGCCGACGAGAACAACACGGCGTACCTGATGGAGGAGACCGACTGCCACCTCAGCTACACCATCGGCCACTCGTGGCTCGTCGGCGTCGACGCCGCGACCGTCGCCGACGCCATCGACGAGTACGGCCCCGAGCGGATCATGATCGACACCGACTGCGCCAACGTGCTCCGGACGGACCCGTACGCCATCAAGCGGGCGATGTTCGAACTGTACCGCTACGGCATCGACGCCGAGGACATCCGGACGGTCGTGTGGGAGAACCCGAGGCGGGTGCTCGGGTTCGAGGAGTAAGAACGGGCCACGGTTCGCGGAGCGGCGCGGGAGGGTGGTGCTGTCGGGAGTCCCTGAGACTATGTGGAATTGCGTGCCTGATCGATAGATACAGGGAAAGGATCTATTGGTAGATACAGGTGGTGCAATCATGGAGCCATCTCTACCGCTCCATACAGTATTATTCAGTAATCTGTCAAATCTACGGTTGTTGAGTATGTTTCGCCGAAGATGTGATGTTCAGTCGCGGCGATGCGTCGAAGTCGTCCGTCAACGGTGATCTCGGCGCGATACCCGGTCACTACGAGGTCGTCCGTACAGACTTCGATGTCCTCTGAATTGTCCGCAGCGACAATAAGCAGGTCCAGCCGGTCTTGTGAATCCTCGTACTCAGCATGGGCCAATTTGACTGTTCCGCAACTGCTTGAACCGTATTGCACTGTTCCGCGAACAGTAACAGTGTCGTCGTCTACACTCACTTCCGGTGGGGCCTCGATTTTCAACTCCGGGTCAACCAATTCAAACTCTACGGAGGGAGGGGTCGGTGAGTCGGGTGTTGTTGATGGCGCAGAACCACTGTCGAGACAGCCTGCAAGTGCCGGTAGCAGTCCGCCTGCGACACCGAGGAGTTGGCGGCGGTTCATTGCTTTCACTTAGAGGGTGGGAAAGAAAAGCAAAAGGTAACATGAAAGACTCGTTTGACAGACTGGCAGGTCTACTGAGCGGTTAGGCATCCAAAGGAGGGTCGCCTAGTATGCAGCAGCTACCTAACGGCTGTTTCACCGACGAGAGGTTGAACGAATCCGTCGGAACGGAGCTACCGGATGGGGCTACCGACCCCGCCTAGCGATACTCGCAGTCGTTCGTCACCTCGCCCAGTCTCTCGACGCCGACGGTGACGGTGTCGCCCTCCTCCAGCAACACCGGCGGCTCGCGGTAGACGCCGACGCCCGGCGGCGTCCCGGTGAAGATCAGGTCGCCCGGCGTCAGCGTGAACGCCTGGCTGCAGAACGAAACGAGCTCGTCGATCCCGAAGATGAGCTGGTCGGTCGAGGAGTCCTGCAGGCGCTCGCCGTTGACCTCGGCGTAGATGTCCAGGTCGTGGGGGTCGTCGACCTCGTCGGCCGTCACGAGCTCCGGCCCGGTCGGGGCGAACCCGTCGAGGCTCTTCCCGCGGACCCACTGGCCGTCACCGTGCTGGAGATCGCGCGCGGACACGTCGTTGCCGACGAGGTAGCCGGCGACGTGGTCCATCGCGTCGCTCTCGTCGACGCGGCGGGCCTCCTCACCGATGACGACGACGAGCTCCGCCTCGTAGTCGACCTTCTGCGTGTACTCGGGATCCCAGCCGATCGCGTCGTCCGGCCCGGCCACGGTCGTCGGGAACTTCGAGAACAGCACCGGCGTCTCGGGGATCTCGTTTCCCCCCTCCTCGGCGTGGTCGCGGTAGTTCAAGCCGACGCAGACGACCTTCTCCGGGTCGCCGACGGGCGCGTGTCTGTCCACCTCGGCGGCGTCGTACACGCCGGTGCCGGTCGCCTCGGCGTACTCGACGGCCAACTCCGCCTTTCGCTCCCACCGCCAGTCGCCGAGCAGATCGGCGGTCGCGTCGGGGATCTCGATCCCCGCGGCCGCGCCGGCTTCTGGGAGGCGTACGATCGCGTCGTCATCTCGGGCGACGCCGGTCCACGCGGCGTCGTCCTCGGGTGTGCTGTATTGTCCAAGTCGCATGTGTATCGGTGTCGTGAAAGAACGCGTGAGTGGCGTCGCGTCGTCGCGCCCGTCTCAGAGCTCGATCCCGGCCTCGTCGACGAGCCGGTGGCCGGACTCGACGAACCGGTCGAACTCCGACTCGACGAGGTCGTTCGTCAGTTCGCCGTCGCGCTTGACCGGCTCGCCGTCGACGAGGACCGTGTCGATGTGGGAGGGGTCCGACTGGAAGACGATCGTCTCGATCGGCGAGTGCGACGGGGCGGTCATGAAGTCGCTCGCGTCGAGCACCACCACGTCGGCGCGCTTGCCGGGGGTGAGCGTCCCGATCTCGTCGTCCAGACCGAGCGCGCGAGCGCCCTCGATCGTCGCCATCTCCAGGGTGTCGCGGGCGGCGATGGAGACCTCGGTGACCTCCTCGTCGCCCTCCAGGACCGCCTGGTTGTCGAACATCCGCTGGAGCTGCATGCCGATGCGCATCTGCGAGCCCATGTCGCCGCTGACGTTCGAGCAGACGTCGACGCCCCACGCCGGGCGGCCGCCCGCCTCCAGCACCTTCCCGGTGACGGGGATGCCGTGGCCCATCTGCATCTCGACCTCCGGCGTCGACGAGAAGGAGACGCCCTGCTCGACGGCGTGGTCGATGTCCTCCTGCGCGAAGTGGTTGCCGTGGGCGACGTTCACGTCGGGGCCGAGCATGTCCTCGATCGCGCCGAACCCCTGGTAGTCCTCGCCGTACACCGACGACGGCCACAGCGCCGCGCCCATGTGGATGGTCGAGAGCGCGTCCAGGTCGCGCGCCAGTTCCAGGTCCGCTCGGGCCGTCTCGTCGGTACAGAAGTCCGGCCCCCGAAGCCCGAGCGCCAGGCTGAGCAGGTCGTCGTCGCGGATCGCCTCCTCGTGAAGCTCGCGGATGTTCTCCTCCGGGAGTCCGACGTCGCTCTCGAACCACCACTTTGCCGCGTCGTCTCCCGGCGGGCCGTAGGTGTACACCGCGCGGATCCCGGCGTCCTGCAGCGCGTCGACGGCGCGTTCGCCGTGTTCGAGCGTGTTGGGGTACGACCAGTCCAGGGCCGTCGTCGTCCCCGTGTGAAGCTTCTCGAACGCCCCGAAGAGGCCGCCGAGGTACATGTCCTCGGGTCGGTAGAGCCCGGTGATGTTGCCGAGCATGTGGTCGAAGTACTCGTTCATGAGCGACCAGTCCCCGGCGATGCCCCGTACCTGGGTCTGCGCGAGGTGGATGTGCGAGTCGACGAGTCCCGGGAAGACGATCTTGCCCGACGCGTCGATCGGCTCGGCGTTCGCGTCCGCGAGGTCCCCGCCGATCTCGACGATCTCGCCGTCCTCGATCAGCACGTCGGCCCCCTCGAGCGTCCCGATGTCGGGGTCGAGCGAGACGACCGTCCCATCCTGAATGATCGTTTGTGGCATCTCCGGGCTGTGGGTTTGACCAGGAGGACAAAAGTTTACCGCACGGTAAACACGGCGGTCGGGGCAATCGTATTATATGCCTCTCCGTGTGAGAGGACGTATGAGCGATTCCTCCGAGACGGTCTCCGCCAAGGACACGAGGGAGGTGATCATGGAGGCGACCTTTCGCGCGCTGAGCAAGCACGGGTACAAGGACCTCCGCATGCGGGACATCGGCGAGGAGATGGACCTCACCCGACAGGTGATCCACTACCACTTCGACGGGAAGTACGACCTGCTGTCGTCGTTTCTGGAGCACGTCATCGACCAGTACGAGGGGAGCGTCGAGGTCGAAGCGGACGCGGACCCGCGGACGGAACTGGACGCGCGGATCGACCAGTGTCTGTTCGGACCGGAGTTCGAGGAGTTCGGCCACTGGGACCGGATGAAGGTGTACCACGAGCTGTACACCTACGCGCAGAACGACGAGGCGCACCGCGAGATATTCGACGAGCACTACGACCGGATCCGCGGGAGCATCGTCGAGGTCGTCGAAGAGGGGATCGAGTCGGGCGAGTTCCGCGACGTGGACGCGACGCTGATGGGGCAACTCGTCACCGACGTGATCCACGCGGCCCGCGGCCGGCGGATCTCGCTGGGGCACGAGGACGCCCCCGAACAGGCCCGCCGCGCCATCGACGAGTTCGTGCTCGACTCGCTGTACGAGGCGTAGGGAATCCGCAACCGCGACCGCGACCGTTACTGCGACGGCGACTCCGCCGCGTCAGCTACTCCTCGGAGTCGGGGTCGCCGAACACGCCCGCCTCCTCCATGCGGTCGATCTCCGCCTCGGAGTAGCCGTGTTCGCGGAACACGTCGCGGTTGTGCTCGCCCAGCAGCGGCGGCGGGAGCTCGAAGCCGCTCTCGGCGGAGCCGAACTTCAACGGGTGCTCGATCACGGGGATCTCCCCCAGTTCGGGGTGGTCGATCTCGGTGACGGTGCCTCGGGCGTCGATCTGGGGGTTGTTCAGCGCCTCCTCCACGTCATAGACGGGGCCGGCGGGCACCCCCGCGTCCTCCGCGATGATCTCGATCCACTCGTCGGTGGTCCGCTCGGCGAGCGTCGCCTCGATCTCGGCCTCCAGTTCCTCGAGGTGGTCGACGCGGTCGGCGTTCTGCTCGAAGCGGTCGTCCGCCGGGAGGTCCGGCCGGTCGAGCGCTTCACACAGCTCCCCCCACAGCTTCTCGTTGAGGATGCAGATGTTGATGAAGCCGTCTTTCGTCTCGAACGTCTGATACGGCGCGAGGACGGGGTCTTTCGTCCCCATCCGCTTGGTCTCCTCGCCGGCGAACACCATCCCCGCCTGCTTGGTGAGCCACGGGAGGGTCGCCTCCAACATCCCCAGATCGATGTACTCCCCCTCGCCGGTCCGCTCGCGACGGTACAGCGCCGTCGTCGCGCCGAAGGCGGCCCACATCGCCGTGATGAGGTCCGTCATCGGCAGGCCGACCTTCACGGGCTGGCGGCCCTCCTCGCCGGTGACGTTCATGATCCCGCTCATTCCCTGGATGAGCAGGTCGTACCCCGAGCGCTCGCTCCAGGGGCCGGTCTGTCCGAACGCCGAGATCGCCAGGTAGATCAGGTCGTCGTTGTACTCCGAGAGCGTCTCGTAGTCCACGTCGAGTCGCTCGGCGGTCCCGGGTCGGTAGTTCTGAATGAACACGTCCGTCTCCTCGACGAGGTCGTACAGCGCCTCTTTCGCTTCGGGGTTCTTCAGGTCGAGTTCGATGCTCTTCTTCCCGTAGCTCAGCGTCCAGTAGTACGGGGACTCCCCCTGGATGAACGGCGGGCCGGAGTGACGGACCGCGTCGCCGTATCCGGGCTGTTCGACCTTGACGACCTCCGCGCCCTGGTTCGCGAGCATCGCCGAGCAGAAGCCGCCGGTGACGAACGTCGAGAGGTCGAGCACGGTGACCCCCTCGAGGATCCGCCCGTCGTCGCCGTCGCTCATGCGTCGCCTCCGACGGTCGGGCTGGGCGCGTCCTCCTCGACCGCGGTCCGCGGGGGCGCTCCCAGCGTCGACGTGTGGTTCGGTGTCATTCGTACCGCGTAGTTCGCTTACCGCTCGGTAAACGTTTCGCCGCCGGCGCTCGGCCGCGCGGGCCGGATCGTCGCTGCCGGCCGCCCGGGTCGGGGTGTTGATACCGACCTCGGTCGGGGGAGACCGGCCGGCGAGGGCGGTCGACGACGGCACGAAACGGCGACGAGGGGAACACCTTTCACGCCCTCCGCCGCAGGCACGCGTATGAGCCTGACCGTCGATCGCGTGTTGGTTCCCGTCGACGGGAGCGACGAGTCGCTGGAGGCGGTGGAGTACGCCGTCGCCGTCGCCGAGCGCTACGGCGCGCAGGTGCACGCGGTGTACGTGCTCGGCGAGGAGGTCGTCCGCGCCATCGAGGAATCCGCCGTCGACCAGTCGGAGGTCGCCGAGGACACCGAGGCGTTCACCGACTCGGTCAGGGCCATCGCCGAGGCCGAGGGCGTCCCCGTCTCCTCCTCCATCGCCTACGGCTTCTCGACGAAGCGCAAGACCACCCACCCCGGGTCGGTCATCCTCGACACCGCCGAGGACCTCGACGCCGACTTCATTGTGATCCCGCGCGAGCCGCTCACGGGCGAGCCCGGCGAGGTGCTGGAGAAGGCCGCCGAGTACGTCCTGCTGTACGCGAGCCAGCCCGTCCTGTCGGTGTAATCCGACCTTGAGGACACGGCCAAGTAACAGCGAAACAGTATTTGCCCGTGAGGCGAATCCGGGAGCATGGATAGACGCACCGCGCTTCGTGCAACGGCGACGGCCGCAGCAGTCGCGGTTTCGGGGTGTCTCTCCGGCGACGGGTCGGACGGCGATCCGACCCGAACACGACGCCCCGGTGACGGTGACACGACCGACAGCGCGAACGGTGGTGACGAGGGCGATCCCGGTGGACCGATCGGGTCGTCGAATCCGTACATGGCGGTCGTGCGCGAGAACGTGGCGGCGCTCAACCGGGAGGATCTCGATGCCTACCGGCGAACCCTTCACCCCGACGCGCCGGAGTACGAGGCCGCCATCGACCAGGCCCGCGAGGCGTGGGGTGAGTACGATCTGGAGTACGAACTCGAGGAGGTGACGGTGGTCGAGCGACCCGAGACGTCCGGCGACGAACCGGGGACCGACGACGGCGGCTTCGGCGACGGAACCGACGACGGGGCGTTCTCAGCGATCCGGCCGCTGCAGGTCCAGGAGGACGACTGCCAGGACAAGTCGCTGTTCCGACCGCTACAGGTGCAAGACGGGTGTGGCTGTGAGGAGCAGTCGGAGCTGCGCCCGCTACAAGTCCAGGAGGACGACTGCGAGGAGCCGCCCGAGGCGCGTGTCCGGTTCATACAGGTAACGACCGCCGAGGGCGACGGGGAGTTCCGCGACAACAGAACCGAGGGAGTCCACGTGTTACGGGAGTACGAGGGGAACTGGCGGATCTGGGGGACCGAGGCGACGGACGTGGAGTACCTGTGACACCCGCGACCCGCGCGGCGAGGAGCGTCGTCGCCGACGGCCGCTACTCCGGGGTCGCGAGCCGGGCGGTCATCTCCAACTCGAACGACTCGGCGTCGCTGGTCTCGAAGCCGACCTTCTTGTAGAGGCCGACGGCCGCCCGGTTCCACCGCTCGACGGTGAGCCACACGTTCTTGACGCCGTTGTCGGCACCGTGGCCCAACAGCGCCTCCATCAGGTGCGTGCCGATGCCCGCGCCCTGGTACGCCTGGAGCACGAAGATCGCCAGTTCGTAGGCGTCGCCGTCGGGGACCAGCGTGGCGTGGCCGGCGGCGGTGTCTCCCTCCCAGGCGATGACGTTGTAGCCGCCGTCTCCGAGGATCGTCTCCAGCCACGACCGCACGTCCGACTCCCGACCCGGGGGGATCCCCTGCGCGCGGTCGGCGGGGTCGAACGCGAGGTACATCTCGACGAGCGACTCGAAGGCCGCCTCGCCGGACTCACCGTCGGCGTCCGGGGGGTACGGTCGGATCTCGATGGCGCGACCCTCGCGGTCCTCGAAGGTCGTCGGCGGCGGCTCGAACGGGCCGGCGGGCTCGTCCGGGTAGATGCGGTCGCCGCTCATCTGACCAGTTTCACAGAGACGTGGGAGTTCAGCAGGACGAACTGGGCGATGCTGCCGAGGTTGATCTTGCCCATCGGGCTCGTCTCGCCCCCGCCGATGGCGATCTGGTCGAACCCCTCCTCCTCGGCGATGGCGACGATCCGGCTGCCGGCGTCGCCCTCGACGCGGCGCACGTCGGCCGCGAGGTCGACCTCCGAGAGCACCGATCGCACGCGGTCCTCGACGGCGTCGGGCGTGTGGTCGGACTGCGGGTTCTCGACGACCGCGACCGTGAGGTCGTCGCCGGCGGCCCGCGCCCGTTCGACGGTCTCCTCGAGCGCCCGGAAGGAGTCCTCGCTCCCGCCGACGCCCAGCAGTACCTTCATGCGCCGACGGTCGGCTGGGCCGGACAAAAACGTGCCGCCGGCGACGACGATCGCCGGCCGTGACGGTGACCGCGACCGCTGGCGGTCCCGGTAACAGCGACGACAGTCTCGACGATGGCTGCGACAGTCTCGACGACGGCGGTGGCGACTGCGGCGGTGGCGATGGCATCGACCGCGACGGCGACGCGGTCGCCGAGGACAGCGACGGCACCGAAGACAGCGACGGAAGCCGTGCGCGACCCGTCGGACGCCCGACCGACGCGGGGACGGCTTTTTCTCGGTCGGTCGGTTACGGGGCGTCATGACCGACGACTCCGGGGAGAGACAGAGTCCGGCCGCCGAGGCCGCCGGGACGGGCGCGACCGACGGCGGCGAGGTCGCCGGCGAGACGGACGAGCGCGAGACGGCCGCCGGAGCCGACGCCCGTGAGGAGCGCGATGTCGACGGAGCCGCCGGAAACGACGGAGGGGCCAGCGAGGCCGCCGATGACCGCACCGGCGACGGCGACGACGACGGCGGCGACGCCGACCGAACCGGCGACGCCGACGACGCGGACCGCGCCGGCGAGGGATCGGTTCCGGGACCGGACGTCGGGGCCGACGTGCCGGAGGACGTGGCGAAGTACGACCGCTTCCAGAAGATGGAGCGCGCCGAGTACGACCGCGTCAACGAGTTCCTCCGCGACCGCACGTACGTCACCGCCCGCGAGTGGGCGATCGCGCGGCTGTGTGCGGACTTCCGGACGGAGACGGGCGTCGAGATGACGAAGATCGGCGAGAACCTCCCGGAACTCGTGCCGTTCATGACCGACACCTACACGCCGCAGGCGGTGAACCAGGCGCGCGCCTCCTTCGAGGAGAAGGTGCGAAAGGCGGGCGCGACGTTCCTCTACGGCGCGATGTCGGGCTTTTTCACCGCCGAGGACCTCGACGACGTGATGTACGAGTCGACGGAGGTCGCGAAGTTCCTGCTGGAGGTCGAGGGCGCGGACCTCGCCGTCGAGGAGGAGCTGGCCGCCGAGGACAAGATCTCCTCGGTGATGCGCGACGTTCGGGAGGCAAGCGCGGAGGTGCGCGGCGAGGAGGTGAAGTGTCCCGAGTGCGGGCACGTCCACGAGCCCTGAGCGTCGGAGCCCGTCGGTCGAACTCCGGGAAATCGGGTGTCGAGTGCCGCCCCCCGATCGGCGAACCACGACATCTAAGGCGGGAACGCACCCATCGGAGAGTGACCGTGCCACGGTTCGCGTATCCCTGTCCGGGCTGTCGCACCACGAACAGCCTGCACGACGCCGACTGCGACTTCGAGGGGACCGAGTGGCACCACATCGAGCAGGCGTACACGGACGTCCTGACCGTGCTCGTCGACGAGTCCGTCACCGAATCGGCGCTCCAGCACGCCGTCCACGGGGAGTGGTCCGGGCTCCACCGCGCCGCGCTGGACCTGCTCCGGCGCGAGGGCCGCATCGAAGAGAACGGCGACACGCTGGAGCTGCTCACCGCCGAGCGCTACCGCGAGGAGGTGTCCGAGCCCACCCGCGAGCCGATGGCGACCGTCTACCGCGAGGGGAGCTATCCGGGGTGTCACGACAACGCGATATTCAGTCTGATAGCCTGGTACGAGATGGTCGGTCTCTCGTGGGCGGAGACCCGAGAGAACGTCATCGACTGGCTCCACCGGTCGGGCACCTGGGAGCGGGGCGGCTTCGAGGAGTCCAGTCCCGAGCAGCTCGTCGACAGCAAGCGTCACGTGTACGAGGCCGGCTACGGCTGGAAGGAGAAAGCGCAGGCCGCACAGCGCGTGATCGAACGGCACGGCTGAGTCGGGGCCGTCGCGGGGCCGGTCTCCCGTCTCACGTCAGCCTCGCCAGCGATTGTACCCGAGGGTGCCGAGTCCCCCCACCACAGCGACGACGCCGACGCCGGAGCCGGCCAGCCCGAGCAGCAGTCCGTCGGGGAAATCGAAGTCGTCGGTGTGGGAGGTGACCTCGACGGCGTAGTACCGTCCGTCGCGCTCGACGATCGGCCGTTCGGGGACCGGCTCGTCGCTCCACGGCCGGTAGTCGAACGCCTCTTCGGAGGCGGTCGCGTTGCGGATCTTCCGGAACGTGCGCCGCTCGTCGGGCGGGAGCGCGCTGTAGTTCACGACCAACTGGTCTCGGACGACCCCGGCGACCTCGGCGTCGTTCGCGGGCGTCGCCGTGAGTTCGCCGTCGGCGACATCGAACGCGTAGTAGGTGTCGTACTCGGCCGTCAGGAACGAGTGGTTCCGGTCGAGCCGACGGAGGTCGGCGGCGACCGCGTCCGACTCGACGGCCGCGTCACCGTCGGCCATCGCGGCTTCGAGCGTCTCGCGCGTCCGGTTCGGCGCGCGGTAGCGCTCGCGGACGTGGCGATACTGGAAGCTCGACGGCCGGACGGAGAGTTCGGTCCCGTAGCGATCCGCCAGCACCGTGTCGTTCGAAACGTCGACTTCAGTAGCGGAGTACCCCGTCGAGCTTCGGTGCCGTTCCTCCTGGCCGAGGTCGTCGAGCGCGAACGCGTACGCCGGGCCCGGGACCAGCAGGAGCCCGACGAGGAGGATCACGAGTGCTGTGCGATCGGAGGGCATCGTCGGGCGTGGACACAGGAGCGTCAAGTGTCTTGTCCCGGGAACTCACCACGACCGCTAAGTCATCGCCGGCCGACGATTCCCCCGTGTGCGCTTCCCGCGACGGCTCCCCGCCCGACTCCGCGTCCGGGTCCACGGACGGCGACGGCCCGCGCGGCTCCCGCCGCGCCGTCGCGGTCGTGATCGGCGTCGTCTTCCTCGACCTGCTCGGCTTCGGGGTCGTCATCCCGATCCTCCCCTTCTACGTGCGCTCGTTCGGCGTCAGCGACGTGTTCATCGGGCTGATCGCCGCCGCGTACTCGCTGGCGCAGTTCCTCGCTGCGCCGACGCTCGGCCGGATCTCCGACGAGCGCGGTCGCCGGCCCGTCATCACCTTCTCGGTCGCGATGGCCGGGGTCGCGTGGCTGGTGTTCGGCTTCGCCACCGAGATCGGCGCGGTCGCCGGCACCGGTGCCGCCGTCGCGACGCTCCTGCTGTCGCGGGCGCTCGCGGGAGCCGCCGGCGGCAACATCTCCGCGGCGCAGGCGTACATCGCCGACGTGACGCCGCGCGAGAAGCGGGCCGGCGCGCTCGGGCTCGTCGGTGCCGCCTTCTCGCTCGGGTTCGTGTTCGGCCCCGCGCTGGGGGGTGTCGCCGCCAGCGATCAGGTCGTCGCCGCCGCCGACGACCTCCTCCCTGCGGTCGTCCCGACGACGCGGTTCACCCTCCCGAGCTTCCTCGCCGCCGGGCTGTCGTTCCTCGCCGCCGGCGCGGCGGTGGCTGTGCTGACGGAGCCCGAACGCACCCGGACGGGCGGAGGGGGCCGCTCGATCGTCGGCCAGTTCCGGTCGGCGCTCGCCGACGACGCGCTCCGCCCGCTGGTCGCCTCGTACTTCGTCACCTCGGTCGCGTTCGCGGGCATCCAGGTGATGTTCATCCCGTTCGCGGCCGACTTCTACGGCTACGACGCGACCGCCGCGGCCGTCTTCCTCACCTACATCGGCGTGCTCGGGACGGTCAACCAGGGCGCGCTCGTCGGGCCGCTGGAGCGCCGGCTCGGCGCGGTCCGGCTGGCCGTGATCGGCGGCACAGCGCTGGCGACGGCGCTCGCGCTCCTGCCGTTCACGCCCGAACTCGGAGGGCTGCTCCCGCTGCCGGGCGGGACCGGCGACGGCCTGTTGGACGGAGCGGTCCTCACCGGCCCGACGGTCGCGCTGTTCGCGGTGGGCGCGCTGCTGTCGTTCGGCAACGGCTCGCTGAACGTCTCGCTGTCGACGCTCGTCTCCGAGCGCGCTAGCGACGAGACGCAGGGGGCGGCCTTCGGCGTCACGCAGGGGGCCGGGAGCCTCGGTCGAACCGTCGGCCCGCCGGTCGCCGCCTCGGCGTACGTGCTGGCGTACTGGTCGCCGTTCGTCGCCGGCGCTGTGCTGTTGGTCCCGGTGGTGTACGTGTTGGCGCGGGGGAGGACGCTCGGCGGGGGGTCGGGGACGTGAAGGGCGACGACTGAGCGACCGTCCGGCTAGCGCTGTACGATCAAGCCCCCCAGCGCACCGATGTCCCGAACCGTCGCCACGCCGCGCTCGGCGTCGTGGTCGACGTGGACGGCGTGGAAGCCGGCCTCCCGGGCCGGCGCGATGTCGTGGTCGGCCGAATCGCCGACGTAGACGTACTCGTCGGCCGGGAGTCGCTCGCGGGCGACCGCGAACGGCTCGGGGTCGGGCTTGTGTGCGCCGGCCTCGTAGCTCGGGACGTACGCATCGAATCGGTCGAACAGCCCGTGGCGTTCCAACTTCCGGCGCTGTTGAGTTGCGACCCCGTTCGTCAGCACCCCCAAGGCGACGCCGCGCTCGGCCAGCGCGTCGAGCGTCTCGACGGTCCCGTCCCGAACGGTCGTCGCCGTCGTCTCCGTCTCACACAGCGACTCGGCCAGCGTCGCCGCGTCGGCGTCGGTCGACTCGCCGAGTCCGGTCTCCTCCAGCGCCGCCGCCATTCCGGCGCAGTACGGCTCCGGGTGGAAGTCGTCGAAGGCGGCGAAGAACGCCTCGTTGTACGGATCGAGCATCGACGCGGCGTCGTCGCGGGTGACGCCGACGGCGACGCAGGCGTCCGCGAATATCTCGTCGTACGGAGCCGTGAACTCGACGAGCGTTCCGTCGCAGTCGAAGAACCAGGCGGCGGTCACGGTTTCGTGTCGGATGTGTGCAACAAAAGCGGTCCGGTACGGACCGAGAGTGCCGGTTCGGTGGCGTGCTTACTCACCGTTGTAAGTGGCCACAATTCGGACCGTCGGCACAGCGCAACCGCTGCGTTATCGGAATTAAACAAACGTCGGGGAGCAGAATAAACGCCTACCTCAGTCGCTCTGAATACGCGGAGCCAACATATACGTTACCTGACCCATCCCCTCGCCGAACTCGTAGTGCATCTTGACAGGGAACTCCTCGCCGAGTTCGACGCGGACCTCCGCGTCCTTCGGGATGGCCTTGTTCATGTCCTTGAGGTAGTCGAGGCTGAACAGCGAGTCCGCGGGGCCGGCCTGCAGATCGATGAGGTCCTCGCGGTCGAGTCGGAGGTCGACGTCGTCGGTGTCGCCCTCCGCCTCGATGAAGAACGCCTCCTCGGCCTCGTCGACGCGCAGGCGGATGTGGTCGCTCACCATGTCGGCGGCGGTGATCCCGCGGTCGAGCTGTGCCCCTTCCAGCACGATCTCGGCGGGGAGGTCCAGATCCGGGATGTCCGGCTCCTGGCGGATGGAGTCGGGATCGATGAGCGCGAGCGTGTAGCTGAGCCCCTCGATATGGATGTGGAGCTTTCGGGTCTCCTCGTCGAGTTCCAGTTCGATCAGGTCGCCGGTGTCGGCCATGCCGGCGATGTCCTCCAGGCGGTTGAGGTTGACCCCGATGACCCCTCCGTCGGCCTCGTACGACTCGAACGCGGCGGCCTCGAGCGTGAGGTCGACCATCCCGACGTTGGCCGGGTCGACCGCGCGGATCGCGAGTTCGTCCTCGTTGAGACGGATTTTGCACTCGTCGACCAGCACGCTCACCGAATCGAGCGCGTCGCGGAGGGTAGACGCACTCACGATGGCCTTGAACATATATCGCGGGCTACGAGTGTGCCCGTAAAAATACCCGCGGTTCCCGTTTCGAGTACCCGCGGTTCCCGTTCCGATCGACCGCGCGGTTTCGGCGCTGTCGCGAGCGAGGCCGTCGACGCCCGAACCGGTGTCGTCGGATCGGGCTCGTCGACCGCGGACCGGCAACACGTAAGTTGAAGCTAACGGGCAGGAATTTGCTACCAGATACCATGGTAGAATCCGAGACCGGCCGGCTCGTGTCGACGTACCGAGAACGGTTCGGGGAGCCGTTCACCACCGACGAGGTGTACGGGTACTGGCTGTTCGTCGCCGGGACGATCGTGGCCATCGTGGGAATGGCGCTGTTCCTCACGTCGATGGGCGCAGGGCAGACCGGCACCCGCGGCATCGCGTATCTGTTCGCCGGGATCGGCCTCGCGACCGCGTTCGCGGGGCTCGTCGTCGGCCAGTCGTTCCATCGAAATGCGAAGCGACTGGTGTACGTCGGCCTCGTGGTCTGTCTGGCCGCGATGGCGTGGTTCCTCACGGTCTTCCCCCAGCAGTGGGCGCTCGGCTCCGGAACCGCACGGGGCGTCGTCGCCGTGTACACCGTCGGACTGGCGCTCATCACGCTTTCGGGCGCGCTCGCACCGATATCGGTGGGGCAGAGTCGAGCCCGACAGGCGGTCGAGGAACAGCTCGTCGACGCCCGCGCCGACGACGAGGCCGACGACCGACGCATCGAGGAACTGGAGGCGGCGGTCGCCGAGCGCGACGACCGGATCGCGGCCCTCGAGTCGGACCTGGAGGAGTCGCGAGCGGAGACCGCAGCGGCCGAAACCGCGGCCGAGACGGCGAGCGAGGAGAGCGCGGCCGCCCGGACGGAGACGGCGTCGGTGCGCGACGACCTGAACGCCGCGGCCTCCCACGTCAACGCGCTCTCGAAGAGCTCCGCCACGTTCGACGTGTACCGCGACAAGTCCGGCAAGTGGCGCTGGCGGCTCGTCCATCGCAACGGGAACATCATCGCCACCTCCGGCGAGAGCTACTCCAGCGACCGGACCGCCCGCCGCGGGATGCGAAGCGTCAAGCGAAACTCGCTGGGCGCGGCGGTCGTGTGGCAGCGCGACGAGGAGGAGCCCGAGCCCATCGTCGAGCCGGTCGCCGAGGAGCCGTCCGCGCGGTTCCAACTGTACCGCGACGGCGACGACGAGTACCGCTGGCGGCTCCGCCACGACAACGGCAACACCATCGCGGCCGGAACCCGCGGCTTCTCCTCGAAGCGGGGTGCCACGGACGGCGTCGCGACGGTGCAGTCGTCGATCGGACCCGCGGACTACCTGGAGTTCGATCCCGCGGGGATCGAGGTGTACGAGGACGCCGCCGGCGAGTTCCGCTGGCGACTCGTCCACCGCAACGGGAACATCCTGAGCGACTCCGGCGAGGGGTACGCGAACCGCTCGAACGCCCGACGCGCCGCCGATAGGTTCCAGGAGGTCGCCGGCGACGCCGGCGTCGACGCCGACTCGGGCGTCCGCTTCGAGACGTACGAGGACGCCGCCGCCGAGCACCGCTGGCGGCTCGTCGCCGCGAACGGGGAGGCGATCGCCGACTCGGGCGAGGGATACAGTTCCCGCTCGGCGCTGACCGACGCCGTCGACCGCGTCCGCGAGTACGCCCCGGAGGCCGACCGGCTCACGATGACCACGGCGGCCGTCGAGGTGTACGAGGACGCCGGCGGCGAGTTCCGCTGGCGGCTTCGCCACCGCAACGGGACGATCCTCGGAACCTCCGGCGAGGGGTACACCTCGCGCTCGAAGGCGCTCGACGCCGTCAACCGCGTGAAGCGTCACGCGCCGAACGCGCCGGTCGAGGAGGAGGATGAAGCGTCCGAAGAGGGGAGCGGCGACGAGACGGGCGACGACGAGGACGAGTAGAACGCTAATCTACCACCCGCTCGTCTCCGGCGTCACCCGCTCTCCGACTGTCACGGTCGTCGCGACGAGGTGTCGGCCCGCGACGGGTCGTCGAACCCGCCGACCGACACGTACACCGCGAGCGCCGCGACCCCGAGGGCCAGCCCGCCGATCGACTCGCCCCAGGTGTGTGCGCCGGCGAGCGGTCGGGCGACGACCATGCCGAGTGCGACGACCACGAGCGGTGCGGCCCGCCGGTCAACGAGGGTGAGAACGCCCGCCGGAACCACCGCGTACAGCACGTGGCTCGACACGTCCCACACCGGAGTGATCACGAGATGCGGGACGGTCACGGCGACGAGCACGAGCGCGTACTCGGGGACGACCGCTCCCCACCCGGCGCGTCGCCACCATCCCCGGATGACGAGCAACCCGGCGCCGAGCCCCACGCTTCCGGTGGCGTCCGTCGTCCACGCGGGCGCGGCGGCGAGGAGTCGAGGGAGCCCCTGATACACCGCGAACGCGACCCCCCAGCCGACGCCGAGGACGCCGATCCGGGCGGCGAGGCCCGCCAGCGATCGTCGGCTCGCTCGCCGCCACTCGTAGCCGAGGGCGATCAGCCCGCACAGGAGCACGAACAACTCGGGCGCGAAGACCGCGGAGTACGTCGACGCGATGCCCGTCGGCGACCCGAGAGCCGCTGACGACTGGAGCGTCGCCGGCGGCGGTGACGCGAGAGACGGCGGCATACGATCCGGCGGGTGCTGGGAGGGACGTGGTCGTTTCGGTTCGCGTGGCCGCCGAACGAACGAGTTACCCGGGTCGACACGAAACGAACGGGTATCCCCATGTCTGGCAAGGACGACTTCTACAACTACTCGGCCCGACCTGTTGTGACTACTAATTAGCCCCCGAGCACTCGGAGGCAGTATCGGACGCCCCGAGTACGTCACAGCTCTTTCGTCTGCCCGCGTGCCTCGTCGCGGCGTGCTTCTTCAAGATCGGCGAGCAACGCCTCGCGAAGCTCGTCTGAATCCGCCGCTCGCAACCCCAGCTAATCTCTATCCTGCTCGCTGGTTAGAATGAGCCACCAATTCCAAGATACACAAAAATACCAACGACGGTTGCAATCACGTCGAGTACAAACAGGACGGCATAGTCTTTCGGTTCCATACTAGGTTCGGAATCTGGCAATCACTAAGAAGTTCTGGAGCTGATAGTTGCTCGGTTCGCATTATACGCGAGTATGTCATAGACATTTGATTCACCACTTCAACGGTATTTGAACAATCGGGGAGGGAAATGTAGATGGTCGAACTCAGTCTCGATATTCACGTCCCAACCGTTATTCGTTGTCTCAATCACGCTGTACATAATGAGCAACGGCTCTCCAAACTCCATTCAGGTTCTTCATGTTGACGACGAACCTGATTTCGCTGATCTGACCGCTACTTTCCTCAAACGTGAGGACGACCGGTTCGCTGTCGAAACAGCCACCAGTGCGAGCGATGGAAAAGACGAACTCGAACAGAACGAATTCGACTGTGTGGTATCGGATTATGAGATGCCCGGACAGAACGGGATTGAGTTCCTCCAGTCCGTCCGGGAGTACCATCCCGAACTGCCGTTCATCCTCTTCACTGGCAAGGGTTCAGAGGAGGTTGCGAGCGATGCCATCTCCGCTGGTGTGACCGACTACCTCCAGAAGGAAGGCGGCACCGACCAGTACACGGTACTTGCGAACCGCATCACGAACGCTGTCGAACACCACCGGGCACAGGAGCGAGTCGAGCGAAGCGAGCAACGGTTGCGCGAGATCGTCGATGCCCTTCCTCATCTTCTCTATGTGGTTGACGAGGAAGGGAACTATCTGCTGGCGAATGAAGCACTCGCGACGTTCCACGACACGACTGTTGAAGATATTGAAGGGTCGAATATTGCGGAGGTTCTTGAAGCATCGGCTGCTGACCAATTTCGACGACATCTGGACGAAGTTCTCGAAGATGAGACGACACAGCGAGTTCCCGAAGTTGAGATTGCCGATCCAGATGGTGAGCCACACATCTTCGAACCGCGATTACAGCCGTACGAGTTCGGCGATGTCGACGATCAGGCCGTCCTCGGTATCGCAGCGGATGTCACCGAGCGCAAGACACACGAACGGGCACTTGAACGCACGCGCGAGCGGATGCAACTCGCGCTCGAACACACGAACTCGGTGATCTTCGAGATCGACTGCGACACAGACGAAGTCGTTCGACACGGGGCCTACAACGAGTTTTTCGAGCTGTCGGCAGACGAGGTGCCGACGTGGGAAGACCATCTCGCGCAGGCGGTACACCCAGACGACCGCGACCAATTCCAGCAATTCTACCAACAACTGGTCGACGGAGAGAGGGATGGCGGCCAATTAGAGTACCGAACAACACCCGAGATGGGCGATGTACGCTGGATTCGGGATACCGTCTCTGTCCAGAATGAATCCAGTGGTGAGTCACGCCAAGTAATCGGTATCGCTCGCGAGATTACCGAGTACAAGGAGCGAGAGCAAGAACTCAAGCAAAAGGAACGTCGCTATCAAGCGATCTTCGACGATCCGAATATCCTCGTCGGTCTGATCGACACGGACGGGACGGTTCTCGAAATCAATGAGACCGCGATGGACTACGTTAACGCCACACGGGAGGACGTGACGGACAAACCGTTCTGGGAGACGCCGTGGTTCAATTATTCAGAGAGGCTTCAAGAAGACGTGAAAGGTTGGATCAAGCGGGCGGCAGACGGCGAATACGTGGAGTTTGAGACTGATCTTCTCCAACCCGGTGGTGAGCAATATACCGTCAAGGGTGTCTTCAGGCCTGTCCGAGACGAAGAGGGCGACGTCGTCTCACTCATCATCTCCGACCGCGAGATTACAGAGCAAAAGGAGTACGAGCGGGAACTCGAGCAGACGAATGCGCTCCTGTCGACGTTGTTCGATACACTCCCGGTTGGCGTGCTCGCCGAAGACGAGGAACGCAACGTCGTCGCCGTCAACGAACAGATGTTCGAGCTGTTCGACCTGCCGGGTTCCCCCGACGAAATTCGTGGTACGGACTGCGCCCAACTCGCGGCAGATATCAGTGACACGTTCGCTGACTCTGAGGCATTCGTCGACCGGATTGACGACCTGATCGCTGGGCAAGAACCGGTGTATAACGAAGAGTTGGAGCTTGCTGACGGGCAGACGTATGCACGGAGCTACCATCCAATCGAACTCTCGGAGGGTGACGGGCATCTGTGGGTCTACCGTGATATCACCGCGAGAAAGACGCGCGAGACACGCCTTGCAACCCTCAACGAAACGACGCCGGAGCTGATGGCCGCGGAGACGCGAACGGATGTCGCCGAGATTGGCGTTGAGGCCGCCGCCGACGTGCTGGGGTTGGAGGCGAGTGCGATTCATCTGTACGATGAGCAGGACGGGCTCGTTCCTGTCGCGCAGACCGATGCTGGACGCGATCTCATCGGTGAGCCACCGACGTTCACGGGCGAGGACAGCATCGCGTGGCGCGTGTACGAACAGGGCGAGGGACGTGCAATCGAGGATGTCCACGATAATCCGGAGATCTACAATCCGGACTCCCCGGTGCGGAGTGAACTCATCCTTCCACTCGGCGAGGCAGGGATTTTGATCGCCAGCTCACCGACAGCGGCAACTTTCGACGATGAGGATCGTGTTCTCGCGGAGATTTTGGCCAGCAATATTACAGCGGCACTCGAACAGGTCGAGCGGACTGCAGAGATACGCGCTCGCGAGGCGGAGCTGACGCGTCAAAACGAGCGCTTGGAGGAGTTCGCCAGCGTCGTCTCCCACGATCTGCGGAATCCACTGCGGGTGGCCGAAGGACGACTGGAACTCCTGAAAGAGGACTGTGAAACCGAACAGGTAGCGCCCATCGAACAAGCACTCGACCGGATGGATGCGCTGATCGAGGATATCCTGACGTTAGCTCGCGAGGGCGACAGAGTGAGCGAGATGGAAGATGTCGATCTCGGGGATGTCTGCGATGCGTGCTGGCAACACGTCGAAACGGCCGAGGCGACTCTCGAGATCACGACCGACACAACGATTCGAGCCGATCGAAGCCGTCTCCAGCAGCTAATAGAGAATCTCATTCGCAATGCCGTCGAACACGGAGATGACGACGTCACGGTGACGGTTGGAGACCTCGAAGACGGGTTCTACGTTGCGGATGACGGCCCGGGGATTCCGGCGGACGAGCGCGAGTCGGTGTTCGATGCAGGATACTCAACAGCGGAGGACGGGACAGGCTTCGGCCTGAGCATCGTCAAGCAGATCGCCGACGCCCACGGGTGGAACATCACGATCACAGAAAGCGAGGCCGGCGGGACACGTTTCGAGATTACTGGAACCGAACACGCTTGATTGCGGATTATCATTACGCCAAGCCAGTCACCTCGTTCTCGTTAGAAGTTCCGGGTGAGCGGAGAGGCAACGTGTTCGTGGGGGTGGTCAACTACCCGCTGTTGTACTCACCAAGCCGGTCTCGAACCTCCGATTCGAGATCATACTCCTCTTCGACGGTCGTGATGAGTGCTCGGAGGAGGCAATTGTATCCTGCTGGCCTTTCGATCATAGCGACGTGCCCAGTTCGCTCCATCCGGCAGAACACGCCGTCAGGAAGCCGACGCGCAGTCCCGCGTGCCGCATCGACCGAGACGATCCCGTCGGCAGGGCCGTGGATGACGAGCGTGGGCACGTCGACCCGCTCTGTATCTGAGCGTCCGTCGTAGCCCCAGAACGCCTCGGTCACGGTGTTCCACGCTGATCGGCGGCGCGGCAAGGGGTTTGATTGCAGGAAATCCTCAACGACGGCCTCGGCTGTCTCCTCGTGAAAGCCGACGCCGTAGGCCAGTTGACGGATGAGCGCGTCGTTCGCAGGCAGATGATACAGCCGCAACGCGAGGAACAGCCGTAACAGCGGTTTCTCCCACGCCGGCGTGAGGTCGTGGTCTCCCCCTGCGTGGAGCACGAGGCCAGCCGTCGAATGGCGTTTGGCGTATTCGAGCGCGATGGCGGTGCCGTAACTGTGGCCGTGGACGATCGGCCGGTCGATGTCGAGCGCATCGAGCAGGTTCCGGAGGTCGGTGACGTGCCCGGTGAGCGATTGTTCTGGACGCGTCGTGGAGTTGCCGTTTCCGGCCAGCGAATACGTCACCAGTTCCTGCTCGCCCTCGAACGCGTCCAGTTGCGGATACGGGTTCCACAGCGAGCCGAGACCACCGTGGACGAACACGACTGCTGGATCCGGCCCTTCCACATGAATCGTTTCTAATGCGACCGATTCAGAGACCTGCACCCGGCGTGGTTCCGGCATCGAGGTTCGGACGTCATCGAACCGGACGTAGCCGGGAGGAAACAGTGACGTGGACATCGTCGATCAGAAGGGGAGCTTGTCACGCGCCGATTGGAGGGCGAGCCGAGAGAGCAGGCGGGCGGGCCCACGCTTAGGAAGGTCTCGAATCGTCTCGACCGACCCCGGCGGTTCACCGCCTCCAATGTCCAGTTCCCATCCGGTCTCGTCGGCGAAGCGTTCGACCGCTCCCTCCACGCGCTCCTGTACCGCGTCAGCGTCCATCGTCATCGGTGTCCCACCTTGCATCACGATTTTTCCGTCGACGATGACCGTCTCCACGTCGGCTGGCGCGGCGTTGTTCACGACGTGGGCAGGCACGTTGGTCAGCGGCGTGAACTTCGGCTTGTCCACGTCGAGGAGGATGATGTCCGCCCGCTTGTCCGGTTCGATGCTCCCGATCTCGTCGCCGACACCCAGAGCACGAGCCCCGTCGATCGTCAGCATCCGCACCAGTTCCATCGAAGAGAACTGGCCGGTCGTCCGCTTGACGTTGGCCGCGAGACGAGCCTGTCGGGCCTCGCCGAACATACTGTAGGAGTCGTGCCAGTAGTGGTCGTCGATGCCCAGCCCGACGTCGACACCTGCATCCCGCAGTTCGGGGACGGGCGTCCACTGCATCTCGGCGTCCGGGTTCCAGTAGCAGAACACCGACGGGCAGTGTGCCACGGACGCGTCTGCCGCGGCAGTGCGCTTGATATCCGCCTCGTCGGCGACGCGGAAATGCGCCGCAACCAGCCGGTCGTCGAGCAATCCGACGTCATCGAGCAGATCGAGCGAATCCTCGCCGCCATATGCTCGCGCCATCGTGTTGCTCTCTTCGAGTTCCAGCAAGTGGGTGTGGACGAGCAGGTCGGGATACTCGGCGGCGAGATCCGCGGTGCGCTCCCACAGGTCACGCGTACACGACCAGTCGTCGTGCGGGCAGATCGTCGCCCGGATTCGCCCGCCGTAGGTGTCGTGGTACTCGTCGATGAACGACCGAGCGCGGTCGAACTGCTCGTCGACGGGAACATCCCAGAACAGATCCGTGATGGTCGATCCGAAGAAGCCCCGGAGTCCCGCCTCGCCGAACGTCTCCGCGCCCGCACTCGGCCGGATATCCATCGAGTTGATCGTCGTGACGCCCCCGAGGAGGAAGTTTAGGGCGGCAAGCTCGTACCCTGCCTCGACCAGATAGTCGAAGTCGCCCTCGCCGAGACGGCCGTAGATGGCCGTCATACTGCCCATCATCTCCAGCAAATCGAGGTCGCTGAACGCACCGATCAGCGGCGTCAGTTCGAGGTGGGTGTGGGCGTTGACCAGTCCCGGCATCACCAGTTTTCCGTCGCCGTCGATCGTGTGCGTGGCTTCGATCTCCCCATCGCCGTCCTCGGACTTTCGAACCTCCGTGATGCGACCGTCGTCGACAAGCACCGTCCCACGCTCGTACAGACGGTTGCGCTCGTCGACCGTGAGAACAAGCGCATCAGAGATAGCGATGTCAACAGCCATATGTCCTCCCTGAAGCGCCAGCCGCGTCAAAGTTGTCGGTACTACCCCGAGAAGACAGTGTTAGAGGGATAGAATGGAGCGAAAAACGAGTGCTGTCCGGCGGGAAATTCGGTGTTAGAAGCCCCAGCGGAGGCCGGACATCGTGGCGACGATGGCGATCATCAGGACGAGTTCGACCAGACTCAGCATCCCGTACTTCTTGTTCAGGGAGGCGAGGCGCTCGTGGTCAGTATTGTCGGCGGCGATCTCGTCGAACATGCCTGCTGTGAACTTGTGGAGTGGGCCGAACCCGAGAACGAGCAGCGCAATCGCGAGAACGAGTGCCGCCCACAGCGATGGGGTCGGAGATGCCCACAGCCCCATCATGCTGGCGAGCCCAATCCCCGAGCCGACCACACCGACCGAGACCGGTTCCATCAGCAGGTTCATCTTCGGGACGAAGCCTTCAGCGAACTCGACGTTGGCTTCCTCTGAGAGATTCCCCATCACGGGCCCGAGCACGACCGCGCCGAGTACCGCAGTTCCGAACCAGAAGGCACCGAGGAAGAGGTGGACAGTGAACATAATTCGGACATCGCCCGAGAGATAGCCCAAGACGGGCAGTACTAAGGGAACGACGACGGCGCCGACCGCAAACGGTCGGGAGGCCGCGTCAGTCATCAAGCGGTACCGCTCGCGCGTGTTCGTCGGTCTGTGCGCATCAGCTAGTGACATACAATATTGCTCTTACTGGCGAGTGAACAGAGGTAGCACACAAAAAAGTGGGTAAATCGGCATACAGAAGGATGACAGATGAGGCGTCCTCCGACGGGCAAGGAAATCGAGATCAGGACGATGGAGATACACCACCTCAAGGACGGTCAGCCGGTCATCGTCTTTCAGTAGCGCCAGCCAGAAGTTGAGATTAGCGTATCTGCTCGACAGCCTGTTCGCGTGCCTCTTCTTGAGCCGCCTCTTCGAGATCAGCGAGAGACGCCTCGCAAAGCTCGTCGGAAGCCGCCGCTCGCAACGCCTCTAGTGGATCGTCGGGAATCGGCACCAGCTTGATACCGCTGTTCAGCTCGACGAGGCGGAACTTCTCGCCGTAGCGATCGCGTACCTCCTTCGGAATCGTCACGCGCCCACGCTCGTCCGTTCGCACTTCTCCACTCATGTCCGAAAAGATGGTGTGGGAATATTTACTCCTTGTTCTCACTTCTATTCTTGAGATGGGTGATGAGCCACAGATGGAACACAGCACCGCTATATTCATCAGTTATCATCTCGTTCGAGATAATTAAATAGACGATGGCGACGACCGACTTCATGAATCCTACCGCTGCGAAGATCGTATTGGCTGCACAGCATGGGGATTCTATCAACCGAATCTCGAATAAGATCGGTACGTCGTATTCATGGGTCTACGACTGGATCGGTCGCTTGGACGACGCAGAGATCATCTTAAATACAGATAACGGAGTTCGAGTTCTTGACTACGAGATGCGACGGCGCTACGAGGAGATGATGGGGACATTGTACAGCCGCGACGATGTTTCACAGGAGGACGCGTACGTGATCCCCCACTTCGCCGGGATGGAGTTCGCCTACACGGAGATCGATGCCGCCTACGTCTGGACGAACGGCGGATTCCAGATCGCTCGAAGTCACGACGATTATCCCGTGTTTATCGAGGTTCACGAGCGCGATGTCGATCGGTGGATCGAGTTCTTCGAGC
Source organism: Halobaculum sp. CBA1158 (assembly GCF_021431925.1). Taxonomy (NCBI): domain Archaea; kingdom Methanobacteriati; phylum Methanobacteriota; class Halobacteria; order Halobacteriales; family Haloferacaceae; genus Halobaculum; species Halobaculum sp. CBA1158. Next base: position 144,993 of record NZ_CP090371.1, on the reverse strand, counting down.
AGTTCGGGGTCGACACGACCGTGGGTGAGCGCCCGGATGCGGCCGATGTTGACGGGAGCGTCCACTATGTCTTGTTCCCGCAGGAAGAGAGTATCGACGTCGAGTGGGTCGACGGCAATCCCGTGATTCCGTTGGACGCCACGGTCAGCCAGATGGTGGAAACCCGACCGGCGTACGAACCGGCGTTGGAGATGCTCGCCGACGAGCACGACGTGGACATCGACGCGAGTCATCGCGATGAGATAGCCAACTGACCGCCTAAAGCGGGAACACATTTCTGCCAGACATCTGTAGGTGAACTATGGCTCACGAGTGCGACGATTGCGGTGAGTCGTTCGATACGCTCACGCGTCTTCGACTCCACAACTGTGGCGATGTCCAATCGGAGACATCCTCTACTTCGTCCGATTCAAATCGCTCTGACTCCGGCTACTCATCGCCAACCGAAGAGCGAAACGCGTCCGTTGCCGAACTCGATACCCTGCTCGATCGATTCTCGGACGGTGACAAAGACGCCCTTCACTACGCAGTCGTCGAATTCGAGTCGGCGCTCTCGGCTGCACTCGAGGAAGACAACAGTGGCGACACATACCGGGACGTGTTCTGGCCGTACCACGAGCGCGTCAGTGACGCCCTCGACAAGGCGGCGCGATCAGCGGACTGGACATTCCTCGAGGATGTGATTGATGCTCACGATCCCACTGAAGACGACGAAATTCCGCTCGTGACACCCACGGTTGCGAACGCCGTGGGACGGAATCTGATCCGCACGCGGTTGACCGACGGTGTGTCGGCGATTCCAGTTGCGGGGCTCGAATACCTCGATGACATCGCAGTCAATGCCCCCGATACAGCCGATACCGCGCGGGAGGAAGTCCCCGCGTACGGATGGGGAATCGGCCATCCCGATCACTCGGTCGCCGACCGTCTCCGTGCCCGCGCCTCGGAGGACATCTTCTCCGTCAATCCGACGCTCGAACATGCGTTCTACGCCGACCAGTACGCGGCGGTCGATCTGCTCGAAGAGTTGGTGAGAGACGAGTCGATCGACGGGACGCTCCCTCGCGTCACCCGTGACAATATGCCGTATCGCCGCTACCTGCTCGACTGCGTCTACGGGCTGAAGACGGACGACCACTGGCCGGGGATGCCGCGGTACTACGACTGGCACGAGGAATTCGACTACACGTTCGAGCTGGACGAAACGGTCGAACAGCGCATCCGTGACCTCGTCGAAGAGACCGGATTCGACGCCAACCTGCCGAACGACTGGACATTCCGCGATCTCGGCGTCTGAGCGAACCACCCTCACGCTTTACCTGTCTTCCGACGATACTCCCCAGTAATGCCGTTCAGCGTCACGTGGCATACGCTCCTCGACGAGTGCGAGGATCTCGCCGAGGATGCGACCCTGCTCACACCACTCTCTCAAAGTCGCTTCCGGATCACCGACACACAGGAACACCGAATCGTCGTCGAGTTTCTCAACCGCGACGTGGACGAGACCCGACCGCTCCAGCGCGACCAGTTCGAGACGCTCCATGAGCGCATCAGTAACACCGTCGACGGATTCGACCTTTCGCGGCTCCCGCCCGACGCCGATCCGTATCCCGCCGTGTTGAGTCTGCACCCACGATTCGAGGTCGACGAGAGCGCGGGCGTGATCCGCGAAACCGACGAACCGACCGGGAGCCAGATCATCACGGGGACAGACGACGAGGACTCGGACGAGGGTTCCACCGAGCGCACTGAACCCGACGTGGATGTCTACAGCGATGCACTCCTTCTCGTCGACGCGCTGGAGCGGAACGACCTCTCCTCGCTGGAGGCGCTGGACACGCCCGCCCTCATCAATCTCTACACCCTGCTCTCGGACATCCAGCGCGATGCCAACGACCTGCGCCAGACCGTGACAGACGTGCTGTTGGATCGCCTGCACCATGACCAGCCCGTTCACGGCCAGTTCGGCTCCGTCCAACGAACGACGCGGCGCAACCGAGACCTCCGGGACGACGAGGAAGTGCTGGCCGCGTTGGAGGACGCGGGCATCGACCGCGAGCGCGTGGTGAGCGTCGACCGCGACAAGGTCGACGACGCTCTCGACGTGACGGAACTCTCCGAATCGGACGTGTACGATATCGAGGAAACGGAGTACGTCCGGAAGGCCGAGGTTGACGAGGAACAACGCGAAACGCGACTGCAGGGGCTGAAAGACCGGCTCGCTACGAGCGACGACCCTGAAGCCGAGGAACTTCGCGAGGAGATCAAGGAGCTGGAGAGCCGGATCGAGGAGCTGACCGAGTTCAAGACCGGTGGTGAGTACCATACGGAGTCGAGAGCAGAATGATCAGCGGACTTCTCGACCGACCACTCGCAGCTAGCGAGACGCTCAGATTGTCCCACGAGCGTGACGACCTGCTCGTGATTCCAGCCACTCCGGACAGTCTCGTCGGAGGCGATGGAACGCTTGGCGAAATTCGGAACGTCCTCGTGTTCACTGCGAACGTCGTGGCGTCGCTCGCGTACACCGACGCGGACGGCTGGACTGTCGTGGCGAAGACGGTCGATCCACCAGAGTTTGAAGTCGTTCTCGATTCGCTCATCGAATTCCGAGGCGACAGCCTCGCAGACGAAGACAGAGACGAAATCATCGAGACCATCGCCGAAGCTTACGAGACATTCACAGATCGGGCGCTCCAGTGATCGGCCGAGGTGTGTCGAGCGGACAACGCGCGGTCGGTGTTGTCACTCACAGGGAGTCATACAACAGTTGCCTACCTTACTACTTCCTCTAGCGTGTCATAGAAACAGTCCCACCCGATTTACTGCGGTGCCACCGGGCGTGAAAATATTGGGGTAGATCTAGTTACAGAAGGCAGTGCAAGATATAGAGCGTGAATTCATTGGGGGCCAGCTTTCTGTGTTCGGTGCTGTTAGTTATGTACTGACCCATCATAGCACCTCTATGGACGGGGACTTGCATCGGAAGCTCGTCGAAGAATCTTCGGACATTGCGACTATCATCGATTCGGATGGGACGATTACGTACGTGAGCCCCTCGGTCACTCGGACGCTCGGATACGAGCCCGGGGAGTTGGTCGGAGAAGTCGGCTATGAGTATCAACATCCCGATGACCGTGATGCCGTTGCCGATGCTATCGAGACCATTCAGACGAACCCTGATGATGTCCAAGTGATCGAGACGCGGTTTCGTCGTGCCGACGGCTCGTGGTGTTGGATCGAGGCAACGCTGCAAAATCGGTTCGACGATCCGGACATCAGCGGAATCCTCGTGAATAGCCGTGACATCTCCCAGCGAAAACGACAGGAACAACAGTTTCGGGGGCTCGCCGAAGAGTACAGAACACTCCTTGCGAATGTCGAGGATAGTATTTTCTTCCTGACCGTCGAGTCAGAGGACACGGAGTACGTGTTTCGCTTCGAGCGCCTGAACCGGGCCTACGAGGAACAGACCGGGATTACAACCGCTGAGGTTCAGGGGAAGACCCCGACAGACGTGTTCGGTGAGGACATCGGAGCGGATCTTCAGGCTAACTACCGCCGGTGTGTCCAAGCCCGTGAACCGATTTCGTACGAGGAGGAACTCCCCGTCGAGACGGGCGCACGGTTTTGGCAAACGGTTCTTACGCCAGTTATGACGAACGGAGAGGTGACCCAGATCATCGGTATCACACGGAACATCACCGAGCGGGTCAAACAGGAACGACAACTCCGGAGCCAGAAGGAGCAACTCGACGAGTTCGCAAGCGTGGTGTCCCACGATTTGCGCAATCCCCTCAACGTCGCACAGGCCCGGGCAGAACTGCTCGCCGACGACTGCGATAGCGAGCATCTTGTCCCGATAGCCGAGTCGCTTGATCGTATGGAAGAAATCATCTCCGATACGCTCACACTCGCCAGACAGGGCCAAGTCGTCTCCGACCCCGAACGCATAGAGTTAATCAATATACTCGGTAAGTGCTGGAAAAACGTCCGAACAGACGAGGCAACCATCGAGATCGCGGACGAGGTCACGATTACTGGTGACCGGGGCCGGCTCCAGCATGTCTTCGAGAACCTCTTTCGGAACGCACTTGAACACGGCGGGCCAGCCGTGACCGTCCGCGTCGGCCAAATTGACGACAGCGGATTTTACGTCGAAGACACCGGCCCGGGGATTCCTGAAGAGGCCCGTGAGGACGTGTTTGACCCCGGGCACACCTCGGCAAGCGGCGGGACGGGGTTTGGGCTGACGATCGTCAAACGGATCGCCGAGGCCCACGGCTGGCAGGTTGCGGTCGTCGATGGGACTGACGGTGGAGCCCGGTTTGAGTTCACCGATATCGATCTTGATCAGTGAGCGATACGCGCGTTGTCTCTTGCACGGAAGTCTTGACAAGACTTGGATAAGCAGAGCGTGCGGAAGTTTCTATGACACGCTGATTTCCCTGAGAACAGCTTAGGACAGATGCTACCTGCCAGAATTGCGCTGACGTTTCCGAACTGAGAGCCACGCGAGGTTCCCGAGGTCAGTAATGAGGAACGCACCGATTGACGCAGGGAATGGAGAGAGATTGCCAAGCTCAGTTCCGAGGAGATAGAGACCGATGAACTCCGTGGTGGCGACTATGCAGGCCAAAACCATCCAGATGACCGCGTTCCATATTCGGTCGTGTTTCGGCCAGTACTCGTCGTAGGCCGAAGGAACGCCGACCGCAAGGGTCATCAGCAGCAGAAAGCTGCCTCCGAAGTCCGCACCGCTGACCATCACCCGAAAGCCGTACGCTATCGGAACGGCTACGAGGATCGCTACAAGGATTGTGAGGTTCCGCTGTGTCTTCATCCAATCGGGCACATTTGACGATATACTGGTGGAGGGCATACGGAAGAACGTACTCACCGTGGCGGCAAAAATTTGGGCTGGTTTTGAGCGGGATCGGTGGCTCAAACATCATTATCGAGCGCCTCCATTTCGTCGAGAAAGGCGGGTCGGTTCGAGTGCTTCTCTTTCAGGTGCGCGACGAACGCCTCAAATTCCTCGTCGAAACCCAAATCTCGCATCTCTTCGAGGTACTCCACGACCATCTGATAGTGATCGCGGCCTGTCGTGTCCGCGAGGAACGGTTCGAGACGTTCTTCGTAGACCTCGTAGTAGGTCACCGGATCGTAGTCCGCGACATCATCACGGTATTCGCTCAAAATCGTGAGGCCGTTGTCACCGACCGCTCGCCGGAAGGTATCGTCAGATTCCTCGCGAGCCGCCTCGATGACCGTCTCGAACGCGTCTGCCGTGTGCTCCTCGCGCAGATAGAGGTCGATCAAGCGATGCACGTTCGAGTCCTTGAACCGCGCTTCGAAGTCCGCGACCATCTCCTTCCACTCGTCGTCCGAGCAGCGTGACCGCAACTGCTCGTAGTACTCCCAGTCCCCCGACTGGAGGAACTGCTCCCGGAGGAGTTCCTTGCGTCGCTCCGGGTCGCGGTCGGCGTACGCGTCGATCAGAAAGCATCGAAGCTCTCCGACATTCGAGAGCGCGTCCAGCCCTTCTTCAGCAACCTCGATTGCCCGGTCGCTCTCGCCTTCAGCTGCGAGTAGACGGGCATACCGCACACAGAACTCCCGGATGTTGGGATAGTATTGCTCGTACACCTCCCGGAGTGTCTCGGTGTCGCCGAGCGCATCCAGCACGTCCGCGTACATTTCGATGCGTCGTTCGGCCTCGTAGCGGCGCGTATCGAACGATCCGATCCCGTCGTCGGGCTCGTTCGTCTCGGGAATCTCGGCCGGGAGGTCGTCTTCGAGGAGGTCGCGCCAGTACTGTAGATCCGCGTCGTGGGTGCAAAGATCCCAGAGTGCGTCCTCGTACTGGCCCGAGAACGTGCCGACGGCTGAATCGTCGCTTCCCCACCGTTCGAAGAGGTAGTCGATGTACTCGCGTTTCTCCTCGTGGCCGAGGTCGGCCTCGCGGATGCACTCGACGAACGCGTCGAGTTCTGTCTCGAAGTCCTCGCCGTAGTAATCCTGCACCATGTCCATATTCTCGATCCGAACCTCGGTCATCGCGCGGTAGATGATGGCCGCCTCCAGCGGATTGTCCTGCTCACGGTGGGTCTCCGCGAGGTCGTGAAACTCCGAGAAGTCGGGGCCCTCGTACTGGTATGTGTAGGGGCCGCGGTACTGCTGGCTCATCTCCTTCTTGTAATCGTAGAGGCTCTGCGTGTCCTGCTCCTCGAAGCGTGTCAGCAGTCGCCGTCGCAGATCGGCGTCGCGCTCGGACTCCTCGAGCAAGAACTTCTGGAGTTCCTCGGGATGGGCGTTAGAGAGGACACGTTCGACGGCCTCGCGCTCGTCTTCTAGGTCAACATCGCCCTCTGCGAATTCCAGCAGCACCGCAATGATATGCTTGCAGTACCCGCCCCAGTCGTACGGACACGTGCAGGTGGCGTCGACGGTTTCGGGCTCGACAGCGCCATCCACGAACTGGATCTCGACCTCGTAGGGTTCAGGTTGGGAGCCCTGCACGGCGGCGCTTACGGTCTCGTCGAAGCGGTCGATGCGCTCTATGCGCTCCTCGTCGCGGTAGTTGCGGGCGCGATCGAACACTTCACTCGTGCCGAGATCGCGGATCTGTTCGGTGGAGAGGTTCATCTTCGATGGCGCAGCTGGCCTTTCCCACGTCCTATGTCTGTACTGCTGGCTCTTCACTTGACAGCTGGTCGCGGTCGTGTGGTGCGTCGAAGTCAATATCCGGGCCGATGGGCGTGATTTCGCCCTGATAGTAGCCCTGATCCTTGATGTGCTCCATTCGCACCGTCTCTGCGAATCCGGGCGTCTGGTAGAGGTCGCGCAGGTACGGCCAGAGATTCTCGTACTGGTGGAGGTACTGCCGGTCGCAGTTGAAGGCCGTGTGGTAGCAGTGGTCGAAGCGGACGAGCGTCGGGAACATCCGCACGTCTGCGAGAGTCAGCCGGTTGCCGGCGAGGTACCGCTGGTCGGCCAGCACCTCGTCCCAGTGGTCGAGCGCGTCGAAGACATCGGTGACGGCCTCGTCGTAGGCTTCCTGCGACTCCGCGAAGCCGGCGCGGTAGACACCGTTGTTGATGGGGTCGTAGATCGCGTCGATGATGCGGTCGATCTCCTCGCGGTAGGCCTCGGGATACAGGTCAATCCCGTCGTTACCGACATCGTCGAACGCGGTGGCGAACATCCGCATGATCTCGATCGACTCGTTGTTGACGATGGTATCCTCCCGTTTATCCCACAGCACGGGGACGGTCACGCGGCCCGTGTACTCGGGGTCGGCGGCGACGTACACCTCGCGAAGGTAATCGGCGCCGTTGACGGTTTCGGGCGTGCAGCCGTCCTTTTTGGGCGTGAACTCCCAGCCCTCGTCCTCGCGGACGGGGTCGACGATGTCCATCGTGACGGCGTCGGTGAGTCCAGCCAACTGGCGCGTGAGCGCGGCCCCGTGTGCCCACGGACAGTTCCGCGCGATGTAGAGATGATAGCGACCGGCCTCGGGTTCCGGCCCGTCCGTGACGACATCTTCTGCGTTTCGGTGGGTGCCCCGAATCCAGTCGCGGAACGAGGTTTCGGCCCGGTCGAACGCGCCGCCCTCGTCGGTATACGGTTCGAGGTCTGTCTTCCACTCGCCGTCGACGAGCATATTCCGGCCCATACGCGTCGATTCGTGCTCAAGACCTACAATTGTGCGGACGTGATGAGTTCCACCACGGCGACGCGTGAGACAACACGGTATTCGGGACTCTGGTGCCCGGATATCACATAGCAGTTCGCACTGGCGTTGACTTCAGGGCTATTCGAACCAAGCTCAGGCGTGGTCGTCGATCCACTCACACCACGCTTCGAAGTCGTCTGCACCACACTGGTCTGCAATTGACCGCAGTGTTCCAATTCGTACTTCCTTGTGTTGAGGGACGTCGACATTCCGAACTTCACCGGTCTCGGGATGTTCGTATCGGAGTCGGACGTGACTTCCCTCGCGGGAGACGGGAACGTATCCAAAACTCCGGAGGACTTTCGCTATCTCTCGTCCGGAAAACGTTTTCCGAACCATTCACTGCAAAAATTCTGGCAGTTCGTCGTGCTCGTCGAGGTCGTCAGGATCGATGTTCATCTCTGTCCGGAGGAAGTCGTCCGGATCGTCGATAGGCTCTCCGCCCCCGTCTTCGAGTCGGAGGACTTCGGCCAGTTGTGCGAGGGCGTCGGCACGAGTGTCTCCACCCCTCGCGAGACCGGTCTCGATATCATGAGCGGTCACGCTCCCGTCATCTTCACGGATGAATTCCACCCCATCCCGCTTCTTGTCGCGTGACGTGCTCGCCATATCTGTTTAGTGGCGAATCACGCTGATAAGCTTTCGGTGATTGCCGCCACTCACCTCCTCTGTACTAACCAAGGAAGCAGAGAACTGGTGTTTTGAACCGTTGAATAACACCCTTATCTCCGGTACTGATAACCGCCTCAGTCGCAAAGTCTCACTCCACCCGAAATGCGTATCGAGTTCGACGATGGAACGCTCTTGCTCCGGGACGCCCCCGATGGTGTGCCTCACGCGGAGTGGGACGACCGCGTCGACGAGTATCGCGCTCAGGCCCGCCACTATCGGTCGATTCGAGACTGGGCCGGTGAGTGGGACGATCCAACGGCCGAGAATGGGCAATTAGAACTCCACCAGAGTGCAGGACAAGACGTCGATCTCACGGACGACGCGCGGGCCTATCCCGACATCGCGCTCATGCCAGCCGTCCAGATCGAATCCCGGGATTATCAACAGGCCGCGCTCAATGCGTGGCGCGACCACGGCCGTCGAGGCAGCGTCGTGCTCCCGACTGGCAGCGGGAAGACGTTTCTCGGCATCCAAGCCATCGCTGACGCCGGTGTCGCGACGCTGGTCGTCGTGCCGACGATCGACCTAATGAACCAATGGCACGCCACTCTCACCAACGCCTTCGGCGACCAGCTCTCACAAGACATCGGTGTCCTCGGTGGCGGCTCCCACGACGTGACGCCCATCACGGTCACCACCTACGACAGCGCCTATCGCTACATCGACGAGTACGGTGACCGGTTCGGCCTGCTCGTCGTAGACGAGGTGCATCACCTGCCAGCCCCCACCTACCAGCAGATTCCCGAAATGACGATCGCGCCCTACCGGTTGGGGCTGACCGCTACCTACGAGCGGGCCGACGACAAGCACGAGGTGCTCGAAGACCTGATCGGCCCGGTCGTCTACGAGGAGCAGGTGGACAATCTCGCCGGCGAGTACCTCAGCGAGTACGAGACGATCCATCTCTCTGTCGATCTCACGTCCGAGGAGCGCGAGCGATACGACGAGGAGTACCAGATCTATCGCGACTACGTCGACAGCCACGACTTCGACCTCTGGAAAGAGACGGGCTATCAAGAGTTCCTCCAGCGCACCTCCTACGACCCGCAGGGACGACGGGCACTGATCGCCAAGCAGCGTGCCGAGAAGATCGCCCGCACCGCCGCAAAGAAACTTGACACGCTGGACAACCTGATCAAGCGCCATCACGACGACCGCGTCATCATCTTCACCGCCAACAACGAGTTCGCCTACGACATCTCCAAGGAGTTCGTCGTCCCCTGCATCACCCACCAGACCAAGACCGACGAGCGCACCGAGATACTGGAGCGGTTCAAGACCGGCGAGTACTCGATGCTGGCGACGTCGCAGGTGCTGGACGAGGGCATCGACGTGCCCGCCGCAAACGTCGGCATCATCCTCTCGGGAAGCGCCTCCAAGCGGCAGTACGCCCAGCGGCTTGGCCGGATTCTTCGCCCAACAGAGGAACGCGAACCCGCCCGCCTGTATGAGATCATCGCCGCCGACACCAAGGAAAACTACGTCTCCCAACAGCGACGACAGGGGGTGACCGGCAGTGCTGACAGCTGATCTCGCCCGCTCGCGCACGACCGACGATGAGGTCAAACCCCAGTTCATCGATCCCCACGAGAAGCGATACCGGCAGACAGCCCGCGAGCTGATCGACCTGTTCGATGCACATCTGGGCGAACCGAAGGGCGACCTCGAGGACGAGATCGATGAGCTGACCGTCGCCGACACGGACTACAAGATCATCCAAGGACTGGCGAAGCTGTTGCGAGACGAGTCCGAGTTCGAGACAGTGGCGCCTGTCGAGCCACGCGAGATTCGCCAGCGACTCTTCGAGAAGGCCAACGAGCGGTATCCGATCGTGCGCCAGCCCACACTCGGTGAGGACACCCAGAAGCTGGAGGTGTACAGCACCGTGGCCGACGAGCTGGGCATCTCGCTGGAGGAGTGCTACACGGGGATGTACGCGGACTTGGAGCGCAACAAGCGCCTCGTTCGGTTCGGAAATCGCATCCATGAGGATCACGCCGACGACGAGAGCGGCTCATCAACCACCCAACTCACGGGCCAGTCCGACGACCGCTACCGCGAGGACGACATCACGGTCGATTGGCTGCTTGCCCGCTACAATCTCGCACTCGCGCAGGCCGTGCTGTACGACGCCACGGAGATGCGCATCCGCGTGTGGGATCGCTTTGCAACAGTGTTCAGCTACGTCAAGCTGTTCGGGCTGATGCATCGTATCTATCCCATCGACGCAGAGGGCGAGCGCGTGGCCAACACGGGTCGGGCCGATGGATACGAGGCCGTGCTGGACGGGCCGGCGTCGCTGTTCTCTCAAACGCGCAAGTACGGCATCCGGTTAGCGAATTTCCTGCCGGCGCTCCCGCTGTGTGACCGCTGGGAGATGGAGGCAGCAATTGCAGACGATGACGCAGTGAGTCGGACGCGTACACTCGCACTCGACCACACAGATTCGCTGTCATCGCCCTACAGCTCCGGCGACGAGTTCGACAGCGATGTCGAGCGGACGCTCGCTTCCAAATGGGAGCGGGCGAACACTGACTGGGAGTTGGTGCGCGAGGATGACGTGCTGGATCTTGGCGAGGAGGTGATGCTACCGGACTTTGCGGTCGAACATCCCGACGGTCGCCGGGCTCTCCTCGAAATCGTGGGATTCTGGACGCCCGAGTATCTCGACGAGAAGCTGTCGAAGATCCGCGACGCGGATGTCGACAATCTGGTGGTGGCCGTCTCGGAGCGATTGGATTGCGCCGAGGAGGACTTCGGCGACACCGCCGACTGCGTGCTGTGGTTCAAATCCGGGATTCACGTCTACGATGTCGTTGAGTTGGTTGAGGAACACGCCGTCGAGACTTCGGCGGCTCAGTGATCTCGGCCTCGTTTATCACTTTCACCGTGCTTCCCCGAGTGATTTACATATGGAGGTTCAATATCCACGTGGAACTTGGAACCTTGTCACACGCTCCAAGTTCCCCCTTTCCCAACTCCCATGGCGAACACAGCGTCGGAACTTGGCACGTGCCCGTTCTGCGGGTCGGCTATCCCAGCGGAAGCTGTGCTCATCGAGTACGAGGCTGAGGACGAGACACAGGTCTTCGCGGAATGCTACGAGTGTGAGGAACCTGTTCGGCCACAGTGATTACGAACCGCGGGTTCTGTTGAAACCATCTGGAACTGATTGGAGCGGGATGCTGAATAGAGTGGCTGTATGCAGTAGGAAACACAACTTATCGCTCAGTAGGTCTTGATGTGGGCAACGGTGCCCTCGTACTCACTCCCGTCTAAATCCTGCAAGAGATTCCCATCGGCGGTGTAGGCTGTCCCATCCCGTTCGACGGCGAGTGCGACGTAGGCAGCGTCGTAGGCTGTGATATCGACGGTGTTCGTAATCTCCGCGATGGGGCCGACTGACCCGAACGAGACGAGTTCGATACCGTAGTTATCGAGCGAGTGTGCAGCCTCGCGAAGGCGCTCGCCATCGTAGTGGCCGCTGTACTTGAGTGCATTGACGGCCTCGAAGGGCATGAGTGCCGGTGCGCACAGGTCGTGTTTGCCGTTGAGGAAATCGTCACGAAGTGCTCGGGCCTGTTCGTGATGCTGCTCGGGAATGTACCACTTGACAACAGTGCTGGTATCGACGACGACGTCGGCCATCAGGGTCACTCCTCGCTGTACCGCGCATCACGGAACTCACGAATCCGTTCTGCCGTGTTCGTCGTCGCCACCTCGTCGGCGTCGATAGCACCGCTCAATCGCTCGCTGGTCGCAACTGCGTGGGCGATATTCTTCGATTCCAGACGCTGGAGTTCCTCCTCGATGTGGTCACGGAGCACTGCACTCCAGTTTACTTCATCGTGTTCTTCCATCCGTGCTTTCACCTCGTCGGGGACACGGAAACTCACACTTCCCATAGTGTATTACATATACTACTGTAATATAAGTCATACGCCGTGTCCAGAGCCGGCTCTAAACACAAACTCGGGCAGCCGACAGACCGGTGACTATGTACCGAGCCATTTGACTCGCCGATACGCCTGTCAGTCGAGGAGCGTGTCGGTGACGATCTGCTCGTGGTCGAAGCCCATCTCCGGTAGATCAGCCGGGTCGAAGGTCTCCACCTGCCGTGCTTCCTTACGCGGTGTCGGTGTGTCGTCGGAGACAGGCGTACATCGGTACGCCGCGCTGACGTTTCCCCGCTCGTCCCGATCCGGATCGTCGTAGAGCCCGACGAACTCCTCAACCGAGACATCGAGACCAACCTCCTCACTCACCTCGCGGACACAGGCCTCTCGTGCGGTTTCGTCGGGTTCAACAAGGCCACCCGGAAGAACCCAGCTTCCCTCGAAGGGCGAGTGTGCCCGTTCAAGGAGCACCACCTCCCCTTCGAGTACGATCACCGCGTCGGTCGCGAGTGCTCGAACCTCGACCATACGAGACATTCAGGTCACCGACCACAAGAGCGGTCGGGTGCGCTGTCGACGGGGTTGGCTTCGTCGTGTCTCTCATCGAACCGTACCGCCTGCTCCTTGTTCACTCTCTCTTGTCGGAAGCGACGCGCTCAACGACGAGTTCAGTCCCTGTTACCGTCTAGTGGGCGTGATGGTCACGTATCGAGGTCGGCCAGCTCGCGACCGAGTCGCCGAAGGTCGTCGCCGCGATCGAGTTCATCCACCCATCTGTCGGGGAGAGCGCTGGCACCGAAGCGAGCGCCTGCTATCGCACCCGCTACGGCGCCGATAGTATCGGCGTCACCGCCCCCATTCACGGCGTTCACGACGGCCGACTCGGCGTCGTCGGCCGTGAGCGCGTGATACGTCGCCACCTGCAGCGTATCGACGACGTATCCCGTCGGCGAGAGCGTCTCGGGATCGATCTCGTCGGGAACAGGTTCGACTGCCGCGATCAGTTCGTCCGGGGCCTCCTCGGGAAGTGCGGAGAGTGCGTCCTCCAGCGGCCGTGGTTCGTCACGGAGGTAGCCTGCGATCGCCCGATTAAGGAGTTCACAGCCGTAGACACAGCGGGGGTCGTAGTGGGTGAGCTTCGAGGAGGTGCGACTGGCGGTCGTCAGTTCGTCGAAATCGTGGGCGTACGCGACAGCAATAGGGGCACACCGCATCACGCTCCCATTGCCAGCGTTGCGGCCCTCCGAGCTGTTTTCCCAACTTTCGCGGCTCGCTCGTTCCCAGTCGTCACCGTCCACGATCCGGCGCAGGACGCGACGGGTCAGGCCGCCGATGCCGACGGCGCCGCCCTCGAACCACTCGATGAATCGCCGGCTGGCGTCGTCGGGGTCGAAGCCGCCACACTCGACGAGGCTTCGCGCCAACCGAAGTGCCTGCTCAGTGTCGTCGGTGAGACCGCCCGGCGGGACGCGACCGTCAACGAACTCCGTGAGTGTCCCATACTCTGCGGCGATGCGGTCGGCCGACCAGCCTTCGACCGGTTCGCCGAGCGCGTCACCACACGCCAGCCCGAGCAAAACGCCTTCACCACCGTCGTAAGTGACCATACCGGCCGTTGGGATGGCAGCGTCTCATTCGTTGTGCCCGCCGATCAGAGAGGATCGAACGACAAGCGGCCAACGGTAGTAGCTAGAGATCGCTAATCTGCCGAACGAATCGTCAATCTGGGTTCCACAAGGTGACATCGGTGTCACGTGGTGATTCCGGCGTCCACAGAAGTCATTTTTACCTTCCGCTGTAACAGTACGACTGCGTATCGCGGCTGTGTATCGGAAGCCAACTAGCTTCACTCGAATCAACGCGTAGATAATTCAATTATGAGTGACAACCAGACCAGCGTTCTCGTGACAGGCGCAACGGGCAATCAAGGTGGCGCAGTCATCGATCACCTGCTCGCCGCTGACACGGACTTCGACATCCGTGGATTGACTCGCGACGCGGGGAGTGACACCGCACAAGGACTCGAAGACCGTGGCGTGACGATGGTCGAGGGTGACCTCAACGAACCGGACACCCTCCGTGAACACGTCGACGACGTGGACGCCGTGTTCGCGGTGACGAACTTCTGGACACAGGGGTACGAGACGCAGGTGCAGCAGGGCAAGAACATCGCCGACGTGGCCGCCGAGGCGGGCGTCGACCACTTCGTGTTCAGCGGCGTCGGCAGCCACGAGAAGGACACCGGTATCCCCCACTTCGACTCGGCGTGGGAGATCGAACAGCATGCACAGGATCTCGACCTCCCGATGACCGTCCTCCAGCCGGTGTTCTTCTTCCAGAACTTCGAGGCCTTCGCCGAGGATATCCTCGACGGCACGCTCGCGTTCCCGCTCGAGGAGGGCGTCGAACTGCAGATGATCGACGTCGACGACCTCGGACACGCTGCAGCTGTTACCTTCGAGCGCCCCGACGAGTTCATCGGCGAGCGCATCGAACTCGCCGGTGACGAGTTGACGCTCAGGGAGACAGCGGAGATCTTCTCGCGGGTGACCGGCGTCGACGTCGACCCCGTCCACGTGCCGACCGACGAGGCCGTCGAGGACTTCGGCGAGGAATTCACCGTGATGTGCGAGTGGTTCAACGAGGTCGGCTACTCAGCTGATATCCCGGCACTCGAAGAACGGTTCGGGTTCGAGTTCACGCGCCTACCCGAGTACCTCTTCGAGAACGGCTGGGAGGACAAAGACGGGATGGCCAGCGTCCCCGGCTGGGTCAAGGCGATGTAGTGATCGGTGCTCGTTCACTCCCATAGTACGACGGTCTAGTCGCCGCGATCAGCAGGGTCGATGTTGACGTTCAGGCTGAACACGTTGTCGGGGTCGTACTCAGCCTTCACCTCGGCCAGCCGGTCGTAGTTGTCGCCGTAGACCTGTTCGCTCCAGTCTTCCCACTCCTGTTCTTCGACACCGGTGAAGCCCGCGTACGCACCTTCTGCTCCGGCATCATCGAGGTCGCGGAGCAACTGCTCGGTCTCACGAGCCCATTCGAGGTTGGGGGAGTTCGCGGTCTCCTCCCAGTTGCCCTCGATGGTGATCATATACTGCTTGTCGGCCCACGCGTAGGCCGCGTCCGGGCCGTGACCGATATTCCCGCCCATCGACCAGATACCGATCGCATCCATCGGCGTCGGGGCCTCGTCCATCTGCTCCAAGATGATGTCGTGAGCCTCGTCGGTCAGCTCATCGAGGAAGACCGAGCGATGGGTGTACTTGCGGCCCCACGGGTACATCTGCGTGCCGAGGTCGTGCAGCATCTCGTAGGGCATCACGTCGCTCATGTCGATCAACGGTTCGGCGACGCTGCGAAGCGGCTCAATGACCTCCTCGCCCTCCTCGGGGTTGCCCGTGTAGCAGCCGAGGATGCCGACCGCGGGCGTGCCAGCCAACTCGTCGGGCATCGGCGGGAGTCCCGGCACCTCGCCCCGCAGGAGGATGGTGGTCAGCTCCTCGGGGGCATCCACCATCACCTCACGGTAGGTTTCCAGCACGTCCTCCGCGGCGTCGGCGGGGTAGAAGATGCCGAGGCCCTGCACCATCGGGCCGACCTCGTACAGGTCGAACTCGAAGTTGGTGACGACGCCGAAGTTGCCGCCGCCACCGCGCACCGCCCAGAACAGATCCTCGTTGTGCTCGGGCGAGGCCTTCACCAGCTCGCCCTCGGCGGTGACGAGTTCGACGCTCCGGAGGGCATCGATGCCGAGGCCGTTCTTGCAGCGCATCCAGCCGATACCGCCGCCCAGCGTGCTGCCCGGGATGCCGACATCACCGGCGCTTCCAGTCGGCGGCGCAAGGCCGTGGGGTTGGGTCTCGGCGAGAACATCCTCGGCTCGCGTCCCGGGCTCGACACGCGCGACCTGTTCGTCGGGATCGACGCTGACGCTGTCCATTTCCGAGAGGTCGACGACGAGCCCGCCCTCCGCGAGGGCGGTGCCTGCCTGATTGTGTGCCCCGCCACGAATGGCGAGGTCGAGGTCGTGGTCGGTGGCGAAGCCGACGGCATTGGCCACGTCGGACGCCCCTTTCGCCCGGACGACGAGTGCGGGATACTTGTTGACGAGCCCGTTCCAGACGTTGCGGGTGTCCTCGTAGTCCTCAGAATCAGGGAGGACGAGATCGCCGCGGATTCCCTCGTCCAGCTCTTTCACGTCTTCTTCCGGGAGCGATGCGACGATACCGAGCGGGTGTTTGTACGATGCCATGGTTGCCACTATTAAAATATATTGTCAGGATTGGTTACCACTACTTCCCTGTACAGCTATCTCTTATATGTCAGGCATTGGGATTATGCTTAACGGATGGAGCAACGTTGTCGGCACACGAACCCGGTGAATACGGGACTCGACTATCGGCGCGTGTCTGCCTCTGTCTGTATCAGTACGACTCTTTCTGATCGTTCTGCGTCGTCATGTCTCAATCGCATTTCTGAACCCAGTCGTTCCATCAGGACGGTGTTCGACGACCACAGCGTCTATTGAGCCGAGTCCACATCGATACGATACACGATGCAAGTCGCAGTTATCGGTGCGAACGGCGGCATCGGCCGCGAGTTAGTGCCTCGCCTCGCGGACGCCGGATACGATCCGATCGGCGTCGTGCGTGACGAATCCCAATTCGACGCCGTCCGCGAGCGAGGTGGGGAGCCGCGATACGGTGACCTCGAGGGCGAGCTTGCGCCGGCGCTCGAGGGTGTCGACGCGGTCGTATTCACCGCTGGCTCCGGTGGAGGTACCGGCTGGGACAAGACGCTGCTGATCGATCTGTGGGGAGCCCGCCGGAGCATCGACGCCTGTGTCGACGGCGACATCGATCGATACGTGATGATCAGCGCGTACAACGCGAGCGAGCCGCTGGCCGAGCCAGAAGCACTTGCCCCGTATCGCGTGGTCAAACGCTGTGCCGACGACTATCTGGAACAGTCAGCACTGGGTGCCACGATTCTGCGGCCGACGACGCTCACCGACGAGGAGGGAACAGGGCGGGTGTCAGCAGCCTTCGAGTACCACGACGACGACGGGCCCGACATCCCGCGAGCTGATGTCGCGCAGACGGTCGTCGCCTGTCTCGACGACGAGGCGACGGTCGGAGAAACGATCCGGCTCTTCGGTGGGGACACTCCAATCGAGCAAGCCATCCACCCCTGTGACTGAGCGACTCTCCCGTCGCTCTCGTTCAAACCAGTTGGTATGTGATCGGTTCTTCTTCGTGCTTGCTCAGGAAACATCTGACGTCAAACAATCGTCCGCCGTCACTTTCTGGAAGGAACGAGTGTTGGCCACCTGAGTCGCGGAATCAGAACACAGTGACGACGTCCGCGACGGAGAACAGGCGGAGGTCGTCACGTTCCTCTTCGGCCTCAATCAGGCTCTGGTTGAAGCCACTCCGAGAGAACAAGCAGAACTCGTGAGTGACGTCTCCCCCGCCCTGCGGCGTCCAACGGATGTCCTCCACGTCGCGTTCGAGGTCGTGCAGCACGTCGTACCCCATCGGCTGGCTAGTGAACTTGCACTCGCCGGCGACCATCGTCTCGCCGGATGTCAGTCCGACCACGTCGACCTCCTGCTCCTGATACCACCAGCGACCGACGCGATCGAACGTGTACTCGTCGTAGAGATTGTACACGGCGGTTCGACACAGTTCTTCGAACTTCGGACTGACCGCGTCCGCGAGGTGTGGTTCGATCAACTCCTCGTAGGCATCGGTGCCTGCCCGGTCGTACTTGTCACCCTGCCCGTAGACGAATCGGAACCAAAACCGGAACAGCGCATCCTTCAAGACGTACTGCCCGCGTCGCGATTGCGCGGGGTTTTCGGTCACCGGCACCTCTCGGTCGACGATCTCCAAGTCCTGCAAGTTCTTCAGGTAGTGGCTGATCTGATCGGAGTCGATGCCAGCTGCTTGTGCGATCTCGTTCGGGCTCTCGTTCCCGGCGGCGATCGTCTTCAGGATCGAGAAGTAACGGTTCGGGTTCTCCAGCTCGGTACGCAGCACGTACTCGGGTTCGTCGTGGAGGAATCCACGCTTCGAAAGCACGGCATCCCGGATGTTCTCCCGTAATGGTTGATCGTCGTCAATGGCCTGCAGGTAGTGCGGCGTCCCGCCGAAGACACCCCACGCCAGTACTGTCTCCTCGGGATCGTAGTCGGGGAAGAACTCTGTGGCAGCGTCGAACGACAGCTCCTCAAGCTGGAGGCGCATATCGAACCGGCCGTGAAGCGGGCTTCCGCCGCTCATCACCTTCTCTTTCATCATGCTGATCGACGAGCCGACGAGCACTAGCGTGGCACTCGTGCCCTCGACCTCGTGATCCCACAGTCGCTGGATGACCGAGGGAAGGCTCTCGTCGCTCTCGATCAGGAACGGAAACTCGTCGAGGACGATCAGCGCGTCTTGCTCGATCAGGTAGCCGAGGACATCCTCCCACTCGCGGCGAATGCGCTCGATACCCGGAAAGGTTCGTGCAGCTTCTGCCACGAAATCGTCGAGTTGCACCTGCTTCGTCGTCTCCGTGGCTTGGTAGTAGACGACGTCGTCCCTGTCGCGGATGGAGTGTTCGACCAGTTCCGTCTTCCCGACACGCCGGCGGCCCCAGACGGTGATTAGCGAGGGCTTGTCGGTATCGTACCGCTCTTGGAGGGCCGCAATGTCCGCATCACGGTCAACGAACGCGTCCATATGCTCACAGTCTGGGGCCACCGCAATAACAGCGTCGGATAAGGTAGATTAAAATAGGGTATTTTAGAATACCTAATTCTGAATTACCTTATTTGAACTCCCAGTGATCGGGCCGGCATTTATCCGAATCCAGTGACGTCGGCGCCATATGCGAGGGCCCAAGTTCGACTCCAGCGAGGACGGCAAAGACGCGCTGGCCACAGTTCATGGAATCAGTCGTGCGTCGATCGACAAACTGTTCGATAAAACCGACGAGGTCGCTCCCAAACTCCTCGAAGAGTACGGTGTTGAAGAAGAGGTCGACATCGATGTTGTGAGGGAGTACCTGAAGATCGCCTGCTGCGAGGACATCGCGTGGATGACGGATCAGGGAGTGTGGGATGGAGACGAAGATGTGGAGCGGATCGTCACCGAGATGGACGAGTGCGCAGAGGCGAACACGAAAATGATGGTGGGTCGGGTCGCCTCCCGTCACCGAGATATGATGCGACTCAGCGGTGCTATTATGCAGGAGACATTTAGCAGCAAGTAGGTCACGGTCACTCGAGCATATTTCCCGACTGGTCGGTCGACTGGGTGACAGCCCATTCCCGACCAGACTATCAGATCTGGCCCCGATCGTCCAGCTTCTCAGTCAGCTCCTCGACCTCCTCGAAGTAGACGTGATACCGGTTCCGCCTCACTCCCTCACCGGAGGCCTCAATTTCCCCCTCGGAGAGGCGTTCTCGGACAACGCTTTGCGCCTGCTCGATATCAGTGTCGGCGGCAGCGGCGATCCACTCCATCCCCCGCCACCGCGGGTACTCGTTCGTGAGGACGTGATCGACCCGCTCTTCCGGGGTCATATCGGCGGGATAGTCGGGCTCCAGTTCGTCGGGATCGGCAGGTGGCTCGAATGCCTCCTTGGCATCGTTGAGCGCGTCTCGGATGGAGTCGGGGAGGTCATCGGTCATGACTCCGGATCCTCCGTGTGGTAACTTAGTTGCCGGCGTCGGATTCACTCCAACTCGAAATCCGCTTCAAATGACTGCTTAAATTCATCCTCGTCCATTGTCTGCTCGCGCTGTACGATAGCGACCGAGATCGATCGTTCTATCCCGTCTATATCCGAATGCATTTCACGGACTTCGTCGGCCTCAATCTCGCCCTCACGCAACTTATCCAGAGCCTCGATCACGTCCATATTCGGATATTACACCCCAAAGGAGAAAAGAGCCGGCTACAGCAAAAGCGTGAACCATTGGTGTTCTGTATGGATATCGCGGCTGACAGGGAACAGGTATGCTGCTCCCAAAATAAATTAATCCGCGTCCACGAGATGACGTATGGCCGACGACCGTCCCACCAACGTGAACAAGCGTGTTACCAAGGAGTGGGCGGCGGACACCAACCCCGGCGAGCGCGTTCGCACCGTGATGAAACGGACGTACGACCCCCAGTCGGTCGTCACCATCGCCAAACGGGCGCTAATCTCGGAGACGACTGCACGCAAGCATCTGGATATCCTCGCCGAGGAGGGCTTCGTCAAGACAGCCTCCCCGCCGGATGAGAACGGGACGCGGTACAAACGCGCTCCCCGCTCGGTTGTCCTCGAACGCGCGGGGCAGATCCTCCATTCGGTCGATGTTGAGACGCTTTCGGCTCGCGTCACAGAGCTTCGCGAGACTGTCCGGGAATTCGAGGAACAGACCGGCGCAGAATCCCCACGCGCCGCGGCCATCGATGACACAGAACTGGATGCGGCGGCAGTGACAGAGTGGCAGACGACGCATCGGAACCTGAAGCTTGCACGGGCCGCACTCGCGCTCGCAGACGCAACAGAGGCCGTCGAGGCCTACACCGACTCAGGCGACCACGGTGGGCCATCAGCCCTCAATGGTTGATACTGCCTGCGCACCCGGGAAGACCCAGTGGTCGAGAAGGTCGTAAGCTCTCGCCGAAGAAGGTGGTAGCCAGTTTATCTTGCCGAGTTACTCCCCAAAGGAGCGGCTCACAGACCGATTCGACGGCAAACGACGTACTTGACGGGGAGCGATTTGCGATAGAGTTCTCCCTCAGTCAGATGATGCCTGTACTGACGAGACCGACTATGAGTGCAAGAAGCATCGATACCAGTACACCTGCAACGAGAGGTGGATTTTCTCGTGCCTTTTCGTGCAGCGGCATCTCCTCGTACTCGGCACGGAACGTCTCCAGATTCTCCTCGTCGTAGAAGTACTTCGTCTTGAACGCGAATCGCTCGGTGACGGCACAGCCCGTGCAAACGGGCGCCTGTTCCAGCCGCTCCGTCTTGGTGTGGTCTGGACAGTTGATACTCCCGCAGTTGGTACAGAACGTGTAGTCGGTATCCTGTCCGGCCGTCTCGCAGTGGACACACCGATGGATGCCATCCTCAACTGTCACGCGTGACGGGCCAGCGGCATAGTACTCGTAGGGGTACTCGTACTGCTGGAGACGTGTGGTCTGGCGGATCTCCGGGAGGTAGATCGGAGTGATCGACTGCACTGAGATGTCCGACTGATTCGGCTCGCACGTCTTGGTGTAGGTGACGTTGTTGTCGCCGGTGTAGGAGACCGTCGTGGTGTGGCGCTCCTGTAGGCGGTCGACGGCCCAGTCCTTGTATTCTGTCTCAGTCTGGCCGAACCGGTGGATGTCGATGGCATCGAACACATCGGCGAACTCGTCTTCATCCAGATCGGTCGTCTGGCGCCTGTTCTCCTGAATGAGCCTACGAACCGCCCCTTTCATTATGTCGGGCCGTCCTCGCCGAGCGTGGACGACGAAGCGGTCGGTTTCGTCAACACGATGGATGACGCCGACCGACGTTTCGAACACGGCGTTGACATCCGCCGTGATCAGGACGACCGGCTGGAATTCCGCCCGTGCTTGGGGCGTTGGTATCTCACCCGCGTCGATGTTGTCGATGTCGCGGAAGGCCTCGCGCACGGGAGCATCGACACCGCTGGTGGGATCGAACGGGCGCAGGGTCTCGTCACAGATGATCTCGATGCGGCCGTTGTAGAGATCAAGGCCGATCTCGTCGGCGATCTCTCGCAGGTCGGTACCGTCGATGAGTTCGATGGCATGGGGATCGCCGGCCTCGCGGAGGTCGTCAGCGTACTCTTTTGCCGGCGAGGTGAACCGGCCTGTCGTCACGACCATGCCGCGTTTGGGGCCGTCGAAGTCGAACGTCGACACCGCCGAGTGGAGTTTCTGAACCACGGGCCGGCCAACCGAACCGGTGTGCTTGCACTCCACGACGATTGCGCGACGCGTTCCGTCGACGACCTCTTCCATAAGGATGTCCCGTCCTTTGTCGGCTGTACGCTCGGCCTGTCGAACGTTCTCGTAGCCGAGATTCCGGAAAACATCCTCCATCAGATCCTCAAACTCGAAGCCAGAGAGGTCGTCTAATAGTTCCGCGTCGCTCATTACTTACAATCGTGGTACGTATTGGATATATGAATTTGCTTATGGGGAAGAGTCACATAGACCGTTTCCACTCTCAAGCAGTATTCGTTCAATACATCGTACTTTTTCCGGTCGGATTTCCTCGCCCGCTTCGCTCGCTACGGGAATCACTCCCAAAAATCTATTTTAAAAGGCTGAACCTCGACCTTCGACCTCGGTTCAGTGAATCACGCTCCCCCCGTTCGCGCGGGTGCTAGTACTCACTTTGCATGCATACTCTCACAGATGGGGTGTGTGAGAACGCGAACTGAATTCTGTGACAAGAGTTTATCGTACTTTCTCCTTCACTAAGACTTAATCATCATCCGCTTCAGCGTCGTCTTCCTCAAGTTCGATGCCCTCGAAATCGAATAATGTCGTGCCACCGGTCGCGTGATCCTGCTCCAGTTCAGTCACAATCTGCTCTTTCTTCTCGCGCAACGCCTCCTCAAAGTCTTCCTCCATCCGTGTCTTCGCCATTTTCTCCATCAACTCGTCAATAAGCTTCTCCTGATCCTTCGTTGCCCGCGACTTCACTCGGTATTTGTTCTCGAAACGGTCACCGTTGTCCTCCTCAACCGTGACGACGCCAATCTCTTTCGCGTACTTGATATATCGCTTGAACAGCGTCCGCTTCTCCTCTTCAAGGTAGTTGTACAAATCAACGTCCGCCTCAAACAGTCGCTTCCAATCCTCGTAATCAAACGAGCCGTCTTCGGAGTGCCGCTGGTATCGGTTAACCAGCGCGATCGACATATGCTTCAGCTTCAAATACTTCGACGAGGAGTAGGTGAAGCTGACGTAATCCTGCTTCTCAACTCCCTTGGCCAACTCTGTCTGGATGTACTCTGTCAACTCGTCATCCGCGTGTCCGTCGAAGGGAGCTGTTCTGTCTGTCTTGATGGTGAAGTCCTTGATTCGACAGGTGTTCCCATGGGATCCCAACAACCATGCGATGAAATTGAGGTCTTCGGCAGCGGCCGCATCCCGGAGTTCACTCTCACCGAGGTGCTGGGAAGAGAGGACGTAATCGGTCTCGTCGGGCTTGATCGATAGTACCCTCTCGAAGTATTCATTCACGTCAAAGTCGGCCCCGTTAGACTTGACGACATCCATCTTACCCTCGAATTTCGAGAGTTTCCCCGGAAGCCGGTCAAGAAGCGTGCGTTCAATCTCAACTAGCACCGCTACCCCTTTTGAGGGGGCCGCGACAAGCAGGTCGAAGTTCTTGTCCTGCTCGTGTATGAGGGGTTCCGTCCTAATGAACGTGTACTCGGTGCCATCCCGTTCAAGAAATCCGGAGACGACGACGTTGAAGTCACTCAATTCGGCCTCGTCATCCGTGATCTGGTTCTCAATCTCGCTCGTATGTTGGTCAAACAACTCTTCATGTAACTCTTCCTCGAATGGCTCAATTCGAGCCTCAAACTCCTCGCGTTTCTCCTCGGGGAGATTTTCGATCCGTGCATCGAGATCTTTGCTTGTCATCAGGACACCCCCACGACGGTGGCATCGGCGTCAATTTGCTCCACGATGAATCGGTAGAATCGAAGGAGAGAGTCGAAGCCAGACTCGTACCGCGGGAGAACAGAAAGAACCTCGCCATCAGTCGAGAGAGAAATCATCCCGCCATTCGACTCGTCAACGATGCGGCCGTTAAGAAGTAGACTGCCCTCGGCAGCTTGATAGGAGTACGGGTAGAAACCGACGTTTTTCATCTGATTAATGAGGTCGTCGGCCTCTTCATATTCCAGCGGTTTCGTCAGCTTGATCTCTAAGGTTTCCTTCTCGATTTGCTGAACGCCTTGCTGCTCTACGATGTGGAGTTCCGAGGCTTTGATTGCGGTGTTGAGCGGCTCAACCTCGTTGAGGCCCGAAGTGACTATTTCATTGAAGAAATACTTGGGGTCGCCACGCGTGAGGACGAACTCACCTTCGTCGCGGAAGTGGAAGTCGCCCTTCGTCGGCCATTCGAAGTAGAGATGGGTGGGCGTAATCCCGTACTCTTTCTTCCGTTCCTCAAGAGTCTCTGCGGCATCTTCACCGGCGTATTCACCTTCACGGCGAGTCCCCGGTCTCCGCTCTTCCTCGTACTTCCGGTCACGACCGAACTTCTTGCCCTCAAACTTGATTAGACGACTGCCCTCCTCGTCAAGAATCTGCTCCTTCAGCAAAGACATCTCGTCAGGCGGGAACCACATATAGTAGATTCCTTCGGCCCGGGTGATCATCGAGTCTGCTGTCCGGCGGAAGTCGTCGTGCGAGTTCAGAGTGAGGAAGGTTGGCGATCCCGTCTCGGGATGCCGGAACAGGTAGAGAAAGACATCAAACTTCTTGTTGTGCTTCGTGTATGTTGCGTGCAGTTCATAGAAATCACCCTGTTCTTCGATGTCAAACCAGCCTCTACACCGAGTAAGAAAATCCTCCCACTCCAACTCTGATGTTACACAGACGACGCGAAAGTTGATCCGACCGTCATCGCGCATCCGCTCACGAGCCGCGAGAAGAAAGTCGTCGAGAGTGGTTGCGTCGATACGTGGGTCGGTTTCCATCGTTCACCTGTCTGATGTTCTCTTTCTGCACTTACGATAGTTCTGCTTTTGACCAACGGAAGCTCCCTTTATATTTTTAAGGGAGATAGACATATCGCGACTGGTACTCCTCTACTTGGATAAGACCGTGCTGGTGGAATACCGGCGTGCGACTACTCACGCTGAAGATAGCAATCAAATACTGTGCTGAGAAATCTTAGTTAAGATGCTTCCCGATGATCTTCCTGTCGACGCCGATCAGTTGCTGACGTGGCGCACAGAGTGTTGGCAGTGTGGTAAGGACACTCCTGTTGTTTGGCCACGGCACGATCATCTCGATACACCAATCGGCGATGTCCTTGCGAATTACGACACGCCTGTTGAGCGTGTCTACAGCAACACTCTCGAAAAAGAGGTGTGGGGAAACGTCTGCCAGCACTGCGATTCCTATCAAGGCAACCACTACATTCGCAGAGAAGCGATCAAGATCGATCCACCCGTGGTCGAGTGTCCAAACTGTGGCGAGAAACACGAGTGGCGACCTGATGAGGGGCTCGGCGGTGCCTTTGGACAGGGCTGGGTCTCCTGTCCGGAATACGGTGATGTTCCAGTTGGCGACCCACGCGAGGACTAACAAAATCTACCCACACGCCCCACGTCTTGAATGTAAGCTTGAGAGTATAGATCATCGACACCGCAGTTGAATTGAGCACCCACACACGCCACGTCTTGAATGAAAACTCAAGAATACAGTTCACCAGTCCCGGAGTCCAGTTGGATACCCACACACCCCACGTCTTGAATGAAATCTACTCTAACCCCTCTGTTTCTCGTGGAACTCTAAAATCCCGGTCGTGACGTACTGATTAGAGCCGTGAAGTTAGTATGGTGCCTACGGGAATAGGCCAGAACGCCATCACAGTCAAAGAGACGTCAGAACAGCTGCAGGCCGGCATTCATTAGGGTTGAGTCATCGGATCCGGATATGCCCGATGACCTTGGCACAACAATGGAGATCCTGAGGAGGAACTACGAAGAGCTGGAAAGCAGCGAGTCAGACGAGCAGCTACGACACAATATGCAGAACTTTCTGGCAAGCGTGAACTCGCTCGTCGCCCACTCCTATCGAATCGCTGGAGAACACGAGAAGACGGAGGAGTGGGAAGCTGAGCAGAAAATGCGGGAGCTACAGGAGCTATTGGACGGTATCTGAGCCACTGTTACTGCTCTCCTCACGGATCCGCTGCCACTCCTGTTCTCGGTACTCACGCAGTGTCTCGAATTCTCGCTCGTATTCGTCGTGGAACTCGAGAGCCTGCTTGACAGCTTCCCGCATTTCTTTCTCTACCTCTGGGGAACAGAGATTGGGTGCGAACATATCTACATAGGCGTCGACATCTCCGTCATACACTTCCCGAACGAAATCGACGGCGTGCGTCACCCAAATCCGATGGACATACCCACCATAGACGAGGTTCGGTTTCACGCCACAACACCCGATCCGGTTCTCGATCCGGTCGAACCGTTCTGGCGGCTCAAGGATCACATCCGGGAGATCATCCAATTCAGAGTGTGAAGGAAGCTCGTCACTCATACTCCACCCAGTCCGATGTCGCAACAAACCGTTCGATCAGTTCATCTTCGTCGTACTCGTCCCGAGCTGCCCGTTGTATCGCTTCCTCTATCTCGCGGTCATCACGAATCCACTCAGCTGCCTCAAGCGCCTCCGCCTCGTCGACCGGCGCTTCTACAGCCACGGAGAGCAGGCCAAACCAAACCATCGGATCATCTGAGTCTGGAAGCTTCGAGGAATCGCTCTGCGCCTTCTCAAAGTCGGGAAACCCCACGATGGGCGTAGCAGCAGCCGCTACGAAGAACTCGCGGCGTTCCATACTCGGGACAATGCACTGTATGATAGAATATGTTGCCTTTCCGATAACAGAAAGTATCGAGTGAGGGCTCCTCTCTCACGGAGCGTGATTCGCAATTACATTCAAGACGAGGGGTGTGTGCCAGAGTCTCCGAGACTCTACAGAGGTGGAGGGCCGAGATATTCATTCAAGACACGGGGTGTGTGCTCCCGCGGGAACGTCAGGTGAGGTCATCAAGAGGAGAACCTGCAACATCTACCGGCAGTATTACACCCATTTTTATCACGTCACTATATGCTGTTGCCCCGCTCAGTCGGCGGCACTCACCGCACGGACTGCGGTGGGCTGTTGGCCCTTTGGGAGGGTGCAACTAATTTACCGCTTCTTTGAGCGGGGCATTCCACTCATACCTATTGTCCATAAATACGGCCGGAGTCATCGAGATCCCACTCCTGACATAATTCTTATTTACCCGGGGTAGATCCTCGAGGGCAGCACCAGCAGTCGGTGCTATAGAGCGACCACAGGAGACGGGCAAACAATGATCGAGACAGGCATGACTGGCCATCTAAGACCACGATGGAGAGGCACTGACATTCAACCAGCCGGAAGACGGTTATCTGGAAGATTGGCACGATCAGTTGATCGGCCCGGGAGAGACAACCCATTCATAACCTCTCGCCATCAATTAAGAGGGCTGAAGAGTCGCTTCACCCTCTCCTCAAAGCGATTCCATAGGGGTTGGAGGTGACGCTGATGCGACGCTACCCTCTACGCGATGAGGAGTACCAGCTCGACCACACCTCTTCGAGTTCAGACGATCCGCCGATCTGGTGGCGTGCCGAGAGGTATCTCCGTGAGAAATTCGATCTGGAGGAAGACCACGGGTCATGGTACGATGCCCGGACGCGCGAAGGTGAGAAAGTCGAACTCAAGTCTTGCCAGTACCGATACGAGGACGGACAGATAGGCAACTTCAAGATCTGGTTTGAACAGCTGACGAAGCTGTTTCGGCACGATGGCTACATCGCCCTGCTGGTCTACGTGCCGCTAGATCCCCCATCAGTACTCGCAACACAACTGCTGCCGAACTACGCGATATCGACCGACGGAGCGGTATCGTTCAAAGCGTCACACCCTACGATGGACGGGAAAACGCTCGTCCAGATTCCGTGGACAGAGGCGATCCCATTAGACGCCATTCGTATGGGGTGTCGCTATGAGTTCCTCGAACACTACTCGGACACGGAGTGCGACGACACGTTCTATTTCGACCCGCCTGCTGACCCTGAGTAGCTCAACGTTCTCACAGCCACCCACTGTTTTTCGTCTACTCAATTCGAGATGGAGCAGATGGGATAACGCTGATTGGAATGCAATATGTTAGTTGACTCTGATGTCGAGGGAAGAGGAGTCCAATCCTTCGGCTCACGGGGGATCGTCTTCTGACGAAGAGATCGTTAAGGTGATCGACCGGAGTTCCAGCGGCGATATACTCCAGTTCCAAACTGCGGACAGATCCTTCAGCGCAAGGGTGACAGAGTCCTATGTCGACCGAGATGCGGGACTGTTGAAATTGTTTGGAAGCGTTGGCGAGGAGACACAGCTTGCAACTCCACACATTTGGGTAATTGGAGAGAGTGGCATGGCGAGTGATGGATGGCACACCCTCCTCCAGTATCGGGAACGAACGGAGGCTTCAGGACAGCGGTTTGAGCGGGTAGCCTCCCCTCTTGAGTCTGCGGAAATAACCGAGAAAGACACGTTCACGGCAGTACCGGGAGTTGAGCGGGAGGAGTTGAAGAGGATAGCGGCATCGATCATCCGAATCATACACACATATCCCGCGGCATCATCGGACGAGATTACCGACCAACCGGATCAAACGTTCGACACGGATCAGAACGACTCAACAAAGCTTCCGCCGACGGGAGCGACAGTCGAAAGCGAGGTCGACAGAATCAGCGATACACCGCTTGAACCATACGAAATTCTCACCCAGCTGAATTCGAATGGGATTGTCGACAGGGATCGTCCGACGATGAGATTCTTGCAAGAACTGCGCTTGATTTCCGAATCCGACGATGGATATCATCCCGTGAAGGGAGTCGGATTGTTCGTAGATGCTGTCAGAGACTCCCAGTAAGCGGGCTTCCATCGCTTCGCTCGTTCAGTCCTTTCATTACCAGTAGTCGGGAGTGTGCTTTTCGTTCGCATTTCTATTGAAAACAAGAACCCGAGGAACCATCGGTGAGTTTAATAATACACACTCGATACACACTCATATGGAGCGGAAAAACGTCACCATCCGAGAAGATCAGGAGGAGTGGGTTGATGAGCAAGACATCAACCTGTCGCAACTCGTCCAAGACGCGATTGATGAGGAAATGAGTCCCACGGAGGACGAACTCGCGGCGGCATATCAAGCGAACGCCGAGCACGCGGCGGAAACGAACGAGGAGTGGTCAGCGGTCAGCACGGAAGCAAACCAGCATCTCGGTGACCCCCCACGAGACGAATGAATATTCAGCGAGGAGATGTCGTACGAGTGGATCTCGGGGGCAAACACGATGACGACACCCGCGGAAGTGAAATATACAAACCGCGCCGTTCGGTGGTAATTCAAAACGATGCGGGCAACCAGAATTCCCCGACGACCATTATCGCCCCGATTTCTGACGGCCACACGGGATACCCGTTCCACGTGAATCTACCCGGAACGATGCCGGAGCTGGAGAAAGACTCGCATGTCCAGCTTGACCAGATTCGCACCGTTGACATCAGTGCGCGAATCACGAAAAAGTACGGTAGCCTCTCTCAGTCGCAAATGGATGCTGTTGATGACGCAATCCGCATCTCTCTCGGATTGCGATAGAAGATACGTCGCATATCATTTCATAAGTGTGCTGAATAACGGAATCGCAGTCCCAACTACTGTTACAGGGACTGTTGCCGCTTAGATGCGACTTGGCTACCAATCTTTTTGAGGCCAACAGGCGGATTTGGAATGTGTCAATAAGACGGGCTCGAACTATTGATGATCTCTATGACGAAGTCGACGACTACGACTTGGTGTTGACGACAGATGCACCACTCAGTCAGGCTCTGAACCGACGGATAGATCGCCCCCGGCTCGGGACATTTGCCGCGACACCGCGGATGCTGGCTTCCGGGGAGTTTCGTCCACGTGACGACCGACAGCTCTTTCTCGAACTCATCGACGCAACCGACCTGAATTGGAAGCACGCCGCGTATCTCTTAGAAAGCATCCTCGGCTGCTGGGAGGAGACCGGAGACCTCCGTGCCATCCTCGAATACGACCAGTTCGACACCCGCGCCACGCGCCGCGCCATCGACGTGATCGATACTGCCGACAGTGCTCACAACGACCTCGCCGAGTATACGATCCCAAAGGAGCGGTCTGTCGCCGTCATCGGCGAAGAGCAATTCACGGCACTTGACCGATCCGTTCTCCCCGACGAGTACGAGACGGTTGACCCATTCGGTGGCGACGACTTCGAGTTGCCGGAGTTCCATCTCTACGAGTCCACAACCGACATCGTCGACACCGTCGTTAGCAACGTGACGCCCGAGAACGCTGAAGACGTGGCCATCATCATGGATCGGGGCAGTGAGTACCCCGCGCTTGTCGAGTCCGCACTCGAGGCGAACGACATCCCGTTCTATGGCGGCCCCGGCTTCGCCGACGACGAGAGTTTGCGGACATTCATCCGCTTGTTGCGGACGGCCCACGTCGATAGACACGCGCGGCTGGGCGACGTTCGACCGATTCTTCACCATCTCGGTATCCGGCCGTCAGTCGAGGACGATAACAAACGCCTGCACGAACTCGATCATCCGGAGATCGAACCGCTCCAGCAGTTCTGTGAAACCATTCACGAGCAATCAATTGACGAGGCTCTCTCCACGTTCGAGACGTGGTGCGATCGGTCGTTAGACGCCTTCCGCGAGGAGTTGGATCGGCTCGGCGTGCGACACGCTACTGTCAGGGAAGGCACGCTCGACGGGATCGAATTCTACCTTCAGTCGTTCGACGTCCCAATCGACCGAGACGACGCCGGCGTCCTGCTTGCGGACGCGACCGCGGCGGCCTACGTGGATCGCCCGGCCGTATTCTATCTCGGGATGGACGCCGACTGGACGCACCGCATCCTCGACCGGCCGTGGATCGACGCCGATGCCAAGGATCGCCAGTACCTCCGGCAATTCCAGTTGCTCCTGCAGAACGGCAACGAGCAGTACTTCCTCGTGCAGGAGACGAGTGCCGGCGAACCAGTAACACCGTGTCTCTACTTCCATGACCTGCTCGACGGAGATTTCGATACGTTCGGAGATCTTCCGAGCACGTCCCATACTCGGTTCCTCGGTCGTGATGGAGACGGATTCGAGAAGGAACCGATCGACGCTGAGCCGACGACCATCGAGACGCTCAGCCCGTCGAGTCTGAGCACCTTTGCCAACTGTCCGCGCGATTATTTCTTTGATCGCGTCGTGACCAGCCCCGACCGCGATCACTTCCAGAAGGGCAATCTCTTTCACGACTTTGCCGAGTTCTACGTCAACCATCCCGACATCATCGACGCGACCGCCGGAGACGAGTTGGTCGACCGTATGCTGGCCGAGATGCGCCCCTACATCGACGATGTCGACTTGGAGGTGCTACGGACGGAGTTCGAGATCGGTATCGATCTCATCCAGCGATTCCTGACCGAGGAACACCCGACGGAACGTGAATACGAGGGATACGGGCATCGCGAAGACTCGAACTTCTTTGCCGAGCACTTCGACCAGCCGATTGATTCGCCCATCACGGAGCGATGGTTCGAGAACCCCACCCTCGGCGGGGAAGGAAAAGTCGACCTCATCCACACCCCATCGCAGTTGGTCGATTACAAGAGCGGCAGCCACACGTCGGCCTCCAAGGTCGTCGACAAGTCGGCAATCGATGAGATCAGCGATGAACCGGATTTCCAAGCCCTCCTCTACCTCGCTCACCACCGGCGCGTCCATCCCGACGAGCGGATTCGATTCGTGTTCTTCCACTTTCTCGAGTTGGTCGACGAGGAGGTGGTCGGGGAAGCTACCCTCGAAGACGCGTTGACCCGGGTCACGTACCATCCCGAACCGTTCCACGAGTTCGCCAAGCGACGGGCGGCGTTCGACACACTTCGAGAAGGCGTCGCCGAGAGCAACGACCGCCGCAAGACGCTCGAACGAATGGGCTACGATGTCTACGAGGCGTTCTTCGACCGCCACGACTTCCCGGACGTCGAGGACACGGACGCGCTGCTCGAAACCGACCTCGCCGCCGAGTTCACCGAACGCGCGAAAGCAGAGGTGGGTGACTACGTGTACGTGGACGATGGAACCGACTCAGCGCTGAAGGAACTTCACAGGCTGCGTGGCCGAAACTACTTCGAGGACGAGGTGGATGCCTTCGAGCAGTTCCTGCAAGGACAGATCGAGCGAATCAACGAGTATCGGCGCTCCCAGTTCCCCATCGGCGATCCGAACGTCGACCGCGTCGATCACCGCGACCTCATTCAAATCGATGACTGACTTCGAACCCAACGACCAGCAGCAGGAGTTAATCGATGCCACGAGCGGCATTCACGTCGTCGACGCCGGTGCCGGGACGGGCAAGACGTTCACCATCACGCGTCGGTATGCGAACCTCCTGCAGCAGGACGAGACCGAACCGGACGATATCCTGCTGATCACGTTCACGAACAACGCTGCAGCCGAAATGAAGGAGCGCGTCGTCACGAACTGCGATTACTCGATGTCGGCGCTCCGGGACGCGCCCATCAACACGTTCCACGGACACTGTCACGACCTACTGCTCCGGGACGGATTCTCGGCTCCGACACACCTCGGGATCGACGATCGGATCACGTCCTCGACGCGCCTGCTCGAAAACGAGGTGGTCGAGGAAGATCGGTTCCGGGAGTTCATATCGCAGTTCGCCGACGAGCATCCCGAACACCACGACTACCTCCGTGTTCTCAATGAGAACACGTCGCTGTTGGAGGTGATCCGCGAACTGGCTGCGAAGGGAATTTTCCCGACTGCCGACGGCTGGTACCGGAACGGGGAGTCCTACCTCGACGGCGATTTCGAGGCCTTCGAGGAACTGTTCGAGGCGGCAAACGAGCCGAATGAGGGGGCAAACGGGCCGACGCAATCCGATTTACGGGATGGTCTAAGTGGGTTCGAGCGTGACCGCTGTTTCCTTCCCGACGCCCCGGCCGAGTCGGAACTCCGGGACAACTACCCGAGTATCGACCACGAGTGGGCCGGCCGTGCCTTCGACGAGGAGCGCGATGCGCTGAAGGCGTTCGTCCACGACATCTATTTCGAGTACATCGAGTTCGCGCTCCGCCAGAACTATCTGAACTTCAGTTTCCTCCAGATGTTCGCCTTCGTGTTGCTGTGTGAGGATCACGCGTTGCGGGAGTCAGTGCAGTTCGACCACGTGATGGTCGACGAGTTTCAGGACACCAGCGAGATTCAGTTCAAGCTCGCCCTGTTGCTCGCGGGGACAGACAACCTCTGCGTGGTGGGCGATTGGAAGCAGAGCATCTACGGGTTCCAGTACGCCTCGGTCGACAACATCCGTCAGTTCGGGGAACGTCTCGAGAACTACAAGCGGGAACTCAACAGCGACAGCGAGCGGGTCGCATTTCCGGTCGACGACGTGACCGAGATCAAACTGGAGAAGAACTACCGCTCTACCCAGTCGATACTGGACTTTTCGCGGCACAGTCTCGGCTTGCCGGCGACGAGCAACGAGGAGGTCGCCCTCGATATCGAGGACGACATCACACCACTGACGGCCACCACCGACCACGACCACTCGAACATCGAGGCGTTCACGAGCGACGACGAGTGCGAGGCCATTCTGACGCGAGTGCAGGAGATCGTCGGCAATCGTGCGTACGCTGTCGAGGGCGAAGACGGTGAGTTGCGTCCTCCCTCTCACGAGGATATCGCGGTCTTGACCCGGACTCGTCGGTTCGGTCGTGAGTTGCAGAGTCACGCCCGCGAGTACAACATCCCGGTCGCCTACGAGGGTGGTGTCGAGCTGTTCGGCACCGAACAGGCGATCCTACTGCTGGCGTGGTTGCGCCTCCTCGAAGATCGGCATTCAGAGCGAGGTTGGGCGGTCGTGCTGGAAGAGGCGGGGTACACACTCGATGAGGTCAAGGCGATCCTCGAGAGGGAGTCGTATCCGTCGAATATGCTCTCGTTCCGGGAACGGCTCGCCAGCGCCGAGACTGTCGGGGGGATCGCACGGCTGGTGTTCGATCGATACGGCTTCGAGGACGCCTACGCGGATGCACTGGTGGCGGTATTGCAGGGAACGTTCGACAGCACGACCCACAACCGTGGGGCCATCGTTCGCTTCATGGAGCAGAGTCTGGAGGCCGACGCCACCCACGACGTGGACGACAACCCCGGTGGCGACTCGATAACCGTCCAGACGATCCACGCCGCGAAGGGCCTCGAACATCCGATCGTCATTCTGGCGAACATCAACCAGTACAGCTTCCCGCCGTCAGGTGGCGGAGCCGACCGAATTCGGTACGAGGATCCGGTCGCGCTCCGGCAAACGAAACACTACGCGGATGCTCACGGACGCCCCCACATCTACGATAACTGGCGATACCGCATCCTCTCGAAGTGTCTCAACCGTGACTACGACGAGGAGCGCCGGCTGATGTACGTCGCGATCACTCGTGCGGAGAGCCACGTCCTGTTCTCCGCTGGCTCATCACCCAGTCCGCTCTTCGAGAACCTGCCGCTCGAGCCCGAGACGGTCGAACCCGATGTGGAGGAGGCAAGGACAGCGCGGACGGAACAGTCCCGGTTGCAGGTATCCGTTCCAGTCCCCGATATACCGGCCGGTCAGTCCCCGCACTCGCTGATGGACGACCGGGTGTTCAGCGATGTTGACGAGGGTCGGGGGATCGAGTTCGGCAATCAGGTTCACGACTTCGCAGAACAGTATGCCGAGGGAGCGGTCGTCGAACCGTCGAACGAAGATGAACGGCGCGTCGCCGAGTTTTTGGACGCTCTCGACGGCGAGCTACGAGCCGAGGAGAACGCCTACCTCCCGGTGACGGTCGGTGAACAGGAGGTGACCATCTCTGGAATCATCGACCTGCTCCACGTCGCCGAAGGCAGGGTCGACATCGTGGACTACAAGACCGATCTCGGTCGCCATGCCGAATCGGAGTATCGGAAGCAGTTGAGCGTCTATTACCACGTCGTTCGGGCCGCATTCCCTGATTCCCGCGTCACGACGACACTCTTCTACACTGCTGATGGCGATCGCATCGAGATTGATCCTCTCTCGAAGGACGAGATTGCCGACTTGATCGATCGGGACTATGCCGAAGCGCAGCCTGACGGCGAGGAAGATCCGATTATTCGATAGCAGTACCTGAAAGAGTACGACGTGATTTATCAGGAGTTGGACTGAATGATGTAACAATGAGTGCGGGTAACGACCAACTCCGAACCGAACTCGATCGCAAATTCCAACCACCGATCGACGTACTACTCGATCCGTCACTACTCGTTGCTAACCGCTCTCTCGAACGATTGGCCGACTCGACGGTCTTCGCGTCACAGACGCAGGCTACACTCGGTCGGACACCCACGGAACCTCGTCTTGGAGACTTGTACGTGCCCGCAACCTTTCACGAACTCCTATCGAGCGAGGAACAGTCAACCGTACAGAAGACGGATGTATGGGACTTCTACCGTGGACAGGCCGAAGCGGCATTCCCAGACGATGTTGTCGACCTTCTCGACGAGAATGACGTCGAGACCTACTCCAGTGAGACAGCTTCGGATGACCTCGAATGGGCAAACGTCGTTGACGATCCTGATCGGCAAGAGCGGTTGCTGGCAATCCTCGACGAGGAGTTTTCTTTCCTGCACTCCGGCGAACTCGTGTTGTCAAGGACATCGGCGGCTTTCGAGGCGTTCCGCGATGCGGGAGTGCCAACTGTCGATGTGGGGAAGGCAGAGTTGGCGCCCGAGATACGGGAGACCCTGATCGACGTTGGGTATCAAGATCCGGCTTCCGTCTGTGCGTTCGGCGTTTCGACCGCCGGGTCAACCACCGATGCTCTCGTGGGGAGCGTTCTCGCTCACCCCTCAGATGTTCTCCTCTATCGGGTGGGTGACTAACCGATCAATCGTCACAGCAGGCTGCTCCCACCGTTTGCTTCCCATCTATATCCAGCGGGTTCTCGGCCGTCAGTTGTTTCCCACACCTGTCGCAGGCGACTTCTTCTACGACGCCGACACCGAGGGCGTATCCGTACGATTTCGAGATTGTAGTCTCGTCAGCTCCAAGCGTGAGATCGAGATCGCCACGTTCGTACGAAACTGCTGTCGC
Source organism: Halobaculum sp. CBA1158 (assembly GCF_021431925.1). NCBI lineage: Archaea > Methanobacteriati > Methanobacteriota > Halobacteria > Halobacteriales > Haloferacaceae > Halobaculum > Halobaculum sp. CBA1158. Next base: position 108,671 of record NZ_CP090371.1, on the reverse strand, counting down.
AGCCACCGGTCGCAAACGAACAGTGAGGGCGTGGCGCTCCTGTATCTCTTGGCGCTTGTCGGGGAATCCAGCTTCAATCTTGGTCGTCAAGTCGTCCAATTCGGAACGGAGATCATCCCGTTCTGCTCGGAGTTCCTTCCGCTTCCGGAGTGCCTCGACGCGTTCCTCCTGTTGGGAGGCAGTGTCGATCGTTTCGGTCACGTCCTCTATTCGCGTCGTCAGGCTATCGATCTCGTCCGATAGTTCGTCACGTCGCTGGCGTACGAACTGGCGATACTCGTCAAGTTCGACCTCGGCGGCACGTGTCGCCCGCTCGCGAGTCTCTCGTACCGTCGACGATAGCTCGTTTTCGAGGGTGGTATATGCAACATCGAGTGCGTCCGTCAGCTCCTGCTCGTCGATAGCCCGCCCCTCGTCGAGTTCCGGTTGTTCGTCGTCGGTCAGCTCAAGATACGTGTCTGCGAGCCGGGGACGCTCCTCGTGATCGTTGAGATCGATCGCGACGGCGTGAAGCTCTTCCCGCTGATATTCGCTGACGGTTTCGATTCCAACGTGAAAGAGCGCACAGACCGCCCGCCGGTCGTAGTACGGCGTGAACGTCTGATCCACAACGTCGACCGGGGAATCAGTCAGCCACGGCGGGAGGTGGATATCTACCCGCTCGCCAGTTAGCGCTAGTGAACCGGTGGGGGTTCGATCGGCCGCTTCGTCGAGCAAACGCTCTACGAAGGGACTCTCTGGGGCGATGGCAAAGACTCCCTCGTCCACATCGTTCGGATCGTCGATGATCTCCAGTACCGCCCCATCCAGTTCCAGATCAGTGGGGGCATCCTCGGGGAGGCTGACCGTCCACTGGCGTCCTTCCTTCGTAATTTCGGCTCCGAGAGACTTGAGGTAGGTCTCGGTGAATCGCTCGACAGCCCGCTCTGTAACCGCAAGGGCGGCGTCAGTCATCGCTGGCCCCCAAGTCGAACCCCTCGAAAACGCCGCTGTTGAAGTCCTCGACCTTGTCGGCGAGGTCGCGCTGCTCCTGCAGGTCGACGGCCATCGCGTCGAAGTCGTTCTCCAGCTCGATCTCTGAGTCCGCTTCGACCAGCCGCTCGAACACTTCGTCCTCGAAGTTACGACCAGTCTCCTCCAGTCGAGTGAGGATCTCGCTCAGTTCACCGACAGACTGCTGGAACAGGTCGATCTTGTGGTAGAGCCGTTCCAGCACGTATTCCTCGATAGTATCTTTCAGTGCGGTGTTGAACACGTAGACCTCGCGATCCTGTCCGATCCGGTGGATGCGCCCGATGCGCTGTTCGACCTTCATCGGGTTCCACGGCAGGTCGTAATTGACCATCACGTTGCAGAACTGGAGGTTGCGCCCCTCGTTCATCGCATCCGTCGACACGAGGACACCGCCTTCTTCCTCGAATCGCTCGACGATTTCCTCCTTCTCGTCGCTGGAGTGGCCCCCGTGGAACGGATGCGTGGTGTAGCCCTTGTCGTCGAGCGTCTCCAGCAACTCCTGCTGGGTCGCCCGGAACTGCGTGAAGACGATCACCCGGCCCTTGTCGACGCGGTCTCGAGCCTCGCGAGTGATGCGCCGGACGCGTTCGAGCTTGGTCGGCGTCTCGATGGCGTCGATCCGCTCCAGAATCTGCTTGAGCGGGGCGACGTGCTCGGGTTCCACGTCGTCGCCTTCGAGCTGGCGCTCGACGGTCTGTTTGAGTGCAGCGGGGCTGCTGACGACCTCCTTCTGGAGGGTCATCAGGACGAGCTTCTGGCCCTGACTCTCGCGGTACGCCGTCCGAACGTAGTCGGTGACAGCCTCGTAGAGGTCGCGCTCCTCCGGCGACGGATCGAAGGTATGCGTGGTGACGTTGCGCGGCGTGAAGTCGATGTCCGTCTCTTCGCGACGGTTGCGGATCATCACCTCGCGGAGCCGGTTCTGGAGTTCGTTGCGGTTGACCAGCGTCTCCTGCGAGGAGTTGACGAAGTAGTTGTGGAACGCCTCGCGCGTGCCGAACAGGCCCGGGCGGAGCAGCGATATGATGTTGTAGAGGTCGGTGACGTCGTTCTGGATGGGCGTCGCGGTGAGGAAGAACGCGTAGTCGTAGGAGAGCTTCTCGAGGAGAGCGTAGCGGTCGGTGTCCTCGTTCTTCACGTAGTGGGCCTCGTCCAGTACGAGGACGTCCCAGTCGCGGGCGAGAACGGTCGAGCGGTGACGATCGCTCTTGGCGGTGTCGATGCTGGCGATGATGTGGTCGTGGGCATCGAATCCGGCGAAGTCGTCGTCGTAGTTGCAGGTGAAGTCGAGGCCGAACTTCTCCAGCATCTCGGCCTGCCACTGCTGAGCGAGCTGTGCCGGCGTGAGGATTAACACCGCGTCGTCGGTACCGCGGTAGTGCATCTCCTTCAGTATCATCCCGACCTCGATGGTCTTGCCGAGGCCGACCTCGTCGGCGAGAAGAGCCTTTCCGTCCATCTCGAAGAGGGCGCGATGGGCGGCGTCCACCTGATGTTCGAGAAGTTTGACGTTCTCCTCGTCGAGGTGGGAGAGCGACCGGAGTTCCGAGTCCGGCTGGCCGGCTTGGAGCCGGTTGGCTTGCACGGTGAGGAAGTGATCATCCAGCGAGGACGCGTCAACAATTTGGGTTACCAACCCATCGGTGCCCTCGTGGCGGAATTCGACGTCCACGAGGTCTTCTGACACCATCTATCGCCTCCTGAATTTTTTCATATTCAAAGGCTCCTGTCGGTTTGTGTCATTCTGTAATTCAATTCCAATGTTCGCCAATATATCTAACAGCATCATCTATAGACAAGGGCCGTTTGGATGACCCACTCCTCACGTAGAAGGTTGTATTGTCATCATCCTCGAAATAGACAGGTTCAGAACTAGTACTAACCCAAATCAGACATATCTCTTTTTCATCTTGAGTTCTGAATTCTGACTCGACACACGACGCATCAACTGTATCTCCAAGTCTGCTTGCGATCTCCGTGTGCAATTGAACCTCGAAGCCATCTTTCCCCTTATTTATAATATCATAATCGCGGCTTAGGCCCGTTACCTCCTTTTCATCGTCTTCAACACCGATAATGACTACACCACCCTCTGTATTAGCAAATGAGCAGACCTCCTTGGCAATCTCTTGTTTGAGTTCTTTATCCGGCTCTTCTTTATATGTGTGATATAGAAACGTCTCCTTGAACTCAATCCGTTCTGATTCTCCCTGTTCCAAAAGTTCGACAAGTTCTTTCTTTCGTAGTTCGCTAATATCGGGGCCTGACTCCTCTGCTGATTCTCCTTCCGGAGCCGTTTCATCATCACTGTCGGAGGAATTGAACGAGGACTGGACTGACTCAAGTAGACTCTTCAATTCTTCTAACTGACTTTCTTCTGATAGTTCTCCATCTCGCATCTCGGGGCGGGAGGGGACAAATACGTGACCGAGAAACTCATCATCGTTGTAGGGATGGAGATGAAGGGCACGTTCATCGATCTCGTGCTTTACCGAGTCAAAATCCAGTTCTGGTTCATCCTCGTATCGATCCTTGAATTCACCAGATACATCTGGTATCACTCCCGTTACTGTTGTACCGGACGGGGTCGACAGGGCCTGTGATATGCTATTAATGAGAGGGGTAAACGCTTCAGGGTTCTGTGTCCAGAAATTAAGCACCTTATCAGATTGTGTCTGGAACCCTTCGTAGAGTGTCTTCTTCCTGTTTTTCGCTTCTGCGAGGAGAAATATATCTGTGTCACTGTGACCTACCTCGATTCTAGTCGTATATTCTTCATCTTTCTCCCCGCCCCTATAGATCTTCCAAGTGAAATAACGTTCCAACTTCATCAGGATCTCTAGTTGTTACGGTCATCAGTTCACTCCTACGTAATCGTTTCCACCTCTTGCTACAGGCGATAAGCAATAAACCGTCTTCAAGTGGTTGAGGAAATTTGCAGCCCTCAGTAGTCGCTCAGCCGTGACTCCAGAATGTTCCGGTAGGTGTCGTCGCCGGTCGCATCGGCCAGCCCCTCACACAGCTCTCGCAAATCGTCGGTGATCTCCCATTTACCGAGGTACTCGGAGACGGACTTGCCGTGTTCCCAGCGATAGCGGAGGAACTGCGCCTTGTCGAGGTCGGTGAGTTCTTCGTCGCTGTCGACGCGTGACTGGATGTAGGCGATGCGCTTCTCGTCGTCCCACGTTCCGAGTGTGAAGCCGTCGTCCATCCGGTAGAGGTGCATATCCTCCATACGCTCGGGGGTAGCGTTCGTCCCCCGAGAGAGCTTGTTGAGATCGTCGTAGGACGCATCCGGCGTCTCCAGCAGGTCGAGGAAGACATCGATTTCGCCGATGTCGCTGCCGTGCTGAATGACGCCATAGATCTCGTCGACTACCTCCTTGGCAGTCATCGTCTCGCCGGCGCGTTCGACTTTGCCGTGGTGCTTCGAATACTCGTGGAAACACCGTCCCATCTCAATTACTCCAATATCCCCGCGAGATAATTCACGATTTTCTTCCAAGCGTTGGCGAGTCTTTTGAGCGGTTCGATAAATATTCCGGCGTAGACTGTTCCAAGAAATAGATTTTCGCTCCACAGCTGTACGAGCAACAATAATAATATCGAAATCTACCGATTCGCCTTCTGTCAGCTTCGAAGTAGCACGGTTTGTGTCTGCTGTTATTGGGTATGTAGCGGTAACCTCAAATCCGACATCGCAAAGTGCCCCCAGAAGCTCCCCCCATGACTCTGAATCACTATGATGATAAGTAAATACAAGTGCTCCATCATCCTTTAACGCCTTTTGAACCGTTTCAAATGACTCCCTCAACTCATCCTCAAATGTCGCCTCTGTTTTATTCTCTGCAGGGTTGGCTACGATGCTTTCCTTTCTCGGTGTGGTGTCGGGTTTAAACTGGTCATAGTCTTGTTCCAGCACTAGTCGAAGCCATACATAAAAGAAATTTGATAATTCTGAGTAGATTACGTTGTGATAATATGGGGGGTCAGTTATTACGGCATCAAATTCGTTTTCAAACTCAAGATCACGGGCATCACTACAATAGATCTCGTGTTCGCCTCCTGCTGGTGTATTGAATGGGGCTGTTTTTGCTGTTGACCCGTCATCCTCAATATAACGCTCAACAGGATTCTGTGCCCACTCTATTCCTGCGAGAACTTTTTTCCAACTCTTTTCGAAAGTCCCTCGTCCATACTCAGTTCCCCATACGTTGTTTTCCACATATTCTCTCTGTGGATTAAATGAATTTTCTTTGAATATACCTTCGATCTTGTGCCCCTGCAAGTTATATATAGTAAATCGGTTATTGAACATCAGGGAATCAGAGAATGCTAAGAGAAGATATTCTCTAATATTCTTGTTTTCAATTTCATTTATTTCTTTAAGAAGTTTAGATAATAGCAGAAGCTGCCTATCATTGAACATGTCTGTCCAGTCTTCGAATCCCTGTCTGAGAACATTAAATCCACCCCCAATACTGCCATCAAATGCGGAACTATCTGTTTTAATACCTAAGGGAATTTCTTGTGATGGAACAAATTCACGAAGCTCTGTACTCTCTTCCCACTGCTCAACTGCTTCCCTGTACTTTTCTCGATCTTCGGAGGTTGCTGATTTATAACCCTTATATACCGATCTTTCCTCGCCATTTTCGTCACAATGTGGGCAATAATACTCGATAGCATACAAGTGAGAACTGTACCCACCTTGTTCTTGACCAGCATCCATCACTCCATATTGTTGCCCGCATGCCGGACAAGAGTAATCACCACTACCTACGTTCCCTTCTGCCGGAACAAACTCTGCCTGACATGATTCACAAGTACACTCGTCCTTCCAGTCATCTACTCGATTGATGTGTTCACAAGAGGGGCATAGCACATTGTACGTGCCCTTGTGTTCATACCGACCTTTTGCCACTCTGTAATCTTTAAATAGAGAAACAACCTCATCGCAGGAAACGCATTGAACTCCATCGACCCAAAGATGATACATCACATCGGCTTTCTCATCACAATTTGGACAATCTGTTTTGTAGTGTCTTGTTATCTCATCTTTGACCCTAGATTTCACTCTTTCATACGCCGACTCAAGCTCACTAATGCTTGTATCTGCGGCTTCAAGTTCTTTCTTTACAACAAACCAAGCAACGGGATTTAGATCGTTTCCGACAATAGATGCACCGAACCGAGATGCTTCTATTAAGGAAGTTCCCCCACCCATAAACGGATCAAGAATTTTCTTATCATCGATAGTTGTATCTTTGTTATAAAGAGCCCATAGAGAAGACGGATCCTCTAAATTGACGTCCTCTACAATTTTACTTAGATCTACATCACGTTCTGAGAACTCGGCTAATTTTCTGTTGTCACTGCCCGGTTCGTTGACGGTAATCGAATCGGGATTATCCGCTAGTGTATATAAACAGATTGTGCGAAAGACAGACCCTAAACGACGAGCCCACCATTTGTGCATAGTGTAAAGTGGGCGATAGTACCTTTTAGCTTGATTCTCTTTATCAACAATTTCATTCACTCGCTTGATGGGGTAGCCTCTTTCAATGGGCAGCGTTTTACGCTCCCCTTTTTCAGAGTCGCCGGTCTCCTGAGACATTGATTATCTTCTACGTGCTCTCGGGAGGGTTGTATAGCTTCTCGTCCTGTCTGGTGAAGACGCTAAATTGATATTCTATATGGTCTTTACCAGTCTTCCTTCGATACTATCGAGTGTAGACAATATCGGTCACGAAACAGAGAACTCACTGTCACTCTGTCGCCACTCAGGTACAATATTCTCTAACTCCTCGGATTGAATTTCTCCGGGACGGTTCCCAAAAACCCACTCTACGTCGTCAAGATTCAGATACGGTTCCTCCAACCGAATCCTGAGCAACTCCTGCAGCACGCCGGCCTTGAGCAGGACGATGTTGTCGATGTCGGTATTCGTCCGCAGGTCACGAAGCGTCGACTCCTCGGTGTCCCGGAACGAACTTGAGACGATAGCGAAGTAGATGTGCCGCTTCCCCTGATCGCGGAGCCGACGCGTGTGCGCCTCAATGTACTCCCGGATCGTTCGGTCGTCCCGGCCAATTCGATATCCGTCTTCCCGCTTCTTGGCGTCGTAGATGACCGCGTAGTCATTCCGAACTGCGATGGCGATCCCGTCTGGGTTTCGCCCTGACCCCTGTCCCAAGATTTCAGTGTCGAACCCGAGCATCTCGAACAGTCTCCCGCATTTCTTTTCGAAGACGACCGCGAGATCCGTCTCGACCGGTGCGTACCGATTTACGGCCTCGTCAGTACCAGCCGCCACCTCGTCCAGATCGGCCACAACAGGTGGAAGATACGGTTTGTCCACATCGACGAACGTGTCCCTTTCCTCGGTTTCTCCGCTTGTCTCCTCTTCCTCAATTTCAGACTCATCCCACTCCTCGTGCCAGTAGATCGCATTCGAGACATCTCGGTATTCAACGGGAGCCTCTAACCACGTGGACGCTTCCTCCCGGAGATCATCCATCGTCTCGATAAAGTCGACGTAGCTCGCTCCGTACGATTCCTCCATCTCGAATAGCCCCACCTCTTTGAGGTACTGCTCCGTCGTCGGGTAGTACAACGGCCACTCGCCCGGTTGTTGGATGTGCCAGAAATAGCTGAGGAAGAAAATCGTCGATTTCGGAAACGGGTCAGAATCGAGGTCGTTCTCCTTGAGCCGCTGTGTGTATTCGGCGAATGCGTCGATCGTTTCGTGGGCTTCTGCATCACTCTCTGGTGGCTGGATGACGTCTCGGAGCTTCTGCTCTAACTCGGACTCGTCCGGGACGGCCTTGAGCAGTTTGTTGAAGTGCATCCCGCCGACGAACCCGTCGAATCCCCAGAGCGGGTGTTGCTTGTTGAGTCCGTTATTCCGGTTCCGAAACTCGACAATGTCTACTTCACCGTTTAGGAACTCGTCGATGAGTGGCCCGAGGTTCTCTTCAGCTACCTCGTCTCGCGTACGGTTGTGGTCGTCGTAGTACTCCTGAGCCTCCTCACTATCGGCGAAATCTCGAAAGACCTCATCAGGAGATGTCATTACTACCCCGGTAGACGGATCGTGCGCAATTAAAACCACGCAGGCAAGCTATGACCAGAGAGCCAGTCTTTCTCAACTACTCCGGACTTTTCATCAAACGAAACATCCGCTTCGGCTTCTGAGAGGCGGATACTTGTCAACGCCAAACTGTAGGGAATGTCGAAGTACTCGGCGACTTCATCGACTGTGCGAGATTGACCATCGAGATATTCCAAGAATCGATCCAGATCGGGTAGCTCAGATTGACTATACGACCGTATCACAAGAGGGAAAGACGGGTTCAAGCCCCGAGTTGGTAGGAGAACAGTGTCTGGAATACCGTGTCTGGCGTGATGCACTGTGAGATTCATTCGAGTCACAATTCGGAGGAGGTCAGTCAGTATGAGCAACGAGTACAATCTGTTGTTCTCTCTCGGGAGTAATAACCCGTGAGCGACCCGATTTCGGATATTCCCACTAAACATCTGCCCGACTGGTTTATGGTACGCATAGCGAAGGTACTCCTGAAAATCCGCACTCACGTACTGGTCTAGCTTTGGAATGAGACTCCCGAGTGTCCGCGTTCCAGTCCCCTCTTCCATAAGCGCGTCTACGTCCTCTCCCTCTTCCCGCAGTAGATTGTACAAGATCGGTTCGATTCGGGTAGCACCGAGATGAATTGCCTCAACATCATTACCGTCAAAGACGTTGGAGATGAATCGCGTGAGGTACCACTGATTCTCCGAGTCCAGATCTGGAACCCCGTTAAGGAAGGCGTGGATCTCTGCCTCTGTCAGACTGCCAGTGGAGATAAGCGTGCTAATCACGTTGACAATCGTAGATATAGCAATTCTAGCTTCGATCGCATATCGTGCTGAGAGATCTGCTTCGTCAGGGTCAAACTCGATTAGATGCCCTTGGAGAGAGTACATCGTCTGAGTTATTATATCGTGGATACCGAATGATTCCGTGTCCTTAGTGTAAGTTGGAATGAGTTCATCGTGAGTCAGGAGCCAAAACAAGGCAGCATCAGAATCGTACACGTCCTTGATCTGCTCGAATTGGCGAACGAATTTCCCTACGCTAGCCTGATGAAGATACCGTTGGTGGGGTGAGTCTATGGTCGCACCCTCACGCTTCAGTTCTTGTGCAGCGGATTGAACAGCGGAACGCAACCGTGATTTCCACTCTTCTTTTTCGTCATCCGAGAGGCGATCAAGTACAGTCTGGTCTTCGAATGCTCGAACAAGCTCGTGGGCTTCAAGGGAGGGGCTTCGCTCCGATTGTAGATCGGCATTGAGTCGATAGGTGTCGACATACCTGTCTTCTAGATCTGCTGTCGGTATGTTCAGTATCTCTGCCAATTCGATGGTAGTCGACAGAAGGCTCCGCTCTTGGGAGAACTGCTTCTGATTGCGTAGACGGTTGGCCTGCTTAATACACAATACAAATGCTCGCTTTTCGTGTTGTCCCTGTGGGTTGAGAATTGGTTCGTTGTCAACGAGCAGTTGCAGCGCCTCAGATAGATTTCCGAGATGGACATCGGACGTATCGGTGATGATCTCGATCAGATCAACGGCTCGTTCCTTCTCGATGGAACCTGCGGAGTTAAGCTGGTTTTCGAGATCGGTGATCCTCTGAAGACAAAACAGAGCAACTGAATTCCACCCTCGTGCAATAGCATCTTCGTAGGCCTGATCGAGTAAGGAAATTGCAGCACGGGCATTATCATAGGCGTCTCGTCCACTCTTTTCGTACCACTCAGTGGCGGCTCCAGCCGCGACTAACGCTCGACTATTCGTACTTGTATTCTCTATCAAATCCCAAATCTTGTACCGTGGTGATTCACCGAACGCCTCCGCAACCTCAATCCAAACGAACACGGAACGGAGAGTCGCCTTGATATGGTAGTTCTGGTCGGGATCGGACTGGGCTTCTTTCCAGTGCTGATCAAAATCAGAGGCATCTGGAAAATAGAAGGCATGTTTATCATCATTAACGAAATGGAGGAGCATGTCCCGGACGTCTCCCGCTTATATAATAATCTCTTTGTCGAGATTGACCAATCCTCCACTATTCCCATTGAGGATTATGTGTGTGCGTCGAGTCACAGTACTTAAGCGGTCAACATACGGTGTATATGACATCAGATGGCCAGTACGGAATCTCTCTCACAATCAATCGCGGACACGGTCACAATAAGCCAAGAACTCCGAGAAGAGGGCGAAATCGACGGCCAAGTCAAGCTCTATAACGTCGATGAAGACGACGAATTCGAGGCCGACGCGTCCACTTTCTTCGACCGGACGCTGATGACACAGGGACTCCGCGAGGGGTTCGTTGACCTTCGAGATACGCTCCGTGGTGACGCGAACTACGGCACGCACATCCTCTACGGGCCGTACGGGAGTGGGAAGTCCCACCAGATGGTGGCGATGTACCACTGCTTCGCCGATCCCGAGGCCGCTGGCGAGTTCGGCGACCGCCACGTCGACGGTTTCAGCGATGCGTTGCCCGAGGCCGAGAACTCGGAAGCGGTCACCGTTTCCCTCCAGCAACGCCAGCCGGACTACCTCTGGGAGCCCTTCTTCGACATTCTCGACTACGAGCCCTCCGACAGCGACCTCGATCCCTACCCCGACATGGAGACGATTCAGGAGGCGGTCGACGGGCGCACGGTCGCCTACCTGATGGACGAACTCGAGGACTGGTTCGAACCGCTCAGCGGCGACCGCAAGAAGCGGAATCGTGGCTTCCTGCAGGCTTTCCTCGAAACCGCCGACCTCGACGATAGCGACATCTTCGCCATCGTGTCCGTCCTCCGCAAGGGCTCGGAGGTTCACAACATCCTCGACCGCGAGAACGCGTCCGAGGTCAATATGAGTAGCAAGGTGAGCAAGCAGGAGGTCATCCGCCACCGCCTCATCGACGACATCGATGAGAGTGCGGTTAGCGAGATTGTCTCGGGCTACGTGGACGCGTACGCCGACAACGACCACGTCCCGGACTCCGACATCCCGAGCGACCTCGCGCAGAAGATGCGGGACACGTACCCGTTCCACCCCGTTCTCCTCAACGCCCTCGAGACCCGCTACTACGCGGACGAGGGCAACCAGAACACGCGGGGGATGATCTATCTCTTCTCAAAAATTCTCACGACTGCCGCGGATCCCGAGGCCGATCCAGACGATGAGGACGCCTCCCGACTCATCGAGGAGACCGACCTCGTCACACACGGCGACATCGACGCCGTCCTGTTCGACGACGAACTGACCCGGATCAATATCGATCGTCCGGGCGTCTGCATCGACGATATCCGCAACCGCGTCGATCCCGATTCGATTCCCTACGGCCGGCGCATCCTGAACACGATCCTCCTCTACAGCCTCAAGCCCGACGAGGGCGAGGGCGCTGGCAAGGCCGAGATCGTGATGGGCACCTACCAGACGGGAGACCTCGTCTCGGATATCGTCCTCAACCTCGAACAGCTCTACGGCGTCGCGTGGTACCTCCACAAGCTCAACGGCAAGTACGCTATCCGCGACCGGCAAAACCCCAACGCGCTCATTCAGAACAAGGCCGAGGACGTCGACGAGAAGGTTGCTCTTGGCCAGATCGCAGACACAGTCGAGCAGGTCTTTGGCTCCGACGCGTACCCCGTTGGGTTCACTGACGGCGATCTCAAACAGGTGCCTGACAACCGGGAGGTCAAGGTCGTCGTCAAGGTGGATGACTGGACGCAAGAGGAGGTCGAGACTGTCATCAAGAACGCGGACGGCAGTCCCGGGCGCGAGTGGCGTAACACGCTCGTGTTCGTCCAGCCGGCCGGCGACAAGGCAATCGAGTCGGGAACGGGCTTCATCGAGAAGGCTCGCTACATCGAGGGTGCCGAGCGCGTCCTCGAAGACAACTCACTCGACGACGAGATTCGCTCGTCTGTCAGGCGCCAGCGCGAGGACGAGCAGCGTGAACTCCGCGATCGCGTCGAACTCGCCTACGGCGAGATTCTCGACGGCGACGACCTCCTGAACGAGTTCGATCTGGCCGCCGAGATGGATCTCGACGTGTTCGTCTCCGATGGCGAGCCGCTCAACGCTGGCGACATTGCCGACAGTGTCGCTGCCGAAGGGATTGACCTCCAACAGCACGTCTGGGGGATCGTTGACGACCTCCTCGACCGGCGAGGCGAGGCCAGCATCGAAGATGTCTACGAGCAGTTCCTCCGACAGCCCACCTATCCAATCCCGGGTAGTCCGGGCGACGTAGTTGATGCCGTCGTTGATGCCCTTGAAGACAAGCCAGTGATCACCCACGGTTCGAACGGCTTCTCGGAGTCGCTTGAGGGGAGTTCTCTCGACACGACGCTCCTCCACGAACGCGACGTCCAGCGGTGGACGTCCGATGATGTCGAGCAGGAACTCCGCCAGCGATTCGGGAGCGGTACCAAGTCGGTCGACATTGGGAATTTCGAGCTTGAACTTCTCGAAGACACCGAGATATGGCTGGAAGGTGACGGCCACGACACCGTGATGACCGCTGCTGGCCGACTTGCACAGGACGGCCAATACGTCATCTACAGCGGCACCGAGATCGTCACGAAGGCCCAGTCCGACGCGACGATCCGCGATATCTCCGAGGCTGAACGTATCGGTGCGTCCGAAGTTCGCGAGCGCATCGACGAAGCCCTAGAGGACAGCGGTCGAGCGAATACCCACCGTATCCTCGAAGACATTCGACGCGACGAAACCGTCTATCTCCCTGACGGCGAGACCGAGCGTGCGTTCCGCGAGGCTGTGACGGACTTCCTCGTCGATGACTACCTCGTCGACATCAACCGCGAGTACGCTGACGGGCTTGACAAGCGCGATCCGACCGACGTTACGCTTGTCCCCGTAGTTTCGGATGACATCGCCGAACAGATCCTCGACTACATCGAGGGGCTCGATGGGGGCGACGAGTTCACGGTTGGGAGTGTGGCTGACCGGTTTGATGCGTCGGTCTCAGAAGACGCCGTTCAGACATTCCTGCTTCGAAACCTCGGACGTGAGGCGGAGCCCGAGTACGTCATCGCCTCTGACGGCTCTGGCGACCCGACACGGTGGTCGCCGGGCTACCAGTTCCGCATACCGAGCGGTGGCTGGCGGTTCGTGTTCAACGGCGACGACGCAGCCGCGCTGCGTCGGAAATGGCGAGAGGAGGAAGACTCCGGGGAGGTCACCTACGGCGAGGTGAGGTTCCAGCTGACCAATCGAATGGGGATTCCCGGGCCGCTCCAAGGTACTGCAAGAGTCGAGGAGACGATGACAAAGCTCACTCTTGAATCCGGCGAGGACTTCACGAAGGTGCGCGACCTCTTCGAGCGTATGCCTGACGAGGCATCAAACATCTCGGTCGAGATCAACTTCGAGTAACGATGGTCGAACACGGCAAACTTCCCGGCGAGTATAACATCGTCGTCGAGGACGAGTACGATCTCTTCGATCACCGAGTGCCGGTCGAGGAGTTCGAAGAGATGCTCCGCGAGAACGATGTGCCCGACGAGGTGTGCGTCGTCGGCCTCGACGACCTGTTTGGCGACGACGATGCGGCGAGCGAGCTGTCGACGCTGATGGATCGCAGCGCAAACACCCTTGAAAATCGCAGTCCACTGCCGACTATCCAATTCGCCGTCGAGGGGTCGTTTCAGCGACGTCAGCGGGACTTTGAATTACAGACTGGCGGTGATCTCTACCGGCTCAGCCGCGTGTTTGGGCCGCAGATTGAGCGTCGGAGTGGTGGCTGGCTCACGGCACCATTCTGAGGTGCCTGCTCAGAGCAACCGGAAATCGCCTTCGGCGGAAACGTCTGTAGGCTTCCCGTCTTCACCACGCGTCACGAAGTACAGGTCGATTCGCTCCTCGCGGTTCTCGCGACGAAAGACCGGGACGCAAGTCGTGAACTCCGCCGACCGTTCTCGGCATTGCGTCTCGATTTGCCGCCGCGTCCACTTGCCATCTTGTTCGAGATCGGAGCGCGACCGGTACTGTGTCGATAGCGTGTCCGCGGCTGCGTTGATCACGCGAAGCGAGAACTCGTGGACGTTGCTGAAGTCGAACGGCCCATCCGGGTCGGTCAGGCGATCCAGTGCGGACGCGTCGTGCTGATCGAGACAGAGAGCGTGCTCCTCAACGGCACGGTAGACGTCGAGGGCGGGATACACGTCAGCGAGCGCCTCGTGCAGGTAGTCACGGACGCAGGCGTGGTATCCATCGAGCGAGAAGTGGTCGCTGTCGGGCGAGATCACCTGTAGTTCCGCCCCGGTTTGGGCGACCGTCCGCGTCCGCGGCTCACCGAGCGGTGTCAGGAAACCCATCCGTGGCGTATTCAGCAGGTACGCGTAACTGAACAGCCGCGACCGCGAGCCGCCACTCTTCACCGGATCCTTGCCCTCGGCGTAGTACTTCGAGTCGAGGACGGCCAGCGTCTCGTCGCCCTCCTCGACGGCGTGATCCGGTTGGTGGAACACTTGTCCCTCCTTCTCGAAGGGCTGGAGCGTTGGCGACCGGACGGCCGAGACGTTCGCGGTCTGGTCGAGCCGGTCATAGGTCTTGATGGCGTCCAACTCATCCTCGATGGCGACCTGCGAGTACTGCTCGAACAGCGACTCCATATTCAACACGTAATCCACGACCAGCTCTCGGTCGCCCTCCATCGACGGCGTTCCAAGCGAGGAAGCCACTACCGCCTTCGCAACCTCGATGGCCTGTCGATAGTAGTGGCGCTGCTTGGGGAGGTCGTGGAGAGAGAAGCGTCGGTATTCGGGAATACGTCGACGGCCGCTCGTCACGTCCAGCTCCTCCAAGTGGCGCACCTCTTGATGCACCTGCGAGAAGATATGATAGTACGCCTGATGGTCGTACTCGTCCTCGTATTGCCGGAAGAGACGAAGAAGGTGCGTGCCTGCGTAGTGGAGAAGCGAGTTGGCCGCGTTATCGTAGTTGACCTCCTTTAGCAGACAGTGTTGCTGGGCGCGACCCTCGGCTTGATTAACCAGCGACTGCTCGATGTCAATGACACCCCGAGGCTGTTCGAGGTCAGCACGCCGCGTCTCCAGTCGCCGTACGAACCCGTTGCGGTGGATGGTCTCTAACCCGTTGAGGTAGTTGATCGCCAGAATCAGGAATACGTCCTCCAGATCGACGTCCTCGGTGCGGAACTCGTCGAGCGGGATGCCGTGGTATTCGACCGACCGCTTGCGGCCGTGTACCGCCAGCAGCATATCGAAAATGTAGTCCCAGTCGATCTTCGGCTCGATGCGGAGCTTCGACCGGGGCGTGAGGCTGACGATGCCCACGTTGTCCCGCGCCGTCACGTGCAGTACCGGGCCATCGACCCGGACTTTGACGACCCGGTACTCCTTGTCGCGGTCGTCGAGCGACTCCTGCGTCTTCACGAAGACGTTGTCGCTTTCCTGCTCGAAGGAGGCCCGGCGGAGTTGGTCGTCGATCGAGGGCGGACATCCCTCGATGCGAATTTCACCGCGCTCGGGCACGCTGAACGTGCCGGGCTGGTAGGTGTACGATGCGTCCGGATCGGAGACGCTCATTGCTCGTAGGTACCCATCTGACGGCGTTCAGCCTCAAGCTCCCGGCTGGCGAGGTCGGCTGCCGGCGCGAGATCGAACATCTCGAAGTCGTTGTCGAGTGCCCGATAGTGCTCCTCAATTTGTTCGATCTGCGGGAAGGCCGCCGAGTTCAGCAGGCGCGGTACGATGAACGTGCGGAACGCCTGTCCGACCGCCTGCTCGGGAGCGTCCATATACAGGGCCTCGTCTTGGAGTGCCTCACGCAGGAAGATCGTCACGTCGCGGTAATGCATCGGCCCAAACCGCATAATCGGGCCACGTGATGCCTGTTCGGAGCCGTTGTTGATACCGTCGTAGTCGGCCTCGAAAAGGTCGAGCAGATCGTCATTGCCGAGGAGAGGGATGTCTCCGAGGTTATCCTCAAGCCAGCCCTCGAATAGTGCCCGTCGGTCGTCGTCCTCGTACTCGTCGAGTTCGACCATCGCGAATCGCCGGGTGATGGCGTTGTCCAGCTCGTTGACCGTCCGGTCGGACATGTTCATCGTGCAGATGATGCTCACGTCCTCGTCCAACTCGATGGTCTCACCGTCGTCGGTCTCGATGAGGGTCTGGTTGCGATTCTCGATGGCCGTGTACAGCGGCCCGAAGATCTGGGAGATATCGGCCCGGGTGATCTCGTCGAGGATGACTGCGTATGGGATGTCGAAGTCGCGAGCCCGCTTAACACCTTCCGAGACAGCACCGAGTTCAGTCTCGTAGTTCAACGACCGATAGCCCGAGGAGCCAGTTAGATTTGGCCCGATACCCCCGATGATGTCCTTCGCTGTCCACGAGGGCGTTGCCGTGTGTAGTGAGAAACCGACGCAGTGCTGGAGAGCGAGTTGTTTTGCGAACGTCGTCTTCCCGGTTCCAGTTGGGCCATAGAGAACTACCGGCTTGCCTGTCCGTAGGGCAGTTCTCGCGTTCCTCTCGACATCATCGGGAACCAGTATCTCTTCTGGAGTGTCGTCACCTCGAGTGATGACTGTCCGCTTCAGTTCCTGTGACGCAAGAGGTGACTCGAGGACGGCCTGCCTGATCACTCCCACACCTTGGTCGCCCTCATGATGGATGTCGAGTTGCTGTTCGCGGATTAGGAATTCGAGAACGCGTTCATCGCTCGCATCACCAATTGCTTCGACAACCTGATCCGGGACTGCTCGAAGGACATCGAGATTTTCCTTCGCCTCCTCTACAGTATAGTCGCCCGAAGAATTACTCATTTGTTAGTTGATTTCACGCCTGTCTCATAAAAGCGTATGTGGCCCCAGTTACAGCCCTCTCACTCGCCAGAGATGTCCTCTGATTCTATGCTTCGAGATTGTCTTCCGTATCTTATGTCGGTTGACGAAGACTGGTTACGGAACGCCGCTTTTTAAGGATCCCTCTAGCAGTGGTGGTTTGAGGGTTCGAATCCGTGGTGCAACAGGGGCTAGATGGATACTATTTAAAGGCCGCATTTAACATATTATTTATGAATTCTATTGCTCCCTGAGGTCATCTGGCACCCCTCAAAAGCATAAGTATTATTGTGGTAGTGTAAACTATCCTAGAGGTTTAACACCCTCGCCACAAATAGAATGCCCACAGATCGATGACTCAGGAACGCCTCGCTCGGGTGCAGGCAACCATTCGGGAGGTACCGACTGACGGAACGGTCATACAGCGGTGTCACGAGGATGCCCCGGAACACCAAGCCATGGAATCCCTTCCCGTCGATTCAGAAGACAAACCGCTGCTGATAGAATTTGATGAACGCTTGACCCGACATAAAAAAGACAGATATCATACGACTCTTTTGCAGAAGACCCTCGCTTTCTGTAGATACCGAAATCCGCCAACACCGAACGGGTACGACGACTCCGCTCACAGCATCTCGCTTGAAGCACTTTTAGAGGAACCGAGCGCAGCAGAACGGTTCGTAGATTGGATCACTCAACACAAGACCGAAGATGGCGATCGAATTGCGCCGAAAACAGAGTCGCATTATCGAAATATGGTTCGGCAGTACGGCGATCTTATGGGAGACAATGGTCGACCGAGCCACATCGAAAATATCTCTAGCCTCTCTCCACGACAAAAAGACACTGATCCAACACCTAAACGAAGTAATATTCATTATTGGGATGAGTCAGTCGTTCCGATCTTGGACTCTGGGAAAGTTCACTTGCGAGATAAGGCCCTGATCGCAGTCGCATGGGACTCGGGTGCTCGCCCCTCGGAAATATTTAGGATGAAAGCTGGCCATCTTTCCGACCGGGGGGATTACTTCTTATTCGAGGTGGAAGACAGCAAAACATACGATCGAACCCCGCACCTGCAGGTCTCTATGCCGTACCTTCGTAAGTGGCTCTTGGAGGTTGACAAGATGACCAACGATGTCAAACTGCCGACCTCGCCTCTGTCCCTCCCTCCAGACCAGCCGGTATGGACAAAACAAAAAGACTCCGAGAAACTGAAGGAGTCAACATTTGAACAGCGTGGTAGTAGAATCGGAAACCGTCTCGGATATCGTCGACCAACAAATCTCAAACAATTTCGAAAAAGTCGAGCGAGCATACTCGCTGCGAAAGGGGTCAACCAATCCACACTTAGAACCCGATTCGGTTGGGAAGCTGGATCATCCGCTCCTGCACACTACATCGCGAGATTCAGCGATGAAGCGAACCAACAGATCGCAGATATCGACGGTGCGCCGATCCAAATCGCGGAGGACTATGTCGAGCCCTCGCCGATCAAATGCTCCAGTTGTGAGCAGTGGTCTCCCCAACATTTGGAGGCCTGTTTCTGGTGTGGCTCGAACCTGACCGGAGACGAGCAAACAGGGGACTCAGAAGTGGAGAGACTGCGTAACAAAGCGGAGATGAATCATGCCGCCAAGTCGAATCTGAGGGAACGGATTAGTGACTATGATGTGAGTGCTAGCTCGATGGAAACCGCTCTTGATATAGTTGAGGCGATGGACTCCAACCCCGAACTAACGAAAGAGAGTGTCGCATTCACCTTGATGACCGAATACGATGGGATCAACATCGATCGCGTGATGGAATTGTTGGGTGAGGGGGAGGATGACCTTCGAACTATTTTCAAGGGCTCGTAATATTCTTTAAATAGCCCTTTTACAGCCTATCTCAACTCCTCTCGAACTTTTTCGTCAAGGTCTTCGAACAACTCCAACTCGCGCTTGACGAGATCGACATCGGGTTCATCGCCACCTTCCAAAAGAATAGCAATGGCCAGCGCACGGAGTGTTCTATCACCGTTAAGCAGGATTTCCATCAGCTCCTCCCGGTGTTCGTCAACGAACTCATCCGGACTCGAAGGTGGCGAACTGGATTCAGTCATAGATCCCATCGGTAAGACGGCCGTGCTGGAACACTGGCCAGTAGTTGTTGTATCTCTCCTGTCCGCCGCCGGACACCTCCAAACCGATTTTTGTGAGCATCGCTGCCGGCCGAGATCTTCCGATCGGATAAAAACCCATTGAAAAATGTAGTTTGTTTGAGAGTGGAAGCAAAATGCCTGCCACTATCCGAACTGTATGAAAACCAGAGTGTCAGCCTTCGAGTTCGCTCGGTTCGATACGCCGGATGTCCGTTGCATGAGGATGTTCTTCGACGTGCTGTTGATCAATTCCGCTGATATTGTCGTAGACCCACTGCCTGTCATCGGGGTCTTCGATAGACCGATGGTACGTATCTTTCTGCTCTTCGGCAAGTTCTCCGTCAACCTTGCTTCGGACTGCACCCCCGATCATCCCGCTCAGGAACACGCGTTTCACGTGGTCGAAGAGGTCGGGAACCAGTTCGGCAGCGTCGGCTGGCGGTAGCTCTTCGCGATATTTCTCCCGAACCGGATCGTCCTCGTCGGTGATGCTGCGGTAGATGCGCCACCAGCGCGGGGGCTCGTTGCGCTGCCGAAGCGAGCATTTCGGGCAGTACTCTGCATCTATGTCCACGATGGTGCCGCAGCGAGGACACTCCCGGTGTTCGACGCTGTCGCCGTCGTCCGTCGGCGCGAAGCCGTGCTTTCTCAAGATACGTTCGGCCTCGTCGATCTCCGTGACGTGTTCGTATCTCCCGTGCATCGGAGTGCCCTCCTCCCAGTCGAGGATCTGCTCGATATCTTCCTTGCTGTACTTGTCGGAGGCCCGCATCTCGCTCGCGCGACCGTGCTTGAAGGTGTGCGGGCTGATGTGTTCGGCATCGATCTCCTCGGTTCGACGAGCGATCCGCTTGAGTTGCTGGTGAACGCTGTGTGGGTGCAGGTGCTCGGAGGGATCATCTTGCGGGCGGATCCCGTGGAAGAGAGGAGCCTCGGGATCGTCGGACAGCTCGTGTTCCGATAGCCAGTTGTCCAAGTACCCGCGTGCGAATGTGATGGGTTTCGCCGAGTGTTCGGCACCCTTGAGACCGGTGACGTAGGCGCCGGGAACTTGGACGACGCCGTATCCCTCGCCCTTCGGCTTCCAGTGCTTGATCTTCAGGGAGGCAAGGGCGGTGACGCGACAGCCCGACTCCCAGAGAACGGTGTACATCGCCTTGTCGCGGATGCTTTCGCTGTCGATGAGCGTGAGCAGATCCTCGCGGCTGGGAACTGTCTCGATATCCACGGCGGCGTTTTCCAGTCCGACCTGCGGATAGTCGATTTCCGTGGCAGTCTCGACTCGGTCGTGCGCGAGAAAGTGATTCCGTACGGTCAGGCAGTAATCTCGCTCGTTGCTTCTTGCCCAGTCGCGTTCGATGGACATCTCGGTGATCAGTTCGGTCACTTGTTCGGGCGTGAGATCGAGGAGACGGTCGGGATAATCGTCGCGTCCCTCGCGACCCGTCCACGTCGTACCCTCGTACTCCACCTCGTCCAGCCCCTGCAGTTGTCCTGCAAGAATGCGGAGATCCCGAGCGTTGTTGCGGATTGTCGCCTTGCTCCACGACGGCTTGGTGCGCTGGTTCGGTTTCGGGCTCGCGATGTTCCCTCGCCGCCCCTTCCGGACAGTTTTCAGGATGTCCGAGCGATTTGGTTCTTGGACGGTGCGCCTAACGCGTTCCACCTGTCGATCGGTGTATTCCTCCACGCGACCGGGGTCACTCCCACTGGGCATATCGGCCCCAGCGTCCACACGATAATAAATGCCGGCATAGATTCTCTAAAGCCCGATAAGGATTTCTTCTATCAGAAAGCGGACGGCGATAGAACCGCATATCATACGACCGAGTCGCGCGGATGCCCGCTATGGAACTGACGAGTGCATTACTCTCAACTATCTTTGCGCGTGATTCTCGCCCAGCATTGCGTTGAACAGGACGGCCATATCTCGGTTGCGAGTCTCCGTTCCGCCGACCAGCGTGACCGCACTCTGATCCATATCCGCAACCAGCCTCTCTACGCCCTCCTGAGGATCTTCCCACACGTCGTTCTCGATGAACTGCACGCTGGATTCGCACGCCGAGATCATCAGCCACCTTGCGACTACCTCGGCATCCACTTCATCTCTCACCCCGTACTCGGAAACAAGCGAGACGGCCGCATTCTGTGCGGCCTCGAAGAGTTCGTTGATCGTTGCGGGCGACACCCCAAGATCATCGAGTTCCTGACGCGCCTCCGCTACGCTCTCGTACGGAGGTGAGTTTCTCTCTCTGTGCCACCGCTGCTCGCGATAGTCGCGTTCGTTGCACACACCAACTCATACCGAGGGCGAAAAACTTGAAATTCCGCTTTCCAGAGACTGAAAGCCCGCAAATGTCTTGAAGTGTCCTGCTTGACTCTGACGGCAGTTCTATCACAGCCACGCCTCTGGTGAATATATGGAGGACGCCCTGTCGCTTGATGTGTTCACTGGGGCCATCGCTGACGCAGTACCGACGGTCGACCGCAACACAACTGGCCAGTACGGCGATGGGATCGGGTCGGAAGACGAGGAACGTCAGGTGGAATTGCTGCTCAACCATCTCCGCGAGATGGACGACCGCTACGAAGAGATCAACCGCGAGGTGCCGTATCCTGATAGCAGCGAGAAATGCGATCTTGTTCTGCCGAACGGGATGCCCATCGAAGCGAAACTGATCCGCTACTGGCGGGCGAACGGCGATCCGGAGCCCGCTATGTACGGCCACGTGTTCAGCCCATTCCACCAGAACACGCTGCTAACGGATGCACGCCGACTTTATGCGTCGGAGTTCAGCGGACTGAGTGGGTTGCTCGGCCTGTTCTACAAGCATAGCGACGACGACCCAGAGACGGTAGAGGCGCTACCGGAGCGGTACACGGCGGGAGAGATCGCCGAGAAGATCGTCCGGGATATCGAGCACTGGTACGGGATTGATGCGAGCGTGTGTCGCATCGCCGAATTCGACGGCCTCCAGCACGATGTCCATAGACAGGGGGCAGCCATTTCGTGGTCAATTGAGAATAATTAACATAAATGCGTGTATGTACCCTCTATCTAATTTACAACTACCGCAATCACGTTTCCGTAACTCACCTGCTTGTCTTTTCCTGATAATCTTCCAGATCATCTCCTTTTGTGTCTTCTACGTGTGTCCAGATCGTCTCAATTAGCTCATTCGCGGCCTCAGAATATCTCTGTGTCCATAATGGGACATCTATTAGGTCATCGTCAATATGTCCATAGTGGTGCTCAACACCGTTTTCATACCCGTCTTCTAATGAGTCAATAGTCGAGACTTCTTCCAGATCAATAGTAAGGGCAAAGCGTTGTTCGTCTGCTTCAGAGCTATAATAGTGCGTAAACCCAATCTCAGGTATGAGATGATGCTGGGCATATATTCTAAGACCATTAATCACTCTACGCTGTTCATTATACGTCTCCATCGCTTCAGCAACCGGCCCACCTGTTGGTAAATCTGGTTTGATTGTCTCTAGTATTTGGTCAAATGTATATGATGACGATAGATAATTGTGGGTCTCAAGATATGGGTCGGAATCTAGACTCTCTTCAGCAAGATTGTCGATTGATTCAAGCTCTTGTTGTACATCCATCACTCGTTCTTCATTACTAAATAGAATACTTGCGGCTTTATTCAAGTCAGTCAATGCCTGAACGAGGTCTCGTGCGGGATGTGCTGTTTCATACAGTGCTTCTCTAGTTGAACTGCGAGAAATATCAAATTCTAGTTCAGTGTCGGGTACTTCAGGATCTGTTCTGGAGGCATATGCTTCAACCCCATCTTCGTCAACATCCACCTCTACCACATATTCTGCTTCGCATTTGTGACAATCATAATCCGAAATGAAATCAGTATCATCTCCCGACTCAAATTTCAAACGCTGTATTTCAAACGGAGTTCCACAGACGTAACAATCAAAGTCAGTTATTGATGCGTACGCCAATCGAGAATCTTCCATCATACAGAGTAATTATCACTAACTCCTAAAATATCGTCGGTGGGACGTGTCCCGATTACAGTTACAGCCAAGGTCACTATTCACTATAAAGACTCAACTGGCTACTGCGAGGAGATATATACCGGTCATCAGGCTACACATTAGGAGTCGTCCTCAGGGTATCCATCCGATGTCCCTTTCCGCTTTGACGTCGTCTCTTCTCGTATGAACGCGAATTCGCCGGCAGTTCCTGCGCGGAACATGTCAAGGAATTTGGTGAGGTACGTATGACAGACCGGGATAAGTACTACAACCGAGCGAAACAGGAGGGCTACCGCGCCCGCTCGGCCTACAAGCTCAAGCAGATCGACGCGGAGGTCGGCCTGTTCGACCGCGGCGACACCGTCGTCGACCTGGGGGCCGCACCGGGCGGCTGGCTCCAGGTCGCCGCCGAGGAGGTGACCGAGGCCGGCACCGTCGTCGGCGTCGATCTCCAAGCCATCGACGACCTCGAAGCACCGCACGTCGAGACGGTCCGCGGCGACATGACCGACGAGCGCACGCGCTACTACCTCCGGAAGGCACTCGGGGTCGACCCGGACCCGGATCCCGCGGACGACACCGACCCCGAGCGCCCGGTCGACGTGGTGCTCTCGGACATGGCACCGAACATGAGCGGCGAGTACTCGCTGGATCACGCCCGCTCGATCCACCTCGCGCGCCAGGCGTTCGACACCGCGCTGGAACTCCTCGAGCCGGGCGGCGACTTCGTCGTGAAGGTGTTCGACGGCCCCGACCTGTCCGACTTCCGCGACGACGTGGCCGAGCGCTTCCAGTACGTCCGGGCGTACACGCCCGAGGCCAGCCGGAAGCGCTCCTCCGAGCGCTACCTCATCGCCCGCGGCCGCACCGACGCGCCCGTGAGCGAGGGCGAACGCCTGACGGTCGAGGTGACCGACACCGGCGAGGAGGGCGACGGCGTCGCCCGCGTCGAGGGGTACACGCTGTTCGTCCCCGGCGCGGAGACCGGCGAGACCGTCGAGGTCGTCGTCGACGACGTGAAGCCGCGGTTCGGCTTCGCCGAGCGCGTCGACTGACCCCCGTTTTTCCGCCTCAGACGCTCACGCCCGCGGTGTCGGCTTCGTCGCGGCGCACGACCGCGACGGCGGCGTACACCAGCGGCGTGTCGACCAGCGCGATGAGGAGTTTGAGGACGTACTGCCCGACGATCAGCGACGCGAGCACCGAACTCGGCAGCGCAACCCCGACGCCGAACACCGCGGGCGCGACCGCGAACGCGACGAGGGTGAACACGACCGTGTCGATGAGCTGGCTCGTCGCCGTCGAGCCGACGTTGCGCAGCCACAGCGCGTCGCCGTCAGTGAGCTCCCGGATGCGGTGGAAGGCGATCACGTCCCAGTTCTGGCTGAGCACGTAGGCGGCGAGCGAGCCGATGACGACGTTGCCCGACAGGCCCAGCACCGTCTCGAAGGCGGCGGGGTCGACCGACCCCTCGGCGGCGGGGACGGCGATGGTGGCGAACACCAGCGCCAGCAGGACGAAGTTCATCACGAACGCGACGTTGACCACCTTCCGGGCGTACTCCTTTCCGTACAGCTCCGACAGGCAGTCGGAGGCGAAGAACGTGACCGCGTACGCCAGCGTCCCGCCGGGCGCGGTGACGGCCCCGAGCACGGGCAGCGACACCGCCAGCAGCTTCGCCGAGATGACCTGCGCGGTGACCAGCGCCGCGACGAACAGCGCGGTGAGCACGACCGCCGCGAGCGGCACGCGCAGCCGGGGCGGCTCCGCGACCGCGACGCCGTCCGTTCCCCCCTCGCCGGCGCTCATCGTTCGCCCTCGTCGTCGGCCTCGGTATCGGCCTCGGCATCGGCATCCGAATTCGCGGCGTCCGCGACAGCCGTGGCTGCGCCATCGGTCTCCAGGCGGCCGTGTCGGGCGTCGATCTCGTCGAGCACGTCCAGCGTCTTGCGCACCGACGCGCGGATCGCGTCGCTTCGGTTCACGAACTTCCCGTCGTCGCCGACGTGCTCGTCGAGGTCCGCCAACAGCTCTCCGGGCATCTCCACGCTTATTTTGGGCATACTCAGAGATTATCTGAGGAAGGTTTGAGTCTTCTCACTTCGGTGGCGACGCGGGCGACGAGAGCGGTCGGCCCCGCCGGGCCGCCGGCCGACTCGCGTTCCGGGCGTCACGTCCCGGGTTTCGAGTCGCGCACCAGGTCGAGCGTCGGCTCGGCGAGGTCGCGGCGGCCGCCGAGCGTCACCACCCACAGGATCGCGAGACCGACGCCGTAGGCGGCCATCAGCGGGACCGTCACGAGGAACATGGTGAACACGTCCGCGGGGGTGAACAGCGCCGCCGCGAGCAGGATCGCGACCGTGACCTCGCGCCAGCGCGAGCGCATCGCCCGGTAGGAGACGCCGGCGGTGTTGAGCAGCACCATCAGCACCGGGATGTCGGCGAGGAAGCCGATCCCCAGGGTGGTGAAGAACACGAGCCACGCGAAGTCGCTGATGCGGAAGCTGATCACCATGCCCGCCTGGAGCGCGTCGCTGACGAGCCACGAGATGACCGCCGGCGCGATGACGTTGTAGCCGAGCGTCAGCCCGCCCAGAAAGCCCGCCAACAGGGCCGCGATCCACCCGAAGATGACCTGTCTGCGACCCCTGACGAACCCGCGGTTCCTGAGCGCGGGCCACGCGAAGTACGCCGCGAACGGCAACACCGCGACCGCCCCGGCGATGGTCGATATCTTCACCTCGAAGATGAGCGCCTCGACCGGGTGGAGCACGATCACCCCGAAGTTCTCGGCGTTCGGACCGACGATCTCCTCGGGGATCCGGTTGACGAAGTTCTCCCGGACCGTCCCGATCCCGCCGAGATAGAGGAACGCGAACACGCTCGCGAGCGTCACCCCGAACACGCCCGTCAGGATGAACGCCCGCGAGCGCAGCGACGCCGCGATGAACGCGAGGTCGTCGTAGTAGCCGCCGATGTCGTCCTCGTCGGCGTCGCCGTCGGTCAGCCCCTCGAGGAACGTCCCCGTCGCCCGGGAGGCGCGGTCCCCCACGTCGTCGGCCGCCCCGGGGACGGCCGAGGGGTCGACGCCGGGACCGCCCGCCGACTCGGCGGCCTCCGTGACGGACTGTACCTCGTCGAAGCGGTCCAACACCGCCCGCGCCTTCGCCGAGTCGTCGGCGGATGCGGCGCGGTCCGCGAGGTAGTTCGCCCGGCGCTCCGAGAGGGCCGCGAACGTCGCGTCGGGCGCGCGTCGCACCTCCTCGGCGGTCAGCACCTCCAGGTCGACCGCCGTCGGGTCGGTGCCGGCGAGGTACGCGACGTAGACCGCAAGCGCCAGCGCCAGCACCGCCGACAGCGACAGGCCGGCGGCGACGAACGCCGCCAGCGCGACCGTGCCGTCGACGCCCAGCGACGCGAGGATCGCCGACGCGCTGGTGCCGTACTCGGTCAGCACCGAGTCGGCGAGGGCCGGGCGCTCGACGAGCACGTAGCCCGCGGCGGCGACGACGCCCGCGATCCCCAGCAGGACGTTCCACAGCGAGCCGAGTCGCCCGCGCCAGTCGACGAGGCCCGCGCCGCGGCGGATCGCGGCCGCGACGCCTCCGTCGCCCGCCAGGAGGTCGCGGGGGGGTCCCGCGGCCGCGGCCCCGGCTCCCGCGCCGGCGGCGTCGCCCGCGGCGGCACCCCCCTCCGCGTCGCCCGTGCCGGTCGCCTCCCCGGCGTCGCCAGCGGCAGCGGCCTCGTCGAAGCGGTCGAGGATCGCCTTCGCCTTTCTGGGCTCGTCGGCGTCCATCGCGGTCTGTGCCGCCGAGAGCGCCTCGGGCTCGCTCATCCCTTCGAACGCCTCCGGCGGGGCCGCGCGCACGCCTGCCTCGTCGAGCGCCACCAGATCGATCGCGTCGGGATCGCCCGTCTCGCCGACGAGGTCGGTCGTGGCGTCGAGTTCGGCGTACACGTAGTACGCGAGCGTCACGACCGCCGCGACGAGGCCGACGGCGACGGCGAGCGCCGACAGCGCCGGCGTCGCGAGATCCGTGAGGAATCGGTAGTTCGTGAGGTTCGTCGAGGCGACGAGGTCGTTGACCGCGGCCGCGCCGCCGCGGTCGTAGAACAGGTACACCCCGGCCGCGGCGGCGACGCCGACGCCGGCGAGGGCGTTCCAATGCAGGCGGGCGGTCGCGGCGGCGTCGATCCGTTCGCTGCCCCGTCTGGCCGTGACGACGACCTTCGCGAGGTACAGCGACGCGCCGTACAGCACCAGCAGCGGCGCTGCCCACATGACCTGGGTGAACGGGTCGGGCGGGGAGAAGACCGCCCCGAACACGAAGATCGCGACGACTGCGTGCCGCCACTTGTCGCGGAACGTCTCGTAGGGGACGATCTCGGCGTACGACAGCGCCGTGATGAGGAGGGGCATCTGGGCGGCGAAGCCGAACGAGAAGGTGAGCAGCGCGATGAACTGCGCCCACTTGACGATCGAGTAGGTGGGCTGGATGCCCGCCGAGAGGGCGTTGTTCGCGAGGAACGCGAACATGAACGGGAAGAACACGAGGTAGCCGTAGGCGACGCCGACCGCGAACAGTCCGACGGCGACCACGGCGATGAGCGCGAGTTTCCACCGCGGGACGGGCGACTGCGGCCACATCCCCCGGTCCCGGAGGGCGTCACGAGAGAAGTACAACAGCGGCGGGATCCCGACGGCGATCCCGACGATCAGTCCGATCTTCGCCTGCAACAGGATCACGTCGAACGGCGTCTGCGCGATGATCTCCACCTCCTGCCCGGCGGTTTCGCTGAGTCGCGCGCGGGTCACGCGCTTGAGGAAGTCCCAGACGTACAGCCGGAGGGCGTAGAACGTTCCCATGAACCCGACGAGGAAGACGATGAACACCTTCTGGAGGTCCTTCTGTGCGGACCGCAACATCGCGCCGGCGGTCTCGCGACCGGCCGCCAGCGTCCGTTGGGTGTCCTCGTCGAGCGCGCTGGACATACCGGATGGGTGCCGCTTGCCGGTTATCAACCTTTTCAACACGGGCGTCGCCCCCGGCGGCGCGTGCGGCCCGCGCTCGCGAGCCAATCCGAAAAGGCCTATAACCGACCGGAGGTGAGACCCTCACCATGACTGCGGACTCGGACCCGCCGGAGGACTCCCCGGCGGACGACGACGGCGACGACGCCGGCGGTCCCGAGTCCACCGACCCACCCGAGGACGCCACCGACGGCGGTTCCGACCCCGACGCGTCGGCCGAGCCGTCGACCGCGACCGCCGACGGCGATTCGGACGAACCACGCGACGCAGACGACGAGGAGTCCGAGATCGACCGTCGGAGCCCGTTCGAGGACCGCGGCAGCGACGGCGACGGTGATGGCGACGACGGCGACGGCGACGGCGATGGCGACGACGGCGACGGCGATGGCGACGACGGCGACGACGGCGACGGCGACGGCGATGGCGACGACGGCGACGACGGCGACGGCGACGGCGATGGCGACGACGATGCAGGGTCCGACAACTACGACGGCGTGGAGGGTATCGACGGGGGGTTCATGCCCGAGAATCACAACGCCGGCGGCGGTGACTCCGACGGCGACCGCGATCCTGACAGCGACGGCGACGGCGCGCCGGACGCCGAGGCGGTCGTGCGGGAGCCGGAAATGGAGCCGGAGCAGCCGGTACCGACGCCGTCGGTCGACGAGGAGCGGGGTCGAGACGAGCCGGACGGCGTCGGCGCGGGCGGCGACGCGCCGGCCGCCCCCGACGAGGACCTGACGGCCGCCGAGAAGGGGATGGCGGCGGTGAACAAGGGCGTCGACGCGCTCGGCGGCGGCGAGGACGGGCCGAGCGCGGACCAGGAGATGCCGCTGACCGAGCACATCGAGGAGATGATGCGGCGGCTCGGCGTCGTGTTCGCGATCGCCGGCGTCGTCGTGGTCGCGGTGTTGCTCGTCGGGACGGTCTCGCCGACGATCCCCAGCGCCGAGGAGATCATCGCGTTCCTGTGGGACACGCACGTCGGCTTCGAGCAGAACGCCCCGCGGGTGTACGGCCCGCTGGAGTTCCTCCTGACGAAGCTGAAGGTGGCGTCGCTGGCGGGGCTGCTCGTCGGCCTGCCGGTGTTCGTCTACCAGACGTACCGCTTCATGCGCCCCGGGCTCTACCCCCACGAACGGCGCTACTACCTGGCGGCCGTCCCGACGAGCCTCGTGTTGGGGCTGGTCGGGGTCGCGTTCGCACACTTCATCGTCCTGCCGGCGATCTTCAACTACTTCATCAGCTACACCGAGGACAGCGCGGTGCTGGCGTTCAGTCTCCGGGAGACGTTCAACCTCATTCTCCTGTTGATGGGCTACATGGCGATCGTCTTTCAGATCCCGCTGTTCATCCAGCTCGCGATCATGATGGGTATCGTCACCCGCGAGTGGATGGAGGACCGCCGGCTGCTGTTCTGGTCGGCGTTCGTCGGGCTGGCGTTCATCGTCTCTCCGGACCCGACCGGGATGTCGCCGATCATCGTCGGCGCGACGATGATCGTGCTCTTCGAGGGGACCCTCGCGCTGTTGCGCTGGACCGGGAACTAGCCCGAACCGATCCCGCCGCGGCCCCGAGACACGCTTTTGCCGTCTCCACGCTCACCTCCAACCGAATGGGAACGATCCTGCTGTGTCGCCACGGCGAGACCACGTGGAACCGCGACCGTCGCGTCCAGGGGTGGGCACCGACGGAGTTGACCGGGCGCGGTCGCGCGCAAGCCGACGCGCTCGCGGGGTTCCTCGACGCCGAGTACGCCGTCGACCGAGTCGTCGCCTCTGACCTCGAGCGCGCCGCCGAGACCGCCCGGGGCGTCTCGCGGGCGACGGGGGCGGAGGCGACGTTCGACGCCCGGTGGCGCGAGCGCGACTTCGGCCGGATGCAGGGGCTCACCTACGACGAACTGTTCGGCGCGTACCCCGAGTACACGCTCTCCGAGATCGGCTACGCCGCCGCCGAGGCGGTCCCCGAGAGCGGCGAGTCCCTCCTCGACATGTGGGAGCGCGTCCGCGAGGGGTTCACCGGTCTCCGGGACGACCTCGGCGAGGGGGAGACGGTCGCGGTCGTCGCCCACGGCGGTCCGCTCTACGCCGTGACCGGCGATATCAAGGGGCTCGACGTGGTCGCGGCGGTGCTGGACCAGGATCAGGGGAACTGCGCGGTGAACGAGATTCGAGTCGGACACGACGACGGCGGAGTCGCGTCCGACGGATCGGCGACGGTCGAGTTGGTCCGCGAGAACGTCACGTCGTTCCTTTCGGAAGCGACGACGCAGGAGAACTACTGAACGGGAGCGACGGCGGTCGGATCGACGACGACCCTACGATGTCGGGTAGTCGCGCGCGAACACGTCCTCGACCACCGGCTCGCCGTCGCGGTTCGCGCTCTGCTCGTCGCCGTCGGCGGAACCCGGCTCGCCGGCCGGGCTGACGCTGCCGGTCTCGTACCCCTGGAGGTCGAGGGTGACGTGGTCGAAGCCGAGATCGAGTATGTGCTCGCGGGCGGCGGCGACGAAGTCGGGGTTCAGCGCCGCCTCAAGCTCGTCGCGTCCGACCTCGATCCGCGCGAGGCCGTCGTGGTCGCGGACGCGGAACTGGGAGAAGCCCCACGTGCGCAGCAGGCGCTCGGCCTTCTCGATTCGGGTGAGACGCTCCTCGGTCACCTCCAGCCCGGTCGGGATGCGCGAGGAGAGACACGCCATCGAGGGCTTGTCGGCAACGTCGAGGCCGTAGTGGTCGGCGATCTGGCGGACCTCCTCCTTCGTGATGCCGGCCTGCAGGAGCGGGGAGACCACGTCGAGTTCCTCGACGGCCTCGAGCCCCGGGCGGTGCCCCTCTCCCGGGTCGGAGGCGTTCGTTCCGTCGCAGACCGTGCCGATGCCGCGGTCCGCGGCGGCTTCGTACATCCGCGAGAGCCGCATCGTCCGGCAGTGGTAACAGCGGTCGTCGCCGTTGGCGACGAAGTCCGGGTCGTCCAGTTCGGAGAACTCGACGATCGCGTGGTCGATACCGATGTCGTCGGCGACGCGGGTCGCGTCCTCCAGTTCCTCGGCCGGAAGCGTCTCGCTTTTCGCGGTGCACGCGACCGCGTCGTCGCCGAGGGCGTCGCGTGCGAGCGCCGCCACCACCGACGAGTCGACGCCGCCGGAGAAGGCGACGAGCACGCCGTCGCGTTCCGCGAGCGCCGAGCGCGCGTCCGCCGCCTTCGCCGCCACGTCGTCGTTCATGCCCGGAGCGAGGGGGTGTGGACGCAAAAGCCCCCCGACACCGGCGTGGGCGAGTCGCTCACGGCTCACTCCGTTCGCCGTTCGCTGCCGCGGTCTCACCTCCGTTCGACCGCGCACGCTCGCCGTTCGCGTTTCCGTGGCCTCGCTCGCTCCGCTCGCTCGGCCACGCCCTGCTCGCGAGTCACTCCGTTCCTCGCTCGCGTCTCCGAGGCGGTCGCTGCGCTCCCGCCTCGCCCCCGGCACGGTTTTGACCCCCGCCGCGCTACCGGGTGGCGAATGGAGTTCACGTCGGTCCCGGGCGTCGGCGAGAAGACCGCCGCCGCCCTCGCGGATCTGGACGGAGCGGAGGCGGCGCTGCGGCGCGGGGACGTGGCGACGCTGGCGCGGGCCCGCGGGCTCACCGAGGGTCGGGCCGCGGCCATCGCGCGCGGGGCCATCCGCAGGCGACACGACGACCCCGGCGGCTGGCTCGCGACCGACCGCGCCCGCGAGGTGTACGAGGACGCCCTCGGCCTCCTCCAGGAGCGAGCGGTCACCGACTACGCCGAGAAGCGCCTGCGAACCCTGTACCCGTCGCGGACGGAGTCGCGGATCCGGGAGGCCCGCGAGTGGGCCGCCGAGGCCGTCGAACGCGAGCCCAGCGAGGCGGTCCGGTCGGCGCTGTCGGGCGTCGAACGACCGACCGAGCCGCGCGACGTGCGGGTCCGGGACCGGGCGCTCGCGACCGCCGACGCCGAGCGCTACGCGGCGGTGTCGGACGCGTTCCCCGAGCTGTCGGTCGAAGTCGTCGAGAACGCGCGCGACCTGGCGGAGCTGGCGCGCTCGTACGCGACCGTCGTCGCCGTCGACGAGGAGTTCGCCGGCGTCGACGTCGACGGCGACGTGCGCGTGATCACCGAGCCCGAGGACCACCTGGAGACGGTCGTCCCCGAGCGCCTGCTGGCCTTCTTCGCGGCGAACCGCGAGGAACTGCTGGCGGCGCTGGACGTGCACGAGGCCGCCGGGATCGATCCCGGGCTCGACCCCGCGGCGCTGCGGGACGCGCTCTCGCGGCTGGACGACGACGGGACCGTCCGCGGCGACGAGGAGCTGACGCGGCTCTCGAACGCCGTCGACGACCTCGACGCCGCGGCGTCGACGGCGGCCTCGGTCGCCAACGACCACCTCCGCGACGCGATCCGCGAGCGCGACGTGACCATCGAGGGCACCGACTTCCTCTCGCTGGTCGAGCAGGGCGCGCGCGTCGACAGCCTCCTCTCGCGGGAGTTGGCCGACGAGCACGACGAAGCGATCCGCCGGGCGCGCGAGCACTTCGTCGACGCGCTCGACCTCCGGGAGGGGGAAGCGGAGTTCGCCGAGCGCGTGTTCGCGGGCGATCCCTCCTTCCCGACCGAGCACAACGAGGAGCCGTTGAACCGGCTCAGAACCGAGCTGAAGACCGCGCGCGACCGTCGCGCCGCGTCGCTCAAGTCCGAGCTCGCGTCCGACCTCGCCGCGCTCCGGGAGGCCGCCGACGCGCTGATCGCCGACGCGCTGGAGCTCGACGTGGAGCTGGCGGTCGCGCGCTTCGCCCGCGACTTCGACTGCGTCGTCCCCGAGATCGACGACGAGGGCACCGGCTTCGCGATCGAGGAGGGCCGGTCGCCGCTGCTCGACGTGCCGTTCGGGGACGTCGACCCAGTCGACTACGCGGTGTCGGGCGTCACCCTGCTGTCGGGCGTCAACTCCGGCGGGAAGACCTCGACGCTGGATCTCGTCGCGTTGATCGTCACCCTCGCGCACATGGGGCTGCCCGTCCCCGCCGACTCGGCGCGCGTCGGGCGCGTCTCGGAGCTTCACTACTACGCGAAGTCGCAGGGGACGCTCGACGCCGGTGCGTTCGAGGCGACGCTGCGGGACTTCGGCGACCTCGTCGACGGGGCGTCCGGTCGGCTCGTCCTCGTCGACGAACTGGAGTCGATCACAGAGCCGGGTGCCTCCGCGAAGATCATCGCCGGCATCCTGGAGGCGCTCGACGAGCAGGGCGCGACGGGCGTGTTCGTCTCCCACCTCGCCAGGCAGATCCGCGAGGCCGCGGACGTGCCCGTCGCCGTCGACGGCATCGAGGCGGTCGGACTGAAGGACGGCGACCTCGTGGTGAACCGCTCGCCGAAGAAGGATCACCTCGCCCGGTCGACGCCGGAGTTGATCGTCGAAAAGCTCGCGAGAGAGGCCGACGGGGACGCCGGCGACGGGAACGCTGGTGACGGTGGGAACGCGAACGACTCCGGGGAGGGGGACCGCGCGTTCTACGAGGGGCTGCTGGAGAAGTTCTGAATCGAGACGGACGCGCGGCGGGACCCGATGCAGCGCTTACGCGTACAGGTCCGCGGGCTCGTCGTGAGAGTCGTCCGAGGAGAGGTCACGAAACAGCAGCGCGTAGTCCTCGTGGTCGAGCCGACGGCGGAGGTCGTCGATGCCCCTATCGAGCGTCTCCTGGCGGCGAACGAGTTCGCGGTAGGCCGACGCGGACTCGGAGACGCCGGCGTCGTCGAGCGCGGCCCGCTTGCGCGTCACCGCGAGGTACTGTCGGACGCGCTCGTCGTAGCGCGACACCCGGGTCAGCCGGTCGACCATGTCTCGGAGTTCGCCCGCGTCGACGGGCTTCTCCAGGTACGCGTCTACCGGAAGCCCGACCAGGTCGAGGTCGGCGGCGACGCCGGTGACGACCGCCACGCGGGCGTCGGTCCCGGACGCCCGGATCCGTTCGAGCACGTCGTCGCCGTGGATCCCCGGCATTCGCCTGTCGAGCAGCACCACGTCGACGGCGTCGTCGAGCGCGTCGAGCGCGGCCGCCCCGTCGGCGGCGGTCCGAACGTCGTAGCCGTCGGCCAGCCGGGCGGCGTACAGCTCGCGCACGTCCGGCTCGTCGTCGACGACGAGCACACCCGACCGGTCCGGATCGCCCCCCTCGTCGCTCGCCCCGTCGGTGTGCCCCGTCATCGATCCGACGCACGGCCGGCTCCCTCCTCAACCCCGACGACAGGTTCGCCGGATTAACTCGGATTCACCCCGCACGTCGGGCCCGACGACCCCGCTTGCTGCCGCCGAGCCGGCCGTATCAACCGAGGCGATACTGAAATCCGATACCGGACGAGTACTCGTCTCATCGGGTCTCGAAGGCGGTTTCACTTCCGCCTCGCCACCGGGGAACGATTAAGTGGCCGGGCGAGCGAGACTCCGGTATCATGTCCGGGGACCCGGATGACGAGATGCTCTCGTGGGACGAGTCCGTCTTCCGGGACGAACACGTCTTCGAGATCGACTACGTTCCCGAGACGTTTCGCCACCGGGAGAGCCAGTTGGAGTCGCTGAAGTACGCGCTCCGACCGGCCGCGCGCGGGTCGCGCCCGCTCAACACCGTCGTCCGCGGCCCCCCCGGCACCGGCAAGACCACGGCCGTCCAGAAGCTGTTCGGCGAACTCCGCGCCCAGACGGACGTGCGGACGGTCCGGGTGAACTGCCAGGTCGACTCCACCCGATACGCCGTGTTCTCGCGGGTGTTCGAGGGCATCTTCGACTACGAGCCGCCCTCCTCGGGCATCTCGTTCAAGAAGCTGTTCGGCCAGATCGCCGACCGCCTCGTCGACGACGACGAGGTGCTCGTCGTCGCGCTCGACGACGTGAACTACCTGTTCTACGAGAACGAGGCGTCCGACACGCTGTACTCGCTGTTGCGCGCCCACGAGGCCCACGCGGGCGCGAAGATCGGGGTCATCTGCGTCTCCTCGGACCTGTCGCTGTCGGTCATCGAGGAGTTGGACTCGCGGGTGCAGTCGGTGTTCCGCCCGGAGGAGGTGTACTTCCCGAAGTACGACGTCGACGAGGTGGTCGACATCCTCCGCGAGCGGGCCAAGCGCGGCTTTCACGAGGGCGTGCTCGGCGCGCCCGAACTCGACCGCGTCGCCGAGCTGACCGCCGAGTCGGGCGACCTCCGCGTCGGCATCGACCTGCTGCGTCGGGCGGGGCTGAACGCCGAGATGCGCGCCTCCCGCAGCATCAACCGCGAGGACATCGAGACCGCCTACGAGCAGTCGAAGTTCGTCCACCTCTCGCGGAGCCTGCGGGGGCTGTCCGACTCCGAGACGGCGCTCGTCGAGGTGCTCGCGGAACACGACGGCGAGCAGGCCGGCTCCGTCTACGAGGCGTTCCACGACCGGACCGACCTGGGCTACACGCGCTACTCGGAGATCGTCAACAAGCTGGACCAACTCGGACTCGTCGAGACGGAGTACGCCGAGGTCGAGGGGCGCGGGCGGTCGCGGTCGATCTCGTTGGCGTACGACCCCGAGGCCGTGCTGGAGCGGATCGAGGGGTAGCCGGGCGCGGACGGCGCGACCCCCTGCCCTGTGCGGTCGACGCGGGCGGTCGCGAGCGCGAACGGCCCGGACGCTCGGCACGGGGAGAAAAGCCGTGACACACATCCGAAAGACATACTCGGCGCACCCGACACCCTCGGGTATGGACGCCTACGAGTTGATCACCCGGAACGCGACCGAGGTGGTCACCGACGAGGAGGTACGCGCGCTGGCCGAAGAGCCCGAGGGCAAGCGAGTGTACGTCGGCTACGAGCCGTCGGGCGTTCTCCACATCGGGCACATGCTGACGGCGACCAAGCTGATCGACCTGCAGGAAGCGGGCTTCGAGGTCGTCGTCCTGCTGGCGGACGTGCACGCCTACCTCAACGACAAGGGGACGTTCGCCGAGATCCGCGAGACCGCAGAGCGCATGCGCGACCAGTTCCTCGCGTACGGGCTCGACGCCGACGCGACGGAGTTCGTCTACGGCTCGGAGTTCCAACTCGACGAGGAGTACGTCCTCGACACCCACGAACTGGAGGTGTCGACGACGCTCAACCGCGCACAGCGCGCGATGGCGGAGATCCAAGGCGGCGACACGGCGAAGGTGAGCCACCTCGTGTACCCGCTGATGCAGGCGCTCGACATCGTCTATCTCGACCTCGACCTGGCCGTCGGCGGCCTCGACCAGCGCAAGGTCCACATGCTCCACCGCGAGCAAGTGCCCGCGATGGACGGCGAGAGCGACCACGACTACGAGGCTCGCCCGTGCCTCCACACGCCGATCCTCGCGGACCTGGACACCGGCGTCGGCAAGATGTCCTCCTCGTCGGGAACGACCATCTCGATGGAGGACTCCAGCGAGGACATCGAAGCGAAGATCAACGGCGCGTACTGCCCGCCGACGCGCGATCCCGAGCCGGACGACGACGGCAACGAGCGGGAGAACCCGGTGCTCGAGATCTTCGAGTACTCCGTGTTCCCGCGGTTCGACACCGTCGTCGTCGAGCGCCCCGAGGAGTACGGCGGGGACCTCACTTACGACGACTACGAGTCGCTGGCGGCGGACCTGGAGTCAGGCGAACTCCACCCCGCGGACGCGAAGGGGGCGCTCGCCGACTACCTGGACGAACTGATCGCGCCGGGACGCGAGGTGCTGCGCGAACTCGGCGGGACGTAGCGTCCGGACCGACGCGATACGTCGAAGAAACAGGGACGCGACCGTCCGTCGCGACGCCGCCGTCGCGGCGGCCGACTACGCTGTCGTCAGCCCTCGATGGGGATCGTCGTCCCCGTCGCCGCCGCGTCGACGACGGCGGGGAGCGTCACCTCGAGCACGCCGTTCTCGTAGCGCGCCGAGATGGCGTCCTCGTCGACCTCCCGCGGGAACCGGAAGCGTCGGTGGTACGTCTTGCGACGCCCGCGGTTCTCGTCGACGTGTTCGGCCGCGACGTTGAGGACGCCGTCGTCCCACGCGAGATCGATCTCCTCCCGGTCGAAGCCGGGCATGTCGATCGTGAGGACGAACTCGTCGTCCTCCTCGTACAGTTCGTAGTCGGTGCCGCCGAAGCCGCCCTCGCCGAAGACGCGCGAGGGCAGGTCGAGGTTCTGCATCCAGGAGCTCGCCGTGTTACTGGGAAGCGCCATGGCTGTGTCACCTCGCGTTGCACTAGCGTATTGTTCGTGGTTCGTAAAGAATTTTTTGGATATTCCAACCCGCGGTGACCGCCACTCGGACGGTCCAGCGGCGCTACGCGAACCCGAACTGTCGCATCAGGCCGGTCGCGAGTCCCTTCACCACGAGTCCGGTGCCGACGAGCACGAGCGCGAGGCCGGCGGCGACGACTGGGGCCGCCCACGCGACGAGCGCGAGTCCCGCGACCAGCAGCGCCGCGCCGGCGATGCCGGCGGTTCCGAGTTTGTCGAGCATACGCGCCCGTGGTCGCAGGCCGGGAAAAGGGCGGCGGGTCGACGCGCGGTCGGGATCGCTGCTCCCGTTCGCGTTTCCGCGGTCTCGCTACGCTCGACCGCGCAGCGTCTCGCGGCGACGCGCTCCCCGCTCGATTCGAGGTGCTCGCTGCGCTCGCACCTCGCACCTACTCACGGGTCGTTCCACTCCCCGTTCGCGTCGTCGCGGTCTCACGTCCGTTCGACCGCGCACCCACCGAGTTTAACTGTCGGAACCGAGAACACGGAACTATGAGCGACGGCGACGCGACGGGCCGAACGAACCTCAGAATGCCCGACGACGACGAGGTGTTCGCCGAGGTGACGGACATGCTCGGCGCGAACCGGGTGAAGGTGCGGTGCAACGACGGCACCGAACGAACCGCGCGCATCCCCGGCCGGATGCAAAAGCGCACCTGGATCCGCGAGGGCGACATCGTCCTCGTGAGCCCGTGGGACTGGCAGGACGA
The DNA here is from genome assembly GCF_021431925.1 of Halobaculum sp. CBA1158. Classification (NCBI taxonomy): domain Archaea; kingdom Methanobacteriati; phylum Methanobacteriota; class Halobacteria; order Halobacteriales; family Haloferacaceae; genus Halobaculum; species Halobaculum sp. CBA1158. Next base: position 70,602 of record NZ_CP090371.1, on the reverse strand, counting down.
GAAGGCGGACATCGAGCACCGGTACGAGAGCCAGGAGGCCGACCAACTGCGCGAGGAGGGCCACATCGCCTAGCGTGTCGGCGACGGCGACGAGATCACCCGCGCGACGGGCGCGGCGTCGACGGACGATCGCGGTGCCGGTGCTTTTCACGCCCCGGCGCGTACCTCGCCGTAGATGACCGGAGAGTTCGGGTTCGTCGAGTCCGACGAGGCGGACGCGCCCGGCGACGAGTGGGAAGACCTCGACCTCGAAGAGATCGCGCAGACCGAGGCCGACAAGATCGCACGCCGACAGGACGACGAGTTCGACGAGTTCCGCAAGCGGATCAAGAACACCGAGCAGTTCAAAGTCGAGGCGTCGGTGTTCGACGACGCCACGCTGGCGGCGCTGTACAAGCTCACCCGCGACGGCCACATCGTCGCCTTCGGCGGCCCCGTCTCCACCGGCAAGGAGGCGAACGTCTACGAGGCGCTCGGGGCCGACGAGCGCGAGGTGGCCGCGAAGGTGTACCGGATCAACGCCTCGAACTTCCACCACATGCGCGAGTACCTCGAGGGCGACCCGCGCTTCGAGGGCATCGGCTCGGACAAGAAGAAGGTCGTCCTCGCGTGGGTGCGCAAGGAGTTCTCGAACCTCCGGCGCGCCCGGAAGGCCGGCGTCCGCGTTCCCGAACCGATCGCCGTCCAGCGCAACGTGCTCGTGATGGAGCTGGTGGGCCACGCCGACGACCGCGCACGCCGGCTCGCGGAGGTCGACGTGGAGAACCCGCAGACCGCCTACGAGGTCGTGCGCGAGTACATGCGCCGACTCTACTCGGCGGGGCTCGTCCACGGCGACCTCTCTGAGTACAACCTCATCATCCACGACGGCGAACTGGTCGTCATCGATCTCGGACAGGCGGCGACGGTTCACCACCCCAACGCCGAGGAGTTCCTCGAGCGCGACTGCCGCAACGTCGCCTCCTTCTTCTCGCGACAGGGGCTCGACCTCGACGGCGACGACGTGCGCGAGTACGTGACGACCGCCGAGCCGGAGCCGGCCGCCGAGCCCGACCCCGCGACGGACCCGAATCCCGACCGCGACGGCGACGAGCGCGAGTAACGAAGTGCCGACCGCGCCCGCGACGACGAGCGATCGGGACGCCGTCGGGCGCGTCGGCGACGCCGACGAACTCACCGTGTGAGGGCCTGCCTCGGCGTGTCTCCGAGGGAACCCTTAACCGCGTCCGGCGGGAATCCGGGTGTATGCAGCACGTGAAGGTACCGCAGGACCGCATCGGCGTGCTCATCGGCGAGGGCGGTGAGACGATGCGGGAGATCGAGAACCGCGCCGAGGTGCGACTCGACATCGACTCCGAGTCGGGCTCGGTCGCCATCGACGCCGTCGGCGACCCCGTCACCGCGCTGGTCGCCCCCGACGTCGTTCGCGCCATCGGTCGGGGATTCACCCCCGAGGCGGCGCTGTCGCTTCTGGATCACGACCTGCGCCGGTTCGAACTCGTGGACCTGGCCGCCGAGACGCGCAACAAGAACGACCTCCAGCGCCAGAAGGGCCGGCTCATCGGCGAGAACGGCCGCACCCGGGAGCTGATGGAGGATCTCACCGGCGCGGACGTCGTCATCAAGGGCACCACCCTCGGCGTCATCGGCCAGCCCGAGGAGGTCGAGGCCGTCCGGCGCGCGACGGGGATGATCCTCGACGGCGCTCCCCACGGCGCTGTGTACTCGTTCCTCGAGCGCAAGCACAACGAACTCCACGGCGCGCCCGACCTCTCGACGCCGTCGGGAAGCGCCGAGGAGCCGCGGTAGCGGCGATCGGGCGGCTCGACGACGCCCGTCACCGCGAACTCGTGACGACGACCGACCGCCGAGCCGACCGGCTGTCGGGACCACCGGCCGTCGGGACCGCCCGGACGCGACCCGGAATCGGCCGAACTTCGAATATATAAACGTTGTATGGTAACTTGTCACACATGGCGAGACAGCGGTCGTGCGACGGCGTGACGAGCTCTTGGCGAAACCTTTTTATAGAATCAAAAACAATCAGAGAGTGACTCATGTCTCAGCGCCAGCGAATGGGCAACCAGCCCATGATCGTACTCTCGGAGGACAGCCAGCGAACGTCGGGCAAGGACGCCCAGTCGATGAACATCACGGCCGGCAAGGCCGTCGCGGAGTCCGTCCGCACCACGCTCGGCCCGAAAGGGATGGACAAGATGCTCGTCGACTCCTCGGGCGGCGTCGTCGTCACGAACGACGGCGTGACCATCCTGAAGGAGATGGACATCGACCACCCGGCGGCCAACATGATCGTCGAGGTCTCCGAGACCCAGGAGGACGAGGTCGGCGACGGCACCACGACGGCCGTCGTCATCGCCGGTGAGCTGCTCGACCAGGCCGAGGAGCTCATCGACTCGGAAGTCCACCCGACGACCATCGCCCAGGGCTACCGCCAGGCCGCCGCGAAGGCCAAGGAGGTTCTCGATGAGGACGCCATCGAGGTCACCGCGGACGACCGCGAGACCCTCGAGAAGATCGCCGCGACGGCGATGACCGGCAAGGGCGCGGAGTCCGCCCGCGACACGCTCGCCGAGCTCGTCGTCGACGCCGTGCTCGCCGTCCGCGACGACGACGGCAGCGTCGACACCGACAACGTCTCCGTCGAGACGGTCGTCGGCGGCTCGATCGGGAACTCCGAGCTCATCGAGGGCGTCATCGTCGACAAGGAGCGCGTCGACGAGAACATGCCCTACGCGGTCGAGGACGCCAACGTCGCGCTGTTCGACGGCGCAATCGAGGTCAAGGAGACCGAGATCGACGCCGAGGTCAACGTCACCGACCCCGACCAGCTCCAGCAGTTCCTCGACCAGGAGGAGAAGCAGCTCAAGGAGATGGTCGACAAGCTGACCGCCGTCGGCACGGACGTCGTCTTCGTCGGCGACGGCATCGACGACATGGCCCAGCACTACCTCGCGCAGGAGGGCATCCTCGCCGTCCGCCGCGCGAAGGACTCCGACCTCCAGCGGCTGGCCCGCTCGACGGGCGGCCGCGTCGTCGCCAACCTCGACGACATCGAGGAGAGCGACCTCGGCTTCGCCGGCTCCGTCGCCCAGAAGGACATCGGCGGCGACGAGCGCATCTTCGTCGAGGACGTCGAGGACGCCCGCTCGGTCACGCTCGTCCTCCGCGGCGGCACCGAGCACGTCGTCGACGAGGTCGAACGCGCCATCGACGACGCGCTGGGCGTCGTCCGCACGACGCTTCGAGACGGACAGGTGCTGCCCGGCGGCGGTGCCTCCGAGACCGAACTGGCGCTGGAGCTGCGTAACTTCGCCGACTCCGTCGGCGGCCGCGAGCAGCTCGCCGTCGAGGCGTTCGCCGACGCGCTGGAGGTCATCCCGCGCACCCTCGCCGAGAACGCCGGCCTCGACCCGATCGACTCGCTGGTCGACCTGCGCGCCCGCCACGACGGCGGCGAGTTCGGTGCCGGTCTCGACGCCTACACGGGCGACGTGATCGACATGGAGGCCGAGGGCGTCGTCGAGCCGCGCCGCGTCAAGACGCAGGCCATCGAGTCCGCCACCGAGGCGGCCACGATGATCCTCCGCATCGACGACGTGATCGCCGCGGGCGACCTCAAGGGCGGCGGCACCGACGACGGCGGCGACGAGCCCGCCGGCGGCCCCGGCGGGGCCGGCGGCATGGGCGGCATGGGCGGTATGGGCGGCATGGGCGGCGCGATGTAGATCGCGGCGTAGGCCACCCCACCCACCTCCGACTCCCCCTCGTATCGCTCCCCGACCGACCGTCGATTTTCTTCGACGCCGCGCCCGATAGCGGCGGCTCACGGTGTCGCGCTCGAACCGAAAACGAGCCCGTCAGTCGTGAACGAGTCCGCCTACAGCCCCGGGACCGCCCCGCCGAGCACCAACACGAGCGCGACGGTGAGCACGAACAGCCCCAGCGAGAACGCGCGCAGTCGCGCCTGGCGGCTCCGGGCCACGTTCGGCACGTCGCCGTTCGAGCCGCCGCCCCCGCCGCCGCCGAGCCCGAGGACCCCGCGCTGTTGCTCGCGCCCGCGGTCGGCCTCCGGGGGACGCATCCCGCCCGTCTCCGAGAGGAGCAGCCCCGCCAGCGTCGCCGCCGACCCCATCGAGAGCGCCAGCACCGCCAGGCCGGGATCCCACCCGAGCAGCCGCGCGAGGCCCGCGGCCGCGACCACCGTGGCGACGGGGTACGCGACCCCGACCCGCGCGTACGCAAGCGCCCGCCGTCGCTCCATGCGGGCCAGTCGGGCCGGCCGGCGGATAGCCGTTGCGCCATCGCGGCGACCCGCGGCCGTCGCTCGGGACCGGTTCCGGCTCGCGATCGGTCGCGACCGCTCCCGCCACCGCCCGACGGGTTTTCGTCCCCCGAGCGGTGACCGGGTGGTATGACTAGTGAATCAAACGCTGCCGCGGGCGCGACCGCGGACGGTGGGTTCGACCGCGGAGACGCCGCGTCCCTCGCGGCCGAACACGGCGACGCGCTCGCGTCGCTGGCGACCGACCTGACGGGCGGGGGGCGACCCGTCGCCCGCGACGCCGTCGGCGACTGGCGGACGCTGTTCCCCGGCGACGTGGTGGCTCCCGCCGACGACCGCTACGACGACGCCCGGCGGGTGTGGAACGGCCTCGTCTCGGCGTTTCCGGCGGCCGTCGCGTATCCCACGACGCCCGAGGGCGTCGCGTGCGTCGTCGAAGTCGCTCGCGAGACGGGACTGGGGATCGCGACGCGGTCGGGCGGCCACTCCTCGGTCGGCACCTCGACGGGCGACGGCGTGCTCGTGTGCGACGTGGGGACGATGGACCGGGTCGAGGTCGACTCCGAGGAGGGGGTGGCGGTGGTCGAACCCGGCGTCACGATCGGCGAACTCGACGCCGCAACGGCCGACCACGGCCTCGCGACGCCCCAAGGGGTCGCCCCCGAGGTCGGCGTGGCCGGCCTGACGCTCGGCGGCGGAACCGGCTACCTCTCGCGGGCCCACGGGCTCGCGTGCGACCGGCTCCGCCGGGTCGACCTGGTGACGGCCGACGGGGAGCGCGTCGCCGCAAGCCCGTCGTCGACCCCCGACCTGTTCCGGGCGGTCCGGGGCGCTGGCGGCGACTTCGGCGTCGCCGTCGAACTCGAGTTCGACCTCGTGTCGATTCCCGAGGAACTGGCGATGTGCGACGCGTGGTTCGCGGTCGACGACGCCGACGGTATCGCGGGACTCCTCCGGGCGTACCGTCGGCTCCACCGGGGTGCCCGCCGCGAGACGAACGTCTCGCCGTACGTCGCCCGGATCCCCGACGAGCCGGGATTCCCGGACGACCGCGTCGGCGACCTCGCGGTGTGTGTCCTCGGCGCGCACGCCGGCCCGCCCGCCGAGGGCGAGCGGGCCCTCGCGCCGTTCCGTGACCTCGCGCGCGAGGCGGGCCGCGCCGGCGACGCGGCCGATCCCCTGTTCGAGCGCGCCGAGCGAGTACCCTACAGGGAGCTACAGGCGTACCTCGGAGGGGACTCGGCCGCCGGCGACCGCTACTACTGGAAGTCGGTCGCGGTCGAGTCGTTCACCGACGACCTCGTCGACCTCGTCGCCGACCGCATGGCGGCGCTCCCGGGCGACCCGGGTCCGGGACCGGACAGCACGGTCGTCGTCTGGCCGATGGGCGCGGCGATCGCGGAGCACGACCCCGACGGGACTGCCGTGCCCGAGCGCGACGCGGAGGTCGTCTGCAACTTCGAGGCGTGCTGGTCGGACCCCGCCGCCGACGACCCGCACGTGTCGTGGGCGCGGGAGTCCGCGGCGCGCGTCCGCGAGGTCGGCACCGTCGCGGGCGAGCTCCCGAACTTCTCGGGGACCGAGCGCGGCGAGTCGGCCGCCCGCGACGTGTACGGCGACAACTACGGCTGGCTCCGCGGGGCGAAACGCGAGTGGGACCCCGAGGGCGTGTTCTCGCCGAGCGGCCGATTGTAACACGATCGAGCGTGTGAGTCTCTCTCGAGCCGAAATATCGGGGACGGGGTTATCCGTCGTCGGCGCGTATCGCGTGTATGAACGACTCCTCCACACCGACGCGACGGCCGCCCCCGAAGCGCACGCTGTTTTGTCCCGAGTGCGACCACGCCGCGACCACCGGCGGCGACTGGATCGTCGAGACGCGACCCGGCGGCGAGGCGCTGCGGTGCCCCGACTGCGGCGCGACGGTGACCGTTCGTCCCGCGTCGCGGGCGATCCCGGCCTGACCGCGCCCGTCGCCGGTGCGGTCGCGGACGCGTCGCCGACACGCTGGGGTTGAAGCCGTCCCCGCCCGTGGGTGTCGACCATGCGCGCAGCAGTCTTCCACGGTCCCGGCGACATCCGGGTCGAGGAGGTCGATAAGCCCGAGATCGAGGAGCCGACCGACGCCGTCGTCCGCGTCACCCACACCGCCATCTGCGGCTCGGACCTGTGGTTCTACCGCGGCGAGAGCGACCGCGACGCCGGCACGGGCGTCGGCCACGAGCCGATGGGGGTCGTCGAGGCGGTCGGCGAGGACGTGCGCTCGGTCGAACCGGGCGACCGCGTGCTCGCCCCGTTCGCCATCTCCTGCGGCTCCTGTGAGTTCTGTCGAAAGGGACTGCACACCTCCTGTGTGAACGGCGACTCGTGGGGCGGCGACAACGGCGGCGGCCAGGGCGAGTTCGTCCGCTCGACACACGCCGACGGCACGCTCGTCCGGGTGCCCGACCGGTACGCCGACGACGAGGACGTGCTCGAATCGCTGCTTCCACTGACCGACGTGATGGGGACGGGTCACCACGCCGCCCGCTCGGCGGGGGTGGAAGCCGGCGAGGACGCGGTCGTCGTGGGCGACGGCGCGGTCGGCCTGTGCGGCGTCGCCGCCGCCCGCCGGCTCGGTGCCGAGCGGATCGTCGCCGTCGGCCACCACGAGGACCGCCTCGCGATCGCCGAGGAGTTCGGCGCGACCCACACGGTCGCCGAACGCGGCGAGGCGGCCGTCGAGGAGGTGCTCGACGTCACCGACGGCGGCGCGAACCACGTGCTCGAGTGCGTCGGCGCGACCTCGGCGATGGAGACGGCCGTCGAGGTCGCCCGCCCCGGCGGCACCGTCGGCTACGTCGGCGTCCCGCACGGCATGGAGGGCGGCCTCGACCTGTTCCCGTTCTTCGGCGACAACGTCGCGCTGCGCGGCGGCGTCGCGCCCGTCCGGGCGTACGCCGAGGAACTGATGGACGACGTGTTGCAGGGGACCCTCGACCCCTCGCCGATCTTCACGGAGACCGTGGGGCTTGACGGCGTTCCCGAGGGGTACCGGATGATGGACGAGCGCGAGGCGGTGAAGGTGCTCGTGAAGCCCTGGGAGTAGGCGAACGCGCGTAATCACGTTGGATGCTACCGCGTGCCAAACGCTAAATCCCGAGCGGTCGATAGGCCGATATGGAGGTCGCAGAGCGGCCCACGTTCGAGTCCGAGGTGAGCAAGCGGATATACGAGTACGTCGAGCGGCACGGAACTGCGAACCGTCTCGTCGTCCAGCAGACCGTCTCGGCACCGGCCGAGGAGTTCGAGCGGGAGCTCGACCGCCTGGAGTCGCGCGGCTACCTCGACGACGACGGGGGGACCCTCCGGATCGCGCTGGACGTCGGCGCGGTCGAGGAGTACGAGAGCGCCGACACGTCGTTCACCATCCGACCGGCCGATCAGGACGACTTCGAGGGGCTCGTGGCGGCGATCCGGCAAGTCACCGACGAGGAGACGTACGTCGTCGCCGAGAGCATCGCCGAGCAGTTGCTGTACGAGGAGACGGTGACGCGGCACAACTCCGTCGAGTCGCGAGTGTTCTTCGTCGCCGTGGCCGACGACGCCATCGTCGGGTGGACTCACCTCGACTTGCCCCAGGTGTCGCGGGTGCGCGAGACGGCCAAGCAGACCGTCGGGGTCGTTCCCGAGTACCGGCGGTCCGGGATCGGCGGAAAGCTCCTGGGACGCGGGCTCGACTGGGCCGAGGCCAACGGCTTCCGGAAGGTGTACAACAGCGTCCCGGTGACGAACGCCGCCGCCCTGGAGTTCCTCGGCGACCACGGCTGGGAGACGGAGGCGATCCGCCGCGACCACTACACCATCGGCGACGAGTACGTCGACGAGGCGATGATGGCGTACACGTTCTGAACGGGGACCCGCTATCAGACCCGATCTGAGTTCCGTCGCACGACCAGCACCGACAGGTCCGAGAACGGGCTGTCCTCCGGGGCGTCGCCGCCGGCGTCCTCGGCGAGCGATCCGAGGTCGGTCCGCGTGATCGCCTCGTCCGAGTGGGTGAGCCGCTCCATGACGAGCGCGTCGAGCGCTGGGTCGGCTCCCGCGTCGACCAGCCGCCCCGCCACGTCCTCGGGCATCCAGTCGTACGGACGGGGAATGACGATCAGGTGCCGGTCCCCGGCGTCGCCGACGAGCCGGTCGAGGTCCGCGGTCACGTCGCCGCGGACGTGGAGCGTGACGAACGTCGAGTCCTCCAGCGGCGTCCGCGCCCGGCTCGCGGCCACCTGTACCGAGGAGATCCCCGGAACCACGCGGACCGGCGCGTCGACGGCCGCCTCGACCTTCCCGAGGAACTGGTAGCCCGAGTGGTTCGGGTCGCCCATCAGCACGGCGACCCCGCGGTCGCCGGCGGCGACGCGGCGGGCGAACCGCGCCAGCGCCTCGCGCTCGTCGCGGTAGCCGCACGTCAGCAGGTCGGCGTCCGTCTCGTCGGCGACGTAGTCGACGACGGTCTCGAAGCCGACGACCACGTCCGCCTCGCGGAGCAGGCGGCCGCCGCGGCGCGTCAGGAGTTCGGGGTTCCCCGGACCGATCCCGATCGCGTGGACGACCGGCTCGTCGCCGGCGTGCGGCTCCGGCTCCGCGCTCGCGGCGACTCCCGGGCGGTCCGGGAGGTCGAGACCGGGCTCCGGGTCGCCGTCGTCCCGACCGGTCACAGATCTCCCTCCCCGTCTCGCGGCTCCGCGTCCTCGTCGCTCGCCAGCCCCGAGGCCTCCAGGGAGACCTCGCCGTCCCGGGCGTCGCTGGCGACGTGAACGAGTTCGTTCGTCAGGCCGGCCGCGAGGCCGCTCCCGCCGCGGCGTCCCACGTTCGTCACCGCGGGAACGCCGTGCTCGGCGCAGACCTTCCGGACGCGCTTGCGGGAGTCGGCGGCCTTCACGAAGCCCACCGGGGTGGCGACGACGACCGCCGGGCGGGTGCCGTCCTCGATGCAGTCGGAAAGCGCCAGCGCCGCGGTGGGCGCGTTGCCGACGACCGCGATCGCGCCGTCGTAGACGCCCTCGCGGTCGAGCTCGAGGACGGCCGCCGCGGTCCGCGTCATCCCCGTCTCTGCGGCCAGCTCCGCGCCGTTGCCGATCGCCTTGCGCACCTCGCAGTCGTGCCCGCGGCCGGTGATCCCGGCCTTCACCATCGTGATGTCGGTGACGATCGGTCGCTCGTCGAGGACGGCTCGCGCGCCGGCGCGGACCGGTTCGTCCTCGTCGTCGCCGGCGAAGCGCACGAGGTGCTGGAACTCGGGGTCGCCCGTGGCGTGGACCGCCTTCGCGCGCAGTCGGTCCGCGAGCGTCTCCTGCGGGACCAGCTCGTGGACGCGGTCCATGCTCGTCTCCGCGATGTCCATCGCGGCCTCGGTCGTCGCGCCGAGGTCCGCGTACGCCTCGCGGCCGTCGCTCGCCGTTCCGTCCGTCGATTCCTCCGCCGTCTCCGTCGCGTCGGGTGTGTCGTTCATGCGGTGTGTCGTGTGCTCGGTGGCTCGGTTCTCAGTCGTCGCCCGCGGCGTCCGCGAGCGCGTCGGGGTCGCGCGTCTCGCGCTCCTCGATCGCGCCCTCGTTGCGGAGTTTCAGGTCGCGCAGGCGCTCCTCAGTCGCGTCCGCGGCGTCCCACAGCCCGCGGTCGATCGCCTCCAGCAGGGCGTCGGCGATGGAGTCGACCGCCCAGGGGTTCACCTCCTGCATCCACTCGCGGCGGTCGTCGTCGAGGGCGTACGCCTCGGCGACTGCCTCCCAGAGCGTGTCGCTGACGACGCCCGTGGTCGCGTCCCAGCCGAGGACGACGTCGACCGTCGTCGAGAGGTCGCCCGCGCCCTTGTAGCCGTGCTCCTCCATGGAGTCGAGCCAGCGCGGGTTCAGAACTCTGGAGCGCATCGTCTTCCTGACCTTCTCCTCGTTCGTGTACACCCGCACGTCGTCGGGGTCGGCCGAGTCGCCGACGTAGGAGGCGGGCTCCTCGCCGGCGTGCTCGGTGACGGCGGTGATGAACCCGCCGTGGAACGCGTACCAGTCCGAGGAGTCGAACTCGTCCTGCTCGTCGGTGTCCTCGATCTTCACGGTCGCCTCGACGCCCGAGAGCCGCCGGGCGAAGCTGTCGTGCGCCTCGCTGACGCTCCCGCGTTTCCCCATGGCGTAGCCGCCCCACTGGGTGTACACGTCCGCCAGGTCCGAGCGGTCGTCCCAGTTGCCCTCGTCGACGGCCTTGTTCGTGCCCGCGCCGTAGCCGCCGGGCTTCGTCGTGAACACGCGGTGGCGCGCGGCGGCCTCGGGGTCGTCGACGCCCTCGGCGGCGAGCTCCGCCGTCTCCTCCTCGACGTGCTTCTTCACGTAGTTCATCTCGTGGGGCTCGTCGAGGTCGACGACGGCGTCCACCGCGTCGTGGATCACCCCCGCGGCCGCGGGGAAGGCGTCCCGGAACAGCCCCGAGACGCGCGTCGTCACGTCGACCCGCGGGCGGTCGAGCTCCGAAAGCGGGATCGGCTCCACGTCCTCGACGCGGCCGGCGTCCGACCAGACCGGCTCGACGCCCATCAGCGCGAGCACCTGCGCGATGGTCTCCCCGCGGGTCCTGACCGTCGGGGTGCCCCACGCGACGACGCCGACCTCTTCGGGGTACTCTCCTTCGTCGTCCAGGTGGCGCTCCAGCATGCCCTCGGCGACCTCCCGGCCAACCTCCCAGGCGGCCCGAGCGGGCACCTTCCGCGGGTCCAGCGTGTAGAAGTTCCGGCCCGAGGGGAGCAGGTCGACGCCGCCGCGGGTGGGCGCGCCGCTGCCGCCCGGCGGGACGTACTCGCCGGCGAGCGCGTCGGCGACGTTCCCAACCTCCGCGCGGGCACCGCCGACGCGCGGGGCGGCCTCCTCGCAGACGTAGTGCAGGGCCTCACGGAGGTCGTCGTGCGCGCCTGACCGGGCGCGGGCGTCGCCGATCGTGTCGACGTCGACGACGAGGAGGTTCATGTTCACCTCGCTGTCGGCGTCGCCGTCCCGCTCGGAGTCGGGCACGTCGAAGCCGTGCTCGGCGAGCGTCCGAATCAGGTCACAGCTCACCTCGTGGACGCGGTCGGCGGCCGCGGCGTACGTCATCCCCAGGTCCTCGTCGTAGGCACCGGGCTCCTCGCGCACGCGGTCGTAGTCGACGCCGAGCACGCCCGCGACGGACTCGCGGAGGCTCGGCGCGCCCGGGTTCTCCAGCCGGGTGAGCGCGACGAGGTACTCCACGAGGCGGTCGCCCGCGGGCGGCTCCCCGAGCGTGTGCAGGCCCATCCGGATCTGGGTGGTCTTCACGTCCGTGAGGTACGCGTGGATCCGCTCGACGAGGTCGTCGACGGCGAGGTCGTCGCCCTCGACTTCACCGTCCGCGAGCGTCGTGCCGGCCTCCTCGGGGCCGCGCACGTCCACCCGTTCGTCGACGTCGCCGGCGACGCCGAGCTCGACCGCCAGATCGAGGTCGTCCACCTTCTCGCGGATCAGTCGCTCGATCCGGTCGCCGTCGTCGCCGCGGGCGGCGGTCGCGCCGGCCTCGCGGTACTGCTCGGCCAGCTCCTCCAGCTCCGCGAGGTCGTCGTAGGTGCCGGCGTTGGCCATCGGCGGCGTGAGGTGGTCGACGACGGCGGCGTACGACCGCCGCTTCGCCTGCGTCCCCTCGCCGGGGTTGTTGATGACGTACGGGTAGACGTTCGGCAGGTCGCCCACGAGCTGGTCGGGCGCGGACTCGCCGTCGAGGCCGACCGTCTTGCCCGGGAGCCACTCCAGCGAGCCGTGCGTCCCCATGTGGACGACCGCGTCGGCGTCGAACATCTCGCGGAGCCAGCCGTAGAAGGCGACGTAGTCGTGGGGCGGCTGGAGGTCGGAGTCGTGGTACACCTTCTCGGGGTCCATCCCGAACCCGCGCGGCGGCTGGACCGTCACGAGGACGTTCCCGAACTCGACGCCGGGGATCGCGAACGGCCGGTCCGGGGGCTCGCCCCACTCCTCGCGGACGTTCCCGCGGAAGTCGTCGTCCAGATCGTCGAACCACTCGCGGTAGGTGTCGGGCGCGACCGTGTCGACGGCGAGGTCGCGCACGTCCTCGGGGGCGACCCAGCGGTCGTCGAGGGTGAGCTGAGCCGTGAGCGCGTCGATGAGGGCCGCCCCGTCGGCCGGCGGCCCGTCGTCGACCGGTTCGTCGGTCGCGTCGCTCCCGGCGTCCCCCAGATCGTACCCGCGTTCGTCGAGTTCCGCGAGAAGGTTCGCCGTGCTCTCGGGCGTGTCGAGGCCGAAGGCCGTCGCGATGCCGTCGTCGCTGGGCGGGTAGTTGTGGAGGACGACCGCCACGTCGGCCTCGTCGTTCGGGAGGTGTCGCAGGCGCGCCCAGTTGACCGCCAGCGACGCGGCGTGCTCGACGCGGTTGTCGATGGGGAAGTGCTGTTTCGGCGCGGATCCGATCCCCGCCGCGTCGTCCGTGCGCTCCTTCCCCGAGACGGGGTGGGTGATGACGTTGCCGTCGAACTCCGGCAGCGCGACCGACAGCGCCAATTCGAATCCCATGACGCCGGTGTCGCTCGAGGCGTACCGCGAGCGCGAGCGCATCGTCGTCACCGTCTGGATCACCGGAACGCCCAGCCGGTCGAGGAACACCTCCTCGGCACCCGTGCCCTCGTCGTCGGCGTCGCGTCCGCGCTCGTCCATCGAGAGGGCGAACATGAACGACGACAGCATCGCGTCGACGACCGGGTCGCCGTCGGCGTCCAGCAGCCACTCGTCGGTGACGCGCTCGGCGTCCCAGCCGTTCTCGTCGCCCGCGGGGTTGCAGAACACCGGGAGGGCGTCGACGCCGCGAGCCTCCAGCGCGCGAACCTGCGCGTCGACGTAGCGGGTGTTCTCGTGGGTCCAGTGGGACTCGTAGAACCAGACGCCGACCGTCGGCGTCTCGGGGTCGAACGTCGAGACGAGTTCCTCGTAGTCAGCGCCCGGGTGGTCGGGGTGGTACACCCCTTCCGAGGGCAGCGCGACGGGGTCGTCGTACTCGTAGCCGCCCGGCGGGGCGTCGCCGGGGTCGCCGTAGGCGTCCGCGAGATACCGCAGGAGGTTGGCGGCGTTGGCCGCGCCCCCGCGTTCGAGGTACTCGCGGACCGTCCCGGCGGTCTCCGAGTCGGCGGTCGTGTCCTCGGCGGCGAACGCGTCGCCGGTCGAGTGCACCACGACCGGGATCCCGGCCTCGTCGAGGCGGTCGAGCGCCCGCTCGTAGCCGGGCATGCTGTCGACTCCGCCGTGGAGCCACAGGACGACCGCCGCGGCGTCGGCCGCCTCCAGGTCGTCGCAGAAGGCGTCCACGTCCGTGGGATCGCCCAGGTCGCTCTTCGAGCGCGCCACCAGCGACGCCGCCGTCTCGTCGACGGCCGTCGCCACCGCGCCGAGTTCGTTCTCCGTCGCCGTGTACAGTCCGATCGTCGTCATAAGGTTTGTAAAGACTCGTTGTGGTATCTCAACTGTGTTTGATGAAGGCCGTGCGAGCGGTCCGCCGACGCCCGACGCCGCCTTCGGCGACGTGGTCGGGCAGGCGGAGCTGAAGCGGGCGCTGGTCGCCGTCGGCGCGCACGACGGCCTCTCGGGGCTGCTGGTGCGCGGCGAGAAGGGGACCGGGAAGTCGACGCTGGCGCGCGCGCTGGCGGGGGCGCTCCCAGAGCGACGCGTCGTGGCCGACTGCCCGTTCGGCTGTCCGCCGGGCGAGCGCGCCCGGCAGTGTCCCGACTGCCGGCGACGTGCGAGCGTGCCCGTCGAGAGGCGACCCGCGCCGTTCGTCACGCTCCCGCTGGGGGCGACCCGCGAGGCGGTCGTCGGCTCGCTGTCGGTCGCGGACGCGCTCGACGGGGAGGCGTCGTTCGAGCCGGGGCTGCTCGCGCGGGCCAACCGCGGCGTCCTCTACGTCGACGAGGTGAACCTCCTCGACGACCACCTCGTCGACGTGCTGCTGGACGCCGCCGCCGCCGGCGTCAACGCCGTCGAGCGCGACGGCGTCTCCCGGAGCCACCCCGCCGATTTCACCCTGATCGGGACGATGAACCCCGAGGAGGGCGACCTCCGGCCGCAGCTTCGCGACCGGTTCGACCTCGCGGTCGAGGTGACCGGGCTCGCGGACACCGACGACCGCGTCGCCGTCGTGGACCGCGCGCTCGAGGGCGAGGCGGTCGCGGCCGGCGAAAATTCCTCCGCGGACCCCGCCCCGGCCAGCGGAACCGACGCCGCGCTCGGCGACCCCGCCGCGGCCGTCGCCGAGGCCCGCGACCTGCTTCCGTCGGTGACGCTGCCGGAGGCGTTCGTCCGCGACGTCGTCGAGACCTGCCGCGACGCCGGCGTCGACGGCCACCGCGGCGACATCGCGGCCGCGCGGTGCGCCCGGACGCTCGCGGCGCTTGCGGGGCGCACCCGCGTCGCCGAGGGCGACGTGCGGACGGCGCTGTCGTGGGCGCTCCCGCACCGCCTGCGGAGCGATCCCTTCGAGGACCCGCCGGACGCCGAGGAGCTGATCGACGACCGCCTCGGCGACGAGGACGGGCCCGACGGCGAGCCCGAGAACCGGGACGGGGGCGACGCGTCCGGCGACGCCGGCGACGCTCCCCCGGACGATCCGGGTGACGCCGGCGACTCGACCGGGTCCGGCGGGGACGACGGGACCGCCGGCGAGGACGCGCCCGGCGGTGCCGACCCCGACGGGGCCGGCCGGAGCGACGGGTCCGACGACGGCGCTGGATCCGGGCCCGATTCCGCCGACTCCTCGGAGCCAGCTGACCCCCCGCCCGGCGCGTCCGCGGGCGACGCGGCGACCCCGCCGGATCCCGTGGACGGGGGCGACGGACCGTCCGGCGGTCCCGGCTCGGCGGCCGACGCGACGGCGGACGGGGGCGAGGGGTCGGACGGGTCGGACGGCGATGGCGGGACCGATGCCGACGCCGACGGCTCCGGCGACGACGCGGAGGCGGCGACGCCGATCGTCCCCGGGGCGGCCCGGGCGGGCGTCGGCGAGGCGGCCGCGCCGGAGGTCGAGGCCCCCGAGACGGACCCCGCGGGCGGCTCCGGCGGCGGTCGCGGCGACGCCGCCGCGAGCGCGGACGGCCGCGGCGCGCGGGTGCGCACCGAGCGCGCGGACCCCGAGGCCGGCGACCCCGTCGACGCCGGCGCGTCCGTTCGGGCGGCCGCGCGTCGGGGGAGCGACCGCGTCGAGTCGCGCGACCTCCGGCGGTCGGTCCGCGCGGGCGACGCCGAGACGCTGGTGTGTTTCGTCGTCGACGCCTCCGCGTCGATGCGGGGGCCGATGCGCGCGGCGAAGGGCGTCGCCGTCGAGCTGTTGCGCGACTCCTACGAGCACCGCGACGCCGTCGCGCTCGTCGCCGTCGCCGGCGACAGCCCCGACGTGCTGCTCCCGCCGACGGACGACGTGGGCCGGGCGGCCCGACACCTCAAGGACCTCCCGACGGGCGACCGGACGCCGCTGTCGGCGGGGCTGGAGACGGCCGCCGAGGTGTGTCGCCGGGCGGACCCCGACGCCGCGCTGGCGGTCGTCGTCACCGACGGCGGCGCGAACGCGGCCGAGCGCCCCACCGCGGCGGTCCGGGACGCCGCCGGACCCCTCCGGGCGGCCGTCGACCGGACGCTCGTCGTCGACGCCGGCGAGGCCGACGGCGTCGTCCCGGCGCTGCTCGAGACGGCCGACGCCGAGCGCGTCCCGCTCGCGGCCCTCTCGGCCGAGCGCGTCGACCGCGCGGCCGACGAGGCGCGTCGGGACTGAGTCGCCGCCCCGCCGTTCGTTCGTCCGCACGCTACCGCCCCCAGCCGTGCAGGCGATACGCCCCGTGGCCGTCGGCGTCGCCGTCGTGGTACGCGACCGGCTCCTCGACGGCCGCGACCGCCTCGCCCCCGAGCGCGACGGCGGCGGCGACGCCCTCGGTCCGCCGGCGCTGTGCCCTTCCGTCCGCGAGGTCGATCAGTCGGACGCCGTGGACGGACGGGTCGCGCTCGCGGAAGTGCTGCGCCGTCGGGACCGCGAGCGCGTCCCCGTCGCTCGCGACGTGGTGCGCGAATCCCCCGACTGGAGCCCGCCAGCGCTCCGTTCCGTCGGGGTCGACCCCGACGGCGGTGTGTTCGGCGGGGTGGCGAGCGTCGGTCTCGCGCCCCTCGACCGGGAAGGTGTTCCCGAGGACGAACGCGACGACGCCGTCGCCGGCGACGACGTGGTTCGGGTAGGCGTACGCCCGCTCGGGCTCGCCACCGTCGGCCGGGTCGCACGTCGCCGTCGCACCCAGCTCGAGCGTCGCGGTCACCCCGCCGTCGCGGTCGAGGAGGTACCCGCGGCGGTCGGCGTGGCTCGCGACCGCGTAGCCGTCGGGGGTGAGCGCGACGTCGCCGACCGCGCGGCCCCGGTCGGCGGTGCCGGAGTCCGCGTCCCGACCCGCGGGAGTCGCGGCGTCGGAGCCGACCCCGACCCGCGGGTCCCACCGGAGCCGCTCGTCGCCGGCGGCGGCGTCGAGCACGACGAGGCCGGCGTCGTGGGCCGCCGGCTCGGGACAGCGGTTGTACGCGACCGCGAGTCGGTCGCCGTCCGTCGCCAGCGCGATCGGCGAGGCGCGGGCGGGGGAGCGCCACGCGACCGTCCCGTCCGGTTCGACGGCGTACACGACGCTCTCGAAGCGACGGGCGGAGTCGGTCTCCCCGTCGCCGTCGTCGCCGCCCGAACGGCGTTCGTACCGCCGGGCGGCCGCATACGCCCGGTCGCCGTCCGTCGCCAGCGCCGCGACGAACGGGTACCAGAAGCGGGTCTCCTTGGCCGGCGACCCCACGTCGGCCGCCGCCTCGACCCGCCAGCGCTCCGTGCCGTCGGCGTCGACGAGGCGGAGCAGGCCGCGCTCGCCGCGGGTGCCCGCGAGGACGCCGCCGTCGAACGGCGCGAGCGCGACGACCGGCTCCTCGCCGGCGACGCGCCAGCGCTCCGAGCCGAGACCGCCGTCGCCGTCGCGCTCGAACGCCCGGAGGTCGCCGCCGGCGGTGCCGACGACGACCAGTTCGGGGAGGAGCGCGACGGCAGAACGGCGGCCGCGCTGGCGCGACCCGCAGGGGTCGACCGCGTCGAGCGACCGCCTCGCGTGGCCCGAGAGCCCGTCGGCGGCGGCCGCCTCGCTACTCGACGGGGAAGGCATCGTGCAGGTCGTGGTGCGTTTCGCCGAGCCCGTCGAGCAGCCCCTCGCCGTGGTCGGCCAGGCGCGCGAGACTTCGCTCGGCGTCGCGGACGGCGACGAGGCGGCCGCGGACGTAGTCGGCCTCGGGGTCGGCGTCGTCGAGCGTCGCCACCTCCTCCTCGAGGTCGACGAGCGCGGCGTCGAGGTGCCGGCGGAGTTCGTCGAGCGATTCGGCGCTCGCGAGCCCCTCGATCGGCCCCTCGAGCTCGCCCTCCAGTTCCTTCTCGGCGTGCTCGCGGGCGGCGCGGTCGTCGGTGCCGAGGACGGTCATCAGGCCGAGTCGCAGCGCTTCGAGTTCGAGACAGCTCATGTTACTGTAGGGTGTCGTGGACGAGGTCGGAGACGATGCGCTCGCGGTCGAGATGCGAGGAGACGATGCGGTCGGCGTCGTCCTCCCCGACGCCGCCGTACCAGACGCCGTCGGGGTAGACGGCCACCATCGGGCCGTCGCCGCACTGGTCGAGACAGGAGGTCCGGGTGACCCGGGCGTCGCAGGCGTCGGAGTCGCGGACGGCCTGCCGGAGGCGCTCCAGCACCGCGGGCGACCCGGCCGCGGCGCACGTCTGGTTCGTGCAGACGGCGACGTGGTTGGCGGGGGCGTCGTGGGCGTGGGGATCGTCGTCCACGTCCTCGCGGTCGGCGTGGGCCGCGCTGTGATTCAGCGCGCGCAGCATCGCCCGCGCGCCCCCCTCGTCGGCCTCGTAGCCGTCGAGTTCCACCTTGTACTTGCAGGTGTCACAGGACATCTCGACGCTCCCGGTGCGGGCCTCCTGCCAGCGGTCCGAGAGCACGTCGAGCAGCCGCGGGTCCGTGCCCAGCGGCTCGCCCGGCGCGGCGGCGACGTACGGGTACTCGTCGTCGAACTCCGCGGCACCCTCCTTGATCCGACCGGTGAGGACGCCGTCGCCGAGCATGTACGGGAGGACGACCACGGCGTCCGGTCGCTCGCGGGCGACGGCGTGGAGCGTGTCGTCCAGCGTCGGCTCGGTCACGCCGATGAAGGTGGCGCGCACGTCGTCGAACGCCCGGCCCTCGTACAGCAGGCGGGCGAGCTTGTGCACGTCCGCGTTGGCGTCGGGGTCCGAGGAGCCCCGTGCACACAGCACGACTGCCACCTCGTCGTCCGCGCGATCGACGCCGAGCTCGCGCTCGACGGCCGCCGCGCGGTCGTCGAGCAGGTCGATCAGCGCCGGGTGGACGCCCAGATGCGAGCCGTTCGCGATCTCCAGATCCGGGTGCTCGCCGCGCGCGCGCTTCACCGCGAGCGGCACGTCGTTCTTCACGTGGCTCGCGGCGAACAGGGAGAGGTGGACGACCGAGACGCGAGAAACCGCGTTCGCGAGCCCCGCGATCGCCTCGTCGATGGCCGGCGACGCGAGTTCGAGGAACGCCGCGTCGACCGGGATGCCGAGTCGGGACTCCAGATCCGCGGCGAGCTCCCGGACCTGCTCGTTCGACTTCTCGCGACGGGAGCCGTGGCCGACGAGCAGCACCGCCTCGTCCGACAGCGACGAGGGCGTGGGAGCGGTCTCGCTGCTCACGGCTCCCCTCCGTCGGCGTCGGTTCCGTCCCCGCGGACGCGCTCGATGCTCCGTCGGGTCTTGCGCCTGCGCTGCGGGGCGAACAGCCCCGATTCCGTACTTCCCTCGTACAGCCACTCCCCGAGCGCGGGGCCGGCGTCGTCGGCGACGCCGAACCAGTAGCCGCCCGAGGAGGACTCGTTCAGGTCGCCGTACGACGCGTCGACCGGGGCGGCGTCGAGGTGGGCGCGGACGGTCGCGAGCAGCGCCTCGTCGTCGTGGACGACCGAGATCCCCACCGCGTTCGCGTCCGACTTGTAGCAGACGGTGCCACAGCCCTCGACGAGCCCGCGGAGGAGCTGTCGGCGGTGGTCGTCGAGCGCCGAGAACCGGTAGCCGCCGGACTCGTCGCCGTCTGCGGGGAGGCCGAACGCCGCGGCCGCACGCCGGGCCGCGGGCGTCTGCGCCGCGACGACGAACTCGTCGCTCGTGCGGGTCACGTCGGTGTTGTGGGCGTACTCCCGCTCGGTCACCTCGCGGGCGCGGTCCACGTCGCGCTCGCCGAACAGGGCGGCGACGCGCTCGGCGGCCTCGGCGTCGCCGACGCGGACGCTCACCTCGTCGCCCGCGATCGAGCCGTCGGCGGCGACGCGGCCCCACAGGTACGCGGCCTCCGGCGTCGCCGCGAGGAGGTCCTCGGGGGCGTCCGGGAGGGGTGCGTCGTCGACCGCCTCGACGGACTCGCCGTCGGCGGCGGGGTCGGCCGCGTCGCTCACGGCTCGGCCCCCGCCTCGGCGGCCTCGACGGCCTCGACGGTGATCGCGTCCAGCGGGCACGCCGCGGCCGCCTGCCGCGCGTCGTCGATCCGGTCGTCGGCGAACGTGGCGGCCACGCTCGCGTCCGTCCGCTCGACCGCCTCGGCGTCGGCGGCGTCGATCCCCGCGAGGCCGTCGTCGTCCTCGACGAACCGGGGGTCGCGGACGAGACACGCGAACACGCCGTCGCAGGCGTCGCGGTCGACCGTCACCGTGTAGCTGGTTGGCTCGGTCATCTCAGTAGTCGTACTTGGTCTCGTAGCCGCGCGGGGTGACCATCCGGTCGTCCCACACGTACGTCTCCTCGTTGCCGACGACGACCGTCGTCGTCATGTCCACGAGGTCCGTCTCGCCGTACGACTCCAGTTCGCCCAGCGTCGTGATCTCAATCTCCTCGTCCTCGCGGCCCGCGCCGTGGACGATGCCGACGGGGGTGTCGTCGGCCCGGTGCTCGCGGAGGATCTCGCAGGCCGTCTCCCAGTTCTCGCGGCGCTTGCGGCTCCAGGGGTTGTAGATGGAGATCGTGAACCCCTCGCCGGCGACGGCGTGGAGGCGGGACTCGATCTCGTCCATCGGTGTGAGGTGGTCCGACAGCGAGACCGACACCGAGTCGTTGACGAGGGGCGCGCCCAGCCGCGCGCCGCACGACTGGGCCGCCGGCACGCCGGGGACGACCTCGAAGTCGACCATCGAGGCGGTCGCGCCCTTCGACTCCAGGATCTCGAGTGCGAGCCCGGCGAGCGCGTACACGTTCGGGTCGCCCGAGCCGACGATCGCCACGTCGTGGCCGGCCAGCGCCCGGTCGATCGCCTCCTCCGTCCGGGAGACCTCCCCACACATCGGCGTGTCGTACAGCTCGTCGGCCTGCTCGGTGATCTCGTCGGGGATGAGGTCGATGTATGTCGTGTAGCCGACGATGTGCTCGGCGTCCGCCAGCGAGGACTTCGCCCGCGCGGTCATCCCGTCGGCGTGGCCGGGACCGAGCCCGACGGCGACGAGCCGTCCGGGGTCGGCCTCGAAGTCGTCGACGGTGGCCTCGACCTTCTCGTCGGTCGCCGACGAGGAGCCGCCGCAGGAGGACGACCCCGAGGCGTCCGAGGACCCCGACGACGCGCCGCAGGCCGACCCGGGGGCCGCGTCGCCCGACCCGCCGGTGTCGGTCGCCGTCCCGCCGTCGGTCGTCGCGCCGCAGGCGCTCGTCCCCGTCTCGGCCCCGGTGGTCTCCATGCTGTTCGCCTCGTCGGTCGAACCGCCGCAGGTGGTGTCGTCGCTCATGGTGTGTGATGTGGTGTCGTGGTGTCTCAGAAGTCCTCCACGTCGCGCCCGCCGCGGGGCGTGACGAGGTAGTCGCGGTAGTCGTTCTCCCAGACCTCGGTCTCGTGGGTGCCGACGAGGATGGACGTGCCCATCCCGCCGACCTCCTCGTCGTGCTCGGTCGCCTCCCCGAGCGTCGTCAGGGTGTACGTCTCGCCGTCGACGTTGCGGCCGGCGTCGCCGCGGCCGGCGTCGTTGACGATGGCGACGGGCACGTCGTCGTGGCGGGCCTCGCGGATCGCCTCGATCGCGCGCTCGTAGTCGCGCCAGCAGTTGTACAGGACGATCACGAAATCGGCCGTCGCCGCCGCGTGGAGCTTCTCCTCGATCTCGTCCCAGCCGCGCCACTTGTCGGACAGCGAGACCGTACAGAAGTCGTTCGACAGCGGCGCGCCCAGCGTCGCCGCGAGGCTCAACCCCGCGGTGACGCCGGGGACGATCTCGATCGGCACGTCCGTCGCCTCCTCCGCCTCGGCCATCGTGAACAGCAGGTCCGACTTCCCGTACACGTTCGGGTCGCCGCCGGAGACGTGCGCCACGTCCTCGCCGTCGCGGACGCGCTCGAACGCCTCCCGTGCCAGTTCGACCTGCTTGCCCATCGACGAGCGGACCAGCTCTTGATCGATTCCCTCCTGCTCCTCCTCCGGCGGCAGGGTGCCGTCGTCCCGGAGGAACGCCTGATACAGGTTCGAGGCGATCACGCAGTCGGCCCCCTCGATCACCCGGCGCGCGCGGTCGGTCATCTCCCCGGGCAGGCCCGGGCCGATCCCGACGACGTATAGCGTGCCGTAGCCGTCGGGGGCCTCCCCGTCCGGGTCGCCGCCGGCGGCCGCGCGCGAGGCGGACAGGAGCGGCCGGCCCGGCGAGTGGCCGCCTCCCGCGGCCGCGTCGCCGTCGCCCGCGTCGCCGCTCATCGCCCCACCGCCACGGTGACGCTGTCCTCGTGGCCGATCTTCTCGACCACGAGTTCGTGCTCGCGGCCCCCGGCGATGGCCGAGGCCTCGGAGATGCCCGGCCAGCCGATCAGCTCCTTCGAGCGCGACGGCGTCGGCCCCTCGAACTCCTCCAGCGTCTCCTTCTCGAAGCTCACGACCCCGAGGTCGCGGTTCTCGGCCGCCTCCAGCAATCCCGGCTCCTCCTCTTTGCGGGTGCCCGTGGCGACGAACTCCACGTCGGCCCAGTCGGCGTCGGCCTCCGCGAGGGCGCGCTCCCAGGCGGCCTCGAACTGCTCGGCGGTCGCGCCCGAGACCGAACCGGTCCCGAGGACGACGCCGTCCTCGGGGTCGCTGTTGCGCTTGAGGACGGTCACGTCGTCGCCGACGAGGACCGCCCGCGGGCCGTCGAGGCGCGCGACGGGACCGAGTTCGTCGTCCAGCACCGCGAGGTTCGTCGCGACCGTCGAGTCGCCGTTGACGACGTGGGCGTCCAGCGCCTTCGCGCGCTCCTCGACGCCCTGCTTGCCCGCGGCCTCGCTGGCGGTCGTCATCGCGGGGACCGCCCCCAGCGACGCGAGGTCGTCGGCGACCTGGTTCGCGCCGTGGTGACCGCCGGTCAGGGGGATGGCCCACGTCAGCTCCTCGTCGACGACGACGACCGCGGGGTCCTCCCACTTGTCGTCGAGCAGGGGGGCGGTCTTGCGCATCGCGATACCGCTGGCCATCAGCCCGCAGAACACGTCGTACTCGCCCCAGTGCTCGGCGAACACGTCGCCGTGGTACTCCAGCAGGTCGATGCGCTCGTAGCGGTCGGCGAGCCCGTTCCTGATCTCCTCTGCGGTCTCGCGCTTGCGCTCGAAGGTGACGATGCCGAGCGTCTCGGCGACCTCGCCGTCGGAGTCGGGGGTGGAACAGTGTCCGCCGCCCGAGTCCGAGGAATCGGAGCCCGCGTCCGACCCCGTCGCGTCGCCGGTCGATGCGTTCGTCGTGTCGTCGTCCGTGCTCATGTCGTGGTCCTCGCTGTCGATCGTCGGTATCAATCGTCGCTCTCGGCCGTCTCAGCGTCCGTCTCTCCGCCGTCGCCCCCGCGGTTCGCCCAGTCGCCGTACAGGTACGAGCGCTCGTAGCCGCCGCCGGTGACGGCCTCGCCGATCACCACGAGCGCGGAGGCGCGGTAGCCCGCCTCCTCGACCGCGTCGGCGACGTCGGCGACCGTCCCGCGGATCACGTCCTCGTCGGGCCAGGAGGCGTGATAGACGACCGCGACGGGCGTGTCGGGGTCGACGCCGTCGTCCAGCAGACGCTCCATCGTCTCGCGGACGGCGTGGGTCCCGAGGTAGATGCAGACGGTCACGTCGCCCATGCGGACGAACTCGGAGATGTGGTCCTCCTCGGGGTCGAGCGTCTTCCCCTGCGGGCGGGTGAACGCGACGTGGTTCGCCACCTCGTTGAGCGTGAGCTGGGTGCCCAGCGTCGCGCTCGCGGCGAACGCCGAGGTGACGCCGGAGACGAAGTAGGTGGGGACCCCCTCCGACTCCAGCGCGTCCATCTGCTCGAGCGCAGCGCCGTAGACGGAGGGGTCGCCCGAGTGGAGTCGGACGACCGTCCGCCCGTCCTCGTGGGCGTCCCGCATCAGCGGGATCAGCTCCTCGAGGTCCTTCCCGACGGAGTTCACCTGTTCGGCGTGGTCGCAGAAGGCGTCGAGCAGTTCGCTGTTCACCAGCGACCCGGCGTGGACGACCAGGTCGGCGTCGGCGAGCAGCGCCCGGCCCCGCACCGTGAGCAGCCCCGGGTCGCCCGGGCCCGCGCCGACGAACGGGACGCCCTCGCGGTCGTCCAGCACCTCCGTCGACGGCTCGGGGAGGTCGCCGGTCATCGGTCGGTCCCCCCGTCGTTGACGGCGGTGCCGCCGTCGGTCGCCGTGGCGTCGCCGTCGGCGAACGCCGCCGTCGCCGGCTCCGCCCCGGCGTCCGGTCGGCGGGCGTACGCCAGCGTGTAGTAGTCGCGGTCGGCGACCTCCGCGGGGTCGTCGGTGACGAGCGTCTCGCCCTGCTCCATGAACAGGCGGCGGCCGTACGTCACCTCGTAGCCCGCCTCGACGAGCCCCTCGTGGGTCGCCGGCGCGTCGGTCACCTTGAACAGGATCATGCGGTCGGGACCCGTCGGCGACGTCCCCGCGTCCGCCTCGCGGAGGGCCAGCCCCGCGCCGGCCTCGACCTCGACGCCCAGCGCGGTCGCGAACGCCGTCATCGCCGAGACGCCCGGCACCGTCTCCACCGCCACGTCCGGGTGGAACGCGTCGAGGGTCCGCCGGAGGTGGCCGAACGTCGAGTAGACGTTCGGATCGCCCAGCGTGACGAACGCCGCGTCGCCGTCGCGGGCGACGGGGGCGACCTCCGCGGCCGCCGCCCGCCACGCCCGGCGGAGCTCCTCGGGGTCGCGCGTCATCGGGAACTCGAGATCGCCCAGCCGCGACTCCGGGACGTGGTCGACGGCGACCGAGCGCGAGAGCCGCCCGGGCGTGTAGACGGTGTCGACGGACCGCAGCACCTCGCGGCCCCGCACCGTGATCAGGTCCGACCGTCCGGGCCCGAGCCCGACGCCGTACAGCGTCACGCGTCCACCCCGGCTCGGTCGGCGTCCGACCGTTTCGCGTCGTCGCTCGCCTCGGACCCGTCGTCGACGGCCTCGGACTCACCGCCCCCGTCGCGGTCGTCGTCGACGACGCCCCCGGTGAGCACGTACACGGGGTTCTCCGCGTCGAAGCTCGTCGCGCCGGCGAGTTCGTACCCGTAGCTGGCCTGCAGTTGGATCACCTCGTCGAGGATGTCGCGCTCGCGGAACGCCTCGACCGCGCGGCCGGCGACCTCCAGCCGCGAGACGTTCATCACGACCCGCCGGACCCCGGTCTCGACGGCGTGGTCGAGCACCGCCTCGAAGTTGCGGGAGCCGCCGAGAAACAGCGCGTCCGCGTCGGCCGGCAGCCCCTCGGGCGCTTCCGCGGCGACCAGGTCGACGCGGTCGGCGGTCGGATCGATCCCGTTGGCCGCGAGGTTCCGTTCGGTCACCTCGAGCCGTTCGGGCTTGCGCTCCAGCGCGGTGACGCGACCGGCCCGCCGGGCCGCCAGGACGGTCACCGCACCGGTGCACGACCCCACCTCGACGAAGTGATCCGCCTCGGTGAGACCGAGTTTCGAGACTGTCACCGCCCGTACTTCGGGCTTCGTCGGCCCCGCCTTCGCGTCGTGCGGGAGGTCCATCTGCGATGTCCGAGGCATCACCTATCGCGAACGAGCGACGCAATATAACAATTTGGATTGTTCTAAGACAATTTAAATTGCGTTAGGGCGGACGGTCCGGCGGCTACTCGGGGGCGACCAACCGCCGACGGCGGGATCACCTACCGCGACTCGACCACCTCCGGCGACGGGCCGACGCGCAGGTCGGAGGCCTCGGAGCCGAACACGTCCGCGAGCAGTTCGGGGACGTCCCCGGGCGTCACGTCGGAGAACCACCGCCCTCGGGGGTGGACCGCGACGGCGGTCCCCTCCGCGCTACACAGCCCGAGACAGCTCGTCTCGGCGACGTGGACCCGCGACCAGAACACGCCGCGGTCGCGCAGCCACGTCCGGACCGCCTCGAGCACCGCCTCGCCGTGGGCGTCCGCGCAGGCGGCGTACTCGGAATCGCGGGCGTTCGTGCACACGAGCACGTGGTCGGTGAAGCCGTTCTCGTACACGTCGTCGGTACGGTCGCGCATCAGTCGCCCCCCACCCCGGGGTCGGGCCGCGGCGTCGCGGTCGGTCCCGCCTCCGGCCCGTCGCTCCGGTGGAGGCGGGCGTGTACCCCCGCAAGCAGCAGCCAGACGAGCAGCTGTCCGAAGACGGCGAGCCCCGTGACGCCGGCGGCCAGCGGCTCCGCGAGCGCGCTCCGCGTCGCGTTCGACGGGAGCGCGGCCGCCACCGCCGGCAGCGCCGCCAGCGGCACCAGCCCGGCCGCGGCGGCGACCGCGCGACCCCGGCGGTCGCGGAGGCGGTCGTACAGCGCCATGCCGCCGACCGTCGCCAGCGCGCCCGCGAGCAGCATCGCCGCGTAGACGAACAGCCGCGTCCGCACGCCGAGGGCGTGGGTCGTCCCCGGCGGCGACGGCGGCAGCGCGAGCCACGGCGCGCCCGAGACGGTGACGAACCCGGCGGCGGCGAACGCGTAGCTCCGCAGCGCCGGCCCGCCCGGCACCAGCGGCTCGAGGAGGTAGAAGGCCGCACCGAACCCGACGACGCCCAACAGCACCCCCCAGAGGACGCCCGAGGCGACGCTCACGGCGT
Source organism: Halobaculum sp. CBA1158 (assembly GCF_021431925.1). Taxonomy (NCBI): domain Archaea; kingdom Methanobacteriati; phylum Methanobacteriota; class Halobacteria; order Halobacteriales; family Haloferacaceae; genus Halobaculum; species Halobaculum sp. CBA1158. Next base: position 44,150 of record NZ_CP090371.1, on the reverse strand, counting down.
CGGTGACGGGGAGCCGGCCGCCGCCGGCGGCCGTCTCGCCCGCGTGGTGGTCGTCTGTGTGGGACGCGCCCCCGGCCTGTCCGTCGTGTGTCCCGTGCGCCCGGTCCTCGGCGAAGGCGATCACGGGATTCGCCACGAGCGCCAACAGCAGTCCGAAGACGGCACCCGCGACGACTCCGGCCTTGACTCCTCGGACCAGGTACGCGACGAGCATCTCAATGGCAGACGATCCCGGCGGCGTGGCGGAAGTTGTGCATCGCCTCGTGCGCCGCCGGTTCCTGCAGGAACAGCATCGCGAACCCCAACGCCGCGACGGTCAGCGCCGCCGTCGCCGCCTGCGCGGCCGTCAGATTCGTCCGAGCCAGTTCCCATCGGTCGTGTACCGTGTCGGCTGTTGTCATCGTCAACTCAGATTGTCCAAGCACAACCTGGTTTGTAAAACTTTTCGAGCGTCGGGCGGCGCGGGCGCGTCCGTGGCGGAGCCCCGATCCCTCCCCGGATTCGACGGTCGTCGCCCACGCTCGTCGCTGACTCGACGTCGGACCGAGAGACACAGCGGGGCCAGGCGGTGGCCCCGTGGAGCGATGCGGCCGGGAGGCGGACGCGATCGGTGGCAGGCGACGGCCGGCGTACGGGACGGTCGTACCCTCCGGCGTTCCGATCGAAAATGAGACCGCGTTCCGGTCGTACACCCGGACCGGTATCCCCTTCGCCCGTCCGCCGCGTCGCGTGCCGGACCGCTCACGGGTCGCTTCGCTCCCCGTTCACGGTCGAGGTCTCACTTCGTTCGACCTTGCACCGGGCGACGAGGGATCTGAACCACCTGAACGTCGCTCGCTGCCGCTCGCTCGGTCCGTCGTTCAAATCCCTCTTGCAGAAGCGACACACGCGGCACGGTTCCTCACGACACTCACCACGTTCGTGCCGTTCGTCACGGGGTGCCGCGAGAGATAGCGGGCGACGAGGGATTTGAACCCCCGACCTCTTGGTCCGGAACCAAGCGTTCTGTCCGCTGAACTAGCCGCCCTCACAGCCTCGTATCGCGGCCCGGCGAATAAGCCTTCGGAACCGTCACAGCCGACCGTCGGTCCGTGGAGAAGCCGTCGCTCGCCGACATCCGAACGTCACCGCGCCGCCGGAGAAGGGTGCCGCGTCGCGACCGACCTCAGGGCGCTTCGCCGGTCTCGATCGTGAAGTCCGCGCGGGGGTACGCGACGCAGGTGAGCGTGTACCCCTCGTCGAGTTCGGCGTCGTCGAGCATCTGCTGGTTGTCGTGTTCGACGTAGTCCTCGGCGTTGCCGCCGGACGTGATCTGTCCGGCACACGAGACGCACTGCCCCTGCCGGCAGGCGTAGGGCAGGTCCCAGCCGTGTTCCTCGCCCTGGTCGAGCACGGTCTCGTCGTTCGCGAGTTCGATCGTCTCGCCCTCCTTGGCGAACTCGACCTCGAAGTACTCGATCTCGTCCTCCGGGATGTCGCCGGGACCGGCGTCGTCCTCGACGGCCTCGCCCTCCGCCAGTTCGCCCTCCTCCCCGGCCGCGACCGCGCCGGCGGGGGCGCTCCCGCCGCCGATCGCGCGGCTCCCCGGTTCGGGGAAGTCCGTCTCGGGTACGGTGGAGGCGCGGTGCTCGATCACCTCCTCTGAGATGTCCGCGGTGGCCTCCCAGCCGGTGCCGCGGGCGAAGTGCAGGGCGACGAAGACCAACACGAGGCCCGCGCCGAACCCGACTGCCACGGGGTCTACCATATGCTCGCGCTATGGAGCGGGGGGTAACAAGGGTTGTGATCGTTCGCCGTCGTCGGGGCGGTGGAGTCGCCGACGGCGAACGTGTTCGGCCCGAGACCGGCCACGGAAGCTCGCGGCCGTGTTCGGCCCGGAGCCGGGCGAGAACCGTCACGGCCGTGCCGATCCCGATCAGTTCACGGAGGCGTTCGCCCACGCCCGGTCGGCGGCCGGGTCGGTCGCGCCGGGACACCGTCCGTCGAGGGGGCTGGTGTACGATCCCGAACAGCCGGCGTACGCGCCGTTCTCCATCCACTGGATCCGCGTGCCGTGCGCGTCGGGGATCAGTCCCTCGGGGCTCCCGCCGTCGGGCGTCACCGTGATTCGATACACGACCCCGGTGTCGCAGGTGACGTTCGTCGAGCCCTCGTGGCGCGACTCGACGTGAACGCGGAAGGTGCTGAGGTCCGTTCCCGCAGGCGACGTGCGTTCGGTCCACGCCGAGAGGTTCGCGTCGGTGTCGGCGGTCTCGATGAACGTGACGCGCGAGTAGTTGCCGGCGTCGAAGGAGCTGCTGGCGTACGTCGCCACGTCCTCGGCGCAGCCGGAATCGAGGCGTTCGAACTCGGTGACGCGCAGTTCTTCGGGACCCGTGTGATCGGAGAAACCGGGGAGCGCGTTCACCGAGGGACCGACCACCGCACCGACCGCGAGCGCGAGGAGGGCGACGGCGACCAGCCGCCGTGTGGATTCGGAGACCATGCGCGGCCGTTGTCGCGGCTCCGTGAAGTCCGTGGCGGACCGCCGCGGACCGGGGAACGGGAAGCGGGTACGCTACTCCCCGGTCCGGGGGACCTCGTGGCGACCGAAGCCGTACCGGAGCCGACTCGCGAGCCGGCGACCGAACCGCTCCTCGCGGGAGTCGAAGCGCTCGGCCAGCGCCTGGTAGATGAGAGGCACGGGCACCTCCTGTTCGAGCGCCTCCTGCACGGTCCACGTGCCGGTCGATCCGCCCTCGATGCGGTCGGCCACGTCGCCCAGATCGTTGCCCTCCTCGCGGAACGCCTCCTCACAGAGTTCGAGCAGCCACGAGCGGATGACCGCGCCGTTGTTCCACGTGCGCGCGACGGCCTCCAGGTCCAGGTCGTAGCGACCGCGATGGAGCAGCTCGAAGCCCTCGCCGTAGGCCTGCATCAGGGCGTACTCCACGCCGTTGTGAATCATCTTCACGTAGTGCCCGGAGCCGGCCGGCCCCATGCGGTCGTGGCCGGCGGGACCTGTGGCGACGGCGTCGAACACCGGCGTCATGCTCTCGTAGGCCCACTCGGGGCCGCCGACCATCAGCGAGAAGCCCAGCTCCGCCCCGGCGGGGCCGCCGGAGGTGCCGCAGTCGAGGTAGGCGGCGTCGGTCGCCGCCGCCCGGCGGGTAGAGTCCTCGAAGTGGGAGTTGCCGCCGTCGACGACCACGTCGTCGCCGTCGAGGTGCGGTTCCAGTTCGTCGAGCGTGGCGTCAACCGGGTCGCCGGCGGGCACCATCAGCCAGATGCGGGCACCGTCGTCGTCGCCCTCGCCATCTCCCCCTTCGTCGCCAGCCAGTCGGTCGTACAGGTCCGCGACGGAGTCGGCCGGCTCCGCGCCCGCCTCCGCGGCCGCCGCGGTCGCCTCCGCGTCGAGGTCGAACGCGACCACGTCGTGTCCCGCCGCCAGGACCCTGTCGACGACGATGGCACCCATCCGTCCGAGCCCGATAACGCCGATCTCCATGCTCATACCGGCGCGTCGGCGAGGTGCGGCGTAGGCGTTGCGATGTGCGCGGGCGTCGCGACCGACAGCGCCGCCGACGGCCTCCCGTTCGAGGGCGTCGGCGAGCGGGTCGATCGGACGCCCGAAAGCGTCGCACTTACGCGCCCGCCCGCCGCAGTCGCCGGCATGGACGACCGAGTGCGCGAGCACGCAGAGGTACTCGTCGACTGGAGCGCCCGCGTCGAGGCGGGCGATCAGGTCGTGATGGACGTCGCCGAGGGGGCCCACGACCTGGCGGTCGCGGTGGCCGCGGAGGTGGGGAAGCGCGACGCGACGCTGCTGACGACGTACGGGTCCAGCGAGGTCGGCCGGGCGTTCCTCCGCGCCGGCGACGACGGCCGCGAGTTCGCCCACAGCGAGCCGGAACTGGCGATGCTTGAGGCGGCTGACGTGTACCTCCGCATCGGCGGCGGTCGCAACACCACGGCGCTGGCGGACGTCGACGGCGACCGCCGGCAGCGCTCCCGCAAAGCGACCACGGCGACGCGCGAGGCGCGGATGGACACCGACTGGGTCTCGACGGTACATCCGACCAGGTCCCTCGCCCAGCAGGCCGGCATGGCCTACGAGGAGTATCGGGACTTCGTGTACGACGCCGTTCTCCGCGACTGGGAGGCGCTGGCCGACGAGATGGCGAACATGAAGGAGGTCCTCGACGCCGGCAGCGAAGTTCGGATCGAGACGGAACGGACGGACCTCACGATGTCCATCGAGGATCGGACGGCGGTCAACTCCGCGGCGTCGGTCGCGTACGACTCCCACAACCTCCCCTCGGGCGAGGTGTTCACCGCGCCGCACGCGACCGACGGCGAGGTGTTCTTCGACGTGCCGATGACCATCGACGCCCGGCGCGTGCAGGACGTCTCGCTCACCTTCGAGGACGGCGAGGTCGTCGACTTCGCCGCCGAGCAGGGCGAGGAGGCGATCGCGGACGTGCTCGACACCGACGAGGGCGCGCGCCGACTCGGCGAACTCGGGATCGGGATGAACCGCGGCATCGACCGCTTCACCGACTCGATCCTCTTCGACGAGAAGATGGGCGATACGATCCACCTGGCGCTGGGGCGCGCGTACGACGCCTGCCTCCCAGAGGGCGAGTCGGGCAACGACTCGGCGGTCCACGTCGACATGATCACGGACGTGTCCGAGGACTCGCGGATGCTGGTCGACGGCGACGTGGTGCAGCGGAATGGAACGTTCCGGTGGGAGGAGGGGTTCGAGGCGGAGTAGTTCGACCCGTCGTTGCGTCGTTCGGTACTGGGTCCGTCGTCGGCACCGACACGAGCGGTTCGAAAGCACCCGTTCGCACGGCGTGCACGACCCACCGAGACCGGCGCGCGGCCGACCGCGCCGTGTGCGCGGTCGCCGCGCGCGAGGGGCGAACGAGGAGCGAACGAAGTGAGCGACGAGTGAGTCGGCTGGGGTGGGCGAGGCCCGCGGTGCGGTCGCGGTGGGCGGGAACGAAACGGGCCGTTCGCGGCGACGGCCGTGAACTCGGGATGGGTTGCCCTCCCGAGGACGCGCTCGTGAGGCGGGAGGAAACAAGCATCGTAGCGGAGCGAGCGAGGCGAACGAACCGCGTCCGCGACGGAGCGAGCCGAGTACGGATCAGACCGTCGCGCTTAACCACCAGCCACCACCACGAACACGCGATCATGGAGCCGCGCCACGCCCGCTACCCCTTCTTCGCGACGGCCCGCGAGGCCGTCCGCGAGTCGGGCGTCGACCTCGCCGCCCTCGTCGCCGACGGCGACCCCGCCGTCGACCGGGGGCGCGAGCGGGTCGAGCGCGCGCTCACCGAGGGCACAGTCGAGGCCGACGACCCCGTCGAGTGGGACGCCCGCGACGAGCTCCTCTCGTACCCCATCGCGCGGATCCTCGTCTCGCTGCTCGACTCCCACGCCGCCGTCGAGAAGTACGCCGACGCGGAGGCCCGCACCGCCTACCGCCGCTTCACCGAGGACCTCGACCGCGAGCGCTCCGGCGACGCCCGCCCCGACCCCGCCGCCGTCGACCGCGACGCGCTCCTCCGGGAGTTCGACCTCGACGGGGCCGTCCGGGCGGAAGCACCCAAGCCGGGCCAGCCCGAGGGGAAGTGGCTCTGGCTCGGCGTGGGCGCGTACCTCTCGTACGTCGACCCCGAGTGGGGCGACGACTGGCGTCTCGTCAACCGCGACCTCGCCGACGGCGAGGTCCGCGCCGAGCGCGAGGAGCTGTACCGCCTGCTCCGGGAGGCCGTTCGCGACCGCGTCGCCGACGGCCTCCCGTTCGAGGGCGTCGGCGACGACCTCGCCGCGGAACTGGAAGCCGAAATAAGCGACCTGCGCGACCTCCTCGCCGACCGGAGCGTCCGCGCCGACCTGGAAGTTGTCGCGCCCGAGCACTTCCCGCCGTGTATCGCGAAGCTGCTGGGTCGCGCCCAGGCCGGCGACGACCTCGACTCCCGGGAGCTGTTCTCGCTTCTGGCGTTTCTCGCCGGGCTCAACCTCGAGAGCGACGAGGTCGTCGCGCTCACGTCGCTCGGTCCCGACCTCGTCGCCGACCGCTTCGCGTACCTGAGAGACGAGTCGGGCGCGCAGTACCCCCCGCCGTCGTGCCGGACGCTCGGCGAGTACGGGATCTGCGACAACGAGGACAACCACCGCAGCGTCGCCCCGCACCCCATGGAGTATTACAGCAGACAGCTCCGCCAGGCCGACGACGTGGTCGACTGGCGCGACCGCGCCGGCGACGGAGACGGGACCGACAGCGGCCGCGGAGCCAGCGGCGACGCGGAGGCGTGAGCGCGACGCCCGTCCGCGACCGAGAAGCGCAGGAGAGTTCGAGCGTCGTCTAGTCGTCGAGGTAGACGCCGGCCCCGGCCATCAGCAGAACGAACAGAGCGATGATGCCGACGATGTAGTACGCCCCCGGAACCGAGAGGTTGTGCCCCGTCGAAAACCGGGTGCCGATGGCGATCAGGAGGGCGATGAAGACGACGACAGCGCCGGTGGAGACGGCGATCTTTCGGCGCATCTCGGCGTCGAGTTCCATGCACCGGCGTTCCCGTGGACCCGGCAAAAGGGCTTCGAAGCGACCCCGAGCGGCCGATACGTCGCCGACGCGGCCAGCGGCGACGAAGGGGCGACGGTGACGAAGGGCCAGCGGCGACGAAGAGCCGGCGGCGACGAACGTCGGGGGCGGGTCCGAGCACGCTCGACCCGGCCGGGAGAGGGCTTAGGTTCTTCCGGACTCTACTTTCATCGATCACATGACTCCCACGCTCACACGCGATCGAACGGCCCGTTCCGACGACGAGACCGCGGCGTCCGACGAGCGACTCCGGACGCTCGACTCCCGCGAGCGCGCCAGAACCGCCCTCTTCGACGACGACGCGTCCGACCGCCAGTCGGGTCCCGATCCCGGCGGGACGACTACCGGCGGTGCCGACGCCAGGACGGGGCGCGCGCGCACCGAGCCGATGGCGGTGTACCCCCTCCGGGACGACGACCGCTACCTCGTCGACACCGAGGGCGGCTCCTACGTCGTCGACCTCGCGAGCGACGCCTGCACCTGTCCGGACCACGCGATCCGGGGCCAGCGGTGTAAGCACCTCCGGCGCGTCGACATGGAGGTCGGGATCGGTCGCGTTCCCGCCCCCGGCGAGCGCGTCGCCGCCTGCGCCGTCTGCGGCGACGGCGTGTTCGTCCCCGTTCGGGAGACGGGCGCGTTCCTCTGTGGCGAACACCGCCCCGCGATCGGGTCGTTCGTCCGCGACAGCGAGGCCGACAAGCTCCTCGTCGCCACGGGCGTCACGACCGAACGCGCCGACGAATACGAGACCGACGAGGGCCGGCCGATCAGCGGGTACGAGACGAACGCCGACTACGGCGACCACGAGCCCGTGGTCGAGGCGGTGTACGTCGGCAACGCGCTCGCCAGTCCCGGCCCGCTCGACGTGTCCGGCCGGCGGACGTACGGCTTCCCCGCCTCGCGGCTGCGGCGACTCGATCCCGCAGAGCGACCGTCCGTTCCCGTGATCGGGCTTTGAGACGGACGCCGACCGATTCGGGATACGGTTACAGCATCTCCTCGGCCTCCTCGGCCGAGAGCACGCCCTGCTCGACGGCGGTGAGCACCTCCGCGACGCTGGTGTCCGACTCCGTGTCGTCGCCGGCGGCCAGCAGGTCGTCGATCGTCTCGCCGTCGGCGACGGCGGTCTCCTTTTTCACTCGGTAGTTTCCGCCGTCGGTGACGTACAGGTCCCCGGGGTGGAAGAAGTACCAGTCCTCGCGGTCGAAGCGGACGCCGATCTTCGGCGACGCGCCGAAGTTGCGCGCGAAGTAGATGAGCGCCTCCACCTCCTCGCCCCGGAGGTAGATCGGGTCGCCCGAGGAGGACTTCGCCTCGACGGCGTAGAAGGCGCTGGCGTCGCCCGCGAGCACGTCCGGCAGTTCGCGGTCGGTGGAGGAGCCGCTGGCGGGCGCGCGCATCACCGCGAAGCCGGCCTCGTCGAGCCTGTTGACGAGTTCGCGCTCCCGGCGGTCGCCCTTCGGGTTGCCCGGCATGGACGCGAGTGGGTCGCTGGCGCGGATAAGCGGGACGGTCCCGCGGGAGTGCGGAGTGAAAGTGAACGCGGACGGGGTGTGGAGTCGCCGGTGGGTCGCCGGTGGGTCGCCGGCGTCGTTTCCGCGACCGCCTCACTCGCGGCGCGCGATCACCGACTCGCCGGCTCGAACCGCCTCGCCGACGCTCACGCGGACGCTCTCGGGGTCGTACGCCGGCGGGAGCACCACGTCGGCGCGCGACCCGAACGCGATGTAGCCGAGTCGGTCGCCGCGGTCGAGCCGGTCTCCACGCGAAACGTAGGGGGTGATGCGGCGGGCGAACCACCCCGCGATGAGCGCGCCGTCGACGACGGCGGTCGCGTCGGCGGCCGGGTCGCCGTCCCGGGCGGCCGTCGTCTCCGCGCCGGTGCGGTCGACATCGCCGGCGCGATCGGCCGTCGTGCTCGCGTCGCCCTCGCCGTCGACGGCGCGGAGCGCGTACTCGAACCGCTCGTTGCGCTCGGACCCCTTGGCGAACGCCGGTCGGTGGGCCGCCCCGCGGTGATCGAGCCGCGTCACGGTCCCGTCGGCCGGAGCGCGGCAGACGTGCACGTCGACGGGGCTCATGAACACGCCGACGCGGACGCGGTCGCCGTCCTCGCGGATCACAGAGACGTGGCCGTCGGCGGGCGCGACGATCCCCTCGCCCGCGGGGGTGCGGTCGGGGTCGCGGTAGAAGTACGCGGAGAACGCTCCCAGCGCCAGCAGCGCCAGTCCGAGCGGCGGCACGAGGAACAGGAACGGCACAGCGAGCGCGACCGGGACGGCCACGCGGCGGGCGCTGCCGGGGGCGAGGTCGGGAAGGGGATTCGGGAGTCCGATCGGCGCGGGGGTGGGGGTACGAGTCACGCGTCCACAGGGTCGTGAAGGGTCGTCTCGGTCGTCGTCCGCCGCGCGCCCCACGCCGCGAGCAGGTGCGTGAGGTGGATCCGGTCGTCGCTCCCGTCGACGAGGTCGAGGTCGACCTCGCCCGCCAGCGCGTGGAGCCGGGCGACCGACTCGGGCGAGGCGTCGGACTTCGAGCGCGCGACGCGCAGCACCTCACGGAGCAGGTCGCCCCCCTCGTAGCCGTCGTCGTGGAGCAGGTCGTCGAGCGTCGAGCGGGCGTCCTTCAGTTGCCCCGCCTGGGCCGCCTCCAGCGCCGAGAGGACCTCCTCGTCGGTGCCGACCTCGCCGAGCGTCTCGTAGGCGGCGTTCATCGTCACCTCGTCGTGCTCGACGGCCGTGGTCTGTGCGGAGAGAACGGCCTGCCGAAGGTCGCCGCCGGCGGCGCTGGCGACGAACTCCAGGCCGTCGTGGTCGTGCTCGACGCCCTCGGCCTCGCAGATCCCCCGGAGGACCTCGATCGTCTCGTCGGTCGTCGGCGCGCGCACCGGCACCGGGAAACACCGCGATCGGATCGGCGGGATGAGCTTCGCCGGCTGGCGCGTCGCGACGACGAACTGCGTCGTGCGGTGGTACTGCTCCATCACGCGCCGCAGCGCCTGCTGGAAGTCCTCGCGGATCGCCTCGGCGTTGTCGAGCAGGACCGTCTTGTACGTGCCAGACATCGGCGCGTTCGCCGCCGACTCCTTGAGCACGCGGTTGATCATGTCGCGTTTCGCCATCCGACTCCGGCCCTCGAGGAACGAGGCGAAGCGTGGGTCCTCGCGGATCTCCTTTTTGCTGCGGCCGAAGAAGTCCGCGACGTTGACCTCGATGAGGTCGTTGTCCGGGTCGTCGTGGGCCGCCCCGGCGAGCGCGCGCACGGCGGCGGTCTTACCCGACCCCGGCGGGCCCTGCACCACGAGGTTCATCGGCTCGTCCACCGCCCGCGAGAGCCGCTCGCGCACGTCCTCCTGCGGGAGGTCCGCGAGCGCGGGGGCGTGCGTGTCCGTCCACAGCGGGCCGTCCATTACCGGACGGTAGCGGGCGGGCGGGCTTGAACCCTGCCGTTGTCGCTCGCACGGATCCCGACGCTCGCGGCGAGAGCGAAGCGAGCCGAACCGGAACAAAACGGAACGGAACGAAACGAAACGGGGCGAAGACAGCGACTGCGACCCGCCAGGCGGGTCGGTGGTGCCGCACGGTCGATGCGTTATCGACGCGTGGTCGGCGCGTGCTCGCCGTTCGATCGGAGCCGATCTGACTGACGCAACCCCGGTCGGCCGTGACCCTCAGTTGGCCGTGGCCGCGACCGTCGGTCGGCCGCGACCCTCAGTCGGCCGTGACCTCGCGAGGCGTCCGGTCGGGGGCTCCCGGAGTCACGGTGGCCCGGTAGAGGCCCCACGCGAAAAGCACCGCGAGGCCGAGCAGGACCAGCCCGGTCCGGAGCGTCGGGTCGACCGCGGGCGTCGCGATCACGTCGCCCGCCTCGTTGGTGAGCGGGACGGGGCTGTACGGCCGTCCCGCGAGCAGTTCCACGACGCCGAGGCCGACGATGCCCAGCAGCATCAGGGCCGCGGCGAAGCCCGTCGCGATCGTGTCGACGATGTCGAATTCTTGCATTCGTGTTCACCTCGTTAACCGAGCAGGTAGCGGAGTCTGGGGTAGCGGTTCACCACGTCGAGGCGCTCGATGACGGCGTCGAGGCCGTAGTAGCGGCCGGCCGCGAACACCATCATCGTGGCGAACAGGAGCAGCCCCATCAGGTCGCTGTTGACGAGGCCGTTCCCGAAGCCGGCGTTGCCGACCCAGAACAGGGTCATGAAGACGACCCCGCCGAAGGCCGCAAGCCGGACGAACGCGCCGGCGATGAGCGCCAGTCCGATGAGCGTCTCGAACAGGGGGACCCCCGGCTCGATGAGCCACGCGAGGTTGTTGCCCATCCACACCGGAATCGGGCCCAGGGCCGTGCCGGTCATCCCCTGCATGTACGTCGTGCCGTACGTGAAGCTCAGGCCGTCCTCGATGAGCTTCGTCACGCCCGCGTGGAAGAACCACCAGCCCGTGATGACACGGAGCAGGGCGATCCAGTACGCGGCGAGCGGTCCACCGACGTCGAAGCCGAAGTCCTCGGCCAGCGGGTTGGTTTCCGAGTATGCCATGGGTCTCACCTCACAGATGCGAATTGGACGGCCATCCCGGTATAAGCGAGACCCAGTTCCCAGTCGGTGAAAGCCGGCGAAACCCGGCGCAATCGTTGCCGTACTGCCCGATCGTTGATCGAGGATCGCCGGTCAGACTGCGGGGGCGCGCAGCGCCGCGGAGTCGTCCTCGTCGTCGGCCTCGTCGCCGCCGGTCGACTCGAACTCACGCTCCAACTCTGCCTCGTCGCCGTCGGCGTTCACCTCGACGGTCAACTCGGTCGCGTTGGCGTCGACCGGGAACGTGACCGTTCCGTCCGCGTCTGTGCTGTACGTCCCGGTCGACTCCTCGCTGTCGACCTCTTGGACGACCTCGACGGTCGCGTTCCCGACGGCCGAGCCGTTGCGCGTCACCTCGACGGTCGCGTTCTCGCCGGCGGTGACGTTCCCGACGAACGAGGCGTTCAGGCCCGGTTCGTCGGCGGCGTCGTCAGCGGCGTCGTCAGCGTCGTCGTCAGCGCCCTCCGCGTCCTCGTCCGCGTTCTCGTCGACGTCCTCGATGTCGACCTGGTCGGCCGTGCCGGATTCGCTCACGACCGGCTTGAGGATGTACTTGCCCGAGTTGCCGGCTTTGAACACGGACATGTCGTAGACGAAGTCGACCTCCTCGCCGTCGCCGACGGTGAACTCCGTGTTCAGTTGGAGCTTGTTCGACGGCAGCTTCACGTTCGCCGAGTCGCCGTTCTCCAGCGTCGCGTCGATGCCGTCGACGTAGACGAACACCTTCGTGTACGTGCCGTTCTCGACGCCGAAGGTGCCGAGCCTCGTCGCGTTCGCGCCCGGCAGCGTCGTCAGGTCGACCGTGCGGTCGTCGACGTCCTTCTCGACCCAGCCGGTGTCGTTGCCGGCGGTCCGCAGCCCGACCTTCGTCACGGTGACGTTGAGGTGGGCGAAGTCTCCCATGGCGTTCTCCTCGTCGCTGAGGTAGAAGTTCATCGACGACTGACCGGAGTCGGACGCGCTGTCGCCGTCGTCCGTCTCGCTCTCGTCGTCGTCCGTCTCGCTCTCGTCGTCGTTGCCGCGGTCGCCCGCGTTCCCGCGGTCGTCGCCGCGGTCGTCACGGTCGTCCACGTCGCGGATTTCGACGTCGTCACCCGTGCCGGACTCGCCGGCGACGGGGCGCAGGATGTACCCCTGGTTCCCGCGCTCGAACACGGTCACGTCGAACACGAAGTCGACCTCCTCGCCGTTTCCGACGGTGAACTCCGTGTTCAGTCGGAGCTTGTTCGACGGCAGCTTCACGTCCGCCGAGGAGCCGTCGGTGAGGGTGCCCTCGACCGCGTCGATCTCGACGAACACCTTCGTGTACGTGCCGTTCGGGGCGGGGATCGAGCCCAGCCGCGAGGCGTTCGCGCCCTGCAACTCGGTCAGGTCGACGGTCACGTTGTCGACCTCGTAGGTGACCTGCTCGCCTTCGTCGTCGTCGGACTCGGGCGTCTCGGTCGACGCGGTGGTTACCGTCTCAGTCGGCTCAGTCGTCTCGGTCGGCTCAGTCGTCTCGGTCGGCTCGTCGGTCTCTGCGTCGCCGTCGGCGTCTTCGCCGTCACCGTCGTCGGCTCTGACGAGCGTGACCTCGGTGATCGTGACGTTCAGGTGCTCGAACTGGTCGATCGCGTTCTGCTGGTCGCTGATGTAGAAGTTCACAGTTCCCCCGTCGTCGCCGCCGGCGGTGCCGGCGTCCGTTCCGGAGGAGCCCCCGGGGACGCCGCCGGCGCAGCCGGCGAGGACGAGCATCAGGGCCGCCGCAACGGCCGCCCATCCCGTCGTGTGTCGTGACATTACACCCGATCACACGAACCGCGTCGGCATATACCGAACCGGCCGCAAAGCGGGATTCATCCGGATTAATCCCGAGACGGCGTCGGATTCAGTCGCGATCGACGCGGTCGTCCTCGGGGGGAGTCGACCCAGGGGTTCGGGGGCGGTATCGCGGCCGCGGTCGGAGGCGCTTCGACAGCGTTTCACCGTCGGCCCCGTCACTCCCGCGTATGATCCGGGTCACCTTCCTCGGCACGAGCGGCGCGGTGCCGACGGTGTCGCGCGCCCCCAGCGCGGTCCACCTGAACCGCGAGGGCGACGAGTTCCTGTTCGACTGCGGGGAGGGCACCCAGCGGCAGATGATGCGCTTCGGGACCGGCTTCGGACTCTCGCACCTGTTCGTCTCGCACCTCCACGGCGACCACGTGCTCGGCATCCCCGGGCTCGTCCAGAGCCTCGATTTCAACGACCGAGAGGAGCCGCTGGCGATCCACGGCCCGCCCGGTTCGAAACGCCACCTCACGGAACTGGTGCACGCGGTCGGCCACGACCCCGGGTTTCCGGTCACCGTCCGCGAGGTCCGCCCCGGCGCGGTCGCGCTCGACCGCGAGGAGTACGAGGTTCGGGCCTTCGAGACGAACCACCGCACCTCCTCGGTCGGCTACGCGCTCGTCGAGGCCGACCGCAAGGGCCGGTTCGACCGCGAGAAGGCCGAAGCGGAACTGGGGATCCCGCCCGGGCCGGCGTACGGGAGGCTCCACGCGGGGGAGACGATCGAGTTGGACGACGGGCGCGTCGTCGACCCGGAGGAGGTCGTCGGCCCGCCGCGGCCCGGCCGCCGGGTCGTCTACACCGGCGACACCCGCCCGGTGGAGGCGACCGTCGAGGCCGCCGAGAACGCCGACCTACTCGTCCACGATGCGACGTTCCTCCACGAGGCGGTCGACCGCGCGCGCAAGACCGCCCACTCGACGGCGCGAGAGGCCGCCGAGGTCGCCGACCGCGCCGAGGCGAAGCGACTCGCGCTCACGCACCTCTCCTCGCGGTACGCCGGCCGGGCGCACGAACTGGAGCGGGAGGCCGCGGAGGCGTTCGACGGCGAGGCGTTCCTGCCCGACGACGGCGAGGAGATCGAGGTCCCGTTCCCCGACGCCGACGACGAGTGAGCGTTCAGCGGCCGGCTGACGCCGGGACCGACCCGCGGAGACCCTGTCCACCGATCTGTCATCAGCGGACCCCCGAGCGATACGTAGCCGTATCCACCGGTACACTCGGGTCATAGCATCCGTTAAGCGAGCGAGGCCGAACGGACAGACGATGGCCGCAATCACGTCGGAGGACACGGCGACGCGGGAGAGATCCGCCCGGGAAGTGCCCGCTCCCGACTGTGACCGGATCGGGGTCCTGCTGGTCGATCCGAACGACAGCTTCCGGTCGGCCGCGACGGCGCTGTTGGGACGTGAAGCGATGGCCGTCGAAGCGGTGGCCGACGCCGGCGACGCGCCGACGGATGCGACCAGGCGGCCGCCCGACTGCGTGGTGATCGATCCTGGCGTCGGTGGCGAGTCGGCGATCCGTCGGGCGGCGTGGCTCGGCCTGCGCGCGCCAGTCGTACTCGCGACGGGCGCGCCGCCGTGGGCACTCGCGGACGCGGCGTGGACGGTCGCCGACGCGTACGTCGAAAAGGGACGATCGGGGACGTTCCAACGGCTCGAAGCGGCGATTCGAGCCGCGGTCGACGACTCTCGCCGTCTCCAGCGAGCGGCGCGTGCGGATCGGTGACACGACGGTCCCGGCGCGGAGTTTTTCACCGTCAACCGCCAATGCCGGTTCGTGAACGCCCGGACGAGCGCGCTCGACTCCCTCGTGTTCGGAGTCGACATCCAAAGCGGTGACATCCGGGGCGACGCGCCCTCTTACGCGCTCGTCGTCTTCGACGGCGAGTCGTTCGAGCGGGACGTGGTCTCACACCGGAAGCTCCGCCGGCGCATCGAGGACGAGGAGCCCGCCATCGTCGCCACCGACAACGCCTACGAACTCGCGGCCGACAAGGACGCGCTCGTGCGATTCCTCCGCGCGCTCCCCCACGGCACGGCGCTGGTGCAGGTGACCGGAGACGAGCGACCCGAGCCGCTCTCACGAGTCGCCGCCCGCCACGGCGTCCCGTACGGCAAGAAGCCGATGAAGGAGGCGGAGGCCAGCGCCCGCCTCGCGGCCGCGAACGTCGGCTACGAGGTGTCCGCTTTCACGAACACGACGACCGTGAAGGTGTCCAGGGGTCGCTCGACGGGCAAGGGCGGCTGGAGCCAGGACCGCTACACCCGCCGGATCCACGGGAACGTGAAGCGCCGCGCTCGCGAGGTCGAGTCCGAACTGGACGACGCGGGGCTCGACTACGAGGTCGACATCACGGAGAAGTACGGCGGCTACCAGAACGCCGTCTTCTCCGTGGAGGCACGCCCCCAGGACATTCCGGTAAGCGCGGGTCGCGGGGGAGACACCCGCGTCGAGATCGACCGCGAGCGACGCGACGGGATCGAGTTCGAGCCGCTGGTGAAGCGCCGCGACCGCGTCGTCGTCGGGATCGACCCGGGGACGACCACCGCCGCCGCCGTCGTGGGGCTCGACGGCACCGTCTTCGACGTGTTCTCCACCAGGACCGCCGACACCGCCGCGGTGATCGAGTGGCTGATCGAGCGCGGGCGACCGGTCATCGTCGCCGCCGACGTGACGCCGATGCCCGAGACGGTCGAGACGTTCCGTCGGAGCTTCGACGCCGCCGGCTGGACGCCCGAGTCGGACCTCCCGATCGACGAGAAGCTCCACAGGACCCGCGAGGAGGCGTACGACAACGACCACGAGCGCGACGCGCTGGCCGCGGCGCTGTTCGCGGTCGACGACCACGCCGACCAGTTCGAGCGCATCGGTCGGCAGATCCCCGCCGGCGTCGACCGCGCGGAGGTGATCGCCAGGGTCGTCGCCGACGAGCAGTCAGTCGAGGGGGCGCTGTCGGACCTGCGGGACGACGACGGCGAGGACGACGAGGAGTCGGGACCCGAGCCGCGCGAACTCACCGACGAGGAAAAGCGGATCCGCGACCTGGAGGAGCAGGTCGAGCGGCTCGACGAGCACGTCGCGGACCTGAAGGAGACGATCGAGCGGAAGGACGACAGGATCGACGAACTGGAGACGGAGCTGTCGGACGCCCGCCGCGAGGAGCGCATGGAGGCCCGCCGCGACCGCGAGGTCACCCGGATTCGCCGGGAGAACGACCGACTGGAGCGCGAGCGCGACGAGGCCGAGGAGACCGTCGAGGAACTCGAGGAGAAGCTCGCGCGGCTCAAGACGCTGTGGAAGCTCGACCACGACGACTTCGCGGAGGTCTCGAAGGGCCGAGACCTCGTGTCCGTGAAGACCGTCGATCAGTTCACCAAGCGGGCGATCCGCCGGGCCGACGAGCAGTACGGACTCGCCGCCGGCGACGTGGTGTACCTCCGTGACGCCTCCGGAGCCGGGCAGGCGACCGCCGAACGCCTCGCCGAGACCGAGCCCCGCGTCGTGTTGCGGACGGGCGGGCTCTCCGACGTCGCCCGAGAGGTGCTGTTCGACCACGAGATCCCCGTCGGTCCCGCCGACGACGTGGCGATCCAGGAGGTCGACGAACTCGCAGTCGCCCGCGAGAGCGACGTGGAGGACGTGATCGACGACTGGGAACGCCGCGCCGCCGAGCGCGAGCGCGAGCAGACGGAGGCGATGGTCGACGAGATCATCTCCGAACATCGGGCAGGCGAGGCCGAGCGAACGTAGTGAGCGAGGGCTCGGATAGTCGGCGGTGAGGTGGAGGCGGTCGAACGGAGTGAGACCGTCTCGCCCGAACCGCCCACGAAATGGGCGAGGCCGAGCGGACGTAGTGAGCGAGGCCTCGATACGTGAACGGCGAGCGAAGCGAGCCGTGAGCGCGAGCGGCGCGGAGTGAGCGAAGCGAACGGACGAACCCTCGGGGGACGGCCACCCGCCGGTAGACGCGTCGTTCGCCGAGAACTCTCCTCCAGTCGAGGCGATCCCCCGGGACCCGTTTCGGTCGATCGATACTAGTTTTAATCTGACATGTGTCGGTCGAGCGAGAGCCGTTCGTCCGTCTGAAAGCAGACGTCCGTCAGACAACGGTCAACGGCTGAATCGTTTCGTATATGCCGAAAGTCGTCAGACTCCGACGCGAGTACCCCTTCGTTTCGACTGGAGTGCGGACGGTTCCCACGATCGGCGCGTGGAGAGTTGTCACCGCGGCACGAGACGTGTCAGTTTATCCGGGTTACCTCGTAGCCGCGCTCGTCGATCGCGTCGATGAGCTGGGTGGCGTGTTCGCGTCCGGACGTGTTCACCTCGAAGGTGAGGTACGCCTCGCCGACGCGGAGCTCCCCGACGGCGCGGTCGTGGCGGACGTGACGGACGTTCGCGCCGCGGTCGGCGAGGACCGTCGACAGCGTCGACAGCTCACCGGGCTCGTCCTCGATGCGGACGCGCAGGCGCAGCAGTTGGTCGCGGTCGGTCATCGCGTGTTCGAGCACGGTGTCGAGCATCGACATGTCGATGTTGCCGCCGCACAGCAGCGGGACGACCGTCTCGTCGGTCACGTCGACGCGACCAGACAGGAGGCCGGCGACCGAGGCCGCGCCCGCGCCCTCGACCAGTTGCTTGGCGCGCCCCAGGAGCGTGAGGATGGCGTGGGCGATCTCGTCGTCGCTGACGGTGACCACCTCGTCGACATGGCGCTCGATGAGGTCGTAGGTGAGGTCGGCGACGCCGCCGGTCGCGATGCCGTCGGCGATGGTGCGGGTCTCCTCGCGGTCGACGGGTTCGCCCTTGTCGAGGCTCTCGGGCACGGTCGCGGCGTCATCGGCCTGCACGCCGACGACGCGCACCTCGGGGGCGACCGCCGCGAGGGCGGTGGCGACTCCCCCGATGAGGCCGCCCCCGCCGATGGGCACGATCACGGTGTCGAGATCCGGCACCTGTTCGGCAATTTCGAGGCCGAGCGTACCCTGGCCGGCGACGATCGCAGGGTCGTCGTAGGCGTGAACGAAGACGGCTCCGGGCTCGTCGGCCAGGTCGCGGGCGTGGGCGACCGCGACCTGGAACTCCCGGCCGCGGAGGACGACCTCCGCGCCGTAGCCGCGGGTGGCGTCGACCTTCGCCTGCGGGGCGTCCTCGGGCATGACGACCGTCGAGGGGATCCCGGCGTTCGTGGCCGCCAGCGCGACCCCCTGGGCGTGGTTGCCGGCGCTCGCGGCGACGACGCGCTCGGCGTCGCCCGCGTCCGACCGGCTCGCGCCGCCCGCGACGAGCTCGTGGATCTTGTTCGACGCACCGCGGGTCTTGAACGAGCCGGTGCGCTGGAGGTGTTCCATCTTGAGGCGCACGTCCGCGCCGCTCATCTCCGAGAGCGACCGCGAGCGCTCGACCGGCGTCTCGCGAACGATCTCCGGGTCGAATCGCTCGCGGGCCCGCCGGATGTCGGTGACGGTGACGAGGTCGGACATGGCTGTTGGAGGTGGCGTCTCCGTGGGGGCGCAAAAGTTGCGTGGATCGGAACCCGGCTGCGAGTCGTGGCGGACGACCCGCCGCGCGGTCCGGCTACTCCAGCAGCAACAGCTCGGGGTTCTCCAGCCGCTCCATCACGAAGTTCGTGAACCGCCCCGCCTCCGCGCCGTCGATGACGCGGTGGTCGATCGACAGCGACAGCGGCAGCGTGTGGGCCGCCCGCACCTCGCCGTCCTCGGCGACCGGTCGCTCGTCGATCGCGCCCAGTCCCATGATCGCCGTCTCGGGGTAGTTGATGATCGGGGTGGCGTACTCGCCGCCGACCGCGCCGAAGTTGGTGATCGTGAAGGTGCCGCCCTGCATCTCCTCGCGGGCGAGCTTCCGGTCGCGGGCGCGGGCGGCCAGGTCGTTCACCTCCTCGGCGATCCGCAGCAGCCCCTTCTCGTCGACGTCCTCGACCACGGGGACCATCAGCCCCGCGTCGGTCGCGACCGCGATGCCGACGTTGTACTCCTTCTTGAGGAGGATCTCCTCGTCGTCCTCGCGAAGCTCGGAGTTGAGGTACGGGAACTGCTTGAGTCCGGCCACGATCGCCTTCATCACGAACGGCATGTACGTCAGCTTCACGTCGCGCTCGGCGGCGCGCGCTTTCAGCTCCGCGCGGGTGTCGACGAGGTCGTCGACGACGGCCGTGTCGTGGTGGCTGACGTGCGGGGCCGTGTACTTCGACTCCGCCATCTGGGTGCCGATGGTGCGGCGGACGCCGCGGTACGGGACCGTCTCCGGCTCCCGGGAGGCGGACGCGGCAGACGGGGCCGCCTCGCCGTCGCCGCCCTCAGCGGTCGCGGTCGCCCCGTCGCCGCCGGCCGTCGCGGACTCGGCCGCCGCCTCGGCGGCCTTCGCCTCTTTCACGGCCTGCGCGTACTGCTGCACCTGCTCGGTCGAGACGAACGCCTCGCCGTCGCGCGTCTCGTCGGTCGGCACGTCGTCGATGTCGACGCCCGCCTCCTCGGCGGCCTTGCGCGTCGCCGGCACCGCGAGCGTCCGGTCGCGACCCGCCGCCTCGACGGACGACGCTGCCGACGCGGACGCGTCGGCTCCGGCGGCCTCGCCGTCGCCGTTCTTTCGAGAGACTGCCGACCGCTTGCCGTCGATGTCGACCGGCTTCGGCCCGGAGGAGTCGCCTCCGTCGGCGTCGCCGGCGGCACCCGTATCGGGCGCGCCGTCGGACTCGACGTGGGCGCGCACGTCGCCCTCGGTGACGCGCCCGCCTGGACCGCTCCCCTCGACGGCGGCGATGTCGACGCCGAGTTCGCGTGCGGCCCGGCGGGCCGAGGGCGGCGCGAACACGCGACCCGACGACGGTGCCGGCGTCTCGTCGGCGTCGTCGGCAGCGTCGCCGGCGGCGCTCGTGTCGGCCGCGTCGGCCGAGTCATCCGCGTCGTCTCCAGCCTCGGCGGTCTCGGCGGTCTCAGCGGCGGCCGATCCCGTCGCTTCCGCGGACTCGTCGGTGGATTCCTCGGCCGTCCCGTCGCTCCCGGCCTCGCCCTCCTCGTCCGCGACCTCGTAAGTGACGATCACGTCGCCGACGGGGACCATCTGGCCCTCCTCGACGTGCAGTTGCTTCACCGTCCCGTTGTACGGGGACGGGACCTCCACGAGCGCCTTGTCCGTCTCGACCTCGGCGACCGGCTGGTCCTCGGTGACGGTGTCGCCGGGGTCGACCAGCCAGTTGACGAGCTCCCCCTCTGCGACGCCCTCGCCGACGTCGGGGAGTTTGAACTCCTTCTCGGCCATGGTCAGAAGTCCACGGCCTCCTTGATACCGTCGGCGACTCGCGCCGCGTTCGGCATGTAGTAGTCCTCCAGGGCGTACAGCGGATACGGCACGTCGTAGCCCGTCACGCGCTGTATCGGAGCCTCCTGGTACAGCAGCGCCTCCTCCTGGAGCGTGGCGGTTATCTCGCCGGCGAGCCCGCCTGTCCTCGGAGCCTCGTGGACGACGCACGCGCGACCGGTCTTCTTGAACGACTCGACGATGGCCTCGCGGTCCATCGGCGAGACCGTTCTGAGGTCGACGACCTCCGCGTCGATCCCCTCCTCGGCAAGCTCCTCGGCCGCCTCGAGCGAGGGGCGCGTCATCGCGCCGTAGGTGAACACGGACACGTCCGACCCCTCGCGGCGGGTCGTCGCCTCGCCGATCGGCACCTCGTAGTCGTCTTCGGGTACCTCGCCTCGGAAGGCGCGGTAGATGAGCTTCGGCTCCAGGAAGATCACCGGGTCCGGGTCGCGGATCGCCGAGATGAGCAGGCCCTTCGTGTCGTACGGCGTCGAGGGCATCACCACCTTCAGCCCGGCCTCGTGGGCGTAGAACGCCTCCTTCGACTCGGAGTGGTGTTCTGGCGCGCGGATGCCCCCGCCGTACGGCGCACGGAGCACCATCGGCAGCGTGTACCGGCTCCGCGACCGAGTGCGCAGGCGGGCCATGTGGCTCACGATCTGGTCGAACCCGGGGTACATGAACCCGGAGAACTGGATCTCCGGCACCGGCTTCAGCCCCATCGCGGCCATGCCGACCGCCGTGCCGATGATGCCCGACTCCGCCAGCGGAGTGTCGATGACGCGGTCCTCGCCGAACTCGTCGTACAGGCCCTCGGTGGCGCGGAAGACGCCGCCGTTTTTGCCGACGTCCTCGCCCATCACGAGCACGTCGTCGTCCGACTCCATCTCGGTCGCGAGCGCGTCGCGGACCGACTGTACCAGCGTCAGGTTCTGCGTGGCTTGATCTTGTTCTTGACTGCTCATGTCACTCCTCCAGGAACGCCTCGTCGCCGTACTCCTCGCGAAGCTGTGCGAACTCCTCGGCCTGCCGCCGCAGTTCGGGGGACTGCTCGGCGAACACGTGATCGAACATCGATCCGGGGTCGGGCCGCACCGTCGACTCGGCGGCGTCGATGGCGTTGGCGACCGCCTCGCGGACGGACTCCTCTACCTCGGCGACGCGCTCGTCGTCGAGGATCCCCTGGTTCCGGAGGAACTCCTCCAGGCGGGGGATCGGGTCCTTCGCCTTCCACTTCTCCACCTCGTCCTCCTCGCGGTAGACGCTGGGGTCGTCGGCGGTGGTGTGCGCGCCGAAGCGGTACTGGACCGCCTCGATCAGCGTCGGGCGGCGCTCGCCCTCGCCGGGATTCCTCGCCTTCTCCAGCGCCTCCGTCGTCGCCTTGTACACCGCCAGCGGGTCCATTCCGTCGATCTGGACGCCCTCGAAGCCGTAGGCGACGGCCTTCTGCGCCAGCGTCTCGCTGTTCGTCTGGCGCTCCCTGGGAACCGAGATGGCCCACTGGTTGTTGTTGCAGAAGAACACCGTCGGCGTGTCGAACACGCCCGCGAAGTTCAATCCCTCGTGGAAGTCGCCCTCGCTGGTCGCCCCGTCGCCGAAGTAGCAGATGAAGGCGGTGTCGGTCTCGCCGTCGCCCTGCAGCTTGTCCGCCCAGGCCATCCCCGTCGCGTGGGGGATCTGGCTGGCGATCGGCACGGCGGGCGTGAAGACGTTCGCCTCCTCTGGGACGAGGCTCCCGCGCTCGTCGCCCATCCAGTACAGCAGCGTCTGTTCCAGCGAGAGCCCGCGAACCATCGCCGCGCCGTGTTCGCGGTAGGAGGGGATCATCCAGTCGTCCTCGGCCAGCGCCATCGCGGAGCCGACCTGCGCTCCCTCCTGGCCGGACAGCGGCGGGTACGTCCCCATCCGCCCCTGTCGCTGGAGAGACACCGCCCGCTCGTCGAAGTGGCGGGCGAGTTTCATGTGACGGTACATCGCGACGAACTCCTCCTCGGAGAGGTCCGGCACGTCGCCGACGACGCCCCCGTCCTCGTCCAGGACCTGCACCATGCCGTCGCGGGGGTCGCGCTCGAGCGTGCTCACGGTACCCACCTTCGCATACCCGAACGCTGTCCGCCCCGCGTGATAGTGTTTTCGTAAATAGTTTACTGTGGACAGAAATACTGCCACCGATTCTCAAGCCGTTCGACGATGCGGAGGTGAAACGGACGTTCGTCCAGTTCTACTGGGTGAGGCCGACAGCGACGACGAAAACTGCTGGGAAGCGGCGGGAATCTGTGACAATCGATGATGGAGACGGGATCAGTCGGCGGCGCGGGCGGCCTCGCGGGCCGCCTCGACGCTCGTCCCCTCGCGAACGAGCGCCTCGACGAAGAGTTCGCCCGCCTTGTACGAGGAGCGGACCATCGGGCCGGAGGCGCAGTAGAGGAAGCCCAGTTCCTCCTCGGCGACGCGCGCCCAAGTGTCGAAGGCGTCGGGGTGGACGTACTCGAACACGTCCAGGTGCGAGCGCGACGGCTGGAGGTACTGTCCGAGCGTGACGATGTCGACGCCGACGCTCCGCAGGTCACGGAGGGTGCGGTACACCTCGTGGTCGTACTCGCCGAGGCCGAGCATGACGCTCGTCTTCGTGTGGATGTCGGACTCGCGGTCCACCCGTTCGAGCACGTCGAGCGTCTGTCCGTAGCCCGCCCGGCGGTCGCGGACGGGCCACTGGAGGCGCTCGACCGTCTCGATGTTGTGGGCGATCACGTCCGGGCCGGCGTCGACGATCCGATCGATCGCGTCGGGGTCGCCGCCGAAGTCGGGGATGAGCACCTCGACGAGGATCGAGGGGTCGCGCCGTTTGATCGCGCGGATCGTCTCCGCGAAGTGCCGGGAGCCGCCGTCGGCGAGGTCGTCGCGGTCGACGGAGGTGAGCACGACGTAATCGAGGCCGATCTCGGCGACCGCGCTCGCGACGTTCGCCGGTTCGTCGGTGTCAAGCGGCTCCATCCCGCCGGTCTCCACGTCGCAGAAGTTGCACCCGCGCGAGCAGCGGTCGCCCATCAGCATGAACGTCGCCGTGCCCGGGCCGGTGCCGGGACCGGGACCGCTCTCGTTCGCGTCGGCGGCGTCCGCCGCCTCCGCGTTCGGGGGAGCATCGCCGCCTCCTGACCAGCACTCCCCGAGGTTGGGACAGTTGGCCTCCTCACACACCGTGTGGAGGTCGTGCTCGCGGAGCGTGGACTTGATCTCGGCGAATCGCTGGCCGGAAGGCGGCCGCATCTTCAGCCAGTCGGGCTTGCGCCGCCGACTACTCATACGCGGATCTCCGGTGCCGAGGGCAAAAGAGTACGGTATGTCGTGACGGCGACGGTCCGCGGGGAAAAAACAACACGCCGATCGTGATAGAATATTGTACCGATAGCTATTTTTTGTATCGGAAATACCGGAGAATAGATTCACGAATGTTGGACGTGTCGACCGAAGAGATCACCGAGGGGCGGCTGGGACGGGCGCTGGCGTTCCTGTCGATCCCCATCGTGGCCCAGCAGCTCGCGGTGGTCGCCCAGAGCGTCGTCGACGTGCTCTGGCTCGGTCGCCTCAGCGGCGAGGCCGTCGCGGCCGTCGGGCTCGTCGCGCCGCTGATCGGGCTGATGACGGCGGTCACCGGCGGCGTGTTCACCGGCGAGCACGTCCTCGTCTCCCA
This sequence comes from Halobaculum sp. CBA1158, assembly GCF_021431925.1. Taxonomy (NCBI): domain Archaea; kingdom Methanobacteriati; phylum Methanobacteriota; class Halobacteria; order Halobacteriales; family Haloferacaceae; genus Halobaculum; species Halobaculum sp. CBA1158. Next base: position 20,144 of record NZ_CP090371.1, on the reverse strand, counting down.
GCGCGTCGGCGAGGGGGACGAGCGAGGGGCCAGCCGGGCGGTGTTCCACGCGCTGGTCGCCGCCGTCGCTGTGATGCTGGCGATGGTCGCGATCACCGGCGTCTTCGGGCGACAGCTCACGTCGCTGTTCGACCCCGGACCCGAGGTCGTCGCCCTCGGAGCCGTCTACCTCGCGACGATGGCGATCGCATACACCGTCTCCGCCGTCAGCGACGTGTTCGAGTACGGCTTCATCGGCGCGGGCGACTCGCGCACGCCGCTGTTCGTGAACCTCCTGTCGATCGGTATCAGCGTCGGGCTCGACCCGATCCTCATCTTCGGCTTCGTCGACAATCCCCTGTTCGGAATGCTCGGACTCGGGGGTCTCGAGTCGTCGCTGTACGCCGCGACCGGCTACGCCGGCTCGGGGATCGCCGGGGCCGCCTACGCGACGGCGGTCGGCTTCGGCGTCGGCGCGCTCGTGATGATCGCGGCGGCGCTGTCCTCGCGTCGCGGCTTCACCTTCCACCTCGACGCCGCCGGCCTCGACCTCGACGAGTTCCGGGAGCTGGTCGAGGTCGGCGCGCCGAAGGCGGGCCAGTCGGCCGCCCGGCAGGTCGCCCGGCTGATCGTCGTCGCGATCGTCTCGTTCGCCGGCGGCGCGGCCGCGCTGACCGCCTACACCGTCGGCGCGCGCATCGCGACGGTCGTGTTCGTCCCGGCGGCCGCCATCGGCTCGGCGGGGACGACCCTCGTGGGCCAGAACCTCGGCGCGGACCGCCCCGACCGCGCGACGCGCGCGACGTGGCTCGGCGTCGGCGTCGGGACCGTCGGCCTCGGCTCGCTGGGGATCGTCCAGTACCTCGTCCCGGAGCTCATCGCGACGGCGTTCGTCCCCGGGATTGGGGGCGAGGCGCTGACGCTGACGGTCGCGTACCTCCAGATCCTCGCGTTCGGCTACTGGGCGCTGGGCGCGATCTGGACGGTCGAGGCGGGCTTCAACGGCGCGGGTCGGACCGACGTGAGCATGTACTCGACGATGCTGCAGTACTGGGCGGTCCGCGTCCCGGTCGCCGCGGTCGGCGCGTACGTGCTCGGCTGGGGAGCGCTCGGACCGTTCTGGGCGATCACGGCGTCGAACGTCGTCGCCGCCGTCGGGTTGGTCGGCTACTTCCGCTACTCCACGGGACGGGGGCTCCACGAGCGCGCGGCCGAGGACGCCGGCGGCGACGCGGGCGACGGCGCGACTGCGGCCGACGACTGATACGGGGCCGATCGGAGGGCCCCGGATACGCGAACGACGAACGGACCTCGCCGTTCACGAGACCGGCGGTCTCGTGAGCTCACAAATCGCGTCGCGATTTGTGAACGCCGTTTTCCGAGGTCTCGCTTCGCTCCACCTCGCTCTCTTTCTGGGCGGCTCGCCCGCAAGTTCGCCGCCGTCTTCCGAGGTCTCGCTTCGCTCCACCTCGCTAGAACTCAGCGCCGGGGCCCGGATCGATCCCGTCGGTGTCCTCGCCCGGCGGCTCGATCCCGACCTCCTCGGGGTCAACGTCGAACTCTCGGCGGAGGTCCTGAATCCGGTCGCGGATGTCCGCCGCCAGCTCGAACTCCAGGTTGCTCGCGGCCTCCTCCATGCGCTCTTCGAGCGCCTGGATCCGCGCCTGCGCCTCCGCCTCGTCGGCCACCTCGTCGTCGGCGACACCGGAGGTGTCGGTCTTCGACCCGGGGAGGTTCGTCTCGCCGATCTCCTTGTCGATCGTCTGCGGCTCGTAGCCGTGCTCCTCGTTGAACTCGCGTTGGATCTCGCGACGGCGGTTGGTCTCCTCGATCGCCGCCTCCATCGCGCCCGTCGTCTCGTCGGCATAGAGGATCACCTCGCCTTCGACGTTCCGGGCGGCGCGACCCATCGTCTGCACGAGGGTGGTCTCGGATCGGAGGAACCCCTCCTGGTCGGCGTCGAGGATCGCGACGAGGGAGACCTCGGGGATGTCCAGTCCCTCCCGGAGGAGGTTGATGCCGACGAGCACGTCGATCTCCCCCAGCCGGAGCGAGCGGATGATCTCGTGGCGCTCCAGGGTGTCGGTCTCGTCGTGCATGTACGCGACCTCGACGCCGGCCTCCTCGAGGTACTCGGTGAGGTCCTCGGCCATCCGCTTGGTGAGGGTGGTGACGAGGGTGCGCTCGCCGCGCTCGATGCGGTCGTCGATGCGGTCCATCAGGTCGTCCACCTGTCCCTGCGCGGGCTCGACGGTCACCTCGGGGTCGACGAGGTGGGTGGGGCGGACGATCTGCTCGACGATCTGCTCGGAGCGCTCGCGCTCGTAGTCCGCGGGGGTGGCCGAGACGTACAGACGGCGGTCGGTCTTCTCCTCGAACTCCTCGAAGGTGAGCGGGCGGTTGTCGTACGCCGTCGGCAGGCGGAATCCGTTGCCGACAAGCGAGTCCTTGCGCGACTTGTCGCCCTCGTACTGTCCTTTGATCTGAGGGAGCGTCTGGTGGGACTCGTCGATCACCGTGAGGAAGTCGTCGGGGAAATAGTCCAGCAGGGTGTAGGGTGCGTCGCCGGACTCGCGGTCCGAGAGGTGGACGGAGTAGTTCTCGATGCCCGAGCAGTAGCCCGTCTCCTGGAGCATCTCAATGTCGAAGGTGGTGCGCTCCTCGATTCGCTGGGCGGCGACGAGGTCGCCCTGGCGCTCGAAGTACGAGACGCGCTGCTCCATCAGCTCCTCGATCTCCGAGACCGCCTGGTCGATCTGCTCCTCGGGGAGCGAGTAGTGTTCCGCGGGGTGGATCAGCGCGGCGGGTTCGTCGCTCACGACCTCGCCGTCGACCACGTCGACCTTACGCATGCGGTCGATCTCGTCGCCCCACAGCTCGATCCGGACGGCGTGGCGGCCGTACATCGGGAACACCTCGACCGTGTCCCCGCGCACGCGGAACGTCCCTTGCTGGAAGTCCACGTCGTTGCGCTCGTAGTTCAGGTCGACCAGTTGCTTCAGCAGTTCGTCGCGGCCGATCTCCTGGCCGACCTCCAACTCCAGCGCCATCCCGCGGTAGTTATTGGGGTCGCCCAGCCCGTAGATGGCCGAGACCGACGCCACGACGATCACGTCGTCCCGCGTGAGGAGAGAGCGGGTTGCGGAGTGCCTGAGGCGGTCGATCTCGTCGTTGATCGACATCTCCTTGTCGATGTAGGTGTCCGTCTGTTCGACGTACGCCTCGGGCTGGTAGTAGTTGTAGTAGGAGACGAAGTACTCGACGGCGTTGTCGGGGAAGAGGTTCCGGAACTCCTCGTACAACTGCGCCGCGAGCGTCTTGTTGTGGGCGATCACGAGCGTCGGGGTGTCGAGTTCCTCGACGACCCACGAGACGGTGTTCGTCTTCCCGGAGCCGGTGACGCCGAGCAGCGTCTGCTCGGTCATCCCGGACTCGAAACCGTCCACCAACTGGCGGATCGCGTCGGGCTGGTCGCCCGCGGGGTCGAACGGGGCGTCGACGCGAAGCGGCTTCTCGGCCTCGGGCCGGTCCGGCGAGAGGGGCCCCTGCGATTCACTCATTGTGTGTGGTGTGGGGTGGGAACCACTTGACGAGCGCGGTCGAGCCGGCTTCCGGCCGGCGAGACCGCGGACAACGGCGGAGCGGTCCCGTGCTGCACCGCCCACAGACAGCGCGGTCGCCGCGACCCGAGGGAGTGGCGACCGCGATGGCGACTACGACGGCGAACGCGACGACGACGGCGAACGCGACGACGACGAACGAACCCCACGCGGCCCCGGAGTCGCGTCGAAACGACTACGACGCGGAGCCGAGAACCGTCGCCCATGCGACCGGAACTCCTCACGGAAGCGAGCGAGCACGCACAGCGGGCGGCCGAGAGCGCCGACGGCGAGCCGGCCGAACGGCTCGAGAACGCGGCCGACGCGCTGGCGTCGGCGGTCGACCGCGAGCGCGGCCCGGACCACGGCTGGCTGGCCAAACAGACGCACGTCCTGCGCGAGGCCGCCGGGAACGCCGGCGGCGACGCGGAGGAACACGTCGCCGACGCCGTCGAGTGCATCAACGAGTACCGCGAGGACCTCCCCGGCGTCTGAGCCGGTCGACGCGTCGCCGCGCGGTCGACGACGACCCCCTCAACAGACGTTCTTCGGCTTCACGCCCATCGACTCCAGCGTCTCGACGTAGTCGTCGTATGCGGCGTCAACGACGGCGTCGGCGGCGTCGCGGGCGGCGGCCCAGTCCCCGTCGTCGTCGCCCTCACAGACCGAGGCCAGTAGGTCGAGCGCGTCGTCGAGGCGGTCGTCGAGATCGTCGCGGACCGCGCGGAACTCGTTCGAGGACGCCGGGTCGGCGTCGCCGACGAAGAAGCCGACCGTCTGCTCGGTTCGGGTGTGCGCGAGCACGAGGCGGCCGTACAGCCCGCCGGCCCGTTCGGCCGTGGCGTCGAGGTCGGCGAGCACGTCGTACTCGGGGTACTCGTGCACGTCGTCGCCCGCGGGGTCCACGTCGGCGTCGGCCGTGTCCCGATGCTCGCGGGCGTCCTCGGCCACGTCGCCGAACAGCGCGGCGGCGTCGCCGTTGGCCTCGTCTGCGCTCCAGGACTCGAAGGTGCGACCGGCGAGCGCGAACTCCGCGGCGACGGCCGTCCGGACCGCCCCGGCGTCCATCTCGCCGCCGGTGAGCGCGTACAGCGACTTCGAGGATCCGAGCCGGGAGAGCGGCGTCTCGTTGTCGTCGCGGAACTCCCTCGAGAAGGTGGCTGCGTCCATGCGCGACCGTACGCCGCTCCCGTGCTTGAAACCCTCGCCACGACGACGCCAGGGAACCGAGCAGGGTCGAGGCGACGGCGACGACGCAACCGCGCCGGCGACACGCTTACGCCGCGCGCGTCGGAGACGGGACACATGCCGCGTCCCCACGACGGTCCCCGGTCGGTCGCCGACGCCCTCCGCGCCGCCGGACGACTCCTCCGCGATCGCCCCGCAGCCGTCCTCCCCGCATACCTCCTCGCGCTCGGCGTCACCGCCGCCACACAGGTGCCGGTCGTCGTCGCGATCGCGGGCACGGCCGCGATCCTCGCCGCGACCGGACGGCTCGAGCCGCTCGTGCGCGCGCTCGGGGAGGTCATGACCGCCGCCCGAGAGTCCGGATCGGCCGGCGGCGGCCCGGCCGCGGGAATGGCGGGCGACCTGCCGCCGGGCGTCGGCGACGCCGTGACCGCCGCCGCGACGCCGGCGGTGATCGCGACAGTCGCGCTGGGCGGGGTCGGCGCGGTCGTCGTGAGCGTCCTCGCGCGCGCCGTCGCCTCGGCGGCGACGTACGGCACCGTCTGGGCCGCCCTCGACGGCCGACCGCCGCTGGTCTCGGGCGTCGAGACGATCGGTCGCTGGCGGACGTTCGTCGGCGTCGCGGTCGTGCGTGCGGCACTTGTCCTGCTCGCGGTGGGCCTTCCGCTGGCGGTCGTCGCCGGGGTCGCCTCTCGTTCGGGGTGGACCGCCTCCGCGGGCTCGCCGGCGGGCGAAATCACGACCGCGACGGGGGCGCTCGCGATCTTCGTGGGCGTCGCCGTCGTCGGGATCGGGGGACTCGTCGCCGCCCTCGTGTGGTTCCTGCTGGCGTTCGCCGAGTCGGCGGCCGTCGTCGACGAGCGCGGGGCGCTGGGTGCCGTCCGAGGCAGCGTCGGGTTCGTTCGAGCGCACCCGGCCCGCGCGGTGGCGTTCGCGCTGGTCGCCGTCGGCGGCTACGTCGGCGTCGGGATCGCCGTCACCGTCGCCAACGCCGCGGGCGCGGGCCGCCTCGGCGGACTGTTCCTCCCGCTCGTGGTCGTCCCGCTGCTGGAGGCGGGGGCGACCGCCCTCTACGCCGGCGTCGGCGTGCCGGCCCCGGTGGAGCGACCGGCCGTCAGGACCCGACTCCGGCGAGCGCTCGCCGACGGGTGGGGCGAACTCGTCGCCTTCCTTCGCGGCCACCCCGTCACCGTGCTCGCCGGCCTCGGGATCCTGGCCGGCGGCGTCGTCGTCGGCTACGCCACGACCGCCCCCTACGGCGTCGCGGTCCCGCCGCCGGCGGACGTGGCCGGCGTGTTCGGCTCCGTCGCCGTCGGCCCGTTCCTCACCATCGCGGTCAACAACTGGCTCGTGAGCGCCGGGATCGCCTTCGGCGGGCTCGCGCTCGGCATCCCGGCCGCCTCCGGGCTGGCGTTCAACGGGCTGCTCGTCGGGGCGCTCGCGGGCGTGTTCGACCGGGCCGCCTTCCTCGCGCTCGTCGCCCCCCACGGCGTGCTCGAACTGCCGGTGATCGCCGTCGCCGGCGGCCTCGGTCTGCACCTCGGCGTCGTGGGCTGGCGGGGCCTCCGCGGACGCGCCAGCGCCGCGACCGTCGCCGACGAGTTCGAGCGGGCGGCGCACGTCCTCGTCGGGATCGCGATCCTGCTGGTCGTCGCGGCGGCCATCGAAGCGTTCCTCACCCCGCGGATCGCGGCGGCGGTGCTGGGCGGGTAGCGCGCGTCGAAAGAACGGGCCGTCGAACGGCCTCGTGTCGGTCCTGGCCGGGGCGGCACGGGACCGCCCCGGCGTCCTACCGAGACGCTCGGCTCCGCCTCGCGTCTCGCTTCAGTTCCCGCCGGGTTCGTCGCCCGTCACGATCGGGGCGCGCACGAGGTTGCCCCATTCGGTCCAGGAACCGTCGTAGTTGACGGTCTGGTCTGCGCCCACGAGCTCGTGGAGCGCGAACCACGCGACCGAGGAGCGCTCGCCGATGCGGCAGTAGGCGACGATCTCGTCGTCGCCCTCCGCGAGCACGTCGTCGTACAGCTCCTCCAGCTCCTCCTTGGTCTTGAACGTCCCGTCGTCGTTGGTGACCGAGGCCCACGAGATGTTGCGCGCGCCGGGGATGTGGCCGCCGCGCTGGGCGGTCTCCTGCAGGCCCGGCGGGGCGAGGATCTCGCCGCTGTACTCCTCGGGCGAGCGCACGTCGACGAGGGGAACGCCCGCGCCGATGGCGTCGTCCACGTCGTCGCGGTACGCGCGGATGGACTCGTCGGGGTCGTCGGCCTCGTAGGTGGTCTCGGGGTACTCCGGGACCTCCTGAGTCGTCGGGAAGTCGTTGTCCAGCCAGTACTCGCGGCCGCCGTTGAGCAGCTTCACGTCGTCGTGGCCGTAGTACTTGTACTGCCAGTAGGTGTAGGCGGCGAACCAGTTCGAGGAGTCGCCGTACAGCACGACCGTCGAGTCGTCGCTGATGCCGTGCTCGGCGTTCAGCGCCTCGAAGTCCTCCTTCGTGAGCACGTCGCGCTGGGTCTGGTCCTGGAGGTCCGTCTCCCAGTTGAAGCCGATGGCACCGGGGGCGTGTTCGGCGTCGTACGCCTCGGTGTCCACGTCCACCTCCACCAGTCGGTGCGCGGGGTCGTCGGACTGGAACTCGTCGAGGCGCTCTTCAACCCACTCGGCGCTGACGAGTACGTCCTTTGCGTAGTCTGACATTGCGATCTCCCATACGTCGCCTCGGGGTTTAATACCCGTATCCCCGGCAGAGGCGGCCATTCGTTCCGCGAACCGGAGAATGTTGCCGTATATCCGCCGCCCTCGGCCCTCTGTCCGTCCCCGATGCCGCCATCGCGTCGTCGCGTGGGCGACGCGGATCGGGGGGGGTTCACGCCGACGGTATGTTTGGGCAACTATTGCTGGTTTCCCGGACGCGCCGCCGGCGTCGCCGTCTCGGCCGGGCTTTTGTCTCCCCCTCGCGAACGGAGGGTATGACCGACACGTTCGTCTCCGCGGAGTGGGTCGCGGACCGACTGGACGACCCCGGCCTCGCCGTGGTCGACGTGCGCGACGCATGGGAGTACGACGGGATCGGCCACCTGCCGGGGGCGGTCTCGATCCCGTTCGACGAGTTCAGGTCCGAGGTCGGGGACGAGGGGATGCTCCCCGGGACCGAGCGATGGGGCGACCTGCTCTCGACGGCCGGGATCGACCGCGACGACGAGATCGTCGCCTACGACGACGAGCACGGCGTCTTCGCCGCGCGCTTTCTCGTCACCGCCGAACTGTACGGTCACGACCCGGATCGACTGCACCTGCTCGACGGCGACTACAGCGCGTGGAGCCGCGGGCACGCGACCGAACGGGACGCCCCCGAGCCGGATCCGAGCGACTACGAGCCGACCGATCCCGTCGCCGGCGGCGACTCGCCGCTCGTCGACTTCGCGGGGGTTCGCCAGCGCCTCGACGGCGACGCGGACCGCGACGGCGACGGCGATCCTGACGGCGACGCGGACCGCGACGGCGACACGGTGATCGTCGACACCCGGGAGGAGTGGGAGCACGCGGAGGGGCACCTCCCCGGGGCGGTCCAGCTCGACTGGCTCGAGTTGGTCGACGCCGACACCAGGGGGCTGAAACCCCGGGGAGAGCTGGAATCGATCCTCGCGGACCGGGGGATCACCCCGGATCGGGCGGTGCTGCTGTACTGCAACACCGCCCGTCGGATCAGCCACACGTACCTCGTGCTCCGGCACCTCGGCTACGAAGACGTCCTGTTCTACGAGGGCAGCCTCACCGAGTGGGAGGAGCGCGGTGGCGAGACCGTCAGCGAGTAGCGTCCGCGTCGTCCGATCCCTCGTCCTCGCCGTCGGCAGTCGAATCGTCGCCAGCGGCAGTCGGGTCGTCGCCGACGCTGTCCCGGGATCCTGACTCCGCCGAGTCGCCGGCGCGGTCGGCCGAGGTCGCGTCGCCGGCGACGCTCTCGGGGTCCGCCACCGGGTCGCCGGCGACGAAGCGTTCGAGCCGTTTCGCGAGTCCGGACGGGTCGTCGCGAGGAGCCGGCCCCGGAAGCTGCTGCTGGGCCGTGACGGCGTCCCCGTTCGCCGAGAGCAGTCTGACCGTCTCCGCGAGCAGGGCGACGACGAGCGGGCCGACGACGAAGCCGATCGCACCGAGCGTGAGCAGCCCCCCGACGAAGCCGACGAAGTACACAGAGACCGGGAGGTCGGTCGTGCCGCCGGCCAGCCGCGGACGGATCACCGCGTCGGGGATGAACCCGACGAGGATCAGGCCGACGACGAGGACGATCGCCGCCCGGAAGGCGTCGCCGGCGACCACGTCGACGACCGCCAGCGCGACGACGACGATGCTCGGTCCCAGCACCGGGACGAACTGGAGCACGCCCGCGACGACCGCCAGCGAGAACGGCGCGTCGTACCCGAGCGCCGCGAACGTGACGAACGCGAGGACGAACGTCGCGACCGCGGTCGCGCCCTGGAGCACGTAGATCGCCCGCAACGTGGTCGCCGTGCGGCGGTGGAGTGCGAACAGCACGTCGTGGTACTCCCCGGGGCACAGCCGCAACAGCGCCGCCCGCGGCGCGTGCGGCTTGAGCAGCACTCCGTACACCAGGAAGGTGAACACGACCAGCTTCAGCGCGATGACGGGCGCGGCCGCCGCCAGCGAGAACGCGACATCGCGGAGCGCCGTCCGCGCGAGCGCGAACCAGTCGGAGAACTCCACGACGTAGGCGAACTGGCCGGCCTCGACGACCACGCGCGGGGGAAGCGTCTCGAAGAAGCCGATCAGGTCGCGACGCCGGCGGTACAGCACGTACCCCAGCGGGACCGCGAGCGCGACGACGCCGAGGAACCCCGCCGTCGTGGCCGTGGCGGCCGCGAACCGTTCGGATCGACCGCGTTCGCGGATCAACTGCCGGAGGGGGTACAGCACGTACGCGACCGTGATCGCGAACACGACCGTCGAGAGGACGCTCTGGAGGACGACGGCCGTGAGCACCAGAAGGCCCGCGAGCAGCGCGGCCAGCGCCGTCCGACGGGTCGGTTGCATGCCCCGATCCCGAACCCCACGGTACAAAACCGTTCCCCGCACCGGATCGCGGGGGTTAATTACCTCCGGGTGTGACCACCCGGTAATGACAGACGCGAGTGGTCGCAGCAGGCGACGGTTCATCCGGGCGGTCGGCGCGGGCGGGATCGCCGCGCTGGCCGGCTGTTCGGCCGAGCGGACGGCCGATCCGACAAGCGAGCCGGCCGACACGACCGACGACTCGGGCGGGGAGACGAGCGATCCGGGGACCACGACCGGCGAGCCGACGGAGCCGATGGCCGACACGCTCGTCGTGGCGACGTACCCGCCGTTCGTCAACGCGCCGTCGACGAGTCCGGGCGCGTGGCTCAAGCGGGAGTTCGAGTCCGAGTTCGACGCGACGCTGGTGTATCAGACCCCCGACTCGGAGCTGAACTACTACATCGAGCGCGCGGTGCAGGGCGTCGAGTTCGAGGCCGACGTGTACGTCGGGCTCAACACCGGGCAGCTCATCGACGCCGACGGCCAGCGCGGCGAGGGGCAGTTCACCGACCCGCTGTTCGCGGAGGCCGGCGCGCTCGAGGGGCTCGACGCCGTCCGCGACGGGCTCCAGTTCGACCCGCAGAACCGCGCGGTGCCGTTCGACACCGGCTACATCTCGCTGGTGTGGAACGCGACGATGGACGGCGGCGACTTCGTCGCCCCAGAGACGTTCGACGAGCTTGCCGAGAACCACGCCGGCGACCTCATCACCCAGAACCCGACCACCTCCTCGACGGGCGAGGCGTTCATGCTGCACACGATTGACGCCTTCGGCCCGGAGGGGTACCTCGACTACTGGGACCGCCTCCAGGACGGCGGGATCACGGTGCTGGGCAACTGGTCGGACTCCTACGCGGCCTACGAGAGCGAGGAGGCCCCCATGGTCGTCTCCTACTCCACCGACCAGGTGTACGCCGCCGCCGAGGACCAGGACCTCGACAGACACCAGATCCGGTTCCTCAACGACCAGGGGTACGCGAACCCCGAGGGGATGGCCCGCTTCGCCGACACCGACGCGCCCCGGCTCGCCGAGGCGTTCATGGAGTTCATGCTCCGGCCGGAGATCCAGGCGGGGATCGCCCAGCGCAACGTCGCGTTCCCGGCGATCGCGGACGCCCCGCTGCCCGAGGACTACGCCCAGTACGCCAAGGAGCCGCCGGAGTCGGTCACCTTCACGTACGACGAGCTCGAAGCGAACCTCGGGACATGGACCGACCAGTGGGCGCGGCGCTTCGCCGGCGGGTGAGCGAGGCCCGACTCGGTCGCGCGCTGCGTCGCGCACGTGAGGCCGGCCCCGCGGCGCTCGCGGAGCGGGTCGCCCTCCCCCTGCTGGCGGTCGGTACGGCCCTCCTGCTCGCCGTGCTGTTCTACTACCCGGTCGCGACCGTGTTCGTCGACGCCGTCGTCGAGGACGGTCGCCTCACCTTCGGTCCGCTCGCGGAGGTGCTCACCGACGAGTTCTACCTCGGGCGCGTGCTCGGCTTCACTGCCTATCAGGCGGCGCTGTCGACCCTTCTCAGCGTCGTCCTCGGGCTGCCGGGGGCGTGGGTGCTCGCGCGCTTCGAGTTCCGCGGGCGCGCCACGCTCCGCTCGGTGACGATGGTGCCGTTCGTGCTCCCGTCGGTGCTCGTCGCCGTGGGGTTTTACGCCACCTTCGGCGCGGACGGGACGCTCAACGCGACGCTGTCGGCCGTCGGCCTTCCGCCGGTCGACCTGCTCCCGTCGCTGGGGGCGATCCTCGTCGCGCACGCCTTCTACAACGCCCCGCTGGTGACCCGGGTGGTGACGGCCGCCTGGGAGTCCGTCGACGCGAGCGCCGTCGAGACGGCGCGCTCGCTGGGTGCGTCGCGACCGCGGGCCTTTCTCGACGTGGTGCTCCCGCAACTGCTGCCGGCGATGCTCACGGGGGCGGCGCTGACGTTCGTGTTCACGTTCGCCTCCTTCGCGATCCCCCTGGCGCTGGGGGGCGCGCAGTTCGCGACCATCGAGGTGTTCATCTACTCGGCGCGCCAGCAACTGGAGTACGGCCGGGCGGCGTCGTTGGCGGCGCTCGAGACCGGCGTGTCGCTGTCGCTGATGGCGCTGTACCTCCGCTACGAGCGCGCGCAGGCGGCCGAGCGGCGAGGGAACCGCACGCTCGCCCGGCGGCCGCTGGTGCCCGAGTCGTGGACGCGCGAGCGACTCGCGAGCCGCCTCGCGGTCGCCGGCTACGCCGCCGTCGTCGCCGTCGTGTTCCTCGCACCGCTTGCGAGCACAGTATACGCCAGCGTCGCCGGCGACGCGGGGCTCACGCTCGACTCCTACCGGTTCCTCCTCGAGCGACAGACGACCGGGGCGACGTTCCAGGTGAAGCCGTTCCCCGCGATCGTCAACTCCGTGCTGTTCGCGGCGGCGACGCTCCTCGTCGCCGTGCCGATGGGCGTCGCGATGGGCGTGCTCACGACGCGCCGCTTCCGCGGGCGGTGGCTCGTCGACGCGCTGTCGATGGCCCCGCTCGCGGTGTCGGGGATCGTCGTCGGCCTCGGCATGCTCCGGGGGCTCGTCTTCGGGTTCGAGGCGTTCGGCTACCGGTTCACCGTCACGGGCGCGGTCGCCATCGTCGCCGCCCACGCCGTCGCCGCCTACCCGTTCGTCGTGCGGACGGTCGCGCCGCCGCTCGACACCCTCGACCGCTCGCTCGTCGAGTCCGCGCGGGCGCTCGGCGCGTCGCGGGCGCGGGCGCTCGTGGACGTTGAACTCCCGCTGGTGTGGCCCGGCGTCGTCGCCGGCGCGGCGTTCGCGGTCGCCATCTCGATCGGCGAGTTCGACTCGACGGTGATCCTCGCCGAGGGCGGCGGGACCTACACCATGCCCGTCGCCGTCGAGCGGTTCATCGGTCGCCGGCTCGGTCCCGCGACGGCGATGGGGACCGTGTTGCTGGCGGTGACCGCCGCCGCCTTCGTGGTCGTCGAGCGCGTCGGGGGTGAGTTCCGTGGGTGAGCGAGAGCGGTCCGGACGGGGGCGCACTCACGGCGACCGCGACGGCGACAGCGACCGCGACGGCGACCGCGACGGCGACGACCCCGGAGGAGGGGTTCGAGTGGAGAACCTCCGCGTCGAGTACGGGCCGACGACGGCGCTCGACGGCGTCGACCTCCGGATCGAGCCCGGGGAGTTCTTCACGCTCGTCGGCCCCTCGGGCTGCGGAAAGACCACGACGCTCCGGTGTCTCGCGGGGTTCGAGGAGCCAACCGACGGCTCGATCGCCATCGGCGGCGAGTCGATGGCGGGGGTTCCACCCGAAGCGAGGGGGATCGGCGTCGTCTTCCAGAGCTACGCGCTGTTCCCGCACATGACCGTCGGCGAGAACGTCGCCTACGGCCTCCGGTTCGCCGACCCCCCCGAGGGGACGACGGTCGACGGTCGGGTCGACGACCTGCTCGAGTTGGTCGACCTCTCGGGGTTCGCCGACCGCGACCCGGACACGCTCTCGGGCGGACAGAGCCAGCGGGTGGCGCTGGCGCGGGCGCTCGCGCCCGAACCCCGGCTCCTGCTGCTCGACGAGCCGATGTCGGCGCTGGACGCTCGCCTGCGCGAGCGACTCCGCGTGCAGATCCGGACGATCCAGCACGAGCTCGGCCTGACGACGGTGTACGTCACCCACGATCAGGAGGAGGCGCTGGCTGTGTCCGACCGCGTCGCCGTCGTCGACGACGGACGGATCGAGCAGGTCGGCCCGCCCAGGGAACTGTACGACGCGCCCGCGACCCGGTTCGTCGCGGAGTTCCTCGGGGACAACAACGTCCTCGACGGGCGCGTCGTCGAGGGAAACGACACCGACGCGGCCCCCTGGCTTCGTGTCGACGGCCTCGACGAAGGCGGAAACCCCGCAGACAGCGACCGAGGGATGTCGATTCCGCTTCCAGTCGAAGCGGAGGGAACGCAGGCGAGTGGGACCGACGCGGGACGACGGTCGACCGCGGGACGACGACCGACCGCGGGACGACGACCGACCGCGGGCGACCGGCTCGTCGCCTGCGTCCGACCGGAACGGATCGGCGTGGAGCGGGGCGACGCCGCGGGCGAATCCCCCGACACGGGATCCCCGATCGGGATGAGACGCGCCGGCGGCACAGCGTCCACGACGCTCTCGGCGACCGTCGAGAGCACGGAGTTCCTCGGCGACGCCACCCGCCTCCATTGCGACTGGAACGGCGTCGCGATCGCGGCGCGCACGGACGGCGAGCGATCGTTCGCGCCCGGCGAGCCCGTGCGACTCGTCGTCGAGCGCGACGACGTACGCGTGGTCGAGCGGGCGGATCGCGGGTAGCTCGGATGCTCGGTCCCCGCGCTCGAACTGCCGGCCGCCGGCGTCCCCCACGACTATCTACGACGCGACGCCGGGACGCGACTCGGGTACCCGATCACGGCGCGACGCCGACGGTGAGCAGCGTCCCGAGCTCGCGGTAGCGCTCGACCATCGCCTCCCGGGTGTCCCAGTTCTCGGTCGGAAACTCGTCGGCGGGGGGGATCTCCGTCTCGCGGTCGGGGACGTTGTCCTGCTCGGCGACGTGGAGGCCCGCCTCGCGGAAGGCGTCGCGGTACCGGTCGGCGTCCCAGCGCGTCATGTCGACCGAGATGGCGTCCTGCCAGTCGTGGCTGTGGACGTTTTCCTCGTAGTAGTTGACCGCGCAGTAGAAGGTACCTCCCGGTATCAGGACGCGCGCGATCTCCCGGAGCGTCTCGACGGGGTCGTCGCTGTAGTAGAACGCCTCCATCGTGAACGCGTGGTGCAGCGAGTCGTCGGCGAAGGGGAGGTGGCCGAAGTCACCGATCACGAACCCGAGATCGGCGTCGCGAGTCGCACCGAGGGCGTACTCCCGGGCGTTGCGGGCCATCTCGGGCGCGCCGTCGAGGCCGTAGCCGCGGGCCATCCCCGTCGAATCCGCCAGCGCGCGGAGGGCGTACCCGCTGCCGGTGCCCAGGTCGAGGACGCGGTCGCCGTCCTCGACGGGCATCCGCGCGAGCACGTGCTTGGCCGTGTGCCAGTGACGCTCCTCCATCCCCCTGTCGCGGCCGTCGGCGGCCCAGGCGTCGAACTCCTCGCGAACGCTCATGGGCCGGGGTTCGCGGCCGGAGACAAATACTCCGACGGTTGACGACCGATCCGCCGGTTGGACGACCCACCCCGTCGATGTCGAGAGCGGGTGAGGCTTTAGGACGGATGCGGCCGAAGCGGGGGTATGCACGTCCGGGACGCGGTGGAGGCCGACGCGGAGGCGCTCTCGTCCATCGCCGACGCGCCCGCGGCCGCGATGCGGGGGCTGGTCCACGACCGAACCGTCCGCGTCGCCGTCGGCGAGGCCGACGCGACCGACCCCAACGAGGACGTCGACGCCGACCCCGACGACCTGCTCGGCTTCGTCAGCTTCGACGCCCACGGGGAGACGGTCCACGTCACGCAGTTCGGCGGGACCCGCGAGGCCGCCGAGCGCCTCCTCGGAGAGCCGCTGCGGTTCGCTGCGAGCGAGGGAATGGCGGTGGAACTGCTCGTCGTCGAGGGCGAGTCCGCGCTTCGCGAGGCCGCCGACGCCGCCGGGTTCGAGGAGGTCGGTCCCGGGCCTCGCTTCGATGGGAAAGAGACGACGCGCTACCGGGTCGAGAAGGCCTGAGGAAACGTATCCGAACGGGTTCGGGAATCACACGAACTTCCGGACGGTCATGTCGAGCGTGTCGAGGTCGAGGATCGGGGCGTGGGCCACGTCGGGGTCGATGTTCACCGACTTCTGGAAGTCGGTCTGCGCCTGCCAGCAGCCGGAGTTGACCGCGAGGACGTTGTGGTACTTCCCCCAGCCGAGCTTGTGGACGTGGCCGGTGTGGAACACGTCCGGCACCTCGTCGATCGCGAGGTAATCGCGCTCCTCGGGGGCGACGCGGGTCTTCCCGCCGAACTGCGGGGCGACGTGTCGCTTCTTGAGGAGCTGGTACATCGCCTTGTGGGGCTCGTCGTAGCTGGCCTTCTCCTCCGGCAGTTCGGCGATTACCTCGTCCAGCGAGACCCCGTGATACATCAGGATCGACACGCCCTCCACGTCGACTACGGCCGGGTTGCTCACGATCTGGGGGTCGTGGGCGCTCATGATCTCCCGGAGCTCCTCGTCGAACCCCGGCTGGGGTTCGGCCAGTCGGACGGCGTCGTGATTCCCGGGGATCATGACGATCTCCATGTCGCCGGGGACCTGCTTGAGGTGTTCGGAGAACCGCTCGTACTGGTCGTAGATGTCGACGATGTCCAGTTCCTCGTCTTGCCCCGGATACACGCCGACGCCCTCGACCATGTCGCCGGCGATGAGCAGGTACTCGACGCGTTCGGCCTCCTCCGTGTGAAGCCAGTCGGCGAACCGGCTCCACGCGTCGGCGAGGAACTCCTGGGAGCCGACGTGCACGTCCGAGATCAGCGCCGCCTGCACGTGGCGGTCGGCGGTGCTCGGGCGGTGGGTGCGGGGGACGTCCGGGAAGTGGATCGCGTCGACGAAGACGATTCCCGCGTCGTCGGCGAGCGTCCCCGAGACGGCGATGCACTCGTCCAGGAGGAGTTCGTCGACCAGGTCGGCGATGTCGCGGTCCTTCATCACCAGACACGGGAACGTTCCGGTCGTGTCCTCCAGTTCGATCAGCCAGTGGCCCGATGCGGTCGACCGGATGTCGTTGACGAGCCCGATCGTCTCCACGTCGGCCCCCCCGCCCATCGCCTCGATCGAGTCGGCGGGACGGTGGTTCACGCGACCGCGAAGTTGACCCGAGAGCCGCTCGTAGCGGTCGCGGAACACGCCGACGAACTCGTCGTACTCGCCCGTACCGGTCGACTCGCCAGTCATGTCGTTGGCGACGACGGGCGCGGGGGGCGATCGGTCGCCGACCCGCGAGTTCTCGGGTGACGGATCGCCCGTCGTCGACTCGTCTATCGACCCCCCCGTTTCGTCTGGAACTCGCCCACCGTCGTCCGTGGGATACGTCGACTCGGTTCCAGACGAAACCGAGGGGGTTTGGGGCGCGGGGGATCCGTCAGTCACGGGGGATCCGTCGCCTGCGGCGGATCCCTCGCTCGCGGAGACTCCATCGGCGGTACCGCGGTCGTCGGTCGCGTCCTCGTCGAGGGCGCTGGGGTCGGGAACCGGCTCGGTCGCCAGCGCCTCGCGGACGTGGTCCGTGGTGATCACGAGCGCGTCGTCGGGAGCGACCTCGACGGCGGTTTCCAGCGCGACGCCGGGCGCGTCCGCCTCGGCGATGAGCGTGACGGCCTCCCGCTCGGCGTTGTAGCCGCGGCTGGCGAGCGCCTGCACGACACGGGAGGACGATTCCAGCGGCACGCACGGGGGTCTGCCGTCGCCGGGCAAAAGCATAGCGGACGGGCCCGCGATCCGAGAGAGAGTCGGAGTGCGGGTGAACCGGAGCCGGAATGACAACCGGAGCCGGCGCGGCGGACGAGTCCGGGGGTCGAGAAATCGAGGTAACAGAAGCTTCAACACCGCCGGCCGGGTCAGAGACGATAATGAGCGACGACGGACGGCGGCCGGACGACCCGCTGTCGCGGTTCCTCAACGCCGAGACCGGGACGCTGTTGTTCATCCGGGAGGTGCTCTCCTCGGCGCTTGCGGTCGCGCTCGTCGGGTTGATCCTGTTCGCCGTCTCCGGCGTCTGGCCGCCGATGGTCGCCGTCGAGTCCGGGAGCATGGAACCGCACATGGAGCGCGGAGACCTGGTGTTCATCACGGATCCCGACCGCTTCTCGCCCGAGTTCGCCCACGAGGACACCGGCGTCGTCACCTACGAGACGGGCGTCGAGCAGGAGTACGGAACCTTCGGCGACCCCGGATCGGTGATCGTCTACCGGCCGCCAGGCGAAGGTGGACCGCCGATCATCCACCGCGCTCGCTTGCACGTCGAGGAGGGAGAAAACTGGGTCGACCGCGCGGATCCCGACCACCTCCCGGCCGACTCCTGTGACCGCGTGCCGGCCTGTCCCGCCCCCTACGACGGCTTCATCACCAAGGGCGACGCGAACTCCCAGTACGACCAGGTCAGCGGCATCGCCCCGGTGGTCCGCGCAGACTGGATTCACGGGGTCGCCCGAGTCCGAATTCCGTACCTGGGATACGTCCGGCTGATCTTCTCGGAGGCCGTCGTCGCCGCCGAATCGGGAACCGCGGCGGCGACGTCCGAAACCGCGGCGTCACCCGGGACCGCGCCGGCGACGGCCGACGACGGACGACCCGCGGTCGCGGCACCGAGCCCTTCGACTGCAACCACCGGACCGAGCCCATCGGTACCGACTCCCGTCCCCGGGTAGTAGGGGAATCGACCGTGATCGGGTGACCGCCCTCTCTCGTCTGTACCGGTGACATCTACCGTTTCGTGTGGAATCGAAATGGCGAGAAAATACAGGTACGTAGGTAGGTTTCTCGAGGCGAAGTGAAGGGGTGTTGATCCCGTGAGCGTTCCGGAGCGAGAGAGTTGCGATCAGTTGTCGAAGCGCGCCTGCACGAACGGCTGGACGTCCTCGATGTCGCCGAGACGGGAGTCGGACATGAGGACCGCCTCGGTCTCGTCGATGGGGACCGAGAGGCTGATCTCCTTCGTGCGGCCGTAGCGACCCTTCGAGACGACCACCGCGTTGACGATGCCGAGCATGTCGAGTTCGGAGATCAGGTCCGTCACCCGGCGCTGGGTGAGCACGTCGGCGTCGATCTCCTCACAGAGCCGCTTGTAGATGTTGAACACCTCGCCGGTGTTGACGTTGTGGACGCCGTTCTGTTCGAGCAGGATGATCGAAAAGAGGACGATCTTGCTCTGCGTCGGGAGGGTGCGAACGACCTCGACGACGCGGTCCAACTCGATCTTGTCCTGGGCCTGCCTGACGTGCGCCTCCTCGACGAGATCCGCCTGCGAGCGCTCGGCGAGTTCCCCCGCTGTGCGGAGGAGGTCGAGCGCGCGGCGGGCGTCGCCGTGCTCCTGCGCGGCGAACGCCGCACAAAGCGGGATCACGTCCTCGGTGAGCGCGTCGCCCTTGAACGCGATGTCCGAGCGGTGCTGGAGGATGTCCCGTAACTGGTTGGCGTCGTACGGCGGGAAGACGATCTCCTCCTCGCCGAGGCTCGACTTGACGCGAGGGTCGAGGAAGTCGGTGAACTTCAGGTCGTTCGAGATCCCCATGATGGAGATCCGGGAGTTCTCCAGTTCGGAGTTCATCCGCGAGAGGTTGTACAGCGTGTCGTCGCCGGATTTCTCGACGAGCTTGTCGATCTCGTCGAGCATGATGACGACGACGCGCTCGTGGTAGTCGACGGCGTCGAAGAACGTGGAGTAGACGCGGTCGGTGGGCCACCCGGTCATCGGCACCTCCTCCATCTCCTCGCGGTCGGATTCGAGGTCGGCGATCCGGTCGTCGATGTCGGCGACTGCGTCGAACTCGCTGTCGGTCAACGCGTCCGGACGGTCCGTCGCCTCCGAGCGGAGGTCGCGGAGGTCGTCGAGTCGGTCGTCGATGACCGCCTCGTTCTTCTCGATGAACTTGTTCGCGAGCTGTGCGAGCACCCGGTACTGGGTGTCGGTCACCTCGCAGTTGATGTACTCAACCTCGCAGGGAACGTCGTACTTCTGGGAGGTCGACTCCAGCTCCTGGGAGACGAACTTCGCGGAGGCGGTCTTACCGGTCCCCGTCTTCCCGTAGATGAGGATGTTCGACGGCGTCTCCCCACGCAGCGCCGACACGAGGATCGTCGCCATCTTGTTGATCTGATCGTTGCGGTGAGGGAGTTCATGAGGAGTGTACGACGGTCGGAGGACTTCCTTGTTCTCGAAGATCGGCTCGCCCGAGAGGAGGTCGTCGAACAGTCCGGTGCTCGCCTCGTCGTCGTCGCCGAGTACCTCGTCGACATCCAGATCGTCGACGTCCAAATCCACGTCCGCACGCGAGCGTGATCCAGATCCGAATCGGAACGAGCCGCTGTCGTCACCGATATCCGGGGTGTCACCGGCATCCGGAGTGTCCTCGATATCTGGAGTGACCCCTCGAGACGACGCGTCGTCGGTCGACACATCGATCGACCCGGACTCATCTGCCGTCGGCTCGGACTCACCGGCCGTCCGCTCGGACTCGTCCGCCCCCCCGGATTCACCGCCCGTTCCGGAGGGATCTACTGCTCGGGACTCGTCTACTGCCGCGGATTCGTGTGAATCATCGGCAGCGTCGTGCTGGTCGGCGTCAGTATCGCTGGTTCCGTCGCTTCCCTCGCCGTCCGTTCCATCGTCCGTTCGATCGTCCTGTGTCAT